>NZ_JBIPAO010000001.1:2480000-3808901 GCF_050498925.1 Enterococcus sp. AZ163
ACTATTTTCTTGAGATTAAGAGCATAAAATAGTATAATAACTAGTACTTAGCACTCATTTATTAACATGCCGGCGTGGCGGAATTGGCAGACGCGCTGGACTCAAAATCCAGTGCCCTCACGGGCGTGCCGGTTCGACCCCGGCCGCCGGTATTAAGACTTATCAGCAGTTTGATTGCTGATAGGTCTTTTTATTTTTCAGCCTATTTTTTTGTGATACTTTATGGAAAATTAATGTTAGATATTTAGATATGTTCCAAGTTTCTATGTGAAAAATCCTCTAGTTATGCCATCAAAACCAAGATCAGTTTATGCTTCATTTGATCGTAGTAGATGGTACTCTTTTACAAACAAAGCTAAAATCTTTGAACTATCATCATCTAAATGTTTTCTCATAATTAGAAGTATTAAACTATGCTATGGTTCAGTTAATTTGGATTTATAAGCACAGCTAACTATCCTCTATTTTTTTTCAAAAAATATTTAAATGTACAAATTTCTGCCAAAGTAACTGTTTCTTCTAAAGTCGCATGTCACAGTATGTTTTTTCGGGAGCTCATGCCATTTCCTTAACGGGAATTAGTACTTCAAAAATTTGATCTTCGGGGTGTTCCGAGGTAGCTTCATCTTGCCAAAGCAGTTCCCAAATATCACCATCAAGCACTAAGTTATTTTTCTTTAAGTAATTTCTAAAATGGTTGTTGAAAATATTAATATGATGAATTTCATCTTTCATAAATCCAGATACATAATAACCAGCCGGACGTGTTACGATCTTCTGAGACTTATAAAGCGGTAAACGTTCATCAGAGATTTTTACTAAAGCGCGGTATGGAGCTACATGGAAATTTTCTTCATAAAAGGCTGCACCATCCACCAAAAAGCCAATTGGATATCCACTGAATAAGTCTTTACTGTCAACAGAAGAATAAAAACGGCCATAAATTTCAACAGAGTCTATACCATCAATACTGTCTATGACATCCGAAATAACAAAAGACTCGGCCTCACGATAACTGTAGGTAATAGATTCTAGATCAAAATTTTTTAAAGTTTCATAACGTTTAATATAGCTGTCTAAAGAAGTACGGATATCTTTGAGAATGACAATCTGTTTATCCACCTTCGATCGTTGACGATAGAATTCTTGAACAGCGTAATCAACATTACGATTATTCAAGAAAGTATGAATTTCTTCTAAAGGCATTCCTATATTTTTAAGAAGTAAGATGACATCTAATTCGAAATATTGATCAATACCGTAATAACGATACCCGTTAACTCCAACTTTTATGGGTTTAAATAGATCGATCTGATCGTAATAAATTAGCGTTCGTCGACTAATGCCTGCATATTTTGCCATTTCACTGACCGAGAGATATTTTTTCATGAGAAACTCCTCTTTTTTCTTGACTGTAACGTTACGTTACAGTTTATTCTATCATTTGAGAAGGAGGAATAGAAGATGAAATTATTTAAAATTTTTTTCAAGGATTATCGAAAGATGTTTTTGGTAACCTTCATCTTAATGATCTTACAAGCTGTGGGAACATTAATGATTCCCTACTATGTTGCTGAAATTATTGATAAAGGTATACTAACTAAGGATCAAGGAGCTATTTGGCGTAATGGAGGCTTAATGTTGGGAGTAGCTGTACTTACTGGAATTGTTTCTATTATTGCTAGTTATTATTCAGCCATTTTAGCCGGACGCTTCGGCTATTTTTTGCGTAAACGCTTAGTTGAGAAGACGCAGTATTTGTCACTGGCAGAAATGGAAGAATTTGGTACTCCAACATTATTAGCTAGGACGACTAGTGATATCACTAATATCCAACAGATTTTGATGATGGTGTTCCAAATGATTATCCCTGCTCCATTGATATGTATTGCATCCATTATGCTGACAGGAGCAATTTCTTGGCGCTTTGTTTGGATACCTACACTATCAATCATTCTATTTTCAATTATTTCTTTAGCTGTTATTAAAAAAGCGATCCCTTTAGCTGATGTTATGCAGCAAAGAATGGATAAGATGATGCAAGTACTACGAGAATTTTATACAGGTGTCCGTGTTATTAGGGCCTTTGATAAAACCAAATTTGAGAAGGAACGCACAGATCAAACATTTGGTACTTATGCTGACGTAATGATTCGTGTAAATAAGTTGTTTGCTATATTAAATCCAACTGTCAATTTGGTGATGGGGCTTGGAATGACGTCTGTTTTGGCTTTCGGTGGAGTTTTAGTTCTACAGGGCAACGTTCCAATCGGGAGTTTAACAGCAATTAGCGAGTATACGATTTTGAGTTTATGGTTCTTAACCATGGCAGCAATGGTCATCGTGATGATTCCTAAAGCTTTAGCATCCTTAGAACGTATCGGAGAGGTAGTGGAAAAAGAAGAAGAAATCAGTGATGGATATAAAGATGACTTTCAATCCCGAGAAAAAGGGCCTGTTGCTGTATTTAATCAGGTGGATTTTGCTTATAGCGGAGCAGAGGAAGCTGTTTTATCTGATATTACCTTTGATATACCGGTAGGAACTACTGCAATCGTCGGAGGAACTGGCTCAGGGAAAAGTACAATCGCCAAGGCGTTATTGCGTTTTAAAGACACTTCGAAAGGTGAAATTCATTTTTTAGGGGATTCGATTAAAAATGTTTCGCAGAATGCTTTAAGAGATCGCATTAGTTATGTTCCACAAAAGGCTTTCTTATTTAGTGGAACTGTTGAAGATAATTTTTTGTTCGGGAATCCAGAAGCAACTACCGAAGAGATCCAACAGGTTGCCAGAATTGCTCAGGCCGAAGAGTTTATTGAGGGACTAGATGGACAGTATCAGGCAACTGTTGCGCAAAAAGGTAATAATTTCTCAGGTGGGCAAAAGCAGCGCCTAAGTATTGCCAGAGCATTGATTAAGCCTGCGGATCTGTATTTCTTTGATGACAGTTTTTCAGCATTGGATTATCAAACAGATGCAAAATTACGACATGCATTGAAGACTTTTTTAAAAGATGCTGCTGTAGTAATTGTTGCACAACGTCTTTCTACTATTAAAGACGCCGATCAAATTATTGTTTTAGAAGAAGGAAAAATTGTAGGCAAGGGCACTCACGAAGAGTTGCTGACAACCTGCCGCGTTTACCAAGAGTTTGCCAAATCTCAAGGAATGGGGGAGGAAAAGTATGAGCATGAAGCAAGTTGATGAAACTGTAGATACAGAAGTGCCAAAAGATATGAAAAAAACTGGCCTTCGTTTGTTTAAACTACTAGCGATTCAAAAAGGACGTTTCTTGATTATCATTACTTCTGCAATTTGTTTTGCTGCTTTAATGGGAGTCACTCCTTTAATCTTGGGCTGGGGTTTAGACGCAATTATTGCGCTATTCCAAAATAATCAATTTTCATTAAATAGTTTAGTGGCGGCTTTAAGACAACCGGTTCTTTTCCTTTTCCTGACTTGGATAGGTGTAGCACTGTTTTCATTATTGCAGGAATATACAATGGCTAGTGTTGCTGAGACATTGACTCTAAGGTTAAGAAGAACACTAACTGAAAAATTGAACCGATTACCAATGAACTTTTTTGACCAATACAAGACTGGTGATATCTTAACTAGAGCTACTTTAGATTTAGACAAAGTTTCTGAAGTCTTACAAGTTGGTTTAATGCAACTGATTTCGGCAGTTCTTTCGATCTTAATTGGTTTATGTTTGATGATTTATTTGAGTCCGTTGCTGACTATTGATATTGTCGTGATTCTCCTAATTAGTTTATTTCTGACTAATTATTTGGCTAATAAGAATCAAGAATACTTTTCGCAAAACCAAGTTGCTTTAGGAGCTGTAGGAACTAAGGCTGAAGAAGATTATTCAGGTAATTTAGTAATTAAGGCCTATAATCGTCAAAAAAAAACGATGAAAGAATTAGACGAATTAAACGAAGCGCAATTCCAAGCCTTTAAAAAGGCTCAGTTTGTCAGCTTCGCTATTAATCCGTTGATCCGATTAGTCAATCAACTAGGCTTTGTTACGAGCGCTGTTGTCGGTGGGATTATGGTGATTAATGGTCAGATGTCAATTGGTTTAGTTCAAGCGTATTTACAATATGTTAATCAAGTCTCTGAGCCTATTACGCAAGTCTCATATGTGATCAATAGTTTGCAAAGTGCTTTTGCAGCGCTAGAACGAATTTTCGAGATTTTGGATCAGAAAGAAGAAAGCGAAGAACCATTGTCTTTATCTGTACCAGAAAAAGTTATTGGGGAGGTTACATTTAAGCACGTAGCTTTTGGCTATCAGCCAGAGCATTTGTTGATGGAAGATGTTAATTTTAGAGTTAAACCTAAGCAAATGGTAGCAATCGTTGGACCAACCGGGGCTGGAAAAACTACGATGATCAATTTATTAATGCGTTTTTACGATTTAAATCGTGGGAAGATTGAAATTGATGGCAAGAATGTTAATCACTTTTCACGTGCAGCTATTCGTCGCAAGTTTGGTATGGTGCTGCAGGATACTTGGATGTTTGAAGGAACAGTAGCAGAAAATATTGCTTATGGTAATCCAGAAGCTACTCGTCAAGAGGTAATTCAGGCAGCGAGAGCCGCACAATGTCACCATTTTATTCGTACATTGCCAAATGGTTACGACACAATTATTTCTTCTGAGGATGGGCAAATCTCTCAAGGACAACAACAGTTGCTGACGATTGCTCGTGCTATCTTAGCTGATCCGCAAATCTTAATTCTCGATGAAGCAACTTCAAGTGTGGACACCAGAACAGAAGAAATGATTCAACAAGCAATGGGTCGGTTGACTAGTGAGCGGACAAGCTTTGTAATTGCTCATCGTTTATCAACGATTAAAAATGCTGATTTGATTCTAGTCATGAAGAATGGATCAATTATTGAGCAAGGTAGTCATGATAGCTTGATGGAAAAAGATGATTTTTATGCGAATCTTTACAATAGCCAATTCGCTCAATCGTAAGACAAAAGCTCGACAGTTGTTGGGCTTTTTCTTATGCCAAAATCTCAAAGAAAGATTTGTCAAAAAGCTTCTTTTCGTTTACGAAATGAAAAAAATCATCCCGTTTTACGCAAGTGTAAAAAATATTCTGAAAACTCATTGACTTTTAATTTTGTTAGCGGTATAGTTAATGAAATTAATGAGAAAATCATTAGATAAACTTAATGATAAGGAGCCGTTTTTTATGCGCAAATACACTCAAATGAATCAAATCGTCTTATTAATTATTGAGTACAGGACTTAGAACGCCGGAGGAATGTTTATCCGAATGTTTGAGTCCTATTTGCGTTAAGGAATGGGATTCTTGCAAAAGCATCCCACTTTATTGTTGGGATGCTTTTTTAAATTGAATGGGAGATGAAACATATGAGAAGTGATCAAATAAAAAAAGGAATTGATGCAGCACCGGCCCGTAGTTTACTTTATGCTACTGGACAAGTCAAGAATATTGAAGATATGAATAAACCATTTATAGCAATATGTAATTCCTATATTGATATTGTGCCCGGTCATGTGCACCTGAGAGAACTGGCTGATGTCGCTAAAGAAGCGATTCGTGAAGCGGGTGGCATTCCGTTTGAGTTTAATACAATTGGTGTAGATGATGGTATAGCGATGGGACACATTGGTATGCGCTATTCTTTACCAAGTCGGGAGCTGATTGCCGATTCTGCTGAAACAGTAATCAATGCTCATTGGTTTGACGGTGTCTTCTACATTCCTAACTGTGACAAGATTACACCAGGAATGATAATGGCTGCTATGCGTACCAACGTTCCTGCAATTTTCTGTTCCGGAGGTCCTATGAAAGCAGGAATCGATCCAACTGGTCACCAAACGACATTGTCTTCCATGTTTGAAGCCGTAGGTGCCTTTAAGGAAGGTCAAATGTCAGAAGCAGATTTTACTTTCATGGAACAAAATGCTTGTCCTACTTGCGGTTCATGTGCCGGAATGTTTACTGCTAACTCGATGAATTGCCTGCTTGAGATGTTAGGCTTGGCCCTTCCTGGTAACGGAACTATCTTAGCAGTATCTGATGAAAGACGGGAATTAGTGAAAAAATCAGCAGTTCAATTGATGGAATTGGTTAAAAAGCAAATTAAACCACGAGATATTGTGACGAAAGAAGCAATTGATGATGCTTTTGCATTAGACATGGCAATGGGAGGTTCAACCAATACAGTATTGCATACATTGGCAATTGCTAACGAAGCTGAGATTGACTATAACCAAGAAGATATTAACGAGATAGCTAAAAGAGTTCCTTATTTATCTAAAATTGCACCATCTTCAGCATATTCTATGCATGATGTACATGAAGCAGGAGGTGTTCCAGCAATTATCAACGAGTTAGTTTCAATTGACGGAGCAATCCATCCAGATCGTATAACAGTCACAGGAGAAACATTAAGAGAAAGTGTTAAAGATTGGACGATCAAAAATGAAGAAGTTATTCATCCTAAGGAAAATCCTTATAGTCCAGTAGGCGGTTTGTCCATTCTGTACGGTAATATTGCTCCTGAAGGAAGTGTTATTAAAGTCGGTGGTGTTGATCCAAGCATCAAGGTCTTTGAAGGAAAAGCAATTTGTTTCAGTTCTCATGATGAAGCAGTTGAAGCAATTGATAACCACACTGTTGGTAAAGGCCATGTAGTAGTAATTCGTTATGAAGGACCAAAAGGTGGCCCAGGAATGCCGGAAATGCTGGCACCAACCTCAAGTATTGTTGGACGAGGTTTAGGAAAAGATGTTGCTTTAATCACGGATGGGCGTTTCTCAGGAGCTACTCGAGGAATTGCGGTAGGACATGTATCACCAGAAGCAGCAGCAGGTGGACCTTTAGCCTTCGTACAAGATGGGGATACGATTACTATTGATCTCACTAATCGTACATTAAATGCAGATATTTCTGAAGAGGAAATGATGAAACGCAAGGATCAATTGCCTAAGTTCAAATCAAAAGTGAAAAAAGGATGGTTGGCACGTTATTCAGCACTTGTTACTTCGGCTCATACCGGTGGAGTTATGAAATTACCAGAAGAATAGGAGGAATCGTTATGGAAAAAGTAGAGACTCAAACACAGCAACGGCAAAAGATGTCAGGGGCTCACTTGCTCTTAGATTGTTTGCATAAGCAAGGCGTAGAAATTATTTTTGGCTACCCTGGAGGATCCGTATTGCCTCTATACGATGCTCTTTATGATGAAACAACGATTCCCAATATCTTGACTCGTCATGAACAAGGCGCGGTCCATGCGGCTGAAGGATATGCCAAAGCGACAGGAAAGCCAGGTGTCGTAATTGTAACTAGTGGTCCAGGAGCTACGAATGCAGTAACTGGAATTGCTGATGCCATGGGAGATTCAGTTCCTCTCGTAGTTATTACTGGACAGGTAACAACCCCTGGGATTGGAAAAGATGCTTTTCAGGAAGCGGATGTTTTAGGAATTACTTTACCAATTACTAAGAACAACTACCAGGTTCGTGATATTGAAGAATTGCCCAAAATTGTTCATGAGGCATTCCATATAGCTACCACTGGCAGAAAAGGTCCAGTTGTTATTGATTTGCCGAAGGATATGACGGTTCTAGAGGCCTATGCAGAATGTGACAATGTTGTCCATTTAGAAAGTTACCAGCCCAATACGGTTCCTTCAAAAATTCAAATTGATCGATTGATGAAGCAGCTTTCAAAGGCTAAAAAGCCGATTGTATTAATAGGTGGAGGAGTCGCCGCGGCGGAAGGCAGTGAAGAACTCCGTAAGCTAATTGATTATTACCAAGTACCAGTAGTTTCCAGTTTGTTAGGGCTGGGTGTGTTTCCTAATAGCCATGAACTATTTTTGGGAATGGGTGGTATGCATGGTACGTACGCTGCAAATATGGCCATGATGGAATCAGACTTTCTACTGAGCATTGGTTGTCGTTTTGATGATCGGTTGGCATGTAACCCCGAAGCTTTTGCAAAAGAGGCAGTGATTGCACACATTGATATTGATCCAGTAGAAATTGGAAAAATCATGCCTACCGATATTCCAATTGTAGCGGATGCAAAAATTGCGTTGCAGCAAATGCTGGAAAAGAAGGTAGATAAACCTGACTGCAGTGAGTGGTTGGAACTTTGCCATGAGCGGAAAGAACAATATCCGTTGCACTATAAGGATAGCTCTGAGGTCATCAAACCACAAAAAGTAATTGAAATTGTAGCTGATATTACTGAAGGGGATGCTTATGTAGTTACAGATGTAGGACAGCATCAAATGTGGGTTGCGCAATTTTATCCATTCAGTTTTCCTAACCAGTTAATTACTAGTGGCGGATTAGGAACTATGGGTTACGGTATACCGGCTGGAATTGGTGCGAAGTTTGGTGAAAGGGATCGTTCAGTAGTTGTATTTGTTGGAGATGGCGGATTCCAAATGACGAATCAAGAATTAGCGATTTTAAATATTTACGACTTAGATATCAAATTTGTTTTGATGAACAATCACTCGTTAGGAATGGTTCGCCAGTGGCAAGAAAAATTCTTCAATGAACGACGATCTCAATCGGTTCTGGATGTACAGCCTGACTTCATGAAAATGGCGGAAGCATATGGAATTAACGGGGTTAAGATCACTGATCCGTTAACTTTGGATAAGCAGTTGCGAGATGCATTTGCTACAAAAGGTTCACTGCTGATTGAAGTAGTGGTTGATAATCGCGAGCATGTCCTTCCTATGATTCCTGCCGGACAACCAAACGATAAAATGTTGGGGGTGGAATAGAATGCGAAGAATGATTACAGCAAAAGTTCACAACCAATCAGGAACACTAAGTCGAATTACGAGTATTTTAAATCGTCGACAAGTAAATATTGAAAATATTTCAGTTGGTACAACCGAAGTAGAGGGAATTTCGCGTCTAACTATGATTATTCAGGCGGATACACTTGCTGAAGTAGAGCAAGTAACGAAACAGCTTAACAAACAAATTGCGGTAATCAAAGTTTCAGATATTACTGATGAACCGCATTTAGAACGAGAGTTGGCTTTGGTTAAAGTTAATGCGCCAGCCCCGATTCGTTCTGAAATTCAAGCAATGATTGATCCGTTTCGTGCTGATATTGTCGATGTTTCGCTAAAATCTATAGTAGTCCAGGTTGCTGGATCGACCGATAAAGTGAATGCATGTATTGATGTTTTAAAGCCATATGGAATTAAACAAATGGCTCGTACCGGAGTTACCGGATTTACCAGAGGTTAATCGCAAATTTTGCTTTTAATAGATAGTTGAAAAACGGAGGAGAATAAATTTATGGTTAAAGTTTATCATGATGATGCAGTAGCAAAAGACGTATTAGAAGGAAAAACAATTACAATTATTGGTTATGGTTCTCAAGGCCATGCCCATGCTCAAAATTTACGTGATACAGGTCATGAAGTAATTATTGGAGCTCGCGAAGGGAAATCAGCCGATGCAGCCCGGGAAGATGGTTTTGAAGTATTACCAGTGAGTGAAGCAACCAAAAAAGCTGAAGTAGTAATGATTTTGGCACCGGATGAAATTCAAGGTTCTTTATATGAAAATGAAATAAAACCTAACTTAGAAGCTGGTAATGCTTTAGCGTTTGCTCATGGATTTAACATTCATTTTGATGTTATCAAACCACCAAAGGATGTTGACGTATTCTTGGTAGCTCCAAAAGGACCCGGTCACTTGGTTCGTCGTACCTTCACTGAAGGATTTGCTGTGCCAGCTTTATTCGCTGTTTATCAAGACGCAACAGGAGCTGCTCAAGAAGTTGCATTATCTTACGCAAAAGGTATTGGTGCGACAAGAGTGGGTGTTTTGGAAACGACCTTTAAAGAAGAAACTGAAACTGATTTGTTTGGTGAACAAGCAGTATTATGTGGCGGCTTAACAAGCATGATCGAAGCGGGCTTTGAAACGTTAGTTGAAGCAGGGTACCAACCAGAATTGGCTTACTTTGAGGTTTGTCATGAAATGAAATTAATCATTGACTTGATTTATGAAGGTGGATTCGCGAAAATGCGTGATTCTATCTCTAACACTGCTGAGTATGGTGACTATGTATCAGGACCTCGTGTAATCACTGAACAAGCAAAAGCAAATATGAAAGAAGTTCTGACAGATATCCAAAATGGTAACTTTGCGAACGGATTTATTGAAGACAACAAAAAAGGCTTCCCTGAATTCAAGAAAATGCGTGAAGAAAATGCTGGACACCAAATTGAAAAAGTTGGTGCTGAATTACGTAAAATGATGCCATTTGTTTCTCGTAAAGACTAATTAGACAAGGAGTGTGGAAGATGGAAATCGTCAAAGATAGTGATGTGCGAACTGCCTATCAGCTGTTGAAAAACGCAGTCACACATACCCCGCTCCAATATGATCGTTATCTATCAGAAAAGTATCAGGCCAATGTTCTGTTTAAACGAGAAGACCTGCAAAAGGTGCGCTCGTTTAAACTAAGGGGTGCTTACTATGCAATTAAAAAGTTATCAACAGCTCAATTGCAAAAAGGGGTTGTTTGTGCCAGTGCGGGAAATCATGCGCAGGGTGTTGCATATACCTGTCATGAGTTAAATACTCAAGCAGCGATTTTTATGCCTAGCACAACTCCTCAGCAAAAAGTGTCTCAAGTTCAATTTTTTGGTGGAGATAACGCCAAAATTTTTTTAGTAGGGGATACGTTTGATGCATCTGCAACAGCAGCAAAGAAGTATTGCGAAGAAAATGGAATGACATTTATTGATCCTTTTAATGATCCTAATATCATTGCTGGTCAGGGAACCTTGGCTTTGGAAATGATGACTGATGCTGAACGAGAGGGATTCAAGCCAGATTATATCTTAGCAGCTATTGGAGGCGGGGGATTGATTAGTGGAGTTTCTTCCTATGTAAAAAACACTTCGCCGACAACTAAAGTAATTGGTGTTGAACCGGCAGGGGCTCCTTCAATGCAAGCGGCTTTTGATAATGAAGGACCGATTGAACTAGACGAAATCGATAAATTTGTTGATGGCGCTGCAGTTAAAAGGGTCGGAGAGATTACCTATGTCCATGCTAACAAATACGTTGACAATTTAGTAACAGTAGATGAAGGTTTAGTATGTTCAACAATTCTAGAAATGTATGGCAAACAAGCGATTGTTGCTGAACCGGCAGGTGCTTTGAGTGTAGCAGCTTTGGAGCCGTTGAAGGATGAGATCAAAGGGAAAACGGTCATATGCATCATCAGCGGCGGGAATAATGATATTAATCGTATGGCAGAAATTGAAGAACGTTCATTAATGTATGAAGGCTTAAAACATTATTTTGTAGTAAGCTTCCCACAACGTCCAGGGGCATTGAAGGAATTTGTTACCGAGGTTCTGGGACCAGATGACGATATTACTAGATTTGAATATACGAAGAAAATTAATCGAGGTGCTGGACCAGTTATCTTAGGGATTTTACTTAAACGTAAAGAGGATTTGCCTGCTCTGCTAAAAAATATTAAACAATTTGATCCTAACTACATTGATTTAAGTGAGAATCAAACATTATATGGATTATTAGTCTAAAAAAAGGTTTACGATCGGTAAAAGGATCGTAAACCTTTTTTTCTAAACCTAATCAACTAATTGATGCATTTCGTTAAAATAATTTTTATAAGCACTATAGCCCCCAATAATTGAACCTAAACTAGTAGCAGACAGAAGCATGAAAGTAACCATGATCTGATATTTGATGGCATGGACAGGATCTAAACCTGCAAAAATCAACCCGGACATCATACCCGGCAAACTTACTAAGCCTACTGTTTTAGCAGAATCGATGGTAGGCTGCATTGCCGTTTTGATGCTGTGTTGTAGAATTGGCTGAGCGGCTAGTTTTACGGAGGCCCCTAAAGCTAGTTTTTCCAAAACTTGCTGCCGCTGATCATGAAACTGTGTATTCAGGTTGCGATAGCACAAGCCGATCGCAACCATCGAGTTGCTGGCAATCATCCCAGTAATAGGAACAATTTGTGAAGGGATAAATTGTATAGCTCCCGACAGAATCAATACGCCCAAAGTCACATAAGTGCTAATTAGAATGGCTAACAAAGAATGTATATATTTCTTATGCCGACTAGGATTACGTTTGTGGGCATTCCAAGCAGCGTTAAATACAATAAATAAACTCATAGCAGTCGTTAAAAAATTATTATCTGCCTGGAAAATGTACTTCAATACATAACCCACAATGACTAATTGGATAACCGCTCGAAAGATACTATAGAAAATATCCTTTGACAAATCTAATTTTTCTTTTTGGCTTATTGCTATAGCGATAAGCACTAACCCGAAAGAAAGAACTAGTGATAAATTATTGACGGACAGGTTCATCTGTTAATTGTCCTCCTTTGATCCACATAATTGTATCAGCCGCCTGTATTTCAGCCTCATCATGAGTAACTTGCAAAATAGTTACCTTATTTTGATGAATCTGTGCAATCAGCTGCTGAATAATTGTTTTATTTCTTTCATCCAGACCTGCTGTAACCTCATCTAATAATAAAATTCGTGGTAAGAACAAAATATTGCGAATTAAAGCAACACGTTGCCGCTCACCACCAGAAAGTTGGGTAATCGGTTTATCAAGATAAGATTTAGGTAAATCTACCATTTGGAGGTGTTCGAGCATAGACTCTTCATTCACTATTTTCCCTCGTATTTGGTATGGAAAAATTAGATTATCGCGGACACTGTCACCGAAAAGGGTAGGTTGTTGAAAACAATAAGAAACGTGTCTTCGATATTCAGTGTAAGGATAATCAGATTGATTTCTTCCAGAAAAAATGATTTCACCAGAGGTTGGTGTAGCCAATGAGGCAATTAAGCGGAGAAGTGTACTTTTTCCACCACCAGAAGGACCTGATATAGTTAAGAAGTCGTTGGCTTCAACCAGCATACTGATGTGATTAATAATTAGTTGTTGATCGGGTTGATAACTAATATTTTTTATTTCTAACAAAGGCATCAAAAAAATCCTTTCTACTTATACTGGAATAATGACAAATAATTCAGGGTGCTTCTCAATTATCAGATGCTTAACTTGATAGGCAGGATAAGTGATAAAATGACTATCTGCCTGATAGCGATCAAAAAAATATTTTTTGATTTGTTCTTCTGACCATTGTCTTGCAGGAAAATGCCAGAATTTTTCTTTCTCTATATCTAGGATAAATACAAAGTTTGAACTCCAAGCATTTTTAATCTCTGATGGAACCATCGCCAGTTGTTCTTCAAAAGATTTCATTTAGTTTCCTCCTGTTAAGTGCATTTTCGATTATCAAAGAGTTTGCTTTCCCATTTTTGATTTATTGGATATTAAGCGGGCCCGACCTTCGACCTGAACTAAAGTGGTTAGCTCTTTCAAAGCATCAGTAGCAATCCACTGCTTTGATTTGGAAGTTTCTTGTTGCAATTCCATTGCCGATTGAATACAGAGTTCTCTACTTTCCAAACTGATTTTGCCTAACTCCCTTAAGGCCCAGGAAGCAGCCTTTTTAACTAAAAGGCGCTCATCGTCTGTATAAACTTTAATTAGATTCAGATAGTCGTCAATTTCGTCTAGGGACAACTTAGCATGGGTGGAAGTACTGGCAATTAAAGTAAAAGCTGCTCGTTTCTTATAAAGTTCCTCTGAATTAATCCAGTCACGAATGTATTCTTCAAAGTTTATCCTAATAAGGATTGTTTTGCAGATAAGATCACAAAGATCCCAAGAATACACATCGTCTATTAAAGCAGTAATATCTTTTTTTGTACACTCCCGTGGTTTTAACGATAAGACGGTTAGAATCTTACATTCGTGATAACCAGTTCTCCACAGTTCAAAAAGGAAGCCTTTTTCCTTCGGTAGTTTTCTAGCAAATTTTCTTAGTTCTGAGGTAGGAACACCAATAGCATCTCTAGCAGGGATTCCTAATTTTATTATATTTTGTTTGTATTTGTCGGAAGCTTCATCTTGTAAGTATTGTAGAATTCTATCAATTGTCATAACACACCTCTTTTTATATTCTATTATCTCTCACTCTTGAATATTCGTCTATTTAAACTTTAAGACAAAATATTTTGAGTTTGACCAATTTTGATGTATTATATGTTCACGGTTACTTACAGTTAGTAAAAAAGTATAAATCTTTTCATTTTTTCACGAAAAGCTTTATAATTGAGCCGTGAGTTCATAAGAGCTCAATTCATCTAGGAGGTTTGTATTATTATGGGAAAAGAACATTATGATAGAAGTAAACCACACGTTAATATTGGTACCATTGGTCACGTCGATCATGGGAAAACAACATTAACGGCAGCAATTACAACGGTACTAGGCAAAAAAGGTCTTGCAAACCCTCAGGACTATGCAAGTATCGATGCTGCACCTGAAGAGCGTGAACGTGGAATTACTATCAATACTGCGCACGTTGAATATGAAACTGAAAAACGTCATTATGCTCACATTGACGCACCAGGACACGCGGACTATGTAAAAAATATGATTACCGGTGCTGCACAAATGGACGGAGCAATCTTAGTTGTATCGGCAACAGATGGTCCTATGCCTCAAACACGTGAACACATTTTGTTATCACGTCAAGTTGGTGTTAAATATCTGATTGTCTTCTTAAATAAAGTTGATTTAGTTGACGATGAAGAACTAATTGACTTAGTTGAAATGGAAGTTCGTGAATTGTTATCAGAATACGGTTTCCCAGGTGATGATATTCCTGTCTTGAAGGGTTCTGCATTGAAAGCCTTAGAAGGCGATACTGAACAAGAACAAGTAATCATGGATTTGATGGACACAGTTGATGAATATATTCCAACACCTGAACGTGATAATGACAAACCTTTGTTGTTGCCGGTTGAGGATGTGTTCTCAATTACTGGTCGTGGTACTGTTGCTTCTGGTCGTATCGATCGTGGTAAAGTAAATGTGGGTGATGAAATTGAAATCGTTGGGATTAAACCTGAAACTCAAAAAGCAGTAGTTACTGGATTAGAAATGTTCCGTAAAACATTGGATTATGGTGAAGCTGGAGACAATGTGGGGATTTTGTTGCGTGGGATTACTCGTGACCAAATTGAGCGTGGTCAAGTTATTGCTAAACCAAGCTCAATTACACCACATACCAAGTTCAAAGCTGAAGTGTATGTGTTGTCGAAAGAAGAAGGTGGTCGTCACACACCATTCTTTAATAACTATCGTCCACAATTCTACTTCCGTACAACAGATGTAACAGGAAACATTGTCTTGCCGGCTGACACTGAAATGGTAATGCCTGGAGACAACGTAACTATCGATGTTGACTTGATTCATCCAATTGCGGTAGAAAAAGGAACAACTTTCTCCATTCGTGAAGGCGGACGGACTGTTGGTTCAGGTATCGTAACAGAAATAGAAGGTTAATATAAAAAGTGTCCCTTAGGCGGCACTTTTTTTCTTTTCTTCCCTCAAAAACTAAGCTATGATTAAAATAAAAAGTGAGGATAAGTAATGGAAAAAGTTTTTGTTAGTCCCGGAATGTATTTGCAAGGGGAGAATATCTTAACGTCTCGTTTTGAAGAATTATTGCAATATGGCAAACGAGGCTTAATTGTAACGGATACTTTTGTTTATCAACTAATTGGAGAAGATATTATCTATCGTATGACAAAATCTGGTTGCGAGCTGACTGTTTGGCTAGTGGACACGGGAGACCAAATTAATTTACCTGAAAAAACTGACTTTGTGCTTTCAATAGGTGGAGGACGAGCTATTGACCTTGGAAAATCAATAGCTTTGCGAGAAAAGAAAGCGTATATCGTTCTACCAACATCTGCATCAACCGATGCGCCAGTTTCGCGTATTTCAGTAGCATATGATGAAAAAGGTTATTTTCAAGAATATCACTATTTTTCTAAAGGACCGGATCTTGTTTTCGTTGATACAGCAATTCTAGTCAATAGTTCAATTCACCTTTTAACTGCTGGAATCGCAGATGGGCTATCAACTTTTGTTGAGGCTCGAACTGTTTGGGAAAATCATGGACTTAATACATTAGGAGTTCGACCAACTATAGCGGCACAAGTTCTAGCAGAAAAGTGCAAAGACGTTTTATTAGCTAATGCAGTGGACGCTGTTGAGACAAATAAAGAGCAAAAAGTGACTCCGGAATTTGAGGCAGTGGTGGAAGCTAATACATTATTAAGCGGTATTGGTTTTGAATCAGGGGGACTAAGCATTGCTCATTCTTTGCACAATGCCTTGATGAGCAAGTTTGGAAAGAAGATAAAAGCCAGTCACGGACAAATAATTGCGGTAACTACACTGATTCATTTAAAGGTTGAAACCAGAAAAGAATTGAATGCGTATCAGCAACTATTTCAAAAACTTTCTTTGCCAATTACGATTAAAGAGTTAGGAATTCAATTAGATGATGCTGCAATTGGACAAATCGCAGAGTTGGCCTTTACTGCCAATGATGGGATTGTACGGAGTGGCAGTACAATAACCAAATCTGAACTAATTGAAGCAATCCAAGCATTTAAATAAAAAGCGAAGTTGCCTTTATTTGCAGGCAACTTCGCTTTTTTGTCAGATATTCAATACTTTATTTAAGAAGTCTTTTGTCCGCGGATTATGCGGGTTATTAAAGATTTGTTCTGGTGTGCCGTCTTCTAAGATTTTTCCACCATCAGTAAACATTACTCGATCTGCTACTTCCTTAGCAAAGCCCATTTCATGAGTAACGATGACCATCGTCATTCCCTGATGAGCTAAATCTTTCATAACCTTCAACACATCTCCAACCATTTCAGGGTCGAGAGCAGAGGTAGGTTCATCAAATAGCATAACATCCGGATTCATTGCTAAAGCTCGCGCAATTGCAACCCTCTGCTTTTGTCCGCCAGAAAGACTGTCCGGATAAACATCTTTTTTCTCAGCAAGTCCAACACGTTCTAATAATTCAATCGCCCGTTCAATCGCTTTTTCTTTTGCTTCACCCTTCAAATCTAGCGGAGCCAAAGTAATATTTTGCAATACAGTCAAATGAGGAAACAAGTTAAAGTGTTGAAATACCATACCTATATGCTGACGCACTAAGTTAATATCGGTATTTTTGTCAGTTAAATCCTGACCGTCAATGATAATTTGTCCTTCTGTCGGATCTTCCAGACGATTCATACAACGCAAAAAGGTTGATTTACCTGAACCTGAAGGGCCGATGATACAGACAACTTCACCTTCTTTTATGGTTACGTTAATATCATTCAATACAGTGTTGTCACCGAATTTTTTTACTAAATGATTAACAACAATTTTTTCACTCATCTTAGTTCACCTTCTTATCTAGGCGATTCGCCAATTTAGTCAACAGAGTAATCAATATTAAATACATGATTGCAATGATCAAGTAAACGTACGAACTTTGTGTAGTACGGGCCACAATAATTTTCCCTGTTTGAAGCAATTCTACTACACCAATTGCTGAAATGATGGTCGTATCCTTCAAACTGATAACGAATTGATTGATAAAAGAAGGGATCATGATCTTAATTGCTTGCGGTAAAACAATTTTTTGCATCGTTTTATTGTAGGATAAACCTAAACTACGCGAGGCTTCCATTTGCCCAATTGGTACAGCATTAATCCCACCTCGAACGATTTCAGCAATATAGGCACTAGCGTTTAGGGTTAAAGTAATTATACCCGCTATAAAGTCAGGGATAGTTATTCCGGTAATGCCTGGAAGACCAAAGAAAATGAAGAAGGCCAATACCATCATAGGAATACCACGAATTACATCGATATAAATACCAGCAAATAGGCGAAGTGCCTTAACTGGTGAAACACGGAACAGACCAAAAATGACACCTAAAACTAAAGCAAGAACAAAAGAAACTAATGCAAGAACGATCGTCTTCCATAAGCCTTCTAGCAGAGCAGGGTAGTTATTTTTTAACAAGCCGCCAATTGTTGATTCGTCAACAATTTCTTTACTGTTCGAAGTACTACCATCACCAATATGTTCACTAAGAATTTGATCATATTCACCAGTACGATGCATTTCGTCTAATGCTTCATTAAACATTTCCAATAGTTCTGGATTTTCTCCTTTTTTAACAGCAAATCCATAAGAGCCGCCTGACTCCCGTTCGATTGGGGTTTTAAGGTCTTGACCTTGCTGAACAGCGTAGCCAATAACTGGATAATCATCCATCATAGCATCAATAGAACCAACCTTTAATGCATCGTACAATTGGTCAGCAGCGTCAAAATTCTTAATCTTATAAACGTACTCATCTTGATGAGATTTTAGAAAATCAGCACTTTCAGTCCCTACTTTAGCACCAACCGTTTTTCCATCAAGGTCTTTATAGGATTTAATGTCGTTGTTATCTTTTGAAACAGCTAATTGAATACCGCTTTGGAAATAAGGCTCAGAAAAATCATAATTTTCTTTTCGTTCATCAGTAATCGTCATTCCGGCAATCATTCCATCAGCTTGACCTGATTCTAATGCCTGCATAGCAGAAGAGAAACCGATAAATTTGAATTGAAGATTAAATCCTTGCATTTCAGCTGCACGAGTTAACAAATCCACGTCGATTCCCTTATACTTGCCATCGCTATCTTGGTACTCAAATGGAGCAAAAGCGGAATCACTTGAGATAATGTAAGTGTCTTTTTTCGGCTCTACCTTCTTCATTTTGCCAGAAGGAGCAGCCGTACCTGAGCCAGTTGAAATATAGTTGCTGACAATTTCATCATATGTTCCGTCAGCTTTTAAGTCTTTTAATCCTTGATTGAATTTTTCCAGCAGTTCCTTATTTTGACCTTTTTTTACACCAAAACCATAAGAACTTCCGACTTCATAGTCGCCCACCATTTTGAAAGGTTGGCCATTGTTTACTGCATAACCTAAAACCGGATAGTCATCAAAAATGGCTTGAACATTATCGTTGCCTAATGCATTGTACAAAGCATCGGCTGCTTCATACTGTTTAATGCTGTAGCCATACTTGTCTTTATTTTCTTCTAAAAAAGCAGCACTTTCAGTCCCAATTTTAGCAGCAACTGTTTTTCCTTTCAAATCTTCGTAGCTTGTGATGTCGCTGTTATCTTTGTGAACGGCCATTTGAATTCCGCTGTCAAAGTAAGGGTCAGAGAAATCGAATGTTTTTTTACGCTCATCTGTAATGCTCATTCCAGCGATCATTCCGTCTAGTTGATCGGACTGAACACCTTGGATCGAACTGTCGAAACCTAAAGGGCGTAGATCTACTTTAAAACCTTGATCTTCCGCTATTTTATTAAGTAAATCTACATCAATCCCGATATAATTACCATCTGAATCCTGGAATTCAAAGGGAGCAAAAGTTAGGTCAGTTCCTATCTTATAGGTCGTCTCAGCATGACTTTTCTCACTGAAGCCGAGCGTTATAATACTTGCCACCAACAGTATTAAGAATGATAAAAGTCTTCGTTTTTTCATAACAAACCTCCTATAGTATTATCATTGATCTATTATATGTTAGACCGCCTAAAGAAAACAAGTGCTTCCAGCATTTGAAATGAAAAAAATAAAATAATCCTAACACGTAATGTCACGAAATCTCACATATCTAATTTTAAGGAAACTGTAAGATGAATGAGGAAATAAGAAGAAAAAATGGCGAAAATATGTTCGGTATGCTATAATTTGTGACTGAGAAATTCTTCTCTCGAATGAAGAAAAAGGAGGACGGTTGTGTGATAGAAAGAGAAACAGAGAACACTTTTGACCTTCATTCCAATTACGAACCTGCAGGTGATCAGCCAACGGCGATTTGCCAATTATCAGAAGGTGTTGTGAGCGGAAAGAAAGCCCAAATTCTCTTGGGAGCGACCGGTACAGGTAAAACCTATACCATTTCTAACGTAATCAAGGAAGTTAATAAGCCTACGTTGATCATTGCGCACAATAAAACCTTAGCAGGACAGCTATATGGTGAGTTTAAGGAATTTTTCCCTAACAATGCTGTTGAATATTTTGTAAGTTATTATGATTATTATCAACCTGAAGCCTATGTACCATCTAGTGACACTTATATAGAAAAAGATTCTAGTATTAACGATGAAATAGACAAACTTCGTCATTCGGCAACAAGTGCTTTACTTGAGCGGAATGATGTTATTGTGGTAGCATCTGTATCTTGTATTTTTGGCTTAGGATCCCCTAAGGAATATCAAGAGCAGGTGGTTTCTTTGCGAGTTGGTATGGAAATGGACCGCAATCAGTTACTGCGGAGCCTGATTGATATTCAGTTTGAACGGAACGATATTGATTTTCAACGCGGACGTTTTCGTGTTCGTGGAGACGTGGTTGAAATATTCCCAGCATCTCGGGATGAACGAGCTTTGCGGGTAGAATTTTTTGGCGATGAAATTGATCGTATTCGTGAGGTTGATGCTTTGACAGGAGAAGTGGTGGGTGAGACGGAGCATGTTGCAATTTTTCCAGCTACACACTTTCTGACCAATGAACATAATTTAGAAATTGCTATTAGCGGTATTCAAAAAGAGTTGGAGGACCGTTTAGCTGTTTTACGTGGTGAAAATAAGCTTTTAGAAGCTCAACGCCTGGAACAGCGTACGAACTATGATATTGAAATGTTGCGAGAAATGGGCTATACCTCAGGAATTGAGAACTATTCGCGACATATGGATGGGCGTAAAGAAGGTGAGCCTCCATATACTTTGATTGATTTCTTCCCAGATGACTTTCTAATGGTTATTGATGAGTCCCATGTTACGATGCCGCAAGTTCGCGGAATGTACAATGGTGACCGTGCGAGAAAGCAAATGTTGGTTGATTATGGATTCCGTTTACCTTCTGCCTTGGACAATCGACCTTTGCGCTTAGAGGAATTTGAGGAACGCGTTAACCAGATCGTTTATGTGTCAGCTACTCCCGGTCCGTATGAAGATACCCAAACAGATACTGTAGTAGAACAAATCATTCGACCAACGGGTTTATTAGACCCGGTCGTTGAAGTTCGTCCAATTATGGGTCAAATTGACGATTTAGTTGGTGAAATTAATGAACGCGCTGAAAGAAACGAACGAGTATTTGTGACGACTCTAACTAAGAAAATGTCTGAAGATTTGACTGATTATTTTAAAGAACTGGGTATAAAGGTTAAGTACCTTCACAGTGATATCAAAACTTTGGAGCGGACCGAAATCATCCGTGATTTGCGTTTAGGCAAGTTTGACGTCTTAGTTGGTATTAATTTGCTCCGAGAGGGGATTGACGTGCCAGAAGTGTCACTCGTAGCCATTTTAGATGCTGATAAAGAAGGATTCTTGCGAAGCGAACGATCATTAGTTCAAACGATTGGTCGAGCTGCCCGTAATTCAGCTGGTAAGGTGATCATGTACGCTGACAAAATAACCGATTCAATGCAACGAGCAATGGATGAAACATCACGTCGTCGTGAAATTCAGAATCAATACAACGAAGATCATGGAATTGAGCCGAAAACAATTATTAAGGAAATCCGCGATTTGATTGCTATCAGTAAGGTTGCTGAGGAAGTCGGTGCTTATGACCTTAGTTCTTATGATGAGATGTCTAAGGAAGAACGTAACTTGATGATTGAAAAACTAGAGGACGAAATGCGAGAAGCTGCGAAAACACTTGATTTCGAAACAGCTGCTACTTTGCGGGATACTATCCTAGAATTAAAAGCAGCAGAATAAAAATAGTCATTTCATTTGTAAAGGAGAGAATTATGGCAAACGATAAAATAGTAATTCATGGCGCTAGAGCCCATAATTTGAAAGATATTGATGTAACTATTCCCCGTGACAAAATGGTTGTTGTCACGGGATTATCTGGCTCAGGAAAAAGTTCATTGGCCTTCGATACGTTATATGCTGAAGGACAACGTCGTTATGTAGAGAGTCTATCAGCATATGCTCGTCAATTCCTAGGACAGATGGATAAGCCGGATGTAGATAGCATCGACGGTTTAAGCCCAGCGATTTCAATTGACCAAAAAACAACCAGTAAAAATCCACGTTCAACCGTAGGGACTGTAACTGAAATCAATGATTATCTTCGTCTACTGTATGCGCGAGTAGGGCACCCTATCTGTCCTAATGATCACATTGAAATTACTTCACAATCAGTTGAACAAATGGTTGATAAAGTTTTAGAGCTTTCTGAGCGAACAAAAATCCAAATTTTAGCTCCTGTTGTAGTCAAGAAAAAGGGCCAGCATAAAAAAGTTTTTGAAATGATCCAACGTGAGGGCTACGTAAGAATGCGTGTTGATGACGAAGTTTATGATGTATCCGAAGCACCTGAACTAGAAAAAAACAAAAAGCATGATATTGCGATTATTATTGACCGGATTGTTGTAAAAGAGGGGATTCGTTCCCGATTGTTCGATTCTTTTGAAGCAGCTTTACGTTTAGCGGATGGTTATGCTCTAGTCGATGTGATTGATCAAGAAGAGATGCTATTCAGTGAACATTATGCTTGTCCTTATTGTGGATTTACTGTTGGCGAATTGGAACCTCGACTCTTTTCTTTCAATGCGCCATTTGGTGCCTGTCCAGAGTGCGATGGGCTAGGTGTGAAGCTGGAAGTTGACCCAGAGCTAGTGATTCCTGATCCGACTAAAACACTTAGAGAAGGAGCGCTCATACCTTGGAATCCAATTAGTTCTCAATACTATCCTCAAATGCTAGAGCAAGCTTGTACTAGCTTTGGTATTGATATGGATACCGCTTTTGAGGATCTACCAAACGAACATCAAGAAATCGTATTACACGGTTCAAATGGTGAACATTTCCATTTCCACTATGAAAATGATTTTGGTGGAGTCCGAGATGTAGAAGTTCCCTTTGAAGGCATTTTACCCAATATTGATCGGCGTTATCGAGAAACCAATAGTGATTTTACTCGTGAACAAATGCGCCTATACATGACTGAATTGACATGTCAGGCTTGTCACGGTTTGCGGTTAAATCCTCAAGCATTATCAGTGCAGGTTAATGGAACCAACATTGGTCAAGTTAGTGAGGATTCAATTAATCAAGCCTTGGACTTCTTTGATGAATTGAGTCTAAGTGAACAAGAAACAATGATTGCTCGTCCAATCCTGAAGGAAATTGGGGATCGTTTAACTTTCTTGCAGAATGTTGGATTAGAATATTTAACTTTAAGCCGTGCTGCTGGGACATTATCAGGCGGAGAAGCGCAGCGAATTCGTTTGGCCACGCAAATTGGATCTAATTTATCTGGTGTACTGTATATTCTTGATGAGCCTTCAATTGGTTTGCATCAACGGGATAATGATCGCTTAATTCGTTCCTTGCAAAAAATGCGAGATTTAGGAAATACATTAATTGTGGTTGAACATGACGAAGATACAATGCGAGCAGCAGACTATTTAATCGATGTGGGACCAGGAGCGGGAGACCAAGGCGGTGAGATTGTTGCGGCTGGAACACCTGCTGAAGTTGCTAAAAATGAGAATTCTTTAACAGGACAATATTTATCTGGTAAACGACAAATTCCAGTTCCAAAAGAGCGTCGCAAGGGTAACGGTAAGAACATTAAGGTTACTGGAGCAGCAGAAAACAATTTGAAGAATTTGGATGTAGAGTTTCCATTAGGAAAATTTGTTGCGATAACTGGCGTTTCTGGTTCTGGGAAATCGACACTAGTCAATCAGATATTGAAAAAAGCGCTGGCTCAAAAGTTAAATCGAAATTCTAATAAGCCAGGTAAATACAAAAAGATTACCGGCTATAAGAGTATTGAAAAACTAGTTGATATTGATCAAAGCCCAATCGGACGAACACCACGAAGCAATCCTGCGACGTATACCAGCGTATTTGACGATATTCGTGATTTGTTTGCTAAAACCAACGAAGCCAAGATTCGTGGGTACAAAAAAGGACGCTTCAGCTTTAATGTTAAGGGCGGTCGCTGTGAAGCTTGTCGCGGCGATGGAATTATCAAAATCGAAATGCATTTCTTACCAGATGTGTATGTCCCTTGTGAAGTTTGTCATGGTAAACGATACAACTCTGAAACTTTGGAAGTACATTATAAAGGGAAAAACATTGCTGATATTTTAGAAATGACAGTCGAAGATGCAGTAGAATTCTTTAAACACATTCCGAAAATTCATCGTAAATTACAAACAATTGTGGATGTCGGTTTAGGATATGTCACGATGGGGCAACCAGCAACGACCTTATCAGGAGGCGAAGCTCAGCGTATGAAGTTAGCCAGTGAGTTGCATAAGAACTCTAATGGTAAAAATTTCTATATTTTAGATGAGCCAACTACTGGTTTGCACACAGACGATATCGCTCGTTTGCTGAAGGTGTTGGAGCGGTTTGTTGATGCTGGTAATACGGTATTGGTTATCGAACATAATTTGGATGTCATTAAGTCTGCCGATTACGTTATTGACTTAGGTCCTGAAGGCGGTGACGGTGGAGGAACGATTTTGGCCACTGGAACGCCCGAAGAAATTGCAGAAGTATCTGAAAGCTACACAGGTCATTACTTGAAAAAAGCGTTAGAAAACGCCAAATAGTTGTAAAGAAAAATGCAATTCAAAGACTTAGCTTTGCTTGCATTTTTCTTTATGGTATGATAATCAAGGATTAAGACGAGAAGGTGTAGTGAAAATGAATAAACAGCAAAAATTTGTACCAATTTTACTAGGAAGTGATATCAATGTCTATGGAATGGCCCGCTCTTTTCATGAAGCTTATGGAATAGTTAGCGAGGCTTATGCTGGGTTGCAATTGGCTCCAACAAAACACTCAAAAATAGTAAATGTCCATACTCTACGAGATTTCGATAAAGATCCTGTTTTCATCGAAGAAATGCGAAAATTGGGAAAAGAAAAATTTAACGATCCAGATACTAAATATTTATTGATAGCTTGTGGAGATGGTTATGCTGAATTAGTTTCTTTACACAAAAATGAATTATCAGAGTGGTTTATTTGTCCTTATATTGATTTTTCTTTGTTGGAACGTTTAATCAGCAAAGTTAGTTTTTATGACATTTGTGAAGAATATCAGCTTCCATACCCTAACACATTGATTATTCGGGAAGATATGCTAGAAAATGGTTTTTTAAATCAAGAATTACCTTTCTCATTCCCAGTGGCATTGAAACCAGCGAATAGTGTAGAGTGGCTCTCGGTTGATTTTGAAGGACGTAAAAAGGCGTTTATTTTTGATACACGAGAAGAATTCGATACAATTTTAGCACGCATTTATCAAGCAGGCTACAAAAGCGAAATGATTGCTCAAGATTTCATCCCTGGTGATGACAGCAATATGCGTGTGTTGAATGCTTATGTGGATCAGCAAAATCAAGTTCGAATGATGTGCCTGGGCCATCCTCTTCTGGAAGATCCTTCACCCGAAGCAATTGGGAATTATGTAGCGATCATGCCTGAATACAATGAAAAAATTTATCAAACAATTAAGTCTTTTTTAGAAAAAATATCTTACACTGGATTTGCTAATTTTGATATGAAATATGATCCTCGGGATGGGGAGTACAAGTTGTTTGAAATTAACCTTCGTCAGGGCCGCAGCAGTTTCTTTGTTACTTTGAATGGACTGAACCTGGCTCAATTTGTTACGGAGGATCGTGTTTTTGAAATACCTTATGCTGAAACAATTTACGGAAAAGCCCAAGAGGATACTGAGATGCTCTGGATGGGGGTACCGAAAGAAGTTTTTGCAAAGTTCGCACGAGATAATGAGGATAAAAGGCGAGCGCTTGACCTTATCCAAAAGGACAAGTGGGGAACAACAGTTTTTTATAAGAAAGACATGTCTCCAATGCGTTGGATGTTGATGAAGTATATGTTTAGTAAATACAAAGGACGATTTGAAATGTTCTTTAAAGAGAAAGAAGGGTAAGGATTGGAGAACTTCTTTAGCATTTTAGGTGGAATGGGCACCATGGCAACTGAAAGCTTTGTTCGCTTAATTAATCATCGGATCATAGCACACAAAGATCAGGATTACTTGAATTATGTTCTATTTAATCATGCGACGGTTCCGGATAGAACGGACTATATTTTGGATCATACTGTGGATAGCCCACTACCATTTCTGCTGGATGATATCGAAAAGCAAAATTTGCTAAAGCCTAATTTTATTGTGTTGACTTGCAATACTGCGCATTATTTTTTTGATGCTATTCAAGGTGCTACCGATATAACAGTTTTGCACATGCCAAGAGAAGCTGCTAAGAAATTGAAACAGACAAATCCAGGTGGAGGAAAAGTCGCATTTTTAGGAACTGAAGGAAGTGTCAAAGCGGGTATCTATCAGAGTGAAATGGAAAATCAAGGATTTGATGTACTCATTCCTGACAAGGAATTACAAACGAAAGTAAACAACTTAATTTACCGAGATGTAAAAGAGAACGATTATATTAACACGAATCTTTATCTGGAAATCTTATCTGATGTTTTTGATGGATTAGGATGTCAGAATGTGATTCTAGGTTGTACAGAGTTATCATTAGTGCAAGAGAATATAGGAGAGAATCCTTATCCTGTGATTGATGCCCAATCAGTCTTAGCTGATCGGACAATTGAATTAGCTTTGGAAAACAGATCTTCTAAATAAAGAGGGTCTTTTTTTATGATTTCCTTTTTTTAAAGGAATTTAATAATTAAATATGTAGTAAAGACACGCCCGGAATGATACAATGTACAGGATGGAGAGGAGTGACACCAAATGACAGATAGTTTACATTTAGTGGTCATTACTGGAATGAGTGGAGCAGGTAAAACTGTAGCTATTCAAAGTTTTGAAGATATGGGGTATTTTTGCGTAGACAATATGCCTCCCGGATTAATTCCAAAGTTTTGGGAACTGATCCGCGAATCAGGAAAAGTAACAAAAATTGCACTAGTAGTTGATTTACGCTCACGAGCTTTTTTTGAAGAGATTCAAAATATGCTAGTCGAGATTGATAATACAGGTTTCATCGATACTAGTTTACTGTTTTTAGATGCTTCTGATGAAGAATTAGTCTCCAGGTACAAAGAAACTAGAAGGACACATCCAATGGCAATGGATGGATTAGTGACTGAGGGGATTCGAAAAGAACGTGCGATTTTAGAAGATTTAAAAACACGAGCAACATTGGTTATTGACACAACAAATTTGGCACCGCGTCAATTGAGAGAAAAAATAAATCATGAGTTCAAACAAACCGATGATCTTGGTTTCCATATTGAAATGCTTTCATTTGGATTTAAATATGGGTTGCCAATTGATGCAGATATTGTGATGGATGTACGGTTTTTACCAAATCCTCATTATATTGCTGAACTGCGTCCTAAAACTGGTTTAGACAAAGAAGTTTATGACTATGTAATGTCTTTTCCAGAGACAGGAGAGTTTTATAATGACTTTGTACATTTACTCAAAAATATCTTACCTGGATATGTTAAGGAAGGTAAAAGTTCGTTAACAATTGCTATTGGTTGCACCGGTGGTCAACATCGCTCTGTGGCTTTGAGCGAGCGGGTTGGTAAAGCTTTAAAAGAATTAGATTATCGAGTCAATATCACTCATCGCGATAAAGACAAACGGAAAGAGACGGTGAATCGTTCATGAGAATGAAAACCTATCGAATCCGTAAACCTAAAATTGTTGTGATTGGAGGCGGAACTGGTTTACCGGTCATACTAAAAAGTTTACGTAACCAGAGTGCGGATATTACAGCAGTTGTTACGGTAGCAGATGATGGTGGAAGCAGCGGTGAATTAAGGAATTCAATCGACATGGCACCGCCAGGAGATTTAAGAAATGTGCTAGCAGCATTATCAGATATGCCTAGATTGTATGAAGATCTGTTTCAATATCGATTTAGGGAAGAAGATAAGTTTCTCGCAAACCATACGATAGGCAATCTGATAATTGCTGCCCTTTCTGAGATGCGAGGGAGTACTTATGAAGCAATCCAACTCTTATCTCATATGATGCATGTGGATGGTCATGTTTTTCCATCCTCTGAGAAGCCTCTAATTTTACACGCAGAATTTGAAGATGGTACTACCGTTGCAGGCGAATCGAAAATTGCGTTAGACCGTAAAATTATTAAAAGGGTTTATGTTACCGGACATGACAATGACCATGATATACATGCTGCCCGAAAAGTTGTTCAAACAATCAAGGATGCTGATATGGTGGTTTTAGGACCTGGGTCCTTGTTTACAAGCATTTTACCTAATTTAGTGATTAGTGAGATCGGCGAAGCCGTCCGAACAACAAATGCGGAAGTGGTTTATATTTGTAATATCATGACTCAAAAAGGTGAAACCGAACACTTTAGCGATGCAGATCACGTAAAAGTGCTTCATCAGCATTTAGCAGATAATTTTGTTGATACGGTTTTAGTCAATACTGAAAAAGTACCAGAAGATTACATGAATCCTGAAATCTATGATGAATACTTAGTTCAAGTAACCCATGATTTCAACGGACTAAGAGAAGAAGGATGTCGAGTTGTTTCTACAGATTTTTTGAAACTACGAGACGGCGGTGTTTTTCATGATGGAGATAAAGTAGTGGATGAGTTATTTCGAATTGTTTTCGGTGCTAAAATTTAATAGGGGGCTTAGATAATGTCATTTGCGGCAGAAGTAAAAAAAGAGCTCACTGGATTGGCCGTACAAAAAGAATTAGCTAAAGCTGAGTTAGCCGCCTTAATTCGTATGAATGGCTCGCTTAGTTTAAGTAACCACCAGTTTGTGTTAAATGTGCAAACGGAAAATGCTGCCATTGCACGCCGACTTTTTACATTATTAAAGGAAAATTACGGTGTACGTAGCGAGTTACTAGTTCGCCGGAAAATGAAGTTAAAGAAGAACAATGTTTACATTGTTCGTTTGAAACAAGAAACGCAAAGCATTTTAACAGATCTGAATATTATGGATGGCATGATGTTTCAATCACATATTTCAGAAGAACTAAAATCTGAGGACGAAAAAGTTCGAGCTTACTTAAGAGGGGCGTTCTTGGCATCAGGGTCGGTTAACAACCCTGAAACAAGTCGTTATCATTTGGAAATATCCTCGATATATGAAGAACATAATCAGGATATTTGTGATCTTCTAAATCAGTTTGATTTAAATGCCCGAACTTTGGCTCGCCGTAATGGCTATATTACCTATTTGAAAGGTGCCGAAAAAATTGCAGATTTCTTAGTTTTGATCGGTGCAACTAATTCGATGTTAAAATTTGAAGATGTTCGTATTGTCAGGGATATGCGAAATTCCGTGAATCGATTGGTGAATTGTGAGACCGCAAATATGAATAAGACGATTGATGCCGCTTCAAAGCAAATTGAAAACATTCATTTCATTGAAACGACAGTTGGACTTCAATCGTTGCCGGAGAAATTACAAGAGATAGCAGAGCTGCGAATTCAACATCCAGAGGTTAGTTTAAAAGAGTTAGGTGAGATGATTCCATCTGGTGGAATTTCAAAATCTGGGATTAATCACCGGATTCGTAAGATCAATGACTTTGCAGAAGAATTGAAAAAGAGAAGTATGTAAAAACGCTAGTGGTTCAGAGGCTATCTCTTTTCCACTAACGTTTTTTTGACAATGAAAGGAAGCATGTGGCACACCTATCCAACTATAACGATAGGTACTCTCTTAATTGCTCCCTTGTAACAGACTCATCAAAAATATGCTCATCGACTAAAACGGTTGGTACAAATTTAATATTTGCTTGTTCTGCTTCATTGCGGATTTCTTGTTGCAAGCTTTGATTAGGTTGTTGCTTAAGATGCAATATTTTTTCAGCGTAGTCAGCAACTTGTTCTAAGCTAAGTTCTTTCCAATCATCTTGAGACAAGTAAACCTGCTGAATTTGTTGAAGAGTTACTGCCGGATCATTACTGATATATTCATGCATGATATTTCCACGTTGAAGGCTTTCTTTGTCCTTGTCTAATAGTTTTATAATACGCTGCACTTTTTCATCTGTGACCGCCTGTGCCAACATTTCTTGAGATTCTTCAAACCATTGCTTACAAAACGGACAGCGAAGGTTCATAAATTCAATAATTCTTTTAGGAGCGTGATCAGAACCGATTTTGATACCATTCCAATCATTTACAAACTCGGGTTTAATTACAGAGATATCCATGGATTAATTCCTCCTTTTCTACTAGTGTACAAGAAAAATCTAAGAATACAAAACAAATAAATTCTTTTTTACTGAAATTAGGGAAAACGAGCATTTAAAAAAAGCTGTGCTTGGTTTATAATAAAACCGTTGCGAATACTTATTACGAGGAGGAAACGCATGCGAAAAACAAAAACAATGGATGGAAACACCGCTGCCGCATATATATCTTATGCATTTACTGAATTGGCAGCAATTTATCCAATTACGCCAAGTTCAACGATGGCTGAACTTGTTGATCAATGGGCGGCTCAGGGGAAGAAAAATATTTTTGGTCAGCCTGTTAATATAACTGAAATGCAGTCAGAAGCCGGAGCAGCTGGTGTTGTTCATGGGGCTTTAAAAACGGGGGCTTTGACAACAACTTATACTGCTTCTCAAGGCTTATTATTAATGATTCCCAATATGTACAAAATTGCTGGTGAATTGTTGCCAACAGTTTTCCATGTAGCTAGTCGTGCGATTACAACGAATGCTCTTAACATTTTTGGTGATCATGGAGATGTTATGGCAGCACGTCAAACCGGTTTTGCTATGTTGCAGGAAAGCAGTGTACAAGAGGTTATGGATCTTTCAGCGATTGCTCATTTGGCAACAATTGAAGCTAGTGTGCCATTCATGAACTTTTTCGATGGGTTTAGGACCAGTCATGAAATTCAAAAAATTGAAGTATTGGACTATGAAGAGCTTGCACCGTTGATTAATCAAGAAAAGCTTACTGAATTTCGTAAGCGTAGCATGAATCCAAATCACCCAACAATCAGTGGTACCAATCAGAACTCGGACATCCACTTTCAACAAAGAGAAACAGTGAATCAGTTTTATCAAAAGCTGCCAGCAATTGTACAAAAATATATGAAAGCCATTAATGAATTACGTGGAACGGATTACGACCTAGTAAATTATTATGGGGCTCTGGATGCGGAAGAAGTTATTATTACCATGGGATCAGTGGCACAGACCATTGAACAAACTGTTGATTATCTAAATGCGAAAGGTCGAAAAGTTGGTTTTCTAAATATTCATTTATATCGTCCTTTCCCAGTTAAAAACTTGTTAGAAAAATTGCCAAAAACAGTTAAAAGTATCGCAGTGTTGGATCGTTCTAAGGAGCCTGGTGCTGATGGAGAACCGTTACTATTAGATGTACAAAGTGTTATGTACGATGCTGATATTCGTCCAATGATTATTGGTGGCCGTTACGGACTAGGTTCAAAAGATGTAACTCCTGATCAAATTATTGCTGTGTACAATGAATTGTTGAAACCAAAAAATAGTGCAAAAAACCGTTTTACTATTGGAATTGTGGATGATGTTACTCACTTATCATTAGACACTGAAGAAGTGGTAGACTTAACAAATTCTTCTACGTTCCAAGCAAAATTTTGGGGTTTTGGCTCTGATGGAACAGTAGGAGCGAATAAATCCGCAATTAAAATTATTGGCGATAATACGGATAAATACGTACAAGGCTATTTTTACTATGATTCGAAAAAATCTGGTGGGCTGACGGTTTCTCATTTGCGCTTTGGAGATACGCCGATTCGTTCAACCTACTTAGTGGAAAGTGCTGACTTTGTTGCATGTCATACACCTGCGTATATTCATAATTATGATTTGTTAAAAGGGTTAAAGCCAGGAGGAACTTTTCTGCTAAATACTACTTGGAATGATCAACAAATCAATCAATTGTTGCCGGCACGCTTAAAACGCTTTATTGCTGAAAATGATATCAAGTTTTACACTATTAATGCTGCAAGATTGGCAATGGAAGTTGGTTTAGGCCAGCGAATTAACACAATCATGCAAACAGCCTTCTTTAAATTGACTGGTATCATTCCTTTTGAGGAAGTCTTAGATATTTTAAAGGAAGATGCAGACCGAAATTATCGTCGAAAATCTGTTGAAATCGTTGAACAGAATATTGCGGCAATGGATCGCACGATCGAGTTGCTTCATCGATATAAAGTTCCAGATGACTGGTATTATGCTGAAATTCCTGCAAAGGTTCGTCCGACAGCTGTTCCACGTTACGTTGAAGAAGTTTTAGAGCCAGTTAATGCTTTGGAGGGCGACAGTCTTACAGTAGGAACTTTGGTAAGAAATGGAATGACTACTGGTACAATTCCAGTGGGTACAACAACCTATGAAAAACGTGGTGTGGCTTTAGAAGTTCCGGAATGGATTAGCGACCGTTGTACTATGTGTAATGAGTGTTCATTTGTGTGTCCTCATGCAGCAATTCGCCCATTCTTAGCCGATGATGAGGAAATGCAAGAAGCACCGGAAGGATATATTGTTCGGGAAATGCGCAGCGCTGATGGGTTGAAATATCGAATTCAAGTATCAATTGAAGATTGTACAGGTTGTGGTTTATGTGTAGAAGCTTGCCCAGCTAAAGGAAAAGCCTTGGTTATGAAGCCTTATCAAGAACAAAAGGAACAAGCTCTTAACTGGGCATTTGCGATGACATTGAAACAAAAGGAAAATCCAGTGAAACCTAATTCTGTGTTAGGCAGCCAGTTCAATCAACCCCTGATGGAATTCTCAAGTGCTTGTGCTGGTTGCGGAGAAACGCCTTACGTAAAACTGCTGACTCAAATGTATGGAGATCGGATGATGATTGCTAATGCTACGGGGTGTTCTTCTATTTGGGGAGCAGCGGCACCAGTTAGTCCGTATACTACGAATCTAAAAGGACAGGGACCAGCTTGGTCCAACTCTCTATTTGAAGACAATGCGGAATTTGGTTATGGAATGCTGCTGGCCAATCAAACGCGCCGTCAAGAACTAGCTTTCAGAATGTCCCAAGTTCTTAATGAAGTTTCAGAAGAGCTGAAGGATTTAATGGAAGACTGGATGAATCATTTACATGACTCTGAGGGAACTCAGCAACGAGCAGCAAAATTGAAGGCTGCTTTGGAAATAGAAAAAGCAGGTAATGACCGTCTAGAAAGTATTTACGCGGATCATGATCTGTTTGTCAAAACCAGTCAATGGATTTTTGGCGGAGATGGCTGGGCTTATGATATCGGCTTTGGCGGGATCGATCACGTTCTAGCGAGCGGAGCAGATGTAAACATTTTAGTTATGGATAATGAGGTATATTCTAACACGGGTGGACAAACCTCCAAGGCAACTCCGGCTTCAGCCATTGCTAAGTTTTCAGCCAACGGGAAATATGCATCGAAAAAAGATCTGGGAATGATTGCGATGACTTATGGCAATGTTTACGTTGCTCAGATAGCTTCTGGTGCTAATCAAAAACAAACAATTAAAGCTTTTGAAGAAGCAGAAAAATTCCCAGGGCCTTCATTGATTATTGCTTACACACCATGTATCAATCATGGCTTGCGTGGTGGTATGAGCAAGAGTCTTCAAGAAGCAAAGGATGCTGTAAATTCTGGCTACTGGTCACTGTATCGTTACAATCCACTTGCAAAAGAAGCAAATAGGAATCCAATGTCCTTGGATTTCAAACGACCAAACTTCGAGCAAATGATTGATTTTATGAAAAATCAAGTTCGCTTCTCTGCACTTCAATCTGTTCAACCAAAATTCGCTGAACATTTGTATGAGAAGACGGTAGAGGATGCTAAGACTCGTTTCTTTAATTACGCTAGAATTGCTGGTCAAGAAGAAAAGCTACGAGCAAAAATTGAAGGAACCAATGAAAAAACTTCAGAAGAACTAAAGCGGGAACGACGGGAAAGAAAAACTGATCCGGAGGCAGAAGCTCGTCGTGCAGCGAGAAGAGCTGCACGTGCGGAAAAGCGTCAAGATAAATAGTAATTTTGGGGAGCTCTCAGAACAAGTTGTTCTGAGACTCTTTTTTCTTCTTAATGAAACGGTTAAGCCTTATCTATTTTTTTCTACTCTTATGGTATAATTGTAGGGAAACTGTATAGAAAGAGAGGTTGCCTATGCCTAGTCGTTTAAGCGAGTTATTTAATTCGGATTATTGGCTGAGCTTCTTTTCTGAGAATCTTTCAACTTGGGACATTATCGCGAATCTTTTAGATATTGTTGTTGTCTGGTTTCTAATTTATAAACTGTTTCAGCTAGTTCGAGGAACCAAAGCGGTACAACTTATTAAGGGTGTCGCAGTATTTATTGGGATTCGTATTTTAGCAGAATATACAGGTCTGCATACTTTATCTTGGTTGATGAATCAAATAATTACCTATGGGGTTATTGCTGGAGTAGTTATTTTTCAACCAGAGGTTCGCAGAGGATTGGAACACTTAGGAAGAAGCTCAATTTTTAAGCCTACTAAAAAAGAAGAGCACGAAGATGAGAAGATGATTTTGGCGTTTGATAAGGCGATCCAATATATGTCTCGACGGAAAATAGGTGCGCTAATCACTATTCAGCGCAACACTGGTTTAGATGAATATATTGAAACCGGGATTCCGTTAGATGCTGACATTACTGGAGAATTGCTGATCAATATTTTTATCCCAAATACGCCGCTGCATGACGGTGCAGTAATTGTAAAAAAAGGTAAATTGGCAGTAGCTTCAGCTTATTTGCCATTGTCAGACAGTATGTTGATACCAAAAGAATTTGGTACACGCCATCGTGCGGCTGTTGGTATTAGTGAAGTTAGCGATGCGCTGACTATCATAGTTTCTGAAGAGACGGGCGGAGTTAGTTTAACCTTCAATACGGACTTTTTACATGATTTGAACCAGGAAGAATACTTAGCTATCCTGCGTAGAGAATTGATTTCTGACGAAAAAGACCGTGGTAAAAAAAATCTATTACAAGCCTTTATTGACGGTGTCAGCAAAGGAGGCAAATAATAGATGATGATAAAATTTAAAAAATCTAATTTGCCCTATCTATTGATTTCTTTGCTGTTTAGCTTGATGCTGTTTTTTAATGTCAACAGCCAGAATGTTAGTCAATTTTTTTCATCAAATTCCACCTATCAAGAAGCTTTACAAAATGTACCAGTAACCTTAGAGTACGATTCAGATGAATATTTTGTTCATGGCTTTGATACAACTGTCTCCGTAAGATTAAGCAGTGCGAATCGAATACAATTAGATCGAGAGGCTGATGAAGATACTCGGACATTTAGTGTTGTAGCAGATCTTAATGGGTTAAGTACAGGTACACATGAAGTGAAATTGCAAACGCGTAATTTACAGAGTTCTATTTATGCTTCTATGGAGCCGCAGACAATTTCGGTTACGATCGAGAAAAAGGAAACAAAATCTTTTGAGGTTACACCAGTTGTAAGTAATGGAGTTGAGGAAAATGGGATACAAGTGGATAGCTTGGCTACTGATCCTAGTATGATAGAAATAACTACTGGTGAAGAGACGATGCAGCAGATTAGCCAAGTGATCGCAAGTGTTGATGCAACTCAATTAGTCGGAGAAGAAGACACTGTAAGAACTCAGGTCCAAGCACTGAATGCTAATGGAGAGGCTTTGCCTATTCAAGCAAATCCGCAAACAGTAACGGTTTCTTTTAAGGTAGAACGATCAAGCAAACAAGTTGCACTAGAACCTAAGCAAGAAGGGACTGTGCCAGCAAACGTTCAGCGATATAATATTGAGCTTGATCAAACGCTAGCTACTATTCGTGGCACTAGCGCAACAATTGATGGGATTGATACAATTGAAGTACCAGTGAATATTTCAAACATTACAGAACCAGTTAGCCGACAACTAGATATTCCAATCGATAATGGAATAAAAATTAATCCTGTGGCTACGACTGCTAGAATCACACCAGTTTTTCGTAGCTCTGATTCAAGTAGTTCAAAAGGGTCTAGTACAACTACTAGTCAAACCACTTCGAGTACTACTAAGGGTACAACCACTTCAATTACGACTGAAGAAACAACTACGAACAGTGAATCGACAACCGCTTCAACAAATTAGAAGATGAAGAAGGGAAATTTTGAATCATGGGTAAATATTTTGGAACAGACGGCGTCCGCGGGATTGCCAATAAGGAGTTAACGCCAGAGTTAGCATTTAAGTTAGGGAGATATGGTGGGTACGTTTTAAGTCAGCACGAAGAACGGGAAACACGGCCAAGAGTTTTGGTAGGCCGTGACACGCGTATTTCAGGAGAGATGTTAGAGGCAGCTCTAATTGCGGGATTACTTTCTGTAGGAATCGAGGTATTCCAACTAGGTGTAATTTCAACACCTGGTGTAGCTTACCTTACAAAATTACAAAAAGCTTCTGCTGGAGTAATGATTTCTGCTTCCCATAATCCCGCTGAAGACAATGGAATCAAATTCTTTGGGTGTGACGGCTTTAAATTAGTCGATGATCAAGAAGCAGAAATTGAAGCGTTGTTAGAATCTGATGAAGATAAACTACCACGTCCTTCTGCAGAAGGTTTGGGATCGCTAGATGAGTTCCATGAAGGACTTTTAAAATACTCACAATTTTTAGTTCAAACTATACCTGGTGACCTATCAGGTATAACCGTATGTATTGATGCTGCTAATGGTGCTACTTCAACTAGCGTGAATCGATTATTTGCAGATTTGGAAACAGACTTCTACACTATGGGAACATCTCCAAACGGTTTGAATATTAACGATGGAGTAGGTTCTACACATCCTGAAAAGTTAGCTGAGCTTGTGGTCGAGAAAAAAGCAGATGCTGGCTTAGCATTTGATGGTGACGGTGACCGGGTTATCGCTGTAGACGAACAAGGTAATATTATTGATGGCGACCAAATTATGTTTATCTGTGCTAAATACTTAGCAGAGCGCAAACGTTTGAAAAAAGATACTGTTGTAACTACAGTTATGAGTAATCTTGGGTTTCATAAAGCAGTGGAGGATATGGGGCTTAAGGACGTAATCACTCAAGTTGGTGATCGTTATGTAGTTGAAGAAATGCGTAAAAATGACTACAATCTTGGGGGTGAACAGTCTGGGCATGTTCTATTCCTAGATTACAATACTACTGGAGACGGTATGTTGACAGGTATCCAATTATTAAATATTATGAAACAAACTGGTAAAAAGCTATCTGAATTAGCTGGAGAAGTAACTATTTACCCGCAAAAACTGGTAAATATTCGAGTAAGTAATAAGTACGGGGCTATGGATGTACCTGCTATTAAAGCAGTAATTGATGAAGCCGAAGCTGAAATGGGTGGTGAAGGTCGTATTTTGGTTCGACCTTCTGGCACAGAACCTTTATTACGGATCATGGCTGAGGCACCCACACATGAGAAAGTAGAGTATTACGTTGAGAAAATTGCTACTGTTGTTCGCCAGGAAATTGGACTAGATTAAAAAAATGTATGCTGCATTCTGTATTTTATGAATGCAGCTTTTTATTGTAAAAAAGAAAGACCAGCAAGCTGATCTTTCTAGAATTTTTATTCAACTGTAACTGATTTTGCCAAGTTACGTGGTTTATCAACATCATACCCACGTTCCAAAGTAGCAAAGTAAGCAATCAATTGTCCTGGAATTACTGAAACCAAAGGACGTAAGAAGTGGTGTACAATTGGTAAAATAATTTGGTCGCCATCCTTGCTTAGTTCTTCCGAAACAATGATAAAAGTATGAGCGCCGCGACTTTCTACCTCACGCAAGTTTCCACGAGTATGAGCTGCAGTAATCTCGTCAGTAATTATACCAATTACTGGTGTACCTTCTTCAACTAGAGCGATTGTACCATGTTTCAATTCACCAGCAGCAAAGCCTTCCGCTTGAATGTAAGAAATCTCTTTGAGTTTTAAAGCCACTTCCATTGCTACATAGTAGTCCTCACTTCGACCAATATAGAAGGCGTTACGAGTGTCACTCAGGTAATCAATGGCTAGCTGACTGATTAAATCCTTTTCGCTTATCATTGCATCCATTGCATTCGCAGCAATTCCTAGTTCTTTAACAAAATCAAATTCTTTAGCAGATGTTACTTGCTTTGCTTCCCCAACAGCTTTAGCTAATACAGTCAATGCTGCGATTTGGGCGGTATAGGCTTTAGTCGAAGCAACTGCTATTTCCGGACCGGCATGCAACAACATTGTGTAGCTTGCTTCACGTGAAAGAGTTGATCCAGCAACATTAGTAATGGTTAATGAAGGATAATTCAGTTCATTTGTTTTAACCAATACCTGGCGACTGTCCGCAGTTTCACCACTTTGGGTTAAGAAAATAAAAAATGGTTTTTCTGAAAGCAAGGGCATATTATAGCCAAACTCACTTGATAAATGAGCTTCAACTGGAATGTGTGCAAGATTTTCTAGGACTTGCTTACTAGCTAGGCCAGCATGATAGCTAGTACCACAAGCAATAATATAAATTCGGTCACTATCTAGTAATTTTTCTAACAGTTCGTCTTCAATAACAACATTTCCAGCATTATCAGTATATTCACTAATGATTCGGCGCATTGTAGCAGGTTGTTCGTCAATTTCTTTTAACATGTAATATGGATAGGTTCCTTTTTCCATGTCTGATAGATCAATTTTTGCTTCGTACGGAGCGCGTTCAATTTGTTCGCCATCTTGATTTTCAATTTGTACAAGATCCTTTGCAACAATTACCATTTCGCCATCGTTAATTTCGACAAATCGATTGGTTTGTTCCAACATAGCCATTGCATCACTGCAAATTACGTTAAATCCGTCACCTAATCCAACTAATAATGGACTCTTATTTTTAGCAACGTAAATAAGATCGCGGTTTTCCTTGTCAATCAATCCGAAAGCATAAGAACCATGAATTTCTTGCAAAGCTTTTCTGAAAGCTTCCTTTGTTTCTAAGCCTTGATTTACAAAGTATTCGACTAAATGAACAGCAATCTCGGTGTCTGTTTCGCCATAGAAGGCATCATCTAATAAAAAACTTTCTTTTAATTCATCGTAGTTTTCTATTACTCCGTTATGAACTAAAACAAAACGTCCTGTTTCAGAAGTATGCGGATGAGCGTTTTGCTCACTAGGCTCTCCATGAGTGGCCCATCTTGTGTGGCCAATCCCAATAGTACCATGAACATCATTAGTCATTTTGTCCGCCAATTTCTTAATACGTCCTTGTGATTTGACTAAGAAATCATTGTGATCATCAGCAACAAAAATGCCTGCTGAGTCATATCCCCGATATTCTAATTTTTCCAATCCATTTAATAAAATATTTGCTGCTTGCTCATTTCCTACAATTCCTACAATTCCACACATAATGACTTTTCCTACTTTCTTTTCATTATCTGCTCCCGTACCACGTGACAGTTTCTCTGTTTTTCCTTCTCAGAAATGTTTTAAAACTATCTGTAGAGCGTGGTCACCCTGAAGCCATCCGCCGAATATTTCGATGAGCTTCTTCCTCGTCATCTCTTAGAGACCTGGCGCTATCATTATTGGTCTACTCAATAATGATTTTTGGTATTGCTAACGGAAACACTGATTAATATAATATAAATTAGAGACTAAGTCAACCTGTAGACTAAATTAAATAAATTGGTCTAATCTTTAGTGTTAAATGGTACAGGTCAGATGGGTGGTTAGATCGTGCATAATTTTCATATTTTCGGCTAATAAGGTAGAATATAGAAAAAAAGGAGGCAGAGTATGCAGCAAGTAGAAAATTTAACTGTTGGACAATTACGCAGGTTTTTAGCTGAACTAGAAAAACAAAAAGCAGTGACTGAAGATACGAAAATCTTTTTAGATACAGGGTGGGACAGTATTCAGGAAATCGCTCCTAATGCGTTAAGTATTGAAGAAGCGAAAATTTTTCAAATTGAGGATCCGTTAAATCATGAGATTTTCCAGGGATATTCATTGCTTGAAAAAGCTGAAAAAATGAAAGCAACTGGTCCAATTGAGAAAGTGTTAATTATTCGCAATTTGTACTAACAAGCAAAATAGGAAGTGGGAGAGAAATGAATAAACGTCGTTGGGCAGCTGTGGGAATCGCCTTTTTTTTACTGATTTTCTCAGCAATTACATCCAGTGTAACTAGAATTAGAGAAACAAAAGAAAGTATGGGGCAAATAAATGAACTGCTTTACGGAAATGGTGAGCCTCAGGAAATTGTGGTAGAACCGGGTAACAGTACCCAGAAAATTGCTAAATTGACGATTGAAGGTACTATATTGAACACTGGACCTAGTAGTATATTTTCAAGTACCGGCTACAATCATGAAGCTTTTATGCAGCAGCTTGAACTGGTCAAAAACGACCCGACTGTTCAAGGCGTTCTTTTAGTTGTAAACACACCAGGTGGTGCCGTTTATGAAACAGCTGAAATTACTAAAGAACTTAAGAAAATCGAAGAAGAGATACCAGTATACGTTTCAATGGAAAATCAAGCAGCTAGCGGTGGTTATTATGTATCGGCAAATGCTGAAAAAATCTTTGCAAGCGAGGATACTGTTACTGGTTCAATTGGTGTTATTATGTCTAACACCAATTATTCTGGTTTGATGGAGAAATTGGGAATTACTGATGCTACGGTTAAGAGTGGTGCGTTAAAAGATATCGGTTCTAGTTCAAGGCCACAAACTGAACAAGATCGTGAAGTGCTACAATCTTATATCGACAGCAGCTACGGTCGTTTCGTGAAAGTTGTTTCTGAAGGCAGAGATATGAAAGAAGAACGAGTGAAGGAGTTAGCCGATGGCCGAATCTATGATGGTGCTCAAGCTTTAGATAATGGTTTAATTGACGCAATTGGTTATCCTGAAGATGCTATGGAGGCTTTAAAAGCTGATAAAGGCTTATCTGATGCACAAGTAATTGAGTATAGTGAGGGCAATACCGACTTTATTAATAGTTGGTTAGGCAATCAAATGGCTGAAATCCAGAATTTAAAACCTACTCAAGAACAACAAATTGCTAACATTATTGAACAGGTGGGTACACCGCAATCACCCAAGGCCATGTATCTTTATGGAGGGGAGTAAAAAATGGCAAATGAAGAATTAGGACGTCCAGCAGTATCACCACTGGTTGGTAACCAAGAGGAAAATGCCACGCTGAAAAGTAATTCACCTAAAACAAATGAGCATCGTTACCCTAATTACTTTTATGCAGGTTTTTGGATTCGCTTCTTTGCTTATTTAGTTGATAACCTGTGCATTACCGCTCTTACTACCATTATAATAGGTGGGCCTTTTAACCTACTAGGATTAGAAAGAACTAGTCAGCTGTTTTCGGTTTATGGCATACTTTCTTTAGTTGTATATCTGGCATACTTTGTTTTACTAACTAAATTAAATAATGGACAAACACTTGGCAAGATGATTTTTGGTATTCAAGTAATTTGTTTTAGTGAGGAAAAACTGAGTTGGTCAACTGTACTGGTTCGTGAAGGCGCCTGTCGGTTTATTCTAAAGAACACGCTATTCTCATTAGGCTACCTGGTTGCTATTTTTACTCCGAATAAACAGCATTTAGGAGATTTATTTACTGAAACTAGTGTGGTTACTCTAAATATGCTGAAAGCTGCAGAACACGAAGGAGCACTAAACTATCATGAGCAGTATTGATTTTCCTGGAAACTATGAGAACTATTTACGAAAAGGACAAGAAGCACTAGTGGAGCACCATTTGGCTGAAGGTTTAATTCAACTAGAAGCAGCTTACCAAATAGAACACGATCCAATTGTCAATTGGATGATATCAAGCACGGCATTTGAGTTAGGTGAATATTCAAAAAGCCTTTCATATATAGAGGAGCTTCCCAAATTTTATTTAGAGGAAGAAAGTCGTGCGGAATTATACCTGCAGAATCTTTTAATGCAAAAAAATTTTTTAGATGCTCGGAAATTAATTTGGGAAATACAGAAGCAAGGTAAATTAAAGAAAGAAAAGGTTCAAAGTTTTACGGATTTGTTAGAGATGCAAGAAGCCTTCTATCAGCACACGCAACGAAGTTTGATAAGAGAAATAAAGAAAGAACTAGAGGAACTGCCAAAGCTTCCAAAGGTATACCAACTGCAAACTGCTCAAAAATTCAAAGAACTTCCACAAAAAGATTTGTTGGATACGTCAAAAAAAATATTGGTAAATACTCAGGTTTCTCCTTTAGTTCGAAACTTTTTATTTGAAGAGTTGGTGAAGTTGGGCACCAAGGATATTGTTTCTATTTTAGCCGTTGACGGTTACAAACATAGTCTTTATCCATATGAAATAGGAACTTCAAATGACAGCACACTGAAACGAACTATTTTGGAGAAACTGACCGATTTTTTAGAAAACCAAGATCCTGTATTATTAGCTAATTTACAAGAGGAAGTAGAGTTGGAGATGGCACTTCTATACCCATTGCATCAACTTTATGATAAAAGTGATTTTTGGGTAAATAGCTATCTTTCAGAATACCTTCAAAAAGAATTGTCGTTAGATCAGAAAGTCGAATCGATCAGGCAGAAAATCAAGAAAGAATTAAATGGGTTTTATGAAGGATAAAGTGTGCAGAATCATAGCTTTATATTTACAATTGATAACCATTAGTGTACTATTTAGTAGTATGCAAATAGCAAGTATTTTAGTATTCGGAGGGAACAAACTTGACAGCAACTTTTGAAAAAACAAGCACCAATGAAGGTGTATTAACATTCTCAATCGATCAAGAAGTTATTCAAAAAGGATTGACGAGTGCATTTAACAAAGTGAAAAAGGATTTATCAGTACCTGGTTTCCGTAAAGGTAAAATTTCTCGTCAGGTATTTAACCGTATGTACGGCGAAGAAGCTTTATATGAAGATGCTTTAAATGTTGTCTTGCCAGAAGCCTATGAAGCTGCTGTTAAGGAAGCAGACATCGAGCCTGTATCTCAACCAAAAATCGATGTTGATACGATGGAAAAAGGTAAAGACTGGGTAATCAAAGCAGAAGTTACTGTAAAACCTGAAGTTAAACTAGGTAAATATAAAGACCTAGAAGTTCCAAAGCAAACAGTAGAAGTTTCAGATGAAGATGTTGAAAATCGTTTAAAACGTGACCAAGAAACTCAAGCAGAATTAGTAATCAAAGAAGATGAAGCTGCTGAAACTGGTGATACAGCTATAATTGATTTTGAAGGTTTCGTTAACGATGAAGCGTTCGAAGGCGGGAAAGGTGAAAACTATTCTCTTGAATTAGGTTCGGGTTCATTTATTCCGGGATTTGAAGATCAAGTAGCAGGTCATAAAGCTGGGGACGAGTTTGACGTAATAGTTACTTTTCCAGAAGAATATCAAGCAGATGACTTAGCTGGAAAAGAAGCAGTCTTTAAAGTAAAAATTCATGAAGTAAAAGCGAAGGAATTACCGGAACTAGATGATGAGTTTGCTAAAGATATTGACGATGAAGTTGAATCGTTAGATGAACTGAAAGAGAAATACCGCAAAGAATTGCTTGACCAACGTGAACAAGCAGCGAAAGAAGCCAAAGATGAGGCTGCAATTAAACAAGCAGTAGACAATGCTGAAATTACAGATCTTCCTCACGTAATGATTCACGATGAAGTACACCGTTCAATGGATGAATTTTTAAACAATATGCAACGCCAAGGAATTTCTCCAGAAATGTACTATCAATTAACAGGATCTACTGAGGCTGATTTGCACACTCAATTCGAAGGTGAAGCTGAAGGCCGAGTAAAAACGAATCTTGTCATGGAAGCAATTGTTGAGGCAGAAAACATTGAAGTTTCAGACGAAGATGTTGAAAATGAAGTAAAACAATTAGCAGAAATGTACCAAATGCCAGAAGACCAAATCCGTAAAGTTCTTACAGAAGATATGTTGGAACACGACATTAAAATGAAACAAGCTGTTGAATTAGTTACTGGAACAGCTATTGAAAAATAATTTTTCCTTAGAACTTCGCCGCTCTTAAGCGGTGAAGTTCTTTTTATATAACGATGATTAAAATGTACTCCAAAATAAAAAAACAAAAAACCAATAATATAACTTCAAATTTTCAGTCATATTTGTTAAAATGAAGAAGAGAAAATCTTAATAAAAAAGGAGAGAAAGAATGAAGAAAAAAATTTTAGGTATGAGTCTGTTAGCTGTTTTTTGTCTGAATATAACATCAAATGCTTTTGCTGAGGATGTATCAAAAACTAATTCTAGTGGAAATACGATTACTAGTACTGCAGAAAACTCGGTTGAGGTTCAGACATCAGAAACTACGGAGGTAATACAATCTTCTGATTCGTCTTCTGAGATTGCTAATAGTTTGGAAGAAGTGAAGCCTTCAGAAGAGAGTGAGTCTCAAGAAGAACCTAATCAGGATGAAGAGGACATAAATCCATCGGAAATCACTACTGAAGAGGGAACATTTTATTTACCCAGTGGGCGTTCTGATGCACCATCGCTTTTTAGAGCCGCGAGAGCTGCTACTTCCATTCCAGTAGTTCAAGCAACAAATAATAATACACCGACTAAAAGTTTTATTGATGTTTCTTCGCATAATGGGACTATTTCCGTCGAGGCTTATCAAGGCATGAAGAAATATGGTGTTACTGGCGTGGTAGTTAAATTGACTCAAGGCACTTGGTATAAAAACCCGCTGGCTGCTTCTCAGATTAATAATGCAAGAGCTGCTGGTCTTAAGGTTTCAGCTTATCATTATAGCGAATTTACTACAGATGCTCAGGCGATTGCCGAAGCCAACTATTTTGCAACATCAGCTAATTCTCTGGGATTAGCGAAGGAAACTGTTATGGTTAATGATATTGAGGATCCCAGTATTGCAGGAAAAGGCGATCATACGTCAAATTCCAGAGCATTCGGTTCTCGATTAAATCAACATGGATTTGCAAATGTTCGTCACTATGTGGGGCTACATTGGATTACAGGTGGTCGAATTAATACAGGTGTTTTAGGAAATAAAAATATTTGGGTAGCCGCTTATCCATATAATCTGTCTCAAAATAATTTGTATACGCAGTACGGAGCTTGGCAATGGAATTCACAACTGCGCTTCCCTAATGTAGGTGGCAACTTTGATATTTCCGCTGATTACACTGGAGCGTTCATCAACCCTCAAGCTTCCGATACTGTCGCGATGCATCGTTTGTACAATCCAAACAGTTCTGAGCACTTCTATACACAAAATGGTATTGAGAAAGATATATTAGTGTCAAAAGGCTGGCGTTATGAAGGTATTGGCTGGAATGCCCCAACATCGGGAGCACCAGTCTATCGACTATATAATCCCAATGCCGGAGATCATCACTACACGTTGAATTTTCATGAAAAAGAGAATTTGGTAAGATTAGGCTGGCGTTATGAAGGTATTTCATGGTATTCGGGTGGGAACATTACTTTGTTAAGGCTGTATAATCCAAATGCTAAAGCGGGATCTCATCATTATACAATGAATGTGAACGAAAAAAATAATTTAGTGCGATTGGGTTGGCGTTATGAAGGACTTGCATGGTACGGTAAATAACTTTGATGAGAAGTTCTCTTTTGAGAGCTTCTTTTTTCTTTAAAAAACAACTAAATTCACTTGCTATCTTTGTGTTTTTCAATGAATATGGTATTATAGATAAAGACTGCAATCGTGGAAACACTTGTAGGAAATGAATCAAGAGGTGAAAGCCATGTATGAGAGCACTGGCGCAGGGGATACAGTTCGCTGTTCTTTTTGCGGAAAAACCCAAGAAGAAGTTAAAAAGATAGTTGCGGGGCCTGGCGTATACATTTGTAACGAATGTATTGATCTTTGTAAAGAGATCATTGATGAAGAATTTCACGAAGAAGCAATACGTGAATTCATCGACGTTCCAAAACCCAAAGAAATCTTGGATGTATTGAATGAATATGTAATTGGTCAAGACCGTGCTAAACGTGCATTGTCTGTGGCTGTATATAATCATTACAAGCGTGTCAATACGGAAGCCGAAGAGGTGGACGAAATTGAATTGCAAAAGAGTAACATCTGTTTAATCGGACCAACTGGATCTGGTAAAACATTCCTAGCCCAAACTTTAGCACGGACATTAAATGTACCATTTGCGATTGCTGATGCAACGAGCTTAACAGAAGCAGGATACGTTGGGGAAGACGTTGAAAATATTCTGCTGAAATTGCTGCAGTCTGCGGATTATAATGTTGAGCGTGCTGAAAAAGGGATTATCTATATCGATGAAATCGACAAGATTACTCGTAAAAGCGAAAATGTTTCGATCACTAGAGATGTTTCTGGTGAAGGTGTACAACAAGCCTTGCTTAAAATTTTGGAGGGTACTGTTGCTAGTGTGCCGCCACAAGGTGGACGCAAGCATCCACATCAAGAATTTATTCAAATCGATACAACTAACATTCTTTTTATTGTTGGTGGAGCTTTCGATGGCATTGAGACTATCGTTAAAAATCGGTTAGGTGAAAAGACAATTGGTTTTGGTACCAACAATAAGAAAATTGATGATAACGCTAGTGTGATGCAGCAAATTATCCCAGAAGATTTATTAAAATTTGGGCTAATCCCTGAATTTATTGGTCGTTTGCCAGTAACAACTGCACTAGAAAAATTGACTACTGATGATTTGGTCCGTATTTTAACCGAACCAAAGAATGCTTTGGTTAAACAATACCAAAAACTTCTCTCTTACGATGAAGCAGAATTAGAATTTGAAGATGGTGCACTGAAAGCAATTGCCAATAAGGCTATTTCCCGTAATACGGGAGCACGTGGATTGCGTTCGATTATTGAAGATATTATGATGGACGTAATGTTTGATATTCCTTCGGATGATACTATTCAAAAAGTCATTATAACCGAGGATTCAGTTGAAGGTACAGGGAAACCAGTGATTGTATATCTAGATGAGAAAAAAGCTGGATAATAAAGAAGTGAGCCGCAATTTATTGTGGCTCTTTTTTAGAGGGGAGAAAAAAATGAAAGTTCATCAGGCGGAAATTGTCATTAGTGCTGTTTCACCAAAACAGTATCCTGAGACAAATCTTCCAGAAATTGCTTTGGCAGGACGATCAAATGTTGGGAAATCTTCATTTATTAATACTTTAATTGACCGAAAAAATCTGGCTCGAATTTCAGGAAAACCAGGGAAAACCCAAACATTGAATTTCTATTTAATTGAGAATTGTTTGCACTTTGTTGATGTCCCTGGTTATGGATATGCAAAAGTATCCAAAACGGAGCGTGCAAAATGGGGCGAAATGATTGAGACGTATATTACTTCGCGTAAGCAACTAAGAGCAGTTGTTTCATTAGTGGACATGCGACATGAGCCTAGTAAAGAAGATATTCAAATGTATGAGTTTTTGAAATATTACAAGATTCCGGTTATTCTTGTTGCTACTAAAGCGGACAAAATCCCTCGTGGAAAATGGAATAAGCATGTGAGTGTGATTAAGAAGGCTTTGGATTTCGATCCAAACGATGATTTTATTATGTTTTCTTCAGAAACAAAGATGGGAAAAGAAGATGCCTGGCGGGCTATTGAGAACAAAATGAAAGACGAGCTGATTTAGGATTGCTCGTCTTTCTTTTTGTCGTCTTTTGGTTTAAGGAATTTTTCAATATCTTTATTTTCTTGAATATCCTTTTTTTTGTCAGGATCTACAGCAAATTCTTCAAATAATTTATCTAGATCATCAGAGCGTTCAAATTTTAAGCCCATGTTAATTCACCTCCATCTTCATAGTTTAGCACGTTTGTAGAAGATTACAAACGGAGCAAACAATTATTTATGTATTTTTACATCAGTACGGTATAATTGAAATATAGATAGGAGTGAGAGCGATGGGGGAACGTCAGTTATATAGTGTGAGTCAGTTACAGAAGTTAGATGGAGCTGCAGCAAATAAAGCCGTTAAAGATTGGTTAATAATGGCGCGCCTGTTGTTTGAACCTGATGAAATGTCAATTAACGGTGCAGAAGAAGTATTTGATTTACCAATAATGGAACAAATTATTGATAAACTTTCTTCAAACGATGACAAGTGGTTACAGGTGAAAAAGGGGGATGAAGAATCAACCATTCATGTGCTTGGGAATACCGTATTTGAGAAAAGCTTGTTAAATGAATCTACTTATTATCATTGGCAGCCTGTCTATCGCGATTATTTGAAACAACGCTTAGAAACATATGGTTTCTTTGCTTGTATTCGTTCTTACGATGAATATTTGTACCACAATACTAGCGAAATTGAAAAGCGGAGACGCTTTGAAAGTGCAGAAAAAACGCAAACGCTTCCTAAAATGCGTGGGATTAATGGAGAAATCATTGTAGACTGTAACAGTTTTCCTGGCTACGACGTTTTTCATACAGGGTATTGTTTAACCTCTTGTTGGCAAATGTTCTTCGGAGAGGCTTACAAGCAGTTATTTCCCAAACAGTTGTTGTTAGAGATTCAACAAGTTGAACGAGTTGTTGAAGTAGGCACTGGTGTAGAAATCGAGTTATACAAAAATCCTTTTCAGTGGGAAGAACCAGCAAATTTAAGATTTCAACGACTATTTAGGAATCAATTAGGGGTTCCACAGTTGTCCTTTACAAATGGCGTTGGCTTGTTGAAACAACCTTACATTGAATTCGCTTTTGAGGACACTGTTGTTCAGACTGTACAATATCAGAATGAACAATTTCAACCTGCTGAAAAAAATAAGGCTTCCTATTTTGTTACTCGGACCTATGATTTTATTAATGATCAGTACCGAGTACATCGCATGAAAGGTGCCTTGAATGCCTTAGCCTATTTTCCTTGGATTGATGATGAGGAAGAGAAGATGATGAATTATCATATCCTTTATCCAGAAAGAACTTTAGATCAAGGTTTAGCGGCTTATGAGTATTATATAAGAGATGCGATTGAGTTAGAACTTTCCGATACACGCTATCAAGATTACACTACAATTTTACAATTTTTTATTCCAGATAGCGCTTTTAAGGATTTTCCAGTGGACGGATTAAAGCAAAAATTGAAAGATATAACTGTGCAACAACTTAGCCAAGAAAATGACACTATTCAGCTATCCTTAGAAAAAGGGAAAAATCGATTGATGGTTGTGTTTGCGGATCAAAGATCAATCTCTAGAAATGGACAAATCAATATGCTTCAGACCTGATAGGAGGGGAAGACGATGAGTCAAATGATAAAAAGGGTTGGATTAATGTTTGTAGTAGTATTATCAATAGTTGCGTTACCTTCTTTTATGGCTAAAACAGTCTATATTACGTTGCTATTTGTTGTAGTAATAACAGCCTACTTTGTTCAGCCAAAGCTGCAGCCTATCAAAGTTAGAAGAAACGAACGTAGAAACTAATTTAAACAGAAAAAAAGGAATCAGAATTTCTGATTCCTTTTTTGTATTATTGTTGTTCAACCGGTTTTTTTATTAACCCGTAGATAACACCAGAGATAATAGCGCCAATAAGAATAAACACTAGATACATAACTGGATTACTAACTAATAAAGCTACAAAAATACCGCCGTGAGGAGCTAATAATTTGATGCTGAATGCTCCTACTAAACCACCCGCTACTGCAGATCCAACAACGAAGCTTGGAATTACGCGGATAGGGTCTGCAGCTGCAAATGGAATTGCTCCCTCTGTAACGAAGGACAGTCCCATGACAATATTGGTTAAACCAGCATCAACTTGACTCTTTTCAAATTTATTTTTGAAGAGACGAGTTGCCACGAAAATTGCTAATGGAGGAACCATACCGCCAGCCATAACTGCAGCCATAACGATTGAACCACCAGTTGCCACAGTAGTAGCTAGGGTTGCAGTACCAAAAACATAAGCTGCTTTATTTATTGGACCACCTAAATCAATTGCCATCATACCACCAAGAAGTGCACCTAGAAGAATTGCATTTGATCCGCCCAAACCAGTCAAGAAACCATTTAATCCATCATTAATTGCTTTCATTGGGATATTAATCAATAACATCAAAAAACCTGTAATTAACAAGCCAAAGAATGGATAGAACAGAATAGATTTGATACCGTCCAATGATTTTGGTAAACCGCTAAATACTTTACGCAACAAGACAATAACATAGCCAGCTAAGAAACCGCCAATTAATGCTCCTAAAAAGCCAGCACCTCCAGTGTTAGCCAATGCACCGGCAGCAAAACCTGCGATTAAACCTGGACGATCTGAGATGCTTGAAGCAATGAAACCAGCTAGTACGGGTAGCATAAAACCAAAAGCTGCACCACCGATTTGATTGAACATACTTGCTGCTTGATTGTAATTCCCTAAGTTAGCTAATTCAGAATTTGGCACACCTATAAATTGGTCAATCATAAAGGATAGCGCAATCATGATTCCGCCACCGATTACAAATGGCAGCATATGAGAAACACCATTCATTAAGTCTTTATAAATACGTTGGCCAACTGTACCATTATCACTAGCTTCGTCCTCAGAACTACCAGAACCATCACCATGATAAATTGGTGCTTTTCCACTTAAAGCCATTTCAATTAATTCTTCGGGCTTTCTAATACCGTCACTAACGGGACGATTAATCAACTTTTTACCATCAAAACGGTTCATTTCAACTTTTTTATCTGCTGCCACAATAACGCCGGATGCTCGATCAATATCTTCAGCAGTTAGTCGGTGCTTAATTCCTTCAGATCCATTAGTCTCAACTTTAATGTCTACGCCTAATTCTTTTGCTTTTTTCTTCAAAGCATCTTCCGCCATATAAGTGTGGGCAATACCAGTAGGACAAGCAGTTACAGCTACAATATATTCACGGTTGAAGTCTTTTAATTCTTCTTCTGCTGCTTCTTGCTTTTCTTCTTCTTCCTTAGCTTTTTCAGCTGAATCAAATAATTGTTGTACCTGATCGGGAGTTGTTGCTTGCTTTAATTCAGCAACAAAATCAGGATTTACTAACAAACGTGATAAGGCAGCTAAAGCTTGCAAGTGCGTGTCATTTGCGCCCTCTGGAGCTGCAATCATAAAGAACAAATAAGTTGGTTGTCCATCCAATGATTCATAATCAACACCTTTATTACTTTTAGCGAATAGAACAGTTGCTTCCTTCACTGCACTATTTTTAGCATGAGGCATAGCAATTCCATCACCTAATCCAGTTGATGTTTGAGCTTCACGAGCCAAGATGCCTTCTTTGTAAGTAGCAATATCAGTAATACGTCCTGCGTCGTACATTTTTTGAACCATTTCATCAATTGCACCTTTTTTATCAGTTGCTTGCAGGTCCATAATCATTGCATCTTTGATCAATAGATCTTTGATATCCATTTATAATTCCTCCTAATCAATCTTTGTAACTTTAACTTCAGGTAACAGTTCATTAATAAAATCTTTTGTTGCTAAATCATCAGAGAAAGTAGTAGCACTTCCGCAGGCGACGCCCCATCTAAATGCTTCGATTGGATCTTGTGTTTTAGTAAAACTGCCAACAAATCCGGCAATCATTGAATCGCCTGCTCCAACAGAATTTTTTACAGGACGTTTCAAAACGTTTGATTGATAAATTCCATTTTCTGTGAATAATAGTGCACCATCACCAGCCATTGAAACTAAGGCATGCTGTGCCCCTTCTTTTAACAATCTACGTCCGTAAGGGAAGATATCTTCAATCGAATTAAAAGTTGTATTGTACAATTCAGCCAATTCATGATTATTAGGTTTGACCAATAGAGGTTTCTTTGATAACGCATCCATTAAGTCTTCACCAGTAGTGTCAATCACAAATGTTGCTTCCTTATCTCGAATGATTTCTATTAGTGTTTGATAAAATCCGGTAGGAACACTAGCAGGTTTGCTGCCGGATAATATCACGACATCATTAGCTGAAACATCAGCTAATTTTTGTTTTAAGCCACTCATTTCCTCTTGCGAAATATTGGGACCTAAGCCATTAATTTCAGTTTCTTCAGCAGCTTTTAGTTTAATGTTGATTCGGGTGTCATCCTTAACTGCTGTGAAATCGGTTCTGATTTCTTCTTTTTTCAGCCATTCTTTAATGAATTGTCCAGTAAAACCACCCACGAAGCCTAAAGCTGTAGAAGAGGTATCAATTCTTTTTAGAATACGCGAAACATTAATTCCTTTGCCACCAGGCAGTTTTAGATCACTTTTCATTCGATTAATATCTCCAATTGCTAATTGATCAACATGAACAATATAGTCAATTGAAGGATTCAGTGTAACTGTATAAATCATACAGCGACCTCCTTAATAGTTGTCAGCTCTTTAATCTTGTCATAAACAATCAGCGGACATTTGTCAGTGAGGATTGTTGCAGCTTCCAAATCGGCAACGCGTGAAAAACTAACTTGGTTGAACTTACTGTAATCGACTAAAACAAACACCTCTTGGGCATGGTCCATTGCTAAGCGTTTCAAAGAGGCTTCCTCTGTATCAGGAGTAGTAAAACCGTGTTCAATATGAACACCATTCATGCCCATAAAAGCCTTATTGAAACGATAATTAGCTAGCTGTTCCATGGCTTGAGTACCAATTACTGCATCCGTTGTCAATTTAATTCGTCCACCTAAAACGATGGTATTAATTTCCTGCTCAACTAAACGGGAAGCCAATCCAACTGAGTTAGTAACTGCGGTAACTTCTTTTCTTTTAAGTAAAGGAATCATTTCTAGAGTTGTAGTTCCAGCATCTAAATAGATAACATCTCCACTTGTGACATAATCAGCTGCTAATTGGGCAATTGCCTGTTTTTGTTGAACGTTTTTGAATGATTTTTCGATCATACCTAATTCTTGTTCCAAGTATTGGGGACGTCTTGCTCCACCATGAACTCTTTCTAACAAACCAGCATTTTCTAAATCTTGTAAATCCCTTCGTATAGTTGATTCTGAAGCATCTAGCAAAGTTATAAGATCCTGAGATTTGAGAATAGAATATTGATCCAATAGTCCAACTATTTTCTTACGCCGTTCGTCTGTAAGCATTTTCAACCCTCCTTCAACAAGTATATTACCACAAAAATTTATGCATTTCAATCAAAAACGGTCAAAAACATCCAAATATCTTTACTAGTTGTTAATACGGGCATTTTAATACGAATTTTACTCGTTATCTAGTAAAATAAAATAGAAAATGAGGTGTAAGTATGAAAAATGAGACGATTTTACAAGCTTTTGAATGGTATTTGCCAGCAGATAGCAAACATTGGCATCGTTTATCTAAAAAGTCAGAAGAATTAAAAGAACTAGGAATATCTGCTGTATGGCTTCCTCCTGCGTATAAAGGTTCTGCGGGGATTGATGATGTTGGCTACGGAACATATGATCTATACGATTTAGGAGAATTTGATCAAAAAAATACGGTTCCGACCAAATACGGAACGAAAGATGAGTATTTACAATGCATCCAAGCACTGAAGAAATACGATATGAAGGTTTATGCTGATATAGTTTTTGATCACTTTATGGGAGCTGACGAAGAGGAGACTGTTCGAGCTGTGGCTTATAGTTTTGATGATAGAACAAAACCTATTTCAGATGAAAAAGAAATTAAGGCTTGGACAAAGTTTACTTTCCCAGGGAGAAAGGGGAAATACAATCAGTATCAATGGCACTGGCAAAACTTTTCAGGTGTAGATTATGATGCCCGTAATAAGGATCATGCCATATTCAATTTCGCTGAAAAAGGATGGGAGTCGCAAGTTGACGACGAAAATGGGAATTTTGATTATTTGATGGGCTGTAATTTGGATATGAAAAATCCTGAAACTGTAGAGCAATTAGACAAGTGGGGTAATTGGTATCAAGCGTTAACAGATGTAGATGGTTATCGGTTAGACGCAGTAAAGCATATCCGTTTTGATTTGTTTGTTAATTGGTTATTGCATCGTCGGGAAGAGAAGCATGAGGAATTGTTTGTGGTAGGCGAATACTGGACAGATGAGTTAGATAAGTTACATGAATATCTAGACTTATCAGGTAACTTAATTCTACTATTTGATGTTCCATTACACTTTAATCTTTATCAGGCTGCTAATTCTATGGGGAATTTTGATATGCGGGGAATTTTTGCAGGAACGTTAATTGAAACTCGTCCGGATTGGTCGGTAACTTTTGTAGATAACCACGATACCCAAAAAGGGCAAAGTTTGGAATCCTGGGTAGAGGGTTGGTTCAAGAGTCATGCATATGCGCTAACACTTTTACGGAATGAAGGTACGCCAGTAGTCTTTTGGGGTGATCTTTATGGATCGAAGAATGTGGAAGCTGTTGGTTCCAACCTTACAACTATGATGAAGTTACGAGAACAATTAACTTTTGGCAGCCAAGCGGATTACTTTGACGATCCTAGTATAATCGGATGGACCTGTACAGGTAACTTTGAGAGTGAGCATTCTGGTATGGCTGTGATTCTGACCAATGCTGGCGGTGGAGAAAAAGAGATGACTATCAGTGCCATTCATCAAGGAGAAACCTTTGTAGATATACTCGGAAATAATGAAGCCAAAGTACTTTTAGGTGATAATGGTCAGGGCGTTTTCCCAGTAAATGACGGGCAGGTTTCAGTTTACGTTAATGAAAAATTAGTTCAACAATTACACGAATAAAAAAGTAGAGTGTCTTCAAAAAGTTCCTATAAGAAGAGACACTCTATTTTTAACTTCTTTTTCTACTACTAGAAAAGTTGAGAGGTTTTGTGAATCATTCGTTTGACAAGTGGTACATGATCTTCAGCAGTTAAAATAATTAACTGATCCCCCGCCTTCATAACCGTATTTCCATGAGTCAAAATTTCTGAAGATCCTCGCCGAATGGAAATTAAAAGCATATCTTCAGGCCATTGGAAATCACGAATCATAACTCCATCTAGTTTGCTTTCTACTGTGACTGGATATTCAATAACGGTCTTAATTCCGCTAATTGAGACAAAGTGATGTTTAAGCAATTTCTCTAACAAAGACTCATAAATAGGATTACCACCTAATAGATCGTTCATAAGGTATGCAGTTAAGGAACACACTGCAAGGGGCATTAGATGAGTAATATTTCCTACCATTTCGGTTACTAAGATAATTGCAGTAAGTGGTGCTTTACCGATTGCGGTGAAATAAGCCGCCATTGCAAAAATAACGAAACTTCTGATGTACATACTATCCATACCTAAATAATTATTTAAGACAGTTCCGTAAAGCCCGCCAAGAATTGCTCCTAACGTCAAAATTGGTAAAAAGATTCCTCCAGGAAGATTTCCTCCATAGGAAATCATTGAAAAACAATAGCGCAGTAAAAAGAGGCCAATCAAGAAAATAAGAGGAAACTGTTCATGGTTAAAATCTAAAATCAACTGATTCCCACCCCCTAAATAATGAGGAAAGAAAAAGCCAATCGGAATAACTAGTAGAAATGGAATTATTCCATAGAAATGTTCGGGTAAATTAGTTAGCAGATAAAGCTTGGACAAGGCAAGCAGTGTCGATTGGTAAATATAGCCAAAAATTCCCAAAAGAATTCCTAGGAGAATCAGATGTCCGTAATAGCGCAGCGGAAGTTGTGGAATATTACCAAGATATAGAACTGGTTTTAGGCCAAAAAAATTAAGAGAAACAAAATTAGCAGTTAAAGCAGAAGTTAAGGAAGTCAGCCAAATTAATGGCGAAAAGGTATGGTGGATTTCTTCAATAACAAAAAGCAAGCCAGCAATTGGTGCATTGAAAGCAGCAGCCAAACCAGCAGCGGCACCACTAGAAATAAAAATTTTTTTCTCAGAAGTGCTAGCACCCGTCTTTACTCCGAACCCTTTGCCAACCATTGCTCCCAATTGAATTGAGGGTCCTTCTCGGCCTAAAAAAAGTCCCGCACCAACTGAAAGAATTCCGCCAATAAACTTTTTCCATAGCACTGAAAACCAATCCTGTTGTAATTCGCCTTGCAACTCTCCCTCAATTTGCGGAATACCACTACCTTTAATATGCTGTTCTGAACGAATCAGTTTAGAAATGATCCAGGCTAAAAAAAGCATTACTATCACCCACGGGATAAGGGAAATAGGACTTGTTTGCGCATATATGTAAAATTTTTCGACAAAATATACAGATTTTTCAATCAGCAATCGAAAAAGACTAACACAGAGACCTGCTAGTAAACCAATCAAAACTCCTTTACCGATAAACACTAATTTTGTGTTGTCTAGTCGTTTAATTTCATGTGTGTTATCCATAGAAACCCTCCAATAATAATACTTAAATAATGTAGCGCTGTTTTAAAAAGAAGGCAAGGAAAATAACAAAGAAAATTAGCTTTTTTTTAATGGCTGCTAGTTTCACGAATGTATGAGAAATGCTATAATTGATAGGATTGAAAACAGAAAGGAAGTTTTGCATGCAGAAACAAGAGTTGTTGGCAGGGCTTAATCCTAAGCAAAAAGAAGCAGTTTTACATACAGAAGGTCCTCTTTTGATTATGGCTGGTGCTGGTAGTGGCAAAACAAGAGTGCTGACACAACGCATTGCTTATTTAATAGAAGAAAAAGAAATTAACCCTTGGAATATTTTGGCGATCACGTTTACTAATAAAGCTGCTCGAGAAATGAAAGAACGAGTGAATGGGATCTTAGGTCAAGGTGGGGAAGATGTATGGGTATCTACCTTTCACTCTATGTGTGTACGTATTCTTCGTAGAGATGTAGACAAGATTGGATATGACCGTAATTTTACGATCTTGGATAGTTCCGATCAACTGACCCTGATGAAACGTATCCTGAAAGAATTGAATATTGATCCTAAGAAATATGATCCTCGTTCCATTCTAGGTACTATCAGCAATGCTAAAAATGAACTGCTGACTCCTGAAAAATATGCGGGAATGCAAGGATCATTTTTTGAAGAAATTGTTGCCCGCTGTTATGAAGCATATCAGAAAGCGTTACGAAACAATCAAAGCATGGATTTCGATGATTTAATTATGAATGCCATTCGTTTATTCGAAGATGAAACCGATGTTCTAATGTATTACCAGCATAAATTCCGTTATTTGCATGTAGATGAATATCAAGATACCAATCATGCTCAGTACACATTGGTAAATATGCTGGCGGCTCGTTTCCGGAATTTGTGTGTGGTAGGAGATGCAGATCAAAGTATTTATGGTTGGCGTGGCGCAGATATGCAAAATATTTTGGACTTTGAAAAAGACTATCCAGATGCTTCAGTCATCCTATTGGAGCAAAATTATCGTTCAACAAAAAAAATCTTGGATGCAGCAAATCAAGTGATTCAAAATAATAGTAATCGACGGAAAAAAGATCTTTGGACAGACAACAAAGATGGTGAAAAAATAACATATTATCGGGCAGATAGTGAACGGGATGAAGCACAATTTGTTGTGAGTAAAATTAAAATGGAAGCTCAAAACAGTGATCGAAGCTACAATGATTTTGCGGTACTTTATCGGACGAATGCCCAATCTCGTACTATTGAAGATACTTTAGTAAAGTCTAATATACCTTACACCATGGTTGGTGGTCATAAATTTTATGATCGAAAAGAGATTAAAGACATTATTGCTTATTTGAATGTCATTAATAATCCAAGAGATGGTGTAAGCTTTGAACGAATTATTAACACACCAAAACGAGGAATTGGTGCTGCTTCTGTAGATAAATTGCGTGCCTTTGCTCAGATGCATGATTGGTCGATGTTAGAAGCGGCCCAGAATGTAGAGTTGGCTAATATTTCTGGCAAAGCTGGACGTATGATTGCCGAGTTTGCTGTGATGATGGAGCAGTTTCGGGAAATGGTTCCCTATCTGCCAGTGACAGAACTAGTAGATCAGGTATTGGAACGAAGCGGTTATCTAGAAGAACTAAAAAATCAGCGTACCCTAGAAGCGGAATCCCGTTTAGAAAACTTGGAAGAGTTCCGAACAGTTACTCAGGAATTTGATAAACGTTATGAATTACAGGATGAAGAAGATGCAGAAGCACCAGAAGAAAAATTAGCAGTTTTTTTAAATGATTTAGCTTTGGTATCTGATTTGGATGATTACCAAGAAGACAGTGCTCAGGTTACTCTGATGACGTTGCATGCGGCGAAAGGACTAGAATTTCCGATTGTTTTTCTGATTGGTATGGAAGAAAATCTCTTTCCGCTTTCTCGTTCATTAATGGAGGAATCTGAATTAGAGGAAGAACGCCGATTGGCTTATGTAGGAATTACTCGTGCTGAGGAAAATTTGTATTTGACTAACGCATTTTCCCGGACACTTTATGGTAAAACACAATACAACCAGCCCTCTCGTTTTGTGGCTGAAATTGGTGATTCTTTAGTAAAACCAGAAGGAATGCAGCCGCAAAAAAATCCAGCAACATCTAATCCGTTTTCGAATGCGCAATCGTTAAAACAGGCTAAGTATCAACAAGCAATTCGTGAACCGATCAGTAGTAAAACTGCGTCTGGCGGCGAAAAAGAAGACTGGAATCCTGGGGACAAGGTAAAACATAAAAAATGGGGAATCGGGACAGTGGTAAAGGTTTCTGGGAATGCAAACGATATAGAATTAGATATTGCTTTTCCACAACAAGGAGTGAAGCGATTATTAGCAGCTTTTGCTCCAATTGAAAAAATTTAGGAGGAGACGGAGTGGAACAACTTACTTTCCAAAAAGCACAACAGCGAGCAGAGGCGTTACGCACCGAGTTGAATAAATACGCTTATCAATATTACGTCAAGGATCAGCCTTCTGTTGAAGATTATGTGTACGATAAAAAATACCAAGAACTAGTGAATTTAGAAACAGACTATCCTAATTTGATCACTGCGGATTCACCAACTCAGCGAGTGGGTGGGAAAGTACTGGAAGGCTTTGTAAAAGTCATTCATGACACACCGTTGTATAGTTTGAATGATGTGTTTAATAAAGATGAGTTGATTGCTTTTGATGAACGTGTAAAAAAAACAGTCGGACATTCCGTTTCTTATTGTTGTGAGTTAAAAATAGATGGGCTATCGATTTCTCTAAAATATGAAAATGGTCTGTTTGTTCAAGGAGCAACTCGCGGGGATGGAAGTATCGGCGAAAACATTACAGAAAACCTAAAAACTGTTAAGTCAATTCCGTTACGATTAACTGAACCGTTATCTGTTGAAGTGCGCGGGGAATGCTATATGCCAAAAGAATCCTTTGTTAAATTAAATGAGCGTCGTGAAGAAGAAGGAAAAGAAGTATTCGCTAATCCGCGTAATGCTGCAGCTGGCAGCTTGAGACAGCTAGATTCAAAAGTTACTGCTCATCGCAATCTGAGTACATTTTTGTACACTCTGGCTGATTTTGGTCCGTTAGAAGCGACTACTCAAGATCAGGCTCTAAGTGAACTAGCAAGATTAGGTTTCCGGACAAATGATGAACGGAAACTGTGTGACACGATTGACGAGGTTTGGGAGTATATTGAAGCATTCCATGAAAAAAGAAACCAACTTTCTTATGAAATTGATGGTATTGTCGTCAAGGTGAATGATTTTGATTTGCAAGATCAATTAGGTTTTACAGTTAAGGCACCCCGATGGGCAGCTGCTTACAAGTTTCCCCCTGAAGAAGCCGAGACAATTATTGAAGGTATCGAATGGACCGTTGGGCGCACGGGTGTAATTACACCCACAGCTATTATGAATCCAGTACGTTTAGCAGGAACAACTGTTAGTCGAGCTAGCTTACATAATAGTGATTATATTGAGAAAAAAGATATACGTTTGAATGATACTGTTTTAGTTTATAAGGCAGGAGACATTATTCCAGAAGTAGCGCAAGTGATTATGGAAAAACGTCCAAGTAATAGTACACCTTATGAAGTTCCCACTCACTGTCCGATTTGCGATAGTGAACTGGTTCATTTAGATGAAGAAGTTGCTTTAAGGTGTATTAATCCGAAATGCCCTGCTCAAATCAAAGAAGGATTGAATCATTTCGTGTCCCGCAATGCTATGAATATTGACGGACTAGGACCAAGTGTACTCGCTCAAATGTATGACAAACATTTAGTTAGTGATGTTGCTGATTTATATGCTTTGGAAAAAGAGCAATTGTTAACCTTGGATAAAATTAAAGATAAATCTGCCAAAAATATTTTACAAGCAATTAATGTTAGTCGGGAGAATTCTGTAGAGCGACTTATTTTTGGTCTAGGAATTCGCCATGTAGGCTCTAAGGCGGCTCGTATATTGGCTGAACATTTTGGTAGTCTTCACGACTTAAGCCAAGCAACAAAAGAAGAGATTATTGAATTGAATACGATGGGTGAAACAATTGCAGATAGTGTCGTTACCTACTTTGAAAACGATGAAGTTCATGATCTGATGAAGGAATTAGCCGATCGCGGAGTTAATCTTATCTATAAGGGCTTACGAACCAGCCAGTTGGAAGAAGTTGAATCCCCATTTAAAGGTAAAACAATAGTATTAACTGGTAAATTGCTAGATTATACCCGCGAAGATGCGAAAGAAAAGATTGAAAATCTAGGTGGAAAGGTCACAGGAAGTGTATCTAAAAAGACAGATATCGTAGTTGCTGGAGAAGATGCTGGAAGTAAATTGACCAAAGCTCAATCTTTAGGAATTGATGTTTGGGATGAAACACAAATGATTCAGGCAATCGAAACTAGCTATTTGGATGAGTAATAAAGACAAAAGAGCAGTTGACGAGTTTCATAAAAAACGAGTATTATAAAAAAGCATATGTCTCTGAGGAAATAAGCAAAAGAAAAATCAGCTCTTGAGCTGAAAAATTTCTGGAAAAAGCGTGTAATCTGAAAGAGATATGATAAAATGATGAAAATTGGCGGAATCGTCGATAGAAAGTAGGGATAATATGGCAATCAATGAAGAACAAGTCAAGCATGTTGCGAAACTTGCGAAACTTTCTTTTTCTGATGACGAATTGACTGGTTTTACCGATCAACTTGGTAAAATCATCGATATGGTTGAACAATTAAGTGAAGCAGATACAGAAGGAGTACCATTTACCTCTAATGTAATTGACACTGTGAATGTAATGCGTGAAGATGTAGCAACCGAGGGTTGGTCACGGGATGAACTAATGAAGAATGTCCCTGAAAGCGAAGACGGCTTCATCAAAGTTCCTGCAATTATTGATAACGGAGAGGCGGGTGCATAATGGAAAGATTATACGATAAAACAATTGAAGAATTACACAGCCTGCTTGTTTCTAAAGAAATCACAGCAACTGATTTAGCTCAAGATACTTTTAAACGCATCAATGAAACAGAAGAACAAGTAGAAGCCTTTATTACTTTAAATGAAGAAAATGCTATGACTGCTGCTAAATCGACCGATGAAAAAGGAATTACTGAATCTAATAGTTTAGCTGGTATTCCAATCGGGATTAAAGACAATATTGTAACAAAGGGCTTGTTAACAACGGCAGCTTCAAAAATATTGTCAAACTTTAGTCCAATTTATGATGCCACTGTTATGGAAAAGGTTTATAGCTCTGACATGATTACTGTTGGCAAACTAAATATGGATGAATTTGCTATGGGGGGTTCAACAGAAACCTCTTACTTTAAGAAGACGAAAAATGCTTGGGATCATACGAAAGTTCCTGGTGGTTCTTCTGGCGGTTCAGCTGCGGCTGTTGCTGCTGGTCAAGTACCAGTTTCTTTAGGTAGTGATACAGGTGGGAGTATTCGTCAACCAGCAGCCTTTAACGGGGTAGTTGGAATGAAACCAACTTATGGACGTATTTCACGTTTTGGTTTAATTGCTTTTGCTTCTTCATTAGATCAAATTGGTCCGTTTACACGTACTGTAAAGGATAATGCGTTAGCGTTAAGTGCGATTAGTGGTTACGATGAAAAAGATGGCACTTCTGCAGGTGTTGAAGTACCTGATTTTACCGCTGGTTTAACTGGCGATATTAAAGGGATGAAAATTGCTTTGCCAAAAGAGTATCTAGGTGAAGGCGTAAATGCAGGAGTCAAAGAAGCTATTTTGAAAGCTGTAGATACCTTTAAAGCATTAGGTGCGACAGTAGAAGAAGTAAGTTTGCCACATTCAAAATATGGTGTACAAGTCTACTACATTATCGCTTCATCTGAAGCAAGTTCTAACTTGCAGCGATTTGACGGTATTCGTTATGGTTTCCGTTCTGAAGACGTACAAAGCCTAGAAGATGTGTATGTTAATACTCGTACAGAAGGCTTTGGCGAGGAAGTAAAACGTCGGATCATGCTAGGAACTTTCTCTTTATCTGCTGGGTATTATGATGCTTATTTCAAAAAAGCAGGACAAGTTCGTACATTAATTATGGAAGACTTCCAAAAAGTTTTTGCAAATTACGATTTAATTATTGGGCCAACCTCGCCAACAGTTGCTTATGGTATCGGTGAAAATATTAACGATCCAATTACAATGTATCAAAGCGATATTTTAACAATTCCAGTAAACTTAGCTGGGTTACCTGGAATGTCAATACCTGCTGGACTATCTGGTGGTTTACCAGTAGGATTGCAACTGATTGGTAATCATTTTGATGAATCAACCATGTATAAAGCAGCTTATGCTTTTGAGCAAGCAACCGATCATCACAAGCTAAAACCAGTGATTTTAGGGGGGAGCAAGTAATGAACTTAGAAACCGTCATCGGACTTGAGGTCCATGTAGAACTGAAAACTAATTCTAAAATCTTTTCGCCTGCGCCAGTAAATTTTGGAGCTGATCCAAACACGAATACAAACATTATCGACTGGGGTTACCCAGGAGTTCTGCCTGTAATGAATAAAGCAGCTATAGAATTTGGTATGAAAGCAGCCTTAGCATTGAACTGCCAAGTTTCAAAAAATATGCATTTTGATCGTAAAAATTATTTCTATCCAGATAATCCAAAAGCTTATCAAATTTCTCAATTTGATGAACCCATCGGCCATGATGGACATATTGAAATTGACGTAAACGGCAAAAAGAAAACGATCCGTATTGAACGGGTCCATTTAGAAGAAGACGCTGGTAAAAATATGCACGGTATCGGCGGCTATTCTTATGTTGATTTGAACCGTCAAGGAACACCATTAATCGAGATTGTTTCTGAAGCAGATATGCGTTCTCCTGACGAAGCTTATGCTTATTTAGAGGCCCTACGTTCAATTATTCAATTTACTGATGTTAGTGATGTTAAGCTGGAAGAAGGTTCAATGCGTTGTGACGCCAATATTTCTTTGCGACCTTATGGTCAAGAAGAGTTTGGTACTAAGACGGAATTGAAAAATTTGAACTCAATGAGTTTTGTACGTAAGGGTTTAGTTTACGAAGTACAACGACAAACGAAAGTGCTTCTTTCTGGTGGTGCCATTCAACAAGAAACGCGTCGTTATGATGAATCTACAAATAAGACTATTTTAATGCGGGTTAAGGAAGGATCAAGTGATTATCGTTACTTCCCAGAACCAGATATCCCTCGTTTTATTATTGATGATGAATGGATTGAAAAAGTTCGAACAGAATTACCAGAATTGCCTGCTTCAAGAAGAGAACGCTATGTGAATGAATTAGGTTTACCTGAGTATGATTCAATGGTCTTAACATTAACTCGTGAGATGTCTGATTTCTTTGAAGAAACTTTAAAAGCAGGTGCTGATGCTAAACAAGCATCTAATTGGTTGATGGGTGAAGTTTCTGCTTATTTAAACAGTGAAAAGCTGGACTTGGCGGAAACTAAATTAACACCATTGAACTTGGCGGGTATGATCAAATTAATTAACGACGGTACAATCAGTTCTAAGATAGCTAAAAAAGTCTTCCGCGAATTAATTGAAAGTGGCGGGGACGCTAAAGAAGTTGTTGAGGCAAAAGGTTTGGTTCAACTATCTGATCCTGCCCAGTTGCTGCCAATGATTAATGAGGTTCTGGATAATAACCAGCAGTCAGTTGATGATTTCAAAAATGGTAAGGACCGTGCTGTTGGTTTCTTGGTTGGTCAAATTATGAAAGCTACTAAAGGCAAAGCAAATCCTGGAGTAGTTAATCAATTATTGCAAGAGGAATTAGCGAAACGCTAGAAGGAGTCCTATTGTGAAAAAAGCACGATTAATCTACAATCCGGTATCTGGCAAAGAAATCATGCGTAACAACCTAGCAGATATTTTGGATGCAATCGAAAAGGCTGGCTTCGAAACAAGCGCTTTTGCGACTACGCCAGAACCAGATTGTGCTAAAAATGAGGCAAAGCGAGCAGCCGAAGCTGGTTTTGATCTGATTATAGCTGCAGGTGGCGATGGTACGATTAATGAAGTAGTAAATGGAATTGCTCCTTTAGAAAATCGACCTAAAATGGCGATCATTCCTGCTGGAACCACTAATGATTATGCTAGGGCTTTAAAAATACCAAGAAGTAATGTTAAAGCAGCTGCTGAAGTAATTCAAAAGCATCAAACAGTCAAAATGGATATTGGTAAAGCACGCGAGACATATTTTATTAACATCGCGGCTGGTGGCTATTTAACTGAACTGACTTATGATGTTCCTTCTGAATTGAAAAGTATTTTCGGTTATTTAGCTTACCTTGCTAAGGGAGCAGAAATGCTTCCTAGAATTAAACCGATAAAAATGCGTTTAAAATATGAAGGTGGGGAATACGAAGGCGATGCGTCTATGTTCTTTCTCGGCTTAACGAATTCAATTGGCGGTTTTGAGACCATTGCACCCGATGCAATGTTGGATGATGGGAAATTCTCTCTAATTGTTGTAAAAACTGCTAACTTGTTTGAAATTGTTCGTTTAATTACTTTAGTATTGAATGGTGGCAAACATGTAAATGACCCGAAAGTATTGTACGTTAAAACTAATTTTCTCGAAGCTTCCACTTTGGATGGCAATAAGCGGATGATGATTAATTTAGATGGCGAATATGGTGGAGATGCGCCTATGCGATTTGAGAATTTACATCAGCATATTGAGTTTTACGCGAACACTGATGAAATATCAGATGATGCTATTAAAGGAATTGAATTAGAAGAAAAAGAAGCCGGTGAAGAACTTGTCAAGGAGTATAAGAAGTTAGAAGAGCAAGAGGAACAATAATTATTGATAAAGGTATTTCTGCTTTTATAGTGGAAATACCTTTTTAATTTGTCGCTAGAACTGTTGCTTTTTCACCTTTTATTCATTAAACTAAGCAAAGCACTTCCTTAAGGAGGAAATAATGAAAACTATTGAAAAAAATCAAACTTACAATGTTACTATCGACGATCTAACCCATGAGGGACTGGGTGTTGCTCATATTGAAAGATTTCCAATTTTTATTGAGAATGCTCTACCAGATGAAGATGTAGAAATTCTAATTGTAAAAACAGGTAAAAAGTTTGCTTACGGAAAAGTATTACAACGATCAACTGAAAGTACTAACCGTACACCTGTTAAGGACATGGATTTATTAAGAAGCGGAATTGCTCCTCTTAGTCATATGAAATATGATTATCAGTTGGACTTCAAGGAAGAACAAGTAAAACGTGTAATGAATAAAATTGCTCATATGCCGGATGTCCCTGTACTTCCAACTATTGGAATGGCTGAGCCTTATGCTTACCGCAACAAAGCACAAATCCCAGTTAGAAAGTTAAATGATGAATTAGCTACCGGTTTTTACCGGAAAAATTCTCATGAGTTATTACCAATTGAAGATTATTTCATTCAAGACCCTGAAATCGACAAAGCAATTCTTGTTGTAAGAGATATTCTGCAACGTTTCAAAATCAAACCTTATAATGAAGAAGAAAATACTGGTTTTTTACGGCATATTATCATCCGACGCGGACATTATTCCCATGAAATGATGGTAATATTAGTTACTAGGACTGTAAAATTTTTCCAAGGAAGTCGGATTGCTGAAGCGATTCAGTCTGAATTGCCGGAAACTGTTTCAGTGATACAAAATGTAAATAGCGAAAAGACAAATGTGATTATGGGTAAAGAAGACATCTTATTAGCTGGAAAAGAAACCATTGAAGACCAATTGTTTGGCAGAACTTATCGTATTTCGCCACAATCATTTTATCAAGTAAATACTGAACAAGCTGAAAAGCTATACCGAACAGCGATTGATTTCGCTCAATTGAAACCCGAAGATGTTGTCATTGATGCTTATTGCGGTATCGGAACAATTGGCTTATCTTTTGCTGAACAAGTAAAACATGTCTATGGAGTCGAAGTTGTACCTCAAGCGATTGAAGACGCTCAATATAACGCTCAAGTAAATGGGCTTGAGAATGTGACCTACCAAATTGGTAAAGCAGAGAAGGTAATGAAGCAATGGGAACAATTAGGAATTAAGCCTGATGTAATCTTTGTTGATCCACCTAGAAAAGGATTAGCTGAAGAATTTATTCAAGCTTCTGCTGAGTTGAATCCAGATCGAATTGTTTATATTTCATGTAACCCAGCAACTTTAGCTCGTGACTTAGAGCGTTTTGGCGAACTTGGTTATCAAGCAGAAAAAGTTCAACCAGTCGATTTATTCCCACAAACTTATCATATCGAAGCAGTTGTGTTGTTAACGAAGGCGGTGTAAAAAATGAATACGAAAGAAAAGATGATGGAATTAATTAAGAAAAAACAGGCCGGTGGTGGAAGATCTAAAAAGATGGAGTCACCCAAAAATGATCGGAAAAACATGCGAAAAGGACCAAAGATTTACAATAAGTAATTATTGGCAAAGAAAATTCTCGCTTGAACTCATTTCGTGATCACAATACTCTTTTTGACAAAAGAAGTGACTTAATGGGATGAAGCATTGTTCAAGTGGAAATAGTTGAAACTACTGATAAAACTAAAAGTAGGAGTTTTATCATGACTATTCCTACAACAAAATCTATACACATCGAAATGATATGCAAAATTGTTTATCTAAAAGTTGTTATTAATAATCCTAACATCGCTGTGGAGCATATACGATCTATAATGACTTTATAAATGATCCAAGAGATTTCGAAGAGAATATTGATCTTTATCATTACCCGATTAATCATGATAAGTTGATAATTGGAAAATTTTGTTCGATACTATGTGGTGCAAAATTTTTATTCAATAGTGAAAATCACAGCCAATCCTCTCTCTACTTACACTTTCCCTTTGTTTTTGAAGAGTGAAATGACCAATGACTGGGATAACAAAGGCAACATAGTTATCGGAAATGATGTCTGGATTTGGCTATGAGGCTAACCTCGTAGCTGGTGTTACCATTGAAGATGGAGCTGTAATTAGGGCAAGGGCATTATGGTTACTAAGAACGTGCCTGCCTACATAGTTGTTGGGGAAGTGCCAACAAAAATGATCAAACAGCGATTTCCAGAGAATATAATTTCTAACCTTTTAGATAATTAATGATGGAATTGGCCAAAGAATAAAATAAATGCTTATCTATCAGCAACACAGAGTGGTGATATTTTCTCACTGGAAAAAGCTTTAAAGAATTAGTATCAAAGGAGAATGAAATTGCAAGGAATTTGGATGCAACGTTTACTCAAGCTTTATCAGAAATATGTGCAGTTTATGCAGGGACGTTATGGTAGATTTGATTTTTTAAATAAAACATTGCTGATTATTGGATTAATCATATCCTTGTTTAATCGCTGGATTCCTTACTCTATTGGAAATTTGCTAACTTTGTTCATACTATCTATTATTTTCTATCGTTTCTTCTCTAAACGTATTTATCCAAGAAGTAATGAAAACCAAAAATATCTGCGGATGGTAGAAAAAATCAAACAAAGAGATTTTAGTATTGATCGGTCCTATCGCCAATTTAAATGCCCTTCTTGCAAGCAAAAGATGCGTGCTCCAAGTGGGAGGGGCAAGATAAAAGTTACCTGTAAAAAGTGTCATACACAATTTATCAAGAAGGTCTAGTATACCAAACTAGGCCTTTTCTGATATTCTATTCAAGAGGTGATCGGATGAAGCTAATTTTAATTAGACATGGTGAAAGTGAGGCTAACTTTGCTAACTACTGGACTGGCTGGTTGGACGTTGATTTGACTGATAAAGGCAGTCAACAGGCTCGTGAAGCAGGAAAGCGAATTAAAAATTCTGGCTTAATGATTGATTGTGCTTTTGAATCAGTTTTAAAACGATCAATCAAAACAGCAGAATTAGTGTTGGAGGAAGCTAAAGCCATTTTTGTTCCTGAAGTAAAATCATGGCGATTAAATGAACGTCATTATGGTGATCTAATTGGGAAGAATAAAGATGAAATGGCCGAGAGATTTGGTAAGGATCAGATAAAAAAGTGGCGTCGAGATTTTAACGAAGTACCACCGTTAATTAAGAAAAATCAATTGGATCGAAGATATAAAAATTTAGACCCACGCTTAATTCCTCGAGGAGAGAGTTTGAGTATGACCTCAAAAAGAGTTCTACCTCTGTGGCAAGACCAAGTTGTTCCTAGATTAAAAAATGGAGAGACTGTTCTAGTTTGTGGCCATGGTAATAGCTTGAGAGCACTAATTCAATATTTAGAGGGAATTCCTGAAAATTGTGTAGATGAGATTCAAGTACCCAATGCGACTCCAATCTTATACTCTTTTGATTCAAATTTTACAATTAAGAATAAAACGGAACTATAAAATTATTATGTAAAGCATAGAAAGAGACGAATAGATGAAGAATTTTATTTGGGATTTTGACGGTACACTTTATGATACTTATCCGGTAATGATGGATGCCTTGATGCAAGCTTTACAAGATTTCAAAGTAAAGGCTGAACGCCATCAAGTTTACGAAATGATCAAAGCAGAATCGATTCGCTATTTGATTGAACAGCAAAACTTACCTGAAGACTCATTTAACCGAGTCTTTCATCAGTATGAGAACCAAATTTTGAAGGATTCATTTCCCTTTAGTGATGCCAAGCAAACTTTGGAAAACTTGAAGTTAAGAGGTGGCCGGCATTTTATTGTAACTCATCGTACGGTGGATGCAACTTGGAAGCTCTTAAAACGAGATTTTTTGGATAGTTTAATTGAGGATATTATTGGCAGTGATTCAGGTTATCCAAGAAAACCTGATCCGAGCTCTTTGAATGCGCTAATCAAAAACTATGGATTGGACCGTAAAGAAACTATCATGATTGGTGACCGAAAATTAGATATTGAAGCAGGAGAAAATGCGCAAATTGCAACATGCTTTTACAACCGAGACCCTCTCGATACAAAGGTAAATGCGACTTATACAATTACACATCTAAAAGAAATATCCTCTCTTTTTCACCAGTAGACTATGTTATAATTTTAAGGGGGGGGTGCGATATGGAAATAATACGTGATCAAGAGCTTGTTGAAGCCTTTAATTATGGGTTGCCACCAAGGGATCAGGAGGTTAAGCAGAAAATACAGATTAACTTCAGTCCCTTAGAGTCAACCGATCAAAATTATCCGAAAGAAAACAGTATTATGGGTGTTCGTTTTGAGTTTGTTTTACCTTTTGATGCGTTTATTGTCAGTGGGACCGTGTCACAAGTGAACCACGTAATCAATCGACAAATCAGAAACCAATCTGACATGAATGAGGCGGAGGCGAATGAAATGGTGAAGCCGCTCTTCCGGCTAGTGGAGCGCATGATCTATGAAATGACTGAAATTACCTTGGATCAACCAGGAATTAAAATTAATTTTGCTTCGCCAACTGCTCAATAGAACTTTTCCATTGCGGAAGTTTCTTTTTTTGTAAGCTTTTTGAAAGGACAGAATGCTGGATGTAGGTTATAATGATACAGTCACTAAAAATTTCAAGAGTCGCGCACTTATTTTTTAGGGTGGGATATTGAAGAATATTCCCCGGGAACCTTTACTTCCTTTGACAGACTTGTCATTCTAATATGTTTTTTTAAGGAGGAATACAATGACAACTCTGCTCACTGTATTAGTGGTTGCGATCTTTGTTGCCATGCTTGTAGGCTTCTATCAAATGCAAAGAAAACATGTGAAGTTTTCAACACGTGTTTTTACAGGTTTAGGACTAGGAATCGTATTCGGTGGTCTTTTACAATTGCTTTTGGGAAATGGAAGCACGGTTATTACTCAAGCCATGGATTGGATCGGAATCGTTGGTAATGGTTATGTTTCATTATTACAAATGTTGGTCATGCCATTGGTATTTATTTCGATTGTTGGTGCCTTTACTAAAATGAAGTCCAGCAGTAAACTAGGCAAAATTAGTGCAAATGTCCTATTTGTATTATTAGCTACTACAGCTATTGCTGCATTAATTGGCATTGCAGCTGTGATAATCTTCGGATTAGATGGTGCAACTTTTACTAGAGGTGCTGCTGAATCTGCTCGTATCAGCGAATTAGCTGAACGACAAGAAATGGTACAGAATTTTTCAATTCCGCAACAAATTTTAGCATTTATTCCAACCAATGTATTTGCTGATTTTGCTGGAACTCGACCAACAAGTACTATTGGCGTAGTAATTTTCGCAGCTTTTGTTGGAGTAGCCTATCTTGGTATTAAAAGAAAAGCACCCAAAGAGGCTGAATTTTTTGCCAATTTGATTGACAGCCTGTACAAAGTAATCATGCGTATTGTTACTTTAGTATTGCGTTTAACTCCTTACGGGGTGTTAGCGTTAATGACTAATGTATTAGCAACAAGTGACTTTGAGGCAATCCTCAACTTAGGCAAATTTATCGTAGCTTCTTATGCTGCTTTAATTGCTGTGTTATTGGTTCACTCATTAATCTTAATTTTAGTCAAAGTAAGTCCGGTGAACTTTTTCAAAAAAGCTTTTCCTGCTTTAAGTTTTGCATTTACATCACGTTCAAGCGCAGGAACATTGCCAATGAATATTGAAACTCAAACAAAGGCTTTAGGAGTTGATGAAGCGACTGCAAATTTTGCAGGAAGTTTTGGAATTTCTATTGGTCAAAATGGATGTGCTGGTGTGTATCCAGCCATGTTGGCGACAATTGTTGCCCCAACAGTTGGTGTAAATGTCTTTGATTTACAATTCATCATTATGCTGGTAGCTATTGTTACGATTAGTTCATTTGGTGTAGCTGGTGTCGGTGGTGGAGCGACCTTTGCTTCATTAATCGTATTAGGTGCTATGAATTTGCCGGTAGCGATTGTTGGTTTAGTTATATCAGTTGAGCCATTAATTGATATGGCTCGTACTGCTGTCAATGTAAGCGGCAGTATGGTAGCTGGTGTGGTAACCAGTGAACGCATACATGAATTGGATCGGGAGATTTTACAGGATAAAGATGCTTCAATTGAAGTAAATTCATAAAAGAATTCGAAGGCTTGGCTAGCGCGACCAAGCCTTTTTTGGTACACTTTTCCAGAGGTGATGAATAAAATGTTTAATAATCGGTTGAAGATCATTCTATATGCTCAAGATGTAAAAAAATCGAATGAGTTTTGGCAATCGTTAGGCTTTTTTCAAATTAGTTTGGATGAAATAGATGGGTCATTTGTGGCTGAATTGGCCGTTAGTGAAACCAGTGAAACTCACTTAGTGATTTATGATCGTCAGTTTGTTGAGACCAATTCTGGTGAAACGGTGGAGCCATCTCCTGCCTTGATTTTTAGTAGTGATGACGTGTTGAAATTGTATAAAAAATTGAAAGGAGAAAATGTTCAAGTAGGTGAGATTGCTCAAATTGGTGAAGAATATGTTTTCAACTTTGTTGATTTGGATGGCAATTATTTTGTTGTGTCTGGTCAGTAGATACTGACGTTTTCTGTAAGAAAGAGATGAGAAAGATGGACCAGGTTTTTGTTATTGGGGATGTTCATGGGGAATATGATTTATTTGTAAAAATGCTGGAGTTTTTTGAGCCGCAAACACAGCAATTGGTTCTAATTGGTGATTTAAATGATCGAGGAGCAAAAAGTAAAGACTGTTGGTTGTTGGGGAAACAGTTGGTGGAGAAATATCAGGCAGTTTATCTTAAAGGAAACCATGAAGAGTATTTTCTTCAGTTTCTAAAAAATCCTGAAGACTGGTTTGAGAGTTATCTTTATAATGGTGGAAAAGAGACAATTGAAAGCTTGCTTCATGCTGGGGCAACAGAAGAATATTCTCCAACTGAAATAGCAATGTTTATCAGAAGTCGATATAAAGACCTGGTTGAGTTTCTAGGTCACCGTCCTTTCTATTTTGAATGGAAGCAGTATGTGTTTGTACACGCAGGAATTGATTTGGCAAAAAGCAATTGGCGAAACACTGATTTACATGATTTTTTGTGGATTCGCGAACCTTTTCATACAGGCAAAAATCAAACAGGCAAAGTGATTGTTTTTGGGCACACTATTACACCTATGTTGTACGGGGATATGCAAACTACCGCACTTTGGCAGTCAGATAATAAAATTGGCGTTGATGGAGGCGCAGTTTTTGGCGGCTCACTCCATGGAGTGCTTTTTAATAATAGTGGAATTATAGAGGACCATGAGTTACCGAATTTGAAGGGCCCATGGAAGCCAAATTTTTAAATAATTAGTAGGTCTGACATTTAGGTGTCAGATTTTTTTGTAAAAAACCTAGTGATTCTGATACTTTTGTGGCATAGTTAAGAATTGAATAAGGGTGAGAGAAGGAATGAGATGGAAAATAATGTAAAGGGTCATTTAGCTGCAATTGTTACAGTTATCATTTGGGCATCAACCTTCATTTCGACTAAGGTATTGCTGTCTTCATTTTTACCGATTGAAATCCTGTTTATTCGTTTTTTGTTAGGCTTAGTCGTTCTTTTAATAGTTTCACCTAAGCTTTTGCCATTTTCTAGTTGGAGGCAAGAAGGATATTTTGCCTTAGCGGGTATCTTTGGTGTTTTTCTTTATTACTATTTAGAGAATGTCGCTTTAACCTATACTTTAGCTATGAATGTAGGAATTATTGGTTCAATCAGTCCTTTTGTTACAGCATTGCTTAGCCGATTTTTGTTAAAAGAAGGCAAATTGAAGCCTCTATTTATTTTAGGCTTTTTCTGTTCGATTATTGGGATTTGTTTTATCAGTTTGACTGGTACTCTTAACGTAAACCCAATTGGAGACGGCTTGGCGTTCATTGCAACTTTTTTCTGGGCGGGCTACTCGTTGGTGATTAAAAAAATTGGACAGTTTGGTTATTCAACGATTGCAATAACTCAACGTATTTTCATTTATGGATTATTACTTATGACGCCAGTGTTTTTATACTCAATCGATGGCTTTGATTGGGCGCGTTTTGCTGATATAAAAAATATGGGGAATTTACTATTTTTAGGTGTTGGGGCTTCTGCTTTGTGCTTTGTAACCTGGAATTTTTCAGTAAGGCAGTTAGGGGCAGTTCGAGCGGCCATCTATATTTATTCGATTCCAATGTTAACTACGTTAGCATCTGTTATTTTGTTAGGGGAACAGTTAACTATTAAAGCAGGAATTGGAATACTATTGACGTTGTCTGGCCTATTTTTATCAGAATGGCCGAACATAGCTGCTCAGCGGCGAATGAAGGTAAAGTCTCGTTAATAAGTGAAAGTAATGATAATCTGCTGCTAGAAGTTCAACAAATGCTATCGTTATGGTAAAATAGATAAGATTTTGTAGAAACGAGGAATGGTCATGAGCATCAATCAAGAAATCGTCCAATTATTAAATAAAGAGTTAACAGTATATCGCCCGCAGCAGACTAAAATTGTTTTAGAATTGTTAGATGAAGGAAATACCGTTCCGTTTATCGCCCGTTACCGGAAAGAACGGACTGGCAGTTTGGACGAAGTTCAAATTCGCGAAATCGAGGAACGCTATCATTATCTTGAAGGCTTAGAGAAGCGAAAACAAGAAGTTTTACGTTTAATTGAAGAACAGGGTAAGCTAACTGAAGAATTGTCTCAGTCCATCCAAGCTGCTGTTAAAATGCAGAAAGTTGAGGATCTTTACCGCCCTTACAAGCAAAAACGACGTACAAAGGCTACTATTGCCAAGGAGAACGGTTTAGAACCGTTGGCTCAGTACTTAATGAGTTTTCCAACAAGTGGGGATGTTTATGCTGAAGCTGCGTCTTACGTGAATGATGAAATAGACACTCCTGATGAAGCATTGCAAGGCGCTCATGAAATCCTGGCTGAGCATGTAAGTGATCACCCAGATTATCGAACATGGATTCGTGACTATACTAAGAATTATGGTTTATATCAAAGTAAAGTAAAAGATGCTGACAAGGATGACAAAGAAGTTTATGAAATGTATTACGACTTCACAGAACCAATTAAAAAAATGGTTTCTCATCGTGTCTTAGCTTCAAATCGCGGTGAAAAAGAAGAGGTTTTAAAAGTAGACATCGTCGTGGACGAAGAAAAAGTTTTCAGTTATCTTGAACGAAAGTTAATTGAAAATAGTCAGTCAATTACGGTAGAATTTGTTCGTGAAGCATATAAAGACAGTTATAAACGCTTCATTGGACCTGCGATTGAGCGAGAAATTCGTAATGAATTAACCGAGCAAGCAGATGAACAAGCAATCGCTATTTTTGGTGAAAATCTGCGTAATTTATTATTGCAGTCACCATTAAAAGGAAAAATAGTATTAGGTTTTGATCCCGCTTACCGCACAGGATGTAAATTGGCTGTTGTTGATGAAACCGGAAAAGTACTGGCAATTGAAGTAATTTATCCACATAAACCTGCTTCTCAAGTAAAACGCCAAGCGGCGGGTCCAGCATTACGGGCATTGATTGAAAAGCATCACGTTGAGATGGTTGCAATCGGTAATGGTACTGCCAGCCGAGAATCAGAACTATTTGTTGCCGAACAATTAAAGCAAGTGAAAGATGAAGTTTTTTACGTAATCGTTAATGAAGCTGGAGCCTCAGTTTATTCAGCAAGTACAATTGCTCGAACTGAGTTTCCTGATTTACAAGTTGAAGAGCGCAGTGCCGTCAGCATTGCTCGACGTTTACAGGATCCTTTGGCTGAATTAGTTAAAATTGATCCCAAAGCCGTAGGTGTAGGGCAGTATCAACATGATGTTTCACAAAAGCGTCTTTCTGAACAACTTGATTTTGTGGTAGAAACTGCAGTAAACCAAGTTGGTGTTAATGTAAATACAGCTAGTCCACAATTGTTGCAATACGTTTCTGGACTTAACAAAACTACTGCACAAAATATTGTAACTTATCGTGATGAGAACGGCGGCTTCATTGCTCGCCCGCAGTTGAAAAAGGTGCCCCGTCTAGGTCCAAAAGCTTATGAACAGGCAGTTGGTTTTCTGCGTATTCCAAACGGAAAAAATGTATTGGATAATACTTCCATTCACCCAGAAAGTTATGATAGTGCGAAAGAAATCTTAATACAAGCTGGTGTTTCTTTAAAAGACCTAGGTACCGAAGAGGCAGTTAAGAAACTAAAAAACTTGAATGTTAATCAATTGGCTCAGAGCTTGGGAACTGGTAAAGAGACAATTCAAGATATTTTACAATCTTTGTTACAACCTGGTCGCGACATGCGTGATGAGATGCCTGCGCCATTGCTTCGCCAAGATGTTTTAAGTATGGAAGACTTGAAATCAGGAATGGAGCTGCAGGGGACAATCCGAAATGTTATCGACTTTGGAGCTTTTGTGGATATTGGTGTGAAACAAGACGGTTTAGTTCACATTTCTAAGTTAAGCCAAAAGTTTGTGAAGCATCCAACTGATGTAGTTTCAGTTGGGGATGTTGTTACCGTTTGGGTAGAAGCGGTGGATTTAAAGAAAGCTCGAATCAGCTTGACGATGATTCCGATATCAGCTAATGACTAAAGAGGAATTACAACTGTTAGTAGAAAAGGTTTCGCTGGAATCTTTCCAGCAACCTTTTTTACATCAAGCCAGCTTCAATCGCCGTTTGAAAACGACTGGCGGCCGTTATCACTTAAATAGTCATAATTTGGACTTTAACCCATTGATCTTTGAACGTTATGGAATAGAGGAACTTATAAATGTGATTAAGCATGAGCTCTGTCATTACCATCTTCATTTAACTGGAAGAGGCTATCAGCATAAAGATCAAGATTTCAAACAATTGCTCAAACAAACTGGCGGATCTCGTTACGCACCACCATTGGCAAGCGTAGCAATTCAGTTGTATCGTTGTCAAAGTTGTGGAAAAAGTGTTCAAAGACGCCGGAAAATTGATACTAAACGTTATGTTTGCGGCAATTGTCATGGGAAATTAGTTTTTGTAAATACTGTAAAAGCTTCTTCTTAGACTTTTAAGGGATCGGTTGCTTACATAAGAGAAGAAAAAATTGCTATTTTGTCATTTTTATACGATAATGTGAAACGAATAAACGTACCAAAGAAGAGGATAGAGGGATAAGATGAATAACAAGGATACGCTTTATCATTTTGTTGGAATTAAGGGCTCTGGCATGAGTTCGCTGGCATTAGTCTTATTTGAAAAAGGCTACAAGGTGCAAGGGTCAGATGTTGAAAAATATTTTTTCACTCAACGGGATTTGGAAAAAGCAGGAATTAGTATTCTGCAATTTGATAAAAATAATATTCAAGAGGGAATGACTATTATTGCCGGCAATGCTTTTCCTGATACTCACGAAGAAATTGTTCGTGCGAAAGAGTTAGGTTTGGAGATTGTCCGCTACCATGATTTTATTGGACAATTTATCCAACCTTATACTAGCATTGCAGTAACTGGGTCTCACGGCAAGACAAGCACAACTGGGTTGCTTTCACATGTACTTAGCGGAATCGCACCAACTAGCTACCTAATTGGAGATGGTACAGGTCACGGCGTACCAGATGCTAAATTTTTCTCTTTTGAAGCATGTGAATACCAACGTCACTTTTTGGCGTATTCTCCTGATTATGCGATCATGACTAATATTGATTTTGATCATCCTGATTATTTCAAAAGTATTGATGACGTCTATGAAGCCTTCCAAACTTTGGCGTCTCAAGTAAAAAAAGGAATTTTTGCCTATGGTGATGATGAATATTTGCGTAAGTTAAAATCAGATGTGCCAATTTATTTTTATGGTTTATCTGATGACGATGATATTCAAGCACGTAATATCGTACGAACTACTAACGGTTCTGCTTTTGACGTCTATCACAAAGAAAGTTTTATTGGACGTTTTTCTGTACCCTCATTTGGAAAACACAACATTTTGAATGCTTTATCAGTAATAGCTGTAGCCTATTTTGAAGGGTTAGACATGGATAAAGTAAAAGAAGAAATGTTGACATTTTCTGGAGTGAAACGTCGTTTTAGCGAGAAAAAAGTCGCAGACATGGTGATTGTTGACGATTACGCGCACCATCCAGCGGAGATTACTGCAACCATTGATGCTGCTCGTCAAAAATATCCTGAGAAAGAATTAATTGCTGTTTTTCAACCTCACACATTCAGCCGGACAATTGCTCTGATTGATGAATTTGCTGAAGCTTTAGATAAGGCTGATCATGTTTATCTTTTAGACATCTTTTCATCAGCCCGCGAAACTAGCGGAGAAGTGAAAATTGAGGATCTTGGCAATAAGATTCAAAAGGGTGGGCTAGTGATGCAGGAAGACAATATGTCTCCGTTATTGGACTATGAGAATGCAGTAGTGATCTTTATGGGAGCTGGTGACGTCCAACGGTTTGAACGAGCTTATGAAAACCTATTAAGTAATACAACTAGAAACGTATTATAAAAACTTTAACTGATCTAATCAATCAAGGTTAGATCGGTTTTTTAGTATCTTAAGTATATGACTAAAATGGAAGCTTCTTGTGTTTTTACTGCATTCTGATAAAATATGTATTAGATTAAACAACGGAGGGAAATGATTTGTACAATATGAAGGCGAGAAAAATTGGAAAGACGATTGATGAAATCGAAGAAGGCGACTCGCTGTCCTTAACGGAATCAATCGAAGACAATCAGTTGCTCTTATATTTGGGCTTAACCAATGATGCAAATCCATTATACATCCAACATGATTTTGTCAAAGATACTGAATATGAACGGCCGGTAGTTCCATCTATCATGCTGATGGGTATTATTACTAGTGCTATTTCTAAACATCTGCCTGGTCCAGGTTCTCATGTCGTAAATTTTTCGATCAATTTTATTGATCCAGTGTATCATTATGAGACTCTGACTTTTGAATTTGAAGTAATTAAGGTAGACAAAATGAAGGATGTTGTAACCATATCAGTTGAAGCAGAAAATAGTGAAGAAAAACGAATTTTAGATGCTGTAGTAATGGTGAAACCACCTGCGTTTAAATTGGAGGAGGAAACAAATGAATAATCAACAAGCAGTAACGGGCTTAAATCGATTTTATGGGAAAATTTATGGTTATCTAGCACTAGGAATTGGCATTAGTGCATTTATTTCTTATTTGGCGTTAGGTCCAATGACCAATCAAGTTGCAGCATTTATCAACGGATTCCCTTTAGGATTCTTCGGTTTATGGATTGCTGAAATTATCTTGGTAGTTATATTAGGAGCTAAGGCCCAATCAAATCCTAGCTTAGCGATTGGCGGTTTCATTGGTTATTCTGTATTGAATGGATTGACTATAGCTGTCACATTAGCGATGTATGATATTGGAACAGTTACCCAAGCGTTTGTAACAGCATCGGTAACGTTTGTTGCAATGTCGTTAATCGGTACTTTTACTAAGCGTGATTTATCTGGCATTGGCCGGGCGGCACTTAGCTGCTTAATAGGGATTATCATAGCAATGTTCTTGAATATCTTTGTCTTACACAGTGGTGTGGTAGATCTATTTATTTCTATTTTGATGGTAGTTATAATGTCAGCAATTACAGCTTATGACAATCAAATGATTCGCAGAATTTATCAGCAAACTAATGGTCAGGCTGGTTCAGGGGTAGCGGTCTTCATGGCCTTGCAACTGTACCTTGATTTTATCAATCTGTTTATCTCATTCTTGCGAATTTTCGGTAATAATAATTAAAAGGCGAGCAATCGCCTTTTTTTCATGAGTAACAGTTTTTTTAGGTTTTACAAAATGACTAAAAGTTTGAAAAAGTCGAAAATTTTTTTAAGGGATTGGATGCTTTCCAAAGTAGGGAATACTTTGTTAAAATGAAAACGTAAAGGAGTCGAGACAATGGCTAAAAATAAATTATTACTAGTAGATGGAAACAGTGTGGCCTTTCGTGCGTTTTTTGCGTTGCATAATTCGTTGGAAAAGTTTAAAAATAAAAACGGATTGCACACCAATGCAATCTATGCTTTTAACAATATGTTCGAAAATGTGATGGATAGGGAAAAACCAACGCATGTTTTAGTAGCCTTCGACGCAGGCAAAACTACTTTTCGAACAGAGATGTACAAAGAGTACAAAGGTGGACGTTCAAAAACACCTGGTGAATTTCGAGAACAGCTTCCTTATATTCGTGAATTATTACAAGGTTTAGGTGTTAAGCACTACGAACTAGATAACTATGAAGCAGATGACATCATCGGAACCTTAGCAAAGCAAGCTTCTGATGCTGATTTTGATGTGGTGGTCCTTTCTGGTGACCGTGATTTGACTCAATTGGCTAGCGATAAGGTTACTGTTGATATTACTGTAAAGGGTGTCAGCGATATTGAGTCTTACACACCAAAACATGTAGCGGAGAAATATGATGGACTGACACCTAATCAAATTATTGACATGAAGGGATTAGCTGGGGATACTTCCGATAACTATCCAGGAGTGACTAAGGTTGGTGAAAAGACAGCTATAAAACTTTTGAAGGAATATGGCAGCGTTGAAGGTGTTTATGAAAATATTGATGAACTGAAACAAAGCAAGATGAAAGATAATTTGATCAACGATAAAGATCAGGCCTTCTTGTCTAAAGAGCTTGCAACCATCATAACAGATGCTCCAGTAGCAATTTCGCTAGAAGACCTGGCTTATTTTGGCAAGGATTTAGACAAGCTGGTAACTTTTTACAAAGATATGGACTTCAAACAATTTTTAAGTAAATTGAATATTGAAGAGGAACCGATCGAATTGGAAGATATCATGTATCAAGTTGTCAATGAGTATGATGCTTCCATGTTCTCTCCAGATGCTGGCTTATATGTAGAAATGCTTGAGGATAATTATCATACTGCAGATATTGTTGGTGTAGCTTGGGGAACTAAGAAACAAGTATATGTGACAGACGATTTAGCTATTTTTGACAATTCTGATTTTAAATTATGGTTAGAAGAATCAAATAGCAAGAAGGTTTATGATGCCAAACGTACCTATGTAGCGTTAAATCGTTACATCGGTAAAACCGAAGGCATAAACTTTGATGTATTGTTAGCAGCATATCTTTTAGATACGAACGATAATAGCAATGATATCGCTGGGGTAGCACAGCATTATGGCTATACGGAAATTCAACCAGATGAACAGGTTTACGGAAAAGGTGCTAAAAAGGGTTTGCCAGAAGATGAAGAAGTTTTCTACAATCATTTGGCACGTAAAATCAAAGCAATCAACTATTTAAGTGACCATCTTGGAGAAGAACTTGAAGAAAAGAAACAGGATGAGCTGTTCTATAAGATGGAATTACCGCTGTCGCGTATTTTAGCTGAAATGGAAATTATTGGTATCAAGGTCGATGCTCAACGCCTGCAAAGTATGCGCGGAGAGTTTTCTAAACGTCTTCAGGAAATTGAGCAAAGGATTCATGAAGAAGCAGGCGAAGAATTTAATATCAATTCACCAAAACAGTTAGGCGTTATCCTATTTGAGAAGATGCACCTTCCTGTGATTAAGAAGACGAAAACGGGTTATTCAACTGCGGTAGATGTTTTAGAGCAATTAAGAGAACAAGCTCCTATAGTAAATGATATTTTGAATTACCGACAAATTGCTAAGATCCAATCAACCTATGTTGAGGGTCTTTTGAAGGTTATTCAATCAGATAACAAAGTGCATACGCGTTATTTGCAAACTTTAACACAAACTGGTCGCTTAAGTTCAGTGGATCCCAATTTACAAAATATTCCTATCCGTTTGGAAGAGGGCCGGAAAATTCGAGAAGCTTTTGTTCCCAGTGAGAAAAACTGGTTAATTTATTCTTCTGACTATTCTCAAATTGAATTACGGGTGTTGGCTCATATTTCTGGAGATAAGCATTTGATTGAGGCTTTTAAGGAAGGCATGGACATCCATGCTAGTACTGCAATGCGAATTTTTGGTGTAGAAAAAGATCAAGTGACCCCAAATATGCGTCGGGATGCTAAGGCAGTCAATTTTGGTATTGTGTATGGGATTTCTGATTATGGATTGTCTCAAAATTTAGGAATATCTCGGAAAGCAGCTCAGGAGTATATTGACACTTATTTCGAAAACTATCCAGACGTAAAACGGTATATGGAAGAAAGTGTTCGAGAAGCAAAGGATCTTGGATATTCTGCTACCTTGTACAATCGTCGTCGATATCTGCCAGATATTAATTCGCGTAATTTCAATGTTCGATCATTTGCTGAACGAACAGCTATTAATACCCCTATTCAAGGAAGCGCAGCAGATATATTAAAATTAGCTATGATTGAATTGGATAAACGATTAAAAGAGGAAAAACTACAAGCGAACATGCTGTTACAAGTACATGATGAATTAGTTTTTGAAGTACCTGAAGCAGAGTTAGAAACATTAGATAAGCTAGTTAAGGAAGTAATGGAAAATACTGTACAGCTGGATGTTCCATTAGTTACTGATAGCAGTTGGGGAAAAACTTGGTATGAAGCAAAATAACTAGAAGCTGGAATTTTTCCAGCTTTTCCCTTAGGAGTGAAAAAAGTGCCAGAACTACCAGAAGTTGAAACAGTCCGCCGTGGATTAGTTTCTTTAGTTATAGGAAAAACTATTCGCAGGGTCGATGTTCTTTGGCCCAAAATCATTGAATCCCCAGAAGTTGATCAGTTTCGAAATGAGCTGGTAGGAGAGACTATTGAAGATGTTGGCCGTAGAGGTAAATATTTAATTTTTCATTTTACTCATTATGATATGGTATCTCATCTAAGAATGGAAGGGAAATACGAATTTTTCCCTGAAGCTACAACGTTAGATAAGCATAGTCACATACGTTTCGTTTTTACTGATGATTCTGAATTAATTTACAATGATGTGCGTAAATTTGGTCGAATGAGTTTAATGAAAAAAAATACTGGTTTGCAATATAAAGGAATTCAACAGTTAGGCCCTGAGCCTACGAATGAAACATTTGATTTAGCAGAGTTTGAGACTCGCTTAAATAAGGCGCATACGATGATTAAGCCCTTGTTGTTGAACCAAAAAATTGTTGCGGGTCTTGGGAACATTTATGTAGATGAAGTATTGTGGTTGTCAAAAATACATCCAGAGCAGCCAGCCAATACGTTAACAACTAAAGAAGTTGAAATTTTACATCAAGCGATTATTGCTGTCATTAATAAGGCAAAAGAAGCAGGTGGGACAACTATCAGAACCTATCTAAATGCTTTAGGGGAAGCCGGACATTTTCAGCAGGAGCTTAATGTATATGGACAAACTGGAAAACCTTGCCCGCGTTGTGGGACGCTCATAGCTAAAATGAAAGTTGCTCAACGTGGAACCCATTATTGTCCACATTGCCAACAACTGAAGAGGTGAAAAAAATGAGTTATGTGTTAGGGATTACTGGTGGTATCGCTAGTGGAAAATCGACAGTAGTTAATGTATTTCGCTCAGCTGGATTTCCTATTGTAGACGGGGATGTAGTGGCTCGTGAAGTTGTCGAGCCAGGTACTCCCGGTCTTTTTGCACTTGTTGAAGCTTTTGGTGAAATGATCATTACACCTAAAGGAACATTAAATCGAAGAAAATTAGGCAATCTTATTTTTAGGGATGAAGAAGAACGTAAAAAACTTAACCGAACACTTGAACCTTTTATTCGTAATGAAATTGATCGGCAGATAGAAGTTGCCAGAAAAAGTAATTCGTTAGTAATTGCTGATATCCCTTTACTTTATGAAGGACATTATGAAAACAAAATGGATGCTATTGCTGTTGTTTATATCGATCATGCTACTCAATTGAGACGTTTGATAGTTAGAAATCAATTATCAGAAATGGAAGCAATGAACCGAATTAACAGCCAAATGCCTCTAAATAAAAAAAAGCAGCTGGCAGATGTTATTTTTGATAATAGCGGAACTTTAGAGGAAACAGCTGACCAAGTGATAAAATGGTTAAAAAAACAAGCCTTTATTGAATAAAGATTCGAAAAATGGCATAACAAAGCTTTTTTTAGCCATTAGGATATGATAAACTCGTGTTACAATAAAATACTATCATCTGAGAGGTGAAAAAATGCGTTGCCCAAGATGTAATCATAATAACTCAAGAGTCATTGATAGTCGTCAAACCGATGATGGACGTGCCATCCGAAGACGCAGAGAATGTGAAAATTGCGGTTTCCGTTTTACAACTTTTGAACGGATTGAAGCTGCACCGCTTTTAGTTGTTAAGCGTAATGGCGATCGGGAAGAATTTAATCGCGACAAGATTCTGCGCGGGCTAATTCGTTCGGCCGAAAAACGTCCTGTTGCCATGGAGCAAATGGAACAGATTGTTGATCATGTAGAAAATCGTGTTCGCGGTTTAGGTGAAAATGAGATATCTACCAGTTTAATCGGTGAATATGTTATGGAAGATTTAATGAATGTTGATGAAATTGCATATATTCGTTTTGCCAGTGTTTATCGCCAATTTAAGGACATGTCGGTGTTCTTAAAAGAATTACAGGAAATCGTAGATAAAGCCAAATCTGCTGATGGAAAAGAACAGGATTTGTTTTAAACTTTGACAGGAACTGAGGCAATTATCGAACTGATTGTTACTGAATATTTTAGGGGGCTAGTTTGTGACATCTGAATTAAAGCCAACGACTATTTACTCCGTCTATGGCAGTCCTCTGCTGGATGAGAGCCGCCAGCAAGCACTATTATTTTTATACCAACCGATTATAGGTGCGGAAGCTCTGAGTCTGTATTTAAACCTATCTAGCGACATTACAGTCGAAGGAAAAAGCCCTGAGTTGATGCATGCTGATTTATTGGCCGCCATAGATAACGGGTTAGCTGCAATGTTGAAAGCCCGTGAAAAGCTGGAAGGTATCGGCTTGTTAAATACTTTTCAGAAAGAAGATAATGAATTGGGGATGACGCTATTTTATCAATTAATTCCTCCGTTAATGCCTATCGATTTTTTTCAGGACGCATTAATGTGTTATTTGTTAATGGAAAAAATTGGTGAACGCCGTTTTCAACGATTAGTTGAACGTTTCCGTCCAAAGGTAGTTCCAACAGAAGGATTAACCAACATTACAAAACGGTTTCGCGATAGTTATCGATTTGAAGAAACGAGGTTTGCTGCGAATACGGAACTATTTGATGATACCCATGATAAATTTATTCAACCAAAAGTAGCAGCTAGTACTTTTGACTGGACCTTCTTCAATCAGCAGCTAGAGAAGTTTAGTTTGACATTAGAGGAAGAAGATCAAAAAAAAATCGAAGCTTTACATCAAATGTACGGGATTGATGAAATGGAAATGCTGGATTTTGCTGTAAAATCCAGTGAACAAAATCAGATTCAGTTAACTTTTTTAAGAAATTTAATTGTAAAAAGCAAACAAATAAAATCCGTAGACGGTGAGACAGAAGTACAATTAGCTGATAATCGAAATTTATCAGGAGAATTTTCAAAGGCCGAACAGGAAATAATTCGTCAAAGTGAAAGGATACCACCAATCAAATATCTGCAGGCAATTAAAAAGCAAAAGGGTGGGTACGAAACTAATCAAGAAATTCGCTTGATTGAAGATTTGCTGAGTCGTCACTTATTTCCAAATAGTGTAGTGAATATACTAATTAACTACATATTAGTGATTCAAAACCAGGCAGTAATTAATCAAAACTATCTGAATGCAATCGCTAATGATTGGGCTCAAAGGAAGATTCAACGACCGGAAGAAGCCATTGTACATGTTCGTCAAGCAGACCAAAAGCTGGTCAAGAAAAAGACCACCAATCGCCGTAATAATGCTGCTGGTCGGAAGGCACAAGGTAGAAAAGAAATTCTGCCGACGCACATTAAAGAACCACCAAAAGAGAAGAAGATTAGTCCAGAAAAAGAGGCCGAGTTGAATCGCAAGCTGGCGGAATATCTGAACAAAGAGGGTGAGAGCTGATGGAAGATGTAGGCAAAGAACTGAATCGAATTATTAAGTCACGTGGAGTAGATGGCAGGTACCAGCAAATGATGCAGGAAGTACTTCAAGATTCCGATGTACGTGATTTTATAGAGCGACATAAGGCAAAATTGACACAAGAAGATATCGAGAAATCCTTTGCCAAGCTGTACGAATTTGTTCAAGAAAAGAAAAAATTTTTGGCAGATGATCCTACTATGATCGCTCCTGGATATGAACCTAAATTAACGCTTAATTTTCATTTTATTGATGTAACCTATGTTCCTACTGATGAATTATTGATGCGCAAAAAAGAAGAAGAGATTCGCAATCGAATTAACTCGGTTGATATGCCTAAAGATATTCGTCAGGCATCGATTCGGACCTTTGAAGTGACTTCTGGTCGAAGTGAAGCATTAGAAGCTTCTTTAGATTTCATAAACCAATATAATGCTGCTCCAAAGGATTTTCATAAAGCATTATATTTAGTAGGAGATTTTGGAGTTGGAAAAACTTACTTGCTAGGAGCCATGGCCCATGAGCTAGCAGTAAAAGGGTATGAGACAACGTTAGTTCATTTTCCTACTTTTGCTGGTGAAATGAAACAAGCGATTTCTACAGATAAAGTTGGACCGAAATTAGACAGCGTTAAGCGGGCTCCAATTTTAATGATCGATGATATTGGAGCTGACTCAATGAGTGCTTGGATTCGAGACGATGTTTTAGGAGTCATCCTTCAATATCGCATGCAAGAACAACTGCCTACTTTCTTTTCATCAAATTTTGACATGATACAATTGGAGGAGCATCTATCTGTGACGCAGCGGGGAGATGAAGAACCATTGAAGGCGAAACGAATTATGGAGCGTATTCGTTATTTAAGTCGTGAGATTTGGATGATCGGTGAAAATCGTCGAAATGGCTAAAAAAAGAATTTACTGAGAAGAAACAAAATACCTCATTAAAAAGCGAAGTTGACTCGCCTTTTTTTGAGGTTCTTTTTTTGATGAGTGCTATAATCAATGATAGGAAGTGACGAAATGAATGCTAATGAATTATCGCCACGCTTACAAGTAGTGGCTAATTATGTGCCAAAAAAAGCTCGACTAGCGGATATTGGTTCCGACCACGCATATTTACCTGTAGCTTTAGTGCGGAATGAAAGAATTCAGTATGCGATTGCTGGTGAGGTGGTTCAAGGTCCGTATGAAGCAGCAAGAAAACAAGTATCTAAAAATGGATTAGAGCAGTTTATTGAGATACGCTTAGGTGATGGAATGGAGGTTGTTTTCCTAGAAGATAACATCGAAACCGTCACAATTTGTGGAATGGGCGGTGTTTTGATACGAGATATTTTAGAGCGCGGAAAAAGGATGCATCGTTTTTCAGGCAAAGAAAGATTGATTTTGCAGCCTAATGTTGGTGAAAAACAATTGAGAGAGTGGTTAGCAGCAGAGGGCTACACAATTATTGCTGAGACAATTCTTGAAGATCATCACAAGATCTATGAAGTGATGGTAGCTGAAAAACTAGATTCAACTGCGAGTTACACGCAACATGAATTACTTTTTGGACCACATTTATTGCAGGAGCGGTCAACTGTTTTCTTGAAGAAATGGCAGCATCAGCTTGAAAAATTAGAAAAGGTTCGTGCCAATTTAGCCAAAAGCAATCAGCAGCTTGAGGATAAAATTATTCAAGTTGAGCGGGAGATTCAATGGATTAAGGAGGCTTTAGATGAAAGCAAGTAAATTTATTGAGCGTTTCAAACAGTATTGTCCCGAATGGTTAATTGAAGATGGGGATCCTGTTGGGCTGCACATTGGTACTTTAAACAAAGATATCCAAAGAGTCATGATGAGTTTAGATGTTCGTCCAGCAGTAGTAGCAGAAGCGATTGAAAAAAAGATTGATTTGCTGATTGTTAAACATCCGCCTATTTTTCGCCCTATTGATCGTTTGACGACGGATGACTTTCAAACAAAAATGTATGTAGATTTGTTAAAGCATGATATTGCTGTCTATGTTGCACATACGAACATGGACATTATTCCTAATGGTTTAAACGACTGGTTCTGTGAATTGCTAGAGGTTAAAAATACTACTTATTTAGTGGAGAGTCAGTCGATTCCTATAAAAAAGTTAGCCGTTTATGTACCAATGGACGATAGTAAAGCGATGCGAACAGCGTTAGCCGAAGCAGGAGCTGGCAAGCAAGGTAATTATGAAGCTACCTCCTATACACTCTCAGGAACTGGACGCTTTACTCCAGTTGGTGAGGCAAATCCGACAATTGGTGAATTGAATCGACAGGAACAGGTTCAGGAAAGTAAAATCGAGGTTATTTTTCCAGCTATTTTAGAAGAGCAGGTGGTGGAAGCAATGCTGACAGCTCACACCTATGAAGAGCCAGCATACGATATTTACCAGCTAGATAATCCACCGTTAAAATATGGGATTGGCCGTGTAGGTACTTTAGCTGCGCCCCTATCAACCGAAGAATTTATTCAGCAAGTAAAGAAGGTTTTTAATTTGGATGGGCTAAGAGTAGTTTATCCGAAACAACCAAAAGCTACCGTTCAACGAGTAGCTATCTGTGGCGGAAGTGCTGAAAAATTTTATAAGGATGCTCTTCATCAGCAGGCTGATGTATACATTACTGGAGATGTCTATTATCATACCGCTCATGATATGCAAGAATCAGGTATGTTGGTTATTGATCCTGGGCACTATATTGAAGCTTTGTGCAAGAGAAAAATGGTCGAACTATTTAATCAATGGAAAGACGAAGAGGATTGGGATGTTTCATTCTATGTCTCAGAAGTCTCAACCAATCCTTTTTCTTTTAAATAATATATAAGAGGAGAGAAGCAGTATGTACGAAAATTTATTACCTCGTTTCCTACGCTATGTAAAAACAGAAACTCGTTCTGATGCGACAAGTACCACCACTCCAACTACTCAAACTCAGGTAGCTTTCGCTCATGAGTTGATGAAGGAATTAGAAGAAATAGGGATGCAGGATATTCTTTACAATGAAAGTAACGGATATGTCATCGCAACTTTGCCAAGTAATATCGACAAAAAGGTACGTAAGATTGGTTTTATTGCTCACATGGACACTGCTGATTTCAATGCTGAGGGTGTGAATCCACAAATCATAGAAAACTATGATGGTGAGTCGACGATTAAATTGGACAAAAATGGAAAGTATACGTTAAATACAAAAGATTTTCCTAACTTGAAAAATTATAAAGATCAAACGTTGATTACTACGAATGGTTCAACTCTTTTAGGAGCAGATGATAAATCTGGAATTGCTGAAATTATGACCGCGATGGAATATTTGATCAAGCATCCTGAAATCAAACACGGAGAAATTCGTATTGGTTTTGGTCCGGATGAAGAAATAGGCATTGGAGCAGATAAATTTGATGTTAAACAATTTAATACAGATTTTGCTTATACTATGGATGGCGGTCCTTTGGGTGAACTTCAATATGAAACTTTCAGCGCTGCTCAAGCAACTATCACATTAGTAGGTAAGAACGTCCATCCAGGTACAGCTAAAAATACCATGATTAATGCTTTACAATTAGCTATTGATTTCCATAATCAGTTGCCAGAAGCAGATCGACCAGAAAAAACTGAAGGTCGTGAAGGATTTTATCACTTATTAGCTTTGGATGGAAATGTTGAAGAAGCAAAAATGACATATATCATTCGCGATCATGATCGTGAAAAATTTGAAGCTCGCAAAGCGCAAATCTTGGCTATTCAAAAAGAAATGAACCAGCAATTTGATGTGGAGCGTGTTGTAGTTGATATGTATGATCAATATTACAACATGGGCGAAATTATCGAAAAGGACATGACAGTCATTGAATTGGCTAAACAAGCTATGGAAGAAGTTAATGTTACTCCTGTAATTGAACCAATTCGTGGGGGAACAGATGGGTCGAAGATCTCCTTCTTAGGAATAGCTACTCCTAATATTTTTGCCGGTGGCGAAAATATGCACGGACGTTTTGAGTTTGTCTCCTTGCAAACGATGGAAAAAGCAGTCGACGTCATCGTCAAAATTATTGAAAACAATGGAAAATAATTAAGTACAACGAACAAACTTTTTATTTGAAAATCCCAATTTACTCTTGAGGATTTTGCGTAAAAAGTTTGTTTTTTTAGACTTGTTTTTTTGCTCCAGAATAAATAATATGATAGGCTAGTACAAAATAGATGAATGAGGGTCCCAAATGAATCTTTCTGTTAATCGAAAGTTGATCTTAAACATCCTTTTATTTTTGGTTGTTATTGGATTAATAATTTTTGTAATCCGTGACTCTTTAGGTGAGATTTTCGAAGAACTAACGACAACATCTTGGCCAATTGTATTAGGTGTTACTGTATTAGGTGTAGTGAGTCAATTGATTGAAGGCTACACAATAAAAAATATTGCTTCAGAGTATAATCCATCGTTTACAATTATGGATGGTTTCTTTGGATCAGCTTATGCAACTTTTTATCGCGTGGTCACGTTCGGAACGGGTTCAATAGTAGCTGAAGTTATCTATTATCGAAAAAAAGGCTTGAAGCTTTCACAAGGAACGGGTGTCACTGCTTTACGAATGGTAACTTATAAAATTGCTGTTATGATTTGGGCCTTAGTATTTTTGGTCTTGGAATCAGATGTTTTGCGTCAAGAAGTACCGAATGGCATTATGCTGGTTTTAATTGGTATGTCGGTAACATTAGCAATCGTAACAGTATTATTACTTTTTAGCTTGAATGTCAGTGCACAAGTAATTTTTGTGAAAATTTCCAATCGTATCTTTAAAAGACAACGCTGGCGTGATCTAGTAGATAAGGCCAATTTGCAGTTTTATTCATTGAGAGAAACGATTCAAACTTTTATCAAAAATAAACATGTAGTGGTTAAGGTATTTGCCTCAAATATGGCTAAGCTAGCTGTCTGGTATGCTATTCCTTATTTTATTCTAAGTCAGAGTTATCCCAACCTTTCACTATCTTTGTCGATAGCACTTATTAGTTTTACAATTACTTTAGGTGGAGTTTTACCAGCACCTGGAGGCATTGGTGGGTTAGAATTTGTTTACGTCTTGCTGTTTAAACATGTTGTTAGTAATGTAGATGCTGTATCCTCATTGCTGCTTTATCGGTATGCAACTTACTTAATGCCTTTCTTTATAGGAATGGTCTATGTGCTAGTGACAAAACAAAAAGAAATTAAAACAGAATTTGAAGAAGCAAAAGAAAATAAAAAGGAAGCCGACAACCAGTCATAGGCTTCCTTTTTTTGTATTAATAGCGGATAACCAATTTACCAATCATTTTATCCGCTTCTACTATTTGATGAGCATGATAAAATGTTTCAGGGGAAAGTCCATCTAAGGTTTCGGTCAGGGTCGATTGAATTTTTTCGGTAGACAATAGATGAGTTAAGAGTGTTAAGGCTTCTCCCTGTGACTTAATATGATAGTCATAATCAGTTTTTGCAAACATGTACTCCCATACAAAGCTGCCTGATTTTGCTTTTAGCTTAGCCAGATTATGATCCTTAGCAGTTGCTACAGTTGAACCAAGATAACCAAAAGGACTTAATAAGTCAGCCATTTCATCATAATAATGGTCAGAAGAATGTAAGACAGCAATATAAGGAAGGGCATCGTAACCTAACTTCTTGACTTGCTTAGTCAAGTCTTTATGATGATTCAGGATTTGATCGGCCCCTAACTTCTCGCACCAATCTGCTGTTTCTGGCCTTGAAGCAGTTGCTAGAACTGTGAGACCTGCCCACTTAGCTAATTGAATCATGATCGAACCTACTCCGCCTGCACCATTTATGATTAATAATGTTGCATCATTTCCGTTTTCTTTTGAAACCAAATCCATTTTCTCGAAAAGTAGTTCATAAGCTGTTAAAAATGTTAAGGGCAAGGCTGCTGCTTTTTCAGCAGGAATGTTTTCCGGTAGTTTTGCAACGATGCGTGAATCCACAATTTGTTTTTCACTGTAGCTGCCGTAGCGGTTGGTTGTTCCCGCAAAAATTACGCGGTCGCCAGCAACAAGGTGAGGAACCTGATCGCCCACTTGTGTAACAATTCCAACACTGTCAAAACCTAAAATGTGAGGAGCTTTAGTTCCTTTTCCTGTTTGACGTAATTTAGTGTCAACAGGATTTATTGATATCGCGATGTTTTGAACCATCACGTCATATTTCATTAGTTTAGGCAGCATAATTTCGAAAGTTTCAAAAAAATTACCTTCTGATAATTCAAACCCTTTCTCAAATCCAATGGCTCTAGAAATCATCTACTCATCTCCTTTGATAAAATTGTAGCATTTTACTTAAAAGTCTACGAAAGTTATGCTTTTCAAATAGAAAATTTTTGACCAATTCTGACCAAAAGAGTATAATTTTATTCGTGAGGGAAACCTCAAAAGGTTTAGAGGAGGTAATTGAATGAATATTGAAAAAATGACTACTACCTTACAAGAGGCGATTGCTGAGGCTCAACAAATTGCTATGACGCGTCAACATCAAGAAATTGATATTGCCCATCTATGGAAAATATTATTACAGCCTAATCATTTCGGCCGCAATTTTTACACAGATGCTGGTATAGATGTGGAAGCATTTGAAATAGAAATTGATCGTGCGCTAGATGACTATCCTACAGTCGCCGGTGAAAATATTGTTTACGGACAAAATCTTAGCCAAAATTTGTTTTCCTTGTTAAGGGAAGCAGATAAATTAAGAGAACACTATCAAGATGAATATTTGTCTACTGAGATTGTAATACTTGCATTAATGAGCTTGAAAAATTATCGCTTGACGAAATACCTTAATCAAGTTGGGTTAAACAAAAAAGAAGTACAAAAAAATATTGAAGATATTAGAGGGGGAGATCGTGTGACTTCTCAAAATCAAGAAGAAACCTATAAAGCCTTAGAAAAATATGGAGTTGACTTAGTTCAACAAGTAAAAAATGGTAAACAAGATCCAATTATTGGTCGGGATGAAGAAATCCGAGATGTCATCCGAATTCTATCTCGTAAGACCAAAAATAATCCGGTCTTAATTGGTGAACCTGGAGTTGGTAAAACAGCTATCGTGGAAGGATTGGCCCAACGGATTGTTCGCAAAGATGTACCGGAAAATCTAAAAAACAAAACTATTTTTTCGCTAGATATGGGATCACTTATCGCTGGAGCAAAATTCAGGGGAGAATTTGAGGAACGATTAAAATCTGTCTTAAAGGAAGTTAAAAAATCCGACGGACAAATTCTACTCTTTATTGATGAAATCCATAATATTGTAGGTGCTGGTAAAACTGAGGGAAGTATGGATGCTGGAAACCTGCTAAAACCCATGCTAGCTCGTGGAGAATTGCATTTAATTGGTGCAACAACCTTAGATGAATATCGACAATATATGGAAAAAGATAAAGCGTTAGAACGTCGTTTCCAAAAAGTTTTGGTAAAAGAACCGACAGTCCAAGATACAATTAGTATTTTGCGAGGACTAAAGGAGCGTTTCGAAATCCATCATAGTGTTAATATTCATGATAATGCATTAGTGGCTGCTGCCACTTTATCTGATCGATACATTACGGATCGCTTTTTACCTGATAAAGCAATAGACCTAGTGGATGAAGCTAGTGCAAGCATTCGTGTAGAAATGAATTCTATGCCGACAGAGCTGGATCAAGTTACTCGACGCTTAATGCAGTTGGAGATTGAGGAAGCTGCATTGAAAAAGGAAACCGACGATGCTAGTAAGAAACGTTTAGGTAATCTGCAGGAAGAATTAGCAGACTTGCGAGAAGAAGCGAATGCCATGCGTTTGCAATGGGAAACAGAAAAGGAAGAAGTTAATGCGGTCTCTAATAAACGAGCCGAAATTGATCAGGCGAAACATGAATTAGAAGATGCAGAGAATAATTATGATTTAGAAAGAGCCGCAGTGTTACGTCATGGGACAATCCCTCAGTTGGAGAAAGAATTAGAAGACCTTGAATCTAAGAATGAAAGCAATGATATTCGGATGGTTCAAGAATCGGTGACTGAAAATGAAATTGCCCAAGTGGTTGCTCGTTTAACGGGTATTCCGGTAACTAAGCTAGTAGAGGGTGACCGAGCGAAACTGTTGAATCTAAACGATACATTGCATCAACGTGTAATCGGACAAGATGAAGCAGTTGATGCAGTAAGTGATGCAGTACTTCGATCTCGAGCTGGGCTGCAAGATCCAAATCGCCCATTAGGCTCTTTCCTGTTCTTAGGACCAACGGGTGTCGGAAAAACGGAATTAGCAAAGGCATTAGCTGAAAATCTGTTCGATTCACAGGACCATATGGTTCGAATAGACATGAGTGAATACATGGAAAAACATGCTGTTTCACGATTGGTTGGAGCCCCTCCAGGATATATAGGTTATGAAGAGGGCGGTCAGCTGACAGAAGCGGTTCGCCGCAATCCATATACCATCATTTTATTGGATGAAATTGAGAAGGCCCATCCGGATGTTTTCAATATTTTGTTGCAGGTGTTAGATGATGGGCGTCTGACCGACTCTAAAGGTCGTGTCGTAGACTTCAAAAATACTGTGTTAATTATGACTAGTAATATCGGCTCACAGGTACTGTTAGACGGTGTAACTGCTGATGGAGAAATACCTGAATCAGTTCAGGAACAGGTTATGAACATGCTGAGAGGGCACTTTAAGCCTGAATTCTTGAATCGAATTGATGATACAATATTGTTTACACCATTAAGTTTGGAAAACGTGAAAGGGATCGTAGAAAAATTAGTTGCTCAGCTTTCACTTCGGTTAGAGGATCAGGAAATTCAATTGATTATTACTGATCAGGCAAAATCTTGGATTGCTGAAAATGCGTATGAACCTCAGTACGGGGCACGACCTCTGAAACGTTTCATTACTCGTGAAGCAGAGACACCGCTGGCAAAAGAAATTATTGCGGGGCGAATATTGCCAAAAACACGGGTAACACTCGAATTATTAAATGATCAATTAGTATTTCTAAAAGAACCGATCGAAGAATAATTCCTACACTTAATTAACGGAGCAGGTGAGAATGATGAATTTGTGATGAAATTTTTCATGAATCATCATTTTTACTTGCTTTTTCTTTTCAAAATGTGGATAATGCTACTATATTTTTAAAGCTTATATATCGTCATGATAGGGATGACAGTTTCTACCTTGTGCCGTAAACGCAAGACTATAAGCAAAAATTGTACGTTTGGCGTACCTTTTTTGCTTTATGCAGAATTGGTGCGTCTTTTGTTTAAACTTACCATAGAGAGGAAGAGGATTATGAAAGAATTGACAGAACGCATCAAAAAAAATGGACGTGTATTAGGCGACGGGGTACTTAAGGTCGATGAATTTGTGACTCACCAAGTCGATCCAATATTGATGGAAGCAACTGGTAAACGTTTTGCTGAAGTCTTTGCAGATCAAAAAATTACAAAGGTAGTTACTATCGAAGCTTCCGGAATCGCTCCAGCAGTCTATGCTGCTCAAGCGTTAGGAGTGCCAATGATTTTTGCTCGCAAGTCAAAGAGCCTAACCATGGATGAAGAATTATTAACTTCTTCTGTCTATTCTTTTACTAAACAGCTTACTAGCACTATTTCAATTTCTCGAAAATTCTTGTCTAGTGAAGACCGTGTACTTTTGATAGACGATTTCTTAGCAAATGGCCAAGCTGCCAAAGGCTTGATCGAATTATGTCGCCAAGCGGGTGCTGAGGTAGCTGGCATTGGTATCTTAATTGAAAAATCTTTTCAAGATGGACGTCAATTATTAGAAGACATGGGTATTCCAGTTGTTTCACTTGCTAGAATTGCTTCACTTCATGACGGTAAAGTAGCATTTTTAGAGGAGGATGCATAATTTTGTCAAATCAAAATGGAAATGGAAAGGCCGCTGTCCTAGGGCTGCAACATTTATTAGCGATGTATGCTGGAGCGGTAGCTGTTCCTTTATTAATCGGAACAGGTTTAGGATTTAACGAATCACAAATGACGTATCTAATTTCCATTGATATTTTTATGTGTGGAATAGCCACATTACTTCAGCTAACAGTAAACAAGTTTTTTGGGATTGGGCTACCTGTTGTTTTAGGCTGTGCAATTCAAGCTGTAGCACCATTAATTTTAATCGGTCAGACAAAGGGTATCGGTGCTATTTATGGCTCGATCATTGCTGCTGGAGTATTTATTGTCTTGATTGCAGGGTTCTTTTCAAAGGTTGAAAAGCTGTTTCCATCAGTAGTTACCGGTACGGTAATTACAACGATCGGATTGACTCTAATTCCAGTTGCGATCACAAAAATGGGTGGTGGTGATGCTTCTGCTTCGAATTTTGGTGATCCGACAACCTTGTTGTTGGCTTTCGTAACTATCGCACTTATATTAGTCATTCAAATTTTTGGTAAAGGTTTTATTCGTTCCATTGCAGTGTTAGTCGGTTTAGTTGGTGGAACACTTTTAGCGATGGTTTTAAATCGAGTAGACTTTTCGGCAATTGGTCATGCTCCGTTATTTCATGTGCCGCAGCCTTTTTACTTTGGGACGCCGACTTTTGATATTTCTTCAATTCTACTGATGATTATTATCTCAATTGTTAGTATGGTGGAGTCAACGGGTGTATATTTTGCGCTTGGTGATATCACAGGAAAGAAAATACAAGAAGATGATTTGAAACGAGGATATCGTGCAGAGGGATTGGCAGTTGTTTTAGGTGGAATATTTAATACTTTCCCTTATACTGGTTTTTCGCAAAATGTAGGTCTGGTTCAACTATCCGGTATTAAGACCCGTAAACCAATTTATTTCTCAGCTTTTTTTCTGATTATCTTAGGCTTATTTCCAAAAATTGGGGCGCTAGCACAAATTATTCCTGAGCCTGTATTAGGTGGCGGCATGCTGGTAATGTTTGGCATGGTGGCTGTTCAAGGTATGAAGATGCTTTCAACAATTGATTTTCATAACGAAAAAAATTTGTTGATTGTTGCAATTTCAATTGGTTTTGGTCTAGGCTTCAATGCAATGCCGACCTTGTTCAATCAGCTGCCAGCAACTGTTCAAATGTTTACTGGTAACGGAATTGTTATGAGCAGTTTATCAGCAATTGTTTTAAATCTAGTCTTTCACGGTTATTCTGGTAAAACAAAAGCTTCGATTAAAGCAACTAATTCACATACGTAAATAGCAAGGTAATCCAAACTGCTAATTGTTTCGATCCCTAAGAGTTAGATTAAAAATTTAACTTTTTATGGTCATTACAAATTGCTCTTTGGATTGCCTTTTTGTTTAGAAAAATATTATTTAGAATGCTCATTAAGGAAATGGTAACTATCTCAGTAATCTATGTGGAAAATCAGAAATTTTGACCAATATATCTAATTAAATACGAACAATAGCTGAGATTCTATGTCTATTATTCGAATATTGTTTTGACTTCATTTTAATTGCTTGTTAAAATGTGAATGACATAATGAAAGGAGCAATTTATGAAGCCAGAAGTAGCGATTATTATGGGAAGTACTTCCGATTGGGAAACAATGAAACATGCTTGTGACAGCTTAGACGAACTAGAAATTTCTTATGAGAAACAGGTAGTTTCCGCCCATCGTACACCAGATTTAATGTTTGAATTTGCTGAAAAAGCGCGAAGCAGAGGGATCAAAGTTATCATTGCTGGAGCAGGCGGTGCAGCACATTTGCCAGGCATGGTAGCGGCTAAAACTACTCTACCTGTTATCGGTGTACCCGTTCAATCGAAGGCTCTTAATGGATTGGATTCCCTTTTGTCAATTGTTCAAATGCCTGGTGGAGTTCCTGTGGCAACAACAGCTATTGGAAAAGCCGGGGCAACAAACGCTGGACTACTTGCGGCTCAGATGCTTTCAATGTATGATGAAAACATAGCTGTTCGTTTAGATGCTAAACGTCATAAAATGAAAGATTCTGTATTGGAAAGTAGTGAACAACTTGGTTAAACCTTTACAACCTGGCGCAACAATTGGAATTGTGGGCGGGGGGCAATTAGGTCGGATGATGGCGATTAGTGCGAAAGAAATGGGGTTTCGCATTGGCATTATCGATCCAACTGAAGACTGTCCAGCCTCTCAAGTTTCAGATTGGCATATCATCGCCCCTTACGATGACCAGGCGGCGCTAGAAGAAATGGCTCGCCGTACGCAAGTCATTACCTATGAATTTGAGAATGTGGATGTTGATGCATTGAATCAAATTGTCGACCGAGCTAACATTCCTCAGGGAACGGATTTACTGGCTATTACTCAAGATCGTTTAATGGAGAAAGCTTTTTTAGAGGGGAATAATATTGTGATTGCTCCCTATGCCACAATTATCAGCCCGACGGATATACAGGATGCCATCGAAGGTATCGGGTATCCTTGTGTATTGAAAACGACACGCGGCGGATACGATGGACATGGTCAATACGTGTTGAAAGGAACTTCTGATTTAGCCCCTTCCATGAATTTGTTGCGCTCTGGAACTTGTGTGCTAGAAGCATGGATTCCTTTTGAAAAGGAGCTTTCTGTTTTAGTAGCTGGAAATGGCTACGGAGAATATGTGACTTTTCCTGTTGTAGAAAATAATCATCGGAACAATATTTTGCATGAGACTATAGCTCCAGCTCAAATTATTCCCGCCGTTGCTGAGGAAGCCAAACGGATTGCGGAAGTAATTGCAGAGGGTGTTGAGTTAGTAGGAACTTTGTGTGTTGAATTGTTTTTGACCAAAGCCGGTGCATTGTATGTTAATGAAATGGCACCTCGTCCTCATAATTCCGGTCATTATACGATTGAGGCTTGTTCCATGAGCCAATTTGATGCGCATGTTCGAGGTATTTGTGGATGGCCACTCGCTCAACCAAAATTATTGTCGGATGCGGTTATGGTGAATGTATTAGGGGAAAACTTACTTGGAACTTATGAAATTATCGATGAAAAGCCTGATTGGCATTTTCATTATTATGGTAAAGCAATGGCTAAAAAGGGTAGAAAAATGGGACATATTACCTTGCTGACAGAAGATATTGGCCAATCATTAAAAGAAATTAAAAATACTGAAATCTGGGATTAAAAGGAGAACAACATGATACCTCGTTATACTCGACCTGAAATGGGTGAAATTTGGAGTGATGAAAATCGTTACCGTGCTTGGCTCGAAGTAGAAATTTTAGCGGATGAAGCTTGGGCTGAATTAGGTGAGATTCCTAAAGAAGACGTTAAAAAAATTCGTGAAAATGCTGATTTTGATATTGATCGTATTTTAGAAATTGAACAATCAACTAAGCATGATGTTGTAGCATTTACGCGTGCAGTCTCTGAAACATTAGGTGAAGAACGCAAATGGGTTCATTATGGATTAACTAGTACAGATGTAGTTGACACAGCTTATGGTTACTTGTATAAACAAGCCAATGACATTTTACGCGAAGATTTAGCTGTATTTTTGGCGATCATTGGTGAAAAAGCCAAAGAACACAAATATACAGTAATGATGGGGCGTACCCACGGTGTGCACGCTGAACCAACAACTTTTGGTTTAAAATTAGCAACGTGGTATTCAGAAATAAAAAGAAATATTGAAAGATTTGATCGTGCAGCAAAAGGGGTAGAGGCCGGTAAAATTTCTGGAGCAGTTGGAACGTTTGCTAACATTCCACCATTTGTAGAAAAATATGTTTGCGAAAATTTGGGCATTCGCCCACAAGAAATTTCTACTCAAGTTTTACCTAGGGACTTGCACGCTGAATATTTTTCAGCTTTGGCGCTAATCGCAACTTCAGTTGAACGATTTGCTACAGAGATTCGTGGATTACAAAAATCTGAAACGCGTGAAGTAGAGGAATTTTTCGCAAAAGGTCAAAAAGGTTCTTCTGCAATGCCTCATAAACGTAATCCAATTGGTTCTGAAAATATGACGGGATTGGCTCGTGTGGTTCGTGGACATATGGTAACTGCATATGAGGATGTTGCGCTTTGGCATGAACGGGATATTTCTCATTCTTCAGCTGAGCGGATTATCGTTCCTGACACAACTATTTTAGTGGATTATATGTTGCACCGTTTTGGCAATATCGTCAAAAATTTGACGGTCTTCCCGGAAAATATGAAACGCAATATGGATGCTACATTTGGACTAATTTACAGCCAACGTGTAATGTTAAAACTAATCGACAATGGCATGACTCGCGAGGAGGCTTATGATTTAGTTCAACCCAAAACAGCTTATGCTTGGGATAATCAAACAGCCTTCCGTCCATTACTAGAAGCCGATGAAAAGATTACTAACGTCTTACCTGAAAACGAATTGGACGATGCATTTGATTATAACTATCATTTGAAAAATGTTGACGAAGTATTCAAACGTATTGGTATAAACTAATTTTTGATAAAAAAACCCGCATATAATCAGAATATGCGGTTTTTTTACTATGCATAAGATTCTATTTCCATAAAATATGTCTGCTTTAAATGATCTAGCAACGAAGAAATCAATGAATAATCGTAGGAATGATTCTTATAGTTGATTTCAATACGATAAGAGTTCTTTAAGAAGGAATGATCCTTCAGCTGTGTAATAATTAATTCATCCTGCTGATCATTTTTGAAGTGTAATGATTGCATACATTCGGAGCGTTTAGGCTTTAACAATTTTCTTAAATTGCGACAAGAATAGAAGCTGACATTACAGTTGCTAGTGTGGGTTTCATCAAGTCCTAATAGTGAATTAAGCAATAGTTGTTTATCATATTCAGATAGTGTAGCAATAAATTCTTGAGCTGCTGACTGCGAATCTAACATAATAATTCCCCCGATATTATTCTCTCATGTAAAATATATCACCCTTAGAATAAATTGTAAACGTTATCTATGGTCGATACCTTTTTTTGAAATCCTATATTTAGTAAAACACGAACGATAGCAAGAAAAAATAATTATAATATACGATAATATGTTGACCCATTTTTTTTGGCTTGTTAAACTATAGATGATAAAGAAACGAACGATTCATGTTAGATGTGATCGGATTGTTCATAATAAAGGAGCGTATATCTGTGAAAAAAGAAGCATTGCTTTATGAAGGCAAAGCAAAACAATTGTTTAATACCGATGATTCAGATGTTGTATGGGTAGAGTATTTGAATCAAGCAACAGCTTTAAATGGTGCAAAGAAAGATCAAATTTCTGGTAAAGGCGAACTTAACAATCAGATTACAAGTTTAATTTTTTCTTATCTGCACCAAGCAGGCATTGAGAATCATTTTATTGAACAGATTTCAAAGACAGAACAATTAATTCGTTCAGTTTCAATTATCCCTCTGGAAGTCGTAGTTCGAAATGTTGCTGCTGGCAGTTTTTCTAAACGACTGGCAATTACTGAAGGGACTCCTCTAAAATTTCCGATCGTTGAGTTTTACTTTAAAAACGATGACTTAGACGATCCAATGATCACCGAAGATCACATCAAAGTATTAGAAATTGCCTCTGAACAAGAAATTGCAGCCTTACGTAAAAAAGCGTTGCAAGTGAATGAGGTCCTAAAAAAATTATTCACCGAAATCAATATTCAATTAATTGACTTTAAATTGGAATTTGGCAGGACTGCTAATGGTGATATTCTGCTAGCTGATGAAGTTTCACCAGATACCTGCCGTCTATGGGATTTAACTACAAATGCCCATTTAGATAAAGATATTTATCGCCGTGATTTGGGGGATATCATTCCCGTTTATCAAGAAGTTTTCAACCGATTAAACCAACGAAAAGGAGCTTAACTATGTATTTTGTAAAAGTTTATGTCACGTATAAAGAATCTGTTTTGGATCCTCAGGGAGAAGCTGTGAAAGGAGCAGTTCATCGTTTGGGGTATGAAGAAATTGAAGAAATTCGGATTGGTAAATATTTCGAAATGAAAGTAGCCAAAAGTGATCGTTCTATCGAAGAAATGATTGAAGAGGTTTGTGACAAGTTGTTGGCAAATATCAACATGGAAACGTACCGTTTTGAAATCCTTGAGATGGAGGAAGTCTAGCATGAAGTTTGCTGTCGTTGTTTTTCCGGGTTCTAACTGCGATATGGATATGTACTGGGCGATGAAAGAGATCATGGGTGCGGATTGCGAATACGTTCGTTATGATGCTTCTAGTTTAGAAGGCTTCGACGGAGTGCTGCTACCCGGCGGATTTTCTTACGGCGATTATTTGCGCTGTGGGGCAATTGCTCGTTTTGCTACTATTATGAATGAAGTAGTTCGTTTTGCTCAAGAAGGCAAACCGGTCTTTGGTACCTGTAATGGGTTCCAAATATTAACTGAAGCAGGATTGCTGCCAGGAGCTTTGCGTCGTAACGATACATTAAAATTTATCAGTAAAATTACTCCGTTAGCCGTTGTGAATAATCAAACGAAATTTACCAGTGAGTATGAGCAAGATGAGACGATACAGATTCCTGTGGCCCATGGTGAAGGCAATTACTATTGTGACGAAGAAACTTTGGCGGAGCTAAAGGCTAACAATCAAATAGTTTTCGCTTATGAAGGAGAAAATATTAATGGTAGTGTAGAGAACATTGCTGGAATAATTAACAAACAAGGCAATGTTCTAGGTATGATGCCTCATCCAGAACGAGCTATGGAAAAAATACTAGGCTCAGAAGACGGCAAAAAGTTCTTTGCCTCAATTTTAAGAAACTTCGGAAAGGTGAACGCTAACTAATGATAAATGTAGAACCGACACCACAACAAATTAAAGATCAGCGCATTTATGCCGAGTGGGGATTAACAGATGAAGAATACCGCCTAATTTCTGAGGATATCTTGGATCGTATGCCAAATTATACGGAAACAGGCCTATTTTCTGTTATGTGGAGTGAACATTGCTCGTACAAAAATTCTAAACCGGTTTTGCGGAAGTTCCCAACTGAAGGAAAACAAGTATTACAAGGCCCTGGTGAAGGTGCTGGGATAGTTGATATTGGCGATGGGCAAGCAGTTGTATTTAAAGCTGAAAGCCATAATCATCCATCGGCAGTTGAACCTTATGAAGGAGCTGCTACTGGTGTAGGAGGAATTATTCGGGATATTTTCAGTATGGGAGCTCGTCCAATTGCCTGTTTAGATTCATTACGCTTTGGTGAATTAGATAATGCTCGTACGAAATATTTATTAGAGGAAGTAGTAGCAGGTATTAGCGGCTACGGTAACTGTATTGGAATTCCTACTGTTGGTGGCGAAGTAGCCTTTGATCCATGCTATGAAGGTAACCCACTGGTAAATGCTATGTGTGTTGGATTGATTGATCATAAAGATATCCAAAAGGGCCAAGCTAAAGGTGTAGGTAATTCGATTATGTATGTCGGGGCAAAAACTGGTCGTGATGGTATTCATGGTGCAACTTTCGCTTCAGAAGAATTTGTTGAGGGCGAAGAGCAGCAGCGTTCAGCAGTTCAGGTTGGGGATCCATTTATGGAAAAGCTGCTTTTAGAAGCTTGTTTAGAACTAATTTTAGAACACGCTGATATTTTAGTAGGCATTCAAGACATGGGGGCAGCGGGTTTAGTATCTTCAAGTGCTGAAATGGCCTCAAAAGCTGGATCAGGCTTAAAATTATACCTCGATGATGTTCCACAGCGGGAAACTAATATGACACCGTATGAAATGATGCTATCAGAATCTCAAGAACGCATGCTGATTTGTGTTGAACAGGGCCATGAAGCTGAAGTAGTTGAGTTGTTCAAAAAGTATGAATTAGATGCTGTAACAATAGGTGAAGTAACTGATGATGGAATGTATCGCTTGTACCATCATGGAGCTGAAGTAGCGAACTTACCAGTAGATGCTCTAGCCGAAGATGCACCTGTTTACGAAAATGAACGGACTGAACCAGCTCGTATTCAGGAATTTGCAGCGATGGCTGATTTTGTTCCAAAAGTAGAAAATGCCACTGATACATTATTAGAATTATTAAAACAACCAACTGTTGCTTCGAAGCGATCAATTTATGAAACCTATGATTCACAAGTACGTACTAACACAGTCGTTCGTCCAGGCAGCGATGCAGCAGTATTGCGTGTTCGCGGAACGAATAAAGCATTAGCGATGACTACTGACTGTAATGCTCGCTACTTATATTTGAATCCAGAAATTGGTGGGCAAATTGCGGTTGCTGAAGCAGCTCGCAACATTGTGGCGTCTGGTGGACAGCCGCTAGCCATAACAGATTGTTTGAATTATGGGTCTCCAGAAAAGCCAGAAGTATTCTGGGAATTGTGGACTTCTGCAGATGGGATTTCAGAAGCATGCCGTACATTGAACACACCAGTTATCTCGGGGAATGTTTCCTTATACAATGAAACTAATGGAAAAGCAATCTATCCGACACCAATGATTGGTATGGTCGGCTTAATTGAAGACCTGAATCATATCACCACCCAAGAATTCAAACAAGCGGGAGACTTGGTGTATGTAATTGGAAAAACTAGTGATGATTTTAACGGGTCTGAGATTCAAAAAATGCAGCTTGGGCGTATCGAAGGAAAATTGATGAACTTTGATCTAGCTACTGAGAAAGAAAACCAAGAGATGATGCTGAAAGCTATCAAAGCGGGATATGTTTCAAGCTGTCATGATTGTGCAGAAGGTGGCTTAGCAGTAGCGATTGCTGAAGCAGCTTTTTCTAATGAATTGGGTGTGGACGTGAAATTGACACTATCTAAAGAAAAATTATTTGCCGAAACTCAATCACGTTTTGTTGTTTCTATTCCTAGAGTACAACAAGCAGCTTTTGAAGAACTAATGGGAACAAAGGATCAGTTGATTGGTGAAGTGACTAACAGTGGTGAATTGATAATTCAAGCAGAGAACGCTCGTATTCAAGTTGCAACTAAGACGGCCGTACAATTATGGGAGGAAGCTATTCCATGTCTTATGAAGTAAGAAGCTTAAATGAAGAATGTGGCGTATTCGGCATCTGGGGTCACCCAGATGCTTCTCGCGTCACTTATTTTGGTTTGCATAGTTTGCAGCATCGGGGACAAGAAGGTGCTGGAATTGTAGCCAATAATAACGGGAAATTGATCGGATATCGTGGTTTAGGATTATTGTCTGAGGTATTTAAAGATGACCAGCAGTTAGAAAAATTAGCAGGTCAAGCTGCAATAGGTCACGTCCGTTATGCGACAGCTGGTAACGGCAGTGTGGACAACATTCAACCATTTCTGTTTAAATTTTACGATGGCGATTTGGCTTTAGCTCATAATGGTAATTTGACTAACGCTAAAAGCTTGCGTAAAGAGTTGGAGAAGGATGGTGCAATTTTTCATTCGAATTCTGATACTGAAATTTTGATGCACCTGATCCGTCGCAGTCAAAAAGAAACTTTCTTGGATCGACTAAAAGAATCCCTGAATGTCGTAAAGGGCGGCTTTGCTTATCTAATTGCGACAGAAGATTCGATGGTAGCAGCTTTAGATGCCAATGGATTTCGACCTTTATCAATTGGTCGCATGGTCAACGGAGCCTATGTAGTAGCTTCAGAAACCTGCGCCTTAGAGGTTGTTGGTGCTGAGTTCATTCAGGATGTGAATCCTGGAGAAATCATCATTATCAATGATGAAGGGTTAACTGTTGATCACTTTACCGAAGATACTCAGCATGCAATTTGTTCAATGGAATATATTTATTTTGCTCGTCCAGATTCAAATATTGCTGGTGTGAACGTTCATAGTGCTCGGAAAAAAATGGGTAAAACATTGGCAAAAGAATCACCTGTAGACGCTGATATGGTTGTCGGCGTTCCAAATTCTTCGCTTTCCGCTGCCAGCGGTTATGCTGAAGCCTCCGGTATCCCTTACGAAATGGGATTAGTAAAAAATCAATATGTCGCGCGTACCTTTATTCAGCCAACCCAAGAATTGCGGGAGCAAGGGGTTCGTATGAAGCTCTCAGCCGTGAGTGGTGTGGTAGAGGGCAAAAAAGTAATTATGGTTGATGATTCAATTGTTCGGGGAACCACAAGCCGTCGAATTGTTAATCTTTTAAAAGAAGCTGGAGCTAAAGAGGTACATGTTCGTATTGCTTCGCCGCCTTTACGTTATCCTTGTTTTTATGGAATTGATATTCAGACACGCAAAGAATTAATAGCTGCTAATCATACGGTAGATGAAATTCGTGAATGTATAGAAGCCGATTCGCTTTCATTTTTGAGCGAGGATGGTTTGATCCAGTCGATTGGATTAAATTTCGACGCACCGTATTCTGGTTTGTGTATGGCTTATTTTAACGGGGATTTTCCAACGCCGTTATACGATTATGAAGAACAATACCAAGCATCACTAAAAGAAAAAATATCTTTTTTCTAAATTAGAATTAAGCAGCAAACGAATGAGAAAAAAAGGGGCGAATATAGTGGGAAACGCGTATGCAAAAGCCGGCGTTGATGTAGAAGCTGGTTATGAAGTAGTAGAGCGAATCAAAAAGCACGTAAAAAGAACTGAACGCAAGGGTGTCATGGGAGCGATTGGTGGATTTGGCGGTTGTTTCGATTTAAGTCAATTCGATTTGAAAGAACCTGTTTTAGTCTCTGGCACAGACGGAGTTGGAACTAAATTGATGGTAGCCATTCAATCAGATCAGCATGATCAAATCGGTATTGATTGTGTTGCTATGTGTGTAAACGACATCGTTGCTCAAGGTGCTGAGCCACTCTATTTTTTAGACTATATTGCAACTGGTAAAAACATTCCGGCTCGTTTGGAACAAGTAGTAGCTGGCGTGGCAGAAGGTTGTGTTCAAGCTGGTGCCGCTTTAATCGGGGGAGAAACAGCAGAAATGCCTGACATGTACAGTGAAGATGATTATGATTTGGCTGGATTTACTGTAGGAATTGCTGAAAAAAGTCAAATGATCACTGGTGAAAAAATTCAAGCAGGGGATGTCTTAATTGGTTTATCTTCTTCAGGAATTCATTCAAATGGTTATTCTTTAGTACGTAAAATTTTCTTTGAACAGCATAAATTAGCAATCGATGCTAAAATTCCTGAACTGGCAAATAAAAAATTAGCTGACGAACTACTAACACCAACCAAAATCTATGTTTCCGCTGTTTTACCATTAGTAAAACAAGAATTAGTGAATGGCATTGCTCATGTAACTGGCGGTGGTTTTGTTGAAAATATTCCACGGATGCTACCGGATAATTTAGCTTGTGAAATTAATTTGGGAACTTGGCCAGTTTTACCAATTTTTAAAGTAATGGAAAAATACGGTGAAATTCCAGCCATGGAAATGTATGAAATTTTCAACATGGGTATTGGGATGGTGCTAGCTGTTTCTCCTGAAAAAGTTTCGCAAGTAGAAGCGACCTTGAAGAGTGAAAAAGAAGAATTTTATACGATTGGACAAATAGTGAATCGTAAGGACACGCCAATCAGCTTTAAAGGAGCTCAGCTATGAGATTAGCTGTTTTAGCTTCAGGTAATGGCTCAAATTTCGAGGCGATCATACAAGCGGTTGAGGTGGGTGAAATTCCAGCTGAAATAGTTCTATTGTTTGCTGATCATCATGATGCGTATGTATTAAAACGTGCCAAGGATCATAATATTCCATATGTTTCGTTTGAGCTGAAAGAGTTTGAGGACAAGCAAACGTATGAAGCAGCATTATTAGAGCTTTTAGCTGATCATGAAATTGAGCTTATTGTTTTAGCAGGATATATGCGGATTATTGGTAAAAGTCTGCTGCAGGCTTACGCAAATAGAATTATAAACCTTCATCCAGCATTGTTACCAAATTTTCCAGGTTTACACGGCATCCGAGATGCTTATGACGCGAAAGTCAGTGAGACTGGCGTGACAGTTCATTACATTGACAGCGGTGTAGATACTGGGCCGATTATTGCTCAAGAAGCGGTTAAGATCGAATCGTCGGATACATTAGAACAATTGGAAGAAAAAATTCATCAAGTAGAACATCAGCTCTATCCACGAGTAATTGCTGAAATTGTAAAGGAGATTCAAAGATGAGACGAGCACTAATTAGTGTATCAGATAAAACAGGAATTGTAGAATTTACCAAAGGTTTAGTTGAACAAGGAATCGAGGTTATTTCAACTGGTGGAACTAAGAAAGTGTTGGATGAGGCAGGAATTGCAACATTAGCAATTGATGAAGTGACAGGCTTTCCAGAAATGATGGACGGACGGGTAAAAACATTACATCCCAAAATTCATGGTGGACTACTGGGCCGTCGAGATGTAGTGGAGCACATGAGTGCTATGAAGAAACATGATATCCAACCGATTGATTTTATTTGTGTAAATTTATACCCTTTCAAAGAAACTATCAGCAGATCTAATGTTACTGAAGAGGAAGCGATTGAAAATATCGACATCGGAGGACCAAGCATGCTGCGTTCAGCTGCTAAAAACTTCAATGCAGTAACAGTGGTCGTTGATCCGAAAGATTATGAAGTTGTTTTGAGCGAATTAAAGGAAGAACAGAAAACTACCTTAGAAACACGAAAACGTTTGGCTGCTAAGGTTTTCCGACACACAGCAGCATACGATGCCTTAATTGCGGAGTATCTGACTAAAGCAGTGGAGGAAACTAAACCAGAAAAATTGATCTTGACGTACGATTTGAAGCAAACCTTGCGTTACGGTGAGAATAGCCACCAAAACGCTGCGTTTTATCAATCTGCCTTGCCTGTATCGTTTTCGATTGCCAGCGCCAAACAGCTGCATGGTAAAGAACTATCTTATAATAATATCAAAGATGCAGATGCTGCTTTACGAATTATCCGTGAATTCGAGGAACCAACGGTGGTAGCTTTAAAGCATATGAATCCTTGTGGAATTGGCAGCGGTAGAACAATTGCTGAAGCCTATCAATTTGCTTATGAAGCAGATCCAAAATCAATTTTTGGTGGAATCTTGATTGCTAATCGTCCGATTGATTTAAAAACTGCGGAAGAAATGCACAAACTGTTCTTAGAAATTATTGTGGCACCTGCTTTTGATCAAGAGGCTTTTGATTTATTAGCTTCAAAGAAAAATCTGCGATTGATGCAATTAGACTTTGATCAAATTAAGGAAAATTACTCTCCAGAGACTGTTTCTGTTTTAGGTGGGTTGCTGGTTCAAGACCAAGATTTAGTAACTGAAACTCCTGATACTTGGGAGATAGCGACTGATCGCAAACCAACTGAAGAAGAATTGAAGGCCTTGAGCTTTGCTTGGAAAGCAGTTAAACATGTGAAGTCCAATGCGATTGTTGTAGCAAATGAACACCAAACAGTTGGTATTGGTGCAGGCCAAATGAATCGAGTTGGTTCAGTTGAGATTGCATTAGAACAGGCCAAAGAAAAAATGGATGGCGCTGTTTTAGCCAGCGATGCGTACTTCCCAATGGATGATAGTGTAGAGTATGCAGCACAGCATGGTATCAAAGCAATAGTTCAACCGGGTGGAAGCATTCGTGACAAGGACTCTATTGCTATGGCAAATAAATATGGTGTTGCTATGGTTTTCACTGGCGGACGTCACTTCAGACATTAATGGGGAGGAAATAAATGAGAGTATTAATTATCGGCAGTGGTGGACGTGAACATGCTATTGCAAAGAAAATTCTTTCCAGTCCTAAAGTAAGCGATGTGTTTTGTGCAATGGGAAACCCTGGGATGGAAAAAGACGGCATTCAAACGGTTGCGATTCAAGAAGACAACCATCCAGAATTAATTAAGTTCGCTAAAGACCAGCAAATTTCTTGGACCTTTGTTGGTCCAGAGGTTCCTTTGCTGAATGGAATTGTAGATGATTTTCAGGCGGCCAACTTAAAAATCTTCGGACCAAATAAAAAGGCAGCAATGATTGAAGGATCAAAGGAATTTGCCAAAGAGATTATGGTGAATAACCAGATCCCAACTGCGGATTACCAAGCCTTTACTGATTACGAAGAAGCCGTTTCTTATGTAAAAGAAAAAGGTGCGCCGATTGTCATTAAAGCAGATGGATTAGCAGCGGGTAAGGGCGTTACAGTTGCTATGACATTGGATGAAGCTTTGGCTGCCTTGAAGGAAATGATGACAGATTTAAAATTTGGAGCAAGTGGTTCAAAAGTGGTTGTGGAAGAATTTCTTGAAGGAGAAGAATTTTCATTGCTTGCCTTTGTTCGCAATGAAGAGGTTTATCCAATGGTAATCTCTCAGGATCATAAGCGTGCATATGATCAGGATAAAGGACCAAACACTGGAGGCATGGGAGCCTATTCTCCCGTTCCACAAATTTCTGAAGCTACTGTACAACAGGCGATTGAAAAAGTACTTTATCCTGCAGCCATCGGCATGATGAAAAATGGTACACCCTTTACGGGTATTTTATATGCCGGTTTAATTGCAACTGGAGCTGGTCCTAAAGTAATTGAATTCAATGCTCGCTTTGGCGATCCGGAAACCCAGGTAGTTCTCCCGCGAATGGAGAGTGATTTAACAATAGTACTTGATGATCTGATAAATGGCAAAAAACCTCAGTTGAATTGGAAGGAAAATGCCGCTGTGGGAGTAGTAATCGCTGCTGAAGGTTATCCGGGATCCTACAAAAAAGACATACCAATACCGAACTTTGCTGAAGATGTTACCGTTTATTATGCTGGAGTAGCTGGAGAAAAAGACCAATTGAAATCTTCAGGAGGACGGGTATTTTTAATTGAAGCTGAAGCAGCAACTATCCAAGAAGCACAGATTAAGGTCTATCAAGCATTAAAATCAGTAGATACCACTAATTTTTTCTATCGTAATGATATAGGAGATAAAAGTAAACAGTAATCAAAATTAATTCGTCAGCTGTCCGTATTCATTGGGCAGCTGCTTTTTTGTGCAAGATTCTATAATTGAAAATTTAAGTGAGAATTTTTAATTCTTTACAACTAGCTATCTAAAAGTACTTTACAAATACTCATCAAATTAGTTCTCGATGGGTTTTTAGTGGGAATACTTCAAATGGTTTTATCAACTAAATGAAAGCGCTATTTAGCATTTCTTTGCAAATCAGAAAGAACATTGCATTTAAAATGACAGAATCTGTTTAAAATGGTAAACTGATTATGATAAAACGATTAGAGAATCGGAAAAGGAGATATTTCATGAAGAAGATTAAATTTGGTTCGACTGATTTAGAAGTTTCAGCCGTTATTTTAGGCTGTATGCGAATGAATAAAGCAAAAGACCCTGTTCGAGTGATCGAGACAGCGGTTGAGCATAGCATTAATTTTTTTGATCATGCAGACATATATAGTAACGGTGAATGCGAAGAGGTTTTCCGTGATGCGTTGAAAAAAACGAACATTAAACGAGAAGATTTGATTATCCAAAGTAAATGCGGGATTGTTCCGGGTGTTATGTTCGATTTTTCAAAAGAACATATTATTAAAGCCGTAGAGGGGAGTCTGCAACGTCTAGGTACAGACTATTTGGATGCTTTGCTGCTCCACCGTCCAGACGCATTGGTGGAGCCCGAAGAAGTGGCAGAAGCCTTTTCTAAGCTAGAAAAAGAAGGAAAAGTTCGTCATTTTGGTGTAAGCAACCAGAATCCAAGTCAAATTGATTTACTAAAAACTGCTGTAAAGCAACCGTTAGTAGCTAATCAATTACAATTTGGAATTATGCATACCGGAATGATTGATCAAGGAATTCACGTGAATATGACGGATGAACGCAGTTTATATCATGATGGTGGATTAATTGACTACTCACGTATTAATGATATGACCATCCAAGCATGGTCGCCTTATCAATACGGATTCTTTGAGGGTGTCTTCATTGATAATCCTAAATTTCCTGAACTAAATGAAAAATTAAAAGAACTGGCAACACGTTATGGTACTACATCGACAGGGTTAGCAAGTGCTTGGATTTTACGTCATCCAGCCAAAATGCAAGTCATTGCTGGAACAATGAACGAACAGCGAATTAAGGAAATTGCTGAGGCAGCGGATGTAGTCTTAACGAGAGAAGATTGGTATAGTATCTATCTCGCTGCAGGAAATGACTTACCTTAATGAAAGAGGCGAGTGATATGGAAAACAAATGGCAAACATCCCAAATGGAAGCAGCCAAGCCGGATTTAGATCAGTTTATGGACTTTTTACCGAATGCCCATTACTTGAAAATTTTACTTGCACAATTAAATCGACATTATGATCCAGAAATCAAAATTATGTTTCAGAAAAGATTTGGTTGGTATATTGAAGTGGCTCAATATGACGGCGTTTTATGCCGAATCATTATTCATAATGATTACTTTTCTGTAGTAACACCTTTTCCAGAATTTAGTCGGAGTTACCTCGATCCGATGTTGCAGGTAATGTCTAATGAATTTAAAGAACAGTATGCCCACGTGACGAAAGCTACTAAGCAATTTGAAATGGACGTTACTACTGAGGCTGAGATGGAAGATGTCATCTATCTAGTTAGCCTCCAGGCAAAAAAATTAAGAGAAACCCAAAAAGTTTAGTGGAATGTTCGGTTTTCACGAACATTATTTAAAAAAAGCTTGCTTTTTATTTTGAATTGTTGTAAATTACATAGGGCTGAAAAACCCTATGTTTTTTTACGTCATTCAATTTATGGAGGAAATTCATGAAAGTATTTGATTATGAGGATATTCAATTAATTCCCAATAAGTGTATTGTAAACAGTCGATCAGAATGCGACACTAGCGTAACTTTAGGTGAACACACTTTTAAAATGCCGGTGGTTCCAGCCAACATGCAGACAATTATTGACGAAAAAATTGCCGAATTTTTAGCAAAAAATGGTTATTTCTATATCATGCATCGTTTTTATGAAGAGGAAAGAATTCCTTTTATCAAAAAGATGGAGAAACAAGGCTTAATTACATCTATCAGTGTAGGTGTTAAGGAAAGTGAGTACAACTTCGTAAAAGAATTGGCTGATAAAAAACTGATTCCGGATTATATTACAATTGACATAGCCCACGGACATTCAGAGTCAGTGATTAAGATGATTAAGTATATTAAAGAATTATTGCCAAAAACTTTCGTAATTGCGGGAAATGTAGGAACGCCAGAGGCAGTCAGAGAATTGGAGAATGCTGGTGCTGACGCGACTAAGGTCGGTATCGGACCTGGTAAAGTATGTATTACGAAGATTAAAACAGGTTTTGGAACAGGTGGCTGGCAATTAGCAGCATTGGCTTGGTGTGCAAAAGCTGCGCGTAAACCAATTATTGCAGATGGCGGAATTCGAACTCATGGTGATATTGCAAAATCTGTTCGTTTTGGAGCATCAATGGTGATGATTGGTTCATTATTTGCTGGTCATGAGGAATCACCAGGAGAAACAATGGTTCAAGATGGTGTGGTTTATAAAGAATACTTCGGTAGCGCTTCAGAATTTCAAAAGGGCGAAAAGAAAAATGTCGAGGGGAAAAAAATCTGGATAACCTATAAAGGAAATTTAGCAGATACCTTAATAGAAATGCAGCAAGATTTACAGTCTTCAATTTCTTATGCTGGTGGAAATGATCTTGAAGCTATTCGGACAGTGGATTATGTTGTTGTGAAAAATTCTATTTTTAATGGTGACACTATTTAAGAAAGATACATTTTAGTATTTCAATAAAAAAAGATCTCGTTACAGCTTTTAATCAGCTGCAGCGGGATCTTTTTAAATAGTTATTTCGATATCAAAGTCAATTAGATATTCTTTTAGAGCAAAGAGATTCTTGCGGAAAACAAAGCTTTCCATCCCGATTGCTCGGGCGCCCGCTACATTTACTGGCAGATCATCTAAGAAAATGCATTGAGAGGGAATCAGCTGAAAATGATGACAAAAAGTATAGTAAACTTGGGCTTCTGGCTTAATTATTTTCCAATCAGCAGTTACGAAGATACCATCCATGTACTTCAACGCAGGAATATTTTTTTCGTATTTATAGAAATCATCTGGAGCGTTTGAAAGAACATAAAGTTTATAGCCTTGATCTTTTAATTGTTTTACAATAGCTTCCATTTCAGGAATAGGCATGATTTCTTGGTACCAAGTAGCTAAAATGTTAGGGATAATTTCTTTTAATTCAGCAGGTGCTTTTTTGAGCGCTCGACGAGCAATTTCATCCTTTGTAATGGTTCCACGGTCAAAATCAATCCATTCCGCAGTTAAAAAAATATTTTCAAGTAAAAACTTTTGATGAAGAGAATTATTTGTAAATTTCGTGATAAACTTTGTTGGCTCATAATTAACCAGAACATTACCTAAATCAAAAACGATATTTTTAATCATGAATATTCCTCACCTTCATTGATCTTGTTTGCACATTACCTGTCTATTGTAACAAATTCGGAGAGAAAGTTGGCATTTGCTGAGAAGGTTTAAACAAAAAAGGAGTTTTGGATAGTTTTGTTAAGGGAGTAATACTTGTTTAGGTTAAAATCTATTTAGTATTGACACTCTTATAAAATTGGTTTAGTTTTAAGCCATCCAATAAAAATGAGGTCCTAGTATGTGGAAATTAGATAGCACTAAAAAGATACCTGTTTATCAGCAAATCATGGAACAAATCATTGAATACATTCAAAAGGGACAATTAAATCCAGGGGATCGTTTACCCTCTGAACGTAAACTGGCTGCTAGCTATCAAGTGAATCGTTCGACTGTGGTCCATGCTTTGGAGGAATTAGTTAGCTTGGGTTGGATTATTCGTCAACAAGGCAGCGGTACATTGGTTAACGAGGGGAGATGGGGACGTAGTGCGACACCTCGCATGAATTGGCGGCAATTATTAAGCAGAGAAACGCCACAAACAGAACCCTATCTGCTGGAGCTGCATGAAATTCAGAAAGATACTCAGACCTTAGATCTATACACAGGAGAACTGCCATTAGATTTAATCCCAGATTTTCGTTTACCTGCGTATACTTGGGAGGAGTTGCTGATTGAAGAAAAGAAACAGAGGGATTTAGGTTATCCGCCTTTACAGAGAATCATATGCGAACGGTTGTATAGAGAGCAGGGATTAGAAGCAGCAACTAATCAGGTATTGATTACTTCTGGTGCCCAACAAGCGTTATTTCTGTTGTTGCAGGTGATGCTTGAAGCCGGAGACAGTGTAGCGATTGAAGATCCTTCATTTTTGTACTCTTTACCAATTTTTGATACAGCTGGTGTTCGATTATACGGTGTGGCAATGGATGAAGAGGGAATGCAGATCGAGGCATTAGAGCAATTGATTCTAGCCAAAAGAGTTAAGTTAATTATCGTAAATCCGACATTTCAAAATCCCACTGGCAACACCATGACTTTGAAACGTCGCAAACAATTAATTGCTTTGAGCGAAAAATACCAGCTGCCAATTGTAGAGGACGATGTTTTTGGTGAACTAAACTTTTTACAGCTTCCCCCTTCACTGAAATCTTTGGCTCCTCACCAAGTGATTTATTTAGGGTCACTGTCAAAAATTTTCGGTTCCTCCATTAAGATCGGTTGGATTGTTGCCGATCAAAGTCTGATTCAGCGTTTATCTGAGGCTAAACAAATGATGGATTTCTCTATTAGCGTTTTCCCTCAAGTAGTCGCGTATACGGCACTGACCGATCAGTCCTTCGAAACTAATCGTCAAGAGCTGATTGACACTCTCAAACATAAGAGGGATTGTTTCTATAGCTGTGCCCAATCAGTTTCCAGCGATTGGCAATTTGAAGAGATCGACGGAGGACTTTACGTTTGGCTGAAGTGGCGTCACCAAAAGTTGACTCGCAAAGATTGGGGTCTTTTTTTACAAGAAAAGCTCTTGGTAGCTCCCTCATTTCTCTTTAGTAATGATACAATGGCTATGCGGGTGAATTATTCCCGGATGACAGAAGAGGAGTGTTACATCTTTTTTGTTAAACTGCAAAAGATATCAGAAATTATAGGAGGTCGTAAGTATGAAAGAGATAATTGAAGTATTAAATAATCATCGTACCTATCGGGATTTTGATGAGAACTATCAATTGCCAGATGAGGATTTACAACAAATATTGGATGCAAGCCGTCAAGCACCCAGCTGGATGAATGGTCAAATGTACAGCATCATTGTAGTCAAGAACCAAAAACTTCGCCAAAAATTTGTTGAGCTTAATCCAGGTAATCCTCATATGCTGAAAAGTTCGGTTTTCTTATTGTTTGTTGCAGATTTAAAACGCACACAGAAAGTAGCAGAGCATTATCAAGTGGACTACTCAATTGCTGAAGGAATCGATCCACTGATCACGGCTGTCACTGATACTGCACTAGCTTTGCAAAATGCTGTTGTTGCAACTGAAGCATTAGGACTAGGTAGCGTGGTAGTGGGCAGCATTCGTAAAGATATAAAAAAAATCAGTGAATTACTGAACCTTCCCGACTACGTACTGCCAGTGGCTGGGTTAAGTATTGGTAAGCCTACTATGGAAATGCGTATTAAGCCACGCTTACCGGAAAAAACAGTTGTTCATTATGATGGTTATCAAGAGTATGATTACGGAGAAATTGAAGCGTACGATCAAACCATGGAAGTTTTTGCTGAAGCCCGAGAAACTAAATTGTGGAGTAAAAAGTTTGCGGATTATTTTAGTAATAAGCCAAATGTTACCATCGATGAATTTGTGAAAGAACAACGTTTGTTAAAAGAATAAAAGCTTGAAGAATTGTTACTATCTCTTCTCTTTTTAAATAGGGAGACCCAGAGAACATACTGTTCAACTTCTTTTCAAATTCTCACATAAGTTGCTCTTTTTGTTGACACTCAGTGCTATCTTTACTATAGTAAAAGTGGAAATTGTATAAATTGTTAGGTGAGGCTCCTATATGGACACAAGCTGCTGCCGCGAAAGAATCGAGAGACTCTTAGTTGGTGGAACAGGAATCATCGTGAAGGTGATTCATAACGCAGCTGACAGATAAAACTGTCTACGCCCTATAGTGCTAAAGCTCGACGATGACCGTGATTATTTTTGCGCGCGCTCATTATCGAGCGCGCGCTTTTTGCTTTGCCAATAAAGAAAGGACGGTGATGAGTCATGGACTATCCAGATGAGAGTCGACCGAAAATAGTTAAAAATGTAGGGAAGACACTGATTTTCTCTGCTGGTAGGAGGAAATATGATGATGAACAAAAAGAGCCTCATCACACGAAAAATAAGTAAAGATCAAGCGTTGAAAAAACTCGCATTATTACCGGATCGTGATTTGTTCCTGAATCTGCGAACATCTTTAAACGGATTATCAGAAGAAGATGCTAAAGCGAGACTGGAAGAATATGGTCCCAACGAAGTATCGGCTCAAAAGCCAACCCCTGCAATCATTTTGTTTCTTCAAGCATTTAATGATTTGTTTGTTTATGTATTGGCCTTATTAATGGTTGTCTCTTTTTTGACTTCTGATTATGAAGCAGCTGTGGTTATGGGAATAATGATTTTAGCCAGCGTGCTGATTACCTTTATTCAAGAATATCGTTCACAAAAAGCTAGTATTGAATTACGAGAAATGATCGAGAATACGGCCGCAATTACGCGTGAAGGCCAAACAAAAGAAATTCCAATGGATGAAGTGGTGCCGGGAGACATTTTAACTTTAGCAACTGGAGATATGATTCCAGCAGATGCAGTATTAATTTGGACGAAGGATTTATTTGTGAATCAGTCTTCTTTGACTGGAGAATCAATGCCAGTTGAAAAGTCTGCTTCCGTTGCTTCAGATGATGAGAACAATGCATTGGATATGTCAAACTTAGTTTTTATGGGAACGGACGTATTAAGTGGACAAGGTCGGGCAATTATCTTAAAGACTGGGCAACAGACTTTCTTTGGCGACATTGCGAAAAATGCCACAACCAAACGCGGCAAGACAACCTTTGATGTCGGTTTAGCCCGTGTCAGTAAAGTATTGTTGCGCTTGATTATGGTACTTTTCCCATTAGTGTTCTTAATTAATGGCATCACAAAAGGTGATTGGAGCAATGCATTTTTCTTCGCTATCGCTGTAGCAGTGGGCTTAACGCCAGAAATGTTACCAATGATTGTCAGCTCTAATTTAGCAAAAGGTGCCTTGACCTTGTCGAAGCATAAAGTGATTGTGAAAGAATTACCATCTATTCAAAATTTGGGTAGTATGGATGTCTTGTGTACGGATAAGACAGGAACCATCACCGAAGACCGAGTAGTATTGGTTCAGCATCTTGATCCTTTAGGTAAAGAAAACACTCAAGTATTGGATTTGGCCTTTCTGAATTCGAATTACCAAACAGGTTGGAAAAATCTGATGGACATTGCTGTGATTAATTACTATGAAGAAGAAAACCGGCAAGTGCCTTTTCAGTCGATTCAAAAAATTGACGAAATACCTTTTGATTTTTCTCGTCGCCGATTAACTGTCGTAGTAAAAGCTGATGAGCATCAATGGATGATTACAAAAGGTGCTGTTGAAGAAATGGCTTCTATATGTAAATATGTTGAAATTGATGGAGAGGTATTGGAATTTACTGAAGAACTGCATCAGGAATTACAGCAGGTTAATGAACGCATGAATCGTCAAGGGATGCGGGTGATCACAGTAGCTATAAAAAGGGATGCTCATGATGAAGCAGTTTATAGCACAGAAGACGAAAAAGATATGACTCTAATTGGATTCATGGGCTTCTTGGACCCTGCAAAAGAATCTGCAATTACTGCTATCTCTTCTTTACATGAACATGGAGTGGATGTAAAAGTTTTGACGGGTGACAACGCAATTGTAGCTCAAAAAGTTTGCCAAGATGTTGGAATTGATGCGGATAAATTTGTTCTAGGTAATCAAGTGGATCAGATGAGTGATGAAGAACTACAACAGGCTGCAGATAAAATTCACTTATTCGCTAAATTGAATCCTATGCAAAAAGCTAGAATTATTGAATCCTTACAGACAAAAGGTCACACAGTTGGCTTTATGGGCGATGGTATTAACGATGCACCTGCATTACGAAAAGCCGATGTAGGCATTTCAGTAGATACTGCTGCGGACATTACAAAGGATGCTAGTTCAATTATTCTTTTAGAAAAAAGCTTGGATGTACTAGAAAGTGGTGTAATCGAAGGCCGCCGAGTATTTAGTAACATGATGAAATATATTAAGATTACCATCAGTTCCAATTTTGGAAATGTGTTCTCAATCTTAATTGCTAGTGCTTTCCTACCATTTCTGCCAATGCTTTCTTTACAGTTGCTATTGCAAAACTTGATCTATGATTTTGCTCAACTGACTATACCTTGGGACAACGTAGACGACGAGGAATTATTAACACCAACGAAATGGGAAACAAAAGGACTAATGAAATTCACTGTTTGTATCGGTCCAGTCAGCTCCATTTTCGATGTGATTACTTTCCTAGTTATGTGGTTTGTATTTGGGGCAAATACGGTAGCAAATCAAAGCTTATTCCAAACCGGCTGGTTCATGGTTGGATTAGCTACGCAAGCTTTAGTCGTACTGATGGTAAGAACCCGAAAAGTTCCATTCATTCAAAGTCGACCTTCCTTGCCAGTTTTTAGCAGTATCATGGCTGCAGTCGTTTTAGGAATGATTATTGTTTTATCACCATTCCGCGAACAATTTGAATTTGTGCAATTACCTGCTAGCTACTGGATTTGGTTTGTAGGGATTGTAGCTGCATATATGGCTGCAGTTCAATTTGCTAAGTTCCTTTATATAAAAATTGCAAAAGAATGGATCTAATTGTAACAGAGTAACGAATTTCGTTACTCTGTTTCTTTTTTTGCATTTACAATAATAACTCCTAGTTTAGATCGTTTCTAATTTCACATGGAAATTACTTAACATAAGATAATTAAAGAACCTTAATATAGCGATCCTTTAGGCAAGAGATTAGGTAGAACGTTTTCAGTATTTAAAGAAAAAGAAACTTGAAATAAGAAGAGTTTGTTTTTTTTGTCACAATTCGCTGGAGAAAATCGCTTCATTTTCTTCAAAATACTACAGCATATTGGTTGTCTTTCAGTAATAAAAATGTTACTTTAGATATGTAAGCAACAGAACAATGATACAGATTGAAGGTCTGTATCACTTTCTAAAGACTTAAAGAGAGGATTGTGTTACAACATGGCAGAGAAAAAGAATGCAATTGATTTTGAAGCCCTACTGGAAAAGATCAACGCAGATTTCCCAGTATATCAGGCACTTGATCAAGAGGGGAAAGTCGTAAATGAGGATTTGATTCCTGAATTGACTGACGAAGAATTAGTAGAATTGATGACAAGAATGGTTTGGTCTCGTGTGTTGGATCAACGTTCAACTGCATTGAACCGTCAAGGACGCCTGGGCTTCTATGCACCAACAGCAGGACAGGAAGCAAGTCAACTTGCCAGCCATTTCGCTTTTGAAAAAGAAGATGTTTTACTTCCAGGTTATCGTGATGTACCTCAACTTGTTCAACACGGACTTCCATTGTCTGAAGCTTTCCTATGGTCTCGCGGTCATGTTGCCGGAAACTTATATGCTGATGACTTGCAAGCACTACCACCACAAATCATTATTGGTGCGCAATACGTGCAAGCAGCCGGAGTAGCATTAGGCTTGAAGAAACGTAAGAAAAAGAACGTTGTCTTCACTTACACTGGTGATGGTGGATCTTCTCAAGGTGATTTTTATGAAGCAATTAACTTTGCAGGTGCATATCATGCAAATGCAGTTTTCTATATCCAAAATAATGGTTTCGCGATTTCAACACCACGAGAAAAACAAACTGCAGCAGCAACACTTGCTCAAAAAGCAGTTGCAGCCGGAATTCCTGGTATTCAAGTAGATGGAATGGATCCATTAGCAATGTACACTGTTTCTAAAACGGCTCGTGAATGGGCAGCAAACGGAAATGGCCCAGTTTTAATCGAAGCTTTGACTTACCGTTATGGTCCACATACATTATCAGGGGATGACCCAACTCGTTACCGTACCAAAGATATGGATGACGAATGGCAGCAAAAAGATCCATTGGTTCGCTTCCGTAACTATTTAACAGAAAAAGGTTTATGGAATGAAGAAAAAGAAGAACAAGTGATTGAACAAACAAAAGAAGAGATCAAGCAAGCAATTGCTGATGCTGATCGGGCACCAAAACAAAAAGTATCTGATTTCTTGAAAAATATGTACGAAGTTCAACCACAAAATATTAAAGAACAAATTGAAACTTACGAAGCGAAGGAGTCGAAATAAAAATGGCACAAAAAACAATGATCCAAGCAATTACAGATGCCTTAGCTCTGATGCTTGAAAAAGATGAAGATGTCCTAGTTTTCGGTGAAGACGTTGGTAAAAACGGCGGTGTTTTCCGAGCAACAGAAGGATTGCAAGACAAATTTGGTGAAGAAAAAGTATTTGATACTCCTTTAGCAGAATCAGGTATCGGTGGTTTAGCTTTTGGTTTAGCACTTGAAGGCTTTCGTCCAGTTCCCGAAATTCAATTCTTCGGATTCGTTTTTGAAACCATGGACGAAATCGTAGGTCAAATGGCGCGTACTCGTTACCGTATGGGTAATACTCGTAACTTGCCAGTGACTGTTCGTGCACCGTTTGGTGGCGGCGTGCATACACCTGAGCTTCACTCAGATAACTTAGAAGGATTAATGGCTCAATCACCAGGTTTACGGGTGGTTATTCCATCAAATCCATACGATGCGAAAGGCTTGTTGATTGCATCAATCCGCAACAACGATCCAGTAGTCTTCTTGGAACATATGAAATTATATCGTTCGTTCCGTGAAGAAGTGCCGGAAGGAATTTATGAAGTGCCTTTGGATAAAGCAGCTGTCACTAAAGAAGGTTCTGATGTATCCATCATCACTTATGGTGCGATGGTTCGTGAAGCGGTTAAAGCAGCCGACAACTTGGCGAAAGAAAATATCAACGCTGAAATTATTGACCTGCGTACAGTTGCACCGCTAGATGTGGAAACAATTATCAAATCAGTTGAAAAAACTGGTCGGGTAGTCGTTGTCCAAGAAGCGCAAAAACAAGCAGGTGTTTCTGCTCAAGTCATTTCCGAAATTTCCGAACGTGCTATTCTTTCATTAGAAGCACCAATTGGACGTGTTTCTGCTCCAGATACGATTTTCCCATTTGGACAAGCAGAAGGCATCTGGCTTCCTAATGCAGCAGATATCGAAGCAAAAGTGAAAGAAATCGTAGAGTTTTAAGAAAAGGAGCGAATACAAACATGGCTTTCCAATTCAAGCTGCCAGACATTGGCGAAGGTATCGCAGAAGGTGAAATCGTAAAATGGTTCGTAAAACCAGGCGATAAAATCGAAGAAGACGATACATTACTAGAAGTACAAAATGATAAATCTGTGGAGGAAATTCCATCTCCAGTAACTGGAACAATTAAAAAAATTGTAGTCGAAGAAGGGACTGTCGCAAATGTTGGCGATATCCTAGTTGAAATCGATGCTCCTGGACATGAGGACGATAGTGAAGAAGCTTCTCCAGCACCTGCTGAAGCTCAAACACCAGCTCATCCAGCGGCTGAACCAACTGAAGCTGCTAGTAATAACGACGGAGGCGGAGTCTTCCAATTCAAATTACCAGATATTGGTGAAGGAATTGCTGAAGGCGAAATCGTAAAATGGTTCGTTAAGGATGGCGACAAGATCGAAGAAGACGATACATTATTAGAAGTACAAAACGATAAATCAGTGGAAGAAATTCCATCTCCAGTAACTGGAACAATCAAAAAGATTATTGTCGAAGAAGGTACGGTTGCTAACGTAGGAGACGTTTTAGTAGAAATTGATGCACCTGGACACAACAGCGATACAGCAACTGCTGCACCAGCTGAAGCAAGCAAATCAACCGAAGCAGTTGAAACATCTGCTGAAGCAGGACCGGTTGTTGAAGCAGCTGATCCAAACAAACGTGTCTTGGCTATGCCGTCGGTTCGCCAATATGCTCGTGAGAAAGATATTGATATTACTCAAGTCAGCGCAACAGGTAAAGGCGGCCGAGTAACTAAGAAAGATATTGATGCTTTTTCTTCTGGTGGTCAACAAGCCAGCGCACCAGCTGAAAGTCAGGAAGCACCACAAGCTTCTGCTTCAACTGAATCAGCGAAATCAGCAGCACCAGCGAAACCATTCACTTCTAACATGGGAGAAATGGAAACTCGTGAAAAGCTAACACCAATGCGCAAAGCAATTTCTAAAGCAATGGTTAACAGTAAACACACTGCACCTCACGTAACCTTGCATGACGAAGTTGAAGTATCTAAACTTTGGGATCATCGTAAGAAATTCAAACAGGTTGCAGCGGATAACGGCACGAAGTTAACCTTCCTGCCATATGTTGTTAAAGCCTTAACTGCAACGGTTAAAAAATATCCAGTCTTGAATGCTTCAATTGATGATGCAGCTCAAGAAATTGTCTACAAAAATTATTACAATATCGGTATCGCAACAGATACGGATGCTGGTTTGTATGTACCAAATATCAAAAATGCTAACATGAAGGGCATGTTTGCAATCGCTGATGAAATCAACGAAAAAGCAGCAATGGCTCATGACGGTAAACTTTCCGCTGACGATATGCGTAACGGAACAATTACAATTTCAAATATCGGTTCAGTAGGCGGCGGCTTCTTTACACCAGTCATCAACTACCCTGAAGTAGCCATTCTAGGTGTGGGCACGATTGCTCAACAACCAATTGTGAATGCTGAAGGTGAATTAGCTGTTGGCCGCGTAATGAAACTTTCACTAAGCTTTGACCACCGTATTGTCGATGGTGCAACTGCTCAACAAGCCATGAACAACATCAAACGTCTATTGGCTGAACCAGAATTATTACTAATGGAAGGATGATAGAAGCATGGTAGTTGGAGATTTTGCTATTGAATTAGATACAGTCGTGATCGGTTCCGGACCTGGCGGATATGTTGCCGCTATCCGGGCCGCTGAAATGGGACAAACGGTTGCCATCATTGAACGAGAATTCATCGGAGGCGTTTGTTTAAACGTCGGATGTATTCCTTCAAAAGCCCTAATTTCAGCTGGACATCATTACCAAGAAGCGTTGGATTCTTCAACCTTTGGTGTGACTGCCGAGAACGTTAAATTAGACTTTGAAAAAACCCAAGAATGGAAAGAAAACGGCGTGGTTAACAAATTAACTTCTGGCGTAAAATTCCTATTGAAGAAACACAAAGTTGAAATTATTGAAGGAGAAGCCTTCTTTGTGGATGATAAAACGTTGCGCGTGATCCACCCGGATTCTGCGCAAACTTATTCATTTAACAATGCGATTATCGCGACTGGATCACGCCCAATCGAAATCCCAGGCTTCAAATTTGGTGGACGAGTATTAGATTCAACTGGTGGTTTGTCATTGAAAGAAGTACCGAAAAAGTTTGTTATCATTGGTGGCGGCGTAATCGGTGCTGAGCTAGGTGCTGCGTATGCTAACCTAGGTTCAGAAGTAACCATTATTGAAGGAACACCACAAATTTTACCTACTTACGAAAAAGATATGGTTAAAATTGTTGAGGAAGACTTCAAGAAAAAAGGCGTAAAAATCGTTACTTCAGCAATGGCTCGTGAAGCCGTTGACAATGGTGACAGTGTAAGCGTCCGTTATGAAGTAGATGGCAAGGAAGAAACTGTCGAAGCAGATTACGTAATGGTAACTGTTGGCCGTCGTCCTAACACAAATGATATGGGATTAGAACAAGCTGGTGTTGAAATGAACGAACGCGGACTAATTCAAGTGGATAAACAAGGGCGCACCAATATTCCAAATATTTACGCGATCGGGGATATTGTACCTGGAGCAGCGCTAGCTCACAAAGCTAGCTATGAAGCAAAAATTGCTGCTGAGGCCATTTCTGGTAAAAAAGTAGCTGTAGACTATAAAGCAATGCCAGCTGTTGCCTTTACTGATCCAGAATTAGCTTCTGTTGGTATGACTATTAAGGAAGCTAAAGAAGCAGGACTTGAAGCAAAAGCTTTCAAATTCCCATTCTCTGGGAACGGACGTGCGTTGTCCTTAGCTAAAACAGAAGGGTTTATCCGTTTAGTGACTACTGTTGAAGACAATGTAATTATCGGTGCACAAATTGCTGGTGTTGGTGCCAGTGACATGGTTTCCGAATTAGCATTGGCAATCGAATCAGGCATGAATGCAGAAGATATTGCATTAACTATTCACCCACACCCATCTTTAGGAGAAATTGTGATGGATGCTTCTGAGTTAGCTCTTGGAATGCCAATCCACATTTAGTATAAATTAAATTCTCAATCAGACAATACCTCTTTTGTATTGTCTGATTTTTTTGTGCCTTGAAAACTACTTACTATGCTGGTGGTTCCATTGAGGCTCAAGAGTGGTAATAAAAAAGCTTTCTAAAACGCTAAATTGATAAAGGGTGACTGACCACATCATAAACAAATTAGGCGGTGTCCAGATAAAGAAGCACAAGGGAAGTTCATTACACACAAGTAGGAAATGTAAGGTCACATCGTATTTGCCCCAAAATTTCGGAAACGTATCGTTTACGAATAAAAAGAAATAGAAAGAGATTCACTAAAGGTGGTACGCAAGGAAGCCTCTTCAGAATGCCTTTGAATCTTGACCGATAAAAGAGGCTTTTAAGCCACAATCAAAACCACCTGTTCATACTGGTGGTTTTGATTGTGGCTTAAAAAAAGGAAACAAATATAAAGATTATCAAAAAAAAGTTTCATTACGACTTACAAAGAAAGATAACGATATATTTTCTCTATGATCAATCTTGGAAAGCATAATTTTTTCAGATTTGAAGGTAGTAATAATCTATTAAAAGAATTTTTAAAAACTAAAGTTAGATAGTTTTAGATATATTTTTGTTAGATTAAACTGGAAGTTTTAAAATGGTTTGGTTGTTAATTAGAAAAAAACATAATGCAGAAAGTTGATGATAAATTTTTGAGGAAATTATATAATAAGTTCTTGAGCAAATCTAATTGCTTATTTTATTTACAGAGTTAGGAATGAAAAATATTGTTGCTATTAAAAGAGTAGAATTTTCTTAGTTTTAGTAAGACCATGAAGAAGGAGGATTAGAAACAATGCTTGTTTATTTTTTCTTTACTTCACGTTTTTTATTATAGATTACGAAGAAAAAATACGCAATATCTTTTTAAAAAATAATCAAAATAAATTTTTGACACTTAGATGGCACGAAATGCTAGTTCAAAAAACTGACAACAACGGTATTAATAGAATAGAATCTATTTACCGTCAAAATTACCGTCGATTTTTAGAAAAGGAGAAAAACATGCGTAGAGGCGAAAATATCTATCGAAGAAAAGATAAAAGATGGGAAGGAAGGTATCCAATTGGAAAAAAATCCAATGGCAAAACTAAATATGGATCAGTGTACGGTAAAACTTTGCAGGCCGTTCGTAAGAAGCTTTATCCACTTAAATTAAAATATCAACTAATTCAGGAAATTCAAGGCAACTCTGCTATTTCTTTACAGGAATGGGGAGATATATGGCTAAATGAAACAAGTGTTGCCATTAAACAATCTACATATGCAAACTATAAACACAAATTGAACCACTATGTACTTTCAGTGATTGGTCAGTATCGCTTAAATGAGCTAAATGAGAACATTAGTGAAGAATTACTTCAGTCACTTCAAGAGCGTGAACTAAAAGCTTCAACAATTCACTCGATTTTTCGAATTGTGAATCAATGTGTGAATTTTGCTGTTCATAAAAAACTCATTAAGGAAAATCCATTTAAATCAATTAAACTTCCAAAGGTAATCAAGGAAAAAAATCAGGCCCTTACATTACAAGAACAACATCAGTTAGAAAAGGCTGCTTTATGTGAAAAAAATGGAAATGGTCTACCTGTATTTTTAGCCCTTCATGCTGGCTTACGAATTGGTGAAATCGCAGCCCTAAGCTGGAAAGACATTGATTTTCAATATAATCTGATCCATATTAAAACGACTTACCAGCGAACTTTGAATGTCAGAGAAGGCAGTAAAACAATATTAATATATACAGATTCCAAGACTCATTCCGCTACTAGAACTATTCCAATGAGTGAAAGACTAAAGCGGATTTTAATTCAACAAAAAATAGAATCTTCCAGTACTTTTGTTGTTTCGAATAAGCAGAAACCGGTTGAACCGCGCCTATTAACATATCGTTTTCATGCAATTCGGCGTAAAGCTGGTTTAGATAAAATCCATTTCCATCAGCTTCGTCATACATTTGCTACTCGTTGTCTTGAAAGCAACGGAGATGTTGTAAGTGTGAGTGCCTTAATGGGGCACAGCTCCACACAGATGACTTTGGATACTTATGCTGGTTCGTTAATGAAACAGCGTATCCAAGTTATAGCACAAATGGAAAAAGCAATTAGCTAAAACGTTTTCAAAAATAACTGAAATACGTTATAGCGGGTCTTTTTTTATCTTTTTCCAAGAAAACGCTTACATTGTGGATAGTTTAAAAAAAGTAGATTCATTAATTCTTGTTGAGTTAAGATTCTTCTTACTAATGATTTTACTGATTAAATGACATGTTTTAAATCTTTTGGGACATTAAATATAAATATTTAACCCGTCAGTTACCGTCAAATGGTAGCTCTTTTTTGTTGTTGCATAGTTTTCTTTGAGACTTTTCTTAGTTTTACTAAAACTAAGAAAGAAAATCAAGTCTCTCTTAGTAAAAAGTATATCACGGACCTAAGGAAAGAGGTGAAATTAGAAGGAAATTATTAGAAAAGTTATAGATCCTTAAAGAAACAAAAGTAGAGCAAAGGAGGAGCCTGAATGTTCGGGTTTGGCAAGCAAAAAAGAGACGCATATCAGGAACAGCAACAAGATGACTATTTTTATGATGAGTATGATAACAAAGGGTATGAAGGAGAGTACGAATATGATTCGTATCCAGAAGATGATTTTGAACGCCCAGTTGAAACATATTCTGAATATGGTCGTAATGATCGGAACAGACCGCGAAGAAGAGCGAACATTGATGAATATTATGACCAACGATATGAGAAACAATCTAACAATGAAGAGCGAATAAATTTCTCCCAAGATATTGATAGAGACTCCGCAGCACAACAGGAATCTATAACTCAGCAAGAGATTGAGCGTTTGGAGGAAACTGTATCACAGCTAAAGTATCAATTAGAAATTAAACATACTGAAATGACCAATATGGCATCTAGTCTAACGGAAAAAGAACAAAGTTTACAAGAACAAAAAATGGACAAAGAAAAAGCCATCCAAAAGCTGCAAGAACAGATTAAACAACAATTAAAGGATCAGAAAATTGATCACGAGGAACAACTGGATCAAATAGGCGAGCAAAACAAACAGTTAAGGACACAATTACAAAACAATCAAAAGGATCAATCAGAAGCTTTAGTGCAAGCGCACTTGCAAATTGAAGAACTAAAAAAGGCTCAAACAGATAATGAAGAAATGAAGGCTGAATTGGCAACTATTCTGATTGAAACCAAGAAACAGGAACGTGCCATTTTAGAACGCGCAGAGTTTGAAGCTAAAGGAATTCGAAGTCAGGCCGAACAAGAAGCTCACCAAGTACTTCATGATGCTTCTCTTGAATTGCGTGTGATGAAGCAGGAAATAAAAAATTACCGCAAACGTCTACGATCTGTGCAGGAAGAAACAACACAATTTTTTGTGCGTTTATTGGCTAACAGTGATGCATTGCTAGAAGATGAATAGCAGAAAGGGTGAACGTTGGTGATGCAATTCGATAGTCAAGTGACCTTATACCCTACCCCTGCTCCTGCAATGCAGGAGGAACTAATTTCGTTTCCGGTTTTAGTAGAAATCGAAAAAACTTGTGAATATCTATATGCACCTCACGGAACATTAAGCAATGAACAACGAGAAAAAATTCTTCAACATTTTCAACAGTTGTTTCAATTTATGGATAGCAGTTACCATGTTGAGTTGTTAATCGCAGCAGAAGGATTTGACTGGTCAGATTTTTGGCAGGCAATCCATCAATTCTTTCCGCAATTTGCGTGGACGAAGATCCAAACGGAACCTCCTAAGTACGGGAGACAAACGTATCGTGTTGATTTTATACCTCTGGTCTATCAAGAAACAGGTTTTCCTTTTGCTGTTCGTTTGGAAGAAAGCTTAAGCCAGCAATTCCCACTTTTGGAATCAGACCCAGTCAAGCATGTTGAACAATTGATAAAAGACTTAGGCGAACAACACATAAAGAAAACAACAAACGAAAATTCAGAAGTAGTTAATCAGACTGAAACACAAGCAGTAGAGACGATGTTTAATCCTGTTCAAGAAGAGAATGTTCGACAAGAGAGTCAAAGCAAGGCTCGTCTAAGGGCAGTCAATCAGAAGCTTGAAATGGTCATTGAAAAGCTTGAACTTTCTATGCTTCACAGCGGTATTCAATACTTTGATCAAGATTACACCAAAGAGGAAAGCGACTGGGATAAACGGTTAACAATCAGCTTACGAGAGTATACCTACCTATTGCAAAAAGCTCGCTTTTTAGAGCAAATGTGGAATTTGAATGGTGAAATGATTAATAAGACTGAAAAAATGACTGTTACAGGTAATAAATTAGTTTACGAACGAGATCAAGTGAAGCAGATTAAAGCAAACCTTTCTACACGGGATATTCATTTTGTACTGTATGAATGCCAAGTTATTGAATCTCGAGCTAAGGTCCATACTAGACCCTGGTTTAGAAAACCCTATGTGAAACTGATGAAAATGGATTACGACAATTTATTGGGGAAAGCTGCTTACTTTGATCTTTTGCAAGGTGAGAGCTCGATACTAGAAAAATATGTAAGAGAGCATAAGGAAATTTCACCTAACTTTGCCCAGGAGGTTGGCTGAGGTAAAAAGGACAAATCTATTGGCCAAAGAAGTTATTCAGTCAGGTTTGTTGGCTTACTCATTTCCACTTACTTAGTTTTTTTAAGTTTGTTCCGGCTTTATTCTTGGCTTTATCCTAAATATTCAGTTAGTGGTGAATCTATGAATCCAACATTTTGGGAACAGGAACTGGTCCAAGTGATATCACATCACAAACCTAATCGTTTTGACGTAGTAGTACTTCATCCTCCAGACGATCCTGAAGCGTTGTACCTTAAAAGAGTTGTTGGACTACCAGGAGAGCGGATTGACGTTAAAGGTGGTCAATTATTTATTAGTGGGAAAGTAATTGCTGACAGATTTGCATCCGAAACAGATTCATTTGACTGGGATGACCTGTATGACCAGCCGATCCCTCCAAATTATTATTTTGTGCTTGGAGATAATCGGGCCATTTCGAAAGATAGTCGAATGTTTGGTTTGGTTGCAGAAAAACAAATTTTAGGAATTGTCGAAGAGGGGAACAAATAAGTATGAAGACATTACAAGAAAAAATTGAATGGTATTCTTTTTGGTACTGGGTATATTGGCTCTTCTCTTTGGTTGTACTTTTGGGAGTTATTGTGTTGGGAATCTTCTTCTACTTTACTGATTTTCAGGAGGTTGTAACGGTCAGCCAATTATTTTTACTACTGTTATTGATGATATTAGCTGTTTATTTACGAATGACAGCTTTACATTATCACAGTGTTCTATTGAAACTTCAACAAACGGCAGCGAGACCAAGAAAACCGAGAGAACGCCCTCAACCACGTCCACAAGAAAGGCGGAACCCTTAATGAAGGGTAAGATTTTACTTGGTAGTTTAGTAACAGGCATTTTTATCACTACGGGTTATCAAACACAAATAGAGCTGATAGTATCAGCTGAAACGAAGGAATTAGTTTCGTCTCAGCAGGGGGCCGTATCTAGTGTGGCAGCTAGCAACACCGCTGTCAGTACAACTAGTGGAAAACCAATAGCATCAACTAGTTCTTCAGTAGATTTTTCTACAGAAGAAATTATGGAAAGTGAGTCAGTAGAATGGAAACCGACCGCTTCAATAACTACATCGAAGGAATCAGAAAAGGCAACAGAAGAGTCAGTTGCAGTTGCTTCACAGACAGTTCCGGAAGCAGTTGTCAAAGATCAGATATCCGTAGTACCTGCAACGAAGGTAGAAGAGAATTACCAGCTTTCGGTGACAAAGAATCAAACGACCGAAGAATTCATCCAAACAATTGGAAAAGATGCTCAGGCGATTGCCTGGAACGAAGACATATATGCCTCAGTGATGATCGCACAGGCAATTTTAGAAACCGGATCTGGAAACAGTCAATTGGCTCGTCCGCCGTATCATAATTTGTTTGGAATTAAAGGCAGTTATCAAGGAAAGCAAGTGTCCTTTAGTACCCAAGAGGATAAAGGCGACGGACAACTCTATACGATCCGTTCAGCTTTTCGCCAGTATCCCAGCTATAAAGACTCATTGGAAGATTATGCTTCCCTTTTGAAAAAAGGACCTTCAGGAAATACTGGTTTTTATCAAGAAACGTGGAAATCAAATGCAGCAACCTTCCGTGAAGCAGCGAAAGCCTTAACTGGAAAGTACGCAACCGATACGGCTTATGACAAGAAATTGATTGCACTAATCGAAGCATACAATTTAAGCTTCTATGATCAGGAGCCAGTGACAAATGATGAAGTAGAGCAAGAAAAACCAGCTACTGATCAAATCAAATCAGACGCTGTCGTAGAAGAAAAACAGATGACTGAAGCATCTAACGAAAGCAGCGGGCAAGAAATTCAGGTCAATCAAACAAAGCAACCTGTAATTGTTATTCCGCCTGCTGCTCAACGGCCAGCCAACCAGCTGACTGGCAATCGAATTGTCCAATGAAAGAAGGGGAGATATGTCGAGACAACGTGAATATCGGGATCATGATTATGATTTTGACGAACCGTCGTATCATGAACGTGCCCCTTCCAATCGCCGACCACCTAGAAGGGGTGACTATGAAGAGGATTATGACGACAGAAGACCGTATCCGCCCCAACGACCAGCTAATCGAAATCGTGAAGAGGGTGATCCACGACGGTTAGCTCAATCTCAGCACAATCCTTATCCAGCGCGAGGTGTGCCAGAACGTTATGGCAATCCACGACCAGCTGATTATGGCTATGAACGGCAGCGGACACCACCGCCAAGGGCGCGACCTCAAAGGCCGGTACCCACCCAACAAGGAATGCCACCCTTACAGGAGGCAAAGAAATCCACGAATCGTAAGATCTTCCTGTTCGTGTATAACCTATTCTTTTACACCTTAACGATTGGGATTTTATTGAGCTCTTTGATGTTTGCCTTTAGTGAAAAATCCGATACTGCTATCTTTGGTTATCGTTTCTATCAAGTCTTAACCAATTCGATGGCACCGCAACCCGATTCGCCTTCAAGAGGATTCTATGCTGGAGACATAGTGCTAGTGAAAATGACCGACGGCAGTCAGGTGAAAGAAGGCGACATTGTTACCTTCCAAGTTGGAGATGGGGATCGTTACCTAACACATAGAATGGTTGAGCGCTTAGACGAACTAAATGGGGAAAAAGGCGACTATATTGTTACTAAAGGGGATGCCAATAATAGTAAGGATCCACCGATTTCGGCAGACCGAGTTTACGGAAAAGTAACCTTTGTGATTCCGAAAATGGGTGGTGTTCTGAACTTTGTTCAGGAAAATCTGTGGTTGTGTTTAGTGTGTGTCTTATCAACGTTCGGGTTCTTCCTAGTTCTGAAAGCTTATTTTCTACAGCCAGAACCAGCGAGGAAACGAATGAAACAAAAGAATTATCCAAGAGGGGTATAACTGCTTGTATTTACAAGTATTTATATAAAAGTAAAAAAAGGATGTATAGGAGGAAAAGAAATGAAGAAGAATAGTAAGAAGAAAAAGCTGATGGCAGCTGCAGCAGCTCTAGCATTAATCGCAGCCATCTCCGGGACGTTTGCCTGGATTACTGCACAGGATCAACGGATTAACCGAGCGGAATCGGCAGCGGTTAATGACAACAGTGTAACGGTGAAAGAAACTTGGGAACCAAAACCATTGGTACCAGGAACCGAAGCAACCAAAGAAGTAGCCGTATCCAACACGGGTACAGCCAGTGTATTTGTTCGTGTATCTTACGAAGAAGTGTTGAAGCATTTGGATAAATTAGGTGCTGAAAAGTACGATTCAAGTTCAGTTACTGGAGCGAAATATACGTATGTGGCGAACGATTCAGGTTTGAACAAGCATATGCCGATCAATTTTAATGGGGATCAAACTTACAAAGATGGTTTTATTATTGTACCTGCGGGTCAGATTACCGGTTTAGCAACACCTGCAGATGACAACGTGAAGCTATTGGTTAAGGGTGGAAAAACAGTCGACGCAGTTACTGGCGTTGAAAAAATCAGTTACGAATCTAAATTAATGCATGAATACTTCACCCATGCAGATAACTCTGGAAAAAAACCTGGCGATGTTGGGTATGATGCAAGCAAAAACAAATATCAAGCAATGAGTTTTGATATTGCAGTGAACAATGAAAACAGTAGCCTTGATGCAAAAGACTGGAACTTTACCTTAAGTAATGTGAAATACGGTTACTATGAAAATGGCTATAAGAATACAGCCGTTAACTGGGCAAAATCTTCTCTACCAGATGAAGATGGTGCAGCGACAGGTCGAGCATTGCTTGGTACTGACGGTGTTCGTTATAGCGTAGATTACGACTATACTTTCGGTGGACTAGGTTATACCAATGCGGCTGGTCTTCCAACAGTAACACCAGCAACAGTAGCAGATCAAATCCCGACAGCAACTGGTAATAAGGGGGTTCAGGCAGATACAAACGGTTTAGGTAAGAATAATATCCGTATTGGATACAGTGCAGATATGACAAATACGACTGCTTTAGATAGTAATAAATGGGTTTACAACGCAGATGATGGCTGGTTCTATTACACAGTTCCAGTGAAATCAGGCGAAACAACGAAGAATCTATTAGAAAAACTAGTCTTTGAAAGTGCAATGGGTACTGAATACACCAATGCTTCGTATGATTTGATTGTGAAAATGGAAGCTGTTCAAGCCAATGCGGATGCGCTAATTGACACAGCAGGTTGGAACTTAGGTGAAGGTTCAGCACCAACTGGTGATACTTTACTAATTGTGAACAAACTTAAAGCAGGCATTTAATTGAAAAGGACACCATGAAATGAAGGGAGAAGTGGCAGATGTTGAGAAAACTTACAACAGTATTAAGCAGCATCCTGTGTTTCTGTTTCTTCTTTTGCAGTACGTACTCAGTACAAGCGGCAAAAGCACTTCCTCCCGGCATGGTGATCGGGGATTCTGAAGGAATGTATGCCACATCTGACGGAGAATATTATATTGATTTAGTGGATATTCTCCCAGGAGATGTGTACAAGAAAGAGATAACTATTCGTAGTTTGGACTTAGAAGACCCCTTTTCTTTAGGCATGCTGGTTGAAGAAATAGACTCAACCGGATCGTTAGATTGGAAAAACCACATTACCATGACCTTAACCTTGGATGGCGAACAAATCTATAAAGGCTCGCTATTAGGTGATAGCGGTAAAGATTGGAGTAAAGTCCCATTGGAATTAGGAGTATGTAAGTATGGAACAGATAAACTCATGATCGCTGAATTTGCGGTAGATTCCCAATTAACAAATGAAAATTTGCGGGAAAAAAGCGCGCTGAACTTCTACTGGACATTTGTAGGGACAAAAGATCAGCCGATCGAGCCAACTAAACCCTCTGTATCTGAAGAACCTACGCCTTCTATTGAAAACCCAACTTTACCTAAAATAGAACCCAGTGTTCAGTCAAACGGAAAGCGGTTGCCCCAAACGGGTGAACACATTGTCTACAAATTTCTATCAGGATTATTATTGGTCTTGATTGCCTTGTTCTTATGGAAAAAACGTCGAGAGGAGGAGGAGGTATGAGTCAGCGCGATAAGCGTCGTCATTTGTTCCATACATTTGTTAGAAGCAAAGGTCTGTTCGCCTTCTTCTCTCTTTTGTTGAGTTTATTATTAGTAACAGGAAGTACCTATGCCTGGATTACCTCCAATGATGAACGAGTAAATAGGACGGAAGCTAACCAAAGAAAACTGTCCGCCAAGATTGACGGAAATCTCGATATGGTTCGTCACTTCGCTCCTGGAACAAAGGAAGCAAAAGAAATACGGGTGACAAACAATGGAGAAGTTCCGGCAATTGTACGGCTATCATTAACCGAATCATTTGTTAGTTTTGAAACAGATGTGAAGGATAATCATAGTCCGGGCAATGGAAATGGGGATCTTATGTCTTATGGAACCCCGGTTCTTCCGGTTATAAGCTTGAAGGATACTAGTACCTGGATTGTCGGCAAGACCTATGAAATCAGTGCAAATAAGCATTATAAAGCCAATCATGTATTGAAGGATCTGCCATATGTCTATCAAGGAACACGACCAGAACCTATGCCTGCGATTCAACTAAATTTTACAAGCGGGAAGGTATTTGACAGCAACACGCAACCATCGGGGACAGACTCTGCTTACTGGTATTACGAGAATGGTTTCTTTTATTATTCAGAAGTACTTAAAGCTGGAGAAAGCTCCACCAGTTTATTAACTAGTGTTACGTTAAATCCAGCCTATTTGAATCAGTATAAAGGAGCTTTTTACAAATTGGTTCCTGAAATGGATGCCCACGATATTACCAGAGAATTGTACTCTGATTGGGGGATTTCTTCTACTGATTTCGCCTATAACATGTACCAGGACCAACTATATAAATAAGGAGGAGCAAGATGAAACGGAAAAAGCCATTGGCTCGAAAACTGAGTTACTTACTTGTTTCAATTGTTCTCGTCCTCCTTTTGCTTGGTGGTAGTTACTTTGTTTATGCTGCGATGACAGCTAAAGACCGTCGAACAACTGATTTTCAAATTGGACAAATAGAAACCCAGCTTGATGAGGACTTTGATGAAGCAATCACTGAAATTCATAAGAATCAAAGTAGAACAAAGAAAGTAACGGTTAAAAACACTGGAACCATCAAACAATTTATTCGGGTAATGGTATTGCCGGAAACACAGGTGGATGTTGCAGATGATCCTCAAAGCAAACAAGCTTTGCCTATCGCTGTTGGAACGGACTTAATATTAGAGCAATTAAATACAGTGGACTGGAAATATGGTGGTGATGGCTATTACTACTATATAAAAGAAGCTGTGAAACCATTGGAAAATACAGAACCTTTGTTCAATTCAATTAAACTCGATAACAGCCTCCATCAAATGTATCACCAATCTGCTTTTACTATTTCAATTAAAGTTGAAGCAGTGAATTGTGCAGAGTATGTGTACCGGGATGCTTGGTGGCAAGGAGCAGTTCCTGCTGATCCAACGCTGAAGGCAGTTGATGACAAGTTAAAGGCTCTTGTAGAAAAGTAATGTTGAAAAAGGGACACAGGACTCTTCTGTATCCCTTTTTTAAAAAGAATAACATTCGGCTAATAATTATTGATTCAAGAATTTTAGGCACGAATGAGAGTATTTATAGATAGAAGGAAGCGTGGAATTCGGTGGTTTATTTATTGTTGCTGGTGTTAGGACTCGCATTAATTGTTCACAGTTATCTACTCATGTCGTTGATAAAGAGTCAAAAAGATATCCAGATAAAGCTGGTCCGTCTATCTCGCTTGAAAGAACAGAGACGACCGATTCAGAAAGCAACACCACCTCGAAAAAATCAAACAAAGGAAAACTTGAGATAGAAGGGGAAAGAATCATGAATCTTGGCTATGCACGAGGGTATCAATTTAATCAGCAGCTAGACATGTTAGAGGATTATCCAATAGAGGAGCTTTTTTCTGATGGAAATCAGGAGATTAAGGCAATAAATTCTCCTGCTAGCGAATTTCAGGCGTTGCTAAATTTTGCACAGTCAGGCGACCACGTAGTCATCACGTCCTGGGAAGTGATTTCACGAGATTATCGACAAATCTTGGCATGCCTAGATCAATTAGAAGCGTTGGAGTTGACTTTAGATGTATTGACACTGCCACATTTAACCATTGAAGAGTGGCGTCAAGTATTTCGTTGGTCTATACATAACGATCGTTTGTTGCATCCAACTTTATTTAAGTTAGGAAAAGAAAGAGAACGCAGTAAAGCAGCCTACTCTCTTTTCAGCAAGGAACCTGAAGCACGAAAACTGTACCGCGAAATCATTTGGTTGTTAGTAGAAAAACAAACAATCCGTCAGGTTGCACGTCAAAAACGGGTGCCGCTAGAAACCGTTTATCGCATTCAACAAGATCTAAAACAAATTCAGTTGGCTGTAATATTAGTCTTATGTTTTTTATTGGCAATATTTAGTATTAAGCTGGCTGAATCCTATTTTGACCAATTATGGATACAAGTAGTCATTTGTATTGCAGTAACCTTAATTATCATCTGGAATGTGCTGTTGGATACTGAGACTGCAGATCCTATTGAAAAAGAAAAAAACTAACAGAAGATAAAAAGAGAAGGTGATTCTAATGCAACATGCATTGATTTTGACAAAGAATATAGTATCAGAAGAAGAAATTATTGGAAAATTACGACGATTAAACTTTGAAACATTATGTTCAGCAGATTTACTCTATCATTTACAAAAGTATACGTCTTCTTCATTTTTATCTTATTTTCATTGGGTATTTTTAAGCGAAACGTTATGCAATGAAGAAGTAGATATCGTGTTAAATCAGCTAAAGCATCATCCTTTTTTCTTGGTACGAATGGTAGAAAAGACAATGGATGAAGAAGAAAGTGTCTATTGGGAAGAAAAAGGAATGTCTGGAAGCCTAAAAAAGGATGCAACATTTGAAGAGATTCGCGAAAAATTACATGAGCTTCAAAAAGACATGCGTGATAACCAAATAGTTAGTAATAAGATCGTAGTTCTTGGCAATGCTGAAAAAGATGATTTAAAGCCACTTACAACCAGACTTTCCAAGACAGAAAAGAAGCTTTTTGAAAATCTATTAAGTGCATATTCAAAAGGATTGGTTCTGTCACGAGTTGAATTGTGTGAGCGATTATGGCCTGAAGGACCAACGCCTTCAAACATGAGCCAGCTCTCTTGTCTGATTAATAAGCTGAAAAGAAAGCTTGAAGAAGGCGGAATTACTGGTGAAACTATCATTACTTTATGGGGTAGAGGGTACAAGCTGGGCAGCGAGTTTTCCGAATTCTGGATCCAGCATGCGTAAGAGGTTGACATTAGAAAAAATTAATTAGACTAAGCTTGTTGGCAGATGTTTATTACACAATAAAGTCTTAGTTGGTTTTTGCACTGCAAAGTAGGACTGAAAGGGATGATTCAAGAATGAAAGTAACATTTAGGTATAAAATAGGCGCACTTATCTTGGCAATAGCAGTAGCAGGCACCCTCTTCTTCTTTGGTGCAAAGCCTGACGAAACGCCTCAAACAGTCAAAGCAGCAGAAAATAATATTTCAGGAGGCATAAGCTTTGAAGAACACAAAGACCTTTTCGGAGATTCCTATCGTGCGGCAAATGATGCTTACAATGCCAAGCATGGATTTGATCCATTGAGTGGCAAGGTCGTCACCGTAGATACGTACAGTTCAACTACTTCTAGTGCGAATCAGTGGGGATATGGATTTGTGGAAGCTTATCAGGATGAAGATGTCACGAAGATTATTATGTTAAATGATATCAGCTCACCAACAAGTGGCTCGGGAAATATTGGTAAACGGAAAAATTCGATTGAAATCGATGGTGGAGGGTATAAACTTCTACTTTATCGTAGAAACCTCTCCATTGCAGAGCCAACAAGTGGAACTCAATCAGTTTTTCATATGCATGATCTGACAGCTGCTCAATCAACTGACTACTCTGGGTCTGGAGGTTCAGAAGCTGCCTATCGAAAATCTCTTATTAGAGGAGACAATGGTATCCATGGTGATGGTGATGTTTCTAAAAATTGGTATTTTAGATTTGGAAATGTCTTTACGGACTATGATCCAGCCAAATATGAGGGAGAAAATGAAAACTATTCAACCTTTGTGGGGCGTTGGGCAAGAGTAAATCAGTCGGAAGTAACTATGTATGGTTATAATATATTGGTTACTGGTGCTGAAAACTTTTATACAGGCAGCATAGTAGTCGAAGATAATACAGTTTGGAAAGGAACCAACTGTGGGCAAAACTATTCAGTAGTGTGGTTTACAACGCGACAGCTTGATGGTTCAACTGGATTAAGTGGTGAATTTACAATAGGAAAGAATGCTTTTGTTTATTTAAGAAATACAACTGGGGGAACAACTTATCCGGCAATCTATGATAACTATTCAACGATTACTGTAGGAGAAGGTTCTTATTATAATGCAAATATGCAAGGAAGAGCTATCTCTAATTATGATGCGACAGAGCTAAACAACAGGTATCCTTCTAAAAAGTTTATTGCTAAAGAAAATTCACATGTTAATCTTTTGTCACGAGGAAATGGATCAGTTGTTAAACTAGACTATAACAATAGTAGTGTTAACTCAGATATGACATTTACAGCTGAAAAAAATTCAGAAGTTTTTATTTATGGTTCTACTACTGATGGTGTTATATCTATGGCTGGTAACGGAAGCTTATTTGAATTAGATACACCAAAAATGTTTGAAATTCGGAACAGTAATACACGTTCTTTCCTAAATATTTCCAACAATAATATTTTTAGAATCAAAGATACTGACATCAATACCTGGAAGAATGCTACTGCTTTGACGAATCCAGCAGACTTTGTTTATGAAAAAGTGGGTCATCTTACGGCGGCTGGTCCAACTGTAACCTCAAGTAACAGTGATTTGCAAACTAGCTTTACTAGTAATGGTTTCCGCAGAATCAATGGTCTGAATGTACCGCCTAAAGTAGTCTGGGATTATGTAACTGACGCAGAGAAATCTTATCGTGCACGCGTTAGCTTAGGGCTAATTCCTACCGGCCAATTTGATAGTAATGGTGTAGCAATTATGACTGAATCTTGGGCGCTACCAGGTCAGGCCGTAGTGTCGCTTAAAGATACTTACGGAAATATCCGTGGTCCTCTTGCTCTTCAAAGTGATGGGTATGTAAAATATACGGATACTGAGTTTCAGAAAGCAACTTTCGATATGGAGGGAACTGCTACTAGAGGTATTACTTGGACAGGAGATGTCGGTAAGACAACTGTTATTGATGTGACACCACCAACTCCTATAAGTCTGACTAAAGGAAAGATTACGACGACGGATAAATCATTGAGCGCTACTGGCGTTGAACCGAATGCAAAGGTCTATCTATCGGTAAACGATGGCCCATTAACTGCTGTTGGAACCGCGAATGCTGCAGGTGAATGGTCACATCAACTAGGCTCTGCTTTTGCAAAGGATACTAAAGTCCAAATTTATTTAGAGGACAATGCGGCAGATTATCCAGCTAATTTTAACAGCACAGGCTTAGAGTCTACTCACATAGCATCAGGTAACCGTAATCCTAAGACAGATGTAACGTATAAAGATGCAACTTTTAAAGCCGCAACTACCTATATAGTCGAACAAGCAACCGTTAAATTGCACATTCGCCAAATGGCCGTAGCGTCAGCCGCTGACAGAGAAATACTGACTACACCAACAGAAGGATATTTAACAATCGAAAACACCGATACGATCAAATACAATACGCATGTTAATAGTGGGTATGAGTTAACAGATGCGGCAGACAATGATCAGGTAGATTTCAACTCCATTGTAATTGAGCTTGTTGATGCAGACACTTATAGTAAGCTGAAATTTAAACCAATTATTCCAGGATATTATCAGAACCAGGGGTACATTGTTAGTGATACTGCTGAGAAGCCTTCAATCACCACACATACGGTTCAACCAGGAGAGTATGAATATGACTTCAATGATGGCGTTTATGAAAAATGGTTAACGATATATATTAAGCCCAATCAAACTGATATAAAACCCTACAATTGGGATTATAAAGTCAACGATATTGGGACAATTAAAATTCCATAGCCCAATCAAGCTTCTTCAATCACTTAATCATTTAGAAGGTGCGAACAATCAAAAAATTCTGGATAGGAATGACACTAATTTTTATCGGCCTATGCTTCCGTTCTAATGAAGCATAGGCCACCCCTAAAGCAGAAACGCAACAAACAATTACTAGCCTGAGTGAACGGCTAAGCCAGCTAAACGATGAAATCTCTACAAGTGTGGTGCAGCAGGAGGAGCAAGAGAAGGCCATCCAACAGTTAAATAAAGAGCTGGAAGCTCAAGAGAAAACAGGGAACTAAATGATGGAAAAACTGAATCAGCTGGAGCAAGAAATTTAAGCACGTGTTCGCTCCATCCAATTAAAGGATTCAGAACAAAAGACGAGTTTCTTTCAACTTGATAATTGGACAAAGAGACTTAGTTCCCAAAAGGGCATTGAAACAATTCGTAAAACGGATGGTACTAAAGCAAAAGAATATTCAGCATTGGTTGAAAAGCTAGCGAAGCAACAAAAAGAGCTGGAAAATAAACGACAAGAGTATCAGACGGCTCTAAACGATACCCTTAAGGAGCAAACAAGTAGCAAGAACCAATTAGAGCAGGAACTGCAGGATAATGAGGTCCTTCTAAAAAAATTCGAGAGGAAGAACAGCAACAAGAATTATTGCAAAAAGTACAACAGCAAGAGTTATTGGAACAATTAAGTTTGGGGCAGTCATTATCAACAGACGAAGAGATTAGCGATAAGGCTCAGGCAATCATTTTATCAGCTAAGCAGTACTTGGGTGTTTCTTACGTTTGGGGAGGAACGATCACAACAGGATTTAATTGTAGCGGATTGAGTAGTGGGTATTTGCTCAAAATGGAGTAGCGCATCCTAGATTAAGTCAGGCACAGCAGGCTTCTGCAAAAGAAATTCCTATTAGCGAAGTTCAACCAGGTGATTTAGTCTTTTGGGGCAGATCCGCACATCATGTAGGACTTTATATTGGAGATGGCTACTTTATTCAAGCGCCACAGCCTGGAGATGTAGTAAAAATCATTCATGTTAGCTGGTATCCGCTTGAAAGTGTAGGTCGCGTTTTATTTTAGTCTATCTAGTTTCTTAGATAGACTTTTTGCTGATTGGGTTTAGAGGTAGTTAGATCATCTTTAGCATAAAAAAATCTTTTGAGGAGGAGAAAAATGAAGTTTGAGAAGTTGTTTGGTTTATGCTTATTGTTAGTATGTAGTTTTTGCTGGGGTGTTTCGGAGGTGTCTGCTGATGAGAGTAAAGTGTATATACCATGTAGTGATTTGAGAGAAAGTGTAATTCAGTATAGCCAAATAGAAAATAATGAAATTATTGAGAATGAATTACCGACTATAAAGCAAATTCAGAATGTTGAAGGGGAAATTTTTGCAGGATGTTTTGGTTCTTTAGAAGGCGTTCAATATGCAAAAAATGCTTCAAAGTTAAATTGTAGTGGCTTTGGTGTGATGGATTTTCGCCCTATTACGGGTATGACTAATCTTGAAGAGTTCTATTCCTATGCTGCAGGAATAGATGAATTGCCGGACGCGATTCTGGATATTAGACCATTTGGTAAACTGAAAAAGATAAAAAGTTTACAATTTGGGGCGGCAGATATCCAAGACTTGACGGTTCTTGATGAATTACCTAATATAGAAACTTTTTATGCAACTAACAATGAGAGGATTAAACTTCCAACAGTTTATGTTGATAAAAAAACTAAAAAGTTTATTATGGAACACCCTATAGAATATTCAAGCCATTTCACGGTTAAGACGGTTGAATCTGAGTTAACAAGTGAGGACGTAGCGTTATCACCTTATATAAGTAATGGTGCAGTTATCATTGATAACTTAGATGAGAAAGTTACAGAAGTAGAATTCTGGTTTAAAGGAACTTCGGAAAATGGAAGTCACTTTGCAGGTTTTTATAGTAATTTCAATTGCTGGGCTCCGGTAAAATGGTATTAGTTTTTATTAGCACTTCAGTAAGACAAAGTAATTTCCTGTAGAAAAAGCAGCTCGGCGTTACTGTCCGAGCTGCTTTTTTTTAATCTGCTGTTTTTTCTCACCAATACCTAAATAGAAGGGTGTTCTTTAAAATAGTTTTTCGTATATTCAACAAACTTTACAACAGCCGGTGTAATAATATCTTTAGGCAAAAGAATGCCTAATTCAATGAAGGCTGGTGGATTCAATTTCTTCTTAACCAAAGTAACATTTCTGCCTTTGGTGATGAGCTCATTCATCACGCTCATTCCTAAACCTTCTTCAATCATTGCTAAAGCTGAATAATTTTCAAAGGTTTGATAGCTGATTTTAGGAGTTAGTGAATATTTTCTCAATAAATTAGATACATCTTCATCATTTCCGCCGGCTGTAACGATGAAATCATCATGCTCAATATCTTTCAAGTCATAGACATCTGCATCAGCTTTGGGGTGATCCAAGGGTAAAACCGCAATCATTGGATCGGTACCCAGAGGAATCCATTTATAGTTTTTAATGTTTTGACTGCTGGCAAATCCGAAGTCGACTCTTTTATCATCTAGTAATTTTATGATCTCTTGATTGACACCTTCAGTTATTTTAATTCTAATCTTGGGATATTCGTGATTGAACTGTTTGATGATTTTTGGTAACCAGTGATTGGCAACACTAGGATAGCTCCCTATATGAATACTCCCTTGATTCAAGTCGTGCATTTCACTCAAGGTCTGTTCATATTTCTCTTCTAGCTTGATAATAGAACGTAAAATCGGTAGAAGCTCTGCCCCATCATGGGAGAGTGTTACCCCTTTTTTAGAACGAAATAGAATCTTAAACCCTATTTCTTCCTCCAAAGAGTTCATCATATGAGAAATACCTGAGACAGTGTATCCCAACTCTTCCGCTGCCTTGGTAAAGCTTCCTAAATCCACTACTTCCAACAAAACTTTATACTTTCTAGTATCCATTTAGTATCCACCTTTATAAGCAATTTCCAGAGACATCCGATTGATTCCGCTTATTGTTGAAAAGTCTTCAAGGATAAGTTTAGAAATTAGCGATTTACTTAATGATACAGCTAAATTATATTATTCACAAGAGCCTATTTCTATTAAATTGGTTAGTGATGTTTTTTACAAATTTGATAGAAGTTTAGAGCTTCCAAATGACACACATCATTGGTAATGGGAGAGTCGATCGGAAAATCAGAATAGTCAGCTAAAACAATTAACACAAATAGTGAGTTGACTATTGATTCGAAGTACTAGGGAGCTTCAATTCCTGCTAGTACGTCATAATTTGGAACGATTAGCGAACGCAATCGTGAGCTATTTAATTTTTCTATATATAGCGGCATTATAAATACAGGAGGTGAAATAAATTGACACAAATTCTTATACCATTAAAACAACATGTTGGCGCTCCTTGCAAAGGGATTGTCAAAGCGGGAGAAATGGTCAAGCGTGGTCAGTTGGTTGCAAAGCCAAACGGTCTTGGTGCCAATATCCACAGTAGCTTTTCAGGAAAAGTTGTAGACGTTAGTGAAGAAAGTGTTGTCTTGACGATTGATGAGGAACAAGACTTTTCCAGCTATTTACCGATTCCTGAAACCGACACAATGATTAAAGCGGTAGAAGAAGCAGGAGTGGTTGGTGCCGGTGGCGCTGGTTTTCCGACATTCTTGAAATTGGCTTGTGATATTCCTGAAGGAGTATTCATTGCTAATGGAGCAGAATGCGAAGCGTTACTTGCACATAATGTCAAACAAATGGATGAGCATATTGAGCAACTAATCCGCGGAATGAAGTATTGCCTTGAAATGACGAACGCACCAAAGGGTGTAATCGCAGTGAAAGGAAAACATCGTTCGCTTGTAGTTCGGTTACTTAAAGCAACTTCGCAGGTGGACAACCTTGAAGTTTATCAATTGCCGGATATCTATCCAGCAGGCGATGAACGAATGATTGTTCGTGAAGTTATGGATATTGTTCTTGAACCTGGCCAGCTTCCGACTGAAGTTGGGGCAGTAATTGACAATGTTGAAACCATCAAACGTATTGCCGAGGCCATTGAAGACCGTAAACCATTCATCGATAAAGATGTTACGGTTTCTGGACGTGTGAAACAAAAAGAAACAGTCTTTGTGGATGTACCAATTGGAACACCAGTTAAAACTTTGATTAATAATGTGGGTGGTTATGTCGAACCTCACGGCGAAATCGTTATCGGCGGACCGATGACTGGACGCAGCGGGGAAGAAATGACACCAATCACTAAAACAAGTGGCGGCGTGCTCGTAGCAATGCCGTTTCCACAAGAACACCGTAAAGTCGGCTTGCTGATTTGCGAATGCGGTGGTTCAGCAGAACGTATGACCGAAATCGTGAATAACATGGGCGCCGAAGTTGTCGCTGCAGAACGCTGCAAGCGAATGGTAGAAGTAAATGGAAGATATAGGTGTGCCTTACCAGGTATATGTCCAGGTCAAGCGAAGACGGTAATGTCCTTGAAGAAACAAGGCGCCGAAGTAGTAATGACCGGATCCTGTTCTGATTGAACGAACACCGTCATGGGTGTAGCTCCTAGGTTAGGAGTTCCGGTTTATCATCATACAGATCATGTACTGCGGGCTGATGGGCACAGGTTATATCGTAAATTACCGACAAATTAAGAAAATCTCAGGAGGAATTAACGAATGTCCATCACAGCAGACACTGCAAAAGAACATGCAAAAGATTCAGCAGTATTATGTTGCCGTGCGGAAGCCGGCAAAGTAATCGCACCAGATGATTTAGAAGATCCAGCGATCTTCGAGGATTTAGAGGATTCAGGATTATTAGAAATCCCTGAAGATGCTCTAACAATCGAACAAGTACTTGGTACTACATTAAATAAAACTACAGATGCATTGATTCCTTTAACAAGAGAGATTCTCGATGGTGTGAAAGAAGTAGTGGTAGAAACGCCAGTAGAAGAACCTGAGATGATTGAAGAATTACCAGTTTCTGAACCTGAAGCTGCTGCACCAGCGCCAGTAACCGTACCGTTTGCAGGCGGCACTATCAAGATTCATATTGCTGAAGGAAAAGGTATCGACTTAGAAGTTCCTATGTCAGTTGCCGGATCAATGGGCGTTGCAGCACCTACTGCACCAGCGCCAGTTGCTCCCGAACAAGTAGCCGTTCCTGCACCGCAAGCACCTGCTGCGGAAGCAGAAGTAGAAGAAAAAGTCATTCGCTCTGTTCGCCGTGATTATTTAAAGATTAACAAAGTAGAGTTTGGCGAAGAAACGAAAATTGAAGGAACAACCTTAATCTTACGTAAGATGGAAGAGATGTGTGCGGAAGCTGTTGAGCTAGAAGAGCTAGTGGAAAGCATGACCTTCGAAATTATTACACCAGACCGTTACGACGAATATAGTGAAACCATCATGGATGTACAACCGATTGCGGCTAAAGCAGAAGGCGGTATCGGCCATGGAGTGACACGAGTATTAGACGGCGTTGTGTTGGTGGTAACAGGAACAGATGCCAATGGTGTTCAAATCGGAGAATTCGGCTCATCAGAAGGCGAATTAGACCGGAACATCATGTGGGGACGTCCTGGTGCCCCAGAAAAAGGCGAAATCTTCATTAAAACCCAAGTAACGATTAAAGAGGGCGCCAATATGGAACGTCCTGGACCATTGGCAGCTCATAAAGCTTCTGACCTGATCACACAAGAAATTCGTGAAGCGATCAAAAAAGTGGACGATTCACTAGTAGTTGACTCACAAGAAATCGTGCAAAAACGTCGCTTTGGCAATAAACGTGTCTTGATCGTGAAAGAAATCATGGGACAAGGTGCGATGCACGATAACTTGATTATGCCGGTTGAACCAGTTGGTACCCTTGGCGCGAAGCCAAACGTTGACTTGGGGAACTTGCCAATCATGTTAGCTCCAACTGAAGTATTGGATGGTGGGATCCATGCATTAACATGTATTGGACCAGCGTCAAAAGAAACCTCTCGTCATTACTGGAGAGAACCATTGGTCATGGAAGCAATGGAAGATCCAGAAATTGACTTGGTAGGTGTGATGTTTGTCGGTTCACCTCAGGCAAACACGGAAAAATACTATGTATCAAAACGTCTAGGTATGACGATTGAAGCGATGGATATTGACGGAGCGATTGTTACAACCGAAGGCTTCGGAAATAACCACATTGACTTCGCTTCTCATATCGAAGAGATCGGTAAACGCGGCGTGAAAGTAGTCGGTGATTCTTATTCAGCTGTTCAAGGTGCATTGGTTGTCGGCAACTCAGAAATGGGCGCCATGGTGGATAACAACAAATCCAAACAAGGAATCGAAAACGAAATCTTGTCTAATAACACCCTGTGTAAAGAAGACGCGATTCGTGACTTGGCCATGTTGAAAACATTAATGGGCGGCGGCGAAATCAAAACAGCAGAACGCAAGTGGAACCCAAATGTGAAGTTGAACAACATCGAAATCATTGAAAAAACGACAGGGAAGAAAATTGACCTGGCAGACAATGAACAAGTGTTGCCGAAGAGTAAAAAACGTCAAGAGATTTACGAAAAAGACTAGATTTGGGTGACGAATAACTATGGATAGACTCAAGTACATTTCAACAGAGCAAATGTTTGAGGGAATCATTGTCGAGCTTCACGATGCCAGTGTAACCATCGATATTAAAGGACGTTTAGGTCAATTGAAAATTCCCAGACGCATGATCATCTCTGAATATGATTTAGCGATTGGTCAGGAAGTCGGTTTTTTGATGACTTATCCAGAAGTTTTGGAAGAGGAACCCAACGATCATTATGTCCATGCCATCAAAGAGCATGAACGACGCCGCTTGGAAACTCAGAAGAAGCAAGCACAGACACCAGGAGAGGAGAAATAACACATGGGCTTAACAGTCTTTGAAGGGTTGCAGTCAGAAATTTTCGTGCCGATTACGCCGAAATCTGTCTTCACACCTGTCAAAAAAGAGCTGAAAGAAATGCGTGTTGCATTAGCTACGGCAGCAGGCGTTCATTTAAAGAGTGATAAACGATTCAATTTAGCGGGGGATACAACGTATCGCGAAGTGCCGGATGGTACACCAAGCGACGAATTAATGGTCTCTCATGGCGGGTATGACAACGCCGATGTAAACCGTGACGTGAACGCAATGTTCCCGATCGACCGATTGCATGAATTAGTCAAAGAAGGCTTTATCAAAGAAGCAGCACCAGTACATTACGCATTTATGGGCGGCGGAGGTGACCAAGAAGCATTTCACGATGTCACTGGTCCTGAGATCGCACAAAAATTAGTTGACGAAGAAGTCGACGCTGTCGTAATGACCGCTGGCTGAGGAACCTGCCATAGAACTGCCGTGATCGTGCAGAGAGCTATTGAGGAAGCGGGAATTCCTACTATTTTAATTGCAGCATTACCACCAGTAGTACGTCAAAATGGATCACCACGTGCAGTAGCACCGATGGTTCCAATGGGCGCTAACTCTGGAGAACCACACAACATTGAGATGCAAACAGGTATCTTAAAAGATACGTTAACCAACTTAGTAACCATCGAGACACCAGGTAAGATCGTTCCATTACCTTACGAATACATTGCGCATGTGTAAGGTGATTTAAGAACGAAGGATAAATTCCCATTACTTGTGCAGAGATTACTTTGCCAGAACAGGAGTGTAGGCTGATTCATTCTTGTTCTGAAGTACTGGGAATTTTTCTTCTTATGATAGGGTGTATTTTTTTGCGCCCAAAAATAGAAAAATTTGATTTTTGATGAAGGAGCAATAGAAGAAATGGTACAAGTTGTATTAACGATTTTAGCAATTTTTGCAGTGATGCAAGCTGTTTTAATGGGGAGAGACCTTCTCGCAAATAAGGGCAATCTAGGTGGCGGAAGCTGGATTATTTCTGGAGTAATTGGCTTTATAACTGACTTTTTAGATACATTAGGAATTGGTTGTTTTGCACCTACAGCTATGCTGCTGGATTTAACTAAACAACTGGATCATGATCGTTTATTGCCAGGAACTTTAAATGTTGGCCATGCAATTCCCGTATTAGTAGAAGCCATGATTTTTATTACAGTGGTTGATGTTGCGCCGTTAACATTATTTGCCTTAATTGCAGCAGCGACTGTGGGGTCTTTCGTAGGTTCCCGTACAGTAACTAAGCTGCCTGAAAAAACTGTTCAGTTCTGGATGGGATGGGCGTTAATTGCTACGGCATTATTAATGGCTCTTCGTCAAACAGGGATGATTAATTTACTAGGTGCAGGGAATACAGCGACTGCTCTAACTGGTGGTCGGTTACTAATTGGTGTAGTTGGCAATTTCATTTTTGGTGCATTAATGACGATCGGCGTTGGACTATATGCTCCATGTATGGCTATGGTTTATATGTTGGGTCTGAATCCTTTGGTGGCTTTTCCAATTATGATGGGTTCTTGTGCAGGGTTGATGCCAGTGGCCAGCGTTAACTTTATTAAATCAGGAGATTATGCGCGAAAAGTAAGTTTAGCAATTACCGTTTGTGGTGTCTTTGGGGTATTTATTGCAGCTAAATTTGTGACGGGCTTAAATTTAGACGTTTTAACATGGATCATTATAGTAGTAATTATTTACACAGGGATCACATACATTCGAAAAAGTCTAAAAAAATCAGTATCCAATTAATTCATAAAATCGTCACTCTTATAAAGCGAGTTGGCGATTTTTTTACATTGTTTTTGAATTTCCCCACTCATTTCAGTTTTCTCATCACGCCCCATCCTTTGTAAGTATCCGTTTAATAGCAGCTTATATAGCAATATGAGATAATAAACTAAAATATTCTAACTTTTTATTTTTAAGAATAAGTAAAAAAGTTGTCACAAATGGATGATATCTCCGTCTAATAGGGTAAAGGGAGGAGCTAATCTATGAAAAATGAGAGAGTAACAGAGAATGTAATTAATGACGCTATTGCTGGGAACCGTCTAGCATTGGAAAACATTTTATTGGACGTTCAAGATTTGGTTTTTAATTTATCACTTAGAATGTTGGGATCAATTCCTGACGCCGAAGACGCAACACAAGACATTCTAACAAAGTTAATTACGAATCTAAGCACTTTTCGAAAGGAAAGTAAATTTGAAACTTGGGTATATCGTATTGCCACTAACTATTTGATTGATTATAAGAAGTCTATGTTTGCTAATCAGCCATTAAGTTTCGAAGTTTATTCTCAAGATATAAAAGCAGGTGTGATTGAGAATACCAATGATTTACTTCAAGGAGTCGAAGAAAAAATATTAGGACAAGAATTGAAACTGTCTTGTACGAATGTAATGCTGCAGTGTTTGGATCCGACGTCTCGTTGTGTTTTTGTTCTGGGAACAATGTTCAAAGTAAACAGCAAGCTTGCTGGAGAAATTTTGGACATGACTCCGGAAAACTATCGCCAAAAATTATCTAGAGCAAAAAAGCAGGTAGCAAGTTTTTTAACCTGTTATTGTGGATTAACCAATACTGGATTTTGTTCCTGTGAAAAAAGGATAGGCCTTGCCATCCAAAGTAAACGTCTTGATCCCCAGAAGCTTGATTATCAAAACTTAGAAGAGGTTAAACAGAATAGTTTAACTAACTATATTGAAGCTATGGAACAATTGGATGAGCAAGCAACGATATTCTCAGAACTGCCAAATTATAGTTCTACTATTGCCTCTAAACAATTTCTCGTACAGCTGCTTAATTCTCCTAATATGGACACAGTACGGAGGAACAAGTAATGAATTTAGATAGAACACTTGAATTTCTTACTGCATTAGAAGCAAATAATTCCTTTGAATGGATGAAAGAGCACAAAAAAGACTATCAGATTGCTAAAAATGAATTTCTGAAATTTGTTCAGGAATTATTATTGTTAATCGCTGAATTTGATCCGCCAATTGGCAATTTAGAGCCAAAGAGATTAGTCTATAGATTAAATCGTGACATTCGTTTTAGTCATGATAAGACGCCATATCATCCAGCCTTTAGAGCACATTTATCAATTGCTGAACGCAAACCAATTCCAGCAGGCTACTATATTTGCATTAAGCCAGGTCAATCATTTTTGGGTGGTGGTGTTTTTGCAACACAATTTTCACAAGCAACTGAATTAATCAGGGAACACCTTATCTCACACCCAGAGGAATTTCAGCAGATTATTACAAAGAAAGCATTTGTGGAAACTTTTAAAGTGGAAGGTTTAAAGTTAAAAAACGTTCCAAGAGGCTATGATAAAGATCATCCCTTGGCAGAATACCTAAAGCATAAGTCATGGAACATCGAATATAAAATCAGCGACCAGGAACTGCTAACTGAAGCTTCAGAATATGTAGTAGAAAAATTTAAATTAATGCTACCTTTAAATGGTTTTCTTAATCAAGGGTTGGTTGATTTTAGAATGCCGGAAAGAAGAAAATACCTCTAACGAGGATTTCAATAGTTTATTGAAATTCGACTCTTTGTCTTTTTGAGGAATGTTTTCAAAGATGCTAAATGTGCCTCTTACTTTTTTGAATAGTAGTGATAAAAATACAATAAGGAGCCCAATTTTATTACTCCAGGGGTGCTTTCTTCAATAGTAGAGAGTAATTATTGCTTTCATCTTTATAGTTATTCTTTTGTAAAGTTATCCTTATAAAAGAAGTAGAGAATAACCTTCTAATGACCTAGCAAAGGACCTTTTGTTAGGTTCTTTCTTGCAAAGTTTATTGAACCAATCAATAAAACATTGCTATACTTAGTTATCACAATTTTAAAGGAGGATTCATGAAACTAACAGCAATGAGTAAAGGGTTGACTAAGCTTCCGCATTTAGAAGGCGCAATGAATAGCTATAAAGAAGTAAATATTTTCAATAATTCTTTTAAGCACTTTCCAGAAGCACTCATTAAAATGAAAAATTTAGAGATATTGAATATTTCGGCTAATCAAATTGATACAATACCTTCAGAAATTCAGCAAATAGCTCAACTGAAAAATATCGACTTTGGACATAATCAAATTCGAACAATTCCTGAAACTTTTTTTGATTTAGTTAATCTACAAAGTTATGTCTATTTGCACAACAATAAAATCACAGAACTGCCTGATTTATTTGGCAAAGTACCAAAAATTGAGTATTTAAATTTGAGTGATAATCAGCTGACGAAGCTTCCGGAGAGCATTGGTGAACTAAAATATTTAGTTGAGCTGAGAGTAATGAACAATCAACTTAAGGATATTCCGTTATCGTTAGCGCTACTCGAAAATATTAGAGAGCTGTACTTGAGAAACAACCAGATTAATGCGTTCAAGTTTGATTGCAGTAACTGGGAAAGGCTCCGCATTTTGGAATTGGAAAGTAATCAAATTCAGCAATTCAGCTTAAACTTTTTGAGAGCAAAAAATTTGCAAAGAATTAATTTGCGCCATAATAAAGTTGAAAGATTACCTGAAGACATTGGACAAGCATCTTCCTTAATTGATCTTGATTTAAGAAGCAATGAACTTAAATCACTTCCAGAAACCTTATTGCAACTAGTAAAACTGCAAAGACTTGATCTAAGGTGGAACCACGAATTAATAATACCTAATTGGATTGAGGATTTAAGAAAACAAGGCTGCATCGTTTATTACTAAAGTACTTTACTTGATAAAATACTACAAGTTGTACCAATCTTCTGTGCTATTTTAAACGAGCCTTTTTATTTGCAGTAGTAGACAGACTAACTTAGAGAGTGTTTAAGAAATAGAATAGTAGACCGTCACTCACATATCATCTTTATTCACACGTAGATTTTAACTCGCTTACTTTTGGTGAACTGCTTTGTGTTAGCCTTTACTTCAATATCGGTAATAGATGTGATCAACGGTGCGGCAGAGCTCATTTTATTGATTGTTGGACTGATTAACTAATGCTTGAAAAATGATTATCTGCTCCATTCTAAAAGTGCTATAATTGGGTTAGAAAGTGTGGTGATCGTCTCTTGAAACAAATTATAATCGATGCTCTGAATAATGAAAAAGAAGTTGCTTTCCGGTATGATCGGGGAAATAGTTTTCATGCGAATACACTCATCAACGAGCTTCCCGAAGAACCAAATTGGATTCACGTCAGACACTCACAATCAAGCCATTCGCGTCTGATTAATTTAGCAGTTGTTCAACGTGTTGTCATTGAAGATTAGATTTAGGTAGTGCTCTAGAAATTGGTGTGAAATTATTCTGGAGCATTTTTTTTATTCTTTTGTGTTTATGCGAGAAGCTGAAATATGCAATTAGGCTTTCAACGTTTGCTGTTTTTAGTGTGTATTTCAAAAATTAGGAGGAAACTTGATGAATAGAATCAATCTGATTTGTTTAGGTGTAAAGGACATGACAGCTTCTCTAGCATTTTATAAGTATTTAGGATTCAAAACCTACGAACAAGGAAATAATCCGCCAATTGTTTTCTTTGATAATGATGGAACCAAATTGGAATTGTGCCCCATCAAAGAGTTGGCTAAAGATATAAACGCAGATGAACCACCAGCTGTTCAAACATCGGGTTTCTCAGGTATCAGCTTGGCAATAAATGTCCACTCAATAGCAGAAGTAGATGAAATTTTCAATAAAGTTGTTAAAGCTGGCGGAGTAATTGCCAAAAAGCCTGAAAAAAATCCATTATGGGATGGATATTCTGGCTATTTTACTGATCCCGATGGGTACTATTGGGAAGTTGCATATGGTAAAGATTGGAAATTTGATCAAAATAATATGCTGATTATTGAATAATAAAAATCATTTCAAGACGGCTCGTCAAGTAAGCTGTCTTTTTATTAATTGTACGGTAAGGAGTAAAAATGAAAAAAGTGATTGTATGGAATTGGGCCTATGTGGTATCTATTAGCCTATTTCAGATTTTTTTAATTTACTGGTGTCAATTTGCTTATACTCATGGATACAGTGAAGAAATAAGTTTCTGGATCTTTTTTCCAGTACTGCTGCTGCTATCTTGTTTAGCTCTTTGGGGGCAATTTACAACCGTCCAAGTTAAGAATAGACAGTTGGAGGCTCTTTCTTTTGGTAACTTACGAAGAAAATCCTTTGATTTACAACAAGTTACGGTAACCTTTGACAACAAAGTAATATTGCCAGGTAAATCCCCAAATATGTACCCTATTGATATTCGAGATAACCAAACCTATAAGTTAACGAGAATAAATTGTGGGAAAATAAGGACCAGAGCATTTAAGATTTTTTGGGAATCTCTATAAGTTGGAGTACTCAGTAAATATGAGTATGAAGTAATAGAAAGGAGATACTATGGCAATTAACTTTCGAGCACCTTTAATTACGGAAATTGATAAAATTATCGCGATTGAAATTAGTGGATTTTCAAAAGAAGAAGCTGCTACCAAAGAAGCAATGAAAGAACGAATCCAATTGATTAGCGACAGTTTTATTGTAGCTACAGATAAAGAAAATCAGCCAATTGGCTATGTAGTAGGTCCAGTTATTCAAGAAAGATACTTATATGACGAATTATTCGAAAAAAGTACGGTCAATCCTGAAACCGGTGGTTATCAGTCTGTTCTTAGCTTGGTTGTTTTACCGGAGTACAGAGGGACCGGTGTTGCTAGTGGCATGCTCGAAGAATTGAAAAGAGTGGCAAAAAATCACAATAGATCAGGAATTACATTAACTTGTTTGGAAACGCTTATTCCCTTTTATGAAAGAAATGGCTACAAAGTAGAAGGGATATCTGATTCACAACATGCTGGAGAAACTTGGTACAATATGGTGTTGGATCTTTAAAGCTGGCTTAATAGCCGGTTTTTTAATTTATTTGACTAAATACGATAGGCACATAGCAACGACCATGATAGGGCTAACAAAGAGACCTTTGCTGTAACTATACTATCTAATTATGTAGTACAAAATCTAATTTTGGTATTAAAAAGGTATAAAAAAATAAAATGCTGGAGTGATAGTTTAATGAGCTCAATCCAAGAGGTACAAAAAATGATTCATGAAAATGCTATGAATCATGGTTGGTGGGAGTCAGAAAGAGAATTCGGTACCTTGATTGCTCTCTGACATTTTGAATTATCAGAAGCCTTGGAAGAAATTCGTAAGGGTCATGGAATTAACGAAACTTATTATACTGATTCGGGTAAAATGGTAGGTGTTCCTTCTGAATTAGCAGACGTAGTAATTAGAGTCATGGATATTTGTGAACACTATGGAATTAATCTTGAATCAACTATTTTAGAAAAATATGAATACAATAAAAATCGTCCGTTTAAATACGGGAACAGAATGTTTTAACTTGTTTAAGACTAAGCAGCTTGAGATTATTTCTTCTGGATATAGGATTGATCGAAAAAAGGATTTGAACAATGAAAAGTTTTTCAAAGTGGTTAAGTAAGCAAGATATTTGTGTTCAATTGATATCCTTGGCCAGTTGTGTGAGACTGCAGAATAAGTTGATAAAAAGTGGCAAAAAAATTGCTATACTTGCTAGGGAGCTTCGTTGAATAATCGACCACTGAAAAGCCAGATAAGTCACAGCCGCTAGGATTAAAATTAATTAAGACATCAAATTTGGACAGAAATGTTTGAATCTGATGTCTTTTTTTACTTTTAATATTCAGTTAATACTTCGTGTACATTCCAGCAACCTTGATTAGTTATAGTTTATATAAATCCTGATAAATTTTTTACAGCATCAGCAAAGAATTAAAAGGAAGTTTATCTGGATCATTATAGATAGTTCTTATTACAAAGGAGTTAGGAGTGAGCAAGATGTATTTTAGAATTATACGTAACGATGTAAGGCAAAGCAAACTAATCACGATAACTACAACTACATTCGTCACAGTAGCAGCTTTATTAGTTGCTTTAGCAACAATTTTGAGCATCAATTTGCTAGGGTCCATTGATACCTTGTTGGAAAAATCTGAGGTGGCTCATTATTTGCAAATGCACGCTGGCGATCTCGATGAGGAAAGAATGAAACAGTTTGTCGAAAATAACGAGAACATTGATCGCTATGAGGATTCAATCTTTTTGAATGTCGAAGGGTCAAAAATTCAGATAGGGGATTACAATTTTTCCGACAGTGTCGTTGATAATGGCTTGGCAACTCAAAACAGACAGTTAGATTATTTGTTGGATTTAACTAATCAACCAATTAAACCAAAGCCTGGCGAGTTGTACGTTCCTATATCTTTAAAAAAGAGTGGAATAGCAAAAATTGGTGACAAAGTAACCATCGCAGGTAGGAAATTTAAAGTAAATGGTTTCGTCAGAGATGGCGAGATGAATTCACCAATGACGGGATCAAAGCGATTTTTGGTTCATCAACAAGACTTTGATGCGTTAGTGTCTTCTGGTACTCCTGAGCATTTGATTCAGTTTCGTTTAAAAGATTTATCAAAACTGAATGATTTTCAATCGTCTTATGAAAAAGCAGGTTTAGAGATGAACGGTCCCACGGTTACCCATCACTTGTTTCGACTGGCAAGTGCAATTTCTGATGGTATGCTGATAGCAATTCTATTATTAGTAAGTTTGTTGGTTGTTCTGATGACTTTTATGTGTATACGCTTCACTCTGCTGGCGAAAATTGAAGCAGATTACCAAGAAATTGGTGTAATGAAAGCCATTGGGATGCAAGTAAAAGAGATCAAGAAAATTTATGTTGCTAAATACGTGGCCATTTCAGTCATCGGCAGCTTACTAGGTTATATAATTTCGCTTCCAATTAGCACCAAATTGTTGGAAAACATTAAGCTGAATTTCGGTGAAAGCAGCAATGAACAGCTGAGTAAGCTTCTTTCGATAGTTGGTGTTCTTATTGTGATGCTGGTGTTGATTCTGTATGTCTCCTTGTTACTTAACCGCTTCAAGAAAATTTCAGCGGTTGAAGCAATTCGATTCAACGGAACGGATGAAAAAAATTCCAATCACTCCTGGTTCAATATAAGAAAAATAGTGGTCCTTTCACTAAACACACGCTTAGCAATTATCGACATTATCAATCGGAAAAAAGTGTATTTAACAATGCTGCTGGTTTTTATCATCTCATCGTTTATCATGATTGTACCTTGGATGGCTTACCGAACAATTGTAGATGATTCGTTTATTAAATTTATTGGTTATAGTGAAGAAGTAAATGTGATAACTAGTCTTTATGATTCACCAAATAGCTTAGAACAGGAAAAAGCAATTGAACAGTTTTTAGAAAAGGACCAAGAGGTTGCCGATTATAATAAAATGGTCACAAAAAGCTTTGCCGTAAATGAAGCAAATGCTGAAGGGGTGTTGCGCATCGAATTAGGCAATCATCAGAAATTTACTGTAGACTACACGACTGGTGAAGCACCAAAAACGGCAAATGATATCGCTCTTTCAACAATCAATGCAGAAGAATATGGTAAGAAAGTTGGCGATACACTTACTATTTTACAAAATGGCAAAGCGAAAAAACTGACTGTTTGTGGGACCTACACCAATGCATTTAATGGTGGGAGAACAGCGAAGGCCTCTTTTAAGGATGGAAACACTGAAAAAATGTGGACGAATATTTTTGTTCAATTAAAGCCCACCGTTGCTGTTGAAAAAAAGGCTGATTTGTACAAGAAGAAGCTGCCTTTTGCAAAGGTGAACAGTGTGGCCGACTATAAGGAACAAACATTAGGACCTAGCATACGCTCTATTTTTTTAGCAGCTATTGGAGCAACTATTACAGCCGTTTTGATTACTGGACTAATCACTTCTTTGTTTATGAAACTGTTGATGACTAAGGATAAGAGAGAAATTGCTACCTTGAAAGCATTAGGTTTTACCAACCAAGATTTAGCTCGACAGTATCTAGCACGAAGCATTGTAATCTTGCTGATCGGTTTATTTACCGGGACCTTGTTGGCAATGACTATTGGTAAAGAGTTAGCAGCAGTACTGGTTTCTTTCATGGGATTAACCTCTGTCCGATTCAGCGGCAATTTATTGATTTATCTAGGTTGCCCGTTGCTAATGATTTTAACTACTATTTTAGCAACCGGAGCGGTAACGAAACGAACCGGCAATATCGAGATTGCCGAGAATTTGAAAGATTAAGGTGAGAAAAATGAAAACAATAGTTGAAGGAAAAAATATTGTAAAAAGTTTTGGTAAAGGACAAGAAAAGGTACAAATTCTCAATAATTTAGATATTCAAATTGAGGAAGAACAGTTCGTCGCCATTATGGGGCCTTCTGGATCAGGAAAATCAACGTTAATGTACGCTATTAGTGGAATGGACAACATTGATTCTGGAAAGGTTGTCTTCGATCAAGAACCTATTGATACAATGAGAGAGGCGACTTTGGCTGATTTACGTAGAGAGAAGATGGGTTTTATTTTTCAGCAACCCACTTTTTTGAAGAACTTGTCAATTATCGACAACATTATTCTTCCTAGTATGAAGGATAAGAATGCGGGAATGAATGAGTTGGTTAATCGAGCAGAAGATTTGATGGAAAAAGTCGGAATTGATGAATTAAGGGATCGTAAAATCAATCAGGTTTCTGGTGGACAGCTGCAGCGAGCAGGAATCTGTCGCGCATTAATGGGAAACCCAAGAATTGTTTTCGGGGATGAGCCAACAGGAGCATTAAATTCAAAGGCGGCTCAAGAAATTTTAGATATTTTGCTTAAGATTAATGAAGAAGGAACAACAATCATTGTAGTTACTCATGATGCAAAAGTCGCCGCTCAAAGTGAACGAGTTTTGTTTGTTGGTGATGGTCAGTTGGTTGATGAGCTTTATCTTGGTAAATTCACTAGAAAAGAATTGGAACGACGAATGGAACTAGTTAATGATACAGTTATAAAAACAGAAATGTAAAAAAGGCTACGGGCTTTCACCTTCTCTATGATAAACTTTAAAAAGGGATATGAAAGGGGAAGACGGGGAAATGAAGTACACGATTTTACATGTAGATGATGAAAAGGAAATCGTAAAACTGCTGAAGATGTATCTAAAAAGTGAAGAGCTGGAGCTTCTTGAGGCTTACGATGGTCAGGAAGCCTTAGAGATATTTAGTAAGAATAAAATAGATTTGATGATTGTTGATGTAATGATGCCGAAGATTGACGGCTTTGAATTGATTCGCACAATTAGAAAAGAGAGCAATATTCCGATTTTGGTTATTTCTGCTAGAGTTGAAGCATCTGACCGAATTTTTGGCTTAGAGTTAGGAGCAGATGATTATTTAATTAAGCCATTTGATCCTCACGAAGCAATTGCGCGAGTAAAGTCTTTGCTGCGTCGTTATCATGAGTTGGGAGTATCAAAGGAAAACCCTCACTCCTTATTAGCAGTTGGAGATTTGAATTTAAATACGCATTCTTGTATAGCAACCGTCTTGGGAGAATCAATTGAACTGACAGCCATTGAATTCAGGGTGCTTAAGCTAATGATGGAACAGCCTGGTCGCGTGTTTACCAAAGAACAAATTTATGAACATGGCTGGCAAGATTCACTCACCGGCTATAATAATGTTCGTGTTATGATGAGTAAATTGAGAGAAAAAATTGGCAACGAACGAATTCGAACAATTCGTGGACTAGGCTATCGACTGGAGGTAGCTAATGGAAGAACTTAAGCGAGCCATATTAAAAGCTTTTGTCCTTTATTTCTTCGGTCTTTCTATCACCGTTTCTTTGCTAGAAGAGCTATTTAGTGAAGGCATTACCCTACTGTTTCCTTATAAATATGAGCTGCCGCTGATGGCGATCTGTGTTTGTCTGCAGTTTTCAGCAGTCGCAATTTTTTCTTACTTATTTTATCGCAGCTTGGATCAGAGAATTGCCCAAACGAGTCAGCAGCTGGCAAAAGAACAAAGCATCCTTTTTGCCAATATTGCTCATGACCTAAAGACTCCGCTAACCAGCATTACTGGCTTTTCTAAAGCATTAAGCGAAGATATTGTAGAAATGGAAGAAAAGAAGGAAGTCTCAGCGATTATTTATCAAAAATCAGTAGCTGCAAATGAATTACTGGATTTGATGTTTCGCTACACTAAGTTAAATTCAGCCGATTATGAATTGAAAAAACAACAGCAAGACATTAACTATCTTTTAAAAGAGGCAGCAGCAGATAATTATGATCTAATAGAGCAGCATGAGATCAAATTGAATTTAGAACTACCAGAGGAACCATTGTATTATGCAATTGACAAAACTGAAATGAAACGGGTTTTTTCCAACCTAATTATTAACGCATGCAAACACAATCCGCCGCAAACAGAACTGACGATTGTGATTCAACAGTTAGGTCGCAGAACAAAAATTATTTTTGGAGATAATGGCATACCTATCCCAGAAACGAAACGCGAGCGTCTATTCGAACCCTTCGTCAGCGAGAATGAAACTGAACGTAATTTTAATGGAAGTGGATTAGGTTTAGCAATTACAAAGACAATAATTGAAAAGCACGGATTCACGATTGAATTGAGTCAGGGAGCAGATAATTATGAGAAGCAGTTTGTGATTAAACTTCCTGAGTAAAATTTTAGTAAAATCAGCTGAGAGGGTGGACTATCTTAGTTTTTTGTGTGATTCATACTGATTTTTCAAAAGAAGACGAACTAAATTTCAAAAAAGGCATCGAGCCAATGTAGCGCTCGATGCCGCAGCAATACGAATTGCCCCTGCCAAGGTATTAGCAGTATAGCATATGAAGCTGTCCTCAGTTAAGTCTGTAAGGATTTTTTAAATTTTCTGGTTTTTTTCAAAGCCCATTGATAATGGCTGGAAGTACTAGAGACAAAATAGCTGCTTAAAGTACTTCCGCCAACCCAAGTGAATGCTCCTTTAGAAAACAATTCGTCATTTGATAATGGTTCAGCTAACTTGATAACAGCAGAATGACTTTCTTTTAGTAAAGCCAGCGCATCCTTATAAGAAGTATTCTGATGTTTCCCCCAGAATTCATCATTCATCGCGCCATAAGTTTTCCAGTTATATCCTTCCTTTAGGAACAGTTTTTCTTCACCAGCAAGATTGGTAGTTACCCAATCAATTAGCAGCTGGTGCCATTCATATAAATGAACTAAAATATCACGGAGATTTTTATCTCTCTCCCAGTGAGCACCTTTTTCTTTACCAGTGTCAAAAGTAAATGTAGCGGTTACTTGGTCTTCTGGTATTGAATTTAGTAACTCCATTAATTTGGTGAATGTTTCATTACTTGTTTGAATTAAATCGATTTTGGTTGTTGGTCTAGCCATTGATAATTCCTCCTTTATTTTTCCAATGAGATAATCTACATATTCTTAGATGTTAAGAATGACGATTCTGATTCGTTTCATTTAACTTATATTCTTACTATAGGCCAACACGTAACGTGTTGGTCAAGCAGAAAGTAGAATATTTCTGTATTTTTTTATAGTAATCATTTTAGTAACCAAAACGAGAGGGATTCAAAATGAGGTACTATCTATTTTTCAAGAATCTCGAGACTATCTCCATATATTCTTTGCTAAACATAGGATCACCGTGAGAGCCATCCTTTATCCAAATAACTTCAGAATTCGTCATTAGCTGTAACAAAGATTCTTGAGAGGCTTTAGGAAAGAAATCCTTCTCAGGAAAAATGAGTAAAACTTTCCCAGCCAATGAATCAAAATCTTCCGAAGTACAAACGGTACTATCGAATATATCAGGGAGCAAATTTCCCATGTTGATTAAGGACTCTTTTGATAGATCACCATACAGAGTATTCATCGTTTCAGCGATTATCTGTTGATTTTCTATGTTTTCATTGTTCGTCATATTCTTAATGGATTCTTTGACAATGCTTTTCCTTACAAAACCAAAGGGTAAGATTTTGGCTATGACTACTGCCAAGTGAAAAGGAATCTTCAATTTTTTCAGCTCAACTTTAGTAACAGTTGTCATTCCACCACCAGAAATTAGAACCAATCCGCCAACTTCTTCAGGGAATTGTTTAGTAAAAAGTTGGGCCAATAATGCACCATATGAAGCACCGATGAAAACTGGCTTTTCGATCGTTAAGAATTCCAACAATTCGTGAATCGCCACAACCTGTTTAGTATTTGTATTTAGATTGGCGGGAAAAACAAAGGTTAACACCTGATAGTCGTTCTCAAAATAGTCAATGTATTCAAACCAAATTTCTGACGTGCCCAATTCCCCATCTAAAAAGACCAAAGTTGAATTACCTTTACCACATAGTAAATAAGTAAAAATAGCATTAGACAGTTTGATCGATTCATATTCATGCGTGTCTAAGAAGCTGCCGATTTTATCGGTGATATCAGAAAAAGTATTCATAAGTTTTATCCCAATTCTAGAACTATGACACACTTGTGCCAGCTATCTAACTTAAGTATAATAAGCGAAAATTAGTTAATCAACAACCTGAGAATAATTGGCACACTTTTCATTTTTTGTGCCGTAAGGAAAAGGAGTATTGTGATGGAAATTGGAGAAACGAAAGAATGGATTGCGGAAGCAATAATTCGATTATTGAAAAGCAAATCTTATTCAGATATTACAATTGCAAATATTACGGATGAGGCTCGCTTAGGTAGAAGGACTTTTTATCGACACTTCAAGTCAAAAGATGAGGTTATTGAGTTAATTAGTTTGCGGTTAATAGATGATTTTACTGCAAATTTGTTGGAAAAACAGGCAGCATCACTAGCTGAAATGATGGAATGCTACTTTGAATTTTGGGAAGCCAACATCGATGTCTTTTTGCTGTTGAAAGAAGCCAGGCTTTTATACTGTATAGAAGAAAATATTGTTGATTTAGTGTTAAAGATTGCTTTGAAAGTAGGTCGTGTTCCTAATGACTTAGAAGCAGCTAAGCAAATAATTAATGATCATAAATATGAGTTCGCATATAAATTAGCTGGCTTTTGGAAGCTGACCATAGTGTGGAGTGAAGAAACACCAAGAAAATCACCAACTGAGATGAGTCGAATAATTACCGAGTTTATGAGAGTTGTTAGATAGCGCAGCATGTCCTTTTCTGATCACATTTATTGACAGTAGTACAACCTCAACGTTTATAATTAATGACAAACATAAAAAGTAAGGTGAGGAAAGAGGAGTTATAGTGTTATGGCAGTGTTAGAAGATAATTTATTGAATTTTTTGGTCATTCTAAGATTTATCTTTATCCATTTGGCTTCCAAATTTTTTTTATTTGAGGAGCTGAATGTGGAATTTATGATGTCTTTTGCGGCAGGAGTAGGTGTATCTTATGCAATCATACATTTGTTACCTCAATTAGCTTATTCCCAAGGAGTGTTGGTGAACGAATTTGGTTGGGATTCTGGAATTCGTTATACTCATGCGATTTATGCCATTGTATTGCTGGGACTTGTCGTTTCTTATATTGTGTACAAGTTAGATGAAAGAAACTTTAATATCGTGGAGAAGCGGGACCTTACCAGTGCGGAAGTTGCATATTTTTGGTCAGACATCTCATTCTACGCAGTGTACAATATCATGATTGGTTATCTGGTGATTGCCAATACTTTTTCAGAGCATTTTTATATCCTCATGTATTTCGTGGCCTTTGGTCTGCACTTTTTAATGAATGATTGGTCATTGAGTCATCATCATGGGAAAATGTACCATCAAAGAGGACGCTTCGTGCTCTCATTAAGCATTTTAATAGGAGCACTTCTTTCTCTGGTCATTCAGTTGCCCTATTATGTAGTAGTTTCCATTGAAGCTTTTATTACTGGTGCGATGTTAATGAATATTATCAAATTTGAGTTACCGGAGGGGAATCAAGGTAGTATCAAATCTTTCCTAATAGGTACGATCTGTTCAAGTGTACTATTTATCTTTGTTTAACAATCAGCTGATTTGATCTTTCGAATAGGCTTAGATTGTTCCTCTCCTTGTCTTTTTCCAGTTATTGGTATTACTAAATAAGTTGTCCAATCAATCAACTTATTTCAATAACCGTTTCGTTCTCTTAACATTTCTTAACTCTTTCAAAATATTTTACTTGTACAAAATTCGTCATAAGCAGTTTTTTACAGTACTAGCTAGTACTTAGGTTGATTATAGAGACCTACTTCATTTTCATACCTGTTGTCAACAAATAGACAAAGAAGGCTTTGGTGATGGGTTTAAAGAACATTAAGCAGAGCAATATACTACGAATAAGAGTATCATTTACATAGAAAATAGGCATGTCTCTAAAAATCTTTAGCAGATTTTAGAGACATGCCCATTTTATTCTACTTTAATAAGTGGGAGCGACATCTAACAGGTAAAGAGATTTTTATACTTTGTTGAGGGCTGCTGCTGGCGGCGCATTAAATAGACTGATCTTAGATCATTCTTTATCTATCAAAACGACATAGAGGCAGACGTCTTAAATTTAGGCATTTTGTTGAGATGGGTAATTTTTTCTGAAACTAGAAAAATATGGAACGATGTTTCTACTTACTAGTTTCATAACGAATCATTCTTTATTTGGTAGAGAAAAATAGTTTGTCTGATTTCGTTAGAATAAATTAGAATTGAGGAATCAATTTATAAAGAGGGCAAAGGATTTTTTAAATGGTTAAACGTCTAGTTGGCATCATAAGAGAAGAAATGAGTAGGATTAGCACAATCTTATTATGATAACGGTAACAAATTGCTATTTTCTTTTTAATTAAATTGGCTAAACTATAGATATAGCTAGCTAACAACTTGAAAGGATTGGTATAAATGACAAGAAAAATCAACATTCTTATCGCATGTGGGAGTGGAGTTGCCACATCAACTTTAGCCTCCCAAGCAGTGACAGAAATATGTAAGACGTATGAAGTTAACGCAACTATTGAGACATGCAGCATGAAAACAATTGAAGATTCATCTCAGAATGCAGATGTCGTCTTATCTACAAATAGGTATGAGAAGGATTTAGGAAAACCCTATATGAGCGTAACTCCTTTGATTACTGGAATTGGTACAGATAAGTTGAAAGAACAACTGGGAAATCTTCTGAAAGATGTGGCAAACAAAACATAAGGAGGCGTTGTAAATGGCACAACTGACACACATTATTCAATCTATTCTGGCTGTAGGAGCAGTAGCCCTATTGCCACTAATGATTTTGGCAATGGGATTAATTTTTAAAATGAAGTTTTTGCAGGCATTGAAATCAGGATTATTGGTTGGTATTGGGTTTCAGGGATTGAGATTAGTCGTGAATTTCTTAGTAGCAACCTTGGAACCGATTATTAACTTTTATGCGGCCGAGGAAGGCTCTGGTTTTACAATCGTTGACGTTGGATGGGAGACATTATCCGCAGCTGCGTGGGCGACGAAATTTGCTGGCTTGATTGTACCGCTAGGGTTATTGTTAAATTTCGTTCTAATCAGAACAAAATTTATAAAGACGTTGAATGTAGATATTTGGAATTATTGGCATCTCATTAAATCGGCTGCAGTCTTATCCTTTGTTCTTACTTTTGCAGGAATGTCAGGTAAGTCAAATTACGTGGTAAGTGTAATTTTTGGACTTTTCTTATCAGTACTTGTTTGTTTCGTGGGTGACAAAATCGCACCTGCATGGCAAAGTTACTTTGGATTGGAAGGGACTACCTGTACAACGATTCTTCAGTTGGGAACTACTTTACCTATTGCCGTAGCAATCAATTGGATCTTAGATAAAATTCCAGGGGTCAAAAAAGTTGATCTATCCTATGACACTATAAATGACAAACTTGGCGGGTTAAGTGATCCAACAATTATTGCTTGTATTTTGGGAGCATTTCTTTCCATTATTACCAGACAATCATTAACAGTAACGATTCAAGTCGCTGTTGGATTAGCGGCTGTTATTACACTGACACCGAGAATGGTTAAGATGTTTATGGAAGGGATCAGTCCTTTGAGTACCGCAGCGCGTGATTACATGATTAAAAGACTTGGAAATGATGCAGATTTTCACATTGGTGTAGATATTGCATTGGGTGTAGGTAACCAAACGGCTATTACTGTATCAGCATTAATGATTCCTATCAGTGTATTCCTAGCTTTTGCTTTACCATTTAATCACTTTTTCCCCTTAGCATTCTTTGGCTCTTCTTTAACCTATGCAATGGCAACCGTTACTTTAGTCTCTCGAGGCAATATCTTCCGCTCGCTTATTATCGGGACCGTTTATATGGTTTTCACTTATTTTGCTTTCAACTACACCGCCGCTTTATGTACACAATTCGTTGAAAGCTCTGGAGTACTAGCGATCCAGGACGGGGTTCAAGTAACAGCTGGTGGTATGAATAACTTTATAGAAGTTATTCTGGCATTTATACAAAATATGATTAAGTAAAGGAGCAATTAAATGATAGACGGATTAATTACCCCAATCGTTACCCCATTTAAGCGAAATCAAGCGCAGGAAATCAACTACTCGGCGACCAAAAAGCTGATTGATCACTTAATTGAAAAAGGTGTAGATGGTATTTTTGCACTTGGTAGTAATGGCGAATTTAATGTATTAACGAATCAAGAGAAGATTAAGTTTGTAGAAAGAGTAATAGAATATACCGATAAAAGAGTTCCGGTATATGCTGGAACTGGGACCTGTTCTACAGTAGAAACAATCTATCTTTCCAAAGAAATGGAAAAACTCGGAGTAGACGGAATATCGGTCATCTCACCTTATTTTGTCACACTAAATGAAAACGAATTAGTTGAACACTATAAAGCAGTCGCTGAAAGTGTAAATATTTCAGTGATTTTGTATAACATTCCAAGATTAACAGGCAATCCCTTAACACCTAGTATTGTTTCAAAGCTAGCTCCTATTGAGAATATCGTCTGTGTTAAGGATAGCAGCAGAGACATGGAAAACTTGAAGGCCTATGTTGAAATTGCAAATAAAAATAATATGACGGTTTTAGTCGGATCGGATTCGGTTATTTTAGAGGGGATGAAGGCAGGTGCTGACGGGGCGATTGCTGGATTAAGCAATTTGTTAACAACGAACCTTGTTAAACTTTACAGAGCTTCGAAGAACAAAGACTATGTAGAGGCAGAAAAATGGCAAACGTCCCTTCAAACCTTGAGTAAAGTAAATAGAGCAGGAACAATGCCCTCCGTATTGAAACGTTCAGTTGAACTTGCAGATATTGCACGAGTTGGAGCTGGAAGACTACCTGTTCAAGAGCCAAGTACTGAACTGGATCAGGAAATTAAAGAGATGTTAGTGCATTATGAATTACTGTAAAGGTAAGTGGGTGAGAGAATGGGAAAAGTATTAGTTACTTCAAATAGTTTTGGTAAATTTAGCAAAGAGCCAATCGAATGGCTTGAAAAAGAAGGAATGGAAGTTTGTCTTAATTCTTATGGAAGACAAATGGAAGAACAAGAATTGATTCAGGCACTTACTGATGTTGAAGCATTGATCTTGAGTACGGAAAAAATTACTAAAAATGTCTTAGATAATTGTCCCAAACTAAAAGTCATCTCCAGATATGGCGTTGGACTAGACAACGTTGATTTGGATTATTGCAGAAATAAAGGAGTAATTGTATCCGTTACCAGTGGTGCTAATAGCAATGCTGTTGCGGAATATACGGTCACTTCCATGTTAGCTGCCTTGAAAGGTCTATGCTACTCCGCCAATGAGGCCAAAAAAGGGCAATGGACAAAATTAATGGGATTAGATCTAGCAGAAAAAACGGTCGGGGTTATAGGATTAGGGGCTATCGGTAAAACAGTCATCCAACGACTTTCAGGATTTGATTTAAATATTCTTGGGTTCGATCAATATTACGATGAAGAATTTTGTGAAAAGTTTCAAGTAAAAAAAGCCTCGCTAAATGAGATTTTCGAGACTGCTGACGTTATAACTTTTCATATCCCATCTAATTCAACGACGCCTATACTAAGCAGAGACAATTTTGAGAAACTAAAAAAGGATGTCGTTATTATCAATACGGCTCGAGCTAGTCTAATTGATTATGAGGCTTTATACGATTACTTGAAATGTGGAAAAGTATTTGCGGCAGCTCTAGATGTTCATAGTGACGAACCAACCTTTGATAAGAAACTAATGGAGTTAGACAATGTGATTTTAACACCACACAATGGGGCCTTAAGCAAAGAAGCAATCAATAGGACCTCGATGGCAGCAGTAAAAAACCTATTAAAAGCACTGAAATAAGAGGAGGGTTAATTTATGTTAGTAGCACCATCAATATTAAGCGCTGATTTTAGAGACTTGAAGAGCCAATTAGAAGAAGTAGAAGCAGGCGGCGCAGATTGGATCCATTTTGATGTTTTCGATGGAAATTTTGTAAAAAATATCTCTTTTGGGGTAGATGTATTAAAAGCTGTAAAAAAAGTTTCAAATCTGTTAATCGACGTTCATTTAGTCATCACTGATCCTGAATATTTTGTAGATGTCTTCATGGATGCAGGAGCGGATAGTATTACTTTCCACTTAGACTCAATGAATGATGTCGATCGTTCAATGGCGCTGGTAAAAAAAATCAAGGCGAGAGGAAAACAGGTTGGAGTCACCATCAGTCCCGAAATAGATACCGCAGATTACTTACCTTTTCTTCCTTATGTGGACATTGCTTTAGTAATGTCAATAGTCCCAGGCTTTGGCGGACAACCCTTTCAAGATTCGGCCCTTGAAAAAATAGCTTGGTTGAAAAACCAAAGACTGGAACATGGATATAGCTACATTATACAGGTTGATGGAGGAATTAACCAGACTACTGGAATGTTGTGTAAAGAGGCAGGAGCAGATTGTTTAGTGGCAGGAAGTTTTGTTTTTGGTGACAACATGGCGAAGGCTATTCAGTCGTTGAAGTAAGCGAATTGAAAGTAAAGGTGGTAGTTGTATTATCACCTTTACTTAATTAAAATGATGGAAGTGAGTGCACATGAAAATTCTATTAATCAATGAAGAAGTAGAAAATTGGCAAGATGCAATTAGAAAAACATCAAAAAAACTTTATGATGAAGGTTTTGTAAACGATGAGTTTGGCAATCAATGCATTGAAAGAGAAAAAAAATATCCTACCGGGCTAAATACGTTAGCCCCCATCGCAATTCCCCACACGGATTCTGATTTTGTTCATGAGTCTGCCATTTGCTTATTAAAACCAAGAAACAAAGTAAGCTTTGTTAGCATGGAAGATTCATCGACCAAAATAGAAGTAAACTACATTCTTAACTTAGCAATTAAGGATAATAAACAACAAGTACCAGTATTATCAAAAGTAATTGGTCTATTCAATGATACTGACTTGATTAATCATGTTAACGAAAAAGGATCTACGGTTTTGAAAGCGATCATTGAAAAGGAATTTAATTAATCTTGCCAATTCATCAATAACGATTGGGGACAAAAATAATGGATAATAGGAAAAGCGGTCTAATTGATGAACTCAAAAAAAATAAAATTGTTGATGTCGATTTGTTTTTAAAAGAAAACGACATTAGTTTCAGAACGTTGCAAAATGATGTCTTATTTATAAATGAGGAACTGCAATCTGACGTTGTTGAGTTAGACAAATCGTTTATTGTAGTGAAAAATTGGTCCCTTTTTTTTAGCCAATTAGAGCAAAATAATGAACAAACGGATGCCTTCCTTTACAAAATGAGCAAAGAAGAACGACAGATATTTGAAATTCTCTTCATATTAAGCAGCCCGAATTATGTAACCGGCAATGAACTTGCAAAAAAACTTTTTGTCAGCAGAAACACTATAACAAATGATTTGAAGCAGTTGAGAAAAGACTTACAAAATGAACAGCTTGAATTAAAATCAAAAACAAATAAAGGGTATAAAATTATTGGGGAAGAGAAGGTAGTCCGTAAGCTGGTTTATGTTCAGCTGATGGAAACATCGGTAGCTTTCAATGAGAAATTCAGAGAAATCATTTCCTCTATCTTCAAATTCACGGAAAATTCCCTAACAGAACTAAAATCAAAATTGATTGTCTTCTTCGATAAAAACCACATTGTGCTGAAAGATGATATGTTTTGGGCATTCATACTGTGTGTTCTTTTTAAGAAAGAGAGGATGACCGCAGGACAAATACTTTCTGATGAGCCATTAGAAAGCAATGAAGATCAAGTATTCATGAAAGCTTTCTTTGATGAAATTTATCAAACAAAGAAATGGTTGACTAACGGTGAGATGAACGATTTGAATGGGATGTTTAAATGGTTAAGCTCGGATAATGGATTTGAAATGAAAAATCACTATTACGTAGAAGATCAAATAAAAATATCCTCATTCGTTTGGGAAGTCTGCAAGGATTTAGATATCCTAGACGAAATTGAATACGAAAACTATGAGGTCTTATGCTCACACATTATTTCGACCGTTGAAAATATAAAAAAAGGAAACATTTCGCAAAAAAATCCGATTAGTGAAGAATTAAAGGCACTATATCCAGATATCTTTGAGGTAGTCAATCATCATATAGAGACGATTGAAAATATTGTGAGCAGAAGAATCAATGAAAATGATATTACCTACATTGTCATGCACATGGCTGTTATTGTGGAAAATCACGATAATTTCGACAGGAAACTTCGGGTAGCTTTGGTTTGTCCAAACGGTCGATGTGTTTCGATGTTTTTAAAGAATAGGTTATTGAATTATTTTAATGTGGAAATAAAAGATACGATCCCTGCCTATAAGCTGGACGCGCAACAAGGAATTGATTTGGTCATTTCCACAATTCCAATTGAGAAAAGCAAGTATCCGGTGGTTGTTGTGAACCAAATGCTTTTATCGAGCGATATGCAAAAAATCCGCAAATGTATGCGGCAAATAAATAAAAAGACAAATAAGGCTTTATTTCATCGTAACATTGAAAATTATGTAGAAGGGTACCAGCAGCTTATTAGCAATAATGCCAAATTAGAAGGTTTGGAAGAGCTAAATCGGCAATATAGTAACATGAAGGGGCCTTTTTTCTTTGATCAGCTTAAGAATGATCAAATGATGCTTGATGTTGAGACGAAGACCTGGCAAGAAGCCGTTAGAAAATCGGGAGAATTGCTAAAAGATAAAGGCTATATCAATCAAAACTATATTGACAATATGATTGATATTGTTGAAGAAAACGGACCGTACATACTATTCATGCCTGGATTTGCAATCGCTCATGCTTCACCCGAAGATGGGGCGAATGAATCGGGTGTCAGTATGTTGAGAATGAAAAAAAGTCTCTCATTCCAAGGCAGCGAAATTAAAATCAAATTTATCGTTTGTCTAAGCATTCCCGATAAGGATAGTCATGTTTTTTTACTGTATCAAATATATAAGTGTCTTACCAACAAAGAGCTATTTAACGACTTAGTAAATTGTAAAACTACAGAAGAAATCACCGATGTTTTAAAGGTATATGAGTTCTCACAAAAAAATAGATAGGAGTTTTATCATATGAAATTTTTCTTAGATACAGCGAACATTGAGGAGATCAAAAGAATTAATGATTTAGGACTAGTCGATGGTGTAACAACAAATCCTACAATCATTGCTCGTGAGGGAAAGGACTTTGAAACTGTGATCAAAGAGATTTGCAGTGTAGTCTCAGGTCCAGTTAGTGCGGAAGTTATTGCTTTAGATTCTGAAGGCATGGTTAAAGAGGCCCGGGACATTGCCGGTTGGGCTGAAAATGTTGTTGTAAAAATTCCAATGACAGAAGATGGCTTGAGGGCAGCGAACCAATTATCTAAAGAAGGAATCAAAACGAATGTGACCTTAATTTTTTCTGTGGCACAAGGATTAATGGCAGCTAAAGCAGGAGCTACGTATATTAGTCCATTCTTAGGCAGGCTTGAAGACATTTCGGGTGAAGGTCTTCAATTGATCAATGACTTGAGAAAAGTGCTTGATTTATATGGCTATCAAAGTGAAATCATTTCGGCAAGCGTTCGAAATATTCAACATGTGGAGAAGGCGGCTTTGGCTGGCTCTCATATTGCAACCATCCCAGGAACGCTATTCCCTAAGCTGTGGAGTCATCCATTAACGGATTCTGGTATTGAGGGTTTTATTAAGGATTGGGAAAAGTTTGAACAACAAACGAACTGATTGGTGAATCATTAGTGACTATTGGAGGTGTTTTAAATTGGAAGAAAGACAACCAATTGTAGTAATGAGCTGGGCAATGAGGCAAAATAGAAAAAAAGAAGCCCAAGAATTTGCAGCTAAACTTGTTCAATTAGTTGGAGAAGATCAAGGTGTTGAAAAAGTTCTATTCCCTTCTATGGGTATGATTACTTCAGTAGCAGAAATTACTAAATATTCAGTTATTAAATTAGGAGCTCAAAATATTGCCCCTGAAGCATACGGTATGTTCTCTGGAGAGTACTCGATTGATTCGCTTATTGATGAAGCTGGGGAGTATGTGGAATTAGGTCATTGGGAACGAAGAAGCATTTTTAAAGAAAGTGATGAATTGATTAACAAAAAAGTCTTATTGACATTAGATAAAGGATTGAAACTGGTAATTTGCGTTGGCGAAGAAAGTAAGACAGAGAATTATAATTTACTCAAAAGCAAATTATACCGACAGCTTTTTAATGATCTTTTTGAAGTAGATAAATCTCAAGCCCCAAAAATTGTCGTTGCCTATACTCCTATGTGGACTGTAGGGAAAACAAAAGCTGCCAATGTCCCACACATTCACAAGATAGCGAGTCTGATACGAGATATTTTACAGGATCTTTTCGGAGATGCAGCAGCACAAAAAGTGAGAATTATTTATGGTGGTTCTGTTAGTCCTGAAAATACCAAGCTTATTGTGCAAAATAATGAAATCGACGGCGTTTTTGTTGGTCGTTTTGGCAGCGACCCCCAAAGGTACGAAGAAGTAGTAAAAATTGTAGAAGAGAATCACCAAAAATGTCTAAGTTTTAAGTGAGTGTATTTGGGGATTAGCGATGCGTAGTTTCCCGCACTGATTCCAGATTATTTCGGTAATTATTCAATCTCATTTTAAATGTAATTAAAGCAATTTATGGGTGATTAAAAAAATATACAAGATCGAATTTATTGTCTGAATAAATAGAAACACTTTGTTAGCTAGAATGGAGGCGTTTGTATGAAAAGTGAGAAACTAAATGAAATTGCAACTTCTGCTCGAATCGATATCATCCAAATGATTACTGAAGCAAAATCTGGACATCCTGGAGGATCTTTGTCAATTATTGATGTATTAACGGTGCTTTATTATGAAAAGATGACGATTGATCCGAACCAGCCAGCTATGGAAAATCGTGATCGTTGCGTGTTATCTAAAGGTCATGCGGCACCCGCGCTGTATACGACTTTGGTAAATACAGGATTTTTCCCCAAAAAAGAATTAAGTAAATTACGGAAAACAGGAGAGATGCTGCAAGGGCATCCTGACATCAAAACAACACCTGGAGTAGATGCTTCTACTGGTTCGTTAGGACAGGGACTGAGCATTGCCAATGGTATGGCTTTGGTAGCAAAAATGAAACAAGACGATCATACAATTTATACACTCATTGGTGATGGTGAATTGCAAGAAGGCCAGATTTGGGAAGCCGCAATGAGCTCTGCTCATTACAATCTGGACAACGTGATAGCAATAATCGATCACAATGGGTTGCAAATTGATGGAACCAATGATGAAGTAATGAAGGTTAGGTCAATCAAGGAAAAATTTCAATCATTTAATTGGAAGGTGCTTGAGATTGACGGTCACGATTTTGATCAGATTTCCAAGAGCATTGATCAGGCCAAAGCAGTCAAAAATCAACCAACCGCTATTATTGCGAAGACGGTCAAAGGAAAAGGAGTCTCCTTCATGGAAAATAATGGGGGATGGCATGGTGCTGCGCCCAGTGCAGAAGAATGTGAAAAAGCTGTAAAAGAACTGAGGGGTGAACAAAATGAATTTAGCCACTAGAGAGGCCTTTGGAAGTGCGTTAGTAGAATTAAAGTCAAATGAAGAGGTGGTTGTTTTAGATGCAGATTTGTCCCATGCAACAAAGTCAATCATGTTTTCTAAAGAATGTCCAGATCGATTCTTTAACGCAGGCATATCTGAGGCTGACATGATGGGGATGGCCTCAGGACTGGCATTAAGCGGGAAAATTCCATTTGCTTGTACCTTTGCGGTGTTTGCAACCGGAAGAGCATTTGATCAAATTAGAAATTCTATTTGTTATCCCAATGTAAATGTCAAAGTTGTAGGAACACACGCGGGCATTAGTGTTGGTGAAGATGGAGGCACTCATCAGTCAATTGAAGACATTGCACTTATGCGCAGTTTACCCAACATGACGGTCATTCATCCCTGCGATGATGTCGAAGCCAGACAAGCAGTTTTGGCTGCTGCTGAACATGATGGCCCTGTCTATTTGAGACTAAGTCGAGTTGCAACCCCAACCCTCCACTCAGAGGATTACAAATTTGAAATTGGAAAAGGGGAAGTAATCACAGAAGGTAAAGAAGCTGCAATTGTAAGTACTGGCTTAATGGTAGCAAAAGCAAAAGAAGCTGCAGAAATATTGTCAAAACAAGGCATTAACGTAAAAGTGATCAACTTGCCGACAATTAAGCCGTTGGATCAGTCATTGTTACTTGAAACAGCCAATGAAGTAGACTATTTTGTGACAGTGGAAGAGCATACTGTGATTGGTGGACTTGGCAGCGCAGTGAGTGAACTGCTTTCTCAAAATAATCCTAAAAAGATGAGCATGATCGGAATTCAAGATAGCTTTGGTAAATCAGGAAATCCTGACGAACTTTTTGAAATCTACGGACTGACTGTGGAAAATATTGTTGAATCAACCAAAAAACTGCTAGGGAAATAGGTCGTATTATAGTTAGAATGAACGTCACATGCTCGCAATTATCGAAGCATGTGGCGTTCTTTTTAACCGAAAAGGAACACTCGGTGAATCTTATAAACGATAGTTTGCTCACTTTTAGATTTCGTTCAGCACATGAGTTTGAATAAACAGCAGAAAGAATTTTGGCGTATAATAGAATCAAACGAATAAAGAGGGAAGAGTGCGATGATGCCAAAAGTAGTTATTTCAGGAAGTATAGATTTTCAAACTGAATACAGGGAGCTGATCCGCCGCTTTGAATCTAAAGACTGTGAAGTTATCGATTACCCAAAACTAAGTAATAACTTGACCGAAGAATATCCAATCATTCTTTCCGATTATTTCAGAAATATCGAAGCAGCAGATATATTTTACTTATTGAACAAAGAAAAGAATGGAATAATCGGCTATATTGGTGCTGCCAGCTTCTCAGAGCTTGCTTATGCGGTCAGTCAAAATCTGATCCATGACAAACAGATCAATATTATTCTGGCAAAAAAGCCTTCTGAAAGTGTTCCCTGTTTCCCTGAGGTGGAATTATGGCTTCAGTACGAATGGCTGACAATTGATAGTGGAAAAGGAGGAAAAAATTGATTAAACCAAAAAGACTCTCACAAGGAGATACGATTGCACTCATTTCATTATCTGCTGGACTAGCTGGTGAAGCCCAGCTAGATTATCGCTGGAAACAGGCAAAACGACGACTAGAGAACTTAGGATACCAAGTGGTTTTGACGCCTAATGCCTTACAACAGTCAGATTATCTGCATGATCATCCCGAAAAACGAGCAGAAGATCTAATGGAGGCACTTCAGGACCCCAGTATAGATGCGCTTATTTGTATGATTGGTGGTAATGACACGATTCGCTTGCTGCCGTATATCGATTTCGACATTATTCGTAAGTATCCGAAGCTCTTCATTGGATATTCGGATACCACCATCAATCATTTTATGTTTCATCATGCTGGTGTTGCTTCTATTTATGGACCTTGTGCTTTGGTTGAATTCGCTGAAAATATTGAAATGCATGACTATACCTTGAACTACTTCTTGGATTTAGTTTCAAAAGATAACTTTCCATTATCAATTGAAAGTAGTCCTGAATGGACCAGTGAATTTTTAGACTGGTTCGAGCCTGCTAATCAATCTGTCAAGCGAAAAATGATAGCAGAAGTTCGCGGTCACGAATTCTTACAAGGAACACAAAAAGTCATAGGTCAGCTTCTTGGCGGCTGTCTGGACACTTTCCCTATGATGATAGGAACAAAAATTTGGCCGCAGACAAGAGATTGGCAGGGAAAAGTCCTTTTTCTGGAAACTTCAGAGATGCAGCTTGATCCTGAGATGTTCACAATTCTATTAAGGGGGCTGGCAGCTCAAGGGATTTTCAATCAGATTTCTGGAGTGTTAGTAGCTAAGCCTATGGGAGAGCTTTATTATCATGAGTATAAAGATGCATTACTCCAAGTGATCCAAAAAGAATGTGGGTTGTCTGATCTGCCAATCGTTTATAATCTAAACTTCGGGCATAATGCACCGATTATCAGTTTACCAATTGGTTGTGAAGTCAAAATTGATTGTCCTGCTCAAAAAATCATAGTGGTTGAGGGTCCCGTAATTTAGCAGTACTGCAGTCATCCGCAAATACAAGACTTAACATGATTCTTCTAAATAGCTCTGTCTAATTACTCCAAAAATCTGTTGATGAGGCTTTTTTTAGAGCTTCTGTTATAAGATGCAATCTCCCGATCTGTCACCTAATCTATCAATTAATTTACCCATATTCAAACGGAAAAGAATTCAAACAAGTCGCAGCTCTTATTTTATCTCCCACTTGATAAACCCCTTTTCGGATAATATACTTGGTGAAAGAATATAGGAATAAACGATTTGGGGAAGTCGTAAAAATGAGAATAGGGTGGTGACTTTAATGAAAAGAATGGATCTTGTGCATCAGCAATTAATCGATGCTTCACGTAAGCAGCTGGCTCTATTTGGAATAGAAATCAAAGGGAGTACATCAACTGAGATTGCGGACGAATTAGGCTTAGATCGAGCAAATGTCAGTAAAGATTTGAATCGCTTAGTAGCTGAACAAAGGGTTATCAAAATAAATAGAAGACCCGTATTGTTTATTGATAAGCAAACGCTAGAAGATCATTATCATTTTAAGATTGAGGATAGTTCATTTTCATCTTTAGAGCAGCTGCAAAAAATTCTATTTAAGGAAAAACGGACACAGGATTCGGGCTTTTTCGACTTAGTTGGTGAAACTGGTTCATTGAGAGAAGCAGTAAAGAAAGCCCAAGCAGCAATTTTATATCCGGTAAATGGATTAACTACTTTGATTACTGGAGAAACTGGAGTAGGAAAATCTTTATTTGCCGAAAAAATGTATCTGTATGCGTTGAATGAGGGGAAAGTTCCTGAGAAGGCACCGTTCATTACCTTTAACTGTGCGGATTTCGCTGATAATCAACAATTACTGTTATCTCATCTTTTTGGTCATAAAAAAGGCTCTTTCACAGGGGCAGCAGAAGACACCAAAGGTCTAGTTGAAGCAGCGAACAATGGCTTTCTATTTCTGGATGAAGTGCATCGCTTGAGTGCCAAAGGACAAGAAATGTTGTTTTATTTAATGGACAAAGGTATTTATCGAAAATTAGGAGAAGTTGAGAACGATTATGAGACGAATGTTCGTCTGATTATGGCTACTACTGAGCAGCCTTCTGAGGTGATGCTGAACACCTTTTTAAGACGTATACCTGTTCATATTCATTTACCTCCGTTGTATCAAAGAAGCTGGGAAGAGAAGATGGCCTTCATTACACGCTTTGCTGGTGAAGAAAGTCGCAGAATCAGTCGCGATATTCGAATCACTCAGGAAGTGCTGAGTTTATTATTAAATTATCAGTTTGAGGGAAATATCGGACAATTGAAAAGTGATTTTCAGTTCTCCTGTGCCAATGCCTTTGTTGATACTATAAAAAATGGGTCCAGTGAGGTATCGATTGAAATTCGTCATCTACCCATGAATATAGCTCAGCACTTAGATGGCATTGAGGATCAACGAAGCCTTGCATATAATTTGCCAGAGAGTTTACTGTTCAAGAAAGAGAAACACACACAGCCTTTTGCCTTCGAGAAAAATGAACAGGAAGTCTACCAGCGAATTAAAGAGAATTTTTTATTAATGAATAAAGCGAACAGCGTAGCTGCTTATGAGGATGAAGCACAGGCGGTAATTTCCGAATACACGGGAAAAATGATGAAAAAAGTGAATCAAGAAATCCTGAGTAAAGATGCAGTAGTAAAAAACATGTTTATTGACGGCGACATTTTGGACTCAGTGAAGCAAGCTCTAGCTAGCTTTGTAGATCAAGAGAATTTGGAGCTTTATTGTAAAATAATTGCTTATCATCTAACGATTGTTTGGAAAAATGCCTCGACAACCCTTGAAGAGGAGGATATAGAAGACCTTCTAGAGCAGCCAGGAGAAATTTCCATGGCGACCAAGCAAATCGTTTATCAAACGAAAAATGGTTTAGAACTTTCCTTAACGGAGTTGGATATTAAAATCGTTGATCGGCTATTGAAGCAGTTGATTCAATATTCTGACCGGCCGCATATCTCTTTATTAGTGGTTATGCATGGGGAGAACACCGCTTCTAGTATTGCAGACACGGTGAATTCACTTTTAGGCATTACCAGTGTGAAGGCGATCGATATGAGACTGGAGGAAAAAGTCCAAGACGCCTACGAGCGAACAAAAGAAATGGTTCGTGAATTAGACAATGGACTTGGGGTACTGATCATGGCCGATATGGGGTCAATTAAATCCTTCGAGCAAAAGTTAAACGATGAGCTAGGAATGAGCGTTCGTGTTATAGACATGGCAAGTACACCGCTAATTCTGGAAGCAGCCAAGTTATCCCTTAGCCGTAAGCTGTCATTAGAAGAGTTGGTTCAATCACTACTTTCGATCATGTCACGACACTGGCAAACGATACAAGAAAGCTTTGAACCTACGGATGATTTCCGTTATTTCGAAACAATGATGATTCAACGTATGAAAAAAATACTCGTTTTCTTGGACAGCAAAAAAGTATTCTTGCTTTTCAAATCGGTTTTGGAGGTAATTGCTGCGGATCTAAAAATTGAGATTACGGATGAATTTCTATTGAAGTTTATCTTCCATAATGGCTGCATGATTGAAAAGGTTCTTGTTGACTCAAGTGTCCAAGAAATACCTGAGGCCAATTATCAAGCGACTTCCTCCTTAATTAAGCTGCTTGAAAAGCACTACTCGATTGTAAATGAATTTTTCGGAATTGAGGTCCCCAAAAAGGAATTAATCAATGTTGCGGATATCTTTGTTTACGAATTTCCAGAACAATTATTTTTGTATGACCCAGTAAATCAATTGAGTGAGTAAGAGCGTATAAAATCAACCCACAATACAACCCACTAAACTTTCAGTAGCTAAATTGAAAGTTTAGTGGGTTGTTTGTGCTGATCAAAGCCGTTAGCCACAAGGAAAAGAAAAGTTGGCATACAACTTGCTTTTAAAAGAGTAAGAGGAGGGGATGTCATGATAGGGATTCTCTTAGTAACCCACGGAGAATTTGGAGAAGAAATAAAAAGGAGTGCCGAACTGATTATTGGTCCCATTTCCAATTGCCAGACTATTTCTCTAAACAGAGATGACAGCATTTCAAATTTGAAGGACGAGGTAGAGAACGCTTTGGAGAGTCTGAATCAAGGCGAAGGCGTCATCGTATTAGTGGATTTGGTTGGAGGCTCACCGTTTAATGTTTGCTCGGTAACCTTAAAACAAAGACGGAATTTCAAGCTGCTGTCCGGTTTAAATTTATCCATGATAGTGGAGGGTGCAATGATGCGGGAATCAATGGGATTAGACGAGCTAACACAGCATTGCAAACAAACAGGAATCAATAGTGTGGTTGAAGTCAATCCATAGAAAAGAGTGGAATAGATGCCATTTATTCGTTGTGATGACCGACTTGTTCACGGTCAAGTCCTATTCAAATGGACAAATGAAAAGAACATCGAAAAAATTATTGTAGTAGATACCAGCACAGCTTCTGATTTGATCGAAAAGCAGATGATCCTGATGTCAAAACCCAAAAATTGTGAAATTGAAATTCTGCGGAGTACGGAGATGGATCGTATTTCTCAAGAGACGCAGGAAGCCTTGATGATTCTCTTTAAGGACATCCAAACTGCTTGCTCATTTATCGCGAATCGATCAATTGATCGCTTGAATATCGGTAGAATGGCTTCTGGTATTGGAAAAATTAAATTATTCAACAATCTCTTTTTAACGCGCAAAGAAATCTCTGATCTCCAACAGCTAATTGATAAAGAAGTCTACGTATATTATCAAATGGTCCCAGATGAACAAGCCATAGATTTAAAAAAAATAATTGAGGAGCTCCGATTATGAAAACAATCGTATTGCTGACACACGGAACTTGGGGGAGCTGTTTGATTGCGGATGTCAAAGCACATTTTGGAACGAAGGACGAACTGCTGCATTATTCACTTAATGCCGATATGGATCATGAACAGCTTTTGAAACAAATGAAGCAAGAGCTTGCTGGCAAAGCAGAGCTGATTATTATCAGTGATTTGCACGGCAGCACTACGTATAAAATCTCTATCCGCTTAGGTCTAGATTTAGGCGGAAAAGTATACACGGATTTATCACTGCGTTTGTTGCTTGATTTAATGAGTGATTGTAGTAAAGACTACGAAAATATAATCGAAACATTCAACCAATTTCAAATGGAGGAATCAACTATGGAAGAAATTAAATTCGCTCGCGTGGATCACCGCCTGATTCATGGACAGGTCATTACCAAATGGATGAAATTAGTCAATGCAAACAAGATCGTGATCGTTGATGATACGTTAGGAAAAGATCCATTTATGGCAGATATATACGCCATGGCAGCTCCAGAAGGTGTAAAAGTAGAAATTATTGATACGCAAGAAATCGTTAAACGACTAACCAATGGAGAATATGCCAACGATCAGCTGTTTTTATTGTTCAAAAATATTTCTTCAGTAAACAAAGCTGTCAACAATGGATTAATACTGAAACAACTCCAATTAGGTGGTGTTCCCTATGAGCAAGGACGGACAAAGGTCATCTCAGCAGTATCACTACTAAAAGAGGAGGTCGATTTCCTAGAAGAACTGACAAACAGCGGAACAGAAGTAGTTGCTCAGATTGTACCAGAGGAAGCTGCGATGGCGTTTGATGAAATAAAGAATAAATTTTAGGGGGAGATTTCTATGCAATCTACAGTAATGTTAGCTCTTTTCACCGCTTTATGGTATTGGATAGCAGCCAGTATCGCCGGGTACACACTTTATCCAATTCTTAAATCACCGACGTTTATTGGTTTTGCACTAGGACTTTTTTGGGGAGATGTTACTACAGGGCTAATAACAGGAGCTGGAATTGAAGTAATCTATCTAGGAATGGTCGCTGCTGGTGGGAATATCCCATCAGACAAATCATTAGCCGCTTTAATCGCCATTCCAATTGTCCTTCAAACGGGAGTTTCTACCGAGGTGGCCGTAAGTATCGCGGTACCGATGGGAATCATCGGCGTCTTCATCAACAATATCCGACGTACTGGGAATGCTTTTCTGGTTCATAAAGCCGATGATTATGCAGAAGCTGGGAACATTAAGGGTGTTTGGCGCTGTGCAACGACCTACTCACTTATTTTTGGTTTCTTCCTAAGATTTCCAATCATTTTTCTAGTGAATTTTTATGGGTCAGATTTAGTAGATAAAATTTTAAAGGTTATCCCGGAATGGGTAATGAATGGTTTAACGGTAATGGGTGGCGTGCTGCCGGCGTTAGGATTTGCGACAACTATTTTTATGATTGGTAAAAAGCAATATATTCCACTGTTCATCGCAGGTTTCTTCTTGGTTAAATATTTTGAACTTCCAATCATGGGAGCTGCTATTTTTGGAACGTGTTTGGCATTAATGATGACTATCGGCAGTAATGTTGGAACGGAGGGCGCATAAAATGGAAAATACTGAAGAAAAAAAAGGATTGCTAACAAAGAAGGATGTAACTAAGACCTATCTAAGATGGTGGTGGACAGCAGAACTGTCTAACAGCTTCGAGCGGATGCAGGCTTTAGCAGTAGGGGCCTCTTTTGCACCAGTATTGAAAAAGCTTTATCCAGAAGAAGAGGACTTGAAGGCAGCACTGAAACGGCATCTTGGATTTTTCAACACCCAAGCTATCTGGGGAGGATTGATTCACGGCAGCGTTTTGGCGATGGAGGAACAAAAGGCTCAGGGGGAACGGATCCCTGATGAAGTAATTACCGATTTCAAAACGGGATTGATGGGTCCGATGGCAGGTATTGGCGATGCAATTGATGCAGGAACATTTTTAGCAATTTTTTCAGCACTGGGAGCCTCCTTTGCAGCAGAAGGGAACGTGATTGGTGCATTCTTTATAGTTTTCTGGTGCATTATCAACTTCTTTGAAGGGTATTTCTTCTTTCACTATGGCTACAAACTTGGCCGGGGATCGATTGTAAAAGTTTTACAAGGTGGTTTGGTCAACAGCATTATTAAAGGCGGAAGCATTTTAGGAATGTTTATGATGGGCGCCTTATCAGCAGCAATGGTCTCCCTTTCCACAACTGTCTCGCTGAATATTTCCGGCAAGGAGATCAGCCTGCAGGAGACACTGGACAAAATTGCGCCAGGATTGTTGCCTTTAGTATTAGTATTCTTTGTTTATTGGGGAATGACCGCCAAGAAATGGAATGCTTCAAAGCTTTTGTGGATCTTAATTATCTTCAGTTTAGTAGGGTCACTTATTCGATTATTCTAGAAGGGGCGTGTGACAGTGACACTTTTACAAGAAACGATCGATCTTTTGAAGCAATTTGTGTCGTATCAATCCTATCCGACGAGTGAAACTACTGATCAAGAGGACGTAGTGAATTTCACTTTAAAACACTGCTCTGAATTCGGCTTCATAGTGAAAAAAATAAGCAGCACACTTGGTTGGGTTCAAATAGGTAATGAAGGTCCATTAGTTGCTTTCCCGATCCATCTTGATGTTGTTCCTCCTGGTAATGGATGGACTACAGATCCCTTTACTTTGGTTGAGCAAGATCAGATTCTTTTTGGCAGAGGTGTCTATGATAACAAGGGACCCGCCGCAGTAATGATTGTACTTCTAAACGAACTTAGACAAAAAATTGAAGAAACAGGCGTACGTGTAAGACTTATTATTGGAGCCCAAGAAGAAACTGGAATGGCCTGTATCCAGCAATATACTTTACTGGAAGAAAAGCCCGTTGCCGGTTTTGTACCTGATGCGATGTTCCCCATCGTTTTAGGTGAAAAGGGCCGGATGCATCTTCTGTTGGAATCCAAGGAGTCAATTCCCTGGCTCGATGAAGTTGTCACCGGTGAGCAGGTTAACTCTGTACCTGATCGAGCAATTCTTAAAGTAAAAGCTAAACAAGATTTAGACAAGATTAATCTTAATGCTGTAAGTGGCTGTGAAGATCGAACAGTTTATTGCCAAGGGATTTCCGCACATGCCGCTAAACCAGAATTAGGAAAGAATGCCTTTTTCCAGCTGATGAAGGCGATTGACCCACTCGCACGTTCAAAAAAGATGAATAACTTGTTACAACTTTCAGAGGTAAACGGTACAAATATAGAGTTAAGCTGTCCCGAAAGCCGTTTTGGAAACACCACAGTTAATGCGGGCATAATCAATTTTAAAGAGAACAATTGGCGTGTAGAAGTAGATATACGCTTCAACAATAAACTCACTCAAGAAATGATTTTGCATAAGCTTCAACAATTTTTCCCCGATTGGACAATGAAGGTTCTTACTTCTAAGGATGTCCATCTAGTAAAGGACAGACACTTAGCAGACCAATTAATTGGCTTGTATCGTAGTTACGATCCAACCGATCAGACGGAGCCAATATATATGGGCGGCAGCACGTATGCCAGCTACTTTGACAATTTTGCTGCTTTTGGTCCGAGATTTCCTGACACAAGAACTTATGCTCATGGAAAGAATGAACGCATGAAGATTTCTGACTTAGAGAAGCTTATTCAGATTTACAAAGACGCGATTCAAATAGTTATAGAAGAGGCGAGAAAAAATGAACTTTGATACCAAAGTACTCCATAGCTACCCAGTCGTTGATTCTGCGACTGGAGCAGCATCCATTCCTAAGTACCAAGCATCAACTTTTCACCAAAAAGACTTTCCTAAACAACAGGAGTACACCTATACACGCTTTGGTAACCCAACTGTGGAAGCGGCGGAAAAAGCAGTCGCGACCTTAGAAGATGCGCAGTACGGGATTGCATTTTCCTCTGGCATGGCAGCTATAACGGCTTCACTGCTGCTTCTAAGTGCGGGTGATCACTTGGTTTTAGGAGGAAATATTTACGGTGGTACTTTCCAACTTTTAACAGAACTGTTAAGTAGATTTGAAGTCACCTATACCTTTGTTGACGAGCGAAATCCTTTAGCTTGGGAGCAGGCAATCCGTCCGAATACCAAGCTGTTCTATTTAGAAACCCCCTCGAATCCCTTATTGACAGTCACGAATATTCAGAAGGTCTGTGAAATTGCTAAAACACATAAGCTTTTGACCGTCTGCGACAATACCTTCATGACACCCTACTATCAGCAGCCTTTGACACTCGGTGCAGATATTGTTATTCACAGTGCCACGAAGTTTTTAGGCGGACATAGTGACTTAGTTATGGGCTTTGCGGTAACTAATGACAATGTACTCAAAGAAAAGCTGCATAAAAATCAAAAAATTATCGGATCAATTCCTGGAATTGAGGAAGCTTGGCTTCTGCTAAGAGGAATAAAAACATTAACAGTACGAATGAAGCAGGCTAGCCGCAATGCATTAATTCTAGCCCAAAAATTGCAAACCTTATCTAATGTGAAGGCTGTGCATTATCCAGGATTAGAAAATCATCTCGATCATTTGCAGCATTTTAAACAGGCGACGAGCGGAGGGGCCGTTTTATCCTTTGAACTGAATACAGAACAGCAGGTTCAGCGGTTATTTCAGCAGGTAAAAATTCCAATCGTAGCAGTAAGCCTAGGTGGGGTGGAGAGTATTTTATCCTATCCTTGGACGATGTCCCATGCCTGTATGACTGAAGAAGATCGTTTAAAAGCCGGAGTGACGAAACAGCTGGTAAGGTTGTCCTGCGGGATAGAAGACGCAGAAGATTTGTGGTCAGACATTCAGCAAGCGCTTGAAGGAGAAGAAAATGAAGAAAATTGAACGAGTAAATTGCGTGTTAAGAGGAACAGCACCTGATCAGCCTCCAATGGGATTTTGGCTGCATTTTCCTAAAGAGGTTATTTCTAAAGGAGTAGAAGCACAAGCAGCAGCCCATCTGGCTTTTAAAGATGAAACCCAAACAGATATCTTGAAGATCATGAACGAAAACGAGATGCGCAGCACTCAAAAAATTGAGCAGCTTCATGAATGGAAAAATATTGCGAAGCTTTCCAAGGATTCCAAGCTGGTTACCGATCAAGCGGATATCTTACGACGAATTGTAGAAGCCAACGAAGAAGATTGTTACTTGCTGGGAACAGTTCATGGTCTAATCGCTTCCTTATCTCATGCTTCAGGTCATAGTTATTCTGTTTCCCCGGACTTAATTAACGACCATTATCAGCGTGATCCTCAGGCTGTAATGGACGGGCTGAAAATTATTGAAGAAAACACCCAGCATATTTTAGAAATGACAATGAGTTCAGGAGTGCAAGGTATCTACTATGCAGCTTTAGGCGGAGAAAAAAATAAGTTTAGCGATGACTTTATACAAGAAGCTTTGAGACCGGCAGAACAAAGCTTATTAAAACAAGCGGAAAAGAAAGAAGATTTTTCTACCTTCCTTCATATTTGTAAAGAAGAAACTGTTCTAGAGAATTACAAAGATTACCCCTTCGATGTCATCAATTGGGCGATGCATGAAAGCAACTATTCCGTTGACGAGGCATATCAAATCTTTGGCAACAAGGTTTATTTAGGTGGCTTCGATGACCGATCGGGCGTGTTAGTCGAAGGGGACGAAAAGGAAATACAAACAGAACTTACCCGAATTCAACAGGAGTTTAATGGTAAGAGATATATTATTGGTGCAGATTGTACCTTACCAACCGATATTTCATTAGCTAAACTTCGTCAAATTCATGGTTTTCTTAAGCAATAAATAGCTAAAACTCAAGTTAAGGGTATGCGAGTCAAATGCAAAAGAGTTTGGTTTGGTGCTTCTAGAATAAGATAAACAATAGAAATCTATAAGTATGGTCTGATCCATATTTATAGATTTTTTTATCGCTTAAAAAATTGGCGTCAGTTTTTCATTGACAGACAGCACAAGAATGACTAGCATATGAAACATACAACGAATCTGTTTTTGAAAAACTGAAGGAGGAACGAATGAAAAGGGAAGAAAAAAGTAAGCAAAGTAAGGCCAAGATTATTCAAGCTGCTTTTTCATTGTTCGCATCAAAGGGATATGACGCCACCTCCACGCAAGATATTATTGAACTGTCTGGTCTTTCAAGAGGGGCCATGTACCACCATTTTAAGAGTAAAGAAGAGATCTTACGCAGTTTGATGACTGAAATTTATGCACAAACCAATGATTTCTTAACAGAGCTTGTCGCTGATAAGACACTTTCAGCCAAGGAAAAGATTACAAAAATCATTGTGAATAGTGGGGATGACTACATGCATCGTCAATTGGCACAAGCCTCTTGGGTTGAAAAAGTTCCCTTTGCTTTATTAGAAAGTGTTCGCAATCTCAATGATCGTGTAGCTCCTCAGGTAACAAAAATTGTGAAGCAAGGAATAGAAAATGGCGAATATACCTGCGATTATCCAGAAGCATTAAGTGAAACGCTTTTATTTACTGTAGAAATTTGGTTGGATCCCACGATTATCAAAAGAGAGTACACTGAAATATGCAATCGTTTCGACTTTCTTTACCTGCTATTGCAAAAATTAGAGGTTCCGTTGATCGACGAAGAGGATATTCAAAAATTCAAAGCAATATTTAAACCAAAAGAATAGAAACCAGAAAAACTGTTCAAACGTTGATTTTATACGTTTGAACAGTTTTTGTTTCAAATAATGATTGACACACCATCAAAAGAATACTAAAATTATAAAAAAAAACAGTCAGTCTGTTTGTTGGAGTGATGTTTTTAAATACTGCTATTCATAGTTAAAAAAGAGAGGTTGGAAACATACATGGAGGAGAAACAAATCAAACCAGAACTTTTAAAGCAACAACAGATACCACAAATAATTCCAGCACCGAGAAATTTTACCTTGATGGTTTTAGGCCAAGTCGTTTCAATTATGGGTTCGGCATTGCTGCGCTTTGCCTTGTCGTTGTTTGTACTGGATCAAACAGGAAGAGCAGATATTTTTGCCACATTATTAGCAGTTTCCAGCATACCTTTAATAGCGGGGCCGTTCGGGGGCGCCATTGCAGATCGGTTCAATCGACGAAACTTGATGGTGATTTATGATTTTACCAGTAGTGGAATTGCGTTTGTTTTATTTTTCTTGCTATGGAGAGGAAACAATTCTATTCTGCTAATTGGATTGATTATGACCTGTTTATCTTTCATCAGTGCGATGTATAATCCCACTGTTTCAGCCAGCATCCCGTTATTGGTTGCGGAGCAAAAAATAGAAAAGGCAAATGGAATTGTTAACGCCGTACAATCATTAGGGAGTGTGCTAGCACCGATTTTGGGAAGTTTATTGTATGGCTACTTACCAATTGATCGTCTGATTTTCATTAGCTTCATCGCCTTTTTTCTGTCAGCAGTGATGGAATTGTTTATCCACATTCCGTTTGAAAAAGGCACGATGGAGGGGAATTTGGCAAAGGTGATAATAAATGATTTAAAAGAAGGCTTTATCTATGTGAGGAAAGAACCGTTCATTTATAAATCAGTTTTGCTAGCTGCGGCACTGAATATGCTGGTGACACCGTTGCTGGTCGTAGCTGTTCCGGCAATTTTACGGCTGGTGATGAACAGTTCAGAAGCGATGTATGGATTGGGGAATGGATTGATTGGACTTGCCATGGTATTCGGGGCGTTGACAATTGGATTTTTTACTAAAAAATTGCGTTTTGCAAATGTGTATCTCTGGTTACTGGGACTGAGTGTTTTAATCTTACCGATCATGGCAGCTGTTTTACCAATCGTTTTGTCCACAGGAAACCTTTGGCCTTTTCTGATATTGATGTCTGGAGCGATCCCCATTTCGATGCTGATCTCGATCTTGTCGATTTTTCTAATCAGTAAGGTTCAACGGAAAACACCAAATGCACAGTTAGGAAAAGTAATGGCGATCATTATGGCTGCCGCTCAGTGCAGCTTGCCGTTGGGGCAACTGCTTTATGGAAAATTATTGGATACGTTTGAAACCCAATTGTTTTTACCTTTACTTTTTATAACGCTATTGCTGGTCTTTGTGTCCTTAATTGCAAAAGTCGGTTTCAAAAATATAGTAGAAGACTAATGAAATAGTAGAAAGATAATTCATCAATCATAAAAATTGTCGGTAATTAACTAGCAACAAAAATCATTAACGAAACCTGTACTGAACGGAAATCATCATTCAAAAAAGAGAGTGGGAATATTGATGCTTCAATCACTTCAAGAAAACAATGTAAAAATTGCTAATGAAACGATGACTTATGTGGCTTTTGGAAAAGGAGAGCAACCCTTGATTGTGTTACCAGGATTGTCTGATGGGTTAAAGACTGTTCATAGACAGTCTTTAAATTTGGCTTTCTATTTTCGAAAACTGATCCCTCATTTTAGAGTCTATGTCTTCAGCCGAAAGAACAATTTAAAGGCACCTTATTCCATAAAAGAAATGGCCAAAGATCAAGCTCTCGCATTGCAACAGCTAGGTTTAAGCGATGTCTATTTGATGGGGATTTCTCAAGGTGGAATGATCGCACAGCAGCTTGCAATTGACTATCCTGAGAGTGTCGCTAAATTAATAATCGGTGTTTCTACGTCAAAGGTTACGCCAACAATGGAAAAGACAATCCGTCACTGGATCAAGCTGGCAGAAGAAAAGAACTACCAACTACTAATGAAAGATACTATGGAAAAAACATATTCTTTAAAAACACTCAGAAGGTATCGTCCATTTTTTCCAATTATTACTCGAATCGGCAAACCTGAAAGCTTCAAGCGCTTCTTGATTCAAGCCCAAGCCTGTCTTTCTCATGATGTGTCTGATCAATTAAATAGAATTGAGTACCCAACATTAGTTATTGGTGGAGATTCCGATAAGGTTGTTGGTGAAGCTACTTCAGAAGAGATTGCTGCAAGTATCCCAAGTAGCAAATTAATCATCTATCCAGGTTTCGGACACGCTGCATATGAAGAGGAAAAGCGCTTCTTTCCAGATGTAGTCAATTTTTTGAAGAAGTAGAGAACCAATTCAATCGTTACTTGGAGAGTAACTAGCAGATCATAGTATATAAATATGGAATTCAACAATGTATAATTGCAGTGAGAATATTTTAAAAAGCAACTTGGTGAAGTAAAACAGAATTAAGTATGATAAAAAAAGGTTAAAACCTGAATTATCCTCAAGCGTCTAACCCTTTAGATTATTTTTAAAGAAAGTGAACAACTCTCGAAGCAGGGAACTTTCATTTCTTTTATCATAAGCTGCTACTATATTCTGATCATTACTATCGCTTACTAGATCAATAATTTTGATCGGGTATTTTTCTTCAAGTGATCCATCATTCATTCCAGAATACAAGAAAGCTAAACCTTCTCCAAGCGCAACCTTTGCAAGCCCCTCATCGAGATTTTTCACATACGAATTAGCTCGTACATTAAAGCCGTATTTCACAAACTGATTGACTACATAATCGACAATAATAGGAGACTGTTTTCTTTCCAGCAAAATAAACGTCTCCTGACTCAAGTCAGCAAAATAAACCTTTGTCTCTTTGCTCAAAGCATGATGAAGCGGCACAGCAATCTGCAAATGGTTTTTGATAAATATCAGCTGCTCAACATTTTCACTGTGTTGAAAATAGGTCGACAAATCAAAAACTAAGTCGTATTGCCCGGTAGCCAGCCCGTCTGACAAACTCAGCGGTGTATCCTGTTTCGTTAGGAAGGTCACGTTGGGGTGATCCGCTTTGAATTGTCCGAAAAGCTCATACATTTTGCTCATATTAAAATTTGATAAATAACCAATTTTTAGCAGCTGAGTGGCCGTATCAGCTGTCTTTTGCTGGTCGAACATATGGGACAGTTGATCTACGCGGCTTAATACCTCATTGGCTTCAACTAAGAACTGTTCACCGGCATCTGATAAGGTTAGTGCATGGCTATGACGAATGAATAAAGCGACACCTAATTCAGTTTCTAATTCTTGGATTCGTCTACTTAATGTAGGCTGAGAGATATACAGCTTTTGGGCAGCTTTAGTAAAGCTGCCCTCAGCAGCAACCTCCACAAAGTAGTGTAAGGTCGATAACTTCATAACTGACTCCATTCCACTAAAGATAATGAACTCAGTATAAAGTGGTCCCTGAATTTTCACAAGTTTTAACTATTATTCTGACAACAAGGGTAGTTGAAGATAAGAAGCATATTCTCCTCCAGTATGCAGAATGTGAGCGCCCTTATTAGCAGGTGTACTTCCTGGTGTTCCGGGCATAACTGAGCCAAGTTCATCTTTAGTACTAACCACCACTCTTAAGGTTTCTCCGGCTTGATAAGACAAGCCCATTGGACTCAAGACAATATCCAACTCAACGATTTCGCCCTGAGATAATTTCTCCACACGATCAAAGCGATAAGCAGGAATTTCATCAGTTGCCAGTTGACTGTCAAGGCGACGCATAGAAGCACGCAGCCGACCCCAGGCACCTTTGTAACGTAGGGCAGAAGCTCCTTCTTGGGTGAAATCCTGCAAGGCAGCACCATGATTGGGTACGACAAATTCACTTAATACATTGCCGAATTTATCCAATTTTTGAACCCAAACATAGACGTCCATGTCGTCATATCCATCTGATTCCATAAACAATTTAGCTTTAGGATAACCGACGAAAGTGGTTTCTTGATCAAAGGTCATTTGGAATGAAGTCCGACCTGGCAGAGCTTCAGCGGTGTATTTGACGGGTACATCGTTAGCTTCCTTATTTTCCTGCAAGGTCCGGAATAATCCATTCAGATAGTAGCGTTTCAATTCACTGGCAGCAGGAGGGAAGACTTCTGCTGGAATATCTGTTTGATTCCCACCTTGGAAATCAATTAGTGAATAACGAACCGTTGGAGTTGCAAGCCAATCATTGTCTTTTCCTAACAGGTAATAATCAAAGAAACGACGCAGTTCTTCAATGTTTTTTTCATCATAATAGTAAGGCCATTCCTGCCGATCGTGGATACGAAGCCATTTTTCCTGCGAGCCCAATGTACGCCAAGAACGGAAGGTTCCCATAGTATGCAGCGTATTAGAATAGCTGGCAATTACAAAAGCCGGCACAGTGATTTTGCTGGGATCAGCGATTTTGTCTAACCAAATGTCATCATCCGCTAAAGGATAAGCATCCATTTCCTTCGTTAAATCTTCGCGTTGAGCGCCAGTAGCACTAACATGGTTTACCTGAAGCCGTTCAATAAAGTTCTTGTCAGGAATACCACCAATAAAGGCCAAATCACGATAACTATCTGCTAATCCTTCAGTTGGATTGATCACAGTTAAATGGGGTGGCTGCTCCGCTGCAATATACCATTGAGAGAAGGCCAAGTAAGAAGTGCCAGTAAGAGCTGTTTTACCATTACTCCATTCCTGAGCAGCCAGCCATTCAATCAAATCATAACCATCTTGGGCTTCTTGAGTCCCCAACATCGTGGTATTGCCTTCGCTGTGAGCGATTCCTCGCATATCTGGGTTAGCTACCGCATAGCCTTTCGCAACCCAGTAATCAGGATCTGGCGCTTCAAACTTAGTCAATCCTGAGTTCCAGTGATTGCCCATACCCAACATGTTAAAAAGATTCTTATAACGTGGTGCTGTTCCTGCACTTTTACCATAAGGACTCCATGCAATCAGCACCGGCACTTTTTCTTCGGTTACTGGCAAATAAATATCTGTATAAATAGTGACACCATCCCGCAGTTTAACTGGAACATCTTTCAGCATGCGGATATCACCAGAAAGCGGCTTGAAGCCTTCTGCGATCGTTTCGTTTTTCTTCAAAATAATTTCTTTGGTTTCAAAAGGGCTTAGCACACCATGTTCAATACAATTATCAATGTATTCAAAGGATGGGCTAAAGCGCATCTTTTCAGTAATTTTTGCTGTCATATAGTTTTCCTCCGATTGTCTCATTTATTCTTTGGAACACCCCTGATTATAGGAGCCCTACAGCCAAATGTACAATTGCAATTTTGCATAATAACTTTATGTATAGGACTGTTATTCATAAAATGAATAGCAGTGTCATCTTAATAAATTTTTCCTTATTCAGACAAGTGCCCATCAAAAATCACCACCTGTAAAGGGCACCATCTTTACAGGCAATTCTTCTTTTCTTCAGTTTTCAAGGAACGTGTGGCTATTGCAACTGTCTCGCTTTGCAACAGTCTGTGTATCGTCAGGGATCATGATCATCTAACCAGTGGTTAACCAATGCGATAACCAGTCCGACAAAAATCGGGGCTAAAATATACTGCACAAGAGATTGCAAATGCATCACCCCTCTTCAGTGCAGCTCATGATCCAGACGAGTTTATTTTACCTACGCTGGTAAATGATCAGACATCATGAAGGTGTTTCAGGTGGGGCCTTCTGTTTTCTTTTCTCTTGCTCCTTGGCTTTTCTTCTCTTTCGTCGCTTCACCAGTTCTTTGACTACATCGTAAAAATTATCCGCTGGCAGGGAAGCTTCTTCACTAGTTTTTACTGATTTAGCTACTGGAAGATTTCTTACAGTCATTTTCGTATCCGAAGAATCGGCCAGAGCTTCATGGTTTAGGTGAGCAGACAGAACTTCATGTACCTCACTTCTTATTGGAGGTAAATCAAAAGATACTTCTGGAAGCTTTGGTGTTTCCTCCCAGGTACAACGAAGGACTGTTTCTTGTTCAGCTATAGTATCCTCAGTTCCCTCCGGTTCTTCTGGAGCGGAAACTCCAAACATTTCGCCGCCATCAAAAATCGGCCGTTCAATCGTTTCTACATATTTCGCTTTCACAATTTCTTTAAACAATCCAACACCATCTTTTTCGAAGAGTTCTAAGCTGGTTAGCAAGGCCAGCGTTTCTTTGATCTCTTCAGGACTTTTAGTGGTATCAGGATCTTTAAAGGAAAAATTGTGTTTCTTGCCTTCACTATTTAGGAAGGTAGACACTAGTTTGATCATTTTTTAACTCCTTTTCATCATTTATTCGCGTAGGTGAGACAGACAATAAATATTAGTTTCACGTGGCTTCAGTGCCAGCTTCTGTATGGAAAAGCTTAGCAACTTGTGCCTTTATAAAAGACTTGGTAGCTTCAAAAAAATTACGAATAGGATCTAGCTTTAAGGCTAAGATCCGCAATTCACTGGTTTCAAAGTAATCCGCAAAGTACCAGAAAAATCGCTTCATTGTTTTGGTTGCTTTGGTGTTCTTAAATAAGTAATGAACCAAATCCTGCAGTACCAGAGCAAACTCCTTCGCACCAAGCTGGTAACGGACACGCAAAGCAAGCAATAGCTTGATGGTCATGGTGCCATTCTGAGTTTCCTGATAATATTCCACGATTTGTTGTTCTAGCGTTTCACGCTTAAGATTAAACAGTTGGTGGTGAGTAAAGGGTTGCTCTGACATAATTAATCGCTCCTCATTCATAGTAATGAATTATTTTTTACAAAAAATAGTTTGATTTTCGTTCTATACAATATCCAATTAAAAAGATTAATAAGATAAGAGAAGGGCGGTACGTCTACCGCCGCAACTCAATGTTCAATTATCTGACTGCTGGTTCTTCTTCAAAGATGATTGTTTCGATGGTTTCTACATATTTTGCACTAACAACATTCTCATATTGTTTGATACCATCCTTCTGAAACAAGTTTAATTTAGTCAATTGTTCCAATAATCCTTTGATTTGTGTCGGCGTCTTGGTTGTATCAGGATTGGTCATACTCCAAGTTTGGTTTTTACCTGCACCATTTCTAAAGATGGAAACTAATTTAACGACTCGTTTCATACTTATCAACCTCCTTCGTAATTCGAGATTGCACAGTCAGGATGACACTATCCAATGAACTGCCTTGCTGGGATAGCTCTGCCATGATCTCTCCTAATTTGACTACATCTGCTTCAGGTGGATTATCAATTACGTTTGAGAAGTTCACCTTTTTCTGTTTATCTTCGCCTGCTTGTTCGATTTGTACTTGTAATTTGGTACCCAGTTTTTGAATCATTCCGATTCCTCCGTTTTCTGTAATGATTTGTTTGTCGTTATTTTGTTTTTGTTCCGGCCGGTGACTAAAAGATATAGAATTTTTCAAAAAAAAGCTAGAGCAGTTATAGACAAAAAAAGTGAGTTATACGCCGATTTGAAAAATAGAAAGGTTGATAATAAAGGATTCTATTTTTTGGAGAAGCGAAAAAAAGCCAAAAACCTGCGTATAACGTATAAAAAATTTTTTTAACTTATTTTTTGCCAAACTCCAAAAAAGTTGATATATCAGTCTTTATCTAAAAATAAAAAAACCTAGTTATCATAAAATAACTGAAATATAGATAGAAAAGCAGAAAATTCCTTTTGCTCCATCTGAATTAAACGAAGAAGAAATAATTTCTAATGTTATTTATATTTAGTTTTCAGATAACTGTAGGTTAAAGAGAAAAGTCGTTTACCAACCGAAGTCAACTGTTGTGTATTAAGACCAAGATTAAGAACAAGTTCAAGGAGGCTGGTCATCAGGGAGATGCACTTACTACTAAGTGGGGGCCAAGGATATGGATTGCCTTCCGATTTCTATCACTACTTATATCTTTTTTTGAGCTGACCTTAATAGTCTCCTTTCTATGTTGAATTTAGTAAATCACTTCAAAAAATATATGTTGATCGTTTTTCATTTGTTAAACTATTTGGTTCGTTATATAATAAATTGAGGTGATTTTATGTTAAAGAATATTAAGGATGAAATTGATAAAGGTATGCCGGTTATTACCTATATTAAAAAGAAGTACGGGTTCAATTCTATTGAAGAGTTTGAAGCTTATATCAAACTTTTGGAAGAAAAATCCAATAAATATGATGATCTAAAAAAAGGAAACAACTAAATAGCAAGAATATCTATGCTCTACAAACGATTGTAGAAAAATTTTTTCACATTAGAGTAGTTCTTATATGTTGAAAAAGATAGCTAGAATATCATTACTGATTTCATATCTGATAGTGAAGGTAGATGATACAGCTTTAAGATTACAAATTCGATGAGATTTGGTCATCTATATCAATGGTGAAAGGAATCTTATGAAAAAAAAAAAGACAACCCCCAAAAATTGACGCAAGTGAAAATGTTATAAGAAGACCATTATTTTGGGTTGTTTTCCTTTCAATGATGTTTTCAATCGTTTTACCTGTTTGCCTTATGGCTCCACCATCTATAGAATCAGCGGATTCAATTGATCTTATTGCCGATTATTTCTATTCAATCACAGGAGTTTTGATGTGGATAGTAATTGCCGGCTTTATTTTTGTTTTGTTGGAAATAACCCTTTACTTCTATTTTAGATTTAAACTGATTATCCATCAGAAAAGATTCTCTGTAACTCCTATTTTCGGGCCAACTTTTTCTTCGATAAAAAAAGTAAAGCTCATAAAATGGTCTAACAAGGGTTCTCATATTGATGTAAAGTACAGTAATAAATAGGTATGGCGAATTCAAGCAGAAGGGTGTAGCGGTTCTTTTAAAGAAATTTGAAGAACACAAAATCACCATTGTTGAGGATTACGACTTTCCCGTTTGAGTTGAAATCGCTTCGTTGTTCTTCCACTTTTTTCTCGTAAACTACCTACAGAGTCGTTTATTCATTCAAAATATCCTGATAGTCACTTTCTTTTGGGTAATTGACACAGTTATAATAATGTAAACCATACTAAGGGGTGAGAAAAGTGTTTGATGAGGAAAAAGTACTATCTCAATTTAAAAGTTTAGCTAGTTTGGTTTTGTTTTTACTTATGATCAACACTATAGGAGTAATTGTTCCAGCAATTATGTCATTACTCGATATTTTGAATGTATTCACAGAAGTAAGCTTTTATATGTGGGGATTTATTACTTTGCTTTTATGGATACTCACTATTAGGACTTTCAAGCAAGCCGACATAAAAATATCTTTGAAGAAATAATTGACTGCTCATTAGTAGTGCTTCAAATAATAGGTTCTGCTTCTTTTTTCTCAACACCAATCATTTCTATGTCTTTTTTTCCTAGTGCCGCTCCATATTTTTGGTCGCTAACATAGCTATAAGGGGGATTTTTTATGCATAAGATATATTTTGTTCTAACCGCAGAAACAGGCGTTGGTTATACTACTTTGCACCCAACACTCTTTTCGTTAAAGAAAAATAAAGCTGATTTGCAGAATTATTTTTCCAAATACTATGATGTTTCTGCCGATTATTTACATGATAAAGATATACTAGATGCCTTGATAGTTCCGAAACCTTTTGGACCATACCAAAATGACAACAGTGTACCAATAATATCAGTTCCTGCCGTTCACTTCTATGATAAAAAATACGATGAGATTAAGGACTATATCGATTCTTATTTTTCTGAAAACTAAAAAAGCAATCGTCTCTTTTTTCTACGTTTATGTACTAAAACAATTGGAAGTGGTGGATTATGAAACAAATTGGTTTGGGAAATACAGCAGAAATATACCTGCTTGATCAGAAAAGAGTTCTGAAACTATTTCGTGAAGGAATTCCTGAGAGCATTGTCAAAGACGAATTCGAAAAATCCTGTTTTATAGAATCGATAATAACCAATACGCCAAAAGCTTATGAACTGATGCACTTAGAGAATCGAGCGGGAATTGTTTATTCAAAGGTAGAGGGTTACGACATGATTAAAGTAATGCTTCGTTCGGTCCACAGAATAAATTTCTACAATGTAAAGATAAAAAATTATGATTAGCAGTTCAGGTAGGTTGCTTACGCATTTTAAATTGAGTACGTCGCTAATCCTAGCAAAGCAAACTCTATTAAAACAAAAATTCAAATGAAGAAAATTTATCAAACGGCTAATTTAAAATCCAATTCTAATAAAATCAAGCTAACCCTATACAAATGATATATGTTAGCATAAAATTAAGTCAGAGCAATTATTACTAATCAAGAATTGGAGACACCTAATGAATTACAAAAAGATACAGCAAAAAAATATTCCTGGACTAACTTTTTTTGGTGACGTTTTGCCAGCAGCTATCGATAATTTTCAGCTTTCGATTGGCGACCTGTTCGAATCAGTAGAGGAAAATCCTTTGGAAGAATTCGAACGTCAAATGACTGAGGATGGCAACAAACGTACTTATCTAGTTAAGATGCCCGAAAAGTATGTAGAAAAGAGTTTTAAATCTGATTTTTACAGAGCAGCGCTTCAGGAAGAAATTGACTCAGACTGCTTAGGTAAAATTCATTCGATCCGCTATTATAAGGATTTTGAAGGTAAGTATTTAGTACAATTTATTTTTGATATCAAGTAGCGGTTACTGAATTAGCTCCGAAATGAAAAGACTTTGATTGGCAACTGTTACTTAATAGTCAGTTAAAATAAATAAGCAGTAGAGCGATGGTAAATAAACCATCGTTCTATTTTTTATATAGGAAGAATGATTGCCTGGCGACAGATAATCATGAAGGTCTATTTCCAATATATGAGAAACTTTATTCTAACTTGTTGAGTTGGCATTTTAGGGTTAATAAATGGCTATCAAAGGCTGCATTTTTTCTATATAATATATAATACGGGGTCATTGATTATTACTAATAATTTTACATTTTAAATAGATTAGGAATACAAGTTGGTTTATTAGTAGTATTTGAAGTATATAAGGTTTATTCCTAGAAGAATGGGTTAAGCGATAAAATAACTAATTTTATAATAGAAGAGTGTAGGGAGATACTTAAACTTTAATTCCAGTTTTTTATCAAGACAGTTCACTTATGAATGATGCTTGAAAAAAGAGTTTTTGTTGATAATAGGTAAGAAAGTCATTTATATAGTACAATTTTGAAACAGTTGTTTTCAAGTAAAATATTATGTAAACTATTTCGGCTTATCTGTTAAGAGAAATAGTCAAGAAAGGATGGAGTATATGAAAAAGAGACAATATGTTTCTAAAAGAGAATTTGTTTTGTTGGTAGCGGTGGTACTTATTTTTATTATACCTTCTAAGGCGGAGGCTGCGACGGACGATATGTATCGTTTATACAATCCAAACAGTGGGGAACATTTTTACACGAAAAACGGGGCAGAACGGGACATGCTGAAGAAGGTTGGTTGGCGTGACGAGGGGATTGGTTGGTATGCGCCAACTGCTGGTGATCCGGTATATCGTTTGTACAATGCGAACGCGGGTGATCATCATTATACATTAAATGGCAATGAAAAGGATATGCTGGTCAAAACTGGCTGGCACTATGAAGGTGTTGGCTGGTATTCTGACACAAATAAAACAATAAAATTATATCGTGCTTATAATCCGAATGCGAAAGCAGGCAGCCATAACTACACGGTAAATGGTGCAGAGCAAAATATGTTGATTCGGAATGGTTGGAAAGATGAAGGCTTGGCTTGGTATGGAACGAATCGTGAGAATAACACCAACTCAGCACCTACTCCAGTAAGTAAGTTAGGAAATAGCGGGATTCTGGAAAAAACCTTACAAGCTGCCGGTGCTAAAGGGGATGCGATGAGAAAAGACCCTAAATCAATTTATTATTACGGAAACCCGGTAAATGGTGATTGGAATTATAGTTGGGCATTTATATCGAAGGAGGTAAAAATGTCCGATTCATCTGTTTGGTATTCTATAGAATTTTATCCAATCTATGTTGGATAGTAGTAAATCTTTCGCTGATTCCAAGAGAAAAACCTTCTAGAGATCTTTTTAAACTCTAGAAGGTTTTTTTGTATAGATTAATATTTAGTATGCACCATCTCTTACATCATTTGCAATATCAAATGATGTTTGTGCGAATGGCACTTGACCTTTTGTAGTTACATCTGCGCCATTTTTGTATACTTTCAAATTGCGAACTTTTGCTGTAGCATTTGTGCTGTTCACATGCAGGATGTAAGCATTCCCGCCTGGGACTAGTTTAGTCTTATACTGTCCAACTAAGGTATTGTTCACAAAGGCTTGCATATACCCTGAGTCAAAATATCTTACTTTAAGATTGACCGATTGGTTGCTGCCAACTCCAGGTGCATTAGTATTCACCGAATAATATTGTTGTCCAGTAGTTCCAGCATTTGCAGGGAAGTTAATATTGGTTGTATTGATGCGACCTTGCGCAAAGTTCCCATCGTTACCTGCCTGATAGTGTAAGCCAACTCCTACTTGACCACTTGCAGGACCGTTACCTGCAATTACAAATTGTGTTTCGTAATCACTGCCTGATCCTACCATTGCAACATCTGCAACAAACTCAATAGTTGCTGTTCCCAAAGAGGCATTATCAAAGGCTCTATTTGAATAAAGCAAGCGGTAAGAACCAGGAACGTTACGTTCCTCGCCACCTGGAGCAGTGATATTCACATCCACTTTTTTCGGTGTTACTCCGGGACTAGGAGCTGGGTTAGGATTTCCTTTGCCTACCTCCGAAGCGTAAAAAGCAGTTCCTTCAGAACGCCAACCAAGATTAACTAGATGGTTACGTTCATTCCCATCAGTGGTATAGTGGTGAGTACCTGATTTTGCATTTGGATTATACAAACGATAAACAGGAATTTTCCCACCTGATCGCCATGAAAGACCTTCATAGGTCCAACCAACCCTGGTTAAATGATCGCGTTCATTTGTATCTAGGGTATAGAAATGATCGCCTCCGTTGTTTGGATTAAACAGCCGATGCACTTCAACGCCTTTATCCGGAGCTGTCCAAGCAGATCCCTCATCTTGCCAACCTGCACGAACTACAAATGGAATTTCATTGTAATTCTGCGTGTACAAATGTTCACCTGTGTTTGGATTATATGCACGATATAATGTAGAGGCTTCGGCAGTATCAGCCTGCACAACAGCAGCACCTAGCATTAACATTGCTGCCCCAACAAAAGCATAAGAAAACCCTTTTTTCATATTCATCTCCTCCAAAAATTACGCTTTGAGAGCGCTTGTAGTTTTTGTACTCCTTCATTTTACCTTTCATATTTGATTAATGCAACAATATTACTATTCTTATTTTTTCACGTATGATAACACTAATTTCACTCATCTATTAGTTATTTTCGTTTAATAAAATAGAGTTGGAATTAAAAAAATATAGCGACTAAAGTTTTTAAAATTGTAGAAATTGATCAATAGCTCGCCTATTATTCTAGTAGAAGAGGGCACACTATCTGGGAGGTTATGAACGTTTTGCTGAAATACCACGATGAATTGGTCTTATTTAAACATAATCCGTTCAATCAAAAGGCAAGGAAAGCTGATTTTTATGGCTATGCTACTGTTATTTACTTAGCCAATTACTGTGTCATGGAAATTGAAATCATCTTCTTAACAATTATTTTTTAAATTGCATTTTAAAAGAAACTTTACTGTGTATTATTAGCGCTGCAAAAAGAAAAAAAGACTTAGTAAATAAATTTCTTGAAAACAATCCTGAGGAAATTGTTCAGTATTCGCAAAAAAGACTTTTTCGCTAGAAAAGATTGTTTACAAAGAGGTGACAGTAAATTATATTGTTTTGTATATAGAGAAGTACGGTACTTCAAGTATTCCGCTTTATAAAGTATTAAATGGAAAGGAAGGACTACTTCAGTGTTTAATTAAGAGTAGTTTTTAATATAAATTATTGAAGTCCCTAGTTAATCAGAGTAAAGGGAGAAAAACAGTTGAGAAAATATTGTAAGATTCTGCTAGTTTTTATTTTGATAATTGGATTTTTCTTTGTTTACACGGTAATGTTTAGAAAACTCCGATATGAGTCGAAATTTGATCAAAGTTTTGTTTCGCCTAACAGTGAAACTAAAATTTTTGTGCGCTATGATTATATAAGCAGACCATCTGTATTTTTAGAAAGTGGAAAAGAGATTTTTAATTATGAAGGACCAGGTTTCATGGAAACCATCCAATTTGATGTAGAATGGCTGGATGGTGATACATTCATTCTCTACAATAATCAAGTAAATGAAAGGTATAAAGTAGAAATACCTAAATGAATTTTCTTCAATTTGTTAACTGGTTGACTAGTCTTACTTAGCGATAAGGCTGCTCTAAATATACCTGTAAAGAATTCAAAAATGCACTTAAATTAGTAGCTCCAAGCGATGTTTTGACAGCTTCCTTGGTTTATATTTATGGATCGTTCTTTCCTGTATTCAAATGACGCGCAAAGAAGAGGCATGGTATAATCTAATTAATTATTTGAAGAGAAGCTTGTAAAATGGATACGACAGGGTAATGGCGAAGTAACGATTAATGATGGGGGAAGCATTATGAATGAAGAGCATGCTGGTCAAGTTAATTTTTTCTCAGAAATATCCGAGTATCAAATTTCTGCCCGTGAATTTTTTAGTACGGTTTTATTAGACTACTTATTCAAGAATTTTGGCTGGGAAAAGGTACTGATTTCTTATTACGATACGCAGGGAAAATTTTTATCTTGGACTAGTTGGCAAGGAATCTCAATTGATTGTGACGAGCATCCTTATCGTACTTTCTTTGCTAATGATGTCATCAGGCACATGATTTATCAGGATGCTTTGCGAGATCAATTAACGTATTTTAATGTGAAACCCCGTCTATATAAGTCCACAGATATAATCGTCCAAAGAGATTATGAGCATTCGGCTTATGTTCGCTTCATCGAGGAGAACTTTCAGCAGCATTATAGTACGACCTTGGCCTTTGGAATGAATGGCTATATTCAAGTGACTTTTTTCAAAAGTCAGAATCAAGGAGATTTTACGGTAGCAGAGATTACCCAGCTTAATGAAATTTACGTTTATTTGGCGAACTCTTATAAAAACTTCAAAAAATTTGAACAGGCGAAGATTGTTCAGAATATCCAAAATGAAATTATTGCCTGTGGGGAAAAAGCTTATTTGGTGACAGATGATTTCATGCATATCATGAGTTATAGTCAAACTGCTGTTAAATGTTTAACGGATATTTTAGGTCCAGTGATTGCTGAACAGATGAGCAGTACCACCCCTTGCAGCTGGCTGCCTTTCCTTTTAGGTGGGGAAGAAGAAACTATCAGCTCAGATCGCGTCCAAACAAAGATCATTAAGAATTACATTTTCAAAATTTATACCTATGATCAAACCTATTCAAATGGCATTATTGACCGCTATCACTGGATTACAATCGCTAAAAAGGATGAAGAAAAAGTGCCTGCTTTTTCGCTAGATAATTTACCGCTGACGGCGACTGAACAGCGAGTGGCAGAGTTGATGTATCAAGGACTGACTTATAAAGCGATTGCTGATAAAATGGTGGTTAGTTACCATACCATCAAAAAACATGTTCAAAATATTTATATTAAATGTGAAGTAAACAGTCGCTTTGAACTATACAAGCTTTTGGAGCACCGAGAGAATTAGTTTTGTAGGATCAATAAAAGAAAAACCCAGGCGAACTTGTCTGAGTTTTTTTTTGACTAATTTTACTTTGGGATCGTTTTCAATTGAACGTAGGCAGAATAGGGAATGTTCCCTATACGAAATAATCCTGATGCCTACTTATACTGAGATGTTAACTTTGTTAAGCTTTGAGCAAGTTAAACATTCTTATAAAAGTTGGAAAGAAGGGAAAGCTGTGTCTCAGCTGGGAGTCGTTTTTGACATTCAAAGATTTACCCTTCATGATGGTCCAGGTCTACGTACTGAGCTGTTTTTGAAAGGGTGTCCAATGCGATGTGAATGGTGTGGGAATCCGGAGAGCTGGTCAACCAAAATCGAGCTGGGCGTTTATAAATCAAAGTGTATCTCTCAAAGAAAATGCGGACTTTGTGAAACTGTGTGCGATAATCGGGATATTCTTAATTTCCATCGTGGAAAGTTAGTTGGGATCGAAAGCGAGGGGCATCTAGATTGTTCAGTTTACGCAGATGCTTGTCCAGCCGATGCCATTAAACAGTGGGGAAAAGAAATGTCAGTAAAAGAGTGTATGGAAATCATCCGTAAAGATCGTGAATATTATGAACAGTCAGGTGGAGGAGTGACTGTTTCAGGAGGAGAGGCATTGTTGCAAAGTGATTTTGTAGCAGAATTATTCGCGGCCTGTAAGTCAGAAGGCATTCAAACCTGCTTTGAAACAACTTTTTACGGCAACTGGCGAGAAGTGGAAAAGCTTTTACCATACACTGATATTTGGATTTCAGACATTAAACACATGGACAGTAAGCTTCATCGGAAGCACACAGGGGTCCGCAATAATCGGATTTTAGAAAACTTAAAAAAACTGACTGATTTGGAACGGGAATTGATTCTGCGTATTCCAGTTATTCCTGAGGTCAATGATGATCCAGAAAATATTGAAGCAACCGCTGACTTCATTTTAAATGAGCTAAATGGTCGTATTCGAACTCTGCAGTTGCTCAGCTTTATGCGGTTGGGTGAGGAGAAGTATCAAGCATTAGGCATTCCTTACGGGATGGAAGGGATTAAGATCAAACGAAAGTCTTTTCAGAAAAAGGTGAATAAAATAGCAGAATATTTTAACGATCGCGGCATTCACTGTTTAGTTGGAACTAAAGAAAGACAATAAATCAGTTGATTAATGAAGGAGGATTTTATAAATGAGTATCAAACAAGCAACAGCAGTTGGAACAGAGCCCTTTGATAAGACCTATAGCATCGGCTATCAGGTTCACCATGAGGATTGGTCGCCATTTCCTCGGGTAAACCATCTAAGACAAGCCTTTTTGGATCGGCCATATGAGGTGGATGTTGAACGGCTAAAATTAGTTACTGAAGCTTATCAAAGTCATGAAACCTGTTCACGCAAATTAAAATGTGCTTATGCTTTCGAAAATGTTTTGCTGAACTCAACATTATACATTTATGATGAAGATTTGATATTAGGTGAGATTGCAGCACCGGCGAAAGCCTCGCCGATTTATCCAGAATTTTCTGTCAATTGGATTCTAGATGAAATTATAAATTCTCCCTTTGAAGAACGACCAAATGACCAATTCTATATTCGCAACGAGGAAGAACGAAATGAAATTCTTGAGCTTTGTGCATGGTGGAAGGGTAAAACCGTTGATGATTTAGTGAATGTTAAACTGGATAAGGACCAAACGAAGGGTTCCGAGGTTGGTGAAAAGATTTTCCAAACCAATCTTTATCATTACGCAGGTGCTGGGCATTTGGCAATTGATTATAGAAAGCTGATGCGTGTTGGTTACATTGGTCTAATCGAAGAAGCGAAAACTCGGCTTGCTAAGTTGAGTAAACGTGATCCTGAATATGGTGAAAAACGAGATTTTTATGAAGCTATGATTATCATGCACGAAGCTGCTAGAAAATACATCAAACGTTACGCCTTGCTTGCGGAAGAACAAGCAAAAACTACTAAAGATGCAACACGCAAGCTAGAGCTCAAGGAAATGGCAGTGAATTGTTATCAAATTGCTGACGGAGCACCACAAACTTTCTGGCAGGCCTTGCAGCTGTTCAACTTTGCAACTACCTTGATTCAAGTGGAAAGCAATGGACATTCGATTTCATATGGCCGGATGGATCAATGGCTGAAACCCTACTACGAAGCTGATATGAGAAAGGGAAATGTTCCTAAAGAATTTATTTTAGAACTAATCGAAGTTGTCTATGTGAAAATGAACAACCCTACGAAGTTAAAAGACAAGGGAAGTATGGCTTTACGTAACGGCCGCGGTTTCGGCGGTGAAAGTTTGACTATCGGCGGAGTAGATCGTAATGGAAATGATGCGACCAACGATTTAACCATGCTGATGCTGGAAGCTTCTGCTCATACCCGCATGATGAATCCTTGGGTGTGTGTACGGATGCATGAGTTTACTCCTTACGAGTTAAGGGTAAAAACCATTGAATGTATTCGAGCTGGTTATGGTCATCCGAAGCTGTTCAATGATGGTCCTACAATTAAAGGAATGATGCGCAAAGGTATGACTCTTGAAGAAGCAAGAGATTATTGTGTAGTAGGTTGTGTGGAAATTAGTTTGCCTGGAAAAGAGTATGGATGGCATGATGCAGCTTATGTGAATACACCAAAAATGATGGAAATGGTGGTCAATGGCGGCCGTAGTTTAAACACTGGCCAGCAATTGGGGCCTGATACAGGTAGCTTGGATACCTATCAAAGCTTTGATGAAGTGCTCGAAAGCGTTGACCAGCAATTTGAGTATTGGACGGATCAAATGTGCAGCAGCTTAAATATTATCGATACCGTCCATAAAGAACTTAAGCCGCTGCCTTATGTATCAGCCTTTTTCGAAGACTGTTTAGAATCCGGCAAGGATCTAACTGAAGGTGGAGCAAAATACAATGGCATTGGACCTCAAGCAAGCGGCATGGCGACTTGTGCGGATTCTCTATCTGCGATCAAGCAGCTGGTATTTGAGGAAAATCGTTATGCTGGGTCTGAGCTTTTACAAGCAGTCAAGGATAACTGGAAAGGTCACGATGTTCTTTATGCCCTAGTTAACAGTTCGAAAGTTCATCATTACGGTAATGATGACGATTACGCTGACGATTTGTTCAAATTCATGTTCGAATGTTACTGCCGACATATTAGTGGTCGCAAAAATCCACGAGGCGGAGAATTTAGTCCCGGGGTCTATTCGGTAAATGCCAACGTAGCAATGGGAATGAACACTAACGCTTCAGTTGACGGTCGTAAAAAGGGTGAAGCGATATCTGATAATATGGGACCGGTTCATACAGATGCTGGATCGCATGATATTGCTGGTCCTACGGCGTTAGTTAACTCTTTAGCGAAAGTTGATCATAGCTTAGCTACCAATGGAACATTAATGAATCTGCGGTTCCCTGAAGAAGCAGTTGCTGGGGTTGAAGGAAGGGATAACCTAATCAGCTTTGTGGATGCTTATATGGCTAAGCAGCCAATGCATGTTCAATTCAATATTATGAGCTCAGCTACAATGAGGGCGGCACAAAAGAAGCCTGAGGATTACAAAGACATGTTAGTACGTGTTGCCGGTTATAGTGCTTACTTCGTTGAGCTTGGCAAACCATTACAAAAGGATTTGATTCAGCGAACAGAACTGAGTTTTTAAAAAAATGAGGTAGGTGAAAAAGTTGGGATTTGAATTTAATTTTATCTTAGTGGCATTGATGCAGGTAATCGGCTTTTTTGTTCAGGGTTGTACTGGTTTCGGCTGTACCGTAATTGCGGCAGCCGTTACCAACGGATTGTTGGGAACCGAGGTAGGGGTACCCTATGGAACATTAATTACACTGCCATTTTTATATTATTTAGGAATCAAGCAATTCAAAAATGTTTCCTGGAAAGATTTGGCGAAAATTCTTGCCTTATGTTTACCAGGAATCCTAGTTGGGAACTACTTGTTTTATGCGATCAGTCCTACTACAGCAAAAATTGGGATTGGTTTCATGGTTACGTTAATTGCCTTAATGAATGTCTATAAATACGTTGTGAAGCCGCGAATGTCCAAAGAATCAAAGGTAGAAGAAGAAGTAGATACACCCCTGAAGAAGATTTTCCGTTATGGCTGTCTAATTCTAGGTGGGATTGTTCATGGAGCGTTTACTATCGGTGGACCACTAATTACCGTTTATACAATTGAAGCAGTCCAAGATAAAGAAAAATTCCGCAACACCATGAACATGGTATGGGTGATCCTGAATACATGGAATGCTTTTACACAATTCCGCAACGGGGCCTTTTCTCCATATATGTGGAGTGCCTTGGCAATCGGTCTTCCTATGGCAGCATTAGGCTTCTTCTTAGGAATGGGCTTTCTAAAACGAATCAACCGCGAACAGTTTTTGCAAATTGTCTATGTCGTATTGTTATTTGTTGGCGGGAATATGCTGATCACCAGTTTATTGTCCGTAATCTAGAGATGGAGAGGAATACAAAATATGAAAGATTTTACATTTAAAATACCTCAAAGCATTGAGTTTGGCATGGGAAGCTTGAAGAAACTGCCAGAAATATTGAAGGAAAATCAGTCAGAGGATGTATTTCTAATCTCTGACCGTGGTTTAGAAGGTTTAGGTGTAGTCAAAAAAATCCAGGATATCATTGAAGCTGGAGGTATTAAATGTACTACCTATCTGGGTACAGTACCGAACCCAACCGTTGACGTGGTGAATGAATCAACAAAATTGTACAAAAAATGCGGGGCTACTAGTATTGTTGCACTCGGTGGAGGCAGCTCAATGGATGTCGCGAAAGCTACTGGTGTCTTAGCTAAATACGGTGGTGAAATCACTGACTATGAAGGATTGCATAAGGTTCCAGGACCAGTTGTACCAATTGTCGCGATTCCAACAACTGCAGGCTCAGGCAGCGAAGTGACAGCTTCTGCTGTGATTACCGATGAATCTAGAAACTACAAAATGTCAGTCATCAGCTATGAAATGCTGCCGAAATATGCCGTATTAGACCCGGAAATGATTATGACTGCTCCGGCATCGATTGCTGCCTCTTGCGGGATTGATGCCTTGATCCATGCAATGGAAGCCTATATTTCAAGAAATGCCTCACCATTTACGGATGCGATGGCAGAAAAAGCAATGTTACTGATTGGCAGCAATCTTCGTCAGTTTGTCGCGAATCGTCAGAATGGGGAAGCAGCTTGTGCTATGATGTCTGGGTCGACCTTCGCAGGAATCGCCTTTGCTTGGGCAAAACTGGGAAATGTTCATGCAATGAGTCATCCGTTAAGCGCCCATTTCCACATTGCCCATGGTGTAGCAAATGCAATCCTACTACCGACAGTCATGGAATACAATGCTCTGGCAGATCGTGGACGTTACGAAAAAATTTATAACTTTATTAGTGGGAAAACTGAACCAGTGAAGAATTTTGAGCCACAAATGTTGGTAGATGAAATCAAAAAATTAAATGCAGCCATCGGCATACCTAAGACTCTTTCAGAAATGGGTGTAACAGAAGATAAGATTGCTGAGATGGCAGAAGATGCTATGAAGAGTCCCAATGTCGCTGTAAATCCGCGAGCAACTACGGTGAAAGATATTATTGCTCTTTACGAAAAAGCCCTGTAAGTGTCACTGGATTTTCGACTATCATAATAATTGAGGGAAAAGAGAATGGATGTTAGTGTAATTAATGTAAGTAAAAAGAATCTAATGGGATGGATCGTCAGTCTGGCGACCCCAGCGCTGATCGCCTTTATTCCAGTTTCGGACACCTTTACTTCACGCTTGAAACTGTTTCTTGTGATTACGATCTTTGTTATCCTGATTATCGCCATGGAACTGCTTCCTAGGTTAGTCTCAGCCATTTTATTGCCAGCACTGTATTTAATCAGCGGGCTTGTTCCCGCTGAGATTGCATTTGGTTCCTGGACCAGCACAACTGTTTGGATGGTTTTAGGCGGTTTGATATTCAGTAACATTTTGGATGAAACCGGATTATTGACCCGAATTGCCTATTACGTGATTCGTTTGTGTGGAGGTACGTATGCAGGGGCTGTTTTTGGTTGTTTCTTTATTGGAATTATTTTGAATCTAATTACCTTCTGTAACGGTTGGCTAGTTGCCAGTGCTTTGGTGTTTGGTGTATGTAAAGCGATGGAAATGAAGCCTTCCAAGGAAGCTTCGCTAGTATGCTTTGCCGGAACGATCGGTGCTACTGGTTGTACAGTCTGCCTATATTATCCAGGTTACTTCTCAATGCTAGAGGTAGCTATCCGTGAATTGATCCCAAGTTATACGATGTCAATGTTCACTTCACTAAAATATAACGGCTTTTTTATTCTAGTATGTGTAGCCAGTATTCTGATTTTGATGAAAATTTATGACACGAAAAATTTAAAGATCAATGCTAGCAAGGAATTATTCGATGAAAAATACCGCTTGTTGGGGAAAATGTCAACGAAGGAAAAGAAAGCCGTAGTTATGATTGTTCTTTTATTGGCTTACCTCTGTGCTTCAAGCTTTATTGGTTTGCCAGCTGCGTATGGATTCATGGCTATTCCATTTTTGATGTTCCTTCCAAGAATAGGGATTGGCGATCCAGAATCCTTGACTGGTTTGAACTTTTCTATGGTATTCTTCGTTTCGGCTTGTCTCGGAATTGGTATCGTAGGGGCAGAAGTTGGTTTTGGAGATTTCTTGACCGGTATTGCGGTTCCTATGTTGGCTGGTAAAAGTACGCTAGTTGTTTGTGTTGCTTTTATACTAATGGGAACGGTGGCAAATTTTTTTATGACTCCCTATGCTATGTTGGGCGGATTGGCGCTTCCCTTTGTGCAAATTGCAGCTACTTTAGGAATTAATCCGGTTGCCGCCTGTATGTGCTTGCTATATTCCTGTGAATTGCTTTTCTTACCTTATGAATCAGCAGGTAATTTGATTATGTATGGATATGGAATGATGCCCATGAAGGAATTTGTGAAGCAAATGACCTTGAAGGCAGTGCTGATGATTGTTGGTTTTGTTGTAGTAATGTATCCACTGTGGAATCTGTTTGGATTGATTTAATAGTCAGAAAAGCTAATTTGATTTACGACGGCTCTCATTTGCCTTTAAAAAAAAATATTGTTAAAACCAAAGCGATTGTAGTTTATGCTCACACCCACGGAGTTTCAGTTGAAGGAGAGTTGGGAACAATTGGAGGGACTGGAGTCAAAAAAGAAGACTATTCAGAATTAATAAATAATGGTACTCGGAAGTTTAACGTGGGGACAGAACTGCTGATTAATTGGACACGTGAAGTGAAAGATAATCTTAGAGAAACTGAAGTTAATAAGTCTTTGCAACACAATATTATCTTGGGAAATACGGCATTCTAGGAGAGCTTCATGAATTGGACGTCACCGATTTTTCAAAAATTGATTACGCACAATTATTATCGAATTTAGAAAATAAAATCAGAGAATAATGCAGATTATAGATTCGATAATGATAAAAACGATTATCTTAGACGTTAGACATAGCTAGGAATCAAAGATTTTCTGATTCCTAGTTATGTCTTTTCTGAAGAATTTAAGTAAAAAAAGAAGGGTAACGCTTGTCTCTATAATCCCATGCACTAAATTCTTCAAATTTGGTGCGTAAATTGTAAACACTGCTTGTCTGACAAATTTTTTCACAACCTATAATTACAAAAATAGTTTATGTAGAAATAAATAAATTGATTTTCCTTATTCACCTATATAAGTGATTACCTCACGAATGAATTTATTAGTTTTTCGCTAGCCTGTTTTGACCCAGTTGATTACTTTTAACTCCTCAATTAACAGGGTGTTGTTCTTTAAAATAGTTAGTATTAGTATTTTCTATCCTGGTTTAAAGAATCTTCGCTTTCACTTTCCAGGTAAATAGGCTCTGAGATGTGCAAATTTCTGAAAAATTATATGTGAAAATGATCACTCGTTATTTATGTCGAATTTGCAGCTTTTTTCTTATCGTTTTCAAGCTTTATTTTAATCTTTATGTAAAAAAAATAAAATAAAGTAAGCGATGGATATTTACTCATTGTAGTAGGGTATTCTATCGATGATTAAGAAAAACAAGGAGCGTGAATGTGTGAACAAGATCTTGATTCTCACAAAAAACATTTTAGCGGAACAAAAATTTCAAATGCAATTGCAGTTATTAAACTATGAAGTATTTTGTTCTAGTGACATTTATCAAAGTAGCAGTAACCATAACATCTTCTCGTATTTTCCAACTATCTTGCTTAGCGAAACTATTACAGATGCAGAAGTAGCTGAGGTATCAGCATTGATCAATACAGATAATAATTTAATTATTCGTCTGACTGATGAAGCTTACTCTGAAGAGGATCAAGTAACAATAAGGAGTACTGCTATAAGGGGCTGGTTGAACAAATCGCTTTCCAATACAATGGTTCGAGAAAAATTAGTGTTGCTTCAGAAAAACTTCTTTATCAATACTCAATATTCAAACCGTCCGGTACGTTTAGTTGAAGAGGAATCCTACCAACACATATTGAGCAGTGTAAGATTTTCTAAGAATGAGAAGAAAGTATTTTCACTTCTGTTGCAGGGAGATGGCAAAACCTTGTCACGAACCGAAATTTGCCAATTTTTATGGCGTGATGGCGATACAAGCTCAAATCGCTCTCAATTATCCTGTATCATTGCAAAAATTAAAACGAAGTTGAAGCATGCAGGTTATGATGGAGAAACCTTGATTACTAAATGGGGACAGGGCTATTCTCTTGACTCAGTCTTTTGTAAATTTATGCGGACTGATCGTGCTGCTAATGTTTTAGCTGCAATTTCAAGAGAGCTTGTAACATTTGACAATATTGTCTCTTTCTAGAAGCACTAGGGATACATAATCTTAACGTAGAAGTTCTATTCTAATAGAAGCAAAAGCCTTTATCAAAGAAAAATGATAAAGGCTTTTTGTTGTGCTTTGCCATGTTCAAATAAGCGCTTAGTTAAGAAATCTATGGTAAACTAAACAGGAATGGAGTGAAGCAATTGGATAATTACAGTTACCCAATCGATCCTGAATGGAGCAGAGAAGAAATGATTGCCGTGATCGATTTTCTTAACTTAGTCGAACAAGCAAACGAAGGCGGCGTTGATACGCAAGCCTTTTTAGTCGGTTACCAAAAGTTTAAGCAAGTCATTCGCAGCATTGGCGAAGAGAAAAAAATTGGACGTGAATTTGAATCAGTTAGTGGTTATTCCGTATACAGAACCGTTCAAGCAGCTAAAAAAGAATCGAAGAAGCGGCTGAAATTAGGATAGCAATTTGACAGATATTCAGCGATTATTAATAGAAACTAATTTAAATTTTTGGTGAATAGCAGACAGATTTAATACATTACTACAAGGGGGATCACTATGGAAAAGGAAATTATTGAGTGGATTTATGCGGCTGGAGATAAGATTAGAAAGGCTTTGAAAGAAGATACACTTCAGGTAGATCATAAATCTGGCAGAACAGATATTGTAACCAATGTTGACAAAGAGATCCAAAACTTTTTAGTTGATAAAATTAAGTCCTTTGATCCTAAAGCAAAAATTTTAGGTGAAGAAAATGGACAGGATACGACGGCGATTGATCAGGACCGTGTGTTTGTGATCGATCCAATTGATGGAACTTTGAATTTTGTTTACCAAAAAGAAAACTTTTGTATTATGATTGCTGTATATGAAGAAGGTATCGGGCGATTAGGGTTTATTTATGATGTCATGCGTGATGATCTTTTCTGGGGAGGCCCGAAGGTAAACGCTGTGTACCACAACGAGAAAGAATTAAAGGCGCCGAAAAATAAGACGCTTGAAGAAGGTTTGTTGGGTGTAGGTATGCCTGTTTATACTAACAACTATCATCATACTAAGGACATTGGTGTACGAACAATGGGAGTTAGAGTTCTAGGATGTGCTGGCCTAGATTTTATCGCAATTCTACAAGGTACACAAATTGGTTATCTGAGCAGCTTAAGTCCGTGGGATTACGCTGCAGGCAAAGTAATGATGGAACAGTTTGAAATGCCAACCTGCGGAGCGGATTTCCAGCCATTAAATTTCTCTGGTCGTGAGTATTTTATGGGACTTACTTCAGCAGCTATGAACCAAGTAAAAGAGTACAAAGATTAAGAAATATAAGTTTTCAGAAAAAATGAAAATGTTTTACTAACAATTCACGTGAATATCTGCTATAATGGCTTGTCGAGTGACTTGTTATAAGAAAAGGAGCAATTATAGTGAAATACAGAGATGATATTCGTAACGTTGCCATTATCGCCCACGTTGACCATGGGAAAACAACGTTAGTGGATGAAATGTTGAAACAATCAGATACCTTAGATAGCCATGTAAGCTTACAAGAACGGGCAATGGATTCCAATGCGTTGGAAAAAGAGCGCGGTATTACCATTCTTGCTAAAAATACAGCAGTAAACTACAAAGACTACAAGATCAACATCATGGACACACCTGGACACGCGGACTTCGGTGGCGAAGTTGAACGTATCATGAAAATGGTTGATGGTGTATTACTAGTTGTAGATGCCTATGAAGGAACAATGCCTCAAACACGTTTTGTTTTGAAGAAAGCATTGGAACAACATTTAATTCCAATCGTAGTAGTTAATAAAATTGACAAACCTTCAGCTCGTCCAGAAGAAGTTGTCGATGAAGTGTTAGAATTATTTATTGAATTAGGTGCTGATGATGATCAGTTGGACTTCCCAGTGATTTATGCTTCAGCTTTAAACGGAACATCTAGCTTGTCTGATGATCCTGCTGATCAGGAAGAAACAATGGTTCCTGTATTTGATACTATTATTGAAAAAATTCCTGCGCCAGTTGACAATAGCGAAGATCCACTGCAATTCCAAGTTTCTTTGTTGGATTATAATGACTACGTAGGACGTATCGGAATTGGCCGTATCTTCCGTGGAAAAATTAAAGTCGGTGACCAAGTGTCCTTGCTTAAATTGGATGGTTCAGCGAAAAATTTCCGGGTAACTAAGATTTTTGGTTTCTTTGGTTTGAAACGTTTGGAAGTTCAAGAAGCAAAAGCTGGCGATTTAATCGCTTTGTCAGGTATGGAAGATATCTTTGTTGGGGAAACAGTAACGCCTGCAGACCACCAAGATGCTTTGCCAATCCTGCACATCGACGAGCCTACTTTGCAAATGACTTTCTTAGTGAATAACTCACCATTTGCTGGTCGCGAGGGTAAATACGTGACTTCTCGTAAAATTGAAGAACGTTTGATGTCTGAACTTCATACTGACGTATCTTTACGTGTTGATCCAACAAACTCTCCAGATGCATGGATTGTTTCTGGACGTGGAGAACTACATTTATCAATCATGATCGAAAATATGCGTCGTGAAGGCTTCGAGTTGCAAGTATCTCGTCCTGAAGTTATTGAGCGTATGGTTGACGGTGTTCGTTGCGAACCTTTTGAATTAGTTCAAATTGATACACCCGAAGAATATATGGGCAGCGTAATTGAAGCATTGGGCCAACGTAAAGCTGAAATGCAAGACATGATCCATTCTGGAAATGGACAAGTACGTTTGGTATTCTTGGCTCCTGCTCGTGGATTGATTGGATTTACTACTGAATTCTTATCTATGACACGTGGTTACGGAATCATGAACCACACCTTTGATCAATACTTGCCAAAAATCCAAGGAAATCTTGGTGGACGCCGTAATGGTGCGTTGGTTTCAGTTGATACTGGTAAAGCAACCACTTACTCAATTATGAGTGTGGAAGAACGGGGAACTGTTTTTGTTGAACCTGGTACTGAAGTTTACGAAGGAATGATCGTCGGTGAAAACAGTCGTGACAAAGACCTTGGTGTAAACATCACAAAAGCAAAACAAATGACTAACGTTCGTTCTGCTAATAAGGACCAAACTTCAGTTATTAAAAAACCTCGTGATTTATCTCTAGAAGAATCTTTGGAATTCTTGAATGAGGATGAATATTGCGAAATTACACCAGAAAACATTCGTTTGCGTAAACAAATTCTGAACAAATCAGAACGTGAAAAAGCAGCGAAGAAAAATAAAGCTGTGGAAGCATAATAGCAAACAAAAAGTTGTCCAAAGAGTGGAAAAAAACTCTTTGGACAACTTTTTTTCATTCTAATTTAATAGTGCAAAGGTATTGCGATTATAATCAATTAGCTTTTCTTCCTTCATTTTGGCCAGCTCACGAGAAAGAGCACTGCGGTCTACACCTAGGTAGTCCGCAAAGTCTTGGCGAGAAAAGGGAATGGTAAAAAATGGTTCCTCTGATTTACGGTATTGAAAATCCAAGCAATAGAGAATTCTTTCCCGCAAATTCTTTTGGGTTACCAAATCGATTTTCTGGTAAAGAGTTTGATTGTTTACTAGTAAAAGATAAAAGAGATTCTCAATAATTTGTTTCCGTAAACGACAGGTGGTCGCTTCAGGATGCATGAGCTTTTCTTTTTTGATGAGCAATGCTTTACAAAATTGAGGAACTTCAATTTCAAAGGAGGATACACTAGGATTTGGCCAGAGACAGTTTTCGCCAAATAGTTCTCCAGCTTTGACCTCAGTAAAAATATGACGCTCTCCATGGATATTTAACTTGTTAAAATAAAGACTTCCCTCTAGGACAATTCCCACAGAATCTGTCTGATTGTCTGAGGTAAGAACAGTTCCCTTCCCTTCATATTCAACAATTTCACCACCTAAGCATTTCAAAGCCTGTATTATTTCACTAGCAGTTAATCCACGAAAAATAGTCGTTTGTTCGAGCATATCCAAATAACTGTGCATCGTTTTTACCTCATAGATTTATTTAGGATTTACAAGGAGAATCCTAGAAACCTGAAAATATTCATTAAAAAATGAGCGATCGGATTTGACTACAAATCCTCATTGGTTGAACAGACTACGAAAAATAGTTTTTTTGTTGCAAATGCAACCGACAGAATGAAAGACCTATGATATATTCAATGAGAATGATTCTCAATATCGTTCTAGAAATTATTGTAGCAGAAAAGCTCTCGTGGATAAAGGAGGAAAACGAATGAAGCCGGTTCTTTTACCATTAAATGAGATGATAGATTATTCAGCCTATCAGATTCGCAGCCGGATTGTTAGTCAAGCGCTCAATATAGAGCCAACAGTAGTCATCTATGCACTGGATGAAGGTGAGAGTGTCAGCTCAGAAAAAACAGGCTTAGTGAAGCTGCTGCACATCTTGGAAGGGAAACTCGAAGTGACAATTTTTCAACAGAAATGGACAGCTCAAGCAGGAGAATTATTAGCTATTCCAGCCAACAGTCTTCATAGTATTCAAGCGAATGAAAAATGTAAATACTTGCAAATAGAGTTACCAGAAAGGAAAGATAATCAATGACCTATATTAATAAATTACCTCAAAGTGAAGTAATCAATCTGACACAACTAGTTCCTGTTTCCGAAGATCAAGTAGCAAGCATGACACTTGTCCAAAGAAAAGGTATGGGGATGACTGTTTTTGCCCTAGATAAAGATCAATCAATTGGTGGGCATTCATCACCTGGTGATGCCATGGTGAACTTGTTAAGCGGTAAAGTAGAAATTACGATCGGGGAAGAAAAGTTTTTGGTAGAAGAAGGTGAAACTATTGTCATGCCTGCCAATATTCCTCATGCCCTATATGCTCTTGAAGCTTTTCAGATGCTGTTGGTAGTTGTAAAACCGGAAAAGGTGTGTAAGCATGAGTGATAAGAAAGTCGGACACACTTTTCTAGCTAGCCTTGGCAAAACAAGACTACGTCCAGGAGGTATTGAGGCAACCAGCTGGTTGATGAAACAGGCTCAATTTTCAAAAGATGACTATGTTTTAGAAGTTGCTTGCAACATGGGAACGACATTAATAGAGATAGCTCAAACTTACCATTGTAAAATGATAGGTGTAGACTTAGATTCTCAGGCTTTAGAGAAGGCAAAGTCAGCAATAAAAACGGCTAAACTGGAGAATCAAGTAACTGTGCAGCAGGGAAATGCATTGAAATTGCCTTTTGAGGATAATACGTTTGACATGGTGATAAATGAGGCGATGTTGACTATGCTAGCTCAGTCGGCTAAAGAAAAAGCGTTGAGGGAATACTATCGTGTCTTAAAACCTGGCGGCAAGCTACTGACTCATGATATTGCCTTGAAGGTCGAAGATTTAGAGCAAATGGATCAGTTGAGCCGGACTATCAACATGCGGGTTGCACCTTTGACAAAATCGTTATGGCAGTCTCTTTACCAGCAAATCGGCTTTCGAAATATTGCTAGTCAAACTGGTGAGATGTCTTTAATGAGTCCTAGGGGAATGGTTCGAGATGAAGGTTTAATCGGAACCGCACGGATTATTAGAAATGGTTTGAAGGAAGACAACCGGGAACAGTTTTTAGCAATGTTTCACTATTTTAAAAATCAACGGAACAATCTGCAATATATTGTAAATTGCGTAGAAAAATAAGCCAAACAATATTTCATCATAGACATGGAGGAAATTATCTATATTTAGTTGTCTTCTATAATATTATGTAAACAAAAAGAGTAAGATCTTGGAAAATGTCCAAGATCTTACTCTGCTAATAGCTCATACTTAACTAATTGCTTAAGTACTTCATCATAGCTTAAATGTGAAAGAGTGCATAAAATAGTAAATACTTTTAATGGCAATTCTTTTACAGAAGTATTTTCTTCTACCCAAACTGTATACTCGGCAGCTGTGATAGAAGAATAGGTAAGAAGGGTGTTACTTTCTTCTCCTAACTGACATAAAAAAAGTTCGATTGCGCGCATAATTATCCCTCTAAATAATTGATTAAGTCTTCAGGAGTTACCAACTGATGAACTTGAGCAAATTCTTCGTGTACCTTCGCTCCCCAACCCGCTAAAGCAAAAGATACCTGACTACTGTGGGCACTTTGCAGATCATAAATGGAATCACCAATATAAATAGTTTCTTCAGGACTAGAATTTAAGAGTTCCATCGCTCTTAAAATAGGTTCGGGATGAGGCTTATGCTTCTCAGTATCTGAAGCGGTGACGACTTTTGTAAAGTAATCTCTTAAATTAAAAGAATCCAAAGTACTCTCCATGTCAGGTCGCAATTTGGAGGTGACTATTCCTAGTTGATAATTTCTATCCTGCAGATTTTGGAGTACGGGGAGTACGTTTGGGAACAGTTGTACATTCTTCATATGACTATTGAGGTTTTTTACCCAAAGCTCTAAAAGATTTTGGATTTCTTCAGTTGATCCGGCATATCGTTCCAAGGCTTTAACTCCGGGAATACCTAAAATGAAATGCAACTCTTCATCCAAAATCGCTGGATCAATCGCTAATGTGTCTCTGAATGATTGAATAATCGCATATTCCGTATCGAGCAAAGTTCCATCTACATCAAATAAGACTGTTTTAATCATGCATTTTTCCTCCTGCATATAGCACCGTAACATGTTGTTCTTCCAAAATTTCCGCTAATCCGTTCGGTAAAGATTTATTAGTAACAAGTGTATCTACTTGATCCCAGTTATAGGCTTTAAAATAATGAGCCTGGTTAATTTTTCTGGTATCAGCCAACAACACTAATTTGGCGGTTTGCTTACGCAATTTATTTTTCATATCAATGTCTTCTTCGTAGGCATAATATACTCCTTCAGAATCAAGTCCTACCACACTAACAAATGCTAAATCAAATTGGTATTGCTCCATTTCAATTAAGGGTCTGGTCCCAATTACACATCGTTTTTCACGGTCTAAATTCCCGCCAAGCATTCGTGTTTCACACTCACTGTTCCGAAGCAGCTGATCAGCAATATCAATAGAATTTGTAACAGTAAACAATTGAGTAGAATTCTCCAAGTACTGGGGAATATAACTAATTGTAGTGGACACATCCAAATAGATGGATTTTGCGTCGTGGACCATTTTTCCAGCGATTTGCGCAAGCTGTTGCTTTTCGCTGTTTCCCTCAGAACTCCGCTGTAAATAATCATCCAATTGCTTAAAAGATTGTGGAAGGGCAATGCCGCCATAGGTTCTTTGGATTAAATTTCTATCCGCAAGCTTAACTATATCTCGACGAGCGGTATCTCTGGATGCACCTGTTAGCTGGATAATCTCCTTTAAGCTTAACGCCTGCCTTTCTTCCAGAGTCTGCATAATCACTTGCAGCCGTTCTTTTTGGATCATAAAAAGTTCTCCTTTCAAGCTATTTTAATTCATAAGTATATTTTAACTTAAAGTAGCTTAAAATGGAAGATGAAAAACTATTGGGTTAGATTTGTTTCACATTTTTAATTTGTTCCACGAAGATATAATTTTTTTTAGCGGCACAAAGAGTTTTCAGAGCATTTTTCGTGTTTGTCATCAATCTGTAACATCGATAGCTTGTGTAAAACCTAAAATCCGAACAAAGAATTTAATTAAAGCTTAGATGCTCTTTTTTTTCTCCTTTTTGTATTTTTTCTGTGCTATAATATTGAAACTAAGGATAGGAGGGAAGCAAAATGGAACCTATTTCTTCTGATTTTGCCATAAAAATATTGAATGATGATGCGAAGCGCATCAAGCTGCTGATCCAAAATCAACATAATAGTTTGTGTATTTCTCAGTGCAAGGCTTTCGAAGAAGTTGTTGATACACAGATGTATGGCTTCTCACGTCAAGTATTCTTCGCGGAACGGATTGGTATTCTTAACAAAGGAGAAGGCCAACAGATGCTAAGCGACTTAGAAGCAGAGTTGAATCGTTTATATACCGAACTGTATGAAAACCGTCAAGAAACTAATGAAACTAGCAAGGAGGCATAATCCTTGCCGAAGTCTAAGATAAGGAAACGTCACTTTTTAGATTATAGTATTTTAATTCCCTATTTAATCTTATCGGTTGTAGGATTGATCTTTGTTTATAGCTCCACCTCTTATATCCAAATTGTTCGAGGCTTGGATCCGACTTCCTTCGTATCTAACCAGGCGATATTTTGGGCATTAAGTTTGATTGTTATTACACTGATGTACAAAATGAAAACCGATGTTTTGAAGAGTCAACAGTTGATTGTATTTTCGACTTTAGTTATTTTTCTTCTGTTGATACTTACTCCCTTTATTGGTGAGGAAATTAACGGGGCAAAAGGCTGGCTAAATTTTTTCGGTTTTAGTTTGCAGCCAGCTGAGTATTTAAAGATTATGGTGGTTTGGTATTTATCTTACATCTTGTCTAAGCGTCAGGAGACAATTCAAGATAACTTTTGGGGAGATATGAAGCGGCCATTACTTTTAGTGTTTTTCATGGTTCTTCTAGTTGTTATTCAACCAGACATGGGGAATGCCGCAATCATCACTCTATTGGCTTTGATTTTACTTTTGGCTAGTGGAGTTAACTGGTTTTACACGGTAATTATCGGTGGTATAGGTGTTGGCCTGAGTTTTTTAGCTATAGAGTTCTTAATTCACTTTGGTAAGTACATTTTTCCAGCGCGTTTTCAATATATCGTTAGTCGGTTTGAGGTTTTCAAAAATCCTTTTATGGATGAATTGAATCAAGGCCATCAACTGGTTAATGGTTACTACGCAATGTTCAACGGAGGCTGGTTTGGCCGTGGATTAGGTAATAGTATTGAAAAGAAAGGCTTTTTAAGTGAAGCTCATACTGACTTTATTTTTGCGATTGTTGCAGAAGAGGTCGGATTAATTGGTGCCTTAGTCATTTTAGGTCTTTTGATCTTTATGATTATACGAATCTTTCTCGTGGGTATCCGGTCGAAGAAACCATTCAATTCGCTGATTTGTATTGGTATCGGAAGCCTATTTTTATTACAGGTGTTTATTAATCTTGGTGGTTTGCTAGGTTTGATTCCGTTGACTGGGATTACCTTCCCGTTTTTAAGTCAGGGCGGAAACAGCCTATTAGTTTTGTCTGTTGGTGTTGCTTTTGCACTTAATATTAGTGCAGATGAGAAACGGACTAAGCTTGCAATAGAATATGAATATTTGAAAAGTCAGGAGTGAAGTTAATGAAAAAAGTTTTGGTGGCCAATCGTGGTGAAATCGCAACAAGAATCTTCCGTGCTTGCAGCGAATTAAATATTAAAACAGTCGGAATTTTTGCTGAAGAGGATACTTATTCAGTCCATCGCTTTAAAGCAGATGAAGCTTATTTGGTGGGACAAGGCAAGAAGCCGATTGATGCGTATTTAGATATTGAGGACATTATTCGTGTTGCTAAGGAAGCTGGTGCAGATGCAATCCATCCGGGATATGGATTTTTATCTGAAAACCTTGAGTTTGCCAAACGTTGTAAAGAAGAAGGACTTGTTTTTGTTGGCCCTTCTTTGCATCACCTAGATATTTTTGGTGATAAAATTAAAGCTAAAACTGCTGCCTTAGAAGCGGGGATTTCTTCAATTCCTGGTTCAGATGGCCCAGTTAAAACAATTGAAGATATTTTAGCTTTTGGTAATTCTCATGGCTATCCTATCATGATCAAAGCAGCATTAGGCGGCGGCGGTCGTGGTATGCGGGTTGCTCACGATGAGAAAGAAGCTAGAGAAGGCTATGAACGGGCAAAAAGTGAAGCTAAAGCAGCGTTCGGCAGCGACGAGGTATACGTTGAAAAATACATTGGCAATCCAAAACATATCGAGGTTCAAATTTTAGGAGACAGTCATGGGAATGTGCTGCATTTATTTGAACGCGACTGTTCAGTCCAACGTCGTCACCAAAAGGTTGTTGAGGTTGCTCCCTGTCTTTCATTGAGTGACGCACAACGAAAAGAAATTTGTGACGCCGCTGTTCAGTTGATGAAGCATGTTGGCTATATTAATGCTGGGACAGTTGAGTTCTTAGTTGAAGATGATGGGTTCTATTTCATTGAAGTAAACCCGCGGGTTCAAGTGGAACATACGATTACTGAAATGATCACAGGTGTAGATATTGTTACAACACAATTACTAATTGCTCAAGGGCAGGATTTGCACAATGACATTGGCTTACCTCAACAAGAAGATATTGAGATGAATGGTTCTGCAATCCAATGCCGTATTACAACGGAAGACCCATTAAACGGCTTTATGCCTGATACTGGTAAGATCGATACGTATCGTTCTCCAGGTGGATTTGGCGTACGTCTTGATGTTGGAAACGCTTATGCTGGTGCCGTAGTTACACCGCACTTTGATTCATTATTGGTCAAAGTATGTACCCATGCCTTGACCTTTGATCAAACAATTCAGAAAATGCAGCGTTGTCTGCGCGAATTTCGTATTCGTGGTGTTAAAACGAATGTTCCGTTTATGCATAACGTTATTAGTCATCCATTATTCCAAAGTGGTGATGCGAAAACAACGTTCATTGATAACACTCCAGAACTATTTGAATTTCCAAGAGTAAGAGACCGCGGCAACAAAACCATGCGTTATATCTCTGAAATTACAGTTAACGGCTTCCCAGGAATCGAAAAACAAGAGAAACGTTTCTTCGAAGCTCCTCGTATGCCTAAAAATCTTGAAATTAAGGAAATTGAAACAGCAAAACAAATTCTTGATACTAAAGGTCCTGAAGCAGTCGCTAGTTGGGTGAAGCAGCAGGAAAATGTTCTGTTAACAGATACTACATTCCGTGATGCTCACCAAAGTTTGTTGGCAACACGAGTTCGTACCAATGATTTCGTAAAAATTGCAAAAGCAACTGGTGATGCTCTCCCAGAGCTATTCTCTAGCGAAATGTGGGGTGGGGCAACCTTCGACGTGGCTTACCGTTTCCTGAGTGAAGATCCTTGGAAACGATTGAAATTATTACGCAAAGCGATGCCAAATACTTTGCTGCAAATGTTGTTCCGTGGTTCTAATGCGGTAGGATATTCGAACTACCCTGATAATGTAATCGAGGAATTTATTAAAGAGGCGGCTCATAACGGTGTTGATGTTTTCCGTATTTTCGACAGCTTGAACTGGTTGCCGCAAATGGAAAAAAGTATTCAAGTTGTTCGTGATTCAGGTAAAATTGCTGAAGCGGCAATTTGTTATACTGGTGATATCTTAGATCCAAATCGTCCGAAATACAACGTTCAATATTATAAAGATATGGCAAAGGCTTTGGAAGAGGCCGGTGCACATATCATTGCAATCAAAGATATGGCAGGGTTGCTTAAGCCTCAAGCTGCTTATCGCTTAATTAGCGAACTGAAGGAAACAACAGATCTTCCAATTCACTTGCATACTCATGATACAGCTGGTAATGGGATTATTACCTGCTCAGCAGCAGTCAAAGCTGGAGTGGACATTGTGGATGTGGCTATGAGTGCCATGAGTGGTGCGACTAGCCAACCAAGTATGAGTAGTTTATACTATGCTTTACAAAATGGCGGCCGCACTCCAGATATTGATTTAGCGAATGTTCAGCAATTGAATCATTATTGGGAAGATGTACGTCCTTACTATCGCAGTTTTGAAAATGGAATCGTAGCTGCTCAAACAGAGGTGTATCAGCATGAAATGCCTGGTGGACAATATTCTAACCTGCAGCAGCAAGCTAAAGCAGTTGGCTTAGGAGATCGCTGGGATGAAATTAAGGATGTTTATCATACAGTTAACATGATGTTTGGTGATATCGTTAAAGTTACTCCATCGTCTAAAGTTGTCGGAGATATGGCCTTGTTTATGGTGCAAAATAATCTGACAGAACAAGATATCTATGATCGTGGTGATGAATTAAGTTACCCAGACTCTGTTATCAGTTTGTTCCAAGGTGATTTAGGGCAACCAACAGGCGGTTTCCCAGAGAAGCTGCAAAAGATCATCTTGCAAGGACGACCAGCCCTAACGGAACGTCCAGGAGCTTCAGCAGCACCAGTTGATTTTGAAAAAGTAAAGGCTGAGCTAGCTGAGTTAATAGGATTTGAACCAAGCAAGACGGATGTGTTAAGCTACTTAATGTATCCACAGGTATTCTTGGATTATCAAAAATCTTACGCCCAATTTGGCGATGTAACCTTATTAGATACACCAACGTTCTTTGCTGGTATGCGTCTAGGGGAAACGATCAGCGTTCAGATTGAAAAAGGTAAAATGTTGATTATTCGTCTGGATGAAATAGGTGAAGCTGACATTGAAGGAAATCGCACCTTGTTCTTCAACTTGAACGGACAACGTCGTGAAATTAATGTGAAGGACTCTTCTATTAAGAGTTCTGTTCAAACAAAACGCAAAGCTGAACCTACCAATCGCGAACAGATTGGGGCAACGATGTCTGGTTCTGTTTTGAAGGTTTTAGTTAAAAAAGGCGAGCATGTTGAAAAAGGACAACCATTGATGGTTACTGAAGCCATGAAGATGGAAACCTCTATTGATGCCCGTTTTGACGGAGAAGTTGAGCATATTTATGTTGAAGAGGAAGAAAGTATCTCTTCAGGTGATTTATTAATTGAAGTAAAAGAAAAATAGGAGTGTAGAAAAGTGAAAAGAGCTCTTGGTTTCATTAGTATCTTAATCATCGTTTTGATCGGGTATTATGTGCAGCCGATACTCTTTCCACCTAATACCACGAATACGCCGGTCGAGCCTTCCAGTCGACCGGCTAAACGTAATTCTCTCAAACATGAGACTGTAGCAACGGCTGGCTGCGCTCAGTATGTTGGTTTACCTGTTAGTGAAATTGAACCTGATTTAGGGTCTCCAACAAAAATTGAATCAAGCGGATTTTTGTTTGAAATTCGGACGTATCCGATTGAAGGCGGATCTCTTCAGGTCAACGTGGTTGATGGCAATATTACTGCGATTAAAGTTATTGGTCAAGAGAACACAAACTCTCCATTTATTTTCGGTATGTCCAACAGTGACTTGGCAGAACAAATGACACTGTCTTCTAATTTTGCAGTGAATTACAACGATGAGCCAATTGATATTGAATTGACCGAAGATGATATGCGCTTTCGACCCTTGATTGCTTTTGATAATGGCACCTTTGCAATTCCGTTCTTTGATGGAACAAACGAGGAACTTTTTGCAGTGTCTTATTTGGATATTGAAACTTTGCTTCGCGTTATGCCTTATCGAATTCATAGTGGAAATCCGCTATCTTTTCAGGCTCAGGAAAACAACTTTGACTGGGTGCAGGTCAATCAACAAAAGGAGCAGCAACTGTTTGACGCGATTAATACGTATCGCTCTCTTAAAGATTTAACACCTTTCAGTATCAGTACAACAACAGTGACTGAAGGTAAAAACATGTTGGATAACTTTCTAGAACAACCGCAAAGTGTACTTTCCCGAAGTCGCCAAGACGAATGGGCTACTTCTGCCGAAGCACGAGCAGGTAATCTTTCATTTACACTAAGTGATAAGGAATTTCAAAAATTAGCTAAAAATCAACAAGTAAATCAAGAAGCGGGGCTATTCTATTCTCCGGTTATTGATCCTTGGTTCAGTCTATTTGAATGGATTAGTCAGGAACGTTGGGCTGACCGCTTTTCTGAAGAGACTGATTACCAGTTAAGCATTGCATTTAACCAGCAAAATGTGCTAGTCTTGTTACAGGAACCAGAACAAACGAAGGAAAGTGAATAACATTGATTATAGATGAGGCATTATTTTCCTTGGAGGATCAAACCCACCGTTTGATAGACTGTGTTAAAACTAGTCAGGTGTTTAAAAATTATTTAGCAAAAAAACAGCAAATGGATAGTTGTCCAGAAGTTAAGCGGCTGAAGCAAGAGTTTTTACGAGAAAAGGAACGCTTTGAACGAGTGGCTGATTACGGGGATTTCGCGCCAGATTATCTAGAGAAACAAAAAAGTGCTCGGCGTGCAAAACGTGCTTTAGATTTTAATGAAAATGTGGCACAATTTCGAGTAGCTGAAACTGATTTACAAACTTTATTGGATGAAATTAGTCAGACACTTGCTCAAACAGTTTCACCAGAGATTAAGGTCGACGCAGGAAATCCTTTTTTTGAAACAGGCAATCATCATTGTAAGGGGAACTGTCATGGATAATACAGAATTTACAGTACAAAAAAGACGCGGAATTGTTGTTTGGGTTTATTCCCTTAAACAATTGAAGACGTTGAAACGTTATGGCTTAATTCACTATGTATCACGTAAGATGAAATATGTAGTGCTATATGTGAATGAAGAAGCTTTAGAAGAATCTGAAGAAAAGCTCCAAGCACTTCACTTCGTTCGGCAGGTTGAACGATCTTACCGTCCTGACGTTGAGATGAACTTCGCAGATCGTATTGGTACAAAAGCGGCTTATCAGGTAAAAGAAGAAGAAGAATTAGATGTAGTAGAAGCAAATACGAAAATCCGATTGGCTGAGACAGTTTAAAAAAGATGAAAAATGTCTGATTTGATCAAACATTTTTCATCTTTTTCTTCTATAATGAATAACAGATTTGCGAAATAGTAGGAATCAACGATTCTATTTAGTCTGATGAGTAAGGATTCTTACAATAAGAGAAAGGATACCCAATTATGCGAGTGGTAGCAGGAGAGTTTGGCGGTCGAAAATTGAAGACTTTGCCAGGTAAAACAACCCGACCGACAACCGATAAAGTGAAAGGTGCCATGTTTAACATGACTGGGCCTTATTTTTCTGGCGGTAATGTGCTGGATCTTTTTGCAGGGAGTGGGTCATTAGCAATCGAAGCAGTGTCCCGTGGGATGGATCAAGCCTTCTTAGTAGAAAAGAATTTCCGAGCTATGGAAGTCATCAAAGAAAATGTAGCTATGACGAAAGAAGAGGCCAGCTTTCATCTGATGCAAATGCCGGCAAATAAAGCGATTCAGCAATTAATAGATAAAGACATTACCTTCGACTTAATCTTGTTAGATCCACCCTACGCTGAACAAGAGATCATTAAACAACTGACTGTTTTAGCTCAAGCAGGGTTAGTAGCTCCGGAGGCGATTGTTATTTGCGAAACCGACAAGGGTATTGAACTGCCTGAAAGAATAGAACAATTTATTCAAAGAAAACGGCAGCTTTATGGTTTAAGTGCAGTAACAATTTATGATTGGGAGGCTGAATAAATGAAGCGAATTGCTCTTTTTCCAGGAAGTTTTGATCCATTAACGATGGGCCATTTAGACACTATTGAGCGAGGTGCCCGACTGTTTGATGAATTGATCATTGGCATATTCGTAAATACAAGTAAAAAAAGTTTATTTACGGTTGAAGAAAGACTAGCTCTGGTTAAAGAATCAGTTGCTCATATTGAAAATGTTCGGGTAATCACTCAAGCCCGTAAGCTGACTGTTGAAGTCGCTGAAGATTTAGATGCGAGGTTTTTACTTAGAGGTATTCGCAGTATAAAAGATTACGAGTACGAGAAAGAAATTGCTCTTATGAATTCACATTTAGATTCACGGTTAGAAAGTGTTTTTTTACTTGCGTCACCTAAGTACAGCCATGTTAGCTCCAGTATATTAAAGGAAATCATGATATTTGATGGTAATGTGAAGGAATACCTTCCCAAACCAGTTTATGAAGCCTTAGAAAAGAAGCGTGAAAAATTTGAAAAATAAAAAAGCACCTATAAAAAAGCTGCTGACTCTCTTTGGAATTCTAGTTTTTGCAGCGTGTATGATTGTTCCAATTCCTTATTACGTAGAACAACCCGGTGAAACAATTGATTTGAAAGAACTCATTACGGTGAATGATCAAAAGGATAAACAGGATGGGTCTTTTAGTTTGACTTCGGTAGGTATCAGACGTGCGACAGCTTTTAGAGCACTAGTGGCTAATTTTAAACCTTTTGAGGAAGTAGTCTCTGCCGAGGAATTGACTGGTGGATCTTCAAATGAAGAATATGAACAAATGCAACAGTTTTACATGGAGTCTTCGCAAAATGCAGCGATTGAGCAAGCTCTAAAGTTGGCTGACAAGCCCTACAAATTAGAATACAAAGGGGTCTATGTATTAGGAGTGGAAAAAACATCTAATTTTGCTGATAAAGTTAGTGTTGGAGACACCGTGACCAAGGTGGATAATCAAAGTTTTACAAGCAGTGAAAAATTTATGGAATATGTGAAGAGTCAAAAAGTCGGTCAAGAAGTAACGATTACTTATACTCATAATGGTGAAACCAAAGAAGCAACTGAAAAGTTGATTGAATTGCCAAGCGATAAAAAACCGGGAATCGGAATTACTTTAACCGATCATACAGAAATAAAGTCGGATGAGAATATTGACATCAATGCTGGCAATATTGGTGGACCTTCAGCTGGATTGATGTTTACTTTAGAAATTTACGAACAGCTAGTAGGTAAAGACATCCACCATGGCGAAAAAATCGCTGGAACAGGTACAATTAACTCTGAAGGTACGGTTGGTCGCATTGGCGGCATTGACAAGAAGGTAGCTAGTGCAGTCGAAAGCGGCACGAAAGTTTTCTTTGCCCCTGATGATGAAATTACTGATGAAATGAAGGAAGTTCAACCAGATATAAAAACGAATTACCAAGAAGCTAAAGCAGCAGCTAAAAAATTAGGAACAGACATGAAAGTTGTTCCAGTAAAAACGGTGCAGGATGCTTTGGACTACTTAGAAAAAATGAAGTAAGATAAACGTAGTTATGACAAAAGTGTCATAGCTACGTTTTTTATCTTTGAAAAAAAGTTGGCACCAATGATTCAAAATGCATTAAAATATTAAGCCTAGTCTGTCCAGCCAGACTTTTACTCACATTCCTCAGTCAGTATAATCAAACACCTTTGAGTTGTTACTGAGATCGTACAGGGTGATTCATTTTAATAAGATTAAGTAGGAAAAATCTTCTTTTTAAAAAGATTTTTCCTTTTCTTGCGTAACTTAAAAACAGAGAGGAGGAATTGCGTGAGAATTGAGCAGCAGCAAAAGAAAATGGCGATCCTCGCAGTTGGAGGTATATTGCTGTTTGTTTTACTATGGATTGTCCTACGTCCCTCGCAAGAGACAATTCGCGAAGAAATCCTATTTTCAACTGAAGAGACTAGTACAACTGTAAGCAGCAGCCAAGAACATTCAGAATGGTTTGTTGATTTAAAGGGGGCAATTCAGCAACCAGGAATGTACCGAATTAAAGAGGGGATGCGGTTAATGGATGTAATTGAACTGGCCGGAGGTTTTACTGATGAAGCAGATCAGAATCAAGTGAATTTAGCGAAACTTTTGGCCGATCAAGAAATTATTTATATCCCAAAAAATGGAGAAGAAATTCCTGTCGTGCAGCAAGCGACAGATAAAATTCCGGACTCACCCCAATCAACGACTAGTGATGCAGCGATAGAAAAAATCAATATCAATACAGCAGATGCTACACAATTGCAACAATTATCTGGAATCGGTGAAAAACGAGCCCAAGATATCATTCATTACCGAGAAGAAAACGGCAGCTTTCAATCTGTGGAAGATTTGATGAATGTTTCGGGGATCGGTCAAAAGACGCTTGAAAAATTACGTAACTCGATTACAATATAAGAAAGAAACAGGAGAGGAAGAAGAAATTGACCATTGAAAGAATTCCATGGGACCAATATTTTATGGCACAAGCAGTTTTACTATCTTTGCGCAGTACCTGTACGCGTTTAGAAGTTGGTGCTACTATTGTTCGCGACAAGCGGATTATTGCTGGAGGCTACAACGGTTCTGTAAGTGGCGATGTTCACTGTATCGATGAAGATTGTTACGTTGTCGATGGCCATTGTATTCGTACGATCCATGCTGAGATGAATGCTCTTTTGCAGTGTGCAAAGTTAGGAATTGCTACAGATCAAGCTGAGGTTTATGTAACGCATTTTCCTTGTTTACACTGTACGAAAGCATTGTTACAAGCAGGAATCAAAAAAATTCATTACTTGAAAGACTATCGTAATGATCCTTACGCCGTAGAATTAATTAGTCAGGTGGGTGCTAGTGCGCATCAGGTCCACCTTGAAAGCAAATATTTTGCCAAACTGCAATTAGGAGAAGATGCTGCCGTCTTTCCTGAAGAGTAAGCGTGAAGAATTACTATATTCTACCGATTTTAACGGCTGCCTTAATTGGGAGTTTATTCTACCAGATTCATTGGTTGTTAATTTTATTTTTAGTTGTATTATTGATTAGAATCTGCTGCATGAACAATCATAAGCTATTAGCTATGACTGTTTTGTGCAGCTTTTTTGTGGGTATTAGAACCTATTGCTATGTACAAAGCTTTCAACCCCTGTCAGAAAAAGTAGAGACGAAAGTACTAAAAGTTTTGGCTGATACAACAAGAGTTGAAGGGAACTCGCTACGTTTTATAAGCAAAGACAAAACTGGAAAATACCGAGTTTACTATCGGCTAAAAAGCCAAGAAGAGCAACAAATTTGGCTACAAGAACAACCACCTGAACATGTTTTAGTAAGCGGCAGCTTTTCTGAAGCCGATCCCGCTCGTAATTTACATGGATATAATGGCTGGCAAAATGATCGAAGTTTAGGAATCGCAGGAAACATACAAGCTGATTCGCTGGACACGAAACGTACTGACAGTTTCTCATTCGCTAAGATACGCTATTATTTGATTTTTCATACTGGCAAGGTTTTTCCTGAACGATTAGCCAGTTATTTAAATGCATTGGTAGTGGGCCACAAGGATGAGAATTTTGAAGAATTTACCGTAGGTTACCAATTAAGTGGTTTGTTGCATTTGTTTACTTTGTCCGGTTTGCACATTCAGTTTTATTTAGGCGGCTTACATCTATTGCTGATTCGGTGCAAACTGGTGCGAGAATCTCGCCTAGCTATTTTGACTTTAGCTGGCTTGGCGATCATTTTCTTATGTGGAGGGGGAGCCAGTATTTTACGAGCAGTATTTAGCTACCTTATTGGCATGGCTTGTTTGACTTTTGGCTGGAAAATTTCAGGATTGGATCGATGGGGAATTATGCTACTGCTTTTGCTGCTGTGGCGACCACTAGTATTTTACTCAATTGGTGGCCGATTGAGTTTGTTCTTCTCGTTTTTATTATTGTATCTACCTCATTTATCGGACAATCGTTGGCTACAGAGTCTGTTGTTTCCTTTTTTAGCGTTTCCATTATTGCTGTTTGAGTTTTCTGAATGGTCATTGGTTGCAGGATTCTTTACTTTATTGTTATTGCCGATTTTCAATTGGCTAATTTTACCTGGAAGCTTGTGCTTATTTTTTGCTAGTTTTCTGTTTCCATTGCCTACTGTTCTTTTACGCCTATTCGAAGATATTTTTATTCTGCTGGAAAAAGCCCTGCTTTTTGGCAACATACCGCCTATAGTAATTGGCAAGCCAAGTTTTCTTCTGTTAATGCTGTTGATTTTATTGGTGTTAGGATTGATTCATCAACTAAAAAAGCGACAAACTATTTTGAAGCTAATAATTTTGATTGTTTGTTTAGTTCTGTCTATTCCCTTTTCTAGTCGTGGTCTAGTAGCCTTTATTGATGTGGGACAAGGAGACAGTATTTTTATTAAACTACCCTTTCATGGAGAAACCTTTCTAATTGATACCGGTGGGCGATTGATCTTCAAGCAAGAGAAATGGCAAAAGCGACAAAACAAATCACTCTCTGATTATACTATTTTACCCTTTATAAAGGGAGAAGGTTATAAGTCTATCGATCACCTAATTATTACACACAACGATGCAGATCACATGGGAGAGCTGTTAAACGTAACAGAAAAACTGATAGTAAAGAATTTATATATTGGCAAGGGATCAGAACAGGATATTCTCCCCATACTTAATAGAATGAGTCATCAACCAAAAATTCATCTAATCAAAAGGGGAGACGTGATCGGAAAAAAATTAAAGATATCTATCCTTTCGCCTGAAAGCAGTGATGGTAGCAACAATGACTCACTGGTCACCTATTTTTCTGTTCCAGAAAAAAGTTTTTTGTTAACTGGAGACTTGGAAAAAGAGGGAGAGGCCACTTTGCTTAAACTGTATCCTCAACTTAAGGCAGATATTTTCAAGGTAGGACACCATGGCAGTAATACCTCCACAAGCCCTGAACTCTTACATCAACTTCAGCCAGAAAGCGCGATTATTTCCGTCGGGAAAAATAATCGGTATGGTCATCCAGTGCCGGAAACGTTAGCGACATTATCAGAATCAAAAACGGCAATCTATAGAACCGATCAACAAGGAATGATCTACTACGAATGGCAGCCTTTCAGCAAAGAAAAAAATTTAAAAACCATGATAGCTTTTCTGGAATAATCGTGGTAGCATAAAACAGCGGGAGGAAAGCCATGAATACACAAGAAGCACTTCAAGCCATTCGTAGCCAAGCGTTGCAGCCGATTTATCTAATTACAGGAACAGAGGATTATCTTCAGCAGGAATTACGTCGAGCCTTCATGGAGCGGATGAGAGCAGATGATTTGGAGGAATTAAACTTCATGTCCTTTGATATGGAAGAGAATACTTTGGACCAAGTCGTGGGAGAAGCCGAATCTATGCCCTTTTTTGGAGACTATCGGATGGTTTTTATTGAGAAACCTTACTTCTTAACTGGTGAGAAGAAGAATTCTGCACCAGAACAGGATATCGATGCACTGCTAAATTACTTGAAAACACCATTGGATTCGACTATCTTGGTTATTTGGGCCAGCTATCCTAAATTAGATGCTCGTAAAAAAATTACTAAAGTCTTAAAAAAACAGGCATTAATAATTGATGCTGCACCACTGCAAGAAGGAGATTTGCGTAATTTTCTGCAGCGTTATATCGGAAACGAAGGTGTTAAGATATCACGTGAGGCGTTTGATTTATTTCTACGATTGACGGACTTTGATTTGTCAAAGGCGATGAATGAATTAAATAAGCTATTGCTGTTTGTTGGAGAGGGCGGAACAATTACGCTGCAGCAAGTAGAGGATTTAGTTCCAAAAACACTAGAGCATAACGTTTTTGAACTGACAGAACAGGTACTGAAAGGTAATGCTGCGAAAGCCTATCAGACTTACGAAGAATTGCATATTCAAGGAGAAGAAACAATCAAATTGAATGCTATTTTAATCGGTCAGGTTCGCTTGCTGCTGCAAACGAAAATTCTACAAAAGATTGGCTATCAGCAGGCTAATATTGCTGAAACATTAGGAATTCATCCTTATCGAATCAAACTGGCGATGCAGCAAGTAGCCAAATTTCCTTTAACTGTTTTATCAGATATGTATGATCAGCTGGTAGAAAATGATTATCAAGTAAAAATCGGTCAATTGGATAAGGAGCTGGCTTTTCAGCTATTTATACTCAAAACGACTGCTAAAATCAAATAAAAAAACCGATCAAAATGATCGGTTTTTATTATTTAGCTAATTCACGTGCTAAGCGTGCTTTGTCGCGGTTTGCTTTGTTTTTATGGATCAATCCTTTTGATTCAGCCATATCAATTGCTTTTACAGCTGCTTTATGAAGCTCGTTAGTATTTTCAGCTCCTGCTGCCACAGCTTCTTCAAATTTCTTGATAGTTGTGCGCATTGCGCTCATTTGTGAAGAGTTTTTTGCACTTGCGTTTTCGCTTGTGCGTACACGTTTAATTGCAGATTCAATGTTTGGCATGGGTTTCACCTCCGAATTCAGTCTTATACGGAAAATCCGTACAATTCAACATTACTCATTATACATAAAGCCTTGTCGCAATGCAATAAAATCGTGACAAGTTTTTTTCCTTAACAGAAAAGATCAATGAGAATGATTGGACTGATACAACGGACAATCATTACAATTTTGCGAACGGTCAGAGTGAACTACTTCTTTTAACGGTAGTAACAGCCGCAAACCATTAAAAATGACCAAAATAGTGCTTCCTTCATGTCCCACAACGCCTAAAGGCAAACTTAAGAATTGTGTAAAGTTACTGATGATCAAAAGAGCAATCACTGTTAACGAAAAGACAATATTCTGTTTTACTACTCGTTTTAGTTTCTTTGCTAGTCGATGGCTGTAAGCTAATTTCTCTAAATCGTTCTTGATCAGTACAATATCAGAAACATCCATGGCCACATCAGTTCCTTGACCCATAGCAACACCTATTGTAGCTGTAGCTAAGGCTGGCGCATCATTGATTCCATCTCCGACCATAGCATTTACTCCATATTCTTCTTTTTGCCTTTGAATAAATTCAGTTTTTTCAGCAGGCAGACAGTTCGCGTGGTAATCATCGATACCTGTTGCTTCTGCTACATAAGCGGCTGAACCCTCATTATCGCCAGTTAACATGATCGTATGGATATTCTGCTCCTTAAAGTAAGCAATAACATTTTCTGTGCCAGATTTAGGCAGATCAATTAATCCAAGCAGAGCAACCAAATGATCATCTTTTGAAAGAAAGATGACTGTTTTACCGTCATCTCTTAATTGTTCAATTGCTGCTTCCGCTGTTGATCCTCTCTGGTAAGCATGCTTTCCGAGCTTCCAAGTTGAGCCTCCGTAAACTGTTTCTAATCCTGTTCCCGCTTTTTCTTCTACGCGAAGTTCGGTAATACGTTCTTCTGCGTGGAAAAATTGAAGGATAGCTAGAGCAAGAGGATGCGTTGAATGAGATTCCATAGAGACCAACATCCTTGGAATCATTGGATCTTCGATTAATTGTTTATAGTCGGTTACTCTTGGCTTGCCACGAGTCAACGTTCCCGTTTTATCAAAAGAAATTGCTCGCAAATCTGCTAAACGTTCCAGTTCTTTCCCTGATTTAAAAAGCACTCCTTTTTTCGCACCGTTGGAGATGGCTGAAAGTGTAGCTGGAGTAGCCGAAGCAACTAAGGCACAAGGAGAAGCTACTACTAGTAAAACCATCCCTCGATAAAAGCTCTCTTGAAAACTCCACCCAATCAAAAAGTAAGTAAGCAAAATCATCAGAGGCACAGCAATTAAAACAACTTTTACATAGACATTCTCAATTTTTCCTATAAAACCAGCTGTTTCACTTTGTTCGTTTTGAGCATGTTCAACTAACTTGATGATTTGAGCGAATAAGGTCTCGTCACTAGTTTTGGTCACCTTCATTTTAAATGCATTCCCTGTATTGATTGTTCCGCCAAAAACATCATCGTTGGGTTCCTTTTCAACTGGAACCGATTCGCCAGAAATAGCTGATTCATCAATTGTAGTACTGTGATTTAATAAAATTCCATCGATAGGAATCGCACTTCCTTTTGCTACAAAGACCAAGTCATCTACCTGCAGCTCGCTTACATCCACTTCAATCTGTTCACCTGTCTCAGAGATTCGAACGGCTTTAGTTGGTGACAAATTCATCAATGCAGTAATTTCCTTCGTACTTTTATTTGTCGCATATTCTTCTAATGCACCACTCAGACAGAAAATAAAGGTCAGCATAGCACCCTCAAACCAATTACCAATTAAGCAGGCACCAATCGCAGCTAATGCCATCAATAAGTCAACATTTAACGTACGATCATTCCATAATTCTAAAATACCTTCAGTTGTTTGTTTCCATCCGCCCAATACGATAGCAGCCACGTACAAGATTGGATAATAAGTCATGTTAGTCATTTCGATCATTTTGCCGAAAATTAGTAAAATAAGACAGAAAAGGGTAGAGAGAAACGCTTGTTTTTCTTCTTTACTCATTTTTCATCCTCCTCTCTACTTTATCCTAGCATATCTAAATGCTAATTGATAATAAAAATAGCCAATTGAGAATGAAAGTAATTATCAATTAGAAAAGGGGCGTAATTCAGGATTTATAAAAGAACAAGAGGTATAATTATTCTAAACTAAATTAGTTGAAAAACAGAATAAAAAAACTGCAAACAGTGAATGTTTGCAGCAATTATTTTACATGGCTATTAGCCAGTAGCCGATTAAAATGATTCCTAGAATAATTCGGTACCAACCGAAGATGGTGAAGTCATTGCGTTTAATATAATCCAATAAGAATTTGATAGCTACAATCGAAACAGCAAAGGCTGTCGCCATGCCCACTAGCAAAATGATAATTTGAGCAAAATCAAAAGAGTTGCCATTCATTAAGAATTTGAGGATCTTCAAACCGCTAGCACCAAACATAACAGGAATTCCTAAGAAGAATGAGAATTCAGTCGCAACAAAGCGTGAGGATCCGATTAGAATCGCGCCTAGAATAGTTGCTCCAGAGCGAGAAGTGCCAGGAACCAATGACAAGACTTGGAAAAAACCGACGATTAGAGCTGCTTTATAAGTAAAGTCATTCAAGCTAGTACATTTCGGCGTTTTCGTTTTATTGTGGCGTTCTACTACAATAAAAGCAATCCCGTAGACAATCAGCATAATCGCAACCGGTAGGAATTTGTGGAAATGTGCATCAAGAAAGTCATCCAGCAGCAAGCCGAGAACAGCAGCTGGGATACAAGCAACGACAACCTTTGACCACAGAGTCCAGGTTTCAGTTTTCTCTACTTGATTTTTCTTGCCAGAAAAGGGATTCAATTTGTCAAAGAATAGAACGACAACGGCTAAAATAGCTCCTAATTGAATTACAACATTGAACATTTCAGTAAATGCAGGACTAACGTCCATTTTGATGAATTCATCCACCAAAATCAAATGTCCTGTTGAAGAGATCGGCAGCCATTCGGTGATACCTTCGACAATACCGAGTATAATTGCTTTGAAAATATTAATAAGCATGTATTTATTCCTTTCTGATTAATGACATAGATAAGTATACCGTTTCATTACCTGAAAAACCATTGAAATAAAAGAAAGGTTTTTTTAAGATTCCTTCATTTATTGAAAATATTTCTCTTAAAAACACAAAAACAGGAACCAAATCGGCTCCTGTAACGAAGTATTAATTAATCATTTGCCTTATCAGCAATCGTTTTACCACGTTCAAGGTAGCTGATATCGTTAATGGCACGAATAGTAAATTTACCATCCTGATACTTCACACGGTTGATGCTACCGTTCAACAGATTAGCACGTACAGGCTGTTTACTGTCAATCAAGCTTAATAAGAAAGCAATCGTTAGACCATGAGATACGATTAAAACATTTCCTCCTCCGTCTTTTTCACGACGTTGAGCAATGTCTTCGAATCCATTCCAAACACGAGCTCTTAGCTTTTCATAAGGTTCTGCCCAGTTAGCAGTATCCGCACCTACAACAGCATCAGCGATTTCCTTAAAAGTAACTTCGGTAGCGAATAGGTCATCCTCTGTCTTGAAGTTTAAAACACGGGGAAGAACACCCCACATCTCAGCATCGTAAGCACCTTCTAATGAGCCAAAGCACCATTCACGAATCCTTGGGTCCACATGATAAGGCAAGTCTTTGCCATCTGGATGCTCACCGAGTAGAATACGCATTGTTTCAATCGCACGACCAGAATCACTTGAATAAGCTTCTTCAAATTTAGTATCTTGTAAACCTAAACCAACATATTGAATACCATCTCGTCCAGTCGGTGTTAACGGTGTATCACACCAGCCTTGTACACGTTCTAAAGTGTTAAACATTGTTTTCCCATGACGTACAATATAAAGATTTGTCTCTTTCATCTTATTACCTCCATTTTTTAATTAAAGAAAGGATTTGTATCTATTTCATGTCCTATCGTGGTTGCTTCGCCATGTCCTGGATAAGCAGGCAACTCTCTAGGCAAAGTGAATAGATAGGTCTTGATACTGTATAGCAATTGCTGCAGATCACCTGTATAAAGATCAGTTCGGCCGATACTCCCTTTAAATAAAGCATCGCCAACCACAACAAAATCGTCAAAGATAAAGCTGACACTACCAATTGAGTGACCAGGTGTTGGAACAACTTCAAAGGTCATTCCACCAATTTCATATTTTTTTAATTCAAATTCATATTCAGCTGGCTGCACAATCAGATCAGGCATATTTCGATGGCTGTCTAATCCTGAAAGGTTGTAGATTGGGTTGCCTAACCATTCTTGTTCTAAAGCACTCACATACACCGGCACCTTGTATAAATTACGTAATTGCTCTACTGCACCAATATGATCATAGTGAGTGTGAGTCAATAAAATAGCTACGGGCTTGCGACCAGTTCGTTTTATTTCGTTTGCAATACGATCACCCTCTGACCCTGGATCAACAATCAGCAAGTTGTTTTGATTATAAACTAGGTAGCAGTTTTCTTGCGCTGCACCTGTCACGAGTCCTTCAATATGGATCATGTTTTCCCTCCTAACATTCTTTTACATTATACATGAAAATAGTAAAAAAGTGGGGTTCGACTGTTTTTTATTCCTACAAGCTACAGCAACTGAAGATTGGAACTAAAGGCCTATAAGAAATCAACTTAATTGTTGAATACTAGAAAGGACAAAGATTGAGAGATTGGTATACTTTAGTAGGCATAATGAAATTTTTTTAGTATAGAAAGAGACTACTTGACGACAAGCAAAAAATCTTCTATTGTGAAAAGGCACGAAAAGAGGTGAGAACGTGTCCATAAAAAAAATCGCCGTAAGAAGCTTAGTGGAATTTATTTTGCGTAGCGGCAGTATTGATGAAGGAAAAAATAGCAGTCATACCGCTCAAGAAGGTGCTCGAATCCATCGCAAGCTGCAGAAGGCAGCGGGAGAAAAATACCAAAAAGAGGTATGGTTGAAAAAACAATTGCCCATTGCTGGCATCGATGTACAAATCGAAGGTCGAGCAGACGGCATTTTTATAGAAAATGATTTAACTATCATTGATGAGATAAAAACTTCGGAAACACCCTTTGAAGAGGTTGAAAAAGGGATTGTCGATTTATATTTTTATCAGGCAATGGTTTATGCTTATATTTATGCTGAGCAAGAGGAATTAGATCAAATTGGTACTCGGCTAACTTATTTTCAGACTGTTGAGGAACAAATTACTTCTCGCATTCGAACCTTCAGTTTTGAAGAACTTCGCACGTTTTTTAATGATTTAGTCGAAAAATATGAAGGATGGTTGGTTTTCCAAACCGAGTGGCGAGAGACACGCAATCAGTCCTTAAAGGAAATGCAATTCCCTTTTCCAGAGTATCGAGCAGGCCAAAGGGAATTGGCTGGGGCGGTTTACAAGACGATTGCTGCCCAGCAAAAATTATTTGTAGAGGCTCCTACCGGGATTGGCAAAACTATGTCCTCCTTATTTCCCGCCTTCAAGGGAATAGGGGAGGAACTAGGAGAGCGCATTTTCTATCTGACCGCAAAAACTATTACTCGCCAAGTGGCAGAGGAAACAGTTGGCAAACTGGCTAAAAAAGACGCTCGCGTAAAAAGTGTTACACTAACAGCTAAGGATAAAATTTGTTTTTTAACCGAACGCAATTGTACTCCAGAGCATTGCCCCTTTGCTAAGGGATACTATGATCGAGTAAATGATGGCCTGTGGGATATGCTTCACCATGAAGACCAATATACTCGGCCGGTGATTGAAGAATATGCACGCAAGCATGAGTTATGTCCATTTGAACTATCTTTGGATGTTAGTCGTTTTAGTGATTTAGTAATTGGAGACTACAATTATTTGTTTGATCCAACGGTCTATTTGCGTCGCTTTTTTGAAGAAGAAGATAAAAGTAATATTGTTTTAGTAGATGAGGCCCACAATTTAGTTAATCGTTCTAAAGAGATGTATTCTGCAGCTATCTCCCGACAGCGAATCTATGACGTTGGCCAGCAACTAAACAAGAAACAAAAAAAACTACGAAATGCATTTAATCGTGTAGATAATGAGTTTGAATTAATTAATCAATTATTGGAAGAAAAAAAGGTTACCTATTTTCATCAGCCAGCTGCTGCAGAAGCTTTACTAAATCGTTTATTTCAGCTTCAAGAACTAATGAAGGAATGGTTGGCTGAAAATGCCGAAGATCCGTTACAAGAAAAAATATTGACGGTTTATTTTGATATTATTCGCTATACTCGAATGGGTGAGTTGTACGATGATCATTACGAAACCACGATAGAAGTGAAAAACTATGACCTGATCGTTAAGGAATATTGCATCGATCCTTCATGGTTCTTACAGCAAACGATGGAAAAGGTTGGCAGCACAACACTTTTTTCAGCTAGTTTTTCCCCTCTTGATTACTATAAAGATGTTTTAGGCGGAGAGGAAGGTAATTTGACCTATCGCTTACCAAGTCCGTTTCCACCAGAGAATCAATTGATAATTGTAGATGCTCATATTCAAACAACTTATCGTATGCGTGAGCAAAGTCTACCGCAAATTGTCGAAGCAATACATGCGTTAATCAAAACTAAAACTGGAAATTATATGGTTTTCTTCCCATCTTTCAAGTATTTAGACGACGTGGCAGATGAATTTCTAAAGGTTTATCCTGAATATCAAGTGAGTATTCAAGGTTCTAAGCTTGATGAAACTGAAAGAGAGGCATTTTTAGAAAAATTCCAAGAATCACCAGCAGAAACAATGATTGCTTTTTGTGTGCTAGGTGGTATTTTTTCAGAGGGTATTGATTTGGTAGGTGAGCGACTGAGTGGTGCAATTGTGGTAGGTGTGGGATTACCGCAAGTGAACCACGAACAAGAGTTAATTAAAGAGTATTACGATGAAAAAAAGAATGCTGGTTTCAGCTATGCGTATCAATTGCCAGGTATGAATAAAGTTATTCAAGCAGCTGGGCGTGTCATTCGAACTATGTCTGATCGAGGGATTGTGCTTTTGCTAGATCAGCGCTACACTAACCCGCATTACAGAAAACTTTTGCCAACTAATTGGAAAGAACGAAAAATTATTCGCACAACACAAGAAATTACACAATTAGCAGAAAAATTTTGGGAAAATGGATGCAGCTAACCTGTATCCATTTTTTTGTACTATAAATGAATGGTCTTTTTATAAAGTACGTCGTTTCTTGTATTTTATCCAATTTTTTATCAGTAATCTTTCATTAAAACAACCTAAAATTCATAATCCGTGTCCACAGAAGCTCAAAGGTACAAATGTTCTTTAATTTATTGAAATGATTAATCTGACTAAACCATAATACTAACATTTTTACATATTGATTAGATGTCTAAAGATGTATTTTAGTTCTAAGCGGCTAGAAATTGGTAGTCCTAAAATTCGTTTGTATCTTTTTCAACTATGATAAAATTAGAGAGGTTTTTATACGCTGATATAGTAAAATATTAGTAAAAAGAGTAGGTGAGTAAAATGACAGTATCAACCATCGAGGCAATAATTCATGCTAAGATCGAAGACGTTTGGCAACTAGTCACTCAATTAGAAAATAGTGAGTGGCGAAGTGATATCGATCGAATTGACATTATAAAGGATGGTAAATCTTTTATTGAATATACACCAATAGGATATCCAACACATTTTGCAGTTACAAAATTTCAACCACCCAATTTTTACAGTTTCACTATGAATAATGACAACATGAAAGGCACCTGGCAGGGAGTGATGATCGCAAAGGGAAATTGTACGCAGCTCAAATTTACAGAAGAAGTATATGCAAAAAAAATCTTCTTAAGACCTTTTGTAAAATTCTATTTAGCTAAGCAACAAAAACAATACGTGCAAGACTTGAAAAAATATTTAGAAAAATAAAGAAATGAACGAGATATCTCACACCTCGTTCATTTCTTTATTAGCGATAATTTGTAAATTGAACATCAATTGGCAAATCAAGATCTCTAACCAAAGCAATAACCTTCTGCAAATCGTCACGATTTTTCCCAGTCACTCTTAGTTGATCTTCTTGAATTTGTACTTTTACCTTTAACTTGCTGTTCTTAATTGCAGTAGTTATTTTTTTTGCATTGTCCTTATCAATTCCACTAATTAAATCAGCTTTTTGGCGAGCAGTTCCACCAAGAGCGTGTTCAGAATTAGAAAATTGGATATTTTTTAATGGAACATTTCGTTTGATCAATTTACTAAACAAGACATCTTTCACCTGTTCAATTTTATAATCATCTTCAGCACTAACTACTAGTTGATTGCCCTCTAAACTAATATCAAACGTTGATCCCTTAAAATCAAACCGGTTCTTTAATTCCTTCAAAGCAATTTGAATCCCATTTTTCACTTCTTCTTTATTCATTTCTGAAGCAATGTCAAAACTTGCATCTTTTGCCATAGTCATCCTCCTTTATTTCAGTTTATCAAAAAACGTTAAGAAAGCTATTATTATTCTCTTATCTTTTTAAGAAAAGATTGGAGCTTTTTCATCTTCCCTGTTAATCTATAGATGATATTGAAACAGGAGGTTGATGAAATGCATAAAGTGATCGATTACAATAAAAAAGACCTTATTAAAAAAATATTCGTTATCCTTTTAACAGGAGTAACTGGTGCTGTCGGACTAAACTTCTTTTTAATACCAGCGAATGTCTTTTCTGCAGGAATGACAGGGATTGCACAAATTGTTGGAGCTTTTTTTCAACAATTATTTGGTGCGGCTATTGATACTGGTATTTTGATTTTTCTTTTAAATGTGCCAGTCTTTGTTTTAGGTTTTCTTAAATTAGGAAAATCGGCTATGATTTTGAGCTTTGCTAATGTTTTGTCCATGTCTTTCTTTACAACGTTAGTTCCAGTGGGAGAGATTACCAATAATGTCTTAATGAATGCAATTACTGGTGGGGTTTTGCTCGGTTTAGGGGGCGGTTTTTCGTTAAAATATGGTTTCACTACTGGCGGTTTAGATATTATCTCCTTATTGCTTTCTAGAACAACTGGACGAACAGTTGGAAATTATATCATGCTGCTAAATGGGGTGATCGTTGTAATAGCTGGTTTTTTCTTTAACTGGGAGAGTGCCCTATATACAATAATCACGATTTTTACAATGGGAAGCGTGGTGGATATGATTCATACGAGCCATCAAAAGATGACTGCCTTTATTACAACTGATAAAAGTAAAGAATTACGGGAAGACTTGTACAACGGACTTGTTCGTGGGATGACAGTAATTCCGGCAAGGGGAGGATTTAGCTCCACGGATCGAGAAGTGTTAATGATCGTTTTAACTCGCTATGAACTGTATGATTTAAAGCAAATTGTACAAGCTGTTGACCCTATGGCTTTCACCAACATAGTAGCTACTGAATCTGTCGTTGGTACTTTCTTGAGCGAAGAAGAGCAAAAAAAGGTAAAAAAGGGCGTTAATTAATATACAAAAGATTTTTACTTGAGTATTCAAAACAAATCCATTTTCTGGGTATAGAAATATATAGAATCTGTCTTCTATTTCTTTAAGAAAGACCTTTATTTATGTTGTGACTGCAAAAATCCTCTCAATTCTCATTTACAAAAGCTTATTGATAGAGTAAAATAAGTTCGAAACTCGAAAAAGGGGTGGCGTTTAAATGGAAGAAAATAAACAAAATTGGTCTGAAGCAGAAATCGAGGAGATTAAGGAACGTATTTTGACAGCCTTGGAATCTGTTATTGACCCAGAATTAGGTATAGATATCGTCAATCTAGGTTTAATTTATGAAGTAGATTTTGAACAAAGTGGAAATGCCGTAATTAAAATGACTTTAACTACAATGGGCTGTCCGTTAGCTGACGTGTTAACAGATCAAATCCAATCTGCTTTACACGAAATTCCTGAAGTAAACAATGTAGAAGTGAAGCTAGTATGGTATCCAGCATGGACCACTGATAAGATGAGTCGCTATGCACGTATTGCCTTGGGAATTAGATAGGTTGCTTTCAAACTAAACAAACTACAAGCCTTTTCTTGACAGGAAGGCTTTTTTTGTTGCAGTCACAACGAATGAAAGAGCGTTTGTATATTTCTATTTATTAAAGCTGCTTTCAGGAATGTCAAATAGTAAATTAAGGATCCCTTCTGAATAAGAAGGAATTGCCCCACCCATTTTAAATCTTCTTTATTCATAAAAAACATTACCATTTCATTATGATAAAGAATTAATTCGTGAAAGTCTTAGTGGTTAAAAAGGCTGTGCACACTAAAAAATTTTTTCTCAAAATAGTTGAATTCTAAAATCTTTCGAATAAAAAAATGAGAACGTTCCCTAAAAGGCTGTGGTACAATTATTATTAAAATAAAGGAGGAATATTAATATGACAGATTTTAAAGCTAAATTTGAAGAATCCGCACTAAATAGCGAGATACTAAAGAAGAATAGCCCCGAAGTTATGAATAAATTTATGGGTGTGGCTAAGGAAGTACTAACTCCGAAACATTTGGATGCGAAAACAAAAGAACTAGTTGCTGTAGGGATTGCAGTGTCTGTTCGATGTGAGGACTGCATTATGGCTCATGTACGTAATGCCATTCAAACCGGAGCAACTATGGAAGAACTCTCCGAAACGATTGAGGTTGCAATTTTAATGGGCGGGGGCCCATCAACAGCCTATGGTGCTAAAGCATTAGCAATTGCGGAATATTTGCTTAACCAGGAACAACAATAATTAATCGCTCCATTGGCAAAATCCTCATAGGGATTTTGTCAATGGAGTTTTTACAGACGTTTAATTAAAGTAGGGTCTGTTATCAATTTTTTATTGCCATTTGCTATGTGAGAGATATCTTCCAATAAAGATAAAAGCTCTTTCGTTCGTTTCTTAGCAGGTTGATTTAACTTTGACAACTTTTGATTTTGTTCTGTGTCTGATAAAAAATTGATTTCCAACATTCGGTAAATCATTTTTAAATCCTTTATTTGTATATAGGGAATATGCTGAATCAAAACCTGATTGAGGTCAGCATTCATTTGATTAATGCCACGTAAATCCTCCGCCTGAATTGTGTAACTTATCAGATAATTTTTAAGTGCTTTTGCTTGATTTTCATTAGCTAACCCCATGCTCCAAGCGACTGTCAATAACAGAAAAGTTTCAGTTGGTTCAAGCTGTTTTAAAAATGCCACAATGCTGGTTGATAAGAGCTGCTCCTCAATCTTCTTGTAAGTCTCTGGAGCATTTTTTTCTAAGAGAACAAATTGATTTGTAAAATTAGTGGTTTGCAGCAGGTTACCGTGAAGTGTTTTGAACCAGTTGTAATAAAAAGAATTTGTATAAGTTAACGTGTGATTATTTACTACCAATTGAACAGTGGATAGGTCTTTTTCAAACATTTATCTAAACTCCTTTGTTTTTTTGCTTTTTTTAACAATCCTTAATTGAGCGAATCCTTTTGACGCACTTCTTTATTCCGTTATACTTAAATTAATTCAGAAGGGAAAGGGACAGGTTATGAACAAAATTATACAAACATTTATGGAGCGGAAGGATGATTTGCTAAATGCGATTTTTGAACATTTGGCTATTTCACTAAGCGCTCTTTTGATTGCCATTTTGATTGCAATACCTTTGGCAATTCTACTTAGTCAAAGAAAAAGATTAGCAGAGATTGTTTTGCAGCTGACGAGTATTTTGCAAACAATTCCTTCACTGGCTTTATTAGGACTACTCATTCCCTTTGTAGGGATAGGAACCGTGCCAGCGTTGATTGCATTAGTAGTATACGCTCTTTTACCGATTTTCCAAAATACTTATATTGGTTTGTCAGAAATTGACCCCTCAATAGAAGAAGCGGCGGACGCCTTCGGGATGTCTCGTATGCGCAAGCTATTCAAGGTAGAGCTGCCGATGGCTATGCCAGTAATTGTCTCAGGTATCCGGACAGCCTTGGTCTTAATCATTGGTACTGCAACCTTAGCTGCTTTAATTGGTGCTGGTGGATTAGGTACTTTCATTTTGCTGGGAATTGACCGTAATGATCCAACCTTGACGCTGATTGGTGCTATTAGCTCTGCTTTATTAGCAATTATCTTTAGCGGATTAATTCGTTTTTTACAGCATCGCAGCATGAAAGCTACTCTAATTACATTAGGAATTATTTTCTTAGGAATAGGTGGTATTTTCTTTGCTCAACACAATCCGTTAGGAAATCAAACTGTAACGATTGCTGGAAAGTTAGGATCTGAGCCTGATATTCTAATTAATATTTATAAAGAAGTCATTCAAGATGAAGATTCATCGATTCAGGTTGATCTGAAACCAAACTTTGGTAAAACTAGCTTCTTGTTTAGTGCATTGGAGAATAATCAAGTAGATATTTATCCTGAATTTACTGGAACTGTATTAGAAAGTTTAGTAAAAGTACCAGATGGAGCAGAAACAAATGGATCAAAGGAAAAAACCTATGAAGAAGCTAATAAGTTGCTGAATAAACAGTTTGATATGAAGCTGTTGGAACCAATGGCATATGAAAATACTTATGCTTTGGCCATGCGACGTGAGGTAGCTGAAGAACGCGGCTACAAGAAGATTTCTGATTTAATTGCTGATGAGGGAAATCTTCGTGCCGGATTTACTTTAGAATTCATTGATCGTCAAGATGGTTATAAAGGAATTCAGGAATTGTATGGTTTGAATTTTGGTTCGGTTCAGAGTATGGAACCAGCCTTGCGTTACCAAGCAATTCAAAATGGTGATGTAGATGTCATTGATGGTTATTCTACAGATAGTGAAATCAAACAATATGATTTAGTGACTTTGGAAGATGATATGAATCTATTCCCTCCATACCAGGGAGCGGCTTTAATGCGGAATGATTTTGCTTCAGAGCATCCAACAGTTGTGAAAGCTATGAACCGTTTGGCTGGAAAAATAACTGAAGATCAAATGATCGACATGAATTATCAAGTAAATGTTGAAGGAAAACAGCCAGCAGCAGTTGCCCGTGACTTTTTAACAAAAGAAAAGATCATTGGGGGGGAGAAGTAGATGGAATCAATTATTGAGTTTAAAAATGTGGGAAAAGAATTCGAAGGTCAGGTCGTCTTAAAAGATTTAAATCTTTCGGTCAAAAAAGGAGAAATCTTTGTACTGGTGGGACCTTCCGGCAGTGGAAAAACTACTTCTTTAAAAATGATTAACGGCTTGGTTGAGCCTAGCGAAGGAGATGTGTATTACAAAAACCAGCGAATCAAAGAGTATAATATTCATAAACTGCGTTGGCAGATTGGCTACGTTTTACAGCAAATCGCTCTTTTCCCAACAATGACCGTCAAAGAAAACATTGATATCATTCCCGAAATGCTTGGTTGGGATAAAAAGCGTCGTAATCAGCGTGCTGATGAATTACTGGAAGAAGTGGATCTTGATCCTAAAACTTTTCGTACTCGTATGCCGGCTGAATTGTCTGGTGGGCAAAGTCAACGAATCGGCATTTTGCGTGCTTTAGCTGCTGAACCGGATGTTATCTTGATGGATGAGCCCTTCAGTGCCTTGGACCCAATTTCACGTACCAGCTTGCAAGATTTAGTCTTGGAGCTCCACAAGAAACTAGGTAATACTATTGTTTTCGTAACACATAACATGAAGGAAGCTTTAAAGCTAGGGGATCGAATTGCAGTAATGCATGAAGGGAAACTAGTCCAATGCGATACTCCCGAAATGATACAGAGTCAGCCCAAAGACGAATTTGTAAAAGCCTTTTTTGATGAGGCAACGGATGAACTGCATGAGCAAACACTGGAAACAGTTTATAATGCAGGTTACCATCAAGCAGTTATCATACCCGAGGAGGATATTCCGGTCTTGGCAATTACAACAAACATTAGTCAAGCTTTTGAAGCATTTGCTGATCATGAGAAAATTTACATCAAAGATGCACAGCAAAACGTAATTGCTGAAGTTACACGAGCGGATATTTTCCGTTTCTTAAGTTAATTAGAAATGTGGAATAAGTTTTTCAAAAATAAGATTTAATAGATAATTAGAGCTGATTTTTCTTTGGAAAACCAACTCATTAACACCAGAGGAGGAAATAATATGAAGAATTATGATGCAATTGTTATCGGAGGCGGACCCGGAGGAATTGCTGCAGCTTATGCTTTACAGGAACAAAACAAATCAGTTGCAGTGATTGAAGCTGATCTATGGGGCGGAACTTGTCCTAACCGCGGCTGTGATCCAAAAAAAATCTTGATGAGTGCAGTGGAAGCAAAATCTCGGATAGAAAAATTGAACGGTAAAGGGTTTAATGGCTCACCAACGATTCAATGGGATGAACTCATGACCTTTAAACGTTCTTACACTGATTCTGTTCCAAGCAATACAAAAAAAGGATTTGAGGATGCAGAAATTGATACCTTTGAGGGTCAAGCAGAGTTTATCGATGCTAATACAATAAAGGTAGCAGATGAACAACTGTCTGCAAAACAATTTTTAATCGCTACTGGGCAGCGTCCAGCTATCTTACCAGTTGAAAGACAGGAGTATCTACAGACAAGTACCGACTTTCTTAATTTGGATAAAATGCCTGAACGAATTACTTTCATTGGTGCTGGCTATATCGCTTTTGAATTAGCTACTATTGCGAATGCCGCTGGAGCTGATGTTCACATCATCCAACACAATGATCAACCACTGAAAGGCTTTGACAAAGAGTTAGCTATGGATTTAGTCGACCATTTAAAAAATAAAGGAATTACTTTCCATTTCAATATAGATATCGCTAAAGTAGAAGCTGTTGAGCCAGGTTATTGCTTATCTGCTGAAAATTTTGAGCTATCAACTGATATGGTGGTGGTTGCTGCTGGACGAGTGCCAAACATTGAATCACTGAAGTTGGACAATGCAGGAGTAAATTATTCCAAAAGAGGGATTATCGTTGACGACTATTTACGGACCAATCAAGCACACATTTTTGCTTGTGGTGATGTATTGGATAAGTCTCATCCTAAATTAACCCCTGTTTCTGGATTCGAAGCTTCTTACGTGGTAAAAGCAATGAATGGTGATACTGAACCAATCCATTACCCACAAATACCTTCATTAGTCTTTGGTGATCAAAAGCTGGCTAGAGTTGGTCTAAGTGAAAAAGAATTAAGCGAAAATGCTCAAAAATATCATAGTAAAACTATTGAATTAGGCAGTTGGTTTACTTACTTCCGGATCAATGATCAAGAAGCTAAGATCAAATTAGTTTACGATGAAAATCAAAAGATTGTAGCGATTACCTGCTTCAGTGAATTAGCTGATGAATTGATCAATTACTTTAACTTGATTTTGGAGAAAAAGGTTAGTCATGAAGAATTAACTGATTTCATCTTTGCCTATCCAACACCGGCAAGCGACTTAGAATATTTCATTTAAAACAGAGGAATTCCTCTGTTTTTTTTGTAGTTTTTGTGCTAAAGTATACGAAAATACGTTCCCATGGTGATGAAATGAAAACAGAATTAACACAAGAAATAGAAAAGGCTTTGTATTATTATTGTATAGAGCTAGGAGCCCTAGTGGTAGAAGAAGTATCCATGCCTGAAGAACAGGGAATTGTAGATACTTTGGCTTGTTTTTTTAAAGAAGAAAGCTTTGAATGGCGTTGTTATGAGTTAAAGGTCACCAAAGCTGATTTCCGTTCGAAAGCAAAATTATCGTTTATTGGTCACTATAACTATTTTGTATTGCCGCTTGCTTTATATGAAGGGGTTAAATCGGAAATTCCTACTGAAATTGGCGCGATGGTTTATCGCCCTTATGATAATCTAAACGATGAAATGAGAGCGAAAGGAACCTTTACGATTGTCAAAAAACCAGTAAGACAAGAGCTGAAGGTAACAGAATTAGCCTTGACTCAGCGCTTCATGTCATCCATGTTTCGTGAAGTTCAAAAGGCTAAGCGAATGGATTATGGCACATCGTTTTTCTCAACTGAACAGCTTTATAGGGAGTTACGTAAAAGAAGTTTAGATAAAGATCATTTGAGCGAAGATAATTATTATCAACGCTTTGTTGCTGATGTTCAAAATGAGCGAGTAGCCAGTCTGGAAGAAGAGTTAACAGCTTTACGACAAGATTATGATTTTTTGAAACGTCAGCGGCAGATTCGTCGACCAACTGAAACTTTGGAGTGAGTAGATGTATTATCCTTATTTAAGAGGAAAACAATTTGATTTACTGGCCTTGACGGCATTAATTAATGAAAAACGCTGGTCTCATCAAATTGTACCAATCATAGAACCTGTGCGTGATTCTGCCACTTTAAAAAAGACAATTGAATTATTTGATCAGATGAATCTTTCTTTGTATATCGTGGAGAATCCACAAGTGGGGACCTTCAAACTATTTAATGACAAAAAGCATACATGGATTTTATCAGATAGCTCCTCAGTAAAAAAAGCACGAATCATAACGGAAACCGATCTAACAAAACCTGCAGACCTATTCTTATTCAATGAACACTCTCCACGAACTGTTCAGCAAATCCAGCACTTGATGGAACAAAAAGCGCAAATGGTTATTCCGGACCAAGGACGTTTTCGCATCTTGCCAGTTGATGAAAGAATTTTATTGCAAGAATCTTTCCAACCAAGACGGCATATTGCAGATTATGGAATAAAAGAGGATGACTTTTTCACCGATAATCATTTATACTATTTAGAAGATGGTTTTTCTGGTTATAGTGACTATACCATCGAAGGTAGTCATTATTTCGACAAGGGTGGACCAAGCCGAGCAATAGCGATTCATGTCACCTATTTTGATGCATATCTAAATTTACGTGTAAAGCATTTTGTTTCTGATACAAATGATTCAGCTAAGGATCAAGGCATGAAGTTCAATGAAGCTTTGATCAAATTAAGCAAGTGGTATTACCGAAATCAAGATCAGTTGTTGTTAACTCTCGGATTGCAACAGCTTTTGAGCTATGAAAAAGAAGGAAAATTTCCAGGCTTAGGTACAATTAAGAAATGGTCGTTGGCCCATCATTTAGAATTGTTAAGCAGTTTTTTTGATCACGGTGACCATTGGATGGAAGGGATGAAATAATCAGTGGGGTATGAAGACAAGGATTACATTACTCGAATGGCTAAACAAGCTGGAGAGGTATTAGGCGGATTATTAGGCAAAAAAGATGCTGAAGAAATTTTATCTTTTGGAGAAGAACAACGAGCTAGTGATACATTGGAGGATGCGTTTACGCTTCGGAAAACAACCAAAGCAGACATCCCTGAAATATTGATGATTTTCGAAGGGGCTACAAACTATTTAAAAGAGCAGGGCTCGCCTCAATGGCAAGATGGTCATGGTCCTGATGAGTCATCAATTTTGAGAGATATGGCAGCTGATTTTAGTTATGTCTTAGTTCAGAAGAATGAAACAATAATTGGAACAGCAGCATTGGTTGGTGGGATAGACCCTGTGTATGAAGCGATTGATGGAACTTGGCAAGGAGACCAAAAATATGTATCCATTCACCGAGTTGCTGTCAGTCAGAAAACACGCAGTAAAGGATTAGGCAATCTTTTATTAGTGAAAGCTATTGAAAAAGCTAAGGAACTTGGTTATTATGATATTCGAATTGATACTTATCCAGGCAATAAACCGATGCTGCGCCTAATCGACAAATTGGGATTCACCTATTGTGGGATGGTACACTTTCCATTCGAACACGGAGAACGAAAGGCATTCCAACTGTTAGATATTAAATAAAAAGCCATGATTCAGCTAAAGAAGGTTCGCTTTCAGCTGCTGAATCATGGCTTTTAATGGTTGTTCTCCGTTTATTTTTATTAAATCCGGTATTTTTTCTAATTCTGGGTATTGCTTTTGTTCTTCAGAAAATAATTCTAAACGTCGATTAATTTCATCAAATGAGGCTTGGCGATATTTTAAGCGCTGATAAATGGTCTCTTTTGACACGTCAATTAACACTGGTACAACAGTTATATCGAATTTTTTACGTAAATTCCAGAAACCAGACATAGTGATCGGGTCATAGCAATCTCCTTTTTTAAGCGCTTCTTGGATGCTAGACATTGCAATTCCGTAATAATGATGATCATAACAGTCGTATTCAGCAAATGCTCCTTGTTGAATCATATCTTCAAAGGCTTTATTTGAAATAAAATGATAGTCTACATTATCTTTTTCACCATTTCGTTTCAACCTTGTTGTGTAGGAGACAATTTTTTGGTCAGGAGTGAAGCAATTAGCAGCCAAGGTAGTTTTACCTGAACCGCTAGGACCAATAAATAAGTAGCAATGATTCATTTGATCTCCTCCTTTTGGTTAAGTATAAAGAAAAAGAATGATTTCATCCAGAAACAAGTCGGAAGTAATTCTAGTATTGCTAATCAAAGAGAAATAAAGGAAAATGAAAGAAAGAATTAAAGGAGTAATCAACTTATGCAAGAAATCCGTCACCAGTACTATAAAGTAGCAGCACAAACAGTAAGTAAACGGTTAAATCGCAGAAATTTCCAGACAATTATTTGTGATACCCTCGAAGAAGCTAAGAATAAAGCGTTGGTGCTTATTGATTCAGAAGCTGTTGTTTCCTTTGGTGGTTCAAACACGCTAGTAGAATCAGGAATTATCAATGATCTGTATGGTCGCGGTCAATCAATTATAGATCGAGAAAAGGCAAAAAGCTTAGCTGAAAGGCACCAATTAATGAAAAAAGCATTGACTGCAGACTTTTTTCTAACCAGTATTAACGGTATTTCAGAGGATGGCCAACTAGTGAATGTCGATAATATCGGAAATCGAGTAGCAGCTATTGCATATGGTCCAGATAAAGTCTTTGCATTTGTTGGCATTAATAAAGTCTACGGAGATTTGGATACTACCATTGAAATGGTTAGAAAAAAGACTGCTCCGTTAAATGCTCACCGAATTGGACTAGAAGGTACACCTTGTATTAAAAAAGGAATCTGTGGCGATTGTCTCAATGAAGAATGCATTTGTAATACAATGGCTATCACTCGGCGATCTTGGGATTCAGAAAGAATCACTATTTTTTTAATTTTGGAACCTGTGGGATTTTAAATACATTACTAAAAAGGAAAGATAATAATGACAAAGAGCTTGCTTATTGTTGATGATGAAACGGAACTTTTAGATACTTTAAAAGATTTTTTTGAACTATCAGATTATTTAGTGTACACAGCAGAGAATATCCATCAGGCTCAAAGATTATTGGCAGCAGAACCAGACTTAATTTTGTTGGATGTCTCGATGCCGGATATAGATGGCATTACTTTTTGTAGAAAAATCCGTTCCTTCGTGGGCTGCCCAATTATCTTTCTTTCAGCTAAGGTTGACGAGTCGAGCCGTTTAGCCGGTTTGATGGCTGGAGGAGACGATTATTTGCTAAAACCCTTTAGCCTAAAAGAATTAGGTATGCGAGTAGCTGCTCATTTGCGACGTGAAGAGCGAAAAAAGCTGCAACAATCGGTGAGCTTCTTTGGAGAATTGGTTGTTGAGTACGACCAAAAACAGTTATTTGCCAAAGAACAACAAGTTCCTCTAACAAAAACTGAATTCACAATTGTAGAATTACTAGCTAAGCATCCGGGTGTTGTATTTGGTCGGGAACAAATCTATGAAAAAATATGGGGCTTTGACAAGGAGGGAGATGAATCAATCATCACTGAGCACATTCGTCGAATCCGTACAAAGGTAAAAAAATTGACAACACAAGAGTGCATCCATACAGTTTGGGGGCTGGGGTACAAATGGATTGGTTAGAAGATCAGCTAGACAAATTAAAAATAGGAGCATTTGGCTTAAAGGGTAGTCTCTTTATGATAATGACAATTGGGCTTATTTTAGCATTGCTTGCATGGGTATTCACAGTTAGCATAATTGTTAGTTGGGAACGTTTAATAATTATGGATCAGCAACGGCTAAGTACTTGGGAATATTTAACCTGGCAGCCACCTCTTACTGTTCTAAAGCAAAATATAGTGATTCAACGGTTTGAATTTGTTCGTTGGGGGAGTTTAGCTGGTTATTTAGTATTGTATTGTAGACTAGCAGCTGCTTTTTTCGTAGAGAATCAGGTAATGCAACCAATAATTGCTATTTCTGATGGTGTTGAACAAATAAAGTCAGGAGAATTTGGACATCCGATTTATGCTATCAATAAAGATGAATTCCAGTCGCTTACAGAACAGATCAACGAAATGCGTATCCAGTTGAAGGATAGTCAGGAGCGAATTCATCAACTTCATATAGAACAAAAGAAAATCAATTCAGCTTTCTCCCATGATTTGCGCACCCCATTGACCGTAATTCAAAATAATGTAGAATTAATCGAGACCTATTATCCGACCGGGCAAATGGCTGATGATTTGTTATATAAATCCTTAGGTAAAATTCAGTCGAATATTCAGCGCCTCGACGCGTTTTCGGAAACTATGAAATCGATCCAAAAAATTGATGATTTTGAAGTACATATGAGCAGAAATCCCTTATCTGATTTAGTGGAAAACATTAGAGACTTATTAAAAACATTTGGTTTAGAAGACTCCGCTCTTCGTCTTAGCGGCAATTTTTCTGTACTAGCAGCTTATGATCTGTATCTAATTATGGAGGTTTTCGAAAATCTTCTAACAAATGCTATGAGATATAAAAAGCAATGTATTGAAGTTACACTTGAGTACCAAAATCCCTATATTTTCCTATTTGTAAAAGATGATGGGAACGGTTTTTCTAAAGGAGAATTAACCAGTGCCACGCTCCCATATTTTTCCAAGAGTAAAGACAATCATTTTGGCTTAGGTTTAACTATTGCCAGCAGTTTAACAGAAAAACACGGCGGCGTTCTTAAATTGGCTAATGGCGCAGAAAACGGCGCCATCGTCTCTGCTGTTTTTCAGTTGAATATGAGGTAAACAAGTGTTGTGCCATTCAGTTATCTTCCAATAATAAAGTATCCGAACTAATTTAGGTTTTCTTCTGTGTTTTCCATTGATGTTTGTCAGAAGCAAAACGAAAATAGTTCGGCTATTTTGATCCAATTCCTCATATTATGTAGAGAAAATATAGATATTTCCTTAGTAAACTGTTAGTGAATGGAGGAGATCAGATGGAAATTATTATTAAGAATTTGAATCAATTTTATGGCAAGAAACAAGTTTTACATGACATTAACTTAGAAATAGAAACTGGGATGTATGGATTATTAGGACGAAATGGTGCTGGGAAATCGACTTTAATGAAAACCTTGGTCACTTTATTGCCGGTTAAAGAAGGGATTGTACGCATGGCTGATATCTCTGTCGAACGACGCAAAGAAATTCGAGGGATGGTTGGTTACTTGCCACAGAACTTTTCAATGTATGGCAACATGACTGTCTATGATGCGATGGATTATTTAGCAGTATTGTCAGATATCAAAAAAAGAGAAAAAAAAAAACAAATTTTAAATTTGCTTGAGCAGGTAAATTTGTCAGCCCATCAAAAAACCAAAGTCAAGGCGATGTCAGGGGGAATGAGGCGGCGTTTAGGAATTGCTCAAGCTTTGTTAAATGACCCAAAAATTTTAATTGTTGATGAACCAACCGCTGGCTTAGACCCGGAAGAACGATTACGTTTTCGGAATTTGCTAAGTGAAATCAGTGAAAATAAAATTGTTTTATTATCTACCCACATCGCTGGGGATATCGAAGCAGTGGCGGAGCAATTGGCTATCCTAGATGAAGGCCGGATTATCTTCGCTGGTAAAGTCAATGAATTGTTAGATGAAGCGGAAGGCAATATCTACGAGATAGATCTACCGCGGACTGAATTAGCATCCATGAAAAAACAAGTGGAAGTTATCAGCCTTCATCCTGATGGTGCAAATACCCGCATTCGTTTCATTGGTAAAATAGGCTCTTTAATCATGGAACACCCATTAGTTCGTCAGGTTCAGCCTACTCTGGAGGATGCTTATCTGTATTGTCTATCTGAACAGGTAGGTGATCACTCATGAGCTTGGTAATCAAAGAAATGAAAATAACGTTAAAAAGCATGACTTTTTGGGTAGTAATTCTACTAATTGGCTTATTTGCCTTTTCACAAATTGGCAGTGACTTGACAATGATCAAAGAGCCAAAGCCTAACGAAGAAGAGTACGGTTTACAACCCACTAAAGATCCAAAGAAAATTCAAGAGTCAACCTATCAACAGCTTTTTCCAGAGTATATTAACAATAGCTATGCAACTTACCCATTAGGTTTTCTAAAATCTGTACGCTTGTCGAACAATCAGCAAAAGGAAATTGAAAAAATCTTAACTTCGGCTAGCGAAATGTCTATTGATGAATTAACCAAAAAGTATCAAGAGTCAATAACTTCGAATGGTCAAACGGTCTTTAGTTTTCCAGTAAAGAAAGGTTATAGCTACAAGGAGTTTCAGCAAAATATGCACAGAGCTGAAAAAATAATAGGAAAAGGTTCCAATTTCGAAGAAAAACGCTATAAATCAAAAGCTGTAGAACCAAAGACTTACCAACAAGCTCATAAAGACTTTCAAAAAATCGTTGAGGAAGATCAAGTAAGTGGTGCATATGCCCGAATGGTGTGTGATTATTTTGGTATTATTTTAGCACTAGTTCCAGTCTTTCTGGCAGCCACTGTGATAGTGCGAGATAAACGTGCTCAAGCCCAGCAGGTGATTTTTACTAAGCAAACTTCGACAGCTAAACTGATTATAAGCCGCTATTTTAGCTGCATACTTTTGTTAGTAGTACCAATCCTACTCTTCGTTTTGATGCCTGGTATGCAATCTTTAACAATGGCTAAGAATTTACACGCGCAAGGAAATCTTTTATTGTTTTATCAATACGTTTTAGGTTGGCTGATACCCACTATTTTAGCGGTTGTTGGTATTGGTTTCTTGTTAACTGAATTAGCGGGTGGGATTGTTGCTATCTTAGCTCAGTTACTATTTTGGTTAGCAAACTTATTTATGAATGGCGGATCAATCACCGGCAGTGCAGGTTGGAACTTAATTCCTCGTTTCAATGAGGTCGGTCAAAGGGATTTGTTTAGTCAAATGCTGCCTGAGCTTATTGCTAATCGAATTTTTTGGAGTGTGATGGGGATTATTTGCTGTCTGCTAACAGTACTATTAGCAGATTACAAGCGAAAAGGAGGGGCTTTATTTGGAAAAGATCAATAAGCTGAACCTTTATTTTTTTCGCTTTCACTATATGCCTTTTGTCTTGGTAACAATAATTTTTCTACTCCTTTTTCCTTTTTTATTCGGGGCAGAATATTTAGAAAGTGCACAAACTGCATTCGTAGTAGAACGAGTATTTACAATTATAGGGATATTCCTCTTCATTCCCCTTTATTTACCGGATACTCAAAAAGAGATAATAGCAGTGGTTCGAGCTAAACAAACCTCTTATGTGATTTTGCTGTTAATACGTTTAGGACAAATCCTATGTATGAGTTTAATTGCATTGACACTATTTCTTGGTACACTTAAATTTAATCACTCTCAGTTTAACTTCCAAGTATTTTTTTTCGCTGAATTTGCAACCGTATTTTTTTTAGGTGGTTTACTAAGTATAGGCTATACTTTTTTTCATCATATTATTCCTAGTACTATGATTGCTGTTATGTACTATGTCATGAATATGTTTAGTAATCAAAAATATTTAGGGCCATTTTATTTGTTTACATTAGCTGAAAATGACTGGGAATCTAAAATTTTGCTATTTTTAGTAGGACTGTTTTTGATAGTTAGCAGCGTACTGCTGACTACATATCAAAGAAATAGTGTATAGTTAAAAAAATAGATATCTGTTTTTTCGCTTTTGCTGAAGACAGGTATCTATTTTCTTAATTATTTTGACAGGATGACTGAACTCGTTTAAACTACACTTGTAGTTTAAAATTTAAGGAGTAAAATGAACATGGAGATTAATATCACTGAATCTGAACTAAAGGTGATGGAAGTTGTTTGGGATCATGGAACTATCAGTTCAAAGGAAATTAATCAGCTCTTGGAGCAGTCACAAGGTTGGAACCCTAATACAATCCGAACACTGTTGACGCGCTTAGAGCAGAAAGAAGTGATTACACATGTAAAATCCGGTCGTAGGTATATTTACAATGCACTGATTCCAAGAGATTATTTTGTAAGGCAAGAGAGTAAAAAGTTTATACAAAAGTTTTTTGATGGCAAAGTTAGTGAGCTAGTTATGAATTTTGTTAAGGAAGAAGCAGTTGATCAAAAAGAACTCGAAAAGTTGCGAACGTTATTAACGGAGAGGAAAAAGCATAATGACTCAGCTAATTGAACGATTCTTGTTTAATAATGTATCTATGAGTCTATTTTTGTTATTGATCGCATTAGTGCGAAATGTAATTGGAAAGCAGTTGAATCCGCGGTTGAGAGGTTTGTTTTGGTATTTCCCCTTTTTGAGTATTCTCTTTTTTATTCCTTATCAGCCTCTAGCAAATTTTAAAGCATTTCTGCATTATAATGTAGGCACTATCAGCAATTTTCAAAACAGCTGGATAGAGAAAACTAATTCAGGGATACTCGATTCTTTTTATCCGTTGAAAAATGAATGGATGAATGATTATTCCCTGCCATCAAGTTCGGCATTTAGTGATTATATGAATTTTTTTGTGCTTGTTTGGGTGATCGGCGTAGGTATTAAAGGATTTCTTTTTCTTTTTTCTTTTTACAACTTACATAGCTGGATAAAAGAAGGTCAACTGCTGCAGAATAGTACGATTCAACACTCTTTAGAAAAGGCCCAATCAGTATTAAAATACCATAAAAGAGTTCGTATTATCTCTTCTAAAAGAATTTTAACACCTGCTACCAGCGGGTTGTTTCATCCAGTGATTTTATTACCGGATGGGTATTGTAGTAAAGAGTCGGAGGAGCATCTATTCCTCATCCTGATGCATGAACTGGCACACCACAAAAATAAAGATTTTTATCAGCAATGCTTGTTTATCTGGTCTACGATATTTTTTTGGTATAATCCACTACTTTATTGGATGGCAGGAAAAGCTGCAAAGGATCGTGAAATAGCTTGTGACCAGCTTGTCCTGTCTCGTTTAACAGAAACTGAAATCATTAGTTATGGACAAGCATTATTGAACAGTTTCGTTCAAAAAAATAATACTCAACTAATCGCTTTTTCTGACAACAAAAAATTGTTGATAGAGCGAATCCATATTATCGCTGATTATCGAGCAAAAACAAAATACTGGTACATTCAAATTTTAATGATACTTCTAATAACAGGAGCAGCATTTATAGCGATTCCTCAAAGTGAAGGTAATCAGAATGCCTCATTACTGGAGGAAAGGGCCTCTATTGAAGTATTGGCAGATACATCCTTTTTTAAGAACAGCCAGAATGCTCTGGTTTTATATGATGAAAAAGCGGAAAAATATTCTATCTATAATGAAAAAGCTGCTTATCAACGCTTTTCTCCAGATAGTACCTACAAATTATGGAGTGGTTTGTTTGGATTGAAATACGACATAATTCAACCAAATCAGAATCAATTAACCTGGGACGGAACAGCTTATCCTTTTGCCGCTTGGAACAAAGATCAAGGGCTGCAGGAAGCTTTAACTAATTCGACTAATTGGTATTTCCAGCTGCTAGATAGTCGTCTAGGTAAAGCTTCATTGGCTAAAGAATTTTCAGCAATCAATTATGGTAATTCAAATCTGTTAGGATCGATAAACGATTATTGGTTGGAATCTTCTTTAAAGATATCCGCTACTGAACAGGTTCAATTACTAAAAAAACTTTTAAATAATGAATTGAACTTTTCAACAGCAGAAATTCAATTTATAAAGGACGCAATTAAGCTGGAATCTGGTCCGAATTATACTCTTTATGGTAAAACTGGAACAGGTAGAAGGCAAAATCAACAAAGTCGTGGCTGGTTTATCGGGTTTATCGAGGCAGAAGATCAAACCTATTATTTTGCCTGTCATTTGCAAGGTGAGGATACTTCTGGTCAAGAGGCTGCTAAGGAAACCTTGCGTATTTTACGTGAAAGAGATCTTTACTAACTATTATTACCAAACGAAGGGACAAACAGTCTATGCAAAGAAGCCAAAAAAGCAAAAGAAGTACCAAACTGCCTTTAATTATTATAGGTGCAATCGTTCTGATAACTATTGCAGGATTTGGCGGATATACCGTTTATCACGCTAATCAATTGAGAAATGAGGGAGAGCAGACGGTTAAGAAATTTATCTCTGCGATTTCAAAAGGTAAATACAATGAAATACCTAACTATTTGACTGAATCTTCAATAAAAGATAACGCGTTTACTAAAGATAGCGTGGCAGAAAAATACCAAAACATTTTTACCGGCATCAACGCTTCCAATATTAAAGCCAGTGATATTCAAGTGAAAAAAGGCAATGATGGCTACAACTTCAGTTACAAATTGACTTTAACAACTGGTCTTGGCAAACTAGATAATCAAAAGTACGAAGGGACACTAGCAGATGGAAATCAAAAAATTATTTGGAAACCCGATTTAATTTTTCCAGAAATGTCTGCTACAGATAAAATCAGCTACCAAGCTACTTCAGCTACACGCGGTGAAATACTTGATCGCAATGATCAAGGTCTAGCTGTTAATGGTACGATTTATCAAATCGGTGTAATTCCAAATCAATTAGGCAGTGATAATGAACGCTCTCAGAAAATTGCAGCAATCGCTGAGTCAATTGGCAGTACGGTTGATGCAGTTAATAGTGCTTTAGAACAAGGCTGGGTCCAAGACGACTTCTTTGTTCCTCTAAAAACCGTATCCGAAATACCAGAAAATGTACCAGCAGGAGCTGAAGTTCACCAGGCAACAGGTAGAACTTATCCTTTAGGAGAGGCTGCTGCACAGCTAATTGGCTATGTGGGAAAAGTTACTGCTGAAGATATAGAAAAAAATGATACACTTGCTGCTGAAAGTTTAATCGGTAGAACGGGATTAGAACGTGCTTTAGATAAGCAGCTAAGAGGACAAGATGGTGGAGTGTTAGCCATTGTGGATAAAGCTGATTCACAAAAGAAAGTTCTGCAAGAAGTTAAAAAGACGGATGGTGAGAACGTTAAATTAACCATTGACCTAAAAGCACAGCAACTTGCTTATGATTCTTTACAAGGACAACCCGGCTCGAGCGTAGCAACCGCTCCTAAAACAGGCGACCTTCTGGCAGTTGTCAGCTCACCAAGCTTTGATCCAAATAAAATGACCAATGGAATCAGTCAGGCAGATTATGATGCGTACAATAACGATAAAAATTTACCATTTATGAGTCGTTTTGCTACTGGTTATGCTCCGGGTTCTACATTCAAGACTGTCACTGCAGCGATCGGTTTAGATTCTGGTACACTTGATCCAAATGAAGAATTGGCAATTAATGGATTAAAATGGCAAAAAGATAGTTCTTGGGGTGGTTATCAAGTTACTCGAGTAAGTGATGTTTCGCCTGTTAACCTGCGAACAGCTTTAGTCTACTCAGACAATATTTACATGGCACAAGAAACTTTGCAAATGGGTGAAAAGACTTTTAGAGATGGATTAAACAAATTTATCTTTGGTGAGAAGTTAGATTTGCCAATTGCAATGGATCCCGCTCAAATTTCTAATGACGATTCTTTTGGTTCAGAGGTATTGTTGGCTGATACTGGCTATGGACAAGGACAGCTGCTTTTAAATCCTATTCAACAAATTGCTACTTATTCTGTATTTCCTAATAAGGGGACACTAGTTTATCCTAAGTTATTAGCAGATACAGAAACGAAAACAAAGCCTGACGTTGTTTCAGGAGGAACAGTTGAAACAATCAATCAGGATTTGCAAGCTGTTGTTAGCGATCCAAATGGTACAGCTAATAGTCTGCAAAGCTTAAATATTCCATTAGCAGCAAAAACAGGAACTGCCGAAATCAAGGAAAAGCAAGATGAGAAAGGTCAAGAAAATAGTTTTTTGTATGCTTTTGATGCTCAAAATCAAGCTTATTCGCTTCTGGAATTTTTAGAAAATCGATCTGATGGTCAATCAGCTACTGAGCTATCTAAAGAATTATTGACTTATCTACAGTCAACTTATCAATAAGCACTTGTCCAGACCAATAAAGATTGGTAAGATATTTCAGAAGGATGGTGCAGTAACTTGAATAAGCGACAAAGAAAGAAGAAGGCTTATAAGCAGTATATGCGTGATATCTTTGAAGGATATGAAAAAATGCTGGAAGATCCAAAGCTTCCTGAATTAACTTTTCCTTACTTGAAAGAGCAAACGATCTTATCAAGAGATAACGAAGGCAAAATTCATTTCACAACAAAAGAGTTGTAGTACTAAGACTAGGACGTAACTGTTCTAGTCTTAGTTTTGTGCTTGGAAAAAGTTTTTTCTTTTATTTCATGGTAAACTAGCTCCAGAGGTGACATCCATGAAGAGGTGGAAGAAAGTGTTGGGCATTTTTTTAACGATCATAGTAGGCTTAATCGTTGTCTTTTTCTTGTGGTTCCGACAAAGAGAACAACTATTGAATGAAGTGAAGGTAGAACCACATACAAAAACAGTTACTTTATTTGTTCCAGGTTACGGCGGAAATCGAACGTCCTTTGGTGGAGTTGTTAATCGATTAGATCGTTATGATCTGGGAACTTTTAGTGAGCGAACATATATAAAGTCGGATGGTAAATTTTCTCAACAAAAACAAGCTGGTTTTGGCAATAATTCAATGGTTCAACTATTATTTGAAGATAGCCGAGCGCCGGAAAAAGAAGTCAAACAAATTTATCCTTATCTGCAATACTTGAAAGCTCAGGGTTTTGACAAAATGAATTTAGTGGGGCATTCTACGGGTGCTCCAATGAGTGTTGCTATCTTAACTGCTTATCCCAATGATTCGACAATTCCCAAACCAGAAAAGTTGATAAGTATTGGTGGCGATTTTCCACTGCATCCCAGTGAGAGCTATTTGGCTTCTGGAGAAAAGCTGCCAAATGATTTGGCTGTCTTAACAATTGCAGGCAACATTTGGGGCCAACCAACAGATGGATTAGTTAAGGAGACGGAAGTGCGAGCAATCGAACCTGTTGTGGAACCTTATGTGAAAAGCTACCAGTTTGTAATTATCAACGGCTCTCCGCTCACTGCTTTTCATTTCATGCTTCATGAGAATCCTGTAGTGGATAAAATGATCGCTGAGTTTTTGTGGTCTTGAGGAAAACTAAAGAAAAACATCCAACCTTGGTCTGATTTTTTTGTTAAATTAAGTTTAGGTTGATAAATAATTGCTTAAATCCTCAGATTATTTTTACTGAAAAAAAAGAAAATCAGCTAAAATAAAACTAGAAAAGCAATAGGAGGACAAAAACAATGAAACTACAAAAATATATTATTTTAGCTAGCTTAACGCTGTCATTAGGAGTAGGTACCTTTCATGCTAGTACTACTGCGCAAGCAACTAACGTTAGTTCAGAAGCTGTTATCAATGAACGTTGGGGAAAACCAACATTTGTTGCGGGAGCTGGTTTAAATCAACAGCAGTTAAACGAAACGATGAACGTACTAGGCATTAATCAGGATAGTGTAAAAACTGAACAGGCTACAGGTGCTGATCTAGTAAAATATTTAGGATATGGCAGCGGAGATGACAGCGTCATGCTTAGCTCAGTTGTTGTGAATAGAGAAGACCCAGGCAAAGGGATCAATGTAAAAATTTTGACTCCGGAAAATATTACTCAAATTACTGCTGATCAATACAAAAATCCGTTAGTTACTGCTGGTATATCTGATGCAACCGTAAAAGTAGCTAGTGTGGTAAAAGTAACCGGTGAAAGTGCTTTGACTGGTGTTTATAAAGCATTTGAATCTAATGGTGAACAAGTGGATCCCGCTCGAGCTCAATTGGCTCAAACCGAATTAGATACCACCAACGAAGTTTCTCAATCAATTGTGAATAGTGCGAATGAGAATCAGCAACAACAAGATCTTTCAGCCAGTGACAAAGAAAAAGCCGATGAAGCTTATAAAGCGCAACTAAACCAAACGTTAGTGGATATCAAAAAGGATTTAGCTGAACTAAAGGAAAAACAGGGTGAATTAGCTACCAAAGAAGACGTCCAAAATATTGTCAATCAAGCCTTAGAAAAGAACAATTTATCTCAATATATTAGTCAAGAAGACATTAACAAGCTGGTTTCTCTTGCTGAGCAATATCAAACTACTGATGGTGTGCTAGACAAACAATCAATTGAGCAACTAGATAAAATCAGTGGTGATTTCAAAGATACAGTAAATAGTCTTTCAGATCAGTTAGGAAAATTTGGTGATTCTATTAAAGGGACACTAGAAGAAAACCAAGGATTCTTTGCTAATTTATGGCAGTCGATTAAAGATTTCTTTGGGAATATTGGGAACTAATGTTAAAAAATTGTTCGAATCTTCGACAATGAAATACCAAGGATGAATAAATAAGCGTTGATCATTAGGTCAACGCTCTTTTTGACCAATTTCGAGTCATAAAAACACTTTTTCGTATAAAAAAATGGTACTATAAAATTATAAACATGCACAAGGAGGCTATCAAATGGAGACGCCAGAAAAGCAGTCTGAAACGTCCTTTGATTCAGTAAAGGAATCAGCTTCTGTTGTACTAGGCGATTTAATGTCGCAATTGCAACGCTTGGAAGAAGCCATGGAGAGAGAAGATATGGGAGCTGTTTACCAAATTTATTGGAATGAGCTGCCTGTGTCAATTCAGCAATCCAGCAATGCAAATCATGAAATGGATAATTATTTCACCAGTAAATTGGATCGGGAGTTTTTACGAAAATATCCTTTCATGCAATTACGAGACCAAGCTACACCAGTCTTATTGGATTATCAGCTGGGAAGTTATTATCGAGACCGAGCGGTTATTCAGCTTGATGCTACGCAGCCGTCGGTAATCATTTTGCCTGAAGTAAAAAAACAATGGAAAAAAACTGAACAAGGTGCTTATCACGAAGAAATTGAAGCTTTGAGGTCTCAGGAAAATGATTTCGATGCAAGAATAATTGCTGCTCGTTCGGAAATTGAAGAGTTGGAGCTGCAAATTCAGGAGCAGGAACAAAAAAAAGCAGAACTTGAAGATTCAAAGGGGTTGTTGAATCGTAAAAAAATCGATGATGAAATCGATCAGTTAAATCGCAAAATTTTAGCTCTTCAGGAAGAGCATCGTAAATGGCTTCCTTTTGTCAGCAGCGAAGTCTCCCGTGAATCTCAAAAGATTGAATTAGCTCAAAGAATAAAAGCACTTGAGTTGGAACAAGCAATTGCCTTGAAAGAATTGCGGATTATTAATAAGCGCTTTGGTTCACTAGAAGAGATGGAACAGCAAATGCAGCAATTTGTCCAAGTGTTTTTAAACAAGGAGGACAAGTAAATGACTGATGAAAAGAAAACGCGAGTTAGCGAATTATATGATACTCTAGTTGCGCCTGAAGAAAATGAAGAATTAATGATTCGAGAAAAAGAAGTGCTGCATACCGATGAAGCTGATTTTGAATTAGAGTCTGCTGAAGAATTACCCGTTCACGAAAAGCCTCTCAGTCGATCCTCTCTTTCGTATTATGACAATCGAGAAAACAACTATCAAGACTTGTTAAACCTGATTGAAGATGCCGAGAAAGAGTTAGCCGATTTGAAATTCCGAAAGAAATTAATGGAGTCAGATTTTGCGACTTTATTGAATGATTTTCGGGAAGTATTTTTAAGTAAAGACTATGAAGTTTCAGCAATTGCTAAAAGTGCTCTGCTGGAATATTTTACCTTTGAATTATTAAAACCCTTGGAAACACATGATTTACAGCTTTCCAGTAATGATTTTTCAACCTGGGAAACGAAACACTTCACGCTTTCTTATCGATTGATGAACGAGAACGAGATTATTTTTAATCTGATGATGCCTACTTCTGAAGGGAAAATTCGGACAGAAAAAATTCATTTGATGACAGTTTATCCGGAGTCAATGAGAGTGGCGGTCTTAAACGATGCTGTTTTGACTTTATTGGCTGATTGCTACCAGCACCACATATATACCAGTGGTCAGAACTCATTACTTAGCTATGAAATGAATAGCGTTTTTACACATATGAAGAGCTTAGGTTTTGCTTTGGGTGACAATCTATTAGATAATAGCCGCCCATTAAATTTATCCTTTGATTTGCCACACTTGGTAAGTATAGATACATTGGATGCCATTTTCATTACAACTATGAACAATCCCAAGTATGACTTCAAAAAAATCGAAGAAAATCACTATTTAATTAAATTGGAAAATGATCACAGAGTCGAGTTGATTCAAAATGAAGCTCAAAATGCTACCCGTTTAACTATAAACACGGTTAATAGCAACAAATCCTTGATTGAATTTTTTGGAGCGTACCCGTTCTTAGTGTCACTAGCTCTAAAGTAGACTTCAAAAGCTACTATACAGAATACCCGAACATTTATTAAAAGATTCACTCACATCAAGTGATCTTTTAATAAATGTTCGGGTATTTTTACGTGGTCGTGATTATTCGTGACATCGACAGACTTGGTTCTGTATTATTAATTCCTTCTCTAGAATTTTTACTGTGTACCAATCCGGAAGCGAGATCTGTTAAGGATTTTTTAGAATATAATGAAAAGCTTACCTCTGGAGTTTTGTTAAGTTGCTGGTGAAAAACAGAAATGTTCCAATGCATCACGTTCTAAAAAGATAGTATTCGGGGTTAAAAAGGGATTAAACATAGGAAATTCAACTACTTCTTCTAAAGATTTTACCTGATAGATAGAAGCTAGCTGAATTAATAAGTTTAAAAGAATTAGCGAACGTTTTCTTCGCTATCCCTTTGTAAAAAATTAAGAATTCTCGACAATTTGTATAGAAAATCTGCGCAATTCGTGAAAGTCGAGATATCCTATGATATACTTTGAAAGTTGATACCAGTGTGTATCTGAGGCTATTTGAAAGAGGGTAGACAGTGTGTGCGGAATTGTAGGATTCGTTGATCGTTCAAATACAACACAAAAAGAACAAGTCATTAAGGAAATGATGGATACCATCGTTCACCGTGGACCAAACAGCTCTGGTCAATTTATTGATGAAGGTGTTGCTTTAGGCTTTCGTCGCTTAAGTATCATTGACTTGGAAGGCGGTTCTCAACCGATCTATAACGAAGATGAAACAAAGATTATTACTTTTAATGGTGAAATTTATAACTACCAATCCATTCGTGAGGATTTAATTGCTAAAGGACACATTTTTAGAACCCATGCCGATACTGAAGTATTGCTTCATGGTTATGAAGAATATGGTGTTGATCTGCTGCAAAAAATCCGTGGAATGTTTGCGTTTGTTATTTGGGATACAGAAAAACAAGAATTATTTGGCGCTCGGGATCATTTTGGAATTAAGCCATTGTATTATACTCAAATGAACGGAACCTTTATGTATGGTTCAGAAATCAAGAGCTTTTTGAAGCATCCAAATTTTGTAAAAGAGTTGAATAAGGAAGCTTTGAAGCCTTATATGACTTTTCAATACTCGGCATTAGATGAAACCTTCTTCAAAAATGTGTATCGCATTAAAGAAGGGCATTACTTTATTTATAAAGATGGTAAATTGAAGATTGAGCAATATTGGGATGTTAATGAAAAGGAAACTGGTTTAACTTTAGAAGAAACAGTTGATTTAATTGATAAAACTGTGATTTCTTCAGTGGAAGCTCACCGAATTGCTGATGTTGAAGTAGGTTCCTTCTTATCTTCTGGGGTTGACTCTAGTTATGTAACAGCCGTATTACGTCCTGAACATTCTTATTCAATCGGATTCGGTGACAAGACTTATAATGAATCAGTGGAAGCAAAAAAATTGGCCGAGCTAATTGATTTAAATAATACATCTCGAGTTGTAACTGGAGATGAAGCTTTTGATTATTTCCCATTGATTCAATACCATTTGGATGAGCCTGATTCAAATCCATCCTGTGTGCCGCTTTATTTCCTGGCTGAACTTGCGAGTCGTGATGTTCGTGTGGCGCTTAGCGGGGAAGGTGCAGATGAATTATTTGCCGGTTACCAAGCCTATGGGATGAACACAAATTCTAAAATGGTAAAGGTAGTCGCTGAAGGTTTAAAAAAACTGCCTAAAGACATGCGCTATAAAATTGGCCGCGGTCTAAAAGGGAAATCATTCCGTGGTGCTTTGCACTTATATACTTCTTTAGCACCAGCTGAAGACTTCTTCATAGGTCAGGCTAAGGTATTTGAAGAAGAAGAAGCGGTAGATTACTTACAACCTACTTATCAATCAAGTCCTAGTGTTAAAGATATTGTTCAAGTACACTATGACCAAGTCCAAGATATGTCAGAGATTAAAAAAATGCAGTATTTGGATATGCACCAATGGATGCCTAAAGATATCTTATTGAAAGCAGATAAGTTATCAATGGCCAGTTCCTTAGAAGTACGTGTCCCTTTATTGGATAAAGAATTAATGAAGGTTTCAGAACAAGTACCAACGAAATATTTGATCAATGCAGAAAATACGAAGTATGCTTTCCGTCAAGCGGCAGCCCGCCATTTGCCAGAGGAGTGGTACAATCGTGAAAAATTAGGCTTTCCTGTACCAATTAAAGACTGGTTACGAGAAGAAAAATATTACAAGATTATCCGTAATTTGTTTGAGCAGGAATTCGTAAAAGAATTTTTTGATCAAGAGAGAATCTTGAAGCTATTGGATGATAATTTTGAAGGAACGGCTGATGGTCGACGCAAAATTTGGACTATCTATACCTTCTTAACTTGGTATCAAGTATACTTTGTCAACAATGGTGAAAAGCCTGTACCAGTACCAACTAACGTAGCTTAGAACATAAGAAGAGTATCTCGATCATCATGATTGAGATACTCTTCTTTTTTACTATTATTCGTCGTGAAGATGTCACTATGTCGAAAGCTAGCGTAGGTGATAACCTCCATCAAACCAATCTTTACTTTGAACGGGTAAAGCTGTCGGGAACGACGTAGCCTTGTACTTGTGCTGCAGGTAGCGTCACCGTCACAAAAATGATTGAGTGCTTCAACAATATCGCTCTCTAAAACGGATTAATCGTTCCCACATATAGTTGGCCCAGCTGCCAGTGTGGTGATCGGCCTGCAATTCCATCCGTATTTGAACAAAAATCAGAAACTCATGCGAATAATACGCTTGCGTCTAATCTTCAGCTGGCAGCGAACACCGGACTTCAAATAATGGTGAACGAACATCAAACTGACTAGTCATAATATCCAATTTGAAAACCACCTTATCATATTCCAAGCTGAAAAGCTCAGGAAATAATTCTTCAGCAAGCTGTGGTCGGTTAGTATCCGTCAGTTTGGAAACATAAGTTGTTTCCGGTAGCGTGAGAGTATTCTCATACAAATGGTTTTGCTGATTTTTCTCTAGAGTTAGAAAAAGATAGGATCGATAATCCCCACCAGAGTATCTAAGTAAAGCGCCCATTTCATAAACCGGACGTAAACCTAATTCCAAAACCTTTCCATAAGTTTCATTCAGTAATTGGTGATAATCATAGCTATCCTCGTCAAAATTTTCTTCGAAGGGAATCACCCAATAATCTTTATCAGGAATAGTGATTCTTTGGTCCTCTTTAGCTTGAAACAAACGGTCGGAGCGCTGAATTTCTTGTTTTATCTCCTCAAGAAAATCTAAATTATTCTGAAACTGTCGCATTTTATGATTGGCCAGTTGGATTCCAGTTTCAATAATTTCTTGCATAGAAATAGTAAACGTATCTTCAGAAATATATTTTTTCAGTTCTTTTAAGGGGATACTCAATTCCGCACACAGCCTGATGGTTTCAACTAAATAAATATGGACCTGTGAATAATAGCGATAACCGTTTTCAGAATTTACATAGGATGGCGGCAATATTCCAATACGTTCATAATAGCGCAAAGCTTTGACATGAACCCCCGAAATTTTAGCTAGCTTACCGATCGTTAACATATTCTTATGATCCATTAGTTTCTCCTTGACCTTCCCTTTAAGGGATAGTTTATAACTATGGTATAGCATTTTGAATTTACCTTCAAGTAAAGGATCAAAAAGGAGATGAAAAAGGATGAATATGATTTTGAGTTACCTTTTAGAAAGACAAAATAAATCAAAAGCAGTGTTGGAAGAAAAGCACATCTTATTAGGCTGTAAGCCCAAAAAGATTTCCGAATTCATTACGTACAAAGATTTTCACCTGAATCCTCGGAATTCTATGGATAAGCTAACTACTATATTAAATAAATCTCGTAAAAAATTAGTGATTAATGGAAACTTGCAGGAAAGTACTATAGCGAAGTTGATCGCTCTAGCAATAAAAGCTAAGCAGGAATTTTCAGTGGTTGTTTATGATGGGTATTCCTCCTCAGATCATTCCAAACTAGAAAAATCAGAGGATTTGGCTGTAATTGTAGTGGAAGAGTAGGGTAGATAGGTAAAAAAGAATAATAAATAAAAAATAGTGGGAAATCATTCCCACTATTTTTGGTATTCAGTATAGGTTTCTGTTCGGTAAAGTGGAACAGTTGTTTGTTCATCATTTTGACTATATAAACTGGTCGATTTCCCACCTTTATCAGCCTCAATTTGAAGCAGTCGCTCTAGTTGGTCATGGTAATCAAAATCTTGAGGATCAATAGACTTTAAGTTACTGCCTTGATAGAAACGAAGCAAATCTCCGTTGTTAATTTTATCTGAGGTCATTAATTGCTCATCAACTGCCTGGTTTAGTTCCGTAAAAAGTTTTTGCTGCTCTAGGTTTGGCTCATCAACTGGCAAACCAGTTTGATTATCGTAAACCTTGCCTCCATAGAAAGTATAGTCCGGTGTTACAAAGTCACCGTCTCGGAAAGCAACTACTTGTTTGTGTTCTGAAGAAAAGAGGTCCTGACCTAACATCAAGTAATCATCAGTTGATATTCCCAATAAATGCAGCAACGTAGGTAAAACATCTACTTGTCCGCCATAAGTATGATTAACTTCCCCATCGGTTTGACCAGGGATATGAATCATGAAAGGTACACGTTGCATTTGAGCATTATCAAAGTCACCCCAATCCTCAGAGGTTTTCCCTAATAACGGCGCGAGTTCATTGTTACGGGTGTTAGAAATTCCATAGTGATCGCCGTAAAGCACGAAAATAGAATCATCATACAAACCGCTTGCTTTCATATAATCAAAAAATTCCTGCAGTGCTGTATCCAAATAATTCGCTGTAGCAAAGTAACCGTTGATAGTAGAATCATTTGTATTAGCAACTGGAAACCCGTCTTCATCATTATTAAAGCTGGAATAAGGGTAGTGATTAGACACCGTAATCATTTTTGCATAGAAAGGTTGTTGTAAGTGTTCCAAATATTGAACTGATTGATTTAGAAACGGTTTATCATGCATCCCGTATTGGAATGAGTTCTCCTCGTTAATATCATAATAGCTTGAATCAAAGAAATAGTCATAGCCAAGATGCTTATAGGTAGCATCTCGATTCCAAAAGCTAGCTGAGTGACCATGAAAAACCGCTGAAGTATAACCTGCTGTTTGCTGTAGAATATTGGGTGCAGCTTCAAAGGTATTCTTATCACCCATTTGTGTAAATAAAGCCCCTTGATTTAAACCGAATAAAGAATTTTCCAGCAGCGTTTCTGCATCAGAAGTTTTACCGGCTTTTACCTGATGGAAAAAGTTATCAAAACTGTAAGTACTTTGATCGTGGAATAAGCTATTCAGAAATGGTGTAACGGTATGAGCTTCGCCGTTTTCATCAGTCAACTGATAATCAATTAAAAACTGCTGGAAGCTTTCCAAATGGATATAAACCACGTTTTTACCTTTAGCAATGCCGTACATTTGATCGTTCGGTGCCGCTTGATGCTCATCAACGTAATCCTCAACTTCTTTTAAATCAGTTGGACTAGCTTCAGCTCGAACCTGATTATTTTGATAGGTTTGATATCCATCATAAAAGGTAAAGGCATTGATTCCAAGATACTTTACCAAATGTTCACGAGAAAACTGACGACTGAGTAACCCTGAACGATCGATTTCAGCTAAAAACAAATTTCCACTTCCGATTAAAAGTGAAACCATTGCTAACGCAGTAGCTTGACGTAAACGAGGAACTCGATCATCCATTTTAATCTTTTTCTTCCATAATAAAAACGGAAGAATAAATAAATCGACAATGTAAAAGACGTCGTAGATTCTAAATAAACGAACCGCGCTTTCTCCTAGTCCAGTTGAAACCTGTCCAGCACCTAGTAAGGTATTAATGGTAATGAAGTCCGTGAATTCTCGATAATAGACTGCATTGGAAAAGAGCCAAATCGATAATAGCAGATAGATACCAAACAAGGCTGTATAAGCAACGCGTGTTCTTTTAATGAACAAACCAATACTGATCAGCAACATAGAAACACTAATCGGATTAATTACTAAAATGAAGAACTGTAAAGGACTTTGCAAGCTTAGGTGAAAATCCATGACATAACCGAACATATTTTTTACCCATAGTAATACTATCAGTAAACTAAAAAAGCCGATTCTAGTATTTACAAAGTTTTTATATTTTTTTATATGAGACATATAACGCTCCTTATCTCTGAAAGTGCAATCATCATTTATTCTATAGGTTTTAGTAAAAGGCGTCAAACTAAATAGGAGGTTTGTGATGATTACTTAATAAATGACACCCAAAATTGGTTTCTTTGCGTTCCTTGCTAGAATGTCCTAGACTAGAGATGACCAACTATTTTGATCAATAATAAGGAGGTTCGTTCATGGAACAGCAATGGATCACGATCAAAGATGCTCGGCAAAATAATTTGAAAAATGTCTCAACTAGAATACCCAAAAAGCAGCTAACGGTTGTTACTGGATTATCAGGTTCTGGAAAGTCATCACTGGTGTTTGACACTCTGGCAGCAGAATCACGTCGAGAGTTAAACGAAACTTTCCCCAGCTTTCTACAACAATATTTACCTAAGTACGGCCGACCAGAAGTTGCAGCTATTGAACAATTGCCGGTGGGAATTGTAATTGACCAAAAAAAACTGTCTGCAAATGCTCGTTCAACAGTCGGTACTTATACTGATATCTACACCTTTTTGCGCCTGCTCTTTTCTCGAGTAGGGGAACCATTTATTGGTTATTCCGATACCTTTTCATTCAATCATCCAGAGGGAAAATGTCCTGAATGTGATGGTCTAGGTCTAACTACTACCATCGACATTCATAAACTAGTGGATTTTAATCAATCCCTTAATGAAGATGCCATCGATTTTCCTACCTTTCACCATGGCTTTTGGCGTTGGAAAAGGTATGCTAACAGTGGCTTATTTGATTTAGACAAAAAAATTAAGGATTACTCATCGGAAGAATTGGATTTATTCTTGTATTCACCACAAATTAAGTTGAAAAATCCGCCTAAAGAATGGCCTCATACAGCTTTGTTCGAAGGACTTATTCCTCGCATGCAGCGCAGCATTTTGAATAAAGATGAAGGGAAAAGACATCAAAAACAATTGAATCACTTTGTTACAGTAGAAACTTGTCCAGCTTGTCACGGGACAAGAGTCAATGATCGGGTAAGAACTTGTTTAATTAAAGGAAAAAATATTTCAGATCTAGTTTTAATGTCTTTGGATGAATTAACTGATTTTATCAAAATAATCGATGGTCCTTTAGCGGCAGATATCAAACGAGAATTACAAAAACGTTTAGCTGCCTTATTGGATATTGGATTAAGCTATTTAACCCTAGCTCGTTCTACAGGAACATTATCTGGTGGGGAAGCACAACGGATAAAAATTTCCAAATATATCAACAGCTCTTTAACGGATATTATGTATGTGTTGGATGAGCCTAGTGCCGGATTGCACCCAAAAGACATTGATCGCTTCAAAAAAGCTTTAACCATGCTGCGAGATAAGGGCAACACAGTCATCTTAGTAGAACATCATCCACAATTAATCGAAGCAGCTGACTATATTATTGACATGGGTCCTGGCGCAGGTGAAGCCGGTGGCGAAATTCAATTTGCAGGCAGTTATCAGGATTTTCTCAAAAGCGGAACCATCACCAGTCAGTTATTACAAAGCCGCTTGCCGTTGAAGTCGCAAGTACGAAAATCAACTGATTCATTACAGGTGAAAAACAGTTCGATTCATAATTTGAAGAACGTCTCAGTGGATGTACCTTTAGGTGTCCTCACCGTTTTGTGCGGCGTGGCTGGATCAGGAAAGAGCTCTTTAGGTGAAGCAGTCCGCCAGACGGCATTGGAAGAAGGACGTGAGATTGTAGCAATTTCCCAGAAGAATATTGGAATTAATTTGCGATCAACACCGCTAACTTATCTAAATGTGTTCAGTGACATTCGGCAATTGTTTGCTAAAGCGAATGATATCTCCGCTGCCTACTTCAGCTATAACTCCAAAGGTGCTTGTCCACGTTGTCACGGAAAAGGAGTCATTGTAACTGACATGTCCTTTATGGAGGATATCGTAACAGTTTGTGAGGTTTGTCATGGGGAACGTTACGCACCAGAGATCGCAAAGTATCATTACCAAGGTAAAAGTATTGTCGATGTTTTACACTTTACGGTGAATGAAGCTTATCACTTTTTCGTGAAAGAAAAGTTTAGTAAGCAATTAAAGGCTTTAGTGGATGTAGGTTTAGGCTATCTTCGACTAAATCAATCCTTAACCACTTTATCTGGCGGAGAACTCCAGCGCTTAAAGCTGGCAGGGCAGCTGCATAAAAAAGGCTCCATTTATTTACTGGATGAACCAACGGATGGTTTGCATTTGGCTGATATCCAGGAGCTGCTTCAACTGTTTAATCAAATGGTAGATCAAGGCAATAGTTTGATTTTATTGGAACACCATTTAGCTATTATGAAGCAGGCAGATTGGTTAATCGAGGTTGGACCAGAAGGCGGAGCCAAAGGGGGAGAGATTCTGTTTAGCGGAACTCCTCAAGAATTACTGGATAGTGAAGATTCTATTACTAAGCCATATCTTGAAGCTTCCTTATAAAGAAGAAACCTGTCGCTGAGATGGCGGCAGGTTTCTTTTATGGCATTGGTAATGGTGCTACCCAAATTTCTATTGCAGCAGCCTCCTCAGCAGGGGCTGTAAAATATTTTTCTAGTGAATAAGCTTCGGTGATTAAATGTTGTCTCGGCAGCCATGTCCCCAACAGATAACTGAGTGCTTTAGCAAGAGCAGCATTTCTCATCTCGTCTGTATTTTCTGCCTCAAAGCTGCAAACAATATAATCCCCTGGTTCAACCGACCATGTCTTTAGTGCACTATGCTTTGGTTGCTTCACTTTTCCACCTGCAAAATAATCAAAGGTCTGTGATGATCTTAAGGCCAGAGGATCAAGCGAAGAATCCTGCAGAAAAGAAGCGCCTAACTCAATATTTCCAGTAAATAGTTCTGGAAGCTCCGCTTTTAGTTGGTGAAATTCCTGCCAAAGAGTATTAGCCTGATTAATCCCAGTTGTCCCGCCAATTGGGATATTATTTCCAATTATCAGCTGCCCGATAATGCCCTGATAATATTCTGCCTCAGTCAAATTACGATGCTGAATCTTCAGCACCATGTCTTCAGTAATAAAAGAATCATTTTCTGTCAGGATGACTTGGGTCATTGTTAAGTCCGGCTGAAGCATTTGATTCAAAGCCGGTTTTTCCAAGCGGTAATACTCAGGTGTCATGCCGTAAGCAGCTTTAAATGCTTTTGTGTAATAAGCATGACTATTAAACCCGACTGCTAAGGCGATTTCTAAAATCTTCCCCTTGGTAGTTATCAGGAGCTGACAGGATTTAGCTAAACGCCGCAACTTCACGTATTCCATGACTGGTCGGCCGACTAGTTTCTTAAATAGACGCTGAAAATAAAATGGAGAGAGATGCGCCACAGCAGCCAAATCTGGTAAGGTGATGATTTCTCCTAAATTTTCTTCTATATAATTGATGGTTTGTTGAATACTTTCCCAGGTTTTCATAATTGACTCTCTTTCTGCTGAAGTATCTTTATCTTACCATTTAAGGAAAAAGTCGAAAAGATCAATTGACAGAGAATGGTTTCAATAATAAAATGAGTGTATACTCAGTGAGTGGAGGGTCAGTAAAATGGCAGAGTCAGTACGAGAAAAAAAGAAACAACAAACCAGAAAAAAACTCATAAAAACAGCTAGTCGATTATTTGCTGAAGAAGGGTTCCAAGTGTCTACCAGTAAAATTGCTCAGACAGCTGGATTAGCTCATGGATCATTGTTTTTACATTTTCCTACACGGGAAGATTTGATTGATATAGTCATTAATAATTTTTTCAAAAGCATGAATACTCGTATTCATAAGGTTGTGGCTAACAGCGGAACATTAGAAGAATTTTTGGCTCAGCATCTAGCCCTGTTGCAAGAGAAAGAAGCTTTTTACACACAAATAATTACTAACATGACAGCTTTGCCCAAGACAACTCAAGAGAAATTATTTGGTCATCAGTCAACCTTATCCGCCCATTTGTTGATTTTATTAGAGCAAGAAGGTCAACTTACAGGTATACCGCCTCATTTGCTTTTTAATACCTGGCTTGGAATTATTCATTACTATCTGCAGAACAAGGTTATGTTTGCACCAGATACGTCAGTGATTGAACGTTATAAGGATGAATGGATTGAAGGCTATTTACACTTAGTACGGAAAGGTTGATAGAAAATGAAGAAATGTATTGCTTGTGGAATGCCGATGGAAAAACCGGAGGATCATGCTCAAGGAGACGTTAGTAAAAACTATTGTTTACATTGCGCTACGCCTGATGGACGAATGCAAACCTACAAAGAAAAACGGGAAAACCTACTCGCTTTTGTCATCCGGACTCAAGGAATTGATGCCGATGCAGCTGTCGGAGTCGTAGAAACGATGATGAAGGATTTACCAGCTTGGAGGAGAGTTAAACGATGACAGAATTACAAACCTTACCTAACGTTGGAAAAGTGCTAGCTGAACATTTAACGGCTATTGGGATTGAATCTTCTGAAGACTTAAAAAAATCCGGAACTGAGGCGACGTTTTTAAAGATTAGGATGCAGCGAGATGCGGGAGCCTGCTTGCATATGCTTTACGGGATTGAAGGCGCTATCCAGGAAATATCTAAGAAGGATTTACCAGCTGAACGCAAACAGCAGTTGTTACAATTTTATCAATCTTTAGAGCAATAAAAAGTCGCAGGATTGGACAAAAATACGCTCGACGCTTCCTTTATAATAAATGATTGATGTGACTAAAGGGAGTGACTAGATCATGAATGCAATTGAAAAGGAAGAACAAAAAAATTGGGAGCAGATTAAACAGCAAATGCTGACTCAGCAAAAACAATTAACTGGCTCCTTGAATTCAGCTACTGAGGAACTACAGCAGTTTCAGACATATCTGGTTAACTACAAAGGAGAGATTGATCCTCATGAGATGTTTACTAATGTTCGTCTGCAGGAGCAGCAAATTTTAGCTAGTTCAATTAAGTTCCAGCAGTTAGAAAAGCTGCAAAAACAATTATCCAATCCCTATTTTACTCGAGTTGATTTTCTTTTTGATGGTGAAACAAAGGCTGACGCCTTATACATTGGACGCTTTTCCTTTTCAAACGAACAAAACCAGCTGCTGATTTACGACTGGCGAGCACCGATTGCCAGCCTTTTTTATGATTTTGACTTTGGTGCTGCTTATTATGAGGCTCCTAACGGTTTAGTTAAGGGAGCTATTACTGGAAAACGGCAACTGAAATTTGTAGCGGGTGAACTTAACTATGTATTAGATACGCACACAACTATTTTTGACGACATTTTGCAAAAGGAACTGAGTAACCAACAAAGTGGGCGAATGTCTACGATTATCAGCACAATTCAAAAAGAGCAGAGTCAAATTATCCGGTCCACTAATCACAAAGATTTAATTGTCCATGGTGTAGCTGGTTCAGGCAAAACATCGATTGCTTTACATCGGATAGCTTTTCTTTTGTATCAGGAGCGAGAACGACTCTCTTCCGATCAAATTACGATTTTATCTCCGAATCGTGTATTTGGCAGCTATATTTCTGAAGTGTTACCCGAGCTCGGCGAAGAACCAGTGAATGAATGGAGTATTGATTTGCTGATGGAGCAGTTAACTAAGCAGAAAGCGACGATCTCTCGATTGGAAGAAACCGAGTTGGCGATAGCAGACCAGCTGCCTGCTCAAATCAGCTATTTGGCTACATCAAAAAGTGTCAAAGATCTGCAGAACTTTTTATACAAGATGGAACAAACGATTTTCGAAGCAGAATTGCTGGAAGTTGGCAGCTATGAATTTCCTCCCGATTATTTAAATAGACGATTTCAGGCCTATCGGCGGCAGCCAATTGTTATACGTCTCGAGATGATTGCCAATGATATAATAGAAGAAGTTAAGAATAAGCCGTTTCGACCAAAGCGACTGCCTACAAAGAATCAATTAAAGAAGAAGCTGATCCAATGCTTAAACTATCGCTCTAGCGCTGCTATTTATGACGCTTTTTTAAGTGATCAAGACATTCAACCACTTAAAAGCTATTGCTACTCTGATTTGTTTCCACTAGCTCATATTCAATCCTTTTTTGATCAGACACTAACCTTTGAAGAAAACAAATATGTGGTGATTGATGAAATACAGGATTACACGATGATGCAGCTGAGAGTGATCAAGGATTTATTCCCTTGCCAAAAATTATTAGTCGGCGATTATACACAGCAAATAACAGTAACTAATTTTATGAATCTTTCCCAACTTCAGCAGATTTTTTCGGACGCCAACTTAGTGCAGCTAACTAAGAGCTATCGTTCAACCTTCGAAATTATGAATTTTGCCAAAGGATTAATTCAAGATCAGTTGATTGAACCAGTTATTCGCCACGGAGCAGATCCTGTAGTATTGCAAATTGAAGACAGCAATCGATTGGCAGTAATAAAAAAGCAGGTGAGGATGTTAACTTCCAATTTCCAAACAATTGCCTTAATTACGAAAAACACACATCAGGCACAAAACTGGTATGATCGTCTAAAGGATTCGATTTCTATTACTTTACTGCAGGACAACAACCAGACTCTTGACAAAGTGGGGATTTATTTGTGTGGTGTCGGCACAGCTAAAGGATTAGAGTTTGATGCAGTAATTGTATTAGACAGCCAAGTGGATAATTTTGCGGGTCGAGCTGGCCATCAGCAATTATTTGTCGCTGCCACTCGTGCAATTCATCAGCTGATTTTGATAGAAGGAGGTGCCTCTTGAGTAAACTGATTACTACTATTGAACAATATGTTGATGAACATTTAGATCAGCCCATATCGTTAGAAATTATGGCCCAGCAGTTGCATTACTCTAAGCATCACTTGCAGCATGAATTTTCAGTAGCTACCAACTGGAGCATATACGATTATATAAAAAAGCGCCGCCTGCATGAAGCAGCGCAGTGTTTGTTGAAAAGCAATCGATCTATTATTGCTATTGCTTTGATCAGTGGTTATCAAAACCAGCAATCTTTTACCAAAGCCTTCAAGGAAATATACAAGGTTTCTCCCAGCCAGTTTCGGCGGCAAAAAAGAATTTTTGGTTTGGTTGGAGCTAGTAACCGACTGCTTTATCAATTTCCAAGCAAGAGTATTATTCGTTTGGCAAGAATGGAAGAACTATCCAAATTAGCTGATTATATGGAACATATCCAATGGGCCTTTCCTTATTACGAAGAGCGAAGTTTCTATTACGCAGTCAATCAGCGAATAAAAAAGGAGCATGTCTGGGTAGCAGTCTCAAGAGAACTGATAACCGGGTTATTAATCTATGACCAAGCCAACAATCGGATAGATGGTTTATCTTCCTTACCATTTCTATGGGATGAAGATATTGAGGAACGCTTATTAAAGCAACTTCTAGCCTTAACAATCTTTGACCAAAAAAACTTATCAACCACCACCTTTAGAGCGAAAGATAAATTAGACATTGGTGAAAGACAACGTCTGCTCAACGTCGGTTTCACACCTCGCAAAGAATTGATTGAAGTTGGGTATCCAACTGAATTAATGGTTTATAAAAGCCGCTGAATTCAATATTTGAATTTAGCGGCCTGTTTTAGTCTTCATCAGATTCAGGTACTTCTTTAGCGAACTCTCGGCTGCCTTCATAGGCTGATAGGGCTTTGCGACGAGCTTCCTTATGATTAACAATAGGACTAGGATAATCTTCACCCAATAAAACACCATACTCAGCTTGCTCATCCTCTGACATTTTGTCGGGCTGATGAATAAACTTCTTCGGCAAATCCTTTAATTCTGGAACATACTTACGAATGAAATCTCCTGAAGCATCAAATCTTTCAGATTGAGTCGTTGGATTAAAAATCCGAAAATAAGGAACTGCATCAGTGCCAGTAGAGGCGCCCCATTGCCAACCGCCGATGTTGCTGGCAGGATCATAGTCAATTAAACTTTTCTGGAAGTATTTTTCTCCTTCACGCCAATCAATTAACAAGTCTTTCGTTAAAAAAGAAGCCACGATCATCCTCAGTCGATTATGCATCCAGCCAGTTTGATTTAACTGTCTCATCGCAGCATCGACAATTGGATACCCAGTTTTTCCTTCCTGCCATTTTTTTAAATGATCTTGGTTATCACTCCACTGAATGAATTGAAAATTAGTTTGAATCGGTTGCTGCTTTTGCTTTGGATTAACGGCATAAATCATATTGTAGAAATCACGCCAGCATAATTCCTTTTCGAAGGTTTGCTTGCCAGCGCTGTTCTCAGTTTCTTGCAGCTGCTGCCAAACTGTTCGAATCGAAATCTCACCAGTGCGTAGATAAGGGGAGAGGCGGCTGGTTCGGTCCTGTGCCGGAATATCCCGCGCTTTCGTATAATCAACAACGTCTTCTAAAAGGAAATGCTCCAATTGTTGTTTGGCAGCTTTTGATCCTAATTTATAAAAGGACTTATCTGGAAGATCTTTGCACAATTCCTCGAATTTTTTCTCATCCTCAGCAAACAAGCTATCCTTTACAACCTTTTCTGAAGACAGCTTTACTTTGACCGGCGTTGGTTTAGCTAATTGCTTCCATTGATTGTAGTAAGGAGTATACACTTTATAAGGATCTCCACTTTGATTCTTGATTTCTTTAGCCCCGTGTAAATGGTGATCCATGTAATCATGCACTACAATATTGTTTTTCTTAAAAAAATCTCGCATTTTCTGGTCACGTTCAGCTCCAAAGCCTCGCTCATCATAATTGAAATAAATACGATCCCAATTCTCTAGATTTTCCTTTAACTTACTGAAGCTTTCTTCTAAATCACCATATAAAATTTGCAGATGCAGCTTTTTATTTACTGCTGCCTGAAAATGAGCCACACTTGCGAAAAAAGCATGTTGGTTGGCACTATCTTTCAGGAATTGCTCGGGATTTACCTGAAACAGTAAAATTACCTCATCAGAATCTTCAAAGGCATGGTATAAAGCTGTATTGTCCTCTAAACGCAAATCACGACGAAACCACATTACTGAGGTCATCTGATCACCTCTTTCTTTTTCTTAAGTATGACACACATTTTATAATCACGACACGCAAATGCTTGTTAGCATTTTTGTTAGTGTATTTGCAAACGAAATATATCTATGTTAGCATTTATGTAAACAAAAGGGTGAAAAGAGCTGGAAATACTATGGATGAAACAATTGAGGACTATCAGAAGGGTTATCGCTACCATGACGGAATATTTGCTTGTCTCTATTGTGACCAGCAATATGAGGACGGTTACATCTATCCAGTTGAGGATCGACAAGCTACGGCTCAACGAGCGATGCTCCAGCATTTGAATACAAAACATGTTGGAGCATTAGGTTCCTTAATTGCGCAGCGCAAAGAAATCAGCGGGTTGAGTGAAGTTCAGCAAGAAATATTAGAGTTGTTTGCTCGCCGTTTAAGCGACCCGGTAATCGCACAACGTTTAGGGATTTCTACATCCACTGTTAGAAATCATCGGTTTAAGCTAAGAGAAAAGGAAAAGCAAGCCAAAGTTTTTCTGAGCATTATGAGTTTGCTGAATGATGAACCCTTTATTCCGCCTCATCGGGGAGCGCGCATGATTGATGAACGCTATCATATTACACCGGCAGAACGGAATAAGGTATTAGCGACTTATTTTACTGATGATGGGCGTTTAAGCTCTTTGCCAAGCAAAGAAAAACGTAAAGTGATCGTACTAACTAAAATTATCGAGCATTTTGACGCCAGTAAAAATTACTCTGAAACGGCCGTGAATGACATTCTGCAGTTAGTCAATGATGACTATGTAACTTTGCGACGGTATTTAATTGAATATGGTTTTATGAATCGGACAAAGGATGGCAAAAGCTATTGGGTAGTTGATTAAGAAAGGGGCGTTAGCGATGAAGTATCGGTTTCACCATTTACACATTACAGTTGAAGACATATCTGTTTCTGAAAAGTTTTACGATCAGCTCTTTACAATTCTTGGCTGGGATATTACCACTAAGTATAAAGGTGATTTGCCTCATATGGACATGTCAGTAGTTGAGTATATGCACGAAGGCTTCGATTTCGCAATTTGTTCACCAAAAAAAGAGTTAAGAGACATTACTATTGATGTTCGTACGCCCAAGGCTATTCAGCATTTGGCTTTCGCGGCTGAATCAAAGCAAGCAGTTAACGACTTTTACACGGCTCTTAGCCAGTTAGACGTCAATATTTTACACGACGAAGCTCGTTATTATGATAAGATTGCTCCCAATTATTACGCAGTCTTTTTTGAAGATCCAAATGGTGTTCGTTTAGAAGTTTTTCATCATAAGGGTGCATAAAGAAGCGAGTATTAAGCTACTTTAGAACAAACGATTATTCATAATCAGCTGGAAACAGATGATTTTTTTACAGGAGGTCTTAGAGTAAATGAAGCTAAAAGCTTTTCAGCTCAGCAAATAGATCAAAAACTGCTGATGGATTTAATGCCAGGGAAACAGGTGGACATGTAAAAATAGATTTCAGTGAACAAAAAGAACTGATATACTGAACAAGTACGTGGAAAAAGGGACAGCATGGTGAATCGATCGGATTCACTCGTGAAGGTCACTTGAGAAGTAATACCTATTTTAAATTAAATCACCAACAACTTGCCGATCTGGCAAGATACCTTTATTTACGGACTATTAGAAGGAGAACTGACATGAAAAAGAACCGACCAGCTCAGCCGATTTTACCCGGACATTTTACAAATGATTTCTACTTAGACGACGAAGCTACTTTCGAAGGTATTGAAATCAATGAGATGGATTATAGCTATTTGACTGCTCGAAATTTAATGATTCGCGCTTCGAGGATGAAGAAAGTAACCATGCAACGGACCCGTTTAGAACGCGTCGAATGCAGCAATGTCGTTTTTGAGAAATGTGATTTGTCTAATTTGGACTGGATCGGTGGCAGCTTTCATCAGGTGATTTTTGATCAATGTAAGCTGACTGGAACTAATTTTGCTGAAAGTTATTTGAGAGATTGCCGTTTCACCAACTGCGTTAGTAATTTTGCTTCGTTTAGTGCAACTAATTTAAAAAATGTTCAGTTTGATCATTGTCAGCTAAACGATAGTGAATTTTTTGAGTCTACCTGGAAGCACTTATTTTTAGAGTATAACGAATTAACTAATAGCAATTGGATGAACACGAAAATGTCTGGTTTAGACCTATCAAGTAATGAGTTTGAACGAATTATGCTTTCCCAGGATCGAATAAAGGATTTAATTGTTAATCAAGAACAAGCATTGATTATCGCAGCTGGATTAGGAATTAAGATTGTTGATTAAATGTTACTGCTAAAATAAAAATACAAGATTAGTTGAACGCTCATTAGACATCTTTTGTTTAAAGAGCGTTTTTTCATTCTAGCTGAGGAATTTTAATCAATTGGATTGTATTGTTAGTGAAGGGGAGGTTAGCAATGACCAACGAGGAAATGAAAAAGAAGTTGATTGCCGGCGATGATCAGTTTTTTGATCAGCTTATCAACCAATACAGCAAATTATTATGGGCAGTGGGGGCAACCATATTAACTGTTAAAAATTCCAATCAGCAAATGGATATAGAAGAAGTCATTAGTGATGTATTTTTACGTCTTTGGCAGCAGCCAGAAAAATATAATCCTAAAAAAGGCAGTCTTAAGAGTTATCTAGTCATCATGACTAAAAGCTTAGCCTTAAACAAACTAAAAGCAAAACGCCGGCATCACCATGAAGATCTTGATGAGATTAACGAAATTTATTTAGCAGAAATATCAACAAAAGAGGAAGAGCTTGCTTGGCAGGATTTATACGATGCTGTAATGAAGCTAGATGAGCCTACCCGCAGAATTTTAATTATGCGCTTTTTCTACGAAATGAAACCTAGTGAAATTCAAACACAATTAGGCTTATCCAGCAAAGAAATCGACAATCGCTTGTACCGTGGAAAGAAAAAACTGCAGGAGTTTCTAGACTATCAAAATTTCATTAACGAGGTGAACAGCTATGAGTAAAGAAAAACATCCATTTGAATACTTAACTGATGATCAGTTAGATGATTTTCTAGACTATTCAGAAGTACCCTTTACAGGAAACAACACCGAAAATATAAAAAAGCAATTCCACAATAAGAAATCGCTTAAGCCGAGAAAAAGATCTTCCTCTAAACGAATTGCCGTCTTTGCAATCGCGGCAGCCAGCATAATGTTTTTAACTGCCTTTACTTTTCGAGATGAATTACGGCTGATTTATCAAAAACATTTTGGTTCTGAAATCGAAGTATTACTAGCCAATTCAGATCGTCTTGAGCAAGAAGTAGAGGACCAAGGTCTTCGATTAAAAGCAATTAGTTCCTTTAAAGATGGCAATACAACTTACTTTATATCTCAGTTGACTGATTTAACTGGCAATCGCTTAGCTGATGACACCCAGCTCGAAAGCTGGCAAATGTTAAATGGGGGAAACAGCCGTGTTGTTGATTATGACCAAACTACTAAAACTGCTACACTGCTTACACAAGCTGTTGAATGGGATGAAGGAATTAAGCCCGGCTATTTCTTGGAAAGTTTTACTAGTCATAGAGAAGACTTCCAAGAAACCTATTCTGTTCCTTGGCAAGAAATTCCTCAGTCAGATAATTGGCAAAAAAGAGCAGCAACAGAAGGTTTTGGCGGGGGGGATGACCCTAAAGCGATGGAACGTCTATCGTTAGATTTTGACGAACTAGCCAAAACGTACTTGATCCCAGCAGAAAGCCTGGTAGAACTAGGTAAATACGCTGCCGTATCAGCAGTAGGCTTTAAGGACGGGTTACTACATTTGCAGACCAAAGAAATCAATACAGTCGGTTCAGCAACGTTTATTAGCCTAAAAAATCGTACAAACGGTAAAGTTTTATCAGAAATCGCTTCCTTCAGCGTTGATGCTGGAACTCACAACAACGAAACCGGCCGATCAGATTATAGCGAACATCTATTCGAAATTGATAAAAAAGACTTAGTTGATTATGATTTACAAGTTGAAGGCTTTGAATCACAAACTCATCAAAAAGGAAATTGGGCAATTCAACTTGAAGAACCTAAACAATTACCGGCGAAGGAATTAGCAGATCAAGCTGTAACCATTAATGGGCAGCAAATCCGACTACAGAATATTCGATTATCACCAATTTCACTAAGTTTCAATCATGTTGGAGCTTTAAATGATGCAGCAGTAGAAATTATGCTGAAAGATGGTACGACCAAAGAAATAAACCTTGAATATCAACAAGAAAATGATTACTATGAATGGCAGTTTGGATTGATAGATTTGGATACTGTTAAAGCAGTTAAGATTAATGATCAAGAGCTAAAGTTAAACTGACACCAAAAACTCTAAAGGAATGCTGCGAAAACATTTCTTTAGAGTTTTTGGTCTAAATTAGGAGAAGAATGCATAATTTGGATTGATTTAACGCTGTTAAATGCTAAAGGCTGTAAAAAACACTGATCAGCTAGGGATTTGATACAATTTGAGTAATATTATTAGATTTTTATTTTAGTTTACATAATATACATTATACAAAGTTAAGTGGTTGGAAACTAGGACTGAAATGCTTAGTTTTTTGACTACATTCTACTTCATTGGTCGTTTTTCCTATAATTTTATAGTGTTTCTTTCTATCGTACAAATATTTCCCATAACCATTTTCTAAAGCAATTAGCATCTAAAATGCTGCAAATATTAATCCAGCATTTACATCTTTAGTTTTTTTCTATGAATGCTTAGTTTTTTATTCTTTATCAACCAATAAAATGATCTAATCGAAATGGGATGATTAAGTCGCAAACCATTTCTCTATTGAAATCTGCGAAGTGCTCTTTTCTCATGTCTGTTTCCCTTAATTCTTGCTGTATTGGTGAAAGTCTTCTTCAGAACTAAAATAGTCATATATTGCACATTTTTAAATGAGTTTTTCCAGATAACTTTGACATATAGTATATTAAAATTATCTGGAAAAACTAAAATTTCAACTGGAATAGTTATTCATCATATGTATTTTGATGAAAAAATTGTTTATCTAAACCGATTTTTTGTTCTTCCTCTGTTGTTTCTATTCTAACTACTTTGGAGATAAGAATCAAAATGCCTCTTGTCATCACAAATGAATACAAAGCAACAAAGCAAACACCTAAAATTTGAACAAGCAAACCATGCATTCCTTCAACAGTAGCTAAAGAAGCCCCTGTTCCAAAAAAGCCAATCAGAATTGTCCCTGTGAAGCCGCCAATTCCATGAACCCCCCACACATCTAATGCATCATCCCAACCTTTTTTCTTACGGAAATCTACTGCAATGTTACAAACAATTCCTGCGATGACTCCAATCAATAATGCTTGAGGTGGTTTTACGTATCCTGCACAAGGAGTGATTGTTGCTAGACCAGCGATTGATCCGGTCAAAATGTCAACAAAATCATAGTATCCTTTTTTTACCTTTGCTACTATAATCCATACGGTTAGTGCTGTTGCTAATGCAATAAAAGTTGAAACAAACGCATTTACAGCTTGTAAATTAGCTCGCAATGCACCCCCCGAATTAAAACCGAACCAGCCAAACCATAACAAGCCTGTTCCAATAGCAGCAACCATCAGATTATTGTGTTGATTTTTTTGTTTTTCTGATAATTTTCTTTGACCCAAATAAAGAATTGTTGCAAGAGAACCGAAACCAGCTGTGGTGTGGATTACGGTACCACCAGCAAAATCTTTAAAATTGAAATTAGCTAAGAAGCCGCCTCCCCATACCCAATGACATACAGGGAAATAGATTAATAGATTCCATGCGATCAACAATAAAATATAGCCTCTCATTGTCAAACGGTCGGCGAAAGCTCCTGTCATTAAAGGAACTGTAATGACACAAAACATCATCTGAAAAGCGAAAAACATGATAAATGGAATGGTAGCTCCGTGTAATAAGTTAGCGAGCGTGCCAACGTTTTTCATTAAGAAAAAATTTGCTGGGTTTCCAATTATGCCATGAATATCGGAACCAAACGCTAATCCAAAACCACCAAATACCCACATCAAAGTGGTAATCCCTACTGATAGGAATGATTGTCCCATAATTACTAAAATATTGTTTTTTCTTGATAGCCCACCGTAGAAAAAAGCCAAGCCTGGTGTCATTAGACAAACCATCGCAGTACATAAAATGATAAAGGCTGTATCTCCTGTATTTATTGCATTTGACATAAAAACGTCTTCCCTTCTTAAAAATAATTTATATGAATATTCAGATTTTTCTGTTCATTTCTTAAGGCTCTGCTTTAAATCTTCTTGATGATCTTTATTTGAAGAATCAAACTTGTGCATCAATTAATTCTTGAACATAAGATGAGGTAGTTGACATCAACTCTTGTATGGTGATAGCTTCAACCATTTGTCCCTCTTTAAGAAAAATGACTTCCTCACAAAAATAAGTTGCAAGTTTTAAATTATGCGTAACAAAAATATAGTGTAAATCAAGTTCTTGTTTTAACTGTAGTAGTAAATCAAGTAAGCGATCAGTCGTCAATAAGTCTAACGAACTGAATGCTTCATCAAAAATCAATACATTTGCATCTGATAAAAGACTCCTTGCGATACAAACCCGCTGAATTTGTCCTCCACTCAGGTTCGTTGCTTTATTCGACAGATATTCTTCGGATAAACCCACTCTTTCCAACATGCTAATGATCTTTTCAAGTGCTTCAGCTTTATTTTTTATCGGTTCTAATGATTCCAATAAAGCTTCCTCGATAGTAAATTCTGGATTAATCGCTGTTGTATAATCCTGAAATATCAAGCTTACATGATTTTTGGTCGTTTCTTTCGTGTCCATAAAACGAATCCGTCCAGACGTTTTATCTGATTTTTCGATTCCAGCAATCACTTTAACTAAAGTAGTTTTACCGCTACCGCTCTCACCTAAAATTCCTATAATCGATTCAGAAGCTGAAAAAGAGATATCCTTTATCCCGCCCTCATATTGTTTTTTTTTGAACCAGTTATTTTTTTTGTAAAAAGTTTTTGAAATATGTTCAACTTCGAGCCATTTTTTCATTTTTTAGTCTCCAAAACGGGGCGCTGATTTTTCTATTTTTCTTGCGGATTGCCCCTAAATAAGTTTGATCATTTTCATCTAACGGATTCGTTTCCTTCTGTTCGACTTTCTTACCATCGACCATCACCAACACTTCATCCGATAAAAAGTCTAAAATTTCTATGTCATGTGTGGCTATTAAGATAGTTGTTTGATTATTTTTTTTTAATTCGAACAAAAGATCCACAATCTTTTTTTTATTTAAGCTATCTAATGAACTTGTTGGTTCATCTGCAATAATCACCTTTGTTCTCATTTCAATCGCGAGTCCTATGGCGCAACGTTGCAATGTACCACCTGACAATTGAAAAGGATATTTTGTTAAAATACTTTCTGGAAGCTCCATTTTTTTTAACAACGTGCTGATTCGTTGCTTGGCCTGCACTTTGTCCAATTGATTTTCGGTAAACGTTTCTTCTAATTGCTTGCCCATTTTTTCAATTGGATCAAAAGCTTCTATTGCATTTTGAGGAATAAAAGAGAAATCATAACTTAATTTAATTTTTTTATTCGTTTCATCTTTTGTTTGAATGATTTGTTCTACGCCCGTGTTTGTAACGTACCGTATCTCACCTGTAGTCTGTAAAGAAGGATGACAAATCTGCATGATGGTCGTTAGTAATGTTGTTTTTCCACTGCCGCTTGGACCAAAAATCCCTAAACAAGAATTATTTTTTACATCAAATGTGACATTCGATAACACATGCTTCTTTGTTTCTTTTTCTTTAATGGTTAATTGATCTACAAACAATATTTTTTCCATTGTCCTTCAAATTCCTCAATTCTTTTCCTGCATCGTCTCTATTAGTGCATCTCCAATATAGTTGAGCATAGCTACTACGATAAATATTATTGCCCCTGCTGGAATCATTTGCCAAGGCTCTACGACAGCAACTTCTCTTGCATCATTCAACATGCGACCCCACTCAGCAGTAGGTGGTTGAATCCCAATACCTAAAAAAGAAAGCGCACTTATACTCATTACAACTGCACTCATATCCAGTGTTGAGTAAATAATCAACGAGTAAATTAAAGATCGCAGCATATGTTTTTTGAAAACCCAATACTTATTTTTTCCAGAGCTTAAAGAGAACAGTACGTAATTTTTACCTTTCTCTTTCATAACTTCTGAACGAATCATTTTAATATACCAGGGCCATCGAACAATGGTTAGCGCCAAGACGATTGTTAGCATACTCGGTCCCAAGATACCAATAATACATAAAGAAATCATTTCACTTGGCAAAGAGAGTAACCAATCACAAGTTCTCATGATGATTGCATCAATTGACCCACCTGCCATCCCTGCTAAACTACCAAAAATGAATCCAGCAATGAGAATTAGTAGAATGATTACGAACGACAAAAGAATTGTCACTCTGCCACCATAAAGGAGGCGGGAAAAAATATCACGACCTAATTGATCCGTTCCTAACCAATGGTTCCAACTCGGAGAAGCCAATTTATTCATAATATCTTGCTTATTCGGATCGTAAGGAGCTAGAATATTTGCAAAAATAGTACTCGTAAACAAGACAATTAAAAATACAAAGGAAATAGTGACTAATTTATCATTTGCTATCTGTCTAATTAACTTCATTGGTTCTCTCTTTCTTTTAATCGTGGATCAATTCGCTTAGTTAACGAATCAATCAGCAAACTGCTAACAATGAAAAATAACGACATGATCACGATATACGCTTGTAATACAGGCAAATCACGATTGTGAATGGCTGTTATACAAAGAAATCCCATGCCAGGCCAAGCAAAAACACTTTCTATGATTACACTGCCGGCAATCAATTTAGGAATACTTACACTAAAAGAAACAATAGAAGATCGTATAGAGTTTTTTAATAGATGCTTTGTAATTTTTTTCTGTGAAAAACCTCTCACCTGGTAGTAAGCAACATATGGTAATTGTCTATTTTGAATCAAATCTTTTCGAATCAATCGAATATAGGAACTTGAGTAAACCAAAGACAACGTAAGTGCAGGTAGAACGACTGATAATAACCCGGTATAGCCACCTGTCGGAAACCAATTTAATTCCACTGAAAAAAAGGAGATCAATAGAATTGCTAACCAAAATGAAGGAATTGCATTTAAAACAAATGTTAAGATACGAAAGAATCTTTCAATCCAATGATTGTAAAAACTCGCCGCTAAAATCCCTAGAACTAGGCATGTAATAAAAATGAAAAGCAGAGTTATTGCGGTTAGGAAAAGAGTATAGGGGAATGCTTCCACAATCATTTTACTAACACTTTTCCCGGTCGCATAACTCGTTCCAAATTCACCTTTAAGAACCTTCTCTACCCAATGAATGTAGCGCGTAAAGAATGGTGCATCCAATCCTAATTCGTGCCGCTTTTGCCTTACGTTTTGTTCGGTTGGGGTGATCTCCTGGACACGCAAAGCCACCTCTGCAGGGTCATTTGATAAAAAAGTTAAAAGGAAAAATGGAATAAAGGTAGTTAGAAATAAAATAAGCACTACTTTTCCAATGTTCTTCAAACTTGATAGGATCATTTCACCACTACTCTCTTATTCTTCTTCAAAGTACATTTTTTCAAATGGGATTTCATATTGCGAATCATTAAATACTACATTTTTTAGTTGTGAAGTCCCGATTGCCTTTGTTTTAGAATAGGAGATTGGAACATACACACACTGATCATTGACATAGGTTAAAATTTCACTATAGTCTGCTTGTCGTTTTGTCTCGTCTGGTTCAACCATTACTTCGCTAATTAAATTATCCAACCAAGCTTTTTTCTCTAAACCTGTTTGTGCCTGATAATCACCATGGGCTGGAATTCGCCAAGAAGACACATAAGATTGCGGATCATAGGGTGTTCCCCATGACAATGAGTACTGTAAATCAAAATCTCCATCTTTTTGACGATCAAGGAAATCTTGTTTTTCTTCAGAGACAATCGATAAATCAATTCCAACTTCTTTTAAATCTGCTTGAATCGATTCGGCGACTGTTCCCTCTTGTGCATTTTGGGCATTATAAGAAAAGATAAGCTTCAAAGGTTTTCCATTTAAATAGCGAATTCCATCATCGCCCTCTTTCCAACCAGCCTCATCTAATAGTTTTTTTGCTTGTTCCACATCATAATCAATGTGCTTCAATTCGACATTAGAATATGGGGCTGTTTTAGGCAATAAGGATTCAGCCTCTTCTTCAGAGCCATTCAGGATACCGTTAATGATATTCTTTTTATTAATGGCATGAGTAATCGCCTCTCTCACTTGTAAAGATTGAAGATTTTCTCGTTTACTATTCAATAAAATTGCTCTGGAAGCAACAGGTTGACTTGAAACGGATACTAAAGAGTTATCTTTGCTTAAAGCATTAAAAGCATCTGTATTCAATTGGTCGCCATCTGCACCATAGATCAGGTCAAGTTCTCCTTTTTTTAACGCTAAAAGTAAGGACTGAGAATCAGAAATTACTTTCCAGTCAACTTCTGTGATTTTGGGTTTCGCACCCCAATAAGAATCATTGACTTCAAAAACTGCGGATTGGTTATCTTTATGTTCTACTAACTTGTAAGGCCCTGTTCCCGCATAACTGATGACGCCATCTTTGGTTCCGGAATCTTTAAAACTTTTTGGTGAAATAAAACGGAAGGGCCGAGTTAATCCAAGCTCTGTCAGAGTTGGATAATAGGGATGCTTCAAGCTTAATTTAAAGGTATGATCATCTACTATTTGAGTTGTATCTATTTCATTGACCATATCCAGCCATGCGTGACGCTCTTTATTGGCTAAGATGGCATCGAAATTTTGTTTAACAGCCTCTGCATTAAATGGTTCCCCATCAGAAAATTGCACACCTGATCTAAGCTTAAAAGTATACTCTTTTCCATCTTCTGAAATCGTCCAACTTTCGGCCAAAGCAGGTTTTATTTTTCCATCTTCGTTTTTTGTCAAGCCTTCAAAAACCATATTTTGCGCAGACATTTCGCCATTGTATAAGTGGGGATTAATATCGCGAATATCTTTAGTGCTGCCATAAATCAATTTTCCCGCTTTATGGTTTTGATTTACTTTTTCGCCACAACTAGATAATACTAGCAATAAACATACTAAACCCAAGAAAATAGTATTTAATCGTTTTCTCTTCATTTCTCTTTTCCTTCCATCCATAGTGCCATCGCCATAAAGATTTTACAGGTTGTAACTAAAGATTATTTCTTCGCCTCTATCAAAAAAATAGGTGAAAATTGAAAGTTTAATTTTTGAACCTCACTCAGTAAATCATTGTTTATATCTTTATGGATTATGACGTTTTCAAAGCCATATTCTTGCAACAATCGTTGATCCCACATGGGACGAGATATTTTTGACAAGGGCATTTCTTTTGCCAATTTTTCCATCCAATCAATATTGGTATCCACATAATAGTCTCTTACATCTAGTTCTTGCGTTTTTTTGCGGTTCGCCTCGTAGGTTTCTCGAACCTTTTCATCATAAAGATAGTGATACCAATTTGAATCGAAATTTAGCAACATTCCTCCTGTTTTTAACACTCGCTGCCATTCTTGATAAGCTTTTTCAGGATTTTCTAAATTCCATGTGACATTTCTAGTCACGATTGCATCAAATTGTTCTGTTTCAAATTGTAATTCTTGCGCGTCCATTAATTGCCACTGGATCAAATCCTTTAAATCACCGGCATTCTTTTGTGCTTGTGTAAGCATTTCAGTAGTCATATCTATCGACGTTACTTCGTAGCCTAATTCAGCTAACAAAATGGACAAGAACCCTGGACCTGTTCCAATATCCAAGATGGTTCTAACTGGCGTGCTGCTTGAATTTAATTTATTTACAATGACTTCTTGCCAACGTCTCTTCTGTTCTCCCAGCAACTCTTCTTGGTGCTGTTGCCCATAAGTTTCAGAACGTTCCGACCAATAGTCAATCATTTCATTTTTAAATGTACTTTTTGTACTGTTCATCTCATTTTTCTCCTGTTCCATAAATGTCTATGATTTTATTACGAACTAAGGATTTTCTCACCATTTGTTCGAATTTAAGGAAGGGCTGGAACAAAGCACCAATTTCTTAATGCTTTGTTAGAGCTTCAAATTCAAAAAAATGGTGAAAAAATTTTTTTAAAGTAATCGAAATCACTCAATTATTTTTCATCGTTGCCAATAGTCGAATTAACTTCTTTATCTCCGGTCGTGAGTATACATTCTATGAATCACTTTTGAAAATAATGCTCATTTTTACTGAGATTTAATTCAGGAGCTTTCAGTTGTTCTATACGAAAACAATTTAAAGCAGCCATTAAAACTTTTCTGTTTTTTTCGCTTTTATCTCCTAAAGTTCGTAACACAAAACCAGGTTTTTCTAATGTTGAAAGTCCAAACTCAATATCTGTATCCATTGCAGTCAATTTTTGTCTGATTCTTTCAATTACTTCGTCAGTACATTTAGGGCTAACAATAATCAAACTATTATAATTCGAATGACCTTCAAAGTGTCCTAGCGATGCCATATCATTCATTCGCGGCTCGCAAATCAGATGATCATTGTAGATCAAGCGATCATTCATGAGAATCGTCGTTTTCATTTGCAGGTCTGTATATTGAAATGGTTTTTCATCTTCTGACCAACCAGCGGTGACACCATCAATTAAAGCGATAGTTGAAGTATCTTTCATGTGAATGATTGTTTCTTGTTTATATATCGAATTCTTGTATGGAATGACTTCATCCGTTAAATATTCAAAAGTACATTCTTCCTTTAAGTCTATATGAACCGTTTGTTTTGTTTGAATGCCGTTTTCACACTTATAAACATAGGTTGGTGCTTGCGTCGTTACTATCGCATGAGCTTCATTGTCAATTATCATATCTACTTCATATTTTTCACCTTCAATAAAGCCGCCACCAGTGCTGATAAAGAAATAGTAGGGTGTCTTTTCGTTAGGTAGAGGAATATTAGAAGATACTCTTGAATTTCCCTCATGATAAACTTTTGAAGCAATTGTACGTTTACTACGATTTACAAATGTCATCTGGATCAATCCATCTATATTCTGCTTCATATTACAAACCTTCTAATAAAACATTATGACGTATCCAATTGTCAACAGATTCTAAGCCTTCTTGATCTTTTAAATTGGTAAATAGAAACGTGTTCTCATCTCTAAATACTTGGGTATCTTTTCTCATCACATCTAAATCAGCTCCAACATAGGGTGCTAAGTCAATTTTATTGATGATAAACAAGTCACTTTTGATCATTCCTTGACCTGCTTTTCTTGGGATCTTTTCCCCTTGTGCTACGTCAATGATGTAAATAGATGCATCGACTAATTCCGGACTGAAGGTTGCAGCCAGATTATCGCCACCACTTTCCAAAAAGATAATATCTAAATTTTCAAACCGATCTTTTAATTGTTCGATAGCCGCAAAGTTCATTGAAGCATCTTCACGAATTGCTGTGTGAGGACAGCCCCCTGTTTCTACGCCAATAATACGATCTTCACTTAAGATAGAATTTTTTGCTAAAAAATTTGCATCTTCTTTAGTGTAAATATCATTCGTAATCACCGCTACGTTCAGATCTTCACTCGTTTGTCTTACTAATCGTTCAATAAGTAGCGTTTTACCTGATCCTACGGGACCACCAACGCCGATCACTACTGTTTTTTTCATCTGTTTTTCCTCCTAAGACATAAATAATCGAAAAATTTGTACTTCATGCTGAATTTGCGATAACTCGATACCAGGAACATTTGCACCCAGACAAGAGCTATCCAGTGTTTCAATTTCTTGGACAATGCTTTCTAACAAAGCAAACGTACGTTTTAAAATCAATTGTCCGCTTTTTTGGCCTAATGGTACGGCACGAACTGCATTCTGAATCATTGTGGAATTAATACTATATCCGTATAATAAGATCGCTTCTTGAACTTCTAATCCTTTGAAATGAGCAAATATAGAAAAAACGATAGCTGGATTTCCATACACCTGATCTTCTCTAATTAATTCTTTGTATTCCGTTAAAAGTGGTATACAGTGCAACGTTTGAACCAAATCGATCATTTGTTTCGCGATCATTTTTGTCCCATTTCTCGTCTCGCTTGCTTGTGAAGAACAGGTTATAATGGAGTCATAGATCCAAATTTTTTCAATTTCATTTTTTTCCAAGGCATCGAAACATAAAGCAATCAATAGCCCTTCTCCATATTTGAATTGTGTTTTTAAATAGGTATCCAGCCATAGCTCAAATTCATCTGTATTTGTCACTCTATCCGTTCTTATATAGTTTTCCATTCCAAATGAATGGTTAAAGGTTCCAATAGGGAAGGTTGAATCACAAACTTGTAATACATCCAAATAATTTTCAAGCTTTTGCCCATTAATGTTCATGAGATAAGTCCACGTGCTTCAATGGTTTTTTTAGTTTGATATTTTCGATTTTATAATCAACTTGCTTTTTTTCTAACAAAGCAATCACTGTTGGATCAACCTCTAAAACGATATTTCCCTCTTCCACAACGACAGGCTTATGCGTATTTCCTAGCATATGAGCAATTTCACCCATTTCGTCCATTGTTTTTGGACTAACAATGATCATTTCCTCTAACCGAACAGTGATTAGTACTAAATTATGATCATCCAAGAAAAAAATAGCCCCATGGTGCAACTCTTCATCCTCATTTGAAAGACGAATGCCGTATTCGTTTCCGTGATCAGTTTTTACTCGAATGATTTTTTTATTTAGTTCATCACTATTTAAAATCACAGTTTCTACATGATACTTTTCTATATCTGTAAGTTCACTCACAGTTGTATCTATTGCTGTTAAAATCATAAATTACCTCCTATTTAACTTTTTTAATTCTCATTCAAAATTAATGAAAGATTGGAACAAAAGCTTTGATCAAGGCAGTTAAAAAATCTGTTCTTCATAACTAATACATAATCAAGCAGTTTTTCGATAGACCAGCTCTTTTGTTCCAACCTCCTGTTTCACTTAGAATAAGTAATAGCGTTGACTTAATGAAATTGCCTCAACGGGATCACAGGTAATTAATTCGTCATCAATTTTTACATCGAACGTATGCGGATCAACCGTGATTGTTTTTGGACTATAGTTGTTTAATTTCATATCTCGTTTAGTTAGATTTCGAGTGTTATGAACAGGTAAAACGACTTTATTCAAACCAATTGCTTCTTTAGCATTGTGATCATAGGCATATTGAGAAACAAACGTAATGTTAGTCGTTTCAACTGCTTTTCCACAAGCACCAAATAAGTCTCTCATCAAACGAGGTTGTGGTGTTGGTAGGCTTGAACTTGCATCACCCATTACACCATATGTGATCATCCCCATTTTCAAAACCATTTTTGGTTTCGTTCCAAATTTAGCTGGTTCCCAAATCACTAAGTCGGCAAATTTACCTTCTTCAACAGAACCAATATAATCTGAGACTCCATTTGTGATTGCTGGATTGATGGTGTATTTAGCTACATAACGTTTGATACGATTGTTGTCACTAAATTCTGTATCACCATCTAAAGGTCCGCGTTGTTTTTTCATTTTGTCTGCTAATTGCCAACAACGCATTGCAACTTCACCAACACGTCCCATTGCCATTGCATCAGAAGTCATGATACTCAATGCTCCCATGTCATGAAGGACATCTTCAGCCGCAATTGTTTGTTTACGAACTCGTGATTCTGCGAATGAGACATCTTCAGGCAGTTTAGGATCTAAATTATGACAAACCATAACCATATCAAACAGTTCACTGATTTCGTTGGTTGTATAAGGATTGGTAGGATTTGTTGAAGATGGCAACACATTGTCATGCCCTGCTACCACCATAATATCAGGCGCATGTCCACCGCCGGCCCCTTCTGTATGGAACGTATGAACCGTTCTACCTGCAAAAGCATCTAAGGTATTGCCGACAAAGCCACCTTCGTTTAATGAGTCAGTATGAACAGCAAACTGAACATCGTATTTATCAGCTGCCTTTAAGGAATTATCAATTCCTGCACTCGTCGCACCCCAGTCTTCATGGGTTTTGATTGCCATTGCTCCTGCTTCAATCTGTTCTGCAATCGTATCTGGCGTTGCGCCAGAACCTTTTGCCATAACCCCCATATTGATTGGTAACGATTCTGCTGATTGCAGCATTTTCTCTATGTGCCATTTACCTGGAGAAGTTGTGGCAGAGTTTGTTCCATCTGCCGGACCTGTTCCACCACCAAATAGTGTCGTAATTCCGTTATCCAGACCTGCATGCGCTAATCCTGGAGAAATAAAATGAACATGAATATCTAAGCCGCCAGCAGTTACAATCAAACCTTCAGCTGAAATTGCTTCAGTGCTTGCTCCAACAACAAAGTCAATATTATCCATATTATCGGGATTACCGCCTTTGCCTATAGCAAAGATTTTTCCATCACGAATACCGATGTCAGCTTTAATGATTCCAGTGTAATCAACAATCGTGGCATTTGTGATAATCGTGTCCGCAACTAAAGGATTTGCCTTACGAGTCTCAGTTGCACTGACACCCATTCCATCTCTTAGTACTTTTCCGCCGCCGAATTTACTTTCTTGACCATGAACCGTATAATCTTTTTCAATTGCCGCAAATAAATTAGTATCTCCTAGCCTTACACTATCGCCTAGTACAGGGCCAAACATTTGCGAATACTTATTTCTATCCATTTCAAAGCTCATATTTTCCCTCTTTTCCATTATTTGGGTGTTTACGCTTTACGATCATCATCCAAATAACCATTTACTTTATTGTTAAAACCAAAAATGCGGCGTTTTCCACCCATTTCAATTAAATTTACTTTTCTTGTTTCACCCGGTTCGAAACGAATTGCTGTTCCTGCTGGAATGTCCAACCGTTTACCACAAGTCTGTTTACGATCAAATTTTAAACCCTCTTCATTCGCTTCATAGAAATGAAAATGTGAGCCAACTTGAACTGCGCGGTCACCTACGTTTTTGACTTCTAATGTGATTGCATCGTAACCTTCATTACATGAAACTGGATCATTTGCTAATTTGTATTCTCCTGGAATCATTTACTTTCCTCCTTAATCAAAAAGATTATGCCTATTTTTACTGAATAGGATCATGAATTGTGACTAGTTTAGTACCGTCTGGAAAAGTTGCTTCTACCTGTATCATTGGAATCATTTCCGGAATTCCTTCCATAACATCCTCTTTTGTTAGAAGGATACGTCCCTCATTCATTAATTCTGAAACAGTTTTTCCTTCTCTAGCCCCTTCTAAAACTAAATCTGTGATCAAAGCGACGCTTTCGGGATGATTCAATTTGATTTTCTTGTCTTTTCTTCTTTGAGCAATCATTGCTGCCAAACTGATCATCATTTTTTCTTGTTCTCTTGTCGTCAGTTGCATATTTTTCTTTCTCCTCTCAACTTACTTCGGCCATAAATTAATTAGCATCAGGAATCCTGGGATCCAAGCAGTGAAAATTCCTTCTCCAATAGCTAAATATCCTACGAATTTTCCTAAATTCTTTCCAAGAGTATTTTCGATAAAGCCTGTGAGCCATAAAATACCCCATAAAAACCAGATGATTCCATACAATGAATTCCCGCCGTATCCTTGAAAACATAAAATACCAGCTGGAATTGCATTAATTGCGACGAATAAACTGAACCAGCCATATAGTTTTTGATCCAAATTGAAAATTGAATTAACAGCCGTGTATAAGTAGGTAAAGGCAAATAGTAAACCTGTTGCACTAGCATAAAACCATGCGCTATCTTTGTTGGCGATTATTCCGTAAGAAAGCGCAACTAGATTTAGAGTTAGACTTAGTCCTCCTGTAAACAAATTCATCACCGCAATTGATTTATCATTTATTTTTTGTAAGCGATAAAAACCATTACTCATTAACACCATGCCTACATACAATAAAATGACACCCAACATGTTTTGTTCCTCCCTTCTATTTTTTAGTTACAAATCTACACCTGGTATAGCACTAAAAAAATTCTGAACTAGATAGAACTTTTTATAACTAATCAAATAGGTATCGTCATGGCACCTCTCCTCTCTGTTAAAGCTAGAATACTTCAGATTTTTGGGTAAAAATACGTAATTTATGGCGGATATTCCGACAGATATTTTTCTTCTATAGCACTTATTTAAGAATAGAAAATACGAAAACCTTTATATTGGCAGTTTTTATTTGAGTGAGGAAAAGATAGGTTTACGCATTGTTTTCTATGTTTACATTTTCTATTTTGAGTATTTCAGATAACTGTTTTTAAAGAAGCTTTAACTAGGAGTTGTCTTTATACCCACCGATATTAGCTGTCCCTCCATATATCGTTTTGAGGTTTACGAAAAGAAACGGACTTGCAGAAGTTAATAAAACTGATTTTCACAAGCATAATTTTTATGATGTGATAAATTGGGAGCTTAAAACCAGGTATAAGGAATGGAATCAATCGGATTTTTGAACCTTAATTGGAGGGGTGCGTTAGCTAAAGGAATAGTTTGAGGATAATAAAATTGCTATCTCGAGCAATCCTAGTTCTGATTAAAAAAGAAGGATTGAATTTTGAAAAGAAAAAAGATGACCAGCATTAGATAAACGAGAATTTATTAGTTACTAGTAAAACGAAGGATTCCTGCACCTTCGACAAATGAGTACTTTTTTGTTTTGCATCTTTTTTATTCTATGTGTATACTAGCAAAAAACGAAAAGGGTGAAATTATGTTAGCAAATTTTAGAGATATTGGTGGAATACCTGTAGAAGCTGGAAACTTTAAATCCGGTTATTTTTATAGAAGTGGACAATTGACCGATTTAAGTGAGCAAGATATTCGTAGTCTAAAGAAGGATTATAAAATTAAAAAAATATATGATTTTAGAAGTGCACAAGAGATTGAGGAACAACCAGACACGGAAATTGATGGTATAGAAAAAGAAAATATCGATATTTTACAATCAGTTGCGTCTATTAATATGGCCGCACTGAACAACATGCAGGGTATTGACAGTAAAAATGTGAAAAATGCGATGATCGAAACTTACAGTTCTTTAATTACTAGTGAGTCAGCAATAGAAGGCTACAAACAGTTTCTTGAAGGGATTCTAGATAAAAACACCCCATTGGTTTTTCATTGTTTTGCTGGGAAAGATCGTACCGGAATTGCTGCGGCAATTATATTAAAAATTGCTGGTGCAACGGATGAACAAATAATGAATGATTACCTAAAAACGAACAGTTCTCGTGTGTCTATCAACAGAGAAATTCTCTCAACTTTCAAATCAACCTTAACTAAAGATCAGTTAAAGGCTTTAAACATCGCTTTGCTAGTTGATAAATCCTATTTAATACACGCTCAAGAAGTTTTAAACAAAACATATGGATCTTTCGAGGGGTACTTGTTCGAAGGCTTAAAAGTCCAAAAAGATTACATTGATACTTTTAGAGAAAAATTTGTTATTAGAAAATAGACAGTTTGCAAAAAAAGCACTTTAATTAGGGTGGATTCCACGAATACAAGAAAAAAATTAACACTCAGTAATTTGCTGAGTGTTCTTTTATTAATGATTCCAACCGTTTCTTTCTTTTAATCAACATGGCAAAAAAATCAATACGTTTTTCAAGACATTAAAAATAGCTTAGACAAAAATATCCTAATCTATCTGCTTAATTTCCATATGAATAATCTGATTTAAATTTAACGGGAATACTACCTCTTGTTCTACTTCGCATTGATCAAAGGATAAGGGATGTTCATACTTGTTTGCCCAGTTTCTTATTCCTGCCAGATCAATTCCGATTTCTGGAAAGTCTACTTTCCCTTCAATCAATAATATCTCTGCTCCCTTTTCCAGCCATGAATAATCCATAAAGTTCATTTGCTTACTCCAAGAAACAAATGAAGAAGTCTCTATTACACCAAATGGGTAGTTGTGTTCAAACTCGTGATGAATTCGATAAATAGGTCCGGAATATTGGGCCATTCGAGCAAAATCTGCTTCGTAATCCATAGGGGTTTCACAGCCTTCGATTCGTTGAATTTCAAGAATTAAGTCCTGCCATAGCTGATCGTAATATGTCAGCTCTTGAGTACTTCTTTTTTCAGATGCAGGATGTTCCAGCCAGCGCATAATATCTTTTGCTAAATCTGCCATATTTCCACCACACTTTTTAAATTTATCCGTCGGTTCGCTGAATCAGAAGGCGTTGAAGTTCATCTTGCCCTTGACGAATTTCCTCCACTGAAAAATTGGCTTCTAGAAGTTCGCTCTCGGGTATATTCGACAGCTTTTGGTAAAACCAGGAAGAAATAGATGTGATTTGATGGTTCGTTAATAGATGAAGATGCGCAAAAAAGATATCCTCAGCTTCACAAATATTTCGTAGCAACACATTTTCGTACATGTATTGTGTTAAGGAAACCGAGCGCATTTCACCCGTCAGCGAATCCTTAACATCAATTAACGGATCATTATTGGTTTGTTTTATCATCGGTAATTGCTTGGGAATAATTTGTAATTGACGCATTAACCAATCATCTTGCATCACTTTACCTCCTGCTATTTTCATTTTATCACCGCGTTTTTCATTTTCCTAACGATATCCTTATTGAATTAAATAGAAAAAAGATTCTTCTAAGATAGTAAGGTTGAACAAATAGTTAATAATGCAAAAAAGCCTACAGTGATAAAACTGTAGACGTAGTTTCGATTGATTTAATCGTAAGGCTTATTAGTTCGCCAGGAATATTATTAATACAATAGTATTTCCTATAGCGGTTAGTAATGGTCCTACCATTTCTAATTTACTTATTTTTATTCCAATAATTCTGTCACAAAATGGTATTCCAATCATTATCAATGATACTGCAATAAGGAAAGATTTTGATTTGAAGATAAACAATCCTGCAGTCCACTATCAATCTTTTTTACCATATCCATATTTTTCTCCATAAAAATTTTTCGCCTCTGCAGTTACTTTTTTGATGAAGCTTCCCTTCTCATCCGTGTATCGATTCCGATCGTTCCGATATTTGACAGCTAAAACTTCTTTTAATTGTTCATAGTCTTGTGCGGTAGTCGGGAATTGGTTTAAGTAATCACGGAAATATAATTCATCATTATCACCGATGTACCGTAGATGAATATGATAAACCTTTTCAGCAAAACCATCAGGTGTGTATCCGCAATTTAAAGAGATTCGGTTTACAGATGCCGACATAATGATGCAATCATGCTCTTCTAATATATCTGCTATTGGTTGAAGTACTGCATTAGGCGAGAGCTCAACTAGTACATCTACAATGTTTTTAGCCTTTATTTCTTTTATTGCTGTACTTCCAATATGCGAAATTCTTAAACATTGCTCTTTTGGAATCCAATCCGTCAGCTTACTCTCGATTTCTTGATAATAGTTTTGCCATTCTAATCTTGAGTTGCTTAGTTCGATAGGAAAGAGTTGCCAAAGTTCCTTCAGACTCATATCCGAAAGTTTCTTCTTCATTTATTTTTACCTCTTTAGGCTTCAATTTATGCAAAGCTAATAAAAGTACTGGTTTTTGAAAGTACATACCTCTTTCTAACTGTTGAATTCTTCTTAACTTGTCAATGACTTCCTGATTATTTCTCATCATTGCTTCGGCCTTTTCGTTCTGCAGCTCTTCAGTTTTCTTTTGATTAATTGTTGCAGCGATACTTAAGTTAGACACTAGCAGAATAAAGACTACTACGTAAAACAATTCAGTTCGTTCTCCATTAGAATTAGCCACCAATACAAAGGGAACAATAAAAATCAAGGCAAAGCTAACCCATTGATACATCGTCAACGCCTTCAGTTTCCTTGGTTTTTCTTCAAAGGTGACCGTTGTAGCTGAATAAATGGATAAAAACAAGGCCTCAAGCTCCTCGTACTGGCGATGTGTCTTTTGCCAGCGATACTCCGCTTGATCCTTAGTCAGCCCTCGTTGCTTTATATAATAGTTGATTGCTTTCGATTTTCTTATGATGATGATCACCACATTTCATTGATAAAATATTTTTCTAGATCAAGGTTACTTTGTCTAGTTTATCATATCTGCACCTACTTTTTTTAGTCTTTCATGAGAAAAAGTCGATAGTTTGCTAAGAAAAAAATGAAAAACCGCTTGCAATTCCAGAACTTGTATGTGAAAATGAACACAATAGTTCTTCAGGGCAGGGTGAAATTCCCGACCGGCGGTGATAGTCCGCGAACCTTTTTAGGTTGACTCAGTGTAATTCTGAGACCGACAGTATAGTCTGGATGGAAGAAGAAAAATAGGCGTGTTTAGTGATCAATCTTCTGGTCTATTTAAGCACCTTTTTTCTACTTTGTTGTGCCTTGCGAATTTGTTGTAAGGTTCTTTTTTATGTTTGAGAAAGGTGTGACAGAATGAAATTTACTGCAAGAAAACTCGTATTAACCGCTATCATGGGTACCATCGCTTATTTATTAATGATGTTCAAATTCCCGTTACCGTTTATGCCACCGTTCATGGACTTTGATCTGGCTGGTGTTCCGGAAATGATTGGTACCTTCCTTTTGGGGCCTATCTCTGGTTTGCTGATTGTTTTGATTAAGCTGTTAATCAAGCTAACCACAGTAGGAACTACCTCTATGTTCACAGGAGAAATTCAAAACTTTCTTCTGAGTGCCAGTTTTATCCTACCTTCATGGTTCTTTTACCAACGCTCTCATAAAAAACAGCAGGCGTTCATGGGGATGGTCGTAGGAACACTGTCAGCAATTGTGGTGGCCTGTGTTTCAAATATCTACTTTATTATCCCTTTTTATGCGACCCTTTATGGCTTATCTATGGAGGCCGTTGTTGCAATGACTCAAGCTGTGAATCCCTTTGTGGACAGCGTTTGGAAATTAGTAGTAATTGGGATCGTGCCTTTCAACCTAATAAAATTCGGGGTGTGCTCCGGCATCGTTTACTTGTCATTGGATCGCTTGCGATCAATCTTCTTAAGACGGGAGTTTAGCTAATGGATTTTAAAATAGCTTTGGATCAATTTTATAAAAAGCTTGGTAAGAAAAAGATTATGGCATTAGCTACCAGTCTAAATGATCATGTCACAGTGCGAAATGTCAGTGTAATTATTTATGAAGGTCGTTTACTATTTAAAACTGATAAAAATTTTCGAAAAACCAGGCAACTATTAGAAAATCCCAATGTGGCAATTTGTTACTGGGGAGTACAAATCGAAGGGAAAGCTGTAAATCACGGGTTGTTAGTTGATGAACCTAACCAGTTTTTCCAACAGCTGTATCAAGCATCCTGGGATAAAAGTTATAATGCGTACCCCCACAAAGACACTGAAATTCTGCTTGAAATTCTGCCCAACTTTGTTGAGATTTGGGATCAGGACGATCAAGAAAAAGGTTTTCAAGTGTTAATTGACTTCGATAAGCAACAAGCGAAGGTTCAACATTATGATTAGAAGAAAGCAGCCCGCCGATTGTGGTGGGCTGCTTTCTTTTAAATGGCTGCTAATGCTTCATCAATTGGTGTATCACCGTCACCCATCATAATCACTTTTTGATAGGTGTTTGGCCGTTCCAATACCTCAGCCAAAACGGCTGCTACATTTTCGATGGAGTTTTCACTACGTTTTTCGATGGAAGTAGTAATATTGCCACTACCTGTTTCTTCTTTTAAAGAACCCGGTTGAATAATTGTATAATCTAAATCAGTGTTATTAATTAACCACGAATCAGAAAAATATTTAGCAATATTATAATTCAAAATACTATCACTCCAATTTTCGGGAACTAAAGCAAACAATGAACTTAATTGAATATATCGACCTATTCCTTCTTGTTCAGCTGCCTGCATCAGTTTTACTGCACCGTATAAATCTGTTTGCAGCAAATCCTTTCCTCGAGAACCCGCTACAAAATAAATGGCTTCTGCATCACCTAAGGTTTTAGCCAAATCAGCCACATCATCGTGCAAATCTAAATGGACTGGTTTTACTTGATCATTCATAGGAATTTCATTTTCTCTTCTTGCCCCGGCGTAAACGAAGTGTCCTTTTTCTACTAGGTTTTCAATTAAAAGTTGGGCAACTCGACCAGTTGCTCCAGCAACAAATACTTTCATAGATGATTCCTCCTTTTTCTCAATGCTAACCGATTCCGCCTATTCCCACAAATGATTAAACTTCTAGAAAATTGGATGAGCAACAAAACAACCAATTGGCTGTTTTTATTTTCACAACGTAGATTATAATTAAAAAGCATAAGGAGGTTGTTATGACAAAAAATATCTTAACTATCGCTGGATCAGACACCTTAGGCGGTGGTGGACTTCAATCAGACTTAAAAACCTTTGAACAGTATCAATTATTCGGTCTAACAGCCGTTACTTGTATTGCCGTAGTCGAAGATAAAGAATTTATTATTCAGGATCTTTCATCAAAACTTTTGGAGCAACAGTTGCAGACAATTCAATCAGGAGTAGATTTGGCCGGAATCAAAATTGGGTTGATCAATAATATTCGTTCACTTCAGGTGATCAAACATTTTTTACAAAAGCAAAATGTCCCCATCGTTCTTGACCCAGTACTGGCTTTCAAAGAAACAACTGAAGTTTATCAGAAAAACTATCGTGACTTAATGATTCAGGAATTGTTTCCGCTAGCTACTATAGTAACACCTAATTTGAAAGAAGCTGAATTACTGAGCGGATTGAGCATTACAGATGAGCTATCGATGAAGAAAGCAGCGGAAAATATCCAGCAACAAGGGAAAACCTCCGTTGTAATAAAAGGTGGACAGCGCCTAGCTGGTAAAACAGCTCTCGATCTCTACTATGATGGGAATGAGTTTGAACTGTATCGTAAACCAAAACTGATGGAAAAAACGATCAACGGAGCTGGTTGTACCTTTGCCTCAGCAATTGCTTCCAATTTAGTTTTAGGAAAGTCTTCCACTGAGGCAATTCAACAAAGTAAAAAATTTGTTTATCAAGCCATTCAGCATGGGGTTGTGTTGAAAAATGGAGATGGAAATGTTTGGTATAAGGAGGATAACGAATGAAAATAAGAACACTAACTACGTTAGCAATGATGGTAGCATTAACGGTGACACTCTCAATTATGTTCATCATACCGGTCCCGGCAACAAAAGGTTTTGTTACTCTCTGTGAAGCAGGAATCTACACTTCTGCCTTACTATTTGGTCCTACAGGTGGATTGTTTGTAGGGGCATTAAGTGGTGGATTAATTGATATGATTTCTGGCTACCCTGAGTGGGCGTTCTTTTCAATTATGATTCATGGTTTGCAAGGATTAATACTAGGAGCTGTTTATCAGAAGCTGTCTTATCGCAACGGAATGATTTTAGGTTTTTCATTTGCTAGTTTATTTATGATTATTGGTTATGCTTTGGCTACTGCTTTTCTTTACAGCTGGCCGGCGGGGCTAGCCTCGCTGCCAACTAACTTAGTTCAAAATCTTTTCGGCATTGCCGTGACAGTTCCTCTATATCAGGCATTACACCGAATTGTTCATCGATTACAATTTAAATAGAAGGAAGTTTTACCTATGGAAAAAAAAGAATTGAAAGAATCGTTAACCACAATCGTTCACGAGATTTTAAACGAATCCGACCTGAAATCAGGAAATGTTTTTGTATTAGGTTGTACTACTAGTGAAATCGTTGGCGGTATGATCGGTAAAAAATCGAGCAAAGAAGTTGGCGAATGGGTAATTGAAACCTTGAAAGAAATCCTGGATTTGAGGGGTATTTATTTAGCCGTTCAAGGCTGCGAACACATCAATCGTGCGCTAGTCGTCGAAAGAGAAATAGCTGAGAAAAAAGATTGGAAAATTGTTAATGTAAGACCAGTGCTGCATGCCGGCGGCTCCTGTTCAGTAGCTGCTTTCGAACAATTTACTGATCCAGTAGAAGTGGAACATGTTGTAGCACAAGCAGGTATTGATATAGGAGATACTTCAATTGGAATGCATATTAAACATGTTCAAGTTCCCGTTCGTCCATCTATTAAAGAATTAGGCGGTGCTCACGTTACAGCCTTAAGAAGCCGGGCAAAATATATTGGTGGACCTAGAGCAAATTATTAAAAGAAACGCTTCTCATTTTTTGAGAGGCATTTCTTTATAATGCCTTTCGATAATAGCCCTTTTCGCTATCATAGATAAAGTCATTGGCTAATAAAACCTTATTTGAAGAAATATTTTCATGATCCGGTTCCACAAGAACCTCTCGTACTCCTGTTTCTTGTTGCTGAATTTGTCCTATTAGGTGTTTTATAATCTGCTTGCCATAACCTTTACCTAAAAAAGCTGGCTTGCCTATCAAATAATCCAAACTATAGAACCTTCCCGATTCTTCTACATCCAGCCACTCTTCCAATTCTTTTGCTCGAAAACAGTCATAGTATTGGCAAAATCCAATTGGATCACCATCCAACATGACGATATAATGATGAATCCAATTAAACTTACCGTGACGTTGATCAATTTCCATTAACCAATTTTCTGGATGGATCAACCATTGCCGAACATAGTCTTGATATAACCAGTCCTCCATTAATTTTCGATCATGATCTTCAAAAACACGAAGATGAATTGGCTTTTCCATAGTTTTCCTCCTTACACCCCCATTAATCAAAAAAGCCTAACGAATAATTCGCTAGACTAGTTAATTAAGCATGGAGAATTTCAATAATCTTTTCGTTAAATGCTGGAATATCATCTGGATTACGACTGGTTACCAGCATATTATCTACTACGACTTCTTCGTCTTTTACATTGGCACCTGCATAAGCAATATCGGGACGAACCGTATCGTACGCTGTCATGGTACGACCTTTTGTCAAACCCGTTTGAATGAACAATTGTGGTGCGTGACATATCGCAAACAATGGACGATCATTCTCTAAAAAGTACGCCACAAAATCAACAAAACGCTGATCTGCTCTCAATTGATCTGGCGAGAAACCACCAGGAATTAGCAAAGCATCAAAGTCTTCAGGATTAACGTCATCAATATTGGTGTCAATAATAAATGTATTGCCTTGTTTACCTGTGATTTCTTTGCCTGCTTCTTTTTCAATTAATACGACTTCATTGCCATCTTTTTCTAAAGCTTCTTTCGGGGAAGTTAACTCGACATCTTCCACTAGGTCAGTAACAATTACTGCAATCTTTTTTGTCATAGGGTATCTTCCTTTCTTTTAGCTTACTTACAGACTAGCGAAGAAAGAAAAAGATTACAAACAATCTGTTTGTATCAAAATTATTAGATAAATCGACCAATCAATTGTAAGAGTTGTTGTGGCATAGTAGCTAAATCGCTAATGTCGACAAAACGATCTTCACCGTAAATATTCTTGATAGATTCTTTATCTTCACCAATTGCACATGCGATAAAAATAATTCTCTTTCTTTCATAATCAGACAATACTTGTTGAATATCTGCTTCTGCTTTCCTTGCAGTGTAATCTGGCAAAGCTTTTGGTTGTCCATCACTAATATTCAATAAGATTTTAGTATCTGCTGTTTCATTGCTTAACTTTTCGGCTAACAAACGCAAAGGAACCCCATCACGATTATTTTGGCGAGGTTTCATAGTGGTGATTTTCGCAGCCAAAAAATCGTAAGAATCGTTAAATTCTTTATAAGAGTATAAGGAGGTCTTTTCCCGCTGGCTAACGTCCGCAGAATCGCCATACAAAGTAAAGGGAATATTCGTTTTCTCAGCAAATAGACCGAGTGCCAAGGCAGCTTGTTTGGCTTTCTCGATACGTTCCTCCCGTACCATTGACCCTGATTCATCTACACGTACTGCTAAAGCCAGAGAAGGCTGTTCGCTAGGTGGGTTTCTCTTATCAAAATTACGAAGATCCCCATAAGCCACCCGTGATGGATTGAAGCGACTGCCATAATACTTACCCTTGGAATAGTCCGTACTTTCTTCCTTCTCCAGCAGGTCATTAATCACACGACTCAAGCTTTCAACCTCAGGTAGTACAATCCTGGTTAGTTCTTTTCCTTTATCAACAGCCTCAGCAGTAACTTTAGGACGATGAACAATTGTGCCTTCTCGAGCATGAACCGTGTCTTTGAGTACTGCCCGAGTTTCCCGGTTTAGTTCCTTACGCTGCTGCTTATCCCATTCTGCCATTTCATCTAATGAAAAATTTGAGCCAGTCTTATCATTCTCGGACATGACGGCTTTCTCACTTTTTCCATCCGAGGTATTTCGTTTCATATCAGAAGTTTCTTCTACTTTAGAAGAAACGACTGTTGATTCCTTTTCTATTGAATCTGCCTCTTGGTCAGGTTCATTTGTAGAGTTAGACTCATCTAAAGCTTCTCCAGTTAAGGTAGCCTGTTCCGCTTCTCGAGTGATGTTTCGTTTATCTGCTTCCTCAGCACTAATCACACGGCCTTTATTTTGTTGAATAATTTCTTTACTTTCTATCTGCTGCAATTCTACCAATAAACCACTTTCATCGAGAGCATTGGATAAAATTGAGAGCTCATTCTCCTCAGTGGTTATCTTGTATAGGACTTTTGGGAAAATACTAGCCAAAGGATCTTGCCCTTGTTTCAGACTATTCACCCAAAAAAAGTAAGATCGCATGCCTGCAACGCCCTTGATTGCATTGGCTTTCGCTATTTCATCTAACAGGCGAATAATCTTAGCCATGGTTTCTAAATAACGGGTATCATTAAAATCTGTTTTTGCCTGAGCACGTTCCGTCATTACTTCAATAGAAGGGAGATCCATTTTTTCAGCATGCTGTACTCGATCCCGTAAAGATTCATTTAAAGGACGATTGCCCTGGTAATTGCGATTTGTTGTAATCACTACTACACAGTCTGGGTGTCGTCGAATGATTCCAGTGGGAATATTCAAAATTCCATTGTTTTCAAGTGCTGAGTTTAATGCCACTAAAACAGAAGCATCACGGATAACTGTAGGCTCTTGAATTTCCAACAAGTAGCCTTTTTCGATTGCTCTTACGATTTCAGAAGGATAAAACTTGTACTGAATAGGTCGATTATCCGCCTCATCGGTAACTCGTTGAATCAATTCAGCAAAACGCTCACGAGCCTTTTCTTGACTAATACTGTAATGTCTAGCAATTAGTTCCAAAACTCCTTCTAAACAATCTGCTTGATAAATGGCTTCCAATAATTCATTATCCACCTCATCGTCAGCAGTCACGACAGGCAGCAAGGCACCAAAGACATCTGTTTTATCCATATCCGCAAAACAGGTTACTTTTGTATACGGCAGTTGCAAATCAGCGGATAACGCCCGAGCAAGCTGGGTTTTTCCAGAACCAGCATCCCCTTCTAACAAAACATTCATTACTTTCATCTCTGGATCTTCCCAATTTAATTTAATCTCAGAAGCGATCCGCAGTTCTTCCTGACTGGTTTGATGACTAGAGGGCTTACGCCAGATCATTTGCTGCTCCATCTTAGAAAAATGACGACCTTCAGTAACTGAGTAAGGCATCGTTTCCGTCATGTAAAGTCACACCTTTCTTTAATAGCCTAGATCAGTTAACAAACGTTTTAAGGTTCGATAACGTTCTCCGATTAATTCGCCATTCTTATTCATTGTGTCATTAAAGAGAATAATGTCCTCATCAATTTTAGGATTTTCAGTGTCTACCTCTACGGTCATTCGTCCACCCTGAAGCCCAATAATATCCACTGTTGGATTCTCTGGATCATAAAATTTTTCATATCGGTAAGCATCCTGCAAATATAAACTTGATTGAGCAACTAGTATCGCCAAATCCAAAATTCGGGTGATTGGCAACTCTTCTGATTGGCGTGACCATTTCTCACCAGTATGTCGCCACACTTTCCCAGATATGTCGACCTTGCCTCGATCATTCCACTGAGCTAAACCTAACGTTAAGCCCTTTGCATCACTTTCCCAAGCATTATAACCATCAATTTTATCATAGTCCTCTACTAAGAAGACTGGTTTATGTTTTAAGTTCGTTGGAATTTTCATATATTTTACTCCTTTACTAGATTAGTAAATTACTAAACAACTAAAGCATAGCGAAGTCGCTGGCATTTTACAAACAAAAAAGACCGTCAAGAACAATAAATTCTTAACGGTCGTACTTTAAACTGCTGCTACACCCAAAGCAATTGCTTTATCGCCTAAATGAGTCCCAATCACAGGGCCAAAGCTGCCGATTTCTATAATTGCTTCAGGATATTGCTGCTTCAATTTGTTGAACTCTACCTGAGCCAATTCCAAGTTATTAGCATGAATGACATACAAACGCAATTCTGCAGAAGAGTCTTGGCGATGCTGACCAATAATTTCTTCTGTCCTCTGTAAGGCCTTTTTCAATGAACGGATTTTTTCGTATAACACGATCTTTCCGTCAGTAAAAGTTAGAACTGGTTTAATTTTTAACAGCCCGCCTATGATAGCCGCACCATTGGTTAAGCGACCACCACGGACCAAGTTGTTTAAGTCATCAACAATAATGTAAGCATTGGTAGTATCTCTAATGTGGTCTACTCCTGCAATAATTTCTTCCAGGTCATTACCCTTATCCGTTAGTTCCAAAGCTTTTTCTACCATATAGCCCATTGGAACACTAGTAATTGTAGAGTCATACGGAACGACGGTTAATCCTTCGAGTTCATCTTTGATCGTATGAAGAGTCCGGACAAATCCAGAAATACCTTCTGAAAGATGGATACTCAAAATCGTGTCGTAGCCTTTAGCTTGAATATCTTGGTAAAGAGAGATCACCTCGCCTAAAACTGGTTGAGAAGTTGTTGGGAATTCCTGGCTTTGATTTAATAAACGATAAAATTCATCTTCATGAATGTTTACCCCTTCTTCAAAAGGTTGGCCATCAATTACAACAGGAATCGGAATAATGAACAAATCCTTATGGTCTTTAATGCGTTCATTGAGATAGGCTGAGCTATCTGTCACGATCGCTAATTTCATGATGATTTCCTCGTTTCGCTTAAAAATTTGCAATAAATAAAATATAGCATATTCTAGAGATCAATGGAATCTAAAATCTGTTATTTTGCTAAAAATGATTGAACAGCTTGAGCATTTTGAGCAAAGTCAACATATAAAACACTACCAGCATTGTAGGTATCTCCATAAGACCAAGTCCCATCAATTGGTAAGGTCAACCGATCAATTCCCACCGCTGTTTTAGCAAAATTAAAAGAGTTAGCTAACAAAAATCCATTGCCCATATCCGTAGATAGATAACCGAAAATCTTTCCAGCCGCATAAGGTCCACGCAGTAAGACTAGAGGATTTTTCAATTGGCCAAAGACCGTTTGGATCACCTGTTGCTGTCTTCGTACCCGTCCGAAATCTCCTTCTTCATCCATTCGGAAGCGAGCATAATTCAATAATGTATGGCCATTCATACGCTGAAACCCTTTAGAAATAGGCTCATCAATGTAAGAACTCATATCCTTTTCTGCCTCGATGGGAACACCTCTTGGGAACATGGCGTCAATCCCTTTTTCAAAGGACTGAAAATCGACCATTGCATAATAACGACAATCAACACCAAAATTCTCCTTTAAGGTTTGTCGGACCAAATCAGCACCACCGTAGGCATAAGCAGCATTTAGCTTGTTCTCGCCAACCCCAGGTATATTTACATACATGTCTCGCATAAATGAAACGAGTTTGGTTTTGCCCTTACCGTCTACCTGCAAAATCATCATGGAATCTGCACGGCCCGTTTCGTTATCTCGTGTGTCGCTGCCAAGGAGTAGAATATTCTTGGTTCCATCTGCTGATTCTACGCCGTTAAACTCCTGTGTTTCCACTTTAGGAATTGAAGAATCAAAACGTGCCATTACATTTCCTACTGCAAAGGTAACTACTGAATAAAGCAATAGTATAGCGATTATGCTAAGTATAATTCGTTTTACACTGCGCTTTTTCTTCGGTTTTTTTCCAGTCGGATAAACCTCCGGCCTTTTTGACTTTCTTTTAAAGCTGGGTAATTTTAACGTTGGAAGCTTGCGATTTTTTTTGGGTTTTGCTGTTTCTTCAGAATAATTTGTTTCTTTTGTTTGTTCATATATAGGTTGTGTTTCTAACGGCTCTGTCGGTGGCGTTTGATTTTGTTCATGTTCAGTCTTCTTGCGCTCACGACGAACCAGTGAAGATTTACGTTCAGATTTCTTACTTTGTTCATGGATTTTTTTGTAACGATCCACTCGACTCATTGGTCCACCTCTTTTTCGATGATGATAGTACAAAAATAGCAAATGAATGCTTTCATGTCCTATTATACTCACAAAAAATAAGAAAACCTTAACGTAGTGCTAAGGTTTTCGGTAAGTTGGATAATTTCCTATTAAATTAAAAGGGAAGTTTTGTCCATCCAATTGCGCTAATGCATTGTCTAATACAGTCGAATTTTCTGGAACCTCTAAATCAATGATGAAGAAGTAATCTCCTAATCGAGTTTTTTGCGGTCGCGACTCGATCTTTGTTAAGTTGATTTTTGCTTTAGCAAATATTTCCAGCAAGTGATACAAAGCACCGGGGCGGTCCATCGGCAAATCAACAATCAAAGTAGCTTTTTGTTCAGCAAAGAGTAGCTCAGTGTCAATTGGCTCGTCTCCTAATAACCAAAACCGAGTCTCGTTATTAGCGACTGACTGAATATCTTTCTCTACAATTACCAGATTATATTCTTTAGCAGCCATTTTCGGACCAATTGCCGCATAAATTTCTTTAGGATGGTCAGCTACCTTTTTAGCGCCTAAAGTCGTTGAAGCCATTTGTTCAATCTCTGCATTAGGGATACGATCACGAATAAATACTTGTGATTGTGCCAGTGCCTGTGGATGGCTGCAAATCAAGGTCGCATTCTGCCACTGGTTTTGATGAGCCTTGTGCACCATCAACTGCTGAGCAATCGGCAACACTAGTTCGCCCTGAATAGTTGGCAAAGTTTGGTAAACTCCGTCAATCGTCGGCAAAACCGAACCTTCAATTGTATTCTCTACGGGTACCATGGCATAATCAATCTGTTTGTTCATCCGTGCATCAATTAATTGTACCAAGGAGGAGTAGCTAATAAAATTTCCATTAGAAAAATAGCTGCAGGCAGCAGAATGAGTAAACGAACCTTTTGGACCCAAATAGCCAATATCCATTATACTCCAACCTTTTCTATGATTTCTTCAACAATTTCCTTGGGTGTACGACGAGAAGTATCCACCGTCACCTTTGCTAATTTTTCATAGAGCTTTTCCCTAGAAAAGAATAAATGCTTAATTTCTCCATCATTTTTATTGGCAGCATTTGGACGAATATTTTCTTGATCATTACGAATACGTTCGACCAAAACGTCTGGATCGGTTTTCAAATAAACAACCGTTTTATCTGATAAGATTTTTTGATTTTCCTTTTGTAAAATGACACCACCGCCAGTAGCAATTACCGAAGCTTGTTGAACAGCTTCCTTCAATAAATTTGTTTCATGCTCACGGAATGAAGGCTCCCCATGCTCTTCAAAGTAAACATTAATCGGACCAATCCGATCAACTAAGACATCATCCATGTCTACTCGTTGATAATTTAATGTTTCAGCTAATTCTTTGCTTATTGTTGTTTTTCCTGCTCCCATAAACCCAATCAACACAATTGCTTCCATTACTATATCCGCCCCTTTATTAATTGATCTAAATCTTTGAAAAAATCTGGATAAGAAATATTAATTGCCTCTGGATTGGTTAATTCGACAGCCTCGTTAGTTAACAATGCAGCGATTTGCAGCATCATCCCAATCCGATGGTCGCCATGACTGTCAACTGCTGCTCCATGTAAAGGTGTCGGACCATGGATTATCATGCCATCCTCGGTTGCTTCAATGTTAGCACCCATTTTATTTAGTTCATCGGCAGTCGCATCAATCCGGTTGGTTTCTTTGACTTTTAACTCCTGAGCATCCTTGATAATCGTCGTACCTTCTGCTTGAGTTGCGGCCAATGCCAGTATTGGTAATTCATCGATCAAACGCGGAATAATTTCTCCGCCAATTTCGCAGGCTTTCAATGTACTGCTTTCTACCAACAAATCAGCCGCTTGATTTTGTGTGTCTTCATTTGTCTGAGTAATCTTAGCACCCATTTTTTTCAGAACATCTAAAATACCAGTACGAGTAGGATTTACACCAACTTTTTTAAGACACAATGAACTTTCTGGAACTAATAGTGCAGCAACTAAGAAAAAGGCAGCTGAAGAAATATCTCCTGGTACATAAACCTCTTGACCCGTTAGTTTTTGATTACCAGAAAGGTAAATTTTCTTATCCTCAACCTTAATTTCACCGCCAAATTGACGAATCATCTGTTCCGTATGATTACGTGAACAAGCTTGTTCAATTACTGTAGTTTCTCCCTCAGCCTGCAAAGCTGCAAACAAAATTGCTGATTTGACCTGTGCACTAGCGATTGGCATTTGGTATTGGATAGCTTTCAATGCCCCACCTTTTACTGTGATTGGCGGATATTCTGTTTTTTGATTACCAGTAAGTTCTGCTCCCATCTGACGTAGCGGTCCCATTACCCGTTCCATCGGACGTTTATTTAAAGAACTATCGCCTTGAATAGTTGAATAAAAAGGCCGCCCTGCCAAAATCCCCATTACTAAACGCATCGTAGTACCTGAATTACCGGCATCCAGTATTTCAGTAGGTTGCTCCAACCCTTCAAATCCTTTTCCTTGAACCGTTAGTATCTCGTCTTTTTCTTCAATTGAAACACCCAACTTTTTAAAAACAGCAACTGAACTTAAGCAGTCCTCAGCTTTTAGAAAGTTGTGGATAGTGGTGGTACCATGACTGATTGCCCCAAACATCACACTACGGTGAGAAATTGACTTGTCTGCTGGAACTACTAATTCACCTAATAAACCTTTTGACTTTGACATTAAACGCATGGTATTAACTCCTTATCCGACATTTAAATTTTTCTGCTTCAACAAGTGCTTTGCCTGCCAGTAGATCTGTTTTACTTTTAAATGATAATTCTAAAACACCGAAAATATCCTCACGAGTTTCCTGAATTTTCAAGTTGATAATTGAAATTTTATGCTGACTTAATACCGTTGTTACTTGAGCGACTGCTCCAGCAATATCAGGAATATCTACCAACAAATCATAAAAGGCAGGAATAGCGCCTTGATCCTTTTGCGGTAAATGATCTCGTGTATTCTTGGCTTGAGCAAAGAATTGATAAATAGCTGCCTGATCATTACTTTTTAGTTGCTGCTTGATTTCATTCATTTCCTGCTGCCAGTCATCCATCAGCTTTAATAAAATTTTTCGGTTGGTCAGCAAAATATCAGTCCACATTTTGGGATCAGAAGAAGCGATTCTAGTTATATCACGAAAGCCACCTGCTGCCAGCTGATTTGCTCTAGGATAATTTCTTGCCAATTGATCGCTCATTTGCATCAGCCCTGAAGCTACGATATGAGGAAGATGGCTCAATACTCCCACCATTTCATCATGACTCTCTGGGTCAAGAACAACAAACTTAGCTCTGGTTGGTGCTAAAAGTTCAATCATCTGATCTACTATTGCTTGTTGATCCTCAACCGGTGTTAAAATATAGTAGGCTTCCTCAAATAAATTGGGATTTGCTGCTTTTACTCCGGATTTATGTGAGCCTGACATGGGATGTCCGCCTACAAAGGTCAAGGGTAAAGTTTTGGCCAATTGAACAATTGCCGATTTGGTACTACCAACATCGGTAACAATGGCGTCTTTTTTTAAGGGTAATTGAGCTAATTTTTGCAGATATTCTATTGAAACACTAACTGGTACCGCTAAAATAATAACATCCATCTCTACTGCTGACTCTAAACCCTCAGCGATTTCATCAACAATTCCAGTCTCTTGTGCAATCTGGCAACTTTCTGCTTGGAAATCCCAGCCGTACAGTTTGATGTCTGGACGTTTGATTGCTCGACACAAGGAAGCACCAATAAGACCTAAACCCACCACAAAAATTTTCTTTTCCATCTGCGACAACCTTCCTAAAACATCAAATGCTGTTTACGCATCTCTTCTACATTATTAATTAGATCCGCGATATTATCAGAATGAAACTGCTCTAGGATTTCAGTAGCGATAACTGTAGCTACTACATTCTCAGCTACAATAGCTGCTGCAGGTACTGCTGTACTGTCCGAACGTTCAACACTCGCTTTATAAGGTTCTTTAGTATCTATATCAACACTCATTAAGGGCTTGTACAAAGTAGGAATAGGCTTCATCACTCCCCGTACGACAATCTGCTCACCGTTGGTCATGCCTCCTTCAAAACCACCTAAATGATTGGTTTTGCGGCGGTAGCCCTCTGCTTCTTTCCAAGTAATTTCATCCATGACTTCTGAACCTGGTAAGTTTGCAGTCTGGAAACCAACACCAAATTCAACGCCCTTGAAAGCATTGATGCTGACAATCGACTGAGCAATTTTACCGTCCAATTTGCGGTCCCATTGAACGTAACTACCTAAACCAGCTGGAACATTCTCTAAACGAACTTCTACTACACCGCCAATTGTATTGCCAGCTCTTTTCGTTTCATCAATTTTAGCTTTTACCGCTTCATCAATAGAAGGATCAACCATGTTTACCTCTGAGGCTGCTGCAGCCTGTTGGATTTCCTTGACGCTGATTACTTCAGGAATTTTAGCTTCAATCCCACCTAGATTCACTACATGACTAGCAATTTCAATATCTAAAGCTTTTAAAATTTGCTTAGCTAATCCACCAACTGCAACGCGCATAGTTGTTTCACGTGCTGATGAACGTTCCAAAATATTACGCAAGTCTCGATGTTGATACTTCATGCCACCAACTAAATCTGCGTGACCCGGGCGTGGTTTAGTCACTTTGCGCAATTGCGCATCTTTTTCAGCGACTTCTTCTACTGACATGACGGTTTGCCAGTTTTTCCAATCACGGTTTTCCACGACCATGGTAATTGGTGCTCCCAATGTTCTCCCATGACGAATGCCTGAGGTGATTTGAACCTGATCCTTTTCAATTTTCATTCTGCCGCCACGTCCATACCCACCTTGACGTCTAGCCAACTCTTGATTAATTTCATCTAAAGATACCGCTATTCCTGCTGGTACTCCTTCAATAATTGCTGTTAATTGTGGTCCGTGTGACTCTCCTGCTGTTAAATAACGCATCCTTCATTCCTCTTTCTAAACCTGGATTTCAACCGACAAAAAAGACCCGCTTGTAGGTGTTACATCTACAATGGGTCCAATAAACGAAAAAAGCCATTATAGATGAATCATCTACATGGCTTTAAAGTCAATTTAAAGTTCTTCAGCCATCATAGATACAAACGTGCATTGTTTGCATCCATGAACACATGAATACAAACCTATCTAAAATAGCTAAAGTAAGAATTATTCAGTTGTGGATGTCTAATATTTTGCATGATCATCGCTCCAAACTGATTTCTGATTTGCACTAAGTATAAATTTCTTTAATTTACTTGTCAATGCTTTTTTGAACTTTCAATTCATCAAACCTTAGCTATTTTCTTCTGCCGCTTCCTCTTCTTCAAAAAATAAGAACAAATCGGTTAGGGAAAGCTTAGTTTTTTCCTCACCTTTTAGGTCTTTAACGATTTGGCCTTTTTGCATTACGATTACCCGATTCCCATAATTTAAGGCGTCCTCCATTTTGTGAGTAACCATTAGGCAGGTCAGTTGTTCTTCTTTAATTTTTTGATCCGTTACCTGCATCAATTGTTTTGCGGTTTTAGGATCGAGTGCTGCAGTATGCTCATCTAATAATAGCAAATCTGGTTTGGTCAAGGTTGCCATCAGCAAACTTAACGCCTGACGTTGCCCACCAGATAAAAAGCCGGTTGGTGTATCCAAGTGATTTTCCAGCCCGTTACCAACTTGGCTGCATAGCTGATGATAAGAATCTCGTTTTTGTGACAAATTACGTGGCCGCAATGCTCGCTTTTGTCCTCGTTTTTCAGCTAAACCTAAATTTTCTGCGACAGTCAGTCGCGGTGCTGTCCCCATCTTGGGGTCTTGGAAAACTCGAGAAATGTAATTCGCTCGTTTTTCTTCAGAAAGCTTAGTTAGGTCGTTGCCCATCACCGAAACTGTACCACTATCCAACATCATTGTTCCCGAAATACTGTTAAACAAGGTACTTTTTCCTGCTCCATTTCCGCCTAAGACGGTAACGAATTCACCTGGTTGAATGGTTAAATCAACAGAGCGCAGAATTTGGCGTTTATCGTTGATTCCATTGCGAATGGTTTTAGTTGCTTGATTGATTTGTAATGCCTCCATCTGCTTACTCCTTTTCTAATCCGGTTTTTAAATTCAGTGCTTCTTTTAAGCGTGGAATCATTAGACAGATCGCCAAAATGATTGATGAGAAGATCTTTAAATAGGTTGTATCCAAACCTAGTTTGATAATTAGTAAGATCAATAATTGATAGATAACACTGCCTAAAACAACAGCAATTAGCCGTTCACCAAAGGATAACTCGCCATACAGCACTTCCCCAATGATAATGGACGCTAAACCAATTACGATTACGCCAATTCCTTTACCAATATCGGCATAGCCATCATTTTGAGCAATTAACGCTCCTGATAATGCAATCACTCCATTTGACAAAGTCAAACCAATTACCTTCATGCGATCGGTATTGATCCCAATTGAGCGAGCCATATTTTCATTATCACCTGTAGCAATGTACGCTTGACCAAAATCGGTGAAAAAGAAGAATAGCAGCAAAGCAATAATCAGGCTAACTGCAATCAAACCTAAAATGACAATATCATAATGGTTAGGTAAGTTTAATCCAGTGAAAAAATCTTGAATTTTTGGTTTATTCAGCAATGACAAGTTCGGTGTCTGCATAATAAACAGCATCACTGAGTTTAAACCAGACATTACTAGAATTCCTGCCAAAATGACCGGGATTTTTCCTTTCGTATAAAGCATACCGGTGACAAATCCTGCACACATACCCGCCAGAATACCTAATAGTGTTGCTAGTATAGGGTGAATTCCTTGTGTAATTGCTGTTACACAGACCGCTCCTCCTAAAGGAAAAGATCCTTCAGTTGTCATATCAGGAAAGTTTAGAATACGATAGGTCATGAAAATTCCTAAGCCTAAAATCCCCCATAAAAAACCTTGTCCAATTGCTGAAATGACCATTTTCTATTCTCCTTTAACCAATTTCGCTTCTTTTTTAATATTTTCTGGAATAGTAATACCTAATTCCGCTGCTTTCTTTTCATTGATAATCATTTCACCATAATCAATCACATTAACCGGTGTATTACCCGCATCGGTATTACCATTTAAAACATCAGCAGCCATTTTACCAGTTTCAACACCTAGATCAAATTGATTTTGTCCGATCGTAGCGATTCCACCTTCATCTACCATATTGTCCACTGAAACAAAGACTGGCGTTTTCGTTTTGTCAGATTCATTAATAACTGTTTGGAATGCACTTGCGATAATATTATCCTGAGGTACATAGATAAAATCATTTTCCGCTGCTGCTGATTGCGCTAACTGCGCAATTTCATTACTTGAGGATACAGCGTACCGAGTTGCTTCGTACCCTTCTTTTTTCGCCATTTCTTCTGCCTTGTCAATTTGCGATTGAGAGTTTTCTTCAGATGATGAATACAATAGAGCAATTTTCTTCGCTTCCGGGAACAACGCTTTGATTAATTCAAATTGTTGACCGACAGGGGCTAAGTTGTTTACTCCAGTAACGTTACCACCCGGCTTTTCTAAAGTATCCACTAAACCAGAACCCACTGGATCGCTTACTGCCCCCATGATTACAGGAATATCAGAAGTTCCATTAGCTAATGCTTTGGCTGCTGGTGTTGCAACACCAACTAATACATCTGACTTTTTGTTTAGTAGTTGCTGAGTCATCGTGTTTAACTTGCTTTGGTCTCCTTGACCATTTAAAAACTCAATATTGATATTTTTACCATCTTCAAATCCTTCCTGCTTTAGGCCTTCAATTACCCCATCAGAAATTTGATCTAGTGAAGGGTGACTGATGAACTGCAGAATTCCAACAGTTTTCATTTCTTCTTTTTGATCTGTTTGAGTGTTGTTTTGTCTTGATCCCATTTGATAAGCAAATACTCCAATTAATATCACTGCTAATGCAATAATTGATCCGATAATCCCTTTGTTTTTCATAAATAAGTCCCCCAAATTCTAATTGTAGTTGTTTAATTTTAAAATAAATGCGAAAAAGGCAACTACCCCCACGAATGACGGTAGCTGCCTAATAAAGACAAAAACCGCATAGATCTGCTCTATGCGGGAAACGACACAAATAGTACCAGCGCATAGATACACAATTTAGAGATAGTCTAAACGTTGTATCTATGAAGTGAATTCATAAACACAACTTATCTACGCCAGTTTTGCCAGCTATTTAATTGAACAGATAAGTTTGTTCTAAACATGAATGTCACTCCTTCTTTGATATTGACATTAGTCTATCGAAAAATCAGATAGCTGTCAATGCTATTTATTAAAAAAAGATGAAATTGTTTCAGTTATTCTCATTTTGATCTTTCAGGCGCCACATTGGTAATCGGTTCAACTCAGGGACAAATTCCTTGTTTAAATCTTTCAAATCCTCAACCACAAAGCGATTTTTTTCCTGTCCTTTTTGGAAGAAAATGAACGTGATTTTGGTTGGATCCAGGTTATAGTTTTCTGCGATTTTGCTGCTATTGTAAACCAACGGATAATAGTAAAATGTACGATTAAGCTCTTCTTTTTGTTTCGGAGTATCTAGAATAGTCAAAATATTCTCTAAAAAATCTCCATGAGGTTGAGCAAACATAACAGAAATTGCTGGGCTGCTCTCAATAGCTGCATCACCTTCTTCATAAGCAAAGGGGGTAATGTAGTCAGATTGCATCTGTTGGTTAACCAAGGTATTCAACTCGTCCTTACGTACACTTTTTTGTGCATAACCCACGCTTACCGAAAAGATAATCGAGAAAATGACCAAGCTTGCTGCAATTGTCAACGATTTCCTCTCATTTTCAGACACAGCCTGAATAAATAGCTGCCATCCTGCTCCCAATCTATTTTTTACTGTCACCAAAAAATTCTTCATTGACTTCCCTCCTTTAAATAGTATAATCGTTCCTTTGTCTCTTGACTAGTTTAATCTATCTGTTGAAATATTCTCATCGTATTATGTTTTTTTATCGTTTGTACACCTTAGTTTTTAATGCTATTATAATAATATATATTTCGCAGAGGAGGACCCACATGAGTAGCATTCAGCATTTTAAGCAAACCGATATTACAATCGCAAATCCTATCTTTTCCAGCACTCGAACGATTATTGAAACCGCTTTTTATGGAAACAATGTCACTACCGTTAGTTCCCTGTCCGAAGCCTATCAGTTAGCGCAAAATTCTCAAGATGTTGTCGTTACAGATTTACCTGTTAGACACGCGGAGGAATTAGGATTACCCACCGACACGAAAGTTCTGGTTTCCAATGACGGTGAAATTGTCGGTCGAACAGCAGCTGCCCGACGAATTATTGGACATTCCGATATCGATCAAGCTTATTATGATAAGATTTTGCGTGAAGCTGTCTTTCAAATTGGCGCTAAAGAGTGTTACAAAGGAAGCGTCTTTGTTGGCTTAGATCAGGAATTCTCCATGCAGTCCCACTTGATGCTGCCAAAGAAATACGCCGCTAATTTATACACTTATTTATTAAATTTCCAAATGGCGCAGGAATCAGTGAGTTTCTATCCTAACTCAGAAGCAATCCCTGAAGGCGATATCTACTTACTAGCTGATCCAGACTGGAAGCATCCTGATTTTCCTAACGGATTGGTTGTAGTTGATTCACGTCATAATTGTACAGCAGTCCTTGGTTTACGCTATTTTGGCGAACTTAAGAAAGCCACCTTGACTTTAGCATGGGCAACAGCTCACCGCAACGGTTTTATTGCCTGCCATGGGGGAATGAAACAATACTGTACTGCTAATCGCAATTATACAATGGCAGCTTTTGGTTTATCTGGCTCAGGTAAATCAACCATCACCTTGGCTAAGCATCAAAATAAATATGATATAAAAGTATTACATGACGATGCTTTTGTTATCTCCAAAGAAAAAGGATCAACCACTGCTCTCGAGCCCTCTTATTTTGATAAAACGCAGGATTATACCAGCAGCAGTGAAGAGCTAAGCTATGTAGTTACTGCTCAAAACGTTGGGATTACTTTAAATGAAAATGGCAATAAAGTATTAGTGACGGAAGATATTCGTAATGGTAACGGGCGCAGCATTAAGAGTCGATTTGCTACTGAGAATCGAGTAGATCATCTTGATGAGAAGATTGACGGCATCTTTTGGATTATGAAGGATGACAGTTTGCCACCAGTTATGAAGGTAAATGATCCTTGTCTAGCGGCCGTTTTTGGTGTTACTTTAGCCACTAAACGTTCCACTGCTGAAAATATCGTCAATGCCAAAGCGGATCAATTAGTTATAGAACCTTTTGCCAATCCGTTTCGAAGCTTTCCATTGGCTGAGGATTACCAGGATTTCTTGGAATTATTCCAAAAGAAGCAGACTGATTGTTACATGTTGAATACAGGTGTTTTTGAAGGAAACGATGTAACACCTCAACATACCCTTTCTTCCATAGAAAAAATTGTTGAAAATACGGCAGAATTCAAAACCTTTGGTCCTTTAAAAGCATTATCTTATCTACCTATTGATGGACATGTTCCACCTTTTGAAGATGCCAATTACATCCAAAAATTAATCGAGCGATTTGAAACACGTTTATCTTTTATTCAACGAAGAAAGACAATTAATGATGGCTATGATCGTTTGCCAAATGAAACTGAAAAGCAGCTAATTATACTGCTGGAAGAACTGGCAGCTTATAAAGAAACGCTTAGCAACTAAAATTTGTCAGTGACCTTTGTTGGTCACTGACAAATTTTTCGTTATAATAGAGACACTATGAAAAGAAACGAGGGAAAAAGATGTCATTCGACGGAGTTTTTACCCATGCAATGGTGAATGAATTGCGGGCCTCTTTATTAAGTGGTCGTATTTCTAAAATTCACCAACCTTATGAAAACGAAGTAGTCTTAGTGATTCGCTCACAAGGCAAAAACCATCGACTACTACTTTCGGCTCACCCTAGCTATGCTCGGATTCAGCTAACAGAAATTGCCTATCAAAACCCAGATACCCCACCTAATTTTGTCATGATGCTTAGAAAACATTTAGAAGGGGCGATTTTAGAAGATATCTTGCAAATTGAAAACGACCGAGTGGTCCACTTTACCTTTACCAAACGGAATGAATTAGGCGATTTGCAGGATATCGAGTTAATTGTGGAATTGATGGGACGCCACTCAACGATTGTTTTGCTAAACAGTCAAACAGGGAAAATTTTGGATGCGATTAAGCATGTTGGTCATTCACAAAATACTTATCGTTCTATTTTACCTGGCAGTGAATATGTTACTCCGCCAAAGCAGGATCAAAAAAATCCTTTTAACGTTACTAAAGAAAATGTCTTTCACGTACTTTCTACCGCCGAAGAGATGACTGGTAACTATCTGCAGCAGCGATTTCAAGGCCTAGGTCGAGATACTGCTGATGAGTTGGCCTATCGCCTAAACAAGCAGCCCAATCGTAAAATGGATGTCTGGCAGAGCTTTTGGCAAGACTTAACAGACCAGATTCAGCCAACTTTAGGTATAAAAAATAATAAAGAGTTTTTTGCACCGTTACTGTTCAAAACCTTTTCCGAACCAGTAAGTTATCCATCTCTCAGCTTATTGCTGGACGCTTATTATGGTGAAAAAGCCGAAAAAGATCGCGTAAAGCAGCTGGGCAACGAACTAATCAAGCGAGTCGAAAACGAAATCAAACGCAATCAAACCAAACTGGCAAAACGACAAAAGACGCTAAAAGATTCAGAAAACGCTGAAGAGTTTCGTCGAGATGGAGAACTCTTAACTACGTTCATGACTCAAGTGCCTAGGGGTGCCGAAGAAGTTGAACTGCCAAATTATTACGAAGAAGACAAGTTGATTAAGATTCGTTTGAATCCAGCTCTGACTCCTAATCAAAATGCGCAAAAATATTTTCAACGTTATCAAAAACTAAAAAATGCGGTAAAGTTAATTTACAAGCAGATCGATGAAGCTAAAGAAGAATTAGCTTACTTAGAATCAATTTTAGCGCAATTAGAAATTGCTGGTCCAATGGATATCGAAGTTATTAAAGAAGAATTAGTCGCCAGTGGTTATTTGAAAAAGAAAAAAACGAAAAAAAATCGCAAACAGGCCCCTTCTCAACCAGAGACTTTTTACGCCAGTGACGGCACTCAAATTTTAGTGGGTAAAAATAACCTGCAGAACGACCAATTGACCTTGAGAAAAGCGCGTAAAACAGATATTTGGCTACATGCTAAAAATATACCTGGTTCACATGTCGTCATAAAGGATGAGACTCCTAGCGATGAAACCTTGTTGGAGGCGGCTGAATTAGCAGCGTACTTCTCCAAGTTCCGACACTCTGCTCAGGTTCCAGTTGATTATGTGGCTGTAAAATATGTTCATAAGCCAAACGGTGCGAAACCAGGCTTTGTGATTTATGAAAATCAAAAAACGCTGTATGTAACACCTGAAGAACAGACCATCGAAACGTTAAAGAAGAGCCCAGGAAATTAATTTTCCCTAGGCTCTCTTTTTATTTGGACATGGATAACTTCTAAAAAGAAGGTGAAAATCGGAATTCCTACAATCAATCCCCAAACCCCTAAGAAGCGTTCGCTTAACAGTAAAATAACGAACGTATAGAAAATTGGCAGCTTCGTTCGACTGGACATCAGCTTGGGATTTAAAATGTACGACTCCACAACATGAACAGCCATAACCAACAGCAAAACGTAGACTACTGTCTGCAAACCATTGATTGAGTAGGCAATCAACGTAAGCGGAATAAAAGAAATAATTACACCAGCAACTGGAACCAAACTTAAAAAGAAAATCATAATCGCTAAAGACGGCAGCTGATTAAATCCAATTAAGGCTAAACCAGCAGTAGTGATCCCTGTGTTAACTAATGCAATAATCAGTTGAACTTCCAACACGACTCCAAAGGTCTCAGTGAAAATTTTGGCAAAATAATGAACATCCTGGAAAAACCAGTCATAGTCACTATTCAAAAAATGTCGTGAAAACTGAAAAGTTCGTTCCTTTTCAATCATGAAGAAGAAACTTAGTAAAAAGGATAAGAAAAACGACACGGCAACCCGACCAACATTTTGCAATTGCTGGAAAATAATCCCAGCACCACTTTCTAATTTATCCTGCCAGTTATGGGTTTCAAAATACTTGGACAAATAGTTAGTAACTCCTGTTGAATCAAATTCTGTATGCTGGTAAAAACGCAGCAAGGAATTATAGGTTTGAATCGCCTGTTGAGCCAAGATCGTCGCATACTTAGCGAACAAAAGATAGAGCAAAAAAACAGCTATTAAATAAAGTCCTATCGTCGCGGCAGCGTTAGGCAGCTTCAGATAGCGATGCAACAATTTCACAATTTTTGATGACAAATAGGTAAATATAAAGGTTAATAAAGCAATCGTAATAAACGACCGAGAAAGGTAAATCACTAGAATAAGAACGGCTAATACAACAAAGCGCCGCAGCCGAATATTTTCAATGAAATTTTGGTACATGTTCATCCCTCCACTGCTCTTAAATATACCATTAAAACCTTTTTTAGGCTTGGTGTAAGCACTAAAAACAGATAAAAACTCCTCACAATCTAGTGAGGAGCAGTCATTACTTATTTCAACCAATTTTCTGGATTTTGACGCCATTCTTTCAGAAGAGTTAGTTGTTGTTCATTAATGTAGTTTTCTTCTAAAGCAATTTCAATCAAAGTTGAATAGTTAGTCAAAGTCAGTAATGGCATTTCTGCGGCCTTGAATTTTTCAACACCTTTGTCTAATTCGTAGGTAAAGATAGCTGCAACACCCAAAACATCAGCACCTTCTCGTTTAGCTGCTTCAGCTGCTTCCAGCACACTGCCCCCAGTTGAAATCAGATCTTCAATAACTACCATCTTTTGACCTTCAGTAATACGACCTTCGATTTGGTTGCCTTTGCCATGATCTTTAGCTTTGCTGCGAATATAAACCATTGGCAGATCTAATAATTCAGCTACCCAAGCAGCATGAGGAATACCAGCAGTAGCTGTCCCTGCAATTACTTCTACATTTGGATAGTTGGCTTTGATTTCTTCAGCCAATCCTTTAGCAATTTCACGACGAACCTCAGGGTAACTCATGGTGATGCGATTATCACAGTAGATAGGTGATTTGATTCCGCTAGCCCAAGTAAAAGGCTCATCTGGACTTAAAAAGACTGCTTCAATTTTCAATAGATCTTTAGCGATGTTTTCTGCAACTGTTCTCATTCTTCACCGTTCCATTCTTTTTTGATTTGAAGATAGCTTTGATAGGGTGTTTCCGATTGGGTTATCGGACGTCCCACTACAATATAATTTGACCCAATTTCCCGTGCCTGCTGCGGATCCATTACCCGTTTTTGGTCACCAATCCTAGCACCTTTAGGGCGAATCCCAGGCGTTAAGCAAATAAAATCATCGCTGGTCGCAGCGTGGATCATTTCTACCTCCAAAGCAGAGCATACCACACCGTCTAAGCCGGCTTCTTCGGCACACTTAGCATAGTGCACAACACTTTCGTTTAACGGTACTTGAATCAATTGATCTCGGTGCATCTGCTCTTCGCTGGTCGAGGTTAATTGAGTCACCGCAATTAGATCCGGAACTGCATTTCCAGCAGCTGTACCTTCAGTTAAACCTTCTTTAGCAGCCTTCATCATTTCTATTCCACCAGCAGCATGAACGTTGGTCATACGAACACCAAGTTTTGCTAAGCCCTTCATCGCTTTTTTGACTGTATTTGGAATATCGTGCAGCTTCAGGTCAAGGAAAACGTCATGCCCGCCAGTCGTCAGCTCATGAACAATACTAGGACCTTCTTGGTAAAAAAGCTCCATGCCGATTTTGACAAATAATTTTTCTTCCGCAGGAAACTGCGTTAAAAATGTCTTGATTGCTTCTTTTGAAGAGAAATCAAGTGCAATAATTGGTCGTTTTTCCACTATCTTCTGGCCTCCTTGACTTCTTTGCGTAATTCTTCCAGTGAATCAATACCTAACTCAGCCATTCTTGCTGGTAAGGCATCGATCAATTTGGGACAAATATACGGATCAGTGAAATTAGCTGTCCCCACTGCCACTGCGCTAGCACCTGCCATAAACATTTCCAGCACATCATCAACTGTTTGCACGCCGCCCATACCGATAATCGGTAAGTCGCTAACCCCAGCTACTTGATGAATTAATCGGATCGCCACAGGCTTGATTGCCGGGCCAGAAAGGCCTCCGGTTTGGTTAGCCAAAATCGGCTGGCGAGTCTTCAAATCAATACGCATGCCCAAGAGGGTATTAATCATAGTAAAACCATCTGCTCCACCTTCGTCAATTGCCTTAGCAATTGGAACAATGTCAGTAACATTCGGACTAAGTTTAACATATACTGGCACACTGGCAACCTCTTTCACCGCTTTAGTTAAACGATAAGCAACCTCTGGATCAGTTCCAAAAGCAATTCCCCCATGCTTCACGTTAGGACAAGAGATATTTAGCTCAATCGCTTTAACATTCGGTGCATCCCCAATTTTGGCACAAACTTCGATATAGTCCTCTTCACAAGCACCAGCCACATTGGCAATAATCGGCAGCTGATCAAATTTCTCTAAAGAAGGTAAAATATCGTTCATAACTGTTTCTAGGCCTGGATTTTGTAGACCGATTGCATTGAGCATACCACTTGGTGTTTCGGCCACCCGTGGAGTCTCATTGCCGTACCGAGATTGAGGTGTAGTGGCTTTAATCATAATTGAACCTAACTGATTCAAGTCATAATAATCGGCATATTCTTTTCCAAATCCAAAACAGCCACTTGCCGGCATGATTGGATTCTTCAAATCTAAGCCTGGTAATTTAACGGCTAATGGATTCATTAAAAAACAACCTCCCCTGCTTGGAATACTGGTCCGTCATCACAGATCTTCACACTCTTACTCGGTTCGTCAGCAACATGGCAGACACAGGCATAACAAGCACCCATACCACACGCCATTCGTGATTCTAAGGACAATTGAACATTACCGACTTCTCCATATAGCTGTTCTACTGTTTTCAACAAACCATTATTTCCGCAGGCGAAAACTGCAGTCGGTTTTTCCTGAGTTGCCAGCAGTAAATTGCCGACATTCCCCTGTAGACCGAAGCTGCCATCATCGGTTGAAAAGCGTGTATCACCTAGTGCTTGAAACTCTTCCGCATAATAGACAAATTCTTTCGAAGCAAAGCCCAAGAAATGAATGACTTGCACACCTTTTTTGGTTAATTGTTTGGACAATTCATACAACGGTGGTACACCAATTCCACCCCCGACGATAAAGGCTGTATCACCTTGTTTCAGACCTGACAAATCAAAGCCGTTTCCTAAAGGTCCCATGACATCCAACTGGTCGCCAGCTTCTAATTCAGCAAAAAACTTAGTGCCATCTCCTTCAATTCGATAAATGATCGTGCAGGTTGCCTTTTCTCGATCGATTTGATTGATACTAATTGGGCGACGCAACAATAAATCCGCTCTTGGTACTCGAATGTGAATAAATTGGCCTGGATTATGCATCTGCTCTACTAGCTTACCTGTTAAAACCATTTCATAAATTCTTGGTGCTAATTGCTGCTGACTAACAATCGTCATCATTTCTTGTTTCATAATGGCCTCCTTTAAGAAAGGCTCCGCAAACACACTCAGCTTGCGAAGCCTGAAATCGAGTATAGATTTTTTACTAGCAGACAAAAGTGTCTGGCTTAAATTTCGTGAATGGAGAATGCTCGAGATTCCATTACCCGCAAGATAGCATTTGCTGTATCTAGTGATGTGAATAATGGCACTCCGTGTTCAACTGCCTCACGACGGATAATGAAGCCATCCTCCGAAGAATTCTGGCGATTTTTATCCATGGTGTTAATAACTACCTGAGCTTCGCCGCGGCGGATCATTTCCACTACGTTGTCTTCTGATGACTCAGAAATCTTGGCAATTGTTTTAGCAGTTAAACCATTTTCTTCAAAATACTTGGCAGTGCCCGCAGTGGCGATCAAACTATAGCCCACATCAGTAAAGCGTTTCGCCAAGTCTAGAGATTCTTCTTTATTTTCATCCGCAACAGTGAATAGGACAGCACCATAATCTGGCAGATGCAATCCCGCTGCTTCAAAGGCTTTGTACAAAGCCTTTTCCAGACTGCGGTCTGAACCCATAACTTCCCCGGTTGATTTCATTTCAGGCCCTAAGTAAGTATCAACCTTCTGTAATTTAGTAAAGCTGAAGACTGGAGCCTTTACGTGAACGAGTTTGCTTTCAGGATACAAACCATCTTTGTAGCCAAATTCTTCCAAGCTGTTTCCTAAAATTGCTTTAGTAGCAATTTGCGCCATTGGAATATTAGTAATCTTACTTAAGAACGGTACCGTCCGACTAGCCCGCGGATTCACTTCAATTACATAAACCTGTTCCTCATGAATAACGAACTGAATGTTCATCATGCCGATGCAATTCATACCTAAAGCTAGTTTGCGCGTGTAGTCTTCAATCGTTGCAATGATCTCAGGTGAGAAGGTTTGCGGCGGATAAACCGCCATCGAGTCCCCCGAATGAACTCCAGCTCGCTCGATATGCTCCATAATCCCTGGAATCAGAACTATTTTACCGTCACAGATGGCATCTACTTCACATTCTTTACCCACCATGTAACGATCGACTAGCACTGGATGCTCTGGAGAGGCTTTTACCGCATTTGCCATGTAGTCTTCCAAGTCCGCCTGGTTTTCGACGATTTCCATTGCCCGTCCACCAAGTACATAACTTGGACGTACTAATACTGGATAACCAATTCGATCAGCAATAACCACGGCTTCTTCGCTGCTGGTAGCTGTATCACCTACCGGTTGGGGAATACCTAGTTTCTTAAGAACCTGTTCAAATTGGTCACGATCTTCCGCCCGATCCAAATCCTCAATACTAGTTCCTAGAATTTTGACACCGTTTTTCACTAAAGGTTCTGCCAAGTTAATTGCAGTTTGACCACCAAATTGCACAATAACACCAATTGGCTGCTCAAGTTCAATTACGTTCATAACATCCTCTAAGGTTAAAGGTTCAAAATAAAGCTTATCAGAGACTGAGAAGTCTGTCGATACCGTTTCAGGATTACTATTCATAATAATTGCTTCATAGCCAGCTGATTGGATCGCTTTTACTGAATGAACAGTTGCGTAATCGAATTCAACCCCTTGACCGATTCGGATTGGACCAGAACCTAATACCAACACTGATTCTTTATCTGAACGAATGCTTTCATTTTCAAATTCATAGGTGCTGTAGAAATATGGCGTTTTCGACTCAAACTCAGCTGCACAAGTATCTACCATTTTGTAAACAGGTAAAATTTTCGCTTCATGTCTAAAGTCGCTGATTTCTTTTTCAGTCATTGACCACAAGCTAGCAATTTTCTTGTCAGCAAAACCATTTTGCTTGGCTTTTTTCAATACATCAGCATCTTTTACATGCTGAGCCAGTTCATTTTCTAACTCAACGATGTGTAATAATTTATCTAGGAAGAATAAATCAATTTTAGTCAGTTCACTGAGCTCTTCAATAGTGTATCCACGACGCAGTGCCTCGGCTAAATAGAATAAGCGATCATCTTGAGCCTTGACTATTTTTTCAGTTAAAAGCTCATCAGTTGCTTCACTAAATTCATCGATTTCTACATGATAAGTGCCAATTTCCAACGAACGAACAGCCTTCAGTAGAGATTCCTCAATGTTACGGCCGATTGCCATAACTTCACCTGTTGCCTTCATTTGCGTTCCTAGTACTCTTTCACCAGATTCAAATTTATCAAAAGGCCAGCGGGGAATTTTCGCAACCACATAATCTAGGGCTGGTTCAAATTCAGCGTAGGTTGTTCCCGTTACTGGATTCTTCATTTCATCCAAGGTTAATCCAACCGCGATTTTTGCTGCGAGTTTAGCAATCGGATAACCAGTTGCTTTACTTGCTAGGGCAGATGAACGAGACACTCGCGGATTCACTTCGATTACATAATAATTAAAGCTGTGAGGGTCTAATGCCAACTGAACGTTACAACCGCCTTCTATTTTCAAGGCGCGGATGATTGATAAGGAGGCATCCCGCAGCATTTGGTATTCATAATCAGACATGGTTTGACTCGGGGCAAAAACAATTGAATCACCAGTATGAACGCCTACTGGGTCAAAGTTTTCCATATTACATACTACAATCGCATTGTCAGCTGAGTCACGCATTACTTCGTACTCAATCTCTTTGTAGCCGGCGATTGATTTTTCAATCAAACATTGAGTAGCTGGTGACAGCTTCAAGCCATTTTCAGCAATCACTCGCAATTCTTCTTCGTTGTCACACATTCCTCCACCGGTTCCACCTAGTGTGAAAGCTGGACGTACGATAATTGGATAACCGATTGTATTAGCAAAAGCAACTGCTCCTTCAACCGTATTTACAATTTCCGATTCAGGAATTGGCTGGGATAATTCCTCCATCAACTGTTTAAATAAGTCACGGTCTTCCGCTTGATCGATCGCCGAAAGTTTCGTACCTAACAATTCGATGTTTAATTCATCTAGGATGCCAGAAGCAGCCAGTTCCATTGCCATATTTAATCCCGTTTGCCCACCGAGAGTTGGCAGGATTGCATCTGGTAACTCCTTACGCAGGATGCGGGAAACGAATTCTAACGTAATTGGTTCAATATAAACTGAATCTGCAACTTCCTTGTCAGTCATGATAGTTGCCGGATTAGAATTCACTAAAACAACTTCATAACCTTCCTCTTTTAAAGCTAAGCAAGCTTGCGTACCAGCATAGTCAAATTCGGCTGCTTGTCCAATGACAATCGGTCCAGAACCGATGACCATGATTTTTTTAATATCTGTGCGTTTTGGCATTTATGCTTGCTCCTTCCATGCGTCCATCATTTCCATAAATTCATCGAATAAATGTAGTGCATCATGTGGTCCTGGTGCAGCATCCGGATGAAATTGCACACTGAAGGCTGGGTAGTGGCGATGTCTTACCCCTTCAATCGTTCCGTCATTTACTTCCACATGCGTTACCATTAATTTTGTAGAGTCAATTGTTGCTTCATCCACCGCAAAACCGTGATTTTGTGAAGTAAAATCAATCCGTCCGGTTGCGATTTCTCGTACCGGATGATTTAATCCCCGGTGGCCAAATTTCATTTTATACGTGTCAGCATCATTTGCCAGTGAGAATAATTGATGACCCAAGCAAATTCCAAAAATCGGCACTTTCCCTTGAATTTTTTGAATCATTTCAATCGCTTCTGGCACATCTTTAGGATCTCCTGGTCCGTTCGTCAACATCACACCGTCAGGAGCCAAATCCAAAATCGTTTTTGCATCGGTATTGTAAGGCATAACCGTCAAATTACATTCCCGACGAGATAATTCTCTCAAAATGCTATGCTTTAAACCAAAATCGATGACGACAACATTACGGCCAACGCCAGGGCTTGGGTAAGGAGTAACAGTTGAAACCTGATGGACTTGATTGGTTGGTAAAACAGTTGCTTTCAATTGATCAAAGGCATGATGGAATTGATCACCAGAATCAACAATGCTGGCTTTCATAGTTCCGTGATTGCGTAATTTTTTCGTTAATGCACGAGTATCAATTCCTGCGATCCCAGGAATTCCCTTGCGCTTTAAAAATTCATCTAAGGTCATTTGGTTGCGCCAGTTGCTTGCACGACGCGCATGTTCCTTAACAACAACCCCTTTACAAGTTGGAGCAATTGATTCATAGTCATCACGGTTAATTCCATAATTCCCGACCATTGGATAAGTAAAGGTAATGATTTGTCCGTTAAAGCTTTGGTCTGTAATGGTTTCTTGATAACCAGTCATACTGGTTGTAAATACAATCTCGCCAAACACGTTGGCTTCAGCACCAAAAGCTTCTCCTTCAAATACCGTACCATCTTCTAAAATTAACAGTCTCTTCAACTTATTAGTCCTCCTTGTTATACACCAGTTTACCATCCACAAAAGTGAACATCGTGTTGCCTTTAACAGGCCAGCCTACGAATGGTGTATTTACCCCCATTGAAGCAAATTGCTGATCATCAATTTTTTCTTCTGAGTCTAGATCAAATACCGCCACATCGGCAGGTGCGCCGATATTCAGTGTACCAGCATTTAAGCCAAAAATTGCTGCAGGCTTCACTGCCATCCAGTCAATCACTTGTTCTAAAGTAAAGCGGCCCGTTTCTACAAAGTGTGTATAGATCAATTGGAAAGCTGTTTCGCTGCCAACAATACCAAATGGCGATTTTAAGAACGTTTGATTTTTTTCTTCTAACCCATGAGGAGCATGGTCGGTGGCGATACAATCAATAGTTCCATCCATTAATCCTTCGATTAGCGCATCACGATCTTCTTTACCTCGTAATGGCGGGTTCATTTTCCAAAAACCGTTATCTTCTGGAATATCTTCATCCATCAAGATCAAGTGATGAGGTGATACCTCTGCAGTTACATGAACGCCTGCTCTCTTTGCATCACGGATTATTCTTACACTTTCTTTTGTTGATACGTGGCAGACATGATAGTGTGCACCAGTTTCTTCGGCTAGAATTACGTCGCGAGCGATTTGAGAAGATTCAGTCGCACTCATGATTCCTGGCAGATCAAGCTTTTCACTGACCTCGCCTTTGTGCATAACACCGCCGAATAGTAATGAATCATCTTCTGTATGAGCAACTAAAGCCATCCCTTGCTTCGCAGCCTCTTGCATTGCTAAATACATAGTTCCGGCTGTTTGCACGCCCACTCCATCGTTAGTAAAGGCAAATGCGCCAGCTGCTTTCAGTCCTGCTTGGTCAGTTAATACTTCACTGCGCAGCTCTTCTGTGATCGGTGCATACTGCAATACTTTGACTACTGCATCACGTTCAATGATATCAAGGACTTGCTCAAATTTCTCAACTGTATCAGGAGTAGGATCAAGGTTAGGCATTGCACAAACGGTTGTAAATCCACCACGGGCTGCTGCTTGACTTCCTGTTTTGATGGTTTCTTTATAAGTAAAACCAGGTTCTCTTAAATGCACATGGACATCCACTAAACCAGGTGTTACTAATTGCCCCTTTGCATCGTAAACTTCATCAAAGTCCAAATCAGCAAAAGATTTGCCGATTCCCGCGATAATTCCGTCTTCTAACCAAACATCTGCATCTATTAATTGATTGCCTTTTCCAGCAATTTTACCGTTTTTAATTAGTACCTTCATAATCCATCTCTCCTTGTTCATTTTAATGAATTAACTTTTCACCGAAAAATTAATTCGATTTTTACGCCATACACCATCCAGTTACACTGTTCGCATAACACTAGGAAAAGTTGCTCTGCATCCAACTTGGATTCAATATAATATAAGCATATTCTTCAAACTGATTAAGACACACCATTCAATATTGCTTCTAAGATCGCCATGCGAACAAATACACCATTGCTCATTTGTTCAACAATTCGTGACTGATAACTTTCAACCAATGAATCAGCGATTTCAACATCACGATTAACTGGAGCCGGATGCATGATGATTGCTTTATCCTTCATACGTTTTGCTCTTTCAATCGTCAAACCGTAGTCTTGGTGGTAACCTTCTTTAGAGAAGCTTTCGTTACCATCATGGCGTTCGTGTTGTACCCGCAATAGCATGATTACATCAACGTTTTCCACTAGCTCATCCAGTGGACGGTATTCTCCATAAACATCGTAGCTGGAATCGTACCATTGCTCTGGTCCTGAGAAGAAAACCTCTGCCCGCAAACGATTCAGCATTTGCATATTAGATTTTGCTACCCGTGAGTGAGTGATGTCGCCAACGATTGCTACTTTTAAGCCTTCAAAGTGTCCGAACTCTTCATAGATAGTCATTAAGTCCAGTAAGCACTGAGTTGGATGCTGGCCGCTGCCGTCTCCGCCGTTGATAATCGAGCAGTGAACGGTCCTGCTTTGGATCAACTCGTCGTAGTAATTTTCGTCGCCATGTCGGATGACACAGACGTCTACACCGATTGCTGACATAGTCAGCACGGTATCGTATAAGGTTTCACCTTTTTGCACAGAGCTGGTTCGGGAGTCAAAATCAATTACATCCAAGCCCATTTTCTTCTCGGCAACTTCAAAACTCTTATGGGTCCGGGTGCTATTCTCAAAGAAAAGGTTAGCCGCAAAGTACTGAGACTTCTCTGGTGACCACTGTGCACCGTTTTTGAACTGCTGTCCTCGTTTAATAAGTCCCATAACTTCCTGATCGGATAAAGCTTCGATGGTTAACAAATGCTTCAAACTAATTTTTTCAGATTGGATGATCATGATTCTTCCTCCTTATTTTTCGCTGCGTGCTTTCTCAGGTAAAATCAAATTTAGTATAATGCCCAGCACAGTTGCCAGAGCCATTGAAGATAGTGTAAAGGTGCCTGCTTGGAAAACTAAACCGCCGATGCCGATAACTAAGATTGTTGAAGCAATCAACAGGTTCTTTTTCCGGTCAAAGTTGATCTGGTTTTCGATCAAAATTTTCAATCCGCTGGCTGCGATGACTCCAAAGAGTACAAAGCTGATTCCCGAAATAACTGGCCCAGGGATACTCAAGATTAGTGCGCTTAATTTCCCAACAAATCCTAAAGCGATGGCAAAGAATGCTGCACCGCCGATTACGAACACGCTGTGTACGCGAGTGATTGCCAGTACTCCGATGTTCTCACCGTAACTAGTTACTGGCGGTCCACCCACAAGTCCGGCTACGATTTGAGCGAAGCCGTCTCCCATCAAAGTGCGGTCCAAACCAGGATCTTCGAAGAAATTTCGTTTAGTCAATTTATTCAATACCATCAAATGCCCGATGTGTTCGGTCATGGTTACAAAAGCGATTGGCGCCATCGTCGTAATGGCATTCAGATAAAGCTTCGGCTGATAGGTGGCAAAAGGTACGTCGAATGCTGGAAGTGCGAACCATTGTGCATCGATAATCGGTTGATAGTCGATGATGCCAAACAGCATGGCAGTGATATAGCCGCAAACAATTCCTAGCAGAATCGGAAGTAATCCGAGAAAACCTGAGAGAAACATGTTGAAGAAAATCGTTAATCCCAAGGTGATTAAAGCAACTAGTACATACTTAAAGTCGTAAACGTCGTTGTTGTACATCGCGTTAGTAGCCGCATTTCCAGCTAGCCCTAAACCGATAACCATAACAACTGGCCCCACAACAATTGGCGGTAAAATTTTGTCCAGCCAAGCCGACCCGATCTTGCGAATCAAGAATGATACGATCAGATAAACCAATCCGCAGGTCATCGCTCCTTGTGCAACTGCTGGATACCCGTCAGATTTCATCAGTAATTGCATCGCTGCAATAAAGGCAAAGCTGCTGCCTAGATAAGCCGGAATTTTTCCTTTAGTAACCGTTAGATAAACCAACGTGCCCAATCCCGAACTGACCAGCGCAATACTCGGGTTGATTCCCACCATAATCGGAACCAGCACTGTTGCGCCAAACATCGTGAACAGATGTTGAATACTTAATCCTACCCAATGTCCTACACTAGGACGGTCCTTGATGTCTAATACCACATCGTCGTTGTGAAACTCATGCATTTGTCTTTACGCCTCTTCCTTTTGGATCAAGATACGATCTTGTCCGTCCAATTCTTCCATTTCAACAATGATTTCTTCGGTTAATGCTGTCGGAATATTTTTCCCAACATAATCGGCCCGAATCGGTAATTCCCGGTGTCCGCGGTCGACTAGCACTGCTAAGGAGATTCGATTTGGTCGGCCATAATCCATTACCGCATCAAGAGCTGCGCGGATTGTGCGTCCGGTAAACAACACATCATCTACTAAGATGACTTCTTTACCAGCAATTTCAAAAGGAATATCTGAAGAATGCAGCTCAGGTTCAGCTGTTTCCTGTTTCTTCACATCATCCCGGTAAAGGGTGATATCCAGTTCACCGACTGGAATTTCGATATGTTCTAATTGTTTCAACCGTTCAGCGATCCGCTGAGCGATAAAGATTCCTCGAGTTTTGATACCTACTAGTACAATGTCTTGAACTCCTTTGTTGCGTTCAATAATTTCATAAGTGATACGGGTTAACGCTCTTTTCATCGTTACCTCATCGACAACTTCCTTTTTGTACATCCTGTCTCCTCCTCTTTTTTCCATAAAAAAACTCCTACCCGCATGCAGGTAGGAGGATTGTAATCGACTTCGTCAAAAATGATAGAGTTGATCCCAAGCGCACTTAGTCCAAGCTTCTATCTCCACCCTTCTTAGCCTCACGGGACTACTCTTAAAGGATCTCGCTATTCAGTTTTTTTTCACTGAGAATACTATACCGTTCTTTCTCTGAGAAATCAATCATTTTCTCGCAGTTGCTTCAAAGTTTTTTGAAAAATTTCAGGCAACGGCGCTTCAAAGACTAGGTTCTCGCCCGTTTTCGGATGAGTAAAGCCTAATAGCTTCGCATGTAAAAACTGTCCATTGCCCTTTAACGTTTTCTTCGGTCCATATAACGGATCACCAGCTACTGGATAACCAATGTATTGCATGTGTACCCGGATTTGGTGCGTTCGCCCCGTTTCCAATTGCAATTCGATCAAAGTAAAGTCTGTAAAGCGTTCCAGCACTTCGAAATGTGTGACGGCTTCCTTGCCGCCTTCAATCACTGCCTGCATTTTCCGATCAACCTTCGAACGACCTATTGGTGCTTCAATCCGACCCTTTTCATGAGGAATTTCTCCATGAACCAAAGCCACATATTTTCTCAAAGAAGTCTTATCCTTCAGCTGTTTTGCCAAAGCTTCATGAGCCTGGTCATTTTTTGCTACCATTAATAAGCCGGAAGTATCCTTGTCAATCCGATGAACGATACCTGGGCGAACGACATCATTAATAGAAGATAAGTCTTTAATTTGATGCAACAGACCGTTAACTAACGTTCCGTGAGAATGGCCAGCTGATGGATGAACCACCATGCCCTGCGGTTTGTTAATCACAACTACATCCTCATCCTCATAAACGATATCCAGCTGCAAGTCTTCCGCTATCAACTCTAATTCCTCCGGTTCAGGAATGCGGATCAAAATCTGATCCCCTTTGCTTACCTTATAGTTAGCTTTAATCGGTTGATCATCCACCGAAACCTGTCCATCCTTGATCCATTGCTGAATCTGAGAACGAGAATACTCTTTTAGCCGTTCATTGAGAACCTTGTCAATTCGGCCGCTCTCTTCATGTATTACTACTTCAATTTCATTTTCCATGCTTTTTTTCTCTCTCATCTAATAAAATGTAAATAAATATCATCGCTACACCTATCACCAACGCCATATCCGCAACATTGAAGATCGGAAAGTTGATGAAATCCAGCTGGAACATGTCCACGACATATCCTAAACGCAGGCGATCAATAAAGTTCCCCACTGCTCCAGCCAAAAATAAGCTGATACCAATCGTCAGCCATTTGCTTTCATGCAAATGCTTGGCTAAATAATAAATCCCAGCACCCACAGCTACCACCGTAATAATAATGAAGAAAACCCGTTGCCCTTCTAACAAACTAAAGGCTCCTCCAGTATTATGAATGTAGGTTAACGATAAAACATTCGGAATGACCTGCTGCGCATCACCCAAATTAAAATTGCCAACAATCCAAAACTTGAACCATTGATCGAGGCCAATAATCACAGCACTCAACAATAAATATACAGCTAACAATAGACTACTCCTCTTTCTGCGCATAAATATCCCTTGGCCGAACAATCCCCACCAAGTTACCATTAGGATCGCCATCTTTCGTGATCAAAACTGCTTCCAATGTCGTCTGGCTGCGGAACATTTCCTCAACCTCAGCAACCTTCGTATCGGCAGAAACAAAATGAAAATTCGTACTCTTACCATTTGTCTGCAGCAAATCCTCTGCCTTTTTTCCTTCCAGATTCACTGGACCTGCTAAGCTAGCTTGAGCAAAGAACAAACCAATCGTCCGCAAAGTCACTAAGCCCTTAAACTGACCCCGATGATAAACCGGAAACTGGGAAAAGCGCTTCTCAGCCACAATCTCCATAATTCTTCGCAACGGAAAATCCTGTTCAAAGCCTGTAACCTTCTTACCAAACCGCGGCAAAACCTTTTCCGGCCGAACTAGAGCCTCTTCAATCTCTGCAATCCGCTGAACCGCCCAATCATTTGGCTCCGCAATCACAAAATCATCTGCAATCTGATCATGCACAATCGCATTGCGCAGCTGCGCAAGCTGCAGCAAATCATTCTCATTGTCTCCAACTAACGTTCCCTTACGTTTAGACAAACGACGAACCATCTCACTGAAGCCCATATTCGAAGGATTATTCAATTGATTCTTCAATTCTTTTTCAATACGATTAAATGTACTAAGAAAAATATCAGCTCTCTCGCCCATGCATGTGCTCCTTTTTCGTTACTATTCACAGTATAGTAAAAAAGGAAGGATAAAGAAAGCAAGAACGACGAAAAACTCGGCGGGGGCCGAGTAGTAGAAGTTTCACCATCGTTTAAAATATTTACCCTGATATAATATGCTACTTCAAAGTATCATACTGGGTAAACCCTTCTTGAGATGGCAGATGCACAATTTATTAGGTAGTTGCTTGAGTATCTTAAGTCATTTATGATTTAAGATACTCAACTTGCATGTTAAAATTGTTAGCTTTTTTACCAACTTGTTGATACTTGTATCTAATTAGTCGACTCTTGTCTTCCTCGTGTGTTGAGAGAATTAGCTGTGTATTGGGAAATTCTTCAATTAAAAGATCTGCAAAAGAGTGTGCGCTAATCTCATCAATTGATTGCAGTGGATCATCAATCATTATGAGATCTAATTGATTCTCTTTGGAGTATACTTTTCGTATTGCAAACAAAATAGCTAATATAACACCATTTAACTGACCAACACTTAAAATATTGAATATATCGGTGTCCATTTTTTTATCTTTATACGCAACTTTAAAGACAACTTGTGTATTGTTTACTTCAGCATATATCCCTAACCCCAATTGATATGTTTGAAGTATTCGCCCACTAATTAAAAATAGTGGTAATTGAATTTTTTCAATAAATCTATTTTGATACTTCAGGTATGCTCCATTGTTGTACAGTTTCAAAGAACTTAATATTTCGTCAATGCGCTTTGCTTCATTATCATGCTTTTCTAACAAATTATTTACTTTAGCTAAGTTTTCAACTGCTTTTCTTAAATTCATCTGGTAGATATTCTGAAACTGAGATTGAATATATAAATATTTTTCTTCTAAATCTTTGACACTTATGTGTGGTGCTTCATTATTGAAAATTTCATTATATATTCTATCGAACTCAACGAGTTCTTCTTCGTTATACACCTTATCAGAACATTTCATATTGTTCAGTTTCATATTAAATTGTTCTATGTTTTTTTCAAATTTTTGTAGCGATGGAATAGCATCTAAGAAATCTTCATTAAAATTTGGAATGACTTCAATGATTTCAGCTACCTCTTTAGAATCTAAAATGTCTACGTCCTTTAACTCTTGAAATAATGCTATTTTTTCACTATAAGGAGAAACTATCTTATTAAGATTAGCAATAATTTCTTCCTTTTTGCTATCAGCTTTTGTTGTATTCTCATTAAATTTAACTTGTTGAACATCCATCAATTTCTCTAAATTATCAGTGAACTCTTTGTATGCATTGATAAGATCCTCAACATATTTACCACAAAAAGGGCAATGTTTATCATCGACTATTTCTTGCTGGATATACTGATTGTACAGTTGACTTCTTTTTTCATTGAATCTTAAGATCTCTTTTTTATCCTCATTGATTTGTTGTTCAAGAATCTTATTCTCTTCCAAAATGGAATAATAATTTTCAATAGATGACATTAAATCTTCGTTTTTCTTTACCTCGATAAAATCCTGAAGGGTAGATACTATTTGATGTTTATTGACATAACCTTGAAGAGTCTTCAACTCTTCCCACCAACGTTGATTTTCTTCAAATTCTTTGCTATCGGTTTTGTAATAATATTTTTTCAATCGTTTTGATGGGATAGCAAGGAGCTTATTTATCAGAACATTTATCTTTGATTTTTTATACAACTCATAGTTAACCACAAATGTCTTTATCTTATTTATGTTTTTTTTGTAGCTATCAATTGGTAAATTCACATCTATTTCTTTTCTATCAAAAGAAAAATCCATATTAGGAAATAGTTTAGTATAGGAAACTAACTGATCTTCCAGATTAATCTTATCAATAGTTTCTTGAAGAGTTTCTTTATCTTTCGAGCATTCTTTTTGTTTATTTAGGAGGGTTTCGCCGATTTTTTTTCGCCGATTACTATATTTCGATTTTATCTCTTTGACTAAATTATTTCGATTTTCTATCACATCCATGTCTAATATACTTGTCAATATATCTTTTCGTTTCTTATACTTCTCTTGCAGAAACAACAAAGAATCGCTTTGTGATATATACATGCCCACTTCAAAAAAATTTTGACTAATATTTAGTAAAGAATACACTTCTTCATTACTTAATGTTTTCTCTTCTACATATCCTTCCTGAAAAAGAACTTCACTATGGTTTTCTCTTCCTTTTTCCCATTTGAATATTCGTGAAACGCTAAAATTTTCTTCCCCGTTTGAAAATATACCAACTACTTTTGTTGGTAACTCACTTGAATTAGCAACTATAGCTAACGAAGTTTGAAAACCATTTTTTAAAGTCGAATTAAAATGCTTAATGTTTCCAGTAATTAATAACTCTACTGAATCAAAAACTGTTGACTTCCCATAACCATTTGGTCCATCAAAAATACTGGCTCTATGTTGTTTAAAATCAAACACTTTCATCTTATTCGGCGGAAAGCTTTTAAAATTTGTGACGTCTAGTCTTTCAAGATAAATACTCATTTAAATCATCTCCATATATATCAGATATTAGGTTATCCACAATATCCGTAGCAACCAAGTCAGAATTTAATTTATCTGGAATCACAGAAAAAACTTTTTGTTCCATTTCATTCAGTTCATCAGGTTGATACTTTTTCTCCGATTCTTTTTCTATTTCATACAAACTTTGGAATTCTTCTAATTCTTTTTGTTCAAAGTTCATTTTTATTATTGGTACTTTTATTATCATTCTGTATATAAAGGCAAATAATTTTTCATCAATGAAATGCGAGTTATCTCTCAGAAAATCCTTGTCGATTACAAACCCTTCTTCTATTTTATTTTTCATTTCAATTAGTTCTTCTTCAGTGTAATAGCAAACGTATTTTTTATATCTGAATTCATTTTCTTCAACTTCAATTATTTTTTTATATTGTTTTTCTTTTAGAGCTTCTATCCTTGTAAATAGAATTAAGTAAGTATCTTGTGGTACAATAGATAACTCTATCTCGTTGTCTACAAGATTATCAACTTCTTCAATTTGACTCATTGGTTCTTGGTTGCTCCAATAAAATAGATAGCCTTTTTTTGAATCGCTGGGTGTATATTTATATAGAATGCTGTTGTCTTCTAGATTGGAATATAATTTTTCCCAATCGCCTTCTTCTACGTCGAGTTTTTTTATTATAGATAATAAGAAATCACCATCATTCATTGTCTCCATTCCTTTCTAAGAACAAATCTCTGTTCACCAGATTAAAATTAAAATCAGGTGATATACTATCGTTTTCGTCGTAAATTGTTTCATCTATAAATCCATCGGGTATCGAATAGACCTTTTGATCTTTGTAGACAATTTTTTCATCTTTTATATTAGCAAGTATTGAACTATTCGCATATACTTGTTGAATGTCTACATCATCCTTTATAATATCTAATACCCTAGTTAGCCCCCCATTTCTTTTTATACTAATTGCTGAAGGTACTATTTTTTCTAAATATTCTTCATAATCAGTTACATTCGCAATATATATTTTTTGATCATCATAAAACAATATATCTGAAGCAGAACAAGCTAATTCCTCTAAGAGGTTTTGCACATTATTTTGATTGAATACACTAGATAAATATATATCCAATTTATCGGAAGGAGTTCCTGGGGAAAAAACTTTCGCGTATTTTTTTCGATTGATCGATTCAAATATATCTCTTAAATTATTTAACGGACATAGTTCACAACCCATATCAATACAATCTTCACAAACAAATGCAAGTTCTCTATTAAAATTTTCTAAGACAGTTTTATCAACTTGCACTCTTGTAAAAAATTCTTTGTCCTCGATTAATTCTTCAGCAGATTTCCTTATCGCATCATCAATATATTTAAAATTTATTTTATATTCTTCGTTATCAGCAATTCTATTTTGATGCAAATAGTTAATTTTTTTTATAACCATATGGCAAATACGTGCTAGAGCTATATTGATTTCTGAATGGCCTTGTTCCCCCTCAATGTTATTAAAGAAAATACTTAGCTCATTTTTTATATTACTAATGATAGCATTGATATCTAAGAAAATATTATTATCGTAACCATATAACTCAATAGTATCTTGATATCCACTCTGGTCCCAATCCTTTATTCTAGATGCTGTGGCCAAAAAACATTTTGCATCTGTAGCTCTTAAAATTTCTTTGTGTAACAATAATTTTTTTAAAGCTTCTATGTAGGATTCGACTGTTCGCTCGCTAACATAGGCTTTTACTTGAAATAATTCTTTAGCTTCACCATCTTTATATATAACAAAGTCTTCTATTCTCTCAATTTCCACAGAATACCTTTCATAATCTGTTTCTGGCATACTATTCATCATTTGTAACGTTCTGAGCACTGTTACAAATCCTTGAAAGTTAAACCCGTTCCACGAGGGTGTTGCATCATTCTGTTTAAAAGATTTGTTCATAACAGGTTTTTCATCGTGTGTTTCCAAATACCGATTCATCAATATTTGAGCATTATAGTACTTGCTTTCCAGTTCAAAGTAACCGACTTTTATAGTTTGCGTATCACTTATTTGAGAGAAAATTACTTGAGGTATACTTCTTTGCTTTATATTATTTTTTTTAAACTTTCGAACCTCACTTCGAATATTTTTTGTAGGTTTGAAATATATATTTGTCTGATCAAAATTTTCAATACTCTGCATTAACACAATTGAATCAAACCCTGTTTGTCCTACTTCTGATTCTTTGAATTTTACTGTTCTTAGATCTTCAACAAAGAATAACACGATCCCAGTTCCTGTAGGAAGCTTTTTCAAGTCTACAGAGCTCAAAAAAGTACTTTTCTTTTTGCATATTGCTATTTTACTTAAAATGTCAATATCGGTTTCCATACTCCCATTCCTCCGGATTTCATTTTATACTCTTTCCATTAATTCAAAAACCTGGATATCTATTTTCAAACGAGTAATTTGTTATATCCAATTCACATTATTAAAATATATTCTATTTATATATTAACTATGAAAACATTCACACTAATCGACATCTTGTTCATGAACCAATACCCTTCCTTGGATTCATACTCAACACCGCCAATATAATCTAGTCCGTCTCTATAATAATACGGTCCTTTTTCGAAATAAGGGACCAATAAATCAAAATCGGGACTTTTTGCGTCAAAATCGACCTCAAATAGGAAAACAATTGGATGCATTTCAAAAATTAGTAGTTGACCACCCTTTTCAATAAACGGCTAACTACTTCAAAAAAAGCATTCAAATCTGGAAACCATTTACGTGAGCTTTCTGATATGATATATAAATGAAATCGAAATAGTTATTGTATGATTAATTTATGTCCAAAATATTCATTCGCTCGAATATGGCATCCACCTTAGCTATTTCTGCTAAATGTTTTGCTTCTTGAATTGCATTGTCTGATATGTCAAAACCAACTGCTTTTTGGGCTCCTAGTTTCATCAGGGATAATAATTTTCTTTCGTTATTACAAGGTAGTTGACCAATCACTTTATCGGTTAAAACAATTTTATCCAGTTTTCCAATAGTACAGCATCGCAATCTCAAATAAATATTGTGAAATCTGCATTCTGAAATACTTCTCGCAATGAAATGTTGTGGGACCTCTGCTGATAATTCGAAGCTTCATTCTAAGCAGCTCTATTGCTATCAACTATATTTTTATAATCCATTAGGTATTTCCTCCACGATAGTAGTTACCTTCAATCATAACAGTAAAAAAAAATAAATCGCTGCTCATTATGAAAATAAGCAACGATTTATATGAATTATTCAGCCAATTTAGTATATTTTTACTTTACAGCTCCTCAATCCTATACTCCATATACCCTTCATAGAAATAGCTAGTATCTATCCCTTTCATGAAAATCTCACGATCATCGACCTTATCCGTCAGCGCATCCTTCAACAAAAATCTGATCTCCAAATCATTTACAGGACTACGTTCCATAGCAGAAAGGCAGGCTTCTTTATCAACTTGGCTCCAGTCTACAACTTTACCAAGTCTCTTCTTCAAAATTAAATCTAGCCAGATTCTCATACTTCTTCCGTTTCCCTCACGAAAAGGATGAGCAACATTCATCTCTACATATTTAGCAATGATTTCTTCATAGTTATTCTGAGGCATTTCATCAATATGTTCTAAGGCTGTTTCTAGATACATTACCGGAGCAAACCGGAAATTTCCCTTTGCTATGTTAACATCTCGAACTTTTCCAGCAAAATAGTAAATATCTTCAAAAAAACAGCTGTGAATTTCAGCTAATCCTTGAAAGGTTCCTACTTCTAATTCATTAATTTTTCCAGATTCAAATAGCTGCTTGGCTTTTTGTTTACTGATCTTTTCTTCAGCTTTAGCCAATTCGATTTGATCTGTAATGTCCAACTTATTTTCTAACATCAAAATTCTCCTTAATCCAGAAAACATCAACCGTTTTGTATTAACCTAATGTTACCATTTCAAATATGCTATGTAAAAACCATACTAACTTAAATCATCTATTAATGAGTCGAATTCTCTGCCATCCATCAACCAAATAAAAACCCGAAACACCCACCGGCATTCCGAGCTCACATTCTTATTACTTATCCAACAACTCCACCTTAATCATCCCAATCCCCTTCTCCAACTCATCCTGTTCAATCGTTAGAGGAGGCAACAGTCGAAGTGTGTTGTTACCTGCCTTCAATACTAACAGACCCTTTTTCTGCAGATTCGCAATAGTAGCACTTAAGGTATCTTGATCTTTCAGCTGAACACCGATCATTAAACCTTGGCCGCGGACATCTAGTACTTTATCACTTGAGTCTTTCAAGCTGCCTAAGGATTTCAACGCGTAATTGCTTTTTTGCTTCACTTTGTCTAAGAAGTTCGGATCATTAATAATATCCAATACTGCTACTGCTACCCGTAAGGCTAACTTGTTCCCGCCGAAGGTTGTGCCGTGAGAACCTGGTCCGAAGGCGTCTTTTAATTCTTTTTTGCCTAACATGGCGCCGACTGGGATGCCGTTGCCGAGGGCTTTGGCTAAGGTGAAGATGTCTGGCTCGATGCCATAGCCTTCGTAGGCGTACAAATTACCCGTACGGCCGATTCCTGTTTGAATCTCATCGACGATTAACAAGGCGCCTTGTTCTTTACAAAGTTCTACGACTTGTTGGACGAATGAGACCTCGGCTGGTAGTACCCCGCCTTCGCCTTGAATTAGTTCGATCATGACGGCTGCGGTATCCTGATCGACAAGTTCCTTCAATGGTGCGATTTCGTTAAAAGGTACGTATTGGAAATCGGGTAAAATTGGAGCAAACCCTTCATGCAGCGCTTCTTGGCCGGTGGCGCTAAGTGCGCCATAGGTACGTCCGTGAAATGATTGCTGGAAGCTGATAATTTTTGATCGTCCAGTGGCTTTTCGGGCTAGCTTGATGGCTGCTTCGTTGGCTTCGGTTCCGCTGTTGCAGAAGAAGGCTAAGTAATTTTTGTTGTTGGCTAATTTCTTGGCTACGTCTTCTTGCAGCTTGCTGGAATATAGATTGGAAGTATGCCAGATTAAGTGCATTTGTTTTTCTAGGGCCTGGATCAGCTTGGGGTGTTGATGGCCTAAGCTGTTTACCCCAATTCCACTGGTGAAATCTAAATATTCTTTACCCGTTTGGTCTTCGACGTAATTGCCGAAGCCTCTGACTAGATCAATGGATTCTCTTTTGTAATTAGGAAATAGATGAGTCATGCAAACACCTTCGCTTTCGTAATCTTTGTGCCGCATTTTGCGATACTGTTAGTAATGAAGACTTCCTTTACGCCTTTAGTCAATGCGGAAGTAGCGCTGTCCAGCTTAGGGATCATGCCGCCTGTAATTACTTCTTGGTTTTTTAATTGTTCAACGTCGTCAGTCGTTAAATGTTCCAGCCATTCGCCCTCACATTTTACGCCAGGTACGTCAGTAATTAGGTATAAAGCTTCTGCATCTAATGCTTCAGCAATTTTGCAGGCGGCTGTGTCGGCATTAATATTCAACCATTCGCCTTCTTCAGTTAAACCAAGAGGAGCGATGATGGGCACATGATTTTTTGCTAATACGTCGTTAATCATTCCAGTACCGATATTGGTAATGGTGCCAACATACCCTAAGTTGTTTTTGTCGATAAAAGTTCCTTGAATTAGTTGGCCGCAAGAAGCATGCAGACCAACAGCTGAGAAGCCGTTTTGTTGGAAAACCGTGGTGATGGCTGGTTGAACTTGGCCGATTAATACCATCTGAGTGATTTTTAGTGCTTGCGCAGAGGTCACACGCAGTCCGTTAGCGATTGTTACTGGAACATTTAGTTTTTCCATCATTTCAGTGATGTAGTAGCCGCCGCCGTGAACGATCACGATTTCTTTGCCGGCTGCTTGCCACTCTCCTAATGTATCAAAAAATTCTTCGGTTAAATTATCACTGGCGACGCCGCCAATTTTCACTACGATTTTTCCCATGTCTTTACTCCCCTTACGTATGGTATAACGCATTGACTTCAACATACTTGTACGTTAAGTCACAGCCCCAAGCGGCACCTTTTGCGTTTCCTAAATTCATATCAACAGCAATAACAATCTTGTCTTGTTCTAAAATTTGTTTAATCGCATCTTCGTCAAAGCTTTGCGGTTGGCTGTTTTTCAGTACCTGCACACTGCCGATCCACATATCTACCTTCTCAGGATCAATCTTTGTTTCTGAATAACCGATAGCGCAGATGATTCTGCCCCAGTTGGGATCTTCTCCAAACATCGCGGTTTTTACTAACATTGAGCCAACAATCTTTTTAGCGATCATTCGGGCAGCCAACTCGTCAGTTGCGCCTTCTACTTGTACTTCAATCAGCTTAGTGGCTCCCTCGCCGTCTTTGGCAATCATTTGAGCCAATGTTTCGCTTACTAGCTGGAACATTGCTACAAACTTGTCATAGCCTTTTGTGCCTTTTTCAATTTCAGCATTGCCCGCAAGCCCGTTAGCCATAACTAACACCATGTCGTTAGTTGAAGTATCTCCATCGACTGTAATTTGGTTAAATGTCGTTTCCGTCTTTTCACTTAACAACTCCTGCAGCAGCTCTTGTGAGATTTCTGCATCAGTTGTAATAAATGCTAGCATTGTTGCCATATTAGGATGAATCATCCCAGAACCTTTAGCTGTTCCGGCAATCGTTACCGTCTCGCCATTGATTGTGTCTTGAACGACGATTTCTTTAGTTGTCGTATCAGTTGTCATGATGGCTTCGTGGAAGTGGTAAGGTTCGCAATCATCCATATCAACCTTTTGAATTCCTTGTTCGACTAGTTCAATCGGCATAATTTTGCCGATAACTCCAGTAGAGGCAACGGCTACTTTATCAGCTGTAACTCCTAAGTGATCTGCTGTAGCCTGCTGCATTTGTTTTGCGTGGACCAAGCCGATTTCTCCCGTACAGGCATTAGCGTACCCTGAGTTAACTACGACTGCCTGGATGCTTGGTTCTTGCATCGCTTCCTTTGTTACATAAATCGGAGCGGCCTTTACTTGGTTAGTCGTGTAAACAGCAGCGGCCTTCGCTGCCTTTTCTGAGTAAATGACTCCTAGGTCCAATTTGTTTTTCTTTAATCCTGAGTGTAAGCCAGTAGCTTGAAAGCCTTTGGGACTGGCGATTGTTCCATCAATAATATTCATAAGTCGTCTCCTTTGTCGTTACGGATAAACAGGTACCAGCTCTAAGCCAGTTGTTTCCGGTAAATTCATTAGTAGGTTCAAGTTTTGAATAGCTTGGCCGGCTGCACCTTTGACTAAGTTGTCAATTACGCTGACCATCGTTATCGTCTGAGTTGCTTCATTATAGGCCATTCCGATGTCACAGTAGTTGGATCCCACCACTTGTTTGATGCAAGGGAACTCTTCCCCTTCTTGCAAGCGAATAAATGGTTTATTGCCGTACTCTGCTTCAAAAGACTTACGAACTTCGCTGCCAGTAATACCGGCTTTAGCTTTACAATAAGTGGTCATCAGAATACCACGAGTCACTGGAATCAAGGCTGTCGAAAACTGAACCGCTGGAATTTCAGCATCCCATGTCTGCAGCTGTTGAATAATTTCTGGAATATGCTGGTGCTGATTCAATTTGTACACTGACATGTTGTCGTTCGCTTCAGTATAATGAGCCGCTTCAGAAAGCTTCTTGCCAGCGCCTGATAATCCAGACTTGCCATCAAAAATGATGGAGTTCTTTTCAATTAACTGCTGCTTCACTAATGGAGCGACGGATAAAATTGCTGCTGTGGCGTAACAACCTGGATTCGCAATCAGCTTCAAGTTCTTCGGCAGGTCAAAATCTGCCAAACCGTACGTTGCCTTCTCTAAAGCTGAAATCGGAGCACTAGTCTTGCCGTACCATTTTTCATACTGAGCCGGATTTTTCAAACGATAGTCGCCAGATAAATCAATCACTGGAAACTGTTTTTCGATAAAAGGTAGTGCTTGATCCTTGGCTACCCCAGAAGGAGCAGCAAAAAATACTAAATCTGCCTGTGCCATAATTTTCTCAGGATCGACTTCTTCTAAAGGCAATTCGATCAGCTGTTTCAAATGTGGGAATCGTCGATCGATCGCTTCCCCGTTTTGTGAATGACTATGGATTGAAACGATCTCTACAGCTGGATGGTTACTTAATAAACGTAGTAATTCCAGTCCGCTGTAGCCAGTCACACCGATAATTGATACTTTCACTCAAAACCCTCCGATCAAATTGCATAAAAATACAATTAGTTGTTGTATAGTTTATGATTATAGAATTCTAATCTGAATAAGTCAATGCTTTTTTATAAGTTTTTTCACCAAATACCGCAAATTTATTCATTAATATGCCCGCATGCCATCCATATACAGAATTTTATGCATTTATACACAAAAAAGCCTTCTCAAACTCATTCATCTCTGAAATAATAAGCGAGTTTTGAAAAGACAATCTAGAAAAAAAGACCAGGTAATCTCTCACCTGATCTTAATACTTCCTATAAAGTTTCTAAAATCGTGCGTAGTTCGCCAACTGAGACTTGTCCTGGTGCTGAAGCTTTCTTCGCTGCGCCAAAGGTTGCGGCAGAACCGAATGTTGCACCGGAAACTCGGCTGACAACACCTAGTTTGCCCATAGACATTGTGATTAGCGGTTGTTTTGCATAATTATTATACATTTCTTGCGTAGCATCCAATAGAACAATCACATCATGAGTGGTTTGCGGCATTACCGCAATCTTGCAGATATCTGCGCCTTTATCTTGCATAGTCCGAAGACGAGTGATGATTTCTTCTTTTGGTGGTGTTTTATCGAAGTCGTGGTTGCACATTACAATCTTCACATCTTTGTCATGAGCTGCTTTCACTAACTCTGCAACCTCAGCTTCTGGCATAAACAATTCAACGTCCAACAAATCAAAGTTTCCTTGCTCCAAGAACGCATTATACATTTCGAAGTATTGCGCATCATCCATCGGACAAACGCCACCTTCTTTCGCTGTACGGAAGGTAACCAACAAAGGCATCTTCACAGCAGCTTTCACTTCTTTAACAAACTCAGCCGCTTTAGCAAAATCAGTAATTTCGGCAAAATGATCAATACGCCATTCAATAATATCACAATTGCTGGCTACAGCGATTTCGGCCTCTTGTAGAATTTCCTCGCGAGTCTTTCCCACTAAAGGAACGATCACTTTCGGCAGACCTTCACCCAACGTTACTTTTTCAACAGTTACAGTTTCCATCTTAAGTTATCACTTCTTTCTTAAAAATCTACTCTGCGCCCTTCTTCAGCTGACAGATAAGCCGCATAGATAATTTTTATTGTATCATAAGCGAGGTCCAAACCGGATAGTGGTTGACGATTTTCTGCCACACATTCTGCGAAATCTTGGAATTGCGCCAAGTATCCTCGCAAAGTTTCTTCAGCCACAAACACTTTATTCCAGCCAATTTTATCCTGCAGCTGTTCCGAAATGTACACATCATCCAAATTGTCTTGATCCAAGAAGTAAGTTGACAGGTTGTCTGCTGGTGTAATATTGTTTACCAAAGCACTGTCATTGGTATAAACTTCCACATAGTTTTTCACACCACCTAATGTATTGTCATTAGAAATCGAAATAGCTTTGGTACCATCAGTAAAGGTAATAATTACTGTCGCAAAGTCTTCCGTATCAATTGATTTTGCTGGAAAATAGCGTTTGTCATGCTCGTTCAAGCTTGGAGCTAATCGTCCTGTTTCTGCTACAACACTTTGAACACCGATTTCTTCACCGCGAGCTTTTGCTTCAACTTGTTTCAAGAACAGCATGCCGCCAATTGGATGGCTGCCTAGACGGATTAATGAACCGCCGCCAGCTAATGACCAATAAGCAGAAGCTGGAGAAGTGGAGGAACGGATACTTTCCTCCCCCTTCATGTACATGATCTTGCTTTTTTTTGCTTCAATGATTTCAGCTGAACGTAAGATATTTGGTGAATATACATAGTTTTCGGCATACATGAACAGACGATCTGAAGCTTCAAATTTCTTACGACACTCATCAATATTTTTAAGCAAGCTTTCGTACATTTTTGCTTTAGGTACTTTCAGACCAATGGGCTCTTCATCGCCTTCTTCACCAAAGTAACCTGTTAACGGTTTTTCACAGATAACATGTTTGTTGGCATCCAACGCTTCATAAGCCAGACTCAAGTGAGTTACAGGTGGTGTAATGATATCAACGACATCCACTTCAGGATCTTCCAGAACCTGCTGGTAGCTGGTGGCTACTTCTTCAATGATGTCCCATTTGTCGCATAGCTGTTGTGCACGCTGCTGATCATTGTCATAAACATACTTGATTCGTAAATTCACACCGTTGACCTTATTGTAGGAATTAGTATGAAAATTCCCTGCAAATCCGGCACCAATTAAAGCAATTGTCACTTTTTCCATCTATTGATTCCTCCATTTTTTCTTATTCTAAAACGTTTTCTTTCTATTAATACTATATGGATTTTCGATGGCGAAAACAATTCCAAACATGATTGATATCCATAACAATCATGTTATAATTTAACAGAAAGGCTCTTTTCTGGTTTTCCATATCCAGAATCCAGTTAGAAAAATGTGTATCCAATTTAAACACTGATAACATTTTTGTGATAATGCTCAATTCAAAAAAATCAATTCCTTCATTAAATAGAAAAAGGAGCTAACCATGAACTTGCATAACTTAGAAGCCTTCTGCCGTCTGGCCGAGGTGGAGCACTATGGAAAGGCCGCCGACGAACTAGGTATTGCCCAGCCTTCCCTCAGCCGAATGATTCGCCGGATGGAAGATGACTTGGGTGTGGCCCTGTTCAAACCTGTGGGTCGAAATATTCGCTTAACCAAGATGGGCAAGATTTATTACGAAAAGGTCAAAAAAGGTTTGGAGGAAATCAAGCTGGGAGCTGACACGATTCAAGATATTGTCGACCCATATTTCGGCAGTATTGATTTAGGGTTCATTTTTACCTTAGGACCTGAGATTATTCCTGAGCTGCTGAAACAATTCCGCAGTGATCCCGAACGTGCCAAATATAAATTCAAATTTTGGCAGGGCAATACCCCACGTTTGATTGACAACGCAAAAAAAGAAATTTGTGACTTTTCCATTTGTTCCTACTTAAAGAATGAACCAGAAATCGAATTCTTTCATTTGTTGGATCAACCCTTGGTAGCTATCGTCGCAAAGTCTCATCCATACGCAATGAAGAAAAAAGTTTCCATCGCAGAATTATCCGAAATCCCGATGATTCTATGTTTGGATAAGACCTATTTCATTGATAATTTGTTTCGCAAAGAAAAACTTCCTCTAAACATCGCTTGTCGAGTTGAGGAAGATCAAGCATTAGCTGGATTGGTTTCGATTAATTTAGGAGCTGCCATATTGCCTTACAACAATTTAATGAAATTTCATGATATTGTGGTCCTGCCTTTAGAAACTCCGGTTTATCGTCCGGTATATTTAGCTAAAAGGAAGGATATCCAATTACCAGCTGGGGCCAAAGCCTTTGAAACCTTCTTGAAGGAAAAAGAATTTCAGCTTTCACTAGAGTTGACTTTTTAGAGCTTTATCGTCAAAATAAACGCATACAAGAAAAATACCTCATGAAATGTACTTTTTCAACATTCCATAAGGTATTTTTTTTATATAAGATCCTTTGTAACAACTGATTACTTTTTTCTAATAGTCAAAAAGATGATTCTTGATCATTTAGTTTTTTGTTAAACATCCTTCTTTTTAAACGAATTCGTTGATTTAAATATACTAGTTTCCATTTTACTTGGGATAAATAATCTCAGTAATTTCACCTATTTTTTCATCATTTGCATCTGAGATAATAGTAACCTCATCCGTACTAAATGCTTTGACAGCAGCTACTTTATTGTATTTCGAACTATCACATAACAAATAAGCCGTTTTCGAATTACTCAAAATTTGCTGTTTTTTGTTTGCTTCAACTAAATTGGGGGTACTAACCCCTTTTTTAGCATCGATTCCATTGGCACCTAAAAAAGCTTTTTGGAAATTAAATGTCTGAATGTTAGAATCCGTCAGCGGCCCATTTAATGAGGAGATTACAGGGTTATATCTTCCGCCAAGAAGAACGATTTCAGCTTGTGTTTCCTGCTGAATATTGAAAATACTGGTATTTGTTGTAATGATTGTGATTTTCATGTTAAGGATTTTATTTAACAAAGCTGTACAAGTTGATCCAGAATCCAGATAGATCACATCACCTTCATGAATAAATCCAGCTGCTATTTCGGCAATCTTCTCTTTTTCTTTGGAAAACAATGTTGATTTTGTCGCAATAGGTATTTCAGAAGTCGTCGAGCAGATTTTAACGGCGCCTCCAGAAAGCATTTCTACTCTTCCAGCTTTTTCTAATTCTTTCAAATCTCTTCTCAAGGTAGAAATAGATACTCCAGGTAAAATCTCCTGCAATCTTTCAATTTTCATGATCTCTTCAGAGTTTAGTCTTTCTAATATTTTTTCTTGTCTTTCATAAGGTATCATAGCGACCTCCATCAATGTGAGCCTTTGCTGAACACTCACTTTTTTTCAAATTATATCATACTTTTCCTGTTCTGATCATTATAGGATGTGTTCTTTAGCTAGTTACATCGTTTACAAACTAAACAGATTATTTTTCCATATAAAAAAGGAATGCGCTAGGCATCCCTTTCCCATTTATAGATTTTCAATTTCAGCAATTTGATCCACTCTTTTCTGGTGTCGACCATCCTCATAAACAGCCTCAAGCCATTCTTTAGTAATCATTTTCGCTAATTCTGAACCGATCACACGTGATCCGAAGGCTAATATATTGGTATTATTGTGCTCTCTTGAAAGCTTTGCACTGTAAGGTTCGCTGCAAACAACCGCTCGGATCCCTTTTATCTTGTTTGCTGCAATCGAGATTCCGACACCCGTACCACAAATTAGAATACCTAAGTCGCACTTTTTTGACACTACAGCTTCGGAAACGGCTTGTGCATACTCAGGATAGTCCACGCGTAAATCGCTGGTAGTACCAAAATCCTGTACAGTATGTCCCATTTCCTCTAAAAATTCTATAATAGCTGGTTTTAATTCCCAACCGACATGATCACAACCAATTGCTAGTTTCATTCATTCTTCATCCTTTGTTTATACGTCAAGACAAGTTCTTTATAAGAAGTTTCTTTTCCAAATAGGGCTGATGTTCCAAGAACAAATCCATCTACGCCAAGCTTGCTTAATACTTTAATCTTTTGAGGCGAAACAGCCCCATCTATAATCACCTGATAATCATAATTACACTTTAGATTGACTAAACGCTTTATTTTTCTGTCCACATAATTCAAATAGCTTTGACCAGAAAACCCAGGATTAACCGTCATCACCATAACATAATCAATCAAAGGTAATAATTCTTCCACCATTGCGATACTGGTGCCAGGATTAAGGGCTAGACCAACCTTTTTCTGTTTGTTTCTAATTTTATCAATTGTTCGTGTGGGCTGTCTGTCCGCCTCGGGATGGAAGTAAATAATATCAACTCCAATGTCCGCAAATTTCTCAACATACTCTCCTGGATCATCAATCATCAGATGAACATCAACTAATTGACTTGTCAGTTTACGAATAGCCTCAACATCCTGCAGACCCATTCCGAAGTTAGGAACAAAGCGGCCATCCATAATATCAAGATGGAAAATATCGATGCCCGCATCTGTCAAAGCTTCGACCTCTCGTTTCAAGTTAGTAAAATCTGCGCACATCATGGAAGGGCAGATTAGCGTGTTTTCCAAAAGACTCCCTCTTCCCTGTCTATTTAATTGTTCCGATTGCTTGTCCTGCAACTACCTGACCCTCATCAAAAACAACAGTCTTTTTTTCAAGATTAGTAAAAATCACCATGACATCTGTCTCTTTTCCTTTTGAGGCTAACAGGCTGAAATCCACCTCTGCCAATGCCGTTTCTTCGGTCACCTGATCTCCCTTACTAACTTTGATCGTAAATCCGGCACCACCTAATTCCACCGTATCAATACCAATATGAAGCAAAACCTCTAACCCCTGCTTGTTTTTTAAGGATATGGCATGTTTAGTAGGAAATACAGAGACCACCGTTCCCTCAATTGGTGATACAATCAATTCTGCTGCTGGTTCAACAGCAAAACCATCACCCAGAGCTTTTGCAGCAAACATTTGATCATTCACTCGTTCGATCGATTTGACAAATCCTTTTGCCGGCGAATAAATGGTTGTCTTTTTATTGAATAATCCCATAGATACTCCTGCTTTCTATGCTAATTTTTCATCCTTGTTGGTAAAAATGAAGGCTAATACTGCGGATACTGCCATAGAAATCAACAAACCAATCATCGCTTGAATAAAGTTTGAGGATTTTTCTCCTACAAATGCGGGGAATGTTGTCACACTACCAAAAACAAAAGCATTCGTTACAACCTTCATCAAGCCTAAGTAAGCCCCGCCAACTGCTCCACCAATAATTTGAGCCAAGAATAATTTTTTGTTTTTTACTAATAGTCCGAACAGTGTTGCTTCAATAATTGCAGATAAGGCAATTGTTACTAAGCCCGTCAATGCAAAACTACGTAATTTCTTATCCTTCGCTTTGAAGTAAACACCGATTGTGGTACCAATTACCGCAAAGTTACAAGCAAACGTAAAAGGAACGATATAGTCAAAACCATAAGTAGAGACATTGTTGATCATAATTGGATTCACTGCCCAATGAATTCCCAGGCTTACCAAGATACTCCAACCTCCACCGACTAACACGCCAGTTAGAACACTGCTTCGTTCGATTAACCAATTCACAACATTAGCCACCGCTTCACCACTGTAAACACCGATTGGACCGATTACAATCACTGTTAGCGGAACCATAATAGCTAATGAAACCAACGGAATTATTACCAGCTTCAGTGTCTCTGGAACTTTTGCATCTAAAAACTTATACAGATACGAAAAGGCCCAGATAGAAAGAATAATTGGTACCACGGTTGAGTTATAGTTCATTAATACTACTGGAATACCAAAGAATTCTGTTGTTGCACCATTTCCAGCATCCCCCATCAAGCCAATAAAATCAGGATTGATCAATGCCGCACCTATTAGCGCAGAAATATATGGACTAGCACCAAAACGTCGAGCTGAAGTAAACGCTAGCAATACTGGCAAGAAGTAAAATACGCTCATCGATGCAACAAATATAATAGAATAAGTTCCACTGTCTTCACTAATCAAACCTAATTGCACACACAAGATTAATAATCCTCGTAAAATACCCGAACCAGCTAAGGCTGGTAAAATTGGGGCAAAAATTGCTGAAACAGCCGAGAAAATATTACTGATGATACTTCCAGTTTGTTCTTTCGTATCTGTGCTCTCAACAATTCCTTCACCCTTAACTAACGGCTCGAATTCATCATAAAGCTTACCAACTTCCGTTCCGATCAAGAGCTGATATTGACCAGCTTTGTTAATTACATTGATCACACCGTCGATATTCTCGACGGCCTGATCATCAGCCTTTGAAGTATCCCTCAAGGTTAAGCGTAACCGGGTTGCACAGTGGGTCATGTTCGCAACATTTTCAGAACCACCAATATTTTCTAAGATGCTTTTCGCCATTTTTTTGTAATCCATCTTTTCCACCCCTTTTTTATTTTACTGAAGCCGAGAAAAACGATGCCATCAACTCGCTAGCCGCAACTGCGTCATTTTGGTCAATAATCAATTGAATGTGATCCAACCCCACGTTATCAATTAGTTGATCAAACAAACGGATCATTTTTATGTTCTGTTCACATTCCTTCGAGGCGTGCTCAATAATCGGGAACGTATCAAAATAGATAACCCCATCAAAATTATGTTTTTTTACATAGTATAGAAATTCTAGAGTTTTGAACGGTGTAGCTGTTCCAATCATTAATCCGTCATCATTCAAACCATACCCATCATTTAGATGAACACCGTAAAGTTTTCCTTGTCCAGCAAAAATATCCGCCGCAAAAGCAGGATTTTCATGCTTCATCAGCATATGACAATAATCCAATGTCACCCCAACGTTTTTACGATTAATCTCATTGAGCATCATTCCGGTCACACCCATGCTGTCGATAAAAGCATAAGCCCTTGGCTGGAAAGGCTTGTATTCAATACTGATCTGTAAATCGGGGGCATAGTCCGCAATTTCAATAAACGCATCGCGAATTTGATTCCAAACCTTTTGGTAATTGATTTGGAAACTGTAATCAAAGCCATCAAACCCCAACCAAATGGTAACGACCTTTCCTCCGGATTCACGACAATAATCCGCAGCTTCTTTGCACAATTCTAAAGCATGTCCAGCGACTTCAGCATCCGCATTTCCCAATTCACCATTGATAAACTCGTTTCTAAACCTCAGCGCAACCCCATTGAGTTTTAACTGATTGTCATCAAGTAATTTCTTCATAGCTAAAGCATCTAATCCCTCAACATGCTCTGGATAATTCAAATCGACATACCCTAGCCCTAATTCATTGAATGATTTAAAAACCTTCCCTAAATCATGTTCATATATTGGTAAAAACGAATTAATTCTTGTTGCTAACTTCATCTTTTTTCCTCCTGTCTTTTCTTTACATTTAGAGCATACCATAGAACACAATCGCTTACAATCATATTATTCCATTTTAATTCAAATAATTTCATTAATTTCCAGAAAGAGAATATCGCTAGTAGAGTCGTAAGCACAAAAATGAAAGATTCTAAATAGAAATAATCCCTATTCTATAAAGGTGTTTAGTCTATCCTCTTGGTGATATTTTTTGATTAAAAACGAAAAAAATTGGATTTAATATTTTTAAGAAGGCCGCTAATTGATTACGATTAAGCAGGAGAAGCCGACAGAACAACTAAAACATACACATGTGTAATAAAAAGGGCGCACCGAGCAGAAATTAGCGAGTGATTGCCTTAATTAAACAAAGAGAATATCTATACAAAAAAATAGCCTACGCACCTAGTTCTTAGATACATCGGCTATTTCTTTAAGTGTTAAGATGTTCAAGTTTCCTGTTATAAAGAAGGGTAATTTTGCTTATGGTGCAGATTGGATTAATAAGAATCTTTTGCATAATAGTCCAGTTCAAAATAAAATCGTTGGCAGACGAAATTCCAAAAGTTCTTCTTCTGCTTCACCTAAGAAGAATTCCCATTCTTGTTGGCGTTGCATGATAACCCTTTTCTGAATTTGTATATCATTATATGGAACCTCTTTTTTAATTCATACAGCTTCCATAATACTGGACAATTCAAAATTATTAAATTTGGTCTCAACCGCCGAGCCAAACTGCACCACCTTTGTGAATATAATATGTATCCTCAGAAGTCTCGCTGATTGAATACGCAGAATCCCTGATTGACTGAACTTCCTCGACAGTGTAAAAACCATCACTGATATCTTCCAGTAAATCTACTTCCGACCAAACAATTACGTCAAAGCCCTTATACCAACTTAGATCACTTGTATTTTTAGCAGTGAATTTTTTAGGGAGTGATTTAACTTTCTCGATTTCCAAAAAAGTAGTATCGTAAAAACTTAACCTCTCTTTATAGCTTGCTACTACCTGAGAGTGCAAAATATCCGCTTCAAAAACCCATACCTTCAAATAATAAGGTTCATCCAGCTGCTCAAGTTCTTGTTTCCATGAATTATATACATCAATTAACGCTCGAATTATTAATCGTTTATACCATGTTGGTAGATCATATTTCCTAAATAATGAGTAAAACGATAGGCTGCTTAACTTCACATAGTCTCTACCATATTTTTCTAAAAGATCTAAATCTAAATGCAAGTAGTAGGCATTCCATCGTTCAATATCCCTTACTCTTCTTTTCCAGCCCCTAATCTTTTGTTTGCTAAAATCTGGTTTATCGTTCACATCATCACCGGCTTTCAAACAAATGATCTCATTTCATGGTACATTTCCATGTTTCGCTATATGTATGCTTCAATATACCTAGCTGAAAAATTATAAGTAAAGTCTACAAATTTTTCAGTATCTTCATACTTGCTTGAACTACTATTTTCATTTTTTGTGCTACTTTTAATTTATATGTCTTCTTTACTTTTTTCACTTGCCTCAATCAATACAAATCCAAGATACTGGGCTTTCTTTTGGATTTCTTTTCTCAGCTGCTCACCATACACGAAAATTTCCTTTCGCCATGGATCAGTCAGATACCCCCAGGACAAATCTTTGGAAAAGAACAAATAGTAATCTCCGTCGGGGTAAAATTCTGGAAAGTACGCATAATATCCGCCATGAGAATATTTTTCATCCTCAATAAATGTCGGTTTGTCTTTACGCGTTTTTACCTTTGGATAATATTTGTAACAGGTATGATGCCAATCTAAAACATACATATATTCCTGATCTTTCAGACAAGTGCAAAAAATATCTTGGATCGTTTCTCGCCAATTGGGATCAGAGTCAGCTATAGCAAACACCCCTTCACAGCGGTAAAGATCGTAAGGTTCTTTTAACGTATAGCGAGAATCTTTTGCATAACAGTCTGGCTCGAAAGAAAATCGTTGGTATCTGGATCAATCCTTTATCCATTCACACCGTTTGGGAAGACTCTGGCCGAACCTACATCAAGATGGCCAGTGGCCCATGGAGCAGTTGTCAAAACCCGCAAAGAAACCATTATCAAATATGCCGCAAATGCAGCTCTAGCTTTTGCCTGTTCTGAACGGGATCTGCCTTGACCAACGAAACGATCGCGTTACGGGACACCGCTAGACTATCTGCATTTGCCAGACACACCATTCGGGCTCCTGTTGAGCAAGCAGCCAATTTTACAACAATTTCCTTTCGATTCCGGTATTTATTATCACCAATATTCGACTCGCTGGACAACCCACTATCAGGCTGAAGCAGAGAGGAATCGCGGCTTCAATACTTTTCCTTTGGATGAACGGTCGGTATGATCAAATAAAAATAAATAACTAAAAAATCGAGGCAGTTTCCCTTTCATCAGGTGAAACTGCCTCTTTGGTTGTTCTTGTTTTTTCGTGTTTTGTTATTTTATCTTTTTCTCAAAAAAGCTGAAACTGCTCTTTTCGTTGGTATATCAAGGTTTATCGGCTTTTTCCCACAAACGGAGAACACCCCGATTAAAAAAACTTTTCTGGTACCCCAGCCTCTTTTTTCACTTTCTCAAAAACCAAAAGCCTATCAAATCAAGGTTTTTATTTTTGAAATGGGCCTGTAAGCCCAAATTATTCTCTGGGGTCCCTATAGCTTTTTTTTGGAAAATTATTTATTGTTTAGTCACCGGCCGGGACACAAAAACGAAAAATAAAACAACACCATTGGAGGAATGAAAAAAATGATTCAACTACTAGGAACAAAATTGCAGGTCCAAATTGAACAGAATGGCGAAGACAAACAAAAGAAAGTCAATTTCAGTAATATCATCAACAATCCAGCGGAAGCCGACATCGTAGCATTAGGGGAAATAATGGCTGACCTAGCACCTGACGGCAGCTCGTTGGACAGCGTGATTGTAACAAACCAAACACGAGTTACTAAATAAAGGAGGTCAACTATGCCTACAACTAAACTAGTCGCTAGATTTCAAACAGAAGACGGAAAGAAACAAACTTGGTCTTATGAAACACCCAATACGAGTAAAACAGCAGAAGAAATGAAGGAAACACTTGAGAGAATGACTCAACTAAATCTGTTTCAAAAGCATGGCATTCGTCAGTTTGCGGCGATCCAAAGTGCTGAATTTATTACTACCAAAGAAACAACGATCTTTTAGTCACTTATTATAAAAGCTTCGTTCGCTTAGAAATTTTCGAAGTCATCACTAAAAACATTAAAAATAGCCCCGCAGTCTGAGTCCTGCGGGTGCTAAAGGAGGAAATAATCGATGTCAGAACAGCCTTTTACCACTCATCAGCTGTTTCATTCAAAACAAGGAAAATTAGAAGAAGAAATTCTGAACTTCTATCAAGAAACACAGGACAGTACTGTCACTATCCAAGTTTTACTAGCCGCTAAGGTTCGTTACCAGCTAGGCGACACAGGCTTTCACTTATTTATGAAGGGATTGGTACGGCATTTATTTGCCAAAGCAACCGTTAACCGTGCCCTTCGCCGTTACTTCTTTTTCTTTGCGGACTATTTTACCAAAGATGAGTGGCAAAAGCTGACTGCGCGATGTTTTCCAGCTGAACCTGTCACTACTGAATTATTTGAAGTCACTGAAGCCACTACCCTTGGAGCTGATCTGTCTGCAGCAGAAAGTTCCTGAATACAAATCAACTAAAACCAAAAAAGAGGAGAGACCTATATGTTAAAACTAAATGCTTCATTTGAAGACGAAATGGGAAAAAGACACCGTTGGTCTTACAATGAACCTAATCCAAATCTGACGCCGGAAGAAATTCGTACATCCTTAGAAACTTTAACCACATTGAAATTATTTGAGAAAGACAATGTGAAGCAATTCCAAAAGGTGGTTTCTGCTAAATTCGTGGAGACGATTGAAACACCGCTCTTTGATTTATCAAAGCCAGCACCGCAGGCGTATGTAGCGGATCCTGATAATGTATTTGCGCCGCAATTTGTGACCGAAGAAGTATCCCAAGTCTCTGAAGAAGTTACTAATAATGAGAAAGCAGCCATCGTTGTAGAAGAAGAAAAGGCTGCAAAAACACCGACTGCACCAGCTGAACTAGGGCTAGTAGCTCCTGTTTCAGTGAAAGCAGTAGAAGCTGCTGGTATGAAGAGAACCGCTCCAGCTGCTGTTCCAGCAAAAACTTCTATTCCACTAGTACCTGTCCCTGAAGAAATAAAACCTAAGAATCTTTCAAATGATTCAGCCAAACAACTGCTTGAAGCGACTGAATCACACGAACCTGAAGCCCCTGTCAAACCGATCAATCCGCGAAAGGCTCAGGTAGACCGAGTCCGAGCCTTTCATGAAGCCAAGAAGAAGAAAAAAGGGACGAAGAAGAAACGCTAAACTGACTTTCTACCCTGCCCTTATCTGTCACAAAGGTGGTGATGATTGATTGAGCAGTGTTTCTGGCGGTGGCTGAACTCTATAAAGGAGGGATGCTTGGATGCTTACCCTAGGAAAGGATTCTCCGCCATGACTGTGTTTCAAGCGTTGACGCTGGCAATTGCCTTTGCGACCTTGATCATTACCATTGATCGACAGAACAAGAAATAGATTCTACTATTCTACTTCCACAGTCGCCGTCTTAAATGGTGCTACTGAGGTGCCAGCGCGCGGCACCTCTTATCTGAGTAGAGGGTTACTAATTTTCTCTGATCTATTTTTCTGCTACATAAATAAAAGCTGAATTGAAGAATCTGTTCATTGACAACAGAATATTTTTTAGAAGAATTTAACTGCTTCAATCTCAGTGATGATAGAAGCTAGAATTGTTAGCGAAACATTCAGTCGTTTAGTCAATAGATTAATTTGTTTAGAGAAAACAAGAAATTCTTGATCAATTGATTGGTCAATTTCCTTTGGCTCTTTTCTCAAAACCTTCAAATGATTCATTAGCATCTGAAGAATTTCTCTTCGCTAAAATGGGATAGTGATTAGTGCTTGAGAACACCAGCAATCTATTGTTCATTACTTTAAATGCTAAGGTTTAACCTTTAAATAAATATGCACTTAGATTTACTTTAGGGCTCGTTAATCTAGATACATCAGGAGAACTTAGTAAGTAGAATCGTCCGAACCCATGATCTACACTCACAATTTTTCATGCTTCCCATACCTTGATTGAGTCCGTTGAATCTGTAAGGACAAATAACTAACTTCATTATTTGAAAGATCGACATCATATTTTTCAGTAATGTGTCTTCTTATGCGATTTGTAAAGCTGAATAACTGATTATAGTTTTCTTTGATATAAAAATAGATTGCATCATCTGAGGTCTCTTTTTCGATTTCTTTCTTTAATACTCGATAAGCTAAAAACTTGAGATGATTGGTCAAACCACCCTTTTGCTTAAGTAAGTATTCCAAAGGTATTCCGGCGTTAAAGCTAATACTTTTTAGCAAAAAGAGAAGCAGTTCAATGAACTCTTCTTGTTCATTCCTAGTTATGTTGAGATCCCAGCCTGAACAAATCATAATTTCCGATAGAAGAATAAATTCATAATGTTTTACTTTAAAAAACTCATTCATTGATTGAATAAGCTGGATTGCTTCAGTTGCAAATAGAGATTCTTGCGTAAATAACGAACGAATTACTATTATGTAATCTTGATGGTATTTCATAAATACTTGTCTATTCTGATTAACTTCATGCAGAAACTGACCAAGCATACTAGGAAGACAGCTATTCACTTTCAAGGAATACTTCGTTTCGGCTAAATTAATTAGCCTATTAATAATTTCCTTTTCTAATTCAAAAGATAATTCTGTTTTCTCCATCCTTCTCGTCTCCTTCCTACTACCTATAGTGTATAATGTATAGTAACTATACAGTCAACTAAAACTAATAGGAGATAATCAGATGGATGACTTAGACTACTTATCAATTAGTGCATTTGCTTTGAAATCAGGAGTTCAACGAAAAACGCTAATTTATTATGATCAAATTGATCTGCTAAAACCCCAAAAGGTTAATGAAAAAGGCTATCGTTATTATCATTATCATCAGCTTTACCAGACCAGTATGATTCGCTTTTTGAAGGATATTGGTTTGTCTCTAAAAGAAATAAAAGAATACATGCTAACTAAATCACCTAAAAAGATAATTGATTTACTCAATGAACAAAAACTTCTGGTGACAGAAAAACAACACTATTACAATGACTTAAACCAAATGATTGATCTTCAAATACAATCGTTAAGTCAAAACATTATTCCCGATGCAAAAGAGCTTACGATTATTGCTTACGATAGAGTGCCACTGCTATTGAGCCCTGTCAAAAATAAGGCCCCTAATTTTAGAAGCTCTGACTCCATTACTGAATTCTACCGTTATTGTTTTTCTAAAGGGTATGATTTTCCTTATCCCATGGGTCTCATGGTTTCAGATATTGATATGTCTGAATCCCCACCTTTTACCAAAATTACTTTTTATGCAAAAGTTCCAGAATCTGAAGATTGTCGGTCAAAAGGTAATTATCTTGTAAAATACATTCGCGGATACAAACAGCAGGAACAAGCCTATAAAGAAATGGTCGCTTATGCTGCTGCAAATAACTGGAAAATCGTAGGTGATTTGTATATTGATTTTATTGCGAATGAACTAATCTCAGCTGACTTCGACCACTTTCTAAATAAAATGATGCTTCAGGTTGAAAAGAAGTAAGTAATTTACTGAATTGTGGACTACAGTTTTTATTGGAACAATTATTTAAACAGACCATTAATCTTTTATTATTCAAGTATAAAAAATTCCACCAACCATTAATAGGTTCGTGAAATTTTTCTGCTAATGTTTAAATCATTGGAAGTGGTAGATTATTCGATCATTTTTAGACTAAGTTGATTAATTAATCGTTTGGGCAATATCCAAGCGGAAAAGACGAGCAGCTTATTGTATAAACCAATAATTTTTACCTTCTTACCAGCCATTAGAGCTTGATAGCTTTTGGCGGCGACCAGCTTCGGATGCATGACAAAGTAGTTAAATAATAAGGTTTGATCGATTCCTGCTCTTTTTGGAAAATTTGTTTTGCTTGCTCCAGGACAGACGGCGGTAATGGTTACTCCGGTATTTTCCAACTCTGCTGCTAATCCTTTAGTGAAAGAAAGCTGATAAGCTTTAGTCGCCGTATAGACAATATCATGAGGACAGGGAATGTATGAACCTGTCGAGGCAATGTTCAAAATACGTCCATAATTACGTTCGATCATTCCAGGTAGTAAATACTTCGTGAGCTTAGTTATAAAGGTAACGTGCAGCTGAATCATATCTAGTTCATTGTCTAACTCGGTGTGCAAAAAGTTCCCTACCTCATTAAATCCAGCGTTATTGACCAAATAATCAATGGGAAACTTTTTCTCATTTAGCTGTCGAATTATTGACTCAGCGGCATCCAGTTTAGTCAAATCGCAAGAGATTATTTCAACTTGAATGCCGTAACGCTTTTCCAAGTGTTGCTTTTGTTTGAGAAGCTTGGCTTCACAACGGGAAACGAGAACAAGATTGGTTTTATTGCTGGCAAATTGATGACACAATTCGCAGCCAATGCCACTGGTAGTTCCTGTAATCAATGCTGTTTTAGTCATGGCTCTCCTCCAAAATCAGCTTGAAATGTTCCCAATCTTTTTTTATAATCGTAACAATTTTCAGCCTCATTAGCTGGGCTTTCTGCTTGATCATAAAACGCTAACTTTTTCTTAATCAATTGTTGAATTGTTAAGTAGTGCTGGATATCCGCTTCTATTTTTTGCTGAAACAGTAACAGGATTTCTTTGCGCTTTTCTAAGGTGCTCGTTTTATCTAATAACCGTTTTACATAGGACCGTATTAGCTGAATGGGCATATTGATGTCTCTCAAGCAGCAGATTAGATAAATCCAGGATATAACTGAGTCTGTATACACTCGATTGCCTCGTTCATCCCTTTGAATAGGTGGTAATAATTCGGCCTTTTCATAATAATACAATGTGTGTTTGGTAATGCTTAATTTTCCGGCTGCTTCTTTAATAGAATAGGTCATCTCATTCACCTCTTTACAGCAAGTATAGGGTATAGAGTGCACACTATGTCAACAACGATTTTTAGAAAAGTTCGCGCTATTTACTGATTCCATATAAAAAATGCAGTCTAAAATCTTAGGGAGCTGAAAGTCACTTAATTTTTCTGTTTACTCATTTCCAATTTTCTTGTAAAAAATCCTTCATTGCCATAGGTGCATGACCAGTGATTGCCTCAAAATCAGTTGAAACTTGACTTAACATCCCTAACGCTCCGCCTTGGTACATTGATGCCAATTCTTTACCATCACCATCTCCTTGATAGATTTCTGCAAATTCTTCTAAATGAACAGGCTGATAGCCAATCTCTTTGCCAGTAACTTCCCTCATTAGTGAACTAAGTTCCTGCATCGAGTAATTTTTTTCCTGACTCAGTAAATAAGTTTGACCTTTATCTCTCAATTCTGGTTGGATAGCTAATTGTACTAAAGCTTCAGCACTATCCTCCAAGGTAATGAACGACAGTTTTTCTTGTTTAATTGGATAAATGATATTCTTTCGTTCAATAAGTTCTGGCAAATAAGGAATCAACGGGTCTGCATACAACGAATTTTTGACAATTGTATAATTCAGTCCTGAACCTGCTAAACGTCTTGGTGCGTATCCATAATAAGGAGACATAACAAATGGATTGGCTTCTTGATCAGCAAAGAAACTGACAAAAATAATCTTTTCGACATGGGCTTTTTTCATCGCTTCAAGTATATTTTCCAGTTCGATTACACGCTGAACAACGTCATAAGTCTTGCTGGGAATGTAGATCAACAGCTCCACATTTTCTAAGGAATTGGTCATTCCTTCGACATCTAAATAATCTCCAGTCTTGACTGAAATGCCTTGATCAATCAAGCTTTGAGCTTTTGATGGCGTGTGTACAAGAGCTAGCAGTTCCTTCTTATCTACAAAACGGGTGAATTCCTTTACGACTTGGCTACCTAAATTCCCGGTTGCTCCAGTAATTGCATACTTCAGTTGACTTCCTCTTTTCTTTTATTTAGCAAAAACGTTCCAGAAGCTAGAATATTCAATTAATGACTTAGATTAACAGTTCTTTTAAACCTTCTTCTAAGCTGGTCAAAGGTTTTCCTAAGGCCTTTTCAAAGTCAGAAGAAACAACGTCCAATGAATCATTTTTAATGTCATGTTGGAATGACAAGAACATTTCCGCGACAGGCTGCGGCATTCCATTAGCAACCAAGCTTTCTGCAAAGACACGATCTTCGGCTCCTACTATATCCAGCTCTTTTCCAGTAGCTTTTTTTAAAGCAGAGGCTAACACTTCATATGTTACTGGAGTCCCTGATAACTCAAGAGTCGAAGGATATTCAGTCCCTGAGACGGCCTTAGCAGCTACTTCAGCATATTCACGTTTTAAGGCCCAGCCGGTTTTACCGTTACCAGCCGCATAAATGAATTTCCCACTATTAAGAGCGGCTCCAATGATAGGCATTTCATTTTCTAGGTACCAATTATTTCGTAAGAAGGTATGGGCAATCCCAGATTCTTCGATCAGCTTCTCAGTAAAAAGATGATCGGCTGCAAGAGGACTTGTCGCCTTATCCGCTCCCGCAAAGCTAGTATACGCAATATAAGAAACACCCGCTTCTTTCGCTGCTTCTACAACATGACGATGTTCTACTTGGCGATTGCCAGGGGCCCCTGAAACAAATAGCAGGCGATCAATTCCCTGTACTGCCGCTTTCATTGAAGATGCATCCGCGTAATCACCGATTTTTACGTTGAATCCTTTTTCTTTTAGTTCAATTCCCTTTTCTTCACTGCGAACAAGGGCATAGATAGTAGAGATTGGGACCATTTCCTTCAAAAAATCCAATGCATATCCACCGAATCCACCTGTTGCACCTGTAACTAAATAGTTCATGTCACACACTCCTTTTCTTTTAGCTGTATATTTTTAATTTACAGGTTTAATGATAAGTAGTATGATATGATATGTCAAGAAGAAGATTTTGAAGGGAACGACAGAAATGAAATATTCAATCCAACTGAGCGATGCGATACATATCCTTGCTTACATTGAAATTTTTAAGAATACTGACTGGCTTTCCAGTGATAGGATTGCCAAAAGTGTTGAAACGAATCCAGCAAATATCCGAAAAATTATGAGTCAGCTGAGAAAATCAAACTTGATTATTACCCAAGCAGGGAAACCAACCCCTACCTTGGCAAAACCGCCTGAAGAAATAAGTTTATTAGCTATCTATAAAAGTATTGAAGGCAACACCAATTTAATCCAGGTTGATCCAAAAACGAATCCAAATTGTATTGTTGGTGCCAATATTCAAGAAGTCTTGTCGGAAAAATATACCCTGCTTCAGCGCAGTATAGAAAAGGAAATGAGTGAGATTACACTCGATTCGTTCATTCATGAAATTGCACAGTTAGAGATTGAAAAGAGACCTGAAAACAGGACTATTGTCGATGAATATCTATAAGTGATTGTTTTGTGGAGTATTGGGTGAGTTGCTTGCTTCGTCGGAATTTTTAAGGTGAAACTAGGTGGCTCATCATGTATTGATACAAAAAAAGTACCCCTGCAATTATAGCTTTGTACTTGCAGGGGTACTTTGATATTTAGTAAGATTTAGGAACGTTCCCTTTTTTATTATTTAAGAACGGCCACATAGGCAGCACCTTCTTGTAACCTAGTTCAACATATGTATCACTTATCCTTGGTTCAGTCCAAAGTATCCGATCTCTTCTAAAAACAAGCTCATTCTTCGCGCTCTTCTTAAGTTCCTGTAAGACTTGATAAGTCATTTCTGGTATCGGTAGTTTGCGAATGCTAGTATGCTCGACTACCTCACTGACTACATTCTGATAGGAAGTATTTAGCTCAATTAATCGGTTTTCAAAATCAATATCTTTCCATTCTAACGATAGCAGCTTGCTCATTTGCAGTTTTGTTTCCTGATTGATGCACAAAGCAGCTTTCAGCTGGAACCCATCGCTCTCTGGAGACTCTTCCAGCAAGTTTGCTATTGTAAAATGTGCGAAGAACTCCTCTTTATTTGGTCGCCAAGCATAATAGTAAGGATTATACCGTATGAATTTCGCTCTTTTTGCTTTCCACATCAATCCGTTAAATAGTAAAAAGATCTCCTTGGCTTTTTCTTTTTCATAGCTCTCAATCAGCATCTTTATAAATTTATTGACTCTCTCAGGTGTAATCAATGTGATAGGCAGATTACCAAATTCTGGAACAAGGTGGTTCTCTATCAGCATTTTGTATCTCTGATGTGTCCATTTTTTTCTTTCTCGTCTTTCTTTATCGGCCTCTAGAAAATATATGCACCATTCGCTGAAGGTATAAACCTTTGTCGTTGCATTCTTTCGATTAGGTAAATCACCCACAAAACGATGTTTTTTTATAAACTCTTTTTCATAGGCTTTCTTTATCTCTACTTTTTTTGCTTTGGCTTCTTCTCTGGTTTCACCATAAACAGAAAAAAATTTCTTTCCACCATTTTTTCTTTTGCCGATTGGAAAACGTCCCTCCCAACGGCCATCTGATCTTAAATAAATATTGTCCCCTTTTTTCGACATTTATCCCTCTCCCTGCTTATAAACGATCAAATCGTTTTACCTTCCTATTTTACTATAGCAGGAAAAAATTTCCTAATATTTCCATCACTCATAACAACAAAACTAACAATCATTAAACGATCATCAATTTAAATAACCAAAGGAATAAATAATTATAATAAGTCTTGCAATCTGAATCAAGGGAATCAATTGATGGTGTAAATCAGAATTACTGGAAGCCGCTAAGATAATCTACTCTCACATCATGTTGACATATTGGCTGAAAAGTTCGAGCATTTTCGTGAACAAACGGTTTGTTCATTCCTATCACTTTTTTGAAAGAAGCCTTACATGACAGAAAAATCGTTGTCTAACTAGTGATATTCATTTGTTAATATAAATATTGGTTTTTCACTTAATTTGGACCAGCAGGATTATTTTAAGCCTAAAACAGTTGGTGTTGATTTGTACCCTACACCCATACGGTCAATTCCCATATCGATCAATTCTAAGAAATGGTCACGAGTACGGATACCTCCGCTGCCCTTTATTTTAATGCGTCCTTTGCATTGGTCCATCATGATCTTGATTACTTCATTTGTAGCGCCATTCGATTCGTATCCAGTAATAAACCCAGTACTCGTTTTTACAAAATCTGCTCCTGCAGTAATCGCACATTCACAGGCTTGACGAACTTGTTCCTCATTCAAGGTATCCGTTTCAAAGATAACTTTCACGGCTGTTCCATACTTATGGCATACATCCACAACAGCTTTAATATCAGTAGTAACGTCGTCGTATTTTCCGCTTCTGATCCATCCAAAATTAGCTACGATATCCAATTCATAAATGTCGCCACGTTTACAATACTCTTCCGCTTGTAACGCTTTTGAAGCAGTTGTACTTGTTCCAAATGGAAAATCACAAACCACACAGATTTTGGTTTTGGTATTCTTTGTCATCTCTGCTGCAATATCTAACGATGAAGGATTGATACATACTGTCGCACAATGGTAATTAATGCCTTCTTGAATATACTTACGAATTTCCGCTTCTGTAAAATCTGGTTTCAATACGGATTGGTCAATATACATTCCTAATTCTTCTACTGTCATTTCTGTTGCCTCCTTCATAGTAGTAAACCTCCTATTCGATTTAACCAATTGTATTTTTACTACAATCCAACTATAAATCTTTTTTATTCTTTTGTAAAGAGAAAAATGTAGTAAAAGTACTTATCACGATTCGCTTTGTCTATTCTAGCTTGAATTTTGTAAAGGTCATAGTTTTAATCAACTTTCTATCTTTCCAATTAAGTAGGTAAACTAAACCTTACTCTATGATGCTGAATCTATTTCAACTGTTCAGTCTTCTAACTTTACAAAGCATTCTCAACAAAAAAAAATTCACACTTTCTACCATACACATGCATTTATTAAACAAGGTTTGACGTCTCTATAGAAATACATTATCATGTAGTAAAACTACTAAAAAGGTCTGGTTGAATCTATGAATGAAAACCAATTATACTCAGAAACGATCAAATTGAACTACAATTCTCTCAGCAAATCTGAAAAGAAAATAGCAGATTATGTTTTAGAAACTGGCTATAAAGTCTCTGAAATGGCTTTAGCTGAACTTGCCAAAGCTACCGGAGTCAGTGATCCTTCGGTCGTCCGCTTTACTAAAGCTTTGGGGTATAAAGGTTTTAGCGATTTTAAATCTCACGTATTACGAGATTGGGGAAAAGAAAGCTCTCTTCCTCAATCTGATAAGTTTGTTGATCTGAATATTTCACCAGAGGATAAGTTGGAAAGTATTCCTCAAAAAATTATTAGTTCTTCTATGAAGGGGCTAGAGGATACCATGAAAATTTTTGATTATGAAGCCTATGAGAAAGCTGTTCATAGTATTTCTAAAGCCAATCGAATTGAGGTTTTTGGGGTAGGAACTTCCGGCAGTATTGCTTTAGACTTCGTCAGTCGGTTGATTCGTATTGGGTTGAATGCACGCTATTTTGCTGACAACCACTTAGAACAATTGAGCCTTGTATCGTTAGGAAAAGAGGATGTCGCAATTGCAATTTCCCACTCTGGCAGCACGATTGATGCGGTTGACAGTTTGAAAATTGCCAAGGAAGCTGGTGCAACGACGATTGCCCTAACAAACTATAAGGCTTCGCATATCTCTAAGTATTCAGATATTGATCTATTAACTGGTGATCATGAAACAACATTCTATAGTGAAACAATGGTTTCCAGAATGTCCCTACTCTCTTTAGTTGATATGTTGTATATGGGCATTCTGTTAAGTGATTACGAAAAATATACAACCATATTAGACAAAGTGAATACCTTAGTCGAAAAGAAAAACTACTAAAAAAGATGGTGTATAGCCAACCTTAACTACTAGGGCAGCTATACATCATCTTTTATTGATTTTATTTAAAGTAATCTATTGCTTAAAATAATCCGATCGCCGTACCATTTTCATCAACATCCATATTTAAGGCTGCTGGTTTCTTCGGTAGACCAGGCATCGTCATTACATCACCAGTCAGGGCAACAATGAAGCCAGCACCGATCTTAGGAACAAATTCACGGATTGTTACTGTGAAATTGCTTGGTGCCCCTAGCTTAGCTGGATCATCAGACAATGAATATTGCGTTTTTGCCATACATACTGGCAGTCGATCCCAGCCATATTTTTTAAAGGTTGCCAACTGCTGTTTAGCTTTTTTGCTATAGCTTACCTCTGAACCACCATAAATTTCTTTGACGATGGTTTCAACCTTTTCTTCTAAGTCGTCGTGTTCACGGCTGAAGATTGAAGTGAAGGCTGCATCACTTTCTTCAATTGTTTGAACAACAGTGTTGGCTAAGTCGATTCCACCCTCTGGACCTTTTTCCCAAACGCTTGCTAGTTCAACCTTTACATCTTCTGCTTCACATAATTCTTTTAGTAAAGCAATTTCTTTATCGGTATCGCTGATAAATTCGTTGATTGCTACGACTACAGGCAGCCCGTATTTCTTCATGTTAGCAATATGTTTTGCTAAATTACTGAAGCCTATTTTTAGGGCTTCAAAATTTTCTGCACTTAAATCAGATTTGGCTACACAGCCATGCATTTTTAACGCTCGAATTGTTGCAACGATTACTACTAGGTCGGGTGCTTTACCTAGGCTTGGAACCTTAATATCTAAGAATTTTTCTCCACCTAAATCAGCGCCAAAGCCAGCTTCAGTCACAGTATAATCTCCGCAATGAAGAGCAGTATTGGTCGCAAGAATACTGTTACAGCCATGAGCAATATTGGCAAATGGTCCACCATGCACGAAAGCTGGTGTCTGATAAATCGTTTGAACCAGGTTCGGCTTGATAGCATCCTTCAAGATCAAAGCAAGTGCACCTTCAATCTTCAGGTCACCAACGGTAATTGGTTCACGATCGTAAGTGTAAGCCACGACAATATTGCTTAACCGTTTCTTCAAGTCTTGGATATCTGTAGATAAACATAGAACTGCCATAATCTCGCTGGCGACAGTAATATCAAAGCCATCCTCACGAGGAACACCATTAATCGGTCCGCCAAGACCGACTGTAATATGACGCAATTCACGGTCGTTCAAATCCACGACGCGCTTCCAAATTACCCGACGAGGATCAATACCAAGCTCGTTGCCTTGGTGAAGATGATTATCCAATAATGCAGATAAGGCATTATTGGCAGTAGTAATGGCGTGCATATCGCCGGTAAAGTGAAGGTTGATATCTTCCATCGGCAATACTTGCGCATAACCGCCACCGGTTGCGCCTCCCTTAATTCCCATAACTGGACCTAACGAAGGTTCTCTCAGTGCAATCACAGTATTTTTACCGATTTTGTTTAGAGCATCCCCTAATCCAATCGTAACAGTTGATTTGCCTTCACCCGCTGGTGTTGGATTAATTGAGGTTACTAAAATTAGTTTGCCTTCAGGCTGTTGATGGATACGATTCAAAGCAGAAAAATCAATTTTAGCTTTGTAGTTGCCAAATAGTTCAAGATCCTCCGCTGTAAGGTTTAATTTTTCCGCAATTTGCGTGATAGGGGCTAATTCTGTTGCTTGAGAAATTTCGATATCTGTTTTCATAAGCCTTCCTTTCCCGAACGATAATCATTCTGGTCTCTTTTTTATTCGTTCATTCACATTATAACGAATTTATTTGAGAAAAACACTAAATACCATTAGTAAATTTCCTTCATAGGCAAAAGCGTTCGGATTCTCCTAGATTCGCCTCGGTTTACTAGTAACGACTTCACTTTTATTAGGAAAAGTCGTGTGTATATTCGCTTTTTTCTACCCTTTCGATTATAATGGAATCACTACTGATAAGGAGTGTGGCTGTATGCAAACGGGGATTGTTAAGTGGTTTGATGAAGCAAAAGGTTATGGTTTCATCACTTATGATGAAGATCAGGAAGTTTTTGTCCATTTTACAGCTATTGAAGAGGATGGCTTCAAATCATTGAGGTCAGGTGAAGTAGTAGAATTTGTGATTGTTGAAGGCGCTCGCGGCGAGCAAGCAGCGCATGTGAAAAAAGAAATGCAAAACTAATTTAGTTATACAGTTAAAAAACGTAAAGATTAGTCATGACTAATCTTTACGTTTTCTTCTTTTACTTTGATTTCAGGAAAATGCGCAGCTAAGTTTTCAAAAAAACGTTGTCGCTGCTTTTTTGACATAGACAGCCGATAATCACCTAAGCCCTTTTGTTGAATGATAATGCCATCTTTGCGGTTGCAGATTTCTTCAATATGGGATGTAGGCAGGAATTTCTTACGCCAAAACAGTGAATAGTGAATGGTTAATCCCTTTTCATTGATTGTTAAGTAGCGGTGTAAACCGATAATCAAAAAGATGAAAAACAAACCAATAATCAAATTGCCTTTCAAGAACGGTCGCGTGTTTTCCAGTGTCACGATTAATCCATAAAACAGGATAATGAAGGTAACTGACCAATAGATGATGGCAAGTGACAGCTCGGGCTGCCAGAAATAACGCTTGCTCTTCATGCATTTACTCCTAACTAATAAAAGGATGGTTGATATGATAAAAGTATTTACAGACGCCGCAACGAACGCCCAAGAAAAAAAAAGCGGCGGCGGCATTCTAATCGTTGATGATACACAACAAACACAACTGGCGATTCCTCTTGAAGAGGAAGATAACCATACTGCTGAGCTTGCTGCACTTCTCTATGCTATACGGTATTTGCTAGATCAACATTTGACTGATCAAAATGTACTTTTGTATTCAGATAGTAAGACGGCTATAAAAATATTAGACCAAGGTCGGACAAAAAACAACCGTTTTCTTCCATATTTAATGGAGTTTAACGAATTAGCCCCTCAATTCACTTTACTAGTCCTGCAATGGATTCCGGAAAGTAAGAATAAAGGGGCTGATCATCTCGCTCGTCAAGGGTTACAAAAAAGCTTGAAGCTATAGCACCGGTGACAACAGACGCGAAAATTTTTGTTTAAAGTTCAACCAGAAGGATTGGTCAGCAATCATTTTATCCGTTAACAGAATTGATTCTTCCATATCTTTTTCGAAAATATCTCGGAATTGTTGGGCAATCACTGGATCATAAATAAAAGCACTGACTTCGAAGTTCAATTCGTAGCTGCGGATATCTTGGTTGGTTGAGCCAAAGCTGGCTAGCTCGTGATCAACTACCACCGTCTTCGCATGGATAAAGCCGTTATTGTAATGATAAATTTTAATGCCTCGTTCATGCAAATAATTGGCATAATACTGAGTTGCACGGTAGATAAATGGATGGTCTGGCATAATCGGAACCATAATTCGCACATCAATTCCTGAACGAGCCGCAATTAATAGTGCTGATAGCATCGATTCATCTGGCACTAAATATGGCGATTGGATCCAAACACTCTCTTCCGCTGCTAGAATCATTCGTATGAAGCCATCGCGAATAATCAGCTCCTCTGATTCTGGGCCATCCGCAACAATTTGCATCGGAACGCCCTTCTTGATTTCCTTATCCGGTAAGACGAAGTATTCTGGTAAGTAAGCCATCCGATCTTCTTTTTTAGAAACGGAAGCATTCCAGTCTCTCAAGAAGATTTCTTGCATCGTAAAGCTGGCGGTTCCAACTACGCGACCGTGAGTATCCCGCCAGTTACCAAATCGTTCTGACTCACCTAGGTATTGGTCACCCACGTTAAATCCACCAGTCCAACCGATTTGTCCATCGATAATCACAAGTTTGCGGTGCAAGTGATAATTTAAACGTGTTTTAGCAATAATATTTTTAGAAGTAATAAACGGTGTTACTCGACCACCTTTTTCTCTTAAAGTGGCGAAAAATTTCTTGTTGGCCTTTGGAGACCCCCATGGATCGTAAATTAACCGAACCTCAACTCCTTGATCCGCTTTATCTTCCAAGATTCGTAAAAAGCGATTGCCGATTCGGTCGTTAAAGAAGGCATAGTATTCTACATGAATATTGTTTTTTGCGTTTCGCAAATCTTCAAATAAATGCTCAAATTTCTCGTTACCATCTAAAAAGAATTCAATTTCATTTCTAACTGCAATTGGCGACTCATCCCGTCGATCAAAATAATGAGACAGTGCTTCTGCTGTCGGATATAAGTTGCTAGGTTCATTATGACGAACATCCTGATTGTCTATCGCAATGATATCAGCAATTTCCTTAATCCGACGATGGTCCTCTTGTTCAAAACGATAGACCGTTTCTCCATCGATCCCTCGGCCGCTGAAGGCGTAAAGAATAAAACCTACGACAGGCAAAAAAATTAGCGTCAGCAGCCATGCTAAGATGGTTGTGATGCTTCGTTGTTTACGAAATACCGTTATTATTGCAATAATCGTATTAACCACAATAATTGCTAAAATAATTTGTTCAATTAATCTCATAGATAAATCCCCATTCTTCATAATTCTGCGAAAATCCACAGAATTCCGATCTTCTTCTTAGAATTATACCTATAAAATAAAAAGATAACAAGAAAAGCGCTGTACACTTCCTGTTATCTCAAGGATTACGAAAGAATCTGAAACAGATTGGAGTATGTTTTAATTTGTTTGAGGAGGTAAAATTTTTGAGAAAGCGTTTTATCGAAGATTAGCTTACTCATACGACTATTAACTAGCACTGGAACATTATCGAGCTAAATGATCAGCCTACTCTTTATTCAAACGCAAGTAAGCAGCTATACATATATACGTTTTAGTTCCAACGTTCACTCTGGATCCTATGAGCTTTCAATAATTCATCTGAGCTAGCATGAGATTTAAGAGTCACTCAAGTATCTCAATATACGTATCAGAAATGATGCGAATGCATTACACAAAGAACGATTTACTTCTTGAACTGTTTTACTATCCTAGAAGGTTCTAATCATAAAAAAATATCGACTTCCAGAAGTCTACCTCATAAAGCAGACTTCTGGAAAATCGATATTTTTATAGAGACTTAACTTTTACTTTAACCACTCTTGCGCAGCTTTCAAAGCATCTGGTAACCCGGCTGGATTTTTACCCCCGGTTTGGGCCATGTCTGGGCGACCGCAAGGATTTATATTTAGATACTAATTCCTTATAACTATTCGATTTTTGATGTCCATTTATCTCCATCAATTGTAAATTTTTTTGAATTTGAACAAGAAGACTTTTAGTTTCTGCTTCCTCATTTACTATTGGGTCTAAAACTTCTTTCGGATTCTTTAAAGGTGTCTTTCCAGAATGGTACAATTGATTCATTTCCCGATCAAAAATCTTGATTGTTTTAAACACGTTTTCTTTATATAAAATCGAAATATTCTCAGATAAATTTTGTACAACTAAATCATGATGCTTCTTTTTAGTTTCTCTAGCTGTTACAGGATCTTTAGAAAACTGATACTCATATCTTGCAAGCGTTCCTAAATATGACAAATCTTTTGAAACCGCAACGACATATAGACTCATTTCATATCCTTTTGCTTTTAAGAGATTAGCAGTCACTGTCGGCACTTCTGTCGTTCTCAGAGTTCCTTCTATAATCAAGTGATAATCTCTGTCACTCAAATATTCCACAATATCTTCTGTCAAACGATTAGAAAATGGCGTCACATGTGTCACGTAGTCTTTGCCATACTGTTCCACAATCTCATCAAAATTTGGATGGGCTTGTTTGAACGAATCATTATCCACTACAATTACATTTGTATCAATTTCATTCATGATAGCGTATCTTAGTGCTGTCTTACCCGCTCCAGGTGTCCGCCAAGTAAAAAAGCTTTTGGACTCTCTGTTGGAACTTTAAAGAGCGTCAAAGCTTCTAAGGTATCTTCTAAGATTAAAGAATATTGCTGTTCAGTATAATCCGTATAAAAATTAGACATACTGTTCAACTGCCTTCTGACCAGTTATAGATTTCGTATACACATCCATTGTATTCCAGTAAGATTCAACTTTAACCAAATCATCCATTGTCATTTCAAAAAGATTCATTTGTAGCATCCCTTTTAATTGATCTAACAACTCGGCATATAAATCATTTTTATTTTTTCTATCAATTTGATGATTAACAACATATCTCAATACACGATTGTAGACATTGCGAGAAAATTCATTTAATGATTCAACCTTAAAAGTTTTTTCATAATCTATTTTTCTCACCAACCTTCTTTATTTATTCTCCTAATTGTAACATAAATCAGCAAATTCTACACTTGGACTAATTTTATCCTAGTATTATGCGCTTCACTTCTTATCCTCTTATTTTATAAAAAGAGAAATTCATTCACTTTATAATTCACCATACTTTTTGTTCTCCAGGCCACCGAATAAAATTTGATCATCAAAAAGGTATTGAAAAAATCGATTTTCCTTAAGTCTATCTCATAAAGCAGACTTCTGGAAAATCGATATTTTTATAGAGACTTAACTTTTACTTTAACCACTCTTGCGCAGCTTTCAAAGCATCTGGTAACCCAGCTGGATTTTTCCCCCCGGCTTGGGCCATATCTGGGCGACCGCCACCGCCGCCGCCAACTTTAGGCGCGATTATTTTAATCAGATCGCCAGCTTTTAGACCTTTTTCGACCGCTGCTGGATTCATTGCTACCAATAAGTTGGCTTTTTCTCCTTGACCAGTTCCTAAAACTAGAATATCTGAGTAGTTCTTTTGTTTCCACTGGTCAGCCAATTGACGCAATTGGTTCATGTCTTTTACGTTAACCTGAGCGGTAATAATGGTCGTACCATTGATTTCCTTCACATCTTTGAAGACATCTCCAGCTTGTTGGTTAGCTAATTTGGTGCTTAATTGTTCGTTTTCCTTTTGTAATTCGCGTAATTGCTGCTGCAGCTGTTCCGTTTTGCTGACAACGTCCTTCATCTGTGGTGATTTCACTGTTTGCGCAACTTGTACTAGCAGATCTTCTTCTTCACGGAAGGCTTCATAGGCTTCTTGACCAGTTAAAGCTTCGATCCGTCGAACGCCAGCACCGATTCCTGATTCGGAAACGATTTTGAACAATCCAATGTCTTCAGTGTTGCTGACATGCGTTCCCCCACATAATTCGATTGACCAGTCACCGATGTTTACTACGCGAACATCATGGCCGTATTTTTCGCCAAAGAGCGCCATTGCGCCCATGTTTTTTGCTGTATCGATATCTGTTTCAATCGTTACTACTGGAATTGCTTCCCAAATTCGACGGTTCACGATTTTTTCCATTTCTTTCAGCTCTGCTGCGGTTACTTGTCCGAAGTGGCTGAAGTCAAATCGTAAGTGTTTTGGTGCGACTAAGGAACCTGCTTGGTTAGCATGTTCTCCTAAAACTTCTTTCAAGGCTTTGTGCAGTAAGTGAGTTGCTGTATGATTCTTCAAAATCTTGTTACGCATTGCTGCATTAACTTGTAGGAAGTATGTCTTGCCTTCCTTGATAGCTTGTAGAAGTTCAACCTTGTGTAACGGCTGCCCATTTGGTGCTTTTTGCACATCGATAACCTTGGCCACTACATTACCGTCTTTATCTGCCACGATTCCGTGATCAGCCACCTGTCCACCCATTTCCGCATAGAATGGCGTTTGCGCGAAAATTAATTGAGCTGTTCCACCACTAATTGCATCTACAACCGCATCCTCTTGTAAAATGGTCAACAATTGACTTTCTACTTCTAAGTGATCATAGCCGATGAATTCACTTTGAACTTTAATATCACCTAATAGGGCAGTTTGAACGCCCATAGAAGTTTCAGTTGAGCGTGCTGCCCGAGCTCTTTCTTTCTGTGCTTGCATTTCAACATCAAAACCTTCATGATCGACTTTCAAGCCTTCATCTTCAGCCACTTCTTCGGTTAATTCCACTGGGAAGCCAAAAGTATCATACAGCTTAAAGATTACTTTGCCGTCTAAAATCGTTTCATTATTAGCTTTTAGTTCAGCCAATACATCATTCAGCATAGTTAACCCTTCGTTGATTGTTTCATGGAATCGTTCTTCTTCATTGCGAACTACTTTTTGAATGAAGTCTTTTTGCTGCAGCACTTCAGGATAGTAGCTGACCATGACTTCGCCAACAATTGGTACTAATTTGTACAAGAATGCTTCATTGATACCTAATTTTTTACCATGCATTACCGCACGACGTAAGAGACGGCGCAATACATAACCGCGTCCTTCATTAGATGGCAATGCACCATCACCAATCGCAAAGGCTAATGAACGAATATGGTCAGCAATTACTTTAAAGGAAACATCCAATTGCTTGTCCAATCCGTATTTTTTTCCGCTTAGCTCTTCTACCTTACCAATTATTGGCAAGAACAAGTCAGTTTCGAAGTTGGTTGGAGCATCTTGAATAATAGAAACCATCCGTTCCAAGCCCATGCCGGTATCAATGTTTTGATGAGGAAGTGGTTCGTAAGTATTGTCTGGTTTGTGATTAAACTCAGAGAACACTAGGTTCCAGATTTCCAAGTAGCGTTCGTTTTCGCCGCCAGGATAGTTTTCTGGATCATCCTCTGCAAGATCATTGAAGGATTCTCCGCGATCGTAAAAGATTTCTGAGTCTGGTCCACTTGGCCCAACGCCTAAATCCCAAAAGTTGTCGGCTACTTCTACAACATGATCTTCTGGTAAGCCGATTTCTTCCAGCCAAATGCGTTTTGCCTCAGCATCCTCAGGATAAACCGTTACATATAATTTTTCCGCATCAAAGTCGATCCATTCCGGTGAAGTCAAAAATTCCCAAGCCCATTCAATAGCTTCCTTTTTGAAGTAGTCGCCAATTGAGAAGTTTCCTAGCATTTCAAACATCGTATGGTGACGAGCAGTTTTTCCTACGTTTTCGATATCATTGGTTCGAATTGATTTTTGAGCATTGGCAATGCGTGGATTTTCTGGAGTTACGGAGCCATCAAAATATTTCTTCATTGTAGCAACACCCGAGTTTATCCATAAAAGAGATGGGTCATTGACTGGTACTAAAGAAGCACTGGGCTCAATCATGTGTTCTTTAGATTTGAAAAAGTCCAGGTACATTTGACGAACCTGTGCACTCGTTAATTGTTTCATCATTTCTCCTCTTTTCTAAAAAATAAAAAAACTACCACTGCATCCAAGGACGAAAACTCGCGGTACCACCTTGGTTGCAATGATAGATCATTACCTCTTCAGCTCGTTAACGCCGAGTAACGTTGGTTTTCAACCAAAAGTAGTCAGGGAGCAATCTGTTAGGTTCATCGTGCAGCTCTCAGTTATGCCGCACTTCCTGTGGATGTTCGTTAACAAACCTTGTCCTGTCAGTAAGTATAAGAAAAAGCAGGCCAAATGTCAAACTAGATCTTCACAATAATGGCTTTGCGATAAAGGTATTCACTCGGTTTCAAGAATTCTTCGTGCAGAAGTGTTCTTTCTGGTGCGTAATAGGTCGAAAGCGGCAGCTTATCAACAATTGGCAAACCTGTGCTTAGTGAACTTGTAGTTAGCTTCAATACTCCTGGATCTTCGGTAATTTCATAACGTTCCATTGCTGTATCAAAGGATAGCCCAAACATGTTTAACCCTGTCATCATCTGGCGGATTTTTTTACCTCGGTAGGGATCAGAGGTATTCAAATCGTTCCCCCAGCGGAACAAACGTCGACTCCCGGCCCCATTAGCATACTCCCATTGGTCTTCCGTCAATAAATCGAAGTTTCGTTTACGAACCTTTTTGCGTAAAGTTGTATAAGTATGCGTTTCATGAGTGTATACGTGATAAAGATCACTATTTGGTACCATTTCAATATACCAGCTGTTTTCTCTCAATACACTCTTAGGAAAACTCCACCGAATACTTTCAGAAGGTGTTAAATTCGGACAAAGAACTTCCCGAATTTCTCCTTCAAAGACTAAAAATTGATCAGCCTGACCGGTAAAACTTCCGGTAACAGCGTCATAAACACCTAAAAAATTAGTGCCAGCCGGTAAAGCAAAACGCTGAACAAACATCGGCGGAATCTTGACCTTTCGTAAGCTGGTTGTGCGATCGTTAATATAATCAGCCAGTGAGTGAACATCAAGTAAATCATAGCTGTTTTGCAGCTCTTCAGGAATTCGTACATGTGGTGAATTGGGTGCGGTTTCTAACAAGGATAAGCCTTTAGTGCCCAAATTCCAGCCTAAAATTGCATCTTTGTTTCCTGGAATAAAAACAAATTCCTCATCATCAATCATCAGCTCAAAAGTTTGGCATTTTATTCCATATAATTCATATTCTTTTAATTCTATATCCGTGATTCGTAATAAAGGATTAACAAAATACATTAATACCTGACCAAATAAGGTACGCTTTTCTTTATCACTCAATCGTTTCCAATAGGACCAGTCCAGTTGATCAACGAGATTCATAGGTTAGGTTGCCTCCTTCGTTTATCTATCCTTCAAATTATACCATTATCTCAAGAATGTGTGAGGAAAATGGAGGAATTATTTGGAAATAGACGGTAGAATTTTATAATTTTTGCCCATCTGTTTATTTTTTTGAATTTTGTAAACAGTTCTGATCGCAGCAATAAAAAGAGCAGCGGGACACTTTGCCCACTGCCTATTTCGTTTATTTATTGGAATTCTTTTTGCTTTTCCGAACCGAGCGTTCCGTCTGACGACGTGTCTGCCGGCGTTTTTGTTTGTTCGATTCAGATATAGCCCGATCAATTTTGCGTTTGTAACCTGGCTTAATCTTTTTCTTCTTCTTTTTCACCAAACCAATTAGGGTTGGGTCTAACTCATCTTTGTTTTTCTCCCGTTTTTGTCGCCGATTACGATCATAGGTATCAACAATTTCGTTGTTTTTGATTTCTTTAGGCTGGAAAGTAATGCCCAGCTTTTCAATCTGGTTGATCGCATCTTCATCGCTAGGATTATACAAAGTAATCGCAGTCCCTGGCAAACCATTTCGGCCAGTCCGACCAACTCGATGAATGAAAAAGTCCAACTCATGAGGGACCTCAGCATTGATTACATGGGAAACACCTTCGATATCAATCCCGCGAGCAGCAAGGTCAGTCGCCACGACATATTGGTAATCTAAATTTTGAACCTGTCGCATCACTCTTTTACGTTCCCGCGGTGTGATATCGCCATGGATTTTTGCCACTTTCAAGCCTTGCGATTTAAGGTATTCAGTGATTTCATCAACATGCTGCTTGGTATTAGCAAAAACAATTACTAAATAGGGATGGCCCACTGTTAACAACTTGTAGATTAACTGATTGCGGTCCTTACCTTTGGTTGAAATCAACCAATTGTCAATTGTATCGGAAATAACTGCCTGAGCTTTGATCTCTTCAATGACAGGATTTTCCATGTATTTCAATAAAAAAGGTCGTAATTTTTCTGGAATTGTCGCTGAAAAGACCAGCATTTGGACTTGTTTTGGCAAGCGACCAGCAATTTGATCTACTTCGTTCAAGAAGCCCATATCCAAAGTCATGTCTGCTTCATCGACAACAAAATATTTCGCTGTATGAATCTTTAAAGCTTGTTCATTCATCATATCTAGGATACGGCCTGGTGTACCAATCACAACATGCGGTTGGTGCCCTTTTAATTTATCCAATTGACGTTGCTTGTCTGTTCCGCCAACAAAGTTGGTTACCCGGATTTCAGTCGGTGAAAATTTGGCAATTTGAATAGCTGCCTGATAAATTTGAGTAGCTAATTCACGACTCGGTGCGGTAATCACTATCTGCACGTCGTCTTGATTGCCGTCCAATTTATCCATTAACGGTAGTAGGAAGGTATGCGTTTTTCCTGAGCCTGTTTGAGATTGCCCAACAATGTTTTTCCCTTTTTTTATTAAGGGAATCAATTTTTCTTGTACGGGTGTTGGTTCCATAAAGCCTTTATCCTGGATTGCTTCCATAATAAAAGGCTGGAATTGAAAATTTTTAAATGTTGCCATGTTCTACCTCTTTCTTTTCTAGCGTACTTCTCGTGTACGTGCGGCTCGCCTTCTCATGGAAGAGACGAGGACTTCTTCTTATGAGAGCATACAATAAGTTGAAGACAAATAAAAGTAAAATTCCAAAACTTATCAAAGCTAAAATAGAATACGCGATAAACAATACATGGTTCGTGGTATTTAAGTGGGTCACACTAAATTGGAAAATCTGGTTGATAATAAACATCAGCAGATAAAAGAAACTATATCGCTTTACCAGTGAGATAAAACGAACTCGCGGACGGCCTGTTTCTTCTACTTTAATTCTTACGACTTTCTTCCCTACCGTTTGGCCTTGCCAGAAATACATCAAAATCATGAAATAAACGACTACCTGCAAGGTAAACCAGCCTAAGTGATATCTCAGCTTAACAGTATCTGCTAAAAAACTGGTAGCTGGAAATAAGGCAAGCACTAGTTGTACTAGGCCAGTAGTCAAATCAATTACGAACCAGTCTATCACAGCTGCTACAGCACGCCGTAAAAGTGTTACCTTATGACCTTTTTCCAACGATTCTTCATCCAATTCACTGCGCGTTGGCAGGAAGAACGTGAACAGCGGTGCACAAATATAGCCGAAGGTTCCTCCTATTGTGTTGTGCAGCAAATCATTCACATCAAATAATCGATAGGGTCTAGGATAAATAAAATACAAACCACTCAACTGGGTCAACTCAAAAAAAAGTGATAAAAAGAAACTAGCTGCGATGGTCTTTTTCCATGAAAAACGGAAGTAATAACGACAATAAACACCAAACGGAAATAATAGCAAAATATTGAAAACAGGCTCTAAGAACACACTTTGCCTCATAGCTGGCAAATATGTACTAGGTTCGTTGATTCGTAATACCGTCTGACTGGTAAAATTCTGCCAAGACTGAAATAAATGCAAATTGTATTTAGGTCCTGTCATAGCAGCAACTTCTTGAATGCTTGGTAATGGTAGTATTACTAAGAAGTAGGCACATAATAGATAGAAGACAAAAGAATAAAGAATCAGGCTGCGCTTTTTTCCTAAGGTGCCATATTTACGGTAATAATAAATTAAGAACGGCGCGGTGATTAACAAGGCCAGCAGCGGAAAAAAGGCCAGTGCCGTTTTGATAGGAAAAACATAACTCGACATCAACAAAACCTCCTCTACTTACTTTACTGAATTTTTTTCTTTTTCACAACGACTAAGTATTTACTTGACTAATTCCCTTAAATTGTGAAAACTAGTAATTGTAGATAAAGATACCCTTTGGTTTTTATGACTGACTGAAAAATCACTGTCAGATAATTTCTTGGCGGGTATCTTCACCTTAATTAATTAAATAAGGAGACTTGTTATGTTAAATGCAGCCTTTGCTTTTGGTGTGCCGATTGGACTTATCCTTCTTTATCTGGTTTTCTGGTTCATCAAAAGGACAAGATACGCTGATTACCGACGTTTTGTTTTGGCATTGATTTCAGTTTTTTTGACCACTTTCAGTTACCAAGTGTATCGTTATAGTCAGACAGTCCTTTTAGTCAATTCCCTAAAAGAATTTAAACAATCGTTTGGCTATAGTCAAAATTTGCTATTCATTCCTTTAGTCGTAGGAATTATTTTGACTATTCTTAATTTCATTCTTTTGTTTCAACAGTTCAGAAAAAAAGAATAACAGGTTCGTCCTGTTATTCTTCCATTTGAAACCATTCGATTTCAACATTTTCGATTTGTTTAAGTATCTTTAAATCCAAATCAACCCATTCTTTCGAAACTGGATAATACTGGTTTCTCTCCAGTGTCTCTTCAATACTATTTAATAAATCCTGATCACTCCACAAATATTTTTGAGGATTGTCCATCAAAAGATGAAGCAGGTACGGATTTTTTAAAAGAAAAAAGTCTTCCTCGTATTTATATAATAAAACCTGATAGGTCTTCATATCCATTTTTCCACGAATCGCAAACAGGCCTTCGTTTGGGTCCGAAAGAAGGGCTAACATTTTCTCTGGCTGTATCATCTGTCGATTTAACATCCGTCGATCCCCTTTCTTTATACCCTCATTATACGAAAAACCCGTTCATAAAGACATCATTTAGTTTATTGTTTCTTCATTTTATCATTTTCATTAGAAGTCAATAATTTTCCGTCCCATTCCGCATAAAACTCCATCAGGAAAGTTTGCATGAATTTTGTGCGCAATCTGGCCTCTGCTTTTCCAGCGGTCGTATTCATGGTTTTTTCTAACAAAAGAAGTTTTTCGTAAAAATGATTGATGACTGTACTTTTTTTGCGGTACTCGGCTTTAGTCTTGAAATTCTTTGGTGCTACATCAGGTAAATAAAGCGGACTTTCTGTATGCCCACCATAGTAAGCTGTTCGCATAATCCCAATTGCTCCTAGAGCATCAATTCGATCCGCATCTTGAACAAGTTGTCCCTCTAAAGTCAACTCTGCCTTTCCCATTTCCAATTCACGAGAATAAGACAAATTATCAATAATAGATAGGACATGTGCGATTTGATCAGAGGACCACTCCAGCGAAGCTAGAAAGTCGCTAATATTTTGGCGTTCTTGATGAGGATCAGTCACAACCTTGTCATCAATCACGTCATGCAGGTAGCTAGCTGCCCAAATGACAGCTGCATCTCCTGCGTTTTCTTTTTCCTGCAAGGCTAGAGCAATCTTAGCCACTCGTTCACTATGAAAGAAATCGTGGCCGCTCGTGTCCGTATTCAGCTTTTCATAGCTGTAATTGCGGATTGCACTCAACTGTTCACTCATTCGGCATCCCTTCTCGTTGGACGTTGGCCCCAATATTGGAAGAGATCTGTGCGAATCGCGCCATTGTATAATTTACGCTTCTTGGTTGCTTTAGCTCCATAGTGATTCTCAAAGGTCAAATCACTGGTCAAAATATATTTGCTCCACGTTTTTAAAGGGATAAATACTTGGCCCATTTCACGATAGAGCTCTTGAACCTTTTCTTCATCGCCTAGACGTTCTCCATAAGGCGGGTTCGCTACAATAACCCCATATTCTTTATCCGTTTGGAAATCCTTAACCGCCCGTTGCTTAAACGTGATCGAATCCCCTAAGCCGATTTCTTCGGCATTTCGCTTAGCAATATCAATCATATGTCCATTGATATCTGATCCGGTAATATCCAATACACTATCATAATCCGCAGCTTCATCCGCTGCCGTTCTAACTTTTTCAAACACTTCTTTGCCAAACCAATCCCATGTTTCACAAACGAATTCCCGATTAAAACCAGGGGCGATATTATGACCAATTAGGGCAGCTTCAATACACAGAGTCCCTGAACCGCAAACTGGGTCATAAAATGGACGATCTTTGCGCCAATTGGTCAGCATAATCAACGCCGCCGCCATGTTTTCCTTTAATGGAGCGCCGCCTTTTTCCAAACGATAGCCACGTTTAAATAAGCTAGGACCTGTGGTATCAATCGTTAATACAACATGATCCTTCAGCAAAGCCACTTCTAACTGAAAAAAAGCTCCGGTTTCGGGCAATGGTACTCGGGCTGGACGATGGTAAACTTCACGTAGCCGTTCAACAATCGCCTTTTTAGTGATAGCTTGGCAATCCGGCACACTGTAGAGCGTTGATTTGATGGAACGTCCCGCTACGGGGAATTGGGCATCCATTGGCAAAAAATCTTCCCAAGGTAACGCCTTTACCTTCTCGAATAGTTCATCAAAGGTGAAGGCATCGAATTCACCGACAATGATTTTTACTCGATCAGCCGTACGCAACCAAAGGTTAGCTGTCGCAATAGTTCCCAAATCGCCTTCGAAGCGAGCTCGACCATTCTCAACCTGGCAATCAATCCCTAAATCTCGTAACTCTTTTCCTACCAGTGCTTCAATACCGGCAGCCGCTGTCGCGATTAATTGATATTTTTTCATATTTTGCTCCTTGTCTTATGTAAGAGCTGAGCTCTTAGTTGAAAGTCTAATGACACATCTTATCCTTGTCAGAAAAAAAACCTTCTCAACATAGTTGGAAGGTACCCTGAAATCCTGCAATTTTCTGTAAGCCATGTTCTGTACGTGAATTAGCTCAGGGAAGCTGATTCACGTGGTAACCATCTATCTCCGATCAAGTCGGCTCCTTCATCGTTCATTTCCTTAGAAGAAGTGCCCCTACCGTTGTTTGGGTTGCTCGCTCGAGGGGTTTACCGCGTTCCACCATCTTAGTTTCCTAAAATGCTTCGTCACTGTGGCACTTTCAAGAATACTCAGGCATAGATTACTCCTTAGCCCTTTTTTCTGCCGTTACTCCATAAGAGTACCTTAGCTTATGGTTTCGCTAAGCACGAACACTACAGACAATCTCAGTCTTGTGCGAGCATGGACTTTCCTCAGCTGTAAAACAGCCGCGATTACCCGAAAATTGCAAAAGTCAATTAAAACTGACGTGTTTTTTCGTTGTCGTCTTCTGCCTGCGTGTAATTTTGTTTGATATCGTCTACCGCAGTTTGAGTCGCTGAAGCTTGTTGATCAAGCTTTTTACCGAATACCTCACGTTCAAGATTTGACAAACGTTTCAAAATGTCAAAATTCGTTACAGCTGAGCTTTTAGGAGCTGCTTCTTTTACACGAGTTGCAGACGGTTGGGCTTTAGATAATTGATCCACTTTTGCCTTCAAACGGTCATTTTCTTCTCTTAATGCTAATAAATCCTTATTGTATGCTTCGTAGTCTTTAATGATATTGTCCAGAAATTCATCCACTTCAATTGGATCGTATCCACGCATCTTTGTTTTGAATTCTTGTTCCAAGATATCATTAGGAGTATAAATTACGTTCGCCATTTTTCCACCTCATTAACGTCATTAACTAATTATAGCTTTCCTTAACTATCATAGCGGATAAGGCTGCGGAAATCAAACACTATCCTCGAAATCATACGAATTTTCTAGATCGTCCATTGAAATTGTTTGCAGGAAATAGTCATTTTGTTCCTGATATTTTTCAATTGATGAAATTAAAAACTTGGTTTTTCCAGGAAATTCCGCATCATAAACGAGCAAGCTGCCATCGGTATGCTCCAGCATGAATTGAGTGTAATTTCGAAACTGAATTGGATTTTGATAAGGGTGATGGCTCACCGAATCCACGAAATCTGCCTTTCCTTGCAGTTCTGTCAGTAAAAGCTGGTTGGCTTCGTTCCATTTGCTGCCAAATTCTTGGAAGGGAAGAACCATCGCCAGCTTCAGCTCAGGATACTCTTGCTTTAATTCAATCGTGACTTGACCGGCCCATATCTCACAGCCTAGGTTACCACCAGTCATGACCCACTCCAATCCATTTTCTAAATAATTCTTAAGCTCACGCTTTAAAGCTTTTTTGATCACGACAACTCGGGGATCTTTTTGATTAAAAATCCCCATTTCAAAGCTTTGGTAGCCGCTAATGTATAATCTTTTGATAATTTCTGCCATATTTTTTTCTCTCTTTCAGATAAAAAGTGAATTTTTTGTTATAATGTCAAACAGGAGCGTGATAAGCATGGCCTTCCGTTACCCTAACGGTCAATTATTTTCATCCAATAGTACGCCAAATAGTACAGCAAATGAAACTTCGAAAACAGCGAAACGAACCAACTTCGCTAATCGTGGGATGCGTTTTGAGGAAGCCATCAATCAAAGTAATGATTATTACCTTACCCATGATATCGCAGTTATTCATAAAAAACCAACGCCGCTTCAAATCGTTAAAGTGGACTATCCACGAAGAAGTGCAGCGGTCATTAAGGAAGCTTATTTTAGACAACCCTCCACAACTGACTATAATGGTGTGTATAAGGGATATTATTTGGACTTTGAAGCCAAAGAAACTAAGAACAAAACTTCTTTCCCTTTTAAGAATTTTCACGAACACCAGATTAACCACATGCGGAGTTGTTTAAAGCAAGGCGGTATTTGTTTTATCCTATTATGGTTTTCCAGCATCCAACGTTGTTTCTTTCTGTCCAGTGAAGTATTAATTACTCTCTGGGAGCAACAAGCATCCGGAAAGAAATCTATGACTTTAACTCAAGTCGAAACAGAAGGAATCGAAATTTATCCAAAAATAGCACCGCGGATTCCTTATTTAGATGCTGTTGATGAATTTATTTGTAAAAAGGAGTAACTCACTATGGCAAAGACCTCTCGTTCAGAGAAACGACCGAAAAAGACAGCAAAAAAAAGCAGCAAAAAACGTACCGGCAAAAAGAGTAATCTGCCCATAAAAATCTTAACTGTAATTGTAGGGCTGTTATGCTTAGTTATGCTAGCCGGAGTTGGGCTGTTCTTCTTTTATGTTAAGGATGCCCCTAGTCTCGATGAAAAGAATTTGGAGGCATCAGCTTCGTCTAATTTTTATGCGAACGACGGAACAATGTTTTTGGATCTAGGCGCAGAAAAAAGAGAAACTGCTTCAGCCGATGAAATTCCACAGGAACTAGACGACGCGATTGTTTCAGTAGAAGATCGCCGCTTTTTTGATCATAGCGGAATCGATCCCATTCGAATTATCGGCTCAGCACTGCATAACGTCAGCAGCGATAGTGTTCAAGGGGGAAGTACCCTGACCCAGCAGCTGATTAAGCTTTCCTTTTTCTCTACCAAGTCTTCAGACCAAACGTTGCGCCGAAAAGCTCAGGAAGCTTGGCTGGCTTTGAAACTGGAGCGAGAAAAATCGAAACAAGAAATTTTGACCTACTATATTAATAAAGTGTATATGTCTAATGGTATCTATGGCATGGAGACAGCTGCGAAAACTTACTATGGCAAGTCGCTAAATGAACTAACGATTGCTGAAATTGCTTTACTGGCAGGTATGCCCCAAGCACCAAATGCTTATGACCCTTATCAGCACGCTGATGCTGCCAAAGAACGCCGTGATACAGTACTTTATACCATGTTAGATAACAAAAAGATCACTCAAAAAGAATACGACGAAGCAGTTGCTTCAGACGTCCAAGCTGGTTTGCAGACATTAGAGCCTAACAATGAAGAATTGAAGGTTACTGATAACTACGTGAAAGAAGTAATTAATGAAGTGCAGCGTAAAACTGGTCGAGATGTTTATACTGATGGTATGCAGATTTATACCAATTTGGATTTGAATACCCAAAAAGAATTATACGACATCGTCAATACCGATCAGTATATTCAATTCCCTGATGATCAATTCCAGGTAGCCGCAACACTGGTTGATGTTAATACCGGTAAAGTTACTGCCCAAATTGGGGGACGTAAAATTGCTGATGACGTGACTTTAGGACTTAATTTAGCTGTTACTACGGCTCGCGATTTTGGTTCAACAGTGAAACCAATTACCGATTACGGTCCAGCCTTTGAATATTTGCAAAAATCAACAGGAACCTATATTCAAGATGCACCGTACAATTATCCAGGTACCAAGACACCAGTAACGAACTGGGACAACAGTTACTACGGCAACATTACTCTCCGCAGAGCGTTATATGAATCAAGAAACGTACCTGCTGTGAAGCTTCTCGATGAAGTGGGAACGGATCGATCTGCTGAATTTATGAAGAAATTAGGCATTGAGTACAAGGATGTTTTGATGTCAAATGCGATTTCTAGCAATACTGAAACCCAGGATGGAACAAAATATGGAATCTCAACTGAGAAAATGGCAGCCGCCTATGCTGCTTTTGCCAACGGTGGAACTTATTTTGAACCACAATATGTAAACAAGATCGTTTATCAGGATGGCACAGAAGAAGAATTCAAGAGCGATGGCGAAAAGGCAATGGAGCCTTATACGGCCTATATGGTAACTGATATCTTAAAGGATGTAATCACTCAAGGGACTGGAACAAATGCCCGAATTTCGTCCTTAATTCAAGCAGGTAAAACCGGCACGTCTAACTATACCGATGATGAATTAGCCAAGATACCACATTATGGCAGTATTTCACCTGACGTTATGTTTAGCGGATATACCACTAACTATGCTATATCTGTTTGGACTGGTTATAATGATCGACAGCAGCCAATTACCTCGCAGTCTGACATGATTGCATCGGATGTTTATCGAGAATTAATGCAATATGTGTCATCAAGTGTTCCCAATGTGGACTGGGACTTCCCAGACGATCTAGTAAGAGTCGGCAATGAACTTTATGTTAAGGGGTCAAACTCTACTCAATATCAAGCACCAAGTTCTTCTTACTACAATAATTATAATAATACGCCAAATTATACGGTTCCGAGCACGACGACACCGTCCAGCTCTTTTTCTGGAGAAGAAACAACACCTTCTTCCTCACAGGAACCAGTGACTCCATCAGAAACGACACCATCTAATCCGGTAACAGAACCAAGTCAGACTCCGGACAGCAGCACTCCTCAGCCGCCTGATCCAGGCACTGGCGGTGATGGTGGCACCGGTGGAGATAACAATCAAGGAGGTAATCAAACACCTCCTGCTTCACAATAGACAAAGCAAAGACCTCAGAAACTTTTTTACAAGTTTCTGAGGTCTTTTTAGTTTTGATCTTTTTAGGAAATTCAGTTTCTACTTAGCAATCCGCATCCGTTCCTTGCCTTCTTGACACATATCCAACAGAGGGCAAATATTGCATTTAGGGGCTCGAGCCAAACAATGATAGCGGCCAAAGAAGATCATAGTATGGTGGGTTTTTACCCACAACTCTTTAGGTACTTTACGCATCAGCACATCTTCTACTTCTGTTACACTAGCCTTCAATTTACAGATTCTCAGACGTTTGCTAACTCGTTCCACGTGAGTATCTACGGCGATTGCCGGAATACCAAATGCATCTCCCAACACAACATTGGCTGTTTTACGACCTACACCCGGTAATTTAATGAGCTCTTCTCGGGTTTTAGGAACCTCACCATCATATTCCATCAACAGCATTTCCGAGCAGGCTTTGATATTTTTTGCCTTGTTACGATACAAGCCGATAGTTTTGATCTTTTCAATAATCCCTTCAATCGGTGCCTGACTTAATGCTTCAGGGGTTGGATAAGCAGCAAAAAGCGCTGGAGTTGCTTTGTTCACCGATACATCAGTTGCCTGCGCACTCAAAATCACTGCAATCAAAAGCTGGAAAGGATTATTTGAAACCAATTCACCGTGAGCTTCAGGAAACATTTCGTACATTCGCGAAATAGCTTCCATTGTTCTTTCTTTACTTAGCATCTGAATCATTCTCCTTCAGCCAATTGTACAACGATACTTTCGGCAACTCTTCGGAGCTCTTTACTTCTTCTTTTTGCAACAGAATCTGTTTGCGACGTTTTTGTTCCTCCTCTACCTGCTGCTTGGTACGGATGTTTTTTCGTTCCCAACTCAGCAGTACTCGATCGATATAGGTTAAATTGTAAGCTTGATTCAAAACTGCTTCTCGTAGGGCTAGAGCAATTAAATCTGGTGCATAATGATCTTCGTCCAGCCACTGACCAATTCGTTGATATTCGATCGCAGAAAGCGGTCGGCCGAATTCCTGCTCGAAGGATTGATACATCTTCTTAATTGCCTGCTCTTCGGTTTCCTGTTCTTCTTGGAAACGTTCCTGTTCTCTTAAGATGGCTAATCGATCATAAGCAGGCAGAAGGTTGTAACAATCTTTTTTTCGGCCATTCTCATCCTGAGTTGTTTCCAGAGCAACAAAACCTTTATTTATTAAATCACCTAACAGGTCATAGGCTTTCTCAGTGCCAATCCCCATGGCCTCGGCTACTCTTCCCAAATCAGGAAAATCGTTTCCCTTTTGGTTAGCTGCTGAAAGCTGCAGCCAAAGCATATATTCAAAAGTTGAAAGCCCTAGGCGCGCGTAATTCGTCAAAAAAAGATTCGACACGGTTGTTTGCCCGCTCGCTAAATATTCTTCAAGTGAAATCATTTTACTGCCTCCGTTCTTTCCTAGTGTACACTAAATAATTCAGATATCCAAGATAGCTTTTCATGAGAAAAAAAAGCTCCTTTTTTGGCTTCAATAGTAAAAGGACCTAGGAAAAATCCTAGGTCCAGACCTCAGTTGTTTAGTCGTCTTATTGATTAATTTTTTCTAAAGCTGCTTGGGCTAAAATATTTAAGTAATTCCAAGGACGGTCAAAATGAGGTTGGAAGAAGAAATCTTGTAATGCTAAATCTTCAACAGTCATTTCATTTTGGATTACAACTGACATAGTGTTAGCCGACTGAGTAATGTCGTACTTAGAAATAAATTGAGCACCAACGATACGGTTTGTCCCTTTTTCTGAGACTAATTCCATTAGAATCTTTTCAGTCGTCGGCATGAATTCTGGACGATAGTTATCTTCGATCAAGGTAACATTTACATCAATTCCTTGCATTTTCGCGCCTTCACTCGTTAAACCAGTTGAACCGATGTTCCAGCCAAATAAGTATAAGCCAGAAGTTCCTTGAGTACCGCGGTATTTCATTTTTTGTTCTGTTAGATTTTGACCAACTAGCATACCTTGGCGAACAGCATTGGTTGCTAAAGGTATATAGCTGTCTTTATGAGTCGGGTTATAATGAACCACAGTCGAGTCACCAGCAGCAAAAATATCTGGATTGCTAGTTTGCATATAGTCATTGACTTGGATTGCTCCACTTGGAAGCATATCTACTTTGCCCTTCAACAAATCAGTATTTGGTCTAAAACCAACACACAAGATAACCATGTCAGCATCGAATTGGGCACTTGGTGTAACAACTTGCTTCACTGCACCGTTTTCATCTGCTACAAACTCACTAACGTTTTCGCCCAAAGCTAGTTTTACGCCGTGGTCTTCAAGTTCTTTTTCTAACAGGTCTGTGAATTGCTGATCCAAATATTTGTTCAAGATACGAGGCAGACCATCAATTAAGGTAACATCCTTGCCAGATTCTGCAAAAGCTTCTACTAATTCAATTCCAATATAGCCCCCGCCAACTACGACAACTTTTTGTGCGCTTTTTGCTTCTTCAATAATTTTGTTGGCTTGGTTGTAGTTTTTGCATAATAAAACATTTTTTGATTCAATACCTGGAATTGGCGGAATAATTGGCCAAGAGCCAGTAGTCATTACCAATTTATCATAATCGACGATTTTTTCTTCGCCGGTTTTTAAATCTTTTGCTGTAACTTTTTTGCCTTCAGTATCAACGTTTGTTACATCATGCTCCATGTTCACACTCGCACCTAAAGAAGCTAATTCTTCAGGATTTGAATAGAACAATCCTGCAGGGTCTTTCACAACGCCACCGACGTATAAAGCAATTCCGCATGACAAAAACGAAATATTATCATTACGTTCAAAAACAGTAACCTCAGCTTCTGGATGAGTTGCTAAAATATTTTTTACTGCTGCAGTACCAGCATGGGTACATCCGACAACTACGACTTTCATCTATATCCCTCTTTCTTTGTAACCATTATTAGTTTGCAATTATTTGCACAATAAGTATAGCAGAATAGAGCGAATTCCCTATCTATTTTGCTCACAGATTTGCATTTTCTATCATTTTATCGAAACTATTCAAGCGTTTTATTAAATGTTCAACTAAAAAACGCCGTAGATTAAGCATTAAGATTCTTTGTCCTAAATATGGAAATTCGCTAAGTTTTTACCTTATTCATTCACAAAAAGACTAGTTCCTTCTATTAGAAACTAGTCTAAAAACAGAATAGGTTTATGAGGTCAAATAATCATCAATTTTTTTCTTAGTCCATACCCATATACCAACAACTAAACAAAAACCAATAAAACACAAAATGCAATCTGATTTTGTTCCCGATGCAGGGGAAGTCTTCCCTATTCCGGATGCAGCAATTGGAATACTCTTTGAGGCTGCTTTGCTGGAATAATTGTTTTGAACTGTTTGAATCAGCTCCGGAATCTTTTTGTTCTTTTTCGTCAACTCGATCAGGTTATTCTCTTCAGTAACATTGAATATCAATGGCGTTTCGTCTAAAAGATAGTTACTGGGTGCCTTCGTTTCGACTAATGAATAAGTACCTGACGGCAAACGACCGATATGCAGGATTCCATTCTCATCGGTTACCAGATCATCTTCCGTGATTATCTCTTTTCCGTAAGCATCCCAGAGGATAAATTCTGCACCTCTAAGTTTCTTATTGGTGACACTATCGCTTTTGGTTAAGATAATGCCTTCCTTAACCTTAGGCCCTCGATTAAAAACCAGTTTCTTCTGATGGGCGTTTTCTTCGTTTATGATTATCTTTTCTGGGTCTTTACCAATCTGATATCCCTTTGGAGCATTAATTTCATAGATAAGATATTCACCGCAGGGCAGATTCGTTACTTCAATGGTTCCATCTGATCCGGTTTGAATAACTTCGTTTTCCTTGACCCGCTGATTATTTGAATTATACAAATGAAAAACTGAGTTTGCCAAAGGTTCCTCAGAATTACTGTCGATCTTCTTAAGTAAGAGGCTCCCTGTTGGGGATGAATTATCATGATAACTATTGATAAATTTTTCTGAAATATTGTCCTTTTGATCATTGTCTTTATAAGTTACACTGCTTAACAGTTGTCCATCTTCTTCAACTATTTCGATGATAGCCGTCACCTTTTTTGCATCATAAATTATTTCTGATTCTGATCCTGCTTTTTCGACAATGGTGTAATAGTAAGTTCCTGTATCCCGAAATTCTCGTTTCAAAAAGGTGATCTCACCTGTTTCATCATTAGCTTGCGTTTCTAGCAAATTCCCAGCTTCATCATACAATTCAAATTCAAATTCCTTCGCAGTCAATGGGCGTCCTATTAATTGATTTCGTACCTTCAATCCTACTTCAACTGAAGCTGGCTTTGGTTTTAGATTATCACCGGAAAAACTGTTTCCCGCCTCGTTTTCTTGAAGGGCACTTTTTTTGTCATTCGCTAGAATAATGTTTTTTATCTTGATAGGATTGTCTTTATTGATTCGCTTTGCATCATCAGATTGCATTTCAAATTCTGAGATAGTGGTTTTATGTGTGACATCCTCTTGAGCTGACACTGTCTCTCCTAAAAAAAAGGCCAGTATTGAAAAACAAAATGGAACCAGTAAAATGAGCGTCCACCAATATGCTACCTTAGCATTTTTCATAGTATATTCCCCTCTCCACTGCATATCGACAGTTCGGAAGTTTTCAAAAACAGGTCAGCAAAAAAACTCAGGAATCACTTCTAATGGCTGCAAAGCTTTAGCTTTTGGTCGTTGCAACTGATTTTTCTATTCTTGTAAAACGATTCACCCCATATAGTTATTTTTTATTCCTAATCGACTACAACCCTATTTACCTTATACTTTTCCCTGTAAAAGAAATTGCAAATATCCAATTTATAAAAAAACATCACGACTCAGATTGACTAATTTAATTAAATTAGTTTACACTTCTATGATATCATAGCTTTGCTCTTTTTTTCTATTTTTTTCGCATGAAAACAGAAAATAACTTAAAAAAAGAAAGCTATAAGATATATGCAAGATAATTCATTTTTTTAATCGAATCAAAATCAATTGAATAATATAACAAATTTTAAAGATAAAGATATTTTGTCGTTAAAGGATAATTGATTTGGATTTCTTCTCACGAGATTATCTTGCACTTCATAAACAAAAAGTACGTTATTTCATATATTGTAGTCTCTTTTTCAAAATATCTATTTGTACTATAATCGATCTCACTGGAAAAATATTTTACAACAATACTCTATGTATTCAGGGAAACAAAAAAAGACATCGTCTCAAGAACAATGTCCCCACTTCTTCTTTAGTTGTCTTACCCACTAGCTCTAGGTAGCAAAAGACACAGACTGTGAATTAAAACGACGAAATAATTGCTGTTCTCTTTTCAGTCTATAATGAAACCTTTCATAAAGAAAAAAAGATAAATCGTCGAAACGACTTATCCTTTCTTTTGACAATTAGGGCAAACTCCGTAAACTTCTAACCGGTGTTCGCTAATTTGATATCCAGTCAATTCACTGGAAGCCATCTCAACGTCTTCTAAACCTGGATAGAAAAAGTCTTCGATCTTGCCACAGTCTGTACAAATCGCATGATAATGTTTTTGTACACCAAAATCAAACCGACTTGCCGCATCTCCATAGCTCATTTCTTGCACGATACCGATTTCAACAAATTTTCGCAAATTATTATAGATTGTTGCCACACTCATATTTGGGAAACGACTTTCCAAAGCTCTAAAAATTTCGTCTGCCGTGGGATGACTGCGATGCTCAATTAGAAATTCTAAGATCGCATAACGTTGTGGTGTGATTCGTACATTCGATTCTTTAAGTCCTTCAATCGCATGTGCTACAGTTTGTTCTGCCATAATATATCCCTCCCCCTTATAATCTTTCTTAAATAATACTACTCTTCAATTATAAAAGCTAGAGAAAATGTTAAAACTTCACAAATACCCAAAAATTAGTCATCATAATTAAACAATTCCGTTGACAGGTAACGTTCTCCACTATCAGGAAGCAGAACTAACACCTTTTTGTCATTCGTCATTGTTTTCGCTAAGTCCAATCCTGCTTTCAAAGCAGCGCCTGAAGAAATACCAACCAGGATGCCTTCTTGCTTAGCTAGCTCGCGAGCCATTTCCATCGCTTCGGTCCCCTTGACTGCTTCAACCTCATCGTATACTGAGGTATCCAGGTTGGCCGGAATGAAACCCGCACCAATTCCTTGAATCTTATGAGGTCCTGGCTGGCCGCCTTCTAATACGGGTGATTCTTCCGGCTCAACTGCAACGATTTTGATTTGTTGATAGACACGTTTTAGTTCTCGGCCGACACCAGTAATTGTTCCGCCCGTTCCGACTCCTGCCACGAAAACATCCAATCCACTATTGCCGAAGGTATCGACAATTTCTTGGGCTGTCGTTTTTTCATGGATTGCAGGATTGGCCGGATTCTCAAATTGTGAAGGGACGAACCAACCATTCTCTTTTGCCAGCTCATCGGCTTTAGCAATTGCGCCTTTCATACCCTTAGGACCAGGTGTTAAAATCAGCTCCGCACCATAAGCCTGCATTAATTTTCTTCTTTCAATACTCATGGTTTCCGGCATTACTAGAATCACTTTATAGCCTTTAGCCGCACCAACCATTGCTAAACCGATTCCAGTATTCCCGGAGGTGGGTTCAATGATTGTTGCATCTTCCGTCAATTTCCCTTCTTTTTCAGCCCGTTCAATCATACTCAAAGCAATACGATCCTTCACACTGCCTCCAGGATTAAAAGACTCTACCTTTACATATACTTGCGCCATATCAGTGGAAGCTAAGCGCTTTAATTTTACAATAGGTGTCTGACCAATTGTCGATAAAATGGAATCAAAAACTTTTGTCATCGTTGCATCCTCCCTTACCTTATGTAAGTATAGTAAACGAAAAAACAAATATATGCTAGAAATACGTCATCACTTCTTACAAAAATGCTAACTGATAACGTAAAAAAAGGTTGATCCGCAATTAAGGTTTGAAGACCCACCATCTTTTACTGAAAAAAATTTAGTGATGACTCTTTGGAAAATTCAGAACCTAGCGACCAAACCGTTGCATCAAACTTACAGGCTCCATCTTCAGCAAACAACTTTAAACCTTGACTATCCGGATTAGGAAATAAACGACTGGTGAATACGGCCTCGCCTTGATTCACGAATACCTCTACTGAAGAAGTATCAATAAATAAAGTCAGCTCAACCTTTGTTTCCGTATAAGGTTTTCTCCGAATCGTTCCATAATCTTCCGCAATCGGCTGCCCTGCTAAGGTTCGATCTAAAACTAAGTGTCCTTCCGCGAAATTAAGCAAGAAAATTGTCTCTTCTTATTCACTCACATTAAACTTAATTCCCGCCTGCTCACACCCGACGTTAGTCAAAATCAGATGGATTTCAACAGGCCGTCCATTTGCATTCGCTATCTCCAGTTGCTCACTGACTAATTCAACTTCTATTTGATAAGCCTCTTGACGAAACTTCATAAGTTCAGCAACTGGCTTTTGAATCAGACGATTTTGCTTAATCGAAAGCTCTCTAGGAATGGTCAAGCAATTAGCCCAACCATCCACATCAGCTGGGTAAATCGTGTCGGGCAAACCCATCCAACCAATTAAAATTCGTCGATTATCAGGCCCTAAAGTAGTTTGTGGCGCATAAAAATCAAAGCCGCAATCTAACTCCTGAAACTCACCTGCAGTTCTAAATATATTTTCTGCTATTTGATGTTCACCAATGAAAGTTCCGGAGTGATAAACATTTTGGAATTGATGCCCCTTTGATGATAATCCTTGGGGAGACAGCATTAGTAGATCTTTCCCATCTATCGAGAACACATCTGGGCATCCCCACATAAATCCAAGTCTTTCAACGTTTATTTCCAAAGGTCCTTTAAAGAGCCAATTAGAGAGATCGTTACTTTGGTAGGTCAATATACAACCAGTTTGTTCGTCAGTTTGACCACCAACAAACATATAGTATATTCTCTCATGCTTCAACACTTTAGGATCTTTGAAGTTATCTGTGTAACCTTCTGGCGGTTTAGGAATCAGCGGTTTTTCCAGTTTTTCGATTGATCCGTCCTTATTTATCCACGCCAAGGCTTGAGAAGAGTGGCGCACCCAATCAGAATCCCGGTTGTTTGCAGTGTAAAACAAATAAAGTTTATCTTTACTTGCTAGACTGCTGCCTGAAAAAATACCGTGAGACTCGTGATCATATTTCGGTGTCAAAGCTACTCCTTCATCTTTCCAATTCACTAAATCCATACTCGTCACTTGATACCAGTATTTTAAGCCATGGACAGCTCCTAGAGGGAACCACTGATAAAACAGATGATATTTCCCATCAAACCAGCCAAACCCATTAGGATCGTTTAAAAGGCCGTATTTAGGTTATATATGGAAGGCTTGCCGCCAGACACTAGCAGCAGCTTTGTGACTTAAGTTCTCTAACTCCACTCGATCTACAGAGTTATATGGTCGATATCGTTCTTTCCTAGTCCATTCCATGTTTTCACTCTTCCGCTAAAGCTTCTTCTGGTATCATTACCTCTTCGGGGACTGCAAAAAGATACGTAATTACGAAAGCCAGAATAAATATCAGCAGACCCACAACTATATAGGTAACAAACTGAGATGGCTCATAAATATACATTAAAGGTGAAAGAATAACTGCTAAACCATAAGAATTAGCTTGTACACCTAACACAGATAAGAGTGCGCCTCCTAATGCAGAACAACCTAACATAACAATTAACGGTTTAGTTCCATAACGAATCGTTATCCCGAACAAAGCCGGTTCACTAACTCCCAGCAACTGGGTAATACCAGCACTAGTACCAATAACTTTTATTTTCTTGTTTTTTGCTTTAGTACTTATTGCAAAACAAACAGCTGCATTAGCAAAGCCATACATGGCACATAATGTAATCAAGGGATTGAATCCAGTTTGGGCTAATAAACTAGTCTCAATCATTATAAACAAGTGGTGCATTCCGGTCATAACTGCTAATGGATACAAAAAGCCGATAACCAGTCCGCCTAATCCGAAAGGAATATGAATCAATGCTTTTACTAAAACGACTAAGCCAGCTTCAACATAATGCAACAATGGACCTAGCACTAATAATCCCATTAACAGCATACCCATGATAACAACAAAAGGAGTGAACATCAGGTCCAGTGAAGCAGGCATTACCTTGCGTAAACGCTTTTCTAAGTTAGCACCTAAAATACCTACTACTAAAGCTGTCAACACACTTCCTTGATAACCAACAATCGGAATAAAGCCAAAAGCAATCAGTGGTTCGATGCCACTATTAATATCAGCCACCGAGTAGGCATTTGGCAACATCGGCGACACCAACATTAACCCAATTACAAAACCAATGATTGGAGTACCACCAAATTTTTTGAAGGCTGACCAGCAAATTAAAGCTGGCAGGAAAACAAAGACTGTATCCGTCAGAACATTCATTAAAGTTAAAATATATTCAGGAATTTGAGCAGTCGATGTTCCGAAAAAACCTAGTACGTTTTCGTTTAATATTACACCTTTAAGCCCTAAAAATAACCCCGTTGCTACAATGCCCGGAATAATTGGAATAAAAATGTCAGCTAAAGTTCGAATTCCTCGTTTGACGGGATTCCCTTCACGCTTAATTGATTCCAGGCTAGTTTCCCTTTGTCTCAGTTCATCATCATCTTGAATTAATGCGTCATAAACTTTGTTGACAGTCCCGGTTCCTAAAATGATTTGATACTGACCAGCATTAAAGAAAACACCTTTCACCTGATCAACATTTTGGGTCTTCTTATCATCAATCGCCGCCCGATCCTTCACTTCCAATCTTAAACGAGTAGCACAATGAGTCATTGATAGAATATTGTCCTTCCCAACAATTTCAACAATCTCATCCCCAATTTTTTTGTAATCCATCGCCATTGTTGTACACTCCCTTTTTATTCGCTAATCAAAATACTTTGGTAAGGCAATAATTCAATCTTTGTTCCTGAAAATGTTTTGTTATGCGAATCAAAATGTAGCTTGTTGATTGGTTTCTCTAACTCAAACACAACCTTTTCAGAACTGAAATTCGTATAAGAAATCAGACTTCCTGTTTTGGCTATTCGTCGATAGCCAATTACAGCTTCAGGCAGATTATCAATAAATGCAATATCACCAACTTGTAAAATATCCGAAATAGCTGATTGCTGTCGTAAAGAGATCATTTTTTTATACCCTTTGAAAACTGAATTACCTATGGCGTTTACCTTAGGATATTCTTCTGTCATCGACAACCAAGGCTTTTGATCTGAAAAACCACCATACTGACTATCGTTCCAAGGCATAGGTGTTCTAGAATTATCGCGACTTCTTTGATTAACAAAGCGTAATGCTTCTTTTCCAGAAAAACCTTCTTTTATACTGCGAGCATAGTTATCAATGCTTGAGATATCATCAAACTGTGAAATAGATGTTCTTTCGGCATTCACCATCCCTAGTTCTTGACCTTGATAAATGAAGGGAGTTCCTCTCAAGAAAAAGTACATGGCCCCTAAACCTAAAGCAGAATTTGCTGATTGGAATTCTTGTGCAACGAATTTTGACAAAGCTCGAGGTTGATCATGATTTTCAATAAAATTCGCTCCCCAACCGGCATTTTGCAGTGCTGCTTGTGATTGCATCAGCAGGTCCTTAAACTCGACTGTAGTCCAATTCGTTCGTTTAAACCAATCAGAACCTGATTCCACATCAATGTCGGCATAATGAAAATCAAAAATCATTGAAAAATACCCGTCTTCTCCGACATAGGTTGGAAATTCTTCATAGCTAACACCTGGCGCTTCGCCAACCGTAACGCAATTGTATTTATCAAAAGTTTCCCTTCTTAGCTCGTGCAGAAAGATCTCAATTCCTGGACGATTTCGGGTTTTTTCTTTACAGGAAACTAATCCATCTACTCCATCTGCTGGCAGACTACCATAATCTTGATCCTTTTTGATAAAAGTAATAGAATCAATACGGAAACCCGCGATTCCTTTTTCCAGCCAACGATTAATCATAGCATACAACTCTTCGCGCATCTCACGATTTTCCCAGTTTAAATCTGGCTGACGTTTGTCGAAAATATGCAGATAATAGCACTCTTCATTAGGTACCTTTTCCCATACTGAACCACCAAAGATCGAACGCCAATTGTTCGGCGGCTCCTTACCTTCCTTGAAAATGTAATAATCGCGATAAGGGCTATCCTTATCAGCTAAGGCTTTCTGAAACCAAACATGTTCATCCGACGTGTGATTAATCACTAGGTCCAGCATTACTTTCAAATCAAATTTCTTAGCCTCAGCCAGCAGAAGATCCACATCCTCCATCGTGCCAAACTGACGATTAATGTCTTCAAAATCGGCGATGTCATACCCATTATCCACCATCGGCGAAGAGAAAATTGGACAAATCCACAGAGTTGTTACTCCTAGTTCTTTTAAGTAAGGCAGCTTTTCGATAATTCCTTTTAAGTCACCGATTCCATCATGATTAGAATCCTTGAAACTCTTCGGATAAATCTGATAAATGATTTCCTTTTTCCACCAATTCTTTTCTTTTTCCATGATTGTCCTCCACTCAGTGATATCGATACCACAAAAAGTCTTACTTCGATCCGTTTTTTATTAACGGATATTTGAGAATCATATTTCTCAAAATCATTCATAAAAAGTTCCTGTGTGATTTTTGTGATATCGATACCATTTTAATGTTTAAAAAATTCGACTTTACTATTACGTTTAACTTCGGTAACTTTTTTTACTTAGAAAGAAAAATTTTCCAAACTATATGATATCGATTTCATTACTAATGTACTATGCAAAAATCATTCTGTCAAGTTTTTTTGATGTTTCTTGTTAAGTCCTCATGCTAGAATAATGTTTAAGTGAACTGCCTCATCTACTGGCCGGACTTTTTCCTGTGTATTACTAATTCAAAATGAATACCTCTCAGTTGTTTTATTCTAAGGTACCAACAGACACAGAGTCACCATTTAAATAAAATTTAGGTGCCTACTATAAAACTTCTCATCAAATTTCCCTGTATTGAACTTTGAATCTATCTCTAAAAAGGACCAGAGATGATTGCTTTACCCACAATGTTTAGTTTTATTTTATCGTCTTCTTTCATGTACTTTTCTGGCACTCAACATTGATTTGGGACAAGCTGAAATTTGAAATCAATACTATGCAGATATCTTTAAAAAAAGTAACTAAAAAACTGATTAATTTTAACTGGTAAGATAAAGTTTGCAAAAAAAAGAAGCTTCTCAGCTTCTTTCAGATTATACTGCTAATTGTTGTCCTGGCATAAGAGTGGAATCCAAACTTAGTCCATTGTTTGCTAACAACTGATCTACACTAATTCCAAAATGCTGGGCGATTGCCCAAAGAGAATCACCATTTTGAACAGTATAAGATTGTCCAGTAGCTTGGGTAGTTCCTTGAGTTTGCGTTTGAGCCGCCTGAGCTTGCTGCGTTTGTGCTTCAGCAACTGCGGATGTTTGAACGGCAGTACCAGCTCCAGGAGTGTCGAAACGTGTCAAGTTGTACATCTGAATCAAGGAAATCAGCTTACCAGCATAGCCTGGATCAGTTGCATAGCGACCTGTTAAATAGGCAGCTGCATCCTGATAGCTTGATGTATGGCTCTTCCAAGCTCCTGCATAATAAGAATTACGCATAATATTGGCATGATCTAAAAATGATTCTGCATAACTGCCATATACTGCAAAAGGCTCTGACATAGTTACCCATTGCCCGTTTAGGTATTCTTGTGTATTCATATAAACGCTTGGTCCGCCATTGTATTCCTTCACACCAAAAAGATTATAATAAGGTGCTGCAGATAAAGTTGAAGAGCCGAAACCCGTTTCAACTAGTGCTTGCGCGATCATAATTGACGCATATAAGTCATTTGATGCAGATACTTGCATAGCTGAGGCACCTAGTTGCTCAATAAAGGCTCCTTGGTCTTGCGTTTGCCCTGTTTCAGCTGCGGCAGCTTTGACAGTATTCATTCCCATTGCCACTGGTGTTACAGCCAAAGCTGTACCCAATACAGGCATGATACGTTTCACTCTCTTTTGTCGTTGCTGCTTTTCATATGTATGTCTTTCACTGCGAGTCTTAAATTGGCTCATTATTTACCTCCAAATATCCCTTGCTTCAATTCTTCAGATCTGGTCACAATAAAATTATACGCTATAATATTTTCTTAAACAATTTAAACATAGCTTCTTCACTCATTTGTTAAATCAGCGTAATATGTGTAACAAAAAAACAAAGTGCAGAAATAAATCTCTGCACTTGATCATTTTATTAATTCTTACAGCTCGTTGTAAGTAGAAACTACGTTCTCTACTGTGAAGCCAAATTGTTCTAAAACAAAATCACCAGGCGCTGAAGCACCAAAATGATCAATGCTAATCATTTTACCTGCATAGCCAATGTAACGTTCCCAACCAAATGATGAAGCAGCCTCCACTGCTACTCGTTTAGTTACTGCTTTTGGCAGTACAGATTCTTTGTAAGCTTCGTCTTGTGCTTCAAATAAATCAAAGCTAGGCAGAGAGACCACTGAAACATCTTTACCTTGTTCTTTCAAGATTTTTTGTGCCTCAACCGCTAGATTCACTTCTGAACCAGTAGCAATCAGGATACCATCTGGTGTGTCAGATGCAGCTTTAGAAATGACATACCCGCCCTTAGCAACGCCTTCTACTGCAATCTCTTTACTTCCTGGCAATACTGGCAAATTTTGACGACTTAAGACAAGTAAAGTTGGTTTGTCAGTTGATTCTAATGCAACTTTCCAAGCAGCAGAAGTTTCATTGCCATCTGCAGGACGGATCACTTGAACATTCGGCATGCATCGTACACTAGCTAATTGTTCGATTGGCTCGTGAGTTGGTCCATCTTCCCCAACCGCAACAGAATCGTGAGTTAACACATAGGTCACAGGTAAGTTTTGGATTGCAGACATACGAATTGCTGGACGAAGATAGTCAGTAAATACAAAGAATGTTCCGCCATAAACGCGAGTGCCACCGTGCAATTGAATCCCGTTCATTGCCGCAGCCATAGCGAATTCACGAACTCCGAACCAAATGTTACGACCTTGGTAAGAACCAGGTTGAAATTCTTCTTCATCTGCAATTGTTGTATTGTTAGAGCCAGATAAGTCAGCAGAGCCTCCCCAAACTGTTGGTACAGCTTTAGCAACTGCTTGGATAACTTCTTTACTTGATACGCGGCTCGCTTGGCTTGAACCCTCTTCATAGACTGGTAAACTTTCTACCCAGTTTTCTGGTAATTTGTCAGCAAAAGCGTCTTTGAATTGTTTCGCCAATTCTGGATGCGCATTTTCGTAGTTCTTGAACATGTCATTCCATTGACCCTCTACTTCAGCACCCTTATCAAGCATATCTGCTTTAAAGCGTTCAGCAACCTCATCAGGCACTGTAAAATCAGGATATTCCCAACCATAAACTGCTTTAGCAGCTGTGATACCCTCGTCCCCAATTGGAGCTCCATGAACAGCAGAAGTTCCTTCTTTTGGTGCACCAAAACCGATTACAGTCTTAACTTCAATCAAAGTCGGCTTTTCAGTTTCAGCCTTTGCTTCTTCGATCGCTTTGCTGATTGCTTCTAAATCATTACCATCTTTTACAAGAATGTGTTGCCAGCCATATGCTTCATAACGCGCACCTACATTTTCAGTAAAGGCTTTATTCGTTGGTCCATCTAGAGAAATGTCATTTGAATCATATAAAACAACCAATTTACCAAGTTTCATATGTCCAGCCATTGAGCTAGCTTCTTGAGAAACACCTTCCATTAAGTCTCCATCACCGACGATTGTATAAGTGTAATGATCCATTATATTGAAGCTGTCACGGTTATAAGTTGCAGCTAAATGTGCTTCAGCCATTGCCATACCTACTGCCATTGAAATACCTTGTCCTAATGGTCCAGTTGTTGCTTCGACACCATCTGTATGTTGAAATTCAGGATGTCCTGGCGTTTTACTTTCCCACTGACGAAAGCTTTTCAAATCATCAATCGTTACCTGGTAACCTGCTAAATGCAACAGGCTATATAACATTGCAGAACCATGACCTGCAGATAGGATGAAACGATCTCGGTTAGGCCAGTTTAATGACGTAGCCGGATTTACATTTAGATGCTTAGTCCAAAGAGCGTATGCCATTGGCGCAGCCCCCATGGGTAAACCTGGATGCCCAGAGTTAGCCTTCTGTATTGCTTCAATACTTAATGTACGGATCGTGTTAACACCTAACTGATCAATTTTATCAAACAAAATAATTCGTCCTCCTTTTCGGTGATAAATACTTTTATTCCACATTCATTGTAACCGATTTAATTATCGTTTTCAATCAGAAATAGCAAATATTCAAATTATTTTCGATTGTGTAAGCCTTTTTGCTGCTGAATTTTCTTCAGCTTGTCTGGTGTGACGTCTTTTCCATCAGGATCAACGATTTTCATTCCTTCAATGTGATGGCGCATGCCGCTGCGAAAAGTTGATAAATATTCTTCTCGTAAAACCTTTTGTTCCTTTTCTTCAGCATTTGTCAGTCCTTCAGACTTCTTCTTTTTTGCCAATTCATTGATACGAGCAATTTTTTCATCCGAAATCATTTTATGCACCTCGCTTCCGTTCCCTATTATACCTTAAAATGTCTAGGAAAAAAAAGCAAAAAAAGCGAACGCTTGTTTGATTTATCAAAAAAATTATGCTAAACTGAAAAAAAAGAAAAGAAGGTGAGCGCATTGGCAAAACGAACCGAAACAAAACAATTAGAAGTTCTGCGTTTTATTCATGAACGCGTTGAAAATAAAGGCTATCCCCCAACTGTTCGTGAAATAGGTGAAGCAGTGAACCTTTCGTCTACCTCCACTGTTCACGGACACTTAGCTCGTTTAGAGAAAAAAGGCTTGATTCTACGAGATCCAACAAAGCCCCGAGCGATTGAATTAACGATTACCGGGCTTGAAAAAATTGGTGCTCAACCTCAGGTAATTCCCATGCTGGGAGTTGTTACAGCTGGTGAACCAATTTTAGCTGTTGAAGAAGCTTCTGATTTCTTCCCAGTACCACCAGATTTATCTAGTGAAGAGGGCAGCCTTTTCATGCTAACAATTCGCGGTGAAAGTATGATTAACGCTGGCATCTATGATGGAGATCACGTTATTGTCAAAAAACAAGCAACTGCTATTAATGGTGAAATTGTCATTGCCATGACCGATGAAAACGAAGCGACTTGTAAAAGATTCTATCACGAAACAGATCATATTCGTTTGCAGCCTGAAAATGACCAGATGGAACCAATCATTTTAGATAATGTTTCTATCCTCGGCAAGGTTGTCGGTTTGTATCGAAACCACGTTTATTAATCGGATTTTATCCGGTTAATTTTTTTCTTTACAAATCGAACAAACATTCGTATAATACATATACAAACATTTGTTCGCATATTCTATTAGGGGTGAATTATTTATGAAAGCAGTAAGAAGATTTGGCTTAATCATTGGTTTTTTGTTAGTTGGATTGTTGATCGGCAAACTTGGTTCCTTAGCTACGATTGTTGTCTTCTCTGGTTTGTTCATCGTTTGGTTCATGCTATGGGACGAAAAAAAATACGCCCAAAAATACGAGCAAGAAGAAGACTATTGGGAAGACGACTATTACGACAATGGAGAACCTGAAGAGGTTTACTATATAGAATCTTATGATTACTACGATCATCACTATCACAAATCCGCATAAAAAAGCTCGAAAATCATTTGATTTTCGAGCTTTTTTCGTTTTAATAGTCCATTAAGGTTAAGATATCGTATTTTTCAATCTTGTCTCTGCCGTGTAATTCTTCTAATTCGATTAAAAATGCACAACCAACCACGATTCCGCCTAGTTTTTCAACTAAGTCAATAGTTGCTTTGACTGTACCTCCCGTTGCTAATAGATCATCTGTTACGAGCACACGTTGGCCAGGTAGGATTGCATCTTTATGGATCGACAAGATATCTGTGCCGTATTCTTTATCATACTCAACGTCAATTGTTGCTCTTGGTAATTTATTTGGCTTACGGACTGGCGCAAAACCTACCCCTAGTTCAAAAGCTACCGGACATCCTACAATAAATCCACGTGCTTCAGGCCCTACTACCATGTCGATTTCTTTTTTGCTGGCATACTCAACAATTTGTCGAGTTGCTTCACGATAAGCAGCTCCATCCGCCATTAAAGGTGAAATATCACGAAAGATAACTCCTTTTTGCGGGTAATCAGGAATACTGGCAATATAATCTTTTAAATCCATCTTGCATTTCCTCCTAGCTTTTCAGCCAATTTCTTATAGTTTGAATGTCACTCATCAATAAAAATTCTTCACTCTCGATTTGCTTCAAACGCTCTTTGTAGCTGTCGCTTTCTTCAATCGATTGATTTTGCGGGTTTGGCACGATTTCCAAAACACCGTCATCTATTGTAACAAATTTCAATTCAGAAAACACGCGAATCATAAAGACTAACAGCTTTTCTGATATTCTTAAATAATTTGAAATATTTTTCAACTTGTAGCGAATGTCCACACGCTGTTGTTTGATGCAAAATTGATACAAACTTTTAAACTGATCACGATTTGCCATTCCGTTCAGATACGCTTCATCAGCACTGTAAAGAAACAGGTAAACTCGTTCAAACTTACCATGGTTCACTAAAGACTTGATGGTTTCTTGATCGCTTGGACAATCAACAATTACTAACTGCCGATATTCCGCATACTCAGAAAGACGTGTTTCTTGATAGACCTGCACATGTTGTTGCAACGAACTTGAAAGCACCTCCCGACTTCTCTCATGAAAAGCCAAATACAGCGTACTAACTGTTTCTACGGGCTGATTCCAGCTATGCTTCGCTCGACGGTCAATAACCTGTAAGCCTTCTGTTGCAAAATCAAGCAGCTTCATTTGAACTTTCTTTTGTCCGTTCCATTCGTTAACTTCTAAGTCACCGACAAAACGAGTATTCTCCTGTTGTAATTCTTCAGATTTCAAACCAAAGCCGAAACCAATGACATCTAACTGTTTGTCGCCATTTGTCAGCATGAATTTCACATGTTGCTGCTCAGCACCAATAGTTTTCAACTGGGCAACTTTTGCTTCCTCCAATAAAAAATGTGGTGCTGGATTATCTGTTCCAAAAGGTGCCAACTGTTTTAGCTCTTCGACAAAAGCTAAATTCACTTCATTAAAGGAAAGCTCTTGATCGATGGACAGGGTGGCTCCCTGTTGAACGTCGATCTGATTTTCATCAATATAAATGGCAATTTGCTGTTTCAAGCTTGACAAGTTTTCACTGGGTAAAGTGACACCAATTGCTGCCTCATGACCACCAAAGTGTGTGAAATTTTCGCGCATAGTCGTCAGCATACCGTATAAATCTAGAGATTCATTACTACGACCAGAGCCTTTTGCTGTTCCATCTTCATTAATAGATAAAACAATCGCTGGCTTCCCAGTTTGTTTTAAAACATTTCCTGCCACAATTCCCAATACACCAGGATTCCAACCTTCTTTAGCTAATACATGAACTGGTGCATCTTCCGAAAGCATGTCAGCTGCTTCTTGAGTAATCGTTTGTACAATTAGTTTTCGCTCATTATTAATCTCGTCTAATTTATTCGCTAGTTCACGAGCATAGGCATCATCAAAAGTAGTCATGAGTTCTACTGCTGGATTAGGATCGCCTAACCGCCCAATCGCATTTAAGCGTGGACCGATCCCAAAACCGATGCTAACTTCATCCAACTTCTGAACATCGACTCCGCTAACCTTCAACAGGTGATTTAAACCCATACGTTGATTTTGCTTCATTATTTCCAGCCCTAGCTGAACAATCGTCCGATTTTCTCCAGTCATTGATACTAGATCCGCAACTGTTCCGATACAAGCTAAGTCTAACAATTCCAAAGGTGGCTCTTCCAGCAAAGCCGTTGCCAACTTAAAGGCTACCCCTGCTCCAGCCAATTCACCAAAGGGATATGCTCCTTCAGGGTGTCTTGGATGGACAATACAGTATGCCTCTGGTAAAACTGGCGGCATTTCGTGGTGATCTGTCACGATTACATCTACCTGTCGTGAATTCGCATAAGCAATTGCTTCGTTTCCCGCCACACCATTATCGACTGTCACAATCAATTGAATGCCTTCGTTGATCTTTTCTTCGAACAATTCTTTGTTCGGGCCATACCCGTGGATGAAGCGGTTGGGTAAGACATACCTCACATCCGCTCCCAACATTTCAAGGGTCTCTTTCATAATTGAGGTACTGGTAATCCCATCTGCATCATAATCCCCGTAGATTAGGATCGCTTCACCTTCCAAAATAGCCGCCTGAATCCGCTCTACCGCTTTTTCCATATCATGCATTAGAAAAGGGTCATTCAAATTATCAACACTGGCATAGATCATGCCCTCAAATTGTTCTTTCGTTTGAATACCTCGCTGCCATAACAGATTAGCGAAGGTTTGGCTATGTCCCATCCCCATAATTTCTTCTGAAAACTCATGAGAGACAGAAGTGTTTTCTTTTAGTTGCCACTTAAAGTTTGATTTTTTCAAAACATCACTTCCCAACCGTATCAGTATAGCAAAATTTTCCAGACAAAAAAAGAAATGAAAGAGAATGATCCTCATTTTTTAGAGAATCACTCTCTTTCATTTAATCGTAATAATCCAAAGGTGGATTATTGGGGTCACTTTTTGGAGCTTCCTCGCCGGTCAGTTGCTGTATATAGACATCCTTTTCGTTCAACAAGCGTTCATACTCTGCTTTTAATGCCGCAAGTTCATTTTCTTTTTCTCGTTGATAACGCGCCTTGTCTTCTGCCAATTTTTCCTGATTATTGGTTTCAAACTCGTCAATTTGACTTTGCAGCTGTTTTACCTGACGCTTTTGTTGAAACATCGTCGCGCTAGAGGTAAGAAAAATCACTAAAGCACCTATAATTGCCGAACCAATAATAACCAAAATCAGTGGACTGTACAGTTTGCTAAAGCCAAAGTTCACTGGTACCTCTTGATTGTTTAACACCGCGAATACTACGATGATCAGGACTAACACAAATCCTAAAATAACCTTCCACTGTCTTTTCAAACTGCTCACCCTTATTTTTTATTGAATATACTACTAGCTAAAAAATCACCAACATGTGGGAATAGCGTGTACAATCGTGACGCTGCTTCCATCGCCCGTGGCCGATTAATTTCTCTAGTTGGTTCACCCATACGTTTAACAATTGCCTTTGCCAGTTTTTGCGGATCTAAAACGATACTACCCAAATTAGCTAAATAACTACCGCTTGGATCAGCAAGATCAAAAAAGTTGGTTTCAATTGGACCAGGATTAATAGTAGTTACATATACATTGGCAGGTTTCAATTCTAGGCGTAATGCATTTGAAAAGCCTAAAACCGCAAATTTAGTAGCTGAATAAATAGTGGATTTTGCCGTAGCCATTTTTCCAGCCATGGATGCAACATTAAAGATATGGCCATTTTTGCGTTCAACCATTTCCATTGCAATTCTTTGAGTGAAGTAAATCATTCCTAAAACGTTCACTTCAAACATTTTTCGAGTTGTCTCGAAGTCAATTTCAAAATAGTCCTTGAATAAGCCGAAACCAGCATTATTAACCAACACATCAACATTGCCGACTTCTTCAGCAATTTTTTCTAAAACACCGTCAACACTGTCTGGGTCAGAGATATCTAATTGAAAAGCAAAAGCTTCCTTGCCACTTAATTCTTTGCAGCGTTCCTTTACTTGCCCAATCAACTGAATTCGACGGGCACAAGTAACGACAATCGCCCCTTTCTTAGCAGCTTCGTAACAAATTTGTTCGCCTAATCCGGCCGAACCTCCGGTAACCACTACCACTTTATTGGTTAAATCCATTCTCTTCACTCCTTCAAAGGAATTTCTATAATATCAAAATCCTTAGCTATTTTTGTATCTTTGAACACATCTTGCGCTTCCTTTTCTAGCTCTTGAACATCCCTAGCTAGATAACGAGCTGAAATATGCGTTAACATCAGCTGCTTCACTTGCGCTTGTTTAGCGATTTTAGCTGCTTGCTTGGTAGTCGCATGATAATAAGAGTGGGCCATTTTTTCTTCGTCTCTTTTGAAAGTACTCTCGTGAACCATAACATCACTATTTTTGGCCAATTCCACAGAAACGGGCGTATAGCGGGTATCTCCAAAAATGGTAACAACTCGACCACGCTTCTTCTCACCAATGAAGTCCTTACCGTCAATCACCTGGCCGTCCTTTAAAGTGATCGTTTTACCCTGCTTGATCTTTCCATACACTGGACCAGCCGGAATGCCTAGCGCTTCCAACTTTTCTACTTGAAGTGTTCCTTCAAGATCAGCTTCCATAACACGGTAACCATAACTGTCAATTCCATGATCCAGCAGACGACATTCCACAGAAAATTGTTTATCCTTGAAAACAATGCCTTCTTTTACCTCAATATATTTAATCGGGTATGAAAGGCGTGTCTGAGAAACCTGTAACGCAGTCTTTACAAAAGACTCGACACCAGCTGGCCCATAAAGTTCCAGTTCTTCGTCGCCTCCTTGGAAAGAACGACTACTTAATAAGCCTGGCAAACCAAAAATATGATCTCCATGCAAATGCGTAATAAAAATCTTTTCAATTTTGCGCGGACGAATACTGGTACGCAAAATCTGCATTTGCGTACCTTCGCCGCAGTCGAATAGCCAGATGGCATTTCGTTCTGCTAATAATTTTAAAGCAATACTGCTGACATTTCGATGTTTAGCCGGAACACCTGCTCCGGTCCCTAAAAATTCTAATTCCATAATCATCCTGACTTTCTATCAAATTATCTTTATTCTAGAAGAAAGTCAGACTTTCTGCAAACAGAAATCGGATTATTTCTCATCATTTGTGCTATCAGCAGTCTGTTTACCTTCTTTTTTAGCCATTTCTTGAGCCTTCTTAACGTCTTCTTCAACTTCTTCATAGCTTAAACGGGTAATTTCTCCACCTAGCTCATTCATTACCAATTGATTTAATGCGCGATTGTCATCTTCCTCCGAAATTAAAAGTAATCCCGTATCGTCTTCCTTAATTTTATCGATTAGAAAGGAAAATACACCTTGAGCATCTCGAATTTCTTTAACGTCTCGTGAAGCACCAATCATACCGCCAGTAAACCAACCCAATAAAATACCAATTGGGCCACCTAGAATTCCTACCAGCATCCCAATTAGACCACCAGTAGCACTCTTATTATTGCCGGTAAAGTCCAAGAAATCTTCAATTTGAAATTGATGCGCACCGTCATTTGAATGATGAACCACTGCCATCTGTTCTCCTTTGAAAGCTTGGGTTGCCTGCAATTTCTTGACCTTTGAAAAAGCCTCATATGCTTGAGACGGAATCTCAAAGTTCATAATTATTACTCGTTTTTCCACAAAAATCAGCTCCTTTATGATTAATCCAAGTTTATCAGTAAATAGAGCTTTTGTGAACTAGTCACTCTTTTTCGAAACACAATAACTTTTTTATGTTAACTAAATACATGAAAACAAAAAAGAAGCAGAAATTCTGCTCCTTATTCAACGAATTCAAATTCATATTTATCGATTCTTACGATATCACCATCTTTAGCTCCACGGGCACGCAGTGCTTCATCGACACCCATCGTACGTAATTGACGGGCAAAACGCATCACGGTTTCATCATGATCAAAATTAGTCATCTTGAATAATTTTTCCAGCTTCTCACCAGACAATACCCAAGTTGTATCTGGATCACGGGTAATCGTAAAGCCAGGATCTTCGCTTTGGAAACCGTATTGAACGGTTTCTTCTTCAATTTCCTCTTCATACAGCGGAAATTCTGGAGTTGTTTCCAACAAATCAGCTGTTGCACTTAAAAGGTTGTCCATTCCTTGTTTTGTGATAGCAGAAATTGCAAAGATTGGCAAATCATCCGCAAATTCATCTTCTTTGTCCTTCGCCAACTGCTCCTTGAATTTCACCAGATTCTCTTCAGATTCTGGCATATCCATTTTGTTAGCTACGATAATTTGTGGACGTTCCAATAAACGCAGGTTGTGAGAGCCTAGCTCTTTGTTGATTGCCACATAATCTTCGTAAGGATCTCGGCCTTCCATGCCGCTCATATCAATAACATGCAGAATAACTCGAGTACGCTCAATGTGTCGTAGGAATTGGGTTCCTAGACCGACACCTTGAGAAGCTCCTTCGATTAGTCCGGGCAAATCAGCAGCCACAAAACTACGACCATCATTGGTAGTTACCATGCCCAGATTAGGTACTAAGGTCGTAAAATGATAAGCACCAATTTTAGGTCTAGCAGAAGATATTACTGACAATATAGTTGATTTACCTACTGAAGGAAATCCAACCAAACCAACATCAGCCAACACTTTTAATTCCAGCTCAATCTTGCGTTCCTGACCTGGTTCACCATTCTCAGCAATTTCCGGTGCTGGATTTCTTGGCGAGGCAAAACGGATATTTCCCCGTCCGCCACGTCCACCTTTAGCTACCCGCAGTTCTTGACCATTTTCAATTAAGTCGCCAATCAATACACCTGTTTCAGCATCTCGAACGGTTGTTCCTGGAGGCACCTTAACAAAAGTATCTTCGGCTCCACGACCGTGCATCCCTTTACTCATCCCGTTTTCACCAGGAGTTGCTCTGAAATGACGATTGAAGCGAAAGTCCATCAAGGTACGCAAACCTTCTTCAACGACTAAAATGACATCTCCGCCACGTCCGCCATCACCACCAGCAGGCCCACCATCCGGTACATATTTTTCACGACGAAAAGCAACCATGCCGTCGCCGCCCTTGCCGGCTTTAACGTCAATTGTTACCTGATCTAAAAACATAGACATTTTTCGTCCTCCTCGTATCATTTATTTTCTGACTACTGAATCTCCACACAAACAAAGTCTCCTTATTTTAGCGGTATTTCTCCCTATTGTCCATTGCTGGCGGCGAATCTAATAAATTTTTACGCTTCCTATACATAATAGAAGCTTGCAGCTAGTGAACCGATTACCAATTTGAAGTGCAATCTTTTGACAAAAAAAAACATCCGATGCAAAATAAACGTGTAAGGAATAAGTGCGTTTCGTACTTCATTTCTCTAAAACAAAGGAGGAACTTTTGGTTATGACAGTAAAAGTAGGTATTAATGGTTTTGGACGTATTGGTCGTTTAGCCTTCCGTCGTATCAAAGAAGTATCAGATGATATTGAAGTCGTAGCAATTAACGACTTAACAAGCCCTACAATGTTGGCTCAATTATTACAGTTCGACTCAACTCATGGCACCTATCCAGGAACTGTTACTGCAACAGAAAATTCAATTGTAGTTGACGGTGAAGAAACTCGCGTTTACGCAGAACCTGATGCAAGCAAAATTCCTTGGGCAAAAGAAAACGGTGTAGACATCGTTTTAGAATGTACCGGTTTTTATACTTCTCAAGAAAAAGCACAAGCTCACTTGGATGCCGGCGTGAAACGTGTAGTTATATCAGCACCGGCTGGTCAAATGAAAACTATTGTTTATAATGTAAATGATGACACTTTAACTCCAGACGACAAGATTATTTCAGCTGGTTCATGTACAACTAACTGCTTGGCCCCAATGGCTTACTTCTTAAATGAAGACTTTGGAATTGAAGTTGGTACCATGACTACTGTTCATGCTTACACTTCAACACAAATGTTGTTAGACGGACCGGTTAAGGGTGGTAATTTGCGTGCTGCTCGCTCAGCTGCTGATAATACTATTCCACATTCAACTGGTGCTGCTAAAGCAATCGGCTTGGTTATTCCAGAATTAAAGGGCAAATTGCAAGGACATGCACAACGTGTTCCTGTTGTTGACGGTTCACTAACCGAGTTGGTTTCAGTATTAAAAACAAAGGTTACTGCTGACGAAGTTAACGAAGCAATCAAAAAACATACAGTTGACAACCCTTCATTTGGCTACGATGATCGCGAAATTGTTTCTAGCGATGTTATTGGCACAACTCAAGGTTCAATTTTCGATCCAACTCAAACAGAAGTAACTTCTGCTGGAGACTACCAACTGGTTAAAACTGTTGCTTGGTATGATAACGAATATGGTTTCACTTGTCAGATGATTCGATTGTTGGAAAAATTCGCCAACTTATAAGAAACTGCATATTTAATTGTTTAGATGTAAGAGGAGATTTCGATCTCCTCTTTTTTTATAGGAAAAATCAAATTATTTTCATAGGAAGCGGCGACTTTTTTTGTTATGATAGAAAGGAAAGAATTTGAAGGGAGATTTTTATGCAACTAAAAAAAATATTATTAAGCAGTTCATTAATCCTATCGATCGGAATTTTTGCTGCCTGCAACTCTGGTAATAACGCCAGTGATAGTTCTTCAGAAAGTACCGCCAGCTCAACGCAGAAATCGAGCGTCGACCTAAGTAAAGTAGATCTTCCACAGCTTTCCAATGAAGTAACTGACGATGAATACTTAGTGGAAATGGATACCACTGCAGGAAACATCAAGATTAAACTGTTTCCTAAAGAAGCACCCAAAACAGTAGAAAACTTCGTTACTCATGCTAAGGATGGCTATTATGATGGAACTACCTTTCATCGTGTAGTAAATGACTTCATGATTCAAGGTGGCGATCCTAAGGGCGATGGAACCGGTGGTGAAAGTATTTGGGGCGATCCATTTGAGGATGAAATTTCACCAAGTCTTTACAACATTCGCGGAGCACTTTCGATGGCTAACGCTGGTGAAAATACTAATGGTAGTCAGTTCTTCATCGTACAGAATAAAGATGATCAAAGTGATGGTTTAGCGATTCAGTATACACCAGAAAAAATGATCGAAGCTTACAAAAATGGTGGTACACCCGGTTTGGATGGCAAACATGCTGTATTTGGTCAAGTGACTGAAGGTATGGATATTGTGGACAAGATTGCAGGAGCTGAGACCGAAGCTAACAGCCAAGGTGAAAATTCTACTCCAGTCGAACCTGTGAAGATCAACGAGATAAAAATTTTACAAGAACCTAAAAAATAATCTTTAAGTTTTTAATAAGCCGAAGTCGATGGATTCATCTGACTTCGGCTTATTTGCGCTATTTTTGTTCTTTATCTCCTACAATAAAGGTAAATTCGCAATCAGTTACGGTAGTATCCCCTACTGTCGCCCATGCTTTCGCTGTACCGACTGCTCCCTTCATTTTTTCGATATCAAAGTTCAAATAGAGAGAATCCCCTGGTTTTACTTTTTCATGAAAAACGGCTTTATTGATTCCACCAATGTAGGCTGTCTTCCCTTGGAAAGCTTCAGATTTTAAAATTAGCAATGAACCTGCCTGGGCTAGCGCTTCAACGATCAGTGTTCCTGGCATCATTGGTTCATTTGGAAAATATCCTTGAAAAAAGTCTTCATTCATTGTTAGATTTTTTACAGCAGTAATATGTTTTTGGTCTTCAAATTCTACTACAGCATCTAAATAGTAAATTGGGAAACGATTGGGAATAATTTCCATGATTTCTTCAACATTCATTAATTTTTCCATGGTTGCACCTCGGCATCTTATTTGTTTGATTATCAAACTATCATAGAATCTCTTTTTTTTCAAGCACTATTAGATTGATGAAAAAATAGTTTGACAATCAAACAAATTTCCAACATAATGTGTTCATACGAAAATTTAAGTAGGAGTGTGTCAACCGCATGTCATTTTTAACTGGAAAGAAAATACTGGTGACAGGTGTCGCTAATAAACGAAGTATTGCTTGGGGCTGTGCGAAAGCTATTGCCGATCAAGGAGCAGAAGTCATTTATACTTACCAAAACGAACGCATGAAAAAGGGATTAGTTAAACTAGTTGGTGAAGATGCACCAATGGTTGAACTGGACGTTTCTAAAAATGAGAATATTGAAACTGCTATGAATACGATTAAAGACTTAGTAGGAAACATCGATGGCTTTGTTCATTCGATTGCTTATGCTAATAAAGAGGAGCTATCAGGAAGTGTTTCCGAAATTTCTAGAGACGGTTTCAGCTTAGCTCAAGACGTAAGTGCTTATTCCCTATTAGCATTGACTAAATATGCTTTACCGATCATGAATCCTAACAGCAGCATTGTTACTATGACTTACATGGGATCAGAGCGTTCAATTCCTAACTACAACATGATGGGAATTGCTAAAGCTGCTTTAGAAGCTGAAGTTCGCTATTTAGCGACTGAATTAGCACCTAAAGGAGTTCGAGTAAATGCCATTTCAGCAGGTGCAATTAAAACCTTAGCAGTAACTGGTGTAAAGGATTATCAATCTCTGCTTTCACTTTCAGAGGAACGTACTCCTGATAAAGTCAGCGTTACAATCGACGAAGTTGGTCAATCTTGTGCCTTCTTAATCAGCCCATTAGCAAGTGGAATCGTTGGCGACATTATTTATGTCGACAAGGGTGTTCACTTGAGCTAAGCGAAATTTTAGAAATAAAAAAGATCCTAGCAATCTCTCACCGATATTTTACTCGGGAATTGATTGTTAGGATCTTTTTATGTTTGCTTAATTCACTTCGTAAATCCATCCTTTTGGTGCTTCCACATCACCAAATTGAATACCGACTAATTCTTCGTAAAGCTTTTTAGTTACTGGGCCAACTTCTGTTTCACTATAAAAGACGTGGAAATTATCTCCGTTTTGAATACCGCCAATTGGCGAGATAACTGCTGCTGTACCGCACGCCCCTGCTTCCGCGAATTGATCTAATTCGTTTAGATACACATCTCCTTCAACAGTTTCCATACCAAATCGTTCCTTTGCCAAGTGCAACAATGAATACTTAGTGATACTTGGTAGAATTGATGGAGAGATTGGTGTAATAAACCTGTTGTCTTTCGTAATCCCAAAGAAATTGGCTGAGCCAACTTCCTCAATCTTAGTATGAGTCGCGGGATCTAAATAGATACAGTCAGAATAATTCCCCTTATGAGCTTGATACCCAGGTAGAAGGCTCGCGGCATAATTCCCCCCCACTTTGGCTGCACCAGTACCTTGAGGCGCTGCACGGTCGTATTCAGACACAATAAAGTTAGTTGGTGCCATTCCACCTTTAAAGTAAGGCCCTACTGGCATACAGAAGACTGAGAACAAATACTCAGGAGCTTCTACTACACCGATGTTATCGCCTATTCCGATCAGATATGGACGAATATACAAAGTTGCTCCAGTTCCATAAGGAGGCACATATTCTTCATTAGCCAAAACAACCTGTTTGATTGCATCGATGAATTTTTCTTCTGGAACCCCAGGCATGCACATTCTTTCAGCACTGCGATTCAAGCGTTTGCTATTTTCATCTGGGCGAAAAAGATTAATTTTACCATCCTTGCGTCGGTAAGCTTTTAATCCTTCAAAACATTCTTGTCCATAATGCAGACAAGTTGAGCCTTCACTAATCGTAATTTTATTATCTTCAGTTAAATGGCCTTCATCCCATTCACCATTTCTCCAATTTGAGATATAGCGATAAGGAGTTTTCATATAGTTAAACCCCAGCTCTTCCCATTTTATGCTAACCATTCTACCATCTCCTTCTTATATAAAAGTTAGTCTACCACTTTGTTGGAAGCTTGTCATGAATATTTTCATACTTTTTGGAATTTTCTGGATATTTATCTTTAGCGTGACTATCGACATATTTTTTAAAACTTGTTAGAATAAAATTCAGCAAAAGAAAGGAAGTCCTTTATGCTTTTTTTAGCAATACAAACAACCGACTCTACAGGCCTTGATGTAGTCGATCAAGCCACTGAAAAATTATCAACCTGGCAACGCTATTGGCAATCAATTGATTGGGATACTGTCTTTTCGACCTTCATTCAAAAAGGAATTACTTTAATTATTATCTTAGTACTCTTTGGCATTATAAAAAAGGCCGGGAATTTCTTAATTACCCGATCTTTTGAACGACAAAAGCGGAAGGTTGCAGGTAACACTACACGAATTGAAACGATTCATACATTGTCTGCTAATATCTTTTCTTATACCTTGTTTTTTTTCTTTCTTTATTCAGTCCTAGATACGATTGGTATTCCAGTAGGATCACTTCTGGCAGGTGCTGGGATTGCTGGGATTGCTATTGGTCTTGGTGCTCAGGGTTTTATGAACGATATCATTACCGGTTTCTTTATCATTTTGGAGCAACAAATTGATGTAGGGGATTATATAAAACTTGTGAATTTGCAAATTGAAGGTACAGTGACCTCCGTGGGTATTCGTATGGTTCAGCTAAAGGCTGCTGACGGAACTGTACATTTTATCCCGAACCGAAACATCACGACGATCAGTAATTTGTCTCGGGCTCATATGCAAGTCTTAATTGACGTAAGGATTCAGCCTAATGAAGGCTATGAAGAAATAAACCAATTAATTCAAACAGTAAATAACCGTTTAGGCGAAAACTATAAAAAGGATATTTTTGATGGCCCTAATCTTTTTGGGATGGTGGATCTGGGTAACGGTAATTTTGCTATTCGAACCGTCATGTATGTAACCAATGGTAAACAGCTGCTGTTAAAGGAAGAATTCTTAGCTGCTTATGTTAAGGAGCTTACGGAGCATGGCTTTACCATTCCTAATAATCCAATTAAGATCTAACTAAAGAAGGTGACTTGGAAACAATAGTGTAAGTCACCTTCTTTTTAATTAATAATTGTTTAACTACCAGCTAGCTTTCTTCACACCTGGAATTTGCCCCTTGTGAGCTAACTCGCGGAAATGAATTCTAGACATACCAAACTTACGCATATAGCCTCTAGGGCGTCCGTCAATTAAATCTTTTTGCTTTAACCGATTTGGATTTGACTCTTTCGGTAACTTAGCTAAGCCTTCATAATCGCCTACTCTCTTTAGAGTCTGACGTTGTTCTGCATATTTTCCAATGATTGCTCGCTGCTTCTGAGCTTTCACAATTTTTAATTTTTTTGCCACCCTTATACTTCCTCTCAATTAGTCTTCTTATGGATTAAATCGTAATGATTTCTTTTAACGACTAAAAACAAAATACTCATTTGTTGAAAAAAAGTCAACCATTGTGTATTTATCGTGTCATGCAAAACAAAATAAGTCGTTCATTCCTTAGTTTTCTTACGGACTAAATAAGCTCAAAAAAGAAGCAACCTTAAATTGGCTGCTTCTTGATTTGATCTATTTTGATGCTGTTGGCTGCAACACGAATTTTCCAGAGACAGGTCGTTTCTTATCTAACTCATGGAAGGTATGGTTAACAGCTTTTAAAATCTCACGCCGTGTTACAATTCCTTTGAATACGCCGTCATCATCTAAAACGGGGATAAACGCAGCATCTACCAACAAATGCATAATATCTTCCAATTCACAATTTTCTTTTACCACATCGATTTCAGTATTCATAACATCTGCTACAGTATACTTACTTAAATTTTTAGTGTCTATTCCGTTAAGATCCATCATTTTGTTGACTACATCATTTAGGCTTAGTAAACCAATAAAGCGATCACCTTTATCAAGTACCGGAATCTTTGAATATCCAACTTTTGAGAGTACTAATAAAGCATGCTCTAAAGGATTGCCAACCATGACATTCGCTACATTTTCAGCCGGAATCATCATTGCGTCTTTCTTTTCAGACATTAATTCTTCGATTGCACGACTAATCATACAACAGCCTCCGTTTCTACTTTCCAATTCTATTTTACTGAAATATCTAAAAAGTAAGGGCTTTTTCGCTCAATGTTAAGCAAAAATTAGAAACTATTTTACAAATTCTGCTGACAGCTCTTCTATCGGTCGATGTGCCCGATTATAATATTGGACAGTATAGGTTGATTCTGTGCTGTTAATAAGTGCATAGCTGGGTACTTGAATCGGTCCCCGCGGCTGAGAAATACTTCCAGGATTCACGAAAAGAATTCCTTTATCCATTTCAGCAACTGCTTGATGGATATGACCAAACAAGGCTATAGTCGCGTCTTCTTCTTGTGCCTGTAGTGAAAGCATCGTTAAACCAAACCGAACATTTGAGCGGTGACCATGCGTCATGAAAATACGATCTTGTCCAATTGTTACTACCTGCTCTTGTGTATAGCCAGGATCGTAATCACAATTCCCAGCCACTACGATAAAGGAATCCCAAAGGACATCTTTAGCCTCCAATTCTGAATCGCCACAATGGAACATGGCATCTACTTTTCCATCATAACGATCCAATAAATCGACTAAAATCTGACGATCCCCATGATTGTCACTAACTACCAAATATTTCATTTGCTTATCCCTCCAACCAATTTTGCCATACTTTTTCCATTTTTTTCACTGCTTTTGCTCGATGACTCACTTCATTTTTTTCAGCCGCCGTCATTTCAGCTGCTGTTTTGTTAAATTTGGGAACAAAAAACAACGGGTCGTAGCCAAAACCATTATCTCCCTGCGGAATACGTGCAATCCGCCCTGGCCAATCAGCTTCCACAACTAAACTTTCTCTATTTGGTGCAGCGAAAACCAATGTACAATGGAAATGTGCCGTACGCTTTTCATCTGATACTTCTGTCAATTCATGTAACAGCTTTGCATTATTGGCGGCATCACTTTTATGTTCCCCAGCAAAACGTGCTGAATAAACTCCTGGCATCCCGTTTAAGGCATCTACAGCCAAGCCTGAATCATCTGCTAAAACTGGCTGTTGAAGGATCTGAGCAATAGTTTCAGCTTTCAAACGTGCATTTTCTTCAAAGGTTGTACCCGTTTCCTCAACATCTGGTAAATTGGGAAAATCTGCTAATGTTTTGATCTGATAGCCGGCTGTTGCAAATAAAGCGGCAAATTCCTTCGCTTTTCCTGGATTACCGGTAGCTACAACAATTGTTTTCTCTGGAGCCTCTTCAGATTCACTAGTATACAGCGATTCTTTTTGATAATTAATCAATTCTTCTATTCCAGCTTTACCATGTAAAATCAAAGCATTTAGTTCATTATCATCAAAAGTTGCTTCTTCACCAGTTCCTTGAATCTCAACGAAACGACCGGATTCAGTCATTACAATGTTCATATCAACGGCAGCTGAGGAATCTTCGACATAATCTAAGTCAGTTACTACCTCACCCGTTGGTAAAATACCGACACTGATTGCTGCTAGATGTTCTTTAATTGGATCCTCAGTTAATTCACCAGCTGCCAATAATTTATTAATTGCCAAGCGCAAAGCAACGAAGCCGCCAGTAATACTAGCTGTGCGGGTTCCACCATCAGCTTGGATCACGTCACAGTCAATCACAATACTGCGCTCACCTAATTTAGCCAGATCAATAACAGCTCGTAATGCTCGACCGATTAATCGCTGAATCTCCATAGTTCTTCCTGAAAGTTTGCCTTTAGCGCTTTCTCGGCGATTACGAGTATTTGTTGCTCGAGGCAACATACTGTACTCAGCAGTTACCCAACCGGTTCCTTTACCTCGCAAAAAGGGGGGAACAGAATCTTCTACAGTTGCGGAACAAATAACTTTAGTATCTCCAAAAGAAATAATTACAGAACCTTCTGGATGTTTAAAAACATTTATTTCAATCGTCACTTCTCTTACTTGTTGTTGACTTCTACCGTCATGTCGCATTTATTTCCCTCCCAAATGTATATGTCCAACCTCTAATGTTTTAAGTCCTAACCACTCACCAGCAATGTCTTGAAACATCTTAGGCGAACCCGTTGTATAAAATTTACAGGTTTTTGCTTCTTTACGATCATAGTTATTCAAACTAAAATAATCCAACAATGTGCTTAAATCATTGACTGTTTCTGCACCAGAATCAATTAGTGTTACCTCACTGCCCATCACATTTTGGATGATTGGGCGTAATAATGGAAAATGGGTACAGCCCAAAATTAGAGTGTCAGGTTTATCGTATAAGAAAGGTGTAAGAGTTTCAGCCACAACCTTTTTGGCAACTGGACTAGCCGATTGATTACTCTCTACCAAGGCGACGAATTTAGGGCAAGGTAGACTGTGAACTTTGACTTCAGGAGATTTCTCCTGTAATTCCTGTTCATACATCGCACTTTTTACCGTTCCCTCAGTGCCAATTACACCAATTAATCCAGTTTTACTGACCTTCAAAGCTGAGCGTGATCCAGGCTGAATTACGCCAATGACGGGAATATCCACTTTTTCTCTTATTTCTTCTAATGCGACTGCTGTTGCTGTATTACAGGCAATTACCAACATTTTTATTCCTTGCTTAATCAAAAACTGAGTCATTTGCCAAGTAAATTCAATTACTTGTTTGGCCGGACGAGGTCCGTAAGGACAGCGTGCGGTATCTCCAAAATAAAGAATATGCTCGTTAGGCAATTGTCGCATCGCTTCTTTTACAACGGTCAAACCGCCAACACCAGAATCAATAAAACCGATGGGTAATTCATTAGACAACATTTCTCATCCTATCTTTTACAAGTTTCATCTTATTTTGTACTTTTTAGGCGTTTTTTTCAAGTCCTAGATTTTTTATCGGCTTCTTCCTTAAGAAGCCGCTTTCTTTGGTAGAATAATCCCTTGATGGTAAAATAAGACAAGAGGTGATTCAAATGAAAAAAGAAGAATTAGCGGAAAACCTAAGAAAAACTTCTGCTGGAAATATCAATGAAGATCCTACCACTAAGAATAATAGCGAGATTTTGAAGAAAAAACATCCTAAGAATTCTACTGAAAAAGATTTCAATTTTACCGAACGCTTAGGTAAAACAGTCGCCGGTGCCATGTATGAGGATCCTGCTATGGAAAAAACACAAGAGGAAACTGAAGAACAAATGGACAATAATAAATAGTAAATTGAAGGTGCTGATATAAATTTTATTAGCACCTTTTTCTGCAAAAAAAGCCAGAGAAGCTCGTAGCTTTCTCTGGATATTGTTTAATAATTATACTTGCTGTTTTCCAAATAACGGGAAGCCAAAGATAAGGCATAACAAACTACAAAATACATCGCTGTCATCACAATAAACATGGGAATGACATAGTTGGTATTTTGACCATAAACAATTCTGGCATTATGCATCAGTTCTGGCAATGAGATAATGACTGCCAATGAAGTGTCCTTGATTAAGGAAATCAATTGGCTTAAAATTGCTGGAAGCATTGATTTAAAGGCCTGTGGAATAACAATAATTGTCAAGGTTTGGACATAGGTTAATCCAGATGACAAGCCTGCTTCTGTTTGTCCTTTTGGTACAGCGTTTAAACCCGCCCGGAAGATTTCAGACAGCATCGCCGACTCAAAGATAGTTAAAGCTGCCACCGCTGCCCAAAAAATATTCAGCTTAATCCCAATTTGTGGTAACGCAAAGTAGGTAAAAAAGATAATTAAGAGTAACGGAAGATTCCGGATAATATCAACTACTACTCCAACTACCTTTGATACAATTGGAATATCACTGTAGCGCACCGTTCCGGCAATCCCGCCTAAAATCATACTAAAAATAATTGAAACAATTGATACTTGAATCGTAACCCAAAGCCCGTCTAAAAGGAATCGGATATTGATCCAAGAAAATGCACCGCTAAAGTCCATTACTTTCCTCCCTTTCTAGACGCTTGCCCAATGTTTATCCAAATAATTCATTAGATATGACAATGGCAAGGTTAATATTAAATAGAACAATCCAACAATGATATACGTACCGAATGTATTAAAGGTTGTGCTGGCAATCAGATCTCCTTGATACATCAAATCCAATCCAGCTACCATTGCCAAAATTGAAGAATTTTTAATCAGGTTAATAAATTGATTTCCTAATGGCGGAACCACAATCTTAAAAGCTTGTGGTAAGACAATGTAACGCATTGTCTCCGCATAAGAAAAACCTGAAGACAGCCCAGCTTCCATTTGTCCTTTTGGTACAGTTTGAATCCCAGAACGAACTGTTTCTGCAATAAAGGCTGAGGTATAAATGGTCAAGCCAATTGTACCAGCCTGAAAACCATCAAAACTGTAAAAATACATCGGTGCTACTACATAGAAAAACATCACGATGATTAACAATGGAATATTTCTAAAGAAAGCTACATAGGCCTTTGCTAGGTTCCGAATCACACTGTTATGTGACAATTGCAAAATTGCCATCAGTGTACCGATAATTAAACTAAAAATTAATGCCAGAAAACTGGCATACAGGGTAAATTTAAACCCTTCAAAAAATTCGCTGGAATAACTACTAAATAACTCAGCCATTAAACTTAGCCCCCTTTGCTGCTTTTCCATCTGGATCATTAGGGAACCATTTATCGTAAATCTCATCATAGGTGCCATTATCGTGCATTTTTCTTAATGCACTATCCACTTCATTAAGAAAATCTTCTTGACCCTTATTGATCGCGATTCCGTAAGGTTCTGTAGTAAAGGTACCACCAACCAAACCATAATTATCATTCTCAGAAGCCATACCCAGCAAAATTGCATTATCAGTAGTCATAGCATCTCCCTGGCCCGATTGCAAAGCTGTAAATGCCTCTGCATAATTTTCAAGCTCCAGAATATTGGCCTGAGGTGCGTGTTCACGAATGTTTACCGCAGAAGTTGACCCTTTTACCACTAAAACAGTATCCTGATCTGTTAAATCCGTGATACTTTTAATGTGACTTCCTTTTTTTACTAGTAGAGACTGACCGGCATCAAAATAGATATCAGAAAAATCAACTTGACCTAGCCGCTCTTCAGTGATGGTCATGGTCGCAATAATCCCATCGATATTTCCATTTTTTAATAAAGGAATTCGTGTTTTGGAAGTTACTTCGACGAATTCCGCTTTGCCTTCCTTACCAAGAATTTCTTTAGTGATTGCTCGGGCAATATCAATATCAAAACCTTCAACTTCTCGAGTTTTAATGTTCATCATTCCGAATAACCGGGTATCGTATTTGACTCCCCAGGTAATAACCGGATCTTTTTTGATCCGCTCTGCAATATTTTCGTTTGCGACACTGTCCCCTTTGCAGGCTGATAGTCCAAAGACTACCAATACTAAGAGAAAGAAGGAGACAATTTTTTTCACTTTTGACATAGTCATCCTCCTAGTGATTAATTACTTTGCTTACAAATTGTTGTGCTCTAACCTCTTTAGGTTTTTCAAAGAATCCCTCAACATCGCGAGTATCCTCTAAGACTTCGCCTTCTGCCATGAAGATAATCCGATCGGCTACTTCACGAGCAAAGCCCATTTCATGCGTAACTACGATCATGGACATGCCGTCTTTGGCAATTTTCTTCATAACGTTCAGTACATCACCAATCATTTCCGGGTCCAACGCAGAGGTTGGCTCATCAAATAAAAGCAAATCAGGATTCATTGCCAGTCCCCGAGCAATTGCGATCCGCTGCTGCTGACCACCAGACAACATGGATGGATGGGAATCCTTCTTATCTAGCATGTCTACCCGATTCAATAGTTTTTCTGCGGTTTTATTGGCTTCAGCTTCTGATTGCTTCAGTACCTTGATCGGTGCCAAAGTAATATTTTCTAACGCCGTTTTATTGGGATATAAATTAAAATGCTGGAATACCATTCCAATGTTCTTACGGATGTCTTTTAACTTCACATCCTTGCTATGTAAATCTTTCCCATTTACTAATAAGTGTCCGGATGAAATCTGTTCCAAACCATTGATACAGCGAAGCATCGTGCTTTTTCCGGATCCTGAAGGGCCAATCACCACAACTACCTCACCTTTATCAAAAGCCAAATTGATATTTTTCAAGGCATGAAACTTTCCATAATACTTCTCAACCTCTTTAAATTCGACCATTGCCATGTATGAACACCCCTACTCTTCCTAATTTAATTCTAATTTTTCAGACCTAGCTCTAATTATATGCTAAGTTTTTTTTGTTTGTAAAGAAAAAAATCTCATGCTATAGAAAAACAATTTCAAAACATTACCAATTGATGTGAGGTTTAGTCACATTGACACTCCTGGACAAATATCGCTTTAAAGAATTAGCAGTTGTTTAAATGGCGAAAAAAAGGTACTATTTTAAGGTAGGTTGAAGACTAAATATACGATGAAAAGGTGGAACAAATGACAAACATTATCCTGACAGGCGACCGTCCGACAGGTCAATTACACTTAGGACATTACGTAGGCTCTCTTAAAAATCGCGTAACTATGCAAAGTGACCCGGAAAATGAATTATTCATCATGGTTGCAGATATGCAAGCTTTGACAGATAACGCTAAAAATCCGGAAAAGGTTTCTTCCAATATCTTACAGGTAGCCTTGGATTACTTGGCAGTTGGCTTGGATCCTGCCCGCACAACCATGTTTATCCAATCTCAGATTCCTGAATTATCAGAGCTGACCATGTACTTTTTAAACTTGGTCAGTGTTGGCCGTGTGCGCCGCAACCCAACAGTGAAATCTGAAATCGAACAAAAGGGCTTTGGCGATAGCGTACCAGCAGGATTCTTCATTTATCCGGTCTCTCAAGCTTCGGATATCACTGCCTTTAAGGCAAACCTAGTCCCCGTTGGCGAAGATCAAAAACCTATGCTGGAGCAAACGCAAGAAATAGTGCACAGCTTTAACAGTACTTACGGTGAAATATTGGTTGAACCTAAGGGCGTTTTTCCAGATAAAGGGATGGGACGTTTGCCAGGTATTGACGGCAACGGAAAAATGAGTAAATCACTTGGCAACGGTATCTACTTGGCAGATTCGGCCGAAACCGTAGCTAAAAAAGTCATGAGCATGTACACTGACCCAAATCATATTCATGTGGAAGATCCAGGCCAGGTGGAAGGCAACATGGTCTTTACTTATCTAGATGTTTTTGGTAAGGATAAAGAAAAAATCCAAGAGCTTAAAGCTCATTACCGTCGGGGCGGTCTTGGTGACGTGAAGATTAAGCGTTACTTAATCGAAGTACTGGAAGAAGAACTGCTACCTATCCGTACTCGTCGAGAAGAATTTGCCAAAGATCCTGCCCAAGTTATGGCAATGCTGAAAGAAGGCAGTGAAAAAGCCCAAGCTGTGGCTGCACAAACAATGTCTGAAGTCAAAAAAGCCATGGGTATTTCCTATTTTTCTTAAAATGAGACAATTAAAAAGACCGGTTTGCAAGAATTTCTTACAGCCGGTCTTTTAGTTTGTCTAGCGGATAACCGCTGAGACTTCTTTCTCTAAGCTTTTGGTTACTTTACTCATCCATTGATTGATTTCTTCATCAGTCAAGGTTGCTTCAGGATTAACGAAGGTTAAGCTGTAAGCCATTGATTTCATGCCCGTTTCGATAGAATCACCTTGATATACGTCGAAAACATGAACATCTGACAAGAAACGGCTAGCTGAATCACGAATAACTTGACTGATCTGTGCATTCGAGATTGATTCCTCTACTAAAATTGCAATATCCCGACTAACTGATGGATATTTAGAAACTGGTGAGTAAACTAATGGTTCTTTTTCTACGTTTAGTAAGGCATCCAGATTCAATTCAGCAACAAAGGCTGATTTTATTTCATAGTTTTTAGTTACTTTGGGATGAACTTGTCCCACAAAACCAACCACTTTATCCTCTAGATAGATGGCTGCCGTTTGTCCAGGGTGCATATCTGACATTGCTGAGCTGGCCTGATAGCTGATTTTTTCACTCAAACCTAAACCATCAATTAATTCTTCAACAATTCCTTTAGCAGTATAGAAATTAACCAGTTCGGCTTTTTCCGCCCAGGTTCTGTCTACAAAATTACCCATTAAAGCAATTGCTACGTGTTTTTCCTCCAAAGGCAAATCCTTTTTCGGATCATTGTCTTGATAAAATACTCGACCGATTTCATACATTGCTATATCATTATTTCTACGAGCTGCATTGTAGGATAAATCTTCCAATAAACCACTGACTAGATTCAAACGTAACACTGAGCGTTCTTCACTCATTGGCCAATCCAGACGAGTAAACTTGCTTTTGCGTATTGTAAACTGCCCAGCCTTTTCTTCGGTTGTTAACGCATAACTGATTGCTTCATGCAAACCACTCGCTTCTAATAAAGAACGAACTTTACGAGTATTCTTTTGAGCATCAGTCAATCTGCCAGCAACCGTTTGTCCACTTGGAAGTGTTGATGGAATATTGTTATAGCCGTAAATACGAGCGATTTCTTCCATCAAATCCGCTTCAATCGTAATGTCCCAGCGACGCGGAGGAACACTAACAGTATAATTACTATTTATTTCTTCATAAGCAAAATCCAAAGCATCAAATACTGCATTGATGTCAGCAATTGTTAATGATGTTCCCAGAAAATGATTGACGTTTTCCAAATTGGTAGTGACTGCGACATTTTCCGGGTCAACTTTGCTGCCTAAAACGCCACCCTCCAATACCGCTCCTCCAGCTAGCTCAGCAATCATTGCTGCAGCAACATCGCCAGCCAAACTGATTGTTGCCTGATTGATCCCCTTCTCAAAACGAGCAGAAGATTCACTGCGTAAATTATAAGCTTGAGAAGTTCGACGAATAGAAACAGTGTCAAACATTGCAGATTCTAGTGCAACAGTCGTTGTAGTATCGGTAATTTCTGAATCCAAACCACCCATTACACCAGCTAGAGCAACTGGAATTTCACCGTTGGTAATCACGATGTTTTCTGGATTTAGGTTACGTTCAACGCCATCTAAAGTAGTCAACACTTCTTGATCATTCGCTCGGCGAACCAAGATTTCTTGACTACCCAATTTGTTATAATCAAAAGCATGCAGCGGTTGACCGAACAATAATAAAATGTAGTTGGTTACGTCTACAACATTGCTAATCGGACGAATGCCTTCGTTCATTAAACGATTTTGCAACCATTGTGGACTTGGACCAATCTTAACATTCTCAATGATACGAATTTCATAATGAGGAGCATCCTTTTCGTCAGCTACTGCTACTTTAATATGATCGGCTGCCTTTTTAGCCATCTCCTTTAGTTCAACTTCAGGAAATATTGCTTTTTTACCATAAATTGCAGCAATTTCATAAGCCACTCCACGCATACTTAATGCATCGGCACGGTTAGGTGTTACCGATAAATCTAAAATACCATCATCCATATCTAAATAAGAAAAGACTGGTTCACCTGTTACCGCATCCTGTGGTAAATAGTAAATACCATCAGCAAATTCTTTAGGAATTACCGAATCACTATAGCCTAATTCCTGCAGAGAACAAATCATCCCATTGGATACTTGACCTCGCATTTTACCTTTTTTAATTTTGACATTTCCAGCAATTCGTGAACCTGGTAAAGCTACAATCACTTTAATTCCAGCTTTTACATTCGGAGCACCACAAACGATTTGTGATAGTTCTTCTTCCCCAATATCCACCTGACAAATTGATAAATGATCGGAATCAGGATGTGGAATGCACTCTTTTACATCGCCTACCACAATCTTTTTAAGTCCATTTTCAGGGACTTCAACACCTTCAACTTCAATACCAGTTAAGGAAAGACGGTCTGATAATTCCTGCGGTGTAATTCCTTTTAAATCGACATATTCATTTAGCCATTTATATGAAACAAGCATGATCTGTTATTCCCCCTTGAACTGTTCTAAGAAACGAACATCATTTAGATAGAAGTTTCGAATGTCGTTAACCCCATAACGCAGCATTGATACACGGTCTGGTCCGATACCAAAAGCAAAACCCGAATATACTTCTGGGTCAATACCAGACATTGACAATACATCAGGATGCACCATACCAGCGCCTAAAATCTCAATCCAACCAGTGTATTTACAAACATTGCAGCCTTTGCCTCCGCATTTAAAACAACTAACATCCACTTCAACCGATGGCTCAGTGAAAGGAAAATAGCTTGGACGTAAACGTATCCTGCGATCCGCACCGAAAATTTCCTTAATAAAGACTTCCAACGTTCCTTTTAAGTCAGCCATCGTAATTCCTTTATCAATTACAAGTCCCTCAATTTGATGGAACTGATGACTATGAGTCGCATCATCAGTATCTCGACGGAATACTTTCCCAGGAGAAATCATTCGCAAAGCACCCTTTGAAAAATCATGTTTTTCCATTGTGCGAGCCTGTACTGGTGAAGTATGCGTCCGGATCAGAATTTCCTCAGAGATATAAAATGTATCCTGCATATCTCTAGCTGGATGATTTTTCGGCAGGTTCATACGTTCGAAGTTATAATGATCGCTTTCAACTTCATAACCTTCTACTACTTGATAACCCATTCCAACAAATACGTCTTCAATCTCTTCCATCACTTGTGTAATCACATGACGGGTTCCTTGAACCATTTGATTACCAGGCAGAGTCACATCAATTGTTTCTTCCTCCAAGGCCTTTTCTAAAGCAATTTCGGTTAACTCGACTTTGCGAGCCTCGATTGCTTCAGTCAGCAAATCGCGAATTTCATTAGCAAAAGCTCCAACTTTTGGTCTTTCGTCTTGCGATAAATCGCGCATTCCTCGCAGAACTTCTGTTATTGGCCCTTTTTTACCTAATGTTTCAACCCGAATCTGCTCAACTGCCTGAAGTTCTTCAGCATCGGAAATCTTCACTAAAGTCTGGGTTTTCAATTCTTCTAATTGATTTTGTAAACTCATCTTTCTACTTCCTTTCCACAAAAAAAAGACCTTGTTCCGTAAAGGAACGAGGTCTCGCGTTACCATCCTAATTCGCCAATTTTTGGCGCACTCACATTTTTAACGGCCACAGCCGGTCAGTTACGACAAACTCCGGAAGTGAACTTCACCTTTTATCTCCTAATCTGCTTCCAGTCTGTGGCAGATATTCCCTTAAAAGATCCTAAAAGATTACTCTTTTCCATCAACGCTTTTTAACTATTTAATTGACTATTTCATACTACAAGAAAATGACGATTTTATCAACTACATTCTTGCTCAGTAATCCATTTTTCTCCCCATTCATGAAGTTCCTTCATCACGCTGTCCAACGCTTTACCTTTATTAGTCAAACAATAATCTAAACGTTTTTGGCCTTCATTACCTGAAATACGTGTGACCAATCCTTCTTGTTCCAACTCTCTTAATCTTTCCGCTAAAACACGATCGCTTACATGAGGAATCTTGGCGGCCAAATCAACAAAACGTTGAGGGCCTTCTTCCAATAATACATCGATAATCAAGCCGTTCCATTTTTTCCCTAAAATCGTAAAGCCTTTTTCAAATTTTGGACATAGAGAAAATTTAGTTTGTTGTATTTGTTCCATTTTTCTCACCTCGTTATTGAAAGTATAGCATATTACTTACAAATGATAAGTATAGTTTGCTTGGGTCTAGTGATTTTCTAATAAGTCTATCACCTTTTCTCCTCGCAGAAAAACAATATTTAGGGAACCCACTGGTTTATTTTTAGCATTTTCTAACGCTTCTTTATAGAGGAATAATTGTCCTCGATAGCGATCAATTAAGTCCTGCTCTCTTTCAATTGTGTAATAATCCGTTTTAAAATCGTACAAAACTAAATAATCGGAAAACTCGATGTAGCCATCAATAATCCCGTGTATTAGCAAATCATCCTTAGCTTGATATTCTTTGAATACTTCATTTGCTGGCAACAGCATGGCAAAAGGTTCCTCCCGATATGCTTGGGTTGAGTTCGCTAAAACCTCTTGTCCCAGCTCACTATTAAAAAATACTAATAATGACTGAATAGAGATCGCTTCTGCTAATTCCGAAGTTAGGGTTTCGCCTGCAACCAATTCATCGATTAAGCTTTGAATGCTTTCCTCAGTCGGTTGTTTATCCAACGAAATCAGTTGCATAATAAGATGCGTTGCCGTTCCAATTTCTGTTGCTGAAAGTTGACTTTTGGTCTCCAAAAATTTTGGTTTACTTAAGCCTTCTTCAGTAAAGCGGTAGATCGGTTCCGGGGATCCTTTTTCTCCGAAATCAAGAGAAATAGCCTCGCGGTTATCTGGGTCATCATACATACGTTTAAGCTCTGATACAGATTGGTAGCTAGTTGTTTTGGTTGCTTCTAGGTAAGGATACTGATAAAGCAATCTTTTTTTGACGGCGGAAATATCCACATCGATTAATTTTTCAATCTCACGCTGCTTTTTCTTTGGCATAAATTTGGCAATCCGTTTCTCTATTGAATTAGGCGAAATAAAAGAAATCGAAAATCTAGCTGGTTGTTGAGCAACTTCTGGTTGCGAAGCAGTAGTCCCTGCCAATTGATATCCTTCCATCTCAGGATGACGAATCAATGTCTGCCCTACCCAATCAAAAAAGGTCCCTTTGGTACGAGAAGAAACTGGTAGAACTAATTCTGGGTTATTAGCCGTAGCTGACCACTTTTTCAAGGCCTCCTCTTGGTTACTGTATGAGCCTACCAAAAATAGTTTTTGCTCCGCCCGGGTTAAAGCAACATACAACTTGCGCATTTCCTCGGAAAGCAGCTTACGTAAATTCACCTGTTGAACAGCATCGAAAGCTAGGGTTGAAAAACGAATACGGCTTTCAGGAGTTAAATATTTTACTCCCAGCCCTAATTTTTCATCAAACGCATAGCTACGTCGAGTGTCCGCCAAATTGAAGGCTTTGCTCATATCCATGACAAATACCGCTGGGAACTCCAGCCCTTTGCTGGCGTGGATTGTCATTACCCGAACTGCATTGGTAATTTCTTCGCTCTGCGGTTCAGCTAAATCTTTGTCCTTTTCCTGCATTTTTTCGATAAAACGAATAAACTGATACAAGCCTCTGAAACTACTTCGTTCATAATCCTTTGCGCGTTCAATCAGAGCTAGAAGATTGGCGTATCTTTGCTGACCGGCGGGCATTCCCAACACATAGTCAAGATAGGCCGTTTCATCATAAATTTTCATTACTAAATCAGACAATGCCTCTTGCCGAGAGAATTCTCGCCAATCAAGAAAAAGCTGATAAAAGTTCTTTAGTTTTTCACTGGTTCGATCGTCTTTCTCCGCCATATATTGCTTCGTAGCCAGATAAAATTCCTTCTTTGGCTGCAATAAACGAACTTGTGCGAGTTCTTCCTCTGTCAGGCCGACAATTGGTGAACGAAGCACTGCTGCTAGTGGAATATCCTGATACGGATTATCGATGATCTGCAATAATGCAATCATCACTCGCAGCTCTGTCGACTGAAAATAATTTTGCGTATCGTTGATTGACAAAGGAATCTCCAACTGTTTAAAAACCTCTAAAATTGTTAAGTTATTACTTTTAGTCGGCGTCAGCAAAACAATATCCCGGTAATCAATCGGGCGCATTTTCTTTTGCTTCTTATCATAAATCTCGAAGCTTTCGTAAACTAACTGACGAATTTTAGCAGCAACCATAACGACTTCACCAGTCGCTTTGTCTTCGATCCATTCCGGAGTTTCTTCGTCTTTTTCATAAACCAGCAACTCCGTTTTAAAATCTTCGGATGCTGGAAAAGCTGTAAAGCCATTAATCAACTCTGCTTCGTGATCATAAGCAATTTGTCCTACCTCTTGATCCATCAGCTGTTTAAAAACTAAATTGGTGAAATCTAGAACTTCTTTTCGAGAACGAAAATTTTCTGCTAAGATAATTCGTCGACCACCGTCTTGTTGAGCAAAATCATGGTATTTTTGAATAAATAGCGTTGGATCAGCTAAGCGAAATCCATAAATTGATTGCTTTACATCCCCTACCATAAATAAATTCCCACGGTCTTCATTTTCTGAAGCTAAGGCTCGTAAAATCGTTTCTTGCAGTTGATTAATATCTTGGTACTCATCCACTAGAACTTCGTTAAAGCGAGAACGATAATAACTTTCAGCTGGAAAAGAATCATCCACCTTAGTCCGTAAAATCTGTAACGTAAAATGCTCTAGATCGTTAAAATCCAGCAAACCTTTTTCCCTTTTTTTAGCAGAATAACGCTCAATAAATTGTTTCTCAACTCTCACCAGTTCTTCAACAAGTGGTCGGACAGCCTGCAGTCGTTCTACATGTTCTTCAGGAGTGGCTGCAAAAAATCCGATTTTTAATTGTGTCAGTAAATCTTTAGCTGTTTGACGTTTGTCTTTCAGTCGCTCGATTGTTTCGCCGTATAGTTCCTTCACCTCTTTTTTACGGGGTGTCGGGAATGTTGGAAAACTGAAGACTTCCATTAATTGATAAGCATCAGCTAAGCGATTTTCCTTAATTGTCTGAAGTAAATCTAATGCAAATTGCTTCTCAGTCTCAGCTAAAATAAATATTTTTTCCAACTCTTTGCTTGCTTCACTTAACTCCAGCATTTCCTGATAAAGCTCACTAGCATCCTCTACAGCTTGAACAAGCTGTGGACGCAAACTTTCCTGATAAAGGTTGCTATCAACTAAGTTAGTGATACTGTAGTTTTTTAGTAGTGAATCCAACCAATCAAAGGGCGACGGATTTGCTCGGGCAAATTCATACATGGCTAGAATTAAATCTTCGAGACCCTGATCACTGCGGTCGTTAGAGAAATTTTCAGTTAATCGATAGAAAATTTCTTCGTTTTGTTCGTAGCATTCCTCTCGCAGTTCATCCCAAACATCTTCTTTTAGTAGAATTGTTTCGGTGGCATCCGTTAGCATGCGATAACTAGGGTCTAAATCGATCAAATAAAAGAATCGTTGAATTACCTTTGAGCAAAAAGAGTGCAAGGTTGAAATATTCGCCATCGGCAAAAGAGTCAACTGTCGGGTAAAATGATTCTTGAGGTCTTGATTTGTTTCTTCATTGATTGCTTCTTGCAAAGCACTTTGAACTCGTTCCTTCATTTCACTAGCAGCTGCTTCCGTAAAAGTAACTACTAACAGTTGGTCTACTGATAAACGTTCTCGTTTCACTTTTTCAATCACTCGCCGAACCAACACTGCTGTCTTACCTGAGCCCGCTGAAGCGGAAACTAAGAGATTATCTCCTTGATCATAAATTGCTTGCCATTGGGCATCGGTATACATCTCGTTGGGTGCTTTTGGAGGGATCGTAAGTTTATTCATCATGCAATTCTTCCTCCATTCGTTTCAATACTTCTTCACGAGGCATTTTTTCTAATCGATGATAATTATTTTCCTTTAACATAACATCAAACTTGCAAACGCTGCGGAAAGGGCAGTACTGGCAAGCAACTCGCTTACTGTCTTTGAATGTTGGATCAAGCTTAATCTCACCAGATAAAATTTCATTCCCTGCCTCTTGGATTTTCTTGCGATTATAGTCTCGCAATAAATCAATTTCAGCTTGATCATAAAACTTATCTTTCGAAGGTCCAGCTGGTAAAATTTGTCCTTTGGCGTCTTTTCGCAATGGAAATAATAAAGAATTTTCCTTTTCTTCTAAGCTGTAATCCATCTCTTTAAATAGCTCAGCATCCTTCACAAATAACCCGTCATATTTATAGGCTTTTAAAGTTTCTCGCTCCAAGTTTTTCGTATCAGTTAAAACTGGATTGTGTACATGCAGGTAGTAAGCCCCCGCCGGCTTAATTAATTTATCACTGGTTAAATTAAAATCACTGACTGCTACATCCAAATAAGTTATTAATTGCATGGCAATTCCGTAGTAAGCATCCACAATATTAAAACTACGATCGCTTGATTTATAATCCACAACACTTAGCCAGTCAGCATGATTGCCTTTAATTTGATCCAAGCGGTCGATTTTCCCGCGAACTGCTAGCTCACCACCATTCTTCAAAGGCAGCTGGATACCAGGAATACCTTTTTCTCCAGCTAAAGAACCAAATAAGACTTCCGTACGTTGCGGTCGCAGATTGGTCTTTAAACTTTGCTGAACCAACCCCCAACTCACTTTTTGAATTGTTTGCGACAACTGATAGCGTATATAGTTCATGCGAGCCGAGCTGGATAAGATTGCAAACTTCACTTCTCCAAAGATTTCCTCCAGTACTTGATCAGCTAAAACCGTACGTTGCGCTTCTGTTAAGTCAATCAAAGCTAACCCTTGCTGGTGAATCATCCGGAAAAATCGGTCTAAGGCTTCATGATAAAAGTCACCTGCTGCTGCGGGTGTTAAACCATATATTGTTCGCTCCTTCAAACCTAAACCAAATTGGGCAAAATACTTATACTGGCAATTATAGAAGTTTTCAATTCGGGAAACTGACACATAAAGATTTTTACCATACAGCTTTTCAGCCGTTTGCGGCTGCAAAAACTGAGGAATATTTAAAGCCTCTAAGCTCGAAAAAACTCGTTTAGTTAAGCTGGTCAATTCAGTAGTCTCAATAAAATGTATTAATTGCCGCCAACCGGAGCGCATGGGTTCAGTCTGATCTAACGAAAGGCGATTTAAATGAATTAAATCCGACAACAGCGTTCTTAAGGTTCCAACATAATTTTCTGGTAGAGTAGTAAGGTTCAATCCACTAAACGCTTTAACTGGAATACCCAAGTTTTCGCTAATTCGTCGTAAAAAAGGCGAAATGGCCAATTGTTTCTCACCATCAATCGTAGTTGCGACTGTTAAATACAGCTTTTCACTACCAGATAAAAAAACATGGTAAGCTAAAAATGGTTCCCGATTAACATTAGAACTGTTATTTTCCGGTAAAAATTTTCCTTCAGCCAATTCGGCATTAATTCCTTCACGTTCTTCCGGAGACAAAAGACCGCGATCATCAAAACGTGCTGGGAACTCTTGATCATTCAAGCCAATAGCAAAGGTCACTTTAGCTTGATCAGCCCGAGCCAATTCCAAGTTGTTGACCTTCACTTGATCAATTGCTGTTGGTATTTTTCCATAAGTTAAATTGGTTAAACCTGCCAAAAATATTTCTTGAAAATCTTCCCAATTAAATCTGCTTTCGCCATAAATCAACGCATACTCATCTAACAAATCCATTAAAGCCTGCCACGTTTGTTCATGGTTTCGCGCCTTTTCCAGATTTCCTTTTTCCACTTCCTTATCCCGCCAGAATAGGAGCTGTTGTTTAACTCCGGCATCTTCCAAGAATTGATAGAAATATTTAGCAGCAGATAATCCATTTTCAGCCTTCTTCATGCTGGAAAAGAAATCTGGCAGGTGTTCCTGAATCATATGTCTAACTTGATTGGTAACAACCTGTAAATCAGTCGCATCATTGAAAGTTTCTTCCTCAAAATCATAGTCGACAAAAACCCAGTCTTCAACTTTCGTCCAAAAACTACCGCGGAAATTGTATGCTAAGCAAACATTTTCTGTTTGATCGATCTTCTCTCGCAATTCAATTAACTTAATCTGACGTTGTTCCTTCCAATTAAAAGGAACCAACAATTCTGTTCGCAACAATCGGAATACATCAGTAATTCGATAATTGTAAGAATCAACCAAAAAAAGTGCCTGTAAAAATTCCACTAATGGATGACTAATCATTTTCTGGGTTTCATCTAAATAAAATGGAATATTTAATTGCTCAAATAATGAAGGCAAAACAGTGCTATAACAATCAAAATTACGAATCAAAATTTGAATGTCTTTATAGCGGTAATTTTCTTCCGAGACCAAGCGGCGAATCTCATTGCCTACATGACGAACTTCATCTGACGGACTGAGCTGTTTCCAAATTGCAATAGTAGAATCCTCGTTTATACTCGGTATTTTTTTTCCTTGCCAGAACTGACTCAGAAGATTCAATTGTGTATCTTGCGCATCAGCTTTTTGATCGTGATGAACAGGTACATGCTGCTGATCAGCCAATTGTTTCAATTGAAAATAAGTTTTTCCTGAATCAGCAAACAAATTCAACGGATGCGGTTCTTCGTTGGAATATCCACGATCCAACTCTAACGACACCAGTAAATGTCCGCAGTTCATCAGAGTAGACAGAATATTCAATTCACGGGCATTAAAGCGGCTAAAACCGGTTAAAATAAACAAACTATTTTTTATCGATTGATCCTGCAGCAAATTGTGCAACATCAATAATGGGTCTTCATTTTTCACCTGGTAATTTGTTAAAGCTGTTTCATACTCCTGATAGATCAAACGCAAATCCGATAACTTCAGTTGTTCATCCTTGTTTCCAGTTACTTTAGCCAAGTCCTCAACAGTTACATTCCCAATCTGCATTTCCTGATAGAATTGGACCAGTTGTTGAATGAATCCAGTCTTGTTGGTTTCACCGCGAAAAATAACCAGTTCTTCTCGCTGTTCATGCAATACTTTTCTTAAAATCATCGCATTACCCGAATCTGTTAAAACATTGCCAGGAATTTTTCCCTGTTTTTGTAAAAAGTACCAAGCCAATCGTTCAAAACTAAAAACCTGTGCCCGAATGGAACTGTATTCATCCTGACTTTTCATCGTTTCCAGCAATTGAATTTCTTGCTCGAATTTATTATAGTTAGGCACAATGAAAAAAACACGATTTTCTGGAGCTTTATCTAACCACTTCCGTGCAGTGTTAACCATCTTTTCCTGTGCATTATTCTGTCCAGTACCCAATAGAAATTGTAAAGACATCTTTTTCCCTCATTTCATAAATGAATGGTCTCCGCTTATTATAACAAAAAAATAAAAAAAAAGACTAGCTTTCCAGCTAGTCAATAGTTCCGATTCGAGTAATTGGCCAAAAAACAAATTTCACATCGGCCATAACATCCTTTTCATTGATCATACCAATAATTCGGCTGTCCTTGGATATTCGGCGGTTATCTCCTAATACGAATAGTTCGCCTTTAGGCACTTCTTCCTTATTAAATAGCTGTTTCAAAGTGAAATCAGCTGTTAAGGGCTGGCTATCCGTCAGTTCACTCTTGTACTCATCAAGATAAGGCTCATCAACTTTATCTCCATTAATGTATAATTGATCCTCACGATATTCGACTTTATCTCCTGGCAAACCGATTACTCGCTTAATATAGTTCTTGCCTGGATCATCGGGTGCTGGAAAAGTAATAATGTCAAATCGCTTCACATTCGTATTTTTTAAAGCAATTACTCGTTCACCGTCAATCAATGTAGGATCCATTGAGTCTCCCTTTACTACAACTGGAGTAAATACAAATTGACGAAGGGCAAATAAGATTGCTGCCAAAATGACAAAATAGAGAATGGTTTTAATTAATTCTTTTGCTTTCATTGCTTTCCTCCAACTAATTCATAAAATAAGTTTACCATAGTCTTTTAGATTTGCGATCTTTTCGCTCTGCTTTTAGGAAAAATTACTTTTTCTTCCATGAGCATATTCCTTTCCTTACTTTTTGTAAGGTGATATAGTTCATATTGTGATAACTATAGAAAAGGTGGAATTATTGATGACTACATTTTTAGAAACACTGAAAAATCGCCGTTCCTTTTACGCTTTAGGACGGGAAGTAAATTTATCAGAAGAGGAAATTTCTAACATTGTGAAAGAAGCAGTAAAGCAAAGCCCCACTGCTTTTAATGCACAATCTCCAAGAGCAGTAATTTTGTTTGGCGATGCTCATGAAAGACTATGGGAAATAGTTGAGGAGGCTTTGAAGCCATTGACACCTCCTGAAGCCTTCCCAAATACCCAAAATAAATTATCTGGCTTTAAAAGTGGTTTTGGTACTGTACTTTTCTTTAAAGAAAAAGATACTGTTAAGCATTTACAGGAAGAATTCGAATTGTATGCTGAAAACTTCCCTGTTTGGGCAGAACAATCAAACGGAATTGCCACTGCAAATACTTGGACGGCTTTAGAAGAAGCAGGATTAGGTGCTAATCTACAACATTACAATCCAGTTGTGGATGAAGCTGTTGCTAAAGAATGGGATATTCCTGCTAACTGGGAACTACGTTCTCAATTAGTCTTTGGTTCCAAAGAGGGGACTCCTGGTGAGAAAGAATATCTCGCTGACGATCTTCGTTTTCGTGTGATTCGTTAAAACATTAAGAAAGCTCTTAAGACCTGCTTAAATGCTGGTTCTAAGAGCTTTTTACTTTGTTCACTGAAACAGCAACATTTTTGTACTACCTATCTATTAAATCAACTCGAGCAATGGTGAAAAAAGCTTTTAGCATAAAATCCTGCTAAAAGCTTTTTTGATTGAGAACCTTATTATTGGGATAACAGGGTTCGAACCTGTAATTGCTCGATTCAGAGAATAGCTTACGTAATTTTTTAAGTACTAAAAGAAATTAAAAAAGCTCTATACCAAGGGTTCGGCACTTCATGTATTTTTTTCGATAGTAAAAATATATTATTTAACTTAGCCAAAGTCTTAGCCAAACTCCTAAAATAACACGTTATAATAATATAAAAAAGGCCACTCCCCGCCAAGTTAGGAAGTGGCCACGTAGATAACAACGGAGGTGTGAATATTCTCCACTGCTAGTATAACACTATTTCAAATAAAAAAGCCACTTCCCTGCATTAAGGAAGCAGCAACTAAAGAGACTTGAGGTGTAATCATCCTCAAGCGTAGTATAGCATAAAAAAGGCCACCCCCTGACGACTTAGGGAGTGGTTATGAAGAAAAATGATAGAGAGCAACTAACTCTCCTCACATAATATATCACATTTGAGACAAAAGAAGCCACCCCTGACAAGGTAGGAGTGGCCAAGATGAATAATGACGAAGAGGAACCAACTCTTCTACTGGTATTGTACCACTAGCTCGAAAAAAAAAGCCACTCCCAGGCATCGTGGGAATGGCCAGAAACAAAAGGTTTAGCCCAAACCATTCACTGTATTGTACAGTTTGAATGATTGATTGTAAATAGTTGTATACACAAACAAACCCCGCCTCTTTCGAAGCGGGGAATGACAAATTTTTTAGTGATGATACTTCTGTATACTACTATCTAAGAATAGAATTGTAAACTTATACGCTCGACAAGAATACCCACCTCGTTAGAAGGTGGGCTGTTGGAAAAGATCAAGCTTTCAAGCAGTCTGATCTTTTCGGGATTTTTACTTTTATATGTGATAGAATTAACCCCAGACAATAAATTAAGTTAGGGGAGTTATAATGTCAATTGTTTGTCTGAAGGAAATAGATTTTGGTAAAACCGATGGTAGGTCTGAAGCAGAACAAAAAAACTTTCTTTCTTTGTTTTATGATGATAATTATCATACAAGAAAGCTGATTGATGATAATTGTTTTATCATAAGCGGATATAAAGGGACCGGAAAAACTATACTTTCTAATTATTTTTCTAAAAAAAGAGAAATAGAAAATAAGGCACTGATTAGAAAACTTAACTCTACTGATTTCATTCAGGAGAAATTGCTTATTTTTAGTAAATCCCCAATAACCAGGGAAGAATTAGTAATTTTTTGGAAATACGTTTTTTTAAGAGAGTTTGGCTTTCTATTGAAAAAAAGGCAAAATAAATCGTTATGGCTAAGGATATCACAGAAGAACAGACTTAAAGTATTAGACAGTTTATTAGAAGAAGCTAATTGGGTAATGACCAAGGCAGAAGATTTCTACCAAACTAAAGAAGGTTGTTCAATCAAGGCAGGTACGGAAGCAAGTGAAAGTATACACTCAGCAAATATTCAAGCAGTTTCATCAGGCGAATTGATCGAAAGTAGCAAGGTTCAAAAAGTCAGAGCTGAGTATACTGAACTCATAAGAAAACTTGAAGATTGTGTCTATAAATTACTTGGAACTAAGCATGAATACTATATCATCTATGATGATATGGATCAGCTTGATGAACAAATGAATAGAGAAGACTTTTTAGAGTTAATAAAGCAAATGCTTTATGCGTCAGAATCACTGAACCAAAGATTTAGAGAAGGTAAAAATAAGTGCAGAGTGATACATGCTCTAAGATCTGACATTCAAAACTTAGTACTATCTAAATCCTACAATCTGTTTAAAACGACATCTGATTATGGTGTTGAAATCGATTGGTATGCCGAAAGACAAAAAAAACCAGAGAATCATCCACTGATAAAAATGATCCTTCATAAGGTAAGGAAGAGTGTAGATTCCTATTCCTCTTTATCCGATAGAGCCCTATATGATACTATTTTTTTTAGAGAAGAAAATGTTCTAAATTATTTTCTTAACCACAGTTTCGGTCGTCCTAGAGAACTGGTTAAATACTTCACTATTGTTCAAAAACGTTATCCTGAAGACACAAAGATTACTTTAAAAATGTTACAAGATTGTCTACCGGAATATTCAAAATGGTTCTACGATTCTTTATTAGCTGAAATAAGCATCAACCCTAGAATAAAGTCCATTATGCAAGTTTTAAACATTATTCAACTAAGAGGTGTTAGAACCTTGACATCTACTAAAACCGAAAGATTTGCACGAGACAAATCAGCTGAGATACCGGATAACTTGATTGATGTATTAAGCGAAATGTATAATTTAGGTATTTTGGGTATTAGAACATCTAAAGGTATGACACAATTTCATTACAGAAGCAACGCTCCATTAATCCCTAATGAAAGCACCAAATTTGTAGTACATTTCGGACTACTAAAATACCTGAATATAAGATAAAAATAGGGATAGCTACTCGTGGTAGCCATCCCTAAGACAATATGTCCACTTGTTCTAGTCAGAAACTGAGCTAAACCAAGTAATAACTTTTTAGTAATTTGATTTTAACATATGTATTTGTTTGAGTAAAGCAAATTGAGGCCAACTTACCATTAAAAAAATCTATAGGAGTGGTTAAAATGTTAAAACCAACACCTTCTCAAACACGAAGCCGTCAATCTTCAAATAAATCAATGCATAGTCGTAAAGCAAAAAGCTACAGTCAAAAAGAAATCAATGATATTATTGATCAAACTAAACTCGTATCCGTTAACCATAAGTATTCAATTGTTGTTAAAGGAAAAAAGACAACCGCCTTCCCAAACAGTTGTCCTAGATAGAAAAGAGACTACTTGTGTTAAGCTAGTCTTAAAACTATTGTAGTCCATTTTCTGAAAATGTAAATAAAGTTTTTTTCGATAGTTAGAATAAACCCTTCTCATAGAGAGTTTCAAATGCAAAACTAAACGGAGCGGCATCTGCCCACCAGCACACTTCCCCAAATGTCTGATCTCTGCCGCTCCGTCTATTCGTATCATGACGCTTATATGTTAGATGAGTGATACTTGTAGGATATTATAAAATATACAACGGATAAACTCAAATGATATGTACAACCCCACCCGGACGGATGGGGATTTTTTTACCACTTAACTAAATCAGTAGTTTTTTCAATAGTGGCAACTCTGAAGTTATCATGAGAGTATTTAGGCTCAAAGGTGTTGAATCCCCATTCTTTCACAAGTTCACGGCATTCGGTTAACACTGTTCCATTTGGCATGTGCATTCTCTTATTGCCATTAACAAAGAATCCGTCAAATTGTTCTTTCTTCACGCTGTTTTGCTTCCAGTAAATATACATTAGTTTTTCCTCCTTGATTTTCGCTTTTTCTTCAGTTTGATTCGCGTTTGTATTGCTGGTGGTTTTATCAGAGTTCGTAGCTGCACCTTTTAGTCTATACGCATAAAAGTACGGGCATCCGGCCATGACCCAACGTTCGTCATGATTGGCAATAATTGTGGTCATCTTCCAACCAGTACATTCGATCCATTGCTGGTTATCTAACGCTACACCTGTATGTCCACCTGCTCCAGCGGAATAACCTTTACGACCCCAGATAATCACATCACCACGTTGCATTGGGAAGTCACTGTTCTCAGCAATTAATTCATATCCCAGTTTTAATAAATAGTCATGTAGTGTTTCTGTGCTTGGAATGTAGCCGTAGTTGAAACCACCTGATTCGCGTAAAATACGATATACCGAACCTGAGCAGTCGCACGTTCCGTCGGTGTAATACCGTGAACCGTACATACTGTAATAACAATTGTTGATGTACTTCTGGACTACAGCTAAACCAGCTTCAATATTTAGACCCATTTATTTTTCCTCCTTCTTCTCAGGATGTTCGGGCTGAGGCTGTAAGCCAACATTTTTATCGTTAGACTTTTCATAAAGCTCCTTTGCTTTTTTCATGTCCATTATTTGTTTTCTCCTTCCTGGTTTTTTTGGCTACTTGACTGCAGACGTTTAATGATCGGGTCAAACATCGCTGTCGCAATCCCTAATTTATTTAAATTTTCTACAATACTAACCATTTCATTAAGTGTTTCCAGAACGTATACTGCGACAATGACACTAACTGAAAATAGATTCGGTAATACAATAGTTAGCGGCACAATCGCAACTAAAACTAGCATCAATGCGAATTTCTTCAACAATCCCGTACTCATTTTCCCTGACTTCAAATCATGGTTAACATAGGCTTGAATGAACCCTGTCGCCACATCAATTGCCATTAAAACCAATATAAATCCCAACCAAATTAATACTTTTCCATATTCATCTTTCATCATCGTTTCAGCCCAAAGCAACATTTTCATATCCATTTTTCTCACTTTCCTTTTCTTATTTTGGCACTTTCAATCATATGAAAAAAAGAGCGGGCACACGGCCAACTCTTTTAGACAACAACTATCCATTTTCCAGAAACTTGTTCAATTTTTCTTCTAAAACACCAAGCCGCGTCTCTAATTCTTCGTTTTTCGAAATCAGAACCTTTACAGCATGGGTAGTTAAATTCATCTGTTTCATTTGATTAATTACCAAATAATTGTCTGTTTCAAATGAAGAGTGTTCAGATAAAAACGGTACATGTTGAGCAATCAGACCATATTGTTTTTCAGTACTCTTTCCTTTGTTTCTCGGGTTTTCAGGGTCCCAGTCAAAGTCATAAAATTCAATACATTCAAATTCTTTCAAAGGATCAATATCTGACGGTTTAACATTTTTCTTTAATCGAATATCAGATTGATTGGTTATGGAGTAGCCGTTCATGTTCAAATTTTTATATACCTGTACTGCATTTCTATCAGCATGCAATACAGTGACTGGTGTCCCTGTGTTGAAAGCTGCTAAATAAGTACCCCAGTTACCACCAACAACTAAATGGTTATCACTGGTTACATAAATTCGATTTCCCGTTGACGAAACGCTTGAATTACCATTCTTGAAATTCAAGACACTTAGATTGTTCATCACATTATTTTGCAAATTAACTTTTGCTTTGATATCCATCCATGTTTCGCTCGGATTGTTATAGTCATTGAATCCAGCCGACAAAACTTCCCACGCTTGAATACTTGGAAGTCCGCCACCAGCAGGAACGGTCATTTTTGTAAGGCTTATACCTAACCGTTGCTCAACTGATATTCCTTCAAAGCCCCCTTTAAAGTATTTTTTTCCAGCTTTATCTAACAATGTTAATTTGTCGTACGCTAACGTAGCTTCACGCAAAGCGATACTATCTACTAAAGACAGATTAGTTTTCGACAAATTAACGTCGTATTGATCGGAATAAATTCTCATCGCAACAGTGTTTAGGTTGAAGCCGGCGTTTGCGGTTCCTTGTCCGTCTCTGGAAACAACACTCGCTAAACCTTCATGAGACAGTCGCATTAATCCTGTACGCCCCGGCTCGTTTGGATAAAGATAGTCAGACTTGATAACTCCTCCATCAATTGATAACACTCCGTTGATAGGACGACCGTAATCATCTGTACCAGTGAACTCACTTGTAAACTTTGAACCGTTGATCACAGAGCCGTTGATATTAACAGCATTCAACTCGTAGATATTCAGCAAGGCCTGATCAACCATTTGGGGTTCCCAGGTTCCTATACCATCCTTAACCACATACTTAAAGTACCCGGTTAATGCCCCCTCTGAGTCTTGTTGCCAGAATTGATCCCCATGTTTCGGATTCTCCGGTCTGATCGTCCCAACTGTTACAACAGGTACACTATCAATCTGATCTTGAACTTGCTTATACAATTCTTGATCATATCGCAATTGAAATTTATAATCAGCCGGATTCATAGAAGGAACTGGATTTGTCCCATTTCCAATGCCAACATAAGGTTTCCCATTTCCATCTAAACTAATATTTTTACCATTTGCATCGTCAGCGAAGACTACCCAAGGATAATAAGTCTTACCATCATCACCATCAATTCCATTGCTACCACGAATTTTTGTCCAATGACCAAGATAATCCGCTGGATCGTCTGAAGGTACAGGTTTGTTTCTAACAAAGAGAATCGCCATGTATTCCTTCTCTTCACTGTATCGGTGAGTGAAGCCGTTCCCTTGATCATCATCCGCATAGGCTCTCCATTCGTAAAGAGCCTGCAGTTGCGTTTGTTTCATCGCTTCCTGAGCCATTCTTAACGCTGCATCAATCTTAGACTCTTTCTCAATGAAGTTGCCAAATACCGCTGTGTTTCTTCCCTCGTTTGACAAGTGCTGCGTCAGCTCTAAGACATCCGCTTCTAAAAAGAGTTCCGGCTGATAGTCATGATCGACAATTCGGACTGTATCGCCTAAACCAATATCATCGTCAAGTAACGCTACATCTACCTCATAAGTATTCGCTCCCTGTGATAACTCAGCTAAGCGATTTGCCGCACGATTAAACAGCTCCTGCGGACTCTGTGTGTCATATTCAAACGTTCGTTCAATATACCCCTCATAGGTCTGCATTCCCGGTTTGTTTTCTTTCCAATAAGGTCCCATGATCAAATCGTACACTCGATCATCACCCGCTGGACTTACAAACCGATTATCAGCTGATTGATAATGTCTGTCTTTAAAAGTTATGCTCTCCTGATCCTCTGAGCCTTCTTTCATACCACCAATACCAATCAAAGCTGTCGCGAGTTCTGATAAGTCTTCCGTTTTATAAATATTATTGACTTCTTTAGAATACTCTAAAGTGGTTCCAATACTTTTCCCACGTCTCTTATAGATGTCGATAAAACGAGCTGCAACCTGTGACCCTTGCATCACAACACGAAAGCCGATATAGGCATTATCAAACTGTGTAGCTACAGACCGCAAACGCTTTGTTACCGTCTCATGTCCTTCCCACACTAATTTTCTTGATAGATGAGGTATTTCATTAATCCCAATAGAAAAACCGCTCTTGCTAGGCAAGAAACGGTTAATGTAGTCGGCTATTCGGTAATCTTTTTCAGCTTCATAAGGTCGTACAATTGTATTATTTAAAGTCAGATTTGTATCTACACAATGAATAACTTTTTTATCATGCTCCGATTCAACAATCAGGATCTGGAATAATCTATCTTGACCCTTCTTGTCACGAAAGGCAATCTCATTACCCTTAACTAGATGGTCAGCGGCTGCATATTTCTTCAAGACTTCAAATGAGTATGTGGCCATACCTGTATCTAAACTGTCTGTTAGTCCGCCACCGCTGAAAGAGTCATCAAATGGCGTAGCAAAAGGCGCTTCATTGCTCAAAATGTCTAGTACTTGTTTGCTTTGACGATCAATTATAATTAACTGCATCTTTTGCCTCCTATCTGTATGTCTTCCTATATTTTGCGGTGATCAGCGGCGGCTCACTCATGTAATCCGAAAAATGGAACTGTACTTCACTCTCACCAACGGGCAGCAAGAAATAGTTATTGCCTATGTCAGCATCTAACATGTCTTGTATAGGTTCCTGGTTCTGCCAGTACTTGTATATCTTACCCTCAGTGCTCCTAATTTCCACTGTGTCGCCTGCTTTCATCTTGTTCGGCAAGTCTACCCAATAATCAACGTTGTCCTTGACGAAGCGTAATTCTGACCATCCCATGCCGCTTTTATTTTTAGCAACATCTTCCCAAGCAATTGGTTTCTTGTCTCCGAAGGCAGCAAAAGCGATTGTAATACGTGCTGCCTTTTTGTTAGAGACTGCATACCCACCATCTAAGTATTGCCTAGTCCATTTATTATGGCCGTTTTGAATGGTCCACTCCCACAAGTTGCCAGCTTTGCGTACTGTTAGGCTACCTAGCCACCATCGCCATCGCCAAGTTGAAGTGTCACGGTCAACTTCCTGGTTGCCTACATACGCCCAAAATTGATTTTGAGAAGAAGACACTGAGTCATCTCTAAACTGTATTGTGAACAATCTCGTGCCATCTGCAGCAGAAATAGTGAACTCTAAACGGCCAGCTTTCTCAGCCCAAATATCCTGTATCCTTGATAGGGATTCTAGCGTAAAGTTGTTTGCTTCTTCTGGTAGCGCTTGGGTTAGTGTTACCCCGTGCCATCCAGTTCCTGTTCCAAAATCAGTCGGGTAAACAAAACTTTGATTCGGGTCCCACTTTACAGCTCCGTTTGCTGTCATTGGGAGCATAGTCACCGCTTTATTGCTATTGATTTCCCAACCTTTGTTGTTGTCAAAACGATCTTGCAGCAAAACAACTGATTTCTGCTTTGTCACACCATCTACTTCACTCGGTGATCCATATTGGATAATGCCATCCTGGTGAACAACCCCAATATAGCCATTATCTTCTTCAAAATCGAAAGAAAATTCAGGCGCTGTTTTATGTGTTCCTTCATTATTAATTATCAGCGTTTGTTTTCTCGGAAGTTCTAATTCGATTTCTAATTTGACATCTTTGACTTCAACCCATGCTGGTGTGATTCCATCTGAAATGGCCCCATTATCACTATTTCCATTCTTTTTGGATGAAATGTAAATAACATAGTTTCCATCATTCATTTGTTTAGGATATGACCCCGTTAACTTCACTTGCTTATTATTAAAGTCATTTGCCCCGACAGCTCCTGTCGTAACTCTCCATGTTGATTTATTGTCAGATGCTAAGATATGAATCAAGTAATATTTTAACGAGCTTGCTATATTTGCTTCGTTCATACCACCGCCTCTACAAGAACTTATTAGGGTAACATTTTTCATAAAATCATGAAGTCTTGCTTCTTTTTCTTTTATTGTCGTAAGTCCAGAAAAAAGATTCGGATATTTTGTTTCAAGTATTTGAATCACATTGAACTTAAACTGAATTTCAGCGCCACAATCTACTATGTTAGTCTCAGATCGTACGTACCTCGAAGGATCAACAAGCTCATCATATTGTTCTTGAGCGAAGGATGTTTTGATCTGTCCATCAAACAAACTACCCGTTCCCTGTACTCCATCAATAACAAACGTCTCAGTCACGACCTCCCGGTCATTCGTCACAATCGTTTCCTCTTCGGCATAGGCAACACCAGACGGTACTAGGAACGAGATAGAGCCTTTCTCAAACCACTGCACGAGTTCCTCGGCGTCCGGCTTTCCTTGCGGAATGGCTAAGTAGAACCTATCCATCTGATCGGAAAACTGCAGCTTCTTGGGTTCGTCCACGTTCAGAATCCGCATCATTTCATCATGCGCCGTGTGCAAGTCTCCTTGAATAACAAACGGAACCTCAATAACCCCCTCCTTAATACGTGAAGAGATTACCTCGGTTCCGTCCATGTCTGATATGTCTATTGTCTTGTTTTCGTACTCTCCGACCATCGGGCCGCGTGTGAAACCGCCTAACACTCGGATAGGCAACTTCTCACCATTGAAATATACGTTAAACTCTGCCATTATGTTTCACCTGCCAAAACGTTTTTGATTGTGTTTCTTCTATTTAGTTCTTTCTCGGAGTATACCGAAACACTACGGCCAACTTCTCTGCTATCTAAATCTACAGTCGTGTGAAGTTCATAAACACGATTAACACTAGATTTTTTTGTAATATAACTATTATTGATTATCTGGCTACCAGTAGTCGCTAAGCCCATTCTGCTAGTACCTAAAGCCATTTCAGGGCTAATTGACTTAGATATACCTTCTCCAAGGCTCCGAATAGCGTTGTACGCAGTATCTGCGTCTGCTTCAATACCAACCGCAATTCCTTGTGGGATATACTTTCCGATCTCATCTCTCATCACACGAGAAGGAGAGTGAATGCTTAACACATTTGCTATTGTATTCCTGATCCCATTCCCTATATTCGAAATTGTATTCCATAGACTATTTAATCCACCAGTTACACCATTGATCAAACCTTGAATAATATTTCTACCAATATCAAGCAAGTTAATGTTTCGCAAAGAATTGAATAGGCTCATGACGCGATTAACTGCGTTTGAAACAGCATGAGTCATGTTATTCCAAGCTTGCTGCGCACCAGAAACCAATCCATTAATAATATTGATGACTGATGACTTTATGGAGTTCCATACTGATGTGATTGTCGATTGAATACCACGCATGATTGACGATAAGGTATTCTTAAAACCATTCCAAATATTCTGAGCGGTGGATACCAATGTACTAATCAAATTAGTTACTGTATTTTTTATGCTTTGCCATATCGAGGCTGCAGTTGCCTTTATACTATTCCAAATATTTGATAGAATATTTTTCAGATTCTCGAAATGCCCCTGTGCAAAATCAACTATCGCACTGACAATTCCAGAAAAAATCGATTTTATTCCTTCCCAAATTGTAGAGGCTGCGCCTTTGATATTTTCCCAAATTTGGGATAAATGGCTACCCATTTGATCAAAGTTACCTGTCACTAAGTCCAATACTAATAAGACAGGACCTAGTATAATATTCTTAATCAGTTCCCAAGCTCCCTGAGCAACCATCTGTATACCTGCCCATATTTCATCCATGCCAGATTTTAGTAGTTGCCAGTTCATCATGAGAATACCGATAAACGGAGCTACGATCATAAGTATTGCATTCACTAAGAGTTGCCATGTTTCACTAACAAAAGTCTTGACCCCTTCCCAGAATAACGAGAACCATTCTTTGAAGGCTGTCCATTTTTCCTGTATGCCTGTTACAGCACCATCTACTCCCCCGACAACGCTCTCCCAAATACCAGAGAAGAAATCGCCAATTGATTCCCATGCGGTCACTATGACTTCCTTTGCTGTAAGGAATGCTTCCTTGATCTTATTCCAGATTTTGATAACTGCATCTCTAAAACCTTCATTAGTTTTCCAAAGATATATAATCCCTGCTACAAGGGCTACAATCGCTCCCACTATTAAACCTATTGCATTTGCCTTCATAACTGCATTTAGTATTGCGAAAGCATTTTTAACTGCAACAATCGCAACTTTTAAACCGTTAAAAAGCTTAATTATTGTAGACACAACTTTGAAGGCAGCAAACCCTGCAACGAGTCCAACTATAACAGCACCTAGCGCTTCAACCGAGGACTGATTATTCTTAACCCAATCCCCAAATTTTTGTAATGCAGGTATGACTTTATCAAGAAACGCTTGTGACACAGTTACGGTGAATTCTAAAAGCTTCGCCGATAGTTCTACCATTAATGGTCCAATGAAGTTAACCAGTCCTGAGAATACACCTTTAAAAATGTCTAGAGCAATCGGTAATCTCTCAGCGAATTCCCGCATTAACGTAACTGCTATAGTGGTAATTACTCCCGAAAGATTAGAAAGAGTAGGTAATAAATATGAAGCTAATTTTTTAAACACTTCAATAACTCCAACGATAGAAGGTGCCACTTTTGAGAATAATTCTTTGGACATCTTAACAATCATATATCCGACAAACTCAAAGTCAGTGGCTATTCTCTGTATGTCTGAGTTATTTACTAAATCTCCTATAGATTTTCCAACACTTTTTAAAGCTGTTACAATCATACTAAAACTTGTATTGTTGTTTAGATTAGCAAAAGATTCCCTAACTTTGTTTACGAACGGGATAATCCCGTCCATCGATTTTACTATTGTGTTCCCTGCACTGTTTATAAGAGCTTTTAAACTATCTATGTGCTGAGCGATAGCCTTTCCGGTGACACTTTTAATCAGTTCATCCAGCTTGGTAAGTATGTTCGCTACATTCTTTGATATTGAGTTACGCAGATTACCAAAAGAAGTAGCAATTCCCAAGCTATTTTCTTTAGCCAATGATGCAAGTTGTCCAGTACCAGTACCAAGTTCGATTAATTTATCTTGAAATTGGTCAAATGTCACTGTTCCGTCTTTCAACGCTGCGTATAAGTCTCGTTGTGCTGCTTTCCCAGTAAACCCCATAGCTTCGGCGGTTTTCTGCAAAGCTAACGGCATTGTTTCTTGAAGCGTTTTCCAAGACTCAAAGTCAACGGTTCCCGTAGACAACATTTGATTAAATTGTTGCATACCTCTTGAAGCGTCATCCGTTGATGCTCCACTAGCAAGAAATGCATTGTTCAATGCTAAAACTGTATCAGTTGACCTATCTAGATCACCTGTTACGGCTGTCATCTGTTGAGTTTGTGCAACAACATCATCGAGTTTAGTAGGTAACCCATCAATACCATCGGAAAGCTTATTAATTGATTTTGTTGAGTCCTCAGCGGAGAATCCTAAGGCATTCATGACTTTGGGGAATTTCTGCATAGTATCGAATCGGGATACCGCATCACCTACAGAATTCTTTAAAACATTAAAAGCAGCACTGGCGACTTTTACAAGCTCCATTGCTGCTACCATGTCTTTTATCCCTCTGCTAGCTTTGTTTGACTTTCCTTCTAAATTATCGAGGTCTTTGTTCAGAGAAGAAACATTTTTACCATCAACCTTTACATCAATGGATACTGTTCCATCAGCCATCCGTTTCCTCCTCTCCATCTAAAGCGAATTTTCGTTTTAAATCTCTCATTTTTTTCCTGTATTCTGCAGAATCACCTTTTTGAGGAGTCCAATTCCTGATTTGAATGATTTTTTGAATGATCGTGTCTTCAGGAAGGCTTTCTAGAAGTGCTTGAAACTCTACCCAAGTCAGTTTCCCCTGCTCTTCGAATAGATTGATCCCTATCTGTCTGAAAGACGCGTATATGTACTTAGCGTCTTGTTGTATATCTAAACTTTGCTTTCCATGCACTACTGGCATAGGATTGCCTAGCTCATCTAGTTCTGGCTCGTTGCTATTACCTAAAAGAATGAAATTATCCCTTACCAAGAGCCACAGCTCTGCTTTTAAGGACGCTTCTAAAATTATTTCGCCAAATAGCAAAGTAATTACAGTATCGATCTTGTCTCCTAACAACATGTCGCTAGACAGTACATCGAAAACATCCAGAACATTATCGAATGATAAATCAATAGCGTACTCTTGATCATGAAAAAAAATAGAAGTGACCAGCGGATCATTTAACCGCATAACAATCACCTCTTACTTTTCTTTTTCTTCTTTTTCAAATACTGTTTTTTCAATTCGTCGGATTTACTACTTTGTTCTTTTTGGACTTCAGAAACCTTCTCAGCGATTCCTTCAGCCAACGTGTAAAATGCATTGATCCATGCTACGACATCTGGCACACTGTCATAGAGCTTTTCAAACGTGCCTTCTCCAAGCATTGCATCATACCCTATCGTTAAAGCTTTTTTGTAATCTTCGATAGTGTCATCGCCTTGCTCTAACTTCTCTAATTTAGGTCCGACAGCAGCAAACTTCTCTTCATACTCCTCAATATGCTCCGTTGAACAATCGAAAAAGAACTTATGTCCACCTAATTCAATTGGAAAACCCGTTCTTTCGACATTAATCTTTAAACCTTGCATAGGCTATCCTCCTAGAAAAGGGAGAGACTACTCTCCCTTAGTTTCATCTGTTTCTTTTGGTACCCCTTTGCTCGTTGATACTTTTGCGTTACGAGTTTCAGGGGCTACGACTTTGGGGTTTTCGTTGGCGCTTGGTCAAATGTAATTGTGCAGCTAAACTCTTCGTAGGTAACAGCGTCGCCTGCTCCGGCAATGATATCGGTCACAGTTGCCTTACCAACAAAAGTATCTCCGTTAGTTTGAACCACTTTGTGCCAGACTTTACGCCCAGTCCCGGTAAGATACTTCATGTCAGCAATCATTTTCTGTGCTTTATCTTCGGCATCGTAATAACCTTCTGGTGTGTATGCTCCAGCGACTGACATTACAGTTGTTTCTGGCGTACCATCACCATCATAGAACCCTTCTTCTTCGGTTTCTTCATTGGAATCATCACCGATTGTATTGATCCATTTCGCTAAACGAACCCAGTCTTCTGCAGCTACTGCCGGCGCCGTTTCTTGTCCATCTACATAAGGCGCAAGCCAGTGTTCTCGTTTCGCGTTCTTTTGTCGTGCCATTAGTTTTCCTCCTAATAAGTTGTTAGATTTGCTTGAACATCAAACAAAAAAACGAACCAGCCTTGTTCATCAGCAGCGCTGATAAATGGCTTGTTCGCTATTGAGATCGAATCGAAATCAAACGATTCATCCTTACTTTTTACTTCTTCTAGTTTCTCTACATAATCAGAAATAGTCCATAAAGTCTTTTCGATCAAGTTGCCATCTTTAGACTTCATAGCTATTTCATAATTCAGTTGTTGGTCTTTTACATTGTCGTAATATTCAGTAATTACGCTGCCACCAGGTAAAGGATATATAACTAGTGAGTCATCTAATAGATATCCTTTCTTAAGTTTAATTGGCAAATCAGGTATAGAGTTGATCGAGTCTTTCAATCGGTCGATAAAATCCATTACAACCCAGCTCCCTTCAAGAACGCGCGCTTCCAAGCTGGCAGATTCATTGATCTTGCTTTCTTGTCCCAACGTGGACCAGTACCAGGAGTACTGTATTTTTTTGCTGGGACATAGAACCGTTTTCTAGCATAAGGCATTTCATAAAGTATCTTACTGCCATCATGGGAAAGATGTCCTGACTGTCGCAAATGATTATCCTTTTTGGGAACAAAAGGATTCATATCAGCCAGCGCCTGGTTACCAAACGCGTAACGTCCTCTTTCGAAAGCTTGTTTGCTTAGCTTTCCACGAACACCCGACAAATTAACTGTTACTCCACTCATTACATCACCCCCAGCTCATACGAATAAACTTGGTCAACGAATGGCTCTTTGAAAACAGCAGCGCTGGTAACTGTATGCTCTACACCATCAAAAACGAGTACATCTTGTTCTTTAAAGATAGGTAGCGGTTCGGTTAGACCGTCGTAGCAAAAGACAGTAGCATTAAACAGCAGCTGCTTACCTTGTGTGCCGAAGGTGTACGACGGGTTACGATCAATACGAACATAGTTTACTAGCTGATCACCTTCAAACTCAGGCTTGTTGTAATCCCCTTGACCTTTATATGATCTATATACCATCGAATCAACAAGCGTTTCTTTTGGTGGCTTAGGTATCAACATGAGCGAACACCTCGATACAACAAGCCGGTTCCTTCCAAGAAAACATATACATCATCAGGAACAAGCGACTTACTTTCATTTGCCCCACTGGAATTATAGCGGCTGCCGTTTGATATTGACGTAGAGCCAATCTGGAAGCTCTGTGGCATCTTGTTTAACGATTCGAAGGTATCAGCATCCATTTCCGTAAAGTAGTTTATCTGAGCTACCAGAGCCTTCTTGAAACGACTCGAACGAAACTCTACATCTGCGGTGATATCATTTCTAATATAGAAATTGTTGGTAATGTTTTCTAATAGAGCCTCAGCCTTCATGTAGAAATCGGCAAACTTCTCTTCTGAAGCTCTGCCACCTAACTCTTTATATTCTTTAAAATTGAGATAACTCATGATCTCCCTCCTCAGAAAGAAAGAGAGCCAAAAGCTCTCTTATAATTTATGTTGAATAGCAACTAAGCCGATTTGTTTGTCTTCGTAAACTTTTTCCCAGTTTTTAGGATTAGACAAATCTTTATTTGTCGGTGTGATTTCACCAGATTCACGATCGGCATTTGTAAATTTAACACCGTATGGGTGCATTGTGAACGCTCGACGTGTATAGACTTCATCATTACCCTTTTTAGCATTACGAGCTTTCTCGAAGCTTGTAAGCTTTGCAGGAGTGCCTGTGTTTCGCCCAATTGCACCTGAAGCAAACAGGTAAGAAGTGTAAACTTTAGCGGCACCTGTGCCACTCGCTGGTACTCCATCGTCAATCACGACTTGATAGCCTAAATAAGTAGGAATATTTACTTCTCCACGAGCATTAGGAATAAAAGCAATCAAGTTTTGCTTTTGTAATGCCGTGTAAACTGCCGAATGCATAACGATCATGCTTAAACGATCAGCGGAATCTCCTAGCAGTTGTTTAGCATCCAAAACTAATTCACCCGAAATAGACGTTGTTTTTTTCGCTAACAAATGCGTTCCATTTAATGGCCCAGCAGGAATGGAAGCTCCTGTATCCGCATCTGCAAATAAGCCATTTAATACATTAATAAGAACGTGTTGTTCCCGACGTAACCACCAAGAAGCAATTTTACCAAGTAGTGCCCCTAAAGGATCATCACCGGAAATAACTGCTGCTAGTTCGTTAACAGACCATCCACGTCCACGGTACATTACTGCTGCAATATCAGCGCCAGCAGTGATCTTACCTGTTTCTAGCTCCTTTTCTCCGTCTCCAAGTGTTTCATCTTCACCATCCAGGTCATTCCAGAATGGCATATTGACTAATAACCCACCTGCAGTAATATTTTTTGATACTTCCGCGTCTGCAACCGCAACTCCTGACTGGATGATTGCGGATTTTTCCTCTGTGAAGTTATCCATATACGCATTGAATACTTCTGGTGTAACAACATCTAGTAATTTAGTAATTTCATTTGCCATGAATTATTTCTCTCCTTCTTTTTGTAAAAACTGTGTTAAATTGAAAGCTTCAGACTTCATTTGTTGTTTCATCGTTCCAGAAGGTTCTTGAGCCCCCTGAGGATTACCGCCGACAACGATTTTGGGTGTTGCTGGCGTATTTTCTTCTTGCTGAAATAAAAATGTCTTACTTTCCTGCAATCCTTTTAATTGTTCCTCAAATCCTTGCAATTTGCCATCAACGACCTTAATTGTGTCTTTGTCTAATTGACTTAACACAATGTCTTCGTCTAACGCCTGTGCTTCTTTAAGCGCTAGTTTGATAGCAAAGTCTTTTTGTTGCTCTGCGAGTTTCGTTTCAGATTCAGTTTTAGCAGAATTGAACTTTTCTTGTAGGTCAGTTAGTTGCTGGGTAAGTTCCTCATTCCCCTTTGCAGACTCCTTTAGTGAATCTAGCTCGGTTTGATTGGTTGCCAGCTGCTCCTTGAACTGGTCACGCTCTTGCTCTGCAGTAGCTACGCTTTTGTTCAATTCATTAACTGTTTGACCATGTAATGCCATGATTGAGCCGATTTGTTCATCTGATAAACCTAATTCTTTCAACTGTTCTCTTTTCATATCCTTCATCCTTTCGAGTTTTGACGTGGCTACGACCACGATGGATTGAACAGTTTAACGCCATGTTCAGGGCAAAATAAAAAGCCTTAGCGATTGCTAGACTTCCATTTCATCAATAAGTTGTGATTTAGCTACTTCCATCATTCCGATAGCGCCTAATGATGTGCTTTGAGTGTAAAATGTCGATATGATACCATTTTGATCTACACCGACCACTACAATACTTTCTGCATCTACGAAGAATTCTTTAGATTTATCCATAAATTCTTCATTCGATACGCCTCGCTCTTTTTTTCGTTTTAACTCTCTAAATTCCATGCTGCCTCCAACTAGCCTTGACGCGGCTAACGAGATTTAGGACCACCAACCAATCCGGCACTATCTGCCTGTGCTACTGCCTGTTGTTTGTCCGGTGGTTTCTTCTTCATTTCATTGATAAGGTATTTCTGATAATTTTCATCAAGTCCTTTGAAAAACTCCATGAAATCATCTTGTGAGTTGCGTTGTTTTACTTGTTTTTGGGTTTCCATCAACTTCACTCCCTATTCGTAATTCTTTTTCAGTTCATCCATTTCCTTCAGGATCAATTCTGCAAGCTCTGCCTTCTTTTTACCCGGCTTAGTGTGCTGCTGCCTAACCATTAATCCGCGTATCCTTTTATTGGTGTAGCTATGAGTCACTTTTCCATTGCATTGCTTACATTCAGCGTAGTTGTGTTGAATGCCCTCACCTAATTTGTCCTGTTTCATAATCAGCGGTGTTAATTCACTACAAAAGCCGCATTGAAATAGTTGTTCTGCCATCTTTGCCCCTCCTAAAAGTCGTCATACCGGAAATCCTTCAGCAAAGTATTAAGCGGCGTATAGACTTTCTCACGCTTATAATTCCTGCTTAGGTACTCGTTTGAAGCTACAAGCTCTCTGGTTCGTTTCTGCATCGCTCTAACCTTACGACCCCACTCAGCCGCGTTGTCAGTGTGCCCCATAGCCTCAGCTACCATCTGATTCTTTTTAAGCTTAACAATGGCGCGTTCTAGTTCTCGCTGTTTCTTCATAAGCTTAGAGACTTCCGCATTCTCCTTTGCATCATAGGAAGGCTGGTTGTTCGTATTAACGCCAGGTATAAATGGAATGTGCAAATGGTTGCAGTTTACACCTCTATGACCGCCTGGAGTTCCATATTCAGCCTTCCAATACGGATCGTAAATACTTTTATACTCACTTCCAGGTGGCACGCTATCTCTTAAATCAACAACATGACCTTGAATAAGTGAACAAGCTGGACGTGCCCCCATGTGACTCGTGACAATCACCGTGTGAACGCCATATTCAGCCATACGGTCTTTTCGTAAAGTGTCATACGTATTTGCTAACGTAGATTTTAAAACAGTTCTAACATACCGCTCTATGCTCCAAGAATGCCCGCCTTTATCAATAAAAGCACTGCGAATGCCTTTCTGGGCTAATTCTTGGATCGCTTTTTCTAATGATTTGTCAAAGTTCAATAGTCCTGCGTTAAACAATGCTTGCGTTCGCCGCAATACTCCTTGGTAGGCTAGTGTTGCTGCTCCTACGCCGTAGTTAGTCGTAACAAGCGTTTGATTGACTAAATTATCAATTCCAGACCATGATTGATCCGCGTAACTCTTGATGATATTGTCCAAGTTGCTCGGCATCGGCTTGGTTTCATACGGCATAATCTTGTCAATATCGGTCACCGTCTGCTTGCCTGCAGCTTCAAACATCTTGTTAATCTCTGACTCGGCAACTCCTGTGACCTTGGCTAACTCCTTAATGACCTCATTGTTGAATAGGTGTAAATCCTTCAAAGCATCTGTTTGCCATTCTAAAATGTCTGTATGGCCGCTAGACAACCTCTTAATCATAATGCGGAGTATTTCACCCTCTAAGGAGTTGTAAAGTTCAGCAAAGTTACTGGACCATAAGTCTAATTGGTGAGGTGTGATCATTACTCATCATCCCCTAGCTCCTGTCGTTCCATAAAAGCTTGTATCTCGCTTTGATCCAATCCTGTTTCTTGCATTTGAATCAGTTGATACCACTCATATGATTCTTCCTCAGTAATTTTGAAGATTCCCTCTAGCGCTTTAGTGATTGGAACTAAACCAGCTGTCTTGGCTTTACTGAAGAAGTCTAACTTCTGATCCAAACTCTCAAAGATTCCATCATCAAAATCTACGCTGATTTGTTCGAAACTAGGTATTTCACCTGTATAAAGCTTTACCCCGTTTTCTAAGACAGTCCCTGATGCTAGTTCAAGAACTGATACGACTAATCCTTTGATAAACTTCTCTACTTCGTTGCAGTGCATGTTACGGGTTCGATACGTTAATGAGTTCTCACTAACAATCTCGGTTGCCGTCTTTACTGACTCGCCGTCAAAACTAAACGTACCTACAGATAACTGCATCTGCATTTCTAGTGTCTTCATGAACTGATTAATAGCTGTGATGTATTGATCAGCGCGAATGTCGTTAGTGATATCCTTGATTAATTCTTTATCATCATCCATCCTCATAGGGCGATAGATATTTACATCTGGATCAAACACAGGTTGTAGTGAGTTGCCTTGTTCATCAGGTACATAATTCAATACATGATCGCTAACAACGACTGTCCGCTGCCCCATTCTAATTTCCCAGTTGAATTGGTCATAGGTATCATTAATCTGCTTAAGCGTGTTTACAGCATTGTCACATATTCCAATCCCGAGAGGACTATACAGACTAAAGTTATTGAAGCCAGCAGGTTTTAAGTAATTGAATAGTGGCTTTTTCATAAACTCTAAGGTTGCTGTTTCTTGCAAACCCTTATACTGCCCTTTATGCCCCAAAGGTACTCTCGAACCATAACTGTTAGCATCTTCTGAGCGATAAAGCTCATTCGTGATAACTACCTTCCCGTTTTCCCATTCATGGAATTCTAGCAAAGTGTAGTAAATTGTCTTATCTTGTTCTACTTCCAAGGTCTTGAATACAAGAACGCCCTCAGCAATACCATTTGAAGTCGAACGTAGAGGATAAAAGGCATTTGCTAGTGCCCAAGAGAATTCCATTTCACCAGTAGCGGTGTCAACATATGGCCTAACAGCTAAACCACCAGCAACAAACATTGGCTCTAAATACTTAGAAAGATTTTTTTTGAAGTCGTTGTGTTCAAAAACATGCTTGATATAATTATCCGCTTCGTCTATATCAACGGATATTTCAACCTGTTCATTAAACACTAGACTTGCCAGCATTTCAGCGGTAAGTTTTCGCATATTGATAGTCATGTAATCACGACGTTTTATCTCGTTGTTCGAATTGATATAAACGATCTTGTCATACTCGTTGCGATATTCTCGAAAGTCACGCTCAATCCGCTGCAACTCGATAGGATCGATGTTTACTTTAGGATGGTCATTGATTGAATTTAGTGTTTGTCCTGTCACAGCATAGCCCCCTCTCTTGAATAAGTTTTTAATATTTTGAATTACTCCCATACACTTCACCTACCTTTTCAGCTTCCAAGCCCGAGCATTATCTAAACAAGCATATTTGAAGGCATCTACGCTGTGATCAAACTCCTTCAATACTTTAGGATCGTCACTATTTAAATAGCGTTCATCAAACTGATATCGCTTGTGTTCTTCAATAAAAAGAGTCAGGTCATCGCAATTTGATAACCCGGTTTTTATTGTTGGCACTAAATAGTAAAAACGCCCCTGAGCAAGTAAGTCATGGACGTAATCAATCATATCTATATTCTTTTTCTTTGCTACTGGATGCCAGCGCTGCCCAAAATCTTTGAAATACTGATTTCTTAGACCTCCTTCAGCAGAATCAATCGTTCGCTGCATAATCTTTGCATTGCCTATTGAGTGATGATTAGCCGTCTTAGTAACGAACTTATGCAATTCGCTTGATAAGTCACTAGGCGCTTTTTTAACAGCCTTGCCTTGTGGCGAATAGTAATACATATTCAACAGAATGACATCGCCTTTTGCTGTGAGTCCAAAACAAAGCGATACTGTAGCTGATGTTTGATGACCAACGTCAGTAGCATAGTACAAACTGACAATCCTATCATCATCCGGCAGCTCGTTTAACGGTTGGAATAAGTTGATATTGTAAACATTCGTTCCAAGTCCTACAGGCTCACCTAGATACAAATAGCGGTAATAATCGAAGTCATTTTCTTTTACCCGCTCTATATCGCTTAGCATTTGTCCTGTAACAAACCCTAGTTTGTCATCTAGATAACTTGACTCATGTATTAAGTAATCAGGATGGCCTTTTAACGTTTCTACCCATTCATTAATCCATGAGTAAGGATTCCTAGGAGGGTTGTATGACCAAAAGAATTGAACCTGCATAGCTAACGGATGCTTTTGCCGCATGAACGTTACATTTGATTGGTCAAAATCCTCAGCATCTTTAAACTCAGCTGCTTCCTCATACCAGACAGCAATTATATTGCCAATATCGTTTGATTTAAGCTTTTGAAAGTCATCTTGCCCGTAGAAGTAGAAGGTTGAACCTGTCTTCTTATGAGTGATCTTAAAGGGCGATACAGTAAAGCTGAATTGACTTGAGATAAAGAATTTACTCAAAGCCCACTGTATTTTTAGATAAACACTATCTCGTATGGTATTAGCGACCTTACGTATTACTACAACGTTAGCTTTCTCCCCTTTAAGCAAATAGGCTAACATTTTGAAAACTAACAATAAGGCAATCACTGAGGACTTGAAAGAGTTACGCCCGCCTTTTAACACCACATAAGGCTTCTGGTTCGTCCAAACTGATTTGAAGTGTGGGTTTACTTCCTTCTGAATGTAGATAGTCTTACTCATCACTACCACTCCACTCATCAATAATGGTAATACCTGCGCTACCTTCATCATTACCTAATAAATCTAATCGTTTCAGCAAAGATTCACCTGCTTTGATCACATCACTAACTTTTGTAGGGTAAGCTACAATCTTAGGCTCTTCAGTCTCTACAGTTTGTTTTTTAAGCTGCTTATCTTCTCCAACGGGAACCCACTTTTCTTCTTTAGACCTAAGAGTGACAACTTGATGCTCGCTCTCTTGCCTATTAAATATCCTGGTTAATCCCTGCAATATTTCTTGCTGGGTAGCAACCTTCCCGTGAGCTAACACGCGCATACGATCATCAATGTAATTCTTAATACCAATATTTCCCAATAGTTTATATCCTAATGAGTTCGAATAACTTTCACTGTAACCGGCTTTAATAGCCGATTGATAGATATTAGCAGACTCGATATAATTGTCAGCAAACCTTCTTTGTTGTTCGTTAATACCATAGTATTCCAACACATCGGTTATATCTTCAGTGCCATCATTCTCTATTACGAGTTGCGCTTGTTCCTTGTGTGCACCCTTTTCCTGTTTTGTGTGCACACTCTTTTTCTTTCTAGGTGCGCCCTTATTCTGTTCCTGCTCTTTCCACTTTCGGGTCTTCCATGACTTTACTGTGTTGATAGAGACACCGTGCTTTGCGGCAATCTCTTTATACTTCATACCTTCTTGGTAATCTTTATATGCTAACTCCCATTTTTCCACATCACACGGCACCTCTCTTTCAACGCAAAATAAAACAGCCTCACGAGGAGACTGTTAGATGATTTTCAAGTAATTGCTAAGCAAAGTTGCATGGTAAGATTTTCCAGATCCTGTGTTTGTAAATATTAATGCTGACTCTTGTCCAGGTTCAGGTATAACTCTTAGTATATCCATTCTTTCTAATTCTCCCAAAAGATCTTTGTTAAAAACATAATCGGATTCACTCAGCATAATTTGATAAGTGTTTCCAACTCTTGCCTCTGAGAAGAAAACTTTGAAATAATCCACCTTTTTCTCAAGTTGCTCGACTAAACTTTTTGCTTTATTGAGGAACCCATATTCATATTCAAAATCAGAAATTTTATCACAAAGATCATCTAGTTCATATAATCCTACATTTGTTGGGTCTGCTCCCGCACTTTCTGCTATCGCTCGAAAAATACGTTTTACATGATCTGGGTTGCTCAAAGATAAACTTTGTAGCATATCAGTAGGACTTGGCAACTGATCAATCAATAGGTTAGTATGGCAGGCAGGAATTACTTTTATGCCCTTCATCCATCCAGCTCCCATTTCAAAATTAATCCAAGGTCTTTTTACCGAATCTTTACTACACAATGCAATCATTATTGATGCATTGTTTAAAGCATTAGTTATTTGGTTTAACCACTCAGCCCCAGCGCTAATACTTACCCCGTCTGAAGACACAAAGACTTCAACAAAGCCTACAAATTTTTTCTCTATTTCTTCTTTTAACATAACCGCTAGTTCTGATTCTTCGCTGATATGACTGATAAATACAACTACTTTTTTCATACGATTTCCTCCTTTATAGGTTTTATCGTATGTTTGTAGGAAATATTTGTCAAATCCCATCTTTATTACCTCCTTGTAAACCAAAAAAGACCGCCTAAGCGATCTTGTATGTATTGTGCAACCTACATAGCACTTTCGTTGTGCTGCTCCTCCACGAACCACTTGTATCATCGGTTGCTAAAGTCACTGGCAAGGAATCGAACCTTGCATGCGGTCTTTTTCTTCACGATTTGAGTATAATGTTCTCCAACTGAAGCCACTTTTTCGGCACGTAGTCTCAACTCTCGCATGACCGCAAACCGTTAACTGTTGCATCCTCGTGAATTTGTATTTGCGTCTACCCTTTCCGCCACAGCGACAAAACAGGCAGCACGTGTCGAAATAAAAAGAAAGGAATGTCTCATCTCCTTAGATTTATTTTGTGCTGCCTATATTAGCTTTCCACCTCTTGCTAAATCGCTATACTTAAAAGGAGTAGTCATGTCTGACAGTTTTCGTTGGTGTTCAATTTGCTTGAGGTGGTCTGCTAAATTTCTACGCTATCATATTAACACGAAGGATGTACCATTGTGGGGCGCGTTTTGGGCACGTCAAAACCAATTAATTACAGTTTCGATGCCAAAGGTATACTTAGCAACCTCCTGTATCCCTTTGTCTAGCCGACGCTTGATTGTTCTACGGTCACAATCGTAATGTGTTGCGATAAACTCATCTGACAGCGGCCGCGGCACTAGGTATTTCATCTCAAGTAGCTTATACCCATCAGGATCTGACTCCTTATAGGCCATTAGAGCAAAATCAACATGCTTCATAATTTTTACTGTCTTGGCCTTATGCTCTAACAGGCTGTTCACATCGAATCGCCAATCAAACCAGAACGAGCCTACTTCTTCCTCTACCTGCTGATCCACAATTTTACAATGCGTTTTCAGTTGATAATAATTCTTTAGCACTTCCCTGATATTGTGATAGGCGTTGTTTCTTACGGCACGCCGCTTCTTTTCTTGCGCTGCTGTCATCTTTTCGACTACAGCATCCACAATCTTGTTCATTGACTTCTCAGACAATTCGATTACTTGCGTTTCCAATAAAGCTCCCCCTTCTTTGCTATTGTTTATAGGTCAATTCCTTGCGCTCTTGCTATAATGCGGTGCTTCAACTTTTCAGCCTCCAGATTCTTTATTTGGAGGGTGATCGCTTCGCGTGCAGTAGTGTTCTTACTTTTACGAAACATCATTCTGAGCTCCTCGATTTCCGTGTTGCATTGCTCAAATCGAGTCTTAATTTGATCTCTCCCCATGTAATATTCTCCTTTCAAGCCGACGTTAGTGGAATGGTTAAATTCCGATTACAGGTATCTTTACACCCGGCTCTTCGTCATCCTCTGCAGTACCTACCATAGAATCAACTTCGCTAATTGATTTCAACACTGGTGCTTCACAAAAATTCATATCTACTACAAAAACCTCGGCATTGCCGCCGCAAGCATCTCTCATAACTAATAACTCGCATATTAAATCATCAACTTTCATTGCTGAGCCTCCTACGGTAATCCTATCCATGTGACAATCACTTTTTCCCACGGGTACTGGTTAACACGTTCTTTGGCACGGTCTTCGATTGTCCGCCACATTGGATGGCTTTCATGGAATAATTCCGCTGAATCCTCAATATTTTCTACTTCATTTTCGATAAGTTCTTCTTCATCGCCAGATTTGAAATAAATTTTTTCACCATTATTCCAGATATAATCTACTTCGGATTTACCAAACGAACCTGCCCAATGGCAGAAATCATCTCCTGCCACAACTTCGCCATCAACCATCGGTAAAATTTTCAATTCAGGATTTTCTTTGATTAAATTTATCAGGATTGTGACATTTTCTTTTTGTATTTCAATTTCGGTTCTCATTGCTGCATCTCCTAACCTGTCATTATTATTTCATCGCTCAAAAATTCATTAATCAACGTTGGTGAACGATTGCTCCATCGAATCTCAGTGATATCGGTGTTCTTAAATCCGCGGGCCATCATTGCTCCATCGTCTTTTTCATTTACATAACCCCAGATTTCTAAATCCAGGTATCTTTTCGGTTTCAGGTTAAAACAAAGGAGCCATTCACTTTCTAAATCACGAGTAACATACTTATAGCCTTGCTTCGATAGACGTTTGAGTAATTTTACTGCTTGCTGCCGCGTGTTCATCCTCAGCATTTCATCTTTGGTAACTCGATAACTCATTTTGTTGAGTCTCCTTTCAAGCGTCGGTTAGTGGATTCCATATATCTTATGTTTTATCAAAATACACATTTACATAAGAGAGTTGAATAATTCAAATTGCTCTAGACAATACTTAAATACCATTTATTATTACTCTGCTACCTTCTTAATCAATGTTTAAAAAGTTTACTTTGCTCAATAATCTTTCTGATATAATAAATTAAAAAAGGAGAGTTTTATGGGCAAACACACTAAGAAAAATATTCCTGAAAAAAATCTAGATATCCAATCTTATATTCTCAAGTCTACGATAGCTCCATTCATCGTCAGTATAATTTATCTTTTTTTATTTGTTCACTTTTTCATGAAGGGGCAACTTATTCCTGGTTTTTTATTTTTTTTACAATTCATATTTTTGTTTTTTTCTGGACCTTTTATTTGGATATTGATATTTAGAAAAAGGTACGTAAAAAACAGAATGTTTCCTAGAAATACCGATAAAATTAGACTATTGACAGAATTTGCACTAGCTCTTATTACATGTATTAGTATTTGCATTGCATTTAACTACTCTGATCCACAACAGTATTTAGTTATCCATAGAACTTCTAAGGAAGAACTTAAAAATATTAATGGTCAAAACTTCTATGAGTTAGGAACCTTATATGCAAGAGATGTCAAAGAAGTTGTTTATGATGAGATGTATTCTAACCAGCAAAATAGCGAATTATTTATTATTGATGATACTATTAATAAAGATTCTAAAACTTATGTCATTCCAACTACCACCCCACAAACATCTGATACCTTTTTCAAATTCATGATTGAGTTAGGTTTAAATTTTTGTGTTGGTTTTTTTACAACTTTAATTATTCCTGTAATTTATCTGGAATATGAACGATCAAAGCATGAAGCAAAAAACTCAGTTAGTGAAGCAACATGATACTATTTTTGGTTAGTCTTCAGGCACTTATTAATAATTTAGTGGAAGTGCCTGATTCCCTCCTATGCTGAGTTAATGGAATGCATTATTTCGATCAATATAGGTTTTCCTTACGTTTTTCGTAATGATCTCTTTTGCTCAAGAAAGCATGCTACACTTATATAGAAACAAAGAGGAAGTGATTAAATTGACTAATTTTTATCCCGTCCATGTCTATATTTCCAATTATCGAATTTATGCAACGTTAGAAAAGGCCAACTTTAGGAAGCTGCCCTCCCGTAAAGTCTATGATACTTTTGCTGTTTTAAACCTAAGAGATTTAAAATCAATGCACATAGATAGATTTATTTACGATCTTGATATCAAAACTTTTGATACTATGCGTGAAGCAATAAGTGACTCCGAACAACAAATGCAAATATAGTTCGTCATTAAATACATCGAGAAAATTGTCTTGATGTATTTATGGTTTTCCGTAATTCAAGTGATTAGCTAAAAACCTTTTTCGATCCTTTAAATATATTTTTTTGTAAACTGTTTAGATTCAATAAATATGGTGATATCATTATCAAACACTTTCCTAGGAATCAATTTATTCAAAAACATTTAAAAAATGAAATGGAGATGGAATTATGAAATTAGGTTTTATAAAATCAAATTTTCCAAATGAACGTCGTGTCCCTTTATTACCTGAACATATTAAGCAGTTCGCCAATTCAGTTTATATTGAAAATGGTTTTGGACACTCCTTAGGTATCCATGATGTGGAATATCGAAAAGCAGGGTGTACAATCTTAACTCGCTCTGAAATTTTTGCTTTATGTGATGCTATCTTCTCTCTCAAAATACTTCAACCCTCTGATTATGATTCGCTTCGTCAAAATCAAATCATCATTGGCTGGACTCATCCATTAGGATCCGGAAAAGAATTTATGAAGTCTCAAGCAATTCCCAAAAACCTCTACATTCTTGATATCGATAATCAAAAACCTACCTTGTCCTATCAAGGAAAGGTTTATAATACAGAATTGATTCCAAAAAACTTTGTTTATCAAAACAGCTTTTATGCGGGGTATGCAGGGGTATTACATGCCCTACTAAGTTTTGGGTTGTTACCAGACAGCCACATAGATATTGCTATTTTGGGTTCAGGAAACACTGCTCAGGGCGCTTTCCATGCAATTTCAAAAATTTCTTCCTCGGTACAACTCTTCTATCGAAAAACACTGCCACAATTCAAACGGCAGATAGATACCTATTCAATCATTATTAATGGGATTGAGGTAGGGGACTCAGGTAACCCAATTTTAACGATTAAAGAACAAGAACAAGTAAAAAAGGGTGCTTTTATTATTGATATAGCTGCTGATGCCGGAAATGCTATCGAAGGAAACCATTTAACAACAGTAGCTGCTCCTATATATGAAAAAAACGGCATTTATTACTATACGCTACCCAATACACCTACTTTTGCTTATCGAAATGTGAGCAGTGTATTAAGCAAACAGTTCAGTAAGTATATCTTCAAAAATGACATTTCAAACTTCATCGATGAAATAGCAGACTAGTTTTGAAAGAAGGCTCGTTTCCCTTAGTAACAGTGGTAATCCAGTTTGATATCTTTTTCTTCATAAGAACAGTCATACAGTTATTTTAGAATGTGATTTATCTGCGTTAAACTTAGCTCAAGAGGTGATTTTTATGTTAAGAACACAAATTGATGTTGTTTCTTTAATGAAATCCGTTTCATCGCGGGTAGCCGATTCCTTCGATAGTTCTTCTGTTATTGCAGAATTTGAGACACCCGAAGAATTATTAGATTATTCAGAAGAAAATTTCACTTCACTCTCAGCCGAATTCCTAAAGTCCTTTCATGATGATTTTCAAGTCGCTTATGTCACCGAATTAGTCAAACAATTAGAAGAACAAAGTGTGAATTTTAATTAGACTCTATAATAGGGTCTTTTTTGATACACCCGTGCTGGCTTTTTCCACGTTGTTTATACCTACCTTCATTTATACTTTTACCATCAGCTGTCTTATTGATCTGATGCTTCATCAAGCCATAGCATTAATAATTCTTCAAACATCAGTCGTTACTGTGGTTCATCAGTTTCTGTCCATTTTTATTGAAACTTTCTAGCTTTCAAGTCGCCCATGCTCTAATAACTGCTATGGATTTTTAGTTTTCACTAGGCTCCCTGTTCATTTTCTTTCCATTATTTCCTTGGTTAGCTGCCTACTCATAATCTGTTTCGGTATCATAAGGATTGAATGAAATGTTAACGTGCTCATTTACTTCCACATCTTTGTCAATCCAATAAGGACGCTCTCCATCACGTAGCGGAATACCAATGCCATCAATTTCGGTTTGCTTATTGTGAATTACGTTGTAAGTGATATACTCCGCAACCTCTTCCAGAGTGTCGTAGTCATACAGCCAAGCGCGGAATCCCTCGAACCATTCTTCATTGAAATAGTCTTCATCCAATTCAACTTTTGCTGTATCTCTTCTAACCATGTTAATTTCAATTTTTTTCATTGTTTTGCTCCTTTGATCCTTAGTTAATTGAGCTACATCAAGCTTGCTGTTAACTCCCAAAACTCGCTAAGATCACTTCTAAGCGAGCCTGTGAAAACTACAAACTTGCCAGTGCCCAATATTTCCTGTGCTGCATGTCCCTTAAAACTAGAATATTGAGAATCAACTGTATGAAAATCTGAATATGCAACTTTACTTAAAGTTTCGTCTACAATAATAGGATCGCTACTGGGTTCACCTACGCACCAGTCAGGTTTATCTGCAATCTCCCAGTCGCCAACAAAATAATATCCATCTGCTGGATCTTGTTGGAGCAATAAATCATGTATTTTGTCTTCATACTGATCATCCATAAATTTATTACCTCTCTTTCTCCTTACTTTCGGTCGTTAGTAGACTTTTGAGATTATCTCCCTTATACTTTTTGTAACAAATAGGAGGTCATTGTAATGGATTACCCGGTTCATCGATTTATTAAAACTAATTTAGGTATGACTCCTTACGCTTTCTCAAAAGCTACTGGTATTCCTCAACAATCAATCTCATCATGGAAATCTAGGGATAAAATGGTAAATAAATTACCGATACAATTACTTATAGCTTTTGTATCCATATCTAATAAAAACTATGAGGCGGTCATAATCCTATTACTGAAATATGAAATTGATTATCAAGAGTTTCTCCGTTCTCTGTGATCTTGATTACATGCTATCTTCAATTAGCTTGTTGCTTTTTTACTGTGTTATAATCTTTACTAAATAGTCATTCTAAAAGGAGGAAAATGAAGTGAAAACAACTCTACTTCCAATTTTAATATGTGTAATCGCTATTGTAATTGCCTTGCTAAAGAACTCAAAAGGCAAGAAATAGATTCATGAAGTCGGGATTCTAGCTAGTTTAGAAAACATGCATACCGCGATTACTTTTTCGGATAACTTTTTGTTATTTACTTCAATGCTGAACAGTTTTTACCACTACAATTCATAGCCACTCTTTTACTAAACCTTAGCTAACTTAATATAGCTAACATAATTCCGTTAAATCTTCCTTGATTGGAATTAATTCCTCTCATCTATAGGATTCGACAAAATTCGTCATCGCTTTTTCTTCAGTTCTTCCTTGGTTTCTTCCTGGCAAACGGTACTTCCTACGCAAATAAGCTATTTGACGCGGGATGCTAACTCCTACAGCTGCATTTATCTCTAAACCCGTTGCACCACTTCTCAAAAGTCCTAGGACTCTATCCTCTAATCCTGGGCGCCTATCAAAATATCTTTGGTAGCTGTTGTGTTCTACAGGACCATTTTTAAGTCTCTCAATGATATCTAGTAACTCATCTCTACGTTTTATGTTTGCTGGGTCCTTATCCCACTCAGGATTAATTTCATCATCGGTTAGCATAAACAGCTCACGTCTGGCCGCTTTAATAGCAATTTTTTTCTCGTTACTCACGTTGCACATTCTTTTACCTCCGATTAATTTCATTCATTGATTCTGGCTTGCTGACATTCGACTAGAGGGCGTTTAGTAATCTTTGAATGTCATTAACGCCCTCCAACCTAAAACTCTTAAAATCGAATTATAGAAGCTCAAGAGCAAATAGTTTAATCCGTCGTCATTGTCTGATCTTTATTTGCCTTCCCCGTCAAGAGCGTAAGATACATCATCAATAGTGTTTTTTAGATTAGTAAGCAGGTCAGTGATGCTGTTGAGTGAATTATCCACAAACAAGGTGTAGTGCATTGTCACTAAAGAGTCAATATCTTTCCTTGATCTAAAATTGAGACTTAATACTTCAAAGTATTTTATAACTAGTTCTATTTGTGGAAGAGTGTCATTCAAAGTACCAGCGAGTTTTTCAATTTCCTTCTCTACTTCTTTATCAATTTTTGTATGATTAATCATTTTACTTTCCTCCTAGATTTACCTTTATCATTCCATTCGCTTTTTCGTACTCAGCTATTTCTATCGTTTCCCACTTTGCCTTTTCTGCTGTATGACGGGCTATCTCTGCATTTTCTTCATCGCCATGCTCCAAGAAAGAAGCCTGCAGCCTTGCAAGTGTTTGTATCTGTTGCTCTAAGAATCGGACTATTGGTGAACGTATCAACCCGGCTTCCTTAAAAATTTCAAGATACTCTTTATTTGTCATAAGTCCCCCCTGGTTTACTATGGCTTGTTAAGATAGTCAGTATCAAAGTCCATAAATTTACCAATGAACTTGAATTGAAGTTCAGCGTTGATCCCCTCACGGTTCTTTGCTATGTCGGCTAGTATTAAATCTTTTCTATCTGGCTCCAGCAAAGAAAGAAGAATGACCACGTTAGCATCTTGTTCCAAGGATCCGGATTCTTTCAAATCCGCTAGAGTTGGGCGCTTATTGTCTCGGTGCTCAACAGCCCGTCCGATCTGAGCAAAAAGAATTATCGGGATTTGAAGCTCATTGGTTAGAATTTTAAGCTCTCGCGTAACCTCGTTCATGGCTTGCCGCTCGTTCTTTCTAGGATCATTTGATTTGATCAACCCGGCATAATCAATAAAAGCGATGTACTTGTTGGGAATAGCTCGCTTCTTTATCTGCCGCTTGATGTCATTCAAATATTGGTAATCGTATCCGTAAAACTCAGCATTATATTTTTCTAAGTGATCCAGCGTAGCAAGTACTTTCTTCTTGTTATCTGGGCTTAATTGGTGCATTTTCCGCAACAGGTTTGAGTCAATTGATGCCAGTTTAGAAACAAGCCGATTAAAAAGCTGAACCTTATCCATCTCAAACGAGAAGAAATCAGCACGTACGCCTTCATTTCTGGTTAGAGCCTTCAGCATCATGTTTAACCCCATTGCTGTTTTACCAGTCTGTGGCCGTGCTCCAATGACAACTAATTGACCAGCACTTAAGCCGCCGCCTAGAACTCTATCTAGATTGCTAAAGGTCTGAATCAAATTGTCTTTAGCTGCAAATAGTTGATCTTCGATGATTGGTCTAATCTCACCAATTTTTCCACTTTGCTTTTGACGCTTTAAACTTTCGCGTTCTTCCAGTAAATCTTTTAGTTGTTTCGCATATTCGTCTTTTTGATGTTTTGAATAATTTTTGGAAATCTCGCGCAGTCGCTGTTCAACATAATCCACCCGAATAAAGTGAATTGCGGTTTCTAATATACCTTCATCGATCTTCATATCTGCTAAAATATCCAGTTCTTCTTGCTTACCTGTGTACAATGGAGCGTTCGCTTTTAACCGGCGATGAACATCAACAGTCCGGTACTCCTGACCTTTTAGCTGGTTGATCGCTTTAATGATTGCAGCAAACCCGGCATTTTCAAACCATTCATCGTCGATTTCAAAATCGTTAATTAGGTGTGGATTACTTAGTAAGCAAGAAACTATTGTCATTTCATTGTTGTTCATCGCTCGTCCTCCAGTTGACGAAGATATTTCTCTTGTTCTTCCATACGGCGCTTAATTTCATCCACATCGGTTGCAGTTTTTTCTCCATTGTTGCCAGGTAATGTGTATTCGTCATCCCAAGACTCGTTGTTAAACCAAGTTGAACCATGCTTTTGCTTATCCACAGGAGTTCCCAGCAACCGGATTTCTTTTTTATATGCAACAATGCCATTTTGAATAGTTTTGTTGGTTACACCTTTTTTGATAGCTCGTTTGTAGGATTCAAATGCCTTTTTCTTCCCTTTTTTGTTTGGATATAGTTTCCACAGTTTTGAAAAGTCTTCTTCTAATTGCTTATTGCTAACTTTCTTAGTAGATTTATCAGATTCACCATCGAGCAATTGATCTGAATTGCTCATAATGGTTTTTGTATTATTAATAGATGTATTATTATCTTCCCGCTTTTCCGAATAGGGTCTGTCGAGATTCCGAATACCCCTATTCGATTTTCCGATTAGCCTAATGATTCGTTTTTCAACTTGTTTCGGATTTTCTTTGCTATATTCATAAAATACTCGGATGGTTCCTTTTTCTTCTAACGATTTGATTATTTCAGAACACCTATTTTTACTTAGCCCAAAAAAATCGGAGAAATATTTATTTGAAGCGAAACAACCTTTTTCGGAAATATCCAAACTATCTATCTCAGCTAAAAAGACTATTTCTTGAATACTAAGTGATTCATTCAACCAAATGTGAGAAGGAATCCAGATGCCTTTAAACCCCCGATGCTCTTGAATGACTTTTCTTTTACTCATTGTTCGTTTCCTCAAATGGATCATCATAACCAAATTGATCCTTAGCTTTATCGAGATGAGAATTTTCAAAGGTCATACAAGTATCTTTATCACTATCTAAAGCGATTTGTCTTCCATGAATCAAAAGAGACAGCATACTTTGAACTTGATCAACAATCTTTTGAGTGTTACAAGGGTCATGTGCAGGATCAACACTATCTAAGTATTCATGAACCAAATTTAGTGTATCCACTACTTGGTCCTGTTCTTGCAGCATCTGCCTAACCTGCTTTGCAAACCATGCGGATGAACTTACAAAGTCTTTTGCTGCAGGATTATTAGGTGGAACTAAACTTAGTTTTCCAGTCAACGAGTTAATAGCTTTTCCGTCAGTATTTTTTTCATGCCGGCGCTTTAACAGCAAAGGTTCATTGTTTGCCGCGAGACATTTTTCTATTGTGTCAAATAGATTTAAGTCATCCTCAGATAAATTCCCGTAAAACGCGCCGTAACAATGGTCTAAAATATCTTCACCCTTGTCATCCGAGTTGACCATCTGATACAAATCTGAATGTCTTCGAATCTTATCTATTGTTAGATCAATGATTTTCTGCTCGTTTTCAAGTTGATACTTCCCATAATCACTTCGAGCGTCATTCAAAAGCTGTTCGCCCAATAGCTTTTTCTGTACTTGTTCGTAAAGTTCACACACCAAGCAATTCACTTTCTCTTGTGCGTTCAGCTCTTTGGAATTCTCCAGACTAGTATAGTCTTTCGAGCTTGCGTAATTTTTATATGCTTCTTCAATCAATTTATATTTATCTGTCATGTTTATCTCCTCGTTTCTGTTATTTTCCAACACGTTCTTTGTATTCCCATTCGTCAAAAGTTAGGAAAAGATATGCAGCCAGTCCGGCAAAAATTGCTAACTTTAAAACTGGCTTATTAATAAGGTTGGTTGCTACCCCTAGCAGAAAGCCAAGGAGTAGCAAATTTCTCTTTTTATTCATTGTGATCACCCTTTACCAGCAAAATGGTTCTATTCCATCAAATGGACCATTTACATTCCCGAACTTTGCAAAGTTAAGTAATCCTTGAACAAAATCTTTAGCATTGTTCCCTTTTACTTTTCCTTTTACTGGGACAAAATGAATGTAAAATGTTCTACGATCATCTTGTTCCGCAGTTTTAAGATATGCTAAAACTTCTTTGGTGACTTTAAGAAGCTCTTGATCCTCTACAATAGTTTTCATAGATATTTCCTCCTAGTTTTGCTATACTGAAGGCAAAGAAATGTGTGTGCCTTTATTGCGATTGTCTTGCCGGACTGCAATATTGGCTTTTTTCTTTGCCTTCCATCCTCATCACACTAACTCTTCATGCTTTGCTAACTCATTGGCCAACTCACTCAATTTATTCATTGATTCAGCGCACTCATTAACCACATCGTGATTCGTTCCAGTAGCCATCATGTCGTCTGGTAAATCACTCATGCAGTCGCCATCTTGGATTGACAGCAGTTTTAAAGCAATCTCTTTTTTTAGACGTTCAAATTCTTGGTATTTAGTAATCAATTTGATCCACCTCGTTTTCAGCAGTTTCCAAAGCTTCTAGCTCTTGTTGAACTTTTTTTAATTCATCAACCTTTTTAGCTACATATTTCAGTTTCTTTATCGGCGTATCGATTTCATAATCAAGCACTAAAAATTCGTACCTAGTAATTAATCCATCCTTAATGTAGGTGTAAACCTTTTTATCATCCGAGAAAAACTGAACAAAAATTGTTTCCCCATTCTCGCCTTGCATAAGATGTCCAGGTTTACCATCACCTGTTTCTAAAATCGAATTACCAATAAATCCTTCAATAGCTGGATAGTCTTCTGTCACAACGCTATAAATAGGCATTTCCTCTTGATAAGCATTTAGAACAAATTCGATGTCTCCAAGTAATTTGTCTTGTTGTTCCCATAGTTTGTCTTGTTTATTCATTGCTATTCCTCCTATTTGTGCATTGAAATGCACGAATCAATTTGTCCATTTTGATGGACGAATCGTTCATTTTTTGCGAACGAATTGCCCTGCGAAATTTCACTCTTTTTGATCCGACGAAATTCGTCGCCGCAAATTCTTTTGTGCGACTGCGTACGAAATTCGTTCGCTGTTTAAAATCCATAAACTATATGGTATTTGTTGCTCTGACCTTGAATAATAGTTGGATAATTGTTTTTGACCAACCAATTTTCAACTTTCTCAAGTACGGATTCAGCATATTTTGTTACATCACTGCTCCAGTTATCTGTTGATCCAGGGAAGAACTCGAATTCGTATTCTTCGAGTGAGATATATTTCTGAATTAGTTGACTAACTGCCGTTTCATGAGGATTTCCAGTTTTAGAGTACACACCTATTTCTTGGGCAATTTCATTGGCAGAATAAAATTTACATCCTAATGCAGGCATTGCCAATAGTTTTTCGCCAGTCAATACTTCCACTGCCTTGTCTTGCAATAAAACCTTATTGACATCTGACCTTGCGTCTCTAGCTAGTTCTGACAACAGCTTAGCTTGTCGTGCATTTGCATTCTTCAACCGAGCTTCTGCATTCATCCTTTTGGTAGCTTGGTCAGTACCTATCGATTTTGGTTGTTCAGTTTTGATGTGCTCCTCCATCTGATTGAATCGTTCGATATACGCTACAGCGAATTGTGTTCCTTTCGCTCCAGTCATCCGTGTGCTGTATAACTCGCATCCTTTTTTGGTACAATCAAAACAAGGCCTTTCTTGATTGTTGGCATCTTTGTATGTTGATTCAATGAAGTAATCGCCCGAGCCAATTTTGGCTTCGGCTAAATTTGAGCCCTGGGAACTTTTCCCCTCGGCTAATTGAGTAATAATTCTACGAATATCCTTCATTACATCGTTGTGAGGTCTCCCCACCATTCCAGCTACTTCTAAACTGTTGATTGTTTGTTGTAGTTCATCCATTCTGGTTCCTCCTATACTTATTCGTTTTGGCTATGAGCAGCCATGTATTCATCGATGGCTCGCTTGTCGTAACGCTTGTGTTTTCCAGATGCACCTAGTCTAATTTCTGGCAGACCTTCTTTAACCAATTGGTTAAAGTCGTCCCCGGTAATCCCGCCAATGTAAAGTCTTGCATCTTTCTGTTGCAAATACCGAGACTTTTCGGCATTTTCTTTCATGAACATTTGGAAGGCGTCTCTGACAATAGCGATGATTGATTCTCGAAGTTTTTTCATGAAATCTTCGCTTAGAATATTTAGCATATTCATCCTCCCCCTTACCTAATGCGGAAATCTGAAATGATTTTCAACACCAGTTTGTTTGCTGCAGGCGAATCTTTCAACTTACCAGTCAAATATTTTGTAACATCCTGCTTTTTCATCCCGTAATAAACTGCGATATCGACTATAGACGTTCCGCTTTCCTCAATAAAATTTAGAACTTTTTCTCTTCCATTTGTAGATTCAGGCATATCAATGCTCCTTTCTTTAATAATGTAGGTAAGAAAAATAGTAAGAAATTTGTAATAGGCTATTGACATTTTTATACGTTCGTATAGAATGAAGTCATAGTTAAATAAGCTTAACAAAACCTATAAAAAATAAAGTTCTTAGTTTGGCGACCTTGAATAATTTATTTTTAAATGGTGTTTTTAGTTTTGCTTTTTTTCTTACTATTTATCTTACGAGTAACACTATAATACGTTTCGTATAGAATGTCAACGATTTATTTACGTTTCGTATAGTTTTTCTCGTTAATTAGGAGGAAACGCTGATATGACAGTCTTTGAGCGGATTAAAAAATTAGCAAACGATCAGGGAAAAGGTGTCTCTAAAGTTGCTACAGACCTAGGTTTTAGCGAAAACTTATTCTACCGTTGGAAAACTAGCGAACCAAAAGCTAGGGATTTAGAAAAAGTTGCTGACTATTTTGGTGTTTCTGTCGATTATCTTTTAGGTAGAACTGAATCACCAGCAAGAACGGAAGGAGGCTTATCCGAGCAAGAACAAGATCTATTAATGCGATTTAGACGCGGCTCCAAGAATCTTTCAGATGAAGAGAAGGCGATTTATGAAAGACAAGCCATGAATTTATTTGATTACATCAACAAAACAATGAAGGATTTAGACGAAAAAAACAAACCAAAATAATTGGAGTTATCTTTTATGGATGATTTAAAAGCCACACGACTGTCACTTGTCAATTTAATAATAAATCAGTTTTTATTGAAGATGGAGCTTGAGCCAGAGAATTACACATTCAAAGATTTTTTTCTATATTACACTAAATCTAACAATATAGAGATAAAATTCAATATACCATATATTGAAGGTAAATATTTTCTAGGCTTAACTGCTAAAAGCCCATACAGTCTAGCAATTTTTTTAAACAAAAGAGTTTACAAGCGTTGTTTATGCTTTAGCGCATGTCATGAGATTATTCATTGTTTGTTCGACATGAACACTTTACTTCCTACACAAACCTTTTTTAATGTTGATGATCGAGAAGGATTTTATTCGGATGAAGAAATAGCTGTTGAGAAGCTTGCCGATTGCGGAGCTGGAGTCATCATGCTTCCTGATATAAAACTGGTTAAATATTTAGGTACTAACAAATCATTCGCTCAGATATCTGACGAATGCCAAATGAGTCATCCTGCTTTGCATAACAGGCTCATGGATTTTGGTAGATATTCTTGTGGTATGTCAGAACAAGCTGCTTTGAAATCCACATTAGAATTGCGTTATCAAGGTTCAAGAGTTGGTTTCAGATTTTATCTAACAGGAAATCACTTGAATTGCGAAAAGCAAATAGTTCTTATTTATGAGAACGCAATATAAGAAAGCCCGTGCTACGAACACGGGCTAAGAACCTCATTTCTGAAATCCTACAAAAACTATTTTACCACAGGAGTGAGAGATTTTATGGGATTTTTTAAACGTGTAAAAGAATTAGTTCATCTGAAAGATGCTGTCTCTACTGAACAACAAAATTTGGAACAATTGAGAATTGATTATTCATCTCAATTAGAGCTTTTAGAAAAAAGCAAAGCAGACAAAGAGGCTAATCTTGAACTGCTAGATTCTCAATTATTAAACAGAAACAAAACTATGCAAGATATCAGAGATATCCTCGAAGCCGAAAATATAGAGAAAAGAAATGCAATAATTGCTACAGCAGAAGAAAATGCAATGAAGATAAAAGAAGAAGCTTCTTTAGATTTGGAATCGCTTCTTGAATCAATAGACAAATACAATTCTGAAATCAATGTCTTAAAAGATGAACACTTAAGTCTGCAACGAGAAGTAAATAGATATAAAAATCAGGCACGTAAATTTAAATCAGAATTAATTGGTATCAAAGAGTTTCATAAAAAATATGAAAATTCTATTTCGTGTGACGCAGATTCTGTTTCTAGACTCATAGAGGAAGTTGATGGATTCTTGCTTGAAGATGGTTTGTTAGATACAATTATTAAACTGCCTCTTCATTCTGATAATTCGAAAGGACTTCGAAAACTATCTGCTGCCACTAAAAAAGAGATAGATAGTGTTCTATCAAACTATGCTTCACGCTATACTACAAAAGGTAATCAAGCTATTTACAAATTAATGATTATCGGACTACAAGCAGAAATGCAACTTCTACTTTATAAACTCTCATATCAAAAATTGCATGAAACAAAAGAAACTGTAGAACAAATTTTAACCAAATTTTTGATTATCGCCGGAGAAGGAAACAAATCAATCCTACCTACTATCACAAGGTTTATCACCGAGATAAAACCTTTGTATCTAGAATTAGTTGAGATTGAATACAGATATTACGTTAAACGCCAGCAAGAAAAGGAAGAGCAGCAAGCCATTCGAGAACAAATGAAACAAGAAGCTGAAGAACGCAAAGCACTTGAAGCAGAGCGCAGAAAACTTGAAAAAGAAGAATCCAAATATGTAATTGAAATGGAACGAAACAGAGAGTTATTAGAAACTGAAACGGATACAAAAAAAATTGCTCAGTTAGAAGCTCGACTAGCTGAATTGCAAGACCAACTAGAAAAAGTTGAAGAGAAAAAAGAAGAAGTTACAAGTTTGGCCATGGGTAAAGCTGGCTATGTATACGTCATATCAAATCTTGGCTCTTTCGGAGAAGACATATTTAAAATTGGGATGACGCGCAGGTTGGAACCGCAACAACGCGTGGATGAATTGGGAAGCGCATCTGTTCCATTTAAATTCGATGTCCATGCTATGATTTTCAGCGATAACGCAGTAGGTTTAGAAAATACACTGCACAAACGACTTTCATCTTCTCGAGTCAACAAAGTAAACTTTAGAAAAGAGTTTTTCAGGTCCGATGTTGAAAGTTTGGAAAGTTTAGTGGAGGAAATCGATCCGACTGCAGAATTTACAAAAACCATGCTTGCAGAAGAGTACCAACAAACAGTAGCAATTGAAGAGAATCAAGAAATATTAGCATTGTAAAAAAACACGATCCTACCCCTCCAAGAGTTAGACCGTGCTGACATAAACCACCCAAAGTAGGCGCTTTAGCTATGCCTATTGTATCAAACCAGAAAGGATGATTCAATAATGGTAAAAATCAAAGAATACAAAAAAGATGGGGATACCTTTTACGAGTTCCAAGTATATGTCGGTATTGATCCAATCACTGGTGATCAAGTTCAAACAAGGCGAAGAGGATTTACTACCAGGAAAAAGGCTGAATTGGAACTTGCAAAAATAATGCTTGATATCGAAGACGGCACTTTTAAAATGAGAGAGGCTCCAAAAAAATTCGAAGATATAGTAAAACTATGGTTGCCGTATTACAAGACTACAGTTCAAGAAGTAACCTACATCGGTACTGTTTCATACCTTGATTCATATGTTTTACCCGAATTCGAGGGCAAGAAAATCGATAAAATAGATGTTACACTCTGTCAAAAAATAGTCAATAAATGGGCTGAAGAAAGACCAAACTCATTCAAAAAGTATAAATATTATGCTAGTCAAATTTTCGACTACGCAACGAATATCGGAGTCATAAACGATAATCCAATGAAAAAAATTCTGACTCCTAAAGTATCAGGAACAAAAAAGAAGATCGGATTTTTTGAAGCGGATGAATTGAAACAATTTCTATCTTACGTTGCAGCACTTGATCCAAATAAACTTTACACTTTCTTTCGTCTTCTGGCCTATTCAGGAATGAGAAAAGGTGAAGCATACGCTTTAACTTGGGAAGACATAGACTTCGAAAAAAACAAGATTTCAATAACTAAAAGTTTGAGTCGCGGCGAAAACAAGACTGTTTATGTAAGTCCTCCTAAAAACCCTAGCAGCGTGAGAACCATCTCAATGGATAAAACAACTATGAACATTCTAAAACGCTGGAAAAACACTCAGAAACAGCTTTTAATGATGCTTGGTCATCCGACTAATAAGAAAGGCCAAATACTGTTTAGCACTGATAAAAACGAGTATTACAAGCCGACAATAGATGCTAACTGGCTGAGGAACATCTACAAACAAGAAATCGTTCCTAAAGACTTTAACCGCATTTCAACACATGGCTTACGTCATACACACGCTAGTTTGCTGTTTGAAGCTGGTGCAAGTTTTAAGGCTGTTCAGGAGCGTTTAGGACATGCTGATATTGCTACTACTATGGGAATCTACACTCACGTTACTAAGAAGGTTAGTGACGGAACAGGTGACCTATTCGCTAATTTTGTTGGATAAAGGAAATAGTCCCTGCCATCTCTGGCAAGGACTATTTTTGATCAAATCTATTTTACAAAGTCAAAGCCTTTATAAAAGTATTTATTATTTTCTCTTTTGAACCTAAAGTACATATTTTTATTGAAGGAGTTATTCATTGCCGGATACTGAAAGTATTCTACGTCTTGGCTCTCCATTAAGAAGATTATATCTTCAACTATAGAAAATGCAGGTAGCAATCCATCATTTAGAGTATTGTATTTTTCAAAATCCTCATGAAATTTCTTTCCTGTTTTGAAATCTAAACTTCCATTTATTTGTAGCATAATAGTCACCTCAAACACATTATAAGAACGGACGTTTGTATTTGTAAAACCTTTATCATTGTTATATTAAAGTTTTAAAAAGCTTATCGTCTTAGCCAAAGTCTTAGCCAGACGCTTTTTTCAAATCGAAATATAACTGCTAAAACCGTATAAAGACCATATTACAAACGTTTATAGATATTGGGATAACAGGGTTCGAACCTGTAATTGCTTGATTCAGAGTCGAGTGCCTTACCAATTTGGCTATATCCCATTAAGAATAAAAGAAATTATAACGCCGTTTCTTTTATTCTTCAAGTATTTTAACTTTTGCCGCTGCTTTGCTTTAAAGCTGTCAGCACTAAATTGCCATCAGCAAATCCTAAGTTAATTACCACAGTCTCTTTCACGAATTCCAGCATGAGATAAATACCGTTCATTTTTTTCTGACCAGTGATGGATTTGCAATGATACAAATTGTATTGGTATCTTCCTTTACGGCTAACAGCATAGAGTATGTTTCCTGAAATACCGTAGGACGTCATTCCTTCATGATTTTTAAAGCTTTTATACTGATGAAAACCAACAAAGGAAAAAATGAAATTTGTTTTAGGATATGCCGTTATCAAGCGTTCAAAAAGTTCGATGCCTTTTTTCTCATTTGTATTATAGTTGATTTTGTATTTCTTACTAAAAAGATAAAGTTCAGTTGAAGTATTCATTATCCCTAGCTCCTCGTTTAAAGTTCAGCTGATTTATCTTTTAGTCTTCTGGCGTCTCGTATTTCAGCAATACTCATGGTGATTAACAGAAAACCGAAGATACGAAATAGCAGCATTAAACTATTGAAGGGATTAAACAGAAGTAAAATACCTGCTAGGACCATCAATCCGCTGTAAACTAGACCTCCATTGACAGAGAAACCACGTTTGCGCGCATCCCAATTTTGCATAAACTTTCCGATTCCAAAGATCAGGACAATAAACCCTAAAAACATTGGCAAGATACTAACAATACCACGGGCAAAGAACAGAATGAAAAAAGCAACAATCAACATAATGATCCCCCCTGAAAAACTCGGACCATAGCCTCCTACTTTCTGGCGATTACGTAACCCGTTGATTATCTGTAGGACCCCTAAAATAGCCACATATAAAAAGATGATGTAGACTATTCCGTTAAAAACCGTTTGTGGTGAAAGTAAGATAGCGATGCCTAATAACAGGTAGACAATTCCTCTGAAATAGCTGTATTGCTTCATTGATTCTAAGAAAGCACTCATATAAATTCCTCCTTACTTTTTATTTTAACGAATATTAACAAATTTTACGAATATTCTAGTAGTTGATGATTGTAAACTTTTACATAGTTGGGTATAATTGCCTTTAACATTGATCCAAAAGGCTAGACCCAAAAATTTTGTCGATACTGGAGGGCTTGTGTATGAAAGAAGAAGAGATTGAATTAGGTAAAGTTTATCGTTGTCACCCCATCGGATTTGAAAAAACAGTTGAGGGAGAAGTCGTTTCTAAAATGGCAAACTGCGCTGTCATTCGCATTAACGCGTGCGAACAAATCGATGAAGAACTGCGAGAAGATAAATCTAATATGGTAGTGGCAAAATATTCTAGCTTCACCGCTAAGTAGAAGGCTGATTTTATTGAGTGTATTCACTATATTGCTAGGGGTGTTTACCCTAGTATTGCTTGTTTATTTAGTAATGGTTCGTCAGTCGGTGGTTATCCCCACTCACGTTAATAAAAATCGTTATTGGTTTTACCCCATGATTGCCTTCCTTATTGGTTTTTCCGGTTTTGTTAACTTTACTAATCTCGACGGGAAACTACAAACAAGTCTGGCAGTACTGATTGTACTAAGTTTTCTTCTGGATAAAAAAGGATTGACTGAAAGCCATATTATTTTGAATAGTTTGGATAATCGTGGTATTCCTTATTCAAAAGTTGAAAAAGTTGTTTTACTGGTGGAAGAAGACCAACCAATCAAAATGAATTTTTTTCGAAACGGACGCCGAGGACCGGTCTTAAACTTTGATCATTCATTGGAAGAGTTGGCTGTTTTCTTCACCTCCCATCTTAATGATGGTAGTAAATTGGAAATAATTATAAAAGAAGATTGACCTAGTCAATCTTCTTTTAATGTTTCACTACTTAATCAGGACAAGCGAGAAAGACAATATGTTCACCTCTCCAGCTGAAACTTAATAAGGGGCTTTTTCAATCTCTTTTGATTTAGATGCATGCTCTCAGCTATTTGGATAATAGACGCAGATATCTCTTTAGAAAATCATCCCAGAAACTAAAGGCTTCTCCATTAAGATGGCCTTTTTTTAGCCTTGATATGAGCCCTTATTTGGCTTCACTTATCAATAATTACTTCACTACCATAACATTACAACTGGCATGATTAACAACATAAGAAGTTGTTGAGCCGATAATCGCTTTTTCAATTGCCCCAACCCCTGTTGCCCCGATCATAATGAGATCCATCTCATGTTTCTTCGCATATTCTACAATTCTACGTTTGGGACTTCCCGATAGAATCGCTGTCTCATAGTTTTCAGGCAATTCTTCTGTTTTGCTGATTAATGTATCAATTTCGATTTCTGCATTGTTCAGATGGAATTTCAACGCATCATTAATAAAGGCCGGATCGCCAACAGAATATTTGTAATCTACCACTGATAATACAGTTAATTTGCTATTGTTTCGTTTAGCAACCTCAATCGCTTCTCCAAAGGCTTTTTTCGCTTGTTCAGACCCATCTACAGCTACTAAAATATTCTTATACTCTTCCTTCATTGTCAATTCCCCCTCTCTTCTATTATAAAACAATGATTCATAAACAAAAAGTTTTTCTGATCTTTTCCCTCTTTTCTTTTGTTGTGAGTAGAAAAAAGCTTGTAAATCTAGTTCTTTTTTATTACTATAATTAGAAATGTATGAGAGTGGGTGAAGTATATGGAGGATGAGCTGAAGGGGGTTCAAACTTTCAACGAAGGGGTGGAGGCTTGTGTCCCTACTATTATGGGCTATTTGGGTATTGGAGTAGCCATGGGAATTGTCGGAAAGGCAATTGGATTATCGGTTTGGCAAGTATTTCTCATGTCACTAATTGTCTACGCTGGCAGTGCACAGTTTATCATTTGCGGCTTGATAGCCATTAGTGCTCCAATTCCTTCAATTATTTTTACAGTATTTTTGGTTAATTTACGGCATTTTTTGATGAGTCTTTCAGTAGCAAATCATTTTAAAAAAGACTCGCTGTTAAATGGTATTGGCATTGGTACTTTGCTGACTGATGAATCTTATGGTGTTTTAATGGCTACACTTGCTCAAAAGCCTGCTGTATCTAGTCGATGGACGCACGGTTTAAATATCACTGCCTATTTGACTTGGATTTTGGCTACAGTAATTGGAGCCTTGTTAGGAAATTTCATTCCCGATCCGAATGTTTTAGGATTAGATTTCGCATTAACAGCAATGTTTTTAGGGTTATTTTTATTTCAGGTCCAATTGCCTTTAAAATTTCAAAAAAGTAAAACAGTTATCATATTACTAGTAACTGCTTTTTCGCTTTACCTATTAATGCGTGTTGTATCCGCAGAGCTGGCAGTTATTATTTCTACATTATTGGGCTGCACGATTGGGGTGGTTATTAAAGATGAATAATCAGTATTTTCTGTTAGTTATTTTAGGCTGCGGAGTGGTCACTTGGATTCCGCGAATCTTACCTTTTGTCTTAACACGGACCATGGTTATACCACCTTTATTTGAAAAATTTTTAAGCTATATTCCGTTAACAATACTAACAGCACTATTATTACAGAGTTTGTTAGTATTTGAAGATGGTCATTTTCCTGGATTGAAATTTCCTGAAATTTTTGCATGTATTCCAGCATTAATTGTCGGTATTCGGACCAATGATTTGATGAAAATTGTTATTACAGGAGTGGTCTCTGTTGCACTCCTGCGTTTATTATTTTAACGAAAATTTATTAAGTCAACTGTTTTTATTTAGAAGAACAGTTGACTTTTTTTATAGGCTCTATTAGACCATCTTATGAAGGAATTTTTTGAGAGATTTTTAATCTCAATTAATGAAATGGCCTTCTTTTTGTCTTTTGCATTTTATATAACACCAGTTATTGAATAAAACATTAGATTCTCTCCTCTTTTTGTTGTATCCTATAACAAATATCGCTATTAGAATTCAGGAGTGTGATGACAATGAAAAAAATCAGCGGTGTCTATTTTAAACATCCTTTAGATCTTTCTGGAAAACAATCTTTTGAAGTAGATGTTTCCCATGATTCACTTTATGCTAAAGACTGCTCGGTTGTTGAGAGTAACCAATTGGTTTTGACCGAAATTGCGGCAAAGTATCAACACCAGCATGAGGATTTGCATAGTTTCTTTATCATTGAAACTATTGATGAATCGTAAAAAAACAAAAGCCGTTATGAGCGGCTTTTGTTTTTTTGTCTTATTAATGACCGTTCCAAGCATGACCTTCATACTGCCAACCAACTTTAACTAACTGATCTTTTTCGTAAGTATTAGCCGTGTAGTGATGGGAGCCAGCTTTAGCATTCGGATTATACAGACGCAACAATTTGATTTCCCCGCCAGAGTACCAGCTTATTCCCTCATATCTCCATCCTTTCGCAACTAACATATCTTTTTCAGCGGAATTAAGAGTATAGTGGTGATCACCAACGTTTGGATTATACATACGGTAAACAGGTGCTCCTTTTTTTGGTGCTTGCCAGGCAACTCCTTCGTATTTCCAACCTACAGAAATCAAATTATCCTTTTCACCCGCATTTGCCGTGTAGAAGTGTTCAGAACTATTGGGATTGTAAAGTCTGTACATGGCTGTTTTTTCGACAACCGGATTTACAGCGTTCCCACCATTGTTGCTATTTGGAGTATCATATTGAGTTAGATTATAGGCTTCAATAACACTGTTCAAAGTTGCGCCATAGCTTGGGGCCGTCGCATATCTACCCGTTAACCAAGCTGTAGCATCTTTATAAGTTTTCGTGTTGCTCTTCCATGCACCTGAGTAATAGTAAACTCCTGATTGAAAGGAAGTATTTTTAAGAACATAGGCATTATCATTTAATGATTCGCCGAAGGATGGATACTTACGGAATTTAGCATCCACTGTTATCCATTTTCCATTGACATATTCCTGAGTTTTCATTGTGACAGACTGTCCGTTATAGTTCCCTTTTACCCCGAATAGATTGTAATTAGGAGCTTTTGATAGCGTACTTTGCCCCCAACCACTTTCCACAATTGCTTGTGCGATCATTACAGATGCATACAAATCATTGGCATGTGCAACTGTTTTGGCATAAGGGGCCACTTGATTAATAAATACTTGCTGATTATTTGTTGAACGTGCTTGAGCAGCTCCCATAGAGAATTGTTCGAATGGAAACGGGTGAGTATGTGTTAGTTGACCAGAAGGATCTTCTGGCTCCTCTGTCACTATTTCTTCAGTATCGGTTGTAGTTTCCTCTGAAATCTTAGGCTGTGCCGATTCCGTTGATTCTATAGTTGGCTCAGTCGAGCTATCGGTGCTCTCAACCGTGCGTTCAATTGTTGCACTGCTTTTTGAACTTAACTCATCAGTTGTACTTGTTATGGCCTCTTCAGCCAAAACAGTTCCTGGATTTCCTACTGAAACTAACACTCCTAACACTGCAACGCTTGAGAAAAGATGTTTAGCTTTCATTGTTTCCTCCTTAAAGTAAAATCTAAATTTAATGTAACAAAAATAGGAATTCAAGTAAATCATTTCTTATCAAATTTTTATTTCAGTTTGACCATTCTTCAGTTTTATCCACAAATATGAGAAATCATTGTTAGAATCTGACTAAAATCACTACTTTAATTATTGATTTTTCCATTCCATATTTTTTTGGTATAATTAGTTCTTCGGAGGTGTTTGATCATAGATTTAGGGCTTTTATCCGCGAATATCATTTATATGATTTTTATTTTTATGTCAATTGTCTATTTCTACCTATTTAAAAGAGATAGAACCTTTATCCATTTGTATCTTTCGCTGATTCCTACATTCATTTGTATCTTTCTCTTAATTAACTACCATTATTATCAGCCCGCTGAAGGTGCTCAAGTGATACGAATACTCTTAGCTACCTCGATTATTAGTTGTATGATTTATTGGAGTGTTTACGCTTTACTTCATCGAAAAGATTAACGACTTCTCAAATTTTCTTTCGAAAGGTTAATCTTTTAGTTCCAACATGATATAATGTTGAATATTGTTTCCCAATGCACAATGAAGGAGTCTGTACATGGCTATTTTACTAACGTTACTTATTGATCTTCTAACCGTCATTCTTTTCGTCTTTCGAATAACTACTAGTAACCAAGTAATTCTAATTATAGGTGGAGTCATTCAATTAATGTTTTTCATTGATCTTGTAGCTATTTTATTATTACGTACTAAATATGTTCCGCTGCCAGCTGCTGAAGCAGTTGACATGGCACGCCGCAGAAGCCGTCGTGAAAAAAAACGTCCTGGGGGATTATTTATCGGCTTATCCTGCCTAGTATCTGCTGCAATTCTAATTTTCTACTTAGTTACTCTAGCTTCCCTATTCCTATAATTGAGTAATTATCACTCAAATCGATTTTTTCTTAATAATTGCTTTTACTTTACACTCATTCTCTGATAGAATTTTAATGTCAGTCATCGATTGATAAAAAATGAGAAGGAGTTGTTACACTTGGATGAGCAATCATTAGGAATTATCCCAGACGAAATTAGAGGCTGGAACTGGGGAGCCTTTATGTTTAATATTACTTGGGGCTTTGGGAATCGGAGTTATTTACCACTTTTGTGCTTAATTCCGCTATTCAATATTGTATGGATTTTTGTCTGCGGTTTTAAAGGTAATGAATGGGCTTGGCAAAAAGGAGACTATGAAGATATTAAAACCTTTTTAGCTGTACAAAGAACCTGGAATCGTGCAGGTTTGGTCGCATTTATTATTGCTATTATTGTGATCGTTCTTTATTTTGTTTTCTTTGCAGCCGTTATGTCTATGTTAATAAACGGACGTTACTATTAACCTGAGGTAACCTGGGGCGAACTCCTTGAATTCAAGGGGTTCGTTTTTTACATTTTGCTGTTGATTACGAAGAATTGTTCTCAAAAAAATATCTTTTTTTTGCAACCACCATTCTCTAATTGAGGAGGTTTTTGGATGAACAAACTTCCGATTTTGCTTATTGAATAGGAAGTATTGTTGGCTCCTATCCGTGTGGAGATTCAGCAACAAACTCAAACCATTCACTCAGACAGAATCCTTCCTGTGCGATTGTGATGATCTGTTTTTACGTTTAATTACTAGAGCTAGTGATATCCGGTCATTCTGATAAACTACTTTGGCAAGTCAGTAACAAAGCATACCTTTATCAGAACATGAAGAACTCAATCGGAAATGCTGCAAATATTCCCCTCGGGTTGGACAGATTCAAGAACAAATGTCTCAGAACAAGAGCATCATTACTTCCATTTCTAGAATAGTGGGAAATGATCTTAGGAAAAAAAGGTCATATTTTCAAGCGATTTTATCGTTTGTATTAATCTCACATCAGCACTATTTCTGGCAATGGAATAGGTTTGGCTATTGCCAAATAGTTGGTTCCTCTCTACCAAAAAACGATTGAAGTCAAAGATCTATAATCTCAGAGAACGTGTTTAGCATCACATCTCCGGCCAATGAAACCTCTGCTTGATAGACATGAATATGACATTTTTTCATTTTTCTCGATATGAATAAGATGATTTGAGCTAGGATTTTTTCATAAAAGAGTATAAAAAACAGAAACAACCACTGGAAAGGAATGTTTGCAATGAAAAAAAAGATGATTCCAATAGGAGCAATATGCATTTTGGGCATTATACTGACGGGGTGTACAACAAATAAAGCTAATTTAGAATCAAATAGTAACCAAGGAAGCGGTATATCAACTTCTAAAAACCAATCAACTGAGGAAAACAATGCTAGTAGTAGCTCAAAATCTAAGGCAGTTACTAATGCTACTAGCTCCTCAGAAGATTTTGCTATTTCGTTAGCCGATGCCATCACTATCTATCAAAAACAATACCCTGATACTGATATTACGAGTATTGATATCAACGATAAATTTGGCACCTACTATTATGAAATTACTGGTGTGGACGACAATACTGAATATGAAGTTGATGTTAATGTGACCAATGGCGAGTTTCGTTTAGACCGTGAAGAAGCTCTTGACAATGATGAAAAAGAGAGCGTGAAAAGAAGCCAAAGTAAACTAAATTTTGACAATCTGCTTCCACTGTCTGAGATCAACACCATTGCACTTAAGGAAGCGGACGGTACCATTAAAGAATGGTCCTTGGAAAAAGAATTGTCTACTACTTACTGGGAAGTAACAGTTAGCAAGGATCATCAGGAAATTAATGTATCAATTGATGCTCAATCAGGTAATGTTTTAGAAACCGAAGTAGACGATTAATCCTATTTACAAAGAATCCGCTAGCTAATCCAAATGGGATTACGCTAACGGATTTATTTAATAATATAATATTTTTGACCCGTAGTGAGTCTAAAAAGCCTTCTAATGATCAATCAAGTTATACTCATTGAATTCTATTGAAGAAATTCCTTCAGAATTACTCTTACCTCATCAGTAGATTTCGTATTCATTAATTTCACTCGCAAATCACTAGCACCTGGGAAGCCCTTGACATAAATCTTGAAAAAACGATGCAAGCCGACGATTGAACGTGGTACCTGTTCAGCATATTTATCCTGTAACTCAAGCTGTAGTTGTAGTAATTCGATTAACTCCTTAGGTTGGTGTTCTTTGGGTTCTTTTTCAAATGCATAAGGATTTTTGAAAATGCCACGACCGATCATAATGCCATCCACCTTGTATTCTTTTGCTAATTCTAAACCCATATTACGATCTAAAATATCACCATTAATCGTGATTAGAGTTTGTGGAGCAATCTCATCCCGCAGTGCAATAATTCTAGGGATATCCTCCCAATGAGCCTCTACCTTACTCATTTCTTTTCTCGTCCGCATATGAACCGATAGATTTGCGATATCCTGTCTTAGAAGATGACTGATCCACTCCTCAAGCTCAGAACGCTCATTAAAACCAATTCTAGTTTTCACGCTAACTGGCAGTCCCCCTGCTTTTGCGGATTCAATCAATTCGGCGGCTACTTCTGGACGCAAAATTAATCCGCTACCTTTTCCTCGCTCGGCTACATTTGGCACGGGACACCCCATGTTTAGATCAATGCCTTTAAAACCCATTTCTGCTAAACGAATACTCATTTCTTTAAAAAATTTAGGATTATCTCCCCAAATATGTGCCACCATTGGCTGCTCATCCTCAGAAAAAGTTAACCGGCCACGGACACTTTCTATGCCATCTGGGTGGCAAAAACTATCAGAGTTTGTAAACTCAGTAAAGAAAACATCTGGGGCACCCGCTTTTTTCACCACATGTCGAAAAACAACATCTGTTACGTCTTCCATTGGTGCCAAAATAAAAAACGGTTTTGGCAACTCCGTCCAAAAATTATTTGTCACTATTTATTCTTCCTTCCATCACATTCCTATACGTAATTTACACTTTCAAAAACATAGTCATTGTACTAATAATAGGAACAAGAGGCAACGGTAAAGTTTTTATAGCTTAACTTTATTTTAATAGAGCACTATCACATAAACAGTCTTTTACCTTATTGTACAGCTTAAAAAAACTAAAAAAGCTGGTTATCGGCACAAAATTGAACCAGTAACCAGCTTTTCTTGAGATGTTTTAAGCCAAGCTTATCCATTATCTGTCGAAATCTTTTAGAAAAATATTACCTGTCTTAGAAGAAATATCAATCTGTACCGGATTTTCTAATGGCCGTCGGAAATGGAACAGACGTTGTTTCGTGTCATTTCTTTCTCTAACCGTTTGAAAATCAGATAATCGGTAATTGATTTTACCTAAACTCGTTTTAGCTACACCTTCTAAACCAAGAGCGGTTGGAAAAGAAACTTTAATATTACCGTTAATTGAATTTGCACGAATTTTTTTTAATTCACTATTACCGATCGAAAGCTTAATGTCACCATTCACTAATGAAGCATCAACGTTAGCTACATCCGCCGTTGAAACAATAGAGCCATTGACTGTTTCGATAATTGAATCCACAATTACGCCTTTATCGATCTCGATTTCGTTATCCGTTCCTTGAATTTCCAGAACAGCTGTACCAATATTCTTAAATACTAATTCACCGCGAGCGGATTTAACAAAGAGGTCTTCAGCTTCAACATTTTTAACGGTTAAGTTGCCGTTCAGCATTCGAATCTTGATATGATTATAGGTTTGTTCCGGTAAATGGAATGTCAATTCGGCACTAACCCGTTTGTTATGAACATGGAATAACAAATGCTCATACTCAACGGCAATTTGACTTCTTTCCATAAAGGACTCCATTGGATCACCTTCATACATTTTTCCATGAAGCTTAATTTCTGCATCCACCATAATGTACGACCTTGGCCAGGTTTTAAAAATGATCGAACCATTGGCTAATTTTACATCTAAATTCGTAATTATCTCTTCTTTGAAATTGAAACGATGATCAAAGCGAGTGTTGCCCGAATTCCCAACTGCAGGTAATTTAATGTCACTCCATTTGCCATCCACAGTATCGGCAACAGTCTTCAAAGTGCGATTAACTAGTTGATTGATTCGACTGTTGAAATTATCCGGTCTAACAAATGGTTCGTCAACTTCCTCTTCATGCTCATAGAATTCTTCTGGAGTATCGTCATGATTCGGCATTTCCGTTTGCCAAACTGGAATGGAGTAGAAATCTTTTTCAACAGTTCCTTTTTCTTGCTTCAGCTGTTTGATTTTTGTTTCCAGCTCAGCTATTTCTTTTTGTGTTTGCTGATACAATACAAGATTTTCTTCCGAAATGATTTCTAGTTCAACTTCCAGCTTAAGATTTCTAAATGTTTCCTGCTTAGTCTTCAACATCTCGGTGAGAGGTTGAATTTGCTGATCGAGTTGATTGAGCTTCATCAGAGACGCATTTTCTTTACTTTCAGCCTTTTTTTCAGGAGCGTCCTTTGGTTTTTCGACAGAGTCATTAGTATGCAATTGATGATCATTGGTTTCCCATTCATCAATCAGGCTGGCGATGTGATCCTTAGTTTTCTCAGGTTCTAATTGCTTTTCCTTTTGCTTGGCAAACTCAGTTTCTTGGAGCTTTTCTTGTTTTGTCTCTTGAGCAGTTTTTGGATCGCCTGTCTTTAGTTCTTGATTTGCTTCATAATCAACTTCCTGTTCAAGCTTCGCTCCAGATTCCTGTGAAGATTCTACTTGGTTTTGGTACTTCGCTTCTTTTACCGATTCTGAAATTACTTTCTGTTCTACTTCTTCCGACTCTTGAACTGATGCTATTTTGGGCTCTGTTACTGTTTTTGCTGATTCTGTTTTTTTTTCTCCATCTATTGTTTCAGCTTGCTCAATTTCTTCAAGCAAATTTAAGCCCTCTTCAGGGGTAATGGTTCCATCCTTAATTGCTTCTAGAATTTCTTTGCGTATGGTCATGATAAAGCCTCCTTATTAGACTACGTTTCTCCATGATACTATTATGCAAGATTTGTTTGAATTTTTCATAGGTCAAAAGAAGTATTTTTGTTAAGTCTTTTTCATGACAAAAAGCTATACTTTTGTTAAAGCCAAAGTATGGCTTTCTTCACTCAGTTTGACGTTTATGACCTGCTTAGTACCTTTTTTTATAAAACTTCATCTTATATGCACCTATTACATTCAATTTTGAAAGAATATCCCAATTCACAAAAAACAATGCTCTCCTTCCATTATGATAATAGAAGTTTCAACTTTAATATTTAACAATAGTCTCATCAGACGTAACAATTTCAAGTAAGGCTGTCTTCACGATCCAACAACACTTCTGTTTCATCATTGTACTTTCTATCTAAAATTTAAATAATTTTTCCGATGAACTTGAATACTAGCTGAATAAGCGAACATGCTAACGTTTTCTTTTTAGGTCCATTATATCGAGTATTCAATGGTTAATCAGAGAACGGTTGTTCCATAAAAAAATGAAACTTAAGATAGAAAAGTTTATAATAGAATATAAACACAAAATAACTAGATAAAGTAACTACAAAGGCTATTATCAGCAAGCACTATATTTTTGAACGTTTTGTAATAAAACAAACCGAAGCTGTAATTCGGAAAGTCGGAATTCACTCAATCATTTTAACCACAATATTTTTAAGGAGGTGTATAACAATGAGTACGATTTTGATCTTAATGGGGCTTCTTTGCTTTGTGCTGAGCTTGATTCACATGTTCCAATCTTTTTTTAGGAAGATATCTCAGAGAAATGGGCTTGCTATACTTGCTCTAGCGGTTACAATGATAATCACTGGAACAGCCTTGGCACCACCTGTTGAAACAGTATATGCTGCAAAGAGCAATGCGAAGTCGGAAAAAGTTGTCAAAGAATCCTCCACAAAAAAGAAAAATTCAAAAAAGAACCATCAGCAAAAAGCTGATAATAAGAAAGTACCAAGCAAACGGGAAAAAGCTGAACAACAAGAAGCACTTGATGGTATTCCTACCAGGATCAAGCAAGAGAATGATCAACTAGCCGTTCTCAACTACAGTGGTACCCAGACTATAGCTGTTAATAATAATGTGCCAACTTTTTCAGACGGCGATTTATCTTTAGCAAATAAAACCTGGGAAGTCTATGGTGATTTAGACAGTTTAAATCGTGCAAGCTATGCAGAGGCCATGTTAAATAAAAGTTTGATGCCTACGAAAAAACGCGGAGATATTTCCAAAGTTAAACCAACTGGCTGGCACAATAAAAAATTAGGAAAAAGTTATCTTTACAACAGATCCCACCTAATCGGCTACACACTTTCTGGTGAAAATGACAACTGGAAAAATTTAATTACCGGCACAGCCCAACTCAATAATCCCGAAATGCTACGCCACGAAATGGACATTAAAGCTTATCTTGAAAAAAATAAAAAAAACTATGTACGTTACTCGGTCACACCTGTTTTTAGAGGGGATGAACTTCTAGCCCGCGGCGTCCATTTAATGGCTAAATCGATTAACAGTGATGCTATCAATTTCAATGTTTATATTTTCAATGTCCAAGAGGGGATTACGCTAAATTATTCCGATGGCACCAGCCAGGCTAACAAGGATATCGCGGCACAGCAAAACGAAGTATTTGAGGAATCTGAGCTTGAAGCTCAGCAAGATGCACAAACACAACAAGAGCAACAATCAGCACCACCCAGCGCACAAGAATACGTTGACGTTAATGGAAATGGGTTAATCAAAGGTTCTAAAAATGGAATTTATCATATTCCTGGAAGCCAATACTATGGCAGAACTACTAGTCAAGCTGCTTGGTTTAAAACGGTTGAAGAAGCCGAACAAGCCGGGTATCGTTCTCCTAAGTAATCCGGTTTTAGTATCAATTTACCAGAAAAAATTACTGTTTTAAATAATTCGCCACTTAAAAATTAAGGTAAATAGTCAGATGTTAATTTTCAATGGTTTAAAAAAATGCTACTTACTTCTTTAATTGAAGTAAGCTTGAAGGTTTTAAGCACTTCTTTTCATAAACTAGTTGCTCATTTAGCACTGAATTATGGAATTTTAATGATTTGAATCATCTATAAAACCCTATTAAAGCTAGTAGACAAAACAGCAATTAACGCTATCTGTACTCAGGATTTTTTTGGAAGTACTTACTACGTTAATCATGTTTATGGAAATTTTTCACTCTGAAAGTACCTCCTGCTTTTATTGTTATACGGTGGACAGATTTAACTTAGCTTATGATTTTAGAAGCTTGTATTCAGGTTATTAGAACGAAACAAAAAGGAGCACTTATCTCATCGCTCCTTTTTGTTTCGCTCCCAAAAGCTTTATCATCTTTTGATTAAACTAGTTTAACTTCTTTTTTCATCATAATCTTTTGTGCTTCTCGTTCGCCAGACCTAACAGCACCTTCAAAATACCCGTTCCAGACCGTTGCGGTTTCTGTTCCAGCAAAGTGAATTCCCTTAACATTTGATTGCAGGAACTCACCATATTTGATAAAGCCACCTGGTTTAAAATGGCCAGAAAAACAGCCATTAGTAAACGGTTCTTCATTCCAATCTTGCGTAATAAAGTGCTCCGGATTTCTTGCCTGTTCGCCATAAAGCTTGACTAGTTCTTCAATCAAGCGAGCTTTTTGTTCTTCTTCCGACAGCTTGGTCAATTGAATCGAATCAATTCCGTAAACGAAGAAGGTCAGAATGCCCTTCTTTTGATCTACTAAGGAATTATCCAGACTCTCGATAATCAGTCCTTCACTCATGTTGCGCTGACCGGACAATCCAGATTCACGCCAAAATGGTTGCTCATAAACCGCATGGTATTTCGATGCGCTGCCAGGCAGAATGCTTTGCAATGTCTTTTTCTTCCAAACCGGCAGTTCTGGTGTGAAGATGATTTTTGAATTCACGACAGTCGGCGGCACGGCTATTAGAACTTGTTTTGTTAAGTACAGTTCTCCCACTCTGGTTTCTACAAGATATCCCTCCTCGTTTTTCGTAACTGCCTTAACTACTTGTTCGAAAAAAACCGAGCCATAGTCATCCGCCATTTTTTTGGCGATTGCCTGTGGTCCTCCGACAATTCGATCCTGCTGGGCCCCACCTTTTGCACCTAATAAACTTTGAACGCCATTACCCGCTTTAATATAATACAACATTTGAAACAGCGAAACCTCACCAGCATCCGAAGCTAACAATCCTCCCGCTAGCATCCGACCGACGAAGCCTGCGACTTCTTCGTCTTTTGTTTGTAAGTTCAACCAGCTAGCCAATGTCATTCGATCTTGACTGGCAATATTGGGACTTTTGTGTGGATAATCCAAGTTCACTTGATCGGCTAGTTCATCGATAACTTCAAATAACTCCAGCATTTCCTCTGGTTCTTGATCATGAACATCATCAAGATAATGGTACTGTCCCTTACCAAACAATTGAGAAGGGAAGGTCGGTACGTCATATTGAGCAGCTAGCTCATACATTCGATCCTGTGTTGGTCCTAACCACTGACCTCCTAAGTCAATCTGAGTTCCATCCTCCAGCCATTTTGTTTCTGTTCGACCGCCTACACGATTACGTGCTTCCAAAATAACTGTTTTAAATCCATTTTTCTTTAAAGATAACCCAGCTGCCAGCCCAGCAAAACCAGCACCGATGATAACTACATCATATCTTTTCTCCATTATATGTCCTCCTAAAATACTTTATAATAAAAGTATAGAGGTTATAACTGTTATAAGGTCAATCCACAAGTCTTACTTGGATTTCGGTTAAAAACTCATCACTGTGCTGGGTTTCATGAAAATCAATCAAATAAAACTCATAGAAGGGGAGCTCCACTTGATAACCTTGTTGCTTTAGCTGATCTTTCATTTCTTCCAGGTGATTACCCGCTTGTTCATAGTCCCCTTGATAAAAATAACTGACATAAGTTCCAGCTTCCAAAAAATTACACTCGGTAACTACATCCTCCGTCTCAGAATTCGTTAAAAATAAAATCCCCTCATAACTCATCTCAAAACTATCAGCGATAATTCCTGCCACGAAATGGAACTCATACGAACTACTTTGTTCCAAGACTTCTCCATACAATTTTCGCATTGCCGTTTCGAACTCTGCTTCATTTCCATATTCAACCTTCTTCCAAAAATATGGGCGTACTACTTTCTCTTCGATTACGATTCTTTCGATCGGCAGTTCCTGCTGCTGCAATTGGTCCAAAATACGATTACGCGCAGTCACTCCCGCCAGCTTTTCTTCCATTAAAGCAATCTTTTCTTTTAATAAGCGCTGGTTCTCCCGAAAAATTTCTTGCGTAGTAGCCAACGTTCGATCCTTCAAGTATGCTTCAATAGATTCTAACGGTACGTCCAATTCCCGCAAATCCCGAATAATGTTTAATAGATAAATTTCCTTTTCTGAATATAACCGATAGTTATTCTCGGTTCTTTCCGGCGTTAATAACCCTATTTTTTCGTAATGTCGAATGATATGAGTCGAGATACCATACATTTCGGCAATCTCCTTAATTGAAAAAAACTTTGCCTTCACTATGGCTCCTCCTATTCAATAGATCAGTAGTATGATTTAAGCATACGTTAGAAAAGTGAGCATGACAATATTTTTGGAAATGAAAAATATTGTCATGATTTACTTGTAAAAGCCTATTTAGCAATTGCAAATTTTTTTATGGGGAATTTAGTTTTCTCTTTTGAGCTAGATAGTATTCCCTGGAAATTCAAAAATAATTGCACCGAGTGAAAAAGACTGAACTCATTGGCTACTTTTGAGTTCAGTCTTCATTTTGTTGATATAGATTAAATTTCCTAGTAAAATATCTATTCAAATCTCGTTTATTTAAAGAATATAAGCTGCTTTTGAATATCAAAATATAAGTATATGACAAATACAACATTTATCATCGATAGCAAAAACAAAAATATATCAGGAATAAGAAAACGATAGTTCCTTTGCTGATGTTTTTTGGTGCTGGTGTCCTTTATAAAAAAATAAACGAACCCTATCAAACAGACACCACCGATTAATCCAAAAAATAAAACCCAAGCATACCTTTCCATAGCTATCCTCCTGTATAATTTTTTTAGAAAAAACCTTTTTCGTTTGATTCTCTTATCTGCAAGTAAGTGAATAAGTGGTTATATGTTTTTACGTCAGTTTCATTATGGAACATTCTCTAATGTCCATTGTAGTTGCCCGCTATAATCCTGCGTTTCTTTCTCACTATTTCCAGGAATGATCATCTTTACAGATTCTGGATCAATATAGTAGACAAAAACACCTGATGATGCCAGTGTTGGAGAAGCTTTTACTAAAATATTTGGAGTACCATCAGCGTTCATTGATTGCTGCTTATGAACCTTCCCATAAAACCCATCTGGCGATATTTCCTCTCCATTATTCTTCTTTAATTCGCCTTCAAAAGAAATACTGGCCCCTTCCAATTTATTCCCAGAGGAGCTCTTTAATTCGGTTAGTGCACCCCGCAATTCCCATCCGGTAGAAGAAATCCTTGTGTCTTGAAAGACAAGTGGTGTAAAGTGCTTCGCTGTTTCCGTCAAACGATAGGTTTCCAGAATATTCGAGGGCTTTAATTCATTACCGAAATCGAGTAGGTCAGGAACTGTGCGCAAAGCCAAAAGATTATCTAATACTTGAACGGTTGAAAACATTCGGATTGGAGAATCTTGTTTTTCCCCATTTTCAAAATACACGGTCGAATAAGTTTCGTACAACGTATATTCTTCTAAGTTTTTTAAAGTAAAGGTAAAATTTCCGCTAGATGCATCTGGAACACTTTGATCAAAGGTTTGCCAAGCACCCCCGCCATTTGACTGCCGTTTTCTAAAATGATTTTTCGCTGCAATTGGGGCGCGATGACCGATAAAATGATTGTAGTCTACCACAAAGGTCGCTGAACTATCAGTAGTAGTAGAAATCAAGGGGGCCAAAACAGTAACATCATAAGTGAATAGTTCATCCGGTTTCATTTTGTGAATTTGCCCATCTTTTGTTGTAATTGTCGTAAATGCCTGATAGTGTGTACCAACAGAGAATTCTTTAGAGCTGAAAGTAATTTTTCCATCATCAATTTTCATCGGGCGATTCCTCCAAGGACCAGATGCTCCTTTTTTCCGATAACTTAAAACAGCACTTTCGATTATTGATTTATCTCCATCATATCCCAACTCCAGATCCAATTGATCGTTGGAACGATAAGTTGTCTCAAACCTAGGTTGTATAAAGAAATCCTTAGTCTGGAATGTTGCACTTGGGCTTTGAACTAACTCATTATTATACCTATCTAATACGGTCACATAGTATTGGTAAATAGTATTTTTTTTAAGATTAGTCAGCTCTTTTTGATAATTGTTGTTTCCAGAAAAGTCCTTTGAATTAAGCACCACTGACAACCAGTTGCTTTCAGTTTGCTCTTTATACTTTAAGATAATCTTTTTACTAAACTGATTTGCAGATCCACTTTTGTAACTGCCACTAACAACAGCAGAGTTAAAAGTTGTCTTAGAGGTTGTTGACCCTAATTCCAGAAAAGAGTTGTCATAATTCCCCGTTTTAAAATAGGGAATTTCATGACCGAGTACAGCCACTCTATTTTTAACAGTCAGGTATGCCCAGTTATAGTCCCAACTCACACTTCCTGTGTCTGGTCCTCCAGCTCTTAAAATAGTAGTCCCATCCTTTAATTTAAAAACGATTATTACTGAATAGTCAGTATTCTTATTCAAATCACTGATTGTTGCTTCATAAGTTCCACCAGTATCTGATTTTTTCAAAGTCAGCGCAACTTTAGTCCAACCGTTGCCGCCATTTTTCATCTTAGGACCTGCATCTGGCTGGTAACTTTTACTTAGTCCTTTTTTGTAATAGGCAACAGCGTTTTCTACTAAATCGTTCTCACCAGAAAGGTTGTACGTTCCTATAATTTTGGCTGACGTTGGCTTGATCTCTGAAAAAGTAGTGTTGGAAATAAATAATGTACTGGTTACAAAATATGGGATATCTTTCGGTGGAATATAGGCAATACCTTTTACCGCTATACGCTCATTATAGTCCCATTTCAAACTATCCGTATTTTCATTCCCAGCCCGCAAGATTTTTGATCCATCTTTCAGTGTAAAAATGATAATGATAGAATAGTCTGTCTGCTGTTCTAATCCGGTCAGAATAGCTTCATAAGTTCCACCATGCTCACCTTTATTTAGTTTTAAATCAACCATTGTCCAGCCGTTTCCACCTGTTAATTTATCTGGACCATAAATACTAGGATCAGTGGTGTTTTTACCATAACCTTTTATATAATAAGCAGCAGCTTGCTCTACAATATTATTTTCATAATGATAACTTCCAGTTATCTGTGCACTATTGGAAGTGATATCAGAAAAAGAAACTGCCCCTATTTGCCCTTCTTCAGTCGTAAAATTAGGAATTTCAGGTCCAGAAATCCAAGGAGTTCCTTTATAGGTTAAGTATGGATCGTTAAAGTTCCACTTCACACTTTCTGTGCTTTGATTTCCTGCCCTTAAATAGATTCCATTATCGAATTCAATAACAATGATCACTGAATAGGTAACACTCGGAGAAAGATCTTTTAAATGAGCGATATAGTTTCCACCATTTTCATTACCGGTCAATTCTAAATCAAGCTTTGTCCAGCCGTTTCCGCCATTTATACTGCCAGGACCTTTATCAGATGCAACCTCTTTAAGACCCGTTTTGTAATAAGCAGCAGCAACCCCATTCTTTTTTTTCAATCCTGAATAGGAGCCAGTCACAAGTGCTGAATCATCAGTAATTTCACTAAAATTCATCCCGGAAATGCTAACTTCTTTTGTTGTAAAAAATGGAATAGTCGCACCAGCAATCCATGGGGTTCCTTCATAAGTCAACCAAGGATACATTACATTGTTATAATCCCACCTCACACTCTCTTTACCCTCTCCACCAGCACGTAAAATTGTTGTTCCATTAGACAAAACGAAAACAACAATAAGCGAATATTTACTGCTAGGATCAAGGCCTTCAATTTGTCCATTATAAGTTCCGCTTTTGCCTGTTCCGTCATCAAATACACTTAGATCTACTTTGGTCCAGCCATTTCCCCCGACTTGCGTCACGGGTCCATGATCCGGATGACTTCCGACTGAAGAATTAGCATCACTTATATCTGTCTTATAATATGCATAAGCTGTATTGAGCAATGATTGGTCAATCTCATAGTTTCCTGATAAAGCAGCTGTCGTATCAGTGATGCTAGTAAAACTTGCGGCTCCTACTTTGGTCTTTTTCGTTGTGAAACGAGGAATTTCAGACATTGTTATCCATGGAGTTCCTTTAACTGTTAGATAGGGGTCTGTAAAATCCCAAAAAGTGCTAGTTGTAGTTTCTTTTCCAGCACGTAAAATTTTCTGCCCATCAGATAGCAGAAAAACAATAATGACCGAATAACTCGTGTCTATTTCCAAATCATTAATCTGTCCGAGATAATATATTCCATTCGGACTATGATAAAGGTTTAAGTCTATTTTTTCCCAACCGTTTCCTCCTTCCAGCGAACCAGGTCCTTTATCCGAGTTTGCTTCAAGCTCCTTTGAATACTTTTTGTAGTAAGCCGCAGCCCCAATCAATTCTTTACTATCAATCTCATAGTTTCCATAAAGGCCTACTGAAGTATCAGTAATATTTGCAAAATTAACTGGGCCTACTTCATTTTCAGTACTTGCCCTGCTGCTGCGGGCAATTTTTCCTATATCAACTTCGGAACTACCGCTTGTATCGAAAGTTTCCTGTTTTTCTGGTTGTGGTCTTTCTTTTTCATTAGAGCCTTCAGTGGTTTTTTCAGTTGTAGAGTCTTCATCCGTAGAAGAAGGCGATATTTTTGCTTCTTCAAGCGTATTTGAGAGTGGATCATTTTGTTCGATTTTAGAGGATAAACTTGTATCGTTGATAGCTTCATCTGCCCAGGCAACTCCTAAGTTAGTGATTGATGGAATCAATATAAGAAAGGTACCAAGTAATAAAGAAAATTTCCTCATTGTTTGTCTACCTCCCTTTTTATTTTTTTTGAAAGCATCTGGTATTTTTTTATGATTATCGTCAAAAGAATGCAGAATACTCCCAGAAGAATTGATATCTGATCAATTGCATCTCCTGTCGTTGGATAATTCTTGTCTCTGATGGTTGGGTAAGTTTCCGGATCATCTGAAGACAACTTTTCCTCTCTTAGAATAACTGGTTGTATCTTCTCAGTTTTTTCCATGCTAGCACAGAAGGAAACTCTAATTTCAGTGCTGGGAAACTCACTTGCGAAGGCTATAGTTGTTCGCAGCAAAACACCGATTCCAAACACAAGGAATACAAACCATACAATTTTAAATTTACCCTTCATTTTCTCTCCCCACTTCTAATTTCTTCTGAAAAGTAGATAAGAAAATAATCCTAAAGTTAGAATGACCATAGCAATGGCTGCGTAGATTACCCATTTAGGATAAGTTATTTTGTATGCTGCATTTTTCTCCAATTTTTGAGCTTGATCTGCATTTATTGAAAATTCCTTTTCCCATGCCCATTTATTTTCACTGGAACTTGCTCTAATAGATAAAACGTACGTACCTTTTTTGAATTTATCCAGTCCCCAGTTTGTTAAAAAGCTAAAATGAGAATTAGGAGCCATACGCATATTGCTTACTTTTTCATGCTTTAAAACTTGATCCTCTCCCTTTTTTTTAAGAACAGTCTCAACAGTTAGTGGTTCTAAAATCTTTGGCTGTGGATTTTGTAATTGCGCTTCAATAACTTTTCTGCCGTTAATGATATTCGGTCTAACCTGTTGCAAGTTTAAGGCGTTTCCATCTTTATAAAACGTATCCTCTTCCAATAGAATCATTCCGATTCTATAGCCATAGACACTTTGAACTTGTTCATCAGATTCACTTATTTTAGACATAAAGCTTAAAGCGCCAATTCTTGCACCATTTATTTTTTGTTGCGGTGGCTTTATTTTGAAGCTGCATTTTTTCGTTTCATAGTTTTCAATCTGGATCTCTTTTTGATCGCTGGCCACCAGATCTGTTACAGGATCAACCAATGTTTTGTCTTTAGTTTTTTCTGTATCGGTATATACTATTTCTCCTGCATTTGAAGTTCCTGCATTCGAAACTCCAATAGTTACTGTTACAGGTTCTTTTCTTGTACTAATAATTTCTACCTCAACAGTCTGTTCCATACTGTCCAATAACAAATCGAAAAAAGAACTCGAATGATCGATTTGATTTTCTGGTAAGACAGCTTGAACTGTAAAGCCTAGCTCTTTAGTCGAAGCTTTATCTTTTTGTACATTTTCCGCATTAACAAAAGCTGGGAAAAACGCAATTGATAAAAACAAAATGGAAATAATAAATTTGATTTTGAATTTCATCTTTTCCTCTCTCTTCTTTAAAAGTAACTCGACCTTTAGTTGCTAAAACATCGGAAGCTCTTCACAGTGTATAGTTTTTGCTTCTTATCAAAAAGTACACCTTTCTATCTAAAAAATCGGGATATTTTGAAAAGCTTCCTGTTAGCTCCCATTGAATTTTTGAGGTCTTTCTTTCCAGTTTTCAAGATCAGGATGGGCATGATGGAATTTCGTAATCGAGTGTCCTAATGATCTAACCAGAAGTTCTTTATCGATTGTTATGTGATCTTTTTAAGTAGAAAGAAGAAGCACAAGAAACGATACTCTTCTGCTTCTTCTTATACATGTTTATAAACTATTATGGAGCAACTGAAAGCATCCAAGTAACTGAGCCACTAAACTCTTTGCCTGCATATTCATATTTTGCATTATCCTTAGCAATTTTCAGTGAAGCATTTTTTATTTTTACTGCTCTAGACGAATTGATTGAATCATCTTTATAATTGCTTGACACAATCTTTTGTTCTGATCCACCCGTTTTTACAGTTATCTTGTTATCTGTTGCGAAATCGGCAGTAAGCTCTTTATTTACATGAGTATTTGTTGCATTAGGTGTAGGTATTGTTTTACCTGGTGTATAATCGAAATCTAACAATTCACCTTCCGTTTCAATCGTCAGCTCTGCTGGTAGGGTATCACTGCCTTGTTTTAACTCAGACATAGAAGCAGTAAGATGCCAAGGATTCGTTCGGGATTTGTCTCCATCTCGTAAAGCTACATAAGAATCTGTTTTATTTTTTAAATTTACTTCTATTCCCTCACCTACAGTATTCGTTTGACCAAAATCGAACATACGTGGAACACTTAGTAATTCCAATGAATTCCCTGTAGGATCTGGCATAGGATTAGTGGAGTTATCTCCTTCAAATCCAATTGTAACATCTGTATTTGGGAATGCTGCGAATGCTTGTGCTGTACCGAAAGCAATGCTCCCTAAAATTCCAGTTGATGCTAATAAAACCATTAAATGTTTTTTCATGAATATCTCTCCTTTTTCTTCTTGGTACAATAAAGAGTGTACAATTAAGAGATACCTTTGTATGTTAAATATTTAATATACATATCAAGTAACTAATGTTTTTATTCTTAACAAGAATGTATAGCTATTATGCTAGAACAACATCCAGCTATTTCTATTAGAAAGCAGTTTTTCTTCATCAAAAGACTAATTTATAAATTTTCTGACAGAATGAAAATTATACATTGCATCATTACTTGTCGGTTACTTCTCTTCTATTAGAAATCTATTAGTTGATACACAAATAGACGAGCATTTCACATAAAATGCTCGTCTATCTCATCAATTGCTCAAATTGAATAATACTTATATTTTTCATTTAAGGCATGCCTTGTTTTCTACTTTTAAACACTCTGTATTCTTTAGGAGTGAAACTTGTCAACTCTTTAAATACTCTACAAAAATGACTTTGACTACTAAAGCTTAGCTTGTTTGAAATTTCAGAATAAGATAAGTCTGTGTTAACCAGCAAAAACTTTGCTTCTTGCACCTTAGCTTCTTTTATAAACTTAGAGAGTGTGATACCTGTTTTCTTCTTGAAATGAGAAGACAAATAAACCGGATGCACACATACATGTCTAGCAATGCAATCATTGCTTATTGATCCTTCAATATTGTCGTAAATGTACTCTATTGCCTGATTTACAATTTCTGAATCATAAGAAAACCTTTTTTCTTTTGCCAAAGTAAAAAATTCTAGTACAGCTGTTTTAACAAAAGGTAATAGTTGATCACGCTCATTTATGTCATCAAGTTGCCCGATAAATTTATCAGATAATTCATAGGCATGTGATTGCGGGTATCCCTTTTCGATAACCATTCTAGTGACTAACGTAAGAAAACTAACAATTCGAAATTTTTGTTCTTGCAGTTTATTCGTTGAAATGATTGTTGCTGTAGCAGAACTTAACTTCTTAAATAGTCGCATCACAGATGAAATATCTCCGCAATCCAATAAATTCAGCAAAAGCACCTCTAGTTGATAGTTATCAAAATAAGATAATTCATTTTCCAACTCTGAATAAAAATTTAACTCATTTCGACGGATATCTGTATAATGGTAACGATCTCGTTTCTCAATTTTTATCGGGTAGTCGCTATTTTCTTTAAGTATAATAAGCGCACTCTTTAGTTTCCCCAGTAAATCTTTTTTTCTTTCCTCATTCCAACATTGATAGTCATCTCTTTCACAAAGAAACAAAAAAAGATAGATATTATTCATATCCTGATACTGCGATAAAAAAACACTAAAATTCATGAATGATTTTATAATTATTTTGTTGTTCTCTGAAGAAAGTCTGATGTTGTTTACATAGGATTCTAATAACTCTTTATCAGCAATACCATACTCAACGATACATCTATCATTTTCGAATATCGCAACTGATCCGTCTTTTTTTAATAGAGAAGCGGCTAACTCAGCTTTCTCAATCAAAATAATCCTCTCCTTTTTAGTCAAGTGACATATGTGTAGTGACAAATAAAAAGTTTGTTAGTAAATTACTAAGAGGTAGCAACTCTTCAACAATACAAAAAACATAATAAAATGAGCTTTCATGCTTATTCGACTAATAGTCTGTCTTTAAAATGAAGATTGGTACTTTGACTTCCATGTATTCAGAAACTACTATTGAAAAATTTTTCGATATTCTTTTGGCGTATGTCCTGTTATCTTTTTAAACAGCTTACAAAAATGACTCTGATTACTGAAACAAAGTGCCATAGATATTTCCTTCAATGGAAGTTCTGTGTTGCATAGCAAGTACTCTGCTTCACGAACTTTTGATTCGATAATAAAATCATGCAATTTGTTGCTAGTAACACTTTTGAATAATTTTGACAGGTACATTGGATGTACGGACACATAATCAGCAATATCCTTATTAGTGATTGGCTTGTACAGATTGTCATAGATATATTCAATTGCTTGATTAACTTTGTCAGAATCATAGAGAGTATTATTTTTATTCAATAAGGAGCCGTATTCTATAATTAGATAGCTCACAAAAGGAGAAATATCTGATTTATTATTAATAGTGTGCAGTTTTCCTATAAGATCTTCAGATAATCGGTAGACACATTTTTGAGGGCATCCTTGGACAATGGCTGCTCTTGCAACCAACGTTATTAATGCCACCAACTGATATTTTTTCCCTTGCAAATAATCTTTTGATAAGGCCTCTTGATTAGCATTGTATTCTAATTTTTTTAGTAATTTAATTATCGAAGAAATATTTCCAGACTTTAATTCGCTAAGTAATACCTGTTCTACTTGATATCTGTTTTTTGATATAATATTTTCATGTTTTTCGATTAATTCAGCTATCTGATTTCTATCTATGTAAGAAAGCATTTTTTCGTCTTCAAATTCAACTGTATATCTGTTGTTCTCACTCAGTAGTGCAATTACACTATTAAACTTCTTATAAAGTTGTTCCCTTTTCTTCTTTCCCAAAGAAAGGAATTCCTCTTGGTTACATACGAGTAGTAGATAATATGTTGACTTAAAACTGTTGAATTTTATCAATAGCACCACAAAATGCATAAAAGGCTTCACAACAATTTCTTGCTCTTTTGCAATAGTTTGAATTCTTTCAGCAAAGGAATTTAAAATTTCTTTCTTTGCTGTTCCCGATTCAAAAACACATTTTTCATCTTTCATCAAAGCAATGGATCCATAATCATTGAGTATATCTGCAGCTACTTTCACCCTATCAATCAATTCAGTCCATCTCCTTTAAGTCTTGAGACAAAATATTTAATCTTATAATCAATTGAGAATTCATACATCCCAATTGATTATAAGTGGTTGCGAAATTATATTTACTAGCAAAAATCTCAGTCAAAGCAGCCCGATCTTCGCTTTAATTTCCACTCGTTATTTTAATTCCAATAATACCTGCAATTAGTAAAAGGACAAAGAAACTAGTTGTAAGCGAAAGGTGATCTTTAAAGAAAAAAATCCCTATAAAAATAGTTCCGATTGCTCCAATCCCTGTCCATAATGGGTATGCAAGACTTATAGGCAAAGCACGCAAAGATTTTGCTAAAAAGTAAAAGCTTGCGACCATTCCTACTACAGTCAAAACGGAGTAATTCACTTTACTAAATCCTTCGCTCAACTTCATCATTGTTGCCCAAAACATTTCAAAAAAACCTGCAATTATTAGCTCTACCCATGCCATTTCTATTCCCCCTAGTAGTAAAATTTTTGCGCAAAAAAGGGAGTCCAATTTCTTCTAAGACCTAACGAAATTGGCTCCCTTGCTCGGTAGCAATAAAATTATTAATCTCACTTTAGAACTTTTCTAGATAAAAATCAAGCGGAAAATCTTAATAATGCCCATTCTTAGTTAAGCCTCGTATATGCCTTGCTCATTCATTTAAGATATACTTGCTTCAGTTTTCATTATGAAACTTACTTTGCAAGTATAAACTATACAACTTTTAAACTTTACTATAAAACTAGTATCTATTATATCTATTTAAGCATTTCTAATACTTAAACCCGTTTGATTCTATAGCCAGCATCTTTTTCATTATAATACAATCTCAAACAAAAAATACGAAATCACTTTCACACCCTAAAAGTCCATAATAATCAATAAATTTCTATGCGATTTGACTTTTTTATCATTGACGTGTCACACATGTTTTGCATGTTATCGTCTCATCATTGTCCTTTAAAGTTGCACCTAAATAATATTAAATAAATGTGATATCCGTATTTCGACCTACTATACAATCTTCGACGCTAACGAAATATAGCAGTTTATTGCGTGATATTAATGGTTATTTGGTTTAAAAAGACAAAAAAATTAAATAAGTTTATTATTAGAGTATTTTTAAATATATTATTTCTGATTCCTGATAAAAAGTTTATATTGACTTTGATATTTGAAAGTGCTAATCTAACTGAAAATGATAATCGTTCTCAATGGTTTTTATCCAAATAGACACAGTAGTCCAAAAATTGTCAAAATACGAAGAACTAGTGAGCTCTCATAGCTTTTTTAGCATACAAACTATTGGAAGGAATTTAATTACATCGATTTATATACTGGGAAGAATTACGGCAACGGTGGCTGTAATCACAAAAATAAACTTAGTAGATTATTTTTATCAGTAAAACATATGATAATCAAGGGGGCATTGTGGAAAATGAAAGCAAAGAAATTGAATGGAAAAGATTTAATACAAATTGGAATTTATGCAGCTATATATTTCTTTATTGTAATGGTAATCGCTATGTTTGGCTTTATTCCAATCTTCATGCCATTGATTTGTGTACTGGCACCAATACTAGGTGGAATACCGCTTATGCTTTTTTTTACTAAAGTAAAGAAATTTGGTATGATTCTTATTTTGAGCTTACTCATGGGTATCCTTATGTTGATCACAGGCATGGGATATTATTCCATTATTGTAGGACTTATTTCAGGATTAATTTCAGAAATAATCTATCGGAGTGGTAATTATCAAAGTTCTGCAAAAGCAATACTCGCCTATGCAGTTTTTTCAGTGTGGATGTGGGGAAATTTTTTACCGATCTTTTTTAATCCAACTGTCTATTTTTCTACCAGACAAGATCTTGGACTTGAATATGCTCAAACCCTAATTTCACTCTTACCGAGCTGGATGTGTCCTGTATTACTAATAATCACCTTCCTTTGTGGTCTAATTGGAGGAGTATTGGGTCGCTCTGTCCTGAAAAAACATTTTATTAAGGCAGGTCTTGTCTGATGCTATTAACAGCTAATAAACAAATTTTGAGTAATAAGAAACAGCTTTACTTAGATCCGCGAACAAAATTACTATTGCTTTTTACTGTTACAATTTTTGTTTTAGGAAATGTTAGTATTAAACAAGGTTTGTCAGGAAGAATTCTTACCACGATAACTCCTTGTTTAAGTCTAATGCCCTTTTTACTACTCGTATCTGCAAAAAAGTATAAAACTACTTTGACTTATTTTTTTCTTTATGTTGGAATGACATTTATCTCTTATTTTTTTAGCCAACGCTTGACTGGTTTACCAAATTTTTTACTTTTAGCTACAACTGGTATATTAACTCGCTTTTTACCAAGTATTCTAATGGGAATATATGTGGTCTCTACTACAACCGTTAGTGAATTTATAGCTGGTTTTGAGCATTTGCATGTTTCCAATTATTTAGTAATTCCGCTATCTGTCATGTTACGATTTTTTCCAACTGTCATTGAAGAGTTTAAGTCAATCAACCAAGCAATGAGGATGCGCGGTATCTCCTTCAAAGGAACAGGTAAACTTTCTTTTTTAGAATATCGCATGGTTCCCTTAATGACATGTTCCGCTAAAATTGGTGAAGATCTCTCTGTATCAGCTCTGACTCGAGGTCTTTCTCCCTTGGTTAAACGAACTAATGTCTGTAAAATTGGCTTTCGCATTCAAGATTGTATTGCTATTCTTTTTTGTTTTTTCGCTTTTTCTTGTCTTTTTCTTAACAGGTTTGGAGTGCTGTAATATTATGATTAAAATTGAAAATGTAAATTTCCGATACAATAGTGATTCCGACTATGCACTTAAGGATTTTTCACTCACTATAAATCCAGGTGAATGCCTTGTGCTGACTGGAGAGTCTGGTTGCGGTAAGACCACGGCAACTCGCTTAGTCAATGGTTTGATTCCTCACTATTATGAGGGGGAAATTACTGGAAGCGTTCAAATAAATCAACAAAATATTTTAAAGTCTGAACTCGCTCAAATTTCTCATTTTGTTGGTAGTGTATTCCAAAATCCAAGAAATCAATTTTTTTGTACTGACACAACTAGTGAAATTGCTTTTGGTTGTGAAAATGTTGGTTTGCCTATCCCAGAAATTGAGAAACGTATCCAAGAAACTGTAGCTAAACTTGAAATGGGAGAATTATTAGATCGTAACATTTTTCACCTATCAGGTGGAGAAAAACAAAAGGTAGCCTGTGCTTCAGTATCTGCGTTAGAACCTGACGTGATTGTTCTCGACGAGCCCACAGCTAATCTCGATATCTCTTCTATCCAAAATCTAAAGAAAACAATTATGTTTTGGAAAAATCAGGGCAAGACGATCATCATAGCAGAACATCGACTTTATTGGCTTAAAGATATTTGTGATCGAATGGTTTACATGAGAAATGGAAGAATACATTTTGATAAGTCAATGAATGATTATTTCGAGATGCCGTTAGAAGAAATTACTGAACTTGGTTTAAGACCTCGATCTTTGAAAGAAATTGGCACCAAATCTACTCATTACAATGGCAATGAAATATTCTCATTGAGGGATTTTAATTATCGTTATGAGGATACATCGGTTATTAGCTTACCAGAATTAACTTTACCAGTGGGATCGATAATAGCTGTGATTGGACGTAATGGTGCAGGAAAATCGACATTTTCAAAATGTTTATGTGGTTTAAATAAAAATTTTAAAGGTTCCATGCAGATTGATGGAGAAGATCGTTATCGTAAGCAGCTACTAAAAAAAGGCTACCTGGTTATGCAAGATGTCAATCATCAACTATTTTGCGAATCAGTAACTGAAGAGGTTCAATTAGGCATGTCTACTCAAAAATTTAATCAATTAGAGTTGGTTCTTGACAGCTTGGGGATCCAAGGACTTTCTGCAAGACATCCATTATCCTTGTCCGGTGGACAGAAGCAGCGAGTTGCCCTAGCATCAGCAATATTAGCTGATAAAGACTTTTTGATTCTAGACGAACCCACTAGTGGTTTGGACTATAATAATATGAAAAAGATTGCAGATTTAATCACATCACTTAGACACGAGAAAACTCTTTTTTTAATTACACACGATCCAGAATTCATACTCCAGTGTTGCACTCATGTTATCTATATTGAAAAAGGAGAGTTGCTAGAACAATACACATTGTACGGCCATGAAGACAAACTGTTATCCTTTTTCTCCACGACATCCTAGATTGAATATTCCCAATAGTGGGAATTGATAATTGTTAATTTAGTTTTGAGATAGTGGTTGATTCATCTCCCCTATGTTCTATAGGGTCACATCAGATAGCTAAGTATCTTATTGTTTATGCGAAAGAACACAGCACAAAAACACTCCCACTATTTGAATTTGGGAAGTGCTTTTGTGCTGAATGCAACTGCAATTTTAAATTTCAAAGAAAACTGCAGCAATTTTTTAAACTATCATAAGATGGAAAATGCTTTACAAAAACAAAAAATGTTTTAAAATCTTTTCGTTGTCGGATACTCCCTCTTTTATTCTCTACTTTAAGTATATCGTCAGTGAACTGTCATTTTAGAGTAGGACAACAAATCCTGTCTTTGAAAAAATCAAAGCAATCTGTAATCACTTACCTAATTTAAATTAATATTTTTTGTGCCACAGATAGATTGTACCTAGGACAACTAGGCAGCCTGCTATATAAAGAAATGGTTGTTTTGCTCCACCTGTTGATGGATAGTTTTGCTGCGTTTTTATTCCATTCGTGGGCTGATCCGAAGAATTATTATCTCCCACTACAGAATTATTTTTAGGATCATGGGTGTTTGTAATGATAATATTTCCCTTTTCTGCATCATCGTATGTCACTTCATATTCATCTGGTACGTTTAATTCCTTGACGGTGTAAGTAATCATTTTACCAGCATCTTTTTCGTCTAAGTTCATCCAAGTTGTGGTCCATTTATTATCCTCACTTAATTCAACTGCTTTCCCATACGCTTTTCCATTGGCATACAATTGGACCTTAATGTTTTGCGGACGTAATGCTTCTTGATCATCTCCATCCACCCATGCTTTAGTTGTCGTCACACTGGTCTTGCCTGGAGTATAGCTATTCTTTAGATCAAACCCTTCTATACTAGTTGTGTAATTAGCGACGGAATTTTCCGTTACGGTATAGCATATTTCATTCCCATTTTTATATTTTGGTAAATTAGTAAATTGGTAAGCCCACCCATCTTTTGAAGAAATCTCTTTCGTAGAAACCACTTGTCCATTCGCTAATAAGTTTACAGTAATAGACTCCGGACGTTTGCCATCTTGATTATTGTTGTCGTCCCATTGCTTCATTCCCTTGATCTCTGTTTCTTCTGGAGTATAACTGTTTTTTAGATTAAATCTATCAATACTTGTCACGTAATTTGGAACAGTATTTTCGGTTACACTATAGTATATTTCACTACCGTCTTTATATTTTGGTAAATTAGTAAACTGGTAGGTCCATTCATCTTTCGAAGAAACTTCTTTTGAAGAGACTACCTCTCCATCAGCCAATAAGTTTACGGTAATGGATTCTGGGCGTTTGCCATCTTGATTATTGTTATCCTCCCATTGCTTCGTTCCCTTGATCTCTGTTTCTTCCGGAGTATAACTATTCTTTAGATTAAATCCATCAATACTTGTCACGTAATTTGGAACAGTATTTTCGGTTACACTATAGTGTATCTCACTACCGTCTTTATATTTTGGTAAATTGGTAAATTGGTAATTCCATTCATCTTTCGAAGAAACTTCTTTTGAAGAGATCACCTCTCCATCAGCCAATAAGTTTACAGTAATGGATTCTGGGCGTTTGCCATCTTGGTTATTGTTATCCTCCCATTGCTTTGCTCCTTTAATCTCTGTTTCCTCAGGAATATGTTTGTTAATAAGGTTGTTACCATCAATAGACACAGTGTATTCAGAAACTGGTGTTTCTAAAATGGTATAGTTAATTGGTTTGCCATCCTTATTTTTAGGTAAATCTAAAAATTGGTAAGCCCAGTCATCTTGTTCAGTAACAGTCTTCGTTTGAACGGTTTCTCCATTGGCTAGTAGTTGAACTTCTATCGAATCTGGACGCAGTCCATCTTGATTGTTTTGATCGTCCCATATCTTAGATCCACACAATTCAGTCGGTTCTGGAATATACTTATTGGTCATCGATAATACTGTTCCGTCGTTGGTGCTTTGGATCGACAAGGTATATTCAGAATCAAGCTCTTCTCGGGCAGTATAATAAAGTCGGTTCCCCTGAGAATCATTCACTGGTAAGTTCTTCCATTTATATTCCCAACCATTCTTTTCACTTAATAGTTGTTTGTCTCCAAAAGATATTTCATTCCCATCTGTTACACTCTCATTTTCAGTATATTGGTAAGGTTTATTGCTTTGATAGAGTTGTACGGGTAATTCCACAGGTCGAACTCCATCCTGATTATTCAAATCGTCCCAATGCTTTAAAACTGAAAAGGTTGTTTCCGAACTATCAAGATCAACACTTATTTCGGTCGTTAAATCTCTTTCAATTGTTTGATATGCCCCCAGTGACTGATAAAACCCACCAGTAACACAAACTAAATAATAAGGCTGTCTGGTAACTAGTTTGGAAGCTATACTGCAATAAATTGTAGTATTATTTGAGTTTTCCTCATCAATCAGATTTTTAGGCACACCAATGAAAATTACCCGATTGTTTAAATCTTTCTCAATAGTCACATTGTCTGTGATATTTTCTTTTTTCCCATTTTTGGATAATTCAATATCCATGCTTGTATCTTCATTTCTAATTTGAAATAATTTTTCGGTTTCCTGATCCAGATTATCCTCAAATTCCAATTTATAAATATAATAATCTCCATCTTCACCATCAGGGTTAAACCCTTTTGCGTTAATCTTAACATTATTAATCTTGTTAATTAAATATTGATAAGATAAGTCCTCAGAAGGTTGTTTTGCTGCTTCTTTACAAAGATCACTTATCAAAGGATTTGAGTTAACTATCTTATCATCGAAAGTCCCTCCAGAAAGTTTCCATATAGCAAGTTGAATAGCTGAATATCGAGTCAACTCGTTGGCGTCACGATAATTTGGAACATTAGGTATTTCTTGATTTTTATCTTGATTTTGGTAGAAAGTTTCCATCAACCATAAAACTGAACCTGGTATTTTTTGGTTCAGGTCTACCTGGTATTCATTCCCAGAAGGATAATACTTACCTTCATCTAAACAGAAATATAAATTTTTATCATTATCTACAATCGTACTTAGTCCATGCCATAGCAAATTTAAATTGTTTAACTTAACTTCATTGTTGTTCACCAAGTTAATATCTGTACGAACATTTTTTATTGATGCTGGAGGCAAAACACTCGTTTCTGCGTTAGCTATTTGGAAAATCCCTCCCAAGCCTACAATTATTATTACTATGTACCAATATTTTCGCATGTTCTTCCTCTTTTCGTAAATTGATTACTTCTAGTTTAGCCCATTGTCAATTCACAATTTCTCAAAATAGTGTCGAATAATTCGATATTATTTGAATTTCTCCTTTCTCTTTGGCAGTATTCATTTTGCAATAAACAATTATTTCAATAATACTTATCTTTTTTCCTTTTCATTTCATCAGGAAAAAAAGATTGACTGAAATATTACAATAACAGACTAGTTTAGATACAAGGTGTAAAAGGATAAATATGCACAATCAAAAAATTAGCTAAACACAAGAGCTGTCTATCCGATTTTTTTATTCTACTGTTTGTTTCGTGTTAGTAACAATAACGGGTGAAATATGGTGAAATGACTACGGTATTTTCATAACACTTAATTTTGGACCAACATGCTTTCATGTGATCGATGTTCAATTGTCTCAACAGGTGAACTATTTGACTATTTACTATGTTTTATATATTCCAAATTGAAATTCTGTTGATATTAAAACTATTTCCAAAATGATTAGATAGCTGTTCCAGTATCATTTGTATAGGTTATGATATGTTTCTACAGCACAACTAATAACTCAGCTAATTCAGACTTGGAATATGAATAAATCGGTTGTTCCTCATGACTACCTTTACCTGTATCGTAGAATGTAGCAAAGTTATTTTATCAGAATGAGACTCAGCATCTAGCTCAACGGATAAAATATAACTATTGGAAATACCTTGATAAAAAGAATTGACTGAGTATCAGAGAGTGTAATCTAAACCGTGTAAGTAACCATTATCCTAGGTATAGGGTTGATTCACGGTTTTTCTTTTTCTGAAATAAGATGAAAAGGTGATTACACAATGGCTAAAAAGAAATCCCGAATCCGTGAAGTTAGCTGAATCTATCCTAAACGATTACCAACCTGGACCTGTGGAAGATATACAAGAGGCTTTGAAAGACGTATTTGGTCCGTTGTTTGAGAAAATGCTACGAAGGAAGAATTGAATAATCATCTAGGATATTGAAGCTCATCCCAAAGAACCTACGGAGCACGCAAATCACCGAAATGGTTATGGAAATGAAACGCTCAAAACAAGCTTTGGTGAAGTAAATATTGATGTTCCTAGAGATCGGGATACTTCTTTTGATCCTAAATGAATCGCTAAAAGAAAACGTGATGTCTCTGAAATCGAAGGAAAGTCCTTTCAATTCACGCTCGTGGAATGAGCCAACGAGATAATGCCACAACGATTGAAGACATCTACGGATTTAATGTCTCTCACGAGTTAACCTTTGATATTACAGATGCTGTGCTTCCTGAACTGGAGGAGTGGTAGTCTCGCACTTTAGCTAAATGCTATGCTTTCTTATTTGTCGAGTGTATGTATGTCACTCTATGAAAAAACTACGAAGAGAACGAATCCGAAGTGTACACAACAAATGCTGTTGAAAGTGCCCAGCCTAGTTTCCAGAAGATCACAAAAAAAGAGGCATTCTTTAATAAGAATGCGCTCCTTAAGCTGCTATATTTACTAACAAAAGAACTATACAATAAATGAAATGGCGGTCATATAGAAAATTGGATAATGATGCTTGATCAACTTATGACCAACGGAACGTTCTCTTCTCAAATTGAAAAGTATGCTACTTACCTTTCTTGAGGTTAGGTTTATTTATTCATGCTTTTGATTAAATTATTTCTAAATAGCTGAATATCTTTATTAGGTAAAAAGACCCCCAACTAGATAATTTCCAAAGTTTAGTTGACAAACCTAGCTTTGCGTATATTCTAGTACACTAATGAGTACATACTTGATCTATCCTCATTTTACAGCTAACTATATCCAATTTTTTTAGACTATTTTCCCCTCAAATTCTTGGTTACTTCGACAATTTGTTGCAATCGATTTGAATCGCTACCAAACCTACCTAATAAAACACCATCTAATTTTGCTAATTTTATCATTGTTATACTATTCTCAGGACTGACTGATCCGCCATAAACAATGCGAACTTTTTCATTTGCTGCTTCACCAAATATTTTTGCGATCGCTTTTCGAATGATTGATGTCGCCATCTTAATATGAGGTGCTCCAGCAGCTTTGCTCTTTCCAACTGCCCAAGCTGGAGTATAGGCGATAACAATCTTATCTAAATCTTTTTCTTTAACGCAGTATAATCCATTGTAAATGCATAAAAACAACTCATGTTCTAGTTCAACCTCATAATTTGGATCCTTCAAATCATCAATTACATTATCGGCATCTTTTTTATTCTGTTCACCAATACATAGAATTACATTCACTCCGTTTTTTAGAGCCAATTTAATTTTTTTATTGATGATATTGTCAGTTTCATTGAAGAGACACCTGCGCTCCCAATGCCCTAATTCGATAAAGGTTCCTTTCATATCAATTAGAGATTCAATCGAAAACTCTCCAGTCAACTCACCATTCTCAACAGGCGCAATATTTTGTGCACCTAGCTGAACTGAAGTGTTTTTTAGAACTTCATGCACTGGATATATCGTTCCCATGGAAGGTAAAATCACAACATCAATGTCAGTATTTTTTTGGGCGCTAATCTGCTTTGCAAACTCTTTTGCTTCTTTGATATGATTTTGTCTCATAGACCAATTCATGATAACGATTGGTTTCTTTTGATTTTCCATCGCAATCATCTCCTTAGCTGTTTATATATTACTTCTGTAAGAATGACTATTTAGCTTACAGAAATTAAAAATTACTTGTTCTCCATTCTTCTTTAAACTGCTCTCAATCCTTGCTCTGTCATTGGGATTCTTGACAACAATATTACTTGTACATTTTGTTAAAACCTCGGCTTTCAAGATCATCTCTTCGATTTATGCTTCAGTGACTTCTGCACTCACAGTTCCTTCGACAATCGAATAAATTTCTTTAATTACTTCTTGAAAGTCTCTCCCTTCTTCAGCAATAATCGTAGGATTCGTTGTCACTTCATCAATAAATCCTAACTCGTTAATTCGTTTGACTTCTTCTACACTGACTATATTTAGGAAAAATTTCATCATATCTTCTTTTTGCTATTCTCCTAGATCATCCAAATTTTACTCAGATGACACCATTCGTTTCAACAATGGTATTAACTTAAGACTTTGTTGTCTCTGACAATACTCATCATTTCTTGAGCATGATTTTCTATCGTCGCAAAATCACCTGAATCTACCAAACGTTTATCCGTCAAATATCCGCTAATCCCAGCACCGCAGAATCCTAAATCAAGATAGTCTTGCAAGTTCTCTCGTGTCACACCTGCAGTAGCAATCAGCTTAATATGATTGATTGGTCCAAGAATGTCCTTGATGTAGCCTGTTCCTAATGCTCTAACAGGAAACACCTTGACAAAATCAGCCCCAGCTTCATTCGCCATAATTATCTCACTTGGTGAAAGTGCTCCAGGCATTGAGATCATATCTAATTCTTTTGTTCGTTTGATAACAGTTGGGTTCGTATTAGGTGAGATAATGTATTCTGCTCCTGATTGATGAGCTGACTCAACTTGCTCCTTGGTTAAAACAGTGCCAGCTCCAATTTTTACTTCATCTCCAAATTCCTTAACTAACGAAGCAATGGCATTCGAAGTCTTAATCAAACATTCTGGATCCCCCTGATCAAAAGTTACTTCAACCAATTTCACTCCCCCATTGTTCAAAGCTGTTACTAGATTGATCAATTTCTCTCCATAAATCCCACGACAAATTGCAATAACCTTATTTTCTTCGATAAAATCATTTACTTCTGATTTCATTAAGCCTTCTCCTTTGTCAAATCCGCTACCTGTGCCTTATCTTTCTTTTTTGCGGGTGTCTCTTCTAAAACTGGCTTTAGACAACCGAGTATCGTTGCTGTCACCAAAGAGCCGACAACAATTGCGGCAATAAACCATAGCTTATTATCAACCACAGGCAATACAACAAATCCACCATGAGGAACATAACACTTCACATTTCCAATCGCTCCAATTACACATCCAACTGCGGTTCCAATCATTGTTGAGGGTAATATTCTTTTCATGTCACTGACGACGAAGGGGATAGCTCCTTCAGTAATTCCAATACACCCCATAATGCCAGCCGCAACTGCTGCATCCCGATCACCTTCAGTAAATTTCTTTCTAAAGAATAATGTTGCTAAGAAGATACCAATTGGTGGAATCGCTACAGCAATTCTAAACATCCCATTTGGTTCATAAATACCTTCATTCATAAGTGCTAGGGTAAACATCGAAACAGATTTGGTGATAGGTCCTCCCATGTCAACCTCTCCAAATAACCCAATAAATACTGCCAGCAAAATCGCACTGCTCCCGTTTAAACTACTCATGATGCTAGTTAATCCGTTCATCAGAAAGGCTAATGGTGTAGCAATAACATAGATATAAATCAGACCAAGAACGAAAACCGAAATAGTCGGTATAATCAGGATCGGTAAAATAGTTTTAATTGTTTTACTGACCTTCCATTTCTTCATCCACTTTACTAAATATCCCGCTGCAACCCCTAAAAGCATCGCACCTAGAAATCCTGACTTCACTTCTACCCCGTTTACAGTCACAGCATTATTTGCAAGGAAACCAAGAATCATGCCAGGTGCTAACCCGGGCTTACCCGCAATCGAATAAGCGATATAGCCTCCTAAAATTGGAATCATCATAGCAAAAGCTGCTTTACCTAATAAATTAATATTTTGCATTAATTCGTTGGTAACAACCACTCCTGTATCGCTTTTTTCCCCAGTAGCTAGGGATATAGCCAACATAATACCTCCAGCGACTACTGCCGGCATCATAAAGGAGACTCCACTCAGAAATGCTTTTTGAACTTCCTTTAAAATCGTCTTAATAGTCATTTTTTCCTCCTCTGCTTCCTAACCGTTCACCAATTTTTCAACTTCATCCAACACTTTCGCAGGATATGAGATCGCGTCGTTAACATCAGCATGAATAGTCAACTTATCTTCAAAACGTTCTTCATTTTCTATAAAAACGGATACAGCCAAAATGACTACATCTGCTTCCTCTACTTCTTCTTCAGTAACCTCATTTTCAATACCAATGCTACCCTGAGTCTCGATCTTAATATCGTATCCTCTTCTCTTTCCTTCTTTTTCCAATGCTTCTTGTGCCATGTATGTGTGGGCTACTCCAGTAGGACATGCCGATACTCCAACGATTTTCATGTTAGTTTCCTCCTATTTTTTTTTCTACTTGATATAATGAATCTAAAATCAACTCTTTGTTGCCGGTTAACAAATCATTTCTAAAACCGTCATCTAAAAGTTTTTTGCTAATTTCAGCAAGTACTTTCAAATGAAAGGTTGTTTTGTTCTCCTCTGGTATTCCTAACATAAATACTAGCTCAACGGGTTTACCAGCATTGTCCCATTGAATTGGTTGTTTCGTTCTAAGAAAACAGATAAAAGGATTGATCACTTCTTTCGATTTCCCATGGGGAATGCTTACGTCATAGCCAATTGCTGTAGAAAACTCTTCTTCTCTTTCGTTCACAGCATCAATGTAACGAGCGCTATTATTTAAATAACCTAGCTCTTTTGCCTTTTCTGATAAGTGATAAATGATGGACGCCTTATTTGTTAACACTGAATCCAACACGATTAATCCTTCATCAATCAATTTTATCTCCTCCTAATACTTTCATTATTTCTTCTTTTGTTTTACCAAAGATAAAGCGATCGACATTTTTTTTTGACTCAACGATCCGATAAATTTCTGACAGTATACCTTTTATATCCTTTAAGTCCTTTTCTGCTACGCAGATCATTAAAACGGTATTAACCATTCGAAGATTCCAACGTATTGGTTTTATCAATGTCATAATTACTAACTTACTTTCCTTAACTGTTGACGGTGACGGATGTGGAATCGCTACTCCGGTTGGAAGATCTGTCACGCCTAACTTCTCTCTATCCCAAATAGCTTGCTCAAAAGAATCTGTAACTAAATTATCTTGCAAGAGTTTTTGGGTGATTTTTTTTATGCATTTTTCTTTAGTAGCTATTGTTTCATTTAGAAAAATCATAGTCGGATCGATTATTTTGCCTAAATGTTCAAAAGAGTGATCATTCGATTCTTCTTCATCGTAGAATAAATCCAAATAAGTTGCAGAAACCTTTTTTAAATCTTGTTTGCTCATTAAAGGAGAAACATACGTTACGGGAACTTCAATTTTTTCTAGTTGTACTGAGGAGATCACTAAATCGACCTTGCTCAAGTCTCTTTTATAAAGTTTTCGCAGCGAGGTTACCTCCACAATATCTTGCGGAGAAAACACTCTTTTTAAGCGATTAGCAATCAGCTCTGACGTTCCGATTCCTGTGGGACAAACAATTAATATCTTTCGATTCTCTGAAATACGATCAATTGCGCCCTGAAAATGTATCATCATAAACGCAACTTCATCATCGGTTAATCGAATGCCTAATTCTTTCTCAATTCCAGCCAATATTAGCCATGTTGTACTGTATAAAACAGAGTATTCTCGTTTTATTTCCTCCAAAAGCGGATTACTAACTGGAACATTTAATTTGGATCGATAGATCATGGACACTAAGTGATAAAGGATATTCATATATAATTTGTCATCACTAGTTAAGTCAACCTGAATTGAATCACTCATTTCCTTGATCATTTTTTTTACCACGGCATCGTATTGCTTCTGAGTCGTTGTATCTTTTAATTGCGGTTCAAATCCGTGTGCAACTAATTGCCGATTTAGGTATTCAAAATCGTTTGAATCAAACTTGATACTATTATTTAATTCAAGATGCTCTACTAATTCATTGGTTAAAAAGAATGTTTTAAGCGACTCCACATTTTCAAACAAGAAATTATCTTGATGTTCAATATGAACCCCTTCTTGCAATCGAGAAATGAGTATACCAATTGACAGTACCAATGATTGAAAATAGTTATCTGGTAATTTATCGATATCAAAGTAATCATTTGTGTGCAGGAGCATAGAAACTTTTTCGATAATGTCTTTAGATAAAAACCTAAATAATAAGGCAGGAAATTGGACTTTAAAACTACTAGTTAAGTCTGATTTATCAATGATAAAGTAAGCATATTGTTTGATTGCCTTTTGTATTTCAGATTCCTTTCCAACTACTTTTGTTCCATTATTATCAGAACGAATTGATGCTGAGCTTCCTTCAATAATTGTCTGTATTTGATCTAAATCATTTGATATAGAGGTTCTACTGACTAAAAATTTTTCAGACAAAAGCTGGTAGGATACTTTTTCGTTCCTTAATAATAAGTAGTCAGCTATTTTTATTTGTCGTTCGAGTGGAAACTGATTGAAGTCTATTTGAATCGAAGTCTCACCGAAGCTTTTTATTATTTCATCATTTGACAAATTCGACTTACTTATACAAATTCCTTTTCCTTGCCGTTTTATAATTTCAATTTCCCTTTTCCTTAATACTTTATTCAAATTATCGATGTCTTTATACAACGTACGATCGGAGATAGATAAAATCTTGGAGTAATGATTTACCGGTAAAAAATCTTTTTGCTCCAATAGCAATCTCAATAGTGTATGCTGACGCTTGCTTATTTCAAGCATGATTTCCACTCCTTTCAGGGAAGCGCTTCCCTGTATCTGTAATTTAACATTTATTCCTGTATTTGGATATCACATCTAGTTTCAAGATAATTCCTGAAGTTTTCTAAACATATAATAAAATAGAATCCGAAGCTAGATCAATCGTAACTAATTTAAAGTTCTTTTTATCACTATCACTTCAATGTAGTCCTGCAGAAAGGCTTATCAAGCCTGCTCAACAGTTGTAAATTTCTCGTTTACTGACGAAAAATCAAGTTGATAAGGTTAAACGTCGTTAAATAAGAACCCTATTTTTTTCAATGTACAAAAAAAGCACGAAACATTAATCATAATGATTATGCTCCGTGCTTTTTTTGCGAATAAATGGTGTTCCTAAAGCAATTTCTTTGGACCTAAGTCGAACTATCCAGAAAATAGAAAAAACTATTTTCGGATATTTTTTTAATTCTTAGAGTTGAACGCTTTGTTACAACCTCTTATACGGGATATAATTATTGATTTTGTTCATCCTCTTTTGTATTAATACCCATTTGTTCTTTAATGGCATTTTCGACGCGTTGTCGTTCGCTTTCTTCTACAAGCTGATAAGAGATTCCTTCAATACCTGTCACACCATCACCTGTAAAATCATAACCTTTCAATTGATCGGTTTCGATATTTTTTAGTGCAGGCGTATATTGTTTTAACATGGCCATCATTTGGTCAAAGGATAAGTCGGTTTCGCCGTGTTCTCCAATAACATCTAGAATTTCTTGATACTTTAATAAGCTGTTAAAAGAAAGTAACTTATTTGTTATCTCAACTAAAACTTCTCGTTGGCGGCGTTGACGACCATAGTCGCCTTCGGGGTCTTCGTAACGCATACGTGCGTATTGCAAAGCTTCCCATCCGCCTAAATGTTGCTTGCCTTTCGGATAATGAATACCTTCAGCGTCAAATTCAAAGGCGTTATTCACGGTGACACCACCGACAGCATCGCCAAGGTCCTTCATGGCATCCATATCCACAGAAAAGTAATGGCTGATAGGAATGTGTAAGACGTTTTCTACCGTTTTGATTTGCATATCGGCACCACCGAAAACGTGGGCCGCATTGATTTTATTCCATTCACCATTAGTGCCCGCCATTTCCACATAATAGTCTCGTGGAATGCTGGTAATGGTTGTTTTTTTTAATTGATTGTTAACAGTAACCACCATTAAAGCATTGGAGCGGTAATCCGTTTTTCTTTTTGAATCATTTGCAATTCCCATAATTAAGAAACTAACGGGTTCTCCTTTAGCTAAATCTGGACTTTTAGTTGACGATTTTCGTGGTTTATACATTGTATTCGCCGTTTTTTTCAAATTATGATACATGCTGATACCATAAGCCGAGACAGAAAGAGTTCCTAAAAATAAAAGGGTCAAACTGAACACTAGGAATAAACTTTTTCTTTTACGAGAATGTCGCCGACTTCGTTGGGCTGAGGCTTCTTCTACAGGTGCTTGCAAATAACGTTGTACAATACTGAACGAAAAATTTACCCAGCTATAGCTTAGGAGCATACCAGCAATTATGTCACTAGGATAGTGCACACGTAAGATGAGCCGTCCTAATACAATCAGTACGAGATAGACAATTAAAAAAAGTTTGATGCCTTTAGTTTTTCTAACATTGAGATAGTTTAAAGTGATAAAAATTGTACAGACAAGACACATCGCTAACAGCGAATGCCCACTAGGAAAACTCGCGGAACTACGATCGGCTAAAGCGCCCAGAGTTGGTCGAGCTCGGCCGACAACATGTTTAAAAACGCTCCCTAAGAAACCGACAGCTAACAGGTTACTAACTGACCAAAAGGCAAGGATTTTTTCTTTTTTATGCAGAAGATAAATCATAAATAATAAGAAGATCAGGAACATAGGGCCAATTGTCGCTGTTTTTGCCAACAGACTGACAGCCGTTAACATCGGGGCATTTAATTGCCATTTGATGTGATAAATTGCTTCGTCTATTTGTTGAAACCAATTTGGACTGGCAGCCACTAACAGTGTGAGGAAGGCAAAACAAATGGTTGTTATGCCATAAAGCGGAAATTTTTTATTCGATGTTTGCATGAGAATCCCTTTCTTTTCCCTTGAAAGAGTAGACTAAGCCAGCATCGATCGTAAATAAGTGCTTGCTGCTTTCTAAAAAAACGCAGCAAACCAATCGGTTCTCATCGTCTGAGCTTTAGCACTATCCAACGTAAAGATTTCTCTTAGCTATTTTTAGAAGAGCCTTAATTCGACCATTCCTGTTTTACACATTGGTGTCTTTCGACATTTCTGCGCAATAGCCTATGTTTGGATAGGAGCCTCACCTAACAAGGTTATTTTATCTAACCCCAGAAGTATAGAATTGATTGCGGGTTACTCTCAATCATTTTGAGTAAGTTTAGTATTTTTTTAAATTATTTCAATTGTGTTACAAGAAAGCAAATAAGTATTATATTGAAAAATCAGCATCTGTGCATCACCTTCTTTTAGAAGAGAAAACCTCAGGTAATCCTATATCACCTAAAGGAATTGCATCATACAGGCAAATCCATTTCATGTTCTGACATCCATTTTAGTAGAAATCTCTACTTATCAAATGAAACTGTCAGAAAAGGGTATTTTATAACAGTTTCTTTCATGAATCTCCTTTATATTAAGATATATCCTGCAAATTGGTATGACACCACTATTGGAAGTTTTGCATCTGATAAATGTGTTACCTAAAAACACCAGTTTACTTAGGATTTATGCTGAATCAGGCTATCGAGGAACAACCATCACCCAAATTATTGATATTTTGAATAATATGATCATGCAGTTACTCAAGGAGCTACTTCGCGGGTCATCTTACCAGTGCGTAGCTTGTCGAACGGATTTTCGTCTGGATAAATAACTTTAGGAGATTTTTTAAAGATTATGAATAAAGTTTTTTTCTATTGAAGTCTTTACTTGTCTTACCTTGATGTCGTTAAGCATAGAATGTTTCTAAATTCATGAAGGCAGCTTATTAATATTTTGCATAGGACAATATCCTCCTCAAAGTTTCATAGTGAACAAACGCCTCCAGAAACATGAAATGCTCTAGTGATAGACCCGTAAGCTCTTGTTATAGACATTATTTTTATACCGGTCGGAATAATGAGTTTTATTTTTGTTTAGGATACTATCCAGCATACTTTTCGTGTTTTTTAATCAATAGCACTTCTCTAAAAGGTTGGATGTAAGCGTGAGAGACAGTGCGCATTTATCCTGAATATCTGCAGTTCATGACAAGTAGACTGCTAATACAGTGGGAGATTGATTAGGTAAGTTAGGTGCTTTTTTCAAATAAATGAATCAGATATTTTCGAAGATCTAAGCCAGTTTCTACTACCGTTCGAATAACACTAAAAAAATCCCCGTAGATTTTGCCTCATGTCTACCTTTAGAAAAGAGCCAACTTTTCTAAAATTCTTGATCGTTTTTTTAAACTTTGTAACGAGGTCATGAGTTTTTTCCCGGCCTTTTTCTTGAGAATTTGAAAAAACAAATTTTCACTGATACAGTTCCCATTATTATGAAACACCCTCGTATATATTCCGAAAAAACTCTCACTCACCCCAACATAATCTCTTTATAAAAATTTGAGTCTTTTCAGAAAGATCACTCAATTAGCATACTTTATGCGTACTCTCAAATTCTAAACAACCTGATAATGTCACCAAATAGCAAAGTATATTATCCAAAACATACCGAAAGATATGATTGATCGAGCGACCATATCGGATAATCGTTATTTTAAATCAATATTACCTAATGATAACTTATCTGCTTTTTGGTTTCCCCGTAAAGCTTTTTCGCTTATTAAGCAATATTTATCCTATTTTTTCTCTTTTTAAATATATTATTAAGATTAAAATATCATCTACCAACGTTTACCGATTATCGTTATTATATACTCAGATATCTGCTGATATTTTCTTTTCTATACAGGTCATTTAATACCCGTTGTGTGAATACACCAGAAGATAGCCATTCGTAATATACAAGTCTCAATTAGCATTTATTCCGAATATGATAAGACTGTTTCCTCACATTATCTGAACGGTCCTTAAATTAAACCCGCTTTTTATACAAAAGTGCTAATGATTTGTTAATCTCACGGCTACAATTTATGGTCAAAAAGAAAGGAAGTATTCCAATGAAAACAACACAAAAGAAAATCCTATTACTCATCACAGTAATTTTGATGTGTACTATTGCCGTCTCAGCTTATTTCTTATTAACTGACCACCATTTAGAAAAAACGATGGCTGACGGTTATCATCCAATAAAAAATAACTTTAAGTCCTCAAGTGAAAATGACAGCGAGTCATTTCTAATTATGGGCTTAGACAACACTAATGAAAGAAAATTGGGTACGACAAGAACTGATGCTATGATGATCATTACGTTAAATAAAAAGGATAAAAAAATCACCTTTTGCAGCTTGCCTAGGGATAGTTTTGTTCCAATAATTGCTAAAAACTATCATGGAAATCAACGGATTGAAGCTGCCTACACCTTTAACGGTCCCGCTGCATCTGTTAATACAGTAGAGAAACTATTTAACATTCCAATAGATCATTATTGTGTATTTAATTTCTTATCTTTCATTAACTTTATTGATGCAATTGGAGGAATAACTATTAATGTAAAGCAGGCATTTGATGGTGTGACTAAAGACGGACCAGGGGCAATTCATTTTGATGAGGGAACACAACATGTGGATGGCACAAAAGCTCTTTCTTATGCTCGAGAACGTCATAGCGATAACGACATCATGAGAGGGTTTCGCCAACAAGAAATTATTCAAGCCGTTGGAGAAAAACTAAAATCAAAATCAACTATCAAAAATCTAACAAAAATTATCGACTCCTTTGATAATAACATCCAAACAGATATTACAACCGATCAGCTTCTAGCATTATTAAAAAACGGTTTGACCTATGAGAACTATCAAAAGCAACAACTAACTTTTGATTGGCGAACCTTTAGCAATCAAAACCGCAGCATGGTTGAACTTTATCCGGATAGCATCCAATACGTAAGCCATGAGTTAAGAGTGAGTCTGGGCATTGATAAAAAAGATGCCCGTGACAAGAAAGATTTCGTCTTCCACACGAATGGTCAATATCTTTATCAAAGTGATTACTCTGTACAAGATCCAGATTCTGAAGATCAAGAATCAACCTCGCTCTATGGAAATACTTATATAGGAACACCCGGTAATACTGAAACTGGCGAATTGCCTATTGTTGAAACAAAAAATGGTTTTGTTCCTTGATCGGTAAACTATATTCTTTTAGAAAAAGAGTACGATCTAAAAGTTCTCTACAAAATAGAAAATCTGAAGGTGAAATACTTGATACCAACATCAGTATTTCACCTTCAGATTTTCTGTTTTGTTCACAAGTTCTTCTTTCATAGTCTGACAAGCTTGGCCACATCGATCAACTTCCAATCTCTTATAGCATTGCCTTTCGTATGTTGAAATTTTTTTGCTATAATTCAGGTTACGTCTGCACTATCATGTGATAAATAGATACCGCAAACAGAAAAAAATCAATAAAGAAAACTGTGTTTTTGTCCTTCCTAACTTAAATTCACTGATAACCTATGCTTATTTTCAATTCCTGTTGTCTTGTCCTTCGATTTCAGCAAATACTTCTTTTAAATATTCTTCAACGTCTCCAAGATTAAATAACTGATCATTGTTTCTATTTTTATATAGATAATAGTCTATTTCCATTTCGTTGGGTAAAGAAAAGAATTTAATAGTATCGCTTGATAGCAACTCTTTTTCGGCTGCATGAATTACTAAAAATCCTCTATTTTCATTTATCCACTTTTGAACTCCCAAACTATCATGGCAATAAAGAAACTGAGGAATAATGTTGAAAAAAACAGCTATTTTTTGAGTTAATTGTCTGTGTCCTAATTGATCCGTCAAAATTATAAAGGGCCTTTTTTCTAAATCCTTAGACGTAATTTCACTTAAATCACTTTTTACTAACGATTCATGTGCAACAATCAAAATCTTTGAATGGATCAATAAAGCTCTTTCTAATTGAGAATCTTCAACTAGGCTATTTGTAATTACGAAGTCTAATTCTCTTCCCTTTAATCTATTTAACAGATCCAATGGCGCGGCATTAATATAGTTTATAGGATACCTTTCTCTTTTTACTGTACATTCATTCGCTTCAAATATTAGGACCGACTCACTCACCCCTACTCTAAATATAGGCTGGTCAATTCTTTGATATAAAGGGAATTGAATTTTTTTAACTTCTTCTAATATTTTTTCAACCGCAGGTAGAATTTTTTCCCCACTCTCACTTAACATCAACCTTTTCCCTTGCCGAACAAATAAATCATATCCAAGTTCATTTTCAAGACTTTTTAAAGCAGAGCTCAAAGATGATATGCTGACATACAATTCTTGAGAAGCCTTAGAAAGACTGTTGTACTTGGCAATAACGTAGAAATATTCTAATTTTTCAATTGACATTTTCACCACATCCCAGCGTCTTTACTTTAGGTCAACCTAATTTTGCACCCAATTTGTATTATAAACAAGGAAACTTTTTTTATAACTTACGTTCTTTAATTGGTGTTAACTTTTGGAATAAGTTTTCAGATAGATTATCGTTGATTTCTCGAAAACATTTCCTTCCGTTTGAAAAATGACAAATTATTTCCTCTCCACTTGGAGAAACATTCTATTCCATTATTTTTGAAAGTTTTTACACAAAAAGCGAAAAGTATCAAAGACCCTTATCTAATAACAATAGGTACTGCTAAAAAGTACCAACAACAAATTTTTAGTTGTTTTATTCTATTTCGCGAGTATTATAAATTTGCACAACAAAATAGAATCATATTAGGTGAGGTTACTCTGAAGAACACAGGTTATCGCTCGGAAATGTCGAGAGACAGTAACGAGTAAAGCAGGGATTGTCGAATTAAGGCTTTCCTAAGATAACTAGAATTTATTTTCTTACGTCTCAGAAAGCCAAAGCTCAATTACGTGATTACTTATCATCTTTTCTTTTTTGAGTAACCTCCTAATATGATTATTTAGGAGGTTTTTATTTTGAACGTTTTAAAAGCACCAATCACCAAAAAATCTACTCTCATGAAAGCTCTTGGAAACACTACTATAATAGTCATTCTCACCTTGTTTCTATTTATTATGGTTTTCTCGAGTATAAAAATGAATCGACCTCTTAATAGTTTGCCATCAGAGGATTTTTTATCAGTAGCCAGACCTCAAAATGACTTTCTGGCGATAAGCAATCTCTTCTATTTTTCCATTCGCACGATGTTTCGAATGATTGTCGGGATGGCCTGGTCTTTCCTCTTTTCTTTTATTTTTGGCATTTTGGCAGCAAAAAATAAAACGGCTAGACAGATTATTTTACCATTAGTCAACTTTTTAGAATCTGTTCCGCTATTAGGTTTTTTAACCTTTACAACAACTGGCTTACTTGGCCTATTTCCAGGAAATGTGATGGGGTTAGAATGTGTCGCAATTTTTGCAATTTTTACAGGGCAAGCTTGGAACATTATGCTGACACTTTATCAAATAATGGAAGTCGTTCCTTCTGATTTGCTCAATGTGACCGATCAATTCAAGTATAATCCTTGGCAAAAATTTTGGCGACTTGAGTTTGTTTATTCGATTCCAGGATTGCTATGGAATGTGATCATTTCGCAAACTGCTGCCTGGTTTGCCTTAGTAGCCAGTGAGCAAGCTTCTGTTGTATTGTCAAAAGAGAAGACACTCTTTCTACCTGGGATTGGTTCCTATATTCAGGTAGCATTAGACCGCGCAGATTTTAAAGCATGCTTATGGGCTATCTTGGCATTACTGCTTAATGTTGTAATCCTTAACTTCTTAGTTTTTCAACCTTTAGTCAGGGCTACCTACTATTTCAAGTATGAAGCGGATATCGAAAGTTCAATTCCACCAAAATCATTGGTTTATCAGTTGATTCAGCATGCTTCTATAACTAAATATTTTTCAAGAGTATTTGCTAATTTTAGTTTTTTCTGGATTTATAAACTGCCTAATATCTGGTATTTCCTTAAGCTGGATTGTCTGTATAAAAAAGTAGCGAAGCTTCGAAATTTTTTCAAAACTCTTTGGTATGTTCTCTTAGCTATTTTAATTATAAATTGGTCAATCAAACTTTATTATTTCTTGCCACATCAGGATTTTAGTTTAATTCCACAATTGATGCTGGATACCACTTTACGAGTAACGTTAGCGATGATTGTTGCTGGATTGATTTTCATACCATTAGCGGTTTGGGTTGCCAGCGATAATCGCCGATTGAATGTTGTTCAACCAATTGGACAAGTAATAGGTTCGATCCCTTCAAATATCTATACGCCGTTCATCGTTATTTTCATAAGTATTGGTTTTAACAAGCTAGAATGGTGGACTTTGCCGCTCATCATGGTAGGTTGCCAATGGTACTTTTTTTTCAATGTTATTGCTGGTTATTTAGCAATTCCTGATGAGATTCGTGATGTAACAAAGATATTTAAGCTTTCTAAATGGCAATGGTGGGTTAAGTATCTCATCCCGTCTATTTTACCTTACATCATTACAGCGATTATCAATGCTGCAGGTGCAGCATGGAATGCAGACATCGCTGCTGAAAGCATTCAATGGGGAAAAAAGCAAATTGATGTCACAGGATTAGGTCACTATATTTCGATCAACGATGGCATAAAAGACAAGTCTGCATTAGGGACTTTGGCCATGTGTTTTATTGTGGGACTATGTATTGCATTTATTTGGCAACCTCTTTATCGAATCGCTAAAGATCGGTTCCACTATTAATACTAGTAAAAGCTGTTCATACTAAATATGTTGACTAAAAAAGAAGTAATTTTGACAAATGAGATCTGGTCTTAAGCTGAAAGGAGAAGTATATTTAGGTTTGAATACTTAAATATGCAAAACTATTATGGAAAATACAGAATTGTTAAATGTGAAATCTGTCTATAAAGAATTTGAAATTGAAGGACATAAGGAGAATTTGAAAGTCCTAGATAACGTAAATCTAACCGTTAAAACCAATGAATTTCTGAGCGTTATTGGGCAATCGGGAACTGGTAAATCAACTTTACTAAGAAGTATTGCAGGACTCGTACAACCAACTACCGGTGAAATCATTTTTGAAAACAAAAAAATATCAGAACCTGACTCAAATATAAGTATGGTATTCCAACATTTCGCTCTTTTTCCTTGGCTGACCGTCGAAAAAAATATCAGTTTTGGTCTAGAAAATCGCAGTGGGCTCTCACGAGAACAAGTAAAAAGAAGAGTGAAAAACTTGATCGAAATGATTGGTTTAAATGGCTTTGAGAAAGCCTATCCGCGCGAGTTGTCTGGTGGAATGAAGCAGCGAGTTGGATTTGCCCGAGCACTAGCGACTGAACCTAGCTTACTATTGTTAGACGAACCTTTTTCCGCACTAGATATCGTCACTGCTAGCCAGCTATCCAATGATTTATTAGAAATTTGGTTAAAAAATCAAATTGCTACAAAATCAATTGTAATGATTACTCATGATATTCAGCAGGCTGTTCAGCTCTCTGATCGAGTAATTTTAATGGACTCGAATCCAGGACGTATAGCGAAAGTTTATCCAATCGATATCCCTAGAAAACTTCGCTCTCCAAAAACAATTATAAACATTGTGGAAAAAATCACTGAAGAAATGATTATGATATCTAGAGACTAATTTCTTCGAGCGACGTATTTTATTCATTGATTATTCGGAGGGCACCCTTCTTTATTACTATAATTTTAACTCGTCACTGTTCTTATGCCTGTTGTAGCAGCAATTATTGCTTACTGCAACAGGCATTAAAAATATAATAGTACATATTCTGCTGAATGATAAAATCTAACTAAGCAATTATAAATAGGATGATCATGCCACAATTTAAGAGGCAAATACGGTAAATAACGAAAATGTAAGCCCTTTTTGGTTTTTAATTTAAAAGAGGCTGTGACATAAGTAGTCTCTAAACGAATAAAAAAAATGACCACCTCCCGAAAATCTATCAATGATTTTCAGTGAGGGGGTCATTTTTTCTATGTAAGAAGTCCTGAAGTTCGTCCTACAACTGCCAACTTCATCATATTGAGGACCAACACGAGGAGGCCGGTTTCTCTCTTCACTTTTTCCATACCTCGAACATGGTAACGAGTGAAACCTAAACAAGCTTTCATCCGACCAAAAACAGGTTCTACGTCGATTTTTCTTCGTGCATAGATTTTTCCTATTTCAGGAGTTGAAAGCAGTGTGACTTGTTTCGCCTTAAAATATTCCCAGGAAGGGTTGACACTCATTTTTCTGGTGTATCCTTTTTGTGTTAATGCGGCTAGAATAACTTGTTTATTCTGATCATATTTCTCTGCTTGATATTCTTTAAAATCTTTTACGAACCCTTCCTTATCCGTTCGTTGACGGTAGGCATGAAAATTGAAGCGTACACCCTTTAGATCTACATAGTAATTGTCTTCTTCATGATAAGTCCAATTCATGACTTTTCGCTCATCCGTTTTCCATTTCTTACTTTGTTCTTTGAGCATTGATGCATAAGGAATTAACACAGTATGTTGTGCGTACTGATCCTCCAATTGTCGATAATTTTTTTCTGACCCATATCCTGCATCAGCAACAATCACGGTTTCTTCAACCAAATCCATTTTGTCTAAAAATGGAAGTAACGTTTTTGTGTCTGTCGGATTTTGATAAACATCATAACCTACTATATATTGATCACAAGTGGCAAGCTGTAGATTATAGGCCGGCTTCAACTGGCCATTCCATTATGCATGGGATCTTCTTTAACCCGCATGAAAGTAGCATCTACATCCGTCTTTGAATAACTGTTGCGAGTTCCACAAAGAGTGAGACGAAGGCACACGTTCCTGCGTCAACCAGCGTACTGGCAAACTTTCTTCCGCAAGTTGTTCAATTTTACGACTAGTAAATACGCTGCGAGTATAAGCAAATAAAACGAGTTTTAGCATTAAACTAAGATCGTACTCCCGAGGTCTATCAAAAAGATAAGGTTCCTTGAACTGAAGAGCCTCAACTAATTCATGAATAAACCAGGCAGTATTCTCTCTTTTGGGAACATAGGAAGTAGATATATTCAAAGTAAGCTGAGCCATGTTATAATTAGTTATGTGTTTTGGTCCTTTCGAGGATTAAAGTTTGAGTATAGGCAGCCACCTATACTCTTTTATTTTATCCAAAATGCCAGTGAAATGAACGATAATCGTCATTTCACCGGCATTTTTTTTAAGACTCATGTCACAGCCTCTTGTTATCCACTATTCATTTTTACTACGCACGGCTATTACAACTATAGAAAATTGAACGATTTTCGTTATTAAATATTCGGCCCTCATCACTTGAGCTAACAATTTACTTTAAGTAATAGTATTGCAATGCTTTTCTCATTTCATCATTGATACCAAGAACTTTGTTTAAATAAGTATTGATTCCACCAAAATCTTCATCAATCAATTCAAATGCTGAGGCAAGATACTCTTCATTTGCAAAAAATTTTCTTTTGGCAATTTTAATTGTCTTTTTATCAATACCTAATTTGGCAAACTTTTCCGCACCCTTCTCTATTCTATGAAGCATGTATTTATTACTTTCCAAATAATCTCGGAAAATTACACTTCTTTCAAAACCCAAGGCAGATAAGATCAACGCAGTAGCATACCCAGTTCTATCTTTACCTGCAGTGCAATGATACAATGTGCCTTTGCCTCTTTCACCATTTCTTAATAAAAGTGAAAAAAAATCTTTATAAGCCTCAATAGCGGTCTTTTCAGTTACGAATTGCTTATAGAATGTTTTCATTCTTTCTGATTGACTCATTACTACTTCTACAAGAGAAGATGTCTTTGGAAATGACTTTGATAAAATATTTTCGTTTAAGACAGACATTTGCATATCCTCTAATACTGGTAGAAAGACATTCTCTGCTCCTGGAATATCTTTATCTGCTTTCGCTTTCTGCTCAGAGTAGTCTCGAAAATCTACTACAGTACTTATATTACAATTATTTAGATATTTACTATCTTCTAAGCTCATGTTTGCCAAACTAGCAGAACGAACTAGTAATTTTTTTTTAATCTGATACTGTGAGTAATCTATCTGATTAAGGTCCCTAATATTTTCTATCGATGAAACATTTTCACTTATGAGCATAATTCTTCTCCATTCTATTGATTTTCAAAAAAATTGACTCATTTATAAAATTAAAGTTCATACCTGAATCTAGGATGATATCATTAAACTTTGATGAGATCTCTTCCTTTTTGATATAAAAATTTCTGTATCCATTAAAAATTTGATCATATATCAATGCTATATATAATTCTTCTAAGTTCTCTAAGTATGAAAATGAAAAATCAAAATTGCATAGCATCAACTGATTTTGTATATTTCTGCAATCTAGGATAATGCTTTCTTTGAAAGATAAATATTTACAGTCTAATGTTAAACTCTTAATTTTCTTTAGCATTTCATCTACACTCTCGTAATTATCTATATTAATTTTTTCCAACTGAAATTGAAGGATTACGAATGAATTTTTACCCTTATGCAGCACCTTTTCATTGATGAAAGCTTTCATCTAGATCACTCCTAATATTTATCCTTGTGAAATTAGAACACTTACATTAACTTTTCTAATTTTCCTAGAAACAATCCATGTATTACCAACAACTAAAACTAAAATATATAGAATGTTGAATACTATTAAACTTAACGACTTATCCGAGGGGATTTGTGCAATGTGTATCATACTAAAAATAGTGTTTATCAAAGCATTATCTGATATCCAATAAAATATCATTCCGAAAAATACACCCATTACTCCTAGAATAAAAAATCGCAAAACAAATTGAACTCTTAACTGAAAAGAAGTAAATCCAATAGATTTCATCACTCCAAAATTAAAAAATTCACGATTAATTAAAACTAAAGACAACAAATAGGTAATTAAAGTGATTAGAACTAAAGAAATTACAATCACTAATATAGAGATAACATATAAGACATTTTGTATGGTTTGAATTCTAGTCAGAACAAATTTTCTTTCGTTCGAAAGGTTAATACCATCTAACAGAGCTTTGTGTGTGTTTTCTATATGATCAATAACTGAGTCAATGTTTTCCGAACTTTCAACTTTTAAAAGGTATTGGGATGGTGAAAAAGTACTTAAAAGTGATCTTGCACCATCTTCAGTCAAACCAATATTTTTCCCCATATCATATACCTGATTATAAATCCCTACTATATTGTATTGTTTAGATAATCCATCTTTCGTTTTGACTTTTAGTTTATCACCAATAGTTTTGCTGTAATCATCTTCAATACCTCCAGAAATAATCACTTCATTATCTTTTTTAGGAACTCGTCCCTTTGTAACATTACTTTCAGGAAAATTACTATAAACTAGCAATTGGATTTCTTTTTCGTCTTTTTCTAATTGCACTCTATGGGAATTGTCAAAACTGCTTCTATAAGTTAGCTCATAATCATTATTTATTTTTGCTAGAATTGTTTCTGTATCATCGTTTTCACTATTAATAACATCTAACCTGATATCATTAACATCATACCCAAGCATATGGGAGACATTCTCAACAGTAGTAAAAGATTTAGATATACCAACAAGATTCATTATTGAGAATGAAAATAAAGCGAGCAAAATAAGTAATGAGAGATGTTGTCCCAATGAGAACAACAGTTGATTAAAACTAATTTTTTCTCCTATTCCAAACATAGTAAGAGGAAACTTGAAAAAAGAAGGTTTAAAATTCAAACGAGAATTTGACATATTTTTCTCAATGATTGCATCCACTGGACGAATGCTAAAAACTTTCCAGATAGAAGTTAACATTATAAAAAAGATAAAAAGTAACAACAAGAAATTTATAATAATCGGAATAGCCCATGAAATATTTCCTATCCATAGAATGCCACTAACATTTAGCATATAACTACCTATAATCGGAGAGATTAAGTAAGAACCGATAGTCCCTGAAAATATTCCTAAAAGAGAAAGTGATAAGTAATGGATAACATTTATTGAAAGTAGTTGAGTCCCATTAAATCCTATTGCTTTCAGAATCCCCATATTTTTTTGTTCTTGTTCTATAATAGAGGTGAGAATATAACGAATGACAAAAATCATGATTATCAGGAGAAAAAGTGAGAATAACACTACTATTCCCAAAATTATTGTTGGTGCTGTTGTACGAAATCTTGCTAAATCGTTCTTATTGAAATAGTTCAGTGCAAACTGAGAGTACTCAAATTTTTCATTCACATGTTCAAAACGTTTTCCATCATTTACACTCGAAGGTTTTAAGTTGGCTTCCAGAAACACTAATTTTTTATACTCAGTTGGAGAATCTTTTCTCTTTAGCTTTAATAATGCTTCATCTGAAATTAGAGCACGCTTCATTTCATAAAAAGGGGACCCAAAAATCGGATCTTCAAAAAATCCTTTTATTTCATATGTATCTCCAAATATTTTTATTTCTTCGCCAGATTTAAATTTATAAGTATCTGAATATGAAAAGGGTAAAAGGATTTCATTCTTTACTAAAGTTACACTGCCATTATGGACCTTTTTAGTAGAATAATTTTTATAAGAAGGTGCTTCTGTTAGAATCAGTTGAGTTTTATCTTCTGAAATGTTTAGTTCTCCAACGAAACCATTTAAAACATGAGTTTCTTCTACATTTTTTTGGGCTAGCAAATTTTTTTCTGCATCAACGTTAAAGTTATTTTTATCAAAAAGATAGACTATATCACTTTCAGAAGCTTTGCTGTAACTTTCAGGATATTGAGAATGCAGTTTTTGGATAATCCCAACAGAAGTAATCAACAAAAGTGAGGTGAAAAACGAAAAAGCGAATATTATGAGAGAATATAGCTTTCTGTGAGTTAAATTTCCTTTTATTACTAAGAGAACTGCTTTCATAAATTCACCATCCCATTTCACTTAACCAATCAAGAACGTGTTTTTCCCGATCATTTATTCCTCTCGAATCAACATAACCTTCCAGTTTTAATTCACCTTTGATTTGGCCATCATTCAAATAAATTATTCTATTTGCTCTAATTGCGGCTTTAATATCATGTGTCACCATCAAAATACTTTGCTTTTCTTTTGTATTGAACTCTGTGAGAATATCTAGCACTGCTTGACCTGATGATGAATTAAGTGCTCCTGTAGGTTCATCTGCAAAAACGAGTTCAGGTTCATTTATCAATGCTCTAGCAATAGAGGCTCTTTGCAGTTGTCCTCCAGATATCTGATTAGGAAGACGATCAGATAAATCAGCAATTTCAAATCTTTCTAGTAGATTCATTGCCGCCTCTTTTACTTCTTCTTTTTTCCTTCCTATCAAATATCCTGGTGTGACAATGTTTTCTAATAGAGTTAAGCTTGGCAATAGATTCATTTGTTGAAAGACAAATCCCATGTTTCTTCGTCTTAATTCTGCAAGTTCTTTTTCCTTTTTCATTACAATATCTTCACCAAGCAAATGAACGCATCCTTTTGTAGGTGAATCCATTCCACTAATGCAATATAAGAAAGTTGACTTTCCTGAACCAGAAGAGCCCATTATAACCGTAAAATCTTCTTGATAAATATCTACCGAAATTCCTTTTAATACAGATGCTTGACTAAAATGTTTTTCAACTTCTTTCACTTCTAGAATTTTTTTCATACTTGTACTCCTATCTTAGATAACTATATCCAACTAAATAACCATGTACACAAGATTTACCGTCTTGTACAATATTGAACATGCTAAAACCTGCCCCTTTCTTTTTTGGTGTCATACATAACATCTGAATATAACTAGGTTGATTATTCACAACAAAGTTTTTGTAGTTCTTTATGTCTTGAGTAACGATAAAACGCAATTTTGGATCTTGTACAATAGAGGCAGCCAAGACCGTTGACTGTCTACAAACTTCTGCCAATACCATTGATTGAACATGGTCATCAGAAACATGATCAAGATTTATTTCTTCCGTATCTATTATTACTTTTGAGAACAACATATCTGTATTCGGCAATCTATAAAAATCACTAAGCATGACATTTTGTTCATTAACTTTATGAACTAACTCTTTTTTTACTCTTGAATCATATTTTGATAAAGAAAGTTCCTCACAAATTTGATTTGGAATTCCTATCCTTGGAAGAATATCCTTTACCTCCAAGATTGTTTTTCTAGTCATTCTAAAATCTTCTAGAATATCCTCAATTGTTTTATCGAACAGCCAGTCAATAATCTCTTTGTCTTCAATAAAATCGGGTTCGTACACTTTGACATTATCTTTAAGAATACTTAAAAATAACTGAATCTCATTTCTGTTATTCACAATAATACGAGAACCATTTTTACTTGTCTCGTCATGCTTATTTTTACAAATTAAATATTGCTCGGAAAAATCTTTTGTTAAAACCATTTTATCTCTAACACCTACACCAATCATCATTCAAAACTCCCATTTTTCAATTTTACTTGTCGCGTCAAGTTGTTTTTAATGATAAGGGATTTTATAGTCAGTGTCAATGTAAAATGATAATAAATATGCATTTTACATGATTAGTCATCTATATAGACGCGAAACGCTTTATCTAGTATAATGTTGTTCAATATAAAATAATTAATTAGGAGACTTAGTAATGGATAAAGTTCAACAGCTTCGATTTCTTATAAAGATTGCAGAAAGAGAAGGAATTTCTGAATTAACTAATCAACTAAAACCTTTAGACTTAACTCCAAGTCAAAGCGAAGTTCTTCAAATTCTAGCAGAAAAAGAACCTCTTTCTTTGAAAGAAATTGGAAATTTAATTATATGTGAAAAAAATTTTCCAAGTAGATTGGTACAAAAACTAGTTGACAAAGGGTTAGTGTTTAAGAGTATTGCTAAAGAAGATAGCAGAAAATCAGTTCTCCACTTGACAAAATCTGGTAGAGAATTAATTCCTTTACTGCAAGAAAAGGAATCTGAATTCAATCAAAAAGTTTGGACTCAGTTTGATAGTGAAAATCGTATTGATACGGTGATAGATATCCTTAATTACTACCTAGAAGGTAGTGATGGTTTAGAAAAATTGAAAAAAAGAATTGACGAGGGTGAGTAGTTTTCATAGAAAACAATATTTGACGGGGAATGAAAAGAGAATTTAGGATTTGTCAACCAAGATGTAGAAGTTAATTGATTGGATATTTTTACAACTAGAAAAACTTTATTTCTTCTAAATTTAGAAAAATTCTTATTTTGAAAGATCGAGTAGGAGGCTAACCATTAACTAATTAGCCGACCTCTCACACCACCGTACGTACGGATCCTTATACGGCGGTTCAATTTTACATCACATGTACTTTTTGATATTGTTGACTAGCTCCTAATAATCCAAACTGCTCAAAACGTTTATTGGTAATAGTTGTTGTGAGCCCCCATGAAGTAGCTATACGAGCGATTTGCTTGTATGGCTATTTTTATAAGCTTCTGTTGGATGTATCCCCAACTTTTGAAGGTTTCTCTTACGATTCTTCGCAGTCTTCCATTGTTTCCAGAAGCACATTTTCAGTCGAAATCTTACGTGTGCGTCAATGTTACGAAGCTTTATTTTCATTTTCCCAACACGAAAATAGTTTACCCAGCCTCGAATTAATTGATTGATCTTTTCTACGCGGGCCTTCATCGACACACTCCAGTTTCTTTTCGTTAATCTTTTAAGTTTATGTTTGAAGCTATCGATGGCGATTTGGTGAGGTCGTGACTTATATCCTTTGGCTCTCATTGAAGAATGCACTTTTCTAAAGCTAGAATGGAGGGTATGGGTTTGTGGGATTATTCGATTTCCAAAGGTCTTTTGGAGCTAGAATGAATCAGAATTGGCAGTTCTTTTGTCGAATAAATCAGGCTACAAAATATTTACAGATTCACTTCCAGTTGCAAGTCTACTAATCAGTTCAAAAAATCAAGTATTTCAATGCAGTCAAAGCAACTAATTTACTATTTTCGACTTGACTGTTTTTGTGTGGTTATTCCCCTGATCTTACATTAATGACTTCAACACCTAATTCTTTAAAAGTTCATTTGAACTATTTCTTAATAGTTCTTGATTTATAAGTGGTCAATTAATATCCTAGACAAATGATAATTATTTCGACAATCTTACTCAATACTTTTAAGGATTCAAACCAAACAAAAGCTGTATCTGAAAAATACCAAACAACAAAAGATATTCTCGATCTTTTATTGTTTGGTATTAGTCGCTATTTAACCAACTATTTTTACTTTAAAAACTCTGATAAACACAATTTATATTAAAGGTTTATTTACTCAAAATCAGCATGCCGTTTAAACATCGTTTCTGAAGTTTCTCCACTCTCATCCATTAAATTCAGGACCAAGCTATCAAATGTCAAGAAAACTAACTGCTCAAAAGCTGTTCCCATGGGTTGGCTGAAGCCTTCCATAGAACGGTTGTTTTCATCTTTAGTTACACCAGGTAACATTAAAATCGAAGAAGCTAGCTTACCAATAGTTGAGTCGGCCTTCATGGTTACGAGAACAATGTCAACTCCGTTAGCAGCAGCTCTTTCAGCTAAATATCTCAAGCTAGTCGTTTCTCCCGAACCAGAACAGATGATCAAAAGATCACCTGGACACGAGTGTGGTGAGCTGATTTCACCAACTATACTTACCTCAAACCCTAAATGTAACAGTCGATTGGCAAATGCTTGAATCGCAATACCCGATCGTCCAGCACCAGAAAGAAAAATGTGTTTGGCCTTTTTTATTTTATCAAGAACCAGTGAAATTTGTTCGGTATTGATCTTTCTTGCGTTTTGAGTAAGCTCCTTGAGGATAGATAAGGTATAATTTTCCACTTTTCTCCTCCTAAACTTCTGCTAGAGCTGTTTTTAAATTTGTAATCATTTCGGCTTCTTTGTTTTCTTCACTAAAAATATAGCCACCGGAAACGAACATATCGGTGCCTGCTTTGGCACAAGGCTTAATCGTTTGATTATCGATTTTGCCGTCTACTTCAATTAAAAAGTGGTAGTCATGTATTTTTCTTAGCCGATTCAGTTCTACAATCTTATTAACAGTTGAGTCGATAAAATCTTTGTTAGGTCTGCCAGGATTGATCGTCATGACTAATACTAGATCAACTTCAGAAAGAATCGGTTCTAACAATGACACCGGAGTGGCGGGATTAATCGCCACGCCGGCTTTCTTTTTTCGCTCCTTGATCATTTGAATGATGTGCATACCATTATTTGTTGCTTCAGCATGATAAGTAATAGAATCCGCACCCGCATCCAGAAAAGCCGGAACAATTTTCTCAGGTCTTTCCACCATCAAATGGACATCCAATAATGTATCATCAATTTCCTTTAATTCTTTGACAATACTGGGTCCTGAAGCCATGTCTGGCACAAAACATCCATCCATCACATCTACATGCAGCCATTTTGTTTCGGTCATTTTTAATACGTTTAAGGTTGCTTCTATACGACTGATTCGCGAGCTAAACAGTGAAGGTGCTAAAATATACTCTTTCATCAAAGCTATTCCCCCATAATTACCACATTGATTAATCGTTCGCGTTCACGCAAGCGGTCCCAATCAACAAAATATACGCGTCCTAAAGAACCGATTTGCAGTTCTCCATTTTTTAAGATTAGTGACTGCGAGTTGGTACCGTAGATCGATGCTTTTAAATGAGCATCGGTATTCAACATTACCCACTTCTCAGCAGGATAATTGGGATCACTCAACGAAGTCCCAAAAGCGATATGTTCTGGTCCTGGGCTATGATATTGTCCCTCAGTCGTCATAATTGGGGCTACTTTTTCCATCGCTTCATTAATGTCTACGTGTAGAAAATCGTCTCCAAAATAATTCACGTCATGCATCGTTTCTTCATAGAAGAATGAACATGTTGTATGGGGAGTGGTAATGGTCATCACACCATCTATCACCCCTGATTCTAATGCCATACGAACCAAATCATCGCGTAAATCATGATAGGAAGCACGCCCTTCTATTGTATGCAATTTGATTGTGTCATGTTTGATCATCTATTTCAGTTCCAATCGTCGTGCTACATCTTCAAATATTTTATCTGATCCAATTCCGGTTAACAGGCCTAATCCATTGATTACCTTATCTTTGATTGAATCTGGAACAATCGTCGTGCTGACAACGGCATCGTATTCATCCATTTTGTTTAATTCATCCGCAATCTTAGATTGATAGATTTTAACCTGATCTGTATAGTTTTCAGCTTCTAACCACTTGTTGATTTTTGATACTGCAATAGTTGAGGTTGCGTGGCCAGCACCACAGATTACTAACAATTTTTTCATGATGTTTTCCTACTTTCTTTATTAAGCTTCTTGTATTTTTTTTACTTTGTTTGCTTTGATTTTGTTGAGGTAAAGCATTCCTGCTACGATTAAAACACCTAAAATCACGATGCCAAAGACTCCTAGTTTTTGAGCGAGCAGTACAAACAATCCTGCTGGCCAAAGTCCACTTAGCAGCATCGTTACTAGACCAGATGTACCCACATCAAAGTTTGCCATTTGAAAAAGATCCGTCACGATAGGAGCCAGCCAGGTAGATAAATAGAAAGTCATAACTAGGTAAAGTGAACAACCCACAAGCGATCGAACAATATTGCCTTTAAAGAATGGGACCATTAAACAGATCGCAAAGGTGAAGAAAGCCAAATCGCCAAAAGGCAACACTTGATTTCCTGGTAGGATTACTGCAAGTAGTAACGATATAGGTACTAACAGTAATGCAGTAGACATGACTGTCGGATGACCAACTGTCAACGCCGCATCCATCCCAATATTTACAACACGCCCGTTTAGTTTCTTGTCAGTAAATTCTTTAGCCGCTTCAGCAATTGGCAACAAACCTTCCATAAACATCGCTACCATTTTTGGCATAACCTTCATAACTGCAGCGGTTTGCATCGCCAACAGCCCCACACCTGCAGCATCATAGCCTGCTAAGAAACCAACGACGCCTCCAATGATCAAGCCAATGACAACCGTGTCACCAAAAATCCCAAATTTTCTGGTCAGGCTTTCGGCATCTGCATCAATCTTGTTAAACCCTGGAATTCGATCAAACACCCAATTCATCGGCTTTGCGAATAACACTCCTGATAATGCCATCATATGAGTAATTGCAATACCTGGATATCCAAAGAATTCACTCACTTCTTCTTGAGCAGCATCCGCTAAGAACCATTGTAAAAGAACGGCAACAATTGCTCCGATAAGTCCAAACCAGAAGTTACCCGTTACCGTTTGAACGAGCATACCTAAGAAAATCGGGAACCAAAAATTCCAAATATCAACATTCAATGTTTTGGTCAGGCCAAGTATCACTAAAATAAAGTTCAAAATCAATGAGATAGGAATCATTAAAATTCCTAAAGAGGTTGAAAAAGCGAGTGGACCACCGACACCAACCCCAATATCTAAAACATTCAAGGACGTTCCAAATTTCTCACCCATTTGCTGGATCGCACTACCTAAACCACCAGCGAGCAAATCCAAAACCAATCCTAAGCCAATATTACCAATACCAACGGTTACCCCAGAAATAAAAGCTTTGCCCGGTTTTAAACCAAAGAATAAACCGATTATAAAAATGATAACTGGTAGGAAAACAGTTGATCCTAGTCCAATAAACCATTGAATACCACTCATAATAACATCCATTTACTTTTCCTCCTTGATTGTTCTAATAAACACCAGAATCATTTAGCAATTTACTAAACTCTTCTTGAGATGATAACTCTCGTAATTGATTAACTTTCTGATCATCAGTAAATAATGTCATTAAGTTTTGTAAGGTTTCTACTTGTTCATGAGGAACCGCCATCGCCAACATAAACACTAAATTGACTTCGATGTTATGGTTTTTATCTGTCATATCTTGAAAAATTATCGGTTCTTCTAATGATGCAAAACAGATTTGTGACTTGTTAACATAGACGGAATCTGTATGAGGAATCGCAAAGCCGACACCATTGAATTCCAATCCAGTAGGGTATTCTGTTTCTCTTGTCGTGATGCCGTCTAAAAAGCTTGCTTTGACACATCCCGCTAGATAAAGTTTTTTATACATATCTTCAAATAAGTGCGTTTGATCTTCTGGTTTGATATGAAATAAACAAAGTTCTTGATCAAAAAACATTTTAGTTTCCTCCAGTACTAAAAATTTGTAGCATTTGCGATGAATCTTTGATTTTCAAAAGGGTATCAACCTTTTTCTTCTCATCTATAAATTGATAGAGTTCTTCGACAACTTCACGAATTTCGGGTAAGTCTTCTTCACTAAGATTTACCATAATAATTAACTTAACTGTACGTTCTCCCCAATTGATCGCTTTTTTAAGGGATACAATATATATGTGCGACTTAAGAATAGTTGTTGGATCTGCATGGGGTAATGCAACGCCACTATCTAAATTAGTATTGCCAATATCTTCTCTATCAAAAATAGATTTACGAAAACTAGGCAAAACTAATCTACACTTCTCAAGCTCATCAATCATATTATTTAAGCAATCAGCTTTATCGGGAAAAAAATTTTGCAAGCTAATTAATTGAGGGCTGATGTATTTATTCAATACTTCTGCTTCAAAAGCATGCTCTAATGAAGCCGATATCCCAAAAGGTTCACATTGGATAAGATACTTCGTATAAGCTTCCATGATCTTGATATAATCTTGGTCACTGACTAAAGGTGTTACCTTCACAAAGGGAATCTTTGACTGGGGAATATCTATTGAGCTGATGATCAGATCAATATTTTCTTTGTCACTTTTATTAAATCGTTCCATTGTAGAAATCTCTACATTATCATGAGCTGGTATGAACTTCCGAACTTTAGAAAAAATAAACTGTGCTGAAGACATCCCATATTGACAAACAATGATAATATTATTTGCTTTGGATTGACGATCCAAGGCAATTTGGAAGTGAATTAAAATAAATGAAATCTCGTCATCGTTCAAAATAACATCATACTGTTGTTCCACTATAACTAATGCATACCAGACAATACTAAAAAGCTCAGAGTACTGATCACGAATACTCTCCAATAAAGGATTCTCAATGTGAATTCCTCGTTTTAGACGGAGAATCATAGCAGGTACATGGTATATTAATGAATTGAAGAGGTGTTCATCCTGCGTCAGATCAACTTTTTCAATTTTACTCATTCTCGAAATCAGTCGGTGAACCAAATCGACATAAGTTTCGTCACTAGCTTTCACCTCAGTAGTTACTCGATGAGCGAAAAGTTGACGTGACAAGTATTCTTTATCTGCTTCACTAAAAATCAACCCAGTTTCTTGTGACAATTCCTCAGACATTTCATTAGCAACCACAAAAGTCTCCATATATCGTATGCTGCTAAATAAGTAATCAGCTTCACCTTCAACATGAAACCCAATTTTAAGGCGTCGGCATTGAACTAAAAGAGTTGTCAAAAGTGATTCCATATAGTAATCAGAAACATTCTCAGTGAGTTCTCTAAAATTCTTATGCAGAACTTTTGACACGGTATCCACTAATTGTTTTGAAAAGAAGTGATACAGCTTCCCATTAATAGAATTCTCCTCACACAGATTTGAAAAATGAGCTACTAACTGTTTCGCTGCTGATTGAATGTCATTTTCTTGACCTTGGCTAATCAAACCATCATTATTAGATGTTATTTCAATATTGTTCGATACAATGATCTCGTTCATGATTTTCAAATCGTTATAAAGTGACGTCTTACTGACTAAGTATCGTTCAGCAAGAGATTCCAATGTTGGGTTATCTTCTTCGAAAAATACACTTTTGATAATTTTGGCTCTTCTATTTATCGGCGATAATTGATCTTGCGAAAGCTCATTTTCTAATTCTTTTAAAAAGTTTGTTTTTGCAGAATGTTCACCACATAGTCGGATACCTAAAGAAGGTAATCTTTCTATCTCTACAGAATAAGGTTGAATGAAAAGTCGAAGTGTTTCTAGATCTTGAAATACAGTTTTAGTTGAGACAGATAATTTTTTACTATAGAAAGAAGCAGGTAAAAATTCATCATGTTCAATTAGCAAGCGCGCGAGTTTTATTTGCCTTTCGTTCATGGATATCACCTTTCTGTTAGCTAACGCTCTTCTTTACATGTCTAAGATAACATGAGAGATAAGCGCTAACAATTACATAAGTTTCCTTATCTATTGTGGAAGTGAGTTAACGAACCCTCAAAAATCCACTTTTCTATGTAGAGAGTTTAGAGAAGCATCCATAAAAAACAGCTTTGGAATCGTTAATTTCCGTTTTAAATCAGTTACACAGCATTGATTCAATCTGCAATAATTGTCTCTATCCATCATGATCGATATTTCACCTGATTAGAAGTTCAAGACTGCCTTAATCGTTGCTACACTGAACTCTTCGACATATCGAACTAGTATAGCAGTTTGATCTATCAAGGAATAGGTTAGAGTTGATCTCAAGACTCCATTCGTGTGTTTAGAGAAGTTAAATTTTTTTATGTAATTATCTCCAATAAAAATAAGACTTGGACTTTTATTCATATCTGATAAAAGTCCAAGTCTAGTAGATCGTTCATTTTCAAAAAAGCAGATTAGCGGCGTATTATTCTTCTATGTTATAATTGTAGCTAACAAGATCATCTATATTTGAAACGCCCACTTGTTTGAAGATTAAGTATTCTTTAGCGATGTACGCATTCCATTCAAGTCGCTCAAGCATATCGTAGGTTTTTTCAAGAGTAGCGCCAACTACTAAAACCCCATGTTTTCTTAACAAGTAAGCTTTCGGTATAGTTTGGTCTTGTTTGACTTCTTTTCTAACCACCCTAGCCAATTCGGGCGAAGTCGCAGGGGCAAACTCAAGACAGCGAATGTCTTCCAATTTTTGAGTGGCTTCACTGATATTTGGCATATCTAACCCCATACATGCAAAAACCATTGAATCTAATGCGTGAGCATGAACCACACAACCGATGTTCAAATTTTCTTCATAGCAAGCCATATGCATATTGATTTCTCGCGTAATTTTTCCTGATCCTTCTACTATCCTTTCATTTTTGTCAATGACTAGAATCTGTTCAGGTGTTAAATTGCATAAATGATTTTGTGACATAAGTGTCGGAGTCATAATGAAATGTTCGTCATTAATCTTTACCGAAACATTACCACCAGCTGAGTTCGTAAATTTTCGATCATACATTGTTTTAACGAACTTGCATAATTTGGTTCTTTCTTCTAAATATAACAATGCTCTACTCACCTATCTTCCTGCATATTACTTGTTCTTTAAGTTCTTTTACTCGTTGGATGCTAAAACCTGTACTTTTCTCTTCCTCGGCCTTCGCAGCCCCTATAGCAGTAGCCAATCTGCCGATCTCTTTTACTGACAAATCATTTACTAATCCATAGATCAATCCCGAAACAAAAGCGTCACCACTTCCAGTATCATTCACCGTATCAATAAATGGTGGTTCAAAAATGAATGAATCCTGTTCTGTAAGGAAGACTGATCCAGTTCCGCCCATTGAAACACTGATGTTTTTGACATTGCTTAATAACTCTTTGTTTTCGCTATAAGCAGCAATGCATTCTTCCAATGTAGATAAATCTTCATTCACAATTTCTGAAAACTCGTGCTGGTTTGGTTTAATTAAGAATACTTCCCTTTTTAAAACCTCGTTTAAGAATTCACCAGACACATCAGCAATCAATCGTACTTTGCGTTCTTCAAGTCGATCTAGAAAATAGGCAAAAGTCTCAAGTGGCGTCTGTATGCAGGGATTTCCTGAGATAACAACAGTGTCTTCTTCTTTTAACTCACTTAATTTTTCTAATAGGAAAAGATCAATCTGTTCCTTTTCTAAAGGAAAACCAAAATCAGTGATCATGAAACTGCCTTCTCCACTATCATCCGTCAAAATATAATTATTTCGCACTGCTTGATCAGTCACAGTATAAAACGAACTCTCTGTTCCGTAGTTTTGCAATAAATCTACCAGTTCCTGACTTCTTTTTTCACCAGTAATTCCGGTACAAATATTTTTCTGTTCTAATAACGTTAAGCCTACGGATACATGTGTTCCTTTACCGCCAACATCCAAATATTTTTCTTGAATCCGATTATTTTTTCCACGAGTCAATATTTCTTTGGTTTTGATAATATTGTCTATGGCTGGATTCAGTGTAACTGTGTAAATCATTTCAAATCTTTCCCTTCCGTTTTTTTGCTATCCGTTCATCCAGCTCTGAGAATAAACTATCATTCCCAAAATAACGAAATAGAATACCAATCATTAATGCTAGACCAGTATAAAAAATACCATGTTGTCTCCATCCGTAAATAAATAGATAGATTGCTATCGCAAGTGATGCATACCAAAACAATTTCGTCGCAGTTTTTTTACTCAGCTTCTGCATATCGAATTTCATCCTCTTTTTTACGACCTCGATAAAAGATAATGAATAATCCCATCCAAGCAATTGCTAATAAAATTCCCCACCAGTGTCCAGCCATCGCGTTAGCAAAAGCAAATTTAAATTCGCCATTCTCAATGGTCGCCCAGGCAAGCATGGTCCCTTCTTCTACGTTAACAGCACCGGTATCTTGAGCTAATTGAGTAATGTATGGCGCAAAGTAAGTGCCAATATAAAGAAAAACTGGTGTTGTGATAATACCATAACCTAACATTCGGATAATATTGCCTCTTCCCAATAAATAAGCTGCCACAACAATTGATAAATTAATCAATCCTGCAAATGGCAATACTTGATTTCCAGGTAAGATTACGGCAAACAGTAATTCAAATGGGATTAATAAAATAGCTAAAACCCATATCTCGTTACTACCCGCTAAAATGGGCCAATCAAGACCAATATAAAGCTCACGATCCTTAAATCTTGTTCTCATATACTCTGAAATTGCATCAGAGATTGGTGACAGTGCCTGCATAAACAATTTCGATACCATAGGGAATAAGGTTAATGCTGCGGCCGCATTTATTCCCAAAACTAATGCGTCTGAAACCTCGTATCCGCCAACCAAACCTAATGCTGTCCCAACAATGAATCCCATAACGTGATTCTCAGAAAAAATTCCAATTTTTTCTTTCAATGTATGCACATCTACATGCTTTTGAAACAAGGGAATGTAATCCATCAGCTTATCAATGGGATATAGAAGACAAGCAATCAATGTCATATGATGAGGCAGTGTTACGCCAGGAATGCCTGTCAATTCTTGAATTTCTCTGCCCCAAATATCTCCAGCCTTTAATTCAACAACCACTTGAATAGCTACCACCAAGAAAGCTAAATAGATGTTTCCAGAAATATAGGTTACCATTACCGCACAAAATGCTTTTCCCCAAACATTCCACATATCTACGTTTAATGTCTTGGTCAATTTGAAAACCAGCATCAAAATATTGATTAAGATTGTTACAGGAAAAGCCAAGAATGCATATTTCCATGCCCAAGTTATCGAGGCTCCTGTTGTCCACCCACCATCAATTGAAGTTAAATTAATCCCTGTGTTAGTAGCAAATGCTTTGGCCGCCGGAGTGATATTCCCTAACATATAATCAACTACTAAATTCATACCTGCAAAGGCTACACCAAAAATCAGTGCTGCACTGAAGGCATCCTTAACGCGCATTTTTGCTACGATTCCGATAATGAACATAATGATAGGCACAAAAACCGTTGCGCCCATATCTAAAATGTATTGAAATATATTTGAAAGAGTTTCAATCATTTAACTAACTTCCCCCTCAATTTTTATTTTTTCAGTTCTTCAATCAATTTATCTAATTCTTCTTCCATTCCCATACCGGTTAAAAACTTAATTCCGTCAAATTTTGGAACTCCATAGGTCTCGCTAGTTGGCGTAATCGATACATAAGCATCCGCGTTCTTAATAAATGTTTTAATCGACTTAATATCAACAGCTTCAACTGAAGCATTCACCTTACGTTCATTTAGCAATCGACCAATTTTTGATGCGACTGTTTGACTCGTTGCTACTCCACTACCGCAGGCTACAATAACTTTTTTCATCTTCCCTACACACCTTTTTCTATAGATTTTTTTTGAAAAGCTGATACATATCTTCTTGATCCTGTATTTTACGATATTGGTCTACGAAATCTTCAGCGCTAATCAAATCGATGATAGTTGATAATAATCCGACTTGTTCTTTCGGTTCCTTAATTCCTAAAACTAGGATAAGTTGACTTTCAACCTTAACGTCTATTGTCGCCATTTGAGTAAAAACAACTGGCTGTGTCAAATGGTACACTGCGATAAATGCTTTGTTTATATTCTCGGGATCAGTGTGAGGAATCGCTATTGACATTGTCGGAAGTGCCAAGCCAGTAGGATACTTGCTCTCCCTTTTGACAACTGATTCATAGAATGTTCCTGTGACAAATTCTGTACCTAATAAATCAGTATTCGCCTTCTTAAAAAAAGCTTCTTGATCAGCAAATGTTTGATCATAGAAAACCAATGATTTGTGAACGAGTTGACTGTACATCTTTTCACCCCCTTTCAATAAAACGTCCATTTTATTGAGTCACCACCTCCATAAGACCATTCGTCTGACTAAGAAAACTTTTAGAGACTTCCTTACCAGTAATAAACACATCAATTTCCTCAAAGCTGAATGCTTTTTGAATGCCTAAACGGTTTTCCTTCTTAGAATCAGCAATCACTATTTTCCTTTGAACAGAAGGAAGGAGCTTGCGCTTCACTTCTAATGAATACACATTGTTTTCGGTAAACTCGCTATCAAGAGAAAAACCGCTGACACCAATAAATGCCTTATTTGCCAATAGTGTTGCAGCATCTTCAATCGCTCTAGGACCATACATTTCTTTTGTTTGTTTGTTAAGTATTCCTCCTAAACAATAGATCTCAACATTCGGTAAAGTGCTGCACCGATCTGCAATAGGTAAACTAGCGGTAATAATTTTTAATTTAATGTCTTTTGGTAAATAATCTACCAAATACAACATGCTGGTACCGCCATCTAAAAAGATAATATCCTTCTCCTCAACCATGGTTGCAGCATACATGCCTAAGGTTTTCTTTTCACTCACATTTTCTTCCAAGCGTTCATCAAAAGTATCAGCCTTGAAAAGCTTAGCACCACCGTGAACTCGAACAACTTTTAACTCATTTTCCAAAGATGAGAGATCATTTCGAATAGTTTGTTCTGTTACGTTAAAGTTTTCTGATAGTTCTTTTGTTGTTGCGCGTTGCTTATTTTTGATGTAAGAATAAATTTCATCTAGTCTTTCATAATTCTCCATTTAACACCACTCCTTTTTCGTTTAAAATTCGTTTAACGTTCATTTGATTTTCATTTTACACTGGAAACAAAAAAAGTCAAGCGGTTTCAATAAGAAAATCCGCTTGACAGAAGTTTAATAATTTATTGTTATAGTACTGTTTTCTTCTATACTCCAAGAATCTATCCATCGATTATTAAGCCAATCAGTAGAGACATCGGAAAGAAAAATAGTATGTTTGATAAAACAGCAAGAATGATTCCAGCACTTCGTAGTGGAATCGTTACTTGCCATATTTGAGACAGCCGTAAGCAATAGTTAATACAACTATTCCATAAATAAGCACAGTATAATACTATTTACTTTTATCTCATCAGTTAACCAAACTCGTTTACGCTCCTACATTAACCTTACTTTTCGCCAAAATCTTTTCTGCTTCCCGTTCACCAGAACGAACAGCCCCTTCAAAGTAGCCGTTCCAAATTGTAGCCGTTTCGGTTCCGGCAAAGTGAATTCCTTCAACTTCTGATTGCAGGAACTCCCCATATTTGATGAAGCCGCCTGGTGTGAAGTGTCCAGAGAAACAGCCGTTAGTAAAAGGTTCCTCGTTCCAATCCTGCGTAATAAAATGCTCAGGACTTCTTGCTTGTTCCCCATAAAGCTTGACTAATTCTTCAATCAGACGCGCTTCACGCTCTTCTTTCGGCAGCTTACTTAACTGGATCGAATCAATGCCGTAAACAAAGAAGGTCAGGATGCCTTTCTTTTGGTCCACTAAGGAATTATCTAAGCTCTCGATAATCAGCCCTTTACTCATATTGCGCTGGCCGGATAACCCTGACTCACGCCAAAATGGCTGATCATATACGGCATGATATTTTGATGCGCTACCTGGCAGAATGCTCTGCAGGGTCTTTTTCTTCCAAACCGGTAGCTCTGGTGTAAAGGTAATTTTTGAATTTACAACGGTTGGAGGTACAGCGATTAAAACTTGAACAGCGGAATACTGGTCTCCTGCTCTTGTTTCTACAAGGTAGCCTTCATCGGTCTTCGCAACTTCCTTAACCACTTGCTGGTAAAGCACCGAGCCGTAGTCTTGCGCCATCTTTTCAGCGATGGCCTGCGGTCCGCCAACAATCCGGTCCTGTTGAGCTCCGCCTTTTGCCCCTAATAAGCTTTGGACACCGTTACCAGCCTTAATGTAATACAGCATTTGAAACAGAGAAACTTCCCCCGCATCGGAAGCTAACAAACCACCGGCTAGCATTCGACCGACGAAACCAGCAACTTCTTCATCTTCCGCCTGCAAGCTTAGCCAGCTAGCCAACGTCATTCGGTCCTGGGTATCAATATTCGGACTTTGGTGTGGGTGGTCCAAATTCACCTGATCAGCTAGTTCATCGATTACTTCAAACAGCTCCAGCATTTCAGCCGGCTCTTGGTCATGCACGCCATCAAGATAATGGTACTGTCCCTTACCAAACAATTGTGAAGGGAACGTTGGTACACCATACTCCTCAGCCAACTCATACATGCGATCCTGGGTTGGTCCTAACCATTGACCGCCTAAGTCGATCTGCGTTCCATCTTCTAACCATTTGGTTTCCGTTCGACCACCTACTCGGTTGCGCGCTTCCAGAATAACCGTTTCAAGGCCTTGCTTCTTTAATGATAAACCAGCTGCCAGTCCTGCAAAACCAGCGCCGATAATAACTACATCATATCTTTTTTCCATTATGAGTCCTCCTAAAATACTTGATAATAAAAGTATAGAGGTTATAACGGTTATAAGGTCAATTGACAAGTCTTACTTGGATTTCGGTTAAAAATTCTTCACTGTGCTGAGTCTCATGAAAGTCAATTAAATAGAACTCATAGAACGGAAGCTCCACCTGGCAGCCTTGTTGTTTCAGCTGTTCCTTCATCTTCTTCAAATGACTGTCTGCTTGCTGATAATCTCCCTGATAAAAATAGCTGGCATATTTTCCAGATTCCAAGCAATCGTACTGGGCAGCCAGCTCTTCAGTACCTGATTCTGTTAGAAATAAAATCCCCTCATACTTAAGCTCAGGACTATCGGCAATAATCCCAGCTACAAAATGGAAGTCATAAGAGCTGCTCTGCTCCAGCACCTCGCCGTACAATTCCCGCATCGCTGTTTCGAATTCTGCTTCGTTAACATAATCAACTGCTTTCCAAAAATACGGGCGAGCTTCTTTCTCTTCGATTACTATTCTTTCAATCGGCAGCTCCTGCTGCTGCAGCTGATCCAAAATTTGATTACGGACGGTCACTCCTGCCAGCTTTTTCTCCATCAGGGCAATCTTTTCCTTTAGCAACCGCTGATTCTCACGGAAAATTTCTTGGGTTGTTGCTAGGGTTCGATCCTTCAAGTACCCTTCGATGATTTCTAACGGCACGTCCAGCTCACGCAAATCACGAATGATGTTCAAAAGATAAATTTCCTTTTCTGAGTACAGCCGATAGTTCTTCTCGGTTCTGATCGGCGTTAACAAACCCAGATTTTCATAATGTCGCAGGATATGGGTAGAAATACCATACATCTCTGCGATTTCTTTAATAGAAAAAAACTTTGCTTTCACTGAGGTGTCCTCCTGTTTAATGGTATGTTCTTTTAAAATTAAAGATACGTTAGATAATTGCGTGTGGCAATAATTTTGAGGTGAGGAAAAAAGTGTGATCGGCAATCGCTGTCTCCGCTCTTAGAGCTAGTGTTATTTTTTTTTGTTAAAGTTTAGTATTTTTTTACGCGCATGCTGACGTTTTACATCCTAGCATTAAGTTACGGTATTCAGTGAAGTCCATTTGGAAGAGCATCATTATAGATGAGTATCTCCCCATTGGTTTAAGGATTTCATGATCGACACCAGTGATTTAGATTTTTCAGTAAGTGAATATTCGACATGCAAAGGATAGGTCCCAACATTTCTCTTTGTTATTAAGTCTTCCTGTTGTAAAGCTTCTAAGGAACGTGTCAGCATTAAATTGGAGATTCCTGGTAGTTTTCTTTTAAGTTCATTGAAACGAATGAGTTCATTTTTAGAAAGCTCCCATAGTATATTGAGGCGCCATTTGCCTCCCAGTAAATTAATTGCTTTTCCAAGTCCACAAATCCATGTTTCATTCTTTTTCATCATCATTCTCCTAAGTTACAAAAATGTGCGTACTAGTATTCTATAATTCCATTCATTATAATCAAAACATACTTTTAAGAAAAGAGGAATCTCATGGAAGAACTAGAATTTTTGACCGGCAGGTATTCTATCAGAAACTTTGATCCATTGTTCAAAATCGAGGATGAAAAAATCCTTTCAATAATAGAAAGTGCGGCTACCGCACCCTCAAGTAACAATTTCCAACCATGGAAGGTATATGCAGTCAAAAATAAAGCAAAACAAAAAGTTTTAAAGGAGCTCACCTATGGTCAGCAGCAAGTTGAAGATGCTTCAGTCGTATTTTTAGTTTTTGGAGATAAGGAGGCTTACAACACTGAAGAACTGCTAAGAAATCGCGTGGATCAAGGTCTTTTAGCCCCTTCCCAAGTTGAAAGTCAAAAAGAACGTATTGAAAGATATTTTTCGTCTCATCCCGAAGACAAAGACGCTGAAGGAATAAAATTAGACGTTGGACTTTTTTCAATGAACCTAATGCATGTAGTTCGTGCCCATGGTTATGATTCTGTCCCGATGCGGGGTGCCAACTTTAAACAAATTATGGAGTACCTTAGCATTCCCACTTCGTTAATACCAGTATTGATGATTCCGGTAGGGAAAGCTGTCGGCAAAGGACAAGAAAAAATTAGAAAAGCTGTTAATGACTTTTCAGAGATAATAGATTAGACAAGAGGCTGTGACGTAAGCAGGTTCAAAAAATAATGGACACATCTCAAAAATCCGATAAAAATTTTCAGAGATGGGTCCATTTTCTATGTGAGAAGTCCTGTTATTCGTTCTGCAACAGCCAGTTTCATCTTATTAAGAGTTAGAACTAGAAGTCCTGTTTACTTCTTCACTTTTCCCATACCTCAGACATGGTAACCAGTGAAACCTAAAAAGACTTTCATCCATCCAAAAACAGGTTCTACGTCGATTTTTCTTCGTGCATAGATTTTTCTTGTTTCAGGATCGGAACTAGGCAATTGTTTGGTAAAAAGGAACACATTCTTGCATCAGCCAGCGTGCGGGTAAACTTTCTTCCACCAGTTGTTCGATTTTACGACTGCTGAATACACTTCGGATATAGGCAAATATAAGTAGTTTCAGCATCAAACTAAGATCGTGCTCCAGTGGTCCAAAAAGATAGGGTTCATTGAGTTGACGGGGCTCCACAAGCTCGTGAATAAACTAGGCGGTATTGTCTTTTTTAGGAACATAAGAAGTTGTTATATCCAAGATAAGTTGGTCCATGTTATAATTAGTCATGTGTTTTTAGTCCTTTCGAGGATTAGAATTGGAGTATAGGCAGCCACCTATACTCTTTTATTTTGTCCAAAAATGCCAGTGAAATGAACGGTTTTCCGTCATTTCACTGGCATTTTTTTAGAGACTTATATCACAGCCTCTTTGATTTTGCGAGTCTTTTTATAACGTCTCCATACTTCTAAACGACATAGAATTTTAAGTTTTTTATTTGTATTTTATAAAATGTTTTGTTAACCCATTAACAATTAAACCACCTATTAGATAAATCAGTGGTCGAAAGTTAAAACATTTCAATACGACTGTTATATTTTTTTAGAAAATAGTTTTGAAGATCAGCTCATGGTAAAGCTATGGTAATTCTTGTGATTGTGCTCACTTTTCAAGTATTGGAATAATTTTTATTGATGTTTAACTTGATACTTTCTATCTACTTGCTGTTTTTTACTGATTTTACGTTAAAGGTTCTAATGATAATTGCGGCTGTGATTTATGCGGTATTAGTTTATTATTTAGGATCAATTTATTATGCTGATCGTAGTTTATTTTGGTATTTGTTTGCTTTCCCACCTTAGTTTTCCTTGCCATTATATATTCGTATTTACACGTTAATAACAGTTGGAATTTTCAAATGGGCAACCAGATGATAGAATTTGAAACTTGTTATAGTGATGTCGCTGGAAAATTAATTTTAAGAACATTGGTATCAAACTTAGAAAAGGAGTGATAAAGATGAAGAAATCAATACCCATTGCGTCGATTGGAATCATTGCTGTAGCATTGCTAACAGCGTGTGAGAAAAATCTGTCTTCGGAAATAATCACAAAATTGAGTGAGAAGCCAGCAACTTTACTTATTCACTCGACCGATGAAGGCGGACAAAATAATTTTGATAGTACTGGACGTTTGCAGCTTGAATCTTATCAAAGAGCTCAAAGGCTTAGTTGATGATGGTGATCCAGCACATTTTGGTGAAGTGATTCGGATTGACATGAAAGATTCTCAAGCAAAAGGTGCAATTGCTTTTCGGGAAGATTATTTAGAAGATCCTTTGTCTCCAAGGACCACTTTTTGGCTAGTCAGTCATGGTGAAGCCAATAATAGTACGGAAGAAGAACCTGTTTGGCATAATCATACTTCTTTTGAAATTCCAGATGAAAGTGGTCAACTGCAAACAGTTTTAGAAATGCCTTTTGAAAATTTAACGAACCCAATTCGTATGGCTTACCGCTAGAAGATATGTATGTACGTTCAAATTCCAAATTTATTGCTTCTGGAAATGGAATTTTCGTTGAAGGAGACCTTGCTGGCGACCGAACAATAAAATTTAGTTCGGGAACTTATACAACTAATGAGGATCGTCGTTTTGCAGTAGGTATTGATAATACGGAAGAAGAAGATGAGGATTTCGGTTCTAATTTCCGGGTCATTAGTTATTCAGATGAAGGTGAATACAAAGATACGCCACTTTCAGTTAATCGAGCAACTGATTATGTTGGTATCAATAGTTCAAAACCAACTAGCCCACTCCATGTTGATGGAGATACAATGAGATTATCTGGCAAGCGCACGATTTCCTCTTCCACGGAAGCTGGTGAACAGGGCGAGTTTTGTTGGGATGATAATTATTGGTATGTTTGTGTGGCAGAAAATATGTGGAAGAGATTTCCGTTATCAAGTTGGTAAAATATACAAATATAAATTTATGAGGCGTGTTTGTCAACTAAACTGTGGAAATTGTCTAGCTGAAAGTTGTTATACACAATAAAGGTCTCCAGCAGCCTACTCAGCCAGAAATGGACGGATTGAACGTATGGATAAATAAACCTATCATCAAGAAAGGGAAATCGTATATTTTTCAATTCGAGAAGAGATGGTTTCATTGATCATTGACTGATTGAGGACCATTGCCCAATTTTGGATATGTGCACCATTCCATTTGTTAGACAATTCTTTTATACGTAAATAAAACATATAAAAAAGTGTACAGAAAAGGATCATTTTCTGTACACTTAATTCTAGCTGTCCATTATTTTCAGACATAGATAAGGGAAACATACAGTTAACTCTTTTTATTTTTGAAATAGTAAAGAACGCCAACTATCAATAGAATTAATATGCCAACTATAGAGAACATATAATTATATGATTCACCAGTTTTTGGCAGTAACTTACTTAGAAAATTTTTATCTGGAGTATTTGTCGGTGTTCCTTTGGCGTTATGAGAATTAGATGTTCCTTTGATGTCGTGAGAATTAGTAATAATAATATTGCCTTTATTAGAATTATCTACAGTAGTTGTATAGCCGGTTATTGAACCAACTTCTTTAATTGAATAAATAATGTCAGAGCCATTTTGTTTAAGAGCTAAATCGTCCCAAGTAGCAGACCAATTGTTAACCTCACTTAACTCCACAGGATTACCAGATTTTTTTCCATCCGCGTAAAGTTGGACAGTAATCTTATTAGGTCTTAAGCCATCTTGGTTGTTACTATCATTCCAAGCTTTCGTCACTGTAACACTTGTTTTACCTGGCGTATAGCTATTTGTGATTGTTGTACCTTCAATTTTGGTTGAATAGTCAGGAACACTATTTTCGGTAACAGTATAAACGATTTCATGCCCCTCGTTATACTTAGGCAAATTGGTAAACTGGTATGTCCAGTTCTCTTTTTCTGAGATTTCTTTCGAATCTATTTTACTCCCATCAGCCAGAAGATTTACCGTAATAGACTCAGGACGAATTCCGTCTTTATTATTAGTATCATCCCAAAATTTTTTACCACTAACTTCTGTTATCTCAGGTATATGAGTATTAGTAATGATAATATCTCCGTCATTACTATTATTGATACTAACATCATATCCATCCAACTTGTCTACTTCTTTAACTGTATATTCAATAGCCTTTCCGCCTTCTTTTTCAGGCAAATTATTCCATGTTGTTGTCCAATTGTTGGAATTGTTTAGGGATATAGGTGAATTTACCTTTTCTCCATTTGCAAATAGTTGTACCTTAATATCCTCAGGACGAATTCCATCTTGATTGTTGTTATCATTCCAAGCTTTCGTCACAGTGATACTTGTTTCACCTGGTGTATAGCTATTTGTGATTGTTGTACCATCAATTTGGGTTGAATAGTCAGGAACACTATTTTCGGTAACAGTATAAACGATTTCATGCCCCTCGTTATACTTAGGCAGATTAGTAAATTGGTATGTCCAGTTCTCTTTTTGAGTCACTATTTTTGAGTCTACTTTGGTCCCATCAGCCAAAAGATTTACCGTAATAGACTCCGGACGAATTCCGTCTTTATTATTAGCATCATCCCAAATTTTTTGACCACCAATTTCTGTTAATTCTGGTATATGAGTATTGGTAATCATACTACCATCTATAACTGTAGAATATCCAGGCACTTCCTGCTCAGAAACAGTATAGACGATCTCTTTTCCATCTTTATATTTAGGTAAATCATTAAACTCGTAGCCCCATCCTAAATTTTCATTAGTGGTCACAGTTTGAACAGCTTCTCCATCGGCTAACAAATTTATTAATATATTATTAGGACGAATTCCATCTTGATTATTATTATCGTCCCAATTTTTTGTTCCTGTTAAATTAATTTTTTCAGGGTCATTTGAATTGGTCAGAAGAATAGCATTACCATTATCTGTATCTTTTATCGTGAGATTATAGCCTGAATTTTCATCTAAATCTTCTCTAGCAGTATAATAGAATTTTTCTCCTTTATCATTCTCAGCAGGTAAATTTGCCCAAATGTATTCCCAACCATTCTCTTTGTTTAATACTTGTATATCACCGAATTTGTCTTCATTACCGGACGTAACAGCCTCTGTGTTTGTATATTCATATGGGCTATCACTTTGATACAATTGTACTTTTAAGGTTTCAGGCCTTTTTCCATCTTGATTGTTATTATCTTCCCAGTGTTTTAATACTGAAAATGATTTGTTGGAGGTGTTTAAATCAACACTTGCTCTCGTGGTCAGTATTTTTTTAATAGGTTGATATCCTCCAATAGGTTGTACAAACCCTGTAGTACCAAATACCAAATAATAAGGTTGTCTCGTCACAAGGGCAGTGTCTATATTTAAATAAATACTAGCATCTTCTGAAGGATTATCATCAATAATTTTTTTGGGTATTTCCATCGAAATAGTGCGATCATTATAATCATCTACAATTGTAATATCATTGGTAATATTCACTATAGTAGAATTTTTGTATAGTTGAACATTAATATTGGTCTCATCGCTATCAATTTTGAATAGTTTTTCCGTTTCAGCGTCTAAATTATCTTCAAATTGAAGTTGATAGAGATAGTTATCGCCATCTTCACCATGAGGAGTTATTTCGGTAGCATTTATTTCAACATTGTTCAATCTATCAATCATTTCTTGATAAGAATGGTCATCAGCTGGTTTTGTTTTTGCTTCAGTATATAATTCATTAACTATTGGATTCGATGTTAGTAACTTGTCATCAAATTTACCTCCAGTAAATTTCCATATAACAATTTGAATAGCCGCATATCTTGTCAGTTCATTTGCATCTTTGTAAGCTGGTACATTTTCAACATCTTCAATTTTTCCTTGGTTTTGATAAAAAGTTTCCATTAACCATAAAACAGAGCTGGGTAGCTTTTCATTTAAATTTGCTTGATAATCATTCCCGGTAGGATAATATTTGCTTTCATCTAGACAAAAATATAATTTTTTATCATTGTCCACTATGGTATAAAGTCTTGAATTAACCATATTCAGATTATTCAACGTAACTTCTGCATTATTTTTCAAATTTGTATCAAGCCGAATATTCGTTATAGGGTTAGGGGGTAGTACAGTAGTTTCTGCATGTACTGTCTTTGAAAAAAACATAAAACTAAAAAATAGTGTTAATGCGAGAATTAATTTCTTCATATGTATCCTCTTTCTTTTTTGCTGTTTTATTGTAGTATCTATTGACAAAGTTAAGCGCCTTCTATTCGTAGTGCCTTCAAGAAATTACAAAAAGCTGGCTCATATACAAACATAGAGCATCGAACAGTGAAGGATCTCAATAACTTAATTGAGCAAGTTCATAAATTTTATCGAAGTTTGCGTACAGCCTCAACCACGATTAAAGGCATGGAAGTCCTTCGAGGAATCTATAAGAAAAGCCGAAAAGAAGAAACTCTTTTTGGCTTTTCAGTCTGCATAGAGATAAAGGAGGATTAAAAAAATTCCTGCTTAATATATCATCAGAAATATTCCAGTACGCTTTATTACGAAACTTTACTACAGAACCTGTCACAGCCTTTTGATATCCACTCATCCATGAACACGGTTATTTTCAGAATCTGGTCAACTCGTCCGCTAGAGAAGGATAGGCTAAGATTTGTTTTTTAGCTCTGCTTTTGACCATCCGCATGTAAAACCATGGTTATCTCATTGATCAGAACATCTGCTTCTCGACTGAGTGCACTCGCCCCAACTGCTCGATCGTCGCTTCGTTTTTCGTTTACTATCCAGACAGCCGCTCCTGTCGATCACTTCGACACGAAATTCTTCTGGAGCAGCCAAGCCTTCTTTCGTGGTAATTCCTACTTGTGCGATACGTAGCTCACTAAAAATCGACATTGCTGCCAATGGATACTTGATCGGTGCCTAGTTCTTGTTTAGCACGTGTGCAACGAGATATTCCGTTTGATAAGAGGCGAATGTCGCTAATTTTGGAAGACTGCATTCGAACAATCTCCACAAGCAAAGATATGCGGCTGATTGGTTTGCAGATAGTTATTGGTGAGTATGCCGTGATCGTCATAGCTAACGCCCGCGTTAATCAGCGATAGCTGTTGGATTTTAGGTATTCTTCCTGCTACATTGTATACCTTTTGTGTGTTGAACCTGTATCCCGAGGTTGTTTGAACCATTAATTCTCCAGAATCTGTCGCTAGAATTTTTTTACCGATTCGTTGAAATTAAATTGGACACCTCTCAGCTTCCTTGTGCCAGTACATTTCTCGATATACGGCAGGCTCTAAACTCATATCTACCCCTGCAACATCTTGTGAGATTGGTGATTCACACTTGGTGATCTCCCGTGTCCAACCTCTTTCTTCTAATCTTTGATGTGCATCCGAATAGCTGACCCGTAAGTTGTTTACTGTTCCGTGGTCCGTTTCGGGCGGCACCAAAATATCTGGGTTTTCTAGATCTCTAGAACGATTACGCAGACCGTGATCGTTCTATCCCTTTCCATCTGTTTCTCTAAATGGTTTATTGTTTTTTTTGCATGTTCATAATCCCTTTCTGTACTTACAAGACTTATTTTAGCGATTCACAAAGGAAATAATTTGCGAGTTTTGTCGGATTTCAAGACAAGAATGACTCGAAAAAGCTTTAAGTTAGGTAGTACATTCGAACGGATAGGAATTAGTGAAAGAAAAAAAAGGCGGCATCAGCGATCCGAGACCTTGTCTTGATGAATAATTAGCAATCGGAACATTGGTCACAGCAGCGGCCAACGTCATAATCGAACCAATAAAAAAACAGCTACAATTATCATTAGACTAAACTTTGTAGCTGCGGTTCGCAGTGTTCTATTCATTTTGGTTTTCTCCATTCGTTTTTATGCGGGTATTTTCCTTCTATATCTACTATTCTCTGAGTAATACTTCCTGTGGACTCCGAAAGAAGATACTCAATTCTAAGAAGAATATTTTTGGATAGCTTTCTTGCACCTTTTTTCAATTTTTCCTAGTAATGAAGGATCTACATTGAGCATTTTGCTAACTCTGATTGCTTTAACTTATTTTCCTTTTGAAACGTTTAAGCATTACCATCAAATCGAATTGGTATTTATCTGACTTACTATCACTCTTAGGTTCACTCAATACTTTGTTTATCAACAGATGGTGTTTTTGAGAAACTAGGCGATCACCTTTCTCATAAGCAGTAATTGTAGTTCTAGTAATACCCGTCATTTCCGACAACATTTTCCGAGATATTTTTCTATCTTTTCGAATTTCTTTAAGTTTTTTTGAAAACTTGTTCGTTATTAAAATTACCTATAAGCACGAAAAAAGCACCTCCTTTTAGAAGGTACTTTTATCATACATAGCGCCAATGGCTTTTCCTACAAAATATTCATATTTGTTAAAATCCATGACCATCGACAGCTAAATCGACAGCATATAATAGGTTTAAACGCATTTCGTCATTTTTTTAGCAACTTAAAAAGACTGATTTAATAGGTTTCTCATTCGGTAAAACTCTATTTCTTCGGCTCGTCTTCGTCCATTTTCAAAACGGCCATGAAGGCTTCCTGTGGTACTTCCACGGAACCAATTTGTTTCATCCGTTTCTTACCAACTTTTTGTTTCTCCAGCAATTTACGCTTACGAGATACGTCCCCGCCGTAACATTTCGCCAATACGTTTTTGCGCAAGGCTTTGATATCCGTTCGGGCTTGGATCTTAGTACCAACTGTTGCTTGAATTGGTACCTCAAATTGTTGGCGTGGAATTAACGTTTTTAGTTTCTCTACGATGGCGCGGCCGCGTTCTTGAGCAAATTGTTTATGCACGATGAAGCTTAGAGCATCGACTTTTTCAGCGTTCAATAAGATGTCCATCTTAACTAGTTTGCTCTCTCTGTAATCGGCAATTTCGTAATCCAAGGAGGCATAGCCTTTGGTGCTGGATTTTAGCTTGTCAAAGAAATCAAACACAATTTCTGACAGCGGAATATAGTAAACCACATTTACTCGATAATCATCCAAATAATCCATGGTGATAAATTCCCCACGTTTTCGTTGTGAAAGTTCCATGACTGCTCCTACATAATCGTTAGGAACCATGATATTGGCTTTAACATAAGGTTCTTCCACCGTTTGAATTTTAGATGGATCTGGGAAATCGGCTGGATTGTCCACTACAATTTTTGTCCCGTCAGTTAAATTTACATGATAGATAACCGATGGTGCAGTAGTAATCAGCTCTAAATTAAATTCACGTTCTAAACGTTCTTGTACAACATCCATATGCAGTAGACCTAAGAATCCGCAACGGAAGCCGAAGCCTAATGCTTGCGAGGTTTCTGGTTCAAATTGTAAGGCTGCATCATTTAACTGTAATTTTTCCAACGCTTCTCGTAAGTCGTTATAGCGAGAAGTGTCAATTGGGTACAAGCCGCAATAAACCATCGGATTCATTCTGCGGTAACCGGGCAAAGCTTCTGGTGTTGGGTTGTTGGCCAAAGTTACGGTATCACCGACTTGGGTGTCCTGAACAGATTTGATGCTGGCAGTTATATAACCAACGTCGCCAACCATCAAGTAATCTCGTTGAATCGCTTTTGGTGAGAATACTCCCACTTCCGTTACATCAAAGGTTTTGCCATTATTCATTAATTGAATTTTATCGCCAGGCCGAACAACACCGTCCATAATGCGCACATTTAGCACCACACCTCGGTAGCTATCATACACTGAATCAAAAATCAAAGCTTTCAGTGGTGCTTCAAGATCGCCCGTTGGTGCGGGAACCATCTCCACAATTTGTTCTAAAATTTCTTCGATTCCGATACCCGTTTTGGCACTAGCTAACACTGCGTCCTCAGCATCAATCCCGATTACGTCTTCGATCTCCTTGCGCACACGTTCTGGATCAGCTGCCGGTAAATCGATTTTATTGATGACAGGTAAAATTTCCAGGTCGTTATCTAAGGCCAAATATACATTCGCTAAAGTTTGGGCTTCAATCCCTTGCGCGGCATCCACCACCAAGACAGCTCCTTCACAGGCAGCCAGACTTCGAGAAACTTCATATGTAAAATCGACGTGTCCGGGCGTATCAATCAAGTGGAAGGTATAGGTTTCGCCATCTTTTGCATCATAATGTAGTTCGATGGCATTTAGTTTAATAGTAATGCCTCGTTCCCGCTCTAGATCCATCGAATCCAACAATTGATCTTGCATCTCCCGGAAACTAACGGTATTGGTTTGTTCCAAAATACGGTCAGCCAAGGTCGACTTTCCGTGGTCAATATGGGCAATAATCGAAAAATTTCGAATTTTTTCCTGTCGTTTTTTCATTTCATTTATATTCACGAAGATTCCTCATTTCTTTTAATCAGCACCATTTATTATACCAACGATTGTACGATAAAAAAAGGCTTTTTACCATTTCTCAACGTTGGGGAGAGAAAAATCGAGGTGCTTTTGATATACTTGTTCTATAAACTAGATTTGGAGATGAAAGAATGGACCATGAGTTGAAAAATGAAATGGAACTGCGGCGAGTTGGCGAAGAGCATTTGGATCAGTATGATGAGCTTCTAAGCTATGTCTTTCAAGTCACAGAAGAGGATATTGAAAGCAGCGGCTACGAAAACAAACGGGAAATGGTTCGCGCAAAAAAGCCTGTGCTGGAGCAGTCAAAGGTTTTCGGCTGGTTTCATCATGACAACTTGATTTCTCAAATTGCTATTTATCCTTGTGAGGTAAATATTCACGGGAAAATTTTTACAATGGGCGGTGTTACTGGAGTCGGAACGTATCCAGAATATGCAAATCATGGGTTAATGAAGGACTTGATTAAGTTGGCTCTAGATGAAATGCGGAAGGACAAGCAGTGGATCTCATATCTTTACCCTTACAATATTCCATATTATCGGCGCAAAGGTTGGGAAATCATGTCTGACAAGCTAAGCTTTAAGGTAAAGGATACCCAACTGCCTAAGCAAGTAGAGGTTCCAGGAATTGTGGAACGGCGTGATGTGGATGATCCTGATGTCTATAAAGTGTATGATACCTTTGCTCTGAAAAATCATGGAGCGATGATTCGTAAAGAGTTAAATTGGGAAGAATATTGGCGCTTTGAAAATGAAGAAGAGCGAATTGCTGCAATTTATTACGACCACGAGGGTCAGCCGATGGGTGTACTTTTCTATTGGATTTATGATGAGGTCTTTCATATTAAAGAAATGTTTTATCTGAATCAGGAAGCTCGTAATGGATTATGGAATTTTATTAGTGCTCACTTCTCCATGATTTACTGGGTGGAGGGCGATATTTACAAAAATGAGCCCTTATCCTTTTTACTGGATGATAGTGAAATTAAGGAAACAATTGCTCCTTACTACATGGCACGCATTGTCGATGTCAAAGAATTTTTACAGGAGTATCCTTTCTACAAACAAGTAGAGCCTTTCTACTTTGAAGTGAGTGATCCGGTAGCTGACTGGAATAACGGTGTTTTCAGTGTAAGCTGGGATGAAGCTGGCAAAATACAGATAACTAACCAGCCGATTGGCCACCAGGTTAAACTTTCGATTCAAACCCTAAGTTGTTTGTTAATGAATTATCGTCGCGCCTCTTATTTAGCACGTATCGAACGTCTAGAGGCTGATAAAGAAACGATTCAATTATTAGAAGAAACATTACCCGACATGGAGGCGTATTTTAGTGACTATTTCTAAACATATTTATTTTGCAGGACCCATGTTTGCTCGAAGTGATTTGCGCTACAACGAACACTTAGTCAAACAAATTCGTGAGCTCTCTTCAGACATCACGGTATATTTACCGCAGGAAAATGAAGCAATTAATGACAAATCAGCTTATGCTGACAGTAAGATGATTGCTTTAGCCGACACAGAAGAAGTCCTGAAAAGTGATTTGATGATAGCTGTCTTAGATGGAATTACCATTGATGCTGGTGTCGCGTCTGAAATTGGTGTCGCTTATGCTAAGGAGGTCCCAATCATCGCCTTGTATTCCGATACCCGGCAGCAGGGTGCTGACAACCAGAAAAAACTGGCTGCTTTAGCTACGCCAGCAGAAAATCAGTTCCATTATTTGAATTTATACACTGTTGGTTTAGTGAAGCTAAATGGACAAGTCGTTGCCACAGAAGATGACTTGCTCAAGGCAATCCAGCAAACTCTTCTAGAAGGAAGGAATTAGGATGACTTATCGTAAATTACAAATGGGGCTGGTTGTCTTCGGTTTTATTTGTTTAGCTTACAACATTTATGAACTGATCATCAGCAAATATTCAACTCAGCAGGGCATCGTTTTCGTAGTGGAATGTTTAGCTGGGATTGCATTGATTTTTTTACCGGAGCTGATTCGAAAATTTTTCAAACTAGCACTACCTGAAAAGATCGTTTATTTCTACTGGTTCTTCTTAGTTATTTCAGTTTTCCTAGGAACCTCTTTGCATATGATTTCCCGAATTTCTTTTTGGGACAAAATTTTGCACGCGGTAAGTCCGATGGTTCTGACAGCAGTTGGTTATGGCTTGATTGGCTTTTTCATGAAGGATGCGCCAATTAGCAAAACTTCCCCTTGGCTGTTTTTGCTTTTCGGTTTTGCTTTCGCTGGACTATGCGGTGTTTTTTGGGAGTTCTGGGAATTTCTTTGCGATACGGTAGCGGACATGAATCTACAGCGTTATGCTACTTCTAGCGGAGAATTACTGGTGGGACGAGCAGCCTTGATGGATACTATGGGAGACCTGTTAACCAACACGATCGGGGCGTTGATCATGGGTATTTTTGCAGCGGTGCAAGCCCGAGGCGACGCAAGCCACTTCGAAGAATATCGTTTGAAACGAATGAAATAGATGTGTAGTGGTCCTTGTTAGTTATCATTTCTAACAAGGACTCTTTTTGCTGCCAAGAAAGACTAAGTAAACTCGCTTAACTCTGCAGCAATGAGACTAAAATTTTAATAACTGACTTCTCACATTTCTAAAATCTTTCACTTATTATCGACAAAGTTAGTTTGTGCAGCTGGATACCTGTCACTTTGTGGTGACAGCCTTGCCATCTGTGAAATCTTGTATTCTATTTAATGAGCTTGAATTTACAATTTAAGTGCAACACATAAAAAATGACTCATAACGAATTTCCAACTAGAATAGGTCTGTCGAAGAACACTATCAGGAGGAATTCAATTATGAGCCACTACACCCATCTTACCATAGTCGAGCGAGAAAGGATTTTTCTGCTCCATGAAAATGGCTGTTCTCTTAGAGAGATTGGTTCTGACATCCATCGAAGCCAATCGACAATCTCTCGTGAACTGAGTAGAAATAGTGAAAAAGAATACTCACCTTCCCATGCGAATAAGAAATATAAAGTACGCAGAAAAAATTGTGGACGACATAAAATCCTAGATGATTCACGGATTTGGTCAATCGTCCGCCGGTTATTTGTCGATCTTCAATGGTCGCCAGAAGAGATTTCTAATCGATTAGCTTATGAGCAAGCCGATTTTCACATCAGTTTTGTGACGATTTATCGGGCAATTTATAATGGAACGTTTGACATCACTCCATTGTCTAAAGGAAATCGCGGTTTAGTTCGTTCTTTACGTCATAGAGGAAAAACGCGTCATACTAAGAACCATACAGAAACTCGTGGGAAAATCCGAATCACTCACTCTATTCACGACCGTCCTGAAACTGCTGAAAAACGGAGTGAAATTGGGCATTGGGAAGCTGATACAGTGGCTGGGAAAACAGGAGGTGCTTGTTTAGTGACGCTAACTGACCGGAAATCTCGTTTTCTTATAGCAGGGAAAGCACTCAAGAAAAATTCTCTTTACGTTTGCGAAAAGATGACAGAACTATTTAATACTGTTGATAGAGAGCTTGTCAAAACCATCACTCCAGATAGAGGAAAAGAATTTTCTAAACACTTCGATGTCACCCAGTCTTTGGAAGGCGTTCCGTTTTATTTTCCTGATCCTCATGCGCCATGGCAACGCGGAACGAATGAAAATACGAATGGATTGATTAGGGAATATCTACCGAAAACAAAAGAAATGGATACCGTGGAAGATACAACGATCTATCGAATGGTTGAAAAACTAAATAGCAGACCAAAAAAATGTTTAGGTTGGAAGACACCTTATGAAGTCTTCTTCAATAAAGTGTTGCACTTGATTTGACAATTCGCCAGTTAAAAAAACCCAGTGACAAAATTCGCTCACTAGGCCTATAACTATATGTTAGTTTTTGGTTTATGCTGTTTCATCGTATAGTCAGATATGGTAATTTTGATAATACCAGTCCGCTCAATCATTCGCTCAGGGATTTCATCAAAAGACATCCCTTTGGCTGCATGATCCATTAGCGCATGAAGAGCATAACGTTTCTCCTCGACGTCTTTTAACAATTCAGCCTTGCCAAAACCAATGATACTTTCGTAAGCATACGAATATCTGTCTGCTCGATTGCCGCCTTCAATCAGTGCATGCTTGTCGTCCATTTCAATGGCAACCTTCTCATCAGCCTGAAGACGACTGATTTTTTCCCCTTGTGTTGCCCCGTGAACATAAAGAATTAATTGCTCCTCTTCCCACTTGTAGCCATAGTTGACCGGAACAATGTACGGGTATTCTGGTCCATTAAAAGCAATTCGTACTACCTGACACGTTTCAACTAATGCTTTGATTTCCTCAAGATCAGTGACTTGCCTTTCTTTTCTACGCATAAGACTCCCCCTTTGTTTCTTCCCATTATACAAGATTAGAATTTGAAAAGAAAATCTTTTTTTTAGTGAAAAAAACTGAAAATTGTTAAATCAAGCTTTTACAAATATAGTAAAGAAAACCTTTATTTATCAAGGATTTCCCTCTTTTCATTGATCGTTTTTTAAGCTAGAATAGCGATGTAAATGTTCGTGAAAATTTCAACAAACTGAAAGGCGTGTTTCTAATTTGTTCGATACAATAATTTTTGATGTTGATGATACCATTTATGACCAGCAGCAGCCATTTCGTAATGCCGTCAAAAAAGTATTTCCTATTGTACGTTCGCAAGACATGCATCCTCTATATATTCGTTTTCGGGTGCATAGCGATGAGAATTTTAATAAGGTAATTACTGGTGATTGGACGCTGACCTACATGCGAAACTTCCGGATTTGCCGATCATTGGAAGAATTAAATTATCCGACCATCACTGATGAGACGGCTCTAGCCTTTCAAGAGGTCTATGAGAAAGAATTAGACACCATTGTTATGCATCAAGAGGTTCGCAAAGCCCTCGATTTTCTACAAGAGCAGGAAATTGCTCTAGGGATTATTACCAATGGTCCCACTGACCATCAACATAAAAAAATCATGCAGCTGGATTTATTAAACTGGGTACATCCTGATCATGTCATTATTTCCCAAGCAACTGGCTATGAAAAGCCCGACAAGGAAATATTTAAACTTGCTGAAAAGCAATTCAACCTAGTGCCTAAGAAAACCTTATATATCGGTGACAATTTTGATAATGATGTTGCTGGCTCAAAAAGTGCTGGCTGGAAGGCGCTGTGGTTTAACCATCGCCAACGAAAACTATCTAAAGAAACTTTGCCAATTCATGATATCGAACTAACGGCTTTTGAACAGCTCTTGCCTGCACTAAAGCAGCTGGTTCAAACGGAAGAATTGTTGTGTAACGCCTAAAAAAACCTTAGAGAAACCTAAGCCAATAGCAGCGGCTTTCGTTTCTCTAAGGTTTTATTCGTTTTCTTTTTCCTGCTTGCGATATTTCTCCATCTTCTTACTAAATAAAGCACCATTAGAAGGTGGTGTATATGTGATAGCATTTGCTCCAGCCTCAATCGTTTTCGCGATTGTTTCTTCATCTGGACCGCCGGTTGCCATAATTGGCAGCTCCGGATAGCGTTCTCTAAAATATTTTACTGTATCAACGGTATCTTTGGCTGCACTGATGTTAATAATCTGTACACCTGCTTCAAGCTTTTCATCAATTTGTGAATGAATGGAAGTTACTGTGCTAACTACCGGAATATCAATGACATCATTCACTGCTCTGATAGTGTCTACTGGCGTGGGTGCGTTAACTACGACACCCAGGCTGCCTTGCGCTTCGGCAAAAATACTCATAAAGGCTGAGCGTTGACCATGAGTCAGTCCACCGCCTACACCAGAAAAAACTGGAATATCGGCTGCCTCAATTATACTTTTGGTAATGGCTGGATGCGGGGTAAAAGGATAAACAGCGATGACCGCATCTGCGTCGGTATTACGAATAATCGCAATATCAGTAGTAAATATGATCGATCGTATCCTTTTACCAAAAATCATCAAGCCAGTTGCCTGCTGAATCACTTTGGGTACACGAACGATATCGCTTCGCAGCTCAGTCATAATCTCAGGTACACTGTGTTTCTCCATGTGGAATTCCTCCTCTCTCAACACCTGGTACGATCAGTTTACTATGGTTGATCGTATTGCGACAAATTATATGTTTCTATTACACTTACAATTTTTTGCGCATAGGTGGGATCGGTGGCGTAGCCCGCATCCTGCAAGGCTTGAGCGGCTTCATGATAGTTAGCTGCTGTTAGAACTTTCTCATAAAGGCCGGGATTCCAAGTGGTTCCGTTAACGAAAAGCATTGTATGATCATCCATTGAGGCTTCCCAGGAATCATACACCCGAAAATCTCCTTGAATGGTAACCCATGCTTCATTGACGTACTCCTGAGTCTCCAGCGTTACCTTTGCCTGGTTGCCGTAGGCTTTAATTCCAAACAAATTATTGTACTGGTTGGCTAATGAAGATTGCCCCCAGTTGGACTCCAAAATGGCTTGGCCTAAAATAATACTAGGCAAAATACCATAGCCCTGCTGCAGCTGCTTACTATGAGGAGCTAAACGCTGAATAAACTCTTCATGACTCATTTGTTCATTATTGGCTGACTGTTCGACAGCATGTTCTGATAACGTATGTATAGAAAAAACGAAAGCAATGCCGACTAGCAGCAGCCCTGCAAAAATGAAGGGCAGAGACAGCTTGCGCTTTCGCTTTTTATATTTTTTTGTCGGCATAGTGCCTCCTTAATTTGACGATAACAACTTTAAATATTCCTCTAATGTCAGATTGTTTTTCGTTATATATTCAGCATTTTCTTTGCCAACATAACGAATATGCCAAGGTTCATAGGTGATTCCGGTAATGTCTTCTTCGCCCTCTGGATATCGAATGATGAAGCCATATTTAGGGGCATTTTCAGCAATCCATTTGGCTCCCGGTTGACTGCCATAAGAAGCATCCAACACTTGGCTGGAATAATTGTTATACCAATCTTGATCAACAATATCTATTGCTAAACCTGTATGGTGTTCGCTGTACCCGGGTTCTGTAATAGTCTGTTTAGTCTTGGTAATTGCATCAGCTTCTGACAAGCCTTCACTGCTCATTAAGCTGTTTACATTTGTACTGAAGACTTCTTGCTGAGCAGCTACCGACCGATAAGCGGAAACGACTACCAATGGATAGCCTGCCTCAGTGGCTGCAGCTGAAAAAGCTTCATAATCAGAAGCAATTCGACTATCAACCTGATGACTATTATCAGAAAGAGTTGCTAATTGACTTTCATCCAATTCTTGGCTAATTTCGTTTTTCGGTCCCACTAATACCAAATCCCAAGAATTAGGATCCGCTTTAGGTAAATCGCTAGGGGTATTTTTTTTCTTATCTGACGATTGTTCGAAGGAATACGTTGATGCTTCGGTAATTTTACCAGCATTCGTATCTTCTCCTTTGTTGCTATAAAATAATGAATAGCCAGTCATTCCAAACATAGCAATCATGGAAAGCAATCCAACTGTTTTTTTCAAGCGAAAATTCCTTTCATTAATCCTCTAATGAGGTATATGTTTCGGTCAAGTTTTCATTTACCCAATCCAACAAGGCAGTTTGAGTTTGCGAGCTTTCGATTTGGTTTTGAACGCGCGCTGGTAATCGGAAACTCAAAATGTCATTGTAACCCCAGCTATCATAATTAATCGTCACCCGTAAATCAATATAATCCTGCTTTTCTTCATCATTTTTATTTTTGTAGGGAATCAGCTCAACTGTCCCTAAACCGCAAGCAATCCACTTTTGTGCCACGATGGTTTTCATTTCTCGATACTCCGCAACCGCAGTTTGACGTTTTTCTGGGAACAAGAAGGCTTGACGAATCACCTTTTGACTCAGCATCCATTCGTAGTCGCTAAACAGATTCTTGATCTTTTGACTGATTTCAGGCGGAAGATTGTTGCTGCCCTTTTTCCATTGCTGCCATTGAGCCTCCTCAATGCCTAAATAATTGTGGTAAAAGTCTTCTTCCGATTGAAATTGTTCTAAAATGGTATTTAACACTAAATCTAAATAAATTGGATTCACAGAAAATCCCTCCTATATTATTTTACTGATCACAGCTGAAAAAGACAGTGCTTTACTCGAATGATTGAAATAATTTAAGAATTATTGCCCGACTTCAACTGCGATAAAAGAACGCGGTTTTCTTGTTATTCAGTTTGAACAAGTCTATTATAACATTGTACAGATACTTTTATTAAGCATATGAAAAGGAGAATTTTATGGAACAACTTGAATGGGGCATTGTTGGATTAGGACAAATAGCTGATGAATTTGCGAATAGCTTCGATCAAACCACTAGCCGCTTAACTGCCTGTGCTTCTCGCACCTTGGAAAAAGCAGAAGAATTTGCCCAAACCTATCACTTACCGAAAGCTTTCGGCAGCTATGAAGAAATGCTGGCAGATCCAGCTATCTCTATTATCTATGTTGCTGTACCTAATCGTCAACATATTCAGCATGTTTTGCAAGCCTTAACTGCTGGAAAACATGTACTGTGTGAAAAAGCCATCACTATGAATCGGCAAGAGTTGAACGAAGCGATTGAACTAGCTGAACAAAAGGGCTTGATTTTAGCTGAAGCCATGACGATCTTCAATATGCCGTTATTCCATGAACTACACTCACTAATCGATACTGGCAAACTGGGCAAATTAAAAATGGTCCAAGCACCTTTTGGTAGCTACAAAGATCCCGACCCGAACAACCGGTTCTTTAATCCAGAATTAGCTGGTGGAGCTTTGTTAGATATTGGTACCTATGCGGTTTCCTTTGCTCGCTGGTTTATGACTGCTCAACCAACCGTAGTTGCATCAGCCATGGTGCCTTTCTCAACAGGTGTTGATGAGCAATCGGTAACGATTCTGCAAAACGAAAAAAATGAACTAGCTTCCGTTAGTTTAACCTTTCAAGCAAAAATGCCAAAAAAAGGAATCGTTGCTTTCGAAAATGGTTATATTACGGTGGATGATTATCCCCGAGCGGATAAAGCACAAATCTTTTTTAATGATGGCACGAAAGAATTTATCGAAAGCGGCTCTACCCTTGAGGCGATGAATTATGAAATTGAAAACATGGTTAAAATGATACAGCAGGAGTTGCCAAATCAATCATTGTACTTCACTAAAGATGTAATTGATTTGCTGGATCAGATGACTCAAGCATGGAAATCTTAAGACGTGATGGAATCGCGTCTTTTTTTATAGTCTTTTGGTGGGGATTCCGTTAAACTAATAGTAAGAAGATAATAGGAGGAACCCCTCATGCACCTTGGCCGTTTCCGTTTAGGGATGCGGACATTCAAAACAGCATTGGCTGTAATGATCTGTATCCTTCTTTTTCATGTATTAGATCGCGGTAGTCCGCTGATCGCAGCACTGGCAGCTGTTTTTTCCTTGCGTCAAGATCTGAATACCAGCTTTTCTTTTGGCCGGTCACGGATTTTGGGCAATTCAATTGGCGGTTTGCTGGCACTGATTTATTTTTACATACAGGCTTTTTTTGAAAATGATTTTTATGTGGAATTAACCGTTTTGCCGCTATTAGTTATTCTGGTAATCGTCATCTCAGACGGGATCGGTAATAACTCGGGAATTGTTTCTGCCATTGCCACTATGTTGCTGATTTCTCTTAGTATTCCTCAGGGTGAATCAACCATCTATGCCTTGAACCGGGTGCTGGATACCTTTATCGGCACGGTTATTGCAATTTCATTAAATGGGATTGTTACCCCGCCGAAGATCGAAAAGGAACAACAAATCAAGGAAGATTTGATCGAATTAAGAAAGAAGGAAGCCGGACTTTCCGAGATGCTGGAAAAAGTCCGACAACAAATTGAGGACCAGTCGAAAGACTGATCCTCTTTTTTTCTTTTATTCATTCGCCTTCAAGGCTTCAATCATATTGATTTTCTTCAGTTTGAAGTACATTAATATACCTACAACTAAAGCAAAGAATAGCGTGATCAAAGCTGAATACAGATAACTTGATGGTTGAATATCTGGTGAGAACATGGTGACATCTAATTCAACAGTTTTCAGGATGTAGCGATGCTCAATTTTACCTAAAAACATGCCTGCAACTATCCCAATTAAGGTAAGCAACACATTTTCCCGATAAACGTAAGCCACTACCTCATTGTTATAAAAGCCCAATACTTTAATCGTTGACAGCTCGCGAATTCGCTCTGAAATATTGATGTTGGTTAGATTGTACAGCACAATAAATGCTAATAGTCCGGCTGACACAATTAATACCCACATAATTACATTTAGACTCTCTACGGTATCCTTCAAAGCGTTTCGTGATTCCGACAAGAAGGCTACACTAATCACTTTATCGCGTCCCATCAATTGCTGTCCAATCGTATTTTCCTGACTGCTTGGAGGCTGCTTGTTAAACAACAGCAGATCCGTATTGTAATCCGGTGTCCGACCAAATAGCTGATCGTAATATTTTGGCGTCATATAGATGAAGTGTCCTACATAATTTTCAGCAATATTGGCGATTTTAACCTTGTATTTCTTCCCGTCGGTTGCCTTAATTGCTAATGTATCGCCACGTTTCAGCTCAAATAGCTCTGCCAGCTTCTCATTAATAATGACTCCTTGGTCAGTTAGCTGATACGTCTTTTGACTTTTGCGATCATTAAAAGAAATAAACTCGCTTAGCTTTTTACTATCTTCTGGTACATGCAAAGAGATTTCCTGCTGATTCACTTCACCAGTTTCCGCAGTAAACATCTCTGTAGACATGCCTAAATGATCCTTGAAATTAGATAACTTATCTAACTCTTGCTGATAATTCGTTGTTTCCTGTTCAGATAATGGATCACTAAAGACAACCGTTCCTTGATACTGCAAAATATTATCAAACTGAATCGGTACAATATCTCCGATTGAATCCCTCAAACCAAAACCGGTAATCAACATCGACATACAGCCAGCGATTCCTAGAATCGTCATCAGCATCCGCTGTTTGTAGCGGAACAAATTCCGCATGGTGACCTTTTGGATAAAGGTTAAACGAGACCAAATCGGAGTTATTCGTTCCAGCCAAATTCGTTTACCCTTTTTCGGTGCCCGCGGCTGCATTAACGTTGCTGGTGTAGCTTTTAAATCGTAACGCAGGACAAATAAGGCTGTTCCAACCGAACAAAGCAACGCAACGAACATGGCAGCAACCGCATAACTAACATACCAGGGTGTAACAACCTGATTCAAATTATACAACTGCCCATAAGCATTGAAGATAATAGTTGGCAGAAGATAGAAGCCGACTGCTAAGCCCAGTCCCCCTCCGACACCACCGGCTAAGGCCGCATATAGGATGAACTTCAGCGAAATTTCCCGATTCCAGTATCCCAGAGCTTTAAAGGTTCCCAGTTCACTGCGTTTTTCCTCAACCATTCGCGTCATGGTTGTCAAAGTGACTAAAGCGGCAATCAAAAAGAAAATTAACGGGAATACTGTAGCCAAAGATGAAATTCGATCTGCATTGTCCTGATATTCCTTGTATCCAGGATTGTCATTGCGGCCCTGAACCGTATATTCTAATTGATCAAGCTTAGCCAAAGCAGTTTCTTTTTCCTCGATTTCCTTTTGCGCATTACCCAAGGTATCTGAATTAGCTGCTTGCAAAGCTTTTTGCCCTTCATCATAGGTTTTCTGCGCCTGATCCAGCTGTTTCTTAGCCTTTTCTAACTGTTCCTCTCCTTGCTTCTGACTGGCTGCCAGTTCCGTTTTCGCGGTTTCCAGCTGTTGTGTCCCTGTGGCTAACCAGTCTTCCAGCTCATCAATTTGAGTTTGAATAGTGGTTAGTTCTTCGGCTGAAGGAATCTCAGCTGCAAGAATCTGTTGATTTTCTGCCCATTGAGCTTCCAAGTCAGTTACTTTTGGCTGTAGTTGCTGAATTTCTGTATTGATGCGGGTTAAATGCTGGTTGACAGTTGTCTGAACCTGCTGTGCATCTTGCTGCTGAACGGCCTGAATGACATCACCAAAGGTTGGTGCGCCCAGCTGTTGCGCGACCCCCTGCAACTGCTGAATATTTCCTTGAGCAACTTGATCACGAATTTGTTCTAATTGACTTTTTTCAGCTGTTAATTGGTTCATCTCTGATACAGCCTGCTCACGTTGTACTTTTAAAGTCTCTGTTTGTTCAGCAGCTTGCTTCTTTCGTTCCTCCAAATTCTGCAGTTTGCTTAATTCTTCTTTTTGATCGGTTAAGGCCTGCTGCTGTGGAGCCAAAAGATTTGCTCGCTCGTCAATTTGAGCCTGGGCAGCTTGGCTTTTAGCTTCAAATTCTTTCTGACTGACCGCATATTCACTTTTTCCAGTTTCTAGACGCTTTTCAGCTTCAGTTAGCTGCTGAGTCTGCTGAGTGGCTTCAAGCTTACCTGCTTCCAGCTGTGCCTTAGCTCCATCGATTTGTTTCTGGTTGGTTTCTTTCAGCTCCTGCAGCCGTTTCTCCCCATTCTTTTTTAATGCCTCTTCCGTTTTCTCCTGATCGGTCTCCCAGCGATCCTTGTAAGTTTTCGAATAGGCGGTTACTCCTTTTAAATTCTTATATTGAACCAATACTTCTGAAAAAACTGGTTGCTTGAAGTTATCTGGTGACAGAATAGCAAAAAAATCAATCGTGCCTTTGCCAAACGTTGTATTTCCGCGCGAAAAATTCTCAATGTATTGGGGACTTTCCACGAAACCAACAACCGTAAATTCTTGATTTGCTAAAGAATCCTCCTGACCTTTAATAGAAAAGTTGTCTCCTACCTGATAAGAATGATTTGTCTCAGCAATTTCATCCAAAGCAATCTCTCGATCATTTTTAGGCAAACGACCTTTAACGACCTTTAATCGATTCAGTTTCTGATCCTGATCGTAGCTGTAGAGGCGGATCGTTTGATCTTTGTCTGCCAGAAAAACATCCTGTAAATAACGACCTTCTGCATGAGCTACTTGGTCCATTTTCTTAACGTCATCAAGAGCTGCTTGACTCATACCCAACGGTGTAAAAATTTGTCCATCTGCTAACTGCTGCTTTTGATAGTATTCATCCGCCGTTTGGATCATATCCGGTCCAGTCGCACTTAAGCCAACAAAGAAGGCCACCCCTAGAAAAACAATGCCTAAAATTGACAAAAAACGGGCTTTGGAGCGAAGAATCTCCCGTAAACTAGTCAGCCATAAAACCTTATTCATGTCATCGTCTCCTTACCACTGTATCTCATCGATCGAAAGAGGCGTATCATTCAGTTTCTGACTGCGGACTTTCGCATCGTTAATTCGAATAATGCGGTTAGCCATTGGAGCAATTGCTGAATTATGAGTGATAATTACCACTGTTGTGCCATAGTTTCGAGCAGTATCTTGCAAAATTTTTAGTATTTGTTTTCCTGTTTCAAAGTCCAATGCTCCAGTCGGTTCGTCACACAATAACAGCTTCGGCCGTTTTGCCAAAGCCCGAGCAATAGTAACCCGCTGCTGCTCACCACCTGAAAGCTGCGCTGGAAAGTTATCCATTCGTTCTTCTAGACCTACAGAACGTAATACTTCAGTTGGATTCAAGGCATCCGAAACAATCTGTGAAGCCAGCTCCACATTTTCCTTCGCTGTTAAATTGGGAACTAAATTGTAAAATTGAAAAACAAACCCAACATCGTTGCGACGATATGTAGTCAATTCTTTATTGTTAAAAGTGGCAATATCAGTGCCATCTACCACTACCTGCCCTTCATCGCAACTATCCATACCGCCCAAAATGTTCAGTACAGTTGATTTTCCAGCACCGCTGGGTCCTAGAATCACTGCTATTTCTCCTTTTTCAATGGTGAAGGTAATTTTGTCGTTTGCATGAATCACCGTCTCTCCCATTTTGTAACGCTTCGTTTCATTAATTACTTCAATATAACCCATGTTGTGTCGTCCTCCTCCTTATTAGTCTACCATAAGGAAACCAAAAAGACCTCGCAAACCCGGTTTGGATTTACAAGGTCCCTACAAAATCGATCCGTTCAGATCGAGCTTTTGCATTTAATTATGGTAACGTTCAACACCATCTAAATAAGTCGCTTCTAATTCCATATTTGGTTGCAGCACAATGAAATCGGCCGCTCTGCCTTTAGCAATCATACCGCAATGGTCATCAATTTTACAGCTGACAGCTGGTACATAAGTTGCCATCATAATTGCTTCTTCTGGAGTAGCAATATTCCAGTCAACTACATTTTTGATTGCTTCCTTCAGCTTCAAAATACTTCCAGCTAAATTACCGGATTCTAAGCGAGCCGTTCCTTCTTTTACAACAACTGGAAATTCGCCTAGATTATAGTTGCCATCTGGCATACCGCCGGCCATCATACAGTCGGTGATCAATGCCACATGATCATGTCCCGCTTTTTCCATTAAAATTTCAGCGGCTTGCGGGTGTACATGGTGTCCATCACATATCAGCTCAGAGAAAACATGCTGCAATGATAGCAATGCGCCAACCATTCCTGGTTCACGATGATTCAAACCGCGCATGCCATTGTATGCATGAACAAAAACACTTGCTCCAGCCTCAACCGCTGCTTGGGCTTCTTCCAAAGTGGCATTTGAATGTCCCAAAGAAACCACTACACCTTCATCCGTCACCGTTTTGACAAACTCTTCGACACCTTTACGTTCAGGTGCCAAGGCGATTTTTTTAATTAAACCACCAGAAGCTTCTTGCCATTCGTTGAAGGTATCTACATCCGGATCGCCGAAATAGCTTGGGTTTTGAGCCCCTTTATGTTCTTCTGTGAAGAAAGGTCCTTCAAAGTAAATCCCTTGAATTTTTGCACCTGGTACTTCTTGGTAGGTTTTTCCGATCGTTTCTGCAACATCCTTCAAACGTTCCTTGGTAGAAGTTAACGTTGTCGGCAAGAAACTGGTTACACCACAGGAAAGAAGTCCTTCAGACATGACTTTCAAGCCTTCTGCATCATTATCCATTACATCATGGTTTTTAAAGCCGTGTATATGAGTATCCACAAGTCCTGGTGCAATCCACTTGCCTGACTGGTCAATTACGTTTGCCTCTGCATCAGGTAGTTCCTTCGTATAATCACCAAAAATTCCATCTGTAATTTCTAAATAGCCTGCTTCTTTTACGCCGGATTTCAAAAAGAATTTGTCCGCATAAATAAATGTTTTCATCCTTAAGCGCTCCTTCTTGCTTGATAGTTTAAAAGTACTACTGATCAGGGATTCTGTCAAGAATGGTGTAGACCATTTTAAAAGAAATCTCTTAATTTGGTGGTAGCATTTAACCACTCTCGATACCGTTGTGAATCCTTGTCCTCGCCGATCATTTTTAGAATCGTCATTTTCAAGGTTAACAGCTCGTTTAATTTGTAGCAGCTGGCCTGCTGCTGATTCCAACGCAAGCCCAAATCAATAATTTTGTCAGCCTGCTGGTACTCATTACGCCCTAGTAGAAATAACGCATAATCCAAAAATAATTCACTCAATTCAATCTTTTCTGTATAGTCACACATCGTGGTTTCAAAGAGTTCAATACTTTTGTTATACAGTCGATCAGCTTCCTCATTTTTTTCCAGCCGATCGTTCATTTTAGCCGCGAAGGCCATCAATAATATTTTACTATCGAAATACCCTTGATACTTCTTCGAAACCGAAATATCCAAGCCCTTTCGAGCATTATCTAAGGCCTGCTTAGGATTATTATCTAAATAAAAAGCGCAAACAGCTTTAAAGTAATAAAACTGCTGCAGATCCTTATCCAAAACAATCCGACGTTTTTCCTCTAAATAATTTAGGATAGCCCGAATTTCAGCAAATCGCTGATGGCGCATTAAGAAATACATTTTTTGAAAATACTTCCTCAGCAGCAGTTCTTTCGGTAAAAAATCCACCATTAATTGATCAATCGTAATACCCAAGCGTTGGCAAAGCTGTTGCATCACCAGGATATTAGGAATTTCTTCATTGTTCTCGATTCGACTCAAGACACTTTGCGAACAAATATCGCGTGATAAATCCTTTTGTGTCATTCCATGTTGTTTACGGAAGTCTTTTAAGACTTGTCCAATGGATTCCATGTACAATTTCCTCCAAAATATGCATATTCACATTTTCTATCCTATTGTAGCCTATGGAGGAAACTAGAGCAACCAATTGCTAGTACTAAAATAACTTATCCAAGCCTTTCGTGAATGTAAAAAGATACTTTCTCAAAATTAAGATTGTGTCTTTTTACAGTTCTTTATTTAATCGACTCATACAATTTATCGAAATATTTTTCCGAATAATTTAAAAAATTATAGCAATAGAATTACAATGGCTAATCTATACTAAAAATTGGCCCTTTCTGCTTAATAAGATTACTAATTAGCGCTTTTTGTAATTGTCTAAAACTGTTCCAATCCATTTATTTAATACTATGTAAATATATTGGATATTCGTTTTTTTGATTTTACTATTGATTTTATTGAAACGATTATATATGATATTCATGAAAACGAATTCCACTATTCTTTTACAAATCTGAATATGGCAAATAGAATCGAAAAAGTGTGACCAATCGTTTTACAAATGAAAGCGTATAAAAAAGGGAGATGTAGGTATGACAACAACTGAACTTCATAAACGAACAATCTTTGGAACTCGCAACAGGAATAATTTAGAATTAAAATTTGCTGATTTTTATACTCAAACCAAGAATGTTTCTCATCTTATTCAAGCGGCTGTAGCAGTTATGCTGCGTAACGCTTTTTATACGGGAGATTTTTCCTACTTGGCAAAGGACTTAATGCGTAAAGTGTTTTTGAACGGTGAAGTAGATGCTTCTGTACGCCACTTGTGCATTTATTTTGAAGACTATTTCTCGAGTAAGGAGTGGCAAATAGTCATCAATCACTTATACAAGAATGAAGCCGAATATAACCAACTGACCGCGGAAGCTCGATTGCATATTGAACCTCTACGTCCAGCTTTAACCTCTGGTGTACAAATTGGTGAACGAAAACTAAATTTGAAAACTTCTTTTTTGGATGAAAATGGAAAAATGCATAACTGGAATCTTAGTAATGTTGTATCTCCTCTTTCTGCTAAAGAACGAATGGCTATTTTGAATATCTTTGGTGAGTTAACGATCTTTCAAAAGGATGGCTTGCGTCAATTTACTAAAGTCGTTTGGATGGATTTTGCTATCGATGAACGGTACCGCGACTTTGATATTCGTAATGAAGAAGACCCTTTACACGAACCAAAGCAAGTGATTCAAGAACAGCAAAAAAAAGATACAAAAGCAAAACTTTCGACTAAAAACACTGCGTCTAATAGTAAAGCCTCAGAAATTACGAAAGTATCCAAGTCAAATACATTTTCTCCAGCTAAAGAGACGGATAAGAAAAATGAAGCAACCAAATCTAAAAAGAAGCCTGTTAAACCCCCAATGGATCGAATGAGCAGCTGGAAAAATTTTAATCCTTTTGACGGTAAATCAAAAGAAGACAGGAACCTCGAACTAGAAAAAGCCCTTCGAAATAAAACCGGTGGTAAAAAGAAGCGAAAGCGGAATAAACGGAAATAGCTGGGTCCTTCTAAATGAGCAAAAATAACGATTAGCAAGCTTTTATTTTACGAACAAAAAATCCCTCGCAAGCACACTTAACTAAAAATGTACTCAAAAGCGAGAGAGCTTTTAAAATTAGTAACCTACAGCTGAACTTGGATGGATTTTTCTGGCAAATTGAAAGAGTTTCATTACAGAATATACATTGCTTCAATGTCACTGTCATGAAGAGATGCCTGAATTATAGTTATAATTAATAGCTTTTATTTGTCAATTTGCTGCAGGGCTTTCTCTGGAACCTGATCCTTAGGAACCTCTTCATAGTTCTCAATATGGGCACCTTTATTGGTTAGCTTCAAATAATGGTCTACTTTCAACTCGCTCAGCCCATTGAAAGCAACAGGTCTCGTCTTGCCATCTGCATTCGCTGCAGTTTGTTGATATGCAGCCGTTCCATATTCGTTAACACTTTGAGGCTTTTCTGTTTTCACATAAAGCTCGCCCGTACTCACTAGGGGATTAAGCTGATCCATGACACCCGCAATTTCACTTGATGAATTTCGCGTAAAAAAGGTACTGCCATATAAAATAATTCCTCCCATCAGGATTACTGCGACCATTTTTCTTAGGATACTCATTAAACATCTTCCTTTCTTCTATGGAACTAAGCATAACGAAAGAAAGAGTTTAACTGTTCAGTCTCAGGTTGTATTTCCAGCTAACAGTTTTGTCACTTGGAGGATAAGTAAAAAGTCCTAGCCAATTACGGCTAGAACTTGATCACCTATCCGAATTTAAATTACTTATTAGCATAATATTTAAATTCTACAAGGTCGGTTGTTGCTTCTAATGCCAATACTCGATAGGCGTCATTGTAAAAACGCTCTTCTTTCGTATTTCCGTATAAACGAGTCAGTACTCGACATTCGTTCAATAAAGTATTGTTATGAATATACATTCTTTTGTTTCCATTTAGCAAGTAGGCATCATAGACTGTTGAACCTACTTTTTGCTGTTTCCAATAAATAAGCAAATTTTTATCCTCCTCTATACTAATTTGACCGTCATCCTTAAGTCCTTCACGAATAATTTTTAGCGGATCTAACCATGTTCCGTCATTAGAAAATGCACTTGATTGAGCCTGTAACCAGTCTTTCTTTGTAATCCCAAGGTGCAAATGACTGGTATTCCTTGTTCCAATTACTTGACCGAGTGTTATCAAATCGCCTATTTTTACATGTACATTTGCAGTGCTAGTACCGAATTCTTGATAAACCACATAATATCCATCATCACTCTTAGTAGCAATCACTGTTCCGAGTGCTTCGTATCCAGACGGTGCCCAGCCAGCAAAAACTACTTTTCCCGCATGTGCTGCACAGATTTCATTTCCTGGATGGTCAATCGAACCGAAATCAAGTCCATTGTGGAATCCATTGGGTCTAAATTCCCCACCTGGATTTTTGCCAAATAGTTGACCGCCTAAGAAGTTGCCTTCTCCCACTTTAGGAAACGGCCAGCCCCAGTTTATTGCCATACTTTCCCTCCATTCTATTTTTACCATGCGTCCATGGTGAACATATGTCCTTGTAAATAGCATACTATTATCTCTTGAGCCAGAAAGCTCAAACTTATCTTTCTAACTATTTTTTCTAAAAATTTTGATTGGTCATTAAACAACTCAGTTCCTAAATTTCCATAAAAAATGAGCGTACAAAAAAGCCAACCAACATCCTCACAATGTTGATTGGCTCTGACTTTACTTATCTTTATGCGGAAAATGGGATTTGAACCCACACGAGCCTTACGCTCACAAGACCCTCAATCTTGCATGTCTGCCATTCCATCACTTCCGCGAAATCTTTTTTATCATAGCGATAATCGTAAAAAAAGTCAATTTTTAAACGGTTGTCGTATCATAGACATAAACGATATTGCCATTTAAACCCGCAATACCGCGAAAATATTTTTTATCTTCTTGGTTGATCCAAGCTTCACGAAACATAAAAAATTCGTCTTTGGAAACTTCAATCGTTTCGATTTCACCTTTGCGTAACTGTTCAATTTTTTCATCAAATGGATTGTTCAATTTACTCACCTCAAAAGAATAGGAAGATACAAGGTATCCTCCTTATTCATGGAAATATTTACTGTTTTCTAAAATTCGCGTATCGTCTGTCATAATTCCTTGCAGCGATCGATCTAATCGAGACGAGTGTCGATGTTTCGCATCTTTTGTCTGAATAGATGGCTGATGTGAAGCTGTTTCCCCAGTGTCAAATAGCAGATAAGACTGCTTTGAACTGCGCATGCTGGTATAAAGCTCCTGCAATGGAATCGCATCCTCCGGTTCATCAGGAATTAGCGATTCTGGAACGTGTTTGGGTTTGAAAGGCGTGGCATTTCGTGTCTCCTCGCGAAAACTGACCTTCTTGTTACTTTCGGTAACAGGTTTAGAATCCGCAAACAGCGAACGTGGCGCACGCTTTTGTTCACGAGCCCGTGTTTCATACGTTGGCAGATTAATCCGGTGCCGATCCAATTCTTCCCGCGGCTTTTCATCCACTTGTACTCTGCGAGAACGAGTGGTGTGACGATTTGCCCGTTCCAATACTTCTTTCGCATCTAATTTATAATCAGTAATAAAATCGTCGTTACCATCAAACAATACCCGCTGACTGCCTTGATTCAATTTTACACCTTTATCATCGTCATAGGCTGGAAAGCGTGCGCGTCTTCCGCCAAATGGTTGATTTTCCATAAAAACCATCCTCGTTTTCTGATTTCTTATTAGTTTAGCACAAATGACGAAAAAAAGCTTAGCAATTGATAAAAGTCTTTACAGAAACCTTTATTCGACTAAAGATTTAGCAGCGAAATACTCCTGATGAGGAGCCAGTTCGATTCCCTCACTCAACTCCTGCAAAATTGTATACTCGCCACGATACTGACGAGGACTCGCTAAGTCTTCCATTTGAATCTTACGGGAGTGATCAGAAACATTCACTAAATAAACGGTATATTCTTCAGCATTATAGCGGATTATGCCAAAAATATCATTCTCCAACGAATAGACTGGGAAAAATTCACCATATTTCATTGAGCCATACTTTTTCCGGCGCTGAATCCAATTTTTACAGGAAGTATAAATACGTTGGTTAACATTCTGCCAAGGAAAGAACTTGCGATTTTCTGGATCCTTCCCGCCAGTTAAACCAGCTTCATCACCATAATAAACACATGGAATTCCTGGCATCATAAATAATAGTCCCCAGGCATGACTCAATTTATCAATGGAGCCCTCTAGCATCGTCAAGATTCGTTCGGTATCATGAGTGCCAATATTGTTCAATTGATTATAATAGAAGTCTTCCGGATAATTTTCTTGATAACGAATCATTTCCTGGCAAACTTTTTCAAAAGAACGGGTTTGATTCAAAACATCCATAATCTGCTGTCGCAGCGGATAGTTCATGACTCCTTGCAAATGATCGCCAAAAACATATCTTCTTCTTTGATCATAAGCGATTTTATTGGAGGCATCCTCCCAAACTTCGCCAATTAATATTTTATCTTGATACCCCAATAAATTTTTGCGAATTCCACCAATAAATTCATCCGTTAATTCATCAGCAACATCTAACCGCCAGCCATCAACACCTATTGTGGTCCACTTAGCTAGGACACTTTCGACATCACCATAAATAAATTCCTGAAAGCTTTTATTATTTTTATCAACTTCTGGAAGGTCAGCAACACCCCACCATGCTTCGTAATCATTAGGGTACTGCTTAAATTTGAACCATGGATAATAAGGACTGTCCGGATTACGAGTAGCACCTTCCTTTTCGCCATAAAGTCCAGCTTGGTTAAAGTAACGACTGTTCCTACCGACATGCGAAAATACGCCATCTAAAATTACTGAAATTCCAGCCTGATGTAAAGCCTGCAGCATTTCTACAAAATCTTTTTCTGTTCCCAGCACTGGATCAATCGCAAAATAATCATTGGTATCATAGCGATGATTGCTGCTGGCTTCAAAAATAGGATTCAGATACAAAGCTGTAATGCCTAATTCCTGAAAATACGAAATCTTTTGAGTAATTCCCTTTAAATTTCCGCCGAAGAAATCCCAGCGAACCACTTCCTGATCTTTATTGCGGATATACATGGGTTCGTCATCTTCAGTTGCATAGATAAACGAATTTTTTTTAGGTGAACTGATTTCGCCATTGGGATTTCCATTCGCAAATCGATCAGGAAAGATTTGATAAAAAACCGCTTCACGATACCAGCTGGGCGCAATTTCTGCCTTCTCAAAGCAAGTCATCTGATAAGAACCTACCTCGGATTCTTGATGTTCAATTTTCCCTTCGCCCCCTTGTCCATCAAAACCGTAGAACAAGGTGCGTTTACTGCCATCCGGACAAAAATGAACAATTTTGAAATAGTAAAAATACAAGCCGCTGCCTTGATCAACCTTGTATTGATAATGGTAGCGATCCTCTTCGGCCTTATTCATCGGAAAACTGATTTTACCAATACTGCTGCCTTCTTTGCGAACAACAAAGAAGACACTGGTCTCCAGTTCGGAAGGAACCGAGATCCAAAAATCGACTCGCTTGCCTTCCTTTACTGCACCAAAAGGAAATTTGTAACGTTCCATCCATGAATTATAATAAATATGTGCCATGTTGTTTCGCTCCTCTTTCGCTGTCATGAGCAAAAACTGGTTCTATTTGCCAAATATCTTCGGCATAACGTTTCACCGTTTCATCGGAAGAGAATCGTCCGGCATTGGCAATATTTCTCAGACTGATTTGCTTCCAACGTCGTCGATCCTGATAAGCCTCATTAATTGATTCCTGCGCATCGCAATAGGCATCAAAATCGCGTAGGACAAAGAATTCGTCATTATATTTTATCAAGGAATCGATAATTTCTTGTCCTTCCACCGTGATATTAGGAATCGTTCCATCCACAAAAGCATTTAGGACTTTATGAATCACCGGATCGTTATGATAAAGCTCAGAAGAATTATAGTTGTGCTCTTGATAGTAACGATATACTTCTGTTTCAGTCAACCCGAAAATTGAGATATTTTCATCTCCAACAGCATCACGAATTTCAATGTTGGCGCCATCTAAAGTCGCGACCGTCACAGCGCCATTTAGCATTAACTTCATATTTGAAGTTCCAGACGCCTCTTTTGAAGCCAGTGAAATTTGTTCACTCACATCCGCAGCTGGAATAATTCGTTCAGCTAAGGTCACATTGTAGTTCTCCAAAAAGACGATTTTCAATTTGCCATTGATCGTTTGATCGTTGTTAATTAAGTTTGCTGTCTCATTAATGACCTTAATCACTGATTTAGCATAATGATAGCTTGGCGCGGCTTTAGCACCAAAAATAAAGACTCTTGGATGAATCGGCAAATTGGGATTTTCCTTCAAATCAAAATACAGCTTCACAATGTGTAATAGGTTTAGCAATTGCCGTTTGTAGGCATGCAGTCGTTTGATTTGTACATCAAAAATGGCATCTGGAGACACTTCGATCCCTTTTACTTGTTTAATATATTCTGCTAAATTTATTTTATTTTCATGTTTGGCTTCATCTAAAGCATCCAATACCTTGTCATCATCCACATAATTCATTAAAAGGCGCAAATCTTTAGGATCACTGTTCCATGAGGTACCGATCGTATTGTTTAACACCTTTGTCATACTGCGATTGGCTAACTGTGACCATCGTCTTTGAGCTATCCCGTTAGTTTTGTTGTTAAAACGAGCTGGATACAGCACATAGAAGTCATGCAATACAACTCCCTTCAACAGATCAGAATGCAATTTGGCTACTCCGTTAGTTGAATGAGAGCCAATAATTGCTAAATGTGCCATATGGATCTGGCCATGCTGAATAATCCGGGTACGTTCGATCAAATCAAACGGCTGAACCCCCGTCATTTCAGCTACAAACCGACGATCAATTTCCTCAATGATTTGGTAAATCCGTGGGCAAACCTCTCTCATCATCGGAATCGACCATTTTTCCAGTGCTTCAGCCATGATGGTATGATTGGTGTAGCTCATCACCTTAACCGTTAAGTTCCATGCCTTTTCCCAAGGTAATCCTTCTTCATCTACCAATAAACGCATAAATTCTGCGACACACATTGCTGGATGAGTATCATTAATATGAATCGCAATGTATTGATTAATTTGATCGAAAGAAAAGCCTAGTCGTTTATAGTAGCGCAAAATACTCTGTACTCCAGCAGAAACAAAGAAGTATTCCTGCGACAAACGAAGCTTACGGCCAGCATCATTCGAATCGTCTGGATATAAAACTGAGGTTAAATCCTTAATCATTCGTCGATCCTCGATGCTTCGGTAACGATCTTCTTCCTCGGCAGGAATTTCTACACTCCACAAGCGCATAGTATTGACGATATTATTCTGATAGCCCACCATTCCAGTATCGTAAGGTACCGCCCGAACACTATATCCATCTTCATAAACTGGTCTTAACTGACCTTTAGTATTTTCCCGCAAATAAACGTTACCGCCAAAATGAACGTCTACAGCTTTACTTTCTTTTCTGATTTCCCAGATATTCCCTTTTTGCAGCCATTCGTCTGGCAGCTCCACCTGATAACCGTCCACGAAACGTTGCTTAAACAAGCCGTATTCATAGCGAATTCCATTTCCATTTCCAGGTAACCCGCAAGAAGCAATCGAGTCCATGAAACAAGAAGCCAATCGTCCTAAACCGCCATTTCCCAAAGCCATATCAGGCTCAATTTCTGCTAAGTCATTCAAGGAAATTCCCATCTCCTGCAAAGCTTCTTCAATCATTTCCAACCAGCCCATGTTTAATAAATTACTTTTAAGCATTTTCCCTGGTAGAAATTCAATCGAAAAATAGTAAGTTTGTTTCTGTTGCTGATCGCGGTAATCTTGCCAAGTCTGTCGCCAATCCTGCGAATAATTAGCGGTCATGATCGATCCTAACGTTTGGTATAGTTCGTTAGCTGAAGCATCTTTCACTTCCATAGCAAACTTTTCAGCCAATCTTTTTTTAAACTGCTTTTTGAATTCGTTTTTTTCCACTTGATTTTCTCCTTTATGACTAAGAAACACTTGGTAAATCAACTGATGTGCCACTAATTCTTCCTGTTTTGACACACTCATTACTTATTTAATTTAAAAAATCAGAACCTACGACTAATCCAGCCGGAGATTCTGACCGTTTAACTGATTTGTTGATACAACTCTAGATAGCGTTGGCTGGAAACATCCCAACTGAAATCCTTTGCCATTGCGTTGTTCATCAATTTCTTCCATACCTTTGGCTCCTGTTGATAAAGCTCAATTGCTTGCTTCAAGGTATTCATTAAGAAATAAGATTGATAATCAACAAAACCAAAGCCCGTTCCTTCGTTGGTTATTGGATTATATGGCTGTACAGTATCCTTTAACCCGCCGATTTCATGAATCACCGGTAAAGTTCCATACCGCATCGAAATCATTTGCGAAAGTCCGCAAGGCTCGAAAGCGGATGGCATCAGGAACATGTCGACACCAGCATAAACCTTCTGAGCTAATTGTACATCAAAGGCGATTTGAATACTGGCTTTTTCTGGGTATTTTTCCCCGAAGTAACGAAAGCCCCGCTCAAAATCTGGATCACCTGTTCCTATTAAGACTAATTGCACATCAAATTGCATCAAATTCTCCATTTCCTGCAGCAGCAGGTGGAAGCCCTTTTGATAAGTCAAACGACTAACAATCCCCATCATAGGAACATCTTTACGAACCGGAAGTCCCAGCAATTCTTGAAGTTGAGTTTTGTTTTCGAGTTTCTTATCCAACTGTTTACTGTCATAATGAGTAAAGATCGCTGGATCACTTGTTGGATCAAACATTTCATAATCAATCCCATTAACAATCCCGCTTAATTTTCCACTTTCCATACGTAAGATTACATCTAAGCCTGAACCAAATTCAGGTGTTTTGATCTCCTCAGCATAAGAAGGACTCACCGTAGTTACGCGATCCGCATACAGAATACCGGCCTTCATAAAATTAACACAATTATTGTAACGAATCGTTCCGTCAGCATACCGCTCCATACCCATACCAAATAAATCGGCCATGATCGAGCTATCATACTGTCCCTGAAATTCAATATTATGAATCGTCAACACTGTACGAATCTGTTGATAGGCTTGAATCCAACGATATTTTTCCTTTAAGAGGAAAGGAATCATCGCTGTGTGGTAGTCATTCACATGAACCACATCTGGAATATAATCAATCTTCTCCATCATTTCAATTACAGCCATTTGAAAGAAAGCAAAACGCTCCCCATCATCATAATCACCATACAAGTTCGGTCGATTAAAATAATACATATTATCGATAAAGTAGTAATCAATCCCTTGGTGCTTTAAGTACTTAACGCCGCAGTATTGCTTGCGCCAACCTACCTCTACCTCAAAATTGAACAAGTCCTCTGTCTTCGACTTGTATTGTTCCCCCATCTTGGAAAAATAGGGCAAAACCACTCGAATCTCTGCACCCTTTTCCTTTAATGCTTTCGGCAAAGCACCTGCTACATCGCCCAATCCTCCTGTTTTGAAAAAAGGAGCGCATTCTGCTGCAGCAAATAAAATTTTCATTACGCTGTTCCTCCATAGATATCACTTGTGACATGAGTATTCTTTTTAATCACAAGCGGCTTCTCAGGTGTTCCAACAATTTTCACGCCAGGGTCAACTTTAACATGCTTATCTAGTATGGCATAAGAGACTTCCGCTCCTTGGTTGATAACGGCACTTGCCATAACAATAGAATCCCTTACTTCCGCCCCTTCTTCAACGATTGAACTGCGAGAGAATAGAGAGTTTCTTACTTTCCCTTTAACAATACAGCCGGTAGCAAATTGACTATTGTGGACATCCGAAGTTGGTGCATAATAGGTTGCCACTTCATTTTTCAGTTTTGTATAGATTTTTTGATTCGAATACAACAAAGAAGTAAATTTCTTGGAGTCCAGCATAGCCATATTCGCATCATAATAGGCTTTTACATCAAAAATATTACTCAGAAAACCAGTATATTCATAAGCTGAAGTTTTATGATTATCCATACATAAAGTCAAGAAATCTTGAATGGCAACGGGGGTGCCTTTTTTCTGTCCATCTGCTAATGCATTGATTAACCAATCGGTACGAACAATAAAAATGTTCATGCTCAGATTTTTGGATTCTGATTCTGCAGCATCATCAAAATAAGCATGATGCCCATCAACTACACCATGTTCATCAATATCTAAAATGATGTCTTGATAAGCAATTTGGTTTGTTGGCATCTTTTTATACACGACAGTTATCTCACTATCGTGCTGCTGATGAATCTTTAAAACAGCCCGAAGATCAATGTTGCACAGCATTTTATTGCCGATAAACACTGTATACTTGCTTTTTGATTTTTTCAAATAATCAATTGCAGCTTCATAATAAGGACGGCCTTCTGCCCGCTTTTGTAAAAAGTCTTGATAGAAATGGATGAAATAGCGACTGTCCACACTATCTAAATGCCATTCACGACCGCCGCCAATATGATCAAAAACTGATTGCGTTAATCCTTGGTTAAATACCATGTATACTGATTTCACGTTAGCATTCACCACGTTGGACAAAGTAAAGTCCAGTATACGATATTTACAGTCAAACGGTAACGTTGCCAATGGACGTTTCTCTGTTAAAGGCATTAATTCTTGGCATTCATGTACATTTCCTAAAATAGCACACATTTTATTAGCTCTCATCAATCGACACTCCAATCACTTCTGAATAACCTACAACAGCGATCTCCTCTTCGCCATTTACAACAGCGTTATCACCTATGATCGCATGTTCACCGACAATAGCTCTGTTAATTTTTGCATTCCTGCCAATGGTTGCACCTGGCATAATCACACTGTCTTTCACCTCAGCGCCCTCTTTTATCTGAACATCGCTAGATAAAATACTGTGATTCACCTCACCAGCAACATAACAACCATCAACCACTAATGAATCCTTAACATCGGCTGTATCCGTAAAGAAATGCGGTGGTGAAATAGTATTTTTAGCTGAAATGCGCCAAGTTTTATCCCGGATGTTTAAGCTGTGATCCGGATCAATAAATTCCATGCTGGTTTCCCATAGAGAATCAATCGTTCCAACATCCTTCCAGTAGCCTTCAAAGCGATACGCAAAGACGTTATCTCCACCTTCCAGATAAGCTGGAATTACATGCTTACCAAAGTCAAGCATGTGATCATCTTTTTGGTAACTGTTTAACAGCATGCTGCGCAGACGACTCCAGTTGAAGATGTAAATCCCCATTGAGGCCAGATCACTCTTAGGCTCTTCTGGTTTTTCCTCAAATTCAATGATTCGATCGTTTTCATCGGTGTTCATAATACCGAAACGAGAGGCCTCCTCAATCGGCACACCAATAACCGCCACTGTAAGAGCAGCGTTGTTTTCTTTGTGGTTCTCAAGCATCGCTTCATAATCCATCTTATATATATGGTCGCCTGACAATATCAACACATATTGTGGATCCATTTGGTCGATATAATCCATATTTTGATAGATGGCATGAGCAGTCCCTTCAAACCACTTGCTACCATCATTACTTGAATACGGCTGCAATATGGTAACTCCGGCATTTAAACTGTCAAAGCCCCAGCTGGACCCGTTCCCGATATGACTATTTAAGGCAAGTGGTTGATATTGTGTGACAACTCCCACATTATTTATGCCAGAATTAATACAATTGCTTAAAGTAAAATCAATGATTCGATATCTTCCGCCGAAAGGGACTGCCGGTTTGGCAATATTTTGTGTTAGCTTACCCAAACGTGACCCTTTTCCCCCAGCTAAAATCATAGCTAAAATTTCTGTTTTCATTTTTGGATGATGAAGGAAATCCTTCATCAACCTCCTCTCAAATTATTATTTGTTTTTCCGTTTTAAAACAATTGACTCAGGTTTGAAAATGACTGCGCCAAAAGCAGGTATCGTGGTTCGGATTAGCTGCTCATAATCTTTAAATGCACTTGGTTCACTCTCACAATCTTCATTGTGCTTAGTCCAAGTACCACCAAACTCTTCCATTTCTGTGTTCCAAATTTCTTTATAAGTACCTGGATAAGGAACCCCAATATGGAAATCCTTGCGTTCTACAGGTGTCATATTCAACACAACAATTAAAAAGTCTTTTTTGCGTTTTCCTTGTCGTAAATAAGAAAGTACTGATTCTGAAGTATTATCGGCATCAATGATTTCGATCGTATCGTAGGTATTCTCCAGCTCCCATAAGGCCGGCTGATTTTTATAAAAATCATTGAGTGCAGCGGTGAATTGCTGCATGCGGTTGTTTAGCGAATCATTCAGGTCTACCCACTCTAAACTTTCATCGAACTTCCATTCTAGAAATTGTCCCCATTCGCTTCCCATAAATAGCAATTTTTTCCCAGGGTGGGTCATAAAGTAGGTATACAAGTTGCGCAACTGAGAAAACTGTTTGTACCGATCACCCCACATCTTGTGCATTAGGCTCTTCTTCCCATGAACCACTTCGTCATGTGACAACGGCAAAATAAAATTCTCCTGCATCATATACATAAAAGAGAAAGTGACTAAATTGAAATGATCTTTACGGAAAATCGGATCCATCTCATAAAAACGCAGCACGTCATTCATCCAACCCATATTCCACTTGTAATCAAACCCTAAAGCGCCCGTCTCGGTCATTCCGGTAATTTGGGTCTCAGAAGAACTTTCCTCAGCAATCATCAAAACATTTGGGTGGGCCAACTTAATGACCGAATTAAGCTTCTGTAAGAAATAGTAGCCTTCAAAATTTCGATTGCCGCCTTCGTGATTTGGTGTCCAAGGGCCATCGTCATAGTCTCGGTACAACATGCTGGATACTGCATCCACTCGAATACCATCAATGTGGTAAAGCTCAATCCAGAACAAAGCGCTGGAAATTAAGAAACTTTGCACTTGTGGTTTGCCTAGGTCAAAATTAATCGACCCCCAACGAACATTTTTCGCACGGTCAGGATCACTGTATTCAAATTGTGCTGTCCCGTCATAATAAGGCAGCGTATCATCATTAATACAGAAATGACCAGGAACCCAATCGACAAAAACTCCAATATTATTTAAATGGCAGGCTTCAACAAACTCCTGAAACTCCTCGGGTGTTCCATAATAGGAGCTCAAAGCAAAATAGCCAATCAGCTGATACCCCCATGAACGTCCCAGCGGGTGTTCCATTAAAGGTAAAAATTCTACATGGGTATAACCCATTTCAGCTAAATAAGGTACGAGCTCCTTGGTAAGATCACCAAAGCTGTAGGGTGTTCCATCTTCATGATGTTTCCAAGAGCTAGCATGAACCTCATAAACACTCATCGGTCTTTTTAGCGCATTGGTTCGTTTACTACGTCCACGCCATAGTCCATCACGCCACTTTTTTTCAGGAATTGTATATAGTACTGCTGCATCCCCAGGTCTTTTTTCAAAACGGATTGCAAAAGGATCAATTTTCATGATCTCTCGCCCATTCGATTGTCGAACATTAAATTTGTAGAGATCGCCCTCTTTAGGTTGGTCGGTGATAATTTCCCAAATTCCTGTTTCAGCATCAAGATTCATTGAAAGTTTGTTTTCCCAATCGTTAAAATCCCCCACTAAAAAAACAGCTTTAGCCTCAGGTGCCCAGACACGGAAGCAGTAGTTACCTTCTGAAATTCTATGTGCTCCCAACAAATGCTGCACGTAATAATTCTCACCGGTCAAAAAGTTATTTTTTGCGCGACTTATTTCTGCGGATAGTTCGTTAATCTTTTCTTCCATGCTCATCACCTTAACTATTTTTTGTGAAAAAGAATAAAATTTTGCTTTCAAAGAATGAACGTTTCCTCATTTTGTATTCGACCCTTCTACTTTATAATAACATACTTCCGCAAATAATTCAGGTTAAACCCTTGATTTGACGGAATAAAATAAGCATTAACATCATTCTAATTTCATTATAATATACTTAGAATTGAAATGCTATATCATAATGGTTATTTTATTTCGTTTTTTTCGTTTTTTGTCTAAAATAATTCTAAAAGAGACAAATAACAACCGTAATTATTACTAACGTTATTTAATTATTTGGATTTATTAGTGATAAACAATAGTATTTGCCTTTTGATAACAGAACCGATACCCTAGAAAGAGAGGGGGAATTTATCATGTTAGATCCACTGATGCTTCTGATGACCTTTGGCATTAATTTTGCCTACGTAGCGCTGAATACCATCCGTTTTATGCTGACAATGAAGGGCTACCGCATATTGGCCCCCTTATTAAGTATGATTGAGATTACTATTTACATTATGGGTCTTTCAATGGTGCTGGATCGGCTGGATAACCCAATCAATCTGTTCGCTTACGCCTTAGGCTATGCTATCGGAATTAGTGTTGGCATTAAAATTGAAGATAAGCTGGCACTAGGCTACATGATGGTTACTGTCATCCTGCCTACAAATACTGAACAAGAAAAGAGTCTGCCCCGTATCTTGCGGGATAACGGCTACGGTGTCACTCAATCTTATGCCGAAGGACTGGAAGGTGAACGAATGGTCCTCGAAATTTTATCTCCCCGAAAAACAGAGCAAAATCTTTATCGTTTGATTAAAGAAGTTGAAGGTCGAGCCTTCATCATTTCCTATGAACCTAAATATATTTCAGGTGGTTTCTGGACCAAAAAGTTGAGAAAACGGCAAAATACACCTTAGCATCCAGTACTGAAAACTAGAAAAACCGGCGAGATCGTTCTCTCACCGGTTTTTCTAGTTATGCTAGCGCCATAAAAAAGCGATTAAATTGTCTCGAAGCTTCTTACTGCGGGTAATCGCAGAGTGACCCCCACTTCTTCCTTTGATCAGCAATTCCTGATAGTTTTTAGTATGTTTTTGCAATAAAAAACGCAAAGAGAACGCACTGTGGGTAGAAACTGAACCATCACTGTCTGTCCCATCCTGCAAATCTCCAGCCACGTTTAAGATGGCTAAGTTATTTGGCAACCGATTCATAGCTTGGTCAAAATATTCATAGATTGGAGTCTGACCAACGGGTCCATCCTCCGTTAGTTCATAGGCAAAAATCTCTTCCGTATCTTCCGCAATTTCCAGATCGTTAAAGGGAGCTGCGATCGTTATTAATTTTGCTACTCTAGGTACCTTGTTGTCAGCATATTCCAGCAGGTATCTTAAGGTAGATACACCCCCCATTGAATGAGCAACTAAATTTAACGTGGTCACATGTTGTTGATATAGATAATGCATGACTTTAGCAATCCACTTACTTTGTTGAATCTCGTCCGTCACGTCTTCACTGAATAAGACCATAATTGTTGGGTTGTCGTGATTATTAGTCAGCTCCCCTTCGACAGACAGCTTCCCATCGGACTTCACTACGATGGTCATCTCTCGCTTAGCAATATTCTCCGACTCCAATTGCTTCAACAAGGGCCCAAAAGAAAGTGAGCTCCCTTGATAACCATGAATAAAAACAGTTGGGATATTAGAATAGCGCACCCCTTTTTGTTTGGTCAGGGTGCCCGGGCTGAAGTAACGAATCTGAGCATAATAAACCAACCCGATTACTGACAAAAATGAGAGAAGCAAAGCAACAAGCTTGGCTATTTTTTTCATTTATTACGCCTTCTTTTGAATAATGTAGGTGAAAGAGTCTTTTGATCCTAACAAACGCAGCAAAAGCTGATAAAAAGCAAAGTAGCGTTCCGTTTCATCGTATTGCTGCCACAAACTAGCAACCTCTCCCAGTTCAGCCTCCTCCTGTACCACTGGTACTTCAAGCTTCCATTCAGGACCAGCTGAAGCAACCTCAGTCATGACTAAACTTTTTAGGAAGATTGAATTTCTTTTCGGTTGTTTTCCCTTTAAAAGTGCCGCCAGTAAAAGCTCCACCTGATTAAAAAAGAAACCTGGATGTACATCACCTAGAAGCTTTTCCAGAGACCCGAATGACTCAGGTCGTTTCTCCTGCTGATAATAGAAATAATTGGGCAATGTAAGTGAAGTAATCCCCTGAGCGTTCAACGTAACCAGTTCATATGAATTATTCTCTAAAAAAGTTCTACATGGTAGATCAAAGGTCACAGCCAATGGTCCCGCTAATTCTTCCGGATAAAACTGTTCTACAAAACTGATTAACTCATCCGTCCCAATTAATTGTGTTAATTGCTTGTACAAAGCACTCTGGGGAAAATCTTGATAAACCGGCAAGAGCAAGCGATAACGCCGATCTTTCCGTTCCACTACACCCGTCTGAATCAACAAATCCAAACGCTTATCCAACTGCATATCCTCCGAAAACACAGAACGTATTTCCCTCAGAATCACAGGGTGCTCCAGCTGATAAAAGTAAGCAATCAATCTATTTGTTGCTGGATCGGAAAGACTCCTTTTTAATTGTTGATTAGTTGTTAAAATATCCATAATAACTCCATTTCAAAGTATAGTACCAATTAAAAAAATATACAAAAAAAGAGGATTTTTAAATCCTCTTCTTAACTCTTAAGCTTCAAAAGCGGCTGTCAATTGAGGAACAACCTGTTTCTTACGAGAAACGACACCTGGTAAGAAGGCCCGATCATCGGCTAATTGAACGTTGAAGGCTTCAATCACTTTCTCACGCGGTTCACCAGCTACTAATAATTCAGAGTCTGAATTCAAAATGTTGGTAACCAACAACAAGAACAGATCATAACCCTTCTCAGCATTTTCAGCAATCATGGCTGCTTTTAATGCATCTTGACGCGCAAATACCTCGTCTAAGTCAACAGTATTTACTTGAGCAACTCGGACTGTTTTATCCGCCATTGGGAAGCTTTTCGCATCCAAGTCTAATAGTTCAGCTTCTGATTTATCAGCCAAGTTAGTTCCAGCTTTTAACATCGCTAGCCCATAGCTGTCTAAATCAACGTTAGCCACCTCAGCAAGCTCTTTTGCTGCTGCTACATCTTCTTCAGTACAAGTAGGTGATTTGAATAGTAATGTGTCAGAAACAATCGCTGACAGCATTAGACCAGCTATTTCTTTTGGCACTGCCACATTCTTTTCTTTGTATAGTTTTAATACGATAGTTGATGTACAACCAACTGGTTCAGCGCGATAGTACAAAGGATCTGCTGTTTGAAAATTAGCAATTCGATGGTGGTCCACTACTGCTAAAATATTAGCTTTTTCAATGTCTGAAATTGACTGCTGGAATTCATTGTGATCCACCAGCATAACATCAGCAGCTTCTGCTTCAACACTTTCTACTACACGAGGGGCTGTTAAACCGAAGTGATCCAAAGCATACTGGGTTTCTTCATTAGGGGTACCCAAAGCTACTGCTTCAGCATCTATCCCCAATTCTTTTTGCAGATTTGCAAAGGAAATCGCTGCGCCAATTGCATCTGTATCAGGATTCTGGTGACCAAAAACTAAAACTTTTGTCATAATCAATTCGCTCCTTTAAATAAGTTCTTCTTAATGATATCAAAAAAAACGAAAAGAGCAACCAACAGTCGCTCTTTTCTCGAAAGTTTATCGTTTCAGATAGCCTTTATAATCCTCTGTATGGAGAAGTTTTTTTGCATTGACCACTCGTTCATCCGCTGGCGGTTCAATTCCTTCCAATGGGTATTTCAAGCCCATTTCTTCCCATTTGTATTTACCCATCGTGTGGTAAGGCAGAATTTCTACTTTATCCACGTTCTTCAAGGTTTTAATAAATGTATCTAATCGAATTAAAAATTCGTCATAGTCGCTTCTAAAGGGTACTAATACGTGGCGAATCCAAACCGGCTTATTGATGTCGGATAAATACTTCGCCATGTCCAAAATATTGGCATTGCCATGTCCAGTTAATTCCTTATGCTTTTGATCATCGATTTGTTTAATGTCAAATAAAATCAGGTCGGTATATTGCATCAATTCTTCAAATTTAGAGAAAAATGGTTCTTCAAAGGTAAAGGGTTTGCCACATGAATCTAATGTAGTGTGGATTCCTTGCGCTTTAGCCTTTTTAAATAGGTCAATTAGAAAATCGATTTGCAGCAAGGGTTCACCACCACTAACTGTGATTCCACCTTTTTTACCCCAATAGCTCTTGTAATGGATTGCTTCTTGTAAGAGATCATCGGCCGTACGTTTCTTAGCCTTTGGATCGTGAATTTGCCAAGTATCAGGATTATGACAAAACTGGCAGCGCATGCGGCAGCCTTGCATAAAGACGATAAATCGAACGCCAGGGCCATCAACCGAGCCAAAGCTTTCAATTGAGTGGACATTTCCAATGATGGGTTGTTCAGTCGTTGTCGACATAAACATTTCCTCCTTATAAACATGGGTAAAGGCGAATAGACCTCCGTCCATCCGCCCTTACTTGCGTTACTTTGTTTTCAGTTCTTACATCTTTTCGTGGAATGTACGGCTGATAACATCTAATTGTTGTTCACGACTTAAATCAATAAATTTAACTGCGTAACCAGAAACACGAATGGTGAAGTTTGCGTACTCTTCTTTTTCTGGGTGTTCCATTGCATCAACTAGTTTTTCTTTGCCGAATACGTTCACGTTTAAGTGATGCGCACCTTGGTCAAAGTAGCCGTTCAATACGTTTGTTAAGTTTTCGATTTGTTCTTCTTCATCATGACCTAAAGCATCAGGGTTGATACTTTGTGTATTTGAAATGCCGTCTAAAGCATATTCATAAGGCAATTTAGTCAATGAGTTTAATGAAGCCAACAAGCCGTTTTGTTCTGCACCGTAAGATGGGTTAGCACCAGGAGATAATGGCGCACCAGCAGGACGTCCATCTGGCAAACTTCCAGTTGCTTTTCCGTAAACTACGTTAGAAGTGATTGTCAGGATAGAAGTTGTTGGTTCAGAATCACGGTACGTTTTGTAATGCTCTAATTTTTCCAAGAAAGTCTTCAATAACCAAACAGCAATATCATCAGCACGGTTATCATCATTTCCGTATTTAGGAAACTCGCCTTCAGTCTTGTAGTCAATCACTAAGCCGTCTTCGTCACGAACTGGATAAACTTTTGCATATTTGATCGCTGCTAATGAATCTACTACGTGAGAGAATCCAGCAATACCAGTTGCAAAGGTACGTTTCAAGTTTGTATCCATCAAAGCAAGCTCAGCTGCTTCATAATAATATTTATCGTGCATGTAGTGGATGCAGTTTAATGTATTTACATACATACCTGCCAACCATTCAAGCATATCGTCATATTTTTCCATTACTTCTTCAAAATCTAACGCATCATTAGAAGTAATTGCACGGTATTTAGGTCCCACTTGTGTTTTAGATTTTTCATCTACTCCACCGTTAATTGCATAGGTCAAAGCTTTGGCAAGGTTTGCACGGGCACCAAAGAATTGCATTTCTTTACCCGTTTGAGTTGCAGACACACAGCAGCAAATTGCATAGTCATCTAACCAAACTGGACGCATAACGTCGTCATTTTCGTATTGGATAGAAGAAGTTTCAATTGAAATTTTCGCTGCATAATCTTTAAAGCCTTCAGGCAAACGAGAAGAGTACAATACTGTCAAGTTTGGTTCTGGAGAAGGTCCCATATTTTGCAAAGTACGTAAGAAACGGAAATCATTTTTAGTAACTAATGTACGTCCGTCCATACCCATACCAGCGATTGAAAGAGTTGCCCATACTGGGTCTCCTGAGAACAATTCGTTGTATGAAGGGATACGAGCGAATTTAACCATACGTAATTTCATAACTAAATGGTCGATTAACTCTTGTGCTTCAGCTTCATTCATCAAGCCTTTATTGATATCACGTTGAATATAGATATCTAAGAAGGTTGATACACGGCCGATTGACATTGCTGCACCATTTTGTTCTTTGATTGCAGCTAGGTAACCGAAGTATACCCATTGTACAGCTTCTTTCGCATTTTCAGCTGGACGAGAAATATCGTAGCCGTATGCTGCTGCCATTTCTTTCATTTTTTTCAATGCTTTAAATTGATCGTTAACTTCTTCACGCAAACGAATATCTTCGTCAGTGAATTGGCCATTGCCAACGTTTGCATGATCTTTTAATTTTTCTTGCATCAAGTAGTCAATTCCGTATAATGCTACACGACGATAGTCGCCAACAATACGTCCACGGCCATAAGTATCAGGAAGTCCAGTAATAATCTTATTACGACGAGCTGCCCGAATTTCTGGTGTATAAACATCGAAAACACCTTGATTATGTGTCTTATGATATTCGCTGAAGATTTCAGTGAATTTAGGGTTTGGAGTATATCCATAGCTTTCCAATGCTTCTTCAGCCATACGAATACCGCCATAAGGCATGAATGCACGTTTTAAAGGTTTGTCAGTTTGGATACCAACAACTTTTTCTTCGTCTTTCAACTCTTCGTCAATGTAACCTGCACCGTATGCATTTACTGAGGAAACAACGTCAGTTTCCATATCCAATACGCCGCCGTTTTCACGTTCTTGCTTTTGCAGTTCTTGCAGTCTGCCCCATAATTTGTTGGTTGCATCTGTTGCTTCTGCCAAGAATTCAGCATTTCCTTCGTACGGTGTGTAGTTGGCTTGGATAAAATCACGTGTGTTTACTTCTGTCTTCCAAGTTGTACCCTTGAAGCCATTCCATGCTTCTTTTTCAATTACATTCAACTTTTCAAGCTCTTTTGTTGCAGTTCCCATTTAAGAGAGACCTCCTTAGAAAATTATGACCCTTTTAATTGCTACAGCTTTACAGACACAGTATAACACATTCTAAAGCTATTGCAATAGTTTCATGTAAAAACTTTAACAAGTCACTTTTTCTGTGCCTGTTATCGGTAACATCCCTTTTATATCAAGAATATCAAACATGTTCTATTTATTAATAATTCTTACAAACTCACCTTTATCAGGTATTATGTGAGCGAAAAAACGGCTATCTGTACTAATACAGATAGCCGTTTTTATTCAAATTATATAATACAGTTAATACTATTGTTCATCCCACTGTTTCGTTTCGTAAACAGCAAATACCTCGCCGTCTGTCTTCTCATCTATGGCAAATGAACCATTGGCCAAACGATCGCTGACTGGGATTTTAGCAATTTCCACTGTTTGAGTCGTTCCTTTTTGGGTCAGCAACTCAAGTTCACCCTCTGTGGCATCTGTTAGATAAACTAAGCGGTGCGCATTTTTCTTCAACTCTCTGAAGATCATTAGGCCGCGTTTTGCTCTGCCCAGTTGCGGTAATTCTTGAGCCAACATCCGTTTTGCTGCTCCTCGTTGACTGATTAGGGTAATTGGTGAATCCCCTTCGGATAAGATTAATGTGCCACCAACAACATGATCGCCGTCTTTCAGATTAACAGCCTTAACACCCGCTGCTTTAGCCCCTACTACAGGTACTTCTTCTAGAGGATAGCGCAGACCAAAGCCTCGATAAGTTCCGATAAACACATCAAGATCTTTAGTATTTTTGATTAAGCGTACTGCAATTACCCGATCCGTATAGCTTTTCAGCTTGATTGCTGCAGTCGGACGACTCTTGTACGTGCGCCATGGTGAAAACTCGGTCATGCGGGTTTGCTTAATCATACCTTCTTTAGTCATGAGGACAAATAATTGATTGGCATCAATCTCTTTATATGGAAAGACTGCCATAATTTCTTCATCGACTTTTAGGTTGGTAATCGTTTGTGAAATATGTTCACCCACGTCTTTCCATTTCAAATCCGCTACCTCATGAACTGGACGATAGATCATATTGCCGCGATTAGTTAAAATCAGTACATGATCTAACGTATTCATTTTCTGAGCAAACAAGACGCGGTCCCCGTCCTTCATTCCCAGTTCTTCTGGTTGAGATGCATTGTAGGAACGCAGGCTGCTGCGTTTCATATATCCTTCTTGGGTAACAGATACTACAACGTCCTCCTGAGCGATCAGCACCTCGGTTTCGATCTTGATTTCTGTGATTTGATCTTCAATCTTAGTTAAGCGACCATTACCGTATTGCTTTTTGATTTGGCGCAGCTCTTGCTTCATCACTTTGTTCAATTCTCGTTCACTAGACAAGATCAGTTGTAATTCTTTCACTTCAGCGGATAATTCATCTGCTTCTTTTTTCAATTGAGTAATATCTGTGTTAGTTAGACGATACAATTGCAGGTTCACTATTGCTTCCGCCTGCTCCTCAGTAAACTCAAACTTTTTAACTAAATTGTTTTTCGCATCTCGCTTGTCTTTACTTTCACGAATCGCTGCAATCACTTCATCCAAGATCGATAAAGCCTTCATCAAGCCTTCAACAATGTGTTGTCGTTTTTGAGCTTTAGTCAACTCAAATTGACTGCGTTTCGTGATGACTGACTGGCGATGTTGAATGTAGCTGGCTAAAATATGCTTTAGGCCAACTTGCTGCGGTGTCATATTATCAATGGCTACCATGTTGAAATTGTAATTGATCTGCAAATCCGTATTTTTAAACAAGTAATTCAAAATACCTTCTGCATTTGCGTCCTTCTTCAATTCTACTACAATTTGAAGACCTGTACGGTCGGTTTCATCACGAACTTCGGCAATACCATCAATTTTTTTGTTCAAACGAATTTCGTCCATTTTTTTCACTAGGATCGCCTTATTCACTTCGTAAGGGACCTCATGGATCACAATCTGCTGTTTTCCACCTTTTAATGGCTCAATTGCCGTCTTTGAACGTAGAATTACTTTCCCTTTGCCGGTTTCATAAGCTTTTTTGATCTCATCTTTGCCTTGTAAAATACCACCAGTCGGAAAGTCAGGTCCTGGAATAAATTCCATAATTTTTTCCAGGCTGGCATTGGGATGATCCAACAAATAGATAGTTCCATCAATAACTTCAGATAAATTATGCGTTGGAATTTCAGTAGCATATCCCGCTGAAATCCCAGTAGATCCATTGATTAACAGATTAGGATAAGCTGCGGGTAAAACAGTCGGTTCTTTTTCGGTATCGTCAAAGTTCCAAACTAAATCAACTGTCTCCTTCTCAATATCTTTCAGCATCTCTCCGCTCAGCTGGGAAAGACGTGCTTCCGTGTAACGCATTGCTGCTGGCGGATCGCCATCCATTGATCCATTGTTTCCGTGCATTTCAATCAGAACTTCTCGTAGCTTCCAGTCCTGACTCATACGTACCATTGCTTCATAAATCGAACTGTCTCCATGAGGATGATAATTCCCCATAATATTTCCGACAGATTTAGCTGATTTTCGGAAGCCTTTATCGTAAGTATTACCATCCTTGTTCATAGCATATAAAATACGACGTTGTACTGGTTTTAAACCATCTCGAACATCTGGTAATGCCCGTTCTTGGATAATGTATTTTGAGTAACGACCAAAGCGGTCACCCATGACTTCCTCTAACGTTAATTCTTGAATCGATTGTTTATTTTCCATCTGTCGACCACCACCTACTCATTAAACAATTCTATGTTTTCAAAATTTTCTTCATCCAGCAGTTCGTTGGAAACCGAAGGCTGAATCTCATCCTTGTTTTCCAGCAGGCTCCCATCTTCTTCTAAAGTGAATTGGACATGGCTTTCAATCCATTTACGACGCGGCTCAACTTTATCGCCCATTAAAGTTGTTACTCGGCGTTCAGCTTGTGCTGCATCATCAATTCTTACCCGAACCAGTGTCCGGTGATCAGGATCCATTGTAGTTTCCCATAGCTGTTCAGCGTTCATTTCACCAAGCCCTTTGTAACGTTGAAGCATATAGCCCTTGCCAATTCGTTTAATAACGCCTTCCAGCTCATCATCGGTCCAAGCGTACTCCATAACTTGTTTCTTGCCAGACCCCTTAGATACCTTATACAAAGGTGGCAAAGCAATATAAACCTTACCTGCTTCAATTAAGGGCTTCATGTAACGGTAGAAAAAGGTCAACAATAGCACCTGTATATGGGCGCCATCGGTATCCGCATCGGTCATGATAATAACTTTATCATAGTTGCAATCCTCGATTGCAAACTCTGCACCAACACCAGCTCCAATTGTATAAATCATGGTGTTGATTTCTTCGTTTTTCAGAATATCCTGTAGTTTCGCTTTTTCGGTATTGATAACCTTGCCGCGCAGTGGAAGAATCGCTTGAAATTTACGATCTCGGCCTTGTTTCGCTGATCCACCGGCTGAATCTCCTTCGACTAGGAATAATTCATTGCGCTGCGCATTACGAGATTGTGCTGGTGTCAATTTACCAGATAAAAGTGATTCGCCTTTTTTTCGTTTCTTGCCATTTCGGCTCTCTTCTCGCGCTTTACGAGCCGCCTCACGAGCTTCTCTAGCTTTGATCGCTTTACGTACCAGCATTTGACTTGTTTCGCTGTTTTCCTGCAAGTAGAAGCCCATTTGCTCCCCGATGACGTTATCTACTACTCCCCGAGCCGCAGGTGTACCCAATTTTTCTTTGGTTTGGCCTTCAAACTGCAGCAGATTTTCTGGCACACGGATTGACAGAACTGCGGACAAACCTTCACGGAAGTCTGAACCTTCCAAGTTTTTATCCTTTTCCTTCAGCAAACCAGTCTTACGGGCATATTCGTTAAAGGCTTTCGTCATTGAGGTTTTCATCCCAGCCTCATGAGTTCCACCATCCTTTGTTCGGACATTGTTTACGAAAGATAAAACATTTTCTGAATAGCCATCATTGTATTGATAAGCGAACTCAACCTCAATACCATCCTTTTCTCCAGAAAAGTAGGTTACTGGTGTCAAAGTATCCTTGTCTTCGTTTAGGTACTCAACAAATTCTTTGATTCCTTCTTCAAAGTGGAAAACCTCTTCTTTTACTTCTTCTTCCCGTAAATCAGTGATGGTAATTTTTACACCTCTTAACAAGAAAGCTGATTCCCGCAACCGTTCAGAAAGAGTGCTGTAAGAAAAGCGGACTGTTGAAAAAATTGTATCATCCGGCATGAAATGGACACTGGTTCCATTCGGTTGTCGCGTTTTGCCGATTTTTTTCAAACTGCCCTGTGCTTTTCCACCATCCTTAAATTTCTGCACATATTCGACACCATCGCGTACGATGGTAACCGTCAGCCATTTCGACAAGGCATTCACCACACTGGCACCGACACCGTGTAACCCGCCAGAAGTTTTATAGCCGCCTTGTCCAAATTTTCCTCCAGCATGCAAAATTGTAAAGATAACTTCGACTGTAGGGATCCCAGAAGCGTGCATTCCAACAGGCATTCCTCGGCCCTTATCACTTACCTTAATACTATTATCAGGGTACAGCGTGACATCAATTTCATTACCGAAGCCAGACAGTGCTTCATCCACTGCGTTGTCAACGATTTCATATACCAAATGGTGTAGACCACGTCCATCGGTAGATCCAATATACATACCAGGTCTTTTTCTTACAGCTTCTAATCCTTCTAAGACCTGAATCGAAGCGTCATTGTATTCATTATTACTTTTCCTAGCCAAGCTAACAGCTCCTTATCTAAAAATACATCATTGCTATGATACGCTAAAAAAGCTCAAAAAAAAAGCCTTCTGATGACCTGAGAAGGCATTTTATCAATTTTTTAGCAGAAAATCAACTGGTTGTTAGACTCTTTTAGCCAATTCAATCTTGATGCAGCGGTCCATAACAATGTCGGTACGGCCCTTTTCATGCAGCATTTCTGCCGCTTCTTGACTGCTTAAACCAAGTTGTGCCCAAAAAACTTTTGCGTCCGTCTGCAAAAATTCTTTTGCCACCTGCGGTAAAAACTCGCTGCGACGAAAAATATCGACAATATCTATTGCCTCTGGAACTTCTGATAATCCAGAAAAAACTTCGATGCCAGCGATCTTCTGACCTCCTAACTTAGGATTTACTCCATAGACAGTATAATCAGCGTCTTTTAACAACTGCGCGATTTGATGGCTGGTTTTTTCTGGGTTTTCACTAAAGCCCACCACCGCTATCACTTTGGCTGTATCTAAATATTCAAAAATCTTCTCTTGACTAGGGTTTTCAAATTGCATAAAACAACCGCCTTTCTTAGTATTTAGTATATCATTGCTTTGATGTTTGTTCACCTATTTCAAATCTGTTAAAATAACTCTAACAACAATGAAATGGGGAAAAACAATGAAAATGGCTATGCTTTTGTTGCTAGCTTATCTTTTAGGCTCAATTCCATCAGGGGTTTGGATTGGAAAACTTTTCTTTAAAAAAGATATTCGTGAGTACGGCAGCGGTGGCACTGGCACGACCAATACTTTTCGAATTTTAGGAAAACCTGCGGGCTTTGTTGTCTTCGCCATCGATCTTTTAAAAGGAACCCTGGCTACCTGTTTGCCTATGATTTTCCACTTAGATATTAATCCTTTATGGTTTGGTCTAGTCGCAGTTATTGGTCATACCTTGCCAATCTTTGCCGGATTCAAAGGAGGTAAAGCCGTTGCTACAAGTGCTGGGATGCTGCTGGGTTACAGCCCTCTATTCTTCTTTTATTCCTTAGTGTTCTTTCTAATTGTTTTGTATATTACCAGCATGGTGAGTGCAACCAGTATTCTTTCGGCTATTTTTGTTACTCTTTCGACGATCATATTGCCTATCATTTGGCCGGCAATACTTCCTAGGCATAACTGGCTGCTGACCCTTATTTGTCTGGTACTAACTACATACATTATTTACCGACACCGCGAAAATATTCAACGAATCAAAAATGGAACTGAAAATCGTGTCTCTTTCGGCTTAAATAAAAAGGAGTCTCCTAATGAACATTAACGATCGATTAACCGACTGGGCGGTAGAACTGCAAGCCATAGCTCAAGCAGGTCTTACCTATACCAAAGATCCTTTTGATGCTGAACGGTTTGAACGTATTCGTTCATTGTCTGTGGAAATGCTAGCGGCTCAGTCCCCCTTGCCTGAGCTCGAAATCAGAAAATTGTTTGCCGAGGAACCTGGCTACCCTACACCAAAGCTAGATACCCGAGCTGCTATTTTCAAGAACGACAGAATTTTGCTTGTTCAAGAAAACAATGGAAAATGGTCGTTACCTGGTGGCTGGGTAGACATCAATCAATCGTTAGGAGACAATGTCTTAAAAGAAGTGAAAGAAGAAACTGGTTTTGAGGCAGAAACGCTTAGAGTTATTGCTCTTCAAGATCGGAACCGTCACAATCCTCCTCGTTACGCTTACGGTGTGTGCAAAGTATTTATCTTATGCCAAAAATTAAGCGGTCAGTTTGAACAAAACATCGAAACTCTGCAAATCGACTGGTTTTCTTTGTCAGATCTACCAGAATTAGCCGAGGAGAAAACGACCAAAGAACAGATTACTTTGTGTTTTGAAGCAAATGCCGATCCTAATTGGCAGGTTGTATTTGATTAATTTTTTATACAAACAAAAAAACGCCGGAGAATTTTCCGGCGTTCTCTTTATCTTACAGTAATAGAAAATTGTGTCTTAAATTCCTCTGCGGGTGCTAAACGATTCATACCTGGTTTATCTTCCAGCTTACCAGTACTGTCGATTGGATCAGCAAATCCCCACCAAGGCTCAATACAAACAAATGGGGCTTCTTTTGGATAGGGTGACCAAAAACCCACATACGGAATATGATTGTAGGCTAGTGTCACGCTGTGAGGCGAATCTTCCGCTCTGATGGTAAAGGTATTCAATCCTTTTGTTTCGTAGATCAACGCGTCGTTTTGGAACAAATCACGACTAATGCGAATATTAGTATTGGTCTGACCAATCGTTTTTTGATCTAAATTAGCAAATGGTCCGTCCAACGGGATTTTCACTCTTGATTTTTGCGGTGAGAATGAGAAGAAATAGTCCTCGAATTTCAAACTTTCTTCTAATGGCACATTAAAGGCTGGATGTCCTCCTAAGGCAAACAGCATTTCCTCGTTGCCAGTATTCTCCACCTTAAAACGTACACGAAGGCCTTCTCCCCAAACTTCATAACTAACAGATAAAAGAAAATCAAAAGGATAAATTTCCTTAGTCTTATCGTTGCTTTTTAAAGTCAAAACAACCTTCTCATCCGTTTGCTCCGCCATCTCAAACATTTCATCTCGTGCAAAACCGTGCTGTGACATTGGATAGCTTTTTCCTTTATAACTATATTGATCATCTTTCAAGCGACCGACAAAGGGAAAAAGAATCGGTGCATGACGTCCCCAGTAGGTTGGATCAGCCTGCCACATATATTCGATGTCATTAGCCTTAAGGCTGGTTAATTCGGCCCCTTTTTCACTGATCGCTGCCTGTAAATAGTCATTTTGAATCCTTACTGTCATAAGCTTCCGCCTCTCTATTGATGTTTAACCAATTCTTTTTTGAACAAAGGATTCAATACTTTTAAATAAGTTCCCTTCATTCCTAGCGAGCGTGACTCTATAATACCTGCTGATTCCAATTTACGCAAAGCATTTACAATAACAGATCGAGTAATACCAATTTTATCAGCGATGTTAGAAGCTGTTAAACGGCCTTCATCGCCTTCTAGAGCTTCAAAAATAGCTTTAACAGCCTTGAGCTCACTGTAAGAAAGTGTGCTAACAGCCATTTGAACAGCCGTTTGACTACGAACTTTTTCTTCCACATGGAGGAACTGCTGATATAAGATCTCCATACCAATAACAGTTGCCCCATACTCCGCTAACACTAAATCATCCTCAGTGAAGGACTCTTCAGTTCGGGCAAGTACAATCGTACCTAAACGTTCACCGGAACCAAAGATCGGAACAATAGTGGTTACCCCATTAGGATAGTACTGAGAGCGTTCTGTAGGAAAGGCCGTTCCTGAACTGCCACTTGGAATATTAGCCTCAGTCTTGATAACTTGTTTCAGCTCGCCTACATAGCTATCAGGAAATTGCCGATCAACAAGGAATGACTTGACACGATCATTGTTAATATCAATCTTTTCATTGAATCCTAAAAGCTTCCCTTTTGAATCAATGATGTATGACAATGAATTCAGCACATCGCCAAGGATGCGAGCCATATTATTATAAGGTAGCTCCGCAGCTGGTTCAAAGGCATTTTTTTGTTGCATTAACTTGTTAATTTGGCGTGTTTTTTCTAATAAGGTTTCCATCATTTCCCCTCCAAATTATAGAATATAGCGGCTTAGATCTTTATTTTGTGCAATCGAAGCCAGTTTTTCATCAACATAAGCCTCAGTAATTGTAATTTCACCCATTTGCATGTCTGGTGCTTCGAAAAGTAGATCCTCCAGCAATTTTTCCAAAATAGTGTGCAATCGACGGGCACCGATATTATCGGTTTCTCGGTTTACATCAAAAGCAATTTTCGCTAATTTCTCAATTGCTTCCTGAGTGAAGATTACTTTTACATTTTCAGTCCCGATTAAATCTATATATTGCTGGATCAAAGCATTGTTTGGTTCTGTTAATATCCGAACGAAATCTTCAGCAGTTAGATCATCTAACTCTACCCGAATTGGGAAACGACCTTGTAATTCAGGAATCAGATCACTAGGTTTAGAGAAGCTGAAGGCACCACTGGCAATAAATAAAACATGATCGGTTTGGATCGCCCCATACTTGGTATTTACCTGTGATCCTTCGACAATTGGTAAAATATCCCGTTGAACCCCCTCGCGAGATACTTCACCAGAATTTTGTTGCGATTTCGAAGTAATCTTATCGATCTCATCAATAAAAATAATTCCTGAGCTTTCGGCTAGTTTAATCGCAGCTGTATGGATATCTGCTTCATTGACTAATTTAGCTTGTTCTTCTTTAACCAGCAGCTCCTGAGCTTCTTTAACAGTGACAGTTCGTTGAATCTTCTTAGTGGGCGTTAAGGCACCTAACGTATCGTTTAAATCAATACCCATCTGCTCCAGACCATTGTTCATCATTGGCATTGACTTCTTAGGCTCTTCAATTTCAATCGTAACTTCACGACTGTCCAACATGCCTTTTTCCAGCTGTTCCAAAATTGTTTTACGATTGACTTTGATTTCTTCTGTCAATTCTTCTTGCGGCTCAGCCTGTTGCGTTTGGTTAAAGATATTCATCATTTGATCATACGGATTACCTGATTTCTTTTGTTCACGCTTGATTCCAGGTACTAAAACCTTCACTAACCGCTTATTAGCTCGCTTCAAGGCTTTACTATATACTTGAGAGTATTGCTGCTTCTCAACGATCGTAATTGCATTTTCCACCAAATCTCTCACCATGGATTCTACATCACGACCAACATAACCGACTTCCGTAAACTTAGTCGCCTCCACCTTAACAAAAGGTGCCTTGACAATTCTAGCCAAACGACGAGCAATTTCAGTTTTACCTACCCCTGTTGGTCCAATCATTAATATATTTTTAGGGGTCGCTTCCTGCTGCATGCTTTCTTCTAACTGCATACGACGATAACGATTGCGTAAAGCCACCGCAACAGAGCGCTTCGCGTCATTTTGGCCAATGATATATTGATCCAATTCGCTGACAATCTCTCTAGGCGTTTTATTAATTTCAGACATTCAACATTCTCCTTTACATCTCTTCCACGATAATATTATGGTTGGTAAAGACACAAATATCTGCGGCGATATTTAGCGCACTTTCGGCAATTTCTTTTGCAGACATTTCTGGGTTGTGCTGCTTCAAGGCTCTGGCAGCGGCCAAAGCATAGTTACCACCTGAACCGATCGCCAAAATACCATCGTCAGGAGCAATTACTTCACCATTACCAGAAACAAGCAGCATGTCATCTTTATTCATGACAATCAGTAAAGCTTCCAAATTTTTCATCGCTTGCTGCGTACGCCACTCCTGTGCTAGTTCAACCGCAGCGCGCTGTAGATTACCGTTGTATTCGTTTAGTTTTCCTTCAAATTTTTCTTCCAAGGTAAAAGCGTCTGCCACACTCCCAGCAAACCCTACAACAACCTGATTATTATAGATGCGACGCACTTTACGTGCACTGCCTTTCATAACAACCTGTTGTCCCATTGTCACTTGACCGTCGCCGGCCATCGCTAATTTTCCGTCCTTCTCTACAGCGCAAATGGTTGTAGAATGAAATTGTGATTCAGCCATTGCTATTCCTCCTAAATTCAAGCTCGTGGATGAAACGAGCGATAACTTTTTTGTAAACTTTCTTTTGTCACATGAGTATAAATTTGTGTAGTAGATAAATTTGCATGGCCTAACAGCTCTTGAACTGTTCTTAGGTCGGCCCCATTATTTAACAGATGTGTGGCAAAGGTATGCCTCAGCATATGAGGATGAATACTTGAAGATAGACTGCTCTTTTTAATTAGCTGATTCAACACGTATTCAATCCCAGTGGGAGTAATCTGATCTCCACGATGATTGATAAAAACATAGTCGTGATCTTTTTGAAACCTTTCCATGATCCGTTTACGACCGTCTAAACGATATTCCTGCAAAGCATCTGCCGCAAATGAACCTAATGGGACATAACGGTCCTTATTGCCCTTTCCATGAATCAACATAACACTGTTATCAAGATCAATCACAGAGAACGTCAAATTGGCACATTCACTGACCCGCAGCCCTGCACCGTATAAAACTTCTAATAATGCGCGATTGCGCTGATCCAAGGGCCTATCACCCTCTAAGCTTTGAAAAAGAATATCGATTTCTTTCTCATAAAAAAAGCGAGGCAGGCGATTTTTCTTTTTCTTTAAATGAACGTAGGAAAAAGGATTTTCCTCCATTTTCTCTTGCTTCAGTATATATTGATAAAAGGAACGTAAACTCGCAATATTACGACTAATCGTGTTCCGACTATACCCTCGATCATTTAAAAATGCCAAGTAAACGCGTACATCTAAATGATCAATTGCCAGCAGATCTGCACTTCCAGAGTCTTCTAGAAACTCGCAAAAGGCTGTTAAGTCTCTTAGATAAGCTTCTTTTGTTTTGACAGAATACCCGCGTTCAGTAATCAAATAACGCATAAAAGCCTGAATCCATTCCTCGTTTGTCATAAGCTCACCTCACAAACATAATCCAAATTTAGCACAACCGGTTTTTAAATACAATTAAATTGTCAGAATTTATTGATTTTTCACGAATTTGTTTACAATTCCTTAGAATACTAAAAGAAAAACCCCCCGCAAATTTCTGCGGCGGGTAATCCCATTATAGTTCCATTTGAGCTAAAGCGTCTAAAGCTCGCTGAGCTAAGGTTTCATAGCGCAGCTTTTTATCTCTTATTCGTTCAGGTAAGCTTGGGAACAAGCCAAAATTGGCGTTCATTGGTTGGAAATGTTTCCCCTCAGCATGAGTAATATAATACGACATGGCCCCTAGAGCCGTCTCCCGCGGAAACTCCACCAGCGGCTCATCTTTAGCTAAACGAGCTGCATTTATTCCGGCAATCAGTCCACTTCCGGCACTTTCTACGTATCCTTCTACCCCAGTCATTTGGCCTGCAAAGAATAAATCATCGCGATTACGACTTTGGTAGGTCGGGCGAAGCAACTCTGGTGAATTCATAAAGCTATTTCGATGCATTACACCGTATCTTAAAAACTCAGCATTTTCTAACCCTGGAATCATCCGAAATACACGTTTTTGTTCGCCCCACTTCAGATGAGTCTGGAAGCCAACCATGTTGTACATAGAAGCAGCTGCGTTATCTTGACGCAACTGAATAACAGCATAAGGACGCTTGCCTGTTTTAGGGTCTTCCAAGCCAACTGGCTTCATAGGACCGAAGAGCATTGTTTTAATCCCTCGTTTTGCCATTACTTCAATCGGCATACAACCTTCGAAGAATTTTTCTTTTTCAAAGGTTTTCAACTCTGCTACTTCAGCTGATATCAAAGCTTCATAAAAAGTCATGAATTCCTCTTCATTCATTGCACAGTTCAGGTAGGCTGCTTCTCCTTTGTCATAACGAGACTTCAGATAAACTTTTTCACGATCAATTGTAGTTCCATCAATAATAGGTGCTGCTGCATCATAGAAATAGAAGCCATGAGAACCATTAAATGATGCAATTTCTTCTGCTAACGCTTTAGAGGTAAGCGGGCCTGTCGCAACGATCGTAATTCCTTCAGGCAGTTTAGTAATCTCTTCATTGTGCACAGTTACTAAAGGATGATTTTTCACCTTCTCAGTGATTAGCGCAGAAAATCCTTCGCGATCCACCGCTAATGCTCCACCTGCCGGAACAGCTGTTTCGTCTGCCGAGTGAATGATCACCGAATTTAAGCGGCGCATTTCTTCTTTTAATACTCCAACCGCATTAGTTAAATTATTCCCTCGCAGAGAATTGCTGCAGACCAGCTCAGCAAATTTTTCCGTTTGGTGAGCTGGTGTTGATTGAACCGGACGCATCTCGTATAATTCTACCAGTACGTTTGCTTGAGCTAACTGCCAAGCAGCTTCACTTCCTGCAAGTCCCGCACCAATAACATTGACCGTTTTTACCATTTCATTCCTCGCTTACACTATTTTTGAACAGCTTCTTCATAATCTCCATTCATGCAGACTACCTGCTTGCCGCCTTTAACCTTTTTCTCAACCAAATAATTGTCACACTTAGGACAATTGCGGCCGACTGGTTTGTCCCAAGACGTGAAATCACAATCTGGGTAACGAGAACAGCCATAGAATAATCTATTTTTCTTGGATTTTCTTTCGACTACCTGTCCTTTATGACAAACCGGACACTCGACTCCAATCTCTTTAATGATTGGTTTAGTATTGCGACAGTCTGGGAAGTTGCTGCAGGCATAGAATTTACCGTAACGGCCAAGCTTAATTACCATTGGATGTCCGCATACATCACAATCAAAGCCCGCAGGTTCATCCTTGATTTGGATTTTCTCGATACCTTCTTCAGCTTTTTCTAGCTCGACAGCAAAGGGTTTGTAGAAACGATCAACGACTTTGACCCATTCTTCCTTGCCTTCCTCGATTTTATCCAACCCATTTTCCATCTCTGCCGTGAAGTTTACATCTACGATTTGTGGGAAAAAGTCAACAATCAGAGAATTAACAATTTCTCCTAACTCCGTAGGTTCGAAGCGACGCTGAGTCAGTTTTACATAGTAACGACGCTGAATAGTTTCCAATGTTGGAGCATAAGTGGACGGACGACCCACACCGTTTTCCTCTAGCGTTTTAATCAATGTTGCTTCACTAAAACGAGCTGGCGGCTGAGTGAAATGTTGTTTAGGTTCAATATTGTCAGACTGAACTACATCGCCTTCAGCAAGCTCTGGCAAGATGTTTTCTTTGTCTTCCTTGCCGTCGTCGCGGCCTTCAACATAGACCTGCATGAACCCTTTGAACTTAATCTTAGAACCATTAGCGATAAAAATTACACCATTTTGTTCTAAAGTTACCTTCATAGTATCTAAAACTGCAGCAGTCATTTGGCTAGCGACGAATCGTGACCAAATTAAGGTATACAATTTTAGCTGGTCTTTATCAAGGTATTTCTTCATTTCATCAGGTGTACGGTTTACGCTGGTTGGACGAATCGCCTCATGGGCATCTTGTGCTCCTTGAGGATTTTTTGTTTTACGGGCGGTATGCTGAGAGTACTCTTTGCCATATTTGTTTTCGATGAATTCTGCTGCTTCAGTTTTCGCTGTGTCTGAAATACGAGTCGAGTCTGTACGCATATAAGTAATTAATCCGACGGTTCCTTGTTTACCCAAAGAAATTCCTTCATACAGTTGTTGAGCAACCATCATGGTCTTACGCGTCCGAAAATTCAGCTTACGAGCTGCTTCCTGTTGCATATTACTGGTAGTAAAAGATTGCGCAGGATTACGTCTTCGTTCCTTTTTCTCTACCTTAGTTACCTGATAGTCCTTACCGTCAATTCGTTGGGTAATTTCTTTTACAGATTCCGCATTTGGTAATTTCCGCTTCTTACCGTCCACGCCCCAGAAATTGGCCTTAAATTTTTTCTTTTCTTTTTTAAAGTTTCCGTCAATGCTCCAGTATTCCACGGGAATAAATTCACGAATTTCTTGTTCACGATCGATAATAATTTTCAAGGCGATAGATTGTACACGCCCAGCACTCAAGCCTTTTTTCACTTTACGCCACAAAATAGGCGAAATTGAATATCCTACTAAACGATCTAAAGCCCGACGCGCTTGTTGAGCATCCACCAATGAAACATCAATTGAGCGGGGTTCTTTAAAGGCAGCTTTTACAGCATCCTTTGTAATTTCGTTGAACACAACGCGGTTCTTATCTTCTAAATCCAAACCTAAAAGGTAAGCTAAATGCCAGGCGATTGCTTCCCCTTCTCTATCCGGGTCACTTGCGAGATAGACTTTTTGAGCTTTTTTAGCGGCTTGCTTTAAGCTTTTGATGACGTCGCCTTTTCCGCGAATCGAGATGTAATGAGGTTCGTAATTATTCTCAATATCAATTCCCATCTTGCTTTTTGGCAGATCTCTTACATGTCCAACACTCGCTACTACTTTGTAATTTCTTCCAAGGTACTTTTCAATTGTTTTTGCTTTTGCAGGTGATTCCACAATCACTAAATATTTATAGGCCAAACGTTTTTGCCTCCCTAAATTTTTTTCTACTATTATATACAGGTAAATTACTGGCAAATCGTAGCCTATCATAGCGATTCGATTTTTATTTGTCAAGTGCCGACTAATAAATTTTTTTCAATAATTGTAAGGAATCAAGAATGTCCTGGACTTTTTCAACACAAACTGCGCCATCTTGAATCAATTGGTGACACCCGGCAGAACGTCCATCCAATACACTTCCTGGTACTGCAAATACTTCTTTCCCATAATCCAAAGCCTGCTGAGAGGTAATCAAGGACCCACTCTTCTGCTTGGCTTCAATTACCAACACACCCTGACCCAGTCCCGCAATAATTCGGTTACGCATGGGGAAGTGGAATTTGGCCGGTCGAGTTCCATCCGGATATTCGCTCAGCACTAAATGATTTCTAGCCATCTCAATTTGTAAATTACCACTTTCTTTAGGATAGCAGATATCCAATCCGGTGCCAATCACTCCTATGGTTTTTCCTTGATTTGAAATAGCAAATTGATGAGCGAAGGAATCAATTCCCTTAGCCAAACCACTGACGATAACAAATTGACGCTTCATCAACTCTGGCATAAAACGGCGAAGAACCCCATAGCCATAATCCGACGCGGTTCGGGCACCTACAACCGACAGCCCCTCTCTTTCCAGCAACTTTAAATTACCCTTGTAAAATAAAACTAATGGCGGCACCGGTATTAGTCTTAGCTGCGACGGGTACCTCTCATCCTCTATAGTGATCAAACTATGGTGTTCCTTCAGTTCAATCAAACGTTCTTTAGTCCAATTCTCCCAGTCGCCTAATCCTTTTCCCCTAGTAAACGGAAACAGTTCAGCTGATGAGAACTGCCAACAATCCAACTTTTTAGCATACTGATAAATTTTTTGTTTAGTGACTGGACCAATGCCTCTAGTGACACTTAAATGTAACAAAAAAATAGTTTTCTCCAAAAAAATCCCTCTTTTCTTACTGCCTACTACTAAGATAAGCAAAAAAGAGAGATTTACATTTTATTTTTTACGAATTGGAGCAAAAGTTTTTCGGTGGAGTGATAAAACACCAAATTTATCAATCGCCATTAAATGCTGCTTGGTACCATATCCAGCATTTTGTTCAAAACCATAGGCTGGATGTTCGCTGCCGTAATCTGCCATAAGCTTGTCACGATAGACCTTTGCAATAATACTAGCAGCTGCGATGGATACAGAACGAGCATCCCCCTTAATTATTTTTTCTTGAGGAAGGCCGTTATCTAATACCATCGCATCAATTAATAAACAATCTGGTTTAAGCGGCAACTGATCTAATGCTCGCTGCATCGCGACTTTAGTAGCCTGATAAATGTTCAATTGATCAATTTCTTCAGCACTTGCTTCGCCAATCCCAATTGCTTTAGCATGTTTTTTTATTTCTTTTACCAGTTCTTCACGTTTACTTGCCGAAAGCTGCTTAGAATCGTTTAAGCCAATGATTTGATGATCGTCATTTAGAATAACTGCTGCCGCCACCACCGGACCAGCTAAAGGACCGCGACCCACTTCATCAATTCCAGCGATCGCTTGAAAACCCATTGCTTTCTTTTCGTTCTCAAAAACAGACATTTCATGATAGCGAGCGACTAGTGCCGCTGCTTTTTCCTGTTGCTTTTGCCATTGTTTAAGCGCTAGTTTAACACCTTTACGTTCATCTGATTTTAAAGGAAGCAAGCGCACATCTTGCTCATCGGTAATTTCCTTTAGCAGTTCTTTGACTGCCTGAATTGACATTTTTTCCATTATTCTGTGTACTCCTCAAACCGATCTAGCGTGTAGCGACCTAACCGGCCTTGCCGCAACTCAATAATCATCATTTCACTAGCCCGTTCATAATCATCCTTGAATCCCCTCTTATGAGCAATCAGCATTAACAGCTCAGGCAATTCCTCAAACATCTCCTCATCAGAGAGCTTGTAACGTTCTTTCAGTTGTTCTGGATAGAAACGGCGCAAAAAGCCCAACTCATCAATTGCCAAGTCGTCTAAATGCAATAGATCATCTTTTATCGCACCTGTTAGAGCTAGGCGTTTACCCACCTCGGGGTCTTCAAACTTCGGCCATAAAATCCCAGGCGTATCCAACAGTTCTAATTGTGATCCAAAACGCAGCCATTGCTGACCTTTGGTTACTCCTGGTTTATTGCCAGTACTAGCAATTTTCTTCCCTGCTAAGTGATTCAACAGCGTTGATTTCCCTACATTGGGAATCCCTAATACCATAGCACGAATTGCTCGCGGCTTGATTCCCCGCTCTTTATCACGAGACAATTTATCAGCTAAAACTTTTTTAGCAGCAGGCACAATTTGCTTAACGCTTTTATCATCTTTGGCATTTAGGGACAGCACTTCATATCCTTGCCCTTTAAACCATTCCATCCAGCGAGTTGTTTGATTTGGATCAGCCAAATCAGCTTTATTTAGTAAAATTAGTCGCGGTTTTTGCTGCACTATTTGATCCAGCATTGGATTGCGGGAAGAGTGCGGCAAACGAGCATCAACCAACTCAAAAACAATATCGACAAATTTCAGCTTCTCAGATACTTCTCTTCTGGCCTTTGCCATATGGCCAGGAAACCATTGAATTGTCATAGAACCTTCTTCCTCCTTTTAATATTAATTAGTCAATCGGCAGATTCTTCCTCAGATATTCTACCATATCACTGAAAGATTTAAGTGATAATCTTTTGATCAATGCATCTTTTTTTAGTTCACTACCGTGTTCTCGCCATTATAAAGGAAAAAGAAGGCCTCATGACGAGAACCTTCTTCCTACAAATAAAGTTATTAAGCTGCATTAAACAAGTGGGTAACAATTTCCGGAGACCGGCGAATTGCTGCAACTTGATCAGAAAACTCATTAGAAAGAGTGTATCCGTCTCCCCATTGTGTTTTAACGATCGAACCTGGAAAACCATTCTTGTTAAATTTTTGTTCGATCCTTTTAGATAGGCTAGACAAGGTACTCAAATGTGAGTTTGTTGTTTTATCCCCCCATAGGCGTTCGCACAATTCTTCTCTTGTAACAGGTTGGGACATAGCAGAAAAGATAATTTTGAAAAACTCTGTTTCTTGTTTTGACAAATGCTTAATGACATTCGCCAGTTTAATTTCAACTTTCTGACGATTGAAAGGTACACCGTTGTCAGGCTCATTATTCCCTTGGGTTGTTGGATAAGTATCAGAAAGCAAAGCTTGTTGCATTTTTTCTCTCAATAACTCTGAAGGACTGTCTTCAATTATCCAATGTTTAATCCCTGCATCTTCAAGGAAAGCTTTTCCTTTTTCAGTTGGTTCTGCTTCGAAGACTCTAATAATTGTTAGTTTGTGACGTTTAAGTGTTGGTAAAATCTCATATATTTCCTCATTAGAAACTGTTTTACTTAAAATGACAAATTGGAAGTACTCTAAAAACTGTTCATTAATTTGGCTGTATCTATTTAATTCTAAAAAGCTAGAGGTGCCAAAAACCTCATAATTTAACACCTGTAAGTTTCTTTGTAGTCTTTCCTCGGATAATACGTTTTTGGTTAACAATAAAATTTGTTGCATTATTTTCACTACTTTCTATATTAATTTGCGTCGTTGTATCAGGACTTTTGCATCTACACGATAACCCTTCCCCACCTGAACATTTCTGATTATCGCGTTTGAAACTAACAATTGAATCTAGTAACTGACAAAATTTGTTAATAAAATATCTATTCAATATTTTTACTAAAAAAAATGTTTTTTGTCCATTAATTCAACCATTAAATTTTTGCAAAGAAGATATATTTTAATAAATAAAAAAAGACCTTTTCTTAAAAGGTCTTTGAAATAACAATATGCTATTACCGATAACGCTTTGTATCAGCCTTGAAAGAGAAAACAAAAAACTACAATTTTTTTCACCGAACCATAAAATTTGATTTTTTTGAGACGAAAGATAATTAAAGAACGATCATTATTTTATCATCGTTTTATTCTTTAAAAAAATTCCTAAATGATTTTCTTCCGCGAAAGTAATTAATGGATCAGTTTCAAATCACTTATGGGGTAATAAACCAATCTAGCTTTCCCCATAATTTCACGGCTATCAACAGTACCAAAGGAGCGACTGTCTTTTGAGATGCGTCGATTATCTCCTAATACGAAATATTCATTTTTCGGAAGCTGATCTAAACCAATCAGATCATATAAATTGAAATTGGTTGTGTAAGGAGTATTTTCGTGATCATGGGTTTGATTATTCGTTAAAAAAGTTTCAGAAACCTGTTCATCATTCACATAAAGCTGATCCTGTTCATAGCGAATGGCATCGCCTGGCAGACCAATTACTCGCTTAATATAAGTAGTTCCATCTTGTTTCTTAAATACGATAACATCAAATCTCTGGACCTTTGTAAATTTTTCCATCACAATCATATCCCCTTGTTTCAAGGTTTGATTCATTGAATTCCCAGTTACGGGAACCGGAATAAGTAAGAATCCACGAATAATTACGCCAAGAAAGAGCGCAATCAAAAAATACTTTATTGCTAACCAAAGCTGGTCTTGCCTTTTTTTCATCCTGCTCTTCCCCCTCTTGTTCCATTATAGGGGATTACCCCCTCACTTTACCAATAAAAAACAACAGAGAAAACTCTGCTGTTAAGATAAAACTTCTATTGCTCGTTTATACGCAGTATCGTTGGCTTTAACTAGTTCAAACAACTTTTCTTGAATGACCTGAGAAGTTTGAACATCCACCGCACCAGTTGCAGGTAAGTTATTGTCAGTTTGAATTTGAATGACGGCTTGACGGGTATTCTCATCAAATTGATCGCCTTCTGTCTCAAAATCCAAAGCATTTAGCATCGCATTCAAATTAGTAATAACTTCTCCCTGATCGCCTATACGCCAATTTGATTGGCGAGACAACGGTGGCAAGCTAGCATAACCAGGCTTTCCAACCTCAATCGTTGGTTCAATTCCTTTTTCATTAATCCAGTCCCCCTCTGGTGTTAACCATTTTAAAATAGTCAGCTGAACATAGCTCTCCTCACCAATAGGCTGTACATTTTGAACGGTTCCTTTACCAAAAGTTCGAGTACCAATAACCGGAATATCTTTACTTTTAATAGCAGCAGTCAATAATTCTCCCCCAGCAGCCGTTTCCTGGTCCACAAGAAAAACCACAGGTTCTTTGATTTTAAAACCGGAATCGATTTTCTTATCGGCCTTTTCTACACCGACAGTTTCCTTTTCGTCCGCAAATTGAACAATCGTGTCGCCATCTGCCAAAAAATAACTAGCAACACGTTCAGCTTCCGTTAACAGACTGCCAGAGTTTTGCCGTATATCGATTACAAAAGAAGTTGCTCCGGCCTTGCGTAATTCTTCAATAGTATCTCGAAATTCGAGTGCGGTTGTTTCACGAAAGTTCGTTAATTGAACAACTCCAATTTCAGAATTTTCTTGGTCCATTTGCCCTTGAACGGTCTCGTTGGGAATAACGCCCCGTTTGATACTGACACTGAACTTCTCAGTTCCTCGCTGAATCATTAAATGAACCTCGGTCCCTTTTTTGCCGCGAATTGAACTTGCAGTCTCATCCAGCGATTGTCCTTGGGTAGATACCCCATCAATTTCTAAAATGATATCTCCCGATTTAAGTCCAGCCTTTTCTGCTGGTGAATCTTTGATTGGCACCTGATCAATTGTTGGCAAGCGATCTTTCAACTGCAAATTAGCACCAATTCCCTCAAAGCTTCCCGAAACTGCTTCATCCAACTTCTTAGTTTCTTTAGCAGATAGAAATTCCGAATACGGATCATTCAAGGATTCCGTCATACCCGACAAGGCTCCTTTAATCAGGTTTTCTTTATCTACTTTTCCCACATAATTTGTACTAATCAAATCATAAAGATCTTGAACCTCATCTAATTCACTGCGCGTAACTTTGATGACCGATTCCTGATGGGTAAACTGTGTTTTTTCTAAGAAAAAAACAACTACCGCTGTGAGTACAATGGTACAAAATAAGGAAACTAGATAGAAGGATAAAGAAACTGTTTTTTTCTGCAAAACACAACACCCTTTCACTTATTTTCATCATAGCACGAGTAAAAAAAAAGGAAAAGCCCTCTCAGACTTTTCCCGTTAATTTATTGATTATTTTCGAGATAATACTCCCAAAGCTGATCAAACAAATCCATTGAATCAATGTAGTTGGTATTCAATTCCAAGTAATCGGCAACTTCATGATAATCTTCCGATTGTTTGGGAAACATAATATCCTTACTGACAGCCGCTGCAAAGGCTTGCTTAGGATCCTTCAGATTGTTCCCACGCTCTGTCAGGATATAATGATAAAAACTTCTTCTCATAGGTCACTCCATCATTCTTAATAAATACTGAGTCAACAAAGTTAGTGCGTTACTTTTCTTTTGGTAAATATAAGCTAAACTGAATGTCGTCGCCTACCAAATCGATATGATCGGCTTTTATGAACATGCCATTTTTCATTTTGAATTGATCTAATTTTAATTCAATAGTTTGATCCTTCGCTGACACTTCCACCCAATCCGGGAACTTGTAACTGCGAGTAATCATCGACATCACTTCACTTATCGGCAAATTCAAGGTCCCTATAGAAAGATCTCTTGCCTTCAACTGTACATTTCCATTGTCCATAACATAGGGATCGAAATAAAGATAAAAGTTTATTTTTGCACCTAGAAAATTGAATTGCCCATTAAGCAGGGCTTGGTTTTCTAAATAGAATTCATACTTAACATCTGAATCCTTTTGAAAATCAGTTAAAAAATAATCCATTACAGTGTTTAATTTCTTTTTGTCCATGTTCATGGTTAATACTGGTGAGCCTTCTGGAACCGTTGTAGCGCTGCTTGGCGGCAAGTTGGTCTCACGAGTAGAAAAGATTCGGGTAGTCAAGAAAATTCCGCTACCTATTAAAATACCGACTAACACTAAAAAGGCAATCTTCCATCCGTTTATTTTTTTCCTCATTTACTTACGCTCCTTCAACAGCCATAATTCATTGGTTTTAATCATTTCTTCTTTTACAGCATTTGCCATTATTTGATAACCAAGATTGTTAGGATGGAAATTGTCTCCATCGTATAATACATTGTTCTTAACAGTTGCTCCTTCGGTAGTCTGCTCAGTTGAGGATTCATTTGAAGAATCAGCTGTCGAATTCATAGTTGCACTGTTCTTCGTGCTGCCTTCAGGTAACCCTTTGTAAAGCAGATCATTTACCGGCACAAAAAAGCTATTTCTAGTTTCTTCCGTTAAGTCTTTAGTTGCTTCATTCCAGTTATCTACAACAGTTTGCATTTCTTTGATATCAGAAAAGTTTAAATAGTAAGGATTGTATATTCCTAGAATATAGATTGGTGCGTTTTTATTCAACTTTCGAGTTTCAATCAGAATTTTTTCAACATTTTTTTGATACTTTTTAATCGACTGATTGAATTTTTTAGCCGAGGTTGCGGTAATATTTTTTTGGAATGCCTGTAATAGGTCATTACCGCCAACCGTCAATGTTATCATATCAGCACTTTCCAGACTACGTCGCAGCTCTTCATCTTTATTAAGTCGTTTAAGAATCTGATCGCTTCGCTCGCCGGAAATCCCAAAATTTTCAGTCTGAACCGTTGAAAGATTGTATTGATTTTTTAAGCTGTCTGCGACTAACGGAACGAAACCACCACGATTGGTTTCATCGCCTACGCCTTGTGTCAGTGAATCCCCTAAAGCCACAAAATGAACCGTTTGTTTATAGTTATCATTGTCACTGCGTGTTTCTGCTTTTATCAGTGATCCAGCCTTAGGTAATAAAAAAGACAAGCAGACGAAGGTTAGTACAGCAGTCACTATTGGAATCAGTGGTGTGACATATTTTTTCAATGTTTCGCCTCCTCATTGAATTAAGAAAGGCTTCGCAAACTCAATCAGTTTGGAAACCTTATAGCATTAACCTTACCAAAGCAGGCTAATCAAGTGACCTTTCTTTATCGATAAAAAAGGCCTCTATGGATAGAGGCTTTTTTACTATTCGGTATAGTACATAATCGCAAATGCGTCTTTGCCAGTATGAGTGGCTACGATTGGATTTGTATGCAAAACCGGAATTTCCATTTCAGGAAACATTTCTTGTAAAGTATTTTTTGCTTCTTCAATAAAATCGGTTCTACCTGTATGAGAGATCCCGATACGTTTAACATGAGCAAACTTGCTCAATTCTTCTTTGAAGGTATCAAGCCATTTACTAAAGGTTTTCTTACCACGACCCTTAACCACTGGAATTAAAGCCCCGTCCTCCAGCTCCATGACAACTCGAATATTTAGCATGTTAGATAAAACACCTGTGGCACGACTTACTCGTCCACCCTTAACTAAGTTGTCCAAAGAAGAAATGCCGATAAACAATCGACTCTTTTCCTTCACTTGTTCAACAGCTGCCAGCACTTCTTCTAAGCTGGCTCCAGTTTGAGCCAGTTCAGCAGCGCGAATAACCTGAAAGGCAAGTGATTGGTCAATAAACCCACTATCAATCACCGTTACATCACTATTGGTCAAAAAAGTCGCCTGACGCGCAGCCTCAACAGTACCACTTAAGCTTTGGGTCATGTGGATTGAAACAATTTGACTGCCATCTTTTCCCAGCTCATCATATAATTCCGCAAAGTAACCAATTGGCGGTTGACTGGTTTTAGGCAATGCATTGGCTGCTGCCATCATATCCATAAATTTCTCGCCCGTCAATTTATCATCATCGGGATACACCACATCGTCAATCATCACTGACAATGGGATGACTGTAATATCTAATTCTTCTTGGTATTTTTTTTCAAATGTACAAGAAGAGTCTGTAACAATTTTAACTCTAGACATTCCTATCCTTCTTTCCAGATCGTTTTGAAATTAATCTCAGTATAGCAGAGAGCTTAAAATAAATCATGGTAAAGCACACATTTTAAAGAATCTTGAAAAAAACCGAACCCCTTTTAGGTCCGGTCTTTGTTATTCTTATAAACTTCAAACACATGAGGGTAAGGATTTTTTTCGTCAACCGTACCTTGGGTTTGTTTGATTAACTGCCAGTTATTCCAATCGATTGAAGGGAAGTAAGCATCCCCTTCAAAAGCGTGGTCAATGGTTGTCCGGTATAAGAAATCACATTGAGGTAAAAAATCTTGATACACTGCTGACCCACCAGCAATATAAGTAATCATTTCAGTTTGTTGACTGTAGTGTAGAACTTCTTCTAACGAATGCATTACCAATACTTGATTATTCTCATATGCGGTATTATGGGTTAAAACAATCGTTTGACGGTTAGGAAGCGGCCGACCACCCATTCCTTCAAAGGTCTTGCGCCCCATAACAATCGTATTGTTTACAGTTTTTTCCTTAAAGAAACGCAAGTCATTTGGCAAACGCCATGGTAAGTGATCATTTTTACCAATTACCCCATTCTTGTCTTGTGCCCAAATTGCAATTAACATAGCTTTCTCCTAAACCGCAACCGGCGCTTTAATTGCCGGTGCTGGTTCGTAATCTTCAATTTGGATATCTTCCATCTCAAAATCAAAAACCGATTGCTTCTTTTGATTCAAGCGTAAGGTTGGAAAAGCCTTTGGTGTACGGCTTAGCTGTTCCTGCATTTGTTTTTCATGGTTGGAGTACAAATGAGCATCGCCTAAGGTATGGACAAAATCGCCTACTTCTAAATTCGTCTCATGGGCAATTAAATGAGTCAACAACGCATAGCTGGCAATATTAAATGGAACACCTAAAAAGACATCCGCACTGCGCTGATACAGCTGACAACTCAATTTACCATCATTTACATAAAACTGAAACATCGTGTGGCAAGGAGGCAAGGCCATTGACGGAACATCTTCAGGATTCCATGCTGAAATAATCAACCGACGTGAATTGGGATTCGTTTTGATCATTTGAATGACATCTCCCAACTGATCAATAAAACCACCGTCTCTAGTCTCCCAATGACGCCATTGTGAACCGTAAATATTTCCTAATTCTCCATATTTTTCCGCAAAAGCTTTATCCGCTAGAATTTTCTCACAAAATGCTTTCATTTCTGCTTGATACTGCTGATTGAATTCTTCATCCTGCAAAGCACGATGACCAAAGTCAGTCATATCTGGTCCTCGGTAGTCTTCAGACTGGGTGTAACGTTCAAAGGCCCATTCATCCCAAATATGATTGTTGTGCTGTAAAAGATAGCGAATGTTGGTATCCCCTTTGATGAACCACAGCAATTCACTTTTAATTAAACCAAAAGGTACCCGTTTCGTAGTTAACAACGGAAACCCTTCACTTAAATCAAAGCGCATTTGATAGCCGAAAAGACTCTTAGTTCCAGTTCCCGTGCGATCGCCTTTTTGATGACCCTCTGTTAACAATTTTTCTCCAAGATCCAAGTATGCTTGTTCCATCTTATTGTCCCTCCATAAGTTCACTTAAATATTCCCAACGGGTCATTTTGTCTTCCAGCTCTTGTTCAGTCTCTGTGATTGCCTGCTGCAGCTCCTGCAGTTTGGTAAAATCATCGCCTTGATGATTCATATCCTCGGTTAGATTATCAATACGCTGTTCAAGCTCGGCAATCGTATCTTCTATGGTTTCCCATTCTTTTTTTTCATGATAGGACAATTTCTTTTTCTGGGGTTTCTCTTTTACTGAGGCAGGTGCTTTAGCGGTCTTTTCCGCTTTTTCCCGCCGAGTTTGCTTGTCTAAATAATCAATGATGGAACCAAAATAACTTTCAATACTGGCATTGCCGTTGAAGATCAGCAGCTTTTCGGCTACCTTGTCTAAAAAGTAGCGGTCATGAGAAACAGTAATGACTGCTCCAGGGAAATCCAACAGATAATCTTCCAGCACGGTTAAAGTAGCAATATCTAAATCATTGGTGGGTTCATCCAGCAGTAGAACATTGGGTTGCTGAATCAATAATTTCAGCAAGTACAATCGGCGTTTTTCACCACCGGAAAGTTTGCCGATTACAGTACCATGCATGAACCGTGGAAATAAGAACCGTTCCAGTAATTCGGCTACACCAATTTGACTGCCATCCCGCTGCTTCACCTCTTCGGCAGCTTCCTGCAAGTAAGCAATCATCCGCTGCTCAGGATTCATTTCTTCATTTCGCTGCGTGTAATAAGCTAAACGAACCGTCTCGCCTACTTCTAAAATTCCGCTGTCAATTTCAATTCGGCCGGCTAGAATATTTAACAAAGTAGACTTACCAGCGCCATTTTTCCCAGTGATTCCTAGACGTTCTCGGGCTTGAATTAACAGGTCAAAATGCTCCAGCAGCTGTTTGCCTTCAATTTGATAAGAAGCATCCTTCAGCTCCAGAACTTTTTTTCCTAGCCGAGTAGTGGCGATATTCATTTCCACCTGACCGTCGGTTTTAACTTGGTGCAGGTTTTCCTCTAAATCTTCAAAGCGATGAATCCGGGCCTGCTGCTTGGTGGTTCGAGCTTTGGCACCGGCACGCATCCAGGCTAATTCCTGCTTGTACAGTTGCACTCGTTTACCTTCTTGCTCTTGTGCAACCCGATCTCTTTCTGCCTTCTCTATCACATAAGCTTCGTAATTTCCCTGGTACTCATAAAGTTTGCCAAAAGAAAGTTCAAAAATCCGATTGACCACGCGATCCAAAAAGTAACGGTCATGGGTCACCATTAAGAGGGAACCTTGATAGTTCTTCAAATAATTTTCCAGCCACAGAATCGCTTCGTAATCCAAATGGTTGGTTGGTTCATCCAGCAGCAGTAAATCGGGAGCATCAATCAATACCTGAGCTAAGCCCACTCGCTTAACTTGTCCACCAGACAATTCTTTAATCTGCTTGTCCAAGGTTGCAATGCCCAGTTTGTTCAAAATAGACTTGGCTTCACTGTCGGCATTCCAGGCATTCTGTTCATTCATGGCTTCTTCAGCTTTTGCAAAACGCTCCTGCAATCCAGCGTCCAATGTATCCTCATTCAGATTCATCAGTGCCTGCTCATAAGATCGAACGGTTTGCATTAAAGGATTGTCGCCTTGGAAAACCGCGTCCAGAACAGTCATCTCAGGAGGGAAATCCTGTTCCTGAGCTAAATAGCTGATCCGGTAATCGCTGCCTTTCTCAATAGCTGATACATCGCCATCTCCGCTATCTAAACCAGCTAAAATCGTTAACAAACTGCTTTTTCCGGTTCCATTGACCCCAATCAATCCAATTCGATCCTTTTCATGGATTAAAAATGAGATGCGATCAAATAGAGTTTTATCACCAAAAGTTTTATACAAATCGGTTACGCGTAATTCTTTCATTCGAATCATCCTCAATTTTTCTCTTTGGCTATTGTAACAAAAAAAGAGCTGCAAAGGAATGCTTCTGATCCCTTTACAGCCATTCATTTTTTTATTGCCAGAAACCAGTAAAATGTTCTGGATGGAAATGATGATGACCTGGACCTCTTCCTGGGCCGTGTCCATGTCCTGGACCATATCCGCAATTCGGACCATGATGGTGATGTCCTTCTCCTTCGAAACCGTGACCGCCGCCAAAGGTTTCTGGATCTTCTTCCATTTCGGTATTTAACTCTTCCAATAATTTATCGATTAATCGGGCAAATTCTGCTTTTTCTTCTTCACTAAACTGAGCAAATAATTCCTCGTCTAAAGCAGGATTTTCATCTAGCTTATCAGCCGCTCCCTGACCAGCTTCCGTTAGACGGACAATCATCACTCTGCGATCGATCTCAGATACTTCCCGGGTAATCCATTCTTTGTCTTCCAGCTTTTGCAAAAGCTCGCCAACAGATTGAGGTCGCATGCCCAAAACAAAGGTTAAGTCCTTTTGAGAAATTTCCGGCGTCATCTTCAAAAGAGCCAATACTCTGCCTTGGCCTCGATGCGGACCTAACGTTTGATTCTTAGCCATTTGTCTGTGGTGATAGCGCCGTAATTCATGTTGCATCTTCATTAATTGTTCACTTAAGTTTTCCATGGTAATTCTCTCCTTTTTAGTAAGGTACCTTTCTTTATAATCTTATTATACAGGTACCTGATTAATATTGCAAGTCTTCAGGTACCTTTCTTTTTTAAGTTTTTCTTATGTCAGGGATTTTTCTAAAAAAACTCATTTTTCGATAGATTGGAAAAATGAGTTGGATCGTTGTTTGCCTATCATTCTGGTAAATTGCTTGGTTTTATATATTGTGGATTTTTTAGTTTGGAGTTTATTATTTTGTCTGCTGGGAGAAGTAGAACTAACAAAAAAAGCCAAACGGGGGAATTCCGTTTGGCTGCGAGTATTTTAGAAACGATCGCCGTATACGTCGTCGACAGTTTTTTCAGGGTCGATTACGATGTATAGACTTTTTGTTTTTTCTGATTCTTTGGTTGATTGATAGATATTGTCTAAGCCTTCGTTATCTTTGTCCTTGTAAGGGAAGTATACTGAATCTGGGTGACCGCTACGGTAAATGATTTCCATACGTTCGATGTCTTCAAATTTTTTCGCACGATCAAACATTCCCATTTCCAAACCACCTAAGTTGATATCAGCTGTTTGAACATGGTCGCCTTCTTGATAGATTTCAATTTTGAAGCCGGCACACGGATGAATTTCAACAAACTCGCTGCCATTGATGCGGCCAAAACTTGTCGTAATTTGTTTAATCCACAAATCACCAATATATCGACGTTCGATCGTCCAAGTTTCTCCATTGCGGAAGTAAAATTTTAATGCAGTCATTTCTCTAGCCATAGTCATTCTCCTAACAATAATTAGTGTAATTTAATCATATCACACATTATAGCAAACGGTCACATATTGTGATTTTCCTTCATTTTTCTCATGAATTGCTCATTATCGACAATTACCCTCGTGTGAAGGGCTTGGCCGATCATTTTCGCGTTCTCATAGGCTTCAATTTGGAACGTCACTTTTTTGTTGGTGTGCTCAGTAATGACCGCCTGGACGTTAATGGTAGCTCCAACTGGTGATGGGCCTAAATGCTTCAGCTCAACGGAGGAACCTACACTTGTTTCTTGATCAGACAATTGCGTACTTAGCAGTTCCTTGGCACAGTTTTCCATCATAGCTAGTAAAGCTGGGGTTGAAAGGACTGGCAGGTCGCCTGATCCGACCTTTTCAGCTGTGATATTTTCTGTTACATCGTAAGAAAGCATGTGTTTATCCATGGGTTTCCTCCTCCATAAAGGCTTGAGCAAAATTCAGTAAAGCTGTTTGGTCATTCACTAGATTTTTTTCAATGACTTCACGTTCCATAGCACGTAAAACCTTGTTAATCCAGGGGCCTTTAGGATAATCGAATTGTTGAATCAGCTCATCACCTTTAAGAACTAACTCTTGCAGATTATGAATAGCTAAATTTTGGTACATTAAGCGAACTTTTGCTTGATTAGGTTCCTTGCCAAAGTAAAGCAGCAAATGCTCAACCGATACGGCAAGTTCACGACCCAACTGATACAAGTTCCAGTTATCCCATTCTTGGTTAAGACGGAAAGATAAGGCTGGAACCATTAGACTGACATCCTTGATTAATTGATTGGAACATTTCCATTCCTTCATAAAAACTTTGATTTGGTCTTGCTTCAGGCCCAGCATTGCAATCAAAAGTGTCCAAGCTTGTTTTTCTGTAGGGATAGAAGGACCGATTAAATCTGCAAATCGCAGAAGCGCTTCACCATAATTGCTCAAACCAGGACAGTAAACATAGCATTCGGATTCAACAAAAGCTTTTACTCCTGCTTGACGGGAAGAGCCCATCAGTAATTTTACAAATTCGACATTTATCCGTTCTATAGAAATCTTAGCCAGCAATGAATGATATTCACGAATTGCTTCAAAGGTTTCAGGATCCAAGCTAAAACCTAATTGACTAATAAAACGCAAACCTCGCATCATCCGCAAGGCATCCTCGTGGAAGCGTTCATAGGGGTTGCCAACAGCCCGGAGTTTTCTAGACCGCAAATCGCTTAAGCCATCAAATAAATCAATCACTTCGCCGTCAATTCCTACAGCCAAAGCATTAATAGTAAAATCTCTTCGTTTCAAATCTTCTTTTAAAGAGCGGACAAATTCCACATGATCTGGTCGACGAAAATCTTGATAAGTAGACTCCGTTCGAAAAGTCGTCACTTCATAGGTAGTATCTTTTGTGACCACCATAACTGTTCCATGCTGGATTCCTACATCGATTGTTCGGCGAAAAAGCTGCTTAATCTCAGCTGGAAACGCACTAGTGGCAATGTCCACGTCATGAATGGGTTTATTTAGTAAAATATCCCGAACACTGCCCCCGACATAATAAGCTTCAAATCCTGATTCTTGAAGTTCCCGTAAAATCGGCATCGCGCCCTGAAATTCAATTGGTAATGTATCTAATCTCATTCGTTTGCCCCTTTGCCATCTTTACGTTCGAACCTAAGGCGATCCCGCTGATTGAATTTTTCCATATTTTGGTCAAAGATTTTGGTTAGATTAATGTCCATTGAATTAGCCATAATCAACGTAACGAACAAAACATCACCTAACTCTTCGGCAACAGTTTTAGGTTCTTCCTCAATTTTTTTTGGCTTCTCGCCATAATAATGGTTCACTTCTCGCGCCAATTCACCGACTTCTTCAGTTAAACGAGCCATTTGAGCCAAAGGAGAAAAATAACCTGTTTTAAATTGTTGGATGTATGTGTCTACTTCTTTTTGCATCGCTGCTAATGTTTTTTCTTCCATCAAACCACCTCCATTCTATCTTAACAAAAATGGGCTTTGTTTCCTATCAAGTTGTTGTAAGTATTTGTCTTTCATGATATGTTGAATGAGGAGAATTGCTAGAGGAGGGGCTTATGAAAACAACAACTATAACACGTGCAAAGGAAGTTTTTTTCATCGTTTTCGGGACAGCTATTTATGCTTTTGGTTTGGTCTATTTAAACATTGCCAATCATTTAGCTGAAGGCGGCGTTACCGGGATCACCTTGATTATTCGCGCACTTTTTGGCATCGATCCTGCCTACACTACACTGATTATTAATATTCCTCTGATTTTGATAGGTGGACGAATTTTAGGAAAACGGTCATTTTACTATACAATTTTAGGAACGGTCAGCTTATCTGTTTTCTTGTGGATTTGGCAGAGAATCCCTTTCGCCATTAACCTTGATCACGATTTGTTTATTGTTTCGCTGCTTGCGGGATTATTTGCTGGATTTGGAAGTGGACTTGTTTATCGTTATGGTGGCACAACCGGCGGTGCTGATGTTATCGCCCGAATATTAGAACAGAAAAATGGCTTTACAATGGGAAAGTCATTGCTTATTTTTGATGCCATCGTTTTGCTTATGTCCTTAAGTTATCTTGATTTGAAACGAATGATGTATACCTTGATCGTGTCCTTTGTGTTTAGCCGTGTAGTGGATGTTCTGTCTTCCGGAGGATACGCAGCCAAGGGGGTAATGATCATTTCTAATCAAAGCGAAGCGATTGCCGCTTTGTTAATGGAGCATTTAGAGCGTGGTGTTACTTACCTGCATGGAGAAGGCGGATTTTCTTCTGAAATGAAAAAGATCGTCTATATTATTGTTTCTCAGCAAGAACTGAATGAAGTGAAAAAAATTATTCATTCTGTGGATGAACACGCATTTATTTCAATTATCAATGTTCATGATGTAGCTGGAGAAGGTTTTACTTATTTGAAACCGCATCGTCGGAGATTTTTCCTAAAAAAACCTTAAAAAGAATGGCAGGGGCTTATTAATCAGATAGCCTCTGCCATTCTTTTTATTTAGTTACTTCATCTTCGCAAATTGACATCTTTAAACGATTAATCTCATTAGATAATTCCAAAAAGGCCTCTTTTTCACCCTTCTCTAATGCTTGATTGATTTGATTGGTTAATAATCGCAACTTCGCTTCTTTTTCTTCCCGAGCAATGTGCTCTTCAACTTCACGAATGATTTCTTCACTGACAGAATCGTTCCAGGAAGCTTCTGGATTATCTTCAAGCACTGATAAGTATTGGGCGTTTTGCCATGAATCAGGAAAAACACATTCTAAATATAAGGGCTGAGTCCAATGCAAACGAATCTCGTGAAAAATTTGATCGCTATTCGAAAAAGTTTGACCATGAACATGTAAACTCATGGGCTCATCTTCTTGTGTAATATCCCGGATGGTTAATCCACGTTTTGTGTAGTTGGCATTTTCGACAATATGAACATTTTTCAAAATAGTTTCATGATTAATTAAATAGTTCAAAATCCAGATAACTTCCCGTCTACGAAAGGAAATATTGTTGATTAACCAAACGAGGAACTCTCTTTTTTCAGTTACATCAATCATCTAATCACCCCTTATAGTAAATCCTCCAAAAGTGACACAACTTCTAAATCTCCCGGTTCCATTTCTAAGTACACCGTTAACAATTGTTTAGCTTGCTCTACTAAACCTTCTTCTCGTAAAAAGATCCCATATTCCTTTAAAAATTCTGGTTCATGAGAAAGCTGTTCGTAAGCTTGCTGATAATGCTGTTTAGCTTGGGCAAACTCTTCAATTTCGTTATAGGCTTGAGCTAAGTTCCACTCCCCGTAAGGATTGTCTTGCTCGTCCATTCGTTCAATCATTTCAATTGCCTTTTCCGGCTGATCCTCATTTAAGTATAGATTACTTAGTGTCAATAAAGTTTCGTCAGTTTTTTCACCTAATTTTAACGCCTGTTGCAGCATTTCTTCAGCTTTTTGACTATCCTTAAGACGATAAGCGATCTCTGAGGATAAATGCAGCAGCTCGACTTGAAAAGGATTTTCTTTAATCCCTTGTTCCACTATTTCAAAAGCTTCCTCCAACAATTCCTCTTCCTTCATAGAGTCAGCCAAATAATAATAAGCACTTTGATAAGTTGGTTCTAAATCAATTACTTCCTGCAAATAAATCATTGCTCGTTGGTAATCATGCAATTGATAATAAGTAAAACCGATTTGAAATAAGCGATCAGCAGTACGATCCTCTTCCAGTGCTTGTTCTAAAAATGGCAATGCATCTTCAAAGGCACCTAACAGGCTATAAGCTGTTCCCAAGCGTTCGTTGATGGATACGCGAGCAACCTCATTGAGTCCTTGATTTTGCAGTTGACTATATTCATCTACCGCCTCACCTAGCTGATTATTTGAGAAATGCAGCTCTGCCAGGGCAAAAATAATTAATGGTTCTTCTGGTGCCGCATTTCGTGCCTGAAGCAGTTTCGCTTCACTAACCTCTGGAATCCCCAGAACTTGATACAAATCAGCAGTAATTAATAAACTTTCTACATAGTTGTCACTCTTCGGCTGAACCTTTTCCAAATATTCAAAGGCTTGGTCAATTTCATCGTCCTCGATTGCCATTTCTGCTAAGTATAAATAAAAGCTGTCTTCCTCTGGAAATTCAGTGATCAGTTTTTGATAAATTCTTTTGGCTTCTTCTAAAAAGCCTAGTGCTTGAAGTTCTATCGCTAAACTGGCTAATATTTCTGGTTCATCGTGTTTTAAAGCTTGTTCAAGCAGACTATCTGCTTCGGCTAAATTTTCAGCTTCTAGAGCTGTTAACATTTTTTCACTATAACTTGCCATTTAATTCCCTCTAATTTCTTCTATTAATTTTTGATAATGATCAAAGGTATCCACCAGTTCCAGTTGAGTCGGAACCTGATATGTCCCTGCTTTTCCGACAGCTTCCAGTTCGATCAGCAGGTGTTCTTTTGCTAATAAAATTACTTGCTCGCCGTACTCTCCCAACGATATTGGATCAGGAAGATCGACCGGATAGCCTAATTGCCCCAACCATATCACAAAATTTTTAAAATTGAAATGTAAACCTCTTGTACAGACATTCCAACAAAGTTCCATTAACAAGCCAAACATATTCTTCATGCTGTTGGATAGCAAATGTCCATTCTCGACTCGAAAAAAAGCCAACTCAAAAGCTTTACCAAATTGTTTGATCGCTTTACCATCCTTTTGATAATAGCTCAAAATCGATTCAATAAAGGCGGAAAAGGAACGCTGCATTAACAGCTGCCGATTAGGATACGTGCTGTACAACCTTTGTAAAAAAGTATGATCACTAACAATTCCACAACGAACCAAGCTGAGCAAATCCACCATTTTACCATCAGACTGTTGATCCGCCATCGTGTGATCAAAAAGAACATTGTCTGGCGCTTCAGTGATCTCCATGACTGGTTGAATAGTTTCCGCCAAAACAATTTCATGCTGAAAGGTTAAACTTTGAGCAAAAGCTCGAATGGATACTGGTAAGAGCCACAGGTCTGCTTCAAAATTAGAAACATGATGCAGAAAAGCTGTCAGATCCATCACACCTTCGTTGCCTATCCCAATAAATAAGAAATTCTCTTGTTGACTAAAACGTTTGAGAAAAAAGATAAACTCTTCAAAATGATTCATATCATTGCAATAACGTTGGTTTGTGGTGATAAACCAGTCATGTCGGCTGGAAGCTGGGATAAATTGTGCCAGCTTATCTGCGTATAAATCATAATAACGTTGATTCCCGCAAATTACTATTTGATAATTGCTTAAATTCTTTTCCCTCATCATTGAGGCAACGGTTTCTCCGTAAGTTACTTGGGTTTTCAATGATTCTTGCTGATAGCAATAGTCCATATGCTTCATCACCACCTTTTCATTTCGTACTATTATTATAATATAAACACTTCCAGAAAGTAGCATTAAGAATACTTTTTTATCTCTCTTGGCAAATAATCAGCATATTCTACTAAACTTTTTATTCAGAATGACTTATTCATTCGAAAAACGAGAATATTCTCTTTTCAATGAATATAGTGAATAATTCTCGAATAATTTTATTTAATGAGATTATCTGCAATTTATTTTTAAGTTCTCATAGTTGGTTTTAAATAATTTGGTATACTTTTGATGTTACATACTGAAAGGAATTTGTTAAGCATGATATGGTTGAGCAGAATACTCTTTTGGGTCCCCTTCATTTTCTTTTGTGTAGTCATTTTATCTTTTTCAGCCAAAATGACTAAAAAAAAGGCCATTATTACCTTACTTTGTATGCCCGTTCTCTTTTTTACCATCAGGATATTTAATTATCATCACTGGGAGCCCGATGAATGGCTAGTTTACTATTTAATCGGCTTTGTCGTCTCCACCGTGGTACTTTGTCTTGTTTGGTATTATCTCCAAAGAAAAGAATAGTGGAGCTTAACGATGGCCGCCATGTCCTTCTATGTAGGCCTCCGCTTGGTACGACCTTGACTTTACTATATACAAAAAAACCGTTAGAGCCCTGGAGCCCTAACGGTTTTTTAACTGTCATTATTTGACAGCATCTTTTAATGCTTTACCTGGTTTGAACGCAGGTACTTTGCTTGCTGGGATTTCGATTTCTTCTCCAGTTTGTGGGTTACGTCCTTTACGAGCCGCACGTTCACGAACTTCAAAGTTACCAAAACCGATCAATTGAACTTTTTCGCCTTCTGCTAATGCGTCTTGGATTGTTGCAAAGACTGCGTCAACAGCTGCGGTTGCGTCTTTTTTAGTTAAATCAGTAGCAGTTGCAACTTTTTCGATCAATTCCGCTTTGTTTGCCATGAATGAATTCACCTCCTGAGAAATGAGTCTGATGTTTATACATCATTAATCTAACAGCTGAGTGGTCCAGCTATTAGTGTTGAAATATTGATTTGGTCAATATTCTTTTATAACGATAGCATATGAACCTTGTGATAGCAAGGTTTTTAGCAATTTATGACACAAAATTCATTCTTTTATAGTCGAAAAAGAAAAATAATTGTCAGGTCAAAAAAAGTATGGTAAAATGTCCTACTTTCGGCGACGCGGCAAGATTTTGATCGGTGTTCCTTCAAAACCAAATGCTTTACGAACCTGATTTTCTAAAAAACGAGCATAAGAGAAATGCATCAATTCTTCCTCATTAACAAAAACTACAAAAGTTGGTGGCTTAACTGCTACTTGTGTAGCATAGAAAATCTTCAATCGTTTCCCTTTATCCGTTGGTGTTGGGTTAATCGCTACTGCATCCATTATGATGTCATTTAGAACCGCTGATGGAACTCGCAGATTTTGATTCATGCTGACATCTTCAATCATTTCCGGCAACTTATTCAAGCGCTGCTTAGTAGCAGCTGACACAAAGATGATTGGTGCATAATCCAAATAAGCAAATTCTTCGCGAATCTCTTCTTCGAATTTCTTCATGGTGTGAGTATCTTTTTCGACTAGATCCCATTTATTCACCACGATGATGATGCCGCGACCTGCTTCATGGGCATAGCCGGCAATTCGCTTATCCTGCTCACGAATTCCTTCTTCACCATTTAAAATCACTAAAACGACATCTGAACGGTCAATTGCACGCATTGCACGCATAACACTGTATTTCTCAGTATTTTCATATACTTTGCCCCGTTTACGCATACCAGCTGTATCTATCATGGTAAATTCTTGACCGGAGTCTCCAACAAAGTGGGTATCAATCGCATCACGAGTGGTCCCTTCAATATCAGAAACAATTACTCTGTCTTCACCTAAAATAGCGTTAATTAATGACGATTTACCTACATTCGGACGACCAATTAAACTGAATTTGATGCTCTCATCGTCTTCCTCTTCGACATTATCTGGGAAATGCTTCACTGCTTCATCTAAGACATCCCCTAGGCCTAAGCCATGACTTCCCGAAACTGGGAAAGGTTCTCCTAATCCTAGCGAATAGAATTCATAAATTTCACTGCGCATCTCAGGGTTGTCTACTTTGTTGACAGCTAAAATAATTGGCTTTTTACTTCGATATAGAATTTTTGCTACGGATTCATCGGCATCAGTTACACCTTCACGACCACTGGTAATAAAAATGATGACATCCGCTTCATCAATCGCAATTTGCGCTTGATGTTTGATCTGTTCCATAAATGGTTCATCGATCATATCGATCCCACCAGTATCAATGATGGAAAATTCATGACTTAACCATTCACCTTTCGCGTAAATACGGTCACGAGTTACGCCTGGTGTATCTTCAACGATTGAAATCCGCTCTCCAGCGATTCGATTAAAAATCGTTGATTTACCGACATTGGGACGACCAACAATAGCAATAGTTGGATTTGACATGGTTGTACTCCTTATTTATAGTTTATTGTGAAATTTTTTCACTTGAATGCCATTTCGCTTATTTGCGATACTCACTTGTTTAAATGGAAATTCTATCAAATTCACTTTACTCTTGTGCGTATACCTATTCTACTAACTAATTCAACTAATCTAGCGAAGTAGAACTGGCAATTCTCCTTAGTTTAACGAAAGAACTCCCCTCTTGCAAGAGAAGGGAGTTTAAATTTCGATGAATTTAGGTTTTTTTCAAACAAAAAGACGCACAATTTGTACGTCTCTCTTTATTATTCGTTAGAATCTTCATCTGAACTTTCGTTCAAGGCGTCCCCTAAAATATCTCCCATCGTAAATCCGGTGCTTTCTTCCGGCATTTCATAGGAAGTATTTTCTGGTTCTGCTTTTTCTTCTTCTGGTTTTTCTTCCAGTGCCTTAATCGATAAAGCTACTCTATGGTCATCTGGATGAACTTCTAAAACCTTCACTTGTACTGTGTCCCCTTCATGCAATACTTCATGAGGAGTGGCAATATGCTTATGAGAGATTTGAGAAATGTGAACTAACCCTTCGACACCTGGGAATATCTCCACAAATGCACCAAAGCTGGTCAAACGCTTAACAGTACCTTCTAATACTGTACCTGTAGCAGCCTTTTCTTCAATCCCACTCCAAGGTCCAGGTAAGTTAGCTTTGATTGAAAGAGAAATACGTTCTTTATCAGGATCAACTGATAATACTTGTACATCCACTTCTTCACCAACAGAGAGTACATCTGAGGGTTTACCGACATGGCTATGAGAAATTTCGGAAACGTGCACTAACCCATCAATACCACCAAGATCAATAAATGCTCCAAAATCGGTTAAGCGTGCAACTTTACCGGTAATTACGTCACCTTCATGCAAGCCAGCAAGAACTTCTTGTTTCTTCTCAGCTTTTTCTGCTTCTACAACCGCTTTATGTGAAAGGATCAAACGATTCTCAGAAGGTTCAATTTCAATGATTTTGAAAGCCAATGTTTTGTTGACATATTCAGAGAAATCATCCACAAAATGATCATCAATCATTGATGCAGGGACGAATCCGCGTACACCAACGTCCACTACCAAACCACCTTTAACACTGCTGGTGACCGGTGCTTCAATGATTTTTCCGGCTTCATAATCTTTCTCAATATCTTCCCAAACCTTCTTAGCATCCAAACGACGTTTAGAAAGAAGATAGCTGCCGTTCTCTTTGTCTTTTCCAATAGAGGAAATGACAACTAAATCAAGGACATCGCCAACCTTAACTTCTTCACTAATATCCTCGACAGGTAGAGTGGAAAGTTCTTTCGCGGGAACAACCCCTTCAACTCCTGCGCCTTCAATACCGATGATGACTTGCTTATCCTCTAAGGCAAGAACCTCACCTCTGACGATATCACCGACTTTTACTTCTTGGACGCTTTCCATTGCTGCTTCCATGGAAACATTTTCGTTATCCATTTGATTCTGTTCTAATTCTGTCATGACGTTTGTCCTCCTAACCAACAATTCATACGTAAATAGACTACAGTTTCTATTTTAGAATATTACACATAAAAAATAAAGCGATTTCTTCTCTTTTTCGCAAAAAGAGTACAAAAATCGCTCTATTCCATGATTTTTCACGTAATTTCGAAACCTTTTTCCAAAATAACCTCTTGAATCTTCGCAACTACCTGATCAATAGACATTCCAGTAGTATCGATTTTAACTGCATCCTCTGCCTGAACGAGTGGTGAAACAGTGCGATGAGAATCGAGATAATCGCGATGTGCAATCGCTTCTTTCAAGGAATCAAAATCAGTAGTCATTCCTTTAGACAAATTTTCTTTATAGCGGCGTTGCGCCCGTTCCTCGACACTCGCAACCAAGAATATCTTCACTTCTGCATTAGGCAGTACAGTTGTACCAATGTCACGTCCATCCATTACTACTCCACCAGCTGATCCTAATTCCTGTTGAATATGTACCAGTTGTTCACGAACCTTCCCATGAGCAGAGACTTCTGAGACAGCTGAAGTGACATCAGACTGGCGAATTTCTTCAGTTACATTCTGATTATTCACAAACACCAACTGACCACTAGCAGTTTGTTCAAAGGATATCGGATATTTTTTTATCAATTGAACTAGCTCAGCTTCCCGGTCAAAGGGGACATTGTGCTGGATAGCTAAATAAGTAACCGCTCGGTACATTGCGCCCGTATCTACATAAATGAAATGAAAATCTTTTGCTAAATGCTTCGCTACGGTACTCTTGCCTGAAGAGGCTGGGCCATCAATAGCAATAGCGATTTTTTCCACACGCTTCTTCCTTTCCAAAAAATCAGCCGCAATCAGTTGATCACGGCTGAATATTCATCCTTATTGAATGCGCAGTTCTTCACCAGGATTAATTGCTGGATAGAAGGTATCACCAGTAATTGTGATGCCGTTTAATTCTGCAAGTGTTTCAACTGGTACACCTGTTCGGTTAGCAATTTGCTGCAAACCTTCACCTGCTTGCACCGTTGCAGTTGAGCCACTAGGTGTTTGCGGTTGTTGTTGCGGTTGTTGTTGAGCCTGTTGCTGTTGCTGCGCTTGTTGCTGTTGTTGTTGCTGTGCTTCTTGAGCAGCTTGTTGTTCTTGCTGACGTCGTTGCGCCTCTTGAGCAGCTTGTTGCTGCTGGGCAGCTGTATCTTCTGAGCTCTCTGAAGTGCTCGAAGATTCTTTAGTACTTGACTCAGTTGACTCTACAGTTGATGAAGAAGACACTTGTGTCGTACTTTCAGGAGAGGCCGCTGGTTTTCCAGTATCACGAGTGATCCAGAAATAGGCACCTGCTGGAATTGAAATCAACAATAATAGCAAAATAACTAGAATTGTTAAGAAGCGAGTGTTCCCGCCTTTATTTTGTTGCTGACGAGACTGACGTGATGCGTACTCTTCCTCTTCTGTTTCATAAATATGCTGATCCCAAGGCTCGTTATTTGTTTCTCTGTTGCGATCTCTTCTACTCACTTTATCTTACCTCCTAATTGCTGTCGCCAAGTATTATACCATAGCATGAAAAAAAGTGGCTCACTATTTCAATCTTTCATCGTTTTTTTAAATAATTTTAGTAATATCACCGACCATTCTTCTGAGAAAATTATTGGCTCTGGTGATTCTTCAGCTGTTTTTATAGAAGCTCCATCGTTGTCACAGCAGTCTTTCGGCTGATTTCCTAACTGCTGTCCAAAGTAATTAACCAAGTATTTTCTTCGACAACCTGTCAACTGAATGTAGGTGAGCATTTCTTGTAATTGGATTTTTCTAATCTTTTCTCGTTGTTCTAAAAGATCAATTAGTTCCTGAGATTGATTAGGAAAAAGTTTTTCCCACTTTTGAATTAAAGGGTTATCCAACACTAAATCAGCAGTCTGTTTTTTTATTTCAAACAACCGACGACTGTCGACGCTTTGTTGATGAAGAAACTGATGAATATACTCATCTCCTTCATTATAAAGCAATATCGCCTGACTGAATTGTCCATCTCGACCGGCACGGCCAATCTCCTGCAAATAGTCCTCTGGAGAAGATGGTAAATCGTAGTGAATTACAAAACGAATATCATTTTTGTTCACCCCCATGCCAAATGCATTGGTAGCGATCAAAATTCTTAGTTCCCCAGCAATAAATTGCTGCTGCAGCATGCGTCGTTCTTGACCGGTCAAACCACCATGATAATAGGCAATTCTCTCCCGGTTTTTCAAACGTTCGTACAGTTCCTCAACATGCTTACGAGTAGCACAATATATAATTCCGGCTCCTGAAAGCTTAGGCAGCAATTCTAGCAGTCGTTCCTGCTTCTCACCAGTTTCCACAAATAGACTTATATTAGGGCGGTCAACCGAATAAACGATTTCCTTAACCGTTTGTGAGAAGAGCAGTTGTTGAATATCCTGTCTTACCTCAGGGGTGGCCGTGGCTGTTAACGCTAAAATCAGCGACTGATTTAGAAATCGGATGCCTTCACTTAGCTTCAAATACTCTGGTCGAAAATCAACACCCCATTGAGAAACACAGTGAGCTTCATCCACTACAATAAAAGCTATTTTTATCCTTCCTAAAGCTTGTTGAGTCTTGTCAGATAAAAACATTTCCGGACTCATAAAAATAAATTTGTATGTGGAAGGATGTTCTAAGACATATTGCTTTTCTGACATAGAAAGTAAACTGTTTAGCGCGACTGTTTTTCTCTCCCCTAATTGCTGCAGCTGAGTCACCTGATCCTCCATTAATGAAATTAGCGGAGAAATCACAATAACCGTTCCTTCAAATAAATAACCTGGGAGCTGATAACAAAGAGATTTCCCTGTACCAGTTGGCAGCATTCCCAGCACAGATTTCCCCACTAAAAGAGCCTCAATAATTTCTTTTTGACCTGGCCGAAATGAGGGATAGCCAAAGCGCTCAATCAGCAGCTGTTTTGCGTTCATAATCCTGCTCCTTTAAAAATAAAATCTGAGACAAACGGAAATTTAAATACGGTATTTCCGCAAACTCTTGATAACGCCACATCAACATTTCACTTTCAGAAGCGGGTGCAATCAATTGAAAATCAGAAAATGGAAAATCCTCTGCCACCAAAGCCCATTCGATAAAATGATCATTTAAAGTTCCCTGTTTCAAGTTACGTTGTTTCCCAATCTCCTCAATAGAGAGACCTCTCAAATATAGGTTACGGGTTTTCAGCATACTTTGATTATAGTTTAATTGATCCAACTGCTTCAGCAGTCGACGAAAATTAGGCTGTTGCAATGCTTGGTGGAGAAAGGCATCGACTGCATTCTGATAATATAGTCGATCCCACGGAACCTCCTGCCATTCTGCTGGTAGAAGCTGGAAAGCCACCCGACCAAACTGTTCATGTCCGCTAAACTGATTAGCTAGGAAATTAGCTTGATATTTATTTAAAGATGCAAAAATATGTTGCAGTTCTCTAGGAAAAGCTATCAAAAAATCTTTCCCAGATTGACGTACCCACCTTTTTGTTTGGTATAAGAACAAGGGGCGGGAATCTAAAGGAATATATTCATTTTTGTGGTAAGTCAAATAGCTTGCAACTTGGACACCCAATAAACTCAGCTGCCACATTCGCTCCCGCTCACGTCCATAGCGCAATCCATTTAGATCAACTAGCTGGGTTACTCTTGAAGTCTGCAATTGGAGCTGTCCAGCTTCAGTTAGCTGGCCGAAACCCTCGATTTGTTCAATCATTTTTTTGCGGATTAACTGGTCAACTAATTGATTAAACTGCTTTTCATCCAGCTCAGAAAAACTGTCAAAAAACGGCAGATTGCGATAGAAAAATCCATGGAGCAATACTGAGCTGGTTCGCTTGCCAATTAATAAATGATATAAGGTGGAGATACGCAACTTGTGTCCCGTGTGAAATAAAGCTAAAATAAAGTCTGTCATAGAAAAACTCCTAGAAGGTGAAAGTTATGAAATGCGAGATTCTGCCAGAGCGCTGCATTGCCTGTGGTCTGTGTCAGGCACTGGCACCGCAATTTTTTGATTATACAGATGAAGGCATCGTTACCTTCATCGATGAGCCTCACGCACTGCAAGAATTTATTCCTGAAAAGGAACAGTCTGAGGTAGTTCAATCAGCCAAACGCTGTCCCGCCCATGCCATTCTTCTGCATAATCCACTATAACATACGTAAAAGAAAAAAGATTTGACGAAATAATTTGTCAACTATTTGTTAACTTTTTACCCGTCTAACTTTATTTTGAACGCGTAAAAAAGGCCCTCCATAATTGGTGGGCCTTGTAATTGCTATATTGAACTGTGATGATGGTTGGTTATAGTTTTCTTACTCAGCCATGGCAATAGTTTAGCATGCAGGATCAGAAAAGCACCACTGACTACCATACCTTTAATCAGGTTGAACGGAACAATTCCCACTAATATATATTTTCCCAAGCTCATACCCAGCATTTCGCCAGCGGATAAACCAAACGCTTTTAAATAAAGCGGGGTAATCACAAAGTAATTAGCAATACTCATAAAAATAGTCATGGCCAAAATACCTAATCCAATTCCGATAGCTTTTTTACGAGCCGTTTGTTGTCTAAACAAGTAAAAAATCGGCAAGGTAAACATACTGGACGCTAAGAAACTAGCTAAATCACCAATTAAATTATCAATCGAAAAGCCTGTTGTTACTAGATGAAGCAATGAGCGAACAAATGCTGTTGCAACACCGGCCAGCGGACCAAAGATAAACATATTGATCAAGACTGGAATATCACTGAAATCCAGTTTTAAAAAGGGAAATATCGGGATAATTGGTAAGGCAATAAATTGCAGAATTAATCCCATGGCTGCGGCCACCGCTACGGCTGTCATTTTTTGTAACTTTACGTTCTTCACTAACAATTCCTCCTGTTTGGAATCATCTTCATCGAAGCTAATCAGGCTGTCTGTACGTAAAAAAACTCTATGCTTCAGAAAAAGCATAGAGTTACTTGAATACATTCATACCCAAATAAGCCTATCTTCTTTATCCAGACTATACTGTCGGTCTCGGATTTTCACCGAGTCAGCTGCTTGCGCAGTTCGTGGACTATCACCACCGGTCGGGATTTTCACCCTGCCCCTGAAGACGAACCTAAAATTATTATTTATTTTATATCTTAACTATAGCAATTTTACTAACAAAAAACAAGTAACCCGCTTTTATTGTGAACTATTGCGCAGTCCATTAATTTCCTTCGCATTCAAACGACGGTATTCCCCAGGACGGAGACCCTTCAAAGTTAGGTCACCATAACGCTCTCGTTTCAACTTTTGTACTGGTAGACCGACTGCTGCTAACATATTTTTCACCTGATGATTACGGCCTTCATGAATGGTCAACTCGACGATGCTAGTCCCAGCCTTGCGATCTGTGGATAAAATCTCAAAGCGGGCAGGCGCCGTTTTTCGTCCTTCAATCATGATACCTTTGGTTAATGGATACAAGGTTTTATTGTCCGCAAAACCTTTTACCTTAGCAACATATACTTTGTCTACCTGATGTTTTGGATGAGACAAGCGTTGAGAAAAATCGCCATCATTAGTTAACAGTAAGATTCCTGATGTATCATAATCCAAGCGTCCTACTGGATAAATACGTTCAGGAACGCCGATGAAATAGTCAGTCACCACTTTACGATCTTTGTCATCTGAGACAGCCGAAATAACGCCTCGTGGTTTGTAAAACAAATAGTAGACAGGCTCTTCTTGGTAAATCGGCACTCCATCCACTTCAATCCGTTCTTTTTTGGAAACTTTCGTGCCTAGTTCTGTTACCACTTCACCATTTACCTGAACCCGACCTTCAGTAATTAAACTCTCTGCTTTACGGCGTGAGGCTATCCCAGCGTGAGCAATAACTTTTTGCAATCTTTCCATTTAACTTTCATCCTTTTCTTTAAAACGATCATAGAATAAATCCAGTGTTTCTTCATCATCTGATAGATCGGTCTCCATTTGTTGAACATCTGGCAACTCGGTTAAATCTTTCAAACCAAAATAATCCATAAAATATGTGGTTGTTCCATAAAGAATTGCCCGACCTGGTCCTTCAACTCGACCTTTTTCCTCGATTAGCTGGCGAGAAACCAGTGTCTGAACCGCACCACTAGATTGAACCCCCCGCAATTCATCAATCTCCCCTCGAGTAATCGGCTGTTTATAGGCAATGATGGACAAAGTTTCTAGGGCTGCCTGACTTAAGCGATTTGCTAAAGGTGAACGAGCAAATTCTTTTAATAAAGGGGCAAAATGTTTCTTGGTGGTTAAAACGAAACGATTCCCTACCTCTAAAACAGTGAAGGCTGACGTTGCATCAGTTTCATATTTTTCTCGCAAACTTGTAAGGGACTGATAAATTTCAGCAGTTGCCCGTTCCAATGTAAAAGCTATCTCCTCCAGCTCGATACCCTCTTCCCCTACTACAAACAGCAGGGCTTCAATTTGACTTAGTTGATTCATTTTGCTGCTCCTTTAGTAATAACTATTGGTCCATAGGTATCTATTTGGCTTACTACTGCGATACCGTTTTTCATCAATTCCAATAAAGCCATGAAGGTAGTAATCATTTCATCCTTGGTATAACGTGAAAAAAGGCTATCCAATGATAGGCTTTCTTGGGTTTTCATTGCTTCGATACGAGCATGTATTTGCTTCACTTTATCTTCAATCGTAACAGAATCGCTGCTGACAGTCGTTTCAATTGGCTGATTATTCTTTTTACGTTGCAAAACATCATGCAAAGCCAAGAATAAATCAATCGTGTTTAGCTGATTGTCTGGTAAAGGAGGCAGCTCTTCTTCGTAATCAGATAAATCCATCGGTGCCTTAGTATAAAAGAGACTTCGTTCAGCCTCTTTTTCAGAAAGTACGGAAGCCGCGTATTTATATTTACGATACTCTAAAAGTTGTTGAACCAGCGCATCTCGCGGATCTTCCCCGACTTCTTCTTCGTAGTCATAGTCAAGCTCTGCTTTGGGCAGCAGCATCTGACTCTTGATCGACATTAAGGTCGCGGCCATCACTAAATACTCCCCAGCCAATTCCAACTCCAAGGTTTTCATAGCGTGAATAAAATCCATGTATTGTTCGGTTACTTCAGCAATTGGAATATCGTAAATATCCAACTCCAATTGCTTAATTAAATGCAGCAGCAGATCTAGCGGACCTTCAAAAACGTCCAACTTCAAATTAATTTGTTCCATCTAAATTTCCTGTCTTTCTTTTCCACTTGGCCAGATAGGCAGCGGTGGCAGTCGTTCCTATTATATGGTATTCAGGGAAATGCTCCTGCAATTGATCCAGCATCACAAAGCCCAGTCCCTCTCCTCGATAGGAAGGATTCAGACTGATGTCATGGAGAATAATCTCTTGGTTGTTCAACTGTTCAATGCCTAATACGCCCTGAACATTATTAGTCGCCTCATCGTAATAATAGCAATATAACTGATATGGCTCGCCTTCTTCATAATGCTCAATTTCTTTCAATCTCGGATGTTCTTCTTTCAAATACTTATGAAAGCTCAATAGTCCCATTGCAATTTTTCGCTGGTTTTTTCGATAATGAGTAATCATCTTCTTCCTCCAATCAAGCTCGTGGGAAAAACTCTTTATAAACTTCAGTCATACGTCTTTTCGTAATGTGCGTATAAATTTGAGTTGTCGAGATGTCAGCATGGCCCAGCAATTCTTGAACCGTTCGCAAATCCGCCCCATTTTCCAACAAATGTGTTGCAAAGCTGTGGCGCAATGTGTGGGGCGTAACGTCTTTGGTAATACCGGCTTTAATGACAATTTGCTTTAAATTCTTCCAGATTCCTTGACGTGAAAGTCCTTTCCCGTGATTGTTTACAAATAAATGGGGTTCATTTTGATTCTTCTTGGTTAATATGGGCCGAGCTTCATTTATGTAACGCTCCAGCCAATGAATCGCATAATCACCTAACGGAACAATTCGTTCCTTATCCCCTTTACCAATTGTCTGTAAAAGGCCCATCTCGAGGTGAATATCTCCTAACTTTAAGCCAATCAATTCACTAACTCGCAAGCCAGTAGCATACATCACTTCCAAAATAGCACGGTCACGGATTCCTAGGGTCGTGCTAGTATCCGGCGCAGCGATTAGACGTTCCACTTCAGCCAACGACAAAGTCTGAGGCAGCTTCTGAGCCTTCTTAGGACTTTCAATGTGCTGCATAGGATCATGATCTGTATAGCGTTCTTGACGTAAGAATTGATGGAACCGACGTAAACTGGAAATCATTCTGGTGATTGTGGTTGAAGCTTTGCCTTCCTGAGAAAGTAACGCTAAAAAATCCACAACAGTGTAGCGATCGACATCCTGCCAGTTCTTGACATCCTTTTCATTCAAAAATAGGAGATATTGTTTCAAATCTCGTTCGTAGCTGGCCCGAGTGTTTAAAGACAAGCCCCGCTCGATCGTCAAATAATGCAAATATTCTTTGATTTGTTCATCCATTTCCTCACCACTTTCGCTTTATCATACCAAAAAGTCCCTTGAATGGATAGTCTCGTCTCACTATCTTTTCAAGGGACCTGTGATGGCTGTATTTGCCGAAGCATCTATTTATGAATTCTGCTCATTTTTTATTTGGCAGGCTTGGCAAATGCCATGAAAGGTTAACCGGTGATCCTTCACTTGGAAACGAAAACGAGCTTCAACAATTTGTTCCACGTCACCTAACAAATCTTCTTCAATTTCTTCGATATTCCCACACTCTAAACACAATAAGTGGTGATGGAAATGCTCAGCACCTTCCTTACGTAAATCATATCGGGCTAAGCCATCATCAAAGCTAACCTTGTCCACGATATGCAGATCCGTTAAAATTTCCAAGGTACGATAAACAGTAGCTAAGCCAATTTCCGGACTTTTCCGTTTTACAAGAAAGTAAATTTCCTCCGCAGATAAATGATCTTTCTCATTTTCCAGCAATACCAGCAAGGTTGCTTCCCGCTGAGGCGTCAACTTAAAACCAGAGTCATGCAATTGTTTTTTTGTCTTTTGTAGCGCTAACGCTGCATTCATAGGAATACCTCACTTGATTATAATTATTATAAACTGGAATATCAGTTTTTATTGATTTGATAAGAATCATTATAATTTATCCGCGTAAGTTTCGCAAGTGATTCTCAATTAGTTTTTTAACCGAATTTCTCCAGTCTCCTGAATAATTAGTTTTTCCTTCAATAGATGACCAATTGCTCGCTTAAATTGTCCTTTACTGATACCAAAGGTTTGCTTGATTTCTTCCGGAGCCGATTTATCCCATAATGGCAGGCGATGATCATCTTTACGCTGCAGCATGGTCAAAATCATGGCTGCATCATCATTAATTACTTCGTGAGCCCGAGGCTTCAAAGACATATTTAGAGCACCGTCGGGACGAAGACCAATTACCCGGGCTTCTACAGCTTCACCGAGACGAGGTTCTAAGTAGCGTTCAGAAGGGTGGATAAAACCGATATAAAAATCTTCAGTTAGCAAGTATGACCCTGCTACTTTTAAGCGATAGATGATCCCCTTTTTGTCTTCGTTTTGCATTTCTATGGATCCTTTGCGGCTCAAAGAATGAAAAATTGTCTCATCAGCTAATGTTCCCCACATGCGTTCCTTTTCATCTACTCGTAACGTGATCATTAAATAGTCACCTTTTTTAGGCCAGAGCTCTTTCATTGACGGCAATTCATCCAAAGAAACTACCACATCCTTGTTAGGTAAACCAATATCGACAAAAGCTCCCAAATCTCTACGTACATTAGTCACTTCGCCAAAAGCATAGTTACCTATACGGATTTTCGGCAGTATTGTTGTAAAAACAGCTTCTTTTTTCTGATTAATATAGCCGAAGCCTTCAATCGCATCACCAATTTTATGCTCCTGATCGGTGACTAAACGGAAGGTTACTCCATTTTTTTGGACAAAATAGGTTTCTTCGTTTTCATCCATAATCAGTGCTGTAAAAACTTGTCCGATTAATTCATTCATATCTGTTCTCCTTTTTCATGCTCAGTTTTAACTCATAATTTGCTTAAGTTCACAGATAAAGCCAGGGAAATCCTTCCCCGGCTTTACTCATCTAGTTTCCGCCATTCCCCTTAAACCAACCTGTTTTACAGTTAATTGTAACGACATACATTGGCAAATCGGACGGACTTAAATTTTTAGTTAACGACGCTTGATTGGTAGTAGCATATAAATTGTAATAGCCTTCGCCGTTCTCAATACGAGCCGGTTCTACATAATAACCGCCTTCTGTGATATATCCTCGGCTTAGACAGGTTTGTATTACCTTTTCTTTAACTCCAGGATTCCATCCCCAGGCAGCATTGCTTAAATCAGCTGTCTGATCTGAATCAGATCCCACGATTGGTTGGTTAGGACCTCCAGAATTGGTCGTAGACTTTTGACGCTCTTGAGCAGCTTTTTCCTGCTCGGCTTTTTCTTGAGCAACTTTTTCAGCAGCTAACCGTTCTTCTTCAGCTTTTTTCTCTTTTTCAGTAAGAGTGTCATCTACCTTCTTCAAATCAGCTTTTTGAGTTTCCACTAACGTTTGGTTTGTTACTGCATTCAGTGCATCATTAGCTGAATTGTATTGTTCTCTGGTCACGCCTTCTAATACACTACCGTCTTGAATTACTTGGCTAAGGGCTTTTTTAGCTTCTTCAATTTTTTCATATTGATCTTTGGCTTGTGAAATTGCCTGATTCAGTAAATCGTTGAAGCTTTGATCGCCGGTATTGACGGCCAAATCTACCGGCTGATCCGCCTTCAATTGTAAATTGTCCGCTACTTTATCACCATCAATCGCTGGAGAAGTAAATAGTAGATTCACTTCCTGGATACTATTCATTTTGTCTAACAGACGTTCATAGGAAGTGTCCAACTCCTTATAACGAGAGCTGTCCTTATGTTTAGCAATTTCTTCAGCTAACTTGCTGGTGTTTTGACCTAGCTTGTCTGCTCTTATGAAAACTTGCTTGTCATCGGTATAAAACTCCTGAATCGTCTCTTCCAGCGTATCGATCTCTTTGTTTTCCTTTTTCACAGCAGCAACTCTCTGTGCTTCGGCTTCTTTCTCAGTATGATAATAGTAGCCTCCACCAATCCCCAGCAATGCTACAGCCGCTAAAGTGATGTACCACTTTTTGCGGTTCTTTTTAGGCGGCTCATTGTCCCCTGAATGGGTGTTTCCACCGCCAAAATTTGTTTCTTGCGGTTTTGCTTCTGTCTCCGAAGCTTGTTCGTCTTCTTCTGAAGAGATGTTTTCCGCCAAAACAGGTACCACCGTCTCTGGTTCAGCAGGTAAAATTTTATCGACAGTTGGGGATTCCTCAACAACTGGTTCGACTGGTTCAACAGCTTTTGACTTGATCGCTTCTTCCGAAGTTTCTAGACTTTCTGCTGCTTGCTGCCCATCAGGCTCGTTTTTTTCAGCTTCTGTTTTTTCTTCTTTGTTGGGTTCAACATCTCTTCTAGGAATGTATTCTCCTTTATGTTCGCGAATATATTGTGCCAAAATTGGATTTGTATCGTCCGCATTATCTTCGTTTTGGGTTTTCATGTTTTCTTCCGGGTCGTCTGCTTTATCCTCAGCAAACATTTCCCGAACAGATTCAACTGACAGCTGAGACAACTCAGACCATTCAATCTCATCATTTTTATCTTCAGGCAAAGTATCATCTACTGACACTAAGGAAAAACCACAATTGGGACAAGTTGCTAATCCGTCGACAGGTTCAAATCGGCAGTTAGGACATTTATGCAATTGAAATCGGCTCCTTTTCTCAATCTTACGCCTTAATCTACCACAACTTCTCCTTAGTTCCAATAACTTCACAGCTATTTTAAATAAAAAAATAAAAAAAAGCTTTTGTCAGAGTGACAAAAGCTTTACAAGATGCTTATTCCAAGAAATCCTTCAATTGTTTAGAACGTGATGGGTGGCGAAGTTTGCGTAATGCTTTAGCTTCGATTTGACGAATACGCTCCCGTGTTACGCCAAATACTTTCCCCACTTCTTCTAAAGTACGTGTACGTCCATCGTCTAAACCAAAACGCAGACGCAAAACGTTCTCTTCTCGGTCAGTTAGAGTATCTAGAACATCTTCAAGCTGTTCCTTCAACATTTCAGAGGCTGCATGCTCAGCAGGACTGGTCGCTTCCTGGTCCTCGATGAAATCGCCTAAATGAGAATCATCTTCTTCACCAATTGGTGTTTCCAATGAAACCGGTTCTTGAGCAATCTTAAGAATTTCGCGAACTTTTTCAGTTGGCAGGTCCATTTCTGCCCCGATCTCTTCCGGCGTTGGTTCACGACCTAAATCTTGCAGTAATTGACGTTGTACCCGAATTAATTTATTGATGGTTTCAACCATATGGACTGGAATACGGATAGTCCGTGCTTGGTCAGCGATCGCTCGAGTAATTGCTTGACGAATCCACCAAGTTGCATAAGTTGAAAATTTAAATCCTTTACGGTAATCAAACTTCTCTACAGCCTTCATTAATCCCATGTTACCTTCTTGGATTAAATCCAGGAATTGCATACCACGACCAACATAACGTTTCGCAATACTAACTACCAAACGCAGGTTGGCTTCAGCCAAACGCTGCTTTGCCTCTTGATCTCCTTGTTCGATCAATAAAGCTAATTGAACCTCTTCTTCGGCAGTAAGCAACGGTACACGACCGATTTCCTTTAAATACATACGTACAGGGTCATTAATTTTTACACCAGTAGGGGCAGATAAATCTTCCGCTTCTGCAGCTTTGGCTGTTTTTTCATTTTGCTTTAAGCTGGCTTTAGAAGGTTCACCATTTTCGTCTACTACACTAATTCCAGCATCTTCAACCTTTTGGATCAATGCATCCATTGCCTCAGCATTCAAGGAAAAAGGTGTAGCCAATCGATTGGTTAATTCATCATACACAACTTGTCCAAGAGGTTTTTTCTCTTTAAGAAGTGCTGCTAAAGCTTTTTGGTACTCTTTGTTGTTTTTTACGTCTGCCATTAAATAAATGCCCCTTTCACATTTAGGCTTGTTTCAAGCGCTTTGTCAATTCGATAATTTGAATCGTTAATTCCAATTCCCGCTGCTGATTTCCCGTTTTTCTAGCTTCTAGCTGCTCTTTTTGTCGTTGCTTAATTTCATCAGCGATACTAGATTGGGCAATCACCTGCATAAAGTCATAGATTTCACGTTCATTGCTATCTTCTGACATTTGTAAAACGGAAATATCGATAACCAATTGCTTCATCGAGTCTTCCTTTAAATAGTTCAAAAAGTCCGCCAAAACGAACTGTCCATGAACCATCATATAACTATCTAAGTAGAGTAGCAACTCTTGATAGCGATCATGGATAAATTGAAATTCCTGTTGCACCAGCTGTTCACGTACGCTAGTCTCATTCATTGCCCGATAGATCAGCATTCGTTCCGCCTTTTCTTGACGGGAAAGAATAGTCTTAGGCTCGGCAGTAACGGTAGTAGCCCTTTGTTGAGGGGTCTGCTGTCGACGTTCCATACGTGAAGTTTGACGAGCCTGCCGCAACTGCTGCTTCAGGCTATCTCGAGTTAAGTTAAAGTCTTCTGCCAGCTGGCCAAGATATAAATCCTGCTCCACTGGCGATTGAACCTTCACTAATTCTTCAACCAAGCCATTCAAATACGTGAGTCGATCGTTCTCATTGTCGAGATTCACGTCTTTTTTACGGTAATGCATCTGAAAAACAAACGGTGTCTGACGGCCATGCTGCAATAAATTCCGCAACTCTTCGGCGCCATATTTACGTAAATATTCATCTGGATCCATCTTTTCAGGAATAGTGACAGCTGAAAGAGATAAACGACTATGAGCACCTAGAATTGCCAATGCGCGATCAGTTGCAGCTAATCCTGCTCGGTCTCCATCATAGGCGACAACCACATGGCTGGTAATTCGTTCAATTGCCATAATTTGCTGCTCAGTCAGACTGGTTCCCATCGAGGCTATGCCAATCTTAATATCGGCCTGCCAAGCGGCTAGCACGTCCATAAATCCTTCAAACAAAATGGCTTCGCCTTGCTTGCGAATCTCATTTCGAGCCTTGTCGAAGTTAAACAACACTTCACGCTTGTTGAACAATTCCGTTTCTGGCGAATTCAAGTATTTGGGCTGATCTTCTCCCGGGAAATCTTGGGTTTGCAAAAGACGTCCGGAAAAGCCGATTGTCTTCCCACGGGAGTCATTTAGTGGGAACATGACCCTCTGATAAAATCGATCACTAAAACGTCCGTCGTCTCGCTGAATAAATAGTCCGCTGCGTGCCATAATATCTTCTGGCACCCGATCCTTACGACAAATCTGAACCAGAAAATCTCGCTGATTAGGTGCAAAACCAATCTTGAATTCATCAATCAGCTGATCGCTTAATCCGCGTTTGTGAAGATATGCTAAGGCTTCTTCACCCGCTTTCGTATTTACCAAAATGTGATGATACAGATCTCGAATTTTCTCATGGAGGGAAATTAGTGGCTGCAACCGATTGGAGCTTTCTCCGGTTGGTTCAGTGGAAATTTCAACTCCTAGTGAGATCTGTTCTATGTCAGCGACTTTCTTCACTGATTCAGGAAAACTAAGTCCCTCCAGCTCCTGCAAAAAAGTAAAGACATTCCCGCCTTTCCCACAACCGAAGCAATGGAAAATTTGTTTGTCTTCTACAACTGAAAATGATGGGGTTTTCTCTTCATGAAACGGACAGAGTCCCACATAATTCTTGCCTGACTTCTTCAACTGAACATACTGCCCAACGACTTCAACAATGTTCGTGCGCTCACGAACTTCATCAATTACTTCCTGAGGAATTCTTTGTGCCAATTCTCATCACCTGAGCTTTTCAAAAATACGATAACAGCTACAAAAATCGCTCCAATTCATTTCTTAATCAGAGCGACTTTTAAGGCAAAATTATACAAATATCAGTATAGCATATTCCCAGTATTTTTCAAGTTTTCAAGATCATTTTTGAATCATTTGAAACCAATCTACCAACTTCTCATTCATGACCACGATATCAGCGTAAAACATGTTGCCGCCATTACTATATAAGTAGCCGCCATTGTATAAAAGGGACTGTAGTTTTACGTAACGGTATTGATTTTGAGTACTGTTTCCTAGTCCTGGCGAGAGAACGTCCCGCGAGTATTGCTCCGCCAGCTCAACTGAATTCTCACCACCATTATTTTTCACGTAATCAATGTATTGAAAACCATAATTATAAGCCTGAATAGCCGTCGACAAATCACATCCAGCTTGTTGAGCAAGTTGGTAGCTTTCGGCAAAATGTTCTACTCCATATTCAATGCTTTCCTGCTGGGAAGTAATTTGACCACGACTTCCATAGGCACTTTCCGAGCTTTGCATTAGATCTGTGCCAATTCCTTTTGATTCTGTATACATAATACCCAGAATGGTATTTGTGAACTCCTGTACCCCATGTTCTTGAGCAACGATTTCCACTTCATCTCGGTACTCATTAACATTTTTAGTGAATTGATAGGTACGATAGCCGATAAAAAGGCCTAGCAAAAGAGCGGCTAATAAGAGTATGCTTATAGTATATTTCAAAATTTTTCTAAAAAATTTCATTTGATTTCATCCAAACTATTTTCATCATTTCCTTTATATTACAAGATGTAAATCAACTTTTGGAAGAGAATCACAAGCATTTTACATTTCTTTAATCATTCGTAAAAAAGCGTTAATTTTCGACAACATCCTAATTGTTGTTCAACTTGATTGAAAATCGGTATACTGATAGAAGTAGGTGATGATTTGAAGAGCGAAAAGAAAACTGCGAGTATGCCCGACGGTTCGCAAATTTATTACGAAACATATGGAAATGGTCCAGCCCTCTTCCTGTTGCACGGCAACGGCGGAAGTGGTCGCTATTTTTCTAAACAAATTAACAGCTTCTGTAAACACTTCGGGGTATTTGTTGTTGATAGCCGAGGACACGGTCGTTCTACTAATATGCGGCCTGAAATTAACTTCCAGTTAATGGCGGAAGACTTGCATCATATTATGGAGTTGGAACAAATTGAAAAGGCTGATTTATTAGGCTTTAGCGATGGTGCTAATTTAGCGATGGTCTTTGCTTCCATGTATCCTGATCGGATTAACCACCTGATTCTTAACGCTGGGAATACTTTCCCTAGCGGCATTCGACTGCTGCCTCATCTGGCAAGTTATATTCAATATAGCATTGTCTGGTTGGGATCTTTTGTGGATAAGGGTATGCGGAACTTTCTACCTATTTTGCGGCTGTTGTTCAGTGAAATCGGCTTATCTACTGAAGATTTAGAAAAAATTAAGGCGCCAACTTTAGTTATTGTTGGCAAGCATGATGTGGTAAAGACGCAGCATTCTATGTATATTGCCCGGTCAATTCCTAACGCTAGTTTTGCAATTGTCTCAGGCCAAGGACACATGTTTGCTCGCAGAAACCCCAAACGCTTCAATCAAGAGGTGTTAGAATTTTTATTGGAAGAGCGGAGTGATTAAGTGAAAAGTATCATGAACTGGTTTCAAACCCATGCAAAAAAATTGAAAACAATTTTCCTGATTTCAGTTATTGTGATCGTTGGCGTCGAACTAGGTAACATTGGAAAAACGGTCTCTTTTGATCAATTAGGAACCACCTTTAGCAACATTAGCAAAGGTAATATTGTCTTAATGGCGGTGATTTCCTTTATCTCAATTACCCCAATGTTTGGTTATGACATTATTTTAAACAAATTATTGGGACAAAAGCCAAAGCTGAGTTATCTACTGGAAACCAGCTGGTTAATTAACACCTTAAACAACATTGCTGGCTTTGGCGGTTTCATCAGCGCCGGCCTACGTTCAGAGTTTTACGGCAAGGATTCCTCCGGTAAAAAAGTTGTACAGGCTCTGTCAAAAATTTTAGTCTTTACCATGTCAGGGTTATCCATCTTTGCCCTAATTTCCTTTTTTCTAGTTATTTTTGATCAGACCAATCAATACCTTAAACAGTATTGGATCTGGTTGATTGGCGGTGGTTTATATTTTCCAATCGTTTTTGGGCTAAGTTTTTTTGGTAAAGGTGAATATCTAGGAGACTTGAAAAATAAAGAGCGTTTCCAATTAGTGGGTACTTCCTTTCTAGAATGGACTGGGGTTTTAACTGCCTTTATTACTACAGGATTACTGATGGGAATTCATATGAATGTCCTTCAGGTTATCCCTTTGTTTATCGCTGCTACTGTTATCGGTATTGCTTCTATGATTCCTGGCGAATTAGGCAGCTTTGATTTGATGATGATTATTGGTTTATCCGCATTAGGTATTAATAGAGAAACAGTAATCGCATGGATTTTGCTTTATCGGTTGTTCTATTACATTATCCCTTTCCTAATCGGAGTCGTTTTATTCATTAAAAATGTCGGCACTACCTTAAATGACCGTTATAATAATATTCCCATCGACTTATTAAAGGAACTCTCCCATAAGCTAGAGACATTTTTCTTGTATTTCACGGGAATTATGCTGGTTCTATCTGCAACTATTCCAGAAGCTTTTATTCGCTTCCGTTTTCTGCAACATCTTAATCCGATTCGTTCGCGAGTAATTGTAATCTTCCCAGCGATCTTATTAGGCTACCTGTTGATTATCGCAGGTCGGGCGGTTTCAGCTAGAGTAAAAAGAGCTTATTATCCTACGATTTTTTTGGTTATCTTGACTGGTTTGTATTCACTACTAGCTGGTTTTCACATCTCTAGTGGCATCTTTTTAGTTTTACTGCTGCTGTTCGTCATTTTTTCCAAAGGAGAGCTTTATCGTGAACAACTAGTGTATTCAGCGGAATGGCTAACAATTGATGGCATCATTGTTGGCGGCTTGACACTGTTGTATGTCATTATTGGCGTTTACAACAGTCCTACAATTCATCACCGCCACCACTTGCCAGAATTTTTCTTATTTCCTAGTGAGCGTATTTGGATGACTGGTTTTATTGCTATTCTAATTGTTTCGGTTATGGTACTGCTGTTTGTCCGCTATCTAAAGGGGAAACGAATAAAGATCGGCGAAGTCTTAGACGAGGACCGAGTACAAGCAATTTTGACGACTTATGGTGGCAATCCAGATAGCCAATTGGTTTTCCTAAAAGACAAAGAAGTTTATATATACAATGATGGCGAAGCAGACACCGTCTACTTCCAGCTGGCTACCTTTAACAATAAACTTTTGGTAATGGGGGATCCTTCTGGTAAAAAAGAAGACTTTGAAGCTGCGACGGAAGAATTGATTCAAGCAGCCGATCAGTACAACTATTTACCAGTCTTTTATGAAACCAGCGAAGAAATGGTTATGATCCTGCATGAATTCGGTTATGATTTTATTAAGTTTGGTGAGAAGGCTCATGTTTATTTACCAGATTTTAGCTTGAGCGGCAAGAAAATGAAGGGGCAACGCTCTAGCTTCAATAAAAACATTAAACAAGGTTACCACTTCGAAGTGCTGCAGCCGCCCTTTGATTCTGTTATAATGGGACAACTAAAAAAGATTTCGGACGAGTGGCTGGATGGTCGTAAGGAAAAAGGGTTTTCTCTCGGCTTCTTTTCCGAGGATTACTTGCAACGAGCTCCTATTGCAGTGGTGAAGGATGCGGAAGAACAAATTGTGGCTTTTGCTAATTTCATGCCAACTTATACAAAAGAAATTGGTACAATTGATTTAATGCGTCACAGCCCTTCTCAAGCACCCAGCGGATCAATGGATTTCTTATTCATTAACTTGTTTGAATACATGCGTGATCAAGAAATTCAGTATTTTGATCTAGGAATGGCTCCATTGGCCAATGTTGGAACGTCGCGTAAGAGCTTTATTCAAGAACGAATTGCTTATCTAGTTTACAACTTTGGCTCTCGTTTCTATTCCTTCGGCGGCTTAAAGGAATATAAAGACAAATACGCTACCGAATGGGTACCGGAATATGTGCTTTATTCCCGTGACAGCTGGATTGGATATGTCATGATTGCTCTTTTGGTTACCGACAACGCCCCAGTTCAGGCACAAGCTCGTTACCGTGGACTCAAACGTTTGATGCTAAGAGATTAATTAGACGAGGTGGAAACATGAATTTGTTCCTTCAACCAGTAAATGAAAAAAATTGGCGCCAAGTAGTTCAGCTAAAAGTTCATTCTAAGCAAGCAAATTTCATTGAGAGCAATGCCCAATCATTATTGGAGGCGGCTTATGACTATTCTCTGCACTGGCACCCTTTGGCCCTATATGATGAGAATACTTTAGTGGGCTTTGCGATGATCGGTGCGCTTCACGAAGAAAGCATGTGGCTGGATCGAATTATGATCGATCAGCAGTTTCAAGGAAAAAGTTATGGCAAGCATTTTATTCCCTTACTACTAGAACATATGCAACAAACTTTTCCTGTTCATCGAGTCTATCTAAGTGCTCATGAAGAAAATGAAAAGATCTTTGCTTATTATCAAAAGCTGGGATTTATTGATTCGAACGAACATGATCCAGCAAACGGCGAACGGATTATGTATTACAATTTTAAAAAATAAACATTGCCTTTTAAAGCAAGAATTGCTAGAATGAAGGAAATTAAACGGACACTTAAGCAAAATCGCCGGGTTTTGTTTGGAGTAGTTGACTATCCCATAGGCCAATGGAGGATAGCAGCTGCTCTTTTTTTTGGAGGTTAAAAAATGAAAGAAATCAAGGGTTATGTCACACGGAGTGTTTTTAGTACATTAGGCTTATCGTTGTACATTTTAGCAGATACTTTTTTTATTGCGAATGGAGTTGGGGTAATGGGCTTAGCAGCCTTGAATATTGCCCTGCCACTATTCAATCTGTTAAGTGGTTTAGGGTTGCTTTTAGGCATGGGCGGTGCTACTCTTTTTTCTTTGAACAAAGAGAAAAGCAATTACTTTTCTCAGTTAATAGTAGCCGGAACAGTTATTGGTTTGTTTTTCACGGTACTTGGCATCTTTTTTGCTCATCCTATTGCTGGCTTATTAGGCGCTAGCACGGATACCATCGCATATACAACTACCTATATGCGATTTATTATGATCATGGGTCCCTTCTTTATTTTAAACAATCTATGCTTGGCATTTATTCGAAATGACCAGAATCCACAATTAGCAATGAAGGCCATGATAAGCTCCAGTATATTTAATATTATTTTTGACTATGTATTTGTGTTCATCTTCCATATGGGAATGTCTGGGGCCGCCCTGGCAACAGTTTTATCTCCAGTGGTAAGCTTGTTGATTTTAAGCACTCACAGACGCTTTTCAAAACGTAAGATTTCCTTCGATTGGACCATTCCGCAGCTTGGAACGGTCTGGAAAAGTACGCAGCTGGGGCTGTCATCCTTTTTGGCCGAAATGAGTACTGGGGTTAGTATTTTAGTTTTCAACCAAGTCCTTCTATCATTAAGCGGAGATATTGCAGTAGCAGCTTATGGCGTTTTAGCTAATGTATTGATCGTTGGTTTATCTCTTTTCACTGGGGTAGCTCAAGGTATTCAGCCGCTAGTTAGCAAGGCAGCCAGCATAAAAGATGACAAGAAAATTCAGCAAATTTTGCGTTACGGATTGAAGGTTAGTGCCAGCCTTGCAATCGTTTTGTATATTGTACTTTTCTTTCTCAAATATCCAATTATTCAAGTCTTTAATCGCGACAATAATCAGTTTTTAACCGAGATTGCGGCTTTCGGCATTCCGATCTTCTTTCTATCGTTGTTTGCCTCCAGCTTCAATGTGGTCTTTAGTATTTTCTTTTCTGCTGTTGGACAGGCAAAGCAAGCTTTCATGCTAGCCTTGGCTCGGGGATATTTCCTGCTGATTCCGCTTGTAATTTTATTGGCTCAAAGCTTTAATTTACTGGGTGTTTGGATTAGTTTACCATTAACAGAACTGATTACATTGAGCATGTCCTTCTTCTTTCTGCGACAATACTGGCAACTGCACATCAAAAAAAGTGATCCGATTTAATTTCGGATCACTTTTTTACTTTATTTTTTTCCGCCGAATGCATCTTTAACTTTCCCAAAGAAACCTTCGTCTTTTTGTTCTGTCACCGTTTGACCACCCGCTTCAGCAAAGGCACGTAAAGCGTCTCTTTGCTGCTCGTTTAAGTTCTTTGGTGTAATAATTTGTACGGTTACTTGCTGATCACCAGTAGTGTTACCGCGTAATTTTGGTGCTCCTTTGCCTCTTAGGCGGAATTTCGTACCCGTTTGAGTTCCAGCTGGAATCTTTAATTTCACGTCACCATGAACAGTTGGAACAGCTACTTCATCTCCTAAAGCCGCTTGAACAAAACTCAATGGTAAAGTGTAATAAATCTCTGCACCTTCACGATCAAAGATATCGCTTTGGGCTACCTTGAAGACCACATACAAATCGCCATAAGGACCCCCGTTTACGCCTGCTTCTCCCTGGTCAGCCAAACGCATTTGTTGACCATCCTCTACACCTGCAGGCACATTCACTTTTACAGTGTGTGGACGTTTTTCATGACCTGAGCCATGACAAGTGGGGCATGGTTCTTTAATTTCTTTACCGGTACCATGACAAACATCACAGGTTTGTCGGCTCATTACCCGGCCAAGCGGAGTCTGGTGTTCCACATTAATCGATCCTGAACCATGACATTTATGGCAGACAACAGGTTCTGTCCCTGGTTTAGCACCGTTACCATGACAAGTATGACAGACTTCTTCCCGGTTGTATTTGATTTCTTTTTCTACGCCGAAAACAGCTTCCTCAAAATCCAAATTGATTGAATATTGCAGGTCAGCACCTTGTCTTGGAGCATTTGGATCAGCTTGCCGACCTCCACCACCGAAGAATGACTCGAAAATGTCTTCGAAGCCAAAGCCTGCGTTGCCAAAGCCTCCGCTTCCACCGCCGAAGCCACCAAATCCGCCAGCGCCACCACCAAAGTTGGGATCAGTTCCTGCATGTCCATACTGATCATAGGCTGCCCGTTTCTGAGGATCACTTAATATTTCATAAGCTTCAGAAATTTCCTTAAATTTATCTTCGGCATCAGACTCTTTATTAATATCTGGGTGATACTGCTTGGAAAGCTTGCGGTATGCTTTTTTTATCTCATCATCCGAAGCCCCTTTTTGGACCCCCAGGACTTCGTAATAATCGCGTTTGTTAGCCATTGGCTTCCCTCCATCTTTTTAACATCTTATGTATTGTATCATAATTCAAAATCGATACGAGTATTTTCTCGGATTTTTTTGATCTAAAAGCCAATTTTTTAAAGGAAAATAAAAAGCCAAAGCGATGACTTTGGCTTTTTATCGACAGGCTAATTACTACTTATCATCATCGTCTACTTCTTCAAAATCAGCATCTACGACATCATCCGCGCCGCCTTGCGCTGCTTCTGGATTTTCTTGAGCTTGTTGTTGTGCTGCTTGTTCGTAAAGTTTTACTGTTAAGTTTTGAACGATTTCGTTCAATGCATCGCGTTTTTCTTTCATTTGTTCTAAGTCGTTAGCTTCAACTGCAGCCTTCAACTCTTCGCGCGCATCTTCAGCTTTCTTCACTTCATCCGCATCCACTTTGCCTTCTAATTCCTTCAATGTTTTGTCAACAGAGAATAGTAAAGCGTCGATGTCATTACGTAAGTCGACTTCTTCTTTGCGGGCTTTATCGGCTTCTGCATTTGCTTCTGCGTCTTTGACCATGCGTTCGATTTCGTCATCAGACAAACCTGAAGAAGATTTAATTGTGATTTTTTGTTCTTTTTGTGTTCCTAAGTCTTTGGCAGAAACATTTACAATACCATTTTTATCGATATCAAAGGTTACTTCAATTTGAGGAATTCCACGTGGTGCTGGTGGGATATCTGTCAATTGGAATCTACCTAATGTTTTGTTGTCGCTAGCCATTGGTCGTTCTCCTTGAAGAACATGAATATCAACAGCTGGTTGGTTATCTGCTGCGGTAGAAAAGACTTGTGATTTACTTGTAGGGATCGTTGTGTTGCGATCGATCAATTTAGTAAATACACTACCCATCGTTTCAATACCCAATGATAGAGGAGTTACGTCTAGTAAAACAACATCCTTCACATCACCAGTAATTACGCCACCTTGGATAGCAGCACCCATTGCTACTACTTCATCTGGGTTTACTGATTTATTTGGTTCTTTACCAGTTTCTTTGCGAACTGCTTCAACAACAGCAGGAATACGAGTTGAGCCACCAACTAAGATAACTTCATCAACTTCAGATTGAGACAATCCAGCATCTTTCAATGCCTGACGTACTGGAATTTTTGTACGTTCAACTAAATCAGCAGTAATTTCGTCAAATTTTGCACGAGACAAGCTAGTTTCCAAATGCAAAGGACCAGCATCGCCAGCAGTGATAAATGGTAAACTAATTTGAGTTGAGCTTACGCCTGACAAATCTTTTTTCGCTTTTTCAGCGGCGTCTTTCAAACGTTGCATTGCCATCTTATCTAATGAAAGATCTACACCGTTTTCCTTTTTGAATTCAGCAACCAAGTAATCAATGATTTTGTTATCAAAGTCATCCCCACCTAGCTTGTTATCTCCAGCTGTTGAAAGTACGTCAAATACGCCGTCACCTAATTCAAGGATTGATACGTCAAAAGTACCACCACCAAGGTCAAATACCAAGATTTTTTGATCTTTATCTGTTTTATCTAAACCGTATGCTAGTGCTGCCGCAGTTGGTTCGTTGACGATACGTTCAACTTCCAAACCAGCAATTTTACCAGCATCTTTGGTTGCTTGACGTTGAGAATCATTAAAGTATGCAGGAACAGTAATAACTGCTTTTTCAACTTTTTCACCTAAGTAGTCCTCAGCAAAACCCTTGATGTATTGTAGAATCATCGCTGAAACTTCTTGAGGTGTATATGATTTTCCTTCGATTTCAGTTTTGTAACCTGCTTCACCAATGTGACGTTTAATCGAAGAAATTGTGTTTGGGTTGGTTACCGCTTGACGCTTAGCAACTTCCCCTACTTGAATCTCACCATTTTTGAAAGAAACAACTGATGGTGTTGTACGATTTCCTTCTGGATTAGCAATAATTTTTGCTTCTCCACCTTCTAAAACTGCTACAGCAGAGTTGGTTGTACCTAAGTCAATACCAATAATTTTACTCATAATTGAACGCACTCCTTTTATAATTTTTATCTATATTATTGTGCTACGATAACCATTGCTGGCCGCAACACACGATCGTGTAACTTATAGCCCTTTTGTAGGACTTCAACAATAGTATCCGCCGCGACATCATCACCGGCTGGAATTGTTTGAACTGCTTGGTGAAGATTCGGGTCAAAGGCCTCTCCCGAAGCTTTAATTTCTTCAATGCCTTCTTCTTTCAATGCATGATGCATGCTTTCCAGAACCATTTCTACGCCTTTTTTCAAACTGACACCTTGTTCATTGGAAACTTCAGTTGCCATCGCCCGCTCTAAATTATCTATTGCTGGAAATAATTTTTTTGCTAAATCCTGAGAACGGTATTTTTGCAGCTGTTCTCTTTCATTGCGGTTGCGATTGGTAATATTGGCAATTTCTGCTCTTGCTCGCAAGTATTGGTCTTCAAGTTCCTCTACTTTTGCTTGCAAAAGTTCTTCTTGGCTTGCTTCGATTACTTCTTCCGTCATTTCCTCAGCGCTTGTTTCAACCTCATTTTGTTGTTGCTCATTTTTTTCTTCTTCACTCAACGTTGGGGCCCACCTTTCTTCCCTCATTTTTGATTCAGATGATTTAAAAGGGAGTCTAATTTACTTCTTTTCTTCTTTGCTTTCTTCGAATGCTTCCGCAAATGCTTCAGTTTGTTCTTCAGTCATTCCGGAATCATCTACTGCATCTTCAGAAAATTCCTCATATTTCGTTTTTTTATTTTCAAAAGCTTTAGCGGTTGCTTCGGCTTCTTCCTCAGATACGCCAGACATATCTACTGCTTCTTTGTCGACTTCTTTCATAATCCGCATCTCCTTTATTGGTCAAGATCAAGCGAACGATAATAATCCGCCAGCTTGTCTCCCAACTCCCTGCGAAATACATCGATCAAGCTAAACATTCGGGAATAAGGCATACTTGCTGGTCCCAACAATCCGATTATACCCTTTCCATGTCCTTCGATCTCGTAACTTGCTTGGATCAGGCTCATGTTCTCAAAAAGCTCGTTGCCCAGTTCCGAGCCTATCCGAATATGGATTGGCGAATTAAAAGGTAGCAGTAATTGTGTCAGTTCACTAGGGTTTTCCATGAAGGAATACATCATCTTAAATTGATGTACATCTGGGTTATGATTGTAATTTAAAATATTCATTCCACCACTGACAAAAACCTTTTCTTCAAAAGCTTCATTTAAAATGATATCAAACAAATTTGAGATCCCATCAGTGGTTTGAAAATACCTGTGCAGAATCATAGGGATTTCCGTCCGCAGTTTTTGATACACTGTCAGAAGTGGCTCACCAACTAACCGATCATTGATAATCGCGACCATTTTTTCCAGATCACTACTAGCTACATTGTCAGGAATACGAAAAACTTGGCTTTCAACGTTGCCACGATCCGTTACGATAATGGCTAAAATCTGCTTGTCATTTAAAGGTACAATTCGAAAACCCGTTAATTTACGGTCTTTCATTTCTGGTCCTGATGAAAAAGCAGTGTAGCTGGTTACCTGTGAAAGAATATCCGCAGATTGCTGAATGATATCATCAATCTCATGAATATCTTTTTTTAAAGAAGATCGGATCTGATCCACCTCTTGCTTCGTGACCTTCGCTGGCGTCAATAAATGATCCACGTAATAGCGATAGCCTTTCATGGATGGAACTCGTCCAGAAGAAGAATGTGTCTTTTCCAACAAACCGTATTCTTCCAATGCCTTCATGTCGTTTCGAATAGTCGCTGAACTAGCATTGACGCCTTCTTCCATCAATTTTTTTGACCCAACCGGTTGTCCGTTGGTAGTAAAATGCTGGATGATTAAACTAAGAATTAAATTTTGTCGTTCTGTTAACATTTTTCTTCACCCTCTGGTTAGCACTCTTTCTTGATAAGTGCTAACTCGATTACTAATATATCACACTGACACTAGAAGTCAAGCAATAACATACAAAAATTAGCACTCTCGACACAAGAGTGCTAATTTGTTTCTTCGATTAAAAATTGCTCAAAAACATCATTTCCACGAAACAGTCCTTTTTGCGTTAGCACCAAGGATTTTGGCGTTTCTACCAATAACTCTTGAGCAACTAATTGATCGATTTTTTCTTGATAAATATCCCCTAGTGAACAATTAAATTTTTGATAAAATTTTTGTTTTTCCACCCCTGACAGCTTCCGCAAACCTAAAAACATTTCCTCTTCAATTTGCGCTTTGCGAGTGAGTATTTCTTCTTCAATCACTGGCAGCTGCTGCTCTTTTAAGAGCTTTAAATAATGTTGAATCGGTCCATGATTTTTGTAGCGTAAATTCCCTAAGTAGCCACTGGCACCTGCTCCGATTCCATAATAATTTTCATTGTTCCAGTAAACTAAATTGTGCTGACTTTCAAAGCCTGGTGCGGCAAAATTGCTGACTTCGTATTGCAAACGTCCAGCTTTGGTCATGGCTTCAATCGTTTCTAGGAACATTTGAGCCTCCAGTTCCTGATCCGGCATCTGCAGCTTGCCCCGGCGTACCCAGTTCATGAACATCGTTTTATTTTCCAGAATCAGTGAATACAACGAATAATGAGGTAAGTCCAACTCCAGGGCGCGTTTCACTGTATCTCGGAAGCTTTCTAGACTTTGTCCTGGCAACGCATAGATCAAATCAATTGAAACATTGGAAAAAGCTTTTTCTTCCAATAAAGTAATTGTTTGATACACATCCTCAGCAGTGTGCTTGCGGCCAATTTTCTTTAACAGCCGATTATCGAAGGTTTGCACCCCCATCGACAAACGATTAACGCCGTAGTTTTTCATGACATCTAATTTATCGGCTGTCAAATCACCAGGGTTCGCCTCAACTGTAAATTCTCCTTCAGTAAATGGCATGATTTCCCGCAAACCATTTAACAGACGATCCAACTGGGAAGCACTTAAGGAAGTCGGTGTGCCACCCCCTACATAAAGAGTTTTACTATTAGTAGCTGGGGATTGTTCCTGCAGCAGCTGCGCCTCTTTCAGCAACGCTTCAATGTACTCGTCCACTGGTTGTCCTTCAATAAATACTTTATTAAAATCACAGTAGTAACAGATATGCTCACAAAATGGAATGTGAATGTAGGCAGAAACATCGTCATTGTTAGTTCTATGTATATGTGTCATTTTTCAATTTTCCTCTCAAAAAAGGCTATATCAATTTTAAACCTTGCATCCTATCATTTAAATCCTAAACGTCCTCTTTTCGGTTAATCCATGGTTAGCGAAACTCTTCAGAAGTGTCTATTGATAAATAATAGAAACATAAGATAGGTAATTTGATAAAAGAATCCTCTCTTATGCTCTAAGTGATTTTAACACACTCTCTTTTTTTATTCCCCTATCTTCTCATCCGCTTATCCTTTCTCAACATTTTAACTGTAATTTCCTTTTTCTTACTCCTGGAAAACAGAAGCAAAACAAAAAGGAGAAACATTTCTCCTTTTTATAAATTCCAATAAATTATCAGCATTTAGCCTGTCTGACGACTTCGACTGTTTCGTGCAGTCTTTCTGGCTTACTTCCAAAGCGCCCTAAAAGAACTCCGTCCAAATCAGCTAAATTTAACATGATTTTCGTATTTTCCGGACTAACGGTACCGCCATAAACGATTCGAGTATTCTTCGCTTTTTCTCCAAACATTTCCTTCAAAGAATCCCTTATGATTGAAACGGCTCGCTTGATGTGCGGAGCACTTGCAGCCTTTGTTTTCCCGACGGCCCAAGCAGGTGTGTAGGCAATAACGATTTTATCTAGCTTATCACGGTCAATCCCATATAAAGAATTAAAGACTCGTAAAAAAAGTTCACTCTTCAAATCTTTTTCATAATTTGGATTTTTTATTTCATCGAGGACATTATTTGCTTCGTTTTCTTCCATTTCACCGATACAAACAATGGGAGAAACATTGTATTGTAGAGCCAATTTTACTTTTTTATTAATTGTTTCGTCCGTTTCGTTGTATAGCTTTCTCCGCTCCCAGTGTCCCAATTCAACAAACTTCCCCTGCATCTCAACCAAAGATTGGATTGAAAATTCACCACTGAGCTCACCTTGATCAATCACTGCCATATTTTGAGCGCCGAAGTGAATCAGACTTCCTGAAAGAACTTCAGCAACTTGTTGAATTGTTCCCATTGAAGGCAGAAGTACAATTTCAATTACTTGGTTTTCTGACTCACGCTCGCGAATTTCACCTGCATATTCTTTTGCTTCTGCAACAAGGTTTTGTCTCATAGACCAATTCATTATAACAATAGGTTTCCTTTTGTTCATTTTTAATCAACTCCATTCTACATCAAGTTGAAACGATAAGAGCTTATTACCCTAACAGTTATACAAATGCTGATACTCTTTTCTATTTCTGGTAAGCCATCCAATCTTTCTCGAATTGTTCAATACCGCTGTCCGTCAACGGATGACTCCACAATTTCGGGAAGATCGTTCCAGGAATAGTTGCAATGTCTGCACCTAACTCTGCTACTTTTTCCACATGGCCTAAGCCGCGAATACTTGCTGAAATGATCTCTGTTTTGAACATATAGTTATCCAAAACAGTGCGTAAATTTTCAATCAACTCGTAACTATCCGTTCCTATGTCCTCTAACCGTCCCAAGAAGGGACTAATATAGGTAGCACCTGCTTTAACAGCCATTAAACCTTGCGCAACAGAAAAAACTAATGTCACATTTGTTTTAATCCCTTCTTTAGAAATTATATTTACCGCCTTTAATCCTGCTTCTGTCATAGGAATTTTGACAACAACATTTTCTGCCCACTGACTTATTTCTCTGGCCTCCTCAATCATTCCATCTGCATCAATCGAAGTGACCTCTGCACTTACAGGGTCCTCAACCAGAGCGCAGATTTCCTTAATCACCTTTTCTTACACTCTCGCACAATGATTGTTGGATTTGTCGTCACACCATCTACCAGTCCAAGTTCATTGATTCGTTTAATTTCATTAATGTTTGCCGTATCTAAGAAAAACTTCATTTTTATTTGCTCCTATTCAATCTCTTATTAAATTCCTAACAATTTTATTGATTAGTTAGCAGAAACAATTTGCACTAATTCCCGAGCGTGCTCAGTCAGTACATCATAGTCTCCCGCAGCAATATGCTCTTTATTTGTCAGATAATTACTGATTCCAGCACCCGAGAATCCTCCATTTAAATAATCAGCCAAATTGTCGGGAGTTACTCCTGCGGTGGCAATCAGCTTAACATGATTGATCGGACCTCTGATATCCTTTACGTAGCCTAATCCCAGCGAACCAACTGGAAATACCTTAACAAAATCAGCGCCTGCCTCATAAGCCTCTAAAATTTCAGTTGGTGTCAAAGCACCTGGAATAGAAACTAAGCCTAGTTTTTTTGTCTGCTTGATTACTTCTGCATTTGTATTCGGTGAAATAATATATTTTGCTCCCGCTTTATATGCGGCATCGACTTGTTCTACTGTAACTACTGTGCCTGCTCCCACGCTAACTTTCCCCTTGAACGTTTGGGATAATTCATTAATTGCTTTAGGTGTTTTTGTAAGACACGCCTCATCATTTTGATCAAAGGTAACTTCTACGAGGCGTACGCCTCCTCTTTCTAACGCGATGACTAAATTAATCAGCTCATTGCCATAGGTACCACGGCAGATTGCTACAATTTTGTTTTCTTCGATAAATTGAACCGTTTCTTTACACATATTTTCGCCTTCTATTCTAAAAGTTTATTTTTTCTCTTAAGTTAATGACACTATTCTCAGCAAGCTCCATGCAATGATCAACGAGATGATCCAGTTCCATTGTTTTTCTCATACTTAAAACTTCCAATAAAATGGGTAGGTTTGTACCTACTATACATTCAATAGTATGGGTTGCTCCAAGTTCGTTCATTGCCATGGCTGCCATATTTGTCGGGCTGCCTCCATACAAATCTGTGAGAATAAGCATCCCTTTTCCTTGGTCCAATCTTTTCACAGCCTCAATAATGCGCTCTTTCAAGCCTTCAACACTGTCTCCATGGTTTAACCCCACAGACTCGATCTGGTCTACCTCACCAAAAATCAAGTTGGATGTGGCAATTAACTCTTTCCCCAAATTTCCATGCGTCGCTACTAAAACACCTATCATCCTATTTCCTCCTAAAATAACCCAATCAACACACCAACAATAGCAATTAGAATTAAAATAATTAATACTTTACTTGAGCTGACCTTTTTGTTAAGCAAATGCAACGTTAGAAAAATCAATCCCAAAGGTAAAATATTCAAAATAATTTTATCCAAGATTTCTTGGATAACCAGATCATTTTCTCCAAAAGTAAATTTTAGCGCTGTAGTCAATTTGACTGTATTGGCCGCCAAACCTCCAATGGTAATAGCCCCCACTGCCGTTGCACCAGTCATTAATTTTTCTAATTTTCCGCTGGCAAAGATATCATTAATTCCTTCTTTTCCTTTTTTATATGCCCCGCGGAACAAACCATAAGAAATCCCATGATTAATGCCCAAGGTGGCTACCATATAAAAAATGGGTCCTAAGAAGTTGCCCGCAACTCCCATCGCAATCGCAATTGAACCAATTATAGGGATCAGTGTTCCTTGTCTCAACGTATCTCCAATTCCCGCCAATGGTCCCATTAACCCAGTTTTAACTCCACTGATATCTTCATTAGATATCGGTAAGCCATTCGCCCGTTCTTCTTCCATTGAAAGAGTAATCCCAACAATGATCGGACCAATCAGCCAAGCTTCACAATTAAAAAATTCCATGTGGCGCTTGATAGCCTCTCGTTTCTCTTCTTCGTTATCCCCATAAAATTTTTGAATAGGGCCAGACATAGCAGACAAAAATCCAGGTGCTTGCAGCCGTTCAAAACTATAAATCGCCTGACACATCGAACACCAAGTCCAGTATGTTTTATTCAAATCCGCCTTCGTTAATGTTTTAGTTTTAATCAATGTTTCTTCCATCCTTTTAGCCCTCCTGACTTTCTGGGAATTTAAGATCTGTATAGAAATATGCTAATATTGCAGCTAGAATTGCTAGCAAAATAATCGGTATTCCTGAATAACTAATCGTAAAAAATCCTAATAAGAAAAATGGGATGATCCCTTTGCGGTTACTTATAATTCGTACGGTTAAAGCAATCCCCAATGCTGGTAAAATCCCACCGATAGTCGTCAATATTTCCAACGGCGTTCCTGCTAGTATATCCAGAATTGACTTAACTGCGTCCCCTCCAAAATAAACAATGACAAAAACAGGAATAGCTGATAGGGCGAAAGTTAAGAGCTGTCCAGGAACCAACTGAATAAACCACATTTTTTTCAGATTTCCTTCTTCAGCCTCTTTGTCCAACCAATGAACAAAAAAAGAATTGATGGTCATTCTAAAATTCCATATTAATGTTCCTACAAGGCCAAAAGGTACCGCTAAAGTCAAGGCAACTCCAGGATCTGAAGCAGTAATCAAGGTCAAAGCGGTTCCAACTACACCCGCGATTCCAGGTTCGCTGGCAATCGCTCCACCAGTCACAATAAAACCTAAAAACAGTGTGTTGATAGTAGCCCCAACGATCAGCCCCTGAATCGGATCTCCAAGTATAATACCGACAACCGTTCCCGATACGATAGGCTGCCTCAAGGAAACTGAACCTAGTCCAGCTAACCATGGCGGCGAGGCAACAGTTAAGTAATAAAGAATTCCTAAAAGAATTGCCTGAAAGATACTGATTTGCATGTTTATTCCCCCTATTTAAGTACGTTTTCAACTTTCATTGGTGTATCTTCAGATAAAACCTGGATAAATACATCCATCCCTTTTTGTGCTAATGCTTTTAACGATTGTCTTTCTTCCTCGTTAGCTGAGATATTCCGATAAAGCACTTCTCGACCAGTCTTTGCTCCCATGCCGCCCACACAAACACTTGGAATTTTCACTCCTTGATCGGAAAGTTTTTCTAATTCCATCGGTGTTTTGACTAGAAGAAAAACTTTTCCATTATTCCCTTCTGCGTTCAAATAATTAGCCGACTCTTCAGTAGATAATACTTTCAAACCGATTTTAGCTGGCATCGACCCTTTCATAATCACCGTCATAAAAGAATCTTTTGCGGTTTTATCGTCTGAGATGACCACCTCTGAAGCTTTAGACAGCTGCAGCCAAGCTGTCATGACCTGTCCATGAATCAGCCGATCATCAATCCTAGTAAATACAATCTCTTTCATCATTTTCCTCCTTGATTTTTCAAATAATTAACCACGTTTTTCGCCGATATATAGGACATTTTGTTACTTGCTTCTACTGTTACAGCCGCATTATGAGGGGTCAGTGTGACATTGTCCATCGTATAATAATCGGTATCTATATCTTCAACAGACAACTGAGCGTCTACCCCATAGCCGAAAAGCTTTCCAGAATTTAAAGCTTCTTTGATTGCTTCATCATCAACTAATTGTAAACGAGCTGTATTGATTAACACCGCATCATTTTTCATCTGTTTAATACTCTCCTGGTTGATTAAAGGCTGAGAAGAAGGATCGCCCGGAATGTGTAGTGTGATCACTTCAGCTTCTTTCAAAATTTCTTCGATTGAAGCTTTCTTGACATTGTATTTAGTACAAAAGTCTTCATCATAGAAAAGATCAAAAGCTAGTAGTTCACAATTGAATCCCTTCACTCTTTTGGCCACTTCTTTTCCAATTGCCCCAAGCCCAATAATTCCAACCTTTTTATTGCATAGATCAATGCCTTCCTTCTTTTTCCAGCCTTCTGTCCTTAACATGCGATCCGCATAGCTGACACCACGACAAACATCTAACATCAAGGCAACAGTATAATCTGCCACAGCTTCGTTATTACTATTTTTTGTAACAGTTAAGCCAATGTCGTATTTTTCTAAGTATGCAGTATCAATATTATCAATGCCAACACCATACCGTGAAACCATTTTTAATTTTGGGGCTTTTTTCAAAACTGCTTCATCTAAAATTTCAGTCCCCAAGATCACAGCCTCTGCATCTGCAATTTCCCCAATAAATTCCTCCTTATTCATAATTCTTTTGTACTTATTTAAAACCACCTCGAAACCATTTTTCTCCAATAACTCTTTTGCCTGATTACTAAATTTTCCAAAACTATTGGAAGTAACTAAAACTTTCATGCAAATCCTCCTAAAGCGTTTCCATTTGTTAATGAGAATATATCACGGATATCTTCTACCACAAAATTTGTGTTTTTTTATACACTTATGAAATCAGTGTAATGTAATGGAATCTTATTTTATTGGTAAAATCCTCATTGTTAAAACACTAATATCTCCAACTGTGTAAAACCCGTGTATTAAGAAAGGAAAAACAAAAAAATGTATACACGTTTAACGCTTTCATGGTAATATAAAAATCATTAGAAGGCAGCTATTTGCACAATTTTGTGAGGTGATTTTTTTGAAATTAAGTCGAGAAGAAGAAATTTTGCTTGAAGTAGATCGTTCTACTAAAGAGGCAATTTTGAAAGACAGGTATGAAGAATTTGGTCGGGATGCACTGAGTTTGAGTGTTGATCTAGCAATTGATCGATCAAATGTATCCAGGATATTAAACAATTTGTGGAACAATGGTTTGCTCGCCAAAATTCAAGGTAAGCCAACTTATTACTTCTCTAAAAATGTTGTAGAACAATTTTTCCCTACGGTCTTTATTCCTTCTACTTTAGAAGCAGGAATTGATCTGAAAAAATTCCTGTCTGAGCATGCAAGTGAAGAAAAAAGCAATGAAATAAGTTTATCACAAAACTATTATGGTTTCTTTTCACCAAATGGTAGTCTGTATCGTCAGGCACAACAGTTAACTAGTCATTTTTTCCCTAAACCGCTCATCAACCAGTTCACAATATATGGAGCAGCTAATACGGGAAAAAGAACCTTAGTGAATTATTTATTTGATGAAGGAAAAAAAGCTGGTGTATTTACCAAACACGAAAAACCATTTTTTATTGACGTTGAAAAATTGATTTTATCTGAAGAAAAATATGCTGATTTACTACTGGGTTCTATTTATGAAAACTCAAAAAGAAAGGGTTTGCTGACTAAACTTGAGCATGGATTACTAGTCATTGATAAAGCAGAGTGTCTCCCAAAAATGATCTACCGGCTTTTAAGGCAAATTGGTGAGAGCGGTTATTTTTATGAATTTAATCAACCCTCTAAGGAAAGAATACTTAACACGTCCATTGTCTTTCTGGTTGAAGAAGAAGTCACAAGTCCTGTGACACAATCGGTTTTATTGCCAAATTTCTGCGAAAAACCAATAGCGGAAAAAATACAATTTTGTCTTCATTTTTTAGAGAAGGCTGCCAACATAAGCAATCAATCCATTAAGGTGCATAAAGATATCTTGAGTTGTCTCGTTACTTCCAACTACCAAAATAATTTGGCTCAACTGGAACAAGAAATTTTCTCAGCTGTAAGCAGAGCTAGATTCGCTGCAAAATCTGATAATCAAATGATTGCCGAAATAACTTTCGATGAACTTTCAGATACTGTCTTAGAACGAATCACGATTACCAATCCATTAGTGGCAGAACTAAACAGCTATTTGAACTGTTGGGAAACTGACTCGCTCTATTTTGTCCCTCAAACGCAGGACAATACTGAACTCATAAAAAAACGACTGACCGAAGAACAACGAAACACGAGCATCATAGGAAATTCTCAAATCATTATGGATGAATGCATGATCATTTACAATCAATTTTTCAGTCTTTCTGAGTCAGAAGTTCAACAAATAAAAGCAGGTCCTTTTTGGCTAATTATTAAGCAGCAATACAGTAAAAAGACTAGTGAAAAAGAAAAAAAGGGATTAGTCGCTTTTGCCCACTACCTAGAAACTTATTTTGAGGAAAAAAAGCGTGTATACAAGCCTAAAAAATTTGTAAAAATTCCGATTGAAGCAAATCGTTTTTTTACTAAGGCAACAGAAATAAAGAAACATTTAAAAAAGGAGTTAGGTATTATTCTTACCAATGAAGAATTTGATTTAGCAGCTTGCTATTTTATGTATTTGAATCAGCTTTCCAAAAAAGAACAACTTCCTATTGTTATCCTATGTCACGGTGAGAATATTGGACTGACGTACATAAAATACATCAATACTCTTAGCCTGTCTCCAATAGAACTTCATGCGATTGACTATGTATCAGAAGATGATCGAGAATTTAGAACATTTATCAAGGAATTTAAAACTATGATAAAATCGATCAACAATGGGAATGGCGTAATCATTGCTAGTGACATTGAACCGTTGACCACGATTCATTCGTTGATTGAAAGTGAATTAAACATCCAATGTCAAACTTTCTCCCCGGTTTCACTACCATTATTATTAGAAATAATCAAAAAAATCCAACTGCAAAATTATTCAATTTCAGATTTTAAGCGTGAAGATAACAAAAGAGAATTGCAGGTCGTGACCCAATCCTTTGATAATGAATTGATCGATAAGCTCGCACATTCTCTACTAGCTGACTCTTTAGTCTTTCTTGATCCAAATAAAACTGCTAATATCCTTTTTACTATTCTTGAAGATTTATTAACGCAACTTAATCTCGAAAATAGTGAAGAAATCACGGTTCGTTTTGTCGTTCATTGTTCCTTCATGTTGGAACGAGTGATAAAACGCGAAACGATGAATTTTCCTAAACTGAGAGATTTCATCAATACAAACAGCAGTCTTTTTCACTCGGTTGAAATACATTTATCAAGATTAAACAATATTTTTGATATCATGATACCTTCTAATGAGTATGCTTTTGTATGCGAAATTTTTAAAGATTTGTACGGAATATAAGAAAAGGGTGACTATTTATGAAAATTGTTTTAGCAAGAATTGATGATCGTTTAATCCACGGTCAAGTTGTTACACGTTGGATACAATACTCACGGGCAAAAAATGTATTGATTATTGATGATGAAGTTCCAAACAACTCTTTTTTGAAGCAAGTCATCACCCTATCTATACCTCCTAAGATCAATATCTTTATAAAATCAATCTCAGAAGCTATAGAGTTTATTCATTCTAACAAAACAAATGACAGCTTTATGCTTTTATTCAAGTATCCTGACACTGTTTTGAAATTGCTCAATTCAGGAGTTGACATTCCTGAACTAAATTTAGGTGGAGTTGGAGCCCATGAAAGAAGAAAAAAATTTTATCGAAATATTTCTCTTTCCAAGCAAGAAATCGAAACCTTACGTACTATTTCTGAAAGAGGATCAAAGATTTTTATTAAAAGCATACCTGAGGACAAGGATATCTCATTTCAAACGCTAATTCAGGACAACTAAGCAATTAATAACTGACTATCATTCGACAAGTGTAATCAACTTAATAGACCGAAAAACTTTTATTTGGAATATAGAAAAATACATCTTTTTTCGAACTAACTGATAAAAACCTCCTGCAAAAACTCTGCAGGAGGCCCTTTTTTATTGCTTCATACTTTTCTGTAAGTACTCGCCGGTAATCGTTCCGCTGGTTAATAAATTTTCAGGAGTCCCGCAGAAAACTACCTGACCACCCTTCACCCCGCCATCGGGACCGATATCGATGATCCAATCTGCCTGCTTCATAATCTCGCTATGGTGTTCGATAACAATCAGTGTATTTCCTTTATCAACAATCTTTTGAAACAGTCCATTGAGCTGACGTATATCCGACAAATGCAGTCCCGTCGTAGGCTCATCCAAAACAAAAATCGATTCCTTTTGATTAATCGCCTTAGCCAGCTTCAGCCGCTGCCGTTCACCACCGGATAAAGTGGTTAGTGCCCGACCAATCGGCAAGTAGGTCAAACCCACATCGATTAGAGCCTGTAATTTTTCCTTCATCCGTTTACTGCCTATTTCTTGGAAAAACATTTTAGACTCGATCGGAGTCATTTCCAGCACATCCAAGATCGTGTGCTCCCGGTATTGATAACTCGTTGCTTCAGACGAGAACCGCTTACCTTGGCACATTTCGCATTCATTCACCACTGGGTCCATAAAAACCAGCTCGACAGTGGTTTCCCCTTTGCCCTGACAGGTAGGACAGGCGCCCTTGGAATTAAAGCTGAACATGCCGATATCGACTTTATTTTCTCTGGCGAACAAACGTCGAATTTCATCATAAATTCCCATGAAGGTCGCCGGCGTTGCCCGTGGTGTTGCATTAATCGGAGACTGATCAATAATAGACAGCTCTTCCGGGAACTGCTGCGGCAAAACCTTCGTGATCAAGGTTGATTTTCCCGAACCGGCTACTCCAGTAACGACCGTCAAAATGTGCTTAGGAATATCCACCGTTACATTTTTCAAATTATGAAGATTAGCATTCTTAATGGTCAGTTTTTCCTGCCAAGGTCGCGGCTGAGTGTTCAACGGAGGCGCCTGCAAAATCTCTTTTCCAGTTAAGCTGTTGGAAGCCAACAAGCCCTGATAACTTCCTCTAAAGGTAATCTCCCCGCCGTTTTTCCCGGCCAAGGGACCAATGTCGATAATCTCATCGGCCACCGCAATCACGTCAGGATCATGCTCCACCACAAAAACCGTGTTTTCCTTATCCCGCAAATCCTGCAGCAGCTGATTAATCCGCGAAACATCCCGGGCATGCATCCCGGTGCTAGGCTCATCAAATATATAGAACATACCGTTCAACGCGCTGCCCATATGCTTCACCAGCTTCACTCGCTGTGCTTCCCCACCAGAAAGCGTCGGCGTCTGGCGATCCAAATGTAAGTAATCCAGACCGATATCAATCAGACGCTGAACCTGGCGCCGCAGCTCCTCAATCACATCAGAAACCGCCGGATAGTTCAGTCCCTTCAAATACTTAAGCAGTTGACGCATATCCATCTGAACACAATCAGCAATCGATCGTTTGTTAATCGTGATTGATAAAGAAACAGGATTCAGCCGTTTCCCCTGACAATCCGGACACAAACCTTGCTGCAAAAGATCCTGTTGTTTCTTTTCATAATGCTTCCCATATGCCGACAGATCCCGTTTTAGTAAAATCCGCTCGTAATTTCGCTTAATCCCTTCTAATTTAGGATTTACCGGTTCCAACTCCCGTTCAGGATGGCCGTACATCAGCTGATTCCACTGTTCTTCCGGCAAATCCTTTAAAGGAACAAAACTATCAAAAAAGTCTGCTTTGTTATATTGCTTCCAATACCAGCTGCCGATAGCGTACTTGGTATCCAGCATAGCGCCCTCGCTCCAGGACTTTGTCGTATCCATTAGTTTGTTAAAATCAATCTGGTTAACAAACCCTAATCCCGAACAAGTTGGACACATGCCTTGGGGATTATTGAAGGAGAAGTGCCCCGCTGATAATGTTTGGGGTATCCCTATCCGCGAAAACAACAGTCGTAACAAAGAATAAATTTCCGTGATCGTGCCGACGGTGGAACGCTGGTTACCGCCTAAAGGTGTCTGATCAATCACAATTGCCGGATTCAAATTTTCGATCCGTGAAACTTTAGGTTTGCGGTATTTAGGCATGCGATTACGGACGAAGGCCGGATAGTTGGCATTCATCTGTCGCTGAGCCTCCGCAGCGATGGTATCAAAAACTAAACTGGATTTCCCCGAACCAGATACGCCGGTAAAGACCACCAACTGATTTTTGGTAATTTCTAAGCTGACATCCTTCAAATTATTATGTGAGACCTCTTTTAGGATTAATGGTTTCATGAACATCCTCCCTTTCCTCCTTAGTCTAAAGTCTGACGTAAGGGGAGAGTCAAGGCAGTACGAAAAAAAACTGCAGACCATTTCCGTCTGCAGTTAAATTATTTACAAATAGTTGGCTTCAGTCAAAGTTTGCCTAGCTGACTGGTCCTTTTGCTCATTAACTAGAATTACTGGTCCGGTGCAGCCCATGTCGCTTTCGGCATAAATATCTTTTTGCCACAGCTGCTGGACAGCTTCCTCCAGTTCCATGATTTCAATCCCGAAAAAATTTACTGGGTACGATTTTTATACGGAGTTACCAGCACTGAATATATCTAATTAGCCTTTAAATGGCTAACTGATAATCATAGTCCAAAATATTTACGATCCCAGGTGCTTCACTAGCATGAGAAATAATACAGATATTTTGCTCATATTTTTTCGATTTCTGGGATATGACCTGAAACTTCGTAATTTTATTGCTGTTATATGCGGTGAACAACCTATTTAACAAATGGTTCTTTTAATATCTCTATAGATTCAAGCCCAGTGTATTGAGTCTTAGAGAAAGAAGCAAAAAAATTTTAACAAGTTTCAGTGAGATAAATTTTGCTACTTAAGAGGTGAAGAACCAATTGTAAGCAGGATTAGATAATCAAATCTTTGATCTGTGAGAACTCCCGTATGGTCTAACAATAAAATCAATACCAATGGCAGCATATTTTCTGTAACATAGGATTATTGGTTTCAATCATTACTAGGAATTCTACGCTTATTGATTTCTGGTATTTACTTATTTACAGATCAGAAAAATGAAAATAATAATACACTTTCAGTTGTCTTCTGCTACAAATCAGAAAGTCCCCTCCTAAGAGAATTACTTAGTCAACACATTTCATGCTCTTACAGGCAAGTCACTTGAAATCATTATTGCTCAAAACTACGCATAATGAAATTTAATACAATATTCTTTGCTAAAAGTGCACACTCTTTTACTCTACCAAATAATCCACAACAATGCTTCCCATCACCTCAGCACAAATCAGCAGGGATTTTTCATTGATATCAAATTTAGGATGGTGGTGAGGATATGCTGGCTTATCTTCTACCTGGGCACCAACATAAATAAAGGTACTTGGCACTTTTTCAGCAAAATAAGCAAAGTCCTCTGATGGTGGAATAGGCGCCGTTACTTCAATGGCTTCCACTCGATCCAACGGGGTATTTTTCAAGATTTCAGCCGCTTGTCTAGTAAATGCAGGATCATTGTAAAGAACCGGATAATCTGTGGTGTAATCCAAGTCGCAGACCACGCCAAAGGCCGCCTCCACACCTTTACAAACCTTCTTAATCTCTGCATCGATAATATCCCGGGCGTGTTCACTCATGGAACGAACATCCCCTTCTAAAACTACCTGATCCTTGATGACATTGAAAGAGCCTTTCCCGTCAAAGGAACCAATCGTCACCACGCCCATGTCAAAGGGATTAATCCGGCGGCTGATAACCGTTTGCAGCATGGTCACAAAATAGCTGCCCGCCACAATCGCATCATTGGCTTCATGAGGTGAAGAACCATGTCCGCCTTTGCCTTTGATAGTCAATTTGAAGAATGAACGGGCTGACTGGATTTCACCTTCGCGATAATAAACCTTGCCTAACGGAAATGTACTCATGACATGGATTCCGGCAACGTTATCTACGCCTTCTAAACAGCCGGCCTTGATCATCCCCACTGCTCCTCCTGGTGGAGTTTCCTCCGCCGGCTGATGGAAGACTTTAATTTTTCCTCGCAGCTGATCCTTCATTTCGGCTAATGTTTCCGCCAAAACCAGCATATAGGCCGTATGACCATCATGCCCGCAAGCATGCATGACCCCTTCATTTTTAGAAGCGAAAGGCAGGTCAGTCGCCTCCTCGATAGGCAAAGCATCAAAATCGGCACGAATCGCCAAGGTTTTCCCTGGTTTGCCTGAATCAATTGTGACAATAATGCCATTTTCATCATTGATCTGGGTTTCCACTGTAACTTCTAACTCTTTATCCTTGTAAAAATCGGCAATGTATTTGGCTGTCTCCGTTTCATGAAAAGACAATTCCGGATGCTCATGCAGGTACCGGCGAATTTCAATCATTCTTACTTCTTTTTCCCGAAGCGCACTAAAAAGCTGTTCCTTCAAACTCAAAAAAATTCCTCCTTGTATAGAAATAGGTTATTTGGCACTTTCCAAACGATCGGCTTTTCCGCCAAAATACCGGCGAGAAGTCACATAAGAACCAACCCAGCCAAACAACGTTAAGGCAGTGAAGGCAATCATGCAAAGCCAAGCGATCTGGAAGGATCCAGTGGTATCCAAAATACTGGCCACAAAAACTGAACCTAAAGCTGTACCAATAGTCATGATACTCGTCACTAAACCATAGGCTTCAGGATAATTTTTTTGTCCAAAGACACTGGCGGTAATCAATGGCGGAGATACTGTCCCGATTGGCGTACCTAGCCCAAAGGAAAAAGCCATTAGATACAAAATAGTTGTATTTTGTCCATTCAGCATCAACACAAAGGCCAGCAAAAAGGCGCCGCAGCCAAAAAAACTGCTGATGACTACACCAAACTTGTCATTGACCCAGCCTAAAATCAGTTTTCCAAATATTCCGACAAAAGAATATATAGAAATAATATTGGCCGAAACCGCTGGATTATGCATTTCCTGGATCGCTGCCGGGAAATTCGATAAGGCACCGGAGTTTATTAAACCGTTTAAGAACATGCCCAGCATAGCCAGCCAAAAGAAGAATTTTGTATATGAGCCCTTCACTGTTAACGAAGAGTTGGCACTTTCTTCCACCGCTCCTTCAGAAAGCTGTTGCGGTTCCTTTTCAGCTCCATAAGGCTGCAAATTTTTTTCCTTTGGAGAGCTTTTGAACACCAATAAAGCGATCGGCAAAGAACAAAGCAGCGCAATCCCCGCCATCAACTGATAGGTGGTGCGCCAACCGTAATTCGTCAGAAACAACGTTACCACCTGTGAAAAGATCGTTCCGCCAATCCCAATTCCGGCCATCGCAATACTCATGGCTAATCCACGCTTCTCTTTGAACCACATGGTAATCATATAGCTGATCGGAATTAGCGTCGACATCCAATAAAATAGGCCTACAAAAAGGGAAGAAATATATAAGTGAATCGCACTTTGCGCTAAGGAATAGGTAAAATAGCTAATACAAAAACCAATAATCCCAGCAACCTGTAATAATTTCATTTGTCCTGCAGCAATCCGCTTCGCCACCAGCGGTGATAGAACAATCCCCACCAATTGAACAATCGTGTTCACCAGCATAAACTGGCTGCGGCTGATTTGCAGCTCGTCAATCACGGCTAAAGCATATTTGCCGGACAACGACATTACTAGCGGAACAATCGTCGCAGTAATCACGACGCAGCCGGCAACAATCCACCAGCCGTAAAAAATTCCTTGTTTTTCTTTCATACCGTTCCTCCTTGTCTTACAAACTACTCACCCTGTCCCCCTTTCACTATATTTACAGTCAGCTTTCAAAAGGCCCACATCCCAGAAAGATGGGTCACCTCCTCTAAAAAATCAAACTGATCTCTTTATTATACCTGTTGAAAAAGATTTTTTCAGGTGAAAATTTGTGTCAAAGAATCGGCTGCTTGTCTCCAGCTTTTTTGAAGGGATCGATCGTATCCCCTTTAGCAAAAAATGCGAACCTAGTACTAGTTTTTCAATCGGCTATTCTTTTTTGCGTTCCCTTTTTAAACTGCTTCAGGGTCTTTTTACGCTTGCGTTTATCCCAAGGAAGACCTGACAGCAGATGCCTGAATTTTGATTTGGGCTTCGGTACCCAATCGACCCTTTTTTCCGTCACCGGCTCTACAGCTTTTTCTGCTGCTGCCTGCTGCGGAACTCCGGTGAGGATTTCCGTTAAGTCTGTTTTGGGGAATTTATCCTCGGAGCCTTCAATGTTAAAAACGATATCAGCTGTTTTAAAGCTCTCCAAAGTAGCCCCCGCCGGTAACTGAGCCGTCAACATCGCAAGCAGCTCATCCTCCGTTAGTGCCGAAGCATCGAAATCCTCTGGAATTTTAATTTCTATTTGCGGTACTTCTAAAGCGGTTGGTGCAATTGGTGCAACTGATTCCGATTGAAGCGCTTGAACAGAATTCAAAGGGATCAGATCTTTTTTAACTGGAGCGACTGATACTGATGTTTGTGTTGCTTGAGCTGTTTCAGGCTGAACTTCAGCGTCTGAGGCTGCTGCTCTGCAATTCTTCTGACGTAAATCAAAGATAGGTCTTTCGATGGTTTCGACAAATTTGGCACAGACCAATTTCTTGAACAGTCCCACCTCGCCTTTTTCAAATAAATTCAACTGTACTAATTTTTCTAATCCCGCCCGAATTTCTTCGGCAGGTTTATTTCGATCTGGATCTTTCAAGTTTAAGCGATGTAAACCGCCTTGGCTGTTCTCAAAGGTTGCAGCTAAGCTTAACATAGTTTCATTCCTTTCGTTTTTAGAGTATCTATAGTCAATGGATTACTGTTTAGGTTTACGTTAAGGTGCCTCGTCACGGAACCGAGAAAGTTTCCGGAACCAGCTTGGCGAATTGATCCTTCAGTTTGCTGATTTTCTCAGCAACAAACATGGTAATAGCGAATAAGCGGGAGGTTAACAGCTTCCACTCATCTAGGGCAAAATATTCGCGGAAAAGATAATAATAGCGGCGCAGTGCACGGGTAGATTTGGTTTCTAAGAAAATATGGCGAACTAATCCGCCTAATACGTAACTAAAATCCTTGCTGCTTAGTTCGTCTCTAATTTGAAGCGCTATCAAATATTTGATAGTATTTTTTGAATCACGACTCTCGTCGTAATAATTGCTGATACGAGTTTCAAGCGTAGAACGCTGAAGCTGAAATAATTGCTGATAATTTAATGTATGTTCAGTCATTTTACAGACCTCCTTTTTTCTTGTGAAATAGTATTTCTCGTGTCGACGCTTTTAGGCTAAATTATTTTGAAAGGGTTGTCAATAGGTAATTTTTATAAACTAATACTTAAAAAAACAAAAAACGCACCACCAAAGGATTTCCCGAAAGTAAAAAAATTTACCCATATTTCCGAATTTTTATTAAAAAAAGGGAAATACAAAAAAAGATCACTAGACCAATCGGGCCTGGTGATCTTCCTTTTATGCAAAATAATCTCTAGTGGCTACTTCATCAGCATCCAGTTGAGCAATCAGCTCCTCAGCTGAGTTAAACTTCACCTGTCCTCGAATAAAGTGCAGCCAGCGTACTCGAACCTCTTCCCCGTAAATATCTTGATTAAAGTCCAAAATGTTCAGTTCGACTGTTTTCTGGCGATGAGGGCCAAAGGTATCGTTATGTCCAATCGAGCCCATCGCCGGATACCAGTGACCGCCAACTAAAATCTCGTTGACGTACACCCCGACCTTCGGCAAAACCATCTGCTCATCTGATTGAATATTCGCGGTTGGATAGCCTAGTTCACGTCCCCGAGCATCGCCATGAATCACGACCCCGCTAGTCTCATAAACGTACCCCAGCAAACGATTAGCTTCTTCCAGATTTCCATCCGTCAGCAGCTGACGAACCCGTGAGGAGCTGATTTTTTCTTCATGATCCACCTGTTTAGGCACCATTACCACTTCAAAACGTCCCTTGGCATACTCCGGCAGATGGGCAACATCCGCTTCGGCTCCTTTGCCGTAGGTATAATCAAAGCCGGATACCGCTACTTTTGCATGAAGTCCGGCAATGTATTGATCAACAAAATCCTGCGGCGGCTGAGCAGCAAAGGCGGAAGTAAAAGCAACCTCATACAAAATATCTACCTGCAAGCGCGCCATTAATTCTTCCTTTTGGGTAAGATTAGACAAATATTTAACCGGATTGCGGTCCACCTTTTGGAAAACCACTGCCGGATGCTGGTTGAAGGTCATTACAGCCAGCTTCAAATTTTTTTCTTTCGCAAGTTTACGTCCAGTTTCAATTACTTCCTGATGTCCGCGATGCACGCCATCAAAAAAGCCCAGAACCAGTACCACCTCATCGGTCGGAATTTCCGCCGGCTGATAAGGGTGGCGTAATTTAATTATCTCCATCATTATCTCCTTTACTATCAACTAGACCAATTTTATCAAAACAACGAGTCTTATTCGTTGCGAATCACTTTACTCGGTTTCAGCCAACCCGATCGCTGAGGATGCACCCCATACAAGCTGACTAGTTTATCCTGGTAGAACAACGCAATCAAATCCTCAGGCGCTGCTTCTAAGCCTAATTCCTTCAAGGGAAGCAGCTGACCGTTTTTAACCTTTTGCCACAAGTCATCGGACAAATTAATCCGCGAAAATTCCTGAACCGCTGTTTCAATCGGTTGCAAAATCTTATCCATCCGCTCCTCGTCCATCAATTGCTGAACCTGCGACAAGGTTGCTGCTTGACCGGCAACAAAACCGCCGCTGGCTAAGCGAGTCAAATCAGACATGTGTGCCGGATAGCCTAAAGCCGCGCCTAAATCAACCGCCAAAGTACGAACGTACGTTCCCTTTCCGCAAGAAACCTCAAAGCGCCAGGTTTGAGTTCCGGCTGCTTCATCAAACTCCGGCTCGCTCACCCGTTGAAAGGCATAAATCTCCGCTTGACGCTGGGGTCTCTCCACTTCTTCGCCGGCCCGGGCATACTCATACAGCCGTTTGCCGTTAACTTTTACCGCTGAATACATCGGCGGAATTTGTGTGATCGTGCCCACGAATTTCTTCATGACAGCATCAATTTCTTCCGCTGAAAAAGGGGTTTCCACCCGCTTTTTTTCAATCAGCTCACCACTGACATCCTCAGTCGTCGTAGAATAACCCAACGTAATTTCACCCGCGTAAATTTTGCCGCTGTCCTGCAAATACTCAATAACCTTGGTTCCTTTACCGATGCAAATCGGCAAAACGCCATCCACATCAGGGTCAAGGGTCCCCCCATGACCAATTTTTTTCATTTTTAAAATCTTGCGTAATTTAAATACACAATCGTGACTCGTCATTCCCCGTTCTTTCCACAAAGGCAAGATACCGTCCATTATATCGCTCCATTTTCCTAAAATTTCAACGTTGCCATTATACCATAGCTAAATGCAGAAAAGACAAAGAAAAAATTGCACCAAAAAAACCTCGTCCATTTTTAATAAACAGACGAGGTTCTCTTAAGATTTTTTAGCTTTTTTCTTGCGAAGAATAAAACGGAGCGGCGCATCCGCCGGCTGACGCATAGCGTAAGATTCCAGCAAATTGACCCGATGACGGTAATCATTGGCTTCAAAGGTGGAAATATCGCCGCCAACCTCATGCTCATCAATGATTTTTCGCTCCAAATAATAGCCCCGCAGCAATTCCTTAGTATACAAAGGATCTTGTTGAATCAAAATGGTTCCAAAAAGTCCCTTTTTATTGACTTGTTCCATCAAATTTTTGCGTTCTTCGACAAAGAAATCAATCAATTCTTCATCATAAACATCTCTCAAGTTTTCCAAACTATTTAAAATTGCTTCGCTGTTTTGTAAAAAGATTTCTCTCACTGCTGAAACATCCCGCCGATCAATGACACTTCGCTGACCTCGAGTTCGCCGACGTTGCAAAAATAGCTTTGGATGTAAAATTACCCGAATAACTCGCTGAACCACAATCAGCCAAAAGCCTAGAAACGACAGGACTTGATGAGGAATCGAATTTTGGAAACGAGAAATAAACATCGAATACAAACGATAGGATTCGGTATTTATTTTCCGACGTCGATAACTTTCATCCAAGCCATCCCGCTCAATCGAAAGCATTAAGGCCTGCACCTCTTGAAATTCCTGCTGGCTGCTTTCAGACATTGTTTCGGTAAAAAGCTCTTGAATATGGTCCTGATAATTAGTAATCACCGCTTGAATTGCAAAAACCTCCTGCTCACTCAGCTCAGGATTTTCGATATCCTCCTCTAGACAAGCAATCACTTCACGGTAAATTCCCGCCTGTCTTGGATTCGAAACCGGAGTTACCTCGCCATCTGATAAAATCGGCAGTAAAATCATGCCCATAATTAGACTAAGAAAGGTCACACAAGCGGTAATAAATAGCAGCAGCGAGCGTTCAGGAAAATCAATACCACCAATCGTCGCTGGCAAAATAAAAATCGTCGCAATACTGACAGTTCCTTTGACACCACCAACCGTCAATAACAAACGCTCATGCAGATAATGATGCGTTTTCCGGAATCCCCGGGTAAAGGAATAAAATAAGGTAATAAAAAGAAATCGAATTAAAAAGAGCAGTGCGGTAATCACACCTACAATAAAGAATAAGTGCAGATTGGCGTAGGTTTCGCTATTCCAAATTGGTGAAAATACTTGGGACAGCTCAATCCCCAGAAAGAGGAACACTAGCGCATTCAGAGTAAAACTAATGGTTTGCCAGCTGGTCTCAGTAACATTGGACAGTTCTGCATCGAATAAGCTGATTTTGCTAAAGCGTCGAGATTCCAACACTCCACAAACGACCGCCGCGATAATTCCCGAAGAATGCAGCAGCTCAGCAACTAAATAAGCCAAAAATGGCAAGGTCAATTCAATCAGCAAATACCCAGTTATATCCCTGGCGGAGATCCGCTCAATCAGCTGAATCGACTGACGTTTAATATAAACGACGATAATCCCTGCCAACACACCGCCCAAAGTCGAAAGCAGCAAGGTCAAAGAAGCATCCGCTGCTGAAAACTGACCGGTCATTAAAGCGGCCACCGCAAACTGAAAGGCGGTAACGCCGGAAGCATCATTCAACAGGCCTTCACCCTCCAGAATATGCATCACCGAATCCGGCATTTTCAGCCTTTTTGCCAGTGAATTCACCGCTACCGCGTCAGTTGGGCCTAATGCCGCACCAAAGGCCAGGCAGGCCGCCAGCGGGACTGCCGGCAGCAACGCATGCAAGGCAAAGCCCACCCCGGTCAAGGTGAGAATCACCCCGCCAAAGGCTAAAAATAAAATGGTCCAGCTATGCTTCAAAATAGCCGGAATGTCCGCTGTTTCCCCTTCTCGGAAAAGCAGCGGCGCAATAATCATTACCAAAAAAACCTCGGGTTCAAAATTGATGGAGCGGCCAATTTCTGTCAGCCCCAGCAAAATCCCTAACACAATTTGAATCATAAACATCGGAATAGACGGAAACACCTTAGCCAACACGTTGGACAAAGTGATTGTTAAAGCAAGAAAAATAATGATCTCAATTAGGATCATTTAGGACCTCTGGCTTGCTTCTCTCTGACTTTTGCTAATATTTTTAGAAATTCTATTTTCTTGTCAATAATCCGTTTTTCCAATTCGGTTAATTCTTTTGAGTCCTGATCTAAAGACAACTGCGCCCGTTTCGCTTCCATCCTTAAAAGATCATGCTTCATCCGTTCTGTTTTGCGATACAAAAGCAGATTGTTCTTCTTCATATGTTGTCTAATTAATTTTCTTTCTTCTGGAGAACAATTGAGGTATTCGTCATGTAGTTGACGCATACGCTTATCGAATTCTGTACTCATCTCCAACAGCCTCCTCAAGCTATTTTGCTTAAAACCCTTTACACTTTAACAGGAAATTCCTTATTTTGCAAAAAAAACCTGAGTGAAGCATTTTCACCCAGGCCTTTTCTTTACTCTTTATTTAGATCGCGAATCATTTGATCAATTTTTGAGCCGTATTCAACGGATTCATCTAATTCAAACACTAGCTCAGGTGTTTTGTAAATGGACAGTGCTTGACCAAGTTCTCGACGAATCAAGCCCTTTGCCTTGTCCAAACCATCCTGTGCTTTTTGCTTGTCAGAAGCCTTATCCGACAACAGACTGTAAAAAATGGTTGCCTGCTGCAGGTCTCCCGTCACGCGCACATCCGTAATATTCACGTTTTGAACCCGTGGATCACGAACGCGTTTACGCAAGATATCATTGACTTCTTTCAAAATCTCTTGAGCAACTCGACGATCTCGATAGTTAGGCATAAAAACTGCCTCCTTTTTTAGGCTTTCTTAATTTCTTGCATGATGAAGGCTTCGATTACATCGTCCACCTTAAGGTCATTGAAGTTTTCAACCATGGCACCACATTCGTAGCCCATCTTAACTTCTTTCACATCATCCTTGAAGCGTTTCAGGCTGGCTAGCTTGCCTTCGAAGATAACAATACTGTCGCGAATAACGCGGACGCCGCTGTCGCGGGAAATGCTGCCTTCGTTGACATAACAGCCGGCAATTGTTCCGACTTTAGAAACCTTGTATGTTTCACGAACAGTCATTTGACCAGTAATTTTTTCTTCGTACTCAGGATCAAGCATACCCTTCATCGCTGTTTCAATTTCATCAATCGCTTGATAGATAATCCGGTGCAAGCGAATATCTACTTCTTCGGCTTCTGCTTGTTGTCTTGCTTGCGGTGTTGGGCGAACATTGAAGCCAATCATGATGGCGTTACTTGCTGCTGCCAGAGTAACGTCGCTTTCATTGATGGCACCAACTGCTGAATGGACGATATTTACTCGTACCCCTTCAACATCGATTTTCTTCAATGATGCAGCCAATGCTTCAGCTGAACCTTGAACGTCCGCTTTGATAATTACGTTAACGTCCTTCAATTCGCCTTCTTTTAATGATTCAAACAGGTTGTCTAACGTTACGCGAGCATTGGAACTGCGATGCTCTTGTAAGGCACGTTTTGCCCGTTCTTCACCGGCTGCCCGTGCTGTTTTCTCATCCGCGAAGACTGCAAAACGGTCTCCGGCTTGAGGAACATCATTTAACCCGGTAATTTCAACTGGTGTTGCTGGTCCAGCAGTCTTGTCGCGACGACCAATATCATTCGTCATTACACGAACCCGACCATAGGTATCACCAACTACAATTGGATCACCGACATTTAAAGTACCTTGTTGAACTAATAAAGTAGCCACAGGGCCTTTTCCTTTGTCCAAACGGGCTTCAATTACTGTACCAATAGCATTTTGAGTCGGATCAGCTTTCAAATCTTCCACTTCTGCGACTAAAAGAATCATTTCCAGCAATTCTTCAATATTTTGATTGAATTTCGCGGAAATTTGTACAAAAATTGTATCGCCGCCCCATGCTTCAGAAACCAATTCATGTTCACTTAATTCCTGCATAACACGATCTGGATTCGCACCTGGTTTGTCAATTTTGTTCACTGCTACGATAATCGGCACTTTCGCCGCTTTCGCATGGTTGATAGCTTCAACTGTTTGAGGCATAACCCCATCATCAGCTGCAACAACCAAAATAGTGATATCCGTGATACTTGCGCCCCGAGCACGCATGCTGGTGAAGGCCGCATGTCCTGGAGTATCCAAGAAAGTAATTGGCTTGCCGTTAATATCAATTTGGTACGCACCGATATGCTGTGTAATCCCGCCGGCTTCACCGCTGGTTACCCGTGAATGACGCAGGGTATCCAATAAGGTTGTTTTACCATGATCGACGTGACCCATGATAGTAACAACTGGTGGTCGTGGAACCAATTTTTCTTCGTCTACTTCTTCACCTTCAAAGAACCGGTCGATATCAGCAATATCAATCTGAACCTTTTCTTGCGCTTCGATGCCATAATCTGTTGCTAGTAATTCAATCGTATCTTTGTCCAACGGTTGGTTTTGATTAACCATAACTCCCACCAAGAATAATTTCTTAATGATTTCTGCTGGTTCACGATAAATTTTCTTGGCAATATCGGCTACGTTCATGCCGACAGTGTATTCCAATACCTCAGGCAGTTCACGGAACTTACGTGCTGGAACTGGCGGTTTTTGGCTTGGTTGATACTTGCCTTTTTTTCCTTTTTTATTGAATTTGTTCTTGTTGCGGTTAGCACCAAAATTATTGTTGCGATTTTGGTTACCGAAGTTATTATTACGGTTGCGGTTTTGATTGCTTCCGCCTTGTGTGTTGGAGCGTTGTTGGCCTTGATTCCCTTGCTGGCCTTGACCTTGAGCTGGACGTTGACCTTGATTACTTGCTGGGCGTTGACCGGCTTGTCCTTGGTTATTCGGACGTTGACCTTGATTCCCTGCTGGGCGTTGGCCGCCTTGTCCTTGGTTATTCGGACGTTGACCTTGGTTACTCGCTGGGCGTTGGCCACCTTGTCCTTGATTGTTTGGACGTTGACCTTGGTTACCCGCTGGGCGTTGGCCGCCTTGTCCTTGGTTGTTCGGACGTTGACCTTGGTTACCCGCTGGGCGTTGGCCACTTTGTCCTTGATTGTTTGGACGTTGACCTTGGTTACCCGCTGGGCGTTGGCCACTTTGTCCTTGATTGTTTGGACGTTGACCTTGGTTGCCCGCTGGGCGTTGACCTTGGTTATTTTGTCCTTGACGATTGTCCCGGTTGGGATTGCTTTGTTGATTATTATTTGAATTTCTCACGCTGTCTTGATTTCCTTTTCTATTTTGGAAATTTGGGTTATTTTTAGAGCTCTTAAATTTAGGTTTTTCGTGCTGGTTAGCTGATGGTTTTGCTTGAGTATTTGCTGGTTTTGGTTGTTGTGCATTTCCAGTAAAAGCCTTCTTCAGTTTTGACTCATCGTCATTTGAAAGAGCTCCCATGTGGTTAACAACATCGATCCCCAATGTGTTGGCCTTGTCTACAACATCCTTACTTGATTGATTAATTTCTTTGGCAAATTCATATACTCGTTTTTTTCCCATGCAATCACCTTCCTAACCTTGTATTAACGACACCATCTTTTTAGCAAAGCCCTGGTCCATCACCCCAATTACCTTGCGGGGTTTGCCAATAGCGGCTGCTAACTCACTTTCTGTGAATTCAATCAGACAGGTCGTTTGATAAAAATTGCTTTTATCTGTTACTTTTTTCTTTGTATTTTCACTGGCGTCAGAAGCAACTAAAACCAACGCAGCTTTTTGTCTGCGGATTTCATTAATGGTAAGTTCTTCCCCAGTGATCAGTTTGCCTGCACGCATTGCCAGGCCCAATAAGTTTAAGGCCTTTTGTCTATTCATTGCCGAAGAGCTCTCTTCTGGCTTTTTGATGGGTCACATAATCTAGCAGCTCTTGATAAAAGTCATCAGAAAGGTCTACTTCCAATACCCGATCCAAAACTTTTTTCTTCCAGGCCTGCTGGACTTCTTCCGGCTCAATTGCAACATAGGCCCCTCTGCCGGGCATTTTGCCGGTAGGGTCAATTGCAACTTCGCCTTCCTTTGATTTCGCGATCCGAATCAACTCTTTTTTCGGTTTCATCTCGCCAGATACGACGGATTTACGTAAAGGGACTTTTCTTTTTTTCATAAAATGCCTCCTACGCGATTAATCTTCTTCTTGATCAAAAGCAACATTTTCAATGTCGTCTTCTGTCATATCAGGAGTGATTTCAATTGGTTCTTCTACTGCTTCACTCTGTTCTTCTGCCAGTTCCTCAGTGTTTTCTTCAGCATATTCTTCCGGATTTTCCAATCGTTCAGCAAAGCCTTCTGGGAATACGCTTTGAAGAGCTTCTGAGCTTTCATCAAAATCACCATCGTCATAATTCGCATAGAATTCTTCCATGTCTGATTCTGATTTAATGTCAATCTTATGACTGGTTAACTTAGCTGCCAGACGTGCATTTTGTCCACGTTTGCCGATTGCTAGTGACAATTGGTAATCAGGTACAACAACGGTACACACTTTAGGATTTTCAGTATCGAAAATAACATCCTCAACCTGTGCTGGGTTTAATGAATTGGCGATAAATACTGCTGGATCTTCGTTCCATTCAACAATATCCATGTTTTCACCCTTCAGCTCATTAACGATCGCTTGAACCCGCTGCCCTTTAGGACCTACACAGGTTCCCACTGGATCGATGTTCGGGTCATTCGAGCGAACCGCTACTTTCGCACGGTCGCCTGCTTCACGGGCAATGCTGATAATTTCAACAATTCCGTCATATACTTCAGGAACTTCTTGCTCAAATAGCCGACGCAGCAAGTCTGGGTGACTGCGGCTCACGAAAACCTGTGGGCCCTTTGATGTGTTTTCTACGCGAGAAACATACACTTTGATGCGGTCATGAGGTTGGTAGAATTCATTTGGCATTTGATCTTGTTTAGAAAGAACCGCTTCGATTTTTCCTAAGTTTACATAAATGTAGCGGTTGTCCTGACGTTCAACAACCCCTTGCATAATGTCTTTTTCATAGGCACTGTACTCAGTGTAAATTATGTTGCGTTCCGCCTCACGGACACGCTGCAAGATGACCTGCTTCGCGGTTTGAGCAGCAATACGGCCGAAATCCTTTGGTGTTACTTCAAAGCGGATCATGTCGCCGATTTCGTAAGCTGGATTAATCGTCATAGCTTCTTTTAAAGAAACCTCCAATTGTGAATCCATTACTTCTTCGGTTACTTCTTTGACTGCATATACATGAATATCGCCTTTTTTCTCATCAAATTGGACTTCTACGTTTTGTGCTTGTCCATAATGACGTTTGTACGCAGAAACCAAAGCTGCTTCTAAAGCATCAATGACGATTTCTTTCGAAATGCCCTTTTCTGCTTCTAAAGTATTCAATGCATTCAGCATTTCTTTACTCATTATTCTTCCTCCTAAAACTCGATTGCGAGACGTGCTTTTGCAATATTGCTTCTGTCAAAAGTGATGTCTTTGATGCGGGTCTTGATTTTTACGGTTAATATCAATTGTTCCTTATCTAATTCCTTTAAATATCCGTCATACTGCTTCTGACCATCCACATTTTGGTAAAGAGAGACATGAATGTACTGTCCTAGTGCATTTTGATAATCTTCCTCTTTTTTCAATGGACGTTCAGCTCCAGGGGAGGATACTTCAAGAAAGTATGCTTGAGGAATCGGATCAGGATCAATTTGATCCAGCTTTTCACTCAATTTTTCGCTGACATATGCACATTCTTCAATGTCGATGCCACCTTCTTTGTCAATGAACACTCTCAAAAACCAATTTTTTCCTTCTTTAACAAATTCAACCTCTACCAATTCAAAGTGTTGATCCTCTAAAATCGGCATCACTAAATCAGTGATGGTTTCGACTACGCTGCTCAAGCTGTCAGCCTCCTTCTTGCTTTCAATCCATTAAAAAGAGTGAGCGAAAAATCCGCTCACTCACCTCACTGTCTGATTACATTGTTATAATACCACAGTTGGAATGAAAATTCAACCAACCCATTTTCATAGAAGCGGTTTGCATACCGATTCCTCTAGGTATTTATCTCTTTCTTTACATATCGAATAATGAAAGCTGATTCTCATCCGGCAGATCTTTCAATACGCCCTGAGCATCCATATATTCGATCAAGGTCTTGGAAACTTTCCCACGACCGGCCAAATCTTCTTTAGACAAGAAAATTCCGTCCTTGCGTGCTTCGCAAATCTGTTTCGCCACGTTCATTCCTAAGCCTGGCACGGCTCTGAATGGGGCAATCAAGGTATCCCCATCAATCACAAAATCCGTCGCATCTGATTTGTACAAATCAATCATGCCAAAGGTAAAGCCTCGCTCCAGCATTTCATTACACAATTCCAATACGGTCAGCTGATTTTTTTCTTTCGTTGTTGCATCCATACCTTTATCCGTAATAAGCTTCATGGCAGCCTTCACTGCGTCCTTGCCTTTAGCCATCGCGACTAAGTCAAAATCATCGGCCCGAACAGAGAAATATGCACAGTAATAAAGAATTGGGTAATACACTTTAAAGTAGGCCACCCGCAGCGCCATCAAAACATACGCAGCCGCATGGGCTTTCGGGAACATGTATTTAATCTTCGAACAAGAGTCAATGTACCATTCCGGCACGTTGTTCTCCCGCATTGCTGCCAAATAAGTTTCCCGCAACTCATCAGGAATCTTGTTCCATAATCCCTTACGCACTGTCTCCATAATCTTAAAGGCCATTCCACTGTCTAAACCAGCATGCATCAGATAAACCATGATGTCATCCCGACAACCGATAACGTTAGCTAAGGTAGCGTCGCCACGGCGGATAACTTCTTCGGCATTCCCCAGCCAAACATCGGTTCCGTGAGAAAGACCAGAAATTTGCAGCAGCTCGGCAAAGGTTGAAGGATGTGTTTCCTCTAACATGCCTCGAACAAAGCGAGTCCCAAACTCTGGAATCCCCAGCGTACCCGTTTTAGAATAAATCTGGTCTGATTCCACTCCTAATACCTGTGGACCAGCAAAAATCTTCATTACCTCGGCATCATCGGTCGGAATCGTTTTAGGATCAATCCCAGACAACTCCTGCAGCATCCGAATTACCGTCGGATCATCGTGTCCCAGGATATCCAGCTTCAATACATTATCGTGAATTGAGTGGAAGTCAAAGTGAGTCGTTTTCCATTCGGAGTTCTGATCATCCGCCGGATATTGAATCGGCGTAAAATCATATACATCCATATAATCAGGAATAACGATAATCCCACCCGGGTGCTGACCCGTCGTCCGTTTAACTCCCGTAGCACCTTTGGCTAACCGATCGATTTCTGCCCCGCGAAAATGCAGGTTATGATCTCTTTCGTAGCCCTTAACATAACCATAAGCCGTTTTATCTGCTACCGTACCGATCGTTCCGGCTCTAAAGACATATTCCTCACCAAACAATACCTTGGTGTAGTTGTGAGCCTCTGCCTGATAATCTCCAGAGAAGTTCAAGTCAATATCGGGAACCTTATCCCCATGGAAGCCTAGGAAGGTTTCAAAAGGAATATCATGTCCGTCTTTATGCAGACGTGCACCACATTTAGGACAAGCCTTCTCCGGCATATCAAAACCAGAACCGTAGGAGCCGTCTTCAAAGAATTCCGAATACTGACATTCTGGACAATAATAATGAGGCGGTAAAGGATTTACTTCAGTAATCCCGGTCATGGTTGCCACAAAACTGGAACCGACTGATCCCCGTGAACCAACCAAATAGCCATCCTGATTACTCTTGTGCACCAGTTTTTGTGAAATCAAGTAAATAACCGAGAAGCCGTTACCGATAATCGAATCCAGTTCCTTTTTCAAGCGTTTTTCGATTACTTCCGGCAGTGGATCACCATAAAGCTCCTTCGCCCGAGTATAGCTCAGCTGCTTAATTTCTTCCTCTGATCCCGGAATCTTAGGCGTATACAATTCATCCTTCACTGGTACGATCTCTTCGCAAGTATCCGCGATCAGGTTCGTATTATCGACAACGACTTGTTTTGCCAGCTCTTCCCCTAGAAAAGCAAAAGCCTGCAGCATTTCATCTGTAGTCCGGAAATGAACCTCCGGCAGACTGTGGCGGTTCAAAGGATTGGCACCGCCCATAGAGGTAACCAGAATTTTACGATAAATGGCATCCTCTTTATTAAGGTAATGGACGTCCCCCGTAGCAACGACTGGTTTGTCCAGTTCTTTACCGATTTGCACCAAATTGCGAATAATATCTTCCAGATCCGCTACATCCTTCACCAGCTCCTGTTCAAGCAACGGGGCATAAACTTCCTTTGGCATGACTTCAATGTAGTCGTAAAAGCTCGCACGATTCTTCGCCTCTTCGACCCCTTTTTGCATCATGGCTTCAAAAATCTCACCTTGAGAACAAGCCGAACCGACTAAAATATTTTCCCGCAGTTTTTTCAGCTGTGAACGAGGAATACGTGGTACCCGTTCATAGTAATTGATGTTCGACATGGAAATCAGTTTAAACAGATCCTTCAACCCATCCTGATTTTTAGCCAGTAAGGTTGCATGGAAAGGTCGGGCCCGTTTATAGGAATCTCCCTCACCTACATGATCGTTCAACTGGTCATGGTAAAGCATCCCGTGTTTTTCCATCGCTTCTTTAACAAAAATCCACCCTAAATGGCCTGTTGCCTCTGCATCATAGACCGCTCGGTGATGCTGTTCTAGGTTTACGCCGAATTTCTTCGTCAAGACACCTAGTCCAAACCGTTTAAATTCCGGGTACAGATAACGCGCCAGCTCCAAAGTATCAATGACCGGATTCGTCGTTTCTGGAATATCATGGCGGACATAGCTGGTATTCAAAAAGCCGATATCAAAGGCCGCATTGTGGGCCACTAAAATCGTTCCTTCACTGAATTTTTCAAACAGCTGCAGCACTTCTTTTTCCGATTTAGACCCGCGAACCATCTCATCAGTAATCCCAGTTAAGTTAATCGTTGTTTCTGACAAAGGATGGCCTGGATCAATGAACTCTTCAAAGGTATCAATGACATTTCCCTTGTGCATTTTGACCGCCGCCAGCTCGATAATCTTGTTATAAACAGCTGACAAACCGGTCGTTTCCACGTCAAATACAACATAAGTAGCATCAGTTAAGGCAATGTGCTGATCATTATAGGCAATCGATACCCCATCATCAACCACATTGGCCTCGACACCGTAAAGAATCTTGACTCCCGCTTTTTTACCTGCCGCATGGGCATCCGGAAAAGCCTGCGCGCCGGCATGGTCAGTAATCGCAATTGCTTTGTGCCCCCATTTGCCCGCTTGAGCAACTAGGTCGCTAATACTGTTGGTCGCATCCATCGTACTCATATTAGAGTGCAAATGCAGCTCCACCCGTTTTTCTTTGCTGTAATCCTTGCGGTCAGGATGCTTCACTTCTTGAATATCCTGAGCATTCATAACTAAATCCCGCATAAAGGTGTCTTCCTGAACGCTTCCGCGAACCCGAATCCAGCTTTTCTCACTAATCGCGTCAAAAATCTTTTCATCCTTTTCGCCATTAGAGAATTTCTTTACTACGAAGGAAGAGGTGTAATCCGTCATTTTTAAAATCAGGATCTTACGTTTGGAACGCAGCTCACGAACTTCTTTATCGAAAATAAAGCCTTCGATCGTTACCCGGCGTTCTTCCTCCAAAATATTTCCCATCAGCATAATCGCTTCATCCGCTGGAATGTTGCGGCCCATTTGAATCGGACCATCAAAGGCCGCTTCTGATTTTTCCTTCTTCTTCGCTTCGTGCTGCGCCATAGTTTCAGCAGCTTTTTCTTGGAAAGCCGCATCCTGTTCCTGCTTGCGTTCTTCAAACAGCTTCAAAACCCGTTCCTGCTGCTCCTCATCCACCTCAGGATCAATCCGCAATTTAGGAAAACCGTAAGAAACCAGATTATCTTCAATTAACGGCAAATACTGCTGCTTCAAAAAAGGAATGACCGTTTGATTATCAATCAAAAGGACAATCCGTTTATCCTGCAGGACTGGCAGCGGTTTGCTTAACACCTGTTTAACTAACGGCGTATCACAATCCTGTTCGCTTAAAGCCAAACGCCAATAATGCTGCAGCAATTCTTCATTAAACTGGGAATCGGCTGCTTCAATATGTAGTTTAACCTGGGCAATTGACTGAAAGGCCAGCACCAATTTCTGGTGAAAGGCATAGTATAGCTTAGCTGGCAAAATTTGCGGTGCCTGAATAAAGAATTCCCACACCCGTGACTTTTCATGGACCACCACTTGTTTAATTTCAGCCGCTTGAATAAACGGATGCTGCTGGTCCTCATCACTCAGCTCAATTTGACGCAATAAATTTTCGAATAATTCCCGATTTTGAGACAAAAGAACATCTCCTTCACTTTTTTCAAGTACTATCTAGTATAACTGTTTTTTTTGAGCTTTGCATTAAAATTATCCCATCAAGCCACAAGCTTAAACTTAAAAATCTAACCGCTAAACCATTCGAAAAAAGGAACCCGCCGCAGCGAGTTCCTTGATCAGTTAAAAGAAGAAGCGAGATATATCATTCCAGGTAACCAGAATCATCAATACCATGATGAATACAAAGCCGGCCATCGTAATTAAACCTTCTTTTTCTGGATCCATTGGTTTTCCTCGTAATGCTTCAATAATATTTAACAAAATTTTTCCACCATCAAAGGCTGGAATCGGCAGCAAGTTAACAATCCCTAAATTGACTGATAGAAAAGCCATCAAGGAAATCACTGTCCGCACGCCTTGGCTAGCCGCCTGAGAAGACAATTGGTACATCATCACTGGACCACCCAGCTTGTTCAAGCTGAAGCCGGTGAATAGTGAACCTAACGCTTTAAAGATTTGAGTCACTACATTCCAGCTTTGGGTAACTCCGCCAACAATCTTGTCCACAAAGCCCGTCTTCATAAAGGCACTAATACCGATTTTACCAATTTTTTCACCGTTTACCTTAGAGGTTTCCGGTGTTAACGAAAGCGTCTTTTCTTGCCCATTTTCAGTGGCAACCACTGTTACTTCTTTGCCGGGATTCTTCTGAATTTCAGTCGTTAAATCCTCCCATGAAGCAACCTGCTTATCATTGATTTGAACAATGCGGTCATTTTCCTTCAAGCCAGCTTCAGCTGCCGGACTGCCCGCTTCAACAGGTCCAATTTGATTAGTATTGTAGACCGGTACTCCGCCAGTCATAAAGGCTAACGCAATAAACAAAATAACTGTCAAAATAAAGTTATTCATCGGTCCTGCAAAGTTCGTTAAAATCCGCGCCCCAATTTTCGCTGACTGGAATTGAACATCTCTCGGCGCGATACGAACCTCTGTACCATTCTCTTCGATAACCGTCGCATTATGATTGACTGTATATTCAACTTCTTGACTTTCATCGCCATTCTCATAGCCCTTAATGGTTAAATCATCCACTAAATCAGCCGCAATCAGCTCCATTGGAATACTGTTTGGCAGTTGAACCTTCTTGCTGACATTGATACGCTGAACATGCCCCTGCGCATCCAGCTCTAATGACATCGGCATCCCAGGACTTAATTCGGTTTCCTCATCCTCTAAGCCGGCCATCCGCACATAACCGCCAATCGGCAATAAACGTAGCGTGTAGGTGGTCCCATCCTTACCCATATGGGCATAAATTTTAGGTCCCATCCCAATCGCAAATTCTCTAACTAAAATACCAGCACGCTTGGCAAAGAAAAAATGGCCAAATTCGTGAACGATAACTAATACTCCAAAAACAATCAAAAATGTAATCACTGTACGCATAAGCTTACCTGCCTTTAGCTTTTTCTTAGAGCTAGTGTATCATAAAACCACGAAAAAAAAGCTCTTAACGCGAGCTTTTTAAAAAACACCTAACAAATGCATCATAGGAAAGACAAAAAGCATACTGTCAAACCGGTCCAAAATTCCGCCATGTCCCGGTAAAATATTACCCGAATCCTTCACATCAAAATGTCGTTTGATTGCCGATTCCACCAAGTCACCAAATTGACCAACCACTGAGAAAACAATCGTGAATAATAGCATCGTTATTAAATTATGTTGGGTTAAGTTAGGCTGTACAATTAGAAAAATAACCGCTACTGCCAAGGCACTAGCAATTCCACCTAACGCGCCTTCAATCGTTTTATTGGGAGAAATATCCGGCCAAAGCTTGCGCTGACCGAACTTGCGGCCAACCATGTACGCCCCAATATCTGTTGCCCAAACAATAAAGAAAGCAAAGATAATCATTGCCAAGCCTTCTGAGCGAGCGATGACCAGATTTTGGAAACCTACTCCGGCATATAAACTGGCAATAACTGGAAAACCAGCTTCATCAATCGTGTAAGTATTTTTCGAAACAACCGAAAAACCTAAGATAATCATGACTGTTAAATAAAATAATAAAAAGTTGCCTGATGTATCATTTAAAAATGGAAACCAGCGCTCCGCCGGCAGTACTAAAAATACTGCTCCTAAAATCGAAAGTACTCCTTCAAAGCTTAAAATTGCTAAGCCCTTCATGCGGAATAACTCATATACGCCGACACCGGCTAAAGCAGCTGCAGCCAGCTCAATCGCAATGCCGCCTACATATAAAATCGGCAAAAAGACTGCCAAGGCCACTACAGCCGTAATTACTCGTTGTCTCATTTAGTATCCTCCTTGTTTAACCCGCCAAAACGGCGATTGCGGTTTTGGAATGAAGCGATCGCGGTCTCCAAATGAGCACCGTCGAAATCAGGCCACAAAGCTTTGGTAAAGAATAATTCACTGTAAGCCAATTGCCACAGCAGAAAATTACTGATCCGTTCTTCGCCGCTGGTACGAATCACCAATTCAGGATCCCGCAAATCTGCTGGCAGAAAACCGGTCATTAAATGACTGGCAATCGTTTCTTCATTAATATCTTCTGGCTTCTTTTGATCCTTCTCTACTTCTTTAGCAATTGTCTGCACTGCACTGACAATTTCAGCCCGGCTGCCGTAGTTCAGAGCAAAATTCAATACCAAGCCATCATTAGAAGCTGTTTGTTCGATCGCGCGTTTAACCGCATCCTGGGTATGAGCTGGCAAATATTCCTCATAGCCCATCACCTTTACTTGAACATTTTCAGCAATCAACTCAGGGACAAACGTATCAAAAAAGTCCACCGGTAATTGCATCAAGAATTTCACTTCATCCTCAGGACGTTTCCAGTTTTCCGTTGAGAAAGCATACAGCGTCAATACCTTGATCCCTAATTTATTGGCATATTTAGTAATGCGCTTAACGGTTTCCATGCCTTCTTTGTGTCCGGCCACTCGCGGAAGTCGTCTATTTTGAGCCCAACGTCCGTTTCCGTCCATAATAATTGCCACATGTTTAGGAATTGCACCTTCTGGATTGAAAGTCAGTTCACTTTCTTCTGGTGTATATTTCTCTTTTTGTGGAAAAAAACGTAATACCATTAATTTTCCCCCTCAATTCTTATTCTTCAAGACAAATGCCCGCCAACTAATCAGCTTTAAAAACCAATAAACAACTCATTGATTAAAGAAGCTGGACCGGCAACTCATTTGCCATTATAGCAATAAACCTAAAGCTTGCCTACGCATATCCGCAGGTATTTAGTTTTTTTCAAACATTTGCCTAAATAAAAATCTCTGATTACAAGCATTTTCTGGCATATTTAGAGATTCTAATTTCCATAAAAAAAGACAACTGTCTAAAGAGCTGGACAGCTGCCTTAACTTCTAATTAAACTTCTAGTAGTTCTTTTTCTTTTTCGCTGACAATTTTGTCAATTTCTTTCACGCTATCGTCGGTTAATTTTTGGATGTCTTTTTCCATGCTGCGTAAGTCATCTTCAGTAATATCGCTATTTTTTTGCTGCTTTTTGTAATCATCCATCGCATCACGACGTACGTTGCGGACAGCAACCTTAGCATTCTCAGCTTCTTTTTTCACTTCTTTAGCTAATTCTTTCCGACGTTCCTCTGTTAATTGAGGAATCACTAAACGGATTACGTTCCCGTCATTTGCCGGATTCAAGCCAATATCACTAGCTAAAATTGCTTTTTCAACGTCTTCGATTGTGCTTTTATCGAAAGGTGTAATCATTAATACTCGTGCTTCTGGAACAGTAATTGATGCCAATTGATTGACCGGTGTTGGTGCTCCGTAATAGTTAACCGTGATTCGGTCTAACAAGCTGGCATTCGCACGTCCAGCCCGAATTTGTCCTAGTTGACGTTGCAGAGATTCTTCTGCTTTTTTCATCTTTTGTTGCGCTTCGTTCATTACTGCATCTGCCATGTTATTTCCCCCTTACAGTTGTTCCGATATTTTCACCTTGAACAACTCGTTTAATATTTCCTGGTTCATTCAAATTGAAGACAACAAGCGGAATATCATTGTCCATACTTAGTGAACTTGCGGTTGAATCCATTACTTGCAATCCTTTAGAAATGACATCCAAATGAGTCAATTCATCAAACTTAATCGCATTTTGATCCAGCTTTGGATCTGCAGAATAGACACCATCTACATTGTTTTTCGCCATTAAAATGACATCTGCATTGATTTCAGCAGCCCGTAACGCAGCAGTTGTATCGGTTGAGAAATACGGATTTCCGGTACCACCAGCAAAAATAACAATCCGGCCTTTTTCTAAATGACGCTCCGCTTTGCGGCGGATATATGGTTCAGCAATTTGGCGCATTTCGATAGATGTTTGTACGCGGGTTGGTACTTCGATGTTTTCTAAAGCATCTTGTAAAGCCAATGCGTTCATCACGGTTGCCAGCATGCCCATATAGTCAGCTTGTGCCCGTTCCATGCCCATTTGCGCACCGATTTGTCCGCGCCAGATGTTGCCGCCGCCGACGATAATCGCCATTTCGATTCCCAGCTCGTGGACCTCTTTGATTTCTTCAACAATATCTTGGATAATTGGCGGATTAATGCCGAATTTTTCCTCGCCGGCTAATGCTTCACCGCTTAGTTTAAGTACTACTCGTTTGTATTTTGGTTCTTTCATTTCGATTCCCCCACTGTCACTCTATAGCCATTTTAGCATATTCTGCTTTATTTGAAGCCATTTTATCTGATTTCGCTTAAAAAAAGGGAGCGCAATTTCACATGCGTTCCCGACTGTTAAAAAACAGAATTATTTTTTCACTTGATTCATAACTTCTTCAACAAAGTTATCTTCACGTTTTTCGATGCCTTCGCCAACTTCGAAACGTACGAATTCTTTAACAGAAGCGCCTTTTGAGGCAACGTATTTTTCGACAGTCATGTCAGGATCTTTAACGAAAGGTTGGTCAACTAAAGAAATTTCTGCTTTAAATTTATTTAGGCGGCCTACAACCATTTTTTCAACGATTTTTTCAGGTTTGCCTTCGTTTAAAGCTTGTTCAGTTAAAATAGCTTTCTCATGATCTAATTCTTCTTGAGGAATTTGAGATTCATCAACATAACGAGGGTTGATTGCTGCTACGTGCATTGCCACGTCTTTAGCAATTTCTTCGTCAGTAGTTCCGTCTAAAACGGTTAATACAGCGATACGTCCGCCCATGTGCAAGTATCCGCCGAAAGCAGCATTGTCGCCTTTTTCCAATACTTTGAAACGACGGAAGCTGATTTTTTCACCGATAACTTGGGTAGCTTCGATTAATTCTTCAGCAACTGTACCTTTGGAAGTTTTTAATTCCATTGCTGCGTCCATGTCAGCTGGTTTGTTAGCAGCTACTAGTTCAGCAATTTCCTTCACTAGGTTTTGGAACATTTCGTTTTTAGAAACGAAGTCAGTTTCTGAGTTTACTTCAACGATTGCTGCAGCATTGCCGTTAACAGCAACTGAAGCTAAACCTTCAGCAGCGATACGGTCATTTTTCTTAGCAGCTTTAGCCATACCTTTTTCACGTAAAAGATCGACAGCTTTTTCAATCTCGCCTTCTACTTCTACTAATGCTTTTTTCGCATCCATCATACCTACGCCAGTCATGTCGCGTAGTTCTTTTACTAACTTAGCTGTTACCTGTGCCATCTTCATGGGCCTCCTCTAATTTTTTAAAAAAGCTGCTTCAAAGGTTGTTATTTTCTTTGAAGCAGCTTGAGCTACGAAATTATTCTGCTGATCCAGTAGAAGTGTTGTCGCCTTCTACAACATCAACGATTTCTTCGATTGAAGTTGCTTGTCCGCCATCTTCTGCAACGAAGTCTGCTTCAGCTACTTGATCTTCACCTTGGTTGCCTTCGATAAATGCATCAGCCATTTTAGCAGTGATTAATTTCACGGCACGGATAGCATCATCATTTGAAGGGATTACTACGTCGATTTCATCAGGATCGCAGTTTGTATCAACCATAGCAACGATTGGAATGTTCAATTTATGTGCTTCTTGAACCGCAATACGCTCTTTACGAGGGTCAACGATGTACATTACATCTGGAATTCTAGGCATATCAGCGATACCGCCCAAGAATTTTTCTAAACGTTCGCGTTCTTTATTTAAACCAACAACTTCTTTCTTAGGCAATACTTCAAAAGTACCGTCTGCTTCCATAGCGTTGATGTTTTTCAAACGAGCGATACGTTTTTGGATAGTATCCCAGTTAGTCAAAGTTCCGCCTAACCAACGGTGGTTAACGAAATATTGGCCAGCGCGAGTTGCTTCTTCTTTAATTGCTTCTTGTGCTTGTTTTTTAGTACCTACGAACAACGCAACGCCGCCGTCTTCAGCAACATTTTTCATGTAATCGTAAGCTGCATCTACTAATTTCACTGTTTTTTGCAAATCAATGATGTAGATTCCGTTTCTTTCTGTGAAGATGTATTTCTTCATTTTTGGGTTCCAGCGACGAGTTTGGTGACCGAAATGTACGCCGGCTTCTAGTAATTGTTTCATAGACAATACTGACATGTTTTGTTTCCTCCAATTTGGTTTTTTGTTCCCTCTCTTAATTGTCAAACTCAGCGGCAGACTTCCAATGAAGCACCCTGCTGCCAATAAAATTAAGATGTGGATTTGTCTGTGGTCGCCCACACACAATTAGTAATTATACAGTAGGACTAGATAGAAATCAATCATTTCCCGCTAATTTTCCAAGTAAAAGAATCTGATTAATATTTATCGAATTGACCTGCTAAAGCTGCGTATTTCTGTTATAATTGTTGCATAAAAATCGATTAGGAGAATTTTTATGCGTAAAAAAGATCGGCATGAATTAATCAAACAAATTATCGTCACGCATTCCATTCGCAACCAAAGCGAATTAATGACCTATTTAGAAGAACAAGGTGTGGTTGCTACTCAAGCAACGATTTCCCGTGATATCCGTGATTTAAAGATCGTCAAAACCATCGATGAGGATGGCAGTCCGCGTTTCGAACTGTTTCAAGAGCCTAACCAGCCGTCTGATGATGAAGATACGAAGCGTTTAGTCCGAATGATTGACGAAGTGATCGTAAAAGTCGAACGAGTTCAGTTCATGACGGTAATCCAAACACTTCCTGACAACGCCAACCTTTTGGCTGCTGTTTTGGATGATCTAACCTTCCAAACAATCGTAGCAACTATGGCCAGCTTCGATACGATCATTATTATTTCACGAACCGACGAAGATGCACAACAAGTTGCAGCTTTCTTGAAAGATCCGCATTCTACAACTATTAACTAGGACAAAGAGGTTGTGACAGCAACGCTCAGCTCCGAGAAATAAGCCGAATAATCCTAAATTTGCTGAGAGACACAACGAGTATTGGAGTTGATGTCGAACAGTACCTACTTGGAGCTTCTCATATTTTTATGATTATCGGCTTATTTCTGAAGGAGTTGCTTAACTTACACCGATTATACGGTTTTCAGAAGCTGTGACGTTTTATGTCACAGCCTCTTTCTTCGCTAATTTTCCGAAATAGTTAGATCTCCGGCAATAATTCTTTCTTTTGCCTTCGCAACTGCCTGAAGAGCCTCCTCGTTTAACTGACCCTCCGTCAAATCCACACCAGCTTCCTTAATGCCAAAAACCAAATGATCACCGCCAGGGAATTTCTGATTGTATCTAGCCTCAGCAATTTCCGAAACCGCTGCTCCAACATTCTTTAAGGTAGAGGTTAACGTAAAATTATCCTCTTGCCCTGCTGGTGTTTGATAGACACCTTCATCGTTTTGATCACGGTCAACGCCGATCACCCAAATCTTTTGACTATTTTCTCGTTCATTACGAGTCTTGGCCTCCTGGAATACACCAGCCCCGGTACTGCCTGCTGCTTGATAAATAATATCTGACCCTTCCTCATACATGGAAGAAGCAATCGCCTTTCCGCGATCTGGTGCATCATACGAAGCAGCATAACGGCTATCAACAGTAATTTCTTTTCCTAGTGCCTTCGCACCATCTTTTACTCCGTTCTCAAAACCAGTTTCAAAACGTTGAATTACCGGCCCTTCCATCCCGCCAATAAAACCTACCCGGTTCGTTTGAGTGGTATAGGCTGCAGCGATCCCAGCTAGATAAGCACTCTCCTGATCCTTAAACGTAGCCGAAACAACATTTTTCTGGTCTTCTATCTCTCCATCGACTAAAGCAAAATCTAAATCAGGATTGGCAACCGCCGCTTCCTTGATTGCATCTGCCTGCAAATAGCTGAGACTGATGATGGTGTTGAAACCATTCTCGACTGCTTGATTAACATTTGTACTATTATCTTGTGGTTGATTTGTTTCTATATATAGGAAGTCTTTTTTCTCCTTTAAGCCTTTTTCATGGCCCCAATCCTTGAATCCTTCCCAGCCTGCTTGATTAAACGAGCGGTCATCGACCCCGCCAAACCCTAAAACCAGCGCAATTTTGGGTGTATCCTTTTCTTCCGTGGTTTGCGCCTCTTTTTGCCCACAGCTTGCCAATAATAAAACAGAACCTAAAAACATAGCTAAACGTAAAAGCTTCATCAATGAATCCTTCTTCCTCTCCCAGTGTGTCTTGACACCTCGTACAGCAAAAAATCTTAACATTATTTACACAAACATAACAAACTTTATTTTATCTTTTCACATCCTTGATTATACCTTTACAAAGCTTCGCTATACTTCAATCAAAGGAAAACGAACTACCCACACAAGGGTTCAGTTGAAAAGGATGCACGAAAAAAATAAATCAAGGAGCTGGTAATTATGTTGAAGCTGGAAAATATCTCAAAAAACTTTCAGCAAAGTACGGTTTTAGAAGAGATCAGTTTAGAAATCAACACAGGAGAAATCGTTTCTATTTTAGGACAATCAGGATCAGGAAAAACAACGCTGCTAAATATTATTTTAGGTTTGGAAGAACCCAGCGACGGCAAATTATTCTTTCGAGAAAAGGATATTACCCATACACCCATGGAGAAGCGGCCTTTCAATATCGTATTTCAGGATTATGCCATGTTCCCGAATCTAACTGCCTATCAGAACCTGACCTACGGCTTAAAGAACAAGAAAAATTGTTCTTCTGAGGAAGAGGTCCAAGAGCTGATTCGCTTATTAAATCTGGAAAAGCATCTCGATAAACCGATTCAGCAATTGTCCGGAGGGCAAAAACAGCGCGTTGCTTTAGGTCGTACCCTAGTTATGAAGCCTGACTTGCTGCTGTTGGATGAACCATTAAGCGCACTAGATGGTGTTATCAAAGAATCGATTAAGGAAAAAATTCAGGAGATTGCTCGAAAGCTTTCCTTAACCATTATTATCGTAACCCATGATCCGGAAGAAGCGCTAACCATGTCAGACAAAATCGTGGTTTTAGACAATGGCCGTATTGCTCAATACAGTTCACCAGTAGAAATCATGACTCAAGCTTCCTGTCACTTTGTTCAGGAATTTATCATTAATCAGCTAATGGTTAAGCAGCAAAACATCCAGCAAATTTTCCAACAAGCCTTGCAGCGGGCGGAAGCATGAGAGAAGTCTGGTCCTTAAAAAGAATCACTAGTGGCTTCATTCTAGTATTCTTTCTCATCTTTTTGGTTTTACCATTAGGAAAAGTAGTCCTGACCGCTTTGTCAGTAGAAAATGGCACTCTGGTGGAAAGTCTAAAGCATTTTTTTGATCAAAAATGGCAGCTGTCCTTTCTGAACAGCTTGAAATTTTCTTTGATTGCCGCCAGCTGCTCGACTCTTTTAGGCTTCTTTCTTGCTTACGGAAACAATTTTACTAATGCCGGCAGCCGCTTTTTGAAAATAAATACGGGGATTTTACAATTTCCCATGCTGCTGCCGACAATCACCTATGGCTTTGTTCTGATTTACGCCTTCGGCAAGCAAGGTCTTTGGACAAAGCTGCTGCAGCATGAATGGTTCAACATTTATGGCACGATTGGAATTTTGCTAGGGTTCATTATCTATACTTTGCCGCCCATTTTCATTTTGATCAACAATTCCATGGCGTACTTGGACAACCGCTTATTTCTTGTCTCACGTCTAATGGGTGATTCTTGGTGGCAGTCTTTACATCGGACAGTTCTCAGTCCCCTTTATCGCGTTTTGGCCGTGGCTTTTTTACAAGGCTTTTTCATGTCCTTTACCGATTTTGGGATTCCCAGTGCTGTTGGTGGGCAGACGCCTTTTATTACGACTCTGTTATATGACGGCTTTATGGGGACCATCCCCAATTTTCAATATGGTTCCCTGGTAGCACTAACGATGCTGTTTCCTTCTATTATAAGTATTCTGATTTTGAATCATCTTCAGAAGAAGGTCGTTCGTTACGAAAAACCGCAAGCACTCGTCTTAAAGAAGAACCGTTTTAGAGATTGGGCCTTTCGCAGTCTCTTTATTCTGACGTCTGTATTTATCTTAGGAGTCTTTCTGATTTTGCTGGTTATTCCATTTTTAACTAATTGGCCTTTTAATCTGCAGCCAACCCTGCAGAACTTTACTACGTTCCTGCAGGATGACAGCTTGCTGACTACCTTGAAGAATTCTTTACTGATGGCTCTGTTGACTGCTGTAATCGGTACAATCTTTGCCTATTTTGCAGCTTTGATGACGTCTAGAGAAAAGAAAATCTATACGATCAATCAACTAATTGACAGTGTCTCAACGATTACTAATTCGATTCCCGGAATGGTTTTGGGTGTGGCTTATCTGCTGATCTTCGCTAACAGCAGTCTCCACAACACTTTAATGATCTTAGTAATTGTGACGGTGGTTCATTATTTTGCTACACCCTATCAAATGGCTAAAGAGGCTCTGCAAAAAATGAATCTGAACTGGGAAAATACCGCAAAATTGATGGGCGATCGCTGGATTACGACTGTTTGGCGTATTTTGATACCCAACTCTAAGCTAACGATCGTCGATATGTTTTCCTATTACCTCTTCAATTCAATGGTAACGATCAGCGCCGTGGTTTTCTTGACCAGTGCCAATACCATAGTTATTACCGCCAAACTAAAAGAGCTTCAGCATTTTGGCCGATTTAACGATATTTTTATGCTTTCTCTATTTTTGCTGCTGATTAACTTAATCATGCAGTTGCTAACTCAACTTATCAAAAGGGGATTAACCAATGAACAGAAAAAGAATTTTCGCCCTACTTGGCTGCACCGCCTTAGCCCTTTTATTAAGCGCCTGCAGCAGCGGTAACGCCGCAAACGAAAAGGTAGTTATTTACACCAATGCTGATGAAGAACCCGTTGAAGTGATCAAAGATGTTTTAGACAAAAATGGCTTCGAGGGCAACTACACCCTGCAATCCTTTGGAACCTCTGAACTGGGCGGAAAACTGCTGGCAGAAGGTACTAACATTGAAGCAGATTTAGTAACCATGAGTACCTTCTATTTAACCAGTGCACAAAAGAAAGACGAAATGTTCAAGGATTTGAAGCTAACAGTTGATCCTTTAACTGAAATCCCAACCTACGCTGCACCATTTACCATGCAAGAAGGAACCATTTTCTACAATACCGACATGATGAAAGAACTAAAGCTGGCAGTCCCTAAAAACTTAAAAGATTTAGCTGATTCCAAATACAAAGGTGTCTTGGCAATTTCAGATATCAAGCAATCTTCCACTGCTTGGCTTTTGTTCCAAGCCTTGATTGATAATTATGGTGAAGACGAAGCGAAAACTATTTTGAAAGATATTTATGCCAATGCCGGCGATCACTTGGAAAGCTCTGGTTCTGGTCCGATTAAAAAAGTTCGTTTAGGTGAAGTCGCTCTTGGCTTTGGCTTGCGCCACCAAGCTGTGAAGGATAAAAATGAAGGTTTGCCGATTGAATACGTAGAGCCTGCCGAGGGAACTTACACTCTAACTGAATCGTTAGCAGTAATTAACAAAGGCGACGCTACCAATCCTGAAGCAGAAAAAATGCTAAACACGATTATGGAAAAAGGACGCAAAGATTTGCTGGCGATCTATCCCAGTCCTATTTATGACGGTGAAGAAGCCGATAGTGTCCAAATAGCCAGTGATCAAAAAGTGTTCCCTGAAGAATTAACCGCTGAATTGTTAGAGCAGCACCAAAAATTAGTAGATTGAGAGGCTTACCATGCAGTATAAACTATTAACTCCAGGTCCTTTGACCACCACTATGACCGTAAAAAAAGCCATGCTGACAGATCAGTGCACCTGGGACCAGGACTACAAAGAAATCACTCAGGAAATCCGTCAGCGTCTGCTGAACTTAGCCGAGGTATCAGAAAAAGAATACACCACTGTCCTAATGCAAGGCAGCGGGTCCTTCGGTGTGGAATCTGTTTTGAGCACGGTGATCACTCCTGAAGATCATTTGCTTATCTGCACAAACGGAGCTTATGGTCAGCGGATGGCAGCGATGTGTCAGCGACACAACATCACTCACACTGTTTACGAAGTGCCGGAAAATAAAATACCTAAAGCCGAAGCGGTGCAAAAACTATTGAACGACCACCCAAGCATTTCCGCCATCGCAATGGTGCATAGTGAAACAACCTCCGGGATTCTAAATGAGTTGGATGAAATCTCTGCCTTAGCTAAAGCAAACAACTTGTTGTTTATTGTGGATGCCATGTCCAGTTTCGGCGGCATCCCGATGAGTATTTCCCAGCTGTCAATTGATTTTCTGATTTCCAGCTCCAATAAATGTATTCAAGGTGTACCCGGCTTCTCCTTTGTCATTTGTAAAAAACAAGAGCTGGAGAAACGAAAAGGTTATGCGCGCACACTTTCCCTCGATCTTTACGATCAATATCAGGCGATGGAAAAAGATGGCAAATGGCGTTTTACCTCCCCTACCCATACGGTATTAGCTTTCTTACAGGCCTTGAAGGAATTAGAGTTAGAAGGCGGGATTGAACAACGCTATTTGAGATACTTGACCAACAATCACCTTTTGCGACAAAAAATGAGTGAATTAGGCTATGAGACCTTTATTCAAAAATATCAGGGGCCTTTCATCACTTCGTTCCTGTATCCTCAGGACCGGCCATTTGATTTCAATAATTTTTATCACCATTTGAAGCACAACGGCTTTGTAATTTATCCAGGAAAAATCAGCGACCATGATTGCTTCCGCATTGGCAACATCGGTGAGATTTATCCAGAAGATATTCATCGCTTAGCAGAGATCATTGAAAAATATTCGGAGGTAGCCTATGTCAGTTAAAACAATTATTTTTGATTGGGCCGGGACAACCGTTGATTTTGGTTGTATGGCTCCAGTCATAGCCTTCAAAAAGGCCTTTGATGAAAAAGGGATTACCCTATCTCTTGATGAAATTCGTGAACCAATGGGGAAGTTAAAACGAGAACATATCAAAATCTTACTGGAGCTGCCTTCTGTTCAAGAACAATGGCTGAACAGCTATCAACAGCCACCGCAAGATACCGATACTGAGGAAATTTATGCGCGTTTTGAAACTTTCCTATTCGAAGATTTAGCCAAATATTCAAAATTGAAGCCAGAAACGGCTGAGGTTATTCAGCAGCTGCAAGCACACGGAATTAATATTGGCTCAACAACTGGCTATACTAATGAAATGATGAAGATTGTTACCGCAGCAGCAAAAATAGCCGGCTACAGTCCAGATTTCATGTCTACTCCTGATGCAGTTGGTAACTTAGGCAGACCCCATCCCTATATGATTTTCCAAAACATGCAGCATTTCAACAATCTATCTGTGGCAGAAGTAGTGAAGGTTGGCGATACAGTTGCCGATGTTCAGGAAGGAAAAAATGCTGGGGTGTTTACGATTGCAGTGGTGGAAGGCAGTTCCGAGATGGGCTTATCCTTAGAAGAATACAGCGACTTGTCAGTAACCGACAAAGATCAGCTGATCCAAAAGGTCATGGATCGTTTTTATCAAGCTGGTGCAGACCTTTGTATACTAAATCTGACCGAACTGTTGGATTATTTTATCCATGATAAAGAGTTAGTTAGACAATCTTCCGTATCGGTATAACGATTAAAACCCGCACATTCAGTCAGAACGTGCGGGCCATTTCTATTTCAAAGTGTTTTTCATCATAGCTAACAACGTTTGAACATCCTCTGGTTTCGTATCACCCGTTGCTGAGTCGATAATTGAACTGTAAACATGAGGAATGATTTTCTTCACTCCGGCATCAACAGCAATCTGAACGATTTCTTCAAAGTTGGTTAAGTCGATTCCGCCAGTTGGTTCTAAATAGAAATCATACTCAGCACAGGCCCTAGCAACTGCCTGATATTCTTCCTTGTGAGCCAAGCCCTTCATTGGGAAATATTTAATCGAGCTGCCGCCCATATCCTTTAATAATTGAATAGCCGTCTCAATCGGTACTTCTCCACTTGGCGCCTGTGAACTTAACGGACCAGTTGCAATATTGACGTAGCCAACTTTCCCTGTCGGTGAAACCAAACCATTAATCACCGTATCCTTTTGGCCCAAAAGTGCTCGGGAAGTTCCTACTCCAGTAAATACCTGATTAACGTGCTGCGGCTGCAAAACAGCGGAGATGCGCGAGACCATTTGACTTTGGTTCGGATCGCCAGCCCCTAAACCAACGGATAATGCGTTGTCGGTTTCCTCCTGATATTTTTTCATATCTTCAATTGCTGCTTCGTCGCTATCATAGTTTTTAGAAAGAACCCCTAAAACAACGTGTCCTTCTGCTGCTTCGTAACAAGCTTTGGCATTTTCTACCGAATTCGCTAATACATTTAAGCAAATTCGTTCTTCTAAATAATTTGGGATCAATGACATGTTTTATTCCTCTTCCATAATTTCTTTTAGTCGTTGGACAATTGCATCCATTTCAGCTTGATTAACTGAACGTATATCAAATTCAATAATGCCATTGTTGGCTTGGTATTCTCGGGTATAGATCGCCGGATCAGCTGCTTTTAATTCTTCAATCACCTGTTTAGCAGTCTTTTTACCATTGACCTTCATGCTTGCCCGGTAAATGTCGCGCCCGGCACCGTCTTGAACCACTGTCGCCTGCAAATCAGCAAGCTGATTAACTGCCTCAACAAATGGCGCTAAACGTTCTTTCATGGAATCACCTGATTCACTGCCGTTAGTCAAGTAATCCTCCACCGCTTGGGTAAAGCCTAAGATATTATCTTTGCCGATTTTCATTGCTCGGCCGATTCCTTTACTTTGCAGACGAACCCATTTAACGTACTCACTTTTCCCAATAACTAAACCGGCACTAGGGCCTTCAATTGCTTTAGCTCCCGAGTAAATAACTAGATCAGCACCCGCCTCAATATATTGAAACAGATCTTCTTCAGCTGCCGCATCTACAATCAAAGGAAGTTGATGGCGATGAGCGGCCTCCGCTGCTTCCTTCACCGTTAACATACTTTTTTGAACGGTGTGATGGCTCTTGATGTAAAGAACCGCCGCCGTATTGTCAGTGATCATCATTTCAATGTGTTCAGGTGAACACATATTGGCATAACCCGCTTCAATCAGCTGACCACCACCCAAATCAACCATCGTTTCAACTGGTGTTCCATAATCTACATTGTGCCCTTTCGGTAGGACAATTTCTCTTTTTTGCAGACGATTTGTGTAGGGATGATACACATGATACATATCTCCTTTTCCAATAACCGCGGCTACCGATTGAGCGATTCCCGCAGAAGCAGAGGAAACGATCTGAGTGTCTTCTACCTTCAGTAAATTAGCCAGGTATTTGCCGGTTTGTACGGCCAGCTCGCTCATTTCAAAAAAGTGTTCTCTCCCAAAACGTTGGGCTGCTATCACCGATTCCGAGACCTTTGATACCCCAAGAATCGTCATGCGACCAGAAGCATTAATTACTTGCTTCAGGTCAAACTTGTCATAGCTGATTGTCATAGCTTACGCCTCCAATAATTGTCTGTACTGGAATAATCTGTTGTTTTGCCTGACGAAAATTACCATTCGAATCCACTAATTCTTTTTCTTCATCAATCAGCTTAAAGATAGTAAAATCTGCATCGGCCCCCGCCTCAATTCGTCCCTTTTGGGATAAATGATACTGATCAGCCGCCGCCGAAGTGATCTTTTCAATAATCAGCGGCCAAGAATAACCCACTGTATGCAGTTTTTCCAAGGTCGTTGCCAAGTCGAAAACCGGACCATTTGTACGATTACGAATATAAATATCGGTACTGATAGTATTAGCCAGCATGTTCGCCTTAAAGGCTGCTTCAGCAACCGTGAAATTGAAGCTGTCAGTGCCGTGACCAATGTCAAACAAGATGCCATCACGATAAGCTTGCCAAACAAACTCTTTAATTTTTCCAGTTGATTGATCCATTATACCGTTAGGCTTACCATTGAAACAATGAGTAAGAATATCGCCCTTGCTCATAACATCCAGAATTTCATTCAATTCAGGCGGCGCCGAGCCAATGTGAACCATCAAAGGCAGCTGTTGGTTCTCAGCTTGGATTTCTTTAGCCAATTTCAACGGTGTAATCCCGTTATCACCAATAACGGTCTTGCTCATACGTGCCTTAATTCCAATAATGAATTCTGGCAGATCAGCTAACACCTGTTTCACTAAATCTGATTGAACCTTCGACAAATCAGCCAGCTCATCCTGCTCAACGATTCCAAACTTCGAAATATTCAACAAGGCATAAACATTAGTCTTAGCTTCTTTCGCCAATTCATAAAAACGAGCAATATTTTCAGCACCGGTTGTTCCGGCATCAACAACTGTCGTTACGCCTTTTTCAATACCAATTTGGTCTGGATAGTCGTAATACAAATTCATTTCTTGATAGCAATGAACATGACTGTCAATCCAGCCGGCCGAGAAATACTTTCCATTTAAGTCAATTACTTCTCGTCCATTTGTCTCAATGGTTTCTGCAACCTCAACTATCTTGCCCTCTGCAAAAACAACTTCGCAAGGTTCACCTGTAATCAAGCGGCCATTTTTTAATACTGTCTCCGACATTGATCTTCCTCTTTTCCTATTGTTCCAAGGTTACTGGGAATAACGCCCCTAAAATCATTGCGCCTAAAATTGCGCCACCAGCAATCGGTTTTTTCCATTTGTAAAAAATAATTGCCCCAATCGTGGAACCAATCCCGATTGGAATAGAAGCTGAAGCTGCACTCAAAATGATCAGTGGTCCTAAGAAACGGCCAGACTGGTTACCAGCACCCATCATAATATCTGCACCAAAGGTTGAATTAGACTGATTAATCGTAAATTTCCGAATCAAAATGATGATCCCGCCTACTGCTAAGCCCAGCGCTGCACCTGTTAATAGTGCTAACGGGAAGCTTTTAATCGGCGCATCAATCCCCATTGATAGGAAGATAGCTGGAATACCAATCCCTAAACCAGTCAGAATTGAACCACCTAAATCCAAAATCCCTACCAGTGATCCTTCTAAAATTCTGGCAAATAGGAAGCTGGCACCAAAGGCAGCTGCCGCTCCATAAGACCCGCCATCTAAACCGGCTTTAAGCATCGCAACAATTGACACTTCGTTAAACGCACCAACCCCGTACTCAACATACATGTGAGTCCCTGTGAATACAGCGGAGGACATTAGCCCTACTAAAATTGGAAAGGCCCAATCACCAAACCAAAAACTTTTCTTTTTCTGTTCTTCTGTTAGTCCTGTAAATTCCATTATTTAAAAGCCCCCTATTCTACCGTAAAGACATCATGTAAGTTGTTTAACCAGTTTGGTGCATCCAAGCGGAAGCTTTCCAGCATCTGCAAATCAAACCCGCGGAAGAAACCACTAAATACAAACAACAAGATCGCTGCTGTCAGGATAATCTTAGTGATCTTAGTCCAGCCTTGTTCGTCAACACCCTTACCAACTAAAATCCCTAGTACCACACCTGGAACCGCGTTGCCCATAATCATCTGAGCAAATGCACCGAATAAAGTTCCCCAAAACCCAGAACGCTTACCTGCATCAATCGCTGCCAACCAGAATAGAACCGGCATAACAATATTGATCAACGTTGTAGCCGCTGGCACTAATACGGCAACCGCTGTTACTTGCAAAGCTTCTGGAATCGCTGCTGCAGTCGTATTTAGGAAAGCAACCAGCACCATTCCGATTAAAGCACCAGAAATCCCCATTTTCTTGGGATTATGCATAGTTTCTTCGACATTTTTGTTTTTAACCAACAATGCGGCTGTTGCCCAGTTAGGAATAACCCGGTGAGTAACATCCTGTGTGAACGCGCCGGCACCTACTGCTGATGCCCAAGCATTGAAGAAAAATCCTAGACCGAAAGAAAAGTGGGAAGCTGGGTCGCCTTCACAGGCGTTCATTTCCCCCAATGTTCGAAAAGCCCCTAGCCCCTGCGTACTTGGAGCATGAAACATTCTTGCTGCTCCCGCACCTGCGGCGAAGCCTAACAAACCGCCGATAATCAATGATTTCAATAAAATAATTACAAATTCCACTTCGTCTCACCCTCTTACACTTTTTTTGATAAAAATGGTACATTTACGGCATCTGGCGCTGCTTGTACTACTGACTCAAAAGGAACTGATGCCATGTCAATCATCAACAGCTCCACTTCGACATCCAGCTTAACGCTGTAATTCACTCGTTCCCGCGGGAAGAAGAAAAACAAGAAGCGCTCCGTATATTTTTGTTCTTCAGCAGAAAGTACAGTGACCGACTTAGGCTCAATTCGCAAAATCACGTCTGAGGTTCCTTTGAGCACTTGCTTTTGTACTTGATTTAAGGCATCTGAAAAGGCCGCTGCTTTCGTTTCCCCTCGTCCGTTAACGGTAATTATTTGTTGTTTTTTCTCTGTCGTGTTCACTGTACCTGCTCCTTTTTATTCTCCGTATTTTTTTATGTAGGCTTCCGTCAAACGTTTGCCTAATTCTTCTTGGTCCATAAAACCAAACCCTAAGACTGTATTTCCATCTTGAATAGCGGTTACGCCTTCTTCAACTGAACGCATACCGTGGCGTTCTGAATATCCATATTTAGTAGCTGCGGTTAGTGCTCCCGCGCCGCCGCTTCCGCAAAACGAAATGCCCATATCCGCATTTTCCTGCTGCATTACATCGCCTAAACGCATATCCGCACCCATACCTGGAACAACAACTGCTCTTCCGCCAGCTGCCTCTACTCCTTTTGCTACATTCTGTCCTTTACCTAATCGATCTGCGATAACTACTGTAATCATTTTGTTTCCTCCTCGTTTTGTTTTGCACTTTCAAAGTGAATGGATAATACATAGGTTTCATCTTTTGGCAGTTGACCAACTTTATCAACGACTAACTGAGAAATCAGCAGCGCTTCCTCCGATACTTCTGAAAACATTGCTGGATCAACTTCTAAAATTGTCCGGTTTTCCTTTTCACGGATGACCATCTCACTTAAATGATTAATTAAAATGGTCCATTGAAGATCCGTCGGGCGGATCATTTTTTCTTGCAGCAATTGTGCAGTATAGTCAACAACCTCCTGCAGCTCCTCTTTATAAGGATTGCTTTGCAGAATTTTTTGGCTTTCTTCAGTTAATTGCATTTCGGTCCTCCTTTCTACCTGTTGTCGACATAATTAAACAGTGCAGTTAATTCTGCCTCATTAACGGCTAAATCATTTTCGGAAAATAATTGCTCCGCTTGTTTAAATAAGGTTTGATTCAATGAAAGAATATCGGGATTTACATTGCCCTCTAATTGATACTGATGCTTAAACATGATTCGGTGAACCATCAGAAAAACATGCAATAAAAAGGCTTCTTCGGTCTCACGCTTTAGCAGATTGCCGGAGATTTTTTTCAGCCCCTCGTAAATGACGTACCCTTTTAGTATTACCTCTCGCGATAATTCCTCCGAGCTTAACTCAGGAATACGGAAAATCGGGGTTGAAAGCGAACGTTTATCCCCTAAAGTTTGTCGCGTAAAGCGTTTGATGTTCTGGATATCCTCTTTTGAAGGAATGGCATTCACCTTAATCGTCGGACAGTTCAAGTCCTCCATTGGGAAAATGCTGATAACCAGATCAGGCTTGTAGGTTTTGATAACGTTAGCTGCATTCAACACGGAAGCGAAACAAACAATTTCTACATTGGGAATTTCCTCTTCCATTTTTTGCTGGATCAAATTGGTGACTCCTAAGCCTGTTGAACAGACGTAAACGACTCGGGCAACCCCTTTTTCAAATTTCTCTTTTTCAAAGTAAACTAAGAAGTGCAGAGCAATATAGGCAATGAAAGAGTCGTTAACCAGCTGTTTCGTAGCTGGCATCTGCTCACACGCCTTTCCAATTGCGGTAAAAAGTTGCGGATGTAGCGACTTGATGTCTTCAACAAAGGGATTGTACTCATTGGGATAAAGATGTCTTTTCCCTAAGCGCAGAGATAAATGAGCAAACAAGTTGGTGACTAGCTGAGCATCATCACTGAAGGATACATTTAACTCTTCAGATATGTGCCGAACCAGCTGAATGGTCAGCTTCAGAATATCCTCCTGATCATTCCCCTTGGCACGGTCGCTGCAAATATACTCATATTCATCCTTAAACAACGGCAGATCGTAGACACCAAACACCGCCTGCATCAGCATCATGGGTATATCCTGCTTCTTCAATAATTCTGGGACATTTCCCATCATCACAAAAGCACCAATTGCATGGTTCATCTGCAAACGACAAACTGAAATGGCTACCCTAAAGGTAATCGCTAACAATTCAGCATAGTCAAATTCGTTAGTAACCATCGGATCTAACAGTTGTGAGGTTTGCTGAACAATTACCTGATAGACTTCATAAAACGGTAAGCCTTTTCCAATGTGAATAGGCTGTTTAGGCTGATCGTGATTCGTCAGTCGATTCATAATTTGATAGATATCGTATTCTGTAAGGTTGTGATGCAAAAGATAATCCATCAATGAACGACAAGCTTCCTCCGATCCATTTAGCCACAGTCCTTGTCCGCTTTGCCGTTTCAACTCTAATTGATACGAAGCGATAAACAGCTCGACCTTTTCTAAATCAGTAATAATGGTGTTTTTCGAAACACCTAACCAATTGGCTAGCTGATTCGTTGTTGTCGCCTCTTCAGTAAACAACAGCTTTAGAACAATTTGTTCAACCCGTAATTTCTGATCAGGAAAAATGTCAAAGCGTTCCTCTTCTAATAACTCATTTTTTAAAGTTAAACGCTGCGTTTTGGTTAATTCAAACCAAAGTCCTTTACTTCGTTGAGCATGAAGTATAATTTCGCGATCATTCAACCACAGTCGAATATTATCCAAGTCATATTTAATTGTGCGCACGCTTACTTGAAAATGTTCGGCTAGTTCTTTTGTCGTTAAACTATCTTCATTTTCCAACAGCCGTAATAAAACTTTAATTTCTCTTTTTGATAATTGCATCCTGCTTTAGCTCCTTACATGTGTAACTATAAGTTCATCCTTACTATCGTGCAATACAAACCTGTTGCACTTTGATAAGTGCAACCGCCTGCCCTTTCCCTTTGCTAAATTTGCAAAATGGCCCATTTTTTTCTAAAGAAAAAATTGAAAACCTTGTCAGAACAGCCTGCAACAAATGATTTATTTCACTAAGTACTCCCCACCTTATTTACTCATTGCACTAACCAAATGGGAAGTTCATTTTATTTAATTTTTAGAAAGTCCTAGAAAAAAAGCAATCGGAAAGGTCCGCCACCCTCAAAAAGTTCGGTCTTTTTGCGAGTTTTGCACTTCTCGATTGCTTTTGCTGATGAATCAGAAATAGTTAATTATTTGCTAAAATCTGACTTGTAACTGTGAAAAAACGTTCTAAAAATTGAGGGCTGTCCACTGATAAGCCGACGACCGCTGTCTTTAACGGCTGATTCAAACGAGCCAGCTCTCCGATGGTTCTGCCGATTGAAGGACCGGTAGTCTCAACGGTTAGATTGATTGCTAAAGTCTCAGTCAGAATTTCTGAATTTAAGGCAACCTCTACTGCTAAAGGATCATGCAGTGCTCCGCCAAACTCTCCCTCACCGTACTCATTCGTATAATAGTAAGTCGTCATTTCAGTAATGGCTTGAGCTGCCTCAGTTTGAATAGTAGTCCATTGTTCCATATCCTTTTGCGTAATCATGGTTTGAAGTGTCACGTCCAAACCCACCATCGTAAAGGAAACGCCGCTCGTAAAAACAAATTCTGCTGCCAAAGGATCATTATAAATATTCGCTTCAGCAAATGGACTTAAATTCCCTGGAATAGTTAAGGCACCGGCCATCATAACAATCCGTCCGACTTTGTTCATGACTTCGGCATCCTTTTTAATCGCTTCGGCTAAATTAGTTAAAGGTCCAGCAGTTACAATTGTCAACTCATTCCCATAGGTTTCCGCTGCACGCAGAAAGAAGTCCACAACAGATTCTGATTCACTGATCCGCTTGCTTTTAAGAAGTGAAACATTTTCCGATCCCATTGAAGCCATGTATCCGATGCAAATCATCCGTTGTCTGATAATCAGCCGTTCCCCAAGGAAAAGCTGCTCCTTCAAAAACTGGGGTATCCTCCTGTTTCAAAAGTGACAATAAATCCAAAGTATTTGCCGTTGCTTGTTCAAGGGTTACATTGCCAAAGGTAGTAGTTACACCAATCACTTCTGCTTCTGGATGGCCTAATGCATAAGTTAAAGCTAAAGCATCATCAATTCCCGTATCTAAATCCAAAATTAATTTCATGCGGCTTCCTCCTCATCGTTTTTAAAAAAAGGCCATCTCTTAATTGAATGAGATGGCCTTCGATTTTACATTTTGTTTGGTGCGTGAACGCCTAGCAAGCGCAAATCTTCTTTAAGAATCGTAGTAACTGCATAAACTAAAGCTAAACGAGCGTCCTTTTGCTCATCATCTACTAAAATCTTAGTATGTGCATAATATTTATTAAACGCTTGTGCCAATCTCAATGAATGCTTAGCAATAACAGAAGGTTCATATTGCTCTGCCGCTTGAGAAACCGCATCAGGGAATGCTTGCAATAGCTTGATGATTTCCCAGCTGTCCGCATCATTTAAGGCATACGCTCCTGTTATACTTGGCGCAAAGTCAGCTTTATCCAAAATAGTCATCGCTCTGGCATGCGTATATTGAACATAAGGTCCAGTTTCCCCTTCAAAACGAACCACTTCTCCCAGTTCAAAGTCAAAGTTGTTTAAGCGGTCATTTTTCAAATCATGGAAAATAACGGCGCCGACACCTACTTGGCGAGCAACTTCTTCTTTGTTTGGCAGATCCGGATTTTTCTCAACGATCTGTGCTAAAGCCGATTCGGTTGCTTCGTTCAATACTTCCTCTAGTAAAATAATTTTACCTTTACGAGTAGACAGCTTTTTACCACCTTGGGTAATCAAACCAAATGGAATGTGCTTCATGTCGTCAGACCAGTCAAAGCCCATTTCCTTTAGAACTGCTTTCAATTGTCTAAAGTGAATACTTTGTTCATTACCTACCACATATAATGACTTCACAAAGTTGTAAGTCCGTTTGCGATAAATCGCCGCTGCCAAATCCCGGGTAATATACAAGGTGGCACCATCTGATTTTTTAATTAACGCTGGGTTTAAATCGTAGGCTTCTAAGTCAACAATTTCTGCCCCTTGGTCTTCCTTCAGCAAATGCTTTTCTTCCAGCATCGTCACGACTTCATCCATTTTGTCATTGTAAAAGGCTTCGCCGTTGAATGAATCAAAGCTGACTTCCAGCATGTCATAAATCTTGTTGAACTCTTTCAACGATTCACTGCGGAACCATTCCCATAGCTCGACTGCTTCTGCATCGTCTTGTTCTAACCGCTTGAACCAGGCCCGTGCTTCATCTTCCAAAGCTGCATCGTTTTCTGCTTCTTCATGGAATTGTACATACAGACGCAATAGTTCGCTGATCGGTTCAGCCTTTACCTTTTCCTCAGAGCCCCATTTTTTATAGGCTACAATCAATTTACCAAACTGCGTGCCCCAGTCGCCCAAGTGATTGATCTTAACTGGTTGATAACCAACCTTGCTTAAGATTAAGCTAATGGAATTGCCGATTACTGTTGATCTTAAATGACCCATTGAAATAGGCTTAGCAATGTTAGGTGAAGACATATCAATCGTTACATTGCCATTGTTACCAATCGTGCTAGCACCAAATTGACTGCCGGCTTCAATAATTTCTTTTAATACGTTGCCGGAAACAGCTTCTTTATTCAAAAAGAAGTTTAAATAAGGTCCGACTACCTCAACCTTTTCAAAATGTTCAGGATTGATTTTTCCGGCTAAATCCGCTGCAATTTGCTGAGGTGCTTTGCGGTAGATTTTAGCCAACGAAAATGCTGGAAAAGCTACATCCCCATGGTCTGCTGACTTAGGGTTTTCTAGTAAGCGTGCTACATCCTCCAGTGTTAAATCTTCTTTAACTACTTCATAAACTGCCTGTGCTACAATCTCTTTGTTGTTCATCCTTTTTCCTCCTTAAGCAATAAAAAAAGCCCCTGATGAAGATTCCTTCATCAGAGACGAGACTTTCCCGCGGTACCACTCTTATTGTCTTTACGACCTGCTTTACTATAACGGTAGCTGCCGTTTCATCTCCAAAGTGCGCCCTCTATCTTGGTTTATCTGGCTCACACCCTCCCAGACTCGCTAAAAAAACTACCCAATAGACTTCTCTTTTTCCTTGATGAAATATTTTATCTGGCTTTCATAGTACCAGATACCAGCGAGAAGTCAAGACTAAACTTCAGGGATAAAAAGATTTCCTAAGGTTGCCGCCATTACTGCTTTAATTGTATGCATGCGATTTTCTGCCTGTTCAAACTGATGGGCGTAGGATGCTCGGAAGACTTCATCGGTCACTTCCATTTCTGCCAGACCGTAGGTATCCTTAATTTCCTGGGTAACTTCCGTTTGTACATCGTGGAAAGCTGGTAAACAATGTAAAAAGATCGTTTCTGCTTTGCCGGTTTTATCTACCATCGCTTGATTGATTTGATAAGGCAGTAACAGATCAATCCGTTTTTTAAACTCGGCTTCTTCACCCATGGATACCCAAACATCGGTATAAAGAACATCTGCTCCTTTTACCCCAGCATCAATGTCCGCGGTAATCAAAATTTCAGCTCCTGATTCCTTGGCGTATTCTTGCGCCAATTCAACTAATTTAGCTTCAGGGAACAGTTCTTCAGGCGTCACAATGTGCGTGTTCACACCTAAGATCGCTCCGGTAATCAACAGGGAATTTGCCACGTTGTTTCGTCCATCCCCTACGTAAGCTAAGGTAAGTCCCTCAATTTTGCCGAACTGTTCCTTCACCGTCAAGAAATCAGCCAACATTTGTGTCGGATGCCATTGATCGGTTAGTCCATTCCAAACTGGAACCCCAGAAAACTCAGCCAATGCCTCCACTGCTACTTGTGAGAAGCCGCGATATTCGATGCCGTCGAACATACTTCCCAACACCTTAGCAGTATCCTCGACTGATTCTTTTTTACCAAGCTGAATGTCGTTTTTGCCTAAATATTCAGGATGTGCCCCTAAATCAATCGCTGCTGTGGTAAAAGCCGCACGCGTTCTAGTAGAAGTTTTCTCAAACAGTAAGGCGATGTTCTTTCCTTCCAAATAGCGATGACTAATATTCTGCTTTTTCATCGCCTTTAAATGTGCAGCAAAATCAATCAGATACATTAATTCCTCTTTTGTAAAATCCTTTTCCTTTAGAAAGCTCTTCCCTTGAAACACTGAATTCATCCTGTTCCTCCTTTTGTATATTTAATCGTTATTTAGTAAATTTTCTTATTTTTATACATGATACCGGATAATTCAAAAAATAGCAATGCCTCTTTTAAATCTTCTGATTTTCCTCTATTATAAGGAAGTGCATTTAAAATCAGGCTTTTGCCCGGACTGGTTCGGAAACTTCCCAGAATAAAAAACTAAGAATCTCAACAAAGGAGGTAGGAAAAAATGCAACAAGTGATTATTGATTGCGATCCAGGGATTGATGACGCCCTGGCTTTAGAATATGCGATCAAATCAACAGAGTTAGAGGTCTTAGCCATCACTGTCGTCGCCGGAAATGCGCCGGTAGATATCGGCGTGAACAATGCCTTCAAAGTACTGGAGCGTTGTGACCGGTTAGACATCCCAGTGTATTGCGGCTCGAAGGCACCTCTTAAAAGGCCTTACGTGTCAGCACAAGATACCCATGGCATGGATGGATTAGGCGAAAGCGACATTAATCGACAATCCCAAGTTCAACCACAAGAGGAACGCGCTGAGAAATTTCTGGCAGACTTTTTTGCCCAAAAGCGGACAGTCGGTATTCTAGCCTTGGGACCCTTGACTAACATTGCCTTCGCATTGCAGTTCAATCCTGAGCTGGGGAGAAATCTGCAGCGCTTCGTTACTATGGGCGGCACCTATAAAAGCCACGGAAATTGTTCCCCCGTTGCAGAATATAATTATTGGTGTGACCCCGATTCAGCCAAGCTAGTCTATGAAAACTTGGGTCAACTAATTGAAATGGTCGGTTTGGATGTAACGCGAGAAATTGTTTTTAGTCCAACGATACTCGAATACTGTCGACGCATTAATCCGGATACCCATGACTATTTACAAAGAATTACCCAGTTCTATTTTGATTTTCATTGGGAGTATGAGCATTTGTTAGGTTGTGTCATCAACGACCCATTAGCCGTTGCTTATTATATTTCTCCAGAAATCTGTACCGGTTTTGAAAGCTATACTACCGTAGAAACCGAAAGCCTAAGTATTGGCCAAACTCTGGTTGATCATTACAATTTTTGGAAAAAGAAACCCAACACTAAAATTTTGGAAACCGTTAATACCAAAGCTTTTTTCACCCAGTTTTTAACCGTCCTTTTAGATGCACCAGAGGCAATGATTGCTTCTGATCTAAACCTATTACAGTTAGGATGAGACGAATGGAAAAAACAGCACCACGATTAACGATGATTGCTTTAGCAGTTGCTTTAAATATTGTATTGGGAAATTTAGCGCTCTTCTTACGCTTGCCCATTTATTTAGATACAGTCGGTACTATTTTCGCAGCCACAGTCCTAGGACCTGGGGCTGGTATTCTTACCGGTTTATGCAGTGCCTTATTTACTGGCGTGACTACTGATTTATTTTCGCTTTATTTTGCGCCAGTTCAGCTGTGTGTCGGCTTTATGGCCGGCGTTTTACTTCATAATAAAAAGGCCAGCTGGTCATTACCCTTGAAGGCTTTGGCAATTACGTTGCCTGGAACGATAAGCGCTTCTTTGATTACGGTTCTGCTCTTTGGTGGGATTACCTCTTCTGGCTCAAGTTTGATCGTTCAGGTAATTCATGGCCTAGGAGTCAATCAAACCTTAAGCGTCTTTTTAGTCCAAATTGGAACGGATTATCTAGACAAATTGCTAGCCGTCAGCTTAGTAATTAGTGCGGTAAAAGCTTTGCCCCGGTATCGGCAAATTGTCTCTTAAAATTTAAAAAGCGGGTGCCTCCGTCCTAGGATTAGGATAGAGGCACCCGCTTTTTTTAAATGTGTTGAAAGGCTAAACTTGGATTTGCATTTAAATCTATCGCTGCTACATGCTGCTTCTGCAACTCTACATGTGCTGCAGCTCCGATCATTGCTGCATTGTCGCCACATAATTTCAATGGTGGGATCACTAGCTCAAGCTCTGGCAGTTCCTCAGCTAAAGCCAGCTTCATTCCTTCACGCAAGCCTTGGTTAGCCGCTACTCCGCCAGCAATTACTAGCTGCTTCACTGGATAGGTTTTGCAAGCGCGAATTGTTTTCGTCACTAGTACCTCCACTACACTTGCCTGGAAGCTGGCAGCTAAATTAGCTGTATCTAAGACTTCCCCACGCTGCTCAGCGTTATGCACTAAATTGATAAAAGCACTTTTTAATCCGCTGAAGCTGAAATCAAAATTGTCTTCCTTCAGCATGGCCCGCGGAAAATCATAGGTATCTTCCCCTTGGTGAGCCAATTGATCCAGTTCCTTACCGCTAGGATAAGAAAGGCCTAAGATCCGGCCTACTTTATCGTAGGCTTCACCTGCGGCATCATCCCGTGTTTCACCAATAATCTCGTAAGAGCCGTCTTCAACCATGTATACTAATTCCGTATGTCCACCGCTGACTAATAAAGCCATCAGTGGAAATTCCAACGGCTGAACTAAACGAGCTGCATAAATGTGGCCAGCCATATGATTCACTGGAATCAAAGGCAAACCGTGGGCCCAAGCAAAGGCTTTGGCGGCACTTAAACCGATTAACAGAGCCCCTACTAATCCTGGTCCGTAAGTTACTGCTACTGCTTGCAGCTGATCCAGTGTTACTCCGGCCTCAGCTAATGCTTCATCTAAACAAAGAGTAATTTGTTCTACGTGGTGGCGGCTTGCCACCTCTGGAACAACTCCGCCAAAACGGCGATGGCTGTTAATTTGCGAAGCGACAATATTTGATAGCACAGTTTCACCATTTTGGATCACCGCAACACTAGTTTCATCACAGCTGCTTTCGATAGCTAATATATATTCATTCGTTTCCGTAAGTGCTCCCTGCTTTCCATTTCATAATTATTGCATCTTCCACTGGTGAGTGATAGTAATGTTTCCTTTCACCAATCACTTCAAAATGCATCTTTTCATAAAGACGACGTGCCGCCAAATTGGACGCACGTACTTCTAAAAATATTTGTTCCACCTTTTCCTGCAAAGCATACTCAAAAAGACGCTTAAACATTTTTTCAGCCACCCCTTGCCGCTTGTAGGCAGGCAAGGTTGCTATGTTAGTGATTTCAATTTCATCCAGCACCTGATGGAATCCTAAAAAGGCGATCAATGCTGATTTTTCCTCTAACAAATAATGGCTATGCTTCTGCTGCAAATCACTGTAAAATTCAGTAACCGTCCAAGGCGAGGTTCCACCATAGGCAGCTGTATTGATTTGCCATAGCTGCTGAGATAATTGCTCCAGTTGAGTTTCGCTGCTCATTTTTCTTCCTCTAATGGCTTAACCATCTCCAGCGCATCTTCATTATTCTCAGTATAGTAATTTCTGCGAATTTTTTGTCCTTCGAAACCTAAGCGACGGTATAAACGCTGAGCATCCTTATTACTAATCCGCACTTCTAAGGACATAGTAATACAGCTCTTCATTATAGCGAATTTTTCCACTTCGTCAATCAAAAAGGTGCCTAGTCCACGACCTTGAAATACCCTTTTAGCCGCAACATTCGTAATATGTGCATCATTGCCAATCACTCGGGCGCCGATAAATGCCACCAGTTCTTCCTGGTGCGTCAAGCAGATATACAAATGTGGGATTGGTGAATGGATTTCCGCCATAAAAGCACTCTTTGTCCAAGGTACCTCACCTAAATAAACATCCTTTTCCAAAGCAATCAATTCTTTTATGTCATAGTCGTTGATACTACGCAGAAAATATTCCTGCTCTTTTATCGTGACGTTGCGAGCTTCAAAGGGCTGCTGCTTGCGCTTTACAACCGTTCGGAGCAAACCGCTAAACTTTTTCAACATAATTCTCATCCCCTGGCTGATGTGTTTCCAACCATTTCTCCTCTGCTTCGACTCGCTTTAAATACGCCGGTACAAAATCCTGAATATCCGCTGCAGGTTCAGTCACATTACCTAATTGTCCTAATGTGACTCCATTTGGAAGATTTATTCGGTCATCTGTTTCAATTTTAGCAGTTGGAAGTACGGCTTGAATCTGTTCGGTAAATTTTTCGGTTTCCCCTACAAAAACTGCCTCTTCCTTAATTTCATTTAGCAAGTCGTCTAAGGAGATGTGCTGGTCAGCAATAATTGTAGTCAGCTGGCCCTGCTTCCATTGATAAGCACCCGCGTATACATTATTCCGGCGAGCATCCATAATCGGAACAATCAAACGAGAATCATGGATATTAGCAGCTAATGATTTTAAGCTGGAAATTCCAGCCAAATCTATATTCAGTGTACTAGCTAATGTTTTAGCCGTTGTCACAGCAATTCGAATCCCTGTATAAGATCCTGGTCCTTGAGCTACTACGATACGGTCCAACTCTTTAGGTGTCAGACCACTCACCTTCATTAGGTGTTCGATCGCCGGCATCAAGGTTAAGCTGTGATTCGTTTTACGATTTAGCTGAAATGATGCGACCGTCTGCTGATCTTCTAAAACTGCTACAGCCAACGTTTGATTCGACGTATCGAATGCTAAGATTTTCATATTTATTGATTCCCCGCTTTCAGATAGCCACATTTTACCATAAAATCTTTTTTCAATATAGTTGTGCTTAATTTATTTAAGGAATCGCATGTTTTTAAGCTTTGTTCTTACTTGAAAGTGAAGAAATTCCCAATTATTTGTTTTAAATATTTTTCTTAAATATTTTGAATTTTTAATTCAGCAATTTATCTTGTTTCTAAAATAAATAAACCTTACTATAGGAAACGAGGCAAGTGAGCAACATTTCATTCTTTTCTCTCTGATAGAATGAGTTTTAGAGAACCAACATCCTGCATCTTCTTATCATGCTTGCCTCGACAGTAAAAAGAAACCTGAGAATCGCTTTTAGCGAACCTCCCAGGCTTCTTTTGTTATTTGGTTGACTCGCGAAGAACCAGCTTCGTTCCCAGCATAATCTTTCTTGAAACAGGGGCGCACTCTTTGGCCAGTTCCAAAACGGTGGATACCGCTAATTCCCCCATCCACTCGGTTTCCACTTTGATGGTTGAAAGCTTTGGTGAAACATACTTAGCAACACTCACATCATTAAAGCCAATAATTGAGATGTTTTCAGGAATACTCATTCCTGTTTCCTGAATTGCCTGCATAGCGCCTATAGCCAATGCATCACTAGAAGCGAACAAGGCAGTAGGCAGCTTTGAATGCTGCTGTAAAAAGGTTGCCATTGCAGCTTTTCCAGCTTCAACACTAAACTCAGCCTGCAAAACATACTCCTTTTTATAAAGCTTCAACCGGCGCATTTTTTGCTCGAAAGCCGTTAAACGTGGGTCCAGAATCGGCTGATGGGTTTGTTTGGTATGTTCAATTCCGGCTAAAATTCCAATATTTTCATGACCTCGGGCCACAAAGTGATCGATAACCGAATCTACGCTCTGATTGAAGTCAACAACTAATGAATCAAAACCTTCCGAAGTTGCATCGTAATCAACAAACAGCAGGTTCTCATCCACTTCGCGAATTTGTTTGATCTGTTCCGTATCAAATTTTCCTAAAGCAATTGTTCCTACCGTTTTTAAGGTCGTTAGTTCTGTCAAAGCTTCGCGCTTCACTTGAATGTTTAGTTCCTCCGCCCGTTTCTCAATTCCTAGACGGATAGCTAAATAGTAGAGATCAGCCAACTCTTCCTCCGCATCGTACCATTGAACTAAACGTAGAACAGTTGTTTCTGTCTTACTATTTTTCTTATGCTTGGTATAATTCAACTCTTCAGCTGCTTGAAAGATTTTGTGTTTAGTTTCCAAGCCCACTGATATTTGCGGATCATAATTAAGCACCCGTGAGACTGTCGCCGGAGAAACGCCAGCTAATTCCGCTATATCGCGAATGGTCGCCATTTTATTTCCTCCTGACTATAATCCCGCAGTAAAGCGTGCAAAGGCCGCCTGCCCCGCTTCATCTCGTTTAAATACACCGGCATCTTCTAAAACACGCGCGAATACTTTCCCAATTTCCTGCTGCAGAATTTCCTCTGCGTTATCAGCAGTAATTGCATGTTCAGCCTTAATAGCATCTGCCCACTCCTGTTGATATGCCTGTATCTCATTTGATCGATTCACTAAGTATTTTTCAACCTCTTGCATTTCCTCTTTCAAACGTGGAGGCAATACTGCCAGTCCCATAACTTCAATCAAACCAATATTTTCTTTCTTGATATGCTGAACATCAGGATGGGGATGGAAAATCCCATCAGGAAATTCTTCAGAAATATTATTATCTCGCAAGACAAGATCCAGTTCGAAAAGGTCTCCTTTACGTCGAGCAATCGGTGTAATCGTGTGATGAGGCGTTCCATCCGTTGAAAAAGCAACAACATCAACACTTTCATCCGTGTATTGTTTCCATGATTCAAAAATGTATTCAGCAGCGGCTACTAAATCCTTAGGTTGCTTGCCTTGCAAACGAATCACTGACATCGGCCATTTTACAATTCCAGCCGCAACAGAAGGAAATAGTTCCAACTCAATTTCTTTTTCTACTTGTGCTACTGCCATTGGAAAGGTATGACGTCCCCCCTGATAATGGTCATGGGACAGAATAGAACCGCCCACAATCGGCAAATCAGCATTTGAGCCGACAAAATAATGAGGTAAGACCTCAGTAATCTTCAGTAAACGGGCAAATGTTTCCCGCGTAATCTTCATTGGACGGTGTTCCTCAGAAAGAACAATACAATGCTCATCATAATAAGCATAAGGTGAGTATTGCAATCCCCAGCTTTCGCCATCCAAATTCATTCGAATAATTCGATGATTTGTACGTGCTGGATAATTCAATCTGCCTTTATATCCTTCGTTTTCCATACACAGAAGACATTTCGGATAATCCACCTGAACCACTTCACGTTCTGCGGCTATTTGCTTAGGGTCCTTTTCTGGTTTCGAAAGATTGATCGTAATCTCCAAAGTTCCATACTCGGTCTCGGCAGGAAACACAATATTTTTAGCAATATCCTGTGTTTTGATATAATTGTTTGTTTGACTTAATTGGAAGAAATAGTCCGTCGCTTCCTTAGGATTTTTAGCATAGTACTGTGCAAAATACGCATTTACTACTGAAGGCGGCGGTGTCATGAAATCCATCAGCTGCGATTCCAGAATATCCTTTTCAGCCGAAAGCTCACCAATCACCTGATTCTTTACTCCCTGTGCCACTAATGGTTGAACCAACTCCGCGGCAGAAGCTTCTACCGGACGAATTTCAGCTGCTTCCAGCCCATCTTCACCAATCAGTCTGATTACCTGATTTTCCAAGTAGATACGGTCCATATCCATCCAACCACCAGAATGAATCGCGAGGCTGACAAAGTCTCTAACTATTTGACTAATCAACATTACTTTTCCTCCTAGTCTTCATATCCATTCGGATGACTGACATGCCAATTCCAGGCTGTTTGAATGATCTCTTGAATGTCTGTATACTCAGGCTGCCAGCCTAGAACGGTTTTAGCCTTTTCACTTGAAGCGACTAACGTACTAGGATCACCTGCTCGACGAGGACCAATTTTTGCAGGGATATCTTTTTGAGTTACTTCTCGAGCAGCATCCAGCATTTCCTTCACTGAGTAACCATTGTTAGAACCTAAATTAAAGACGTTGCTCTCATTTCCGGCCTTCAAATATTCCAACGCTAAAATGTGAGCCATTGCCAAATCCTCTACTTGGACGTAGTCACGAATACATGTGCCATCTGGCGTATTGTAATCATCGCCAAAAATTGTCAAATGTTCTCTTTGTCCCAGTGCAACCTGTAAAATAATTGGGACTAAATGAGTTTCTGGATCATGATCTTCTCCAATGGAAGCGTCGGCCTTCGCACCTGCAACATTGAAATAGCGCAAGGCTACATAACGCATACCATAAGCATTGTCACACCAGTGCATCATTTTTTCCATCATCAGCTTGCTTTCGCCGTAAGGATTTTTAGGATTAGTGGGAGTATCCTCACTAATTGGTGAAACTTCCGGTTCGCCGTAAGTTGCCGCAGTAGAAGAAAAGACAATATTCTTCACTTTGAACTCTTCCATAACCTCCAGCAGCATTTCCATACCAACTACATTATTATTGAAATATTTCAAAGGCTTCTCTACCGATTCGCCAACTAGTGAGCTAGCTGCAAAATGGACGACCCCTTCAATCGTTTCTTTTTGAAAAACTTCCCGCATAAACGTCTGATCTCGACAGTCCCCTTCATAAAATGCCGCCTTAGAATGAACCGCTTCACGATGTCCTGTCAGCAAATTATCCACTACTACTACTGAATATCCTTGATTAATTAGTCGGTCGACCGTATGCGACCCGATATATCCTGCCCCACCTAGAACTAAAATTGACATATCTTCACTCCTTTAAAATATTTACTAAAAAAATTATAATATTTTTACTAAAAAAATACAAGTTGTTTTACCAAAGAATGATCTGCCAATCTTACTACCTATCTCAAAAGTATCGATGATCCTTCGAATTTACTAAGTAAAAACAGGTAAATCCCTAGCAGTAGGAATTTACCTGTACATTTTTATGCTTTTTCAGCAATTACTTCAATTTCAACTAGCGCATCGGCTGGAAGCTTCGCAACTTGAACGCAGCTTCTAGCTGGGTATGGTTCTTCGAAATGATCCGCGTAAATTTCGTTTACCGCTGCAAAATGATCTAAATCTTTCAAGAACACAGTCACCTTCACTACATTTTCCAATGACAAATCAACCGTTGACAATACGTTTTTGATATTGGCTAAAGATTGTTTCGCTTGCTCTTCCACGCCTTCTTTTAATTGATTTGTAGCTGGATCAATTCCTAATTGTCCTGATAAAAAGACCGTATTGCCAGTTACCATTCCTTGAGAATAAGGACCTAAAGCTTTTGGTGCTTGATCAGAATTTAAACGCTCCATCTTTTTCTCTCCCTTATCATGTTTTAATAACTCTTATTATACCCAATTCCTTCTCAACAAGCCAAGCTTTGTTAAATAATTTTCGCTAACTAATCTTTTAGCTTTCCATTTTAGTCATTTTGTTTCATAATAAAAGTAGTAATAAGAGGGAGGCTAAATGTTATGCGTAAATTTACATCTGGATTTTTCACAGGAACTTTAGCAACTGCAGCAATCGTTGCCGGCTTTTTAGTAGGTGTGAAGAAAAAAGTCATTGAACCATTAGAAGAAAAAGAATCTAAAGTTGATGAAAACCGTAAAAAAGCCCGTAGAAAACGGATTGCTCGTTAAAAAAAGAAAGCAGTTTGCTTTCTTTTTTTGCGTTATTTTTGATAGATCGATTGTACGATCTGATCTGCCATTTCAAAAATACGATCACTGGTTTTGGGTCTTGGTGAAGAAGCATTCAACCAATCCAAACCTTCAACTGGCACACCATAGCAGTAAAGCTTTTCTAAGACTTGATTTTGTTGATTGATTACTTGGTGGGTCTTGCGGCTTACCAGTATCGCACCACTTTCCCGCAGCTCGCCCTCTACGTTTACTGTATGAGGGGCTAAAAAACCTCGTTCTTTCAGCGCTTGAATCAGTGGGTTAAGGGTTCGCCGAAAATTCGTTGACGGTATCCGGGCCTCCAATAAATGATTAGCAGCATACGTCACTGCTTCGTTTTTCTTACTGTAAGCCACAAATTGATTTCCCTCACACTCAACAGCCATATCCGGAGCTAAGAAAATAGCGACTCCTGCTTTCTCCAAAGCAGCTAGCTGCTTCATCCGAATCACTGGCGGTCCCACTGTCAAAAATCCATAGTCTGGATTGTATTTCCCCCACAGTTCCTCCCAGTATTCTTTTGGTGTAAATGCTTCCCGATCAATCAGTTTGTGTATTGGCAACTGCAGCTCTTTCAAGGTATCCAAGGCTGAAGCAATTGCACCAGTCATGTTGCCCTGTTCAGCTTCGCAGATATCTTTTTTCATATATTCACGAACAAAAGCTGGAAACTGCTGCGGATCAATTACTTTTCCCGGATTCAAAAGATCTTCCCAATCCAATTGAAGATCTTTCGGAACATTAAAGCGTGTCAAAACACTTTTTCGATCTTCCTCACGGTACCCAGCCAGAAATGCTTCCACATCAATCGAGGTATCCGCCAATTTTTTCTCATAATAGACTAACTCAGCTTCTTTTCTCAACAGGTCGAAAAATTCAGCTCCTTCACCCGGCTTAAACTGATCAAGCCGCTCATCAGTAAGCAACTGCGGCTGTGCATCTTCCCCAGCTCGCTTTTGATTAACTGGTCGAGCGTGATAAGGTAATCCTCTACCAGAGCCAATTATTATTTTTCCTTCTCTGCCAGATGGTTGGTACTGTATTTCTTGGTCTTTTTCTATAAAAGTTCCTCCCCAATATTTAGGAAGTAATCCAATATAATCAAAAAAGCTAAGACCCATTCCTCTCAAGATTATATCTTCATTAGGCTTGATATTTTCTAAAGAAACTGTGGCTGGATTTTTGGGTGGTTGATACGTCAATCCCTGCTCTTCAGCAAAAATTGAAAGTCGTTCTTCTTCTTTAGATAATTCATTTTCAGCATGTCCGGTTGCCAAAATCACCTGATCTACCAAGTGTTCTTCATTAGCAATTAGCGTAATTTTGTCCTCAATAATTATATTTTTTACCGCTTCTCGACGAAAGGTCAGAGTAATTCGTTCGGTTAAATGAGCCTTCAAATTTAAGAAGAACCATTGCTGATACAACCCATAAAACCTGCGTTGACAGCAATCATTTCTTCCCAACGAAGCCGCTTGAGTTAAAAAATCCTCCTGATTTTCTTTTACCTCTTGTTTAATAAAATCGGGTGCTTCTTTTTTGCTCCATTCATATAAGTTCGGCCCAGGTGCGACAGCTCCTCCAGAGATCAATGTTTGATCTGTAAACAGAGTCACATGCTCCATTACACTATTCATCAAAACAGCATCATTTTGTTGCGGGCTCCAAACTTTACCACCTGGTCCATCAGGGTCAAAGGACAAAATCTCCAACTTTTCATTTTTATTGTAGTTTTGAACTAAACGATCCAACATAATCAACCCATAAGGCCCCGCACCAACAACCGCAATCTTACCCATTGATTTGCTCCAACCTTTCCTTTAGCACCACTGCTTGATTATGTTCCTGATCTTTAGCACCATAAACTAAAGTAAGCGGATCATATTCTTTAGTTAATTGACTTAGTCGTTCAAAGGCCGCTTGATGATCAACATCCTTCAGTTCTTCTAGATATCCTTCAGAAAACTCAGAAAACTTTGCCGGATCATGATCAAACCATTTTCGCAACTCATTACTAGGGGCTACTTCCTTCAACCATTCATTGATAGCAGCTTTTTCTTTAGAAATTCCTCTAGGCCAAATACGATCTACCAGTACACGATAGCCATCGTCAGCCGAAGCTGCTTCGTAAGCTCGTTTGATTTTTATCATTTCCCTCACCTCAATTCAAGAGTAAAGAAAAATAGACGAAAGTGCAACTCAAAACAACAGCTTGGTAAAGTAAATAACGCAAAAAAAGGGCTTTGACATACGAAATGCCACAAGCCCTAAAAAACGGATAAATGACGTGACTGAAGAAACTCTATCACAATCTTTTTTTTCAATTAATCAATTTTTTTCTTTTTCACCTTGCCTTGCCACTCTTCGATGCCGCCCTTTAAAATGTACAAGTCAGTATAGCCATTTTTACGCAACAGGTTAGCTGCTCGCGCACTAACCGATTTATTGAAATCGTAAATATAAATTGGCTGATCCTTGCGTAGTGAGCTCTTTGTTTCCTTTAACATAGAATACGGAAAGCTGCGGGCACCAAGAATATGCTTGGCATTAAACTCATCCCGTTCTCTCACATCAATCACTTGTGCCTTGCGCATTCCCGCTTGAAACTCCTCTTGAGTCAGCATTTTTGCTGAGCGTTTCACCATAATTCGAACGAATACCTCATACCCGACGAATAGGAGAATCACCGCTAATAAAATAATATTTAATGTCCACCAAAATGACATACGAAACTTCCCTTCTTAATTCAAGATTATCGTGCTAGTGAAGCAGCACCAATCACTCCAGCTTCATTACCTAATTCAGCTAATTTAATTTTTGTACTATTTCTAACTTGAGGGAACGTAAATTGTTCAAAATAAACCTCAATCCGACTACGCAAAAATTCTCCAGCAGCAGATACGCCGCCACCAATAATAATTGCTGAAGGATTCAACGTATTGCCGATATTTCCACAAGCCAATCCTAAGTAGAAGGTAACCTTATCAACCACTCGTAATGCAAGATCGTCATTTGTAGCTGCTAACTCAAATACATCTTTACTAGTAATGTCTTCCCCATTATCCAAACGGGCTTTCAACTCAGAACCACCAGCATATTCCTCCGCCAATTGACGAGCAACCCGAACGACACCCGTTGCACTAGCTACGGTTTCTAAACAGCCGCGTTTGCCACATGTACATTCAAAGCCTTCTGGGTCTACAGTAACATGTCCAATTTCGCCGGCACAGCCAGCTACACCATGAAGCAATTGCCCATTCATGACAATTCCGCCGCCGACACCTGTACCAAGTGTTACGAAAACAACGTCAGGATCATTTTCACCAGCGCCTTTCCAACGCTCACCTAATGCTGCAACATTTGCATCATTGTCAAGAAAGAAAGGGATACCTGTTCCTTTTTCAATCATTTCCTTAACTGGCTGCAAGGTTTTCCAGTTTAAATTATACGCTCCGATCACAGTTCCCTCTGTAATATTGACACTTCCAGGGGTTCCCATTCCAATGCCCATAAATTGCTCAGGCTTCATATCATATAATGCCAAATGATGATTAATTGATTCGACAATATCCGGTACAATATGCGTTCCCTCATCCAAAATATTAGTATCAATGCTCCACTTTTGTTGGATTTCGCCATTTTGAGTTAGAATCGCAAATTTTACGGTCGTGCCGCCTAAATCAATTCCCAATAATTTTTTATCCATCAGTGTTCACCTTCCCGACTTTCTTCAATGTGATGCTCTCTTTTTAAAATGCGCCAGCCGTTTAAATAGGTATCATGATCAATCAATCGTCCCTCGTACAAATTCTTCAACTCAATTTGCATCAGTTCAATATCATAAATACGCTTTCCTACATAAACATAAATGCCAAATTGCTTAAGCAATTGCTGCACATCATACAAACTCTCCATTCAATACACATCCTCAAATATTATACAGGTAAATGCCCTTTTTTTACAGAGAAAATTGACACGTTCTCAAAGAAGCAGCAATTTTTATTCTGTTTCAACCGGCAAAGCTTCTATGTATATTTTTTCTTGAATAGCCGACAAAAAATCGGGAAACAATTTCCCGATTTTAAATAATAGGCAGTCCAATCTTGCGATATGCTAACAACACTGCTATAACAACAAAAAAGATGAAAAACAATCCCCCGGTAATACGTCCGCGGACTGAAAACCGATCTTCTCCGTGAGGAACCCCTAACATCAAGCCAGATAATGCTCCACCCAACAATCCGCCTAAATGCCCCCATAAATCGATGGAGGAATCAAATAGACCAAAAACTAAATTCAGCAAAATGAATAGTCCAAACTGCCGGGTCAATCCCTGAACTGCCGGATTGTCCTGGTAATGATACCCTACGACTAAGAAAGCTCCGAATAACCCAAAGATCGCTGTACTGGCACCACCAGACAAGACGCCCAATCCATTAAAGGCAAAGCTGCCCATATTCCCCATCAAACCACTCACCAGATACACTAGTCCAAAACGCCAGTGACCAAAAATCGCTTCACATTGCTGTCCCATGTAGTACAAGACAACTGAGTTTAGAACGAAATGCATCAAGCCAAAGTGAATGACCATCGGCGTTAAAAACCGCCAATATTCATGACCTAAGATAACTGAGGGAATAAACATTCCCAAGCGTTCATTGATTCGTAAAGAAGGAATTAAGTATTCCAGTAAAAAAAACACTGTATTGATCCCTAAAAAAGTATACGTTACATAAGGTTGATTTTTTCTCATTGTTCCTCCGTTTCTCCAATGAATAATTGTTGAACTGGCAGATCGAAAAGTGCTTCCTCCCAGTTTTCCATTAGTTGTTCGATAAAGACAAAGCTGGCTGTTTTTCCAGAATAATCCGCCAAAAAGCGATCATAAAAACCGCCGCCAAAACCAATACGATAGCCATTCTCTTTAAAGATTAGTCCTGGAACAATGACTAAATCCAATTCCTCAGGTTGAGCTTTATCCTGACTGACTGGTTCCTCTACCCCAAACTTAGAGAGTTTATAGGTGGTTGATTCATTGATCCAATAAAATACTAGCTGACGTTTTGGCAATGATTTAGGGACAGCAACTTTTTTTCCTTCAAACAAAGCTTGCTGGATCAAAGGTGCCGTAGGAAATTCAAAATCGGTGGCGATAGTTACGGCAATACTGGTTGCTGAAAGCCAAAGATCACTTTGAAAAAATCGGCGATAAATTGATTCTATCTGCTCCTGACGACTCTCATCAACAGCTAATTTGTTCAACTTTTCGATCATCAATTGACGCATCTTGTTTTTTTCCATAGATCCATCTCCTATCCAACGATACTACCAAAAAAAAGCATAAATAAAAAGGGGGTTAGTTCCCCTTTAACAATTCTAAATCAATACCTCTAGCAATAGCAAGTCCACCGGCAGCATTAAAATGTAAATGATCCCCGCTGTCAAAAGTCGAAAGCAGCTGTTCGCCGTCCCCAACCATCGGTGAAAAATCCCAAAAATTTGCCTGAAATCGTTGCCGAAGCCAACGATTCAATTCCCTGCGCAATGCTAAATTTGCTTGTGTAGCTTTTTCATTTCCTGAAAAAGGCGTGATTCCACAAACGAAAAGTCGAACTTGCTGTTGCTCACATAAAGCAGCTACTTGCTCCATTCGTTGCTGCATTTCTTCCAAAGTAACTATTTCACTCAACAAATCATTGATTCCCAATGAAAAAATCACCGTACTGATTCCTTGATGACTTGCAAAGCAATGCTGAAGTCGAGTCAGCCCATCAAATCCATAAAAGAATTCTCGCTGATCTTGGGTTCTGCGGTCACTACTATCCTGTAATAGCTGACTGCCATTAATTCCCTGATTCACCAGAAAAATACCTTCAGCTCTCAATTTATGCTGCAGCGGTGCTAACCAAGTAGCTCCTTCAGTTAAAGAATCACCTAAAGCAATCACGCATTGACTATCCTTAAGCTCAGCCTCAACTGCCAGCAAGCCCGGACAAAAATTCATCGTACTTAATTTTTCTGGTCGTCCAATAAGATCACTATCCACAAAGCCGAAGCCGCTAACAACCTGCTCTGCCGAGAAAGCAAGTTCCCAATTAGGGAGTTTTTCATCTAATAATATGCTGCCCGTCCGATAAAGCTTTCCGGGTAGAACGTTGAACACTGATGCTACTAGCTCATTTTGACAGGTTAATTCGCGAATTATTAGCGGCTCAGTTCCGTATTCATTAGAAAATACTAACCGAATCCTTTTTAATAGAGGGAAACGTCGGAAACGCAGACGAACTTCTCCCTTGGGTGTTCCAAAAGATGCAAATCCGCGCTGCGCATGACTCCACACGGTTGTCCAAGCCATAATAATTCCTCCTAATGTTTGTTTTTAAGCAGTTGATAGACAAAATAAGGAGCTCCAATTACTGATACAATGATTCCAGCTGCTATTTCGCCGCTGTCTAAAATCAGTCGCCCAACAATGTCACTATAAAGCAACAGCAAACTGCCAATAATCCCTGTCATCACTAAACTGACATTATTCTTTTTCCCTACAAGATTATTCGCAATATGCGGAGCAATCAATCCAATAAAGCTGATGCTGCCGGCTACTGAAACACTAACTGCAGCTAAGCAAAGAGCACACAATAGGAAAAACAATTGAGAAACCTTCAAACGAACACCTAATCCGATCGCAGTTTCATCCCCTAAACTCATCACGCGCAAGGTTCTTCCCCGCATTAAGAGAAAAGGAAAAAGGATTATTAACCAGGGCAATAATAGAAAAAAATGCTGCCAAGTGGTTCCCCAAATCGTACCTGCTAACCAGCTGGTAACAAATGTATAGCTGTCCTCCGACGCTCGGATGGTGCCAATTAAGGTCAACGCCGAAATCCCAGCATTCACCGCTACACCTGATAAAAGCAAACGGTTAGGAACAATTTTTTCAGCCTGTCTCCCGCAATAATAGACAAGGAATGCAGCACTAATACTTCCCAAACAAGCAATTAAAGGCAGCATCCAGCTCGCCTGATTATTTGCAAAAAATCCTAAGTAAACCAGTACTGTAAATCCAGCTCCAGCGTTAATTCCTAAAATCCCTGGATCAGCTAAATCATTATGGGTGATTGTTTGAAAAAGATAACCAGATAACGCCAGTCCCATACCGGCCAAAATAGAAATCAGCAACCGCGGTAAACGAAAATCAACAACAATTAATTTTTGTGCAGCAGTCCCCTGACCAGCTATAACATGGAATAAATCCTCCAAACTTAAAGGCAGGGTTCCTAGTGTCAGACTCAATAAACAACCGATGATCAGCAGCCCTGCTAAAACCGGCCAGCTAATTCGCTTCCTCATGTCACACTCCCCCTTCTGATCTGCAGGAGCAGTAAGGGTACACCAATAATGGTAACCAGCACGCCAACTGGAGTTTCCAGAGGAGGTGCAATCAAGCGCGAAGCAATATCAGCAACTATAAAGAACAATGAACCGGTTAACGCCGACGCCGGCAAAACCATTCGATAATCCTGTCCAACAAAATAACGAACCACATGAGGAACGATTAAACCAACAAAACTAACTGCTCCAACTAAGGAAACGGAGGTGCCAGCTAATAACAAGACAAGAACCATGCTCCATTTTCTTATTGTTGCAGGCTTTTTGCCGAGAGTAATTGCTGTTTCATCTCCCATACTTAATAACGTTACTTGCGGCGCCAAAAAGATGGTTCCTAATAAACCAAAAAGTACTAGCGGAAAAGCCCAACGCAGCTGCTGCCACGAAATATTAGCCGTTCCTCCAACATACCAGAAGGTTAAATCCTGATTCAATTGAAAAACTAAACTAATGCTTTGGCTGATTGCCGAAAAGAAAGCACTTAAAGCCGCACCTAATAAGACAATCCGAATCGGATTAAAACCTATCGAAAGTTTTGAGGAAGCGACATAGATAATTATTAACGCCACAAATGCGCCAAAAAAAGAAGCGATAATCGCCATTAAAGGAGCAGGACTTGCTGTGACTGCAAATACCAGCGCCAATCCCAAACCCGCGCCAGCGTTAATTCCAAGTAAGCCAGAGTCAGCAATCGGATTGTTAGTAATCCCTTGCATTAAAGCACCCGCAGTCGCAAAACCAGCACCTACTAGTACTGATCCCAGCATACGCGGCAATCGTAAGGTGCGGACCAGTTGCTGTCCCTGTTCAGATACATCAAATGAAGTAAAGGAATTTCCAATTTCCTGCCAGGTAATCGAGACTGCTCCATATTTCAAGGAAGCCACCATGGCTACCAGCAAAAGCAGGCTTGTCACAATAAAAAAAACTCTACGTTTCATCTGTCTTCCCCCGCTTTAATAACTCATAAGACAAAATCATCGGCTTCTGCTGACTAACAGAGGAATAGAAGATCGCTTCAATCTCAAATAATTCTGCCATATTTTCAGTGGTAAAGACTTGATAAGGCGTGCCTTGAAAAATTAATTTCCCGGCCTTCATTCCTAGAATATGATCAGAAAATCGTGAAGCATGGTTCAAATCATGGATCGTCATCAAAATGGTTTTTCCCTTTTGATTAATCTCCTGCAGCAGCTCCAAAATTTCTAATTGATGAGCCGGATCTAAAAAAGTAATCGGCTCATCTAAAATTAAGATATCAGTATTTTGTGCCAAAGCCATAGCAATCCAAACTCGTTGCTGCTGTCCGCCAGAGAGTGTATTTAATGGTCGAGTTTTAAGATTAATCAAATCTGTCACCTCTAAAGCCCACTCGATCCACTGGTGATCGCTCTTTTTCAAGCCAGAAAAACCGCTTTGATATGGAAACCTTCCATACGCTACCAGCTCCTCCACACTCAAACCACTTATTTGATCACTAGTTTGGGACAACGAAGCAATTTTTTGTGCGACGGTTTTGGTATCCATCTGATGGATATCTTTCCCATCTATCAGTACCTCACCCTTTTTGGGCAGCAAAATACGAGACATCGCCTTCAGCAATGTCGATTTGCCGCTTCCGTTCGGCCCGATTAAGCTAGTAATTTTACCATCCGGGATTTCAATGGTTACATCATTCAAAATTATTTTTTTATCATAACCAACAGAAAGCTCTGTTGTTGTTAATCTGGTCATATGTATTCTCCATTCCTTTGATAACCATTCTCAATTATCCCTTTAATCTTTCTGTACGTCAACCATTCTTAAGATAAATTCGTTGTTGACACTACTGAGACTTTCAGTAATAATGGCTATTGAGAAGGATTCTCAATTAAAGCATAAAGGAGTTCATTATGATTAAAAATAGAAAAATTGTTTTAGCGGCAGCAGCACTGTTTGCTTTGGTAGGATTGGCCGCCTGCGGTCAATCAGGTACAACTGAATCTAGCTCCAACGATACATCAACGCGTCAGCTTACTGATGCACAAGATCATAAAGTTGAGATACCAGAAAAGCCGAAACGAGTAATTGCTTCGTATCTAGAAGATTATTTAGTAGCACTGGATGAAAAGCCAGTCGCTCAATGGACTGTCGGCAAAGGCAGCATCCAAGGTTATCTGCAGGATGAGTTAGAAGATATACCTACTATTAACTACGATTTGCCATACGAAGAAGTATTGAAATATGAACCAGATCTTTTATTAATCGGTTCCAATGCGACTGTTGAAGGCGGAAAGTACAAAGAATACGCTAAAATCGCACCTACCTATGTAGTAAAAAATGGGGATGGTGTTACCTGGGAAGAGCAACTAAACGAGATTGGGAAAGTCTTTAATAAAGAAAACCAAGCTAAACAAGTAGAGGAAGACTATCAAACTTTAATCACACAAACTAAAAAAGAGTTAAGTGATAAAATTGATGGAAAATCAGCTGCTGTTCTTTGGGTAACTAATAATTCAGCCTTTATGGTAGCTGAAAATCGTTCTAGCGGCCGACTGCTTTACGACGACCTTGGCTTTGAAGTTCCAACCTTGACCAAAGAAGTTAGCGAAAAAGCCACCTCCGATTGGTCAGCTGTATCTTTAGAAAGTTTATCTCAATTAGATACTGACTATTTGTTTTTAGTTAACAGTGATCAAGGGGCAGCTATGTTTGAAGATCCATTATGGCAAAATATTCCAGCTGTAAAAAATAATCAGCTGCATGAGTTTGGTCCCGAAACAAGCTGGTTGTACAATGGACCGATTGCTTATACCAAAATGGTAGAGAGCATCAAAGAAGTCTTGAAATAATCAAAACAGCTCCTCGCAAAAATAATTGCGAGGAGCTGTTGCTATTTTTTATGTCTGCGGCTTCTAGCCCCATCATTCTTGGGAGCTTCTGGTCGAGCTAACAGCTTCAGCCGATAAGGTTCATGATAACGGGTGCCATTCTTGATGAAATCTCCACCTACAATAAACAAACCTAGTGGATGCAATTCCGTTGTTTGATGAATTTCCCCTACTTTTTCTAAGTCGTGATAACTAGTTCCAATTTGCAAGGAGTAAGTTGTTGCATTTTCCTGTTTCAAATAATAGTAAGGATACAAGGTATTTTCACTAATCAAAAATCCCTCTTCCTTTTCAATATCTCTTACTGCCAATTCCTTGGCATCAATTAAAGCTTGAATATTTCCTGCCAACTTCAATTGATAGTCTTCTACAAAATCAACTTGAATTTCTTTGGCATCCTCAGTTGGCATTGATTTGGTCTTTTTTCCCTCGACTTGAATGTTAAAAGCATCATCAGGCAGGTACTTAACAAATAGCTGGGTAACATCCAGTTTACTATTCTTATCTAAAAAGTAATAGAAGACATTCAAAATCAAAAAGTACACGAGTACGATAAAAACAATACTATATAAGAAAAACTGAAGGTAATTTTGGTTTAACCATAGTCCATACACAATCCGCAAAATATACACGGTTGGAAAAATACTCAGAACCGTATATCCGCGATTTAAATACTTCGGACTAATGTCCAGATACCCCAAAAATTTATTCAACCCATTAATAATATCTAGTAAAAAGGTCATTGTGCGTCCCTCGTTTCAGGTGAACTTGCCGGTTGATTCTGCTGTTGTGCCGGAACATTGTCTTGTTCTTGCGAAGGCACAGTTTCTTCGGTTTGGCCAGAAGACGGAACTGTCTGGCTTTCATTTGAAGAATCTGCTGCTGAGCTTTCAGGGATATTTCGCTGATTTCCCTGAGAAGAACTGGGTGTGCTAGGCTGAATATTTTCATTGACAGAATTAGATTCTGGCGTCATTTGATTCTCAGTTGAAGTTGTAGAAGATGTCGGTCCTTCACTAGTACTGGGCTCTGTTGTACTCGAACTTCCGGTACTTGGTTGACGATAACTTGCGCCATTTGCTACACCAGTAGCCGTAGCCACTAAAATCGAGATTGTCAAAAGAGCAATTGGTTTTAAAATCGGTGGTACTTTCCGCAAATAAATCACTCCTCTTTTTTGGAAAAAAATTGCTGCTTGCTGGATTGATTCTTGTAGAAGTAGTCAATAAAAATCGTTCTACAAAAACAGACAAAATACGTTATCTTCTGTTTTAACACTTGAAGTTTAGGTTTTCCTTATGAAACTATGAATATTTTTCAACTTTTCCTTTCATTTGTAAAGAGCAAAGCTAGGAATACGGTTACATTAAATCAGCTATTCCTCAAGATTAGTTTACCGTGAGAGACATTAGAAAAAAATTATTTTTTGATGCTGTAAAACCGCTGTTTTATCGTGAAATTTAAAATAGATTTTCTGGATAAATGAAATTTTTTTTACCTTTTCATTTAAGAGATAGAAAACGTTTTATACTTATTGTGAAGGAGTGATCTTGTCAGTTAATAAGAAAATTGGTTAGTTGGGCTCTCTCAAAAAAAAGATTGGAGAAAAATGATGGACGAGAAGAAGATTCGTTGGTTTACGGTGTCGATGATAGCCTTTAGTATGGTATGGGGGTTTGGTAACGTTGTTAACAACTATGCACAACAAGGTATTTCGGTAGTCACCTCCTGGATTTTAATTATGGCTCTTTATTTTATTCCCTATGCATTGATTGTTGGGCAGCTTGGTTCAACCTTTAAAAGTAATGCAGGGGGTGTCAGCTCTTGGATTAAGGAGACGACAAATAGTCACCGCTTGGCTTACTACGCGGCTTGGACTTATTGGGTGGTTCACATCACTTATTTGGCGCAAAAACCCCAATCCGTTTTAATAGCACTTGGGTGGGTATTTAAACGAAACGGTGATGTAGCGACCAGTATGAGTGTTCAAACAGTTGCCATTGTTTCTTTGCTTATTTTTTTATTCTTCCTTTTCTTATCAACAAAGGGCTTAACGACCTTGAAAGTAATCGGAAGTGTTGCCGGATCAGCGATGCTGATTATGTCAATTCTATTTATTATTCTGGCGGTAGCGATTCCTTTTATGGATTCTTCCTTTACAGCAGCTACGCCACAAATGAATCAACTTAGCACTTATATTCCCGATTTTAATTTAAGTTATTTTGCCACCATATCCATGCTGGTGTTTGCTGTCAGGGGCGCAGAAAAAATATCTCCTTATGTAAACTCTATTGATCGTCCGACAAAGAACTTCCCTAAAGCAATGATCTTTATGGCTGTAATGATTGGTTTGAGTGCGGTTTTAGGATCAGTTGCTATGGGTCTATTGTTTAACAGTCATCGTATCCCAGAAGATTTGATGGCCAATGGTGCCTACAGTGCTTTTCAAATTTTGGGTAATCACTTTGGCGTGGGCGACTTTTTCATGATTGTTTACGGGTTTGCTCAAACCGCTGTTCAAGCATCTGCCTTGGCCTTCTCAATTGATGCTCCGTTGAAAATTTTATTATCTGAGGCTGACCCTGAGTTTGTTCCTAGCTGGTTGCGTAAACGTAATAACAAAGGAACTTTGATTAATGGTTATCTGTTAACAGGTGTGCTGGTTAGTATCATCATTATTTTGCCAATCTTTGGTATCAAAAACATGAGTGAATTAGTTAAATGGCTAACCAATCTGAATTCGGTGGTAATGCCGATGCGTTATATTTGGGTATTCTTTGCCTATATGATGTTGAATCGACAAATCAAGAAGTTCCAATCGGAATACAAATTTATTAAAAATCCGAAATTAGGATTTATTGTCGGCCTATGGTGTTTTGTCTTTACTGCCTTTGCCTGTATCCTGGGAATGATTCCTAAAGCAGATTATGCAGCCGATCCTTCTTCTTGGATTTTCCAACTAATTTCAAATATTTTGACACCTTTTGTGTTGATATTGTTAGGCATGATCTTACCAATGTGGGCCAGAAGAGAACGGAAAAAAATCAGCTAACTCTTTACCGGAATCCTTTGAGATTCCGGTTTTTATTTTATCAAAAAAAGGCCGAAATCTTCACAAAGAAAGATTTCGGCCTTACTACTATTATTTTACTTCACGGTGCAAAGTAACTTTGCGTTCGCGTGGGCAGTATTTTTTCTTTTCCAAACGATCAGGATTGTTACGTTTGTTTTTATTCGTTAGATAATTACGTTCTTTACAAGAAGTACATTCTAAAGTAATGTTTACGCGCATGTCTTTCCCTCCCATACATAGCAATCTTTCCAAGATAACTCTCAGACTTGAACATCATACCATGTTTTAAAAGGTTTGACTAGTATTTTCGTCAATTTCGTTAAGTAATTCTACTTGACGTCAATTGAGCAGCGCTTCGATGTCTTCAGCTATTTCTTCTGGCTTGGTCTGTGGTGCATAGCGTTTTATTACTTTACCCTGACGATCTACTAAAAATTTGGTGAAATTCCATTTGATGTCTTTGTTAAGTAAACCACCTTGCGCAGCTTTTAAGTAAGTATAGAGTGGAGACTCATTTTCTCCGTTAACATTTACTTTGCCAAAGGTTTGAAAAGTTGTTTGATAATTTATCTGACAAAAAGTTGCTACCTCTTCATTATTTCCAGGTGCTTGGTTTCCAAACTGATTACATGGAAAGTCCAATACCTCAAATCCTTTTGCTTGATAATCTTCATACAGCTTTTGCAGCCCTTCATATTGCGGGGTGAACCCACATCCAGTAGCGGTATTTACAATAAGCAAAACTTTGTCCTGATAGCCAGTCATTTTCTTACTTGATCCATCAGTTTGTTCAATCGTAAAATCGTAAATTGACATAAATAATTCCTCCCAGCTTTTTGTATCTTACAAAAGTATACTCGCAGTGCTAGCGATTCACCTATCATTCTGTCTTGGGTTATGCCAGTCTTATTCAACTTTTTAATAATTTATGACGGAAATTTTTTTAAGACTAAGCTTTGCTTAAAAAAAAGAGAAAAGATCGATTGATCTTTTCTCTAATTTCCACCGTACATTTCTGCGTAGGCATTGATAATATCTTTAGCAATTGCTTTATTTGTATCATCATGATCCACAGAAAGGTTAGGCAGCATAACGCTAATTGCAATTTTTGGTGCATCTGAAGGTGCATAGGCCACCAAATTGCTATTAATTGTTTGGACGACCTGTCCATTCACAGTTACAGAAGTTTCTGCAGTACCTGTTTTAGCTGAGGTATCTAGAGCTGCAGTTTGCAAATCTTTAGCAGTAGTATATCCATCGCTACCATGAACAGCCTGATAAAAACCTTGTTTTATAATTCCCATCTGTTCTGGCGTTATATTTACCTTGCCTAATTCTTGACCAGTAATTTCTTTTTGCATACCGCCTAAACCACCACTATCATTATTAGCATAGATTCCCTTAACAACATGAGGAGCAATTCTTGTGCCACCATTAGCTACAGTAGCTGCATACTGAGCAAGTTGCATTGCTGTATAGGTATCGTATTGACCAAAAGACAGATCCAGCAAATTCCCACCACCAGGTCCATCCGGTTGCCCAAATTTAGTATTTACTAAACCTGAGGATTCGCCAGGTAAATCGATGCCGGTTTTAACCCCCATACCGTATTCAGCCATAGCATTTCGCAACTTATCATACATTTCTTTCGAGCTGGCACTTTCTGGTAGGCTCATGTTATAGCTGTAATTTACTCCCAACATTCTTAGAACAATCTGCATCATATAAGCATTGGAAGAAATTTCTAATGCTTTTACAGTATCTAATGGCATTCTATTCCCCAACGATTTATTGTAAATCGAACCCTTTAAAGCCGTTCCAGCCAATTTAATTGGTTCATCAATTAGAACATCGTTTCCGGTAATAGCTCCAGTTTCATAGCCAGCTGTCACTGTTCCAGCCTTCACAACGGAACCAGGTTCAAAGTTATTTAGAATAGTTCCTAAAGTAAATTCCTCTACCTGTTTACTTCCTGGAGTATGAGAAAAACCGGTCATAGCCATTACTTGTCCATTATTTGGATCTAGAGCAACCGCATAAACACCTGGTGAATATTGCGCTTGACCATTGTCAACTAATGTCTGGTAGTGACTTTTCACAATATCCTCCACTTTCTTTTGGAAATTGGTATCAATTGTTAACATCAAGTTAGAGCCTTTTTCACCCTCACTAATTTCTTTTTGACCAGTAACATTTCCTTCCTGATTAAGAGAAACTTCGTATTCGCTCTTTTTACCTTGCAGTTCATCCTCATACTGTCTCTCAAGATAACTTGTTCCTACACGGTCATTTCGAGCATAGCCTTTTTTCAGGTATTCCTTTAAATCTTCCGCTGGTACAGAGGAAACTGTTCCTAAAATGCTGCGCAAGGAATCATCTAGCTCATCGTTATACTTGCGTTGCCAGTCAATCCCCGTAGAGACTCCTGGCAATTCTGCTGTTCGTTCTGCTACTATGGCTAATTCTTGGTCAGTAACATCTTCGTTCTTGATAAAAACTGTACTTAAAGCCGAAGCACCACTCATTCGCTTAAAAATAGTTGCCGCCTTCAGCTGATTTTCATCAAATTGAATCTCATTGTCTTCTACCTTATCGACCAGTTTTTGGTATTCATTAGAAGAATCCAAATTCTTTTCTTTAAAGGACAAACGATCCTCAGTCGCTTTTAAGTTCTCCGGATCGCCTAACCAATAATCCTTCTTGTCCCGTTCAGTTAGATTTTCATCTACAGGAACATCAATCAAAGCATTCAATTTATTAGCTATTTCGTAAATATCTTTACCTTCCATAGTGTTCCCTCGGGTAAAGGTAATGGCTTTATTAGATTGATTGTCTACTAACGCAACACCATTTGCATCATAAATTGAACCACGGGGAGTACTTCCAGTAACTTTAATGGTTGTAGAGGCTTTTAACTGCTCCTTCATCTCATCACCATTAACAATTTGTAAATAGCCCAATCGCCCGACTAGTAAAACAAATAGAGTAAAAATAACAAAAAACAAGAAATTTAGTCGAAACGGTACATGGCTTTTATTGTGTTTACGTCCTGCTTCATCAGCAGCTTTTAGTTTGTCGAACCATCTATTAAATGGGTTGGTTTGTTTCATAAGAAATTCCTTTCGTTTTGTCTACCTTTACTATTGTATCCGATAATATTTTTTTTAAAAAGAAGATTTGATTAAATTATTCCTTAGTTTAAACTTTTTTTACTAGTTGACTGTTCTGTTTCACAGGGAGATTTTCTTTAGTTTGATATAAAGAGAAAAACCTTTAAAATAAGCAAAATTATTCATCTTCCCCCCAAAGGTGCGTGAAACATTTTCCTTCATTAAAAAATGTGGAAAACTTCAATTGAATCAATTCGTCCAAATCGGGGTAGCTTCAAGGTCTAAATAAAAATGTTATCCACAATCAATTCAATTTTCTGACTTTTCGGACAAAAAAATTCTCTTAAGCAGAACCTTATCTGTCCTACTTAAGAGAATTATTCCTGTCTATATTGTAATTAACGATTACGGCTAAAGTTTTGGATTTCATCTTTGATCGCTTCAACAAAGATGTTTAACTCTTGCACTTCCTGCTCTTCACTGCCATAACGACGAACGTTTACGCAGGAGCTGTCAACTTCTTTATCCCCTACAACTAAAATGTATGGAATTTTTTGAGTTTGAGCCTGACGAATCTTGTAACCCATTTTTTCGTTGCGTTCGTCGACTTCCACTCGAACACCTTCTACTTTTAGACGGTTCTTCACTTCATAAGCATAATCACCATGATGTTCAACTGAAACAGGTATGACCACAACTTGCTCCGGTGCCAACCAGGTAGGAAAGGCGCCTTTATATTGTTCAATCAGATAAGCAGTGAAACGTTCCATTGTTGAAACAACACTACGGTGAACAACGACTGGGCGATGTTCCTTACCATCTTCACCAATATAAGTTAAGTCGAAGCGTTCAGGCAGTAAGAAGTCAAATTGAATAGTGGACAATGTTTCTTCTGTTCCTAAAGCTGTTTGTACTTGAACATCTAATTTTGGACCATAAAAGGCTGCCTCACCATCTGCTTCAAAGTACTCAAAACCAGATTCATCCATTACTTCTTTCAGCAAACTTTGAGAAGTTTCCCACATTTCATCATCGTCAAAGTACTTCTCAGTATTATTGGGATCACGGTAGCTTAAACGGAAACGGTAGTCTTCAAACCCGAAGTCTTTGTACACTTCCAAAATTAGATCTAGAGTACGACGGAACTCTTCTTTGATTTGGTCAGGACGAACAAAAATATGTGCATCATTCATAGTCATTTCACGAACGCGCTGCAACCCGGATAATGCACCAGATTTTTCGTAGCGATGATCCATGCCTAGTTCAGCTAGTCGAATTGGTAATTCTCGGTAAGAGTGAATCCGATCTTTATAAACCATCATGTGATGTGGGCAATTCATTGGACGCAAGACTAAATCATCCCCGTCCCCCATATCCATAATTGGGAACATGTCTTCTTGATAATGATCCCAGTGACCGGAAGTTTTATATAAACTAGTGTTAGCCAAAACAGGAGTATACACATGTTCATAACCCATAGATAATTCTTTATCAACAATGTAACGTTCGATCTCGCGTCGAATGGTTGCACCTTTTGGCAACCAGAATGGTAGGCCAGAACCGACTTCTGGTGAAATCATAAATAAGTCCAATTCACGACCTAATTTACGATGGTCTCGTTCTTTTGCTTCCTCACGCAAACGCAAAAACTCATCTAAATCAGTTTGGTTAAAGAAGGCAGTTCCATAAACCCGTTGCATCATTTTATTATCTGAATTACCACGCCAGTAAGCTCCCGCAACTGACAATAATTTGAAAATTTTAATTTTTCCTGTTGAAGGAACATGTGGTCCACGACACAAATCAGTAAATTCGCCTTGTGTATAAGCAGTGATCACTTCGTCTTCTGGTAAATCTTGAATTAATTCTACTTTATATGGATCGTAACTGAAGAAATCTAAAGCCTCTTCTCGACTCATTACTTTGCGCTCAATTGGCAGATTTTCCTTCACAATTTTTTTCATTTCTTTTTCAATTGCTGGAAAATCTTCTTCAGAAACTTGGCCATCCTCGTTATCAGTATCATAGTAAAAACCTGAGTCAATCGCTGGTCCTACTCCAAAATGAATATTTGGGAACAAACGACGCATTGCTTGTGCCATTAGATGTGCTGTTGAGTGACGCATCAAAAACAACGCCTCTTCATCTTTATCGGTAATAATTTTTAACTCGGCATCTTGATCAATAGGACGAGTCAAATCTTCTAGTTCACCATTTACAACTACAGCCATCGCTTTTTTGGCCAATGATTTTGAAATACTTTCTGCAATTTCTCGTCCAGTTACACCTTCGTGAAATTCCTTGACCGAACCATCTGGAAATGAAATATTTACTGCCATAGATAAATTCCTCCTTCATTTGATTGAAAATAAAAAAAGTCCTAGTACCATATACGGTACTAGGACGAATCAACGTGGTTCCACCTAATCTTTGAGCAAAGTTGCTCCTCAATGCGATAACGGCGCTCCTACCGCCCCTGCATTTTACAGAGGTCTGTGAAAGTGGTCATCACTTGTGCGATGTTTAGAAAAGTTTCAGCCAAGCTTTTCCTCTCTGTTAAACAGCTATCAAGTTCAGGTGTCTTTCATCAACAATCAATTTATATTCACATTAAAACACTTAGATTCTAAAAAAGCAACCCATAAACAAAATTATTTATTTCCACTTGCCATTTACTGCGTAAGTACCTTTTTTTAACTCGTTTAAAATAACGTGGATATTTTCTTTAGGAGCTCCTGTATTTCTGGATATAACTTCAGTTACTTCCTCCATCATTCTAGTTAATTGCTCCTGACTTCTTCCTTCAACTAATTCAATATGAACAAATGGCATCCCTTATTCCTCCTCTTAAATGATTACTACCATTTTATTATACTACTGTTCCAAGTTACCGCAATGCTTTTAATGGCAGCCATCATCTAAAGTAAATATAGAGTCATTTCATCGCTTAAAAATAGACTGTCCAGTAAAGATTACTTTTACTACTTTTTGTGCTATACTAATATGCTGTTATCAGCGAGGAGGAACCATTCATGAATGCTAGACAGGAAGAGCAGCAACATCTGCAACAAACTATTACGTTAATAGAACTAGAACAACAATTACTAGATAAACAACAAAATAAAAATAAAACGCAATTCCAAAAAAATATGCAAGAAAATGCTGGACAAAGAATTCAATCCGGTTCGTTTGAGGCGTTAGCTGAAACAATGGCGGACACTCGCCAACATGAACAAGAACTATTCGTTCGCTATCAAACGCTGGCTTCTCAAGAAAAAAGACAGAAAGTTCTGCGTTTGATGAGAGGAAATCCTTATTTTGCCCGAATAGATTTTAAGGAAGATGCGGAAGCTGAAACCTTGTACTTAGGGATTGCTTCTTTGCGGGATTCTACTGAAGAAACAGTGATTATTGACTGGCGTGCCCCAATTGCCAACCTTTATTATGAAGGTGAACTTGGAGCAACTAATTATGAAACCTATGATATCACTGTAGATGTAGAATTGTTGGTCAAACGCCAATTTAAAATTCGTGATGGTCAAATTCTTTCGATGGTAGATACATCTGAAGCAATAAACGACGATTTTTTGTTAGAAATTTTAGACGAAGCTTCATCTAATCATATGAAAAATATTGTATCCACTATTCAAAAAGCTCAAAATCAGATTATTCGTGATACTCATAGCAAACTATTGGTAGTAGAAGGAATCGCAGGCAGTGGGAAAACTTCAGCTCTTTTGCAACGAGTTGCGTACCTTTTATACCACAACCGGAAATGGTTGGATAATGAACACGTCCTATTATTTTCACCTAACCATATTTTCTCTGACTATATCTCAACAGTTTTACCTTCATTAGGAGAAAGTGGAATTCCTACTGAAACCTTCAAAAGCTTTTTAGGGAAACTGTTGCCGCTTTATCAAATTCATACAGAAGAAAGTCATGAGGAAGTTTTCTTATCTGGACAAGATGACCGCGTACTGCGAGCAAAAAGCAGTTGGATGATTGTCAAAGCATTGGCTTATTATTGCAAAAAAATAACACCGCTTGGTCCATTGTTTAAAGATTTAACTTTAGACGGATCGCCTCTTATCAAAAAAGAACAGATTAGAAATTGGTACCAAGAGGCTAACCCTGGTTTACCAATGTATCAGCGGATGCAGTTGCTGCAAACTAAACTATTGAAAAAACTCGGTGGCTTAGAAAAAGATGAAATGAAAAAGGATTGGGTCAAGCAAGCAGCAGATGAATTACTGCAGCAGGCTTATATCGACAACCCTAACTTAGAAGATTCTGAAAAAGCTGAACGACGTATGCAACGACAATTCCAACAAAAGGTTGTCCGCAAAAAAATGCGCCCAATCAAACGAAAAATCATGCGTTTTACCTTTATTAACTACGGCAAGCAGTATTTGCATTTTCTGCAAACTATTCCTGATGATCTGCTCAATCGTTATCAGCTAACAAAAAACGATTGGCAAGATATGTTACTAACCTTACGTAAAGACTTTCAACGTCGTGATCTTAGTCTTGAAGATGGCACTTTAATGTTTGTATTGATGAAATCTATGTATCCATTACATGTTAAGCAAAAAGCACGATTCATTTTTATTGATGAGATGCAAGATTTTTCACCTGCTCAAGTTGCCTTATTAAAACAGCTTTATCCTAAAGCTACTTATACTTTTTCCGGAGATTTGAACCAGAAAGTGTTTGGTAATGAAAGCATGGTTGAAGCGCTGGAAGCGATCTTTCCTGAGCAATCCATAACACATCACCAATTAACAACTAGCTATCGTTCAACTGAAGAAATTACCCATTTTGCCAATCAGTTCCTAACACAGGAAAACCGTGTGCAGTTGACCGCTCGCAAAGGAGATCGACCGTCCATCTATTACTCAATGGATCAATCCGCCATGCTCAGTCATTTAATAAATGAGCTTAATCAAACAGCTGAAAAAGCGAAATATTGGCGAACAGCAATCATTGGCAAAACCGTAGAGGATTGCAAAGAACTATACAATCAGTTGTCTACTGATCAGCAAGAAGAAATACAGCTTTTAATTAATGAAGAAGATTTTATGCGAAAGTCATTGATTATCATTCCGACTTACTTAGCTAAAGGGTTAGAGTTTGACCGTGTTTACGGCTGGAATATCTCTCCGGAAAACTATAATACAGAACAAGACAAATTAATCTTGTATACTTTATGTACTCGTGCGATGCATGAATTGAAACTGTTGACAATTGAACAAAAAAGTCCATTGCTGGAACATATGCCAGAAGAGCTTTATCAAATAGAACATGTTTAACACAGTCCCTCTTGGCTGTGTTTTTCTATTCTCTGCTTGAGACCTCGTCTTTACTTGGTTAATATAAAATAAGACTTTGGTCTGAAGGTTTTTACCGATATAATGGAGTATAATAGTAACAAGGAGGCGTTTTGTATGAATGGTTGGATGATTGCGGGAATAGTACTGCTTGGTATTATCGGAAGTTTATACATTTGCGGAACCTCTGCTATTCATTACCGTGAACTTGAGATCAGCAATCGGTTCTGGCGGGCCTTAGTTTCAGGAGCCCTAGTACTAATGGAAATCTTTCTTAGCTTAATGTAACGCAATTAAATACAAAAAAACGCGCTGTGCAAAAACACAGCGCGCTTTTCTAAACCTCGAATTCTACATTATGAAAAACTTGCTGAACATCTTCTAATTCTTCCAGCACATCGATCATTTTTTCGAATTTTTCTAAATCATCCCCGCTCAGGGTTACTTCATTTTGAGCAATCATTTGCATCTCTGCCACAGAAAATTCTGTAATTCCTTTAGCTCTTAATGCCTCTTGAATGCTGTTAAAGTCTTCAGGCTCGCCATACACGATCACTTGTCCTTCTTCATCAACGACATCTCTTACATCAATATCCTGCTCCATTAAATATTCAAGAATTTCATCAGCGTCTTCACCGGAAAAACCAAATAAAGCAGTATTGTCAAACATGTAAGAAACCGCTCCAGAAACACCCATGTTCCCGCCATTTTTGCCGAAAGCAGCCCGCACATCAGCGGCTGTACGGTTCACATTATTAGTTAACGCGTCAACGATTACCATTGAGCCATTTGGTCCAAAGCCTTCATAACGAAGCTCTTGATAATTCTCATCACCGGAGCCTTTTGCCTTTTCAATCGCTCGATCAATAATATGCTTTGGTACATTGTAAGTTTTTGCCCGTTCAATAACAAAACGTAGCTTTTGGTTCGCGTGTGGATCTGGATCACCTGATTTAGCTGCAGCATAAATTTCAATACCAAATTTTGCATAAACTCGACTGTTGTTTGCATCTTTTGCTGTTTTTTTCGCAACGATGTTTGCCCATTTACGACCCATAATTTCACTTCACTTTCGTTAATTTCATACTTTCCCATTATACCCATAACTACTAAGTTTTAAAAGATTTTTTTACAATCGAATCGGCGTACGACCTAAATTTTGTTCTACCGGATGAATAAGCTGGTAGAGCTGATCAGCACGATAAGTTAGAAAATGGCTTTCTTTTTCTTCCAGACCAATTTTAGCAGCCACTGGTAAACTAAAACTTTTTTTATGCTGACTCAAATATTCTTGACCACGTTTAGTAAACCCCAATATATGCAGCCTACTTTGCTCTTGTTCTCTTCTGATCTCCTCTGGGCTAACCTGCAACAAGAAATATGTAAATAAACGCTGTAAACGGGTTGCTGTATAGCGTTTTGTTTTAACTTGCTGCAAAAAAGCAGTAAAGTTATCCGCCTGAATGGTTTTCAAACGATTCTCAATACCTTCATTCATTTGGTAAATGTCTATCATCTGATCAGCAGTGTTGACTGTCAATTGATACGCGAGAAACGGCCAGAAATTGTCCCAAGAGATCGACTGTTCTAATTGTTCACTAGTTTCTTTGGGAACAAAGGATGTAATATCTTCCCCCCTATTAAACGCTTTGCGAATTCCAGTAGCACTAGCAAAATGTTCACTCACTATCTCAACATCATGATATCCCTGGTCTTTACGAATTAAGGGATAGATAGCCATCGGATTAGGATATTTAGCGTTTTCCTTAGCATAACTTAAGCCTAAAATATGATTAGGCGGAAACTCTTGAATCGTAGGAAATAACTGTCGAACCACCTCAGCCATTTTCTCCGGGTAACTCATCCCAACAGGTAATTGTTGAAATAGACAATCAACAGCTGTTTGATTGTCAGCAAATAGTTGCCCATAGTGCATATAATCGATCGTTTCCTGGCTATCTGTTCCAAAACAAAGAGCATCGCACTTTAATGCTTGGAGCAGTTTAATACCACCCTTAGCAAAATAGTCCGCTGATTGAACCGCCCAAGAAAAAGGTAATTCCACAATTAAGTCAACACCATTATTTAAAGCAGCTTCTGCTCGCATCCATTTATCCATAAATGCAGGCTCACCCCGTTGCAGAAAGTTTCCACTCATTACTGCAATTACAACGTCAGCTCCGCTTAGTTTTTTAGCCATTTCAGCATGGTAACGATGCCCATTATGAAATGGATTGTACTCTACGATAATCCCGCAGCTACGCATAAACTGTCTCCTTTCGAAAAAAGATGAGACAATGACTGTCTCATCTTACTTATGACAAACGAAAAACCAGCGTTTGCTCAATTCATTAGGCACTTCGTCTTCAAAATCAGCATAAACATCACTTTGAAACCCAGCAGTTTTCAGCATTTCCTGATAAGTTTCCAGCGGATAAGTTCGCTCTTGATGTAGTTCATCAATTCGTTCGAACCGATCGCCTTCTTTGACAAAGAAAGTCAGGAAATGTTCAATGCTGTGAGAAACTTCCCCAGCGTAACTATCCCAGAGGAAAGCAAACTCCTCCGTTTGATCATGAAAACTATACCCTGGAAAAACAGAATCCATTTGATAAAGTGAATGGACATCGAAAATGAAGACCCCATTATCTTCCAATAAATCATAAACTCCCTGAAAAACCTTCGATACTTGTTCTTGACTGTCCATGTAACAAAGTGAATCAGAAAAGCAAGTAACTGCCTGATAAGTGCCAATGTCGGTTAAATCCAGCATATCACCCACAATCAATTGGAGTTCTGTACCTTCCGATAGCGCTCGATCTTGAGCCAACATCAGCATCTCTTCAGACAGATCTAAACCAGTTACCATGAAACCTGCTTTAGCAAAAGCAACCGCTAAGGCACCTGTTCCACAAGCTAACTCTAATAGTTTACGATTATCCGATGGTAAATGACGCAGTGAAAAGTCTAACCACTTTTGATATAGACTGTCATCCATTACTTCATCATAAACCAATGCAAAAGTTTCATAAGCCATTAATCTAACCAAGCGTCAATGTTCACCATGGGCGCATCAGACCAAAGCTTTTCTAAATTATAAAATTCACGTTCAGAGTTGCTGAAAACATGGACAATCAAATCACCCAAATCAATCAGTACCCATTTTCCGCCGTCTTTTCCTTCAACACGTTTTACTTTTACCTGATTTTCTTCTTCTTTTTCCACAATTGCTTCAACAACCGCATTAATTTGTCGATCAGAATTGGCTGAACAGATCAGAAAATAATCGGCTAACAACGATACCTCAGAAACATCTAGAGCAACGATATCTACTGCTCGTTTTGAATCAGCAGCTTTTACAGCAATTTCCAATATTTGTTTACTATCTATGGTAATTCTCCTCCTTAACGTATCCCAGCTACCCAACGATTATATGTTTCGATCGTCTTCGGGTAAACCAATCGTTCTTCTTCTATTAAATATCTTAATGTATGTGTTGTTTCAAAGGCAACAGCTTCATCTAAATCACGTAGAGCGATCGTTCGCGCATCATTTACACCAGGAAAGTTGCGTCCCGGTTCAATATAGTCTGCTACGTAAATAATTTTATCCAACATAGTCATATCGGCAGCACCAGTCGTGTGTAACCGGATAGCTTGCAAAATTTCTTCATCGTCAATATTAAGCTCACGCTTTACAAAGTCCGCGCCTACCAAACCATGCCAAATGGCGTTGCCGAACTTCAATAATTCCTTTTTATTCTCATAATCCCCTTGCTCAATAGCAAGTTGAAATTCTTCGTCAGGTCTTTCCTTAGCATAATCATGTGTCAAAGCAGCAATGCTGGCCTTTTCAGTTGATGCGCCATATCGATCTGCTAAAACAATCGCCGTTTCTTCTACACCTAATACATGTTGGAAGCGTCTTTCGCTCATGCGCATTTGGACAGCTTGTATTAAAGTTTCCCGATCCAATTGTGAATAATGCTTGCTATAATTCATTTAGATACAGCCCCTCTTCTTCGATATACTCACGAACCTTCTCTGGTACCAAGTAGCGAATCGAACAACCTTGTCTAACTTGCTGACGAATATAGCTGGAAGATAATTGAATTTGTGGCACATCCACCCAGATAATAGGATATGAGCTTTCTACCTCATAACCTGGCCGTTTCACACCAACAAATTGAACCAAGTGCGCCAATTCATCAATCTTATGCCAAGTTGATAAATAGTCTACCTGATCTCCCCCAATAATGAAATAGTAATCGGTGTCAGGATGTTCTGCTGTTAATTGTTTGATTGTATCATAAGTATAACTTTTCCCTTTACGCATCAATTCGACTGTATTAACGATCAAATGAGGATTATCTTCAACGGCTAATTCTACCATGTTCAAGCGGTGTTGACTATCAATCGTCTTCTTTTCATCAATATGAGGAGGCAGATACGATGGCAAAAGCTCTACACGATCAAAACCTAACTTTTGACCGACCTGTTCTCCTATCATCAAATGTGCAAGATGAATGGGATTAAAATTCCCGCCTAAAAGTCCAACCTGTTTTTTAGCTTCATGTGTATCCACCATTGTTTCTACTTTGGGAATCGTTACTACACTTTGCTGATACAACGTCTACTCCTCCAATCAGATTGTTGTTACTTCACGCGAAATCTTTTGAAATTTTTCTTTAGTTGATGGTTTGTATAAGACTAATACACGACCAATAATCTGAACAATCTCACAGTGCACTTCTTGTTCAAGTGTATGTGCTACTTCTTCGGCTACTTCGTCCGTATTTTGCAGTAAGTTTACTTTTATTAATTCACGCTTTTCCAACGCTTCATTGATTTGAGTCAACATAGCTGGGTTAACACCATTTTTTCCAATTTGAAATATCGGTTGAAGATGATGTGCTTCACTACGTAAATAGCGTTTTTGTTTTCCTCGTAATGTCATATTTTTCTCCTTTAAATTAGCGCTTTTCGTGTTAATACATCCACGCCTTTTGGTGCCCAACCGGCAATTACAGCTGGTTTAGAAATCGTTACCCAGCCTAATCCAGCAAAGACAATATCAGTTTTTTCTTTGATTGAAAATTCAAAGCGAACCAGCTCCGGGAATTCTTCAACTTCACCAGGACGCGGCGGCTGCAATAGGCCGCCCACATGTTTTTGATAAAATTCGTCAGCTGTCTCAAGCTTGGTGCGGTGGATCGTCAAATCATTGGCTACATAAGTAATAAAAGAACCTCGGTCCCCCTGAATAAAATCAAAACGAGCTAAACCACCCAGGAACAAAGTCTGTCCTGCATTTAATTGATAGACTTTCGGCTTAATTTCTTTATGAGGTGCAATAATTTTCAAATCTTTTGTTCCAAGATAATGAGCCATTTGGTGACGATGGATAATCCCAGGCGTGTCAATCAAATACTGACCATCATCTAAAGGAATCTCAATTTTATCTAAAGTTGTTCCTGGAAACTGTGAAGTCGTGATTAAGTCTTGCACACCAGCAGTTTGCTTAATAATTTGATTGATTAAAGTTGATTTTCCAACATTTGTTACACCCACGACGTATACATCGCGGCCTTCACGATATTCTTCAATTTTCGCTAATAGTTCTTGCATCTGATTTGATTTGCGGGCACTGGTTAGCAGCACATCAATCGGCCGTAATCCTTCTTCATAGGCGCGTTCTCTCATCCATTGAGTTAAGCGCCCCTTTTTCAAGGACTTTGGTAAAAGGTCAACTTTGTTTCCCACCATCAATACCGGATTGTTCCCAATGAATCGATGCAATCCAGGAATAATTGACCCATTAAAATCAAAAATATCTACTACGTTAACAATCAAGGCATCTGTTTTACCTAGTTCATTTAGCAATCTTAAAAAGTCATCATCAGTTAAGGCAACATCTTGAATTTCGTTGTAGTGGCGCAAACGGAAACAACGTTGACAATAGACTTCTCCATTTTTCAGACCTTTTTCTAAAGCTGATTGAGGTTTATACCCTAATTCTTTGGGATTATCCGTTTGGATTTTGGTACCACAACCGATACAATATATTTCTTCTTCCATTATAATCCACTCTTCCATTTCATTTCAGGGTACTTGTTCAACAAATAGCGCATAATTTTCCGTTCAAAAAAACGATTGATTTGAGTATTCCAATTATCAGTATCAACAATTGGGCGTACTAAAACACTTCTTATTCCAGCAGCATTTGCACCTCGCACATCCGTCATAATCTGATCACCGATCATAATAATCTCATTACTGGACAAACCTAATTTACTCTGTGCACTCTTAATTCCAGCAGAAAAGGGCTTCATTGCTCGCGAAACAAAATCCAAACGAAATTGCTGCACTGCTCGAGCTACTCTGCTCGCCTTATTATTTGAAACCACAACGACCGGAATTCCAGCTTCATCCATAACTTTTAGCCAATCTAACAATTCTTTGGTACCGTCTGGATTATCCCAAGCTATCAAAGTATTATCCAAATCGGTTAGCACCGCTTTGATTCCTTGTTTCTTCAACTGTTCAGGGGTAATTTGATAGATGGCATCCACCATCCAGGTCGGTTTGTATTTATCTAACATGGCCACTCCTATGTTTTCTTAAAATATACTTCTACAAAACTACATTATAACGCAAAACCCTTGAAAACTCCACTTTTGTCACCAAAAGAAAACGACTGGGTGAAATCACCCAATCGTTTATAATACTTTTGATAAAAAATCGATGGTTCGTGTATTTTTTGTTTCCTCAAAAACCTCAATTGGGGTTCCTTCTTCAACAATTACGCCGCCATCCATAAATAGAATCCGATCACCAACTTCTTTGGCGAAGCCCATTTCATGGGTAACGATGACCATTGTCATACCTTCTTTAGCCAACTGCTGCATGACTGCCAGTACGTCTCCGACCATTTCTGGATCAAGAGCTGAAGTCGGCTCATCAAACAACATTACATCTGGTTGCATTGCTAAAGCTCGAGCAATGGCAATCCGCTGCTGTTGTCCGCCGGATAATGATTGTGGATAAGCATCTGCTTTATCAGAAAGTCCAACCTTTATTAACAATTCATGAGCAACGGCTTCTGCTGCTTCCTTGGTCATCTTTTTTACTTTGATTGGCGAAAGGGTAATATTTTCAACAACAGTCATATTAGGAAACAAATTAAATTGTTGAAACACCATTCCCATTTTTTCTCTTGTTTTAAAGATATCTGTTTTCTTGTCTGTAATATCTGTACCTTCAAACTTAATCATACCTGAAGTAGGCACTTCCAGTAAATTAATACAACGTAAAAGAGTACTTTTACCTGAACCTGATGGGCCAATGATAACCACAACTTCTCCCGGTTGAATCTTAGCAGAAATATCTCTCAATACCTCATTCTCACCAAATTTTTTACTTAAATGTTCGATTTGAATTAAAGCTTCCGTCATTGCCATCTCCTCCTATCGTTGATAACCTTTACCAAGTTTTTTCTCCCACAAGTTTAACAAACGGGAAGTGGCAAACGTCATCACAAAGTAAAGAGCTGCGGCAATAAAGTACGGTTCCAATGGAATATACGAGCTTGAAATAACAATTTGCGCCGAGCCCATTAATTCATTGATTCCAATTGCTGTTAGTAAAGACGAATCCTTAATCAAAGTGATAAATTCGTTACCTAAAGGAGGCAATATATTTCGCAATGCTTGTGGCAAAACAACATAACGCATCGTTTGAGACGGACGAAGCCCCAAAGAAAATGCTGCTTCACTTTGACCATAGTTGATTGCGGTAATTCCTCCACGAATAATCTCGGCGACATAGGCTCCTGAATTTAGCGACAAAACTACCATCCCAGGAAAAAGACGACCCAGATCAACAGTGAGAACGCCTACTTCCAGATCTCTTGAAGGAAACAAACCTTGTAACACGAGAAAACCAATCATAATTTGAAGCAGCATAGGAGTTCCACGCAAAACTTCAATATAAATATTAGCTAACCAATTCAATGGTTTGTTCTTAGATAATTTCATTAAAGCCATTACTAGTCCGATTAAGGTACCTAATAAGACGGTGACTAATGAAATGATTATTGTTACACCAGTTCCCGAAATAAAATAAGGAAAATACTTATCTAAAAACGAAAAATCCACGTCAATGCCCTCTATTCTTCAGTTGCTGATGAATTAGCAAGGTCATTGTTTTTCTTAACAAATTCTTCGATCTTGCCTTCATCATTCAATTTTTTAATTACTTTATTGATTTCATCCTTCAACTCGTTACTGCCTTCTTTTTTCAAAGCAATAGCATATGCTTCGTCGTCATTTGTTTTTAGTTCAACATTAGCAATCATTAGATCTGGGTTTTGCTGAACATAAGACTCTGCTGTTGTTTCCTCTAAAACGACACCATCTAGTGAACCTCCGTTCACTTCAACAATCATGTTTGGTACTTTATCAATTGAAACTAAACGAGCAGACGGTAGTTGTTCTTTGATTACATCTTCTTGGATTGAGCCCTTTTGTCCGCCAACTTGTTTGCCGTCAAAAGCTTTAATACTATTCAATGTACTTTCATTTGATTTATTGATAACCATCACTTGTGGTGGATTATAGTAATCATCAGAAAAGTCAAATTGTTCTCTACGCTCTTCAGTTGCAGAAAGACCCGCTACTGCAATATCCGATTTTCCTTCTTTCAAAGAAGCCAAAACCGTATTATAATTCATATCTGAAACTTCTAACTTAACACCAAGCTCCTTAGCTATTTCATTTACCAAATCGATATCTGCTCCTACAACTTGGTCCTTGCCGTCAACCATTGTATGAAATTCAAATGGTGCAAAATCCGCCGAAGTTGCCACCTTTAAAACTCCTGATTCCTTAATAGCTGCCAATTGATTCTCTTTTGCTCCATTAGAATCGCTAGAGCTGCTAGTATTACCTCCACCACCACAAGCTGCTAACGCTACTAAGGCTAAAAGTGTTACTGCTAAGCCGGTCATTTTTTTCATCCTAATTCCCCCTAAATTTTCTATTTGACGAATGAACTCATTATAGCATGAAATTTCAAAAAAAACAGAAAAACGATGCATATATATAGATAAAACGGTCATTTTTATTCATTAAGTGGCTTTTTTTCTTTGTATTGTATAAAGATTTATTTGCTGACTGTATTCATTAGCTCGCTATTTTTATTAACCATTTCTTCAATCTCACCATTTTCCTTCATTTCATTAATTAATTTATCTAGCTCCCCCATTAATTTGGGGTTTCCTTTCGGGACAGCAATTGAAAATGAATCCTCCTTCATACTTTTTAAAGGAATTTTGGCAATCATTAACTCAGGATTTTGTTCTACATAAGAATTGGCAACCATTTTTTCAACTACTAAGGCATCTAATGAACCATTATTCACTTCAATAAAAATATTTGGCAGCCTTTCAATTGAAACAAGCTGAGTTCCTTCCAATTGGTTCTTGACAATATTTTCCTGGATCGTTCCTTTTTGAGCTCCTACTTTTTTATCAGCCAGACTTTCAATCGAATTTAACGAATCTTGATTTTTCTTGTTGATGACAATTACTTGAGGAGATGTATAATAATCCGTCGTAAAATCAAAACTATCTTCGCGTTCATCGGTAACTGAAATTGCTGACACAGCCATATCTGCCTTTCCCTCTTTAGTAGCTGCCAGAACATTATTAAAACTCATATCTAACCATTCAATCTCTACACCCATCTTTTCACCTATGGACTCAACCAAATCAATATCAGCACCGACTATCTGATCTTTGCCATCAATGGTGGTATGAAAACCAAACGGCGCATAATCAGGTGATGTTGCTACTTTAAGAACACCACTTTTTTTGATGGTATCATATTTATCTTCAGCCTCATTTGAGCTTCCGCAACCAGATAGAGTTAACATACTTAAACAAATTATCCCCCATAACAGACCCTTTTTCATTTTGTTTCCTCCTAATTTCCAATTCTTGATTGAAATTAGTATAGCATATTATTACAAAATGTCGAGTATTTATTGCATAATTATTTAAAAAAAGACCGAATTTAAGCATAAAAAAACAGCAGAGTCTCTGCTGTTAAAATTTCCGGAAGCGTTGATAGCGTTGTTCAATCAATTCTTCTGTGGAGTATTTACTTAGTTTTTCTAAAGTTTCAATCAATGATTTTTTTAGCATACGCAACATTTTGTCTTGCGATAAATTTTCACCTCTGAAGGTTTCAGGAATAATCTTATCAATGACTGCTAATTCCAACAGCTCTGAAGCCGTAATTTTCATTAATTCAGCTGCTTCTTCTGAACGTTTGCCGTCTTTCCACAAAATGGAAGCAAAACCCTCTGGAGATAATATTGCATAAATACTGTGCTCCATCATCCAAACTTTATCTGCTACAGCTAGAGCAAGTGCTCCACCGCTACCGCCTTCTCCCGTAATAATGGAAATAATCGGTACCTTCAAATCAGACATCTCTAATAGATTTCTGGCAATGGCTTCTCCTTCACCCCGCTCTTCTGCTTCAACTCCGCAAAAAGCACCTGGTGTATTGACGAAACAAATAACTGGACGTCCAAATTTCTCAGCTTGCTTCATTAAACGCATTGCTTTACGATAGCCTTCTGGATTCGGTTGTCCAAAATTTCGTTCCATGTTTTCTTTTAGATTGGCACCCTTTTGGACACCGATAACTGTAACAGGTTTATTATCTAGATAAGCCACACCGCCAACGATAGCGGGATCATCACCATAAAATCGATCACCATGAAATTCCTGAAATCCTTCAAATACCCCTTCAAAAAAGTCTAAACTAGTTAATCGCTCTGTAGAACGCGCCAGTTTTACAACTTCTCCTGCCGACAGACTCATTCATGACACCATCCTTTAACTTGATGAAAATCCAGCAATTCTGCCAGCCTGGACCGTAGTGTTGTGCGAGGAACAATTTGATCAATAAATCCGTGGCTTAACAAAAATTCGGCCTTTTGAAAATCATCCGGCAGCTTTTGACGAATGGTTTGTTCGATCACTCGACGCCCTGCAAAGCCAACTAAGGTTTGCGGCTCAGACAAAATGATATCTCCCTCCATTGCAAAGCTGGCAGTCACACCGCCAGTCGTAGGATCAGTCAATACAGTAATGTACACAAGTCCTGCATTGCTATGACGTTTGACAGCAGCAGAAATTTTGGCCATCTGCATAAGAGAAAATATTCCTTCTTGCATCCGAGCACCACCTGAAGCTGTGAACAGGATGACTGGTAGTCTTTCTTTGGTTGCCCGTTCAAATAGGCGAGTGATTTTCTCACCCACAATTGTCCCCATACTGCCCATAATAAAATTCGTGTCCATCACACCTATGGCAAGTGGGCGACCTTTAATTAGGGCCCTGCCCGTGAGGACTGCTTCATCCAAGCCAGTTTTTTCTTTTGTTTTCACTAATTTATCTTCGTAATCAGGAAAGTTGATGGGATTCTTTGCTGGAAGTTGATTGTCCCATTCTTCCAAGCTCTTTTCATCAATGGTAATCGCTAATCTTTCCCAAGCACTGATACGGAAACTATATCCGCAGTGAGGACAAACTTTTTCGTCCCCCATTTCCTTCTTATATAATGTTCGCTTACAACTAGGACACTTGGCCCACATGTTATCCGGAACAGAAGGTTTGCTCGTGGGAGTCTGATTACGATTGGGATTAATACGAATATAGTTCTTTTTTTTATTGAAAAGTCCCATCTATCTTCCTCCTACTCACTTTCTTGCCACTCAGGTAAGAAAGTAGTCTGTAAAAAGCTTGTATCATAATCACCAAAAAGTACATTAGGATGGCTGATTAAATCCATTTGAAATTCTACGTTAGTAATAACACCTTCAGAAACGAATTCTCCTAAAGCACGCTGCATTTTCATTAGCGCATCTAAGCGATCTTCACCATGAACAATAATTTTAGCAATCATTGAATCGTAATAAGGTGGAATCGTCACACCACTGTACATAGCACTATCCACACGCAATCCCAAACCTCCGCTTGGCAAAAGCAGTGTATGAATCTTACCAGGTGATGGAGCAAAATTGAATGCAGGATTTTCAGCATTGATTCGACATTCAATTGAATGTCCCTTAAAGGTGACTTCTTCTTGTTTTAAACCAAGTGGTTCCCCTGATGCAATTTTAATCTGTTTTTTGACAATGTCAATCCCCGTGACCATTTCAGTAATTGGATGCTCAACTTGAATACGGGTATTCATTTCCATGAAATAGAAATTACCTGCTTCATCTCTTAAAAATTCAATGGTTCCAGCACTTTCATAATTGACCGCTTTCCCCGCTCTGACAGCAATTGATCCTAACATATCTCGTTGTTTTTGATCAATTACAATCGATGGAGCTTCTTCCAGCACCTTCTGATTGTTTCTTTGCAAAGAACAATCACGTTCGCCTAAATGAATAACATTTCCGGCTTGGTCTCCTAAGATTTGAACTTCAATATGACGTGCGGGATAAATGATTTTCTCCAAATACATTGAATCATCGCCAAAGGCTGCTTTAGCCTCAGCCTTGGCAGAATTAAAGTTCTTTTCCAGCTCAGCTTTTTTCAAAACTTTGCGGATTCCTTTACCCCCACCTCCGGCTGCAGCTTTTAACATTACTGGATACCCTACAGTGTCCGCAATTTTTTCAGCTTCTTTCAGAGTATGAATAGCGCCATCACTTCCAGGAATAACTGGAACGCCCGCAGCTTTCATTAATTGACGCGCATGGATTTTGTTTCCCATTTCATCAATTGTTGTTTCACTAGGTCCAATAAACTTAATGCTGCATTCCCGACACATCGTCGAAAACAAACTATTCTCAGATAAAAAGCCAAAACCTGGATGAATCGCTTCAGCATTAGTAACAAGTGCTGCACTCAAAATTGCCTGCATATTTAAATAAGAATCCTTTGACCGAGCCGGTCCAATACAAATCGCTTCATCAGCCATCTCAGTATGCAAGGCTTCCTTATCAGCTTCAGAGTAAACGGCAACCGTTTGGATTCCCAACTCTCGACAAGCGCGAATAATTCGAACTGCTATCTCACCACGGTTAGCAATTAATATTTTTGAAAACATAGACATCTATCCAATCATAAAGGTCAATTCTGCTTCGGCTACCTTTTTGCCATCAACTCGTGCAATTCCTTTGCCACAGCCTGCAGAAGAACGAACTTTTGTTAATTCTATTTCTATTTCTAACGTGTCACCGGGAACTACCTTTTTACGGAATTTCGCCTTGTCAATTCCGCCAAAATAAGCGGTTTTGCCTTTAAACTCGTCCATTGACAGCAAAGCTACCGCTCCAGCTTGAGCCATTGCTTCAACGATTAGTACACCCGGCATAACAGGCTCATGGGGGAAATGTCCTTGGAAGAACGGTTCGTTGATTGAAACATTCTTCTTAGCTACAATTGATTTCCCTGGTTCCACACTCTCTACACGGTCAATCAACAGCATAGGATAACGGTGAGGAATGATTTCTTTGATTTCTTCAATGGTCATCATATATTTTCACTCCTAATCATATTATGAATTCTCTAGTTTTTTAGAAATTTAATTGATACGGAACAAAGGTTGCCCATACTCCACAACATCTTCATTCTCTACTAAAACATCAACAATTGTTCCGTCAAAATCACTAACAACTTCATTCAACAGCTTCATTGCTTCAATGATACATACTGTTTCACCTTTTCCCACTGAATCCCCCACTTCTTTAAAAGCTGGTTGATCTGGCGAGGGCTGCAGGTAAACGACACCAACAATTGGTGAAGAGACAATGTTTCCAACTTCTGGTTGAGCTGAAGTTGACGTCGCGTTGACTTCAACTTCAGCTGTTACTACTTCTTTAGGCTGATCTACAGCAACTCTCTCAATTTCAACAGTCGGAGCTGCTTGCCGACTACCTTTATTTTTGTTCATGTATAACTCAAAACTGCCTTCATGAAGGTCAAATTCAGTTAAAGAGGAGCGGTCAAACTGCTCCATCAATTCTTTGACTTCTTTGATGTCCATTTTTACTAGGCCTCCCAGCGCTTCAAGCAAATCACTGCATTGTGTCCGCCAAAACCTAGTGAATTACTTACTGCATAATTCACTACAGTTTCTTTGGCTTCATTTACCACAATATTTGCTTCAATTTCAGGATCAACCTCATTAATGTTAGCTGTTGGTGGAATAAATTGTTCTTGAATCGCTAACAAAGTAGCTACAGCTTCCACACCGCCAGCTCCACCTAGCAAATGTCCAGTTAAGGATTTAGTACTGCTGACATACACCTTATCAGTTAAAGCATGAGCAATTGCTTTACTTTCTGCTTTGTCATTTGCTTGAGTACTTGTCCCGTGAGCATTCACATAATTCACATCTGCAGGATCAATTTGAGCTTCTTGAACTGCTTGAGTAATCGCACGCGCGGCACCAGCACCCACTGGATCTGGAGCAGTCATATGGTAAGCATCACAAGTCGCGCCATATCCAACAACCTCACCTAAAATAGTTGCTCCGCGTTTTTGTGCATGTTCCAATGATTCCAATACTAAAACACCAGCACCTTCACCCATTACAAAACCGTTACGATCTTTGTCAAAAGGAATTGACGCATGAGCGGCATCTGTAGAATCACTTAACGCCGTAAGAGCTGCAAAACCAGAAATACCAATCTTGTTAATGCAAGACTCGGCTCCTCCTGCGATCATAACATCAGAGTAACCATGCTTGATATTTCGGAAAGCTTCGCCGATCGAGTGAGTGCCGCTTGCACATGCTGTAACCGTACTCGTGCAAATACCTTTCGCTCCAATACGTAAAGCAACATTGCCAGCCGCCATATTTACAATAGCCAGAGGAACAAACATTGGAGAAACTCGGCCAGGACCTTTGGCATCCATACGTAAAACTTGGTCTTGAATCGTTCCAAGTCCGCCAATACCAGAACCGATCATGACACCTACTCGTTCCATATCCTCGTCTTCAGTATTAATACCGCTCATTTCCATCGCTTCTAAAGCTGCATAAATAGCATATAAAGAATAACGTTCCATACGTTTTGTATCTTTTTTGACGAAATATTTTTCTAAAGGAAAGTCCTTAACTTCTGCAGCCATAGTAATGCCGGTCTCAGAAGCATCAAATTGCTGAATAGGACCAATACCGTGTTTTCCTTGTTTTAAGTTAGTTAAAAATGTTTCTCTGTCATTGCCAATAGGTGATACAACACCGTATCCGGTAATTACAACACGATTCATTTTATACATCCTTTCTTTACATGACCATGCCACCATCGACATTAATCACTTGACCTGTTAAATATTTATTTTCTGCTAAAAATACAGCTGCTTTAGCCACATCCTCGACACTGCCATAGCGTTTCAATGGAATTTGGTCTTCAATTTGCAGTTTTATTTTGTCACTTAATTGATCCGTCATTTCTGTGGCGATAAAACCTGGGGCTAATGCGTTACAAGTAATACCTCTTGGGGCAACTTCTCTAGCAACTGATTTAGTAAAGCCTATCACGCCAGCTTTACTAGCAGCATAATTACTTTGACCGACATTACCAATTTGTCCAATGACGCTTGCCATGTTAATGATAGTTCCACTACGTTGCTTCATCATCTGTTTCAAGACTTGCTGAGTCATATTAAACGTACCCTTAAGGTTGATATTTAAGCAGGCATCAAATTCTTCTGGCTTCATCCGGAGCAACAATTTGTCTTGGGTAATTCCAGCATTATTTATTAAGATGTCAATCGAACCAAAAACTTCATTCGTTTCAGCAATCATTCGTCCCGCATCTTCAAATGAGCTAATATCACCACAAATAAAAGTACAGTTGACACCAAGCGCTTCAATCTCGCTTACCTTATCGGGTGAAATTTCTTTACGACCATTTAGTACAATGTTGGCACCTTGTTTAGCAAAGGCTTGAGCAATTCCCCAGCCGATTCCACGGCTGCTACCAGTAATAAAGACAGTTTTATTCGCTAATTCCATCGGTTCCTCCCAATAATTGAATTGTATCCAGCAATGTTTCAGCATCTTCCACTCGACTCGTTTGAATCGAGCGATCAATTTTTTTAATAAAACCAGTTAATGTTTTACCAGGACCAATCTCGATCATCCGTTCAATGCCCATTTCTCTCAATTTAAGAATACTGTCGCTAAATCGTACTGGAGACATCACTTGAGCCGTTAATAAGGACACGATTTCTGAAACTGGCATTTCTTTTGCTGTTGTATTTGAAATAACTGGACAGTTGAAGTCATGAAATATGATCTTTTGCAGTGCTTTATTTAACTGACGACTGGCTGGCTCTAATAAAGCTGTATGAAAAGGTCCACTCACATTTAATGGAATCATTCGCTTAACCCCTGCCGCAGAAAGTAATTCTTCTGCCCTCTCAACCGCTGTAGTTTCTCCACCTATAACAATTTGCTGCGGAGTATTGTAATTGGCTGGAGAAACAACACCTATTGAAGAAGCTTGCTGACAACAATCTTCAATTACTTCTGCCGGAGTATTCAATACGGCAACCATTTTCCCGTTACCGCTAGGAACTGCCTCGCTCATGTATTGACCTCGTTTTTGAACTAATTGAACAGCATCTCCAAAATCTAGAGCCCCTGCTGCAACCAGCGCTGTATACTCACCTAGACTCAAACCAGCAACCGCCTTCTTAGTAATACCCATTTTTTCTACTACACGTAAAAATGCCGTACTGACAGTTAAAATAGCAGGTTGGGTATACTCCGTTTCGTGAATATTCTGATTTTTTTCAAAACAAAGCTGGCTCATTGAGTATCCTAATAAGTCACTAGCTTCTTCAAAAGTTTGACGAACAATTGGTTCCTGTTGATAAAGTTCTTTCCCCATACCAACATATTGAGCTCCTTGGCCGCTAAATAAAAATGCTGTTTTCATAAATTTTCTCCTAATATAAGGAAAGGCCAGGCTCTCGCCTCGCCATTAGTCCTTTATGCGTTTTGTTGTTTTTCCACGTATTCAACTAAATCTTTTACAGTAGCAATACCATCTTCTGTCTCGATTTTTACGTCAAATTCATCTTCAATTTCATTGATGATTTGGAATAGATCTAAACTATCCGCTTCTAAATCTTCTTGAATATTTGTTGTTAATTCAACTTTCTCTTTCTCTACACCTAGTTCTTCTACGATAATTCCTTGGATTTTTTCAAAAGTCATGAGTTGTTTCCTCCATTTAATATTCTTAAATTATTTGTAAACAGTTATAGTTCCAGTAATAGATTGCCCCAGGCAAGACCACCACCATAACCTGTTAATACCACTTTTTGTGAACCATTCAAATGAATAATGTCTGCTTCTACCAGCTCGTCTAATAAAATTGGAATACTCGCTGCGGAAGTGTTGCCATAGTTAGTCAAATTCATTGGGAATTTTTCAATCGGCTCTTTTAATTTCTTAGCCATTTTTTCAATGATCCGGCGATTCGCCTGATGAAAAAGATAAAGGTCAATGGGATCTTCCTCAACAAAAGCTTGAAGATCTTCGACAACATCGTTTAATGCAAAGTTCCAAATACCGCGACCATCCATGGTTAGACCTGACTGATCGTCGTCTTGATAAAACTTGGTTTTTGTTGGTCTAAAACCAGCAACCAATGAATTAGCACGTTCTCCATCTGCTCGCAGCATCTGACGAATGATCGAGGGTTTATTCTCAGCCTCCAGCAATACGCCGGCTGCACCATCTCCAAAAAGAACAGCTGTTGAACGATCTTCCCAGTTAATTAGCTTAGAAGTCTTTTCACCACCAATTACTATTCCCTTTTTCAGCCCGGTACGAATAAAATTTTCCCCCGTTGCTAAAGCATAGACAAAACCAGCACAAGCAGCTGTTAGGTCAAAAGCCATCGCTTGACGAGCACCAATTCTCCCTTGCACCTGACATGCAACAGAAGGTGACGAATAATCAGGAGACATTGTCGCAACGATTATAAAGTCTAATGAAGACGCATCTAATTGTGCTTTAGCCAACAATTTCTGAGCCACTTCGGTACAAAGATCAGATGTATTCTCCTTTTCAGCAATATGGCGCTGTTTGATTCCCGTTCTTGATTGAATCCACTCATCTGATGTATCCATACATTGAGCCAATTCATCGTTTGTAACAATATTGTTTGGAAGATAACGGGCAGTTGCCGTAATCTTTCCATATTGATCGATGCTCATTTGATTTCCTCTAAGTATTCATATAGATTTTTCAGTGCTCGTAAGAAAACTTCCTGCTCTTCAGTGTTTAAACCTTCTGTCGCATGACGTACCATTTCGCGATGGAAGTGCTGATGAACACGAAAAACCAACTTTCCTTTTTTTGTTAAAGATAGTTTGACTACTCTTCGGTCATCTTCACTACGGATACGTTCAACATATTCCTTTTTCACTAAACGATTTATCGATGTTGTTAAGGTTCCTACAGTGACCAAAAGCTCCCGTGCTACTTCCGTCGTGGTTTTCTTCTTATACATACCTATTGCATCTATCGTATGCATTTCAGTGATTGTTAGATCTCTAAACCTCGATTTTTTCAGCTCATTTTCTTCAATTGACAGAACGTCATTAAAGATAGTCACTAAATAGTTGTTCATTTCTTCCCAATTGTGTTCCATTTTCCCTCACCCAATTAGTTTGACATTCAAATCATTTGATGATCAAACTATATCCTATTTTTATTTTCAATGCAAGCCGCTTTTGTCATTTTACAGAAAATTGGTGTAGTCAAAAAGCAAAAATTTCGATAATCCAAACGTTAAGAAACTTTGAACATCAAAGCTTTTCTTGAAATATTTACTACTTTTCAGCTTGCAATGTACTCAATATTCATTTTATAAAATTTTCTTAACAAGAACAACAAAAAGAGTGATCAAAAAAGATCACTCCTGCTTTTATCCTCTGCGGTGCATAGGGATATCATTATTATTTGGATGTGTCAGCAAATACTGAATGACATCAATGTTGCTGGCCTGGAAAGAAGCAGCACATGCTTGCAAATACAAGTCCCACATTCGGTAGAATGCTTCATCTTTTTGTTCCACCACTTGATCCTTAACCTCATGAAAATTTTTAGTCCACTGCTCTAACGTAAGTTGATAATCTCTGCGCAAGCTTTCTAAGTCGATCAGCTGTAAATCATTTTCCGTCATGTGACCCACAAGCTCTGTAACACCTGGAATATACCCCCCTGGGAAAATATATTTATTTATCCAAGCATTCTTTGCTCCGCCTTGTTGTCGACTAATTCCATGAATGAGTGCTGTTCCCTTAGCTGACAAATTTTTCTTCACTACATTAAAATATTCGGACAAATTTTCTGCACCAACATGTTCAAACATCCCGACACTTGTAATATGATCGTAGGTTTCGTCTTTCAAATCTCGATAATCCATTAGACGAACTGACACCTTATCTTCAAGATGTTCCTTTTGAATTATTCCTTGAATATGATGATATTGCTCCTCACTCAAAGTGATACCTGTTGATTTAACTCCATATTCTTTGGCTGCGATCAAAATTAACGTTCCCCAGCCACAACCAATATCTAGCAAGGTTTCTCCTGGCTTAATAAACAATTTATCTAATATATGATGGACTTTATTAATTTGCGCTTGCTTCAATGTATCTTCTGGTGTAACAAAGTAAGCACAAGAATAGGTTAGAGTTGGGTCTAGCCAAAGCTCATAGAATTCATTTCCTAAGTCATAATGACTGTGAATGTCCGTTTGCGATTGTTTCTTAGTATGCTTTTCTTTCGGCAGCCATTTTTTAAAATTCTTATTATGAAAGAAACCTTCTGCCTGATTATAGACATCATAAATCAGCTCCTGTAGATTCCCTTCCACTTCTATTCGTTTTTCCATGTAGGCTTCACCTAAAGCTAACGAGGCATTGTTCATCAAGTCCTTTACTGGAATTTTTTCATGAAAAGTAATTTTAAAGGCTGTCTCACCCGAAGTTTCACCATATTCCTTTACACTTCCATCCCAATAAACTACCTCTGTCTTTTTGGAAAAAGATGGCTTAAATAATTGATTGTAAACTTCTTTGTCTAACATTTTATTTCCTCCACTTCTACTTACATATTCTATAATCTTCCAAAAGAAAGATAAGTTCAAATAATATGCAACATAAAGGAAACAAAAAAACGGGTTCCCCCGCTTTATTGAATCAAGTCGTAAATTTCCATTGCGACAATATCAATATTATCGAATTGGTATGTTTGTTTACTATCACTTTCAGTCAATTCAAATGTTTCAGTTGTACTATCGTAAGTTACCGTACATTTTTCGACTCCATCTTTTTCAAAACGGCGAACTTGAACTTCATTATCTGTGGATTCTGTCATAGCTTCCAAGCGCTTAATAATGGCAACTAATTGCGAGTGTTTCATCTAGGTGCCTCCCTTCCAATCATTCTGTATTATTGTATCAAATCAGACCTTATCTTGCATTGATTTTGCCAAAATAATTCTTAATTTTTGTAAAAGCCAACTTTCCCTTCAGACCACCATAATTTAATTAAAGCTTGGGTCCCATCATTCTCATATCCATCGTTAGCTAATTGTTCATACAATTCGACAGCTAGCTTGGTTCCTGGAAGTTCCAAAGATAATTCTGCCGCTTCATCAAGAGCAATTTTTAAATCCTTGATAAAATGCTTTACGAAGAAACCGGGAGAATAGTCTTCTTTCAAGATTCTCGGACCATAATTCATCATGGACCAATTTTCAGCTGCACCGCCACCTAGTGTTTTTAAAACCTGAGGTAAATCTAAGCCAGCTTTTTGAGCATAAACCAGCATTTCAGTCATACCTGTCATGGTGCCAGCAATCATAATTTGATTGGCCATTTTAGTATGCTGACCGCTGCCGGCATCTCCATGAAGTGAAACGGCTTTTCCCATAATTTTAAATAAAGGAACAACTTTCTCATAAGTAGATGAATGGCCACCAACCATGATCGTTAATGTAGCATTTTTTGCACCAAGATCTCCACCAGAAACAGGTGCATCCAATGCATCTGCTCCTTTTTCAATAGCTGTTTGTTGAATCTTTTTAGCTAGAGTAGGAGTAGAAGTTGTCAAATCCACTAAAATTTTATTTTCAATTGAAACGGTAAATATGCCATTTTTCTTAAAATAGATTTCTTCTACATCACTAGGGTAACCAACCATCGTAAAAACTATTTCTGAATTTTCGGTTACCATTGCCGGTGTATCTTGCCAAACAGCACCACCTTCAACTAATTCGTCAGCTTTACTTTTAGTCCGGTTATATACATTAACTTTGTGCCCTGCGCTCATTAAATGTGCAACAATTGCCTTCCCCATAACGCCTGTGCCTATAAAACCTAATTCCATAAATTTAATCCCTCCTAAAAAAACTAAATCCATCTCTAGTATACCTGAAGAGATGGATTTAGACCTTATTTATCTACTGAATTTTTCAGTGAAGCAATTTTTACTCGAACCTTTTCTACAGGACGTCTTTGACTAAGAGACGACTTTTGGTGATTATTCTGATAATACTCCAACATTTGCTGATAAAAATCAATTATTTCATCACCAAACTTCTGGGCGGATATTTCGGTTAATTTTCTCTCTTTCAATGTATCATCCAAGATGAACCCTTTACTAACATAATTGATTAAAGACTCAGAAAAATCCTCATCCTTCTCAAAAGTTACTCCTAAACGTTCATCATCCAAGAGCGCTTCTAAATAATCATTTCCTTCGACCACACATTGCGTGCCTGAGGCGATTGCTTCCGCATAGGTTAATCCTTGCGTTTCTGAAGTTGATGCACTCACAAAATAGTCAGCAGAACGATAATAGACTGCAACTTGATCGTGAGGGATTTCTCCAGTAAATTGTATAAACTCTTGAAGCCCCAATTCTTCCACAAGCTCCTCTAGAGCTTCTCTATGGGGACCTTTACCGACAATTACTAATCGTACATTAGGTAACCTTTCTAGCACCTTGGGAAACTGTTGAACGATGACCTGTATATTCTTCTCATAAGAAATTCGACTTAAGGACAGTATCATCAACTGATCATCAGTAATTCCTAACTTACTTCGTAAATCTTTTAGCATCTGATCCGTAATATCCGGACGAATAAATTCTCCAATTTCGATCCCTGTTGGGATGATTCGCATAGGAATTTCTACTTCATATCGTCTTAATGTGTTTACTACTCGTTGGCTTGGACAGACTACACCTGTTGACCGATTGATAAACATACGAATAAAATGTTTTACATGCGTTGGACGCACAACTTTTCCGTTAGCGATATAATGAAGGTAATCTTCATACATTGTATGATAGGTATGGACTACTGGAATTTTTAAACGGCTGCCAACCATCTTACCCAACAATCCTGCCCCAAATTCAGTATGGGTATGAATTAATTCCAGCTCTAGTTCTTTGGCAATTTGATAGGCAAACCACATACCTCGAACTACAATTCGCCGATCTTTAAATGAGACGAATGGAACACTTGGCATTCGCACAATATCTTTCTCGAAATCTTCAGCATCCGGGTCGGTCGTGGTAAATATGTAGACTTCATGTCCTTTTTTCTCCAACTCTTCCTTTAGGGTTTTGATTGATGTTGCCACTCCACTAACTTGCGGAAAGTAGGTATCTGTAAAGAAACCAATACGCACGTTTTCTCCTCCAAACTATTCAACGATTTGTTGATACATCGATTGATTGTATGATTCATCAAGTACCGCCTGATAAACAATCTGCAGCTCCCGACCAATTTCTGTAATACTCTTACTCTGGGCTGTCTTAAAGCCTGCCTCAGTTATATTCGATAGTTGCTGACTGGTAATTTGTTCAATTAAAGTAATAAATTCTTGTCTGGAGGTTCCCATGTAACAATTGACACCATTTTCCATCCAACCATGATAAACTGGAATATTACGAAGCAAGACTTTCTGCCGACTGGCTAAGGCCTCGAGTACGACAATTCCTTCCGTCTCTTCATAAGAAGGAAAAAAGAATAAATCAGCGGCCGAATAGGCACCTTCAATGACCTCTCCTTTGATGTATCCAGGAAACAGTACATTTTTTGGATGGTCTACTTTTACAATTCTACGAATATTGTGTGGAATTGAGTACATAGGAACGTCGCCAAACCAAATAAACGTATAATCTGGCATTTTTTTAGCAATCTCAACAAAATCAATCAGTCCCTTACGCTCAAAAAAGAGCCCTACACTAATGATTACTTTTTGTTCCTCGGATAACGAAAAATAACTTCGAAAAGCCTTTTCCTTTTCTTTACTTGGGTAATAACGCTGTAAATCAATTCCATTGGAAATTGCAGCAATTGGTTGCGTCAATCCGTAACTTCTTAAAAGTTCTCTTGAATAAGGAGTCGGAGTAATCAAAAAATCAGCCTGACTATATAAATGAACCAACCATTTTTTAACAAATGGTGCTAGTTTATTTGATCCAATAAAAGAATTCCGAAAATCCTCCTCAGTAGAATGAGCATGGTAAATAACTTTTTTACCTAGTCTTTTTGCTTTAGCTACTAGTTTAGCACTTTTGGGGCCATAAGTGTTCACATGCAATATATCGTAATCGGTACTTGATGGATCCAATGTGTACTGAATCCCTATAGATGATAATGCCCGTTTTTGATGGACTAGGGCTCGACCGATCCCAGATTTGCCTATAACTGATTGTCCTTCGAAATATAATAAGACTTTCAATCAATTCACTCCTCTTCAACAGCAAATCCATTATACCATAGGGCGAATCTAATTCTATCAATCGGAAGTCCTAATTTGGACAAATAAAAACGCCACTGCCTTGAGTAGACAGTGGCGTTGAATATGAACTATTTTACGTAAGACTCAACTAGTTCTACAACTTCTTCCATTGTATCACAGTCGTTCAATGCTTTATCCGCTAATTCAGCCATATCTGAAGTAGTTAGACGTTTCATTAAACTACGAGTCTTAAGAATAGACGTAGCACTCATAGAAAATTCATCAAGACCCATACCCATTAACAACGGTACAGCTGTTTGATCGCCAGCCATTTCTCCACACATACCAGCCCATTTGCCCTCAGCATGTGCTGCATCAATAACGTTTTTAATCAAACGTAAGATTGAAGGGTTATATGGTTGGTATAAATAAGAAACGCGTTCGTTCATGCGGTCAGCTGCCATTGTGTATTGGATTAAATCGTTTGTTCCAACACTAAAGAAGTCCACTTCTTTTGCAAATTTATCGGCTAATACTGCTGCTGCCGGAATTTCAATCATGATACCAACTTGAATGGTATCAGATACTTTAACGCCTTCTTTTGCAAGCTTTTCATGCTCTTCTTCATACATTTTCTTAGCAGCACGGAACTCTTTAAGAGTCGCTACCATTGGGAACATAATACGTAGATTACCGTAAGCAGAAGCGCGCAATAATGCACGTAACTGTGTACGGAACATATCTTCACCTAGCTCTGATAAACTGATACGTAATGCGCGATAGCCTAAGAATGGGTTCATTTCGTGAGGAAGTTTCAAGTAAGGGAGTTCTTTATCCCCACCGATATCCATGGTACGAACCACTACAGGTTTTTCGCCCATACCTTCAAGAACTGCTTTGTATGCTTCGAACTGATCTTCTTCAGTTGGGAAATCAGGAGAATCCATATACAAGAATTCTGTACGGTACAAACCAATTGCTTCAGCGCCATTGTTGTGTACACCAGTTAAATCTTTTGGTGTTCCAATGTTAGCAGCTAGTTCAAAATGTTTGCCATCAGCCGTTACTGTTTCAGCATCTTTCAGTTTTTCCCACTCAGCTTTTTGAGCGGCGTAGTCTTCACCAACTTTAAGAAATTCAGCTGCCTGCTCATCAGTAGGGTTGATAATCGTTTCACCAGCAATACCATTTACAGCTAAAATGTCGCCTTCTTTTACTTTTGAAGTAATTTCCATTGTTCCAACAATAGCCGGAATTTCCAACGAGCGCGCCATAATAGCAGAATGAGAAGTACGTCCGCCGATGTCAGTAACAAAGGCTTTTACAAAGTTTTTGTTTAGTTGTGCCGTATCACTTGGTGTCAAGTCATGAGCTACTACTACTACCTCTTCATCAATCATTGATGGATTTGGTAATTTTACACCTAACAGATGTGCCATTACGCGTTTTGTTACGTCACGAATATCTGCTGCACGTTCCTGCATGTACATATTATCGTCCATTGCTTCAAACATACCAATATACATATCAGTAACTTCTTTTAATGCTGATTCTGCATTTACTTTATTATCTTGAACATGTGTTTTGATTTGACCGATCATTTCTGGATCTGATAGAACCATTAAATGGGCATCAAACACTTGTGCTTCTTCTTCACCTAAGCTTTTTGCAGCTTTATCCCGAATTTTTTGAAGTTCTGAAGAAGAAGCTGCTAAAGCGTCATCAAGACGGCTTTCTTCAGCAGCTGTATCTTCAATACTTTTCTTTTGGAAAGACAAATCCGGTTGAACTAGCAAGTAAGCTTTCGCAACGGCAACTCCGTCGCTAGCGGCAATACCTTTTAGCATTTCAACCATTATTCAGATAGTCCCTCTTTCTTCATAGTTTCTACAATTGCTTCCATTGCTTCTTTTTCGTCAGCACCTTCAGCAGAAATAGTAACGTCAGAACCTTGGCCAACACCTAGAGACATAACGCCCATGATTGATTTAAGGTTAACTGATTTTCCTTTATACTCCAAATTGATATCAGAGTTAAATTTGCTTGCAGTTTGCACTAATAATGTTGCTGGACGTGCATGAATCCCTGTTTCTGCTACTACGTGAAAATCTTTTTTTTCCATATTGACCGTTCTCCTTTGTACAAGAAAATTTTGTTTTTATGTTAGGGCTTTCGCAACATTACTTGTTTCTTCAAGCCCTTCATTCCTAAAGATTACCATTTTTTGGTTATCGATACAACAATTTTATACGATTTCTTTCAACGAAATGTATGCCCTTTCTTAAAATACCTCTTTTTCATGAAATAATCGCTGAAATTTTCTGTTTTCATTCTTTTTTTCATAACACTTGCTCTCCTAGAAAAAGATTTTCATGAGAAAATTCTGTGATTAGCACTCTCGGCATGCGAGTGCTAATTTTTTGAGCCTTCCACTTGATTTTATTGTAGAAGTCAGTATAATATGACTTAAGGTCAGATAAAGTCAAACTTTTGACCAGCGTATCTTTTTACGAGAATCCCTTCCTAGATGTACAATGGAAGAAAAGGTGAAAGGGTGAATAAAATGCTTTGCCAAAATTGCCATAAAAATGAAGCAACGATTCATTTGTATGCAAATGTCAATGGACAACGAAAACAGTTGGACTATTGTCAGAGTTGCTATCAAAAACTAAAAAATCAAGCTACAGGAGGTGCTCCACAAATGGCAGCAAACGATCCATTCGGATTTGGAAGTCTAGATGACTTATTCCGATCCATGTCTCAACAAATGCAGCAGCAAGGTGCCGTGGACCAAACTCCCCCTACCCAATTTGGCGGCGGAAATGGTTTCAATGGACAACAGCCCCCTCGTGGGAATGGCGGCGGACTTCTTGATGAATTTGGAATTAATATTACTCAATCCGCACGTGATGGAAACATCGATCCTGTCGTAGGACGAGACGATGAAATTCAACGTGTCATAGAGATTTTAAATCGCCGTACTAAAAATAATCCAGTTTTAATTGGTGAACCCGGTGTTGGTAAAACAGCGGTAGTTGAAGGATTAGCTCAAAAGATTGTCAATGGTGATGTTCCGCAAAAACTAATGGACAAAGAAGTTATTCGTTTAGACGTTGCTTCATTAGTTCAAGGTACGGGCATTCGCGGTCAATTTGAAGAGCGCATGCAAAAATTAATTGAGGAAATACGTCAAGCTGAAAATATTATCTTATTTATTGATGAAGTACACGAAATAGTTGGTGCTGGTTCAGCTGGTGATGGAAATATGGATGCTGGAAATCTTTTAAAACCAGCTCTTGCCCGTGGCGAAATGCAAATGGTGGGAGCTACTACTTTAAATGAATACCGCATCATCGAAAAGGATGCTGCGCTGGAACGTCGTATGCAACCTGTGCGAGTTGATGAACCTAGCGTTGAAGAGACTATTGAGATTTTGAAAGGTTTGCAACCTCGTTATGAAGACTATCACCATGTGAAATATACTGATGAAGCAATCAAATCAGCCGCGGAACTATCTAACCGATACATTCAAGATCGTTTCTTGCCGGATAAGGCCATTGATCTGTTGGATGAATCGGGTTCGAAAAAGAATTTGACGATTCAAATTGTTGATCCAAAAGTAATCGATAAAAAACTGGCCGAAGCTGAAGAACAAAAAGGGTTAGCTTCTCAGGAGGAAGACTTTGAAAAAGCAGCTTATTATCGGGACCAAATCAACAAACTTCAACGAATGAAAGATCGCGAAATAAGTGATGAAGAAATACCTGTCATTACGGAGAAAGATATGGAGTCTATTGTTGAAAAACAAACTGGTATCCCTGTTGGCGACCTTAAAGAAAAAGAACAAACACAGTTGAAAAACTTAGCAGACGATTTGAAGAAACATGTAATCGGTCAAGATGAAGCCGTAGAAAAAGTTTCTAAAGCCATTCGCCGGAATCGCGTGGGCTTGAATAAGAAGAATCGACCAATCGGTTCCTTCTTATTTGTCGGACCTACTGGTGTTGGTAAAACAGAATTAGCTAAACAACTTGCTTACGAAATGTTTGGATCACAAGAATCAATGATTCGCTTCGACATGTCTGAATATATGGAAAAACACAGTGTTTCAAAATTGATTGGCTCTCCTCCAGGATATGTCGGTTATGAAGAAGCTGGGCAATTAACTGAACGTGTTCGTCGTAACCCGTACAGCTTAATCCTGCTAGATGAAATTGAAAAAGCTCATCCAGATGTTTTACACATGTTCTTGCAAATACTTGATGATGGTCGGTTAACAGACGCTCAAGGGAGAACAGTAAGCTTTAAGGACACCTTGATTATCATGACAAGCAATGCTGGAACTGGCAAAATTGAGGCTAATGTTGGCTTTGGCGCAGCTCGAGAAGGAACGACTCGTTCCGTCCTTGGACAACTAAAAGATTTCTTTGCTCCAGAATTCTTGAATCGTTTTGACGGAATCATTGAATTCAGTCCATTAAACAAAGAAAGTCTAATGGAAATAGTTTCTTTGATGATTAATGATGTAAACAATATGCTAGCTGGTCAAAAGCTGCATATAGATGTTCCTATCAATGTTAAGGAAAAATTAGTAGATCTTGGCTACGACCCATCCATGGGAGCTCGCCCTCTTCGTCGAACAATACAAGAAACTATTGAAGACGGAATTGCTGAATTTTATCTGGACCATCCAACTATCCGTGAGCTTAAGGCAAAATTGGATAAAGAAGATAACATTGTTATTACCTCTAAACCAGAGCGTTTAGTCAAAGAAGATGGCAAAGAGTAAGCGAAAAAAGCTGAGATAGAAATCTATCTCAGCTTTTTTGAGCTTTACTCTTCATTTTTTTTGAATTTTTTTATATAATTATCATAGGAATGTAATTTTCAGGGAAGGAGCTTGTCCATGAAACTAGTGAATGTTACTAATAGCCATTCGCGTTTAGTATTTAATCAACTTGAGAACACAGATGCGAACATGATCAAAGTTTATACCATTGGCAATACAACAGTCATCTTCACTGACGCGTACAAACATGCAGAAATCGTGATTAAAAATGACAAACGAAACATACAGCAAAAAGAGATCGATTTTATACATAAATACTTTAGACGAAAACTAAAGGATGATAGTTATGATTTTGAAAATTTGACTATGATCGAAGCGCCAGGACTTGTTGAGATATCCATAACAAAAAAAGAGGCTGAACTTACGAAGTAGTGATTACTCACTGCTTCGCGGGTTCGCCTTTTTTCTTTAGTTTTTGGACTAGATTCTTAGGTACTGATATAACTATAAGGGCAATTACACTGATCGTCCGACCGATCACAGCCCATCGAGTATAGCGATAAGAAATTTTAATCTTAGAGTTGCCTTTAGGAATGTGCAATTCAGTTGTACCCGAAGAAGATAGCTTCGTTCTGGTTTCTTTATCGTTGACAGTAACCTTTTGTCCAATATATCGATAAAGAGGTGTTACTAAATCGCTAGAGTCCTTTATACCTTTTAAAACAATCGTAACTTCGCTATCCGTTAAGTTGAACTCAGGTTTAATTTCTTTTCCATTCAGGACAAACTTATAATTAGCGACCACATCCATATTCTCTACTACTCGTTGATTGGCATAATCAATGTTGTGCAGTAAATTATCTATTCCTGTTATATCACTATCTTGAATTACCGTTCTCATGTCATCATTTCTTGCTACTAAATTGTATACTTTATCTGAATTATAAAGATTAAAAATAGACACAATATGAAGAATTACAATAATTGGCAATAGTAATATCTGTCTATTTATTCTTACAACTGCCTTTTTAGAGTCAAAGGAAACACTAAAGCTGTAGGCCAATAACAAAGTTACAATGGCATTCAAACGCCATACAAATTGAATAGTTAACAACGGTGTTGTGCTAAGCTTATCCCAAGGCAATAATCTTGTTGTAGAGATAAACATCAGTACGCCAACAATGAAAATGACGATATCTGGTTTCTTCAATTTTTTCCAACCTACTATGGTCATAAAGATAGCTAGCAATAAAAACAAACCGATTGAAAATCCGTTGATGCGATTAAAAATCAAATTACCTAATAGACGGCGATAGTCAAACCCTTCCAAAGATACACCTTTAGGAGTGTACAAATTCAGTTGAGTCATTTGTTCTAAAAATGGAACAATAAATGCCAGAGAAAGCAGAACAGTCGTTCCTGTCGCTTTAAACAATGCTTTTAAACGTTTCACTTTGTTCGTCCAAAAAGGAAAAGAAATGATTAGAAAGAAAGCAATCAGTACCGCAAGCATCGCTACGGAAAGTAGATGGGTGTAGACAATTAAAGTCATACCAAAGGTTAAAAGGCGCCAGTTTTTCTCATTTCCAATAAAAATTTCATACGTCCCTGCTAAAACCATCGGAAAGAAGGTCATTGCCACAGCTTCACCTAAAGACCCTCGATAAAAAAGATCCGTAGCCCGATATGCCGAAAATGTATAGACAGCTGAAAATATCAGAGCAATATTGGTACTTTTTTTCATTTTGAACATTGAATAATAAGAAATAAGTAAAGTTGCCAAGGTGATGAACCAACAATATATTTTATAACCCCAAACCATACTCCCAGTTATTTTATAGAATAAATAAGCAGGATAAATGGTCAACCAGGGATAAAACTGGTTGATCATTGATCCATTATGGTGAAAAGACGCGTAATTTACTGGACTAGTCCATACATTACTCATTCCAGTTATACGCGATAAATGAAAATAGGTGTCTTGCATGCTAAAATGGATGATACCCGAATACAAAAACATCGGCATCATAAAAAAAATGCTCAAGATGAATAGAATCAGTAAATGGTTGTACTTACTAAGCTGTTTTAACATTGAACATCTCCTCTAAAAAGTGGTCCGTAATATTCTACATCAAACTCTTCAATTCTACGTTCGGATATTTATCGGCAAACCAACGCATAGCAAATTGGTTCTCAAATAAAAATAGTGGTTGATCAAAACGGTCTTTAGCCAAAATATTTCGGCTAGAGCTCATTCGCTCATCCAAGTCTTCTGGTTTAATCCAACGAGCAATTTTATGTCCCATTGGCGTCATAACTACTTCTGCATTGTACTCATTTTGCATCCGATATTGGAAAACTTCAAACTGCAGCTGTCCTACCGCTCCTATGATGTAATCGTCAGTAAGATAGGTTTTATACAGTTGAATTGCACCTTCTTGTACAAGCTGATTAATTCCTTTGTGAAAAGATTTTTGTTTCATAACATTTTTTGCGGTAACTTTCATAAATAATTCCGGTGTAAAAGAAGGCAGTTCTTCATAAGCAACTTTTAGTTTTCCTTCATACAGTGTATCTCCGATTTGATAGTTACCAGTATCGTAAATCCCAATAATATCACCAGCAACAGCTTCCTCGATATTTTCTCGAGCATCTGCCATAAACTGGGTTACATTACTCAATTTCATCTTTTTATCTGTTCGATTTAAGTTTACATCCATTCCGCGTTCAAAAGTACCTGAGCAAATTCGTACAAAAGCAATCCGATCACGATGATTAGGATTCATATTGGCTTGAATCTTGAACACAAAACCTGAAAATTCATCTTCATAAGGGGAAATTTCAGTTCCCTCTTCAGTTTTATGCGCGTAGGGTTTTGGCGCTAAATGAACAAAGGTTTCCAAAAATGTCTGAACGCCAAAATTAGTTAAGGCTGATCCGAAAAATACTGGTGTTTGTTCCCCTTTAGCAATTTTTTCCAAGTCAAAAGCATCACCAGCTTCTTGGACTAATTCTACTTCACCTAGAACATCCTGATAAATTGATTGTTCTTTTAATGGATGTTCACCAGCAATTTCACCATCAGTTAATTCAACAAACCGTTCACCTTCATACTGTTCTGGACGATACAACTCAATTCGTTTGTTATGAATATCATAAAGACCTTCAAGTCCTTTACCCATACCAATTGGCCAATTCATCGGATAAGATTCAATGTTTAACAATTCTTCCAACTCTTCTAATAAATCTAGTGGTTCTCGACCATCTCGGTCCAATTTATTTATAAAAGTAAAAATAGGAATTCCTCGTCGTTTAACAACTTGGAATAGTTTCTTTGTCTGTGCCTCAATCCCTTTTGCACTATCAATTACCATCACAGCGCTATCAACCGCCATTAATGTACGATAAGTATCTTCCGAGAAATCTTCGTGCCCTGGTGTATCTAAAATATTGACACGTTTACCCTCATAGTCAAATTGCATTACTGAACTGGTAACTGAAATCCCACGTTGTTTTTCAATATCCATCCAGTCAGATTTTGCAAAGTTTCCGGTCTTTTTACCTTTGACCGTTCCAGCTTGGCGAATTGCGCCTCCGAATAGTAAAAGTTGTTCAGTAATCGTTGTTTTCCCGGCATCTGGATGGGAAATAATCGCAAATGTACGACGACTGTCAACCTGTTCTTTTAATTTAGGATTATTCATGAGTTTACTCCCTTTAACAAATTTCAACCCAATTAGTATAGCATGGATGCCCAGAAATAGGAAAGTTGAAAACGATTTTACAGAAAATCTTCATCCCTTTCTGATTTTTGAAAACTTTTTATTAAAAAAGCACATACTTTTTAATCGACTATATTTACAAAAATATTTCTTGTGTTACAATATGATTACAAATATTTCGAAAACGTCTATTTACACCCTTGCTTTAGTCTAACTCATTTTAAAGGAGAATCTTATGTATTTATCCAAAAATTTTATTAAAAATTTCTTACTCTTGCTGTTTCTGAGTTCGCTCTTTCTTTTTATCTATTTCAGGAGCCATTTCCTCCCCTTGGCAAAAGTAAATACTACTTCAGTTGGCGGCTTAACTATCCAACAATCTCAGAAGAAATTAGAAAAAACATATCAAACAGTTTCTATCTCTTTAACACAAAATAATACTCCGATTCTCTTAACAATCGACCAGCCTTACAAGATCTCGGAGGATTTTCTAAAAGCTAATCTGCACCATTCCTCTACTTTACTGCCCCTAGCAAATAGAACAATGGAACAGGTAACTACCCAAATCAATGCTGCTGACTTTGGTATTGAGATAGAAAATCAATCAGCACTTGTAAGTCATAAAAATCAGAAATTTGTAATTCAGCCCGAGAAGCAAGGCACTCAGATCGATCGACAACAATTGATTAAGGTTCTTTATCAAGATATGACTGTTGGAAGTTTGAAGGAGGTATACCAGCTAACGGACTTTTATGTTAAACCTGAGCTCACAAGTGAAAACCTAAAATCAACCGTTCGAGATTTGAACCAGCTTCTAACTGAGGATAGATCATTAATCATTGCTAAAAAGAAAATTCCTTTATCAAAAAATATGATTATTGCTTCTGTAAATGAGTCTGGAACGCTGGATTCTTTATTGACTACTCAATTGGTTCAAAAACTAAATCAAAAGTATTCCACAATCGATCGTCCCGTTGATTTTGTAAATGTGCATGGCGAACATTTGCGTTTTAAAAATGTCGGTAACTACGGTTGGTACATTGATACAGAAAAAGCAGTAAAATTATTAAATAAACAATTGTTAGACAGCAAAATTGAGTCAATCGAGCTTCCTTTAAAAGGTAATCCATCAAAGCAACCGCTGCACGTAAAACAAAATTATATTGAGGTTGATTTAGAAAATCAAAAAATGTATTGCTTTCACAAGGGTAAAAAAGTGGTTAGTACCAATGTGATTACTGGTCAATTTATCAAAGAAACAGCCACTATCCCTGGTTTTCACACAATTATGGATAAACAAAAAAATACTTACTTAAGCGGAGCGCTCATCACAGGTGATGGTAGCTACCGTGTGCCAGTGAACTACTGGATGCCTTTTTTGAGCTATGGTCAAACCATCACCGAAATTGGGATACATGATACTGAACACAAAAAAGAAGCCTTTGGCGACCCTGAAGCTTTTAAAACTGGATTTGGAAGCTACGGCTGCATCAACACACCCTTAAATAAAGTGGAGAAAATTTACAAGTACAGTTATATCGGTATGCCAGTTTTCATCTATGGACACACCTACGATTATGCCCCAGGTGAATATGATAAACCTGTCGACTACGGAGAAGAAATTTGATAAAAAAAGGACTAATTCTCTAAACGAGATTAGTCCTTAACGGTTATCTTCTTGGTTCGTCATCTTCAAAATCCTTAGTAAACAAACGACGTTCTTCTTCAGGTTCTACACCTTTATCTTCATCAGGATGGAAAATTGCGCGGACGGTTAATACCCTAGAGCCTTCCATTTCTTCAGAGATCAAGGTTAAATTGTCAACGTCAAAAGAAAGTTTTTCACCTTCATCAGGAATGGTCCCTAGTGCAGTGATCAAATAACCAGCCATTGTATCTACATCACTCATATGAAGACTAGTGTCAAATTCTTCATTAAACTCATCAATCAACATTTTTCCATTGATTAAGTACTCCGTATCTGAAACCTTCTCATAAAGTTTTTCAATTTCATCGGATTCATCGTCAATCTCGCCAACGATTTCCTCCAATAGATCTTCTAAAGTTACCAGGCCTACCATTCCTCCGTACTCATCTAGTAAAATAGACATTTGATTCTGCGTCTTTTTCAACTCGTACAATAAATCATCAATAAAGATAGTTTCTGGTACAAACAACGGCTCCTGAATAATTTTATGCAGATCGATGTTTTCAAAGCCGCATTCTCTTGCTGCTTTCAGTAAGTTTTTCGTATGAACGATTCCTATGATCTTGTCTTTATCTTCATCGTACACAGGAATACGTGAATAACTCTCACTTAAAATTTCATCGACAATTTCAGTTACCGGGTCATTAATATCAATCATAAATGAATCGGTACGGGGAACCATGACTTCACGGGCTACTTTTGTATCTAAAGAGAAAACACCTTGCAGCATTTCAAGTTCTTCTGTCTCAAGGATGCCCTCGTTTTCAAGCATGTACCGCATTTCATCACGAGTCATTTTTGTATCTTCATCATCAAACTTCATTGGTGTTATCTTAGCCAGCAGGTTCGTTGAAGCTGTTAACAGCCAAACGAAGGGCTTAGCAATGACGCCTAATTTTCTAACCACACTTGATGTTACTTGGGCCACACTCTCTGTATGGGTCATAGCAATTCGCTTAGGATATAATTCACCAAATACAATTGAAACATAAGTTAACAAAAGCATGATTAATACATTCGCGAGAGTTTTAGCTACTGCAGTCCCACCTAGAACAGGTGCTAAACGAGCAGAGAGACTATCTGCCAAGGAAGCCCCTGACAAGATATTAACTAAAGTGATCCCAACTTGTATTGTTGATAAAAAGTTGTTTGGGTGTCTTATGATTTCCAAAAGCTTCTTGGATTTAAGATTTCCCTCTTCAGCTTTTTGTTCTACACGGTTTTTATTAACTGATACAACCGCAATTTCTGCCGCAGCAAGAAATCCGTTGATCAAAGTCAACACAACTAATAGTAAAAGTTGGAAGACTAACGACTGACTATCGGGGTCAGCATTCATAATTGCATTCGCTCCTTATTTTATAAACTGTTAAAAAAAAGTGGCACTCGGCCACAATAAAATCGTATCACAACACTAGTTTTTATGCAATCTTTGTTGCAATTTAACTTAAAATCTCTTGTTCCCGTTCCTCTTTTTTACTTTCCTTGAAAATTTTTACAATAAAAATCACCAGTGTTCTTAAAATTGCATAAACGGGAACCCCTAGAAAGACTCCTAAAATACCTGCTAAGTTCCCAGCAACCAATAGAATTAAGATGATAGTTAAGGGATGGATATTTAAAGATTTACCAATTACGTTGGGGTAAATGACATTTCCATCAATTTGTTGAACAATTACAACTATAACGATACACAAAAGTGCTTTAACTGGACTATCAAAAAAACTGTAGATTAGTGCAGGTGCTAAACCTAGATAAGGCCCTAAATAAGGAATCAGGTTAGTCAATCCAGCAATAACTCCAAACAAGAAGGCGTAATCGACGCCAATTAATAAGTACCCTAAAAAAGTAAACGTTCCAACAAATAAGCATTCAATTGCCTGACCACTAATATAGTCTGACAAGGTCTTATTCATTTGTCCTAATAACTCTTTAATATTTTCACGTTGTTTCGCAGGTAAAGCTCGTTCGATATTAGGAACTAATTTCTCGCCATCCTTCAACATGTAAAATAGAATAAACGGCACTGTAACAAGCAAGACAGCGACTGTGGCTATTTTGCTAATTAATGAACTTAAACTAGTAGTCACTCCTCCTAAGAACTGTTGTAAAATTGTCCCCGCAGAAACATCAAGATTATTGATGTATTTGTCGACATCCAATTGTTGGAACAAAGGAAAATGAGTTGCCTGATCACTGATTTCCTTCAGCCAGGATTGCATATCCAAGATAAAGCTTGGTATACTGGCAGCCAGTGAAGCCAATTGCTGGATCAGATTAGGAATAATACTCATGACCATCAGAACAATCAGCACGATTAATAAAAGAAAAATGAGAGCTATTGCCAAAATCCGTTTCATTCCTAAACGAGTCAGTAATCGTACAAGGGGATTTAATAAATAATACAAAAAGCCAGCAATCAAGACCGGAGCAAATAACGTCGTGAAAAATGTGCCAATCGGTTGAAAGACAAAATCAATCCGCGACGAAACCCAAATCAAGGTTGCTAAAATCAATAGCTCTAAAGACCAGAACATCAATTTTGAATTTTTGAGTTTTTCAAACATTTAGATACCTCTTTTATATGATTTGTTATATAGTATACAACAGTGAGTCCATTGAAGCAGTTTTTTTGAACTAGGAAGGTGAAAAAAATGAAAATCTTAATCACTAAAGATACAATGAGCGAGATCTATTTGGACGCTGTCAAAATCCGTCACAAGGTGTTTATTCAAGAACAAGGAGTTCCTTTAGAACGAGAAATCGATAAGGATGAAGCCTACAGCATTCACTTCGTCCTGTATACCGATGAACAAAACGCTGCGGCTACTGTTCGCTTGCTTCCGTTGAATACACAAGAGTTGAAACTACAGCGAATGGCTGTCCTAAAAGAATTTCGTGGTCAAAAATTGGGAGATGCTCTTCTTCAGGAAGCTGAGCTCTTTGCTAAGCAGCAAGGCTTCCAACAGATTCGGCTAGATGCTCAGTTAAGTGCTCAAACATTTTATAAAGCACATGATTATCAGACCTATGGTGAAGTTTTCCAAGAAGTCGGCATTGATCATATTCACATGAAAAAAGACCTATAAAAAACTGCTGATTCAAATCAGCAGTTTCTTTTTATTTCCGCGACAATTGCTTGTAGCGGTCATACCAAATATCAATATAGCCTGGAGAAAAAGGACCTTTGCCATTGTTAATCCAATCAACGAGAATCTTGACATTTTCTTTCAAAATAAAATCAATTTCCTTGGAGTAATGCATCTGTTTGCTGTGGGCTTCATATTCATCAACATCTAACAGTCGTTTCTCTCCATCTGGAAAGACTTTGACATCTAAATCATAGTCGATATACTTTAAAGCTTCATCATCCAATACATAAGGTGATGCTAGATTACAATAGTAGGAAACTCCTTTCTCTCTGATCATTGCTATTACATTGAACCAGTATTTCGTGTGAAAATAAACAATTGCTGGTTCACGAGTAACCCATCTGCGACCATCTGATTCGGTGACCAATGTATGATCATTCAATCCGATAATCGAGCACTCACTTGTTTTTAATACCATGGTATCCCGCCACGTTCGATGCAAGCTGCCGTCGTGTTTATAACTCTTAATGGTTATAAACTCTCCTTCTTTTGGAACTCCCATAGCTACCCTTCCCTCAGCGAAATTTAGTTTTCGCATTTGTTTGGGTGTTATCACACCGACATCAAAATTATTATAGCAATAAATCAGGCGCTTGCCTACCAATGATTGTCAGATGTTTGATTCTTTTCCCATACTCCAAGCATTTTTTGCTGAGGTTTTGGAAAAACGAAGTCATCAAAATCTGCTCTTTTTACCCATGTACCGCGATCTATAAGTGTATCATTCGTTCGACCATAAAAAACTAAAATGTGCCAACGCAAATGACTAAAGATATGGGTGACCTCTCCCAGTATTTTTTTCTGCCAAACTACCGGATCAGCAGAAAAAATTATTGGACTGTCTTCTGCTACTAGTTCACTAGAAAAGAGATTCAACTCTTCTGTATAACTGCTTTTTAGTTCCGTGAATTTTGCAGCTGAAATTTCTTCTAATGGGAACAGCCACATGCTGGCTAGTAATCCTGAATCAGGCCGCTGCTCCAATAAAAATTCCTGCTGGTTGTTTTCAATTATTCCTGCCACATAGTAAACATCCTTAGGCTTCATTTTTTTACTTTTTACTGGGAATTCCGTTTGGCGCTGTTCTTTGAAAGCTAAACAAAACTCACGTATCGGACACACTTCGCACTTTGGTGCAGTCGGAGTACAAATAGATGAACCTAAATCCATCATTGCTTGGTTAAAATCTCCTGGTTCTTCATGGCTGATGATTTTCCGCATCGCTTCATCAAAAATTTTCCGACTGCTGGCTTTAGCAATATCAGCTTCAATACAAAATAACCGGCTGACTACCCGCATTACATTTCCATCTATTGCCGGTTCTGGCAGTTTAAAAGAAATACTACCAATTGCTCCCGCTGTATAAGGACCAATTCCTTTTAAAGATCTGATATCATCAATGGTATGAGGAAATTGACCACTAAATTCGTTCAAAATTTGTTTGGCTGCAGTTTGTAAGTTTCTAGCTCGTGAGTAATAACCCAACCCTTCCCAGATTTTCAGCAACTTATCTTCCGGTGTTTCAGCCAAATCTGCTATTGAAGGGAAAGCTTCCATAAAACGATAGTAGTAGTCAATCACAGTATCTACTCGTGTTTGCTGCAGCATGATTTCCGAAATCCAAACCCGGTAAGGATCTTGATTGTATCGCCATGGCAAATTTCTTTTTTCCTTTTGATACCACTCCAAAAATTCAACTTGAAATTGCTGAATCCTCTCTGTTGTCCAAGATTCCCAAGAATTGTTATTCATCTTCTTCTTCCTCTTTTTTCGCAATAAATACATCAATGGCATCTAATGTAAAGCCCTTTTGATATAAGCTTTGCTTCACTTTTTGCTTTCTTTTAGCTCTATCAAAACGTTGATTCCTTCGCCAAAGCTTATCACCTTGTATTTCTAGTGCATCTTCTTCTTGTTCCTGCACTTCTTCAAAATCCAATCCGTCAATTGCTAGTTTGATAATGTCAGAAGAGAATCCCTTCGTCATCAACGTTTGTTGCAGTTTCTGCTGTGTTTCTCTTACGCTTTTATCATGGAATTTCCGCATAGCTTTTTCAGCTGAACGTAAAGCGATCTCGTATTGTATCTCTTCTTCGTATAGACCAAGACTTATTTCAATGTCTTGGTCATTTAGTCCTTTTTCTTTAAGTTTTTGTCTGATAACACGGGGGCCTTTGTCACCTAAACGCATTTGAGTTCGCACAAAGCTCTCACCAAATGTTGTATCATCTAGCAAATTCATTTCTCTTAAACGCGCAACAATTTTCTTTCGATCAGAAAAGTCGATCTCTTTTTCCTTTAAATAGCTATAAATTTCTTTTTCTGTCCGCATCTGATAACTTAAATAGTTTAATGCTAATTGAAACCCCGCATCCTCATTACTGGCTTTTTTTATTTCAGTAATTTCTGCTTCGGTAATTTCTCGGTCTTTTAATAAACGATAAGTAATTAATGTATCCTCTGAAACACGCAAAACTTCTCCGTTAGACAGTTCTACTTCGTAAAAAGCATTCCGGCCCTTGTTTACTTTACTGATAGTAATAATCATTGATAGACCTCCTTTGCGAACATTAATTCTATCATAGAAAACAGCTTCTTTGGTAAAATTATGCTAAAATGTAGCCAGAAAGGAGCAGATTATGGCTGTTCAATTGAAAACCAATCAATCTCTAACTCTAAAAATTAAGCGACTAGGTATTAACGGCGAAGGCATTGCTTATTATAAGCGGCTCATCGTTTTCGTCAAGGGAGCTCTCCCTAAAGAAACTGTCATTGCCAAAATCACTAAAGCTACTCCTCGTTACGCTGAAGCAGAGTTGGTTCGTATCAAGGAGGCAAGCAATGCTCGGATCACACCTCCTTGCCCTGTTTATGAAGAATGTGGCGGCTGTCAACTGCAGCATTTGGCTTATAACCAACAACTGATCTTTAAAAAAGATTTATTAAAGCAAGCTCTGGAAAAATACAAACCGGAGGGCTTCCAGCAATACGAACTCCGCAGTACTCTAGGGATGGAAAATCCTTGGCGCTACCGTAACAAAGCACAGTTTCAACTGCGGAAGAATGACAAAACGAATCAAGTGGAAGCCGGTCTTTATCAGAATAATTCACACCACTTAGTACCGATTACCGATTGTCTCGTTCAACAACCAACAACTCAACAGGTAATGAATACAGCTGTACAGTTGCTGACAAAATATTCAATCCCCATTTATAATGAAAAGAAAAATTCTGGAATTTTGCGTACATTGATGGCTCGTATAGGTATTGAGACTGGAGAAGTTCAATTAGTCCTTATTTCAAAAACAAAAAAAATTCCTCAAGTAAATGCGTTTATTCGTGAACTGAATCAGCGTTGTACGGAAGTCGTTTCGGTGATGCAAAATATTCAGGATAAAAAAACTTCTCTGATTATGGGAGATGAGACGATCCACTTATGGGGAAAAGAAACAATTGATGAACAAATCAATCAAGTTTCTTTTGAACTCTCTGCTCGGGCTTTTTTCCAGTTGAATCCGTCACAAACCAAAGTTTTGTATGAAGAAGCTTTGAAAGCCTTAGATTTAAAAAAAGATAAGACTATTGTAGATGCTTACTGTGGTGTTGGTACGATTGGGTTGTCTTTAGCTGATCAGGCCAAAGAGGTCAGAGGAATGGATATAATTCCTCAAGCTATTCAAGATGCGCAAAAGAATGCTTCGAAAATGGGGTTAGCAAATACCCATTATGAAGTAGGCTCTGCTGAAGAACTGCTGCCCAAATGGTTGAGAGAAGGCTTTAAACCTGATGCTATTATCGTTGATCCACCCAGAACAGGGCTGGACGAAAAGTTATTGACTGCTATAGTAAAACAACCTAGCCAACAATTGATTTATATTTCCTGCAATGTTTCAACATTAGCAAGAGATCTTAAGCCCTTGTCAAAAATTTACACTGTTGATTACCTGCAATCAGTTGATATGTTTCCCCAAACTGCTCGCTGTGAAGTCGTTGTAAAACTGACAAAAAAATAGTCTTGGAAATGGTTTGTTTTTTACTTAAAGCAAACCATTTTTTTGTCAGTAAAAAAAAGACTAGACAGAAATTTCTGCCTAGCCTGTGTAATATTTAGTTTAGTAGCCATATCCTGTCGCAGGCTGCAAATAGTCCTCAGCAGGTGCTTGTTGATTATAGCCATTGTCATACTGTTGTTGGTTTTGATCATAACCAGTAGTATCTTCTGTATTATAGGTATTTCCGTAGTCGTTGGCTGTTCCTGGATCATAGGTGCCTTGTTGATCGTAAGTATTGGTAGCGTCATACTCAGTTGTATCTTGAGTACCAGCTTCTGAAGAACTACCATCTGTATCATCATAAAACAAATTGTATGAGTCAGGGTCTGCCAAATTGGGTAAAGTTTTAGCTGTTGGTAGATTCAATTGCTTCTTCAAAGTATTTTGAATATTGAGCAATTCATTGGTTCCGAGAATTTGGTAATAAATTTCGTCAATCAGCTGACTTTCGCCATCCAGTTGTTTCTGGTCAATCTTTTTAAAGGCTGGCAAGTAATCTGTCCCAATATCTAACATATCATCCCAAGAAAGATCTGTTTTCATGTTCTTTTCAACAGCTTTTAAAATCTTCCGATAATTGCTTACACCATTGATCGACATTGCCTTGTTCAAAATCTTTGTAACAACTTCACGTTGGCGTTTTTGACGACCAACATCACCTTCTGGATCTTCATAACGCATACGTGCATAAGCCAAACCTGTCTCACCGTCTAAGGTTTGTTTACCTTTTGCAACTTCGATACCATCAAGCTCAAAATCATATTGATTATCAACCTCAATACCACCAACTGCATCAATTAGGTCCTTCAGACCACGCATATTAATCGTTACATAATGATCAATTGGAATATCTAATAAATTTTCGATGGTGTCCATCGCCATACCCTCGCCGCCAAAAGCATAGGCATGATTCAATTTATCGTTGGTACCATACCCAACAATTTTCGATAGTGTATCTCTACCCAAACTCACAATAGTGGATTTCTTCTGTTGAGGATTAACCGTTACTACCATCATACTATCTGATCGCCCTTGTTCATCACGACCTAAATCTCCAGTATCTACGCCTAATAAAAGAATCGAGAACGGCTCAGCATTATCAATATTTGGTGTATCTTTATCTGCCCTTGAACTGTTTCGTTTAACAGTTTGACGAATATTGTCCACCATTTGACTAGCGTCTTTTGTTACCTGTACCGCATAAATTGTTGCGCCTCCAACTAGGCAATTTACGAGAATTAATATTCCAACGATGACTTTCTTCCAACGACTCATGGCACACCTCTATTTACGATTTTTACAGTTCATTTTCTCACATAGCCGATAAGTTTTCAACGTTTTTCATAAAAGAGCAAAATTCTCTATAAAAAATTTTAAGTTTAAACCCTTGAAACTTCACAAGTAACCAAAAAAGACACTCAAGAAATGAGTGTCTCGTTACTTCAAAATTATTTTGCTGCTTCAAAGTTTTTATTCACTTGGTCCCAATTCACAACATCCCAGAAAGCTGCGATGTAGTCAGGTCGAACATTTTTATATTTTAAATAGTAAGCATGTTCCCAAACGTCTAAACCTAAAATAGGTGTTTTACCTTCTGAAAGTGGCGTATCTTGATTTGGTGTAGAGGTAATTTCTAGTTTTCCATTATTGACAACTACCCAAGCCCAACCAGAACCAAAACGACCAGTTGCAGCAGTTTTAAATTCTTCTTTCATTTTTTCGAAATCACCAAAGGCTTCATCAATCGCATCTTTAATTGCTCCGGTTGGTTTGCCACCAGCATTTGGTGCCATAATTTTCCAGAAGAAGCTATGATTAGCATGTCCGCCCCCATTGTTGCGAACTGCTGTTTGAATATCTTCAGGAACTTCATTTAAATTAATCATCAATTCTTCGATTGATAGTTCACCTAACTCAGGATACTTTTCGATTGCTGCATTTAAATTCGTCACATACGTGTTATGATGCTTTTCGTGATGTAAATGCATTGTTTCTTCATCAATGTATGGTTCCAATGCGTCATATGCGTAAGGTAATTCAGGTAAAGTATAAGCCATTTTTTATTTCCTCCTTAGAAATAGGTACATTAAAATCTTATCAGATTATCACAGGCTTTTCAAAGTATATGCTTACTTTTCTTCCGATTTTGAAGAGGATTCTTCAATAATTTCTACTTTCTTGAAGATAAATACTTTACTAAATACATAATTAGCCACCACTACTACAATTTGAGTAATAATTTTAGCTACTAAATTCCCTGTACTAAATATATCAATGAATAAATACATGCATGCCATATCCATACCAAAGGAAATAATCCTAGCAAACAAGAACTTGCTAAATTCCCAGGTCAATGCCCCAAGTGTCTCCGTTTTTGATTGAAAAACCCATAGCTTATTGGTCACAAAAGCAAATAACACCGAGCAAATCCATGAAATCGTGTTAGAAATCGGCCAGCTTAAATGAAACATTTGATATGCAATAGTAAAGGTTACAATATTAACCACCGTTGCCAAACCACCAAAGAATAAGTAGATAAATATTTCCCAAAGTTTTTTTTCTTTTAAATAGCTTTCAAATTTACGATAATAGTTCATTCACTTTCACCCTTCTCATAATTCCACTTTGTACCTTACAGTAGTCTTTTGTCATAGTCAATTCACTGTATAAATTCTTTTATCTTTTTTTCCCATTGCCTTGTTATTCCAGTAGTACTTCGCTACAATGATTGATAGATTGGAGCGATCATATGACATTTAGTCAATTAATAAAAGGAGCGACTTTTCGCTTTTCCACACTGAAAGATGCAAAAGATATTCCTTTCTGGAAAGCAATCATTTATCTTATTGTTCTAAGTATCTTTTTATCCCTACCGATAGTTTACGAAGGAATGCAGGTACTGCAGGAAATTAAAAGTGACAGCACAAAAATTGCTCAGAAAGTGCCCGATTTCCAAATAGAAAACGGCGAGATTCAAGCGGAAGGCTCAAATAATGGCTTTATCTATCAGACAAACTCTATCATTTTGACCTTTGATCCTGAAGGTAAACGTACAGAGAAGGATGTTGCAAATGATTTAGTCGGAAACTATTTTAGTGTCGGTCTATTAAAAAAGGAAGCTGTTTTAGCGTTACCTGATATGGGCGGTGTTAGTACTTCCCTATTTGGTGATAATGTTTTACACTTTTCTTATGAGAAAGAACCCTTCAGCGAACTTACTGGTAAAGGTTTGCGAGCAGAGTTGGAGAATCTTCAGTTGCCAGTTTGGGCACCTATTGTTATGCTGTTAGCTGCACTCTACCCAACAATCATAAATTTAATCGTAACCTTATTGTTTACCGCAATTGCTGGTCACCTATTCGCCAAGTTTAGACTTCGGCAGGTCACTTTTTTTGAAACATTCAAAACAATTATTTTCTGCGCGACAATTCCTACGATTGTATCCATGATTATCATGTTCTTTGATGCTAGTTTTGATTCAAGCCTGCTAATCACTTGTATTAGTGTTTTTATCTATTTTCAAGTCAGCAACAATTATCCAAAAATGAAATTGCCCAATACTTAACTGTTTACAAAGCTGTAAACAGTTTTTTTGTCGATAATTTGATAGAATGAATGTCGAGGTGAACAAAATGCAAAAACCAATTATTAATTTACAAAAAGCCTTCCGTAAAGAATTCGTGACTAAAATACAGGAAATTGCGCCAAACTATCAAGTTAGTACGGAATTAGCTGATGACGAGCTAAACAACGTTGAAATTTCCGTCGGTTGGAAACGGGAAAAAGAACTTCAGCTATTAAATCACTCAAACTTAAAATGGGTACAAGCTGTTTCAGCTGGTGTTGATTACTTGCCTTTATCCGAATTTGAAAAAAAGGGCATACTCCTATCTAATGGCAGTGGAATTCATTCTCTATCGATCAGTGAACATGTTATTGGAACCTTACTCACATACTACCGTGGAATCGGGCAAGCAATCAAAAATCAAGCAGTCAAAAAATGGGACCAAACAGGTATTCACTATGATCAGCTTTCAGGTAAAAACTTGTTAATCGTTGGCACTGGTCATATTGGTAAACAACTATCCGTTTCACTTCGAGGTTTAGGTGTTAACGTGTACGGCATTAATACCACTGGACATCCAGTGAGTGGATTTATCGAAACCTATTCTATTAAAAATTTAGCAAAGATTGCTGAGGGCATGGACATCGTTGTTGGTATCCTTCCAGGAACAGAAGCCACTTATCACATTTTTAATAGTGACGTCTTCAGTCATATGCAACCTGATGCTGTCTTCATAAACGTAGGTCGTGGTGACTGTGTGCACACCAAAGAATTAGCAACCGCACTCAAGGAACAGCAAATTGCTTTTGCTGCACTCGATGTATTTGAGGAAGAGCCTTTGCCTGTCGATAGTGAACTGTGGGAATTAGAAAATTTATTAATCACCCCACATATCTCCGGAATGACTGTCGATTTTCAATGGAAGTTTATGACTATCTTTTTGAAAAATTTGAAGAGTTATGTAGCTGAGGGGAAACTTGTAGAGAATCAGATTGAGTTGAGAAAAGGGTATTAAAAACAGTCTAAAAGGTTAGCCGATTGTGCTAATCTTTTAGACTGTTTTTCTTATCTTCAGTTTCTTTTACAATATAAATTGGCCTCTTCTTCGTCTCCAGAAAAATCTTTCCAATATATTTCCCAATAATCCCCAATGATAAAAGCTGCAACCCACCAATAAAAAGTAAGATAGATACCATTGAAGGCCATCCCGATGTTGGATCACCAAATATTAATGCCCTGAAAATAATGAAAAGTAATGCAACTCCAGACCCTACGCAAGACAAAGCTCCTACAAATGAAGCAATATTCAAAGGCGCATCCGAAAAATTAATAATACCGTCAATTGAATAATTAAACAATTTCCAAAAAGACCACGATGTTTCACCAGCAGCACGCTCACGATTATCAAAAGATATATATTCGGTTTTAAATCCAACCCAACTAAATATCCCTTTAGAGAATCGATTATACTCCGTTACTTCCATAACAGCATCTACCATCTGTCTAGTCATTAACCGATAGTCTCGGGCACCATCAACCATATAAGTATCACTAATTTTATTTATCAAATGATAAAATCTCTTCGCAAAAAAACTTCGTATCGGCGGTTCACCTTTACGATCAGCACGCCTAGTACCAACACAATCTATGTCAGAAGACTCAATCATTTGAATCATTTGAGGCAACAGCTCTGGTGGATCTTGTAAATCAACATCCATTACAGTAACCAAATCGCCTTTTGATGCTTGCAGACCTGCATACAGCGCTGCCTCTTTTCCAAAATTGCGTGAAAAAGAAATATATCTTATTTTAGATCCCTTAACCGATGACAATCTTTTTATAGATTTCAAGCTATCATCATTTGAACCATCATCAATAAAGATATATTCAAAGTTTTTTCCAGTAAGTGGCTGGATTTTCTCCATTTCCTCAAAAAAAAGAGGAATTGCTTCCTCTTCGTTAAAGCAAGGAACAATAATTGATAACATTCTATTCACCTCTAAGCTTCATTAAATTCATATTTAGGTTCGTCAAGATCATCATCATAATCAACAAATAAATCATACCCTTTAAAAAACCATTCATCTGCTTCTTCCACAAAGAATAGCCTACCACCTAACTTTTCAGTAATCAATGTTTTTTCTGGTGTATCAACTGCCATCCCCACAGAAAATCCATCATGTACTTGAGTTTTACCATATACTTTCCCATAAAACTTTATCCCTTGTCCTTCATTTACAACAATTTCTTCCTTGAACCATTTTTGTGCAGCTGGTGTTACTGTTAATTTCATCCTGTCAGACTCCTATCCGTTCATTTTCTCGTCAAGATAATCCACGTCTTCATTCAAACCAATTACAACCAAGTGATCATTTTGCTGCACGATTTCTTCAGCAGGCGGAGATACAATTGGTTCATCATTATTTCGGCGAATAGCAACTACGTTTAAACCAAATTTTTGACGAAAATCTAGTTCTTGAAGAGTTTTTCCATAAAATTTTTTGTTAGTTACTACCACTTCTGCTAAAGAATATTCTGCAGAAAGCTCCAAATAGTCTAATATGTTTTTTGAAACTAAATTATGAGCAATCCTATAGCCCATATCTCTTTCCGGATGGACTACTCTATCTGCTCCGATTTTCTCTAAAACTCTTGCATGGTATTCATTCTGAGCTTTTGCCAATATATTAGGAACACCCATTTCTTTACACATTAAAGTAACTAATATACTCGCCTGGATATCCTCACCGATTGCTACTATCACATGATCAAAATTGCGAATGCCTAACGAACGCAACGTCATTTCATCTTGAGCATTGGCAACTACTGCATGGGTGGCAATATTCATATACTCATTGACACGGTCTTCATTGCTGTCAATTGCCAATACCTCTTGACCTGATTCTACTAAAGTCCGGCAAATACTTCCACCAAAACGACCAAGACCGACAATTACAAAACTTTGTTTCATGCTCAATCTCCTCAAATTTCAGATTTCTGGATTTTATAATTAAAGAACCCTCTCTTCACTTTTCCCAGTATAGCAAAGAGCGGGTTAATAAAACAGAGGAACTCCTCTATTTTATTAACCCGTGTTTGAAGGCGTAGATTGCTGCCTGAGTACGATCCTCTACTTCTAATTTCGCCAAAATATTTGATACGTGCGTTTTGACTGTTTTCAATGTAATAAATAATTCGTCAGCAATTTCTTGATTACTCATACCTTGAGCAATTAGTAATAAGATTTCCTGCTCCCGATTAGTCAACTCTTCATGAAGAACGTGTCGATTACGATTAGACAACTGTTCCATCATCTTAGTGGTCACTTCTGGCTCTAAAACCCGCTCCCCCTTATAGGTTGCCCTGATAGCATCCGCAATTTCATGGGCAGTTGACGTTTTAAGTAAATATCCAGAAGCACCAGCTTCGATTGCTGGATAAACCTTCTCATCGTCAATAAAACTCGTTACAATCAATATTTTGGCCTCTGGCCAGTCATTTAGGATTTTTTTAGTAGATTCGATGCCGTCCATTACTTCCATCACCAAATCCATCAAAATGACGTCTGGACGCAAGTTTAAAGCCTTGTCATAACCTTCTTCACCATTCTCAGCTTCACCAACTACTTCAATATCGCTTTGAATGGATAAATAAGAAGAAACTCCTAAACGAACCATTTCATGATCATCCACCAACAACACTCGTATCATGTTTTGCCTCCTTCACTAAAGGAACTTTAATCTCAATACTCGTTCCTTGTCCTTTAAAACTAATTATTTTTGTTGTCCCACCTACACCAGCGATACGTTCACGAATATTTCTTAATCCATAACTACCGGCGTGTTCGTCATTGGTTTCAAAACCTACTCCGTCATCAATTACACGTAAACTGATATTTTGACCAATAATTTTTAAATACACTTCTAACTCACTTGCTTTTGCATGCCGCAGTGTATTTGAGAGTAATTCCTGGACCACACGGAACAACTGATCCTCAATTGACGAAGATACTTGAATATCCTGAACATCCCATTTCAAACGAATTTGAATTTTCGTTTGCAGTTCCTTTAATAATTGCTCAATTCCTTGACGTAAGCTTTTACCTTCTAAGCTAACAGGTCTTAAGTGCAGTAGCAACGCTCTCATTTCAGATTGAGCAGCATTAATTATGTCCGCCACCATAGCTAGATGTTTCTTATAAGGCTCTAGTTCATCAGAATACTGAGACTGTTCATTTAGCGCTGACATCATCATCATGGCCGCAAACAGCTGCTGAGACACCGAATCATGCAATTCTCTGGCTAAGCGGTGCCTTTCCTCTTCTAATATTTTTTCCTTAGTCGTACCGTCTACTAGCTGCGGCTGACTGCTTAATTGCTGCAGCTCTCTTGACATGTTAACCAGCTTTTGTTGGATCTTTTTAATATCATCATTAATCAACAATAAATCTTTAGTTTGAGACATAGAAGTATCTAAGTTCGGATGATCATAATTACCTGATGATAAATATTGAAGCTTTTCCTCAATCTTATCAAACTGCTGCTTCTGCAAGAATGTAATTAAAAAATACACAACAATTCCAACCGTGAACGCAATCATTAATAAATGAATAATCATAGGAATATAGAAAATTCTAGCAGTTATTAGCTGACCAATCAAATTTTTCTTGCCAATCGCATACATGTACATATAAAGAGTTGTAATTAACAATAGAAAAGTTGCTAGCCCCGAATAAAATGCCAAATGACCGCGCGAAAATTTATCCATCATACTCGAATCACCTCGACATCTCCTAGTAAGGAATTCGTAATCAACTTTATTCTTCTAGGACTATCATCATAGTCATCACTGTACATTTTTAATGATTCATTTTTCAAGCTTATTTCTTCATCTTCAAAATGAACTTTCCCGTAGAATGTTGCATGTTCGAACAAAATTCCTACTCCATAAGGAACAAGTATACGAGTTCGACCAAAAACTTTACGAATAATTACAACACTATCTTCTTTGGGAAGCAAAGTATTCCCTAAATCTACTATCGTATCGCCAGCAAAAAGATCCACATTGATATCATCCCATTCAAAAACCTGATTGCCTATGCGATCGTTGCCAAACCAAGACTGTTTCTTTTTCTCGCCTTGATGCTCAGTTGGGTTTTCGGTTGCCACGATAATCATTTGCTTTTTATTTTTAAAGGAATAACTTGGAAAAGAGACACCCGCAATTTCCACTCCCTTTAAGCCCAAAAATAAAATCGCAAAAATAAGCATTAACCAAGTCGCCGGACTATTTACCAAGCAAATTATTAAAATCAACGAACCCAAAATAAGTTGAAATTTGCGGCGACGATTTTTGCGTAATCCCCAATAGATATTTAAAATACCAAATACCACCATAACCAATACGGGTGGATTCGATGAAACTTGCCACAGTAGAAAGACTGCCAGCAAAGCTTCAATAATGATAAAAAAACGCCAAGGACTTCTCACAATATTCTCCCCCTGAATTGTTTATACCTCATTCTACTTGTTTTGCATTTCGAATACTATCGGACTTTAGTAGGACATAAGAAAAGCCCCACGAAAATTAGTTCGTGAAGCTTAGTATTAAATCATTAAACCCTCTGATTAAGATTAACCAACTTTTGTAATTTTCACTTGCATATCTCCACCAGGAGTAGAAATAGAAACAATATCTCCAACTTTTTTACCGATAACCGCTTGAGCAATCGGTGAATCATTCGAAATCTTGCCAGAAAATGGATCCGCTTCTGCTTTACCAACGATCGTGTACTCTTCTTCGTCACCATCAGGCTGTTCGACAAAAGTGACAGTTTTACCAATGGATATTTCATCAGAATCTACATTGTCATTGTCAATAATTTGTGCAAAACGAATCATATTTTCAAGTGTGCTAATCCGTCCTTCAACAAACGCCTGCTCATCTTTAGCTGATTCATATTCCGAGTTTTCAGATAAATCACCAAAGCTGCGGGCGATTTTAATTCGCTCAATAATCTCGCCACGTTTTACCGTTTTCAATTCTTCCAATTCTTGCTCTAGCTTTTCTTTTCCTTCATGTGTCATAGGATAAACTTTTTCTACCATAATTCTATTGCTCCTTCATTCTAAATAAATTACGAAAGGTAATCCTTTGTAGAGTTGATCCACAAAAGATTACCACGTAATTGCTTATTTGTAAATTAGTCTAGCTAATCTTTATTAACATATTTTTCAACTAATTCCATATGCTCATCATACGTTTTAGCATAATATACTTTTCCAGTTGAAATGTCTGCTACAAAATAGTAATAATCATTGGCAGTTGGTTCCAATACAGCCAAGATTGCATCCTGACTTGGACTATCAAAAGGGCCAGGTCCATAACCAGTATTAACATACAGATTGTATGGAGAATCAATTTCCGTATCTTTGTAGGTAACTAATTCTTTATGCTCCCCTAAAGCATAAAGAATTGAGATATCAGATTGCAATGGCATGCCTTCATCAATACGATTGAAGAACACTTGTGCAATTTGCTTACGATCCTCTGTTGTTATTCCCTCTTTTTCCACTAAGGAAGCTAAAGTCATTACTTCTTGTACGGTCATGCCTTTTTCTTTGATTTTGCTGTAGTAAGGCGCCATCACTTGGCTAGTTGCATCAACCATTTGAGTAACCAATTCTTGTAAATTATTGGTTTTTAAAACATTATACGTAGCAGGGAATAAATATCCTTCTAAACGATATTTAACACCCTCAGCATTTCCAGCATCCGTTAACAAATCTGGATATTGTTCCTTTAATTGATTAAAGAACGCTTCGTCATTCATCAAATTCAAAAAGTCTTCTTTGCTGAAGTCAGTTTTCTTAGCAACTAAAGTACCAATCTGATCGATATCGTATCCTTCAGGGATGGTTAGCTTAGAAGCATCATCTAAAGGTACATCACTTCCACCTTGCTGCAGCTCCTTACCAATTTGATCCAATGTCATGTTGGGTGAAAACTGATAATAACCAGCTTGAAAGTTCGTTAAGTTTTTAAATTTAGTATAGAAGTTAAAGACTAATCCGTCACGAATGATGTCGTCTTTTTCTAAAATTTCACCAATCTGTCGATTGGATGAACCACTAGGTACCTCAACTTGTACTAATTTTTTATCATTAGTATCTAAGGGTTTTAAACCTGCACTGACATAATTATATCCGGAAATAGCCAAAATTCCAGCAATAATCAATATCGCAACAGTCAAAACATAGACGATCTTTCGAACGACCCGATCCTCTTTTCTACGTTCTGCTCGCTTCAAATTGCTCTCCTCGCTTAACTCTTCTTCATATTCATCGTAATCGATCTGACGAATCTCTTCTATTTTATCACTAAGTTTTTCAAAAATAGTCGGTTCATCATTTTCACTAACTTCTTCTATAGCAGCTGAAGTTACTGTTTCTTCTCTCGCTTTTTTAGAAGTAACTGTAGCTTTCTTTTTTGCAGAAGTTTGTTTTTTCTCTTTAACAATCGGATCTTGTTTAGGAGCATAAGGTCGTTCAATCTTTTTGATAGATTCTCCGCCCTGTTCAGTCTCACGTTTTTGCCGATTTTCTTCTAACGCACGCATAATTTGTTCTTTAAAAGAACCTTCTTCTGAGTGTGTGTTCTGCACGTCAGACAAAACAACTCCCCCTTACTTCATGTCATAACTTTGTATATTATACATGAAAGTTCGGAGGAGTGAAATGGTTATCGTTATTTCGTAACAAATTTTACATTTTTGTAGCATCTTTCTTATTGGAAATTTTATTGTACACGTGATAAAGATTTAGTTCGTAATCCTTTTTAGCGTTTGTAACTACAGTATCGAGTATCAAACCAGTAATCAGCAGCAAAAGTGCAAGAGTCATTAAACCGGTCGCTAGAACTGAGGATGGTAATTTGGTAATGAAACCAGTTTTAATAAACTCGGAAATAACTGGAATACCAGTAATTAATCCTAATAAAAAGAAAAAAACAGTAAAAATCGAAAAGAACAACATAGGTTTGTAATCTTTACACATTTTAACAATTGTGAGCAATACCTTAATCCCATCAGAAACAGTATTCAGTTTTGATTCACTGCCTTCAGGACGATCACGATAATCAATAGGAATTTCAATAAGTTTGAAGCGTTTATCTAACGCATGGATAGTAAATTCAGTCTCAATTTGGAAACCTGAACTCATTACAGGAAAGCTCTTTACAAACAACTTATTGAATCCACGATATCCAGTCATGACATCTTTGATATTTGCTTTATATAGTTGATTGATAGTATTTTTAACTAGATTGTTACCCACATCATGAAAAGCACGCTTATTCTCCTCAAAGTAGGTGCCATTAGATAATCGGTCACCAATCACCATATCCGCTCTACTTTCTCTCAGCACCTTTAAAAGTTCATGAGAAGCTTCTGCAGGGTAAGTATCATCCCCATCCACCATCAAATAATAATCAGCATCAATGTCAAAAAACATCTGCCGAATAACATTCCCTTTACCTTGACGAGGTTCTTTACGAACGATTACTCCCTCGTTTAAAGCAATCTCATGAGTGTTATCAGTAGAGTTATTGTCATAGACGTAAATATCTGCATTTGGAAGTTCTCTTTGAAAATCATTGATTACTTTTTTTATGGTCAAGGCCTCGTTGTAGCAAGGGATTAGTACTGCTATTTTTTCCATCAAATTTCTCCTCTGTATTAAAATAGTTCATCTCAAAAATCGTTTAATTTTTCTCAAATATTATTTCGATCTAATATCGTATTTTAATTTTTTACAAAATAACGGTTATTACTTGATTATTCCCTACATAAACAGTCGTAAAAAAAAGAGAAAGTGACCATTATAGAAAATATGGTTATTACTTGTAACCTATAAGTAAACCAGTAGTGAATTTGCGAATGATTTGCCAAAACTAAATACCAAAGATAAGGCATGCTTGCTATAAATATAAATGAGCAAATTGACACAAGAATGCGCTTTTCAAAAATTACTTTAATACTTCTCTTTCTTTTCAATAAAATCATAATGATCACAGATAACAAAAAGCCTACAATAAAAAGCAAGTTAATTTTGTTGAAAGCAAGCACTATATTATGCCCAAGCATCTTAACCCTGTCAACAGGCCAATTTTGATCCCCTTCCGTTCGAAATAATATCTGATTGATAGCATCAGATACAACATTTCTTTTCAAGATAACGGTGGCAACCGACCACTTGCTTATCCAAGTTATACCATATCCAATACCCCAAAAAAAACTACAATTAATAATATTTTTTACAAAATCTAGCAGAGAATATTTTTCTTTTCCAACAGTGGTGAGCATCAGATAGCAAACAATAACCAAAGGTATTCCCAAAGTAATCATTGGAGCAGTTAATAGATCAAAAAAATTAGTTAAGGAAGCTATAACTAGAAAAAAGAGATAACGTTTATAGCCTTTGAAAAAAGTATCATTTCTAGTAAGCAAAAACGCATTCCCAGTTAACAACAAAATAAAAACATTAGAAAACTGCATACTTAACGAGAATACATTGAATCGAACCGCCGTCAAACTAATCATTAGACTAATTGAAACTAGCAAGTTAGTCCTTTTAGTAAGCAAATAGAAATTCAAACCTAAAAAAATTATTAGAATCAACAAATAAATTTGTCTAATTGAAGTATAGCTTATCACGGTAAGCATAGGGCGAAGAAATACTTGATAGCCATGCCAATACCTTGGATAATCAGATATTGACATGCCCTCTTTTATAGGTGAGGCTTCTCCCTTTCTAGCCTTTTGGATCATAACCCTATCAGTGAAGTTATCCAACCTTGTTCCAAAATCCCCAGTGTTGATTATCTTGTAGTCTCCTTCATATTTCAAAGTAGATAATGATTCATCTATTTTTTCGTTTAAGGCGCTATTCGGAATACTATATGTAGTAGTCATCAATATAACATATAAAACTATTAATGACACTAACGTTTTTAATGTAGCTTTTAGCAAATTAGTTTTCCTACTTTCTTTTTTATCTTTAGATCAGAATCGCACTCGGTAAGAACTATTTTTCACGACTAGAGATGCAATACTGTTCTGACAACTAAAAAACTTGGTCTCTAGCTTTCCATAAATAAAAAAGTCCTTTTACTAATCAAGGATAACTTATCCTAGACCATCAAAAAGGGCCCTTAGTATATAGGTAGGTTAAATATACTTTTTTCATAATTAGATTTCTGCAATAAATATTGATTTGCTAATAGAAAAAGTCCAATCAACGTAAAACTTAGCTTATAAAGATAATAAAATAAATTTTCGAGCGTAGGTAAACTTCTGACTTACTTTTATCTGTAAGGAATTACCCAGTTATCATACAAATAATTCTGCTTTCATGAAACTGACAATTCTTTGAAAAACTCAACACAAATATACTTTCTCACAGGACTTTCTACTCTAAATAAGCAATTAAGTCAGGTACTCTTATCAAAGATCAGTAACAAATCAGTTCAAAAATCTCATAATAAAAAACCCTATAAGCTTGCAAAACCTCAAGCCTTGAAAACCTTAATAAAACATCCATTCTTATTGAGACACTTTTGATCTATTTGATCGATAGCGAGTGTTCTGAACAAGACAACAAAACTTTTCCAACTAGCTAAAAGAAATCAGATCTAGTTGACGATAAGTTAAACCTGACCTTTGCAACGATTCACCGAGTTCATCTAGAAGAATAACGTTTAGAAACTTTCGAAAAATAGTTCTCCGCTATGTGGCATCCCACTCCTTTGAATCTTTATTGAGGTATAGTTTTCTGACTCTATTTACGCAGCATGAATAATAGACTGTTTACTTATACTATGATTTTAGATAATCAGCACATTTTTAAAAGCAAAATTTATATGGAGAATATTAAACTGAGCCACTATACTTATCACCTTTATTTAGGATTTGTCGGACAACATATAAAGGGCGACCTTTAGTTTGCATAAATATATTACCTACATATAATCCCACTATTCCTATTGCTAAGAGAATTATTCCACTTAAAAAGAATTGGGCAACAATTAGACTTGGCCATCCTGTGAGTAAAGAGCGATTAAAATAAAGTACCAACACATATATTCCAGCAAGTAAAGACAAGATTGTAGTTAAAAAGCCTACCTTGACCATTAGTTTTAGTATCTTATCCGATTGAGAGATGAGTATATCGCTAGCCATTTTCATTCGACGCTTAAAGTTATAAGATGATTTTCCTTCTTTTCGAGCATCATGATTCACATCAATTACAGCCTGTTTAAAACCTAACCATTTTAAGTAAATTACATATGCCCGATGATAATCCTTCATGGATAGGTAACTATCCACTACTTTCTTTTTACAAATAGAAAAATTACTTAAAGCAGGATCATAGTTACCATCTGTAGCATAAGAATAGACTTTGTAAAAAAATTTAGAGACTAACTTCTTGAAATAGTTATCCTGTCGATTTGCTCTTCTGGTTAAAACAATATCCCATCCTTCTTTTGCTTTTTTATATAAGTTTGGAATATCTTCAGGCCGGTCTTGCAAGTCACAATCCATGACAATTACCCACTTGCCTGAGGACTCTTCTAATCCAGCATTTATCGCATATATTTGTCCGAAGTTTCTAGATAACTCTATTCCTATAACTCGTTTATCATTTTGGCAAATTTGCTCAATAACTTCCCAAGAATTTTGAGGATCATTGTCATTAACAAAAATAATTTCGAAATGCTCTGTAATAGACGATAGTGCAGTTTTGAGTCGCTCGTATAACTCAAATAAAGAAGCTTTACATCCATAAACGGGTATTACAACAGTGATTTCCATAAATTCCTCCTACAAACTAACGATTAGAAATAAAAAATTATAATACCTATTAAGATAACCAAATTACCTACAACTTTGCCCTTAGTAATCTTTTCATTCAAAAAGATACTACTTAAAATCATCACTAATATGTACCCTAAAGATTCAATTACAGGTCCATTTTTGTAATCCACCCCTCGATAAGACAAAATAATACAAATCGTTGAAACTACCATTAGTGTATATCCAACAATAACGTGAGGATTTAGATATTCTCTGATTAGACTTTCGTGTGACTGCTTTGATCCTAGTTTCAATATTATCTGCGAGATCGAAGAAATGATAACAGCTAAGAACAACAATATCCAATATTTATTCATATTCTTTATTTACTATTGTTGTACCAATAATAACAACAATTACTCCAATAATATTTTTGATCGTTACCATTTCTTGAAAGAAAATGACCGCCCAAATCATTGACCATAGTAGAGCAATCGATCTATTTGCATAAGCGATTGATAAATCAAAATGTTTTATAATCTGTTGCCAAAAAAACGCATAAAATGCCAGAATTAGTATTTCAATGCCATAGAACAACAAAAAATCTGTACTTAAAAAACCATATCCAGAAGCTAATTTTGCCATAACACCTGATAAAGTGTATATTACAACAATGCCTTGTAAGCACGCCAAGCTCTTTATTTTTTTTGACACTTTGTTTTTCAACTTTTAATCACTCAATTCTAGCATCTTCAATGCTTCATCATATTTATCAAATACAGCTATTAAGGAGCCTTTTCTTGAAGAACTATCAATTACATGGTCACTTTTACTTAATACAAGTTCCGATTTCATCTTTTCACTGTGTTTTAACTCCAACTGTCTTAATAAGGAACTATCTTGATCGCTAACGGAGAATCGAATTGCGCAATAAGGATATTGCTCAATAGTATTTTCTATTTCGAGTTTTTTTCCGGTAGCTATATCAATAGTCATCCTTAAAAAATCATACCCCGTCGAGAGAGGAACCAAATCAGAACCAATATAATCGCCGCCCATACGCGATCCCACCTCAATAATTCGGATCTCTTCGGAATTGGTAATTTTGAATTCCGAATGAGAAGGACCGTATTCTACTCCCAGGCAGTCCAATGCGGTTGGAATTGCTGCATGTATTTCCTTGACTATTTTTTCAGGTAAATTTGCCTGAGCTATATGTCCTTTTTCAATAAAATTAGGAGATCCAGTTGTGAACTTTCTGGTAATTCCTAAAATATGATGTTTTCCATCGTAAGAAACAGATTCACAGCTATATTCAATCCCATCAACAAATTCTTCGATTATAACACTATTATCAAATGAGTCTTTTTGTGCCACTGAAAAGGCTTTAGTTAGTTTCTTTTCGCTAAAGCTATCCAATTTTGTTATACCACGGCTTCCAGAACGATCTGTCGGTTTAACTATGATTGGCAGGCTAAAATGTTTCAATTCTTCATTGTTTGGAATCGTATTAAATTTAGCGAACTTTGGAGTGGGAGTGCCTTTTCGTGATAAGGCTACCCTCATTAAATATTTATCAGTAGTAACACGAATACATTGTTTTGAATTAGTGACTAAATTTAATTTCTCCGCAACATACTGAACAGTAATATTTGCAAGATCTGAAGCAATTGTAACAATACCCTCGGGTTTAATTTTTTTACACTGATTTAGGATTTTTTCTTTTTCTGTTATACTTACTGGATAAAAATAATCTGCACTACCTTTACCTGCAGCTCCTTGCTCCCAAGAAAATACATGAGTCTCAAATCCCAAAAGTTTAGCTTTCTTTATTAAAGGTAGCTGGAACTCTCCGGCTCCTATGATTGCTATTTTTTTCAATTTAATCACCGCTATTTTTTCTTCTAGTTTCTATTAATAAATTCCATCGCTTGCTTTCTAGCTCACGCTTATAATCATTCATCATCTGAAAATAATTTTTGTATTTTGGCACAAAACCAAAATCTCTTTTTGCTTTTTCCATGCTAAATAGGAAAGATGGTGTATTATTAGGTTTATCAGGACAGTAGACTATTGGAGATTCTTTCTTATCACTAAATACTTTAATAATTATTTTTACTTGTTCTTCCAAATTAAGTTCCGTTGATGAGGTCATATTGTATAAGCCTTTCGCAGTTTGATTTTTTAAGATCAAAGAAAAAGCCTTAGCTACATCTTTAACATAAATAATATCACGAGATATGTGCGGATCACCCCAAATCTCTATTGGCTCTCCAGCAATAGCCTTATCTATGAAGGTTTGTATACCTGTCTTATAATATATCCCATTTACATATATCTCCGAATGTGGTCCCACTCCGTATACCGGTGGCAAACGGAACACTGCCGTTCTCATGTCATGTTGTATATTATAATATTCCATTATGTCAGAAGCTGCATTCTTCGAGATTACATAAGCAGCATGGTCACCTTCTTTCTCAAAACTTCTTGGCTCATCTTCTTTTATGGGGTAGCCTTTTTTCCACGCGCTACTAACATCAGCGTAGGAACTAGTAGATATCATTCTTTTTATCCCTTTAACTCTACAGAATTCCAAAACATTGATTGTACCTAATGTATTGGTGGCAATATAGTCATAGGCATTCTCATTTTCATCCAGATTGACTTTTGTATTAGCTGGTAATAGCCCTGCCAGCAGTATTACCCCATCAATATTATCAGTAGGAAGTTTATTAAAATCTTCTTTTTCTGTAATGTCTAATTGTATAAATTTTCCACCTAACGACTCAACTAAGGGAGCCAAGGATTTATTTCTACCAGTAGCAATCACATCGTACCCATCCGAGATCAGTCGTTCAATAGTATACAGACCTATAAATCCTGTAGCACCTATTACTATAACCATGTCTTAGCTCCTTTCTTATAAAATTTAATGACCTGTCCTATGACCTCATCAGCTTTTTTTTCTTCTAGACCATAATATAAAGGTAATCGTACTAATCGTTCGCTCTCACTTGTAGTATACTCATCTTTACCTATAAATTCACCAAATCTTCTACCCGCTGGCGAGGTATGCAGTGGAATATAATGAAAAACGGCTTGAATGTCTCTTTCTTTCAAATACTTTATTAGCTCTGTTCTTTCTTTCAGGTTTTTGCATTTTAAATAAAACATGTGCCCGTTATGTTTACACTCATCTGGAATCACTGGTAAATCGACTCCAAAGGTCCGCAATTCTTTTAGTGAATTATAGTATTGATTCCACAATGATAAACGCTTATCATTGATCTCTTCAGCTATTTCCAATTGCCCCCATAAATAGGCAGCATTCAACTCACTCGGCAAATAGGAAGATCCCATATCAACCCAAGTGTACTTATCCACTTGACCTCGGAAAAATCGACTTCTATTGGTTCCTTTTTCACGAATGACCTCGGCAATCTCACCATACCTCTTGTCCTTTATCAAGATAGCTCCGCCTTCCCCCATTGTGTAATTTTTTGTTTCATGGAAGGAATAAGTGCCAAAATCCCCGAGCGTCCCTAGCGAAGCCCCCTTGTATTCACACATGACGCCCTGAGCTGCATCTTCAATTACTAATAGATCATATTCTTTCGCTAATCGATTTATCACATCCATTTCACAAGAAACTCCAGCATAATGAACAGGGACAATCGCTTTAGTCCTTTTAGTTATCGCTTCTTCTATTTTCATTTCATCAATATTCATAGTATCTGGACGTATATCAACAAAGACTATCTTAGCTCCTCTTAATGCAAATGCATTCGCAGTAGATACAAACGTATAAGCTGGCATAATCACTTCATCTCCGGGCATTATTTTAGCCAAAATTGCAGACATTTCTAACGCATGCGTGCACGATGTAGTCATTAAAACAGACTCACAGCCGGTCTTCTTTTCAAACCACTCGCTACAAAATCGAGTAAAATTCCCATCCCCACTAATTTTTTTATTAACAATAGCTTTCTGCAGATATTCAAGCTCTTTACCAGTGCAAACAGGCTCATTAAAATTAATCATCTTCTAATACCTCAATCTTTTTTGATTTGCAAATTTTGATATACTGAGAAATTCTTTAATTTGACTTGTCCATAAAATTTAAATTACAAAAGAACAAAAAGATGGTCGTTCTCATAGCTAAGAGTCCTTAGTAAGTGCCCTCAGAAAAAATAAGATTTAATAAACAATTCTAGTTTTAAGTATCAACTGGACACATCTTCCTAAATGCACAAGATATCAATCAAAGCAGTGCAGCATCTATAATTCAAACAAATAAAATTTTTGTTAGCAGTCTGTCATAAAGCGATAAGCTAGCACTCATATTAGTGAAAAACTAATTGTGATATACATTCTTGATTGATTCATCAGTAATAATCAAACCCGATCAGTGCAACTCATAGATTCTAATATCTGAATTTTCGAATACAACTTTCTCATTGAATGATACTTTGGGATGCAGAGATTTAGTCACAACTATATATTTTACACCTTCTTTTTTTACTTGTTCTAATTCCGCATTAACCTCTTCACTGAAGATTGTAGATACTATATCAAATCTTTTTCTTATTAAATCTCCATACGCGTCTCTCTGATAAGCAAATCCTTCGAGATAATTTCTTCTCTCTGAAAAAGCTGAGTAATAATGATAGCGATAATTGCGATTTCGAATAGTGTTTCTTAAATCAGGATAGTCTTCTTTAATAAAAAAACTACGATCGGTTAATATGATGTCATTTTTTTGGGAATGATTCTTTAACCAAATCATACCCTGATATTCTTTTCTTGAAATGGAATCCCCCTCACTTTGAATTTGTGGCACAGTAATCGAACCTGTATTTTGTGCAAAATTTATACCTCCCTCGATAGCAAGCTTAGTAAAAGTGTTCGCTGAAGTAAAAATTGGTGCTAAGGAAATTAAGACAAGTAACAAAGCACTTGCCTTGATATTTCCTATAATACTTGTTAAAATGTCAACAGCTTGCAATAAAATTAATGGTACAATTGCCATATAAAAATAATATTCTGAAGCTCCATCTTGTCTGATGCAAAAATTCAAGACAAGTCCTCCCAAAATAACCGATGACAAAAAAAAGTTTAAACTCTTGATTTTTAAAGGGTGTCTTAAATACAAAAGTAGCCCAAGGATATATAGCGGCATAACCCATCTTAGTATTTCCAAATTTAATAGCCATTGTATTAAGCCAAATAATACTGCTACTGCCCTAAAAATAATAATGCTTTCAATTTTTCTATTTAGCAAAAATTGATAAAAAGTTGAATCTTTTATTATGCTCCTTCCAAAATCAAGCCCCAATCCTAAAGAGCTGCTCCCAGCGTCACTTGAAACGAAAAGGTTGCTATATAGAAGATAAAACAAGCCTGTTATAATAACGATAAAAGCAATTATATTTTTGTAATCTTTTCTTGTTTTTATAGCTTTATATGCTATGGTAATAATACAGCCACAGTACAGCAACACGCCCATAGGAGCTTTGGAGTATAATGACCCGAATAATAATAGAAATAATGGTATTGCGTTAATAATAAATTTATACATTTTTTCACTTGTTTTATCCAAAAGTACAAAAATAAAATAATAAATAGCCAGTAATTCAAACGCTAAGGCTAACCCCACTCCAGATGGATATTTGAAGATGTGTACAAATAAAAAACTTCTTTCAATGATAAACAAAAGCATTGTAGTAGCTGCCGCTAACAAATTTGAATTTAGGCACTTTTTTGCTAGAGCAAACATCGTACAAAATAATAATATAACTATCCCCAATTGTGAAAAACTATAAAAGGTACTAGCAACAGAAATCCCACCTATAAAAAAGTCCATCATAGCTATATGGACATGCATTCCAAAATGATAATGCATCGGCACCTTTAGAACTCTAAGGTCTTCAATTGGTAATCCTAACTTGATCTCTACTATGTTTCCAATATGCCAAAGACTATCTACGTAATAGGAATAAGACTCTTTTTGACCAATTAGCAAGTTTGGTAATGTAAAAGCTACTAATACCGTAACTAGACTCAGCATAACTATGAAGTTTACATAAAATAGTGTATTAATATCAATCTGTTTGCCTGTAAAACTTCCACGCGATGATTTTATCAGTATAACACAACAAAAACCAGCAAGAAGTAGCATAGTAAGGTTCGCAAACTGGAGTAAATTCATGATACTTAGTAAGAAGTATAAAACAATATTTATAGCAACACCTACTCCATAACTAAACACATTAAAAAACAATGGGTCATTAATTTTTTTTTGATAAAACGAACAAACTGTCATCCCCGGCAAAAAAATAATAAAAAATTGAAAAACTAGATATTTCAATGAATTAATCAACATTACTTGACTCAAAAACGAAAGACATAGCACATAAAGTATTATGATAAAAAAAACAAAGAAGCGATATATACGATTCATAAAACCCTCCGAGATTAAATGACTTTAAAATAAGCATGCAAATAGAAATAATTAATCATACTTCCTTACGCTTCCATGCACACGAATCATTAGTATGCTTTATAAATCAGTCATTAATTTAGTTACCAGCTACAATATTGATCATATTCTCATAGATTAAATATTTTTTTATCCCATCTTGTATTTTATTACGTGGTCTATAGCTAATGGTCTTTAAACGAGTGATGTCTGCCACCGAATTCTTAATGTCTCCAATACGCTCTTTTTTGTAGTTGATAGGCAGCCTGACTTGCAACTCGTTGTCGATTATTTTGATTAATGAGTTTAGAGTAACCGCATTCCCTGTACCTACATTAAATTGCTTTCCCAAAGCATTCGTATTACTAGCCACTAGCAACAATGCTTGAATGACATCATCAATAAAGACAAAGTCTCTAGACTGAGAACCATCGCCAAGTAATGTAAATGTAGCCTCTTGACCTGATTGACACTTCTTATATTGATCTACTAAAATAGAAATTACTCCGCTATATGGAGACCTTGGATTTTGATTTGGTCCGTATACATTAAAGAAGCGAACAACACTAGTCGGAACACCATATAAATGATTGTAATTCAGTACATACTGTTCTCCAGCGAATTTATCAACTGCGTATGGTGTTAAAGGTCGAATAACCGATTCTTCTTGTTTAGGTAGAGTTGGTTCATCTCCATAAACTGCAGCAGAAGAGCTGAATACTAAACGCTTGATTTTTTTTTGGTATTTACGGGTTAGTTCAAGAAGAGTTAAAACACTTTCAAAATTCACTTCATGAGTCTCTACTGGTCTTTCAACAGAATCTGCCACACTTGCTATAGCTGCCAGATGAAAGATGTAGTCAAAATCATTTTTAGACAAAATATCTTCCATCAGCTTGCTGTCCGTTACAGATCCTTTAAAAAAGTTTATATTGGAGTTTAGGGAAATATTTTCTTCTTTACCCATTGATAAATCATCAATCACGACAATCTTGTTTTTCTTTCCGGAAAGGTGATTTGTAAGTGTTGAACCGATAAAGCCAGCACCTCCAGTAACTAATACTGTATTATTCTCAAGCATCACTATAAAACTCCTTTTCTTGTTGAGTTTGATTCAAGTAGCATTTCATTTAATTATTACGGATTGAATTCTTTTAATTTTTCCACCACATATCTTTGCTGTTCTTTAGTTAAGGTCGGAAACATAGGCAATGATATCTCTTTAGAATAAAATTCCTCAGCTACCGGATAATCCCCACTTTTGAACCCAAAATTATTTACATAATAAGGCTGTAAATGAACTGGTATATAATGTACTTGAACTAATATTCCGTTCTCTCTTAAGTAGCAGAATAATCGTTTCCTTATATTGGGATCTTTTACTTGTAATGGATACAAATGATATGCATTTAAGTTTGCAATAGTTCCAATTGAATCCGGAGAAATTTCATTTACCCAAGATAAATCGGAAATAGCTTTAGGTAATTCTAACCACTCTACGTTACTCAATAATTTATTATACCTATCAGCAATTTTATTTCTAACATACAATGAGTTATTTAGTTTGCGCATTTGACTAATTCCTAAAGCGGATTGCAAATCAGTCAGCCTATAATTATATCCCAACTCAACCATTTCATAATACCATGGTCCCTCTTCCTTAGTTAATTCTTGAGGTTCTTTAGTTATTCCATGCGTGCAGAATCTTTTTAATTTTTTATAGTATTCCTTTGAATTGGTAACAACCATTCCTCCTTCACCGGTAGCAACATGTTTCACTGGATGAAAAGATAATATAGTCATATCAGCATAGTCAATTATGTTTTTACCTTCCAACTTAGCGCCGATGGCATGTGCTGCATCATGGATAATAACGCGCTCTTCCCCAACAATTTCTCTAATCGTCTTCAAATCTACTGGATATCCAGAATAGGAAACGGGTGTGACAACTTTTGTATCTGATGTCAATGCACTTGATAATTTAGCAGGATCGATGTTATGGGTATCTTTGTCTATATCCACAAACTTTGGAACTGCACCGACATAAAGACCAGCATTAGCACTAGCAACAAAAGTATTAGGAGACGTGATGAATGTCTCACCTTTCTTAATTCCAGAAACGTGATAACATGCATGTAATGCTGCAGTTCCGTTACTAAAAGCAACTGCGTATTTACACCCTAAATATTTTGCAACAACTTCCTCAAACTCTCGAACTTTGGGCCCTTGAGTCATATAAGGTGATTTTAAAGTCTCAACAACTTGATCAATATCATTTTGATCTATAAATTGTGTCCCATATGGAATTGGTTTCATTAAATATTCCACCCTTCAATATCATTTGTTTTAAGAGGTGTCCCTTTTGATAGGTCCCTTGTTGCTTTTTTTCCTATTACATTTTTTAAGAAGCGAGGTGGTAAACCATCAGATGGGCGAACAGAACGTACATTAGTATCATTAAAGATTTCTCCTACTTTGATATCTTCAGCAACAAATAACGAACGAGCAAATTTTCTGTTTTTCAATTTTTTTTCTGTTAACGAGTGGTCAACTATACCAACTGCTTTTTCAGCTAACCTAACCTGTTCAACCATCTGTTTAAAATCTTTAGGAGACATTGAAAACTCTGCATCAGGCCCACCAATAGATTTGTCTAATATGAAATGTTTCTCAATGATACGAGCTCCCATTCCCACTGACACAACAGGCACAATAAAACCCATGGTATGATCTGACAATCCAAATTCAACATCAAATTTTTTTTTATAATCGGCCATCGTCAACAAATTAGCATCTTCAATATTCGCAGGGTATGCAGAAGTTGTCTTTAGTAGAACTACATCATAGTTACCGACATCGTGACAAGCTTTTAGTGCCCTTCGAATATCTTCCTCATCTGCTATCCCTGTTGATATAATCATTGGTTTCATTTTAGACGCCGCATATTCAATCAACGGAATATCCGTTATTTCGAATGAAGCGATTTTATATGCCGGTGTATGTAATTCTTCCAATAAATCAACTGCTGTGAAATCAAATGGAGAAGAAAAAATTGGCAAATTGATACTTGCGCAGTATTCAAAAAGTTTTTCTGTCCATTCCCAAGGCATATAAGCTTCACTATACAAATCATAAAGCGTACGATTGTCCCAAAGAGTACCTTGATTGATTCGAAAATACTTATTGTCGACATCTAAAGTTATTGTATCAGGTGTATAAGTTTGGATCTTAACAAAGTCTGCGCCGCTCTCCTTAATTGCATCGATTGTTTTTTTTGCAATATTGATATCATTTCCGTGATTAGCTGAAAGTTCTGCTATAATCAGAATTTTTTCTGTAGTACTTTTTCCACATATTCTCAAGACTAATCCTCCTTAACAAGTAGTTTTCTAAAAATAAAAAGATTCTGGTTTTCTTCCCACTTTACGAAACCACTTTTCTCAAAAACCTTGATTGAACTTATGTTGTCATTTAGCACTTCAGCATAGATTATGTTGACTGAAGTTTCCTTTTTTAAATACTCTATTGCTAGGTCCAAAAGGTAGCTTCCTAATTTCTTTCCTCTAAGATCTAAAGTGAAGCTTAGACTAACTAAAAACTGTTTATCTAGAGTTTGCGAAAATCTTATTTGACCTAAAAATTTTTGATCAACTTTTCTTCGTATCACCAAGAAAAAAGTATGCTTGTCCTCATGTTGTTTGCGCAACCACACCTCATGTGAATCAAATGAAAAAAATTTTTTACTTTTTGACCACTTTCTTACACCTGCGGAAGAAGACAAATCATAGATATCTTTGCTGTCTTTTAATTCCATCTTATCCATTTGAACAGACTGTAAGAGAAGATCATCAATAACATTATTTGCTCCATTAAGCTTGTATTTCTTTTGATTATTTACAATGTTAAGTCGATTATTTATTTTTTTGGCTTCTAAAAAAACATCTGGTAAATGATGTATGTTCGCTACTGTGAAAGCTAACTGATCTCTTTCCAGTAATTTAAGATTTAAAGACTGATTTTCAGCAACTTTAATAGCTAAAAACGGAGTTTGAGTAGCTATCAGTTCAAATATTGTCTGGCCTGCTCCAACTATAGCAAAATCCGCCTTGATCATTAATTGTCTAATCTGGTGTTCATCCAAGTTATGGTATCTATGAATATTCTCCGGCCAAATAGATTCATCATCTTTATATACTAGGTGAATTTCACTATTTGGAAAGTAATTCATACAATTATCGACAATCTTACGACTAACACCTAATACATCTGTTCCACCAATCATAACTAAAATATTTTTTATATTTCCACAATAGGTTCGATTTACACTCTTAGAAAATACTGGTCTAATTAGTGTATATGTGCTCCCTAACAAAAATCTAAATTGTCTATTTCCCCTCGGATAAATCAATTCATTAGCCAAGAAAGAGGGGTTTACAATCGTTCCTCTACTATAACGAAAATCATTGTTGTCATCTATGATATAAAGTTGATGTTTTCCGTTCGCTAACTTTGAATAATGTTTTTCAGACGCAAGGTATGAATCCACAATAATGCAATGCGGCTTTCCTCCTATGAGACTGCTCAATTCGTCATTTCTCTTCCAATCAATGTATGAAATATTACTAATCTTAGCAAAGTTTTCAATCGGCTCTGTTTCGGCGATAATCATTTCACAATTTATTTTTCTAGCTTCAAGAACTTCTTTTAATGCTAGGCACCTATATATGTGCCCTAAACCAATCATTTTTGAACCTTCAGTTAAAATTTTAACTTTCCAAGTCACTAATTTCACCTTCTATAAATGAGGCAGCGCGAATAAGATCCTGTTTTTTTGCAAAACGATACACTTCAAACAACTCCTGTCTCAAAGAATCAAATTGTTTTTTTTGTGTCACTGCATTATTAATAAAGCTTAGCCATGGGCATGTTTCATATAAATCAATTAAATCGTAAAGCCCAAAATTTCCTTCTGGAAACTGCTGATATAAAGCGCAAATAGCCATATAGTCTTCATAAGTATCTAAGGTAACTCGAATGTTAGAATAGTCTTCTTTAGCGACTACTTGGCTAATATTGAAAAATTCCTTTTTTGTCTTGTAAATATAAGGTGTTACGTGCTCTTTCTCAAACTCTTCGGTAGCTGAATGAAATGCTTGTCTAAGTGCCACGAAAGAAAAAACCTCTACATCTAACCCATGTGGATAAGAACGACATAAAGTGTTTGAACAATAGTCATTATCAGCTTTTAAAAATCCCCTTATAACTTCGTCTATTACCATAGGATCGATACACGGACAGTCACCAGTGATTCGAACAATTACATCTAAAGAGTTTTCTTTAGCCGCTAAATAATAACGGGAGAGAACGTTATTAACGTCCCCTCTAAAACAAACTATTCCATTCTTCGTTGCTAATTTCTCAATTGGGTCATCCACTGAATCTAATGTTGTTGCTAGAATGATTTGATCTATTTTTTTAGTTTTATTCGCTCTTTCGATTATCCATTGCAAGTTTGACTTTTCTCCATCATATGGAAATTTCATTAAAACCTTATTTGGTAAACGGGAAGAACCCATTCTAGCTTGTATGATGCAACCTATCTTCATTTTTAATCTACCTTGTCAAGTTTCTTTAGTGCCTTCTCCAAATCTTCTACGTTTAGCCATTCAGTATTTGTTCTTGAATTATACTCAAAACCTGGTTCAATAGATTTACCACCCGTCGCAAAATAATCATTAGCATTCCACCACTCAAAATTAGGATACACGATATAATGTTTATCATACTCAAAAGTAGTTCTTGAATCGTCTTTAGTTACCATTACCTCATCTAGCTTTTCACCTTCACGGATTCCAACCTCAATAAACTCACCTTCAGGATTCATTGCTTTTGCAAGGTCTGTTATCCTGAACGATGGGATTTTCGAAATATATGTTTCTCCGCCACGAGATTCTTTTAATGCCTTGAACACCAATTCAACACCCTCTTCTAAGGTTATCCAAAAACGAGTCATATTTAAATTAGTGATGGGAAGTCTTGTTTCCCCTTGATTGAGTAAATCTTTAAAAAAAGGAATGACTGATCCGCGACTTCCAGCAACATTTCCGTATCTAACTACTGAAAAAATCGTCCCTTCTTTGCCCGAATACGCATTTGCTGAAACAAAGAGTTTATCTGATACTAATTTAGTGCCACCATACAAATTGATTGGATTTACTGCTTTGTCAGTAGATAGGGCAACAACTCTTTTTACATTACAATCTAATGCCGCATCTATAACGTTCATAGCACCATTAATATTTGTTTTTATAGCTTCAGTTGGGTTATATTCAGAGGCAGGGACTTGTTTCATTGCCGCAGCATGAATAACATAGTCGACACCTTTAAATGCTCGATAAAGTCTTTCTTTGTCGCGAACATCTCCAATAAAAAATCTTAATTTTTCCATTTGCTCATTAGTTAATTTTTCAGAAAACATATTTTTTACTTGCGATTGTTTGAATTCATCTCTTGACAAAATAATGACTCTTTCTGGATCATACTCTCCAAAAATCATCTCAATAAATTTTTTTCCAAAAGATCCTGTTCCTCCAGTAATTAGAATACTTTTTCCATTCAACATAAAAATCCCCTCCGAATTAATTCATTATTTACAAAGTCGCTTTTATCATATCACAATTTGCTTTACTATTAAATAAGAATGGTACGTTGCAGTATCAATGTCCTAGATTTAAATACACCTTAATCTTTGCCCGTAAACTCTTTTTTATTACGCAAAAAGTAGACTATCGCTGTAAAGATAACCATTAATAGTAAAAAGTAACGTAGGTAAAAGTGATCTATTAAAAAGTGTAATGTTATAGAAAACAAGGATATTAATACTATAATATACCAAATATTTTTAGTATTAAATAACTGTCTTTTAGTAATTTTTTTTGCCATATAATAGTGAAACAGAAATAGCAGAAAGTATGTAAAGACAGTTGTATAACCCGCAGCAATAATTCCATATCGTGGTATAAATAAAACGTTTAGCCCAATATTTACTGCAGCACTAGCAACTGTGCCTATTGCAATATAATCGGTCTTTTTTTCGTAGAACTCAGCGTTTACTGGTAGACTATACAAAAATTGAAAAAAGTAGCCTAAAGAGATTGGAATTATTAGTGGCAACCCTGAATAATATTTTGTCGGAGCCATAATTTTAGCCAAATCTACTGACACAATCATTACAATAACTGATATCATAGTAAAAGCAGCTAAATAGTAATTGCTAACTTTCTTTATTTTTGCATAGTCTTGTTTATTCATCTCACCATAAAACCATGGGACCCATGCATTATTAGTCGAAACCCATATTACACTTAAAATAATTCCAATATTACTTATATAAGAATAAACTCCACTTTCCGCTGGGCCAAGATAATTATTAATCATTATTCGATCAAATTGAGCTAGCATAATATTCGCTAAGGAATGTGGGATTAAGGGCAAAGAAATTCGCAAAGCGTATTTCCACTGTTTGTAATCAATGAAGTGTCTACCCTTTAACATGATATAGAAATATATTGACATGCCAATAAGAGCAAAAGACAGAGTTCCTCCAACAACTCTTCCAATATACTTATCATATGAAAATATTGTCTGCATCAATAAAACAGAAAACAAAACATTAATTATAGTCGACATAAAGGATAAAAACAAATACTTAAAATGGTTAAAATTTATTGTAAAGTATGCCTGAACATAGGAAATGATAAACATTGAAAAACTTTGAAGTAGCATCAAATTGAAAATAGTTTGATTTAAATCAAAAAAGTCATTAAATAATATAAAATAGATGTTTCCCAAAAATACAATTACAATCCACGACAATGTAGCTAAAAAAAGAATTGATGACATAAATTCCTTAATTGAATCTTTATAGTCAAAACTAGCATTGTTAATAGCTGAATTCAGACTAAGTCCAACTAGTATTGAGAAAATAGATACAAATGAGGCAAAATTATTTATCAATCCATACTCAGCTTGAGTAGTTATATTAACGAAAATAGGAATTGTTATAAAAGAAATCCCCTTAATAAAAAAATTTCCTATTGTGTACCAGAAACTTGATTTTACCAGTTTTGACTTCATCAACATTTCCAAAAATTTCATACACTCACCTTAAATCTCTTTCCAGTTCTTCCCAAGTTTCCGGGAGAAATACTTTACTTTCACTAACTTTATTAAAAGCATTGCAAAAATCGATTAGTTTCCCTAATATCACTTTTTTTTCTAAGGGAATAGCCTCATTGTACGTATTTAATAATAATTTAGGCAAAAATATTGACTTCATAGGTTGGTCAAACATCAACAATGGAGAAAACGCGATAGTTGATAACGGACTTAGTAAAATAGTATCTGAAAAATCATTTTCTAAAATTAGTACTTCAAACGGTAACTGACTCTCTAACATCTCATTTTTGTAGTATTTTTTAGTAGAATGGTTACGTGGATGAAGCTTTACAAAAAAGCGTTTTTTTAATTTATTGTACTGCTTGACTTTTTCCGCAATATCAGCTTCATTTATTCCAAATCCATCATTTTCCAAAGGTTGATCAAAATAAACAATACTTTTTCTGACATAATCAAGAGAGTTTACTCCGAATATAAAACGAATTTGCTCATCAATAATGCTATCTTTTTTTATGGTCGGAATTCTTCTTATATTATCTCTTTTAAGCATTAGTAAATCAGGACGATATACATAAGAAAAATGCGCTTTTTGCAAAAAAATCGAGTGTGGATTTACTAGGTTAAGCAATCGTTGTTTATTAATAGAGGTAGAAAATATTTGATCCGATAAATAAGCACCTATACCGTCCTCAATGTAATTAAAATATATATTTGGATTTTTTTTACGCATACTACTAAATAAAATTTTCGAGAAGTAATTCTCCCCTTGTATAAACATTTGGTCATAACTAACTTTCAAAATATTTGTCATTTTACTTTTCCCAGTTACTAATGAAAATTTTCTCTGAAAAAAGTTCCCCATTTTCTCAGGTTTAACAAAAAAAACATCCTCAAAAACATGCATTTCCTTAAGCCGCTGATAATAGACCTCCGCACCGCTGAATTCTGCGTAAACATACAAATCTTTTTTCTCATTTCTGTAATAAGTATTTATGACATTCAATATGTTGATGATGTGCAGTGGAGTCCAACAAATAAACGCAAGTCTCATACTAGTTCACCTTCTTTTGGAGAAATGTCGTGGATAGTATGCCAAGGTAATACCAAAAAATTAGTGATATTACATCACGTTTATTAAACAACAAATGTACCTCTACTAATTCATTTACAAAGAATGAGAGCAATAGAATTAGAGACACTCCTAAGAACGCCATATTGAATCCAGATATGTTTTTTCTATTTGATCCACTGAATAAAAATACTTTGAATAAACTTAAAATATTTAATGCGTAATACACATATACGATCAAAAAGCCTACAATTCCCGAGGCTAATAGTACCTGTAAATACCCATTATGCATATTCCCATGAGATTTTTCTAGAGAAATTAGATTTTGGTCTGTTAATTTCCTTTTGTTAAAATTTAATTTGCTACTAGAGAAAAAATCAAGTTCTCCAAAACCGAACAAAGGTTTTTGTGAGAGTACACTTATACCGCCTTTCCAGATATTAAATCTTCCCGAAGATATCTCACTGCCTTCTTCCGAATGTTCAACCTTGACAGGTACCTTATTCGATTCATCAGAATTATCTGTTTCTTCTAAACCTTCTAAATCATTTCTATTTTGAGTTACAGAAATATATCTTGGTGGAATGGTACCTAAAATCTTTTTAAAACAACTTGTTCCAACTCCTATGAACAATAGCAAACATATGGTACCTAAGATTATTTTTTTTGTATTAATACTGTTTGACATTTCTCTGGTAAACTCTTTATTGAAAAATAAAAGTAGTAGTGCTGTTAAGAAAAAAACAAATGTGATCTGAGTTCCTCTAGAAGAAGACAACGAATTAAAAACCACTTGTGTTATGAAATTTATTAAATATAAAAACACTATTTTTTTCTTTTTAAATTCAAGCAATAATAGGTTGATGAAACTCAGCACTATCGAACAATATCCGAACAAAGCACCCACATTCGGACTCGTATAAACTCCAAACAGTCTATGCTCTAAAAAGCCTTGTCTAGCAGTAACTCCTGCAACTTCGGTAGGTACACGATATCCAAGCAACATAAAGAACTGGATTACAGATATTAATCCTGCAATAAAAATCATGAGAATAAATACATTATTAAACTGAATTAACTTATTCTTTCTAACCTCAATGCTTTGAGAGAAATCTACTGGAAAAATCACAAAAATGGATATTAAAAGGTAACCAAAATTATATAGCATTGGTAAAAAATTGTATTGTCTATTAAGTAATATAGTAAATAAAAAACTAATTGTAAGCATAAACAAACAGATTTTAAAAGGAATACGATAGATATCTTTTTTTAGCAGTAATTGATAGACAACAAGCATCCCTCCCCACAAAAAGCATATCTTCATAGGGATATTGGAAATATTTAGAGTACTGGGCATAAAGTAAACAATGCAAACTATTAAGGTAATTAGTCGAAAAAGATCACGGTTTAAAATTGTTACATTGAGAATTCTACTGAGTTTATTCAATAGCATTATCCAACTTTCAAAATTTTTTTGTCAATCAAATCTAATAATTCGTCAGAATAACCTGTTTTTACCTTTCTGACGAATAATTTTTCACTTTTTGAAATAGCTTCGAAATCATCTTCATTAAACCACTTTGTCATAGATGTATCCAACAAATGAATATTAGCTAGATTAGCAGTTTGAATAGTCATATCATTTTCGTTATCCAACTGCATTGGAGTATCTTCACCTCCGACAATATTTTTTTCTCTATATTTAGATTGGAAGAAAAGTGTATGGAAAAATTTTTCATCAGGAGCAAACATCCCAAATCTAAAGTTTACGAAACTATCTTTGTCCTTATCGTAGATATCCATTAGTTCAACTAAACATTCATAACTCAACGCCCACCACTGTGAGCCTTGATATAAGTCAAATGCATGACACCTAACCTTATTAGTTAGCTTTATTCTACGCAATAACTTATTGACACTTGCCCTAAGATAGTAAAAAAATTTTGAATTGGTATTTCTAATGAAAGGATAATCATGAATCTGATAAACATCGATGTGTTTACTAAAAAAATATTTTTGAGGATGTTGATCCATATTTATTCCACGAATAAATTCTATTTGCTCATTTTTTAAAAGATAGTCGTAAATATACTGGGCTGGCTTAATAGGATAATCAGCACCTGATAACAATACATATTTTATATATTTCTTTTTACGCTTCAATGCTTCATTTACTAAGTTAATTTCAGCTTGAACAATAGAAAAACCACCCCAATAAATTTTAGATCGTAACTTATCATCTAAAAAGGAGATATTTTCATAACCAAGAAAAAGCTTCTTGAAAGGGAGAATATCACTTTTCTTATCAATATGAATAATAAAGTCAGCTTGATAATTGATACTGTCAACTAGTCTTTTCAAATTAGCGATATCATTATGCGCTAAAATTAAATAACAAACTTTACTCAAAGAAATCACTCACTATTCCGTTAATTCATATACTTTCAACATTTGACGAAGAGTATAATCTACATTGTAAGAATTTAACTCCTTAGTCATTTTGTTCTCATATGGTTTTTGTAAAATCTTTTGTGCCCATTCACTTTTAGAAAGTCCCAAAGATATGAACGTAACATTTGGGGTTAACTTCGTTTCTTTAGATACCCCTTCTGATAAAACAAGCTTTTTTTTACTTGCTTGTGCTTCCAGTGCTGCCATAGGTAATCCTTCATAATATGATGTCATAACAAAAACATCTAATATAGCTAACATATCAGGAATATCTCTCCTATTACCCAAAAGTAGTATTTTCTCAGATAAACCTCGTTCATCAATGTATGACTGCAATTGTTTTCGAAGACTTCCGTCACCAATAATAAGCAATTTACTGTCTGGATCTATTCTATTTATTTCGTTGAAAACATTAAACAAAAAAAAATGATTTTTTTCTTTTTCTAATCTCCCAACAGTCCCAATAATCACTGAACTGTTTATTATTTTTAAATTATTTTTCATTTCGTTGATTCTATCTTGATTTTTCGTATAAAGAGATAAATCAATTCCGTTGTGTACTATTATAAATGGAGTATCCTTAAATAAACTCTTACCTGCTTTTTCACTAACAGCTAAATAGTCAGTGGCCGTACTCAACAGTAATTTTGTCAAAAAAAATCTTAAAACCCTAAAAATAATTGAATTTCCTTTTCCATCTTCAACTGAATGACTATGAGCTATTCTTTTTACTATACCATTTCTTTTAGCTAACCAAAGATTTATTCCACCACCAAAATAAACTTCATTATGAACAATATCAAAAGTCTCACTCTTTAGAAGCTTATTTACTTCTACTAAGTACTTGAAAATATTTTTTTTAGGATTTGTCACGATAAAGAAGCGTCCTCCTAAACTCTTTACTTCTTCATGATAATCAGTAACCTCTTTGTAATCATCGTAAATCAAAAAATCAAATTGATATTTAGATCGATCAATTTTTCGATAGAGATTCATCATAAAAGATTCAGCACCACCTAAACCCATTCTCCCCTGAAAATGTAATACACGCTTGGTCATACATAACCTCCGACATTTTAGTATACACGTTTGAAGAAAGCCATTATACCTGGCATTTTAGTTTCTACAAAACTTCCAATATGTAATAATGCAACAAAAACTGTACTAGGTGAATTGTATAAAAATTTAGTAAGTCGTTTAATTTTCGTATCTGCTATTGCTATCCTCTTGGCTTTTAATATATCTTCATCATCTAAAATTTTTTGAAGTATTTCTTTTTTTTGCGTAGTAGAGAACTCGTCATTCTGAATAATAGAGAACAGTACAGAAGTTACTCCTTTCAAAAATAGTGAAGCTACTCCCTCTTCGTTTCTTTCTTCTAATATTTGATTCGTAAGCTTATAGAATTTTTTGAAACTCTCAAACTTTTTATCATGGTACTTATTTGTTATTCCTTTGCCACCATCGAATTCATAAAAATATTCAATTTTTTTATTTAATACTACTCTTTCACAGTGTTTAAAATATTCCAAATTGAATATACGATCTTCACAACTTTGGTAGTTCTCAAATTGTATATTTTTATTAGCAATCAAGTCATTACGATAACACTTATTCCATACAACATACATCATTTGCTTATTCATAAGATAGTAAATATCATCAAAAAAATCTTGTTGAGTAGTATATTTTTTCCCCTCAACTACGTAATTCTTCTCAGAAACAATACGTTCCTCAGATCTAGAACGAAAAGTAAAAGAACTAATTATTAAATCTGTATCCGGATTTTTCTTTAGCAATTCACGATAATCCTCCAAAATGTTCTCATTAAGTGTATCATCAGAATCAAAAAAAAGAATATACTTGCCACTCGATCTCTTTAAGCCATAATTTCTTGCTAACCCGGGACCTTGATTTTTAGTAGTAAATACGTGAAACCTTTTGTCTTTAATTGTAAGGTTTTCAAGTATCTGTCTAGTTCTATCAAATGAACCGTCATTAACCAAAATTATTTCATAGTCTTCCCCGTCTATCTTTTTTAAGCGCTTGATCATTTTAGAAATATTATTTTCGGCATTATATATCGGAATTATTATACTGAATAGTAATTGTTCCATAATAGCTCCTTTATTATTCAAAAATCCTTAAGCCTTCGAAAGACAAAGATTCGAGATTGTCTATTCTATTTTCTTCTATTACACCCTCGGATGATACTTTATCAAATAATATCTTAATCGTTTGAAGTAAAATCTTCATGTCCAGCATCAAAGAATACTTTTTAATATAAAGCAAATCAAACTTCAACTTACTATTATAATCAGAAACATACTTCCCATAAACCTGAGCATACCCAGTAATACCCGCGCGAACATTATGTCTCAGATAATAATAAGAGTTATCTTCATTAAATTGATCTACAAAGTAAGGTCGTTCTGGACGTGGTCCAATGATTGACATATCCCCTTTTAAAACATTGACCAATTGTGGTAATTCATCAAAACGAACAGCTCGGATAAACTTACCTACTGGAGTAACCCTAGCATCATTGCTTTTCGCTAACACTGGACCAGACTTTGCTTCAGCAGTCACAGACATTGAACGGAACTTGTAGATAGGAAACTCTTTTTGATCTTTAGTAATTCGAATCTGTTTATAGATAATTGGTCCAGGCGAAGTCATCTTAACTAAAATTGCAGTTAATAATATGAACGGTGAAGCAACTACCAGTAAAACTAAAGAAACTACAATATCAAAAATTCTCTTGAACAGTGCATCTTCTGGTTGAATATTAAAGCCTGTCGACTCAATAATGCTTTCATCCTCGAAGTTCATGATGTTCGCATTAATAGTAATTAGATTTTCGAATGTTGTGTTTAAGAAAAGCTTCTTATCCTTTCGAGTGACTAACTGATAGATTTTGATCTTCTCTTCTTCATCCAATTTTGAAGCCAGATAAACAATGTCAATCTCATCAATTAACTTAACTAGATTTTCGTAGCAATTACCGATAATTACAGCGCTCACCTTATGCTTATTATTTTTATGTGTACTGAAATTTTGTACAGCGGGAGCTACATCTTTTTCCCGTCCTACAATGACAACTTTTTTATCTGAGCCTAATCTCATGTAAAGCTTATAGACAGCTATTCGATAGATGCTTAATAAAATTATTCCTATTAAAAAGGAATAAAAAATGACTGATCTAGGAAAGGCAAACCACCGTCCTGCAAAGGTGATAATCATTATACCCAAAGACATCAAAATCTGTCCGATAACCGTAACGAAAATAATATCACTACTAATACGATTATAAAATATGTATGTTCCCAACAGCATATTTAGCAGGATGAAAAACATCGAGATAAATACTGCAGAATTCTCAAATGTCTGAAAATTTCTCAACGGTATCTCTCCACCAAACTTAAACCAAAAACTTGCATAAATAGACAAATTATATACTAAAACGTCCAACACGATTATGAACACCCGACGCGCCATTCCCCATTCGCCACTCTTATTCATATGTAAACTACACTCCTACTCTTCAGAATAATCCATTTTACATCTTACCATAGTCATAGCTAAAAAAATAGAAAACTCAAAAAAAGTAATAAAAATGAAAGAAACAGTATTTGAAAAAGCAGTCTAGTTGACTGCTTTTTCAGTAATTGTTCTGACCGAAAAGTCTCCTCTGCTCCTAGTTAAATTAGGATTATAGTAAGGATCATTCTCAATATATTTGGACCAAGTTTCTTCCATATAAGCTGTTTCCTTTTTAAAACGTTCTAGCTTTTCAGGAGTATTTTCATATCCTCTAGATTGAGACTCGAAATGGTACAACTCTGCTCCGTGCAACCATATATTGTTATGTCCTTTTTCATACTCACGTAGGCATAAGTCAACATCATTAAAAGCTACAGTCAATTCTTCATCAAAACCACCCAGCTCTGAAAAGTCCTTAGCCTTAATCATCATACACGCAGCAGTTACAGCTAAGTAATCCACATTGATCTCAAGCTTCCCAAAATATCCAAAATCACCTCTAGGAAAAGTATGATGTCCGTGACCAGCAGCACCACCCATACCTAAAATTACTCCTGCGTGTTGAATCGTATTGTTAGGATAATAAAGCTTTGCACCCACACAGCCAATTCGTTCAAACTGTGCGAAGGATACCATTTTAGTCATCCATTCTGGTGTAATCACTTCTGTATCATTATTCAAGAAAAGTAAGTATTTTCCATCCGCTTTCTTAGCTGCTAAGTTATTAATGCGAGAGTAATTGAATGGAATATCTATTGACTCAACTGTGAAACGATCATTTAGTAGCATTTTGTAGTTATCATACAGTTCTTGCATTTCAGGCTGGTCGCTTCCGTTGTCAGCAATGATTATCTCATAATTAGGATATGTTGTTTTAGCAATTATGGAGTCTACGCATCGCTTAACATCATCATAACCATTTCTAGTCGGTATAATTATACTAACCATCTCTTCTTTTAAAATAGCATAATTTACATCGTACAATCCGTTACCAGCAGCATGAGTTACCTCCGCCTTGATTTTTCTACGTTTGATTGCATCTTGTACGGCCTTCAGCCCCGCATCAAAAGCATAACTTTTCGTTGATTGATCAGCTGCTGTAGAACTTGGCAGTATCCGCCAATAATATAATACTTCTGGAATGTGAACAATTCTTTCAGCCGTAGTTTTTTCAGTAAAACGCAGGACTAAATCATAATCCTGCGATCCTTCATAACCGACTCGAAACCCACCAATCTCGTTCATGATGGAACGACGATATACACCTAAATGAGAAATGTAATTGGTTCCTAGCAGTAAATCTGGTGACCAATCTGGTTTAAAAGCTGGATCAAATCGTTTGCCGCTCATATCAATCTTATCTTCATCACTATAGATCAAGTCTATGTCAGGATTGCCGTTTAAGCACTTAGCAACCTCATACAACGCAATAGGAGAGAGTTCGTCATCGTTATCAAGTAATGCAATAAAGTCTCCTGCAGCGATTTCTAAAGCTGAATTTGTCGCCCGGGAAATATGTCCATTTTCTTTGCGATAAACTACTTTAATTCTGTTATCAGACTCTCGAAACTTTTCTAACAATGGTCGCACAGTGGCATCTGTGGAACAATCATCTGCAATACATAGTTCCCAATTTGAGTAGAATTGACTTTGAACAGATTCAATACACTTAATTAACCATTTTTCTTCTACGTTGTAAACAGGCATCAGAATAGAAATAAGCGGATTGTAGTTAAATGCTGAGATTTCTTTTTCAATTAATGATTGGTCCCATTGCTCATGTTCATTAATCCATTGTTGATAGCTCTCATCACTTTGTTTACTTTGTTCAAGTTTTACTCTTCTCAAAGTGCTTTTTATTCCATTACGTTTTAAATATCCTAATCCTTTTCGGGCTTTTCTATAAAAAGACTGGATTTGGTTGGTTTGGCCGACATTACTACCTAAGTTTATCTTAGGATCAATCATTTCAGTTACACTAGTCTTGTCTGCTGAAAATATAACCGGAATCTTTTGATTTTGATCCTTAACCATTATCTCTAATAAGAAACCCATCTGCAAAGTTGCACTTGTTTTATGAGCTGCTGCTACATCAGATCGAACATGAAAACTTGAAGAGTACTCAATAACGTTCTCTGAATCAATATGGATTTCAGGAACAGCTTTATTCTTTTCTTCAAGTGCCCACCCCTTAATAATTGTTTTCTTTTGATTTGGAAGATATTCACTGCTATCTATACAGACAAGAATTTTATCTTCTGACATATCTATCCTCCTATACTAAATTGGTTACTATTAAGATAAGGATCTTCTAAATCATTCATGGAATACTTAGACTCTAACTCTGTAAAGACGCCCTTAGGTAAAGAGAACCGTACAGTCTGTTCACAGATCAATTCAAAATATGGGTCAAAAATATGTTTTCGTTTTAACTCTTGGTGTACCCTAATACTTAAGTCTACTCCTAGAATTTGATCACTTAACGCTAGGTCAAAACCGTTAAGTTGCTGAAAGTCACTTTTAGCAATGATCAGACAATCTTCAGTAGTAGTATAAATTTCTCTAGGCAATGTCGGACGGAAATATGTTCCAATTGTTTTGTTGGATAACCCTTGCTGTTCATAGTAAATCGTTTGCTCATTCGGCTTAATGAGTACCCCACAATTCAATATCGCGTCCTGAGTACTGATAACTTTACCTGAAACAAGTCCTATTTCAGGCAAACGAATAAAATTCATAGCTTCATTTAACCAATTTTTTGAGGATGGATACTCATCCGGTGCCATAAACACTATATATTCACCTAAGGCAGCTTCAGCAAGCTCGTTTACGTTTTTAGCATCCACATATCGGATATGCTTGTCCTCTGTCGCTAGTTTATTTTCCTTAAAAAGCAATACTTCGTAATCTTGCCAACTTGTCATTTCCAGTAAATTAATGAGTACTTGCTTTTCTTTCAGGGGTTTCGTGTATACAATTGTTACCTTTCCATTTTTTTGATAAGTAAAGTCAACTTTATAAGCACCATAATTTTTCGTCATAGACACTTGGCCTGCCAAGCTACGACGCTCCAAAGCAGCTTCAATTGCTTTTTGACCAGCAATATAAGCGTATTCTTTACTCTGAGGATCCATAGCTACTGAGGTTTCAATTGTTCTCCAATGATACAAAATTCTAGGAATATGATGAATTTTTTGTGCTGCTTCTGTAGCTCGAAGAACAAAGTCATAATCTTGGCTTCCATTAAATTCTGTGCGTAAACCACCAATCTTTTCAATAATTGATCGTTTAACTACTACAAAATGAGTAATATAATTGTGCCCAAGAAGTAAGGTTTCGTTCCAATTAGATTTAAAGAATGGGTCAAAACGTTTACCACTCATCGATAATTTATCTTCATCTGTATAGATGAAGTCAATGTTGAAGTCCTCATTAATTGCCTTAACTACCTCTAAAAGAGCCGTTTCAGATAAAATATCATCGTTATCTAAAAATCCAATGTACTCTCCAGTTGCTACTTCTATTGCTGAGTTCGTTGCTTCAGAGATATGCCCATTCTGCTCACGAAAAACGATCTTAATTCTTTCATCAGTAGCACTTAACTCTTGTAGAAGTGGTTTGATATGTGCTTTAGGAGAAGCATCGTCTGCTAAACAAAGCTCCCAGTTCTTATAAATTTGATTAGTCAATGAGCCTACACAGGCACGTAACCATTTCTCATCTACGTTATAGACAGGAACAACTAATGATATTTTGGGTTCAAAATCTAACTGCTGTGTTTCTTGCAATAGTCTTTCCTTAAAGCCAATTTCATCTTTTTCAATCCATACTTCATAATTTGCACTGATTGATTTTCGATATTGATAATTCTTATAAGCTTGTGACACACCTTCACGTTTTACTGAACCTAAAATACGACGTACCTTTTTTACAAATGGTGTACTAGTTTCTTTAGGCATGCTCACGACTAATGGAAATACCTCATAATTGGCAGATACTAACAGTAAGTTAATTGCATCTTCAATTTGCAGGTTTTCAATTGTCAAGATAAAACCATACTTTTCATCTAACGGAAGGGTAAAGGTCTCATTTACATCCGGTCTTAATAAGCGAGTTACTTGATAATCATTAATCTTCTCAGCCAACAAAAATTCTAACTGCTTTTGATCGCTTAGCGAGAATCCCCACCCCTTGATAATGACCTGTTTATCCATTTCATTGTTTTCCACGGTTTCGATGTTTATACGAATATCTTGTAGATATTCTTCCGGCCTTTTATAAGGGATTCGTGACAGTTGATATTCAAACTCGTTATAGTAAGTCAACTTAAGATTAAGTAATCGCTGTATTTTTTTAGTTTCGTACAAATCATTGAATAATTCTTGATCTACTGATGAGCCTTGCTCTTCATCAATAACTTCTACTGATAGAGTATATTCTTTACCAGCAATGTCTTCACCTGAAACAGTGACGTATGGTTCTTCCGAGATATGATTAAACATAAAAATATCATCCTTGAACCAATTGGCATTTGTTTCCTTGATGGTCAACAATCGATTTTCGCAAACAACCGATAATTTTACATTCGCTGGGAGTCTTCCAATAACAATTCTAAGACTTTCTGTAGCCTCAGGCGCCTTATGAGTAGTTATTTTGTTTTCTCCATTGCTATTATTTAATATAAAAGGCTCCATTTCAAAAGAGTCTGCAATTAAATAAGCTAATTGGATTTGTTTATTGTAATTTGAATTAGCAGGAATTTTGCGTTCAGGGACAGTAACTGCTTCTTTTCTCAAGGCAAAAAAATACTGATATACTTCACCAAAAGGACGGTTCTTAAATGAATAGCGCACCGGTGTTGGCAATTGATCATAGGATGTCTCAATTTCATTTTGTCCTACTTGAGCATAGGTATAGTCTTCCCTTCTCACATGTAAATCCAATCGGTTAAATAAATCGTAAAAACCATTTTGTGTATAAAAGCTGTTGTGTGTCCTATCTAACAGACCATATTGTTTCCAATCCAATTTGTTATTAAACAAATCAATAAGAACAGAATTATGAGCAATATTAGGAAAAGTAATCAAGATTTCCCCATCTTTAGCCAAAAAATGCCGTGCTTGACGTAATGCTTCTTCAGAATTCGTCAGGTGTTCTAGAACATCCGCAAAAATAATGTAGTCAAATTTTTGCCCTGCAAAATAATCTACCCATTTGTATTCCTCAATGTTACCCAAAAAACCATTTTGAGCAACACTCATTACATGATCGTATAAGACTGTATCAAATTCTACAATTGATACTTCGCATTTTTTTTCATGGATTAAATAATTTGTCATTCGACCATTACCAGGTCCAAATTCTAGAACACGACTGTTTTCATTTATCTGGCTGATTATTTTTCCTACACTGGTCTGCTCATCGAGAGATAGATCAAAATCATATTTCATGGTTATATTCTTTCCTTCCATGTGTGATCTAAAACAACAATACCTTCACCCACATATTTACCTGTAATAAACATCGTTAAGTAACGTGTTTTATAAACCAAGGGGACTGTTGCATTTTCTTCAAAAACAGCAACATCAAAATAATATTCTCCACCTAACAAAGCCATCTTTTCATACTCTAAATAATAAACATTCTCACCCTTTTTCCAGGGAATATTTTCTTCATCTAATAGCGTATTTAAACCACAAACATATTGGTTGTCTACAGTGCGAATAGCTACACCTAGAACGGGGCGCTTAATAGAATCATCTTTTACATAATATTTTACTTTAACAACTACCTTACTATCCTGCTCTACAATTTCTAATGGATTCAAATCTCCATTTAGCAATTCTGCAGATTTCACCTCTACAATATCATACGCCGAAAACTCTTCAGAAGAGGAAGCATCACGATCAATACTTTTCAAAGACTTTTTCTTCAAAAAGTTTTCGTATTCTTCCGTTATTTCCATTGTATCGCCTTCAGCACGTATCACACCATCTTTTAACCAGTATACGCGGTCACAAAAACGACGTACTGCATTTACGTCATGAGATACAAATAAAACTGTTTTTCCAGCATTACGAAACTCAGTAAATTTCTCCATACACTTTAACTGAAACTCTAAATCCCCTACAGCTAGCGCTTCGTCAACAATCAATATATCTGGATCAACATTTATCGCTACAGCAAAAGCCAATCTAACAAACATCCCACTTGAATAAGTTTTTACTGGTTGATATAAATGATCTCCAATATCAGCAAAGCTAATAATATCATCTACTTTACTTTCCATTTCTTCACGTGAAAAACCTAGAACCATTCCGTTAAGAAAAATATTTTCATATCCACTGTATTCAGGATTAAACCCTGAACCTAATTCTAGTAACGCAGAGATATTTCCTTTGATATTAATCTCACCATCAGAGGGTGACAGTACTCCAGTGATTATTTTTAAAATAGTAGATTTTCCAGACCCGTTCTCCCCAATAAAACCAATCATTTCTCCTTTTTTTACGTCAACATTTACGTCGTTTAACGCATAAAATACTTCATGGTAGGTCTTTCTACTAGGACTCAAAGCCTCTTTCAAACGATCAGAGGGTTTCTGATACATATCGTACTTTTTGGTTAAATGTTTTATTTGAATAACTGTTTCCGTCATAGGTTTTATCTCCTTATAATACATCAGAAAAATGTGGTTTCAGGCGTTTGAATACCACACTGCCGATAACTAATAAAATTAAAGTAATTATCCAAAAGTAAACGGATAGTAAAGGTTTTTCCCAGAACCATTGTTCACTAAAAAAGGCATCCCGATATCCTTGAACAACATAGAACATCGGATTCAATTTCAAAATAAATTGAATTGTTGGATGTGCCTGAAATTGGTTAATACTCCACAATACGGGGGTTCCCCACATCAAGGCCTGCATAATTACTCCGATAAATTGATTGATGTCTGGAAAAAAAGGTTGAATGGACGAAGTAATCCACGTAAGGCCTGTCAAAAACATCATCATGCAGAAAAGATAATAAAAAATTTGCAAAGTATATAAACTAGGCATTGCTTGATTAAAGATCGCCACAATAAAAGCAATTACAATAAAAAAAGCATGCATGTAAAGATTGGAGAATAATTTTACGCTTGGCAATATTCGAATGTTAAATACAACTTTTTTTACTAGATAGCTGTACTCGCGGAAAACATTCGTTGCAGCACCTAATACTTCAGAAAAGTAAAGCCAAGGAACTAAACCAGTCAAAAGAAAAACTATAAATGGATACTTACCATCGGTCATCGCGGCTTTAAAACCCACTCCAAAAACAAACCAATAAGTCAGCACCATGACAATTGGATTAGCGAAGGCCCAAAAAATTCCAAACGCTGAACCAGCATATCTTGCCTTAAAATCATTCACTGAAAATTGTTTCAGGAGTACTCGGTTACTATAAATCTCTTTAAAGAAACTAATCAAATCTTTAATCATTGTATTTCCCTTCATTACACTAGATTTTCTATTTATTTAGATACACAATTGAACGAGTATCATTAAGTTGATTAACGGTATTATTCTACAGAATTCAAAGTTTAAAAGCAAGTTTACCTAAAGGAATAAGCTTAGATATTTGAAATATCTAAGCTTATTCTTAAGATTATTTATGACGTGAGCTACGACTTCTAGTTTGTTCATTAATCACATCATAGTATTCTTGATAATCATAGTAATCATCATACTCGTATTCTTCATCTTCAAGTGTTTGTTGACCAGCAAAACCTAATAAACTGAACGTTAAGGGGATCCAGAAACCAGCATTGAGCGTATCCTCCATGACAGATTGAAGTAAAATTCCGAAAAAAGCAATCAGAAAACTATAACGAGCAACCACAAAATCTTTTTTTAAGATAATTGACCAGACATTATACAAAATAAATAGACAGACCAAAATTAAGCCAATAATACCGTACTGTCCTAGAATTGAGTTATAGCTGTTGTGGTAGCCTAAAACTTCACTTCCCCTATGATAAGTAAAAGGATACATACCGACTAAAACCTGCTGACCTGTTTCAAATAATTTTTCGTAAAACTCCCGCCAAATCTCTTCCCTGCCTGTAAAAATATTGACTTCATCAGAAAAAGCAACAAAATAGGATATTGGAAAAATTGCGGTTAGAAAAATGGTATATGCTCCACCGTAAAAATATTTTAATTTTTCTTTAATATTCTCTGGGAATACATCCAAAAAGACAAAGCAGACCATTGCCACAAAAGAAGCTTTTGATTGGACTACCCAAGTACCCACCAATCCTGACAAATAAATTGGATAAATAACCCAATCACTCCATCCTGTTCTTAAAGACTTAAACAGGCAGGCTGACAATAAACTGGCTGTCATAACCGATGCACCTATTGTGTTCGTGTTAATCCAGATTTCTTTCAGTTTATTAGTTGGTGCCCAGATAGAATCCCCATCGACTGGGGGTGGCATCTCCGTAAAAATACGATACATTGTAATCAATAATATCAGTAATAGAATGCTTGCAAGTAAGGTACGAATCCACTTATTGAAGTATACAATTTTAAAATCGATAACTACTACTATGATTAAAGCAGGTATCACATTTTGAAAAAAACCAGCACCTCGTAAATCAGAAAACAGAGAATAAAAAGGAACGCTCGCTACTGCTAGTATTACCCAAAACCAATCAGCAATACTTAAACGATAAATATTCAAAAGTAATACGAAAATTGCACCATATGTTACATAACGAACCATTGCAGTATAGAGGTCTAGCATCGGTTGAGTACCAATACCTCGCGTCCAGAGAAAGTAGCACGCACAAATCATTACAAAAAGAATGAAAAGGCTTATGGTATTTAAAATATTTGTATCGTTATCTCGCATTTTTCTCTCCTCTTAAATCTGCTATTGGTAGTAACTGTATGGATTTACAGGTGAATTATTTTCAGCCGGGTTAGGTAAGATTGGATCTGGTTCAGGAGTAGCTGACGGGTCTTCTGTATTTGTGCCTTCTGAATCTTCAGGGAAACTCACTTCAAAAATCTGCCATTTGCCCTTTTCTGGTCCGTAAATCCGAGTAAAATGAGCAAAATTAAATACATTGTAATCCTCTAAAGACCTTTTGCTAACTACATATTTGACACCAAGCTCTTTGATAGGATCGAAATTAATGTTCACCACAAAGGCATCTGGATTAGTTAGAGTAAACTTGGTATCCCCATTTGTAACATAAGCATCAATGTGGGAATATCGATTGTATATTTTTTCATTTTCTTTCTTCGGATCAATGTCTTTCCACATCTTAGCATCGGGGTAAAAACGAACAGTATTATAGGTCTTTACGCCCAATGCAGGCAAGAAATTGTATAAACGATTTTCGGCTATCCAAAGTTGTCCAGGATCTTCTTGATTCTGTTTCATTATAGCTTTAGCTAAAGTTTTTTCATAAATTGCTCCTGTTCCATGAACAACGGGATTAACAAAGAAACCACTAGCAATCGTACATAACAACATCAATGTAATAGCTATTTTCTTTTTTAAAGATAAAATAAACCAAATAATCAGCGCAATAACTAATGCTGTTAGAATCAGGTCAAGTTGATTGAAATAGTCCATGATTGCAGAGTTATTCACAACAATATAAATGGATACTCCAGAAAAAAGGACAATAATTCCTCTCAACCAACGAGGCAGTCTTTTTTGTTCAAAAATAAAGCCTATAAACCAAATTGTTAGTAATAATGCTATAAAGTCAAATGTAAAAATAGCTCTAGTTGTTGGAACGTAAGACAAAAGTGTCAATTTTGCTAGACTTTCAGGCAGTCCGAAAACCATAAAAACTAATAAAAGTATTGAGGAGATCAAAAGATTTAAGCCTAAATAATTTTCTTTTCTTAATTCCTTTTTCATAAAAGCAATAAGCATGAACGGGACTACTAATATATATAAGTTGAAGAAACCCGCTACTTCAGCCTCATTAGCTATATCAATACCATTAGAAAAAGGGGTTTTCCAGTTTGTTAGAAATAGCAGCATTTGCCACAGTCCTAAGCCACCACCAGTTGATACACGCCTACCAGGGTAGAGAGTATTCATGGTAGCTTCCAACGCATCTTTGGACTCCTGATAAAAATGAAATAAAACATAACCAATAAACAGTAATGCCCCTATAATTAAGACTATATCTAATTTATCCCAATCAATTCTTTTACGATAATGGATCAAAAGACCTATAAACCAGAATAAAATGAAGTAAGCTAAAACTACCTGATGAGCCGGATATAAAACTAAAACAAATCCAATTCCAAATATTACCACTAACAACATCATTAAACTTCGCAAAATCTTTTTATCATGATTAGCAAAATAATGATAAAAAGCAACCATTAAACCTAAAGTAAAGAAAATAAGGTCGCCTACATGTTGCATAAACCACCATTGAACAGCGGGAGAAAAAGTAATCATAAGTGAACCTAGTAAAGAAACGTACTTATTCTTTTTAGTCAAAATCATAGAGAGTTCAAAGCCCAAAAGAATCATGCAAATTATTTTAAAGCCCCAATAAAAAGAAAGTGCTCGATCTTTATCTAGAAAAAAGAACCCCCAATTAAAAGGCTTACCAATTTGTGTAATATCTTTTACAGGAGAATTATAGGCAATAATCATATTCTGACCAGATATCCCATAATTCTTATTTAGTACTGGAAAATTATCCTCAGCCTGAGATAAATAAAAAGGTGTCTGAACCATCCATTCATCAGAACGAATGGCTCGGCTTTGACCAAAAATTACATCTGACTTTTTTCCATCATCTCTTTGAAAAACAGTGTTGTCCCACTCACCAATTGAGCTGCCATTTAAGTTAAAAGCAACGATTAGAATAAGAAAAATTAGTCCAATTATATATCGAAATCGAACAATAAAGTTGACCACTTTTGTCTGGGGGCCTTCTTTTTTCTCTCTCACTCTTTCTCTACTTCTTTGTTGTAACCTTGTCTCCATTTTTTTCCCCCGAAATCATTTTGTACTGTGATAAGGTTTTTCCAGCATAGGGGAAAAGCCCTCTGAAAATTTGTTTCATACTGCGTAATAATAACTGCTTTTTGTACTCCGTAAACATTTCAGCCGCATAGTCCTTATAAAATCGACTTTCAGCATTTAATATTTGTTGATATCTTGCTGTATTCATACTGTTTCTGTAATCAAGAACTGATAACTGATGATGTAAAGCGCCTGATAAAATCTTTATTTGCTTTTTCTCTTGGAATATTCTCCAACAAAGCCAGTGGTCTAAATAGTCCATCGAGAAAATTTCGTTGTAGCCACCAATTGCTTGTAAGAAATCTAGTGAAATCACAGCCGCTGAATTAATTACCATGATCTGATTATAATATATTTTTCCTCCCCTTGGCAGGAAGGTATGTAAGGGACGCAGTGTATTACTTTGTACAGGTGAAATTTGTTTCTCTTTATCATAGATAACTGGCGCAATAATCGCAATATTTTTATCAGCTTGATTGATCCCATCTGCAACGGTAGAAAAATAATCATTGGTCAAACTAGTATCTTGGTCTAAAGTAATTAACCAATGGCACCCCTTTGAAAGACTTTTCGGCCATACATAATTATAAGCCTTTGCTAAACCTTGATTTCCTTCAGCAAAATGATAAACAAACCGTTCATCTGTAAAAACGGGATTATCTTCCGATACACTATTATCAAACACAATAACTTGTCGTAATTCAGGCAATTCATTAGAAGTAAGGATTTGCTGCAGAGTTTGTATTGTTGGGGACTCAGATGCTTTTATTTGATACAACACAATGACAATATCATACAAATCCTTTTCCTCTTTTCTATTTTATTTTTCTAGCTTTAGAAAATGCTCTAGAGCTTCTTGCCAAGTAGGAATAGCAAAACCTAATTCTTTCGCTTTACTTAGATCCATAACTGAGTATTGTGGACGTTTTGCTTTCTGAGGATATTCTTCAGAAGTAACTGGCAAAACTTCTACATCCGTATCTTTTAGAATCTCTTTGGCAAACTCGAACCATGAACAACTATTTTCGTTAGATAAATGGTAAACACCAAATGGTGCTCCATTTTCAATTACAAAAGTCATAAACTCAGCCAAAGTACGAGTCCAAGTTGGTCTACCATACTGGTCATTTACTACTGTCAGCTGTTTATGAGTTTCTGCTAACCGTTGCATCGTGTAAACAAAATTATGTCCGTAGATGCCAAATACCCAAGAGGTACGGATAATGTAATAATCTTCCATAACTTCCTGAACGGCTTGCTCACCTAGCAGTTTTGTACGCCCGTACTCACTTTGCGGATTAGTTGTATCATCCACTTGGTACATATCGTCTTTTCTTGTACCATCGAATACATAGTCAGTACTAATATACACTAATTTGGAACCTGCAGCTTTAGCTGCTTTAGCCACATTACGAGTGCCCTCTACATTGATTTTTTCATCTAGTTCTTTACCTTCATCTTCAGCTTTATCAACTGCTGTATAGGCTGCACAATGATAAATTAATTCTGGCTTCAAGTCAGTTATATATTCCATGGTTTTCTCAGCATCTGTAATATCTAAAACATCTGCATCTGTTGAAATATAATCCCAACCTTTTTCATCTAACAGTTTTCTTAACTCAGTTCCTAATTGTCCGTTACCACCTGTTAATAAGATCATTGTGTATCTCTCCTTTTCTCAAAAAAAGGCAGGTTTCCCTGCCTATAGAATTATTGACCGTTTTTTTCATAATTAGCTTCAACAGCTTGTTTTTCTGCTTCCCACCAATCACGATTATCTTTATACCAACGAATAGTATCTGCCAATCCGTCACGGAAATTGGTGAATTCCGGGTTCCAGTCCAATTCTTGACGTAATTTTGTTGAATCAATCGCATAACGTAAGTCATGTCCGGGACGATCATTTACATGGTCGTAAGCATCATTAGGCTGGTCCATCAACTCTAAAATTAATTCCATCACAGATTTATTATCCTCTTCACCATTAGCACCAATCAGATAGGTTTCACCAATTTTGCCTTTAGTTAAAATAGCCCAAACAGCAGAAGAATGATCATTTGTATGAATCCAATCCCTTACGTTTTTACCATCACCATAGAGTTTAGGACGAATCCCACTCAAAACATTAGTGATCTGACGAGGAATAAATTTTTCAATGTGTTGATAAGGCCCATAGTTATTAGAACAATTAGAAATAGTTGCTTGTAAATTGAATGACCGAACCCATGCTTTCACTAACAAATCTGAGCCTGCCTTAGTTGAAGAATACGGGCTGGATGGATTATATGGAGTTTGATCCGTAAACTTCTCGCCCTCACCTTCACCGTGTCCAGGTAAATCTTCACGTAATGGCAAGTCGCCATAAACTTCATCAGTCGATACATGATGATAACGAACATCGTTTTTACGGCAAGCTTCAATTAAGGTATAGGTACCTATAATATTCGTCTGTACAAAAGGAAATGGATCCTTTAAAGAATTATCATTATGTGACTCAGCTGCATAGTGAACAACCGCATCTGTTTCTTGAACTAGTTCATTTACTAATTTGGCATCTGCGATATCTCCTACAACTAGTTTCACCTGTTCTTCAGGCAAACCCGCTAAATTTGCTCTATTGCCTGCGTAGGTTAATTTATCTAAAACAGTCACATGGACCTCCGGGTGATGTTTTACAACATAATGAACAAAATTAGAACCGATAAATCCAGCTCCGCCAGTAACAATTATCTTTTTCATGTGGTTGTCTCCTTAGATTTCACCGTAAATAAACGGATTTTCTGCTTCAAATTCTTTTAATGTTGGATGCTTTTGATCTTTTTCTGAAGTAATTGCTTTATCCATTGCCATGGGCCATTGAATGTTCAATCCAGGATCATTGAATGCAATTCCGCCATCAGCATCTGCGTCGTAGTAATTGTCGCATTTGTACAGAAAATTTACATCTGGTGTTAATGTCATAAATCCATGAGCATATCCCTTAGGAACCAACAATTGACGATGATTGTATTCGGATAAAATATATCCTTCCCATTCTCCATAAGTAGGGCTCCCCTTACGAATATCTACAATAACATCTAGTACAGCGCCTGTTATTACACGAATAAGTTTCGTCTGGGCGGACTTACCTTTTTGAAAATGCAGTCCTCTCAACACACCTGGTTGAGTAGACAATGAATGATTATCTTGCATGAAATCAGCTTCAATTCCAGCTTCTTTAAAATCTTTTTCTGAGTAACTTTCAGTAAAAAAACCGCGATGGTCGCCAAAAACAGCTGGTTCCACGATTTTTACATCCGTTAACTTAGTTTCAGTTACGACTAATTTTCCCATTAGGCTTCCTCTTTTGCTAAATGTAATAAATATTGTCCATATTGATTTTTCTTCAGTGGTTGTGCAAGTTCAACTAATTGTTCTTTCGTTATATATCCCATACGGAAAGCAATCTCTTCCAGACAAGCAACTTTCAGATTTTGACGTTTCTCAATAGTTGAAATAAACGTTGAAGCTTCCAATAAGGATTCATGCGTCCCCGTATCTAGCCAAGCAAAGCCACGACTCATTACCTCAACAGAAAGTTTGTTACGTTTCAAATATTCTCTGTTTACATCAGTGATTTCTAACTCACCACGATCAGACGGCTTAATGTTTTTAGCGATTTCTACTACATCATTATCATAAAAGTAAAGTCCAGTTACAGCATATTTGGATTTTGGTTTTTCTGGTTTTTCTTCAATGGAAACAGCCTGCATATTCTCATCAAACTCCACCACTCCAAAACGTTCAGGATCATTTACATGATAACCAAATACGGTTGCTCCATCTTCTTTCGCCGCAGTACGTTGCAACATACGAGATAAGCCATCCCCATAATAAATATTATCCCCTAACACTAAGCAAACACTATCTTCACCAATAAACTCTTCGCCAATAATAAATGCTTGAGCCAATCCATCAGGACTTTCTTGGACAGCATACTCAATATGAATTCCTAATTCTTCACCGGTGCCAAATAAATTTTCAAAACGTGGTGTATCCTGAGGCGTTGAAATGATTAAGATTTCTTTAATCCCTGCCAACATTAAAGTTGACATTGGATAGTAGATCATCGGTTTGTCATAAACGGGCATTAGTTGCTTAGATGTTGCTTTAGTTAATGGATACAGACGAGTGCCGCTCCCGCCCGCTAAAATAATTCCTTTCATATTTACGCTCCTAACTTTATCTATACATACGTTATTCATTATACATGATGTCTTCCTAAAGGAGGAAGTACTTTACGCTTTTTTTTTATTTTCTCTTAGCCTTTTTCTAACCAACTGCCAAGCTTTCCAGCGCCAAATAAATTGCTGAACTTTCGAAGCAGTTGTTTTGATTTCAGTAGTGTTCAACCCATGTCTCCGATAGTACACCAATTTATTTGGTATAAAAGCTACACCTTTTGTGTGATCAGCAAGCAATCCAATCCACATATCATGCATCGGTACCTCCTTAGGAATCGGTAAGATTAAATCTTTCAGTTCTTTTCTGAAAGCCATCCCAGCGCCTATGTAGCTGCTACGAAGCAAATTATGCCAGAATCCCGGTTTTGTATGCCGCATTGCCTGATAAGAGGGAACCAAAATTTGAAAATCATTATCAACAATGATTAAGTCAGAAATAACTACGGTTACTTCTGGGTGTTCTTGAAAATAAGCTCTCACCACTTCTATTTTATTTGTCTGCCAGAGGTCATCCTGATCGCACAAGAAAATTAGTTCCTTTTGTCCTAACCTAATAGCCTTTTCAAAATTCCCGATAACTCCAGGTTGCTCATTTTTGAAGAGTTGGATTCGTTGATCCTTTTTTTGGTAAGCTTGCAATAATTCCCAGGTACCATCTGTAGAAGAATTATCAGAAACAACTAGTTCATCATATTTACTTAGCTGTGGCAAGATACTATCTAGCTGTGCTTCGATAAAGGCTCTCCCATTGTATGTCGCCATACAAACAGAGACAGACAATCCATGTTTTTCGTGCATGTAATCCTCCTTAGAAAAATTGCCAACCCCATTTACTAAAATACTTTCTCATTGATTGCAGAAAGACTAGAAAAAGTTTCCGGCTTTTTACTGCCCCACGTTCGTATAAATGTATTACTTGAAATCTAGGCGTATACAAGATTTTATGTCCCGCAGCCTCCACCTTCTGGCAGAGATCGTTATCCTCAAAATACATGAAATAGCGTTCATCAAACCCCTCTACTGCTATAAACTTCAATACATCCACTACCATAAAACTACCGGAAATCATCCGAACATAACTGTCTTTCTCATCTGAAAGGTCTCGACATTCAAATTTAGCTAAGCGTTCATTAAACAATTTCTTCACGAAAGAAAAAGGGATGAAGCGCAACATATAATCAAAAACATCTAGTTTTTCACGGACTAAATACTGCGTAGAACCATCTTCATTTAAAATTTTAGGGGCTAATAACGCGACTTCTGGGTGTTCTTTTATTAAAGAAACCAAGCCAGTTAAAACATCCTGCTCTAAGATTATGTCGGGATTAAAAATGACTGCATACTCAGAAGGCTTGGGAAACAGATTAAAGTTATGACCAAAGCCAAAACCTTTGTTTTCTTTATGAAGAGTCACGTGAACAAATGGGTATTGCTGATAGTCCATTAATTTTTGCTGATACTTTGGATCGGAATGATTATCAAAAATCATAATGCGAACAGCTGGACTTTTACCTAATTTGTCAATTAATGTATCTAAACTTAAAAAAATTTTGTCACTATTGTGTGTAACAATGCTAATAGTGACAATCTCTGTATTTTTATTCATCAGATAGCTCATTTCTTAAAATATTTCTTGAGGACTTGCGAACGATATTCTTTGTTTCCGAAAAAACGAAAAGTCTTAGTAATAAAGCTGTACTTTTCACTGATTAATCCGATAAGTTCTAGTAGAAAGGTCAAAGCAAATCCCATAGCAATGATTAATACAATCGTTCCAATCCGACTAGTATAATTAATCAACAAAGCAGTAAACGAAAAAAGTGTCGCTATGGCATATATTGTTAACACAGCTCCGCGGTGACCAAACCCTAAATTCATTAACCGATGATGCAGATGCTGCTTATCAGCAGCAGAGATTGGTAACTTCTTTGCTTTACGTCGAACCATAGCAAAAAAAGTATCTGTTACCGGTACCCCTAAAATAATCAAAGGCGTAACCAAAGTAATAAATGTAACATTTTTAAGTCCTTGCAAAGATAATACAGCTATCATAAAACCTAGAAAGAGCGCCCCGGTATCTCCCAAATATATTTTTGCTGGATGAAAATTGTAAGGAAAAAAGCCCATAATACTAGCAACCAAACAAAAAATAGTCAGAGAAATATAGGTGGTGGAAGCATGAAGGAAGAAATAACCGATTACACCGATTGTTGTTAAACCGATAATAGAAACTCCTGCAGCCAAACCATCCAAACCATCAATCAAATTCACTGCATTTGTAATACCAAAAATCCAAAATATAGTTGCTGGCAAGCTGAGCCATCCAAGATCCACATGACCAATTACTGGAATAGTCAAAAAGCTGAAATGAATATCCGAGCCAAAATAAATAACCAAAGCCGCAATTAAAATCCCTAAACTCTTTTGTTTCGGATTCAACTCAAATTTATCATCTAATACACCAGTGATAACAATCACTGTTCCACCTATCAAAATAGGTAATAAATATGTATGTGGAATAACATGCCGAAAGAAAAAAAGTGTAGAGAAGGCAAAAGTAATGAATATAGGTAAACCACCTGCACTTGGCATGGGCACCCGATTGATTCGTCGTGCGTTTGGTTTATCAACCATCCCCGTTTGAACAGAAATAATTTTGAAAATAGGTGTTAAAACAACTGCCATTAAAAACGTCAGAAAATACTTGATAATCAATCCAAACGAAACTATCATTTTGCCATCCCACCTTTCTCAAAAAATATTATATCGAATTTCTTCTGCTTTACAACCATCTAAACAAAGGTTACCCAAGTTATTGGTCAGATTTATCACTTTTTGATGACTTTTTTTGGAAAAATTTTAAAAGCTTGTTAATCCTATTGCTTCCCTCACGAACCTCACGACCAGTGTGAAGTTCTTCAAGAGTAACATTAATGATTCCGCCAAAGATGACAATTGTTGCTGCAAAATTAAGCCACAACATTAGTACAATGAAACTCCCGATAATTTGATAACCGGAAATACTTCTAGCAAAAGTACTCGCATACAAACCAAACCCCTGTGCCAAAACCATCCAGCCCAAAGTAGCAAAAAAGGTACCAGGAAGTGTATATTTCCATCGAATGCGGGCATTGGGAATCACCATATAAATTGCACTTAAAATGATAAGCAAACCTAACAAAGTAACCGGCCAGCGTAGTCGAGTAAAAATATCAATATACGTGGTTGAAAAACCTAGCAAGGGTTGCAAGCTGTCCATAATCAGTTGCCCCACACTAAAGAATAAAGCAATAGCAATCACTGCCATCAACAAAACGCCTACCATTCCTACAGAAACGATTCGACTAATGACAAAATTCCCTCGATCTTCTACACCATATGCACGATTTAAGGCAGTTTGCAAGGCGTTAACCCCTTTACTGGAAGACCAGATTGCCGCTAACACAGAAATAGACAATAAGCTCCCAGAGTTATTAGAAAGCAAACTTTCGATCGCCGGTTTTAAAAATTCATAAATTTCTTTAGGAATAATCTCTCGAACATAAGGTAAAACCGTTTCGGGAGTAACACTCAAATAAGGAAGCAAATTTCCGATAACAATAAGTAGTGGAAAAAAAGATAGCAATAAATAATAGGCGACTACAACAGAGCGGTCGCCTATTTCAGTTTCTTTCACGTGGGTTTGGATAGATTCAATCAGACGCATCAATTTTTCATTGCTTTTTATTTTTTCTAGCATAGTGTTTCCTTTTCTAATAAGTTCCTTCTTCCCCTTGAGAAGTTAGTAATTTAGGTCCTTCTTTTGTAATCGCTAAGGTATGTTCATATTGGCAGCTCCAACCACCATCACGAGTATACGCGGTCCAACCATTCGGATCCATTTTCATTTGCCAATCACCTGTGTTGATCATTGGTTCGATTGTAATAACCATACCTTCCCTTAAGCGAAGACCTTTGCCAGCTTCACCATAGTGAGGAATTGCAGGTTCTTCATGGATAGTTGGTCCAATACCATGACCAACAAAATCGCGTACGACCGAAAACCCTTCACCTTCTGCATATGTTTGGATAGCGTGCCCAATGTCACCTATGCGATTACCCACCTGAGCCTGTTCGATACCAATATACAAAGACTTTTTAGTAACTTCCATCAATCGTTGAATTTCAGGAGAAGCCTCACCAACAGCGTAAGACCAGCAAGAGTCGGACATTGCACCTTTGTATTCTACACACATGTCTACCTTGATCAGATCACCATTTTTCAAAGGCTTCTTTCGAGGAAAACCGTGACAAATTTCATCATTAATACTGCAACAAGTCGCATATTTATATCCTTCAAAACCAATTTGAGCGGCCTTGCCACCATGACTTTCAATAAACTTCCGAACAAAAACTTCAATATCCCAGCTAGAAATACCTGGTTTAATAAATGTACGTAAATGTCGATGAACATCCGCTAACAATTCGCCTGACTCGTTCATCATTTCAATTTCTCTCGGTGATTTTAATGTGATCATGTTCTCGTCTCCTTTTTCATCCTTTCCATTTTAACATAACCCTATTAAGCGAACAAATGCTTAACAAATACATAAAAGAAGCATTTCCTTTTTCATAGACTTTTGGTATAATCAGCCCACATATAATTTCAAGGAGGAATTGTTTTTGACACTAGCAAAAATTGTTTACGCAAGCATGACTGGAAATACAGAAGAAATTGCCGATATCGTATCTGAAGCTTTTGAGAACTTGAATGTTGAAGTAGAAATTGACGAATGCACCCAAGTTGATGCAGAAGATTTTGAAGCTGCTGATATATGTATTGTCGCTACCTACACATATGGCGAGGGCGATTTACCTGATGAGATTGTTGATTTTTATGACGAATTGCAAGAGTTGGATTTATCTGGTAAAATTTACGGCGTTTGCGGCTCGGGAGACACGTTTTATGAACAATATTGTAAATCAGTAGATGATTTTGATAGCGCATTTGCCAAGGCAGGTGCTTCAAAAGGCGCTGAGAATGTCAAAGTTGAAATGGCCGCAGAAGAAGAGGACATTGAAAACTTAGAAGCATTCGCTAAAAAATTAGTTGACGCTGCTTCGTAATTTCCAAGGGATCTTTCGATAAGGAAGATTCCTTTTTTGCATGAAAAAGAAATGCTATGATGGCTTTAAAGGAATGGAGGAATAAAAATGGTATTACCAAACTTCTTAGACAATTTAAAAAAATATGCACAATTAATCGCTGAGGTTGGAATTAATACACAACAGGGTGACACAGTAGTTGTATATGCTAGCGTTGATCAAGCACCATTGGCACGTCTCGTAACCACCCATGCTTATCAGTTGGGAGCAGATCAGGTCATTGTTCAATGGAATGACGATTTTATTCAACGTGAGTTTTTAATGAATGCCGCAGAGGATCACCTTTCAACCATTCCAGAGTATAAAAAAGCGGAAGCGGAGGATTATGCTAAAAAGCGTGTTAGCCGGGTTAGCATTGTTTCTTCTGATCCAGATGCTTTGCTGGGGGTTGACACAAACCGGGTTGCGACGTATCAACAGGCACGTGGAAAAGCATTGAAATCGGTTATGCAAGCTACTCAAGCGAATAAATTGCGATGGACGGTCGTAGCAGCAGCGAGTCCTGCTTGGGCAGAAAAAGTTTTTCCAAAGCTTGACACGGCCGAAGAGCAGCTTGACGCTTTATGGAATGAAATTTTCAAAACTACTCGTATTTATAATGATGATCCCATTAAGGCTTGGCGTAAACACGATAATAACATGCGAGCACAGGCGGAAAAATTAAATAAGGAGCAATTTTCTGCACTTCATTACACTGCTCCAGGAACAGATTTATTAATTGGTCTGCCCGAAAATCATATTTGGGAAGGCGCTGGTAGTTTTGCAGCTGATGGCAACGAGTTCATGGCAAATATGCCTACAGAAGAAGTGTTCACTGCTCCTGATCGAAACCGTGTAGATGGCTACATTACAAGTACTAAACCATTGAGCTATGCTGGAACCACTTTATTAGATATGAAATTTACTTTTAAAGATGGCCAGGTCGTTGATTTCTCTGCGAGAGAAGGCCAAGAAGTATTAGCCTCTTTACTTGATATTGATGAGGGTGCCAAACATTTAGGAGAAGTAGCTTTGGTTCCTGATCCATCACCTATTTCTCAATCAGGGATTACATTTTATAATACATTATTTGATGAAAATGCTTCAAACCATTTAGCTTTAGGAGCAGCTTATCCATTTAGCGTTGAAGGCGGCACCGAAATGTCTGAAGAAGAGCTAACACAAGCTGGCTTAAACAACAGTCAAACACATGTGGATTTTATGGTTGGCTCAAATAAGATGTCAATTGATGGTATTCGTGAGGACGGGAGCCGGGTTCCAGTATTTAGAGATGGCGATTGGGCGCAGTAGTATTTGATACAAGAAAATAATCCCTGTTAGATCAACTCTAACAGGGATTATTTAACGTCCTTGACTGGGTTCGAACCAGCGACCTATCGCTTAGGAGGCGATTGCTCTATCCTGCTGAGCTACAAGGACATACTATTACATTTTAGCGATTTAATGAGCGTTACGCAAGGAAAAAAGGCACTATTTGCGCCTTTTTACTTTGCTTTTTTTCTTTTTATTTTTTATTTCGGTTTTTTCATGTTTTTCTGTAGTCAGCATTCCACCATAAAGATAAACTTCCTCTAAAGTGATTCCTAATTTCTTAGCTATCTTCTTAGCTCCCGCTAACTCTTGGGTGGTAACAAAAGAAATGACAATTCCCTCATTCCCCATTCGACCAACACGCCCTGCTCGATGAAGGTAACTCTCTTCTGTTTTCGGAAAATCTACATTTACAACAAAAGGCATGGCCTCAATATCCAATCCGCGACTGGCAATATCAGTAGTTAATAAGCCTACTAGCTGATGTTTTTTCAACTTATCAATTGCCTGTTTACGCAATTGTTTGTTTTGATCAGATGCCAAACTGGCTACTGGAAGTTTGTGAAATAAAAGTTTTTGCTCCGCAGCACCTAGATCATTTAATTGATTGAAGAATAGTAATCCCCAAAATGCCGGAAGATTTAATAAACGGCGCAGGCTGTCTACTTTTTTTCGTTCGCTGATTTCTAGATAAAAGTGAGTAACTTCTCCTTGGCTTTTATCAGTTTTACTGACGTCTACGACAACTAAGTCGTTATCAATTTGTTGAATTTCAGAAAGAACCTTGTCAGCCGTTGCTGAGAAATACAGTCGCTGAACAGTTTGAGGTACGTTCTTTAATATCCGTTGAATAAGTTGTAAGTTTTGTCCTTGAATTAGCTGATCCACTTCATCGAATACAACTGTTTTAAACTGATGACTTTTCAGCTTTTTACTAGTCATTAGTTCCATAACTCGTCCTGGCGTACCAATTATTACTTCCGGCTTTTTCTTTAGTCCATCCTGTTGTCTCTTGATATTGGCTCCACCAATTAATGGCAGGACTTGCAAATCTGAGCCCTTAAGCCATACTCGAGTTACCTCTACTACCTGCATCGCCAATTCCTGTGAAGAAGTTAGAATTAACAGCTGATTTGCTTCTTTAGGTTTTAATTTATTTAGCAGTGGTAACAGGTACGCCAAAGTTTTTCCACTTCCAGTTGGAGCTACACCAACTAAATTTTTCCCGTCAGTAATAGGCTCATACACTTCCGATTGAATTAAGGACGGTGTAGAAAAACCTGCAGCTTCCCAATTTTTTTGCAAAAAATTTACTAGTTGTTGATTACTCATAAAATCCTCTACTTTTCATCGGCATCAAAAACGATACCTGCACTTTTTCTCATGTCATATAATACTTGATTTACGTTACGCGCCAACTCTACCCATTCTTCATAGAGCAAGCCTAAATCACAATCTTCTGGATTCAATAAAACTTGCGCAAATATTTCTGCTTCTTCAACCATTGGATTTTCTAATTGTTGCACCGTTAGCTTTTCTCGATTCTTGTGATTCCGATCATGAAAAACAGCTTCATCAATTGAATTAATCGCATTCATTTCAAGTGTTCCATTATCCAAGTAAATTTCAGCTTTCTGATAGCTGTCGTTAATTTTGCCAGTACGGATAGACACATCAAAATTGTCATAACGCAGGACACCAATACCTAGTCCATCAACTCCAGTTGAAATCAGATTGCCAAAATAATGGCTTTCTTTAGGCATCCCAAACCAGGCCAAAGCTGCATAGATAGGATATACCCCCAAATCAACTAACGCTCCTCCAGAAAAATGAGGTGAAAAAATATTTGGTTCTTCCCCATCTAATACAAGGTCATATCGTGAAGAATATTTAGCAAAGCTGAAATCAGCTCCTAAAATACGATCTTTTAAAGGTAAGAAGTCCGCAACTGTTTTAAATGCTTTCTCGTGAATGTTTCTAGCTGCCTCAAAGAAAAATACCCGTTTCTCATTAGCAAGTTTAATAATTTCATCCATTTCTTTTGGCGTCGAAAATGCCGGTTTTTCAACAATTACATTTTTGCCAGCTAAAATAGCCATTTTAGTTTGCTCGAAATGCAAGCTATTAGGTGAGGCAATATAAATGGTATCGAGATGCGCTATGTCGAAGAATGTTGGAAGATCCACTGCATACTCCACATCTCCATAACACCCGCCAAATTCTTGTGCTGTTTCTAATCTTCGAGAATAAACCGCTGCTAATTGATATTTACCAGTATCTAAAGCTGCCTCTACAAATTGATGTGTAATCCAATTCGTTCCGATAATTCCTAAATTGATCATGTTCATTTCCACCTTTCACAGATTAGGATCGATAAACGCTTGAGTTAAATCAAAAGGAATCTCCCCTAGCAACTCAATCGTTGATTCATCTACTTCACAATTATACGCTAAAATAGTCACGCCGTCTTGCTCTGCTTTTTTAACAGCTTGAAAAAAATCTTGCTGCATAGTTCGATGAATAGTAGCAGCTTTAATTTTAGAAAACTGCACAATAAATAATAAATAGCTGTGATAACCTTCAAATACTGCTTCAGTTAATTCCAAAACATGCTTCTTTCCTCTGATAGTAGGTGCATCAGGAAAGGCACCAATTCCATGGTTTTCCAAAGTCATCCCTTTTACTTCCACGAATCCCTTCTCCCCCACATCAGTTTCAAAATAGATATCGAACTTTGAATGACCATATTGATATTCTCTTTTTAGAAAAGATAATTGACCTCTTAGATGAGGCAGGGTAATGTTTCCTTGTAACAGTCCGTTCGCTGCCAAAGTATTAGGGATTTGTGAATCTATATTAATCCACATATCTCCTTTTTTTACAGCAATCAGGTCGTAATCGGTTTTTCGTTTAGGAGAGGGTTGGTAATTAAGCGACACTAACGCCTCAGGTAACAGAATCTCTTTTCCTCTTCCCGTATTTTTTACATGAGCTACTACTATTTCACCAGTCTTTAATAACCGACAATGAGCGATAAATCGATTTGGTCGTTCTAAAAAATACGCGAGCTGAACATTTGTATACTGCATCTTTATCAAAATCCTTTAAAATTATTAAATAGTACTTAAGTCCGATAGTCATCAGACATTCTTTATTATATAGTAAAATGAAAGATTGTAGGAAAGGAGCTTTTTGATGAAAAGAAAATGGCATGTTTTTGTAGGCGCCTCCGTAATTGCTGGGGCTCTTGGATTGTTCTTGCGTAAAGAGGAAGCTTTGTCAGAAGATCCTGGTCCACTTTATGTCGGTTCTTGGTCGTTCTTTCATCCAAAAGAAGCCAAAAACCATGTGCTCACTATTTATCCCGATTTGTCTATTATGATTGATGGAAAAGAAATTGTCTACCAATTAATAGAGTTGACTAAAAATAAACTCACAATTCAAGATCAATTCGGCTATCATTTAATCATAAAAACTGAAAACGGCATCCCCACTACGCTATACGATGAAGCGGACGATGCTTCATTGCCAATAACACCCGCCAATTAAAACAAGTCTGCTGCACCATGTGCAGCAGACTTGTTTTATCATTGATAGACCAAAGCTCGTAACATTTGATCAACTGTTTCTGCAGCTTTTCGCCCTTCACGAATCGCCCAAATTACTAAACTTGGTCCACGTTTGGCATCTCCTGCTACATACACTCGTTCATTATCAGTAGTATAGTCATCGTAAACTTCATGAACATCAAATCCATCTAAAAGGCGTTGTTCTGCTCCAGTAAAGCCCATTGCTAATAAAACTAAGTCAGCTTTTAATACTTGTTCTGTTCCTGCTACAGGTTGGTAGCGTTCATCAACTTGTGTGGTTTCAATCGCAATAACTTGGCCACGTTCTGCACCAATGAAAGCAGTAGTTGAGGTGCTGTAATAAGTCAGCTGTTCTTCATTAGCAGCTAGCCCCTCTTCTTGTCCATACCCAATCCTGTTAGTCATTGGGTATTCTGGCCAAGGATTGGCAGCCACACGCGATTTCGGCAATTGAGGAGTGATTTCCAATTGCTTGACCGAAGCGGCACCTTGACGAATAGCAGAACCGATACAATCATTTCCAGTATCTCCGCCTCCGATTACTACAACATGTTTGCCTGAGAGTTTTTTACTGGTTGCATCTTTTCCATATTTTAAGACATCTTTCGTACATTCTGTTAAATAATCTACCGCATAATGGACACCATGCAATTCACGACCAGACACTTTTAAATCACGAGGAACGCTCGCACCACTGGTAATGATCACACGATCATATTGATTTTGTAATTCTTCTGCGGTAATGTCCACACCAATCTCCGTACTCAAAACAAATTGTATTCCAACTTCTTCCATTACCTTTAAACGGCGATCAACTACATCTTTATCCAATTTCATGTTAGGAATTCCATACATTAAGAGCCCACCAGCACGATCACTTCGTTCATACACCGTTACGTTGTGACCCAGCTGATTTAAACGCCAAGCTGCAGATAGACCTGCGGGACCTGAACCAACAACTGCAACTTTAAACTCTGTACGTTCAACGGGTAAGCCCGTTTCTTTCACCCAGTCATTTTCAAAAGCATTATCAATAATAAATCGCTCATTGTCATGAATAGTTACGCCCGAACCATTCAATCCCTCTGTACAGGCCTTTTCACAAGGTGCAGGGCAAACACGGCCCGTCATCTCTGGTAATGGATTCGTCTTGACTAAACGATCAAAAGCCTTTTTAAATTCACCTCGATAAACTAGATCATTCCATTCCGGAATTAAATTGTCATTAGGACAACCTGAGACAGCTCGTTTACCGCCATAAAAAATTCCCGTATGACAGAAAGGGATTCCGCAACTCATACAACGTGCGGCTTGCTCTTGACGTTCTTCAGCATTTAATGGTATTTGTAATTCGTTCCAATCTTGCACTCGTTCTTCTACCGGACGATATGGATTATCTTTACGAGTATATTTTAAGAAACCAAATGGATCTGCCATCGTTAGCCACGCTCCTTTCCAACAGGTACAGTTTGAATGCCAATAACTTTATTAAAGGCTTCTTCCACCAAGTCATCGCCAGATAAACCTTTTTTGGCTAATTCTTCAGTTACACGAATCATTTCGTGGTATTCGCTTGGATAGACTTTAACAAAATACTGCTTTTCTTCTTCCCAGTTTGCTAATAACTTCTCTGCCTTTTGTGAGTCAGTAAAAACAAGATGTTTTTCAAGTAGTTCTTTTAAAGCAGAATCGTCGCTAGTTTCATCAACTTTAAAAAGTTCAACCATATCCATATTACAGTTACCTGCCAATTTATTATCTGGATCATATACATAAGCAACTCCTCCAGACATCCCAGCAGCAAAGTTACGTCCTGTTGAACCAAGAATTACGGCAGTACCACCAGTCATGTATTCACAACCGTGATCGCCAACACCTTCCACAACAACATTTGCGCCACTGTTACGAACGCAGAATCTTTCGCCAGCCCGCCCACGGAAAAAGGCTTCGCCTCGATTGGCTCCGAAACAAGCCACATTCCCAACAATTGGTGAATGTTCAACATCGTAGGCTGCATCTTCAGGTGGAACAATTATTAATCGTCCACCACTTAATCCTTTAGCAACATAGTCATTAGCTTCACCAATCAGTTTAAGTTCCATCCCTTGAGTAGTAAATGCACCAAAACTTTGACCAGCAATTCCATGATAAGTATACTTTAATTGTCCTGGAGTCAATTCGTAATTTCCGAAACGCTCAGCAATCCAGCCACCCATACGAGCCCCCACTGACCGATTAACATTATTAATTGATTGTTCTATTCGAACAATTTCACCATTCTCAATAGCATTTTCAGCAAAATGATCCAGTTCTTTCCATTGACGTTTATCAATAAATGGGTCTTCAACTTTACGTTCAATTCCAACACTTGTTGATAAGATTCGACTAAAGTCTAAAGATTTTGCTTTTCCTTTAGCCACAAAGCGCGGTTGCAGTACCTCAGTATGTCCAACCATCTCATCAATACTTCTAAAGCCCAACTCAGCCATAATTTCTCTAAGATCTTCGGCAATAAACATCATAGTATTAATAATATGTTCAGGCTTGCCTACAAAGAATTTGCGCAGGGCTGGATTTTGAGTGGCAACTCCTACAGGACAAGTGTTTAAGCTGCAGACCCGCATCATCACACAACCGATAGCTACTAAAGCTAATGAAGCAAAACTATACTCTTCGGCACCTAAAAGTGTTGCCATGGCAACATCACGGCCAGTCATTAGTTTACCATCTGTTTCTAAAATCATCCGTTGACGCAAATTATTCATCGCTAGTGTTTGATGCGCCTCTGCTAACCCCATTTCCCAAGGCAAACCAGCATCCCGTACGGAGTTTCTAGGAGAAGCACCAGTACCTCCGTCATATCCCGAAATTACAACAATATCTGCACCGGCTTTTACGACCCCGGTTGCGATAGTTCCAACACCAGTACTTGATACCAACTTAACATTAATTTTAGCGTAAGGATTAATTGTTTTTAAATCAAAAATCAACTGTGCTAAATCCTCAATCGAGTAAATGTCATGATGAGGCGGTGGTGAAATTAACCGTACACCTGGTGTAGACCCACGAATTTCAGCTACCCAAGGAAATACTTTATTACCTGGAAGCTGTCCACCCTCGCCTGGTTTTGCTCCTTGAGCCATTTTTATTTGCAGTTCCTCTGCACTCATTAAATATTCCGCATTGACTCCAAAACGTCCTGATGCTACCTGTTTAATTTTACTATTAAAGTTTTTACCATCAGATCTTGGTTTGAATCGATTGCGATTTTCTCCACCCTCACCACTATTTGACTTAGCTCCGATTGCATTCATTGCTTCAGCAATACATTGGTGAGCCTCTTGACTCAATGAACCATAGGACATGGCTCCTACTTTAAATCGCTTCACGATACTTGAAGCAGGTTCAACCTCAGAAATTTTTACTGATTGACGATCACTAGCGAACTCCCACATAGAACGCAAAGTTGTAGGCTGCTTGTCCGCTTCTTCATTCATTTCAGCAGCATAGCGCTTATACAATTCGTAGTCACCAGAACGTACAGCTTGTTGGAAATTATAGATCGTCTTTGGATTGTACAGGTGATGTTCACCTTCGGCCTTGAATTGGAAGCTTCCACCAGAAGCTAAAAAATCATTCCCTCTAGATCCATAGGCTAGTTTATGACGATTCAAATATTCTTCCTCAATCTGAACCAGCGACAAACCACCGATTCGACTAACGGTTCCTGTGAAATACTGATCTGTAACCTTTTGACTAATTCCAACAACTTCAAATAGTTGGGCACCATGATAACCGGCAATTGTTGAAATCCCCATGCGGGACATTACCTTAACAATTCCTTTTTCCGCAGCTTTCCGATAATTCTCAAGACCGTTTTCAACAGAAAAATCTTGCAGTGTTACATAAGCACCATAAGGATGTATACCACTGGCGCCGTAACCAATTAACGTTGCAAAATGATGAACTTCACATACTTCAGCGGAGTCTACCACAATACTGGTCAAAGAAGCTTTTCCTTTACGTACTAAATAATTATGCAAACCAGACACAGCTAGAAGAATGGGCATGGTCATCTTTTCTTTTGATGGATTTCGATCGCTCAAAACAAGAATAGTTGCTCCTTGATCGACTGCTTCTTCTGCCTGCTTAAACATTTGTTCTAATGCATCTTCCAAACAACTAGCTGTTTCACTTAATGTATACAATGTCGAAATTGTCACCGTTTTTTGATGTTTCTTATCCAATGAAATAATTTTCTGAAAATCTTCTGTATTTAATACAGGACTTTCAATTTTTAATTTTTGACAATTGACAGCAACATCTTTACTTACATCCCCGTCGCGACCTAGAAACATTTCAGTTCCAATTACTAATTGTTCGCGAATCGCATCAATTGGCGGGTTGGTAACCTGAGCGAATTGCTGTTTAAAATACGTAAACAGTGATTGTGGCTTTTCACTTAAAACAGCTAAAGGTGCATCAAATCCCATTGAAATAACAGGTTCTTCTCCTTTTTCTGCCATTGGTAAGATAGCACCACGAATAATTTCATCACTATATCCGTTTAACTGCCACATTTCTTTTAGCGCTGCTTCAGTCATTTTAGTTTCGACAGCAGCTTCAGTAGTTAACTGATTAATTTCTAAACGATGTTCATCTAGCCATTCTTGATAAGGTTGACATTTCGCATACTTTTCCTTAATTTCTTCATTGCGGTAGAAGCGTCCATTTGTTGTATCTACCAAAATCATGTTGGCAGGTCCAAGTACTCCTTTTTCAATTATGTTAGAAGACTCAAAATCAACTACTCCTGATTCAGAAGCGACTTGAACTAATCCATCTTTAGTAATGGAGTAGCGTGAAGGGCGCAGACCATTTCGATCCAATGCGGCACCTACCATATCCCCATCCGTGAAGCACAAAGCCGCTGGTCCATCCCAAGGCGCCATAAAGCTAGCATTGTATTCGCTAAATGCTGTTAGTTCCTCCCCTAAGCCCGCCTCTTTTGACCACGCTTCAGGAACCATCATCATTAAAGCTTGAGGAATATCTCGACCATTTCGATACAAGTATTCCATACAATTTTCTAATTTGGCCGAATCCGAATCTTCTTCATTGTAGACTTCAACACCGTGACTCTTCATCCAATTTTCTGCACCTCGCAAAGTATTGATTTCACCATTGTGGGCCAAGAATCGGAAAGGTTGTGCTCGATCCCAGCTAGGGAAAGTATTCGTAGAAAAACGAGAATGGACCACAGCAATACTTGCTTCAAATTCTGCATCCTGTAAATCTTCGTAAAAGATCCCTACTTGGTAAGCATGAAGCATCCCTTTGTAGACAAGTGTTTTTGCCGATAAGCTGCACAAAGACATTTCTTTAGAATGATAGGTCTTTTCCAACTTTCTACGTAAACGATACAAATGATCTTCAAACATACGTCCTGCTTTAACATCCATCGGTTTTTTGATAAATAATTGGATAAAACTTGGCATAACTCGTTGTGCACCAGGCCCGCAGTTTTCAAACTGAAAAGGCACATCACGATGCCAGATTACTGGGTAACCAGCTGTTTCAATGTCATTAATAATTGCCTGCATGAGGCCAAGTTTTTGTTTCTCTTCAGCGGGTAAAAAGAACATTCCTACCGCGTATTCCCCTTCAATCGGCAAAGTTATTCCTTGTTTCTCAGCTTCACGACGGAAAAAACGGTCAGGTACAGTTATTAAGATTCCAGCACCATCTCCCGTATCCGGTTCTGCTCCTGTTCCACCACGATGATTCATTCTTTCCAACATTGTTAACGCATGTACTACTAATTCTCTTGAGGCATTTCCATGCATTTGAGCAATAAAGCCCATACCACATGCATCCTTCTCAAAAGAGGGATCGTACATGGTTGGGACTTTAGATAGTGTCTGATTCGACATATGGGCACCAATCCTTTAAATAGTTTGACAATTCTCATTTATTTTTAATATATTACCTTGTTTACTTGCGTTACGCAATACTTCTTAGAAATTTTTTTTCATTCTGCCAGTCAACCTTAATAATCGAAAAAAATAAAGAAGTTGAATCAAATGGTAAAAAAGAGGATTATTTGATAAACTTAATCTGATATGTCCAAGTTTTGAAAGGATGACTCACTATGACACCAAATCGCGAAGATTATTTGAAACTGATATTAGAACTAGGCGGCGACAAAAAAAAGGTCAGCAACAAACAAATTGTATCTGGTCTAACAATTTCTGGTGCCTCTGTCAGCGAAATGATATCAAAATTAGTAAAAGAAGGACTAGTTAGTCATTCCCCCTATCAGGGAGTACAACTAACTCCTTTAGGTTTAGAAAAAGCAAGCACCTTAGTTCGAAAACATCGACTTTGGGAAGTTTTTCTTGTTAATCACTTAGGCTATTCGTGGAATGAAGTCCACGATGACGCGGAGGTGTTAGAACACGTTACTTCTTCACAGCTAGAAAAAAGACTTGATACTTATCTTGAACACCCTGAGTATTGCCCCCATGGTGGCATGATTCCACAAGATGGACGGGTAATTCACGAGAAGGAACGTCAAACATTGGTTGACTATTCGGTTAATACAAAAATTCGCATCGCTCGTGTACTAGACGAAAAAGATCTACTAGACTATCTTGTTAATCTCAAGGTAAATATTCATGAAGAGTTTACCATCACTGATGTTGCGGCTTATGAAGGTCCGATTACTCTAACCAACAACCAGAAACAGGTAAGCATTAGTTACAAAGCTGCTAGCACAATTTTTGTTGATCAATTATAAGGAGAGTGGAATTACATGGAACAAGCGGCACTATTTACGATTTTTGGCGGTACTGGAGATTTAGCAAAACGAAAGCTTTATCCTTCATTATTCCGCTTATATAAAAAAGGAAATTTGAAAGACCACTTTGCAGTTATTGGAACTGCCCGCAGACCTTGGAGTGATGAACATTATCGCGAAGTTGTCAAAGAAACTCTTCAAGAGTTAAACCCAACAACAGAAGAAGCAGAAGAATTTTCCAGTCATTTTTATTATCTTTCGCATAATGTGAATGACACTAAACACTATGATGAATTACGTGTTTTAACGGAAAAACTGGATGAGCAATATGATTTATCTAGTAACCGTATTTATTACTTGGCCATGGCACCTCAATTTTTCGGTACAATTGTTCAACATTTGCAATCACAAAGAATCGTAACCAAAGATGGCTTCAATCGTTTAGTAATTGAGAAACCATTCGGCTTTGATTACGAATCCGCTAATGAATTAAACCAACAGATACGAGCTGTTTTTCCTGAAAAAGACATTTTTCGAATTGATCACTATCTTGGTAAAGAGATGATTCAAAATATTGCGGTAGTTAGGTTTGCCAATAATATCTTCGAATCTATGTGGAATAACCGTTACATCGACAATATCCAAATTACTTTTTCTGAAAGTTTAGGGGTCGAAGATCGCGGAGGCTACTATGAGAATAGCGGTGCGCTAAAAGACATGGTGCAAAATCATATCTTGCAGGTAGTTTCTCTATTGGCGATGGAAGTTCCAGTTTCCTTCTCTGATGAGTCACTCCGTCTAGAAAAAGTGAAAGCATTAGAAGCCATTCGTCGTTACACACCAGAAGAAGTAGAAGAAAATTTTGTACGTGGTCAATATGACGCCGGTGAGTTAGATAATACTAAGTTTGTCTCTTATCGTAAAGAACCCAATGTAGCTGAATATTCTTCAACTGAAACTTTTGTTGCAGGAAAGTTTTTAATTGATAACTTCCGTTGGTCAGGCGTTCCGTTTTATATACGCACTGGAAAACGTATGACTGAAAAAGGCACTCGTATTAATGTGATCTTTAAACAAGTCCCAGTTAATGTTTTTCATTTCGATAATGAAGATAAACAAGAATTAGCTCAAAATGTATTAACAATTTATATTCAGCCTACAGAAGGATTCTCACTAACCTTAAATGGCAAACAAATTGGTCAAGGTTTTAATCCGGAGCCAGTAAAAATGGACTTCCGTCAATCGGCTGAAGTAACTGAAAACAGTCCAGAAGCATATGAAAAGTTATTATTGGATGCTTTACGTGGTGATGGGACAAACTTCTCTCATTGGGATGAAGTTGCCAATTCATGGGAGATCGTTGATCGTATTCGTCAAACCTGGGATCAGTCTACACCAGAATTTCCAAATTATGCTGCAGGAACAATGGGGCCAAAAGCTGCCTTTGAATTGCTTGAAAAAAATGGCCATGAATGGAATTGGCATCCCGATAACTGGTATCGTGAACGTGGTAAATTAAACTAGAAAAAAGGCAAGCAATCAGTAAAATGATCGCTTGCTTTTTTTTACTATTCAAATCCTTCTGAGACTGCTTCAGGATAATTCTCTTCAACAATTTCTGCACAAGTTGCGCATAGTTTTGGTAGATTTTCATCTTGTCCTACAGTAGTTCGTACTTGACGACAACGATCACAAACCTCTCCATCAGCCTTTTCAACTAATAAAGCGACATCATCAAATTTCATTGCAGTGTCAGGAGCCTGTTTAGTTGAAATACTGAATGAATCTGGCGAAACAATCAGTAATTGTGGTAAATCAGCATCCACCGCAGTCAATAATACCCGTACTTGTTCATTGGGATAAACAGTCAGTTTAGCCTCTAAAGAACGTCCGATAATTTTTTCATTTCGAGCTGCTTCTAATGCTTTTAGTACATTATCTCTAAATTCCATAAATGCCTTCCAAGTATCCAACAATTCTGCTTGATTTGAAAATTCTTGATAACTTGGTAAATCGGCTAGCTGAACATATTCTTCTTCTTCTTTCAAGAAAGACCAAATTTCCTCCGTAGTATGCGGTAAGATTGGTGTCAATAATTTTGTCAAAGCTACAGCAACCTGATAAAACACAGTTTGCATGCAACGACGTTCATACGCATCTTCTGCTTGAATATAAACAACATCTTTGGCAAAATCCAAATAAAATGCTGACAAATCAGTCGTTAAAAAGTTAACAATTGTTTTGTGGATGTGTACGAAATTATATTTATCGTATCCTTCGTCTCGCACACTTTTAATTACTTGATTCAATCGAACTAACATATACTTATCCACAGAGCGTAATTCTTCATATTCAACAGTATTTTTTTGGGGATCAAAATCTGTTGTATTTGCTAATAAAAAGCGCATCGTGTTGCGGATCTTACGATAAACCTCAGCAATTTGATTCAAAATATCCATAGAAACCCGTACATCTGACTCGTAATCTACACTGCTGACCCAAAGCCGAAGAATATCAGCACCCATTTGTTTAATTACTTTATCGGGAACAATTGTATTTCCTAAAGATTTAGACATTTTTCGTCCTTCACCGTCTAAAGCAAATCCTTGTGATAATACAGCTTTGTAAGGAGCAACTCCATTGATTGCAACACTTGTTGTGATACTTGAGTTAAACCAACCACGGTACTGATCAGAGCCTTCTAGGTACATATCAGCTGGAAAAGTTAACTCAGGACGTTGACGTAATACCGCTTCGTGTGAAGAACCAGAATCGAACCAGACGTCCATGATATCTGTTTCCTTGGTGAACGCTCCATTAGGAGATCCAGGATGAGTGAAGCCTTCAGGTAACAATTCCTTGGCCTCTCTTTCAAACCACACATTTGATCCATATTTTGCGAACAGATTGGCAATGTGATCAATCGTTTTAGGAGTAATGATCGCTTCTCCATTTTCTGCATAAAAAATGGGCAACGGGACACCCCAAGCACGTTGACGAGAAATTACCCAGTCACCACGATCACGAATCATATTGTATAAGCGTGTTTTACCCCAAGGAATAATCCAATCTACTTTTTCAATTTCATCTAAAATATTTTGTCGGAATTTATCAATTGAGGCAAACCATTGTGGTGTTGCACGATAAATTACGGGTTTTTTCGTACGCCAATCATGAGGGTAACTATGGGTAAAGAAATCTAATTTTAATAAGCGTCCTTTTTCCTTCAATAGATCAGTAATCATTGGATTCGCCTTATCATAAAAGACTCCCTCAAAACCAGGAGCTTCAGCTGTGAAAACACCACGATCATCTACTGGTGATAATACTTCTAAACCGTATTTTTTACCCGCAAAATAATCATCTTCACCATGGCCAGGAGCAGTATGAACTAACCCAGTACCTGCATCCAAAGTAACGTGCTCACCTAAAATAACTAGTGATTCTCGATCATAGAATGGATGTGCCGCAGTCATGTATTCTAGTTCCGTACCTTTCAGCTCTTTGACAATACGTACATCTTCCCAGCCGATTTCTTTTTTTACAGTTTCAACTAGATCCTTAGCAATAATATAGTTTTGGCTATCTGCCTCCACTAATACATAAATGTAGCTTGGATTAACTGCAATACCCTGATTAGCTGGTAACGTCCAAGGAGTAGTTGTCCAGATTACGAACGATGCATCTGTATCTATTAATCCTTTTCCATCCTTGACCGGAAAGGCTACATAAATTGATGCCGATTTAACATCTTTGTATTCAATTTCGGCCTCGGCCAAAGAAGACTCACTAGAAGGTGACCAATAGATTGGCTTCAGCCCTTTATAGATGTATCCCTTTTCGGCCATTTTACCGAAAACACGAATTTCTGCTGCTTCATAATCAGGTGTCAAAGTAATATATGGATTTTCCCAGTCTCCAGCTACGCCTAATCGCTTGAAATCTTCTCTTTGAGTATCAACTTGAGTTAGCGCGTAATCATAACATTTTTGGCGATACTCAGCCATAGTCATTTCTTTACGCTTAATTCCTTTATTTGTTAGTACTTGTTCAATTGGCAAACCATGAGTATCCCAACCTGGAACGTAAGGTGCCCTGAATCCACTCATCGATTTCGAACGAATGATGATGTCCTTACTAATTTTGTTTAATGCATGACCAATGTGAATATTTCCATTTGCGTAAGGGGGTCCATCATGCAAAACAAAAGATGGTTTACCCTCATTCAGTTCCTGACGTTTTTCATATACTCTATCTTCTTCCCAATCTTTCTCCCATTGGCCTTCACGATTTGGCAAATTACCGCGCATAGGGAAAGCCGTTTTTCCTAATAGCAGTGTATCTTTCATTTTCAATGTATTTCGACTTCCTTTCCTAAATAAAAAAGACAAGTGCATCCCGCAAAGGGACGAACTTGTCGTGGTACCACCCAGATTTGAAACCAAATTGATTTCCTCTTCATCGTTAACGAGATGAATCGTTACTGGTTACTTATCTTCACCAGTAAAACAAACTAGAGGATCTTGTCTCATTAGAGGGTCTGTCACTCTCCCACCATCAGTGACTCGCTAAAAGATTCTAATCAGCTTTTCTATTCTAGTTTTCGTCTGATTGATCAGTTTTAATCAACTCAGGAATATCAATAGTCAACCCCATATCATCATGAGTAGAATCGATAGTTGGCTCATCTGAGTTTACTGTAAATTCTTGATCATTGTCAAGCTCTTCAGCTAAAACTTCTTTAATGATGTCGTTGCTATCATCGACATAAGCTGTCATCGGTTTTAAAATTTCTTCCCAATCACCACTTTTAGCTTGATCCAATTGAGTTTCCAATAACAATAACAATTGTTGATGGAACGTACGCGTTTTCTTCTTCAAATCGTTTGTTTCAGCAGCCAACTGGCGAGCTTGACTAGTTGCATCACTCAAAATTTCTCTTGCTCTATCTTCAGCAGTTGAAGTCAGAAGATGAGCTTTCTTCTCAGCGTTAGTAATTAATTCATCTGCACGATTTTGTGCGGAAGTTACAATTACTTCTGATTCCTTGCTAGCAGAAGATTTTACTTTATCAGCAGTATCTTGAGCTACAACAATTGATTGATTCAAAGCTTCTTTCAATTCATTGAAGTATTCCAATTTCTCTTCAGCATGCTTTAAAGCCTTTTCTAGTTCACGGTTCTTAGAAATACTATCTTCGTAATCTCTTACGATCATATCTAAAAAGTCATCAACTTCATCTTGATTGTAACCACGCATTTTAGTAGAGAAACTTTTGTTTTGAATATCTAGTGGAGTTAAAGCCATTCAAGTCACCTCATCAGTTTATTTTCGTAAAACGCCTAAGCGCAAACGGATTTTTTCTTTTTTCGTTTTTCCTTCTATTGCCTGGATTTGAATTCGTCCAAAGCCACGAATAGAAACAACATCCAACAAATCTAACAAGTAATCTGGACGTTCATTAATGCTCCAGTTTACTTTTACCTTTCCAGATTCAACCAACTGCTTTGAGCGCTGTCTGGAAATATTATATACGGTTGAGATTACCACATCAAGTCTTAATGAAGAGGCAGTCATATTTTCTTCAGACCAACTATCCTTTGGAACGATAATATCGGTATACGGTCTCTCCTCTAAATGAACAGTGACACGACCAATTTTACTTATCTGCGAATCAATATAATTTGACGTTTCCCGAGCTAGGAAGACTTGCCAACGCTCGCCATCAGAAATAATATCACCAAAATAGTCACGTTTCATTCCAGCACTCATCAATGTTCCTAAAACTTTTCCATGAGATAATTCTGTAAATTTTTGAGGATATTTTATTTCAATCGTTACTATTTCAAAGTCATCCTTAGATGGTTCGAAATATTCTGGATAAATCATACAACGGCAACGTTCAGCCTGTTCATAGCCTCCGAAAAACAAAAATTTCAGATCACTGATTTCTCGAGTCAATGTTTCAAGAATATACGCTTGACGCGGATCAAGAAAGTTTGTCAAATAAGGGGCATACTGGCTTTCAACTTGCTCTAACCAATCACTCACAGCATCTATAAATGGGCGTTCTTCAGGTCGAAAATGTTGATAGACATTCTCATTCATACCTTCACCCCCCCTAATAAATCATGCTGTATACTAATGAATTAAGAATTCTCATAATAAAATTTAATGCGATAATCGCAGCCATAACAGAGAAGTCAATCCCACCAAACTGCAAAGGTAAGCGACGGAATAAATCTAAGAACGGCTCGCAAATGCGACCTAGCAATTTACCTAAAGCAGATTGATATGCTCCAGGAAACCAAGACAGCAAGGCATATACGACTAATAATACAGTGTAAAGATTGACCAAACGATTGATCAAATTTAACAAATTAAATAATATCAACTAATTGTCTCCTTTATAGTTCAAGTCCAAAAATATCCTGATCGTCCATTGATTGCAAGGTAGCGTTGTCAACTTCCATATTTGTGGGTGTACATAAAAACATCTCATTTCCTACGCGTTTTATATCACCATCTATCATATATACAGCACCTGTTAAAAAGTCCACAATTCGTCTAGCTCGCCCTTCATCTAACGATTGAAAATTGATTAATACGGCTTCTCCTTGAGCAATCCTTTTAGCTATTACCATTGCTTCGTTGTACGCTCTAGGCTCCACAACAGAAATACGTCTACGCTCTCTTGTAGTAGAAGAGGTAGTTTGAGCCGCTACCCTTTTTTTCATCGCTTCATTATTAGGCATATTAATCACTTTTTCTTGTTTTCTCGTAGGCGAGGCTACTTCTTTATTTACAGTTGGCTTTTCAGACTGTCGTACTCTTGCCGGTTGATTAGTTGTACCTTGTTTATTTTCTATAGATCGCTTAATTGGTTCTTTTCTTACTTGTTGTTGCTTGCTCTTATTAACCATAGGCTTTGTTTGTGCCCGTGTCTCTCTCTTAGATTGTTTAGCAACAGGTTTTCGAGAAACAGGTGTCTCTTCATATATTTCCTCATCCTCGGCTAAACCGAAAAAGTCACTGATTTTTGCAAGATTAATGGCCATTGATTCTGTCCTATCCTTTCTTAAATAATGCTGTACCCACACGAATATAGGTTGCACCTTCTATAATTGCCAGAGGAAAATCCTGGCTCATCCCCATACTAAGTTCTGTGCAAGGAGCATATTTCAATTTTAAGGAACAAATCTCTTCTTGTAAATTTTTCAAGGAGGCGAAAATGCTCCGGATTGTTTCGTCATCTGCATCAAAGGGAGCCATTGTCATTAATCCAACAATGCTTACATTGGATAAATCGGCTAGCTCATGAACAAATGCTGTCAATTCCTCGGGGCGTATACCATGCTTTGATTCTTCGCCTGAGATATTAACTTCAATGAAACAATTAATCTTATGCGTAGCACGCTTTTGAATTTCTTGCGCTAAACGCACACTGTCTAAAGCATGAAAATAATCAATATGATTAATAATAGATTTTACCTTGCGGCGCTGCAAATTACCAATCAAATGCCAAGAAATTTGAGTATACTGGCTTAAACTTTCTTTTTTCTCAAGAAGTTTGTCTACTCTATTTTCGGCTAAATTATTCACACCGAGCTTTACCAATTCCTCAGTAGCTGATGAGTCGACACTCTTTGTTACCGCAATCAGTGTCACTTCCCCTGAATTACGTGAAACAAGAGCACACGACTCCTGAATCTCTTGCTTAACGGTGTGCAAGTTATCAGCGATCATGTGCTCTCCCCCTTTTATTTTCTACGGCGAAAGAATGGTGGTGTATCTAGCTCTTCGTCTTTTTCAGGTTTTACTTCTTCACGAGTAAAAGTTTCGAATTCTTTCTTTTCAATATTTTCAAATTGAGTATCGTCTACTTTCGGTCGGACGTTGTCTTCCTTACGAATATCCCATTCGCCAAACGCTGATTGTGATTCATTATTTTTTGTAGGTTCAATGTCTAAATTTGGTTTTTGTGGCACCGATTGAACTTGACTAGTGCGTTGGTTACCGCGACTAGCCTTTCGCTCCTTTTTTGTCGGGTCAATCCCCGTTGCGATTACTGTTACACGAATTTCATCGCCTAATTCCTCATTAATTGAAGTTCCTAGAATGATATTTACATCGCCAGTAGCAGCATTTGCAACAATGTCAGAAGCATCCTGCGCTTCAAACAGTGTCATATCCAACCCACCTGTGATATTTAATAGCACTTGTTCAGCACCATCAATAGATGTTTCCAATAATGGAGAAGAAATTGCTTTTTTCGTTGCATCTACAACACGATCTTCACCGCTAGCAACACCTATCCCCATCAGGGCAGTGCCTTGATCGGCCATCACTGTTTTAACATCAGCAAAATCCAAATTAACATATCCAGGAGCGGTAATTAAATCAGAAATACCTTGAACTCCCTGACGAAGAACATTATCCGCTTCACGGAATGCTTCAAGCATCGGTGTCTTCTTGTCAACAACTTCTAACAAACGATTGTTAGAGATGATCAACAAAGTATCTACGTTTTCCTTAAGTAAAGAAATGCCCTCTGCGGCAAAACGGCCACGTTTTGGACCCTCGAAACTGAAAGGACGTGTTACAACACCTACAGTTAATGCACCTAATTCTTTTGCAATTTTTGCAACAATCGGAGCAGCTCCTGTTCCAGTTCCACCGCCCATGCCAGCAGTAATAAATACCATATCTGCACCTTGCAGTGCTTCTTGAATAGATTGTTCGCTTTCTTCAGCAGCTTTTTGTCCTACTTCTGGTTGAGAACCTGCGCCTAAACCACGCGTATACTTAGGTCCTAGTTGAATAACCGTTTCCGCCTTTGAGTTCTTTAAAGCCTGAACGTCAGTATTAGCAGCAATAAATTCAACGCCTTTAACGTTTTCTTCGATCATACGATTAATTGCGTTTCCGCCACCGCCGCCGACACCGATAACTTTAATAACTGCGCCTTCGTTAATATTGTTATCTATTGAGAATTCCATATTTTATTCCTCCTATGTGAGTTAATCAAAAATATTAGAGAAGAAGTCTTTAATCTTCCCAGTTACTTTTTCGTCATTTTTTGGTTTAGTTTCTTCTTCGTATTCTTCCACAGCATCATAATCATCATAGACTGGTGTAGTGGATACAGCTGAAACTTGCGGTGACAACGAAACTTTTTCACCAGTCACTGCTGATTTTGCCAAATGATACACGTCGTTCAATTCAGCCGAATAATTAACAATACTTATCACATTGGTGAATACTGGATTTCGCAAGCCCATCTGATTTGGTACATGTAACTTAACATTTGTACCAAAAACATCTTCAGCAAGCTCAACAACTCCTGGAATGCTAGCTGCTCCACCAGATAGAACGATTCCTCCTGGTAGATCCAATGCTTCGATTTCATCTAAAGCACCTTTGGCCTTACGGAAAATTTGCTCTAAACGAGCCTCAATAATCTCAGCTAGATAACGTTCATCAATCTTAACGGGCTCTGTCTTTCCAATAACATCAACTGGAAATTCTTCTTCAGCTGATGTTCTTGCTGGATAAGCGTCTCCATAATTGATTTTTAATGCTTCAGCATTATTGAAAGAAGTGTTCAATACGATCGAAATATCCTTTGTCACATATTCTCCGCCTTCTTGATCAACATGCGTAAACTTCAATTGTTTATCATGCATTACTGCAGTTGTAGTTTGACCCCCGCCCATGTCAATAACTATTGTACCAAAATCTTTTTCTCCATCAGAGAGAATCGACTCGGTTAAAGCCAACGGAGTAATAATTGTTTCAGCAACTGTTAGCCCAGCTGTCTCAACACATTTTTTTATGTTGTGAATAATTGTTTTAGGGCCTGTAAAGACAAGACCAAACATTTCCAGTCGTACGCCAATCATACCTCGGGGATCCTTAATTCCGTCAAATCCATCAACAGTAAACTCTTGTGGTAATAAAGCTACAATTTGTCTTTCAGGAGGAATTGAACGAACCATTGCGGCAGAAGCAACGTTACGAACGTCATCATCAGTGATCTCTTTGGATTCGCTATTTACAGCGATCATACCTTGGCATGATTCAACTTCTAGAAGGTTCGCTGGCAATCCCACACTGACACTCTTAATTTGAATCCCGGCTTTTTCCTCGGCCTGTTTTACTGCTCGTTGAATTGCGTGAACCGTTTTATCGATGTCCACAATAATCCCACGATTGATTCCTTCTGATTTTGCATTTCCAACACCAATTATATTCATTTGGCTATCGATGTATTCGGCAACTACAACTTTGACAGATGTTGTTCCGATATCAAGGCCCACATACATTCCTGCTTTTGCCATGAATGGGATTCCCTCCTACTTAAAATTTCATTATCTAGATTGAAAATATCTGCTTTCAGTAAGCACGTCATATATTTCTTTCAAATATACTCACTGCCACCAATTTTACCACATTTTACACAGAATTAAAAAGGAGAATCCGTATTTTCTTCGGATAATTTTAATCATTTTCAACCGAAGGGCTGGTTTCTTCTGCTGTAGTTTCTACCGTACTTTCACTTGTGCTTTGTTCTGTGTTATCTGAGGACGATTCTTCAGGATAGGGATAACTGTAAATTCCGGCTTCCATATCAACTATACCTTTTATGTCCTTGGCATTCATTTCCTCTACAACTTGTGGATAATATTTCATTTTATCACTCATACCTTGAATAGATACAAGAACTTGATTTCCATCGTTCATAAAAATTTGCAATAGACTTTTGTTCTCATTAGTAGGTGCATATTTTATTTGTGAAACACCTTGACGAACTTCCTCTGATAATGCATCATATTGTTTCATTACTGCTAAGATCCGTTTTGGCCCAGTAAACCCTTCTAAAATGGGTAAAGAATCCTGATCTTTTTTAATATTTGTTGGAATTACTCTTCCATTTGCTAGTATAGGAGAATAGTTATTATCGTGTTCTAGATAAGCTACTTCCTTGTATTCTTTAATGTCCACAGCAAATTTATTAATCCCATTAAAATGAACCTTCGCATCTTGAATTCTTAATTCTTGTTTTTTAAGTCGTGTAACATGTTCATCTCGGTTAAAATACTGCGACCAAAGATTACTGCCAATTGAAAAATTTAGCTTGTTAGTAATTTCTTCCGATGAAATTTGCTCATTACCTTCAATAGAGATTCCTGACAATCTACTCAGAGGAGAAACATAGTACAACAATACCAACGCAGGAATCATAAATAAAAGAATTAAAGTTGATGATCGTCTGTATAGGCGCTTATTACGTTCATGTCTAATATTAGGCAATCGATCTAAAAATGACCCATTAACAGGGCCCTTTTTCTCTTTTTCGACATTTTCTTCATGGGCTTCTGTGTTTTCTAGCTGATCCGTTTGTTTCTCATTGGGAGTTTCAGGGATTTCTTCATTCTCTAAGTAATCTTGATCAGTTTCCTCTGCAGGAGAGTCCCCCGTCTCATTAGGATGCATTTTTAGATATTCTTGGTTTGCAAGTTGCCAAGGTGTTAATTTGCTTTTTTCATCTTTGTTATTATCAGGTGTTTCTTGATGGCTCAAGCTTATTCACCTCCTGTTTCGTTATTTCACAATACTGGTTACTAAATTCCACAAACGTTCTGCTGCATCGGGAATCCCTTCTTTTTTTGAGGCCTCAGCCATCTGCTCTCTTAATGTATGATTGTCCATAATAGAGTCAATTGCTTTTATTAAAACTTCTCCAGTTAAGTCAGCATCGCTGATCATTTCAACAGCTCCAGCATCTACTAAGCTTTGAGCATTTTTTGTTTGATGATCATTAGTTACATAGGGACTAGGAACTAAGATTGCAGGAAGTCCTAAAGCGGTAAACTCTGCAATCGAGGTAGCACCAGCACGACCAATCAATAAATCAACATTGGCCATTACGTCAGTCATATTCTTAATATACGGCTGTAAGGAAATATTAGACCAAGCTTTTCCGGCATCGAACTTTTCATTAAGTTCTTGAAAATATCTCTCTCCAGAAGCATAAAGTACTTGATAGTCCTTTTGTGATAATTGAGGCAATGCTTGAATTACCGCTTGATTTATTTTTAAGGCTCCTTGGCTTCCACCAAAAACCAAGACAGTTGGTCGTTCTGGAGTTAGCCCATAATCTGAAAGAACTTCTGATTTACCATTTGCAATAACTTCCTGTGCCCGCGGATTGCCTACCAACACAGTCTTTTTTTCTGGAAAATATTGCTTAGCATCTGGAAAACAAATTCCGACTTTATCGACAAAACGACTGAGAAATTTATTTGTAATTCCAGGTACACTATTTTGTTCATGTACAATGGTTGGTATTTTTAGTCGTGCTGCTGCGTATACAACAGACCCTGAAACATAGCCTCCAGTACCAATAACCACATCAGGTTTAAATTCTTTCAAAATTTCTTTCGAACGTTTCAAACTCTCCATGAATAATTGTAAAGTTTTTATATTATCCATTGAGATTTTACGTTTAAATCCTTGGATTTTGATAGTTTTAAATGGGATTCCTGTTTCAGGAACGATTTTATTTTCTAAACCACGGTGAGTTCCCACATACAAAAATTCTGCACTAGGATCGATCTTCTCAACGTAACGAATAAAGGCAAGAGCTGGATAAATATGTCCACCAGTTCCTCCACCTGTAACAAGTATCTTCATTATTTCTCCTACTTTTCTAACTTTCCGACTGCCTGCGTGAACTTATCACCACGAATTTCAAAACTAGAATACTGATCCCAGCTGGCATTTGCAGGGGAAAGTAAAATATTGTCTCCTGCTGCGCTGTATTCATAAGCTAGTGGCACCGCAGTTTCAACATTTTCAGTAAACAGAATTTTCTTTATTCCTGCTTTTTCAGCAGTTTCAGCTAGCTTATTTTTTGTTTCGCCAAATAGAATGATTGCTTTTATCTCATGAAATGCTGGAATTAGTTCATCAAAACCGTTACCACGATCCAATCCACCAGCTAATAAGATAACAGTTTTGTTATCGAAACCACTTAAAGCCATTTTGGTTGCTAAACTATTAGTAGCCTTTGAATCATTATAAAACTTGCGTCCGCTTATAGTTGTTACATACTGTGTACGATGAGGAACGCCTTGAAAATTAGTCATTGCTTTGTAAATTGATTCATTAGAAACATTTTTTAGCTTAGCAACAGCGATAGCAGCCAACGCATTTTCAATATTATGTTGACCCGGAACGCCTAATTCTTTCGCCTCAATGATTCTTTCGCCTTGATAATACAATCTACCGTTTTTTAAATAAGCACCATTTTCTAATTCCGTTTTAGTTGAAAAGGGAATAATGGTCGCATTACTTTGTGAACTTAGGTTCTGCAGCTCTTTGGAGTCCCAATTAATGACTAAATAATCAGACAGATTCATATTTTTCTGAATCGCCCATTTTGCTGCCACATAATTATCACGAGAGCCATGATAATCTAAATGTGCTTCATAAATATTAGTAATCACCGCAATTTGAGGATGAAATTCGTCAATTCCCATTAATTGAAAACTAGACATTTCCATTACAATATCATCAACTGATTCTGCTTTTTCAGCAACTTCACTAGCCGGAAAACCGATATTCCCTGCTAAATGAGCGTTCCCCTTTTCTCTATCTTGATTTAATAAGAGACTGATCATTGTAGTAGTTGTTGTTTTCCCATTCGTACCAGTAATACCAATAATCGGACACTCAGCAACCTGATAAGCCAATTCTACTTCGGTTAAAACTGGTATATGTAATGATTCAGCTTTTTTGACCAACGGGTTACTATAAGGAATTCCAGGATTTTTTACCATTAAAGAAAAATCTTCATCTAGTAATTCAATTGGATGACTTCCTGTAATTACTCGAATACCATCTTCTAATAAATCTTGCGCTGCTGGATTTTCTTCGAAAGGTTTTCCATCATTTACAGTAACAAGCGCGCCCAAGCGATGTAACAACTTGGCCGCACTAAACCCACTCTTGGCTAGACCCAAGACTAGAACTTTTTCATTTTCGTATTGTTTTACTTGCTTCATTCTCTTCATCTCCTACAGTACAATCACTAAAACTAGTATTGAAGCGACTAATCCAACTAACCAGAAAACAGTATCAATCTTCCATTCTGACCATCCAGATAGCTCAAAATGGTGATGCAAAGGAGACATTTTGAAAACACGCTTACCTGTTAACTTAAACGAGGTAACTTGAATCATTACACTAGCAGTTTCACAAACGTATACTAACCCAATCAGTAGCAATGTCCACTCTTGATGAAGCATAATAGAGATAGCTGCTAATAACCCTCCAAGAGATAACGATCCAACATCCCCCATGAAGATTTTTGCTGGTTTCTTATTGTAAGGAAAAAAACCGACCAGTCCACCAATTACACTTAAGCAAACAATCAATACCTCGTATTGTTGCTGTTTCCAAGCAATGATACCATAAGCTGCAAAAGAGATCGTCCCTAAACCAGAAACTAGTCCGTCAATTCCATCTGCCAAATTCACAGCATTAGAAAAACCAACTAACCAAATAATGACAAACAGACCGTATAGGATACCTAACGATAATTCTAGCCCAAAAAAGTTTAAAGTGTTACTATATCCTTCCATTTGATAAATAACATAAAATAGAACAGCAACAACTACTTGCCCAATAAATTTCTGTTTAGAGGTCAACCCTTCATTTTGTTTACGGGCCAGTTTTAGAAAATCATCTAAAAAACCGATTATGCCATAAAATACTAATACAAATAGCAACAACAAAAGTGATGCTGTCATCTTGTTTTGCCATATACTAAACCATACAATAGTGATTGCAGCTGCTGTTAAAAAACCCGCCCCCCCCATTGTAGGTGTTCCCGCTTTTACGTTATGCCACTCAGGCCCTTCATCACGAATAGCTTGACCTTGTTTTTTCATTCTAAAATAGCCAATTAAAAAAGGCATCCATGCGACAGTAATCGCAAAACTACTAACAAAAGCAATAAATAGTTGCGCCGGTTCCATTTTTTTCTCTCCAGTCCTAACTTAAGATGATTTTTAATTTTTGATTGGAGATTTCTGTGTAGGGTTCAATACTTTGTTTTGTACAATACCCTTCTCCAGTAAACTCCACTTCTATATCAAGCAGATTGGAAAGTTTTAAGATATCAGCTTTAGACCATCCACGAACATCCGGTAACTCCTTAACTCCATCAGTTAAAAGAATCAGTCGTTCATTAGACATTACTTTCTCACCTGGTTTTGATGATTGTTTTACTACTTTATTTCCATTTCCTATAACTACAGCATTTACACCGCGCTTGTTTGCATCTCCTACTGCAGTTTCCGTTTTGAGATTACGATAATCCTCTACTGTAACCTGTTGATCTTCTGTATCATTTGTATCAACTTCCTCTGATTGAAATTCCATTGCTCGATTCAACAATGGATTTGCAATTTTCCCTAATACACCTTCAGGATAGTGCTCAGGCTGTTTCAAAGTTAAGTACAAAATGAATTCGGGATCTTCAGAAGGTAACATTAATGCGATAGAATAAATATAATTGGTGTCCCCCGTTAAATAAGACCCATCTTTAAAAATTTGAGCTGTACCAGTCTTAGCCGAAATATGAGAACCAGGTACATTGTATTGATCGTATGCTGAACCATAATTTTGACTTTCTACTACATCCCGCATGTATTCACGGACTTTCTCTGCAGTTTCTGCAGTGATTGGCTCTCCAACCACTTCAGGTTTTGTCACAATTTCCTTACTAGTATTAGGATTCACCATTTTTTTTATATAATGTGGCTGAAGCATTTTTCCATCGTTTGCAATGGCCGTGTATCCTCTCATCATTTGAAAGTTTGTTACGCCAATTGCTTGTCCGTAGGCACTCATTGCTTGATCGACAATATTACTTGTAGGCATAGTTCCTTTACTTTCACCAGGGAGTCCAGAATAAGTACTTTGTCCAAAACCAAATTGTTTCAAATAGTCCGGCCATTTATCACCTAAACGCTCCTCCAACATGACCATACCAACATTACTAGACCAAGAAAGAGCTTGCCGCATAGTCAAAACACCTTTAGCCCCTAAATCATGGTCATTGATTGTTGCGTCCCCGACACTAATTTTGCCAGAATTAAAACTTTCATTTTCATTAAAGATACCCTCATTGATAGCAGCTGCAGTGGTAAAAACCTTCATTGTTGATCCAGGTTCGTAACTGTCTTCAACCAAAATATTTCGCCAAACAGAGTCCTCTCCTAATCCTTCTTTAGTTTCAGGATTGTATGTCGGACGTTGTGACATAGCAAGAATCTCACCAGTCTTAGCCTGCATTAATGTAGCAGTCATGTCAACTGGTTTAGTTTCTTCACTCACTTCATCCATTAGGGTTTCTAGATAGCTTTGCAATCCAGCATCTAACGTAGTATAAATATCTTCGCCATCTTCAGAAGATTTTTTTTCAGCTACTGTTCCTGGTAATGGATTTTGATTATTATCTTTTTGATAGACAATCTTTCCGTCTTTCCCCTTAAGCACGTCATCATAAGCAGCTTCCAGTCCAGTAACTCCACTAAGTTTCTCATTTTTATCAGGAGAAGCATATCCAATAAAATAGGAAGCAAATGCTCCATTAGGATACATACGCTTGGTGTGATCCTCAAAATAAAGGCCTCTGATTTTAGCTTGCTTCATCGATTTTTCGATCTTTTGCTTAGTTTCTTCTGAAATGTTTTTTCCCCAGGGATTAAATTCTACCTGATATAGATTATTTTTCTTACCATCTTTCAGCTTTTTCAAAGCACTGTTCTTTTTAGCACCTAACTGTTCATGCATGATCTCCGCTAATTTATCAAAATCTTTCTCTTGAGCATATAACTTCTCATCGCCTGACATATATCTTTCAGATAGAACGGCATAAATAGAATAAGAAGTGGCATCTTCAGCGATAGCCTCACCATTACGATCATAAATAGTTCCCCGCTTTGCAGGGACCACTTGCTCGCCACGATAAAGCTCCTCTGTTTTCTCCTCAAGCGAGGTACCAGCTACATGTCCTCCTGCTACAACAAAGATCATTCGCCCAGCAAACAAAAAGAACAACCCAATACTCGTAGCAAATAAAAGAATACCTACTTTTTTGCGATTGTTCATCGGAGTTAGATTTTTTTTACGGATTTTACGCTTAATCCTTTTAAAGATCATTTACTTCACTTTCCTTAAATTCTCATCGTTAATTGAAAGTCCATCTTTCTCAGCGATTTCTTTCAACCGATCAGAACGAGATAGTTCGTTCTTCTCTTGTTGTAGTTGTGTCGCTGTTTTTTCTTTTTTATCAATTTCAGTTTGTGTGTTTGTTATATCATTTTGTGTCTTGCTAATATCATTCCTTGTATTCACCATAACAATCGCCATGCCAATAAGCATAGCTAATAGTCCAACTGCAACAATCTTTTCAATGCGAGAGATTTTCTTTAAGCGATCCGCCGGAGAAACAAAGACTTCGAAAGAATCTGGCGTTTGGATTGGTTGTTCAGGTTGTGAATAATCAAACTGCGTTTGTTGATTATTTTTTAGTTCAGCCATAATTCTTATCCTTCCTTTGTTTTTTCTGCGATCCTTAATTTCGCGCTTCTCGCACGATTATTCTCTTCCAATTCTTTAGATGATGGCCCTATTGGCTTTCTGTTAACTAATTTTAACAGAGGTTGAAATTCCTCAGGTATAACGGGTAAACCTGGTGGGACATCTTTTGGTGAACTGTACTCTTTAAATATAGTCTTTACAATACGATCTTCCAATGAATGAAAAGTAATTACACTAATTCTTCCTTTTGGAACTACCAAGTGAATTGCCTGTTCTAGAGAAGATTCAATTGCACCCAATTCATCATTAACTGCAATTCGAATAGCTTGAAAGACTCGCTTAGCCGGGTGACCACCTTTTCTTCTAGCAGGGGCTGGAATCGCTTCTTTAATAAGGTCAACCAGTTCACCAGTAGTTTCTATAGGTGACTCTTCTCGCTTACGCTCAATCAAGCGTGCAATTTGTTTTGAAAATTTTTCTTCACCATAACGGAAAAAAATCTTCACTAATTCTTGATAGGAAAAATCGTTTACGACATGATAGGCACTTAAAGAAGCATGCTGATCCATTCGCATGTCTAAGGGTGCATTTTGATGATAGCTGAAACCCCGGTCGGCTTCATCTAATTGCGGGGATGAAACACCTAAATCATATAGGATGCCATCAACGGCAGTTATATCTAGTAGGGCGAGTTGATCTTTCAACTCCCTAAAATTGGCTTTAATAAACGTAACTTGTCCACGCTTTATATACTCTTTCAGGCGTACTTCGGCATTATCAATTGCCTTTTGGTCTTGGTCAAATGCATAAAGATGACCATTTCCATTTAATTGCTGAAGCAAATATTCACTGTGTCCAGCTCCGCCAAGTGTACAGTCAACATAAATACCATCAGGTTTAATATCTAACCCAGCCACTGTCTCATGTAGCAAAACAGTTGTATGTTGAAAGTCTTCCGTCATCAAAAATCCTCTTCCCTAAAATCCAAAATCTACCATTGTCTCCGCAATGTCATCAAAACTAGCTTCTGTTTCTACTGTAAACTCACGCCAACGCGTTTCGTTCCATATCTCAATTCTGTTCGCTACTCCAATAATCACGCATTTTTTTTCCAAATCGGCATGTCCTCTTAAAGTAGCCGGAATGTTAATTCGACCTTGTTTATCAATTTCGCATTCAGTTGCAGCAGAGTAAAAAAAACGAACAAATGCCCGTGCATCTTTTTTTGATAATGGCATCTCATTTAATTTTTCTTCTAACTCATTCCATTGAGTCATAGGATAACCAAATAGACAACCGTCCATACCACGAGTGACTACAAATTTCTCACCTAGTTGTTCACGCAATTTCGATGGCACAATTAAACGGCCTTTTGCATCAATATTATGCTGAAATTCTCCCATGAACATCTAGATTCACCCCTGTTCCCCACTACATGAGTTTAGTCTACCACAATCACCCACAATCTACCACATTTTCCAGGAAACAATAAACAGAGTTGTCTGACCTTCACTAACCATACTAGATTACCAATGACAATCAGTGTTTTCGACAGTTTTTTTAAAGTCTTTTATCTAAAAATCAGGCGAATAAAACTAGCAATAATCAAGATAAAATACATTACTACAGACAATAGAAATGTCATTCGCCAAAACATCTTGAAAAATCGTCCATAAACAATTTCACGATAACGATACGCTTGGAATAAAACCACCGCGATCCCTAATAATAAAATTGTCAGTAAAAAATACGGTAAAATAGAAAACGTGCTGATATGCTTCGAAATCTCATGCATTCCTACAAATAAAAATGGGACAGATATATCTGGTACTTTAATATTAAAACGTTGCTTTAGTTTTAATGCACTTACAATATAATCTGAACCTAATAGTATGATTACAGGGAAAACATACCATAATAATAAAATCGGTGAAAATGAACCCAACACACCCATTCCTTCCTACTTATAACTACTAACGACACTATACTTCATTATCATTACATTTTTGTTTCAGTTTATTTAAAATCTAGTAGATTTATCAACTCTTAACAAAGACCAATCTCTCTTCATACTTCTCAAGAATTGCTTATAATTTCTATAATGGTTATAGTAAATTTGCAGAGACTACTATTTTAGAGTATCATATTTATGAATATGTACAAGGACGGTGGCAAAATTGAAAGAAAAAAAAGCAACAAGCAATTTTTCAAAAATCACAAAAATCGTTATCTGGGCCATGCTAATTTTAATCGTTGGATCGCTTGTAATCAGTAGTCTTATTAGTATTATGTAAAAAAACCGCTGTTCCTTTCAATTGGAACAGCGGTTTTTTTACTGTTTTGCCATTGCTAGCAGTTCTTTAGCGTGCTGAACTGTTAAATCAGTTATTTCAGCACCCGCTAGCATTCTAGCTATCTCGTTTGTTCGTTTGCCTTCAGGTAACTCTTCCACCTTGGTTATCGTACGCCCATTAATAATTTCCTTTTTGATATAGAGTTGGTGATCTGCTTTTGCCGCTACCTGAGGTAGGTGTGTAATGCATAGTACTTGTGAGTTCTCGCCGATTTGATATATTTTATCTGCAATAGCTTGGGCTACTCTACCACTGACTCCAGTATCTACTTCATCAAATACAATACTTGTTAACTCTTGAGTTTTAGAGAATATTGTTTTCAACGCCAACATAATTCGTGAAATTTCACCACCTGAGGCAACCTTAACTAGAGGTTTCAACGGTTCACCAGGATTAGTAGTAATGTAAAATTCAATCTGATCTAAGCCTTCCTCTTGAAAGCCTGTTGTTTTGAACACTACCTGAAAGCGAGCATTTTCCATGTATAGCTGTTTTAACTCTTTTTGGATAGCTTTTTCCAGTTTCTGGGCTATTTTACCACGTTCAGCATGTAATCCATTAGCTTCTTCAAGAAGCCTCTCTTCTTTTTCCAAAAGTTCATTCTCCAATTGCTCTAATTTTCCTTCTGAAAAGTCTGATTCCAGTAATTCTTGACTGATTGTTTGATAGTAATCTAAAATGATTTCAACAGAATCACCATATTTTCGCTTCAACTGATGAATAAGGTCTAATCGTTCATTCACCAATTCTAACCTTTGCTCATCCATTTCTAGAGCATCTAACTGACGTCCTATCTCGCTCGCAGCATCTTGTAATAAATAGTAGGCACTACTAACATTTTCAGAAATCGTTTGATACTCTTCATCCAACGAAGCAATAGATTGAAGTTCCTGACTGACAGATCCAATTGTATCCAACGCTCCTGCCTCATCATCAGATAACCCTTGATAACTATAAGAAAGAGTATCAACAATTCTTTGGAAGTTCATCAATTTGTCTCGTTCTTCAATTAAACGTTCTTCTTCACCATTTTCAAATTGAGCATTTCCTATTTCTTCTTGTTGGAATGTTAACATATCAATCCGTTGTGCAAAAGATTGCTCATTTTGTTTATATTTATTTACACGCTTAACTAAATCAATATATTTTCTATACGATTCTTGATACGTGCGCTTGTTTTTTTGAAATTCTTTTGAGCCAAAACTATCTAACAATCTTAAGTGAGAATCCGGATTCATTAATTCTTGATGATCATTTTGACCCTGAATATCCACAATATACTGACCAATTTTTCTCAAATTTGCTAGTGTCACTGTTCTTCCATTAATTCGGCAAATATTTTTTCCAGATATGTTCATATCTCGTTGAACAATTAGTATATTTTCTTCCGTGTCAATTCCTAATTCCTCTACCAACTCTTCAAACTCAACTTGATTTGGAAGATCAAAAATACCTTCTAATAGGCAGTGATCACTTCCTTGCCGGATGTATTCTGTTGAGGAACGTGCACCTGCTAACAGGCTGACTGCGTCGATGATAATAGATTTTCCTGCTCCTGTTTCACCGGTTAACGCTGTCATTCCGTTAGTAAAAGTTAGATGCAAAGAAGAAATAATCGCAAAATTTTTGATTGTCAATTCTTGCAACATAATTTATTCTCCTACTCCTTTTGACTTCGACTGCTGATTTCTTGATATAATTCTTTCGCATTTTCTTCTAAACGAGCAATCATTAACACACTATCATCATCATTTAAAACAGCGAATAATTTCTTATTAAAATATTTCTCAATAAGGTTGGCTGCTGCGGATGCATTCCCTGGTAAGGTCTTTAACACTACCATTTTTTCCATTTGATCCGCGGATAAAAAGGCTTCCTGCAAAAGCTCATTTAAACGCTCAGACAAATTTTCTTCATTTTTATGGGGAACACTATAACGATAACCACCATTTGCCGATGGAACTTTAATTAATTTCATTTCCTTAATATCACGAGAAATTGTGGCTTGAGTAACCTTAACATCTTCCTTAGCTAATACCATTACAAAATCTTCTTGCCGTTTAATATCATGTTCATTCAACAATCGTGTAATCAAACGGTGTCGCTCTTGTTTTCGCATCGGGAGCCTCCTAACTTAATTGTTGGTGAGCTTGCGCTACTATTTCTTTCAAATCAATTGTTGGGTTTATCTTGCCTAATACATCACCTAATTTAAGGTGAGCTAAAAATTCAATGTTTCCTTCACCACCAGTAATGGGGGAATAAGTGATTGCCTCAACATCAAAACCTGTTTGTAAAGCAAACTTAGTAATATCATTTAAAACATTGAAATGCGTAACAGATTCTTTCACAATACCCTTTTTTCCAACAAATGATTTGCCCGCTTCAAATTGTGGTTTAATAAGTGCTACTACATCACCTGCAGGAGCTAAGATATTTTTAAGAGGGGGCAGGATCAGTTTTAATGAAATAAAGGAAACATCAATGGTAGAAAAATCTGGCTGACCTTTTACAAAGTCGTCTGGTTTGGAATATCTAAAATTAGTACGTTCCATTACCTCTACTCGCTCATCCTGACGAATTTTCCAAGCTAATTGATTGTATCCAACATCTAAAGCATAGCTCATTTTTGCTCCATTTTGTAGAGCTACGTCGGTAAAACCACCAGTTGAAGCGCCTATATCCAAAACAGTTTTATCAGCAATAGAAAGTTCAAATACTTGTAATGCTTTCTCTAATTTTAATCCTCCACGAGAAACATAAGCCAATTTTTTTCCTTTGATTTGCAATTGAGTATTCTCTGAAATTTTTTCACCTGGTTTATCAAGACGTTCGTTATTCTGATTATAAACTTGTCCCGCCATAATTGCTCTTTTTGCTTTTTCTCTTGTTTCAAATAATCCTTGATTAAAGGCTAAAATGTCAACTCGTTCTTTTTTCATGCTGCTCTCCTCTATAGTTCAAACAATGCAATTAGTTCATTGAACAAACTAGATTCAAAATCCTCAACTTCTTCCAGCCCTTCAACTATTTGATTAGCTAGGGTCAATTCAGCTTGCAGAGCCTCTTTTGCACCTGCTAGACCTAAAAGAGAAGGGTATGTGCTCTTTTCAGATTTTTCATCCTGACCAACATTTTTACCCAACATCTCTGTCGTTCCAATAACATCCAAAAGATCATCTCTGATTTGAAAAGCTAAACCAATATGCTGACCCAATTTCCTTAATTGTTCAATAACATAATCAGTTTGGTTAGCCAATATCCCCCCAGCAATAAAAGCAAAAGTCAGAAGAGCCCCTGTTTTGCCTCGATGGATGCTCATTAATTTTTCTAAGGATACTTGCTGCTTTTCAGCAGCCATATCTCCAGCTTGTCCAGCTACCATACCTTCTGTACCCGAAGCTTTGGCTAGCAACTGGAACAGCAAAACTTGCTTTGTTGATTCTAAAGATGTTTCACTTAACAATTGAAACGCTCCTGTTAGTAATCCATCTCCAGCCAAAATGGCTAAAGCTTCGCCAAAAACCTTATGATTAGTTGGTTTTCCTCTGCGCAAATCATCATCATCCATTGCTGGTAGATCATCATGAATCAAAGAATAAGTGTGAATCATTTCTAACGCAGCAGCAACGTGATAGGTATCCGTGTCAACTTCGCCCTTAAAAGAAACTGTAGTCGCTAAAACAATCAAGGGCCGGATTCTTTTCCCACCTGCTTTTACAGAATACGTCATACTTTTCTCTAATTGCTCATTGCTTGTATGCTCTTTGATAAAAGTTAACATAGCTTCTTCCACTTTCGGCAACTCTTTTGCTCTGAAAGATTGCAGCATGGTTAAGCTTCCTCCTCATCAGTAAATGGCACCTCTTCGTTATTTTCTGTCATCATTTTAGTTAGTGTTTTCTCAGCTTTACTCAAAGTATCTTGGCATTGTTTGCTTAACAGCATGCCTTTTTGGAATACTTCTAATGCCTCTTCTAGCGGAACATCTCCTTGCTCAAGTTGAGCAACGATAGCTTCTAGTTCGGTCAACGACTCTTCAAATGTTGCATTTTCCATTATTCTTCTCCTTTTTTTATAATTTTATCAATTGTAGTTGTGACAGTTCCGTCAACAAAATGGATGGTCAAATTCTTTTCATTTAGTTCATCTACCGAACGAATCACTTGATCATTTTGAGTGGTATAAGTGTATCCGCGGCCCATGATCTTTAACGGACTTAACAAATCCAGTGACGTGATTGAGTGGGCCATTGCTTGTTCTTTTTGCTCCATAAAAACGCTCATTTGCTGTTTCAAACGAGTAATTAAATAATCAAGTTGTTGGTGTGTATTTTTGACTCGATTGAGCGGTGTTGACTTTTCAAAACGACTAATCGCTTGTAATAGCTTCTTTTCTCGCTGATTAACTAACAATCTCGTCTCTTGTTGGAGCCTTTGAGTTAAGCGATCCAATTGAATACTCTGAGCTTCATATAAGCGCATCGGCTGACGAAAAATATACGACTGCATAATTCTTTGATAACGCTCCTTCTTTCGCTCCAATTGATTTAAATAAGCTTTTTCTAAACGACCTTGCTTCTCTTTCAAACGTAAAAGTTCTTCGCTTAATACAGGGACTGCCAATTCTGCCGCTGCAGTAGGTGTTGCAGCACGTACGTCTGCAACCAAATCAGCAATCGTTATATCTGTCTCATGCCCTACGGATGAAATAGTAGGTATTGTTGAGGAAGCAATTGCTCTAGCCACAACTTCTTCATTAAATGGCCACAAATCCTCAATTGATCCACCACCACGGCCTATAATCATAGTGTCGAACTCGCCAGATTCTGCCTGCTTAATATTTTTAACAATATTTTCAGCAGCCTTGTCACCTTGTACAACTGTTGGAAACAGAACTAACTGCGCGATAGGGTAACGACGCTTTACCGTAGTAATAATATCGCGGATTACTGCACCACTAGGACTCGTAAGTACAGCGATTCGTTTTGGAAATCGTGGTAACCTTTTTTTTGGCAATGAAAAGAGACCTTCATTGTTTAACTTCTCTTTTAATTCTGCTAATGCTTGATACAATGCACCTACGCCGTCAGGTTCCATATGTTCAATATAAATCTGATACATTCCACTTGCTTCGTAAAGCGCCACTCTTCCGACAACCAGCACTTTCATGCCCTCTTTAGGAACAAATTTTAGTTTTTGAAAAGCACCCTTAAACATTATTGCACTTATTTTGGATTGTTCATCTTTTAGGCTAAAATATTGATGATTATTAGGTCTTAATCGAAAATTTGAAATTTCTCCTGTCAAATAGATCCGCTCTAAATAGGGATCAACATCAAATTTACGTTTAATATATTTATTTAGAGCACTAACTGTTAAATACTCTTGGGTCATTTCAATCACCTAGTTTCTGGCGCCGACAGGCATCTACTGTTTGTTGCATTAACATGGTAATCGTCATGGGCCCTACTCCACGAGGAACAGGAGTGATAAAACTGGCTAGAGGTTCAACTTCATCAAATTTTACGTCTCCAATTAATTTTCCATCTTCATTACGGTTCATACCAACATCGATTACTACAGCCCCAGGTTTAATAAATTCACTTGTGACAAAATGACCCCGACCAATTGCCACAATTAAAATATCTGCTTCTCTTGCCAATTCTGGTAAATTCACTGTTTTTGAATGAGCGATCGTAACAGTGGCATCTTCTGATAACATCAGATGTGCCATCGGTTTACCAACAATATTACTACGTCCAATGATCAAAACTCTCTTACCGAATAAAGAAATATCATAGGCTTCAAACATCTTCATAATGCCATAAGGTGTGCAAGGAATCGTATGAGGAACTCCAGCAAATAGACGTCCTAAATTCATTGGATGAAATCCATCAACATCCTTGTCTGGTTCTATCGCCAACAAAATTTTTTCTTCATCTATATGTTTTGGTAATGGTAGTTGAACCAAAATACCGTGAAATTCATCAGCTTGATTGAAGAAAGCAATCTCTTCCAACAATTTTTCTTCTGAAATAGTTTCTGGATACCGCATAACCTTTGAATGAATACCGATACGTTGTGCTGCAAGTTGTTTGTTTTTCACATAAATTTGACTTGCTGAATTGTCACCAATCAGTAAAACAACAAGACCTGGACACAGCCCTGCCTCTTCTAAAGCCTTAACTTCTTTTGCTGTAGCATGTTGAAGCTTTTCGGCTAATTCTTTCCCATTAATAATTGTTCCCATACTTCCACTCCTGTACTTTATGTATGATTTGAAATGAAGCTGGAAAAAATAGCATGCTTAGCCATTTTCTCCAGCTTCATTGATCTCTTTCATTACATTCGATAAAATGCCATTTACAAATTTTCTCGATTGATCGTCGCTAAATGTTTTCGCTAATTCAATTGCTTCATTCAGTACAACACGATCGGGCACGTTTGTATTGTAAAGCATCTCATAAATTCCCAATCGCAAAATAATCAAATCCATTTTTGCAATTCGTTGTATTGACCAATTAGATCGTAAATGCTTTTGGATAATTTGATCTAATTCAGACTTATGATTTAGCACACCGTCAACTAATTCATCTAAATATTTTGGTACAAATGAATCTTCTTCTTCACTAACCCATTCTGCTTGATCCAGGCTTAGAGCATGATTGATTGCATCTCTTTTTGTTAACTCTTGATTGAAATCCAATGGGAAAAGAGCTTGTAAAGCCTTCTCGCGGATTTCATGTCGTGATAGCTCTTTACTCATTATTTCCCTCTTCATCATTGAATAATTCTTCAAGTGTTGGTTGTTCTAATTTCTCTGCTACTACTCCCACTACGTGAATATTGACTTCACTAAGAGCAACGTCGGTCATAAACATAACCTGTTGTTTCACTCTTTCCTGCATATCCATGGCAACCTTTGGTACTGAAATACCATATTCAAGATAAGTATAGATATCTACTTTCAACCCTTGCTCATCATTTGTTAAATAGACCCCTTTGCCGTGAGCGGCTTTACCTAAAAGTTCCGTGACATTGCTAGCAAACGATCCTCGCATGCCGTAGACTCCCGTTACTTTTGATGCAGCAATTCCAATAATGACTTCAATAACTTCTGGAGCAATAATAATCTCGCCAAGATCTTGATTTTCACGTAAAACTAATTTTTTTTCATCTGCCATATTAACTCTCTCCTTTATGCCCGTGAAACGTAACTGCCGTCCTGTGTATTGACGACAAGTTTATCTCCTTGATTAACAAAAAATGGAACGTTAACAGTTAATCCCGTTTCCATAATTGCTGGTTTTGAACCACCTGAAGAGGTATCCCCTTTGATATTCGGTTCTGTCTCCGCAACTTCTAAGATGACTGTATTAGGTAAATCAACACCTAAAATTTCACTACCATACATAATAACATTTAACTCTGTATTTTCTAACACATAGCGCATCTCATCTGCGATTTGTGTTTGAGGAATCTCAATTTGTTCATAGTTATCCATATCCATAAACACATAGTTACCACCATCGTCATACAAATATTGCATTTTTCGATTGTCTATTTGAGCTTTAGCTACTTTTTCACCCGCACGAAAAGTTTTTTCTTGAACACCGCCAGTACGCAAATTTTTTAGTTTAGAGCGAACAAAAGCAGCACCTTTTCCAGGTTTCACGTGCTGAAAATCAACAACGCGCCAAATATCACCGTCGACTTCGATGGTTAACCCAGTTTTAAAATCATTTACTGAGATCATTATTATTCCTCCTTGATTCCTATCAACTAGAGATTTGTTTATAGTTTATCATTTCTTTGGCGCTTATGCTACCACTACTAAAGAATGATTAAATCCTTCGGTGAATGAGTCAATACGCGATTACCATTCTCTAAAATAACTAGATCATCTTCAATTCGCACTCCACCTAATCCACCAATATATATTCCAGGTTCATCTGTGACCACGTTTCCTGCTTTCAGCGGTTCTTCATTAGTCCAACTTAAGTTAGGACCTTCATGAATAGCTAACCCAATACCATGTCCTGTTGAATGACCAAATACCTCACCATAACCAGCATCTACAATTATTGAGCGGGCAACAGAATCAAGTTGTGCTCCCGTAACACCTGCTTGAGCCTTTGAGAGCACTTGTTGTTGGGATTCTAAAACGATAGCGTAAACGTCTTTCAACTGTTGACCCGGATCACCAATAGCAAAGGTTCGAGTGATGTCAGAAACATAACCTTGATAAATGCATCCAAAATCTAAAGTAATCATTTCTCCCTTTTCAATGGTTTTTTCACTAGCGACACCGTGTGGCAAAGCAGAACGAACGCCTGAAGCCACAATAGTATCAAAAGAGGTTCCTGTTGCACCCATAGATCGCATAAAGAAATCCAACTGATTTGCTATTTCAATTTCTGTCATGCCGGGTCTAATCATCCTTAAAACGTGCTCGAAGCCAGCATCAGCAATACTGCACGCTTTTTCGATGATTGCTATTTCTGATTCATCCTTTTGTTCTCTTAATTTCTCAATAAATCCACCAGCAGGAGCAAACTCTGCCTGGATAAGCTCTTCATAAACAGAATAATCAGCAAATGTTAAAAAATCATCTTCAAATCCAATCGCGGACAATTGATTATTTTCTACCAAATCAGCTACCATTTCGCCAATAGCACCTTGGTGTTGAAGAATTGTCATCCCTGCCACTTGGTCCGCTGCTTGTTCAGTATAACGAAAATCTGTTATAAAATAAGCATCTACTGGTGTGATCAAAGCAATGCCTGCAGTCCCAGTAAAATTTGTAAGATAACGTAAATTTGCTGGACTCATAATTAAGTAACCATCCAACACTTCTTCTTTCATTAATGCTCTTAGTTTGTTGATTCTTTCTAACATAAACTATCGCCTCATTTCCCTTACTAGTATAACAAATCCTAACAAAATACAAAAAGAAACAGGAGCAGATGCCCCTGTTTAACTAACGATTTACAAAAAAAGACACCACTGCTACTACAATAACAGAACCTAAAATTGAAGGAATAAGTGCCATCCCTGCTACCTGAGGCCCCCATTCTCCAAGCAGCGCTTGCCCAACTGTTGAACCAATTAATCCTGCAATAATATTAAATAAACAACCTTGATTTTCACCTTTCCCTGCTAAAGCTCCTCCTATGGATCCAATTACTGCTCCAACAATCAATGTCCATAACCAATGCATTCTAAGATACCCCCCTATTTTACTCTAGTATATTTGCAGACTACAAGTAATTTTAATATCACTTATTTTAAAAAACCATCTGTCTTAATTGGGTTCGGTTCTTTTCTATATCAACGGAACTAATAATGTAAGGAAAACTACCGGATAACGAATAAGACCCTAACACAGGAACATTCAATTTATCCATGTGAGCACTTCCTTTGGCCAAGTAACCAGTACCCATTTTAATCATGTCTTTCAAGCTTAAGTTATTACCTGAAAATTCCTTAACCGTCCCATATTTTTGCGTAATTGAAGTAAGTTTTGGCCGAACTGTTTTTTGTTTCATTAAACGGATGATATCTTCTTGTCTTTCAAAAACATCCAAACGTCCATCTTCATCTATTTGATACGATATATACGCATCCAGCTCTTCTAGTGATAAATAATGCTTCCCAGGTAAAAACTGCTGTCGATTTTTTAAAGCAATAAATTCTTTATGAACAGTAATTAAAATTTTTCCATCCTCATCTAAGCCAGCTTCAGCAACTGCTTTTAAACTATTACTTTTTGTCAAAATTAAATACTTCCGAACATCTAATGCAAACGTTTTTGAAAAAAGAACGAGAAATTGTTCAATTGGCACTAAAGTATATAATGAACCCAAAGTACTCTTTTCTGTAGGCAATTCTGGTGAAAAGCGGATCAATCGATTAGTTCCTCTTTGTAAGTTATAAAGGAAAAAACTAGATTTTTCTTCATCGTCAAATATAAATAATACATTCATCGGTACACTTCCTTTCGACAGTACTTTGCTAGTATAAAGAATTAACACTAAAAAAGCTATCCTACAAAAGACTGAAAAAAGACCCTGATCTTGTTTTAAGATCAAAGTCTTAGTACTTTACATAATAGTCCCCATTGCTACATCATCATCTTGTACAGTGTTAATTGCAGCCTCAATCGCAGTCTCGAGCGCTTGACTGATAAGTTCAGCAGACATACTAGGGGTTCCTTCTGGCAGTTCGGTTACTTGTTCTGGTAAATAAGGAACATGAATAAAGCCGCCACGCATTTCAGGGTATTCTTTCTCCGCCAGATATAATAAACGATACATAATATCATTACAGACAAAGGTTCCAGCAGTATATGAGATACTTGATGGAATTTTTTTAGCTTTAATATTATTGACCATTGCCTTAACTGGTATAGTAGCAAAATATGCATTTTTTCCATCTTTATAAATCTGCTGATTCAATGGTTGTTGCCCCTCATTATCAGGAATGCGTGCTTCCATTAGATTAATGGCTACTTTTTCGATTGTGACTCCTGAACGTCCACCGGCTTGTCCAACACATAAGACAATATCTGGATTATGTTGCTTGATTGAATTTTCTAGCACTTCTCCGTCTTTTTGAAAAACGGTAGGAATCTCAATTTTTATGATTTTCGCTTGTTGAATTGTATCAGGTAAAAGTTTTACTGCTTCAAAAGCTGGGTTAATAGTAGCTCCTCCAAAAGGATCAAAACCAGTTATCAATACTTTCATTTTGTATTATTCCTCCTTATTTGAATAAGATCATATAGAAAATTTGAAAAATTAAGAAAACGAATGCCAACAGCACTTGATTCTTAATTACACCAAAGCGGTCCTTCATTTCTAACATTGCAACAGGTACAATATTAAAATTAGCTGCCATTGGCGTACACAATGTTCCACAGTACCCACAAGTTAATGCCACCATCCCGATTAATACAGGATCAGCACCATATGCTAATACAAATGGACCTCCAATCCCCACCGTCATTACTGTAATTGCGGCAAATGCATTTCCCATAATCATCGTAAATAACATCATTCCAACGGCAAAAACAATAATCCCTACATTTACGTTCCCTTTTGGAATAACTGTCGCCACCATGCTCGAAATAACATCACCAACTCCAGCTGCCGTAAAAATCGCACCTAAACTAGCCAACAACATCGGCAACATACTTAATGGACCTACTGTTGATAACATACGTTCTGCGTCATCCAAGAAAACATGTGGTTTATTCTCCTTGGAAAGTATCATTAAAATAATGATAGAGACACCGACTCCGACACCAACACCAACTAAGGCACCTAGCGTTGTAAACAAAGCAAACAAAATTGCACAAATCCCCATTGAAAGTGCCGGAATAAAAATTTTCATTCCAATCTTGTCAGCCATTTTACGGGTAAATTCAGCACTTGGTGCAGAATCTTTTCCTTTGCTAACCTTTTTAAAAATAGCTGGTAAAGTCATAATGACTACTAAAACTCCATTTATTATTGAGGGAATCCAACGTCCAAACGTCAATACTAAACCTAATGAACACCAAAAAACAGCAGTTCCAATTGGCGTCGGATTCTCTTTATCCCTTGCATTCCTAATGCCAGTGTAAATTGAAATCAGTCCCATAATCATGTAAATGATCTCTAGCAATTTGTCACCTAGCGTGATACCCGAATCAGTAAAAAATGACATTGTATTTCCTCCTATTTTCCATTACCGTAGTATTTTTTGAATAAGCGTTTATCTTTCAAGAAATAATAGATAATGGCAACTACAATCGCAAAAATTGCTACAGGTATTTCAACTTTTGCTAAATCAATTAAACTTGTTTTATAGCCTAAGTCTTCTAGAGTTGCTTGGACGAGAAGGGCTCCTCCTCCTCCAACGAACAGAACTTGACAGAAAAACCAAGCGATGTTTTCCATACCAGATGACATACCTTTTAATTCATCAACATAGTCTTCATTTAGCTCTTTACCTTTGGATTCAATAGTACCAAGCGCCATGGGTATGATAATTGGACGGACAAATCCAGCGACCCCGCCGAAACTAATATTAAAAGCAGCAAAAATCCCTCGCATGATACCATAAGCACCGATAACAGCACCCGCTGAGGCATTTTTGAATTTGCTAATCAATGCAGCAGCTGATTCTTTTAATCCATTACGTTCTAATGTTCCAGTAATCAGCATAATAATAATGAAAATAGCCATTGCACGATTGGCAACAAAGCTTTCTCCTAGTGTATTTAGTAAGCCTTCGATTCCCAATCCACCTACTAAAGCGGTGACTATTGCTGCCAATAAAATAATTAGAATCGAATCCTTTTTCAAGGCAAAGCCTATAATGACAATTAATATTCCTAAAAGTTTTAAATACTCCACGTTTTTTCCTCCATACCCTAAATTAATCTATTAATTTTTTTCCTATATTGAAACCTTTTTAAACCATTCGTTAAGTTAAGTAATTATTGGTCGCAATCGAGTATGACCAACGCTGAAAGAATCCATCGTCGCAACCATATGATGTCGATAAACTTTTTTTGCAGAAAGCAATAGATCAATTGTTGCAAGATCATGCACAACATGCGACTGAGCACACAGCTTCAAATAACCTTCCTGCGCCGTTTCATCTGCCACTTCACTAGTATAAGCAACAGAAGTAATCCAAGGAAAGCGAATCGATGGATAACGATGTGTTGAATCCGCGGAAAACTCAATCCAATAGTTGATCATTTCTTTGTAATAATCAGCCGGAAACAAATTAGGCAACCATTGGTGAGCATATGTTTCAAACTGTTGCGCCCATTCTAAATTCCATTGCCGCATTTCTGGCTGGTTAGCGATTGCATTTGCTATTACATCTTCTAATTTCTTATTTACTTTCAGGTTCCAACGATATTCATCGTTTGATACCACCCAAAAATATCCATATAATAAGGATCTTGGTAACCAAAATCCTTTGTATGAAGGCGAAGTATAGCCAGAAAAAGGCTGCTCCCACTCATGTGTTGGTACACCATGATTATCGATCATCACATCAGGTAAAAATTGGCTATACAACCTTGTCATTCCCAATGCCTCTGGATGTTTCGTATCTGGGTTGAAGTATTCATAATAAAACTCTTTGCCCACTGCATTAAACCGGGCGACATGCAATTTCCAATAAGGGTTGTCTAATTGCAAGTCATAATGAATAGCAGCACCATCAACGTTTTCCATAGGAACAAGTACCAAATTTAATTGATCAATTACTTTACGGTATTTCCTATTGGTCAACAACTCTTTTAACAATAAAAAGATCCCATTAGTTCCTGCTACTTCATTCGCGTGATGACGAGCATTGATGATTGCCGATGGATAATTAGTCAACCTCTTGGTACGCGAATGGTATCCTTTTTCTTCAGGGAAGAGTTCAATTGCATAAATTTCACGTCCTAAATAAGAATTAGCAATAGGATAAACTATAACTTCAGGAACCTGCTTTAGTTGGTCTATAATGTTCAGATACTGTTCGTAACCAATAACCTGATCCTCATAAAAATCTATTGTTTCAATCGTCCTTTTAGTTTTCTTAGGTAGGGTTTGTGAAATTTTTGCAGGGTAAATTTCTGCAGAACTACTAAAACTAATTACTTTAAATAAAGAAAAATCAAAACGTTGAGCTACTAATTTTTCCATCAGTAAGTTTGAATAAGCTTGAAGTACATTTTCTTCAACACCATTTACAACAACTTTAGCTGTAAGTTGTTGTTCTTGATAACCAACCTCTTGGAGTATTACTGAAATTTCTTCTCGCGTTTTAGGATGAAAAATTTCTGTATCTTCAATCAGTAGTTTAGGTTCGTCTACTACTTGCTCCAATAGTGTAACTTTTATGGTAGGGCGACCTTCCTTTTGCTTAATTACGGGCAAAATAAGGCCAGGTTCTTCAAACATTTCTCCACAAACCTGATAACCAAAATTCTTAAAATAATCGGCACCAGCAAAATACAAATCTTCGTGTAATGCATCTAAACTGGAAATCATGTCATTACGACTAGGCAGTAAATGATTGGGCTCACTCGCTGTCACTTCTACTACTAACCGAGAAAAGAAGGGCTGTTTTTCCTTAGTTAAGTGGTCAGCTGTTTTTTCTAATACAAAATTTCGGCAATCCGGTAATATTTCACTTTGGTAAATATCCCATATTTTTTCTACATCCGTAATAATTCGTTTTTCTAAGATGTTTTCTCCATTTATCTTGACGTGTAATCTTCCGGTAGGTGGATGAACCTTTCCTAAACCGGGATAAGCATCTAGGTATGATCGCTCAGTGTAACTAGCAGAATAGTTTTCCTGAAAAATAGAATTGCCATATTTATCTTTTCCAGTGACCAAATAGGTAATATCTTGATTCCCATCATAGGTAACAAAATCTATTTGCTTTTCATCGAGGCTTAACTTTTGAACTAATGTGTCTTGAATGGGATACAACTCTTGAAGGTAACGAATAGGTAAATCATTCCACTTGTTCGAATCTTGACTGTCTATATTGTTGTAACTTGGAACTGCCCCCGATTCAGTCGTCCACTCAGTGACTCCTTCAGGTAAAAAGGGTTTAAAAGCAATCGTTAACTTCTCTACTGCCTTATTCTTCAACTTGGGAATAATGTACTCATCGATCCAAGAGTAACCCTGTTTATGAGCACATACTAGCTGCATATTCGTTAATTCAGCCCCACTATTAACAATTTCTTTTTCTATCTCTTTAATTAAAGAGTTTCGAACCGTTTCTTCTTCACTAAGTACACCAAAAATTTCCACTTTATCCGATTTATTCAAAACAGGATAAATATCATTCCTTAAATGCTGATGAAATTCATTCGCTTCCCATGTTAATGGATAGTCCTTCTCATAAACTTTTTGCATATCTTTGTAATTCACAAATTTTGTTTCTGGGAAAAAAGCCTGGAGCTCTTCCATACGAGAACGTATTTCTGGAGAAACAAACGCTTTTACCTTTTGTGTCGACTGTGCCTGTAAATAACTAAGCTGACCATCTAAATTGTTCATTAAGAAACTATCAGTCAAATCTTGCAAGTAACTGTTCCATGTTTCAAAAGAAGATAATTTAGGAAAATTCTCACAAACAACCGCCGAAAAAAGCTCCAAATCTTTCCCCTGTCCTTGGACAATCAATAACTTGCCATTTTTACCAGCTTCTTCCCTTAATAAACATTCTTCACCCTCACGAAAGATTAAAGCATTTCCTTCATGATAATCCTCTGACAAAAGCCATCCGTCTATCTCAGTAGTTTCCATACCAAAACGAAAAGCGAAATTACATGCTGCAATCAGAATAGAGGAACTAGCTTTCAATGGAACAACTAGTTTAAAATCTAACTTGTCAGGTAGCTGGTCAAGGTTTTCATCCTTTAAATAGGTCCCTGTTTGAAAAAGATTTTCTAGTCCTCGTTTGCGACGCCAATCAAAATCAGGAATTGCTTTTGCATAATCAGAGGCGGCCTGATAGTTTTCCGGCATTGACTGCGAGAATTGAGAGTAAGTTGCCAACAGATCCTTCTCATCATCAGGAATATTTTCATCTCCCGATAGAGATGCAACCGGAAACTGGGATGACTCACTAAAAAAACCTTTAACTAAAGCAGTTTGAATCAACATTCTTAATTCTTTCCAATTAGCATTGTTTGGTACTTTTAACATGAAATTCCTCCCTTATAATTTACTATCTCTGAAATAAAGTCCCTACTTCTTCCCCTCTCAAAATATCAAAAATGATGGATGGTTTTTTTCCATTTGCTAATACCATGTCTAATCCGGATGATAGTGCCGCGTTTGCAGTCTTTAATTTACTCCGAATACCACCGCGACTATATAGACCAGCTTGTGTACTGGAATTACTCATGAGGCTAGTGTCCACTTCTTTAAGATGTTGAAACAGTTTCGCTTCTTCGTTATATAATGGATTATCAGAATACAAGCCTTCAACATCTGAAAGCATAATAAATAAATCAGCTTGCATAAGTAATGCCACGTTTAGTGCTACTTCATCATTGTCCTCAAATTGGCGTTGCTGATGAATTTCATTAACAGAAACGGCGTCATTTTCATTAATAATTGGTAAAATCCCCAAAGTTAATAATTGATTAATAGTTTCAGTAAATGTCTGACGACTTTCAGCAAACTCCAAAATGTCTCTAGTTAATAGTAGTTGTCCAATTTCTTGATTACATTCCCCAAATGCTTCTTGGTATTCATTTATCAATAGAGATTGTCCCACAGCTGCACTTGCTTTTTGCTGTCCAGTGCTTAATGTTGACTCTATAAACCCGAGTTTTTGCCTGCCTAAAGCCACTGCTCCTGAAGAAACAAGAATGATTTTTTTATCTTGTTTCATTAATTCAGCAATAACAAAAACTAACTGTTGTAGTACTTGATAATTGATAGTCCCCTCAGCAGAAATTAATGCGCTTGTACCTATCTTTATTACAATCACGTTTGCTTTCTGGATATCTTTTCTCATATACACACCTTAATTTCAAAAGACCGTTGTCTTTTTTATTTTGAACAAGCATTATCCAAAAGAAACAGCAAAATTTTGATTCACATAAATTCAGCAAAAAATTGAATTTTCTGAAACTTCCGAACAATATTCAAACATTTTACTAGAAATGTCGTTTCGAATCAATACCTTATTTGGTCAACATGTTAAAATGGAAAGTACCTAGGAGGGATTTTATGGATAATCAACTAAAAGATATTAATAACTTTCTTCAGTTTCTTGAGGAGTCTGGAAAACTTAAAGAAACCAAGCGTTTTGCTTTTAAAAAGCATGGCGAAGTCGAGAGCACAGCCGAGCACACTTGGCGTCTTACATTATTTGTCTCCTTGTTCTGTTCGTTCTATCCAGACTTAAATAAAACTGATGCTTTAGAGATTGCATTAATTCATGATTTGGCAGAACTAAAGACTGGAGATATTCCAGCAATTGAAAACACTGATACAGAAAAGAAAGAACACGATGAGCAAATTGCATTTGATTATTTAACCGGTCTTCTTCCTGAAAAAAATGCAACACATTATAACAAGCTGTTCAAAGATTACCAAACAGGTAGAACAAAAGAGGCCCGTTTAGTGAAGGCTTTAGATAAAGCGGAAACAATTCTACAGCATGTCCAAGGAGAAAATCCGGTTGATTTTGACTACCAGTTTAATTTGGAGTATGGAAAAGAGTATTTTAACGATTCTTATTTGAAGGAGCTTCGCAAAATACTGGATCAGCTCACTTTAGACAAGATATGAAATGAGGCTGGGACAAAAGTCATTTTTTTCGCACTAGAGGCGAACGAAAGAATGCTAATAAGCCCAATCATTCGCTTGATATTCTTATGAAGTAATATGAAACGTTGAAAAGCAGATAATTTGTAATTAGAAAAAAGATGACCTCAGATTCTCTGTTCGGAATTTGAAGTCATTTTTTACTTATGTCCCAGTCCCTTAAAAGAAGAATAATTATTGTGAATAAAGCGATCCTTTCGAAAGTAAGCTGGATAATCAAAAACTGTAAGAAACTCTTTTGGAATTATCAAGCTTATTTCTCTAAATGAAATGCTTCTGTCACCATTTTATTTTCTAAATCGTAGTTGCTTTCATCACTTCAATACCCGAGGAAACAATTCCCTCTTTTTCTAATTCATGTGAAGAAACATGATCCATATTTGTAATCATTACCAGCATGGAAGTTTCCTTCCCGGCTTGTTTAATTGCAGCTAAATCAACATCCGCAAGCAGTGTATTATTTTGTAATGCTTGTCCCTCTTGAACATGAATATCAAACGGTTTTCCTTCTAGCTCTACTGTATTAATGCCCATATGCACCAATACTTCCAGGCCACTATCTGTTGTGATGCCGATCGCATGTTTCGTAGGAAATATAGTGGACACCTTTCCTTGTACCGGAGAATATATTTTTCCGTCCTCTGGTTCGATGAAATACCCATCACCCATCATTTTACCAGCAAATACTGGATCGCTAGCTTCTTCTAACGGATGAACAGACCCTCTGGCAACAGACTTAAAAACTTCAGTTGTAGTTGTAGCAGGTAAAATAATCTTGGCAGTGTCTGTCAATGATTCTTTTACTTTTTCTTCAGCTAGCTTTTCTTTAGGAATCCCAAAGAAGAAAGTAGCAACGAAGCCACCTGCATATGCTGCCAACAGACCTAATACATAGCCCCACCAACGACCATTGGCTATTAGGGGAATCAACGCAGCTCCAGAAGGGCCGATTGCAATCGCACCAATTCCGCCAATCGCTCCTATCACGGCACCACCAATTCCTCCACCAATACACGCTGTAATAAATGGCCGACCTAATGGTAAGGTGATTCCATAAATTAATGGTTCGCCAATTCCTAAAATCCCTACTGGTAGGGCACCCTTAATCATTTCGGAAAGCTCTTTGTCTTTACGTAACCGAACCCACAGAGCAAGAGCAGCACCGACTTGTCCTGCACCGGCCATTGCAAGTATTGGTAACAGCATTGTACTTCCGGTTTCATCAATCATTTGAATATGAATAGGTGTTAAAATCTGGTGTAGTCCAAACATCACCATTGGTAAAAAAAGTAATCCCAATACAAATCCTGAAAAAGCGCCACCTACACTTAACACCCACGTAATACCACTAACCATACTATTGGAAATAAATCCCGCCAATGGCATAATGAAAAAGATTTCTGCAAGCCCAATAACCAATAATGAAATAGTAGGCGTGACAATAATATCTATTGAGTCTGGAATAATCTGGTGTAGCTTTTTCTCTACTAAAGACAACAACCACACAGCAAAGATAACTCCTAAAATTCCGCCTTGGCCAGCAGATAAAGGTTCCCCAGTAAACAGGTTCAGTAGCGGGGCTTCTGGATTCATTCCAGTTAAGGTAACTACAGCACCGATTACTCCTCCCATAGTAGGATTGGCACCAAAAACTCTAGCAGCATTTACGCCCGTATAAATAACTAAGTAACTGAATAAGCCATTCTTAAGAATGTTCATAACATCAAGATATTGTTGCCAAGTTGCTGCATCCAAAGTACCAGCAGTAACTAAGTTAGCCAATACTGAAGCAATACCTGCTACGATACCAGACCCCACAAAAGCTGGAATCATTGGTACAAAAATATTCGATATATCTTTTAGAATTCGTTTCATTCGTGAAGATTTTTGCTTTTCTTTTTGAGCGGCTTTCATAGCTTCTGCCTTGGCTTGCACTTTCTCTTTACCACCGGATAAAATCTGAGGAAAATCTTCGCCTATATCTACTCCTACTATATCTACCATTGCTTGTGCAACTTTGTTCACTTTTCCAGGCCCTATAATAACTTGCAACTGTTCATCGTCAACTACTCCTAGTACTCCAGGAATTTTCTTCAAATACTCTTTATTGACTTTAGTATCATCTTTAATAGTCATACGAACTCTAGTCATACAATGGACAACATTCTCTACATTATCAATTCCACCAGCACCGGTAAATATTTCATTTGCTAGCTCAATTAATGATAAATCAGCCATTTTCATTCAACTCCTTATAATGTTTTTCGTACAAAGCCATCTGCTTGTACAAGCTTTTTGTGCGCCATCTCTTTATCGCTTTGAGTCAAAATCATAACAATAGCCAATTTCACATTTTGTTCAGCTTCAGCAAAATAAAAAGCAGCTGTTTCGTAATCAACTTCTGTCGCTTCCATAATAATTCGTTTTGAACGTTCAACTAGTTTTTCATTTGTAGCTTTCACATCAATCATCAAGTTGTTATAGACTTTTCCAATACCAATCATGCTAATGGTGGAAATCATATTTAGAATTAACTTTTGGGCAGTACCTGATTTTAAACGTGTGGATCCAGTCAAAAACTCTGGCCCACAATCTACTTCAATAGGGTATTGTGCATGCTGGCTAATTTCTGCTTGAAGGTTACAAGAGATTGATCCAGTAGATGCACCCACTGATCGAGCGTACTCTAAAGCACCAATAACATAAGGGGTTCTCCCGCTAGCAGCAATTCCAATCACCATATCTTTTTCATTCAGACCTAATTTTTTCAAATCGTTCTGTCCTAGTGATAGTGAATCTTCTGCTCCTTCGACAGCGATAGTCATGGCTTCTTTACCACCTGCAATCACTCCCACTACCATTTCAGGATTCACACCGAAAGTTGGAACACATTCAGCTGCATCCAAAACTCCTAATCGTCCACTTGTTCCTGCCCCCATATATATCAAACGTCCGCCTTGTTTAAAGGAGTAGATTGTTTGTTCAATAACTCTCTCTATTTCAGGTAGACACTTTGCGACTGCTGTTGGAACATTTCGATCCTCTTGATTCATTAAATCTAAAGCTGCAGAAATAGTCATCTCGTCCAATCCAAAGGTTTTCTCATTTCTGCGCTCGGTTGTTAATCTATCTAAATTTAAACTATTCATAATTTTTCACACTTTCCAAAATAAATTTCGTTCCTGCTTTGATTCTCATTAACAATGAACGATCTTCTTCAATTACATAGCCCACTATATTTACTTTATCGTCAGCTGGTAGAGCGTGCTTAACTAGCTGTATCTCTCCCATGTATCTCAGGTATTTTACATTATCTATCGTTACTGCGCCAATCTCTCGTTCCCTTAGTGGTAGTGGAGGCACAAACTTTGGTTTATTAAATCTGGCTGCTGCGCTTCTGATCACATCTCTAGCCTCATCCATTCGATTGACATGCTCTCCTAGAACCAGATGAATCTGTTCATCATGCGGCACAACATGAAGCAAAATTTTTTGTTCATTAATATGCAGACTAAATTGCTTTTGTGTTTCTAACGCTAGATCCCCATCCCCTATGTAAACCAAATCTACGTCTAAATTTAGTGCAGAACTTAATGGGTGCTGATAGCGATGTTTTTCCAGAGTTGGCAACCCTTCATGAAGCGGACCTCTTTTTTCACCGTCTCCTGATACAAATGCTTGGATATTAAATCCAAATTTTTTAAGCCACTGATTTTTTTGATCAAACCAGTCTTGATCTAATCCAGTTTCTGGCCTTGGATAATAATTATGCCAAGCCTCTAGGTTAGAGAAATCAGCTTGATATTTTTGTAATTTTTGAATATCCTGTTCAGACAAAGTAGATGCGTTTAACGCAACTTTTAACTGATGAGAGGCATTTGCAATTTGTTCCATTGAAATTTGATCATCCATGCGTAAACCGGTTACACCAATTTGTTTTAATTCGCCAATTCTTTCTAAGGATAAGCCTGCCTCTTCTAAAGCATTACCTGAAATATCTACCATCAAATTTAACTGCAATTCCTTTGCCTTTGCTCCTAGCTGCTGCAGTCTATTTTGATATACAGCAGTATTTTCTTCTGGAATGTGTAAAGAAGTGAATATTCCAGAAAAACCAAGAGCTGCCATTTTCTTAATATAACTATTTCTTTGTTCCGTTATTTCTTCAGTTAAAAAAACAGAAAAACCAAACATACCATCCCTCCAATTTAGTTGAAAGCGTTTCATGAGAACAGTATAACTTTAAGCTGGATTTTTTGCAACATAATTTCTCTAAAAATAAAAAACAAAGAAATTATGTTTCTTTTTTGTGCAAAAAAAGAACCCCTTATTCTAAAGAGATTCTTGTCCTTCAGCTTATTAGTTCCTATTCGAACTATCTGCTAAATTCACCTAAGCTTCTAAATCACTTTGATTGTTCAACTCTACCTCTAGAACTTCTTGAAACTCTTGAGACAATTCTGGATCAATTTCCTGAGCAACCTCATGATTCGGATCTAAAGGATCTTCAATTGGTACCCAATCGGCATTAGGCTCAGCATGGTCATATTCAGCATGTAAATTCGCTTGATATTCTTCTTCAGTGATATTTCCACTTTCGTAGCTATCACTAAAAGCTAAGGTACGTTTTTCAACCTCTGCCTCTTTTTTCTTCCGTTGCTCAAAATCTTCAGACCAATTTTCATCTATCATAATGATCCTTCTCCATTCTCATAAAATTTTCTATCTGAATACTTATAAAAAAATCCGGCCCGTCTGATTAAGGCGTGCCGGTTAATTTTGCTATTTCAATTCATGTGGTATTTCCTGTTAAGTATTACTTTTACCAACAAAAAAGGAAACAACCGCTACAACAATTACTGCCCCAATGATTGATGGAACAATAGCCATTCCAGCTAATGAAGGTCCCCAAGAACCTAATAATCCTTGACCGATAGCAGAACCAACTAAACCAGCTACAATATTTGCGATCCAGCCCATTGAACCACCTCGATTAGTTATCGCACCAGCAATCACACCAATAATAGCACCTACAATTAATGTCCATAGCCAACCCATAGTTCTCCAACCTCCCTTTACTTAATAGTTATTACAAGTATATGTTACTCTCACTTTTATTATAAAGCCAAAAATATGCTTAGATTTGGAAACAGAACTAAGAAAATCATTTTCCTAACTCTAGCTATGTATTCTAAATTTATCCTCTCTAATCTCATAATAAAACACCATTTTAATTATTTTTGAAAAGAATGGTCATTCGTTAACAGCTCCGTGAAATTTACATAAAAATAATTTCATACTTCTGGATTATTCTGAATTGTCTGTTATTATTGACTAAACTTTCTGAATATTTCAAATCTATCGAATATTCAACGAAAAGAGGATTTTTATGGAGAATAAGCTACAAAAACAAATGACCTCGCGCCATATTACAATGCTTGCTTTAGGTGGAGCAATTGGTGCTGGTTTGTTTAAGGGCAGCGGTGAAGCAATAGGTATCGCTGGTCCGTCAGTTCTGCTAGCCTTTCTATTAGGAGGTCTTGTTCTGTTTATTGTAATGAGTGGATTAGGACGATTGGTAATTGCTAACGATAATGTTCACGGTCTCTCAGGAATCATTGAACCATTTCTGGGTAAACGTTCTGCTGACTTTATTGATTGGCTATATTGGTCATTGTGGATGATTAACATCATTGCAGAGGCGGTAGCTGCTGCAAGCTTCTTACAATTATGGTTTCCACATGTTCCTGCATGGCTATTTGTCTTTTTTTTAGCAATATTAACTACGCTTATCAATTTGTATTCTGTAAGGCTTTTTGCAGAAACAGAATACTGGCTAGCCTTCGCAAAAATTACAGTTATTATTCTATTAATCATCTTCGGGATTTTTCTAATTGGTAAAGAAATCCACAATGCTGGTTTTCTGCCAACAGTTCAGAATATGAATGCCCATGGCGGATTTACTCCGCATGGTTTAAAAGGTCTGATTAGTTCCTTGTTGGTTGTAATTTATTCCTATGGCGGTTCAGAACTCATCGCTATAACTGTTAGCGAAACCGAAGATCCAAAAACAGCCATTCCTAAAGCGATTAAAGGTGTCATGGGAAGAATTATTTCTTTTTATATTATTCCAATGCTTCTATTGCTGATTATTTATCCATGGAATATGTTAGCCCACAGCAATGTGAGTCCTTTTGTTTTAGTGTTCGAGAAAATTCATATTCCTTTTGCTAGTGATATTGTCAATTTTGTAATTGTTCTAGCTCTATTTTCTTCTATCAACTCAGGAGTTTATGCCTCCTCACGCACGTTATATTTTCGATTAAAGAACTCCAAGACTGCTACTAAAAATCTTGCCGTTTTAAATCGGCACCAAGTTCCTCAAAGAGCTGTATTATTTTGTACCGGGACTTTATACGTTGGGGTTATCCTATCCTATTTTTTAGGTGATAAGCTTTTCAATTATTTAGTTGGCTCATTATCCTACTCGGTTTTGTTAACTTGGTTAATGATTACCTTTGCAGCTTTTGCACTTGCTTTGAAAAAGGGAACTAAAGCGGAAATATTCTTTAGCGGTCTTGCCATCTTAATTTTATTCCTAATTCTAATTGGGATTTTATTTAGTAATCCGTTAAGTGTTACCGTTATGACTGCTGGTATTTACTTAATTATCCTTCTAAACTACCAGAAGAAGCATTTTCACACATTAACGGATCACACATAACAAGAAGATCCAGCAATCAAATAGTTGACTGCTGGATCTTTTCTATTTAAACCAATTCAACTGCTACTTCTATATTTCCACGAGTGGCCTTAGAATATGGACAAAATTCATGAGCTTCCTTCACAACTGTCTCAGCTTGAGTCTCCTCAATACCTGGAAGCGATACTTCTAAAACTACGCCAATTTGTACGCCACCATCGTCAGTTTGATAAAGTGACACTCGCGCTTTAACTTCGGAATCAGATTGCAATTGATGTTCCTCTAAAATATGCTGTACAGCACCATTAAAACAAGATGCATAGCCAGCAGCAAATAATTGTTCTGGATTAGTTCCTTCTGCATGAATTGAAGGGGGGTCAATTTTCATATGCATCTTTCCACCCGGTGCTTCTACTTCACCGTTCCGTCCACCATGATTAATCATAGATGTTTCGTACAATTTTTTCATCAAGCATCTCCCTCTCTAACCTTAGTCTATAGCCAATGGCCAAATAACACAATGAACTTGCTTAAAAATATGCAATCCGATCGAAACTTCTATGATTAATTGAAAAAATAGCCACCAACTATCACAAAAAAGGTATTTCTACTTATCAAACATTGTCCTACAAATATGTAAACAAAAAAAGAACTAGCACCTTTTTAGAGGCACTAGCTCCTTCATTACAAAAATTATTTTACTGTTACTGAAGCGCCAACTTCTTCTAGAGAAGCTTTTAATTCTTCTGCTTCTTCTTTAGAAATGCCTTCTTTAACTGGTGCAGGAGCGCCGTCAACTACAGCTTTAGCTTCTTTCAAGCCTAGGCCAGTTGCTTCACGAACTGCTTTGATAACTTTAACTTTTTGATCGCCAACAGCTGATAATTCAACAGTAAATTCTGTTTGTTCTTCAGCAGCAGGACCTGCAGCAGCGCCAGCAGCAGCTACAGGAGCAGCAGCAGTTACGCCAAATTCGTCTTCGATAGCTTTAACTAAGTCGTTTAATTCTAGGATTGTCGCGCCTTTTAGCTCTTCGACAATGTTTTCAATGTTCAATGCCATTTTAAATTTCCTCCATAATATATGTTTTTAGTTTTTTTATGCAGCAATTAAGCTACTTCTTCTTCGTCTTTTTCTGCTACTGCCTTGACAGCGTAAGCCACGTTGCGGACTGGCGCTTGTAGGACAGATAATAGCATAGATAGAAGTCCGTCGCGGTTTGGAAGTTTTGCAAGAGCAGTAATTTCTTCGATAGAAGCTACCTTGCCTTCAATGATCCCGCCTTTGATTTCTAATGCCTCAGCTTCTTTAGAGAACTCGTCAATAATTTTAGCTGGTGCAACAACATCTTCATTACTGAAGGCTACAGCTGTAGGTCCAGTAAATACTTCACCCAAACCTTCAAGACCAGCTTTTTCAGCGGCACGAGATAGGATAGAGTTTTTGATGACTTTCATTTCAACGTTAGCGTCGCGTAATTGTTTACGTAGACGAGTCACTTGGTCTACTGTTAAACCACGGTAATCAACGATAACTGCTGAAGCTGCTGCAGTGAATTTTTCTGTGACTTCATCCACAATAGCGGCTTTTTTAGCGATTGCTACTTCACTCATTTATATTTCACCTCCTGATTTTGATGGAAGGGTTTTTTTCACAAAAAAATACCCTATGCCACCGTAGACATAGAGGGACTATTGAATGTTCTCAATAAATGTCCTCGGTAGGAAATTGAGGCTTGCGCCACCTACTGTCTTCGGTACAGTTAATTACTAACCTCGACTACCTTACCATAGGTTAGGCAGTCAAGTCAATCATTAATTTAAATTTTTAGATAGATGCTTGATCAACATGAATCCCAGGACCAAATGTTGTAGTCACTGTGATATTTTTGATGTATTGACCTTTGGCTGTTGCAGGCTTAGCTTTCAGTAAAGTCTCATTAATTGTTTTGAAGTTTTCGATTAACTTCGCATCATCAAATGAAACTTTTCCAATTGGAGTATGGATATTCCCAGCTTTGTCCACACGGTAAGTTACTTTACCAGCTTTTACTTCTTCGATCGCTTTAGTAACGTCCATAGTAACAGTACCTGTTTTAGGGTTTGGCATTAAGCCTTTAGGTCCTAATACACGTCCTAATTTACCAACAGTTGCCATCATATCAGGTGTTGCAACAACAACGTCAAAGTCGAACCATCCGCCTTGGATTTTTTGTACCAAGTCGTCGTCTCCAACAAAGTCAGCGCCTGCTGCTTCTGCTTCTTTAGCTTTTTCACCTTTTGCGAATACTAATACAGATTGTGTTTTACCAGTTCCGTTTGGCAGTACAACTGCTCCACGGATTTGTTGGTCTGCTTTTTTAGGGTCTACGCTTAATTTGTAAGCAACTTCAACAGTTGCGTCAAATTTTGCGATGTTTGTTTCTTTAGCCAAAGCTACTGCTTCTTCAACAGAATAAGCTTTTGAGCTGTCAACTTTTTTTAATGCTTCTTGCATTTTTTTGCTTTTTTTAGCCATTTTGTTTCCTCCTTATGTGGTTATAACGGTAGAACCTCCCACGTGTTTTGATTTTTCAATCAAGAGACGACTGAGAAGCTGTAGGTTCAGGAATTATTCGACAGTAATTCCCATGCTTCTTGCAGTTCCTTCAACCATGCGCATTGCTGCTTCAACGTCAGCTGCGTTTAGGTCTTCCATCTTCAACTCAGCGATTTCTTTTACTTGATCGCTAGTAACTTTTGCAACTTTGGTTTTGTTTGGTTCGCCTGAACCTTTTTCAACTTTTGCTGCTTTTTTCAATAATACTGCAGCTGGTGGTGTTTTTGTTACGAAGGTGAATGAACGATCTTCGTATACAGAAATCACTACAGGAATGATCAAGCCTGCTTGATCAGCGGTACGAGCGTTAAATTCTTTTGTGAAGCCCATGATGTTGATACCGGCTTGACCTAGTGCTGGTCCTACTGGGGGAGCTGGTGTTGCTTTCCCTGCAGGAATTTGCAATTTAACGAGTTTTTCTACTTTTTTTGCCACGAGACATACCTCCTTGGGTCCGTGATGTGGTTAATTGGAGATAAAGATTTCTCCTCCCACTGTTACAGCGTGCAAAACGCACACTAGTGTATGATAGCAAAAGTCTTTCATAATTTCAAGAACTTTTCAATTTTCTGATAATAAATATTTTCTTCACAAACACTTCGTATATGATTAGAATAACAAAATAAAATGCTAATTTTCCTATATAATTAGCGACTTTGTGTTAAACTATGATCGAATTGATGAGGTATTTCCACCAGATACTCAAGGAGGCTTAAAATAATGGAAAATTTAAAGTATCGCAGTGTTTTTGATATTATTGGTCCTGTAATGGTTGGACCAAGCAGTTCTCATACAGCAGGTGCTGCTCGGATTGGAAAAGTGAGTCGGATGATCTTTGGTGAGAAACCAGATTCTGTTGAAATTGATCTTTATGAATCTTTTGCTAAAACTTATCGCGGTCACGGAACAGATATTGCATTAGTCGGAGGACTTTTAGGTATGAATCCTGATGACCCTCGTTTAGCGGATTCTTTAAAAATAGCTCATGAAGAAGGTATTGAAGTGCTTTTTGTTCCAAAAAAAGAAAAAGCGAAGCACCCTAACTTAGTAACTATGCATCTAAAAAAAGATAATTATAAAATGTCAGTCACCGGTATTTCAATCGGTGGTGGAAATATTCAAATATCAGAATTAGATGGATTCAGCATTTCTTTGTCAATGGGCACCCCTACTTTTATTGTTGTACACGAAGATGTACGCGGATTACTGGCTCAGGTGTCAGCGGTCATATCGGATGCGGGAATTAATATCGGTACCGTGACGATGACTCGACAAAAAAAGGGTGATAATGGAATCTTAGTTTTAGAGGTCGACGATAAACCCGCAGATGATTCAACAAAAGAAAAATTACGATCTTTGGGTCACGTGTTTAGTGTCACTTATTTTGATTAGTTTTATACAAGACAGGTAAATATAAGGAGGCAAAATTATGTTTTTGTCGATAAAAGAATTAGTAGAACAAGCGCAAAATTATCCTACTATAGGCGAATTAATGATTGCTACCGAACAAGAACTAACTGGGCGAAGCCGAGAAGAAATCATCAAGTTAATGGAACGAAATCTCGAAGTGATGTCCAACTCAATTGATGAAGGAATTGCTGGGGTTAAGTCCGTTACCGGGATTACTGGTGGAGACGCGAAACGATTAGATGAATATATCAATTCTGGTAATTTCCTTAGTGGTGATACTATTTTACAAGCGGTTCGCAATGCTGTAGCGGTCAATGAAGTGAATGCGAAAATGGGACTAATCTGCGCCACCCCTACTGCCGGGAGTGCAGGAGTAGTTGCCGGCGTTCTGATGGCGGCTCGCGAAAAGTTAAATTTGACTCACGAAGAACAATTGGATTTCTTATTTACAGCTGGAGCGTTCGGCTTAGTTATTGCTAACAGTGCTTCAATCTCTGGTGCTGAAGGTGGCTGTCAAGCTGAAGTTGGCTCTGCCAGCGCTATGGCGGCCGCAGCTTTAGTAGCAGCAAATGGCGGCACTCCCCAAATGGCAGCTGAAGCAGTTGCCATCACTTTGAAAAATGTAATGGGGTTAATCTGTGATCCTGTAGCCGGTTTGGTCGAGGTACCGTGTGTTAAACGTAATGCAATGGGATCTTCTCAAGCTTTCATTTCTGCTGACATGGCTTTAGCAGGAATTCGCAGTGTAATTCCACCCGACGAGGTAATTGATGCAATGTATAAAGTCGGACGGGCAATGCCCTCTATCTTTAAAGAAACAGCTGAGGGTGGTGTTGCAACGACTCCAACTGGTTTACGATTAAGTAGAGAAGTTTACGGAGAAACTGCTGCTGATGAGCAGGAGAAACAATTGTCATAATGTAACATTACTAAAAATAAGCCGCTTAAAACCTGCAGGTTTTAAGCGGCTTTTGCCATTAAATCAATCTTGTATTTTTTACTTCTTCAATTGTTTTAGTACCAGCTAATTGCATCGTAATAGACAATTCTTTGTTTAAATGGTCAAATACTGAAGTCACACCCTCTGCGCCCCCTAGATTTAAACCATAAATTACAGGACGTCCAATGGCTACTAAATCTGCTCCACTGGCTAAAGCTTTAAAAATATGTTCCCCTCGACGAACTCCACTATCAAAAATTATTGGTACTCGTTTATTGACTACTCCAGCAATTAGAGGCAATACATCAAAAGATGCAGGTCCCCCATCCAATTGACGACCACCATGATTAGAAATCCAAATACCATCCGCACCTGCACTGATTGCCACTTCTGTATCTTCAGGAGATTGGATTCCTTTTACAATTACCGGTAAGTTGGTCAAATCTTTAATCTTCTTAATATCTTCTGGAATCAGTCCTTGTTTGGCAGCAGCGTAAATCTCAGCAATCCCTTCCCCATTGCCCGCAGCATCTTTCTCACTGTAAGCAGCGAGGTTTGGCATTGGCAATGGAAATTCAAAATGGTTGATAATATCTTCCTCACGATATCCACCTAATGTAGAATCAGCTGTTAAAATCACAGCTTTCGCTCCAGATTTTACAGCTTTTTCCAAAATAAACTCATTAAAACCATCGTCTTTACTCATATATAGTTGGAAAAACTGTGGTGCTCCAGGAGCCGCTGCTGCTGCGTTTTCAATCGTAGTATTTGCATACGTGCTTATTGAAAAAATTGATCCCGCGGCAGCTACACCTTTGGCTGTGTCGGATTCTCCCTTCTCATGAGCTAATCCTTGAGCAGCTGAAGGTGCCTGAATAATCGGTGTTTTCAACTCCATATCCCAAAGCTTTGTACTTAAGTCCGCATGATCAATTCCACGCAAAACTCTAGGCATGATCGATTTTTTATTAAAAGAAGCTGTATTCTCCTTCATTGTCCACTCATCTTCAGAGCCACCCCGAATATATCCAAATGCACCTTTTTCCATACGTTCTTTCACACGAGCCTCTAATGATGCAATATTTACAATCTCAATTGGGTGTTCTTCGTTACTTGTTTGATAGGTCATCGTAACTCCTTCTTTCTTTTTAATACGACAACATCATACCTCTCTTACAAAATGTAAGCAAACATCTTTGCTCGAAACTAAGAAACGGAATGACTTCAAAATGACCTCTGTTTTTTCCTCAGAAATTAAGTCCTTCAAAGCAAATTTTAAAGATAGTTCAAGGAGACACTTTTATATAGAATTTCCGACTTTGTATTTAAACGTTGATATTGGTTGTTCAGTCGCAATTCTTGTTTAGTTTTTTCGATATCTCTTTTACAGACTCAGCTTTTAATTGATCAAGTTCCCTACTTCTTTGTGTTTAAGCAGACAATGGTCTTCTTTTGCTTGATGAATATATATATAATTTCCCTTAACCCTTTGTTCTAATAGTCTTTTTTATACTACCCGCTGTCCACCAAAAAACAGATTCACGGTTTTTCCTCCCATAGAAATTGAGCTACTTGCTGATCTACTGCCGTATTCTCGTGCAATTGGCTGTGCTGCGCATTAGGGCCAACAAAAACAGATTGTCTAATAGGATTCCCATTTTTCTCTACTAATGAATAGACGGATAAGGCACTGGTTAGCGGAACTGTGCCATCATCAGACGTTCCTGCACCTAATTCCCCAGCTAATAACAGCATTGGCAAACTTGCTGGTACATTAGCAATACCGTTCTCATAGTCAATGTAACGATCGGATTTTTGAGTTGGACCGTTTACTAAGAGCTCATCTATGGTTTGTTGATCAGATGTATCAATAAAATCATTAAATGGTGATCCGATTGCAACCAGCTTAACGATTTTAGGACTATCCTCTGGTTCTCCATAAGTTGTCAAAAAGCGGAGAGAACTAACACCTCCCATGGAATGACCGAGAATATTCACCTGCTCAACGTTCTGTGTCTTCAAATACCTTAAAACAGCGTAAATCCATTCCGATTGGTTCCACTCATTGTTCTTATTGTCTGCGAATAAAACCTGGATCATTGGATTATTTCTCGCATTACTCAATTTGCCATCAATCTGAAGGGTGCTGTCTGGCTGAACTGTAATTACCAGTTCCTTTCGTGCCAACTGCTGCTTTTCAAAACGATCAATCATTCCGCCAAACGAGTTAATCGTTCCACTATATCCATGAATAAAAAGAGTGGGGGTGCTATCTTTAGAATTTGTTTCTAAAGGACTTGATGACTGATTCGTGCTGCTTTTAGTTGTGTTTTTTTCAGTGATTGAATGACAGCTGCTTACAAAGAACAGGCATAGCAGCAAAGTTATACTCACAATATATTTCTTCATATAATCTCCCATCCATAAAAAAAGCTGAGACTAATGCCTCAGCTTTTTAAATCTTATCAATTTGATCAAAATCTAATTCTGTACTTGTCTCACGTCCAAACATATCAATGTTTGCTTTGACTTTTTCACGTTCTTCATCAATCTCAGTGATTACCCCTTCAAGTCCAGCAAAAGCTCCTTCAATAATTTTTACTGTTTCACCAAGGCCGATTTCTAACTCATGTTGACGTGTACTCATACCTATTGAGCGTAAAATATGGTTGATTTCTTCTGGCATTAATGGTGCAGGTTTGCTTCCAGCTCCATGCGATCCAACAAAGCCAGTTACTCCTGGTGTATTTCTAACGACATACCAAGAATCATCTGTCATGACCATTTCTACTAATACATATCCAGGAAATGTTTTATGAACAATTTCCTTTTCTTTGCCATTTTTAATCTCTTTTTCTTTTTCCTCAGGAACTACTACACGGAAAATAAAGTCTTCCATTCCCATACTTTGTGCTCGAGACTCAATATTTGCTTTTACCTTGTTTTCATAGCCGGAATAAGTATGCAGTACATACCACTGTTTCTCAAAAGATTCCATTTTGTTCATCGGCTCCCCGTCCTAAAATAAAAAAACCTCAGTATCCCAAGGTTTTTTCTCAAAGACAGTATAGCATGCTTTCTTGAACTTGGCTACTAACGAATTACCAAATTGATCAACAGTTGAATCGCTGTATCCATAACGAAAAACATTACTGCGAATAAAATTGCTGTTTCAACTACTACTAATGAATCATGACGCAATTGTTTTCTTGAAGGCCAAGTGACCAATTTCATCTCTTCTCTAACACTACGTAAAAACTTCACCGAATTTCCCCCTATTTTGTTTCTTTATGTAACGTGTATTTATTACAATGTTTGCAAAACTTATTAATTTCCAAACGCTCTCCGCGTTTACCTTCACTGACAGACTTACTGTAGTTTCTAGAACCGCAAACTGTACAGGCTAGAGCCGCCTTTTTCGTTGCCATAGCGAACCTCCTTACAAAAACTCACATGGTAACATTATCATCTAATGCCTTTTCTGTCAATTAGTCAAAAATTAGTTACCTTTATGAGAAAGAATATGATAGTATAATGAAAGAACGAATCGATTATTGGAGGGCGCTTTAATGTTATTAGAAAGTCTAGTTTATCCCAAAAAGGATCTAACTACGATTACAGAATCTGCAACGTTACAAGAAGCTTTAGATATTTTGGAAGAAACAGGTTTTCGTTGCGTTCCGATTTTAGATGAGAGCAAACAAATTTTCCGTGGAAATATCTATAAAATGCACATTTATCGCCATAAAGCGAATGGTGGAGATTTACAGTTACCGGTAACTCATCTATTGAAAAATGCTACAAAATTTATTTCAATCCATACTTCTTTTTTTAAGATATTTTTTACGATTAAAGAGTTGCCTTATATCACAGTGCTAGATGAGAATAACCATTTTTATGGTATTTTAACCCATAGTACATTACTCAATATGCTGTCACAATCTTGGAGTGTCAAAGCAGGAAGTTATGTCTTAACCATCGTATCATCCGGTAAAAAGGGCGAGCTTGCTCTAATGACTAAAATTATTTCTAAATTCTCAAGCATCGCCAGTTGCATTACTTTAGACGTGGGCAAAGACATGCAAGGCAGACGAACACTCATTACATTGCCGAATGGTATTGACGAACAAAAATTAGCGGCAATTGTTGAGCACTTGGAACGAAAAAACTTTGAAGTTCGAGAAGTTGAAAGATTAAGTTTGCATTAATTACAAAAGGTGCTGAGTATAATTATATTCAGTGCCTTTTCATCTTATGAAGGGTGGTAAAACAATGAACTGTACGTTGCGCGAATGGCATCTCGAGGATGCGGAAGAACTGTGCTCTATTATGAATAACCAAAAGATACAAGCAAATTTGCGAGATGGCATCCCTTATCCCTATCGCAAAAGGGATGCGGAAGAATTTATCCTAACAACCCTCTTGTCTAACAGAGAGCTTTCACTGGCGATAACCTCACAGGATAAAGTAGTCGGCAGTATTGGCGTGTTTCGTCAAGAAAATATTCACTTTCGAACAGCAGAAGTTGGTTATTATATTGCAGAACCACATTGGGGTAAAGGATTAGGAACTGCTGCCTTAAAAATAATGTGTCAAAAGGTTTTCGAAACAACAGATATTGTTCGTATTTTTGCAGAACCTTTTTCAGATAACCCGGCTTCTTGTCACATGTTAGAAAAAGCTGGGTTTCAACATGAAGGAACTTTGAAGAAAAACGCCGTAAAAAATGGACAGTTCAAAGACATGCAAATGTATTCATTAATTAAAGCATAGAAAAAAGCCCGATCCCGAAGATTGGGCTTTTCCTTTTAAATTGTCTTTTCAAAATGCAGTCGTTGATCCAAATAGTACATCAACGGTGCTGAAATAGTCATAATAATTGCTTCACTGACAGCTAACCAAGCATAAGTTGCCCAAAAAGGTAAAGCTGCGGTTAAATAAAGCATCGCTGCAATTAAAGCCATACTAACGCTAAAGAACAGAGCATTTAAGGCCAATCGAATCTTGACATTTTTCACCTTATTTTGTAAAAGTGCAGTCATCCCTAAAGCTAATAGAGTCTGCCCTCCACCAAAAATAACATCTAAAATTCCCATACCAAAAAGTGCGTTATAGATAACTACTCCTCCAAATACACCCCACAGATATTTCCGATTGAATACAACTAAGTGGTTCAAACTTTCTGAAATGCGGAATTGAATGGGACCAGATGCAACTGGCGAAACTAAAATAGTTAAGGCCAAATATAATGCCATCAGGATACCATTAGTAATCACTATACTCATTCGTCTTTTTTCTACTAAATGCACTACTTCCCCTTCTTTCTCCAAGTTTTGTTTACGCGGGATGGTTGATGAACCGCAAGCCGTATTATACCATATTTCTGATATATCACAAACGCTGTAATATCGACTTTTATGCTACTTCTGTATGACTTGAGTTATCGTGAATTAACTTTTTTAAAGAAAGCTATTTATCTAAAAGATCCTTCCATCAATACCCAAAAAGGTGCGAAATAGTTTTGAAGGCGGCAAAAGGATGCTTTTCACTGCTAAAAATAATAAGCTTGCAGTAGTCCAACTAGAATGACCATGACACGAATGCGAGCCCATCCTTCCACATGTTCAAGTTAATATTAGATTTACTTTAGGTAAGGAATGCTTATGGTTTTACACTGATCAATAATTAAATAGTTATCATTCATTAGGCCTATGTAGAAGAAAATTGTACAAAAGTGAAAACAAGAATAGTTAGCAAAATTACCCTTCTCAAGATGCTAGGACATTCACTAGTTTATTTCATTCTTTCTGACCGTTGTTTTCTAATAGCTAGCCGTTCTCTAAGCTCTCTGACAAATGTAGCTGACGGAATGAAGTTGGCATCAGTATTTATTAGCAACAAGTTTTTCTTTTGTTGTCATTCCATCACCACAGCTGTTTAATGGTATTGACGAATCTTGCGCCGTTTTCTTTCACAACTATTCAATTACTAATTTTATAAGTATCCTCTCTTTTCTAGTTCCTTCGAATTGCTAATCACATGATTCCTTCAAATGCAGACTATCGTTATTGTTGATATATTTAGTCTCTTCTTAAATCTTAAGTCAGTTCGTTCCGACAGTTTCCAATGTATTTGTTCTTATTTCACCATTATAGACCTTCTGTGAAAATTCACCTCTCGCTAAATAACTCGAATTATCTAGAGTCTCACTTTGCGTAGCTTATTTATATGCTCAAAGTTTTCTATGTACGTTCAATCATTCTTCTCTCTATTAAGTTGGGAAACTCTAATTTAAAAAGAAACAGACTTTGCTAAAAACAAACTAATCTGAGTTTTGTATATTCTTCTGACTAAAATTAATGTAACATTGATTCTGAAGAAATGAATGAAGGATAAATAAAAAGGTTAAGTTTTTAATAGTAACTATCGCTAGTTTTTCCAGCAGTTTACTACCATTTATGACTCCCCATTCCTTCAATTAATTAGGATTTGGCCATGTTAAAAAAAGAGCATTAGCGAGCTTTACTATTTCTCCATACTATTATTCGTCGTTTATTGCGTAATTTCCACAATATTAGTGGGAAAATTTGTGGCATAACTCTTTGAAACACCAAAAACAAAACAGACTTGCAACATACTGAATAATTCCACCAATACTAACTGGTTTTTTTATTCATCAAATATAATCTGTTAAATTTTTCTTTATGGTGGTCCATACAATTATTAGGAAGTGAATTCTGTGTCTATTGATTCATATAATTTGTTCATTAAAAGCTTAAATAAATCAAACACCCAAATCATTAGAGAGCTGGTTTCTAACGGTGATTCCTTAGTGGACCCACATTTGTTAGATCACTTTGCTTCTTTTAATTCCAGGCATGGCTGTAAGTCCTTTTTAAAAGTTGCTTATTCACGTGGTTTTACCGGTTCAAATTCCTTCAATTACCAACGAAATTGTTGGGAAGTTCATTTTTCTAGAGCTGACATTGTTAATGAAAACACGATAGATGATCTGATTGAACATATCGAACGTTTCGTCAAGGATTTCCAAGGTCAATATGATGGTTGGTTTACTCTAGAACAATGGTCTAACACTTTGAATAGTCTTTTTCCACTTGCTGTTATGGACAAACTAACTTACGTTGAACCTTTACTTCATAAATAAAATCCTGTTTTGATTTAGTGAATCTTATAAAGTAAAAATCTACAGTCATTCTTTTACGCTTATTAACATTTTTTTCACATTCTATTGCTACACTTTCTTTGTGCCGCTAGACCGCAAAATGAATTCTAAATGATAAAGGCACCTCTTGGCGGAAAACAAGAGACTCTAACACTTTTGCAGCGCGCGGTCCGCTGCTTTTTTCTATGTATTGATTCATTAACTGCTGACTTCTATTGCTGCAAAATATAGTGTGTGCTAAAATTTATTGAACCAATACTTGAAAGAAGGCCGCGCATTTGAATGATTCAATATTATTAGCTATAGACATACAGACAACTACGTTAGCACCAATTATTGGAAAACGCACCCTGATCAATAATATGAACTCAATCATTGAACGTTTTCACGAAAAAAATGCTCCTATTATTTTTGTACAACAAATTGGTTACGGTGCTGTTTCCTCCAAAGTAAATAAACGTGAGAACGATTTCGTCACAAGAAAAAGCAGACCGAATGCTTTTTCTTCCTCAGAATTTAACAAAGTTATTAAAACAATGGATCGTAAATCTGTCGTTGTTATCGGCTTAATGAGTAATGCTTGTGTCCAGCACACCTGTAAAGGTGCTCTAGCTAAAGGCTACTCCGTCACCTTAATCTCAGACGCCCACGACTCAGTCATCAAATCATTAAGAGAAGTCTACAACAAACGTTTAAGCAAAAAAGGGGTTGTCACTCTTACCACCGAAGAATATCTGTTAAGCAAGTAGATTGTTCTGTCTACTAAAAATTGGCCGTTGTCTAGAATGTTCTTTGAGCTCGTTTTTTCCTCTTATATTTCTGTCATTTTTTCTTTCAGTGGTTGATGAATTACAATTTGCTTTTGTTCAGAACGCTTTTTTTCTTTCAACAATCGTTTCGCCCATCTCATCGATAGCCAGTTAAAGGTCTAACGCTTTGTCTATTTTTAGGTCTCAACAAAACATTAATTTCTTTAAAAATACTATCCTTCAAAGTTCCATCGCTTTTTTGAAGCCAGTAATTTTAAAATATTGCTGGACAGACTTTTCAACTACAGATACATCTTCTACTTTTTTAATCCACTCGCGCGCTGGCACCCTTTCTATTTCATGATTTGCGTAAGCCATTTTCCCATAATTCTACTTTAGTTCTTTGGTTAACTAACTAAAACTATTGGCTTCTTGCATTTATCTTTCAAAAATTGACGGTATTAACTCTTTATTTTGACAGTTCTTTGGACCTAAAACTAATGTAAGATAGTTACATAGGAGGGATGATAATGAATAAAAAAGAACTGCTTGCTTTTTCAAAGATTTGTTCCTTATTGGCGATAATCGTACTTATTCTCTTGGGTCTTTGGACCTCTAACTATATTCTTTTTCTTTTGTCTGTTCCTTTTATCGGATTATTTTTTTCTATTGGATTGCTGTACAAATAATATGCATAATAGTTAATCAACTACTTGAACTTTTAAATCTATTATCTAGGAGTGATGCACTTATGACCACTCCTTACTTTCGGTCTTGATTGGAATAAAAATACTAAATCATTGTAACTGACTTATAGATGATTATTCACATAAGCTTCGATTTCTACTTTGTTCTAATATACTCAACTTTGCTCGCTTCGGACTATTTTGCGGTTAATTACATGTCCCATCTTTTAAATAATATTAATTTTTCTTCGTCAGAAGACTTATTCAGCCTCATAAAAAGATATTCTATTTATATAAATTTATTTTTTTGTTTACTTTTTCTAAATTTGGAGTAAAATCACTTTCAAAATACAAAGTTTGACAAAATATACTTGTTAGGAGAACTGTATAAATGGAAACTGCAATGAAAGTAATTGTCTTATTACTCCCTCTATCCTACCTATTACACTGTTTGGAAGAGTTCTACTTTCCTGGAGGATTTATTGAATGGTATCGTGGATTTAGACCGTCTTTATCTGCACAAAAGCCCCAGTATTATCTTAAAGTGAATATAATTGCCTTTATAATTGTTTCGATAATTTCTATCAGCGTGTTCTTTTTTGAGACATCATACAATTCTTTTTTAATCGCATCTACATTTCTAGCTAGTAATGCCTTTTTTACTCATATTCTTGGGACAATAAAAACCCGCAAATACTCCCCGGGATTAATAACCGGTACTTTTCTTTACATACCTATCTGTCTCTTGGGATTCTTCTTTTCTCTCTATAGAGGAACTCTACTAACCAGTGATTTGATTGCTGATCTAGTTCTAGGAAGTCTTTACGAACTTTGGAACATCTATAAGTATCAAAAAAAGAATAGAGCTTCTTAACTGTATAAATAACTAGTAATACTTTAACCAGCTTTACTGCTAGTAAGTATGATGATTTCGATTCGTTATTCTTGGCCATTAATGCGTATCGCAATCGTTGATTGTCTTAGAACCTTCTAACCTGTTTAATTTCAGTTAAGAGACCTTTTTTTATTCCATGCTTTCGCCTGTTAAAACTTTTTTTCAAAATTAGAATGATTCTAATCGCAATTTCATGTATAATGAAACTTACTTAAAATTAAGGAGTGATATATTGAACAATAATATTAAAAAGAAAGCCTATCGAAATACCCCTGCTTTCGTTCTTTTATCATGGGGATCGTTTGTTTTCTTCGCAGTTCTTATCCTTATTGGCTTGTATACTTTAAAAGAGCCCTTAATGGTTAAAGGATATTATCTGATGGGTTCTGTGGGACTGATTTCCTCATCATTCACCTTGTCAAAAGTTATTCGTGATAATCAGGAGGATGAAGAACGTTACAATAAAATGTTCCGTGTCCAAGAGGACGAAGATGAAAAATAAGACCATTCTACTGCATATTCTTTTATGCAGTTTTTTTAATTCTTTTTGGTAGATCCATTCCTTGTCACTCTGTTGTCCTTTAGAAACGACAAGACAGCACTCTTTTACTTTGATTGCTCCTCTTTACTATTATCTTGTCTCCCATCAAAAAATCGATATAGAGACGTTCGTTTTATTACCTACCTATACTTGAGGAATCGCGAATAAATCCTGAACAATCATAGGTTTTGTCTCAAGGTAATCCAACTGTCTGTGAAGAAAAAATGTAAATTGACGCATAATGATGTTTCATTTGCAGAACGTCTGTTATAATTATCACCTGAAAGGAAAGGACTATTTATGAATTTTCACTATCATTTACTGATTAACCCTGCTGCTGGCAGTGGGACTGCTAGCAAGAAAGCTGATCAACTAATCGATCTTTTTGATCAACACGATTATACATACACCCCTTATTATACAACGTATGCTGGTGAGGAAAAGGAAATCGTTAAGCGTCTAATAGGATTACTCACTCCTTGGGATGAAGAATTGCTCCGGCGTTCAGATGATGAACCTTATCACTTGTTAATTGTAGTAGGCGGTGATGGTACTTTGCACCAGGTGGTCAATCAGTTTTATTTGACTGGAATTAATCTTCCGGTAAGCTATCTTCCAGCTGGATCAGGCAATGATTTTGCTCGCGGTATTGGACTATCACGCCAAGTGGAGAAGGCTTTCAAACAAATTACTGAAGCCGATAAACCACAGAAGATTAACGTTTTACTATACGAAGAAAAAATTAGAGAAGAATATGGCTTAGTCTTAAACAATGTGGGCATTGGGTTGGATGCTTTAATTGTTGCTACAACAAATGCTTCTGCTTCTAAAGAGCTGTTGAACAAGTATAAGCTGGGATCTGCTTCGTATGGGCTCTATTTAATAAAAGCACTCTTAACTCAGAAAACATTTCCTGTTTTAGTTGAGGTAAATGGGCAAAAGCAAGAATTTAACCGAACATTTTTATGTACAACCACCAATATACCTTATTTTGGAGGAGGAGTTCCTATTGCTCCTATGGCTGATCCAAAGAAAGAAATGATCGATTTAGTCATTATCGAGAAACCAAACCCCTTTGCGATCATTCGCTTATTAGTGCAGCTTTTGCAAAAAAAACATACAAATAATAAGCATTATCGTCACTTTTCTAGTTCTCGTATTCGAATTGTATCCGTCGTGCCTCAGCACGGACAAGCTGATGGTGAAAACATGGGGCAGCGTTCCTATGACCTATACTTTTCCACGAGTTCTCAGTATGTTTGGTATGCTGATGAGTAATAAAAAATAAGCCAAAGTAAATTCAGCAGAATTTACTTTGGCCTATTTTATTTCAAAAACATTTGGGGAGTAATATCTTGCATTCCAATCATAGGATCAATTACTTGCTGACGAATTAAAGCAGCAGTTAGAAGTTTCGGTCCTTTCTCTTCTGAAGTCCCTGGTTTATTTTCTAATATAACCGGCTTCTCCTCTTTCAAAAAAGCTTTAAAAGGGTCGTCCACTGCTTTTGGAACAGGAACGTCTAATTCTGCTGCTGAACAAATTCGTTCGATCAGTGTTGTTTTCCGAACAGCTGATTCTTTACGGACACATTCAGTAAATGCTTCCTGTTCTCCTAATAATATGAGCAGATCTTTACTTCTAGTAACAGCCGTGTAGAGTAAATTACGCTGTAACATTCGATTGTACTGCTTAACCATCGGCAATAAAACCATTTGAAATTCACTGCCTTGGGCTTTATGAATCGAGCAGCAATAGGATAACTTGATATTGTTCCATTCTGAACGTTTGTATTGTACTTCTATACTATCAAACTGGATAACAAGTTCATCTACCTTGTCTTCAGATTCTTTGGCAGGAATAATTCCAACAATAATTCCCATGTCACCATTAAAAACATTAGATTCCGGATTATTGACTAACTGAAGAACCTTGTCACCAATGCGATAGACTATATCGTTCCACTGGACTTCTTTTTTTGTTCCGTCATTTGGATTAAATATTTCTTGCATCATTTTATTTATCGCATCAATCCCAGCAGGACCTCTATACATCGGTGCAAGTACTTGAACGTCCTGAGCCGTATAGCCTTTCTTTCTGGCCCGTTCAACAATTTGCTTAATTACAGCTTCCATTTGGAAGGCATGACAAGAGATAAAGGAACGATCCTTTTGATTTACTGTAAAATCAGCTGGCAGTTTTCCTTCTTTAATTTCATGAGCTAAAGGTATAATTGAGGACTTATCTCCTTGACGATAAATTTCTGTTAATTCAATTTTAGGAATAGTCTCTACTTGTAAAAGGTCATGAAAAACTTGTCCGGGACCGACTGAAGGCAACTGATCTTTATCTCCTACCAAAATGATTTGCATATTTGTTGGGATAGACTTTAATAGAGTATTTGCCAACCAAGTATCCACCATGGACATCTCATCAACAATCAGCAGTCCTCCTTCTAGGTCTCGCGCTTCGGTCTCCGGTGTACTCTCACGGCCGTTTAACCCCAACAAACGATGAATAGTACTAGCAGGTAATCCAGTCGTTTCATTCATCCGTTTAGCAGCTCTTCCTGTAGGTGCAGCAAGAATAATCGGAAAAATTGCTTCTTTATAATCACTTGGATCTAAAGATAAATCATTTAATTCAGCAAACAGCTGGACAATTCCATTGATAACAGTGGTTTTACCTGTTCCAGGACCACCAGTCAAAATGAAGAGAGGTGAGCGAATGGCTTCCTTAATTGCTTTGTCTTGAGAGGTGCCATACAAGATGTCCGATCGCTTCTCAATGATTCGTAATTTTTTCTCGACTACCTTTTTTGGATACTTGATTTCCTTTTTTCGTTCTAACAATCGAGCAACAGCATTTCCTATTCCCCATTCGCTGTAGTACAGAGTGTTCTCGTACAGTTTGGTTTCTTCCTGTTGAATTTTCTCCTCTTCAACTAGTTGAATAATCACCGCAGCTACTTGATCTGGTGCAATTTCCACCGCACGAGAGCTCTCCAATAAAGATAAAGCCTGCTCCAATAAGTGCTGTGCTTCTACATAGGTGTCTCCGCTCTGATTGGCATCCTCAACAATTTGGTGTAAAATCGCTGCTCTTATGCGCTGATCACTGTTTGCTGCAATTCCCATCTGTTCAGCCAAATTATCAGCCTTTTTAAAACCGATGCCTTCAATATCTTCGACTAACTGATACGGATTTTCCTGTATGATTTCCAGCGCTTGATTGCGGTAAGTTTGAAAAATGGCAAAAGACAACTGGCTGCCAAAGCCATAAGAGCTCAAACCAACAATAATTTTTTCCATCCCATAATTTTGCCGTAAGGTTTCAACCAATTGATTTTTTTTCTTTTGATTTAGATTTGGCACTTGGTTTAGAATATCTGGTTGATCGATAATTTGATCGATAGCATCTTCTCCCAAAATTTCAACAATTTTTTCTGCTGTCTTCTTGCCGATCCCAGGGAATTTATCGCTAGAAAGATAACTGATAATCCCATTAGCGGAAGTCGGTTGTGCTTGCTCATAGCGCTCTACCAGAAATTGTTTTCCATACCGAGGATGCTCAACAAAATGCCCAAACAAGCGATACTCTTCCTCTTCTTGTACATCACCAAAGCTGCCAGTAGCAACAATTTCAGATTCTAAAAAATCCGTATTTGTTTCGCGAACACCAAACAGCAAAACTTTATAAAAGTTACCTGGATTTTGGAAAAAGACAGCTTTTAGTCTACCGACAATATATAGAGCTTCCTCTGACATTTTGTCTCACCTCACTTATAAAATAGCATCAGGTTGTTGCTTTAATTGATTTAAAAAGTCAATGTTGTTCCATTCTAACAAACGGTAAGGTTGATCACCTTCTGCGGTTTCTAAAATAGTCAAACTGTTGTTGTATAGTCCACCCATGGACCGTAATTCAGCCTTTGATTCGCCTGCCAATGATTGAATAGCTGCTGTTAGTGACGCACCATGCCCCACAAAAAGCAGTGGTCCCTTTTCTGCTTCAGCAACAGCTTGACGAACTAAATCTGTTGTACGACTCAGCATTTTGTCGATTTCTTCACCGCCAAAGGAAGTTGGATCATACATATCCAGTCGATGACGTAGATGAGCCATGTTCTCACCATATTTTTCGTACATTTTCGTAATTGATTGACCTTCAAGAGACCCCAGCCCTAATTCTCTCAAATCATCTGTTCGAATGATTTCAACAGGATAAGCCAAACGATTCTTGATCCCTTCAGCAGTGAGGTATGCACGTCTTGAGCTACTTGAATAAATCTTTTCAAAGGGAATATCTTTTACGGTTTCCCCTAGTGCTTCAATCGCTTGAAAACTTTCTGCCAGCAACGGGGAGTCCCCCATCATGCCTTGGAACTTTTTCTCTTGATTCCATTGCGTTTTACCATGCCGTGTAAAATATAACTTCATAACTTCTCTCCTTAATCCAACTTGTCATTTTCATAATGGTGACTAAGTTCTAATTCTGGAAAACTCTGCTGTCTTAACGCTTCATAAACTACGATAGCTACCGTATTAGATAAGTTTAGTGAACGAACGTGCGTATCGTTCATTGGAAGTCTTAAACATTTGTCTTCATTCTCACGCATAAATTCCTCCGGCAAGCCAGTGGTCTCTTTGCCAAACATAAAGAAACGATCTATAGCTTGCGTATAGTCTGGCTCTGAATACGTACGATTAGCAAACTTAGTAATTAAATATAACGGGCGCTGATTCAGAAACTCCATAAATACTGCAAGATTCTTATGGTAAGTAATATCCACGTCATTCCAGTAATCTAATCCTGCTCGTTTTAGATGCTTGTCATCAGTAGAAAAGCCTAGAGGCTCAATTAGATGCAGTGGCGAATTAGTAGCTGCGCATGTCCGAGCAATGTTACCAGTATTAGCTGGAATCTGTGGCTCGAATAATACAATATGGTTAGTCATGATACGGCTCCTCTGATTAATTTTTATAAAAATATTCACTCCATAATTTTTCAAAAATAGATTATTACTTATGGATAAACTCTTGGATAACTCTCAAAAGAATAGCGTGATTTCTCTGCTATTTCATGCATTTTACATACTCGAACGAGATTTTGCACAAAAAAAACGTACCAACTCGGTGTCTAGCACGGCGAGTCGCTACGTTAGTGAAGCACTTTTCACAAACTTTTATCAGAACAGGAACCTGATAAAAACCAATGAAAAACAACTTGTTTGTACTATATCACCATGAAGTTAGAAAAGCAATGATTAATTCACATTTTTTTCAATGAAAACGATTTCTCTAATGTCCTTTTAATATTTCCACATCGATCGTGATTTTTTCCAATAGTTTAGCCATTAACCTCTGTTTTATCAAGGGATCCGCATGCCATTCCAAGGGAGACATGTCCAGTAAATCAAGTTGATTTTGAACAGGAATTTCAAACTGATAGGTCAATCGGGTTCGTTTCTCAACTGACATCTCCATGTTAAATCGATCAATGACTGCCTCATTTGAATAGGGCTTCCCCTCTGGATAAAAAGCCTCTCTTAATTCCCGCAGGTAGTTTTCTTGAGGAACCACTTTTAGCACACTACCGTCCTTTTGCAAAACTCTGCGAAACTCTTGATAATGTGAGGGCGAAAAAATATTTAAAATAGTGTCAAAACATTGATTCGAAAAAGGTAAATTGGTCAAATCAGCCACACACCAGAAACAATCTAAGGCCTGATCTGTTGCTAGGTAAATCCCCTCTTTAGCTAAGTCAAATCCTATAGAAACCTCATTTGCTTTTAACTGGTTTAGTTCCGCTAAAAAGCTCCCTTCACCACAACCTACATCCAAGAGTTTACCAGGAGTTATCCAATTTGCAAGCTGCTCAATAACTGGTTGATACATTCCTGAACGAATCATTCTACCTCTTGGGAGAAACATTTCTTTGTCATAGTCTGTTTTCACTTGATGATCCAAAAAGTAAATCGTTCCTTTTTTAGAAAGGTCGTACTGATGGTTATTTTTACAGCTTAGATAATGATTGTCCATCGAAAAGGTTTCATGACATTTAGGACAACGAAACATAGCGTAATTCTTTTCTAAAAATAAAGAGCCACGATCTATTTTCTTTAACATTGATTCACTTCCTTTAGCAATATGATAGCATAGTTACTCCCAACCTTCTACGACTTATGCTACACTATGGACATAGGAGGAATTACAATGATTAAAGAATTTTGCGCTGAAAACTTCACTTTGATTCCCGCAGCTATTAAAGCGGGCGCTGGAAGAATTGAATTATGTGACAACCTGGCTGTAGGAGGTACTACCCCTAGTTTAGGCGTTATTGAGGAAACTTTGGCATATACTAATGAAAAGCATATTCCAGTTATGACAATGATCCGTCCTCGAGGCGGAGACTTTTGTTATAATGACTTGGAATTGAAGATAATGGAAACGGATTTGATTTATGCTAAGAATGCCGGAACAGATGGCGTAGTTTTTGGCTGTTTAACAGAAGACAAAGAGGTTGATGAAGAAGCTTTAGAGATTCTATTAGGAAATAGCATCGGACTGCAAACTACCTTTCATATGGCATTCGATGAGATTCCAAAAGAAAAGCAATTTGAAACAATCGATTGGTTTGTCAAACTGGGTATAGATCGCATTTTAAGTCATGGCGGTCCATTATCCCAACCAATTGAAGAAAACTTGACTCACTTGAAGGAATTGATTGATTACGCAAATGACAGAATCACTATCTTTCCTGGAGGGGGTGTTACGTTTAAAAATATCAACGAAATTACCCAATTTCTGGGTATACAAGAAGCACACGGAACAAAAATTGTTTCCTTCGACTAGATAATGAATTGACTAAAGAGTAAAGAAGCAGTGGTTAATCCCTACTGCTTCTTTTCGTTTGAATATAGTTTTTTATAAGAAAAAGCCACTTCCAAGTTTTTAGATGCGTTCTTACAGGATAGTTCCCCGATAAATAATCCTTAATTTGCTGCTTTTGATCAGGGTGGATATTTAAGGGCAGATTATGAACATCAAAAAAATTTACTGCTGAATAAACAGGTGAATTTATTGGTTGTTGCGTCTCAACTTCCTTCGCTTTATAAACGTAGGTAAGTTCATCCATATATTCTTTTGTATAAATGCCTATTAATTCTTGAATATCTCCCCTTAAGCCTAAATCTTCTGAAATTAAGCGTTTCATTCCATTCCGTTCATTTTCATCCTGAAATAGTTCTCCTCCAGGCAGTTCCCACACAGGTAGTCCTGGTCGTCTGACCAATAAAATCAAACCATTGCGGATAATAACAGCGTAGGCTTTTTTCATTTTCTCCACTACTTTCAGCATATGTTTCTTCCTTCTGCTAAGACCAAAAAAATTTTAGCTTCCAATAAAATGTTCCATAAACAGACCAGCGATGTTGAAGTAAATCAGTACACTTGTTAAATCACTGAGGGTTGTGATAAATGGTCCACTAGCTACGGCAGGATCAAATCCTAATCTTTCCATTACCATTGGAATCAGACTACCTGCTAAATTAGCTACTGTTATCGCAGCTACCATCGCAGTTCCAATAACAAATCCTAATACAAAATTGTGCTTCCATATCCCTACAATAACAAAAATAGTCGCTCCCGTTACCAACCCGGTTACTAACCCAGTCAAAATCTCACCCATGATCAGTTTACCAAAACCGCTGTCTTTATCATCAGACATTGCTATTCGACGAACAGCCACGGCTAGTGATTGTGTCCCCGCATTGCCAGCTGTACCTGTGATTAACGAAATAAAAACAGCTAAAATACTCGCTTCACTAACTAGGGCTTCATAATGATTAATTAAACTTGCTGTCGACATTCCTAAAAACAATAAGGTGATTAACCATGGCAGACGTCTTGAAGCAGATTTTATAGGATTTTCATCGACCTCTTCGACATTGACCCCCGCTAGACCAGAATAATCGCTAGCTGCTTCATCATCGATTACATCGATAATATCATCGACTGTGACAATCCCTAGTAAATGATCTTCATAATCCGTTACTGGTAATGCTAGAAAATCGTAATCACGGAACATCTGGGCTACATCTTCCTGGTCATCACCAACGTGGACCGAAATAACTCGTTCACTCATTACTTCTGATACCATGGTATCATCGTCATTGATAATTAAATCCCGTAGAGAAATAACTCCCACAAGCTGATTGTCTGTATTAACAACATATGTGTAATAAATCGTTTCGGCGATTTGTGCTTCTTTTTTTAAGACATACATTGCTGAACGAACCGTTTGATTGGCAACAATCGAAACAAATTCGGTAGTCATGATGGAACCGGCTGTATCATCCTCATAATGCAAGAGCTCACGAATTTCATTTGCATGCTCTGGTTCCATCAAGCTTAAATATTTCGCTACTTGTTTCTTGTCTAATTCATTTAAAATGTCTACAGCATTATCCGTATACATTTCAGAAAGCATGTCTGCTGCGTAACGTGGACGCATTTCAGATAAATATTCTTCAACATGTTCATCATCTTCTTCGATCACATCAAACATATCAGCTAGTTCTTTAGGCGACATGTAAGAATACACTAATTGACGTTCTTCACCATCGAGAGATTGATAGAATTGCCCCTGATCGTAAATGTGCATCTCCAAAAAATGTTCACGAAAATCTTGAAGATCGTTTTTCTGCAGTTCACTTTTTAACTGTAAAAAATGGGCTTCTAATTCTTCTTGGTTTTCATCCATCTCTCTCACCTCACAGCTCTCTTGCGATTATCTCCATATCTTTTGCAAGCGGCAAAGAAAATGCCAGCAATTCCCCAGTAAAGGGGTGTCTGAAAGTCAAGGCACAGCAATGCAGGGCCTGACGAGTTATCCCAAGGTCCATTCTACCACCATATAAGTCATCTCCCAGCAGTGGGCAACCCACAGCGCTGAAATGAACCCTGATTTGGTGCGTTCTTCCAGTATGTAGTTGAATATTCACTAGCGCTATGTGTTCATTTCGTTCACTCAGCCAATATTCTGTTAGGGCACTTTGACCAGACTCATCCGTTTTCCTTTTGATTAGAGAAGTCATGTCTCTTACAATTGGTAAATCAATCTGCCCATGTTCACTCAAAGCAGCTATTTCACCAGAAATAAGTGCTTGATATTTTTTTACCAATGTTTTCTTTTGTAATTCTTGATCCAATTTTGCATGAGCAAATCCATGCTTTGCGAACAACATTAGGCCAGAAGTATCTTTATCCAGTCTTGTAACTACGTGGACAACCTGATTTTTGTACCCTTTTTGAACGTAATAAGCCTTTACTCGATTAGCCATTGTTCCACTTGGATGATATTGCGCTGGAATTGATGCCACACCTGCTGGTTTATTTATGATTAATAAATGATCATCTTCAAAGACAATCTCAATAGGCACCTTATCTTCCAACAAAGTATCATGGCCCTTTTCATCAGGAATCACAACAGTTACCTTATCATGGGATTTCAAAGAAAACAAGACGTTTTTTTCCTGGTTATTCACATAAATTTTTCCACCTTGAAACTTTATTTTTGCTAACAGCTTTTTAGAAATTCCCTGCTTTTTTAAAAAGGTACGAAGCAATAATGAATCCGCTTGATCATAAGTCCATTCAAATTCCACAAAATTAATCCTCTCGAATAAAGGCATCTTTTACTCGATGCCAAAAATGCATATGTTTGTAAGAAGCGAAGTGGATACGTTCTTCAGCAATTTTATACTGAATAGAGCGTATTCCTCCCCCACTAACGTCTAACTGGTCAATGGTTACCATGTGTTTTCCATCGGAATTTAAAAAAATCTCAATCCATTCAGCAGGGCCTATGATACTAGGTGATCCTAATGTCCGGAATACACGATTATTCAATGAAGCAATTTCTGCCAATTGCATTGCACTAATGCTTGGATGCACAACAGCGCCGCCAACACTTTTGTTGTATGCAGTTGATCCGGTGGGCGTTGAGATTGATAACCCATCTCCTCTGAAGCGTTCAAAAAGTTCATCCTTTATATAAACATCTGCAACCATTGTTCGATTGCCTTTGCGCACAGTCGATTCGTTCATAGCCAAAAAATGTTTATGACGGCCATCTTCAAAATTGACTACCACGTCTAATAAAGGGTAGCTGACACTCTTATCGCGATCACTGCATAAACTATTTACCATTTCCTCTAATTCATAATCACGCCAATCAGTATAAAAACCTAGATGCCCGGTATGAACCCCTAAAAATCTTACCGTATCCAACTTATGACTGTACCGATGAAATGCTGACAATAATGTTCCGTCTCCGCCAATAGTAATCACTAATTCCGGATCACGCTCAACAATTGCCAAGTCATTGTTTTTGGCCAACAATAGCAGCAAATCTTCATAAACCTTTAAAGATTTTGCTTCATTATTGTGGATGATCCCTATTTTTAGCGGCATATTCGTCTCCTTCTTTCTTCTTTTTACGATATGAAAATAGGTGCTGGGCTTCTTGTATTTCATCTCGAATACTAGACATTTCTTCATCTAGTTGATAGGCAGCCTCAGCAGCACGAAAAAGACGTTCACTAATATCTTCAGGAATCTGTCCTTCATATTTATAATTTAAAGAATGTTCGATAGTAGCCCAAAAATTCATGGCTAATGTTCGGATTTGAATTTCAGCTAATAGCTTCTTCTCTCCGTCTAACATCTGAACCGGATATTCGATTACCAAATGATACGAACGATAGCCACTCGCTTTACGATTGGTTATATAGTCACGCTCTTGTACGACATTCATATCTTTTCTATTTCGGATGACTTGAACCATGTGATGAATATCTTCAACAAACTGGCACATAATACGCATACCAGCAATATCAGACATGTCTTCTTCTAACCGATCTAAAGATAGTCCTCGCAATTTTGCTTTATTCAAAATACTGTCAACTGGCTTCACTCTACCGGTTACAAATTCAATTGGTACGTGTTCCCCTTGCTCACGATATTGAGTTCTTAAACCTCTGAGCTTAATTTTTAGTTCAGCCACAGCTAATTCATACGGTGCAAGAAAAATTTCCCAGTTTCTTTCCATTAAAATTCCCTCGCTTTTCTTTCCATTCTTTCCTATCTTATCACAAACCATCCGTTAGCAAAAATGACTGGTTCATCTCCAAAAGTCGTAAATTCTATATTTTGCTTTATTAATGGATATACTTCATTTAAATATTTGACGGCATGGTGTAATATGTGTCAATATACCTTTGTATTAGTCAAATTTTAGAATAGGGTGTACAATGAGAATGAACAAATCAATCGAAATAGAATATAAAACCATGCTGACTCAGCAAGAATACCTTCAACTGATGACCCATTATCAGTTGGACTCCTCTAATTTGGTTACTCAAACCAATCTTTATTTTGACACATCAGATTATCAATTGAAAGAGAAAAATATGGGATTGCGAATCCGCTATTTTGATTCTGAGGCTGAAGCTACTCTAAAGATTCCTCAGCAAATTGGATTGCTGGAAGTTACAGATAGTCTTGAATTATCAGACGTTAAAAAAGCACTTAAGGATAATCGTTTCCCAAAAAATGCTTTTCAGATAATTAGTGCCTTAAATAATGAGTCTGTTACTACTGATTTATTAGGTCTAATTGGTCGATTAGTGACCAAACGTGCTGAAAAAATCATTCCTGAAGGTAAATTAGCTTTAGATGAGAGCTGGTACAGAGACCAACATGATTTTGAATTAGAATTAGAAGTACAAGATAGCGGAAAAAAAGAAGAAGATTTTTTTGCCCTATTGAAACAATTTAACATCCCTTATCGACCAGCCGAGAATAAAATTGTTCGAGCTGTTACTGTAAGGAAATGAATGTGAGGAGGAAGTCTCTTGATTGAGATCTATTTGTTTATCAATCCTATCGGGGATCGTTGCTTAAACATTGAAAAACAGATAACTGAATTGATGAAAAAGAATGATCTAAAAATCCAGTTACGGCTCATTCCATTAATGAATTTACATACTGTATCTGACCTCTTAATCCGGGAGGGCCTGTCAAAAAAAGACATACGCAAACGGAACAAGCTTTCTGATAACATTTACTCTGCTGCCCTAGACGTAAAAGCAGCCCAGTTGCAGGGTAAAAAGCGTGGTCGAATCTTCTTGATGAAATTGCAAGAAGAATTGACTAAAAAAAAGACTCCCTATTCTGAAGAGTTGGTGTATCGCCTATTCTCAGAGGTTGGAGGGGATATGGAAACATTTATTGAGGATCGTGCTTCTGATCTAGTAAAAGAACTGTTTATAGCAGATCAACAAATTGCTAGAGATATGAACATTACAAAGCACCCATCAGCTGTCATTTATAACTGTGCGAACGACGCAGGAACTGGCGTAAGAGTTGAGGGTTTCAGTGCCATCAAGTATGTGATCAATGCCTGCAAATCACGTGAGTCAATGCTCCGCTTCTTCAAGACTCAGGAAAACAGTGAAATTTTTAGTCAAGAGTTTCCTGATGATCACCTTTCATTAATCTAAAAAAAGACAGCTGAGGAAAAATCCTTAACTGTTTTTTTGACTTGATTTACGATGCTTTTTTACTGGATAAGCACGGATGTAATTACTTTTGCTTTTAATTCCCACTTTTTGCTTGGTTTGCTGATAGCAATGTACCCATGCAGTCAGTTTTTTTAATACAGCTCATCTCCGCTCATCAATTATCCCTTGTATCGTAAATAGTCTGAATAATCGCTTTTCCAGCTGATCTATAGAAACAAAGTTCTCGCGAACCCTCCTGTCATTTCCTTAGTGTATTCGAATGTTTTTAGCAAGTAATTACAAAAGACTCTGTAAGTGCTGAGTAAGGAGGGCTTAACTGCAAATTCAATTACCAAAACCATTAGATAGAATATTCTGAAATTTGCTTTGGTTGTATAGTCCTCTGTCAGATTGCTGCATCCTTTTTTAGTGGGTATCATTTTTCTGGATATAAAGTGAGGAAACTAACATTTCTTTTATGAATGAACATGGCATAGCCTAAGCTTGTTTTCTAATAATACAAAAGAAGAGAGACCCGCCATTTCTGCAGTCTCTCTCTTCTTTTGCGATTATTTTACACGGTTAGATTTTGTTAAGAACGCTCTATTTTTTAATTGTCTTTCAATTGCCGAACTAATTCTTCTAATTCATCTAGACGTAAAGCAAAAACTCCCATTGCATCTTCAATATAGTTAGCCTTTGTCATGTCCACACCAGCTTTTTTCATCACTTCAATCGGATAATCACTGCTGCCAGATTTTAAATAAGTTAAATAGTTTTCTAATGCTTCTGGCTCATGATTAACAATTTTAGCTGCTAAAGCATTTGCTGCAGAGAAGCCCGTAGCATATTGATAAACGTAGTAATTATAGTAAAAGTGAGGAATACGCGACCATTCGTATTGGATTTCTTCATCACTAACAACAATTGGTCCATAATACTTCTGATTTAATTCTTTATAGTAATTGCTCAAGTGTTCGCTGGTCAATGGAACACCTATTGCATCTTGTGTGTGGATGTAATGCTCAAATTCTGCAAATTGTGTCTGTCTGAAAATAGTTCCTTTAAACCCATCCAAATAATGATTTATAATATAAGCACGAATTTTTGGGTCTTTCTCAGTTTCAAGTAAATAACTAGTTAAAATATTTTCGTTAGTAGTAGAAGCAATCTCTGCTAAAAAGATAGAGTAGTCTCCATATACATAGGGCTGACTATTTCGCGTGAAGTAACTGTGTACACTATGTCCCATCTCATGAACCAATGTATATAATTCATCTAAACGGTCATGCCAGTTTAATAAAATATAAGGTTGTGTATCATAGGCCCCTGAAGAGTAAGCTCCACTGCGTTTCCCTTGATTTTCAACGACATCTATCCAGCGTTCGTCGAAAGCCTTCTCGACAATCTCACGATATTCTTCACCTAGTGGTTTTAATGCTAACAACGCCTTTTCCTTAGCTTCTTCATACGTATATTTGATAGGCGCATCTGCCAGCAAAGGTGTATACATATCATACATATGCAGCTCTTCTAATCCCAACAAATCTTTACGTAATTCTACATATCGATGAAGCAATGGCAAATACTGATTCACTACCAACACTAAAGTATCATACACATCTTCTGGAATATGATTGTTGTCTAGAGAAGCTGCTCGTGCTGACGAATACCCCCGTATTTTTGCTTTATAATTATGGCTTTTTACATGGGTACTCAATGTAGTTGCCAAAGTGTTTTTAAACTGTTGATATACTGTATATAACGCCTTAAAGGCTGACTGTCTTACATTGCGATCCATACTCTCCATCAATTGGCCATAGACACCATGTGTCAACTGAACATCTTCTCCGGCTTCATTTTGAACAATTGGAAATTTCAAATCTGCATTGTTCATCACAGAAAAAATATCCGCTGAACTACCAAATATTTCGCTGGCACCGGCTAACAGTGCTTCTTGCTCTGCTGGTAAAATGTGGGCTCTTTGAGACAGAATCTGCTCAACAAAATGACGATACAGCGCTAAAGCCGGTTCAGAATCAAAGAAAGTCCAGATTGTTTGATCTGATATTGATAATACTTCAGGTTCAAACCAGCTGACTGCCTCACTTGTCTGAGCAATCAGGCTTGAAGCACGTGCATACAAAGCTTGATACTGGGTGTTGGCCGTGTCTTGATCATTTTTCAAATGTGCATATACATAGATAACTTCTACTTTGCGATAAATATCCAATACATATTCAATTCCGGCTAAAAATGCCTGTGCATTTTCCTTTAAAGTTCCCTTAACCTTATCAGCTGCCTGCAACTCATCTGATAAAAATTGAAATTTTTCTTCAAACTCTGCTTCATCAGCAAAAATTTTGGTTAAATCCCATGTCAATTCTACTGGGACCTCTTCCCGTTTTGGTAATTGTTTTGCTTCAGTCATATCATCGCTCCCATCTTTTTGACTTATCTTAACACATTTTGTTGAAAAAAATAACTGGGTGCATTTAAAGATATTCTTCACTGTCTCAGAATCAATTGACGTGTTTCTGTTAGAAGTCCATTCAGTATTCTTTCTTTTTCGATTCGAGGAAAATGCCAGCTAAGCTTACTTTCAATACAAAACCTTTCAAAATCATTAATAACAGCTACTGGTTTTTCAGGATTTAAGGAATACAAATAGCGAAAAATGATGTATGCCTCGTTGTAGATAAAGGCAAACTGACTAGGCTGATACATCCACTCCGGCAAATGAAGTACATGCCCACTTTGCTGATACAGAAACTTCTGTAATGGTTTAATCCCTTCATCAAAGGAAGCAAGTTTAACAGCTAAAAATTGCTTTGTTACTTGGATTTGCTGATAGTTAAACCAACTAGCTGTTTTGTCTTCACTTACTATTTGATTTATTTCTAGTAAGGGCATTGATTGAAAAGGGAAAGTTCTCTTTGTATAGTAGCAATGTTGATTGAATTTTTTGATATGACTAAGCAAATAAATCCCTTTAAAATCAATCAACCAAAGATGAAATCCGTTTTCCTGACTATACGAACAAAAATGTTTTTGCAGGATGCTCCACTTTCTTTTGGGCCATAAAGGTGGTCCCAAAAGCCACCAATCCTGATATCCCCCATCTGAGTAACCTTTAAAACGTTGAATTAAACGAGAAATCTTCAACGGAGAGCATTGTATCTCCACCGCTGTACGATTCTGTAAAAGATCTGGTCGTTGCTGCAATTCAGGAATCGGTTTCTCCAGTACCCACTCCTCACCCTGTGAGCGTCCACTTATCCAAAAGAGCTGTTTTAATCGCAAATGCTCTTGCGTTTCTCCTTCGCTTAACCCTTCACAGTTCGTTCTTTTGCGATGAGCAAAGTGAGGAATTTTAATTGTCCCTTGTTTGAAGATCAATTTGTCTCCACAATCAGGACAATAATAGTTCTCCTCTGATGAATAATGCTTCACCGAAATCAATTGCTTCTTTTCGTTATATGCAAATAGCATATTTTCACCCCATAGGTAATATACGCAAAAAAAGAAGCCTTATTCAGGCTTCTTAAATAAAATAGCTTCGGGTGATCTCTATTGCATCTTTTTGCATCAATAAATGTCCGTATTCTTCCAAAAATTCTGGAGTTACCTGCGTATCTTCAGCATATTCTAACACCTCAGCAACAACGTCTGAAATAGACGAATCCCCAAATATTTCTGGATCAAAATACAACTGGAGATAGTATTCTTTATCATATTGGAAAAGATCGCTCCAAGCTTCATCCAAAAAGGAATAACTAGCTAATTCAATCATGTCTTCAAAATCGTTAAGTTTAAAAACACGTAAACGACCAATCTCAGCACTTTCGGATGTTGAATCTTGAGAAGCAAGTATTTGCTGACGAATTAATTGATCGAGATCATTCGTTTCAAAATCACCTGGATCAGAGAATTTATTCAAATCATCTTGTGTAAGATTTTTACTAATGAATAATTCCAATCCATCATTTTTAGGCAAAACCTGAAAAGTAACGGCTTCGCTACTCTTGAATTCATCTTCAATGTCAACTTCTTCTAAAATACTATAAAAGAAAGTCTCAATTTCGCGATGATTTCCAAGAAGATCCAGAAAAGTAATTCCTCGTTCTGCCAAATCATCACTGCCAATCATCACTCGAATGGTGTTTTCATTGATGTGTTCCATTTCCATCTAAGCACACCTCATTTCAAATAGGTAGGTTATATGTTCATTGTAACCGATTGGCGGCAAAAGTAAAGAAAGCGAACAGAATTTATCAAGTCTTTAAAAAGAAATTTTTGGCCTGCCTCTTTCTTCTAAATTTTTCTGAAAAATCTTCAACACTTAAGCAGGAACTGAAATATTCTTTCTCTGCACAAACTTTAAAGAGTTACTGACTTAATCAAATAGAACTGTGAATGAAACAAAAAAACCCCGCTTCCGCGAGGTAATTTTTATAGTCCGGCCATAAGCTGTGCTTGTCGTAATTCATACTGACGAACATCACGTGGTAAAAAGCGGCGAATTTCATCTTCGTTGAATCCTACTTGCAATCTTTTGTCGTCAATCATGATAGGTCGTCTAAGCAGGCCAGGATTTTCTTTTACTAAACTTAATAAATCTTTTAAAGATAGTTCGTCTAAATCCATGTTTAACTTTTGAAAAACCTTCGAACGAGTGGAGATAATCTCTTCGGTTCCATCCTCAGTCATTTGCAAAATATCTTTTAATTCTTCAATGGTCAAAGGTTCAGAGAAAATGTTTCTTTCCACAAATGGGATCTCATGTTCCTGCAGCCAAGCACGTGCTTTCCGACATGATGTGCAACTAGGGGAAGTATATAGTGTCAACATACATGTATCACTCCTTTTCTTGACTAAAATGATTTTGTAACAGAAGGTTTTGTCTCTCTTCTATCTGTGTCCTATTATACAGAAAAAACGTAACAAAAAAAAGTGCCTTAAACAACAAAGTTTATTAATAATACCGTTATTTAATTTTCAGTCTTGTAAAGCACCCATCTAAATTAGGGGGCTTCCTCCTCACGCTTACTTTGAAAACTTATTTCCAATGTCTTCTGGCATAATACAAAATAAAAAACTGTATCATTAAGTCTAGGATTTCTTCCACAACTCTGTTTAAAAATAAAAAAAAAAGTTTTTCTAAATTACATATTATACTTATTACAAACACTAGTCATTCGCAACAAATCCTATCAAACCGCTAATTATCTTAATACTCTTAAATGATCTTATAAATTAAAATTTGTATAAAAAACACATTTAATAAGAAAACGCTAATTCTTTTTGAATTAAGAAAGCGGTTTCTGTATCAAGTATTCTTCATCGAAATCCCTTTATTTATAGATACAGATCACCTAAAAAAAAGGGCAATTTTAATTTTTCTAGTCCGATTAGCTTCTTAAAAAAGAGTCATTATTTCTTAGTATGCCTTCCTCAATCATTATTTTTTTCTAGTCGATTTTTTTTGATTGATAAATGCTCGTGTTTTTTTTGTCAAAAAACACAAAAAAATAAGATAACAATGGTTATCGAACGCTTTTTTCTTCCCACCCTGAAGACGATTTGAAGGAGTAGAATTAGAAAAAGTCTGAAATACTGATAAAACGGTTATAACCAAGTGAGATACTTTGGCAATTCACTTTGTTTTTATAGACTATTACTTTAATCAAAATCAAACTAAAAAACATTTCTGCTTTTTCAATCAAGATATACTTCCTCATTTATTTTACTTACTTGTTTGGGCGATCGTCAGTAATTTATCCTTTAAATAGTAATCTAAGCAAAAGGATAAACTAGTCTATTTTAAGGAAATAAGTGAATGCCGCTTGTTCATTGAACAATTTAGACTGATCGTTTTAAGTTTATAGGCTGATTTATACTAGAGTATTGGCTTTAAATTTATTTCTCAATAAGAATAATTCACACACTAAAATGAGCCGCTACAGTCAGACTGGTTATTTCCTATTGACTAATTGTAGGAAAGGGGCTGTGACGATTTACATCACAGCCCCCTTTCTTATTCACCAATACTTAAAATCATTCGGATATCTTCTTCCGTTAGCTTATTCACCTGTTCCTCATTGCCTTGGATTACTTTTTGGAACAATTCACGTTTTTCTTGCTGCAATTCATTCATACGTTCTTCAATCGTTCCTTCAGCAATCATTCGCCATACTTCTACTACCTTTTTCTGGCCAATTCGATGAGCACGTCCAGCTGCTTGTTCTTCTACAGCAGGATTCCACCATAAGTCATACAAAATCACGGTGTCAGCGCCTGTGAGATTTAGTCCAGTTCCTCCAGCCTTTAATGAAATCAGGAAAATATCCTTTTCACCTTGATTGAAAGCATCTACCATTGTTAAGCGGTCCTTCACCTTCGTGCTCCCTCTTAAGTAGAAGCTAGAAATTCCGACTTCACCTAATTCTTTTTCCAGAATAGACAGCATACCAGTAAACTGAGAAAAGAGCAGTACACGACGGCCGTTTTCTTTAGCTGCTTGAATAAGATCTTTGACCTGCTCAAGCTTTCCAGAGCCACCTTGATAGTCCTCCATAAATAAACGCGGATCATCACAAATTTGTCTTAAACGGGTTAACCCAGCCAGAATACTCACCCGCTGCTTCCTAAATGTCGCCGAATCCATTTGGTCAACCTCTTGCCGCATCCGTTTTAAGTAGGCCAAATAGACTGTCTTCTGCTCTTCTAACAAACTACTTAAAATATTTGATTCAATACGTTCAGGCAAGTCCTGCAGTACAGTATCTTTGTCTCTCCGTAAAACAAACGGCTGAATCATTCGGGCAATTTCTGATACTTGCATCTGGCGAAAACGACTAATAGGTGGAAAGAAGCCTGGCATAACTGTTTGGAATAATGCCCAAAGCTCTTCCAAGTTGTTTTCTATTGGTGTTCCACTTAACGCAAAACGATTTGGGATATCTAACTGCCTTAAAGCATGAGATGTCTTAGTCGCAGCATTTTTAACCATCTGGGCTTCATCCAAGACCATGTATTGATACTGCTGCTTAGAATGAAGATCAATATCTTGTCGCAAGCTAGCATATGACGTAATCACAATTTCTAAATTTTGATCTAGCTGCGCTTCACGTTCTAACCGATTGCCAGAAACAACTACCGTTTTTAAGTCAGGTGCAAATTTCTTGATTTCTGCTTGCCAGTTATAAACTAGGCTGGCCGGTGTAACTATCACTACCTTAATTGGTTTTAGTTGCTTTTCAGCCAGTAAAAAGGTAATAACTTGGAGAGTTTTACCCAAACCCATCTCATCAGCTAAAATTCCTCCAAAACCATAGTCACTAAGCATTTTTAGCCAACGATAACCAATTTCTTGATAAGGCCGTAAAGTGGCATTCAAATTTTGAGGAACGGGTGCTGGATAATCTTCTGGATGAGTTAAATCTTGCACCATCTTTTGAAAGCCTTCACTAAACTGGGTTTGAGGATTATTTTTTAGTCGCTCTTCCAATAAAATTCCTTGGCTCTTTGGCAGACGAATCACACCATTTTCAGAATTCAGTCGTTCTCGCAGCTGGCCAATAACCTCACTAGTCTCTCTAAACGCATCAGAATCAAATGATAGAATTTCACCATTATCCAGTGTATAAAATTGATCCTTCCTTAAAAGACTTGACAAGACGTTGTCAATTTCAGAATCGTTGATACCTGTGACATCAAAACGAATGTCTAACCATGATCCTTTTTGATCTACCTCTAAAGTAGGCTGAAACTCTTGCCCATCTAAAAATAGCTGGCGTAATTTCTTTCCCATTTTAACTTCAGCTAATTGACGAAAATCATTAATTTCTACTCGGAAGAATCGATAAAGTCCTTCTTGTGCAGGTATATTTTTTTCAAAACCAGTGTCAATTACTTTATACCTATACTTCTCAAATAAATCTAGCAGCCGCTGTTCACTTTTACGATCACGCAACACCTCTACTTGGTCCGGTAAAACTGGCTGATGGGTTTCATTGGTAGTAAAATGTATATTACCATAATGGAACTCAACCTCAACACGAATCATGCCCTTAATTTTCCGAAAAATTACGACTGATTTTAACGGCTCATTTTTGATCATAGTTGATACTTCCTCTGCCACAATTACCCGACCAATTTTCCTAAGAAAAGGAAATACTTCGCTAAATAATGGTGACAGCTGACTTTGCTGAAAGATAATTTCGGGTTCCTTTAGTCGCTTCAAAAGCTGTTTTAACGTAATGTAGGTTTCTTGTTGTTCGTGGGTAAGAATATAATAAGCATTGCCGACAAAGCCTAGAAAATAATTGCTGAAATAAGCAGTAAAGTCATCTTCTATTGTAAAAATAAAGTCGTCTGATTGCTTCATTAACCTAAATGTCAGAGGTAATTCTATTCCTTCATTCAATTGATGATAGCTTTTTCCATTCAAATTGACTGTTAAATTTCCTGTTTGTTCCATGTTTGCCATTAATTCTTGAATCCGATGAACTGGAAGCAGCAAATATCGTTTATCAAGCTTTCCTTTTACCTGAAGTCCGGCTTTACCTAATAGCTGATACGTCTCACTAACACCAACAAGATCTTCAATGATATCACGACATTTAGCATCAAATGCTCCAGCCTCGATTTGAAAACGATACTGCTTGTTGATTGTATAAACGGAATCCGTTTGATACGCATGTAAAAAATCATAAAGATTTTTTACAATGTAGCTGCGCTGATTTGAACGACTGCCTAAGCGAAGAGAGACAGCAAGCACGTCCAACTCCGGATGATATGGATTAGTAGGAATTGGTTCTACCACAAACTCCACAAACAAGGGTTGTATGGGCAGCGCATCTTTTTCCAACCGAGTAAACCCTTGATTTAATAAATCGGCAAACGATATTGAGCTTTCTTTAGGTTTAGGTAAAACCGTCTCTGGTTTAATGACTCTAGAAATCCCTTGTTCTCGTAAATATAATTCAACTGCTACCGTATGCTTACAGTAGCCGTGCTCTTCCCAGTAGGGACACTCACATAAATCATTTTCTTTTCCACTGCCGTCCAAATCGACCAAATAAAGTGCACTACCTAAAACCTCACCATGCCATACACGTCGAGCTGGATCCGCGGAGACCGAAAGCACGCGACCTTCTTTTAAATATGTTCTTCCACGTTCAATAACCTTTTCTGGAATACTCCATCTCATTAGTGTCTCTCCCATCCTTCTAGTTGATAACAAATTGTACTTTGACCAGTTCCGCTTGTTTGTACGATAACCTGTTGAGGAATTCGTTCCTTTAGTTCTCGTACATGACTGATTATGCCAATCATTCGCCCTTGGCTTTCTATTCCTTCTAGCGCGCTTACTGCCATTTCTAAAGCTTCTTCATCCAGTGAGCCAAATCCTTCATCAATGAATAGTGTCTCCATAGCAATTCCACCAGACTGGCTTTGAATAACTTCAGCTAAACCTAAAGCTAAGGCCAAAGCTGCTATAAAGCTCTCTCCACCAGATAAAGTATGCGCGCTTCTGCTGGCACCTGTATTGTCGTCATAAATGTTAATCTCTAAACCTGTATTCCCCTTTGAACGCCCAATTTGTTGGTTCAACTCGAATTGATAGCGGCCATTTGTCAACACAGCCAATTGCTGATTACCTGCCTGCAGCACCTCATTAAGATACCATTGTAAAACGAATCGCTCCAAACTAATTTTTGCAGGATTATCACCATTCATCGTTCGGTAAAGCTCAGTCAATTCATTAAGCTCATCTAATTGGCTGCTGCTCATCTGGTGCAGTTCCTGAATTTGCTGAAGAATTTCTTCCATTTGCTGCAATTGTATTTCCTTTTGATAAAAAGCTTCCTGAGCAGCTTGAAAGATTTCTTCTGATTTAATTACTCGTTCTTTTAAAGGATTCAAATCTGGATAAGTTTGATCCGCAATAGCTTTTTCTAACTGTTGAAAACGATCTTTTGCCAAAAGATAGCCATTTTCAAACACCTTTATCTCTTCTTCTAGTTCATAGAAATCTTGGGGTTCCTGGTAGTGCCTTTCAACAGAAGCCTGGTCAACACCCGATTTTTTTAGTACTTCAAAATAATCGACTGACTTTTGCTCCTGCTCGTTTTTCAGCGAGTCAGTTTGATTCATTACTTGTTTCTGGCTTTCCATTAAACGAGTATTTTCAGTATTAATGAGCTGCTGTTCCTCTTGATGAGCTCTAATTAATTGCTGTCTTGCACTGATCTCATCTTCTAAAGTTTTAATTTGTTGTTCAAGTTCTGCCGCTTTCCATTCTTGAGCCTGTTCTGCAGCAGTTTGAAGTCTTCCTGATAATAATTGAAGCTGGCTGTCAGCCTGTCTTAGCTCCTCACTTGCTTTATCGTGCTCCATCTTTAATTGCTGCTGCTGGGTTTCTAATTTCGTGATTTCTTGTTTAGCAGCCGCGATCGCAGCCAATTCTTGAGCCGTTTCTTTTTGTTTTTCTTTTAAATAGTCTTGAATCTCTTCTAACTGGTGACCATTTGCTTCGTTATAATACAATTGAACCTTCTCAGCAAACTTCGCAATTTCTTGTTGAAAGCTTTCAGTCTGTTCCTTGTGTTTTTGTTGAGCTGTTTCATATTTCTTCGAATTTGTTCGAAACTCATTTTCGGCTGTTTCTTTTTGAATTTGCAACCGCTTGACACACTCTTCGACTTCTTCTAACGCCACTTGAAGTTTCATCAATTCGCTACTAGAGATACTTTCCTTATTTGCGGGTTTAGGATGCTCTAAAGAGCCACAAACAGGACACGGTTCACCTGGTAATAAATCTTGACTTAGTCGAGCAATTTCAAAGCTTGCCCAACGGCTCTTTTGTTTCTTGTTCTCAGCTATTCGAGCAGTTAATTCGTTGCTAAACTGACTAATTTTGTCTGTAAGAACTGCTAATTGAATTTGTTGCTCCTCAATGAGTTCTTCTTCTTGGTTTAGATGCCGTTGTTCTTTTAGCAGCTGATCAACCTGCTGCTGAAATTGTACCTCTTGAAAACGTCGATCATGGAAAAACTCTTCGGCAGATTTTCTTTTTTTTAGGATAGTCAATTGATCTTGCAGTTCACCAGAGAGTGCAACGATACGGTCGCACTCTTGTTGAAGTCCCTTTTGCAGTAAGAGCTGCTCCTGTTTTTGAGCCTCTAACTCTTCTTTTTGAATAACAAAAGGCAAAGCATTCTTCCATTCCTGACATGTTGATTCTTTCAAGGACCAATCGGGCTGTTCACTTTCAAATTTTTCAGCCTGTTCTTGCCACTTTTGTTGTCTTTCAGCGAGAGATACTAAGGCCTCTTGTATTTGGCTTGTTTGAATTTCTAATTGTAGCGAACTTTTCTCTAACTCTTTTATTCTTGAATACAATGGTAATAGCTGTTGAATTTTTTTCCCTTTTTCCGCTTGGCCCCGCTTTACAGACATCTCAGCCTCTTGAGCTTGATACAAGCCAACTTCCTTTTGGGCTTCCTCAAATTGTTGAAATTTGATTACCAGTTGTTCGGCCTCTACAAGCAGTTCTTGTTGCTCTGTATAAGCTGTCTTTTTCACTAAGACCGTTTTTTGCATTTCTTGTAGAGCATGTTTTTCTCTAGTTAAGTAGTTTTTAGCATTGATCATTGATTCTTGATAAGTAGCTCCCTCATTGGTTACTACTTGCTGCAAGAGTTGATCAATTCGTACTATAATTTCGCTAACTTCTTTTTCTAGTTCCTGCTTTTTAATCTTCAGATTTTCCGTAAAGGTACGATAAATAGCTGTACCGAATAGGCTGCGCAGAACTGTTTCTTTTTCAGAGCTGTTGGCCACTAAAAATGTTCGGAATTCCCCCTGCGGCAGCATCGCTATCTGGCGAAATTGATCCTTATTTAAGTGAAGCATTCGGTAAATCATATCACTAACCGGTTCTACCTTCTGATAGGCCTCTACTTCTTTGCCTTCATTATCTAAAACTATCAGTTGAACCTTTTGATTCTTAGTGGTTTCACCTTTCCCACTTTTCTTTTGAACAACTTGTTTAGGGGAGCGCTCAATGACAAATTGCCGTCCTTGGTGCTCGAAAAAGAAGCGAACCCGTGTTTCTTCAGTAGCATCAGCAAACGTTGAGCGAATTTCATTTGCATTTCTTACCCCGCCGGAAGCATCTCCAAAAAGAGCAAACGTAATCGCATCAAAAATGGTCGTTTTCCCAGCACCTGTTTTTCCGCTAATTAGAAAAAGCGGTGTTTCGAGAAAGTGATCAAAATTAACTTCTTCATGTATAAAAGGACCGAAGTTTTCCATCACAATTTTTTTAGGAAGCATCGCCATCGCCTCCTTTTTTTATTAGCTGGTGAAACGATTGCTCGATCCATTTCTGTTGTCTTTTGGTTGGTTTTGATTGAACAATTGTTGTAAAAAACTCTTCAGTTAATTCAATAGGTGTTTGTTCCTTCAATTTTTTTACTGCTAATTGTTGGCTATTTTCTCGGCCATACAGACGTTCCACCTGTAGGACCCTTGGATAAACTTTTCTCAATTGATTCATCATATTAGGAATAATACTGCGATCTTCCAAAAGAAAAGAAAAATAGCGTTCCCGATTTAATTGCTGATACGTTTCAGGATTTAAGAAATGTGCAAAGGTTCCTTGAAGCTCCTGCATTTCTCTAAGTGGTTCTAATTCAATAAATTGAAGATTCAGTTGTCCAGTTGTTTCTACCAGCCATACACCCTTTTTCTGATTCTTCTCTGAAAGTGAATATTTTAACGGCGAGCCACTATAGCGAGCATTCGGTAAATTTAAAGAATTTCTATTGTGCAAATGCCCTAAAGCAACATAATCAAAGTCCTCTAGAAGACTTCCGTTTATTCCATCTAACCCGCCAACCTCTACTTTCGTTTCAGAGTCTGTCCGACTACTGCCCAAAACGAAAAAGTGACTCACCAGTACGTGTTGGTATTTGGGATCAAATTGTTCCTTCATCTTCTTAATTACCAGCGGCATCGCCTCTTGAATAGATCGAATCGAGGAATTTTCAAAATAAATTCTCGCATCGACCGGTTCAAAATACGGCAATAAAAAGAATGCCGTATTCTCCATAACAACTGGTTTAAAGGCTTGGTCCAGTCTTGTATGTAAATGAAAATTCGATTGTGCAAACCACGGTGCTCCAGTGGCTAATCGCGTGGCACTGTCGTGATTCCCCGAAATTGCTAATAACGGAATTTCTGCTGTTAGGTTCATTGCAGCAATCGTCTGATTTAGCAAGCGAACTCCTTCTTCAGAAGGAACTGACCGATCGTATAGGTCCCCAGCTATCACAATCGCATCAACTTTTTCTGTCTTAGCAATTGTCAAAATTTGTTTGAGAATATAGGCTTGATCTTCCAACAAATCATAGCCATGTAATTTCTTTCCAATATGCCAATCTGCTGTATGTAAAAACCTCACCAAATCACCTTTTCTAAATAAGTCCTTCCTACAAGTATAACATGAGTCATTCTTTTTTTCTGCTGTTGATGCTAAAGAGTTATGCTGTTTTATCCGTCGATCTAAACGTTATTTTTCTCATTTCCCCGCAGAGACTACCATTTTTATATCAAATGAGATAGGATAAATCTAGCCATATTTTTTGAAATTGGAGGAGAAGCTTATGCCAACTGGGATAATTATCAATTCAGCGTCAATCATATTAGGAGGACTAGCCGGAGGATTTTTAGGGCATCTATTATCTGAACGATTTAAGGAAGAAATTCAGTTGATTTTTGGTCTTTGCGCTTTCGCTATGGGAATTCCTGCTATCACACAAACAGCTAATCTACCAGCGGTTATTCTCTCTGTTATTTTAGGTACTTCTTTAGGGATGTTTCTGCACTTAGAAAAGAAGATTGCAGGTGCAGCTGATTTAATGCAGCGTCCTATAAACAAATTGTTCCCCCAAGAACATTTAGCCGTCTCTCACGAGGAATTTGTAAGTGGATTGGTGACTATCATTGTATTATTTTGTGCTAGTGGTACGGGTATTTACGGAAGTCTGGATGCTGGCATGACAGGTGAACATACTATTTTAATTGCAAAATCTATTCTTGATTTTTTTACAGCAGCTATTTTTGCCTGTAATCTAGGTTACGTAGTTTCTGTCGTGGCTTTCCCACAATTCATTATTTTTTTATCGTTATTCCTATTTGCTGGCGTAATTCTTCCACTAACCACTCCTGAGATGATTTTAGACTTTCGCTCATGTGGAGGACTGTTAATCGTGGCAACCTCTTTTCGCATGATTCGTGTGAAGATGTTTCCTACAGCTGATATGATTCCTGCAATGGTTTTAGTTATGCCAATCAGCTGGATTTGGAGCAATATCTTCTTACCCTTGCTTTAGAACAAAAAAATACCGACTGAAGAGTTCTCAATCGGTATGCTTTACTAGTCTTTATCTTTTTTTGTTGGTACATATTTGTAGTCTGGATTGATTTCAGTATCCAGTGTATCAAAAGCCTGTTGTACACGGATTTCTATCTCCGCCAAACCTTCTTTGTCCAACTTTTTAATATCACTTATTTCGATCGGTTCACCATAACGAACATAAACGGGTTTGCGCTTGAACAAATCAGAAAATTTTAGTGGCCCTTGATAGACACAAGGAACAATCTTTACTTTGGCTAATCTGGAGATCAAGGCCATCCCGCCTTTTAACTCAGTAGAGTGTCGTGTGCCGCTAGGAAACATAATCAAGCTTTTATCTGAATCTTTTAAAAGCTTAACAGGTTTTTTTACCACACTGGGGCCTGGCTTGTCACGGTTCACAGGAAAAGCATTCAAATGAACTAAAAAGAAGCGCAATACTGGATTCTTAAACAGCTCTTCCTTCGCCATAAAACAAAACTGTTTAGGTGAAGCTCCTAAAGCCATATAAATGGGATCCCACCAAGTACGGTGAGGAGCTACCAATATATAATTTTCTTCTTTGGGTAAAACTGCTTGATTTTGATAATGAGCATTCCCATTAATGATTGCTAACAAGATGCGTACAATGCCGCGAATAAATTTAAAAAACATCTTTTCTTCCTTTCTGTTTTCTAACGTAGATAAACGTAGTATAATACATGCGCACGATTTTTTTAAGGGGGTATAAGCAAATGTTAAACAATGGCGAACGAATTGACCAGCTCTATGCAGAGGACATTCAGATTATTCAAAGTTCTGAAGTCTTTTCATTTTCTTTAGATGCCGTTTTACTGGCCAATTTCCCAAGAATTCCCAAGCGTGGAAAAATCGTGGATCTGTGTGCTGGAAATGGCGCTGTTGGACTTTTCATCAGTAAAAAGACAGCTGCTTCAATTGATCAAATTGAATTACAACCTCGGTTAGCAGATATGGGGCGTCGTAGTATTCAATTAAACCAGTTGGACCAGCAGATGACCATGCATACCTTGGATTTGAAAGATACGTTTTCTCAGTTCAAACCCGATTCAACTGACCTGGTGGTTTGTAATCCACCCTATTTTAAAGAGTTGCCAACCAGCAGAAAAAATCCTAATCCTTATCTTGCAGCGGCTCGACATGAAATTCACGCAACATTAGAAGACGTTATTGCTACTTCTTCACGCTTATTGAAAATGAATGGACATTTTGCGATCGTCCATCGGCCAGATCGCTTTTTAGAAATCATTGATTGTTTGCGTTACTATCAAATTGCTCCTAAAAGGATTCAATTTGTTTACCCTAAAGGCGACAAGGAAGCGAATATTTTGCTTATTGAAGGAATTAAACACGGAAAAAATGAAGGGTTGCGTTTCTTGTCTCCATTAATCACTTATGATGCTCAGGGAAACTACACTAAACCCGTTGAGGAGATGCTCTATGGCCGCAACTGATCACTATTTTTATGTTTTAGCCTGTAATGATCACACGTACTATGGCGGATACACAGTAGATCTTCCTAGACGCTTAGCTGAGCACAACTCTGGTAAAGGTGCAAAATACACCCATCCAGCGAAACGACGGCCAGCTGTTATGATTCACGCAGAACATTTTGGTTCCAGAAGTGCCGCTATGAAAGCAGAGGCTGCTTTTAAACGACTTCCCCGAGGTCAAAAAGAAAAGTACTTAAAAGAATATCGAAAAAAAAGCGTTTTGTGAGAGTTCACAAAACGCTTTTGCTATTGTCCTGTTAATAATGCCTTAGCAATTAGAGAACAGTAAGGAACAATTCCTTCTGGATTCGGATGAACTTGGTCATCATAAAACCAGCTAGGCTGGCTGCTGCTATAGCCATACCAGTCAATCAGTGTAATATTTTCATATTTTTCAGCCATTTCACCAAGCTTTTGGTTCACTTCATTTTGCCAGCGTTGTGTTGGTACGTGAACGTTTAATACAAATACTCGACGTTTATTTCCAATGATTTTCATCATTTGATCGAATTCGTCATCAGTAAATGGCCCGTTGGTTCCAAGACTTAATAAAACTGTATCTTCCAATTGTTTTTTGTCTTTCAACGCTTGCAGCAAGGGCGGACTATCGTCTACTTGACGACCAACTTCACCATCGATTACCATTTTAGGGAAAATTTCTTTTAATCCACCCGCACCAGCTAATAAGACAGAATCGCCAAAAGCAGTGACCTGCATGTTTTCGGCTTTAGTCACTTGCCGATTGGTTAATCCATATTTTTCAGCCATATCAGGACCTTCACTACTTGTTTCAGTAGTTTCTGTGGAGGCCTGTGTTTTTTGTGCTTCTTTTTGATTCGCTTCAATCTGTTTTTGCAATTCTTGCTGGTTTGCATCTACTTGATTGGTCGGTGCCATCACAATACCAATTAAGGCTATTAAGGTAACTAAAGAAGTAGACAGCAATACAATCTTTTCTTTACTCTTCAGTGGCGCTTGCACCCAAGTTTTTAACTTAGCAAAAAGTCCTCGATAATTGAAAAAACGCAATGGCTTTTCAACAAAACGATAAGAGAGCTCTGTCACCAATAGAATTAAAACAATCTCCATGATCGTATGAAACACCAAGTGATCTGCGACATTAACCTTCGCTTCATAAAAAATCATAATCGGAAATTGATAAAGGTAAATTCCGTAGCTTCGTTTCCCTAACCAATTAAATACTGGATTAGTCAGCCATTTATTTAAGCTAGCTCCCGGATGCGCTGTAATAGCTACCAATACCACGCAAACTAAACTAATTAAGAACATCCCACCATAATAAAGGAAAGTAGTTCCATCATTTAGAAATAGAAAAGCAGCGGTTAACAACAGCAGTGAAACAAGTCCGATACTGTTTAACACTTTTTTTGCTTGCTTTGGTATTTGGGCCTTTAATCGTGTACTAGGCCAAATAAATGCCAAACCTGAGCCCATCAAAATGGAGAATAATCTAGTGTCTGTTCCATAATAGACGCGTGTGGGATCTTGACCCGGTATAAATAAGATCGCCATCCATATTGCAGAAATTAGTGCAGCGATTGATATCGTGATATAAATCTTTCCACGATTTTTGACTAGCTTCATTAACAGAATGAAAATAATGGGCCAAAAAAGATAGTTCTGGGCTTCAACTGCCAATGACCAGATATGGGTAAAAGGAGACTCTCCAGCAAAACGATCGAAATAAGAAAGTCCATGCTCAATCTGCCACCAGTTATTGACGTAGAGCAAACTGCTGACTACATTACCTCGCAAATTATTCAACAAATTCCGTTGAAATAAAGTGATGTAGGCCGAAGAAGCAATCAGCATTGTTACCAGAGCCGGATAAAGCCGCTTCATTCTTCGTATATAAAACTTACCTAATTTAATTTTGCCATTTTGTTTCCATTCTTGAAGAAGTAAATCAGTTATGAGATACCCCGAAACAACAAAAAATACCGGAACACCTAAGAAACCACCACGCATTTGAGAAGGCAGTAAATGATATAAAATGACTCCAATCACTGCCAACGATCGAAGTCCATCAAATCCAGTTATATAACGACTATTTTTCAGTCTTTTTTTCATTTTTTATTTCCAACTTTACTCTAGAATCAAATTAAACTATACGTTCTATTTATTCAAAGTGCAAGAGGTATATCAGAACATAAACATTTCCTAAATTTTACTTAATTAGAAAATAGTACGCTTTCATATCCCCTTCAGATGACCAGTAATACGCAATCTTTCACTAGTAACAATAGCATAAATAGAAATAAAAATGAATTACGGCTGACAAATGAATTGGTCGACCTTTTTTTACTAATTGACTATCACTTCCACAATAATTAAGAATTTTCAGCCACTAATTATCTAAAAACAGCTTAAAACTAAACGTTGCATTTCTTCCAGATCAGTACGAGTAATCTCCTTTTTTATACGTCTGCTTCACTTTTATATACACATAAGCTTAAAAAATTTAATTATCCTCAAATTATATTTCTTTAAAAGAGCCGTTAATTTATTGCATACTCATTCGCTTATAAAACACTGAGAACCTCGGTTAAAATAACTAAAAGCACTTACAAAACATAACGTCAAACTTAATAAATTAAAATTATAATGAAATTATTTATTTTTAAAGCATCCGAAAAACGTTTATTTAATAGGATTCGAGAGAGTATTTCTATTTTCATCAAAAAAAACGTTTTCTTTTTCACTAATATATATTACAATGAGAGCGCACACTAAAACAACGTGAAAAGTACATAAAATTCAACTCATTTATTATTGTCTGGCAAAAATAAATCTACTAAAGATTAAGGAGATAAAAAGATGACCACAAAAAAACTGCAACAAACACAACTGTTCTCTATGGGAAGGCCTGGACTTCAACGTCGCTTTTGGGATCATTTTGAAATGTATCATTCTATTCAACATATTGTGGAAAGCTCAATTGTTATGCTTTTACGCAATGCTTTTTCACCGTTTGATTTTTCTTACATGGCACAAGATTTGATTTGTCATATTTTTTTGGAAAGTGATGTAAAGGAGTTAGCCCCTGTCCGTCATTTTTGTGTCTATTTTGAAGAATTTTTCACCCCAGAGGATTGGAAAAAGGTCCTTGACCGCTTATTTGAAAACCACGAAGAGTATTTAGCAGTCACCAAGTTTACTCGAGACAAAACTGATCATCTGCACAAAATGCTGCATTCTGGTAACCGTGAAGCAAAAGAACTCATGAACATCGCCACTGTCTATAGAGACGCTAACGGTAAGAAGCATCGCTTTACTCTAAAGGATGTTGATCCCTGCTATTCTATTGAAGAGACTACTGATCTTTTATCCATTCTAAACACACTAACACTATTTGAAAAAGACGGCGTAAGACGCTTCACTGAATTAGTTCGATACACCTATTTGCCAACTGAGCCGGTTTACGATAGTGAGCGCGAATCAGAACCAACCGTTGACTTAGTAAAAGTCCTGCAGCCGCGAGTCACGGAAGCACTAAGTATCTTGACAAAACTGGAAGTTGTTGAAGAGGACAGCTCAGAAGATCCTGTTTTATTCGTAGATTCCAGCGACTATTTAAAAAATAATACCTATGCTGGCAAAACTCCAGAAGAAACGACTGACTTCTTACTGGATGGCTTTACTCTACCGCTTGAAACTGACGACACAGAAATGATTAACAGGATACTGACAGCTTTTGTACGAGGGATTCAGCTGAAAGATGCCAAACCCGAATTCTTGCTTGATGATATACCCAACGGTGATCCTGAGAATGAACCCAGCAATAGCAATGCCCGGAACTCGCCGTTAGAAAAGCTTTCTAAAAATGATAAGGGCAAACAACCATCCAAAAATAGGAAGAAAAAGCAATCCACTTATGAAGGACCAGAGAAGATTCGACAGAGAAAGGAACAACACGAAAAAAAGCAGCTGAAACGACGATTGGATAAAAAGCTGGGGAAAAAGAAGAAAAAACGGAAATAATTCGAGCTGTTCGCGTAAACGAAAAACTTGAGTCGAAAAAAGCGAGGCAGCAGCCTCGCTTAGTCTAAAGATTCTTCATAAAATCGTCCCATGATGCGAACATTCTCAGAGATGCTGACAAAAGCTCCTGGATCGGTTTCCCGCATAATCGTTTCTAGTTGCGGTAACTCAAAACGCGTGACAACGGTAAAGAGCACCGTCTGTTTGTCATGCTTGTAAGCACCCTCCGCCTCATTAATTATCGTAATTCCTCTTCGCATACTCTCTTGAATACCGTTAATAACTTTATCTGGACACTTAGTTACAATCATTACCTGCATTTTACGCTGTTTGGTGTACAATGCATCGGTAAGCTTTCCGCTCATAAAGATAGACAAAGCTGAATAAAACATGTATTGCCAGCCAAATAGAATTCCGGCAATCAGCATAATCATTACATTAAATACAATCGAAATAGAACCTACCGAACGCCCTGTCTTTTTACGAATCGTAATACTTAAAATATCCAATCCACCAGAAGACAACCCGTTTTTTAAAGCAAAACCAATTCCTACGCCCATAATGGCTCCACCAAAAATGGCGCAAATGATAGGATCATCCGTTAATTGAGTCTCCGGAATGATATGCATAAAAAAGGATGTTAAAAAGACAGTCACAAAAGTAAAAATTGTGAACTTGTGACCAATTTTAAACCAAGCCAAAACAAATAATGGAATATTCAGCAAGAACAAAGTAATAGAAACTGGTACAGTATACCCAATCAATTGATGAGACAGAGTTGTAAGTATTTGAGCAAATCCAGTTATACCGCTGGAATAAATATTCCCTGGTTGATAAAAGAAATTAACCGCGATGGAAGCTAAAAATGCATAGACAACAGCAACAGACAAACGGGTGGCAAAATCATGATACGGCCAACCCTCTATCTTCTTTTTCATTTTATTTAAAGGCCTCTTTTCCACAAATTCATACACATTATACGGGGTTTCTTACTAAAAAGAAAGCACGCCCCAAAAGAGCGTGCTTATCTTAGAATATTCTTAGTCTTCTACATTTGTAGTGTTAATGCTTAACTCATACAGTTGCAATGGAGAAACCGTACTTGGAGCATCCGACATTGGGTCTGCAGCTTTCCCATTCTTCGGAAAGGCAATGACTTCACGAATATTGTCTTCTCCGGCCAATAGCATAGCAAAACGGTCTAAGCCAAGAGCAATTCCCCCAATTGGCGGGAATCCTAGGTCTAAGGATTCTAATAAGAAACCAAATTGTTCATTCGCCGATTCACGAGTAAATCCTAATGTTTCAAAAACCTGTTCCTGCAATTCACGTGTATGGATACGCAAGGATCCCCCACCTAATTCATAGCCGTTTAAGACAATATCATAAGCTTGTGCGTAAACCTTCTCTGGATGGTCCTTTAAGTTTGAAATATCTTCATCATTAGGCATAGTGAATGGATGATGCGCGGAGACATATCGCCCTAGCTCTTGATCATATTCAAACTGAGGCCAGTTAACTACCCATAGATAATTAAATTTACTTTCGTCAATCAACCCTAATTCTTTCCCTACTTTAGAACGGACAGCACCTAAAGCTGTTACTGCAGTTAAAAATTGATCTGCCGCAAACATTAGCACGTCACCAGCCTCAGCTTTCATTGCTGCTTTAAGTTCCTCAGCAACTCCGCCCATAAATTTAGCAATTGGTCCAGTTAGTTCACCCGTTTCATCTACTTTAATCCAGGCTAAGCCTTTAGCTCCAAACTGTCCGACAAACTGACCTAATCTATCCAATTCTTTACGAGAATATTTGTCTGCTGCGCCTTTAGCATTTAAAGCCTTAACCACACCGCCATTGTCTGTAGCCATACGGAATACTTTGAAGTCAGTTGCTGAAGCAATCTCTGTTACATCAATCAATTCCATATCAAATCGGGTATCAGGTTTATCCGAACCATAGCGTTCCATCGCATCATCCCAAGTAATCCGTGGGAAAGGCAACGTTACTTCAACATTCAAAAGATCTTTCATTACTTGAGCAATCATGTTTTCAGTATATTCTTGAATCTCTTCTGCAGTTAAAAAGCTTGTTTCAATATCAATTTGAGTAAATTCTGGTTGGCGATCTCCACGCAAATCTTCGTCACGGAAGCAACGAACAATTTGGTAGTAACGGTCAAAACCAGCTGTCATTAACAATTGTTTCAAAATTTGCGGTGATTGCGGCAACGCGTAAAAATGACCAGGGTGAACACGTGAGGGTACTAAATAGTCCCGGGCTCCTTCTGGTGTTGATTTCGCCAGATATGGTGTTTCAATATCCAAGAAATCATTGTTATCTAGAAAATTGCGGACCGATTGAGTCAAACGATGGCGCAGCATGATATTCTGAGTCATTTTCGGGCGACGTAAATCCATATATCGGTATTTCAAACGGACTTCGTCGCTGATATTTTGATCATCTTCAATTGAAAATGGGGGTGTTTTTGCTTCATTCAGAATGACAATTTCTTCCCCTTTGACTTCAAAATCACCAGTAGCCATTTTAGGATTCACTGAGTTTTCGTCACGACGAATAACTGTCCCGGTAATTTCCACCACATATTCGCTGCGGCATTGATCTGCCACTTCCCAAGCCGCTTTGGATTCCTCAGGGTTGAAAACTACTTGAACAACACCTTCCCGGTCGCGTAAATCGATAAAAATTAAACCACCTAAATCGCGGCGCTTTTGAACCCAGCCTTTCAGTGTTACTTTTTTATCCAACCACTGGTCAGAAATTAAACCACAATAAACCGATCTTTTAGCCATTATTCTACTCCTCATTCTTTGTAATTATTTTTTGCTATGAATCATTCTTCTATAATGAAGGTCATCATTTCGTCATATACTTCATTAAATTGCTGATAAATATCCTCTAGAGGGAAGGTTTTCTCTCTGTGAGAGGCTAAAGCCTTCACATTGATTTGACCTTTTTCTAATTCATCTTCTCCCAAAGTTAAAACCAGTTTTGCTCCTTGCTTATCAGCTGATTTAAACTGGGCTTTGGCTTTGCGCTGCATGAAGTCTCGATCCGCTGAGTAACCAAATCCGCGGATTGCCTGAACTATTTTAAGGACTTCCATATTCGTTCCTTCGCCAATTCCGACTACATAAGCATCCAAGTTATTAATTGCTGGAACAAGGACATCTTCTTGTTCTAACGTCAACAAGATACGCTCAATTCCCATAGCAAAACCAAAACCTGGTGTAACTGGTCCTCCAAGCTCTTCAACCAGTCCATCGTAACGTCCACCGCCACAAATGGTAGACTGTGCTCCCATACCTGGTGCATCACTGATTATCTCAAAAATCGTATGCGTGTAATAATCCAATCCCCGAACCATCCGGTGATCAATTTCATACGCAATACCTAAATGCTTTAAGGTTTCAGTTACTGCCTCAAAATGTTTTTGAGCAGGTTCGCTAAGATAATCTAAAATGCTGGGTGCATTTGCCACGATTGGTTTATCCTTCTTATCCTTACTATCCAATACCCGCAATGGATTTTCATGCAGCCGCCGTCTAGAATCTTCACTCAATTCGGCTTCAAAAGGTTCTAAATAGTCAATTAATGCCTGACGATAAGCAGCACGTGTTTCCTTGTCCCCGATTGAATTGATTACCAATCGGATTTGTCGAATTCCTAATTGATTGAAATAGTCCATTGCCATAGCCATAACTTCAACATCTAAGCTAGGGTTTTCACTGCCGAAAGCCTCAATACCAATTTGATGGAATTGACGTAATCGTCCCTTTTGCGGACGCTCATAACGAAACATAGGTCCTGTGTAATAAACCTTGTAAGGCTTCTTGTGTTCTGGTCCAAATAGTTTGTTTTCCACATAAGCCCGAACAATAGGAGCAGTCCCTTCTGGACGCAGTGTGACATGACGATCACCTTTATCTCGGAAGTCATACATTTCCTTTGATACAATGTCAGTGGTATCGCCCACACTGCGGGCAATTACCTCATAGTGTTCGAACATAGGGGTGCGGATTTCTTGGTACTGATAATCCCCAAATAGTAAACGCGCAGTTTCTTCCACAAACTGCCATTTTTCACTTTCTCCAGGTAAAATATCATTGGTGCCTTTTGGTCGCTGATAATTCATCTTTTTGCCTCTTTTCTTGATTGACGTAAAAAAGCCCTTGCTCAGCTGAACAAGGACGAAATAATCGCGGTACCACCTATCTTTGAAAAAGTTTCCTTTTCCCTCTAGCAATTAACGCTTGCGATACGGAGCGGCTTTGCACCCGCTCATCTCCAGAATGTCTTTCAGAAACGTGATTTGGAATTGCTCTCAGCCTAGGCAAATTCTCTCTGCACCCTCTTCGTTGCTTACTCTTTCTTTCATTGATGTTAATTATCATCTTTTAAGCTACTAAAAAAAGACCGGAAAGTCAAGGCGAAGTGAAAAGAAAAGGCAAGATATTTCACTTTTTTTGCATTCCACTTTACACTTAATTGAAAGAATAGGAGTGAGGAAATAATGACAGACGTAAGAATTGGTAGATCACGAGTTTATTCAACTGATTTGGGTCTAGGAACAAATGCAGTTGGTGGACACAATTTATTCCCTAATTTAGATGAAGAGAAAGGAAAAGCGGTTGTTCGTGCAGCGTTAGATAATGGCATCACATTGCTGGATACCGCCTTTGCTTATGGAATGGGACGTTCAGAAGAGTTAATTGGTGAAGTATTGCAAGAGCCAAGCTATGATCGCTCCAGAGTGATTATCGCTACTAAAGCTGCTCAAGATGTCACTAAGGGCGGTGCTCTTAACAATTCACCTGAATTCTTGAAACAGGCCGTTGAAGATGCGTTGCAACGATTACAGACTAACTATATCGATATTTTCTACATCCATTTTCCAGATGATCACACCCCTAAAAATGAAGCTTTGGCTGCTTTACATGAATTAAAAGAAGCTGGAAAGATTCGTGCAATTGGCGTTTCGAATTTTTCGTTGGAACAGCTAAAGGAAGCTAACCAAGAAGGCTATGTCGATGTGGTCGAAGATCAATATAGTTTGCTGCATCGCGAAGCTGAAATCAATTTATTCCCTTACTTAAGAGAACATCGAATTGGTTTTGTTCCATTCTTTCCTCTTGCATCTGGTTTACTGACAGGGAAATATACCGAAGAAAATGGTTTTGACAGCTCAGACATGAGAAATGATAATCCTGATTTTAAAGGCGAACGATTCAAACAAATTTTAGCCAAAATTGATCTGCTTCGTCCAATTGCTGAAACCTACAATGCCACAGTTGCCCAGCTGGTATTGGCTTGGTACATGAAAAATCCTGATGTTAGCGTAGTGATTCCCGGAGCTAAGCGTCCTGAACAAGTCGAAGCAAATGCAAAAGCAGTTGATATTCGCTTGTCGGAAGCCGACTATACCATGATTGATGAACTATTTACTGACTTAAACTGAGGCACTTGTCTCAGTTTTTTTGTTGAATACAAAGCGGATAAAGTCAAAGTAGGTCTCGCTTTTTTTATTTTTTTGCTTTAAACTAATACAAAAGACTTCTATATAAAACCTAGTAAGCTTTTATTTTTGATCAGCAGACTATTTAGCGTCTTAAATAATTTAACAATAAAAATCAAGGAGTGATACTAGTCATGTCAGAAGTACAAATCGGAAAATCTTCAGTATATGCAAGCAAGCTTGGGCTAGGAACGAATGCAGTTGGTGGACACAATCTATACCCTAATCTAGATGAAGAGGTTGGAAAAGAAGTGATCCGGACTGCTCTTAGAAACGGAATTACTTTACTGGATACAGCCTTCTCTTATGGACGTGGACGATCAGAAGAATTGATCGGGGAGGTTCTACAGGAAGAAGAATTTGATCGTTCAAAAATCATTGTAGCTTCTAAAGCAGCACATGACATGTCCAACGGTGGAGTCTTCAATAATTCTCCTGAATTTCTAAAAAAGGCAGTTGAGGAATCTTTAGAACGTCTGCAAACGGATTATTTAGATATTTTCTACATTCACTTTCCAGATGAATCTACTCCTAAAAATGAAGCAGTCGCTGCTTTGTATGAGTTAAAGCAAGCTGGTAAAATAAAAGCTATTGGGGTTTCAAACTTTTCACTGGAACAATTGAAAGAAGCCAATCAAGACGGGCATGTTGATGTAATTGAAGAGCGTTACAGCCTAATTCATCGAGAACATGAAAATACCCTGTTTCCATATTTAAGAGAAGAGCAAATCAGCTTTGTTCCTTATTATCCTTTGGACTCTGGTTTATTAACCGGAAAATATGAACAAGAAGCAACGTTTGATGATAGTGATTTACGCAGCAAAAATCCAGACTTCAAAGGAGAACGTTTTAAAGAAATCATTGGTAAAGTGAATCAGTTAAAACCCATTGCTGAGCGATACAATGTGAGTGTTACTCAATTAGTATTAGCGTGGTACCTGAAGCATCCTATGATGGGTGTTGTCATTCCTGGTGCCAAAAACCCGAAACAAGTTGAAGCTAATTCTAAAGCCAGCGACATTCCGCTTTCTCAAGAAGATTTCGACAAGATCGATCAATTATTCCAATAAAAAAGAGGCAGCCAGACTTTTTTGTCTAGCTGCCCTATTTATTCATTCACAATATTTTGAGCTTTTCCATTAAGAAAGCCAGCCAAATTGTCTACAGCAATGCCCATCAGACGTTCTCTTGTCTCCACGGGTGCCCAAGCAATGTGAGGTGTGATGAAGCAATTTTTGGCCTTTAATAACGGGTTATCAGCCTGAATTGGTTCAGTTGAGACCACATCAATTCCTGCTGCAGCGATTTTCCCTTCATTTAAAGCATCGGCAACTGCCTGTTCATCCAGCAGACCACCTCTAGCCGTATTTAACAGGATTACCTGATCTTTCATTTTCATGATGGATTCTTCATTAATCATCCCAGCAGTATCTTTTGTCTGAGGAATGTGCAAACTGATAATATCGGATCTCTGATATAGCTCAGACAAAGAAACTTGACTCAACCACTCCTCTTCAGAAGGTTTAGGTCGATGATTCGCATAAATCACCTCCATATTCATTGCATGGGCTATTTTAGCAGTTGCGTGAGCAATGGCACCATAACCAATTAGTCCTAGCGTTTTCCCTCTTAATTCCATCAGAGATGTCTTGGTATAAGTAAAATCAATGCTTTTTTCCCAATCACCCGCATGAACAGACTGATTATGTAAGCCAACTTGACTAGTAATTTCCAATAATAAAGCAAAAGTAAACTGCGCAACAGCATCGGTTCCATAAGCCGGAATATTAGTCACGGCAATTTTTCGTTTTTTGGCTGCTTCCGTATCAACAACATTATAGCCTGTCGCAATCACACCTATATACCGAACATTTGGTGTCTGCGATAATACCTCTTCATCTATCGGTGTCTTATTAGTCAGAATAACTTCTGCCTCACCAATACGTTCAACAATTTCATCTATATTCGTATAAGAGGTACGGTCATACACGCTTACTTCACCAAAGAGTTCAAAACCTTTCCAAGATAAATCACCTGGATTTAACGCATGACCATCTAATACAACAATTTTCATAAACATCCTCCTAGTAAAAAAGAGCTTAAGACAACGATCAACTAAGACCATTATCTCAAACTCTCAATTAAAAGTCCGTTCAGAAACTTACTTCAGCGGGAGTTAAAAATTTTCTCACTGTCTACTTATTGTTTGCGGCTGATTTTTCGAACAGTTATTGAAGGAATTTTTATATATTTAAAGTAGTCTCTTTCACGGAAACTTTCCTAATATGCGCGTGCGATCCACACAGTGTGTTTCGCAGGTTCCCCAGTAACAATGTCCACAGTTTTTTCAACTGGAGGATTGAATGGGATATTGCGAGTTGTAAAGCCAGTCTCTTCTTTGATTTTTGCCTCGGTTTCTTCTGTACCATCCCAACCGATTAAGACAAATCCAGGGACTTCGCCAGTTTCTTTGGATTTGGCGATATGCTCTTTCAACTCATCTAGCGTATCAATGTCATAGTGCTCATTTTCTTTATAGCGAGCAGCAGCACTTTCGTATAGACGTTTTTGCATAGTGTCTAATTCTGTCGTGATGTACTCTTCGATATCATCTAAGGAAACGGTCGCTTTATCCTCAAGGTCACGCATTTTAACAACAACCTGATTGTTTTCCAAGTCACGAGGACCAAATTCAATACGCAATGGCGCGCCTTTTAGTTCCCATTCGTTAAATTTATAGCCAGGTGTATTTTCTGTTTGATCAATTCGAACACGCAAGTCTTGAGCTTTCAAAGTTGCTTGTAATTCTTTCAAGCGATCTAAAATAGTTGGGTTCTTTTGCCATGGGCCTACTGGAATTAAGACTACTTGTGTAGGTGCAACTTTTGGAGGTAGAACCAATCCTTTTTCATCACCATGAACCATAATTAATGAACCGATTAAGCGAGTAGAAATTCCCCAAGAAGTTGTGTATACATGTTCGTGTTCATTGTTGCGATTTAAGAATTTAATGTCGAAAGCTTTTGCAAAGTTGTTGCCAAGGTAATGAGACGTTCCTGCTTGGACGGCTTTACCGTCACGCATCATTGCTTCGACAGAATAGGTATCAACAGCACCCGCAAAACGTTCAGATGGTGTTTTTTGACCACGATAAACTGGGATTGCCAAGGTATTCTCAATTAAATTTGCATACGCCTCTAATGCACTCATTGTACGGTTGCGTGCGTCCTCTTCAGTTTCATGAGCGGTATGGCCTTCTTGCCATAAAAATTCTGAAGTACGTAAGAAAGGCATCGTTTTCTTTTCCCAACGGAATACATTCGCCCATTGGTTAATCTCTAAAGGAAGGTCACGATAAGAATTGATCCAGTTAGAGAAAGCATCTCCAATCAAGGTTTCTGAAGTTGGACGAAGCGCGTACGGCTCTTCTAATTCTTCATCGCCGACTTTTGTCAACCATGGTAATTCTGGTGCAAAACCTTCCACATGTTCTTCTTCTTTTTCTAAGAAATGTTTAGGGATCAACATTGGGAAATACACGTTGCGGATATCTTCTTCCTTCAAGAATTTGTTGAAGTCATCTTGAATATGCTGCCACAACTCGAAGCCGTCTGGTTTAAAAATAATACAGCCGCGAACAGGAGAATAATCCATTAAATCCGCTTTTTGAATTGTTTGTAAATACCATTTTGAAAAATCTTCTTTTTGTAAATTTGACATCTAAACATCCCCTTAAAAGTTAATAAAAAAAACCGTTCCATCCCTACATTACTGTAAGGACGAAACGGATAATTTCGCGGTACCACCTTGCTTGGCCATTCTTAGATGACCCAACTTTCAGCTCCCTTAACGCTGGAGATACGTGCTGCTTTCGCAACATACTTCTTCGACAGGTTCATAAATTTCAGTAGACGTGTTGATCTTTCAGCCGATGAATCAACTCTCTAATTGTCATGAAAATTTATTACTAGCTCGAATGCTTACTCATATGTTAAAGGGTTATTTAAAAAAAAGCAAGTATTAATTTGAATTTTTTTAATTTTCTTCCTCCGGTTTATAACGCTCTTCTAAACGACTCATCCACCAGCCTAAAGCCGCTCCCAAGAAACATAACACCCCACAGCCAACAAATCCTAAGAAACCGATTCCGCTGTAGTTGGTGGGAATAATCATGATCGTTGAAGCAAAAACAATTCCTAAAATGAAATGAAACATCGGCGAAAAATAACGATTGAAAATCCAATCCATCACTTTTGACAAGCTTAAAACAGTCGCTAAGCCGCCAATAGCAATAGGAATAAGAACGCTCAAATCCAACGTTTTAAATCCATCTGCCATTGCTTTATACATACCCATATATACTAGGAAGTTAGAGGGACTTAAGCCAGGAACAATCAATCCTAAACCAATTAATCCCCCAGCAATCATCCATGTGAAAAAGTTTTGATCCACTTCACCAAACAAGCCTGATCCCTGCCACAAAAATAAGAATCCTGCTGCAAAACTAACCACAAGAATGACGATATCACGCGTCGACCGGCCATGTTTCCCTGCTTCTTTCCATAACGCAGGAACAGTACCAATGATACAGCCGACAAAGAACCATAATATGATAGTTTCAAATTCGCCAAGCAAGAAACTAACCGCAAAAGATAAAATAAATACACCTGCCAGACCACCCAATCCTACGGGGATAAAAAACAGGACATTCTCTTTAAAGTTCTTTGTGATATGTGCCAGAAACGAAATGATCCGTTCATAAATACCAAAAACTGCTGCTAAAGCTCCACCGCTGACACCAGGTAAAATAAAGCCAGAACCGATAAACATTCCTTTGATAAACCGTAAAAACCAGTCACTTCTTACTGGCTTCGTTATTTTTTTACTTTCCATCAACCTTTTTCTCCTTAATTTTCGCATTTCTACCTTATTCAGTGTAACGATAAAGAATTGTTGTGGCAAGATTTTTATCCAGTTTAGCTCATTCTTTGCTTTTAAATTGGACAAATGACGCTTTTTCATAGACTAGATCCTTTAATCAAATTTTGTTAATGGGGGTCGTTTCTCTCAATTTTTTTGATCTGCGTTGATACAAAAAAAGTTTTTTATTTTTATGATATAAACTGCTTGCATTGAAACTCGTTTCATAAAGTACACTGTACTTATATAAGAAAAAGGAGGAATAAACATGAGAACCTATGTTAAAATTCAAAAAGATGGTAAAGAAAAATTGTATTATGCATTTATTCAGGTAAAGGACAATAGTTTAGTGCTTACATGTTCCGTCGGTTTATTGAAATCCTTCAAACGTGTTATCGATTTATCAAAAATTTCCTATTTAGGTGAAGATCAATATTATGGCGGAAAGCGTATCATCTTCGCTTATGAAGAAGAGCAATTTGCTATTTTTGAGTTTGGTCCAGCTGTCATTACTGATCTGCATAATCAATTATCCCTAAAAAAAGAGGTAATCAATTATGGCAAATATCCGAGATATAGCTAAAATAACGGGCTATTCCGTTTCAACGGTTTCAAGAGTGATCAATGACTATCCTTATATCAAAGAAGAAAAACGCAAAAAGGTTTTAGCTGTCATGAAGGAGCTCAATTACATTCCGAATAAAACTGCCCAAAATTTGAGTCACGGTGAAACTAAAAATATTGGTGTGGTTTTACCCTTTACAAACCATCCTTACTATACCCAATTATTAAGTGGAATAATGGAAGAAGCTTTTCTTTATTCCTACAAAATTACCTTGCTGCCGACAAACTATAACCCAAAACTTGAAAAAGATTACTTGGACCAATTTGCAGCCAAAGAATTTGATGGTTTAATTATTACAACGATGGCCAATAAGCCCGATTTTTATCGCGCCTATCTTACTTATGGTCCACTAATATTTTGTCAAAAAATTGCATTGGAAAACGTTGGCTCTGTTTATATCGATCTAGAATCTTCTATCCATGAAGCCCTGCTCTATTTAAAAGAGCGTGGGGTTAAAAAGTTAGGTGTTACTTTAGGCCGCAGTAAAAAAATCAGTCAGGATTCCGTCTTAATTGAAAGACTTAGTTACCAAGTATTTCCTGATTTTGATCCAGCAAATATTTTTTGGGATTGTTTCTCTGGAGAAGATGGCCCACAAGCTGCAGAATTTTTCGCAAACAAGCAGGTAGATGGTTTATTAGTGAACAGTGATGAGCTTGCTGCTGTTATTTTGCGAAACTACCCAACTCCAATAGTCGTTGGTCGAGAGAATTTGTTAATTAGTGAAGTCATGAATTTCTCTAGTATTGACCATCACCTAATTGATTGTGGTCGCCAAGCATTTCAGCTGTTTTATCAAAAAAAGCAAGATAAAATCTGCTTACCTTATGAGTTAATCAAACGTTAAGTTTAGCCAGCTAATTTTCAATAGAAAATAGCTGGTTTTTCTTTTATACTAAAGCTATGAAAAACATTCCTGATCTTATGACTAGTTGCCGAATTTTACTGACCCTTTTTTTGCCTTTTACAACTCCTTTTGATCAAAATTTTCTAATTATCTATACACTTTGTGGAGTCAGTGATATAGTGGATGGCTATCTAGCTCGCAAATTAAAATGTTCCAGCGATCTAGGAACATTCTTAGATACTTTGGCAGACACACTTTTTTTATTTCTAGCAGCGGGTACTTTGCTTGTAAAAATTTCACTGCCACTTTGGCTGCTACGTGCAGCTTTGGTCATTCTTGTCTTTCGACTGTTTACCTATACTATCGGCTTTATCCGTTTTCGTCAGTGGACAAGTCTTCATACTTGGCTCAATAAATTAACCGGCTTACTGTTGTTTTTGACTCCCTACCTTTATAACTTTATATCGCTGCCTATTTGGGGAATAATCGTTGTAGTTGTTGCTGTGCTATCCGTTTTAGACGAACTATTGATAGTCGCTTTGTCAAAAAAATTAGATAAAAACTGTCGTTCATTTTTTTCTTGTATCATAAAATGAAGGTAGATAACCGTCTCTACTAACGTTTAGTTATGTCAAGCTGACTCAACCTAAATTGAGCCCTGTTGCAAGAACACCTCTTAACAGCAGGACTTCGTTTAACGAGATTCGATTTCTTCAAAAATGCTTATCGGTGACGTGGTCATACTTTTTGCGAGAATTTCAGCAATTTCTTCGGGTGATTGTCTCGCACCCGTACGCAGCCAACGTTTAACGATAGCAATCACACCATAATAAATAAATTCCTGCTGCAATTTCTCACTTTCTGTAATCTCAGGCGATACGTTCTGAAGTTTGAGCTGAACGGTTTTGATATACAAGCGCTCCAAACGCTCAATGAATTGTGGGCGGCCATTTTCGCCAATCAGAACCTGCGCTAATTCCTTGCGTTCGTAGAGGAATATCATCAAGTTTTCACAGGCCTCTTTAAAGAACTGGAAAATATTAGCTCTTCCATATTGCTCAATTTTGCTTTTTACTGTCACACCAACGTGATCTTTCATCACTTGTTCGAGACTGCTATACATTTCCTCTTCTACTTCTTCCAGTAAAGCATATTTGTCCACATAATAATGATAAAAGGTTCCTCGATTTATTTTGGCACGCTTAGATAACCCTGCTACGGTGATTTTATCAAAACCAATTTCATCCATCATTTCAAAAAATATTGTGACAATGTGCTGCTTCGTTCGATCTGTTTTATTCGACATCGTACTTTCCTTCCACAATTTTCCATTATCTGTTCATTTATTCAACAAAGTCAATTCTACTGTTGCCTTTTTGAACACTCCGCCGCTCGTTGTTTATTGTTACTTGAATGATTTCATCCTAAACTAAAGCACATAATAAATCAACATAGTGTTCAAAAAAGGAGAAGATCATGACTTATATTCAAGCAACAAACCTGCAGAAAAATTATTTAACAGCAACCACTGAAATTCCGGCATTGAAAAATGTAACCTTTGCTATCGAAAAAGGAGAATTTACTGTAATTTTAGGCCCCAGTGGTTCTGGGAAGACAACTTTGCTTAATCTTTTAGGGGGAATGGACAAAGCAACAAGTGGTGAACTGATTGTAAATCAGAATACCATCCACTCCTTCAAGGATCGAGAACTAACTAATTACCGTCGTCACAGTATCGGCTTTATTTTTCAATTTTATAATTTGATTCCAACCTTAACTGCTTTAGAAAATGTAGCCATTGCTCAACGAATTGCGAAAGAGCCGTTCGAAGCTACAGAGATCTTAACAAGGGTTCAAATGTCCCATCGACTTAACAATTTTCCGCAAGAACTTTCTGGTGGTGAACAGCAACGTGTCTCTATTGCTCGTGCTGTCTGTAAAAATCCTCAATTGATTTTATGTGATGAACCCACTGGAGCATTAGATAGTACTACTGGACAGCAAGTGTTATACCTGTTAAAAGAAATGTCGGAAGTGCATGGACATACTATTATTGTAGTTACTCACAATGCAGCTATTGCCCAAATCGCAGATCGGGTTATTCACCTAAAAGACGGCGCAATCCTTAAAAATGATCGACAGCTTCATCCATTGAAGATTGATGAGGTGAGCTGGTAATGTTAATCCGCAAAACAATTCGTGATTTTCGTCAAAATGGTTTAAGTTTCTTCGCCGTTTTTTTAATGAGCTTTATTTGTCTGTTTGTTTTTACCGGTATTTATAATCTTAGTCAGCAAATGGAGCAAACTGGTAAAAAATTTATAGCAGACAGTCAGTTAGCCGACTATTTATTAACAACCCGACGACTGGACGAGAAGAAGGAAAAGGAAACTGCCTCTTTACCTTCTGTAGAGGAGATGTCTTTTCGTCATGTGGGTCAATTTGAAAACAATGACCTTTCATTAACTTTACTTTCTTTTGATCAATCAAAAATTAGTCAGCCTCAAGTAATCCAAGGTGCCAGTCTGCAACAGCAGCCGGGGATTTGGTTGGACCAAGATTTTTTCCGAGAAAATAAGTATCAATTAAATGATGAGATCACGATCAATCAAACAATTTGTAAAATCCGTGGAACCATCCGACAGCCGGAATTTATCTACTTTACCGAAAGTGCCGATCAACCTTTGCCAAATCATAAAGAAGTCGGCTATGCATATGTATCGGAAGAGACCTTTGCCCAATTGGGAATTTATTCAAGCCAGCAGTTACTGCTGGACACGAAAAATCAAACGAATCAAGCGTGGTTAGAAAAACAGTTGTCTTCTATTTGGGGTTCTGATTTTCAACAGCTGACCTCGCAAAAGGATAGTTCAGGTATTGGTGTGTTCACTGATCGATCGGAGCAAATTAAACGATTGGCAATTTTGTTCTCTGGATTATTCTTAATTCTTACCTTAATTACAATGGAAGCCACCATGAGGCGTTTTGTTAAGCAGCAGCAATTACAAATCGGTAGTCTGCTCGCTCAAGGGCTAAGCAAACGGTCTTTATTGTTTCATTACTCTTTATTTGGCTTACTAATATCCTTTGCCGGTTCGTTCATTGGTTGTTTATTGGGCCCAAGAGTTCTATCACCTATTTTATTATCGGTAATCGGTAATCAATTCTCTGTACCTGCCTGGGAAAATAGTACCAGCTCACTAGGTTACTGGGTAGTTGCCCTTGTTACCTTGTGCAGTGTCCTCGCCACTCTAATTCCCGTGGCGCCAATTATGAATAAACTGCCTGCAGTCATTTTGCAAAAGCAGACAAACGAGCGTTTTCGTCGAGTCTGGTTAGAGCATTCATTTATTTGGAAGTACCTCCCCTTTTCTCTGCAATGGACGCTGCGTGATATTCAGAGAAATTTACGCCGAGGTATCCTTGGTATTTTTGGAGCGATGGGCTGTATGATATTACTAATAGCAGCCTTTGGAATTAATGATTCAATTGATCACTCCTTGCATCAAGTTTTTTATGAAACCTATCATTACAATGAAAAGGCTAGCTTCATACAGCCCTTAGCTGAAAAACAACAAGACGAAGTTGAAAAGCTGTTCTCACATGAAGGTCAATGGTTGGAACAACAAACAGTTACTTTATTAAATGGTTCAGAAGAGCAGCTTATTACTGCTACCATTGCTTCACCTGGAAATTTTCTGAATTTGAGCACTCATTCAGAAACACTTTCCCTGCAAAATTTAAAGGACAACGAAGTAATTCTTTCTTCTGCTCTAGCAAACAACTATCAAATCAAAAAAAATGATTCCATCTATGTGAGGATTGGCCAAACAATTATTCCGCTTCAGGTAAAAGATTTAGCCTACCTCTCAGCTCCTCAAGGATTGTTTTTTTCACAAAAGGTATGGGAAGGTCTGGATCAATCCTTTTTACCGCAATCTCTTTTACTAGAAAAGCAAGATCAAATAAAAGAGTCTGCCCTTTTCTCCAACTCTGTTTCTAAAAAACAGCAATATACCGACTCTCTTCAGTTAATCGAAGGCATTCGTTTCATTATTTCTTTATTAATCTTAGCAGCCTTAGCATTAGGAATTACCATTATGATGAATTGCCATTTGCTGATTTTTTCTGAACGTTTTATTGAATTCGCTACGTTGAAAGTATTGGGCTTTACTAAGTCAGAGGTATTGCGTCTCTCCTTATTGGAAACAACTTTATTAACAAGTATTGGCTGGGTGTTCAGTTTGCCTTTGGGGTGGCTGTTTCTCCAAGCGTATGTATCAATGGTCTCAACTGAAAATCAGCAATACCTACCTCAACTATCAAGCAAAAGCCTAATGCTGGCTAGCTTTATATTATTTGGTTGCATGCTACTAGTACAAGCCTTTTTAAATCGTAAAATTAATCAAATTGATTTTGCAACAGCTTTGAAACCTGCCGAATAATTAATCTTAAAACTGCTCACAGGTGTCCTTGTCTACCGTGAGCAGTTTTTTCCTCTCTCACCTAAGAAAACGTTTTTAATTCAATTGCTGAAGTTTTTGGCTTAATTCTTGTGGTATTATCTATTTGTTGACTTTAAGAATGGAGTTGTTAGGTTAGATTGAATTACTTAAAAATGATTAGGGCCGAGTTTAAAGGGTATACTCTGCGAACGCTGAAAATGGATTTGCTGGCTGGAATAACCGTCGCTGCCGTGGCTTTACCGTTGGCTCTTGCCTTCGGTGTTTCCAATGGTTCAGATGCTGCTGCGGGAATGATTACTGCAATTATTGCTGGTGGTGTAATCGGTAGTTTGTCAGGTAGTTTCTATCAAATTTCTGGTCCGACTGGCGCAATGGGGGCAATTCTTATGTCCATTGTGGCAACTAAAGGCCTTGAAGGAGTTCTGCTTGCTACCTTCTTAGCAGGTATTTTCTTGTTGTTTGCCGGCATTTTGAAAATTGGCAGTATTACTTCCCTCATTCCAGCACCTGTCATAACAGGCTTTACTTCAGGCATTGCTATTATCATAGCCCTAGGGCAGCTAGATAATTTCTTTGGCGTACATTCTGAAGGCCATAATTTAATTGAAAAGCTGCAAAGCTATCAACAGTTTGGATTCTCGCCCAATATAATTACTACTCTCTTAGGACTTTCTGTCATTATTGGTATGATTTATTTTCCCAAAAAATGGAATCAAAAAATTCCTGCGTCCTTAGTAATGATTATAGTAGCAACTGTTCTTACTGTATTATTCAAGCTTCCTGTGGCTACGGTAGGAAAAATCCCCACTACAATTGTTAGTGACCATCGTCTGTTCTTTTCCGATCTTCACCTTAGTGGTCTGAAGGATGTATTCGTTCCAGCAATCAGTATTGCTATGTTAGGGATGATTGAAAGCCTGCTTTGCGGAGCTTCCGCCGGACGTATGACTGGAAAAGAGCTTGATAGTAATCAAGAATTGGTGGCACAGGGGATCGGGAACATGATTCTACCTTTCTTTGGTGGCGTTCCTGCTACTGCGGCAATTGCACGAACAAGTGTAGCCATTAAATCAGGCGCACAGACACGTTTAACCGGTATTTTCCACGCACTATTTTTACTATTATCTATGATGGTTTTTGCTCCTGTAATGTCAAGCATTCCTATGTCTGCATTAGCAGGTGTCCTGATTGTAACTGCTTGGCGAATGAATGAATGGACAATCATACAGGAATTTTGCCAAAAAAGGTTTTATCCTGCTTTAGTAAAATTTTTTGTTACTATGATTGCCACTGTTGTCTTTGATTTAAGCTTAGCCATCATTTTAGGAGTAGCAGCAAGCTGCTTAATCTTTTTGGCGAAATCGGCGCAAATCTCTATTAGCGTAGAAGAAATTGATTGGGAGCGTATGGCGATGGTTCCTGTTGAGCATACGAAAGACTGGGTGGTTGTGTATCTTAGCGGTCCGTTATTTTTTATGTCTTCAGCAAAACTGAAAAAGGCTCTGGATGATTTAAAGGATAAAGAGGGAATCATTCTATCAATGCGGGGCGTTTCAAGTATTGATACAACTGCATTAACTGTGCTTTCAGATTGTTATGCTCAACGTAAAGAAGTCGGTCAGGAACTTTACTTTAGCTCAATGCAATCAGGGGTAAAAGAAATGATTCAAACTATGCACATCGATACCGATATTCAGTATCACTTTTCTGTAGCTGATGCTTTGCGAGAATTATATTAATGCTTAAAAAAGAAGGTGACCTGGAAATGCTAATCGGCATTTCCAGGTCACCTTCTTCATTGTTTTTATTTACTTAAACGCTCAACATCTCGAGCAATCATTAATTCTTCGTCTGTTGGGATAACATAGACTTTTACTTTTGAATCAGGTGTTGAAATTTCAGCCTCTTTGCCGTGAATTTTTTGGTTTACAGCTGCATCCAAGTCAATTCCGAACCAAGTCATTTGCTCCAAGACCATTTTTCTAACGATATCGCCATTTTCACCCACACCAGCAGTGAAGACAATCGCATCAACACCGTTCATAACTGCAATATATTGAGCAATGTATTTACGGATGCGGTCAGCATAGATTTCTAAAGCTAGAATTGCGTCTTCATTACCGCCAGCTGCGCCATTTTCAATATCACGCATATCACTTGAAAGACCAGTCAATCCTAAAACACCAGATTTTTGATTTAAAATATCAATCATTTCATTAATAGAAGAAATCCCTTCTTTTTCCATCAAATATGGCAATAATGATGGATCAATATCTCCAGAGCGAGTTCCCATAGTGACACCTGCTAAAGGCGTGAAGCCCATCGAAGTATCAACTGATTTTCCACCTTCAACTGCTGTAACAGATCCGCCGTTACCAATATGGGCAGTAATAATCTTTGTTTCTTCGATCGGTTTAGCTAATAACTCAGCAGCACGTTCAGACACATAACGATGGCTGGTTCCATGGAAGCCATATTTACGAGCCCCATGTTTTTCATAGTATTCTTTAGGAATGCTGTAAAGATAGTTCACTTTCGGCATAGTTGCATGGAAAGATGTATCAAAAACAGCCACGCTTAACACGTTAGGCAAGATACGGCGGAATGCCTTAATTCCCATAGCGTTAGCTGGATTGTGCAATGGAGCGAATTCACTTAACTCTTCAATTTTTTCCAACACATCATCAGTGATAATCGTTGAATCTTTGAAGTATTCGCCGCCGGCTACAACACGGTGTCCTACACCTGTAAGCTCATCAAAGGATGAAATAATTTTTAGGTCGATCAATTGGTCTAAAAGCATTTGAACAGCTACTTCATGATCCTTAATGTCTAATACTTTTTCAAATTTTTCTCCATCACCATATTTAATCGTAAAAATTGAATCTTTAATTCCAATTCTTTCTACAATTCCTTTAGCTACGACGGTTTCATCAGGCATTTGGTATAACTGCCATTTTAGACTTGAGCTACCAGCATTAATTGCAATTGTTTTTGACATTTTTACTCTCCTTTTGTTTTAGCTTATAAATTAGAAGACTTCCAGCCCTCGAATTTTTTGAAAAACTCTGTTACCTTACTTGGATCCTTAAGGGTAGGTAATTTAACCAGCAGCACTTTTTCAGCCTGCTGAGCATCTCCACCAGCTTTTTGCAGAATTAATATACTCTTGCGAGAATGTTCGGATTTGAACAATTCGTCTGGCAATTGAATAATTCCTTGCAGGAAGACTTCTGCACCCAACCATTTTTGCAATAGCGGGCCTTGTTCAGCTTCCAGAAAATTACTTGGCAGCAGGAATAATCCAAAACCGCTTGTCTTTACGTAAGCCATCGCTTGCTCCATCAATAAATGATGTGCATAGCTGTGCTCCTTTTCCGAACTAGTGATAAACTGGCGCGCCTTTTCATCATTGGGATAGTAACCGATAGGCAAATCCCCAATGGTGAAATCTACTGGATCTACTAATAAATCCTGCAGGCTGTCCTGATGGAACAATTGAACTTCTTCTTCCATTAAAGCACTGTCTGAAGCAGCGATTGCTAATAAGGTATCATCGATATCTATACCAGCCGCCTCAACTTTATAACCTGCTAATTGTAAATTAGAAATGGTTGTTAGAAGTAAATTCCCCATACCAACTGCAATATCCAATACACGAATAGGTGCTTGCTTATCTGCTGTTAACTGCTCAATCAAAAAGACAAACAAAAAACCCAAGCTGTCTGGTGTTAACTGATGATTAGGCTGTAATGTTTCTTGTTTAGAGCCTTTCAGTAATAGCAGCTGAGTGACTTTACGCCATTCTTCTTTTTTCAAGTTCAGTTCTAAAATATCTTGGTAGAGTTTTTCTACTTGGCTGACGGTTTGCTGATCAGGTGTTTGGTCAACCACACGTACTTTTGCACCATCCACTAAATTCTCCGCATTTTCGATATAGGCGTCAAAAAAGGAAGTTTCTAGTTTTTGCTGCAATAATTCCACTGCTTGATTCATCAAAGAAAAAGCTGTTTCAATTTTTTCTGGATTCATCTTATACCTCCTAGTATAACACCTATGATACCTGTTCTATTTTAGCGGACAATTTAAAAATAATCAATCGCTTTCTTTTTAAAATTGCGGATTTTTAGTGTTTTTGGAAGAAAACTACCTGTAAAACTTTTTCACAAACATGTGTGTTAGTCTGTATCGATTACAGAACAAAAAGTGTTAGTAAAGAGACGAGCGCTTTACTAACACTTTCACAAATTTCACGGATTTCTCAAGTGTCCTTCAGTTGTTTCTTTTTTATTGGTGGAATTACCCGCAGACTGGCTGGTTTCCTTAGCTATTTTCTCAGAAAAAGTATACATTTTCCCCTGAATAGTTACACAAATTTTTACTGTATCTTTCTTTTTTTCGTAGGACAGGTCCCCCTGGTCAAAAAGCCAAGTTCCTTGCTCTTCTTTCAATGGTTGGTATACGATTAAAAATTCTTCCTTGGCAATTTTTGCTTGATACAGCTGAATGGTCCGTTTTGAGAAATCTGCTGTTTGACGATAGGTAAACAGCAGTTGTAAAACTAAAAAGCTGAAAAGAAAAATAAACAGTAAGACAGAAATTAGAATTCCACCGCGTTTATTCAATCACCCAAGTTCCTTTCTTCTTTGTGCCGTCGTTGAAAGTAACATCAAATTCTACAGTGTGATCTACTTCCTGACAGCTGAAAGCATATACCTGAGTAAACAACGGTTGATGCCCATTTTTATAGTTTTTTCTTACTGTTGAATTGGCTCTTTCTATTTTGAGTGTGCTTCCTTCTTTATCCTTCAGCACAATTCGATGGGCTTCAGTGTTACTATAATCAAATCCTGCAAGTTCATTTTCTAATTGCAGCAAGCCTACTTCCCATTCACGGCTATGATAGGCTGTTAGCTGCTGCTCCATCTTGGCCATGTGCTTAATCAAACCATCTAGCAAAAGAAGACTTCCACTTAATACCAGCAATGCCACTAAGCATTCCAAAAGAGTAAATCCCTTAATTCGCCAGCGCTCTTTTTCTCCCACTATCTTCCTCCTCTAGTTTTTTTAGGGATAAAGTCGTTTATGACGAAGCTCAATATATCGATTGCGATATTCTTCAATCTTTTCCAACTGTTGCAGTGTTTGTTTTTGTAGATGAATAGTAATCGACAAGTATCCATAGGTCATCCCAAATAGCAGAGACAGACTTACTAGACTTTCTAACAAAATGTACCCTCTACTTTTTTTCAAAACGACCACTTCCTAATTGAAATTGATAAATAACTTCTCCAGACCTGTCAGTGAATCTAATTTTAGGAATACCAGTCTCTGGCTGATTCGTAGAAACATTTCCGGTACTGCTTTTAAACATGATGGAATATCCGCTATGCAAAACAACGTACTTTGGCACTTCCAAATTTTTCCAGGGTAGCTCCTCATCGACGGCCGTAAAAGTAATCAGCTGTTTATCTGGGTGCAAGTCAAACCGAGCATTTTTTTGATCACAGATCGCCAACTGCTGAAGATGTAATATCGACTTTTCCAGCTGATAATAAAAAGATCGTTCCTCCAGTTTTCGCTGCCAGTTGGAGAACATCAACGTTGGCAGTAAAACAAAACTGCAAACTATCATTAGAACAATTAAGGTCTCGAACAGCGTATATCCCGATTTACACCTCATCTAAGGATTAACTTTTTCATAGACTTTTTTTTGTTTGTCTGTAATATACCCCTCGTCTACTAATACTTCTAATGTTGGACGAATGCCTGTATCTAGTTCATAAACTTCCATCTGCGTCTCTACAACCTTCGCAATTGATTCATCATTCTTCCCCTGGGCAGAGTCTTTCTGCTTCATAATATTTGGTACAAACAATAGTAATAGGATACTGATCACAAAAAGTACGACCATCATTTCTAATAGAGTAAAACCTTCAAGTTTTTTCTTTTTCACCATATTCCCTCCAAACCGCTGGATAGCGGCAAAAGCATAGCGACATAAATACTAACAATCAATAAAGCAACGAACAAAAATACTACCGGCTGCAACCAAGAACACAAAAACTCTAAACGGGCAAAAAAACGCTGCCAAACAAGCTGACTATACGTGAGCAGTTCCTTTCCTAAATTCCCACGAACTTCCCCCTGCTGAACAATTTGACTAAATTCCTTGGTTAAAAAAGGGTAGTCTCTTAATTGATGTGCTAAAGATTGACCTTGAACGAGCTTCTCTTGAAGTGAAGCAGCTAATTCTTTCATAAGCGACTTTTTTTCTGTTGCTAGTAAACAGGCAATAATCTGTTGAAGCTCGAGACCCTGATCAAATAATTTTCCCCATTCTAATGCAAAATAGGCTGAATAATAATCGCGGTGCAGCCGGCCAATAAAGGGGAGTTTAGCTAAGAAGCTGTACTTAATAAGATAGCTTTGTTTCTTTCCCCAGTAGTTCCATAAACTTAGTACGAATAGCCCAGCGGACAAAGCTGCTACAACGAACCAAGGAGCTGCTTGAATAAAGAGAATCGAAGGATTATCAGCAGCAATCATTCCACTGTCTAATAATTGAGGTAAAAGAAGGGTTCGCATTCCCAACAGAATCAACAGTAAAAAAAGTAGAAGCATGGCTGGATAAGAAACAGCTTTAATGAAATTTTGACGATGCTTTTGAATCAGCAACATTTGATTGGCTATTCCTTTTAGCGTAAGAGCAATCCCTCCATGCATCTCTCCCAAAGCAACTTGCAGTACTTGATCAGCGGAAAAATTCAATTGAGAAAAGCTTTTTGATAAAGGTTGACCACTGTGCAGATTTTTTTGAACTATTTCCACTAGTTCTGCTGAAAAAATATCAGCGGTTCGCAAAAAATGTAAGGCTTGCTGCAGGCTAAATCCATTAATTAACAAATCACCTAGTAATTGGCAGAAGCTAATTTTTTGTTGTGGAGTTAGTCTTTTCTTCATTGCATATCTTCCCCAATCTGTCTTAAGCCTTCCTGCCAAGTAAAAAGCTGCGGGGGATCATCATAAAAGGTGTAGCTCATTAATAACCCCACTTCATTTTCTTGGCAGGGAAGCAATTCTTGGTAAATAATTCCGCGTAAGCAATCTTGTAACAAATGTTGATCCCCTCCCAACTCAATTGCCCGATTCTCCGCTGCTTCTAAGCTTGAAGCATGCAGCGTCGCAAATACGCAATGACCTGTTAAGGCTGCTCGAATTGCTCCTTGAATCGTCTTTTGATCGCGGATTTCACCAATTATTAACACATCTGGGTGATGGCGTAATGATAATTTGATCAGCTCCTCATAGGTTTGATCAATCTTCTCATTGACCTGCAGCTGCAAAAAGTCTGGTTCTTCAATCTCAACGGGATCTTCGATAGTTAATACTTGCCCATGACTTTCCTTAGCCAGTTTGTACATTAAGGTTGTTTTCCCAGAACCGACTGGACCACAAAATAGATACAACCCTTTTGAGCGACAAGCCTGAAGGATTGTTGGTAACTGTTCTGGTAATAAGTATTTTTCACGACTGTGTCCAAAAGAATGCAAAAAACGAATAACTAGACTCTCTCGTTGCAGATAATTGCCTACAGTAGACAAACGTAACCGCTGCTCCTGTTGGTGTAAGGAATAAGTAATTGCACCTAATTGTGCTTTACGCCTTTCGCTAACGTCCATTTGTCCCAAATACTTAAAGCGGCTAATTAACTGCCTTCCAATCTCACCTGAGACACACCCCTGCCCATGATAATAAGGTCCCTGGCGAAAATAATATTCATAATGCTCATCTTTAGGCATCAAATAGAAATCCTGCATCTGCTTTTTGGCACCATACTCTACTAAGCCTGTTGAAAGTTCTTCAATCGTCATCTCCTTCACCTCATTGATAAAGTACGCAAAAAAAGCGAGTCTGATCTCGACTCGCTAAAAAAGTTTTATTTTTTTGTTTTATCTGGAAAACGAGCCTCTACCCGATAGATCGGCTGTCCCTTTTTAGAGAATTTTTCTTCATATTCGGTCATGATGTTTCCTTCATAACTGCTATGATGTAGATCAAGCCAAACCTGCTCCAAAATCATGCCATACTTTGAAAAGCTGCTTAAAGAATATTCGAATAATCCTTGATTGTCTGTTTTGAAATGAATCGCTCCATTGGGTCGTAGAATGGTTTCATCTACCGCTAAAAAACTTCGATAGGTTAGACGACGTTTTTCATGTCTTTTCTTAGGCCACGGATCTGAAAAATTCAAGTAAATCTGATCTACTTCACTTTCCGCAAAATAGTTGGTTAGCTCTGACCCATCAACATGCAGCAATTGCAGGTTTGACACCGGCTCTTCAATTAATTTATCTAAAGCAAAGGATACTACACTTATTTGCATATCAATCCCAATGTAATTAATTCCGGGGTGAGCCTGTGCCATTTGATTAATGAACTGGCCCTTTCCCATACCAATCTCGATATGAATTGGCTGATCGTTGCCAAAACGCTCGTGCCAACGACCTTTCCAGGCTTGAGGGTCTTCTACAACAAGTTGCGGGTGAGCAGCCAGCAGTTCCTCTGCTCCCGACCTTTTTCTTACACGCATGATTTATTTCCTCCTTAAAAAAAGCTGAACCTAAATCGTTCAGCTTCCCGCAAAAATTCGTTTTAATTGCAATATTAATTGATTCATATGACGAAATTCCTGACGACGATACAGCCGGGATATTTCTAATAACAAACTCATCAGAGCGTACCAATATACACGCTCCATGTTCGCATCAGTTGGTCTTATACCATACCTCACTAACCATTTGCTCCAACTAGAAAGCGGTACATAACTTCCTAAGATTGTTCCAATATCTAAAGCCGGATCAGCAAACATAACTGAATCCCAATCAACCAAATAAAGATAATTCCGACACACTAACCAGTTGCGGTGATTGACATCACCATGTACTACGGTGTAGCTTTTTTTCGGATAGTAAGGAATATTTTTTTTCAAATAACTATGGACTAATTCAATGAAACTGTTCTGTTGCAAAGCCGGCGATAACCTTTCTTCAAAATCTGCCAACAATTGCTGAGGAGAGACTTGACGTCCACCTACTTTTTTCAACATCATTTTTAGCGAGTCCGAATGATGCAGATGGTACAAAACATCTATTACATCGTTGCGCTGCTTGATTTCCTCAGGGCTAAGCACTTGACCGTCCAACCACTCCTGCGCAGTTAGCGTATCACCATTGCCTGTCCGTTTAATCCACACCAACTTAGGTGCAATTCCTTCTCTAGATAAAGCTGCCAGCATAGGAGTGGTATTTCGTTTTATAAAGACACGGTCTTCATCGCGATACCCGATGTAGGTTTTGCCGGTGTCGCCCTTGATTGGACTGACACGCCATTCGCTATCTAACTGAAAATCCATCTCATGGGCCTCCTCATGCTTTTTTCGCAGTACCTCTTATTCTAGCTAGGGAAGGTGGCTTCGTCAAGCGCATGTATGTTCTTCTTTAGCCTTTTTGGATTACATTTTCTTTACAGATTCCTCTATAGCGTCAATATAAGCTTTTTGTAGTTGTTTTGTGACCGTACCAGGTGTTCCTTTACCAATATTTTTACCATCAATACTAACAATCGGCATTACTTCAGCAACCGAACTAGTTTTGAAACACTCATCTGCTTCAATTAATTGTTCCTTAGTAAAAGGTTCTTCAATTAACTGAATACCTAGTGCCGTTGCTAGTTCCCGCACCTTAATTTTAGTGATTCCTGGTAAAATTAATTCACCATCCGGATGAGTATATAAAATACCTTCTTTTACCATCCAAAGATTAGATGCTGAAGTTTCAGTTACAATCCCATCTCTAACCAGTACGGCATCATCATATCCGTTCTCTTTTGCTTCATTTAAAGCTAAGATATTGCCTAGTAAGCTAATTGATTTAATATCGCAATGCAGCCAACGTTTATCAGTGACAAATCCGCCGCGAATTCCTTTTTCAAGTTTTTCGACAGGACGATTAGCCGTTTGAATGTCAGCAGTTAAGACCGGCATAACCTCTTTAGCATTTGGAAAGTCGTGCAGGCGAGGCTTAGCTGTTCCATGAGTTATTTGGAAATACAGCCGTCCGTTTTCAATCCCCACTTCTTCAGCAAAGTGATGCAACCGTTGACTGAATTCTTCCTTTGAGAAAGGCAGGGTCAAACGAATTTTGTCTGCACAGCGCCAAAACCGCTCCAAATGTTCTTCTTCCATATATAACAGTCCATCGTAAATACGAATCACTTCATAAATTCCATCACCAAATTGATACCCGCGATCTTCAGTATCAATTCTTACTTCTGATTCATCAACAATTTTATCGTTCCATAATATTTTCATCGGTTAATCCTCCATCTTTTTGATTCGAGCTGGTACATACAACCAAACAAACAAAGCTATTTCTCCCATTAAAATGGCTAACATCAAAAGACTATTTAGGACAGATAATTGGGTTAAAGCAACACCTGCAAAAATAAAGGCAGCAATTACCAGCAAGCTCACAATCATCTTTTGTAGCGAAGCTTGTTTCGTCTTTTGGCTTACCGGATACAATTGGATAAAACTAATATAATCGAATTGACCGTATAATGGAATCATTTGAAACCCAATCAAGTAGATTAATAACGCCGCGACTCCAGTGGCAAAAAGAAAATCCTGCAGTGTAAAAATAAGAATACCGCCAATTACCACTAAACGAAGATAAAGTCCACTATATTCAGACCCCCGCAATGCCCGGCGCATAAATAAATAAAGGTAAATATTCGATTGTTTAAAAGTAATTCTTGCTAACAGACCATCCAAGTATTTGCGTCGTTTCACCTTGGCTTCAATTTCCGGTACATCGGTGAACAAATTGATGAACTGATAAATTCGGTATAAGCGACTGCGTTCATAATCAGCCATTTTCTCCCAATCCAGCAACCGATTTTCAGCCTTGGTTGCTTGGTAAAAGAAAAAGGTCACTATCATCGCCATTGCCGTACCTGCTAATGGCGTCGTATATAAACTAACAGCAATTACTGCTAGGCTAGCCACATACCAAAGCAGCTTTAACTGACGAGCCTTTTCTTCAATTCCTTGATAGCATACCATGCGCAAAATAGTTAAATGGCTGTATTTTAAAAGCCAAAGCATCAGTACAAACCAAAGGATATTAATAAAGCCATCGCCCGTACTGACAACATATAACGGCATTGAGATGCCAACGATTAGAATAATTAATACAAATGGGAAGACCAACGAATAGCTTAGCCCCTTTTGCAGATAGCCGTCCATTTGCCGTTCCTTCGGCAGAATAAAGGTAGTATCGGCTGGTTCAATCAAAGTGACCAGCTTTCCTGCTGGTAAAACTAGAAACCAAAGGAAGCCTACAATAGGTAACCCCCATATGAAATCTGGCGGCAGCTCTTTTAACAAATTTGAGTAGTAAAACCCCAAACCACCTACTAAAAACAAACAAACTAAGACGAAATGATCATTTAAAACGTAACGCATGTACTTCATCATTTTCTTTTGGTGCAGTCTTAGCCGCTGACTAAAAAAATCAGACATTCGCCTCAGACTCCTTTGTCAATGCGACATAGATTTCATCTAAGGAAGAACCTGGCAGATGAAATTCTTGTTGAAGCTCACTTAAGGTTCCTTGTGCTCGCACTTCCCCGTTGTGTAAAACAACAAAACGATCACAATACTTTTCAGCTGTTGCTAAAATATGAGTGGACATCAAAATTGCAGCCCCTTCTTTTTTCATTGCCATCATTAATTCCAACAAGGCATTAATTGCCAATGGGTCTAAGCCCAAGAAAGGTTCATCAATAATGTACAAACTGGGTTGAATCAAAAATGCGCATAAAACCATTACTTTTTGTTTCATTCCCTTAGAGAAATTAACTGGAAACCATTCTAAACGATTCTCTAAACGAAACGTTCTCAACAGCTGCTCAGCTCGCTCCATCGCTACCTCTTTGGGAATATCATATGCCATCGCTGTCACTTCAATGTGCTCTCGCAAGGTTAATTCTTCATATAATGAAGGTGTTTCTGGAATAAAGCCAATTTTTTTCCGATATTCCTCTGGTGCTTGAGACAAGGTTAACTCGTCAATCGTAATTTTCCCTTTTTGAGGAGTAAGCAAACCAATTACATTTTTTATTGTAGTAGATTTTCCGGCCCCGTTTAATCCAATTAAGCCAACCATCTCTCCACTATTTACATCAAAGCTAATATCCTTTAATACAGGCACATGGCCGTAACCGCCTGTTACTTGCTGAATAGATAAACTCATCTTATTCCCTCCAATACTTGTTCTATATTATAGCAGAAGTTTTACAAAGATTTTTGACAAAGTGATTTCATTTTTCCGCACAGTTAAGAAAAGTTATGGTAAAGTGAAAGTAAGCAAAAAAAGAAAGGGTGTCTGTTATGGAAAATTGTATCTTCTGTAAAATTATTAACCAAGAAATTCCCAGCTATAAAGTGTATGAAGACGATAAAGTATATGCCTTTTTAGATCTTTCTCAAGTAACTAAGGGTCACACTTTACTTGTCCCTAAACAGCATGTTGCCGATATCTTTGACTATGATGAATCATTGGCCAGCGAAGTATTTGCCCGAGTTCCCAAGGTCGCAAAAGCTTTAGAAAAAGCTTTCCCCGAAATGGAGGGCTTGAATATATTAAATAATAATAAAGAATTAGCTTATCAGTCGGTTTTTCACTCACATGTACACTTAATTCCTCGTTATAGTAAAAAGGATGATTTCTCCATTCACTTTGGTGATCATTCAGAAAAACAGTCAAAAGAAGAAATGCAAGCAATTGCTGAAGCAATTAAGAAGCAGGTGAAATAAATGGGCTTTTTCAAAGGACTCTTAGTTGGCGCAGGTGTCGGAACCATCGGCGGTCTTCTTCTTGCACCAAGAAGAGGAGAAGAAACGCGTGAAAAACTGGTTAATGATGTCCGTGATGTGGTTCAATTAACTGACGAATTGAATGACAGCTTGACTGATTTTCGTGAATCCTTGGTGGAATTGAAAGCAACTGTTCACACGCTGGTTCCAGAATTCAAGGCGGAATTAGAAAGTGACTTGGAGGATTTTAAATTCGAAGCTGAGCCTCGAATTCAACAAATTCAAGAACAAGTAGCTCTCATTCAGAGCCACTTACCAGAAGAATTACAAACAAATGGTAATAAACAAGGTCGCTTTATTCTAGAACGTCCAGAAAAATTTAAATAATCAACAGGATGGGAGCATTTTTACGGCTCCGTCCTTTCTTTTATGCCTTTATTGTGAATTTTTATAGAAACTATCTTTAAAAGCCTTTATTTTACAAATTTAAGTATGGTATAGTGATTGAGGAGCAATAATACGCAAATAAATGAATACAGGAGTGTAACTGAGCATGAAGAAAAAAATCGTTTTAGCTACTGCTGGACTATTAAGCGTCTTAGTTTTAGGTGCTTGTTCAAGTAGCAACAGTCAAGAAATCGCAACAATGAAAGGCGGTAAATTGACCGTAGAAGATTTTTACAATGAAGCAAAGAAAGAACAAACAAATCAACAACTGGTTCGTAACATGATTATCTACGATGTCTTTGAAAATGCCTACGGAGACAAAGTTACCGATAAGCAAATTGACAAAGAATACAACAAGCAAGCAAAACAATTAGGCGACAGCTTTGAAAGCCAATTACAATCTGCCGGCTATACAAAATCTTCTTACAAGGAATATCTGAAACAGTCTCTAGCTTTCCAAGAAGGAATCAAGAGCCACATCAAACTAACTGATGCTGATAAAAAGGCTGCATGGGAATCTTTCCATCCTGAAGTAGAAGCTCGAGTTATTCTGGCAAGTAGTGAAGATGACGCAAACGAAATTAAGAAACAACTTGATGATGGCGGCGACTTTGCTAAAATTGCAAAAGAAAAATCACAAGATACTGCGACAAAAGAAGACGGTGGCAAAATCAAATTTGATTCACAATCTGACACTGTTCCTTCTGAAGTAAAAGAAGCAGCATTTGCTTTGAAAGACGGCGAAGTATCTGCAGTTGTTTCAGCAATGGACGCTTCTACTTATCAAACAGCTTACTACATTGTAAAAATGGAGAAAAATACTCCTAAGGGCAATGACATGAGCAAATATGAAAAAGAAGTAAATGAAATCGCTGAAAATACTAAAATGGCAGATCAAACCTTCACTTCTGAAGTTATCGGTGAAGAATTGAAAAAAGCGAACGTGAAGATCAAGGATGAAGCCTTCGACAACATTTTGGCTGACTTCTTAGGAACAACTGACTCTACTGGAACTTCTGGTTCTAAGAAATCTTCAGACAAAAAATCAGAAGCTTCTACTGAAGAATCTGATCAAGCTTCAAGCCAGTCTTCTACCGAAGAATCAGCACAAAGCAGCACTGAAGCATCTAACTAAACACTTAAAGGGAATTCCAAATGGAGTTCCCTTTTTTTCGTTATTCATGCTACAATATAGTATCAATTACTTTTAAAAGATAAGGTGGATAGTCATGAAAGAATTTCCTTCAAAAGAAGCAGAAAAGGATTATTATGAACATGAAGCTTCCGAGTCAGAATTTTTGTCTTGGTACAAACAGCAAGATCATCCCCAATATGAAAAACCTTCAGTAACAGTAGATATTGTTGTCATGGGCTACAATAAAGAAGAAGATCAATTAAAGATTCTTTTGATTCAACGTCGTGGCAATCCTTACCGCAATTCATGGGCACTGCCCGGAGGCTTTGTACAAAGCAACGAATCAACCAATGATAGTGTTCGCAGAGAAACAAAAGAAGAGACTGGCTTAACGATTGGTCGTCGCAACGTGGAACAGCTACACACCTTCAGCACACCAAATCGTGATCCTCGCGGCTGGGTTATTACGGTTAGCTACATTGCTTTCTTAGGTCAAGTACCGCCCAAGGCTGGTGATGACACGCAGGATGCCCGTTGGTTCAACATGGAGCGTCAGGAAGACACTCTTACCTTAACCAGTGACGATATCTCTATTGAGATTGATTTGGAAACCGGTAAGTCAATTGGCAAAGATACCCTTGCTTTTGACCATAACGAAATCATTCGTAAAGCTTTCAATCGTGTAGTGAATAAAATGGATCACGAACCATTGATTCTTCAAGTACTCGGCGAAGAATTTACCATTACTGAAGCGCGCAAAGTATTTGCTAAATTTTTAGGTATTGATTTTAAAACCGTTGACCACTCAAATTTCAAAAAGGCAATGCTGCAATATTTTGATGAGATTGGTGAACGTCCAGTAGGAATCGGCCGACCTTCAAAAATTTATCGATTAAAAGAAGAAATCGGCGAGAAAAAATAGTAACGCACTTATAACCCTGCCAGAATTATATGGGATTCTGGCAGGGTTTTTTACGACTAATTTGTAAGTATGACCAGCTGATGAAGCGCTCGAGTACAGCTGGTATACAATCGATTATCCGTTTGTTTCAACTGTCCAATCTCTATATCAGGCAAAATTACTGTATCAAACTCCAATCCTTTAGCATATTGAATTGTTGTTAGTACGATGCTTTCTTCAACTTTGCTGGTGTTCTCGTTGATAATCGTTAGTGGCATAGATAGTTCGGTAAGCAGCTGCTTAACTTCTTGTAAACTTTGACAGATAATTCCGCAAGTCGTAAAACGACTCTGTTGAAATTCGACTAATTTTTGTTTTAGTTTAATCAGTTTATCCGGAAAATCAACCACCGGTATCATTTCGACGGGGTTACCGTGTCGTTTTACTGCTGTCATCTCGGGGTTATTAGCGAATTGTTTGGCAAATTCAACAATCTCATAACTGGAGCGATAGCTTTTATCAAACGTTACCAATTGGTTGGCTGGTAACAAGTCGCTGAGCTCTTCTAAAAATGGTTTCTGATCCTTGGTCAATGCTTGATTTATATCCCCACAAATTGTTTTTTCACCCGGAAAAAGCGCCTGCAAAACTCGAAAATGCAGCATGGAATAATCTTGCATTTCATCAATGACTAAATGTTTAATCTGTTGCTTGGACTTAATCCCCTCGAATCGTAATTTGAAATACAAATACGGGTACAAATCGCTGCTTGCTAAAAGATTTTTATCACTGTCTCCCTGACACCCTTGCGGTAAAGTAGATAAAAAGTTTAAATAAGCAGATAAACTGTTGGAAAATCCGATGCGTTTCTTTAATTTAGCTGCGACTGACTTGCTGTCTTCTAACCTTTCTTCTTCTGCAATTCTTCTGCTGACTTGTTCAATCAAAACAACTAATGGCTGTTGTCTTGGATTTTCAAAAAAACGGCCTAGATTTTCTTTGGAGAGGATCTTTTCTTGTGTTAATACTAAGTCTTCGGCAACGACCTGTTGTGTTAACTGTTGAAGATAGGCTGTTAATTTTTCAAAAAATTCTGAGGAGTCACGGTATCGATAACTTTTGCTTTGCTGAGAATTTGGGCGTTCTATCATCTCGGTTAATTCTGTCTGTCGGCTGGAAACGGAAACTGTCCCTTCCATAAAGCTTTTCCCTAATGTCGTAATGTCCAACTGCTGTAAATCATTTTCACCCAATTCTGGTAAAATATTGCTGATGTAGCTGGAAAAAATTAGGTTCGGCGATATAATCAAAATATCTTCGGCCGTTAAGCTTGCTCTTTTTTGATAGAGCAGAAAAGCCATTCGATGCAGTGCAATGGCTGTTTTCCCTGAACCGGCCACTCCTTGTATAATCAGATTCTTAGTTTTAGTATTGCGGATCACTTCATTTTGTTCTTTTTGAATAGTCTGAATAATGGTCTTCATTTCATGAGTGGAGGATTGACTTAACTCCTGTAGTAGAAATTCGTCATTGACTGTATCTTCTGTGTCCACCAATAACTGGATTTCTCCATCATGTATTTCGAATTGCTTTTTCTCTAAAATGTTGCCTTGGAATATCTTGCCAAAGGATTCATAAGAGCCCCGTCCTAAGTTAAATTCATAATATAAAGAGGCAATTGGTGCCCGCCAATCGTAAATCAGTTGCTCCCCTCTATCATCTGCGAAACCGTAACGACCGATATAAAATGGTTCAACCTCCTGCTCTTGCTGATATTGAAAACCTACTTTAGCAAAATACGGACTGCTCTTTTGATAATTCAATTTTTGCAGGATGCCTGTTTCCAGTGTACTTCTGCGATCAATGAAATTCATCGTCTGTTGATAATTGTACACCTCGTATTTGTCCAGCTCCGCCTTATAATCAACGGTATGTCTCTTCAGCTTTTTGTACTGGTCTTCATTGGAATCGATCGTTTCCCCCAGTGAGTCGGCCTTTTCATTGACCTTTTTTATGACTCTTTTGAGATATTGTTCTTCTTTTACGTTCATCCAATCATCCCCCTTGGTAAATAGATCTATAGTATACGGGAAATAGAAAGATTGGTGGTTTAGTGGAGGGTTTGACCAAAAAAGAACCCCCAATCCTAAGACTGAGGGTTAGCTATTTGCTAAATATTCATCCAATTTGGTTCTAAAATATTGCCATCCGGATCCTCTACTTCCAAACCAAACATTTGATCTTCAGGAATCCCCATGTCTATATGGTAGTAATCACCACCATTTTCTTTAGCCTTTTCTGCAAATTGTTTGACTGCTTCAGCACTATCTAAACTAAATGACACGAGTACGCCACTGGTAGTTTTGGGATTAGCTATTTCACGATCCTTGATAAACTTTTGATAAAAATCAGGAGTCAACAGCATCACCCAAAAATGGTCGTCCCAGACTACTGCACTAGCCTCTTCAGTTGAAAATTCTTCGTTTTTCTTAAAGCCTAATGCTTCGTAGAACTGAATTGAACGCGGCAAATCGGTTACTGGAAAATTCACAAATACCATTGTCATTTTGATCATCCTCTCTTTCGCGTTATTATGCGCGCTAAAGAAAACGGTGTCAAAAACTTTGCCTGGCTGAGTTTATTTCTTTAGCAGCAGCTGCATTTGCTGCGTTAATACAAACAGCTGGTTTTCCAAAACGGCCACTCGCGTTTCCAAGGCGGATAGTTCTTCTAAACCGACACTCGTTTCAGCCATTTTTGTAGGAGAATACAGCTTAGGCAAGCCAGACTGCTTATACTTTTCCAGTAAATAAGGAATTTTTTGATTGTCGATTTTTACTTGGGTTCGTTCTATAAATTCTCCATTCTCATTTACTCGACGAGTGACCAAATTTTCCATCCCGTCAAAATGATTATCCCCTACTACATAGCCTGTATCGGCCTTTCTAATTGCCCCCAACTCCCTCAGCCATCCATAAAAAGTGGTTTGGTTTAGTCCGTATTCTTTTCTTATTTCATGCAGTTTCATGTTATCACGCTCCTTATCTATTCAAAGGTACGCAATTAATCACTCATTCGGTCTAAGATTTCCAAATATTTTTTAGTAGCCAGTTCACTCACCTGTCCTTTTTTGCAGAATTCCAGTTTGACCAGCTTACGATTTACTCGTTCAACCACAATTTGATCCTCTACCGTGCGCTTTTTTAATGCTTCAAAAGCATCCTTGAAACGATGATCTTTGCGCGCATATTCGTAAAAGGATAATACGTAAACATAATGAAAAATATTGTAATCACTTAAAGGATATTCTACCTGCATGAATAAAGTCCCAATCCCGTAATGACAGGGTCCGATCGGGGCTTTCGTTTCCCAATGACTTAAAAGAAACTCAATCGCCTGGTTCAAGCGATCATCAGAAAAGTATTCGGTATGACGAAATAGATTTAGTGCATTTAACGTAGGTAAAGAATTGGAGTGTTCGGTTTCAGGCCCTTTGCCAAAATAGAACTTCTTGCATCGCCAGCCACCATCCGAGTAGCGAGTTTCCATTAAATGAGTCAATGTTTTCTTGATTCGAGGATCTTCCAAATAGCCTAAACGAATCAGCAGGGTTGCTGCTGGAATAGTTTGGCAGGGAAAAACGGGGCCCTTCGGATATAGCTTGAAATCTCCCGGTTCTTTCCAAGATTCCCAAATCAGCTCACCAACTGTTTGTAAAATTGGATTTTCTGGTGAGACACCTAATTCCAATAAATAATTTGCGGAGGCAATGCAAGAAAATGCACCACCATTAGTTAATCTGCGATCCTCTGTCGTCCAATAATCCCATTTCTGATCATAACGATGACTTAAAACTGTTTCAATATCCTCCTGATAGTTCATCTGAACCCTCCGACCTTTTCTGTTAATTGTAGCAATTTTCCCTCTTCAATTCACTATTTTTTTGCGATGCAAACATTCTTTGCTAGTAATTAAGTGGGGTATTTTGGATAATTATTGTGAGGTGAGAATTATGGGAGTTGGTAAAGTATTAAAAGGGCGGAGAGAATTAATGGGTGTTTCACAGGAGAAAATTGCTCAAAAAATGTATGTCTCTCGTCAAACGATTTCGAATTGGGAATTAGGAAAGACTTATCCAGATATCGAAAAGTTAATTGCATTAAGTGAATTTTATGAAGTAACTTTAGATGAACTCGTAAAGGAGGATTCTATCATGAAAGAAAAACTGATTACTGATGCTAAAGAGTTGGCGCAGTTAAGAAAGCACAAAACCTGGTTTCGAATTAGCCAAAGTCTGTCATCGGTGGCCTTTGGGGGTGCACTTTTTTCTGATGATTACACGTGGTTATTGATTATTGCTGCGCTACTTTTTTCAGTCTTCGGCGCCTATCATTGGACTTTTTTCGATGACGATAAATCCACTGATCCCTTATTTCCTTAAACGTAAAAAATCCTCTCACCTGTAAGTGAAAGGATTCTTTGATTAATTCGTAACCGTTTTTTTCATTTGTTTGCTGCGTAATTGACCGCAGGCTGCATCAATATCAGTACCGTGTTCTTTACGGATGACACAATTGACACCATTTTTCTTCAACACATCATAGAAGCGTAAAACGTCTGCTTTTGAACTACGAGAATATTGATCATGTTCACTCACCGGATTATAAGGAATCAGATTAACGTATGTCAGCTTTTTTTTGTCTTTTAAAAGTTCAGCCAATTGTTTGGCATGCTCTGGACGATCATTAACGTTCGCAAGCATAATATACTCAAAAGTAATTCGACGATTGGTTGATTCCAGATAGTAATCAACAGCTTCCATTAATTTTTCAATGGGGAAGCTGCGATTAATTCGCATGATCGAAGAACGAACTTCATTGTTTGAAGCATGCAATGAAATGGCCAAATTAACTTGCAGTCCGTTTTCGGCGAACTTCTTGATTTTAGGTACTAAACCACTTGTCGATACCGTAATATGACGAGCACCGATAGCTAAACCTTTGGCATCATTGATCACGTAAATAAAGTCCATTACATTCTCGTAGTTGTCAAAAGGTTCCCCGATTCCCATTACAACAACATGAGATACTCGTTCATCTTCACCTCGTTCATCAAAGTAGTGTTGTACTAGCATGATTTGGGCCACAATTTCACCAGCGGTTAGATCTCTTTGTTTTTTTAACAGACCTGACGCACAGAATGTACACCCAATATTGCAGCCTACTTGGGTAGTCACACAAACGGACAAGCCATATTCTTGCCGCATCAAGACCGTTTCAATCATATTTTTATCTGGCAATTCAAATAAGTATTTAACAGTTCCATCGTTTGATTCTTGCACTACCATCTGCTTTAACGGATTGATGCAGAAATTTTCATCCAATAGATCAATTGTTTTCTTCGAAAGGTTGCTCATTTGTTCAAAGCTGGTTACCCGTTTTTGATACAACCATTCCCAAATTTGCGTTGCTCTAAATTTCTTTTCTCCATGCTCAATCAGCCAATCAATCAAGGCTTCTTTTCTTAATTCATAAATTGATGGTTTCAAACTCTTATCTCCTATTTCTTGTGTCTTAGCCGTGCTTCTTTTCACAAATAGGGGCCGGCCTGGTAAAGTCTCGCTTCATACTATAACCGATTAAAAAAATGAAAGCAATCGCCTTTGGAAAAAATCAATAAAAAGACTGCCAGTTTCCTGACAGTCCCTACTTATTCTAAGCCATCAACATTTGTATAGATACCTGCATCTTCAAATTCGTTCTTTATTTCATTTATCTCAGTCTGGGTTAACGTATTTGTGTCCTTCATAGTATATTCCCAACCTAAATAATCATACTTGCTGCTGCCATATTGATGAAAGGGAAGCAAATGAACTTCTTTTACCTCCAGATTTTGCAAATACTTGATCAAGGCTGAAATATTTTCAGGTTCTGTTGTGTATCCGGGGATTAAGGGGATACGTGGAATCACTTCTAAGTGATCCTGACTTAAGAGAAACTCAAAATTTTCTTTGACCATTTTAATCTCAGAACCTATCACTCGTTTACTTGACTTTGCATCCATTATTTTCAAATCAAATAGGACCTGCTGCAAATAAGGTGTTAACTTTTTAATCTCCCTCAAAGGAAAACAGCCCGTTGTTTCAATTGCAGTGTGTACACCTAAATAATTAAATTCTGATAACAAATCCGCGGCAAAGTCAGCCTGCATTAATACTTCACCTCCAGAAAGTGTTACTCCTCCACCAGAGGTTCGGTAAAATATTTCATCCTTCATCACTTCGTCCACTAACTCATCGGTTGTGCGCCAACTTCCAACAGTTTCTATCTTACCGTTTTTGGTCCAAGTCGTTGGAGCGACTGCTTTTCTTGATTCTGGATTGGAGCACCAGGGACATTTTAGTGGACAGCCTTTCAAAAAGATAATGGTCCGAATTCCACCACCATCGTGTACGGAATAGCGTTGGATATTAAATACTAATCCTTTGGACATGGATATTCCTCTATTCTACAATTCATGTTCAACACGAGCAATGATGTCGTCTTGAATTTGTTTATTCAAATCAACAAAGAAGGCACTGTAACCCGCCACCCGAACTAGCAAACCCGTGTATTTTTCTGGATGCTTTTGAGCATCTAACAAGGTCGCTTTTGATTGAACGTTAAATTGAACGTGTTGAATTTTTAGTTTTGTATAAGCCATTAGAAAATCGGCAAATTTATTTAAGCCTTGCTGTCCTTTTAGCGTATTTGGTTGAAATTTCAAATTAAGCAAGCTGCCATTTACCGTTAAATAGTTATCCAATTTGCTGACTGATTTTAAAACGGCTGTTGGTCCTAAGTGGTCTCGGCCTACCATTGGTGACAAGCCGCCATCCGCCAATTGTTCTTGAGCTTTCCGTCCATCTGGTGTTGCACCAACTGCTTCTCCTAATGGAATATGGGCAGAAACGGTATAAGCTCCAGCAATAAACTGTCCACCGCGAACATTAGTATATTTTTCCAGTTCTTTGGCATAATATCTAAATAAGCGAGCAGCAATCAGATCAATTTCATCATCATCGTTGCCATACTTTTCGAAATCTTGGATAACATGCTTTTGCAGCGCTTCGTATTCACCCGTGTAATTTGCTGCCATCGCCTCTACCAATTCAGAGAAACTCATTTCATGGTTTTCAAAAACCATCTTTTTAATGACATACAAGGAATCACTCAGGTTCGCTTCACCAATTCCTTGGACACCAGAGAAGTTGTACCTTGCTCCGCCTTCGGTCACATCCTTGCCTTTTTCTATACAGTCTTGAATTAAAACTGAGAGAAAGGGCGTGGGTGCATACTGTCTGTGACCTAAATCAACAATGTCCGATCCCTTGGCTACCAGCTCTACATAGTAAGCAATTTTAGCTTTGATAGTTTCGAAAAGCTCATCGTAGGTTACATCACTTTTATCCTTCAGCTCGTACATACTCAATTCCATGATGCGTAATAAGTTGAACAAAGCAATATCATGCAAGCCATAGGTTCTTCCAGGAATTGAGGTTTCAACACAGCCTACTGTTGCATAATCACGAGCATCATCCAAAGAAACGCCTTTACTCAAGAAGGCCGGCACGCAAACCTCATCATTGAAAAGCTGAGGGATTCCAGTACCTAATCGGATTGTTTCGCAGGTTTTCAATAAGAACCGTCGAGGAATTAATTCATTCATGCGAACGGAAAGATTCGGCTGTGGCAAAAGAACCTCATGATATAAATCCAGCATAATATAAGACAATGGATTTACCGAAGTGTGCCCATACTCATCTAACCCACCTAAAACAACTGTATATCCGGTTGGAAACCCAGCAAAGCATTTAGCACTGCTTTCGCTGCGCAGGAGCACAACATCATTTGTTTTAATATAAAAATCTCCCAGAACTTCATACAAGAACGCTTCAGAAATTCCGTCATTTAGAGAAGCTTGATAGTAAGGATACATGTATTGATCCATCCGTCCTAATGACAAGGAGGACGCATTTGATTCATATTGTCCGACAATACTGGTCATCCATAATAACTGCAGGGCTTCATAAAAGGAATCAGGCTTTTCAACACTTAGCTTTCGGCACATCGCTGCAATTCTTGTTAATTCCTCTTGACGAGTACGGTCACTCTCTAGTTGACTCATTTCTTCTGCTAAGTCAGCATAACGCAGGAAATGCTCCTGCATTCCTTGGAAAATGATCAAGCCAGCTTGAAAAAATGCATTGTCAGGTTCTTCAGCTGTTTTCTCTTTTAGGCTTTCAATATAATAGCCTATTCCATTACTCAGAACAGCCGGAAAATCCATAATGATATGACCTTGACCTTTGTCTGTTTGATTTAGTTTGAAGACTTCATCCTTCAACGCTATTTTAACTTCGTCAGTTAGTTGCCCATTAATAAAATCCTTCATGGAACGGCCTTCCCAATAGGGATAAAGCTTTTGACGATAAACCATTTTGTCAGCTTCAGTAAATTCAAACTGATCCTGAGGCCGGGTAGCAATTGTATCGATTTCTTTTAGAATCCAGTAAGGATCCATTTCTGGTGAAACGATTCCTGAACGAGGACGAACAGTACGATTTCCCACCAGCAGCTCACCTTCACGAATGGTAATAGACGTCTTCGCTAAAATATGAGCCACTGCTTTCGCACGGCGAATAATGGTTGTTTCTCCCTCTGTCTGTTGATAGCTCTCCGTATAGAGCAAGGCCCGCTCTAAAGAGATTTGACGTTTTTCTTTAAATAGATTATCCTTCATGCGTTGAATTCGGTCGTTCCCGTTTGTGACTACATTGGCAATGTTCTTTTCTTTGTCGATAATTCCAGTCGCCATTTCCTATCATCTCCTCTTCTCCTTTAGTATAGAAATACACAAGCAATAAAGCCACGCATTTCATTGAATTTTGTCAAAAAGCTTGGATTTCTTCTGTTTTTCCCAAATTTTTTCTTGAGTTTTTTGGAATAGAATGATACGTTATCAGTGAGAGCAGGGAGGAATTCAGATGAAAGCGGCTGAGATTGCCCAACGACGAAAAGCAATAACCGAATGGTTGTACCAAGAAGAAGCGATTAAGGTTGCCCAGCTAGTCAACTATTTTCATGTTTCAGATGAAACGATTCGCAAAGATCTCGCTTATTTAGAGGGAGAGGGAATCTTACAAAAGCAACATGGGAAAGCTGTACTAGTTAAGGAAAAAGAGCTAGCCCCCGTTTCCTTACGAACCGTTAATTTAAGGGAAAAGGAACGGATTGCAGCAAAGGCACTCGAGCTGATTACTGAAAAAGATCGAGTAATTGGCTTGGACCAAGGAAGTACCATTGCTCTATTAGCTAAGCAGATGCTTTCCTTCGACCAACGCCAACTATTTACTGGATCTTTGGCTGCTATTTTACAGCTGGCCAATGGGCATCATATGATCCATTCCTTTGGTGGACAATATTCAGCCAGCGATATGGCCTTTCGCAATGATACGGGCAAAGAAATGTATCCCGATGTTCAATTTGATCTTTGCTTTTTTGGCTCTAGCGGGGTTAAAAATCGCAAAGGCTTTTGCACCTCCTCTTTGGTGGATGCAGAATCAAAGCGAATGATGCTGCGAAAATCATTTAAAAAAGTAGTTTTGTTGGATAACAGCAAATTTGAGACCACCTCTTTGGTTCAGGTAGCCCCTTGGTCTGAGGTAGATATTGTCATTGCTAATAAAGGAATCCCCCACGATTATGAGCGGATGATCAGTGCTTTTGCTCAGTTGATTTTAGTGTGATAACTAGACGCGAAAAAAGGACTTGGCAGCCAGCTAAGTCCTTTCGTTATGCTTTACGAACGTATACGGTATTTTTATCTGCTGTGTTTCTTCAGCGATCAGTGCTTCAAATGCCTTTCGACCACATTCGGGCAAATGATGATCAATTGTGGGAAATTTCATTACCCGGCTGATAAAAAGATTCTCTTGTCCCACGATTAGTGGCGCTTGTTCTTTTCCATAGCCCTCAATAATCCCAGCTGCCACTTCATCGCCATTACTGAAGATTCCTTCGACACAATGCTGCCTAAAAAAGTCAGCGACTGCTAACCCGTCTTCGGCTTCTTGACAACCCCAGCGCATCAATTCAGGATCAAACTTGGGAAACAACTCTTCACATAGCTGCATTGCCAACTTTGAATTATTACTTCGTTTACCGGTTCGTCCTAAAGTTAAGCCAATTTTTTCGACACCTTGGTTTTTCAGATAGTTCAGTGACTCTCTAAAGGAACCTTTCCGATCGATAAATACACTGCTCAATCCCTCTATTTGAACATCTTCACATAAAACAATTTTGCCAAACTTCAGATAATCGGCAATTACCTCTAAGCTGTTGGACTTTGAGGCAATAATCATTCCATCAAAGCTTTTAGCAGCTAGTTCATTCAAATAATTCTTTTCGACTGATGGATCATAATTTGTTGGCAGCAACGTAACTTTATATTGCTGGACAAAGGCCTTCTCTGCAATTCCCTTCACTAGTTGATCATAGTAAGGATGATTAACAAAAGGCACGATCACTCCAATATTTTTTGTTTTACCATAGCTGAGATTACGAGCAGTATGATTGGGAACATAGTTCAACTCCGCCATAACTGTCAGAATTTCTTGTCGTTTCTGTTCCTCAACGTAAGGATGATTATTAAGTACTCGTGAAATAGTCGAGACTGAATAGCCTGTCTTTTTCGCGATGTCCCGGATATTGGCCATAAAATTCTCCTGAAAAATTTTTAAGCAGTGAGAAGCTGATGATAAAGATAGCGGACGATATCACTTCCTGAGTCGAAAAAAATGAAGGTATCTTTGCCATAACTAAACTTAATTTGCCGATCTTCACTGCCATTAACTGCTAAATCATGTATTCCTGTTAAGGTTAATTCTTTTTCCCGCACCTTATACAAGCCTTGGTGACGTTGGACAGACAACCGCTGCCCCTTAATTTCCAAGGATGCATAATAGTAATCTGTTCCTGTTTGATCATGCACTTCTACATAAGCGTTCATCGCTATCTCCTCCTTTGGTTATACCCAAAGTATAGCGGATGGAACGCGTACCACAGCAAGTAAAAAGTACTGATTAATGCCAATTAATCTTCTAATTCTTCAGCCAACAGCAATAATGCTGCCGCTGCTGCACCTTCTTCATCATCGCCTTCGTAAGCACCAATCGCATCTTTACCGAAAAGTCCAGTACCGCTGTAAATTTTCCCGTCCTTAATCGTTCCAACAGCGTCTTTGCCAAAAATTCCGGTCCCTTTGTAAATTTTATGATCCTTAAATTTACCGATATGATCTTTACCGATTAAGCCACTGCCGCTATAGATTTTCCCATCTTTATAAGACCCCACCAAATTTTTTCCTAAAAGCCCCGTGCCTTTATATACCTTTCCGTCATCAAATACACCAATTGCATCCTTGCCGAAAATTCCAGTACCACGATAAATTTTTGCCATTCCAAATTCCTCCTAAATGATTTCTTTTCATTTAGTATAGCATGTTCTCAATTTTTCAAGACAAAATAAGGCAAGAGATCTTATTTGAAAGATCCCTTGCCTAAAATGATTACATAATTTCGATATCTAAATCAATATCTTCATCTGCTGCTAGTACTGATTCAGTTCCATCAGAAGCAGCCACTGGTTTTTTCAACACAATCACAATCCCTGCAGTTACCGCTACCCCGACTAACGTACCAATAATATACATGATCGGATTTTGAGCAACAGGTGCGACAATCCAACCGCCCCATGGCGCAGGATTTCCGGCACCTAATACCATGGCAACCGCAGCGCCAATTGCGCTACCGATCATGTTAGCTGGAATACAGCGTAATGGATCAGCTGCTGCAAAAGGAATAGCCCCTTCAGAAATACCGACTAAGCCCATAACAATTGCTGCTTTCCCAGAGTTGCGTTCTTCCATTGTGAATTTCTTAGGAGCAATCAAGGTAGCCACACCCATTGCTAATGGTGGAATACAGATCGCCGCTCCAATTCCAGCCATAATGGATAAAGCAGTAGCACTTGGCATTCCAGTTATAGGATCAATTGTTCCAACCATAGCCGAACCAAAACCGAAGGCTACTTTATTAATCGGTCCACCCATGTCTGAAGCGATCATTGCCCCTAGCACTAATCCTAGAAGCATCAGGTTGGTCGTTCCCATTGACTCCAACCAGGCCGTTAAACCAGTCATTAAAGAAGCAATTGGTTGTCCAATCACCCAGTACATTAAGCAACCCACAATGGTAGTTCCTAGTAACGGGATGATGAAAATCGGTCCTAACGACCTCAAACTGGAAGGCAATTTAATTTGTTTCAAATAATAAACAACAATCCCTGCCAATAGCCCTGATAAAATTCCGCCTAAAAAGCCGGCACCAATATTGCTGGCAATTAATCCACCAATAATCCCTGGTGCTAACCCTGGACGATCCACCATTGAAAAAGCAATATAGCCTGAAAGGATTGGTACCATCATCCCTAGACCAGTAATTCCAATGTTTGCAATATCAGCCAGCATACCCTCCTCTGGAACAGCAGCACTTCCTGAAAAAAGAACACTTAATGCCAGTAAAATACCGCCAGCTACTACAAAGGGAATCATATAAGATACACCAGTCATTAAGTTCTTTCTTGTATCCTTTAATAAGTTGACCATTTCGGTTCCTCCTAGCCTAATTTTTGCTGTAATTTCTTGACGATTGCTTCACCTTTGTTGATGCAATCTCCGGCACTTACCCGAACGACTGGTTTACCTTTGAAACGTTCTTCATTTTTTATACCAATATTATTGGTTAAAATCACCGCATCGGCCGCAGTAATCTGATCCATGGTCAGTTCATTTTCAATCCCAATTGATCCTTGTGTCTCCACATGAATATCGACTCCATGCTTCTTTGCAGCAACCTCTAAGCTTTCGGCTGCTAAATAAGTGTGTGCTACTCCTGATGGACATGCGGTTACAGCAACTAATTTCATTTTATTTTCCCCTTTTTTAGTTAATTTAATACAGCGGTTAGACTGTCGTTAATGACTTGAACAATTTCTTCTTCACTGGCAGATGTTTTCAGCATTTCACGAAAATCCTCATGAACTAATTTGCGAGATAGTCCAGCAATAATTTTTAAATGCTCATCGCCAGCACATTCCTCTGGTACAGCTAATAAGAACGCCATTTCTACGTCTTTGCCATCTAGGCTGTTCCAGTCCACCGGTTGTGCTAAACGACCAAAGGCTACGGTACATTCCTTCACGTGAGGACTCTTCCCATGAGGGATGGCAATTCCAAATCCAATGGCTGTCGAGGTTAATGCTTCACGATCCAGTACACTTTGCAAATAACCGTCAAAGTTAGTGATACGATCAGCCGCCTCGATTTTTTTGGCTAATGTTTCGATGATTTCCTGACTATTTGTTCCAACGGTTGACAAATCAACCAGTTCATTCGTAATAACTTCCATCTTATTTCTACCCCCTGCTGATTTCCTGATATATTTCCTGCGCATTCTTTCCTAAGAAAAAATGGCGGATGTTGTTCGTTGAACGGACAATTTTATGGATGTCGGTAATAATGCCTCTTACTAAACTGCGGTCACGTTTGGCAACACACATCAATAACACATAGCTGACTTTCCGCTGATCCCAGACAATCGGCTTTTCTAAGGTCAGAATAAATACTTTAGTCTGCAAAACATTTTGCGGTGATGCGTGAGGAATCGCGACTCCTGTTTCTAGCGCTGTCTCACCCAACTGCTCCCGTTCAAAGACTTCTTGACGAAAATCCTGATTAACAATCTTGGCTTTTTCCAGTTGATCAATCAGGTAGTTTAAACAATCACTCTTTGTCTCAATTGCTTTTCCCGTCACAATAAAGGCAGGATCAATGACTTGCTTTAATGACTCGAAGGTCGTCTGCTCGCTGGCAGTATCCTCCTCTTGATAGAAGAAATCAGAATATAGAGACGTAATATTTTTGATATCCTCTTGGGTAATCAATGTTGAAACCTTAATTGTTGGCTTATCAATTGTTGGTAAATGGATTGACGAAATGATTAAATCCACGTTGTCTAAATTCTTTTTATACAGCTTATCTACAGTCGTTACCTCAGCAATATCCTGAGCTGGCAAAATCCGTTTAATTTTATTGTAAATCAGCTCAGAGGTTCCAATCCCTGTTGGACAAACGATCAATATTTTCTTGCCGTTGTGGCTTTTTTCTAAGGACACTTGGAAATACATAGCCAAGAAAGCAACTTCTTCATCGTTAAACTGAACTGCTAATTCATGTTCAACATTTGCCAACGCGTACCAGGTCGAACTGAAAATAATTGAATATTGATTCTTTATTTCATCAACTAATGGATTTGTAATCTCAATTCCCAACTTCAAACGATAGATCATAGGAATGAAATGATTGATAAAGCGGCTGCGCAGCTCCTCATCCTGTGAAAAATCCACCTGCATAATTTCACTCATATTGCTTAATACCTTGTCAATAATCGGTGTCATTTCCTCAAGTGATTGCGGCTGATTGGAATAAATTTTTACTCCATAGCCTACAAATTGGCGATTGACGTAAGCTACATCCTCTTCCAAATAGCTGAGTGCTAGGGCCTTTGTGGTTTCCTCCAGCAACTCACTGGCTAAAAAATACGTATCAATCATTTTGATTTGATCAAATAAAAATTTGTCTTCTTCCACATGCTGACCCTTTTGCAGTCGAGACAAGAAAATTATCAAGCCCATAGTCAATGATTTTTCATACTGCTCAGGCAAGAAAACCGTTGGATTTTGCTTTAGTGCCTGGAGTTGCTGAAAGACGACTGCTACAATTGCTTTGCCAAAAATCATTTGAAGCTCATGCTGGCCTTTGTCCAAAAAAAGCTGCTCATTATCTACACCTTTATAAACTAGCCAATTCTCACAAAAGCGAAACAGACTTCTTTGACGATCCTCTTCACTGCCAGTAATCCAAGTGCCTCTTTTAGAAGCAACTAACGAGACAGCATAGGTTTCGTTAATTTTTTCCAAGTCACTTGCGATTGAGCTGGCACTAATATGGAAATGTTCCGACAGCTTCTGCTGCGTAACGACGATCTCATCCACTAACAGCATTTTAGCAATCAATAATTGACGATCCCCTGGTGTGCAATCTGAGCAATCGTCCTCTTCTGCATAATCAAATGCCTCTAAAAGCAGCATCTTATCTATCGCATCTCCTACCAGCTTTATTCCTATTCGCGGCTTTTTATCAATTCTTGTTTGTTCATTTAAAAAATTCTCTTGAATTTTCTCTAAGTCTGAATAAATGGTGCGATTGGTTTTGCCTAATAATTTGGCATAATGAGCCACTGGTAAATACTCATCATTTTGTACCAGCAAACTAATTAACTTTTTTTGTCGAGTGTTCATTCCCTCCATTTTATTTCCTCCAATTGTAAGCGCTTATCAACTTAATCAAAATATAGCACAGGTATTTTATGTTGTATAACACAACTCAGTTACACATTAATGTTGAAATTTTTTCACATGCAAAAAAGAATGACTCCTTGAACGTAGGGAGTCATTAAACAAACTCAAGGGATTCTTTTAAATCATGGTATACTTTAGTATAAAGCAACTTGCTGAAAAAGTGGCAGGCATTAGGGGGAAACTTGATGGAATTTTCTTTAGATAAACTAATTTGGACGCGAAAACCTGTAAATTTTTCAATTCAGGAAAACAAAATTGACATTATTACTGATCCTCATACCGATTTATGGCAAAGAACCTATTATCATTTCAGAAATGACAGCGCCCCGATTCTGCAAATGGCTACGCAGGAGAACTATTTCTCTTTTGTTGTCAAAACAATTTTTGATAGCCAGCACCGTTTTGATCAATGTGGTGTGGTGGTCTATTTGGACAGTGAGAATTGGTTGAAGGGATCGATTGAGTATGAAAATGAAGAGTTTCAGCGTTTAGGAAGTGTCGTAACGAATCAGGGCTATTCTGATTGGGCAACTACTTCAATTGATGCCTCAATCAAATCTATGTGGTATCGCTTAAGTCGGCGAGACAGCGATTTTTGTATTGAATGTTCTCAAGACGGCATCCATTTTCAACAAATTAGGATTTGTCATTTACGGGAAGCGAAGGATGACATTCGGTTTGGTATCTATGCTTGCAGCCCAGAGAATTCTTCATTCAAAGCAAGTTTTACTCAGTTACAAATGCTGGAGTGTCAGTGGCCCGCTCATGATGGACAAGCACCTGATGAAAACCATTAATTTTACCAAGCCAAAGCTTAACCTTTGAGCTTGGCTTTTTTTGTGTTTGTTTTATTGATTGAGAGCTTAATTTAAGACAGTCTTTTTTAGTGTCGAAAATCCGCTCTGTTTCCGCAAGGTGATCGTTTTCTTTCTAACTGACATCGACAAACGGTTAAACATCGTACCATTCACACCAGCCTTACTCATAGACGACTTCGCAGATAACAATCTAATAATTTCGCTGTTATGATAAAGCTGCATAGCTCAATCGTTTATTGCTAGACCTTAATCAATCAGAATCAAAAAAATATCTTTCCAAAGCTAGGAAAGATATTTTTTCTATTAGTATTCAGTTGTCTCTTCTGGTTCTTCTTCTGTCTTCTGCAGATACACCTCTCGCGGCTTGCTTCCAACAGAAGGTCCAATAACTTTATTGTCCTCTAATTCATCAACGATTCGGGCAGCCCGATTATAGCCGATTCGGAAACGCCGCTGCAGCAGAGATATGCTTGCAGTCTGCATTTCTACCACTAAAGCTTTCGCCTCTTCGTATAAATCGTCCTGTGGAACTTCTGAAGGTGAGGAAGTAGTTTCTTCAGTAGGCATCATTTTTTCTTCATAATGAGCTTCCTGCTGATCAGAAACAAATGCCACAATTTCCTCTACTTCGTGGTCAGAGATGAATGCCCCTTGCACACGAATCGGTTTGTTCTCACCCATTGGCAGGAACAACATATCCCCACGACCTAAGAGCTTTTCAGCACCATTGCTGTCAATAATCGTTCGGGAGTCCGTTCCGCTGGAAACAGCAAAGGCAATTCGTGATGGTACATTGGCTTTGATGATTCCGGTAATGACATCGACACTTGGCCGTTGCGTCGCCAGAATCATATGAATGCCGGCGGCCCGCGCCATTTGGGCTAAACGGGTAATGGCATCCTCCACCTCATTACTTGCTACCATCATTAAATCAGCCAATTCATCGACAATAACAACAATAAATGGAAGGATTGGACGATTTTGTCCATCTTCTAAATTCTTTTGAATGACCAGCTCATTAAAGCCCGTAATGTTCCGTACACCCGTTGCGGCAAACTTCTCATAACGTTCTTCCATTTCCTGCACAACTTTATGCAAGGCCTGCGACGCTTTTCGAGGATTCGTAACAACCGGCGTTAACAAATGGGGAATGCCATTGTAGACATTCAGTTCAACCATTTTCGGATCAATCATCATCATTTTTACTTCATTCGGTTTTGCCCGCATTAATACACTAGTAATAATGCCATTGATAGCCACAGACTTTCCGCTGCCCGTTGATCCAGCAATCAATAAGTGAGGCATCTTAGTCAAATCAGCCGTTCGAACCATTCCTGAAATGTCGCGTCCTAAAGGAACCTCCAGCAGCTTATCTGGATGGTTTGGTTGCGATTCAATGATATCGCGGAAGGACACAGTGCTAATAGTACTGTTAGGCACTTCTATCCCAATTAAGGATTTACCTGGAATTGGTGCCTCCATCCGTACATCCTTAGCAGCTAAAGCTAAGGCAATATCATCTGTTAAGTTGACGATTTTGCTTACCTTGACCCCAACAGCTGGTTGAATTTCAAATTTAGTAACTGACGGTCCCAGACTGGCCTTGACCACTTTCGCTTCCACGCCAAAGCTTTCAAAGGTTTTTTCGAGAATTTTGATATTGTTTTCAATCTTCTTGTATTCATCACTTTGATCAGCAGCAGGTATAGAATCCAGCAAGGACGATGGCGGCAATTGATAATCGTGGTCCTCAGGCTCCGCACTGATTTCAAATTCCAAGTCGCCCACATCTGCTTCTTCAATTTCTTCAACTGGATCTGGCATCTTTTTTTTCGGTTCAGCATTGGCCTGGTAAGCTTCGATTGGCACCAAAGTCATTTGTTCCGGTCCATTCTCCACCGGCTCTAAGTTTTCCTTCGCCAATTTTTCTCCTGGTGTTAACGGTCGAACTTGATTGCGCTCTTTTTCTGCTTGTCGTTCTTTAGCAGCTGCTTCTTTTTCCGCTTTTTGTTTGGCCTTCAAAGCTTGTCGTTCTTCTCGTTTGGCTGTTCGTTCAGCTTTCTTCTCATCGGATTCTGTCAGCTTTTGTTGAATCGTATCCATTGAGTGACTTAAGAAATCTGACACCTGGGCAAAGTCCAGCATACTGAACAGATAAACGCCTAACACCAACATTAAAGTGGCAATAATGTAACTGCCTACCTGAGAGACTAGAAAATGAGTCAAACTATAAATTCCGCCACCCAGCATCCCGCCACCAACATTTTGAGTAACTTGATTACCGAGAAAATCCGTCATCAGCAATTCCCAAGTCGTCTTCAAGACGTTAGGATTCTGACTTTGGACATTCGCAAACAATCGCGCATGAAGGATTACCAAGATACCTATGTAAAATACGCCGAGTCCTGCCCAGCGTCGGCCTTTGGAGAACTTCAGCTTCGTGTTTTTGACTACGAGCAGCAGCCCATAAAGACCCAACAATAAGGCTAAAAATTGATACGTATTGCCGCCGATCATTCGAAGAACATTGGCGATCAAATTACCCAAAAAGCCTAAGCTAAATAAAGAGAAAACTGCAAACAGAATAAAAATGAGACCAATAATAATGACTAATCGTTGCTCCTGCAGTTGTTTTTGTTTTTTGGTTGTCTTTCTTTTTTTCTTTGTACGCTTTTTCTGCGCCATTTTATCCCTCTTTTCACTTGTTCCATTATACAAAAAAAAAGAGGCGAACAAAAGTTTTGTTTGCCTCTTTTTTTTACTTCTTCATCTTTTCACGCTATTTAGTCAGAAAAGTAGTCTTGACTAATCGAATCAAGGTGTCTTTTATCCCTTATTTGTCTGGAATTTCCCAAGCCGTCCCAAACCATTTTTCCGAAATTTCAGCATACCGGCCATCTTCTTCCAATTTTTCAAAGCCTTGGTTCAGTTTTTCGACTAGCGCCTTGTCACCTTTGCGAGCACCTACTGCAAAGCTGTCACCTTGGAAACCGGGACTGAATAGATTAAAATCAGCCATTTTATCATTTTGCTTCAAATAGTATTCGGCATAGATAACTGAAACTAAGATGCCATCCAGCCGTCCATTTTCCAAATCCATAAAGGCTTCATTGAAGCTGGCATACTGAATAGCATCTTTGTCCTTAACTAAGTCCTTTAAGTATTCTGGATTCTTCAAGAAGGACTCATAGCTGGAAGAACTTTCCTGTGTACCCAAAATTTTCCCCTTCATTTGTTCACGATCCGTAATACCGCTATCCTTGCGAGTTAAAATAATGTGTTCATTTGTCGCATAAGGCTTCGTAAAAATCACTTTTTTCTCCCGGGCCTTGGTTACTGAGTAACCATTCCAAATCAAATCAATCGTACCGTTATCTAATTCATTTTCCTTCATGGACCAGTCAATAGCCTGAAAGGTTGGCTCAATTCCGTAATCTTTACAAATCGCTTTAGCCAAATCAATATCAAAGCCGACTGTTTTTCCATCCTCATCTTTGAAACCTAGCGGAACAAAGGTATCATCTAATCCAATGGTAATCTTTTTTGACTCTTCGATTTTTTTCCAACTGTCGTCACCGCTGACCTCTTTTTCCCCACAAGCGGCTAATCCTAATGCTAAAACCAATCCCATCATCCCTACAACCCATTTTTTCATTGTAATTCCCCCATTTTCTTGTATTTTAGAGTCTTGAATTTACAATTTAAGTGCAACACATAAAAAATGACTCATAACGAATTTCCAACTAGAATAGGTCTGTCGAAGAACACTATCAGGAGGAATTCAATTATGAGCCACTACACCCATCTTACCATAGTCGAGCGAGAAAGGATTTTTCTGCTCCATGAAAATGGCTGTTCTCTTAGAGAGATTGGTTCTGACATCCATCGAAGCCAATCGACAATCTCTCGTGAACTGAGTAGAAATAGTGAAAAAGAATACTCACCTTCCCATGCGAATAAGAAATATAAAGTACGCAGAAAAAATTGTGGACGACATAAAATCCTAGATGATTCACGGATTTGGTCAATCGTCCGCCGGTTATTTGTCGATCTTCAATGGTCGCCAGAAGAGATTTCTAATCGATTAGCTTATGAGCAAGCCGATTTTCACATCAGTTTTGTGACGATTTATCGGGCAATTTATAATGGAACGTTTGACATCACTCCATTGTCTAAAGGAAATCGCGGTTTAGTTCGTTCTTTACGTCATAGAGGAGAAACGCGTCATACTAAGAACCATACAGAAACTCGTGGGAAAATCCGAATCACTCACTCTATTCACGACCGTCCTGAAACTGCTGAAAAACGGAGTGAAATTGGGCATTGGGAAGCTGATACAGTGGCTGGGAAAACAGGAGGTGCTTGTTTAGTGACGCTAACTGACCGGAAATCTCGTTTTCTTATAGCAGGGAAAGCACTCAAGAAAAATTCTCTTTACGTTTGCGAAAAGATGACAGAACTATTTAATACTGTTGATAGAGAGCTTGTCAAAACCATCACTCCAGATAGAGGAAAAGAATTTTCTAAACACTTCGATGTCACCCAGTCTTTGGAAGGCGTTCCGTTTTATTTTCCTGATCCTCATGCGCCATGGCAACGCGGAACGAATGAAAATACGAATGGATTGATTAGGGAATATCTACCGAAAACAAAAGAAATGGATACCGTGGAAGATACAACGATCTATCGAATGGTTGAAAAACTAAATAGCAGACCAAAAAAATGTTTAGGTTGGAAGACACCTTATGAAGTCTTCTTCAATAAAGTGTTGCACTTGATTTGACAATTCGCCGTATAAAAAATAGGCGAACAAATTCGCTCGCCTATATTCACTTATTCTTTAGGAATACTCCATTCTTCACCAAACCATTTTTCGGAAATTTCACCATATTTTCCATCTTCTTGCAGCTTGTCTAAGGCTTCATTGATTTTGTTAACCAATTCAGTGTCGTCTTTACGAGCACCTACAGCAAAGTTTTCGTTGTTAAAGCCTGCATTAAAAACGGTGAAATTATCCGTTTTGCCTGCCTGCTTCAAGTAATAATCTGCATATACTCTGTCAATCAATAAACCATCAATACGTCCGCTTTCAAGGTCAATAAAGGCTTCATTGAAGCTGGCATACAAGGTAGCATCGTTTGTATCAACCAAGTCCTTCAATTTTTCTGGCTCATTGTTGAAGGCTTCGTAACCAGATGAGCCTTCCTGTGCACCTAATATTTTGCCTTTTAGATCTTCATCCTTCGTAATTCCACTGTCTTTTTTCGCAACGATCACTTGTTCATTTTTAGCATACGGTTTTGAAAATGCTACTTTCTTTTCGCGAGCTTTTGTCATCGTATAACCATTCCAAATCAAATCAATGGTTCCATTGTCTAATTCGTTTTCCTTCATAGACCAGTCAATCGATTGGAAGGTTGGCTTAATTCCATACTGTTCAAAGACCGCGTTAGCTAAGTCAATATCAAAACCGACTGTTGTCCCATCTTCATCCTTAAAGCCCATCGGTACAAAGGTATCATCTAATCCAATGGTAATTTTCTTTGATTCCTCGATCTGTTTCCACGAGTTGCCATCTGACGCAGCGTCGTCTTTATTGCCACAAGCCCCCAAAGCCACTACGGTTAATACTGCTGCTGCTCCCACTACAAATTTTTTCAATTTCATCCTTACTTCCTCCTTGATTTAAGCTTGGTTTTATTTGTAATTTACATTAACTAATTGGTTCAACCTTCAATAATTTATCTGCGATATTTTCCGCGAAAACCAAATCGTGAGTAACGACAATTTGAGTAACGCCATCACTCTTTAATTCCAAAATTAGACTTTCTACCTGTTGGCGCAAGGCTGGATCTAATGCACTGGTCGGTTCATCGTAGGCCAACACTTTAGGATTCATAGCCATTGCTCGAGCGATAGCCAACCGCTGTTTTTGCCCACCCGATAGTTGGAAAGGGTAGCTGTTTAACAGCTCTTCAATTCCCAGCAGGTTGGCAAGATTTTCTGCTTTGCTAGTGTAAGTTTCCTTGTCTTGTTTTAAAACAAGTCTTGGTCCAATGGTGATGTTGTCCATCACATTTAAATGTGGGAACAGCTGAAAGTCTTGGAATACCACACCGACAACTTGTTCTGTTTGTTTGTCGGCTGCTGGATTAAACGGTTCGCCGTCCAACAGAAAAGTTCCGCTATCTGCTTTTTCCAAACCTGCTAAAGTCCGAAGCAGCGTCGTTTTCCCACCGCCAGAAGGTCCAACGATAGCAAGAATTTGCCCATCTGGAATCACTAGGTCTAGATTATTGATAACTTTTTTATTGCCAAATGATTTATTGACATTTTTTAATTCAATCATGTAGATTCTCCTCTTTCACATATTAGCGATAGTAGTTTAGACGATTTTCCAATTGCTTCATAACTACCGTTGTAATTCCAGTCATTACTAGATAAATCAACGCAACTCCTAACAACGGCAATAAAGTGGTGTCTCGTTCCATCGCAATTTTTCCAGCCCGCATTACATCAGATAAACCTAAGATGTAGACTAGCGAAGTATCTTTAACCAGATTGATTACTTCATTACCGACAGAGGGTAAAACAATTTTTACTACCTGTGGAATAATGATACGGGTAATGGTTTGAAACGGAGTCAGTCCCAAAACTCGTGATGCTTCGTATTGACCTAACGGAATCGATTGAATCCCGCCACGGAAAATTTCAGCATAATAAGCGGCATAGTTTAAAACAAATGCGAACAGTGCTGCTTCAAAGCGGTCAAATACGATTCCTACCAGCGGCAGACCGTAAAAAACAAAAATCAATTGCAGCAGCAGCGGGGTTCCCCGCATAATCCAAACGTAGAGCTGTAAAATCCATTTTATCGGAGTGATCCGACTAGATAGCCCAAAGGAAAGTAAAATCCCTAACGGCAGTGATCCAACAATCGTGTATAAAAATAATTTCAATGTTGTACTAGCTCCGGTTAATAATTGCGGCATAACTTCGATTAAATAATTCATCCTGCATGTTCCTCCCTAAAATAAAAAAAGTCCCCTGGCTGTTTGCCAGAGGACGTCATTGAACGTGGTTCCACCTCTTGTTTGCTTTCCTTTTACAGAAAAAGCCTCTTCGGGTCAATGCCAGCTTGGTGAAATAAAAAAAGTCCTTTAGTCATAATGACTAAAGGACGTAAGTTACGCGGTTCCACCTTTTTTCATTGCTGTCTCACGACAAGCAATCTCCACTGGTCAAATTGACCACAGCTGTAACGGGCCCTCCCGGACTAGCCTACTTGCTTCAACTAGTCGACTCAAAGATGTGGTTCACAACTAACTGCTGTCTCTTTCCACCTGCCAGAGACTCTCTAGAAGCAACTTACCTGCTACTCTTCTTTTCATTGTCGTTTGATTAAGTTGTTTTTACTTTACACCGGGGCCAAGGGTTTGTCAACTAGAAAATTTCATCAATTTCTAATTTACGCTGCCTTTATTTAGGAACAAACTGAAATTTTACCCATGGACGCAGGAACTCCAGCATAATTAATTCGTCTTGCGGAACTCTGCCGACTAGGTTTTTTCGATCATCGCTATGCGGTTCTAGGATGATTTGCAGCTCATTTTTGTATTTACCGAATTTATCGTTGCCGATCACCACATCCCCAACTTGGAACTCCTGCTCATTATCATGAGGCGCATTCGCAACGTCACTGTAGTTCACTCGAACTTGTGTCGACCGAACCATAGAAGCTGTAATATCTCCGCGACGGAAATGCTTGTCGTAGTTGATAATCTTCTTTTCTACCTCATTAATTTCTGGAACCAATTCGACACTTAGACTTAGTTTGTAGCGGTCAATCGCGGCTACCTTTGCTAACTCTTCATCGGAGGCGTAAGCATTGCCAATAATCACTGTATCGATTAATCCAGTAGCAAACATATGACGAGCTTGTAAATCAATTGGCAGATGACGATGCATTTCTAAAGTTGGCAACCCGTCATTCACATCCCAAGGACCATACTGTGCCGCTGAACTTGTTACAAAAGCCGCTGTCTTGATGCCCTGGCGTTTAAAGCGCTCGCTGCAGGAAATAAAGAAATCGTATGGCAAGGCCGAACCGCTTTGCGGATAAAAATTATGACAGCCATACAAAAATGGTTTGTTGGCTTCATAAGATAAAATATTCTCCAAGTAAGCGACATTGTTGCTCATATTCAGTTCAATCGCCAGTCCTTCTGGATTAAATGTTAACATCGCTTCTTTGTTGCCATCAAAGCCTTCATCTAAACGAATACCTTCTGCTCCTAATTCTGCGAAAAAGCTTAGGTCATCATAGGAGATTTCCAGCTCATCGAAAATGGAAGGTGCGATATCCAAAACGGTCTCGAATTCCAGCTCTTTGGCATAGCCAATGATTCCTTGGAATTTTTCACGAACCTTATCTTTGCCGTCGGTTACCTCCAGCATGCTCATAAAGATGCGGGTATAGCCAAGATCTGCCGCTTTTTTTAAATACTGACGATCCTCCTGCGGATTGCTATGATCGGGATAAATTGATACACCTAGTTCTCTTTTCATGTGGTGCCTCCTTGGGTTTAATCTTTTAAGCCATTTTGTTCAGCAACTTGTTTGAACCAATGACCAGATTTTTTTACAGTTTTGATTTGCGTATGAATATCGTTGGAAATAAATCCATAACGATTTTTGTAGGCATTCAACCAAGACCAGCAGTCAATTGGTGTCCACATATGGTACCCAAAGCATTTTGAACCTTCTTCGATTCCCTTATGCAGCCACTCTAAATGCTCTTGGACAAAATCAATTCGATAATCATCCTCAATCATGCCTTCTGCATTCTTAAAGCGGTTCTCGTTGGAAACCCCCATCCCATTCTCTGATACATACCATGGAATATTTTTGTAATTATCGCGAATATTCACGGCAATATCATACAAGGCTTTGGGATAAATTTCCCAGCCGCGATCAAGGTTAACCCGTCGCCCCGGCATGTCATAAGCATCATAGTAACGGTCTGGCATCCATGATCCCACAGAATTCGGTGCAACATCGGGAGACTTCACTCGATTCGGATGATAGAAATTCACACCTAAGAAATCTACAGTATTTTCTTTCAAAATTAGTTTTTCTTCGTCAGTACTTTCCCATAATACATTGTCTTTAGTTAATAGTTCTTCCAATTCAGCTGGGAAATGTCCGTAAACAGCTGGTTCAAGAAACATCTTATTATTCCAAAGTTCCGCAATCCGTGCAGCTTCTTGATCTTCTTCGCTGTTTGAAGCGGCGTAGGTTGGAGTCAAATTCAAAATTGTTCCAATTTGTGCATCTGCAATTGCCAGCTCACGAAAGGCTTTGATGGCTTTCGCAGAAGCAAGATTTAAATTGTAGGCCACTTGGACTGCTTTTTTACCATCAACTATATTAGGATAATGGAATTGGAAAAGATATTCCCCCTCAACTACTACCATTGGTTCATTGTGAGTTGCCCAGTATTTCACTCGGTCGCCAAACAATTCAAAACAACGCTTAGCAAAACCTACGTATAAATCCACTACTTTTTTCGATTCCCAACCGCCATATTTATCAAACAGTTCGACTGGCAAATCGAAATGATGTAAGTTCATGACCGGTGTCATGCCTTCATCCAGCATCGTATTGATCACATCATTGTAATAACGAACAGCGTCTTCATTAACTGTATTGGTTTCCAAATCATCAATTAATCGACTCCACTGAATGCTGGTACGCATACTGTTCATGCCGATAGAGCGCATCATTTGGATATCTTCTTTGTAGCTGTTGTAAAAGTTCGATGCAGTATCTGGTCCTACTTGATTATAGAAAACTTCTGGTTCAATCTCATAATGATAATCGAATACATTGGCATGTTTTTTGTTAAAGCGGCCTTCGCTTTGTGGTCCTGAGGTGGCTGCTCCCCACCAAAAATTTGTTGGAAATTGTTTCATGGTTTTCTCCTGACTATATGAAAAGTTTTTGTTGTGCTACTAAAGATTATACACAAAGGTTTTTCATTTATTGACTTTGTGAGAGTACTTTTAGTTGATTAATTTTTTGAACTTGTAAGCATATGTGTAAATAGCGAACTGTTGAATACTCACTTACTTTGTTAGATAAAAAAGTCTAGCTGCTTTTCGTCTGTTAATAACTACAAAAAGCGTTGTGATGCTATCTTATTTGCAAGGTATTGATTTTTCGTACGCATCCTTTTTCACTATAATGATTCAATTATTTGCTTGCCTATTGCTTAATGCCTTTTCCCTATGGAATCTGGGAAAAGCAGCATTAGGAAAAAGGACTCAAGAATCCATTGATCCTTGAATCCTTTCTTTGACTTATTGTGCTGCTTCGCGTTTTAGTTCTTGTTTGGTAGAAAGCATTACGAAAGGTACATACATAACGATTGAGATTGCTAAGTTTACTGCTGCTAATACCGCACCTGAGATACTTTGTGTTGCCAAGAATCCACCTAAGATTGGTGGTGTTACCCATGGCGGCATAACAGTTGCTGGCGGCACTAAACCAAATTTAGTTGCAAAGTAGGCAGTCGTTACACAGACCATCGGCGTTAGGATAAATGGAATGAACATAATTGGGTTCAATACTAATGGCAAACCGAACATTAATGGCTCATTGATGTTGAATACACCTGGAGCTGCTGCCAAGTTGTTTACTACCATGAAGGCTTTATGTTTACGTCCTACTAAATAAATTGCGATAATCAAACCAAGTGTTACCCCAGTACCACCCATGTTAACGAATGAATCGATGAATGGTTTGTTTACGATATAAGGAGCTGCTTTACCTGCGCTAAGTGCTGCCATGTTTGCTTCGATTGCTGGTGCATTGATTGCTTGCATGAATGGGTCGATCATGTTGGCACCGTGTAAACCGAAGAACCATAAGAATGGTGTAATGAAAGCAATTAGTAAAGCTGAGCCGTAAGAGTTTGCCAAGCCCATGAATGGTTCTTGTACCATTGCATAGAAAGCAGCAAACATATCTTCAACACCAAAACCAGCGATAACTGCTGCTACTAAACCGAATAAAGAAATTGTAATCATTGCTGGGAACAACGCTGCAAATGATTTAGCTACTGCAGGTGGAACACCATCAGGCATTTTTACCACTAGTTTAGGGTTACCCAATAGGCGACGGAATAACTCAGTAACAACGATTGCTACGATTAAAGCGACGAATAATCCAGTAGAGTTCATACCACTAGTAGCTGCACCTAGTGTAAAGAAGCAAGCCACTGAAACAACACCAGTTGAAACACCATCTTTGCCGTAGCTGTTCGCCAAGTTATAAGCAACTAGAAAAGCAATAAAGACAGATAAAACACCGAAAGTTCCGTTCCAAACGCCTCCGCCGAATCCTTTCCAAGATTCACCACCGAAGATGCCGTCCATAAAGTTTCCGAACGCTGGAATGGTCAACGATAAGTTGTTGATCATTACGGCTAATGCACCTAAAATCATTAATGGCATTGTTACCATGAAAGAGTCACGAATTGCTACTAAGTGTCGCTGCGCCCCGATTTTAGACGCAATCGGGATAAAGCGTCTTTCCATAAAATTAATAAATCCATCCATTTTCAAATTCCTCCTAGTTCGTTAATAATGTAATCATTTTTCTTCTAGAAAAATGAATTTGATTCTCACCACGCATACCATCCAACTAGACATTTCTGTTTCTTACTAGCGACCAATTCATGCTTTGATTGCTCTTTTTTTCTGACTGCCAAAAGTTGGACTGGCATCCTATTCCGTTAGTAATGCAGTTATTTCTAAAAATAATCGTAAAATGATTGCTTGCCTTGTGGGAAAACAGTCATCATCTTTTGATTCGTTACTTCAAACTTGTCTAAGAAACAACCTTCCTGCAGAGATAAATCACCTAACAACAGCTCTGTCCAGGAATGAATCGTTCCTCGCACATCGGCCTGTTTGCCTTCAACTTTTTGACATTGTTTCCCAGTTACTTGCCATTGCCCTACATTCCAAGGACATTGTCGATCTTCGGTTACCTCCACAATGATTGTCTTTGCATCAATTGGTAAATGACGAAATAATTGCGGAAAATTGATGATCCGACTCATCATATAAGGTTTAATTGAGATTTCTAACGTCTCCTGTTCAGAAAAGAACTCTTCCAAACGTTCATAGACTGGTCCGGCATAACTAAACCGAGCGAAGGATGACACATGTGCTTTCATATACGTTAGTAATTTTCTTAAGGCAAAACTGCTTAGGTAGGCAAATTCATCTACCAAAAACGTATCACCTTGCAAACGATAGATCAGGTATCCTTGCGGCTGGTGATTTTGGTCGAAACATACAGCGTAAAATCGATGAGGATAATACTCCTGCAGTCGTTCCCACCACCATTCTTCTCGCACAACCGTACCAACCTGTCCCTTCAGAGCTTGCTGATAGATTGTTAGAATCTGTGGTTTCATTTCCTGCCAGGTCCCTCGTTGAACCTCGCCAGCTTTTTCACTGACTACATAGTTAAATGCTGCTGCAGGAATATGATAATGCTTTTGTTTACTGGTGTTTTCATAGCCAAACTGCCGATAAAAACCTTGAGAAAACGGCGCCAGCTGAGAAATGACCACGTCATTTTCATACAAATCGGTCAGTATTTCCTGCATTAGCTCAGAAACACCGCCGCTTCCGCGAAATTCAGGATAACTGGCTACATACCCGATACCCGACATCGGCACGGTTCCTTCGAAAACCTTGGCTTGAAAATGATTGCTCATTACCAAGCTGCTTAACTGTTCCTGGTGGAATGTGCCAAAACAATCTGCATGGTGATAACGGGAGAGGAATAATGGCTCTCCTATAATTGGCTGCTTTTTATTAAAAGCATATTCAATTAATTCCGTTATCGCTTGCAAGGCTGCTTGATTTTGCGGCAGCTTCACGTGATCATCTCCTACTCATCAGCAAGGCGTTGATAGATATCGACTACTTCTTTTGCTAAATCATTGAATGTAATACTTGTCATTAAGTGGTCCTGACTATGGACTGCTAATAATGTTACAGTCATTGGATCGCCGCTGGCTTCTTTAGTTAGTAAACCTGTTTGTGCATGGTGGGCCTCAATCAATGCTTCATCTGCAGAAGCCAGTTTTTCTCTTGCTAAATCGAAATCATTCTTTTTAGCAGCTTGAATGGCTTCCATCGCGCTGCTTTTGGCATCACCGGAATTCATGATTAAGCCCATAACAGCTTCTAATTGTTCTTGGTTCATTACGTCGCTCATCTTGACAACCCCTTCTTATTGATCCATCAAAGCGATCGCTGTATTCAAGACATTTTCACCGTTCATCATGCCGTAGTCTTTCATGTCGATAACTTCTAATGGGATATTTTTGCCAGCCAATTTTTCTTCAAATTGCGGTTTCATAAAACGAACTTGCGGTCCTAATAATAGAACATTTACTGGGTTTTCTGTATCATTTAATTTTCCATCAGCCTCTGAAGCAGATACTGCAAAGATATCAGCTTCCATTCCGCGTTCTTCAGCTGCTTTTTCCATCTTAGTAACCAATAAGCTGGTGCTCATTCCTGCGGAACAAACTAACATAATTCTTTTCATGATAAAACACTCCTTAAAATTTTTTTATTTTCACTTTTATATAATGCAATTGCCGTGCCAACTTTTTTCTTGCATGGAGCTTGCTATGATAAGGTTTTCAACTTACACACAAAAAAACTAGAATTACACACTGTGCAATTCTAGTTCAATACTATTATCTAAAAGAGTTTTTATTATATACGCTTTGTCGTCATCTGTTAATTGAACGCCAAATTGTTCTTCGATTGGTTTTAACTGCAATGTAACCTCCGCAAACATTGAAATGTTTTGCTGACGATAGCTTTCGACTTCTTTAAACAAAGGACGCGGCAGCTTTTTTTTTATCTTATCGACTAAAAAGGCAATATGGATCATCAACCCCTGCAGGACATTTGTATCAATGATTAAGCCACGACTTTTACGAATGCGTTGAATCGCTTCTTCTGTTGCGAAAAATAACTCACTAACAGCAATTTCTGGCGCAAAGTCATCTGTTAAGGACTCCACCATCTCCGGTAATGAAATGTTCGTGCCCAAGATATCTTGAAATTCCAAAATCTTTTGGCGATTGAACAAATTCAGAGCAGGTATAAAAGGAATCTTTTGATAGTGGATTTCCATCGTGCCGATAATCGCAGCAATTTCTTTGTGGGTAATGAGCTGATCAATCCGATGCTTAAAGCTTTCCCGCTCCAATGACTGCATCTGAATAACTTCAAACTCATTCACATTCACCAATTGAGAGACGACCTGATTCAACCGCTTCGATACCCCTTCACCAGTAAAGCAGGCCACAATAATTACACGTTTGCCCTCTTTAGGGGCGGGCTCTTCCAATTGAATCATATTCGTAAATACAGTAATTACACTGTGGTAAATGTCTTCCAAAGAACGACCTAGAGTCGCCAGACGCAGACTTTCCAATACTATCATGGTACTCGCCATGGAAATAACCTTCGTTCGAATACCCATTTCGTGATAGATCAGATTCCCAAAGTTATTGGGCGAACCCATATCTGTCAGTAAAATGATTCCTTCCGAAAAACGTTCTTTTTCAGTTGCAATGTAATTGCGAATGGTCGCATACATTTCCTCTGTTTTTACAGTCAGAGGCATATTGAAGGCAATACCGTCCTTGGTTCCCAGCAAGTCTTGAGCTGTTTCCAGCATACTGGAGGCCGTTGATTTGCCATGCATCACCACGATCACCGAAACCTGACGTTCATCAGGATGTTTGTCCTCACTAATTTCCATTGTGAGAAACATGGTGATGAAGCCAATCTCATCTAGCGGAATCAAAATATTGTATTCTTCCTCAATGCGACCTGATAGTTCGATGGCCAACTGGAATTCCTTCGAATATTTTTTTCGAATTTCATTTAAATTCGGATGTGGAATGATTTGATCGGTTTTGATTCTTTCTATAGTAGAGTTCAGGTGCAAAGCAAAAGCAAAACGGACCTTCTCATCATAATCTCTCCGCAATTTTTCTGAAGCAGTCTCGTACAGCTCATTCGTCAAACGCCACAGATCATCAGGAATAATTTCTCGGTACGCATTTGTATGGGAAAGTTCTTCCACATAGGTTTCAAAATACTGATCCACATCGTTAGAAATCAGCTCCTCCAAATCAATTTCAGTTAGATTTTCTTGATTTAAAGTATCTAATTTATCAGTAATGGAATGATAGACTTCCATGCTTTTAGCCGGATCCTGTCCCCAGACAACTTCTTCCGTGCCGGGTTTAAAGCTCATGTAAAGATTCTTTTTATCCAAGAAGGGACCTAAGTCAGGCTGTTCCTTCATCTTTAACAAACCTTTATGAACATTTATTGGCAGGTCTTCTTCGGTGATCATCAGCTTTTCTAAATCACTGGTGGTTTGATAGTGTAGAAATGCTTTAGCACAAACTAGCTTTAGATCTCGCTTCAGCTGACCGATATTTCCTTCAGCTGTGTATAATAGAAATCCCAGCAAGCTGCGCTTATCAATCGCAATTTCTTCCATTAAACGGTTGGCTTCCTGTTGCAGAAATTCCTTAATGATGGCTAGCCGTTCATCTAACGAGCGATCTGCTAGTGAAGGCAATTCGATTTGCATGGGAATTCGGCGATTGAAGGTGGATAAAAAGGTGGAGCTGGTTTCGGTTGTTGCTCCTAAAATCTGAACAGAAGCTGTTTTTTCTTGGCTGTCTCCCAAGGGACGGAAAATACCTTTGTCGATAAAGGTGAATAGCATTTCTTGTCCTTCAGGGGGTAAACGATGGATTTCATCTAAGAAGAGAATCCCTCCATCAGCCTGCGCCATTAAGCCCTCGCGACTTTCGTCAGCACCGGTAAAGGCACCACGCTTCACACCAAAAACGTGGCCAAATAGTAGTTGGGGATTCTGGGCGTAATCTGCACAGTTAAAGGTAATAAAGGGTGCACTAGCATCCAACACACCCGAGGAAACAGCAAAACGGTACATACACTCAGCAAACATCGTTTTCCCAGTTCCCGTTTCACCAAAAATAATCGTGTGCAGTCCGCGAGGCGGATATAAGATGGCAGCTTTTGATTTTTGAATCTGGCTTTTTAAGGATTCCTCTCGGCCGATTAAATTATCAAAAGTAATATGGTTTTCGGTAGATTGGACAACGAATTGGAATTTAACAGGACGCCCATCAATTTTTCTCACCAAACCGTCTTTAGTCAGCTCATTTAAATAACGACTGATATTGGTTCGGTCCATTGACATCTTGTCAGCAAGTTCTTGGGCAGTCATCTCACGCTTTTGTTCTTTCAAAAGGTCTAACACTTCGTCTTTTCTTGCTTTCATTCGAGCACCTCCTAGAAAGAAGTGGTATAAACCAATGCCTATTATACCGCTTTTTTAGTGAAATAACCAGAGGTTGACCAAAATATAGAAATCGATTACAAAATTATTTTAAAATAAAAAAGAGCAAACATCTCTGTCTGCTCCGCTCTTGATTATTTTTGTTCCATAGCTGCCTTCAAGGCCTGTGCCAAAGCACTTTCTTGTGGCTCAGCTTCTTGATTCACCTGCTTCAGAAGACGGCGTTCTTCATGTTTTGTCATCTTCTTGCTGCGTTCTTTTTTATCCAGCATCTTCTCAGTGGTCCCGTCATACTTGCAACGGAAGTATGAACCTTTCTTACCATCAATGATCTCCATTTTACGGTGGCATTGCGGACAACGATGGTTGGAAACTTTTGGTTCTTTGCGGCGGCGATAGTTGCATTCTGCATTGGTACAAATATAAATCTTGCCATCGCGAGTATTTTTCTCTCTCAACAGAGAGCCGCACTCAGGACATTTCTTTTGGGTAATTGAGAAATCTTGGTATTTCTGTTCACTTTGTTTGACTTCTTGAACCAGCTTCTTCGTGTCATCTTCGATTTCTTTTAAGAACTGCTTGCTGGAATAGCTGCCTTTAGCAATTGCTTCCAGCTGTCTTTCCCATTTTTCAGTCAATTCAGGTGTTACTAATGATGGGTTTACCAGCTCTAACAATTGTTTGCCCTTTGGTGAGACCTGCAGACCGCTTGGTGTACGCTCCATCAATTCTGACTTGATCAGCTTTTCGATGATTTCTGCTCGGGTTGCTGGTGTTCCTAGACTGTGCTTCTCCATTAATGCCAGCAGTGTTCCTTCGTTCAGTGGTTTTGGCGGCGAAGTTAACGCCTTTTCAATAGTAAAATCTGGAACAATCCGCTGTTCTTTCTTCCATTGAATCGCTGGTTTGTCTTCCTCAGATTTCTTCCAACCAGCCATTAAGACTTTGCTTTGACGGAAGGTAAAGGTTTCCTTGCCGAAAGTAATAGTTACTTTTTGCTGACTTTCCTTATGAGCATCCGCAAACAAGCCTAAAAAGCGGGTAACGATCATAGAGTAGATACGTTGCTCGTCATTTGATAGCTTTTCATAACGCGGGCGTTGTTCTGTCGGAATTAACGCATGGTGGTCGGTTACTTTACTGTCTTGGAAGACCCGCTGTTGTTTGACCTGTCCGCCATTTTTTAGGTACGTCTTCACTTCAGGCGCAAAATCACTAACAGCCTGTAGCCGTTCCTTCATCGTTGCCTTCATATCACTCGTCAAATATTTACTATCTGTTCTAGGATACGTTACAATTTTGTGAATTTCATATAAGCTTTGCACTAAAGACAATGTTTTTTTCGCTGAGAACTGATAACGGGCATTGGCTTCTCGCTGAATTTCCGTTAAATCATACGGCAACGGTGCCGGTTCGACTTTTTCTTTGTCTGAAATTTCGGTAACCGTTCCTTTTTGCTGACTTAGTTCTTTCACTAAGGCTTCAGCTTTTTCCCGCTCGGTTATGCCGTAAGGATTTTTTTGATTCAGCTTTGCTTTTTGTCCTTCTACCTGCAGCGAGATCACAAAATAATTTTGTGGTCGGAACTTTTCAATTTTCTTTTCTTGCTGACGAACTTGAGACAAGGTAGGTGTTTGAACTCGGCCAGCAGACAAACTATCTTCATATTTAACCGTCAAGGCCCGCGTAACATTTAATCCTACCAGCCAGTCAGCCTTCGCTCTAGCTAGCGCGGAGTAATAAAGGTTGTCGTACTCTTTGGCTGGCTTCAATTTACTAAAGCCATCCTTAATTGCTTTTGGTGTTTGGGATGAAATCCAAAGCCGCTTCACTGGTTTATTGAATTTTACGTACTCTAAAATCCAGCGAGCCACCAGCTCTCCTTCTCTTCCAGCATCAGTCGCAATGACCGCCTCGGAGATATCGCTGCGTTTGGCCAGCTGTTGAATTGTTTTTAGCTGAGCTCTAGTTTTTGGTAATGGCTTAATACCGATATTTTTGGGAATAATCGGCAGGCTTTCCATCTGCCAGCTTTGCCATTCCTTGTTTAAATCTTCTGGCATTTTTAAGCTTAATAAATGACCAAGGGCCCATGTTACAATCACATTGGGTCCTTCAAAGTAATTCTTGTGTTTTTGATTGGCGTTAAGCACCTTGCTTAAATCTTTTGCAACACTTGGCTTTTCCGCTAGTATTAGTTGTTTCATAGGTTTCCTTTCTGCTTTCAACTGAGATCGGTTGATCATCCATTAAAAGTGCTAAACCCCAGTATTGTTGAAGATAATCGTCGCATTCTTCACACCAACGCTCATCCTCATCGTTCCAAAATGCACTTAAATAATTTTTCTTCGCTTGATGATATGTAAAATCTTGAGATAGACCGCTAAAGCGCTCTTCAAAATATTCTTCTGCTTGTTCAAAGCTGTCAAATTGTTTTTCTTCAGTGATGTCTTTTTTCCAATCTTCAAAAAACCACCATGGCTCATTGTCGCCATACATGATAATAACTTGGTACATTCCCATCCCTTCCTTCCACTGTCATCATAAGCATGAAATTTAAATTTTTCAAGTGTTCTGTTTACTGGTATTATTTTTCTTTAGTTTAGCAGATTAACTTTGCGTTTTTCTTAATTCTACTTTATCACAGTACTGAGGTATTTGATATTTTATTTTTCAGGATTATAATATAACCGTTTGAGTATGAATGAAAGAAGGCGGAGTGTTTTGTCAGAACAACTTAAAAAAAAGCTTTTCCCAACTCGTCCGACCTGGCAGAAAAATTTAATCGTGCTGTGGTTTGGGACTTTTATGGCAGGAATCGGCTTTAGTTTAGTCATGCCTTTTATGTCTCTGTATATTGATACTCTGGGCCATTACACCAGCCAAGAATTAAATCTTTGGAGCGGTGTCACCTTTTCCTCTACCTTCCTAGTTACTGCGATTGTTTCACCTTTGTGGGGCCGACTGGCTGACCAAAAAGGAAGAAAGCTGATGCTGCTGCGTGCTTCCTTGGGTATGGCCGTGGTTATCGGCCTGATGGGCTTGGTTACCAACGTTTATCAGCTGATTGGCTTACGGCTTCTGCAAGGTATTTTCTCCGGTTACATCAGCAATGCTACAGCCTTAGTTGCAACTGGAACGCCAAGAGAGAAAAGCGGACAGGTTTTAGGAACTTTAGCAACGGGATCCGTCACGGGGACTCTTTTGGGCCCGTTGGTCGGCGGAACGACTGCATCTATTTTTGGCTATCGTTATACCTTCTTTATCACCAGCGGCATTCTCTTTTTAGTCTTTCTGTTGAGCATGTTTTTGGTCCACGAAGAATTTACACCGGTCGAAAAGAAGGACATGATTCCTGCTAGGCAAATGATTCGCGAATTGAAATATCCTCATCTAATTCTAGGTATGTTTCTTACTACAATGATCATTCAAGCCTCCAATAATTCTATCAGCCCGATTATTAGTTTGTATATTCGTCAATTGATGCACAATCACGGCAATGTTACCTTCGTTAGTGGCGTTATCGCCTCGATTCCAGGAATTGCTACCTTGATTGCTGCTCCTCGCTTGGGACGGCTGGGCGATCGAATTGGCAGTGAGAAAATTTTAGGAATCGGCTTGTTGTTTGCTATTGTAGTATACCTTCCAATGGCCATTGTTCAAAATGTCTGGCAATTAGCGTTTTTGCGCTTTTTAGTTGGAATTTCTGATGCATGTCTGCTGCCAGCTGTTCAAACCTTGATCACCAAGTATTCGCCACAAAATGCAGCTGGACGAATTTTCAGCTACAACCAATCTTTCCAGGCTGCTGGTAACGTGGTGGGCCCAATGATCGGTTCGAGTGTTTCTTCTATTTTTGGTTACCGAGGAGTTTTCTTATCCACTTCTTTGCTAGTATTAATCAATTATCTTTCTGTTCATCGCAATACTAAAGAAATTGCCGAAATAGAAACCTATCACTCCAAAAAAAATAAGAGCATTGTCCACAAATAGGACAATACTCTTGTTTTACGCTTTCATTTTTTTGGCAAAATAGAAGGCACTAAACAACCAACAGCCATAATAAAGGCACAAAATAAAAAAGGGCTCCTGAGCTTCAAAATGATAGGTATACAATACCATGGACAACATCCCGCTTAAGCAGGCAATCCCTACAAATCTCAGCTTAAAATCGCGCTTCATCATTAAAACACTATAACCGGTGATAATGGCACAGATTCCACACATAAGTACTACGTATAAATTCGCTAAACTCACTGGTCTCACTCCTTTTAATCATTTTATCACAAAATCAAAAGAAACATAATTAATCCTTGCACAGTCACGGTCAACTAAGCATCCTTCAGCTTAGACCGTCGAGCCTTCCTTGTTAAAAATATTCCGCTAACCAACCAAAAAGCGATATAGAGATATGTATAAACCAAGGCTTTATTTCCTGCAAAATGATACGAATAAATGGTATAGGATACCAGTCCGCTGCACAATCCCAGCATCAGATAAGCAAATTCCCGTTCGCGATAAAACAGCAATCCACTGTACTCCGTAATCACAGCACATATCCCACACACAGCAACCACAAACAAATCAAATTCTGCCATTTTTACCACTCCTATTCTAATGTTAATTATAGCATATTTTCATTTATTCCTCATCTAAACTTATCACATTGAGAAACCATGAACAATAAATTTTTGCTATAGGTAAAAGGATAAAAAAATCGCCAGACGATCCGTTGAAGATCGTCTGGCAAAACATCCTTTTGAAAGTTGGCAGTTCCTGTTTGTCTGCTTCGTTTCGATGAAAGAATGAAATTTTTATACGTATTGCAATACTTTGGTTTCTTTATATGCATGGTCAATCAAACCGCCGCCTAAGCATTCCATCCCGTCATAGAAAACGACTGCTTGTCCGGGTGTAATCGCCCTTACAGGTTCGTCAAAAACGACTCTCGCACGATTGCCCTCTTCCAAATAAACCGTGACCGGTACATCTGTTTGTCGGTAACGGAACTTAGCCGTTGCGCGGAATTCCTTAGGCTTGTCTTCATTAGTGGTAAAGTGAATTTCACTGGCATCCAAGCTGGTTGCATACAAGGCTTCGTGATGGAATCCTTGGCCAACATACAAAGTGTTCGTACTTAAGTCTTTCCCGATAACAAACCATGGTTCTTGTGTTTTGCCACCGCCACCGATGCCTAGGCCCTGACGTTGACCAATTGTATAGTACATCAGCCCATCGTGTTGCCCTTTAATTTCCCCATCCAAAGTAACCATGTTGCCTTTTTTGGCAGGTAAATAATTGCTTAAAAATTGCTTGAAGTTCTTTTCACCAATGAAACAAACTCCGGTAGAATCTTTCTTCTTCGCCGTTGCCAAGTTGGCACGTTCTGCAATTGCCCGTACTTCTGACTTCTCCATGCCGCCTAGTGGAAACATGGTCTTTGACAATTGTTCTTGTGAAAGCTGACTCAAGAAATAAGTTTGATCCTTATTATTATCGATACCACGCAGCATATGCACGACGCCGTTTTCGTCAGTTTTTACTTGCGCATAATGACCAGTGGCTACATACTCTGCACCAAGATCCATCGCATAATCCAAGAAAGCCTTGAATTTGATTTCCTTGTTGCACATCACATCTGGATTAGGGGTTCGACCAGCCCGGTATTCTGCTAAGAAATATTCAAAAACACGGTCCCAATATTCCTTTTCAAAATTGACTGAGTAATAAGGGATTCCAATTTGGGCAGCAACTTTCGCTACATCCTTATAATCCTCGGTTGCGGTACACACCCCATTCTCATCGGTGTCGTCCCAATTCTTCATAAAAATTCCTACAACGTCATAGCCCTGCTCTTTCAATAAAAGAGCTGTAACTGACGAGTCTACGCCGCCGCTCATTCCCACGACGACTCTTGTGTTGCTGTTCGACACAGTATCACCATCATTTCAATCTAGATTCCGAAAACTCTACGATTTGAAGGTCGCAACTTTTCAGTAACACGTATTATACGATAAATTAAACCGTTTAGGGTGCAAAAACGTCAAAATTTTAATTTTTCGTTAAACTATCCCATTTTGAACAAATTCACGAGCAGTTGCATTTTTGTATTAGTTGTATTAATATACATAATACAAAGGAGGCGAGTGCTATGATTTTAGAAATAGATGCGCATTCGGATGAGCCCATTTACCTTCAGCTGCGCAAACAAATCATTATCGGCATTGCCAAAGGTGACTTAAAGCCCCTCGAGCAGCTGCCGACTGTGCGACAGATAGCTGACGAGCTGGGGATTAACGCCATGACAGTTTCCAAAGGCTACCAGCAGCTAAAGGAAGAAGGCTATCTAATTACCGATCGGCGTAAGGGGACTTTAGTAGCGCCAATGCCCGTCGATAAAAAAGAAGAAAAAGAAGCGGCCCTCACTCTGTTATTGGCTGAACTGGCTCTTTCAGGTTCCAGTGAGACCGAAATCAAACAGAAAATTGATGAAATACTAACCAGCTTTCGGAAAGGAAGAGAAAAATGAACCTATTCATGTGGGGCATTCTAGTTTTTTGTAATTTTATTATGGCCCTTACCTTATCTTTGGCTGCTAAGCCGCATAATCATGTGATTATTGAGAATACTTTGCCAGTAGACAAATTAGATGATCCACAGGTTGTAACGTTAGCGAAACAGTACCGTAAACGCCAGTTTCAGATTGCTTTCTTTTTAAGTGTCATTGAAGCCATTCTATTACTGCCAATGAAGGATTACTTATTCATGCTGCTGTTCTTTCTATTGCTGATGCTTTCTATTGGCTGTGGTTACTATTTGCAGATTCGCTACATTCGCAAAATGCGTCGTATTATTGAAGAGAATCACTGGCAGCTGGCAATAGCCTCGGTGCAAATTAATACCAAGCTGGTGCGAGAAAAGAATGAAAAAATGGTTTCTGTTATGTGGTTCGTTCTGGCTGGAGGATTAAGTTTGCTCTTGTTTTATTTCGCTTACGCGACGATGGGTAACCTGCTGCTTATTGCAACTGTTCTTCTAATTGAATTTTCGCTGATAGGGGGCTGGTATTTGGTGAGTCGTTTGCCGGTTAGGGCTTTAACTAACGACCAAGAGATCAATCGTCAATACAACAACTTAACTAAATACTACTGGTCCTTTTTAATGGTCGGAATGGGAATTTTCTTTCCTCCACTGATTTATTTTCCGTTGCTTTCTTTGAATAGCTGGAAAAATCAGTTTATTCTTTTGACCGCAATCGAGTTTGCCATGTTAGTGTTTTTGGTTATCTTTACTGTTGCTTGGTTATTGACTTTAAGAAGGAAACAAGATGCTTTGCTGGATCAGAGCAGTGATTTTCGTTATCAAGGAGATGACTACTATTGGCGTTACGGTGTCTATTATAATCCTGAAGACAGTCGGTTTATGGTTCCGGATCGGATCGGCTTGAATCTTTCAGTTAATTTGGCGAAAACGGGAGCAAAAATTACGATGGCTCTTGGTGGTGTAGTCCTGTTGATCGCCCTGTTTATCTCTGTGGTTCCGTTGTATATATTGGACAATCATCCTGATCCTTTTACTTATACGGTCAATGACAAGAATGTTACTCTGGAGGGACCTTTTGTGAGTAAACGCGCGATTCCCTTGACTAAGATTCAGCAAGTTGATTTGGTTGAGGAGCTTCCTAAGCGGGGGTTAAGAACGAATGGCTTTGCGACCGATCACTATGCTATGGGGAGTTTTAAACTTGATGGAAAGGCGGCCAATCTTTTCATTGACCACCATTCCCATCCTATTCTTTTGATACAGACAGCAGCTAAAAACTACTACTATACGAATAAATCACCCGCAAAAACTAGAAAAGCTTATCAGGAAATTAAACAAGAGTTGAAGTAAAAAAATTGGGCAAGCTGATTCGGCTGCCCAATTTTTTTAAGTTAATTTAGCTACTTCTCTAGCCTTGGCTTCTGCGATATTATCGATCATATGCTCAGAAAGTGGTGTACCAAAAGGCAGCTTGTCTGGTAATAAATCCCGCTCCGGTGCATCGACACCCACGTTAATGTCTTCTGCAATTGGAATACTATAATGATGAATGTGCCCATGCAGATTGCGAATGTTCAAGGTGGTGCCTAAAAGCATTGGATAATGGGTCAAATAATACTGATGGTGATTAAACTTTACAATCGCTCCAACATCATGAAACGCAAACTTAGGTGTCCCATCTAACATCATGGGATCGTTGGCAGCTAAAAAATTGAAAAAAGCCCGAGAATCATGATTACCTTTAATAAAAACAATCTTCCCCTTCAGCTGCAAAAGCTGATCCAAAATTTCCTGATTGCCTTTTTCGTAGTTTGGATGCATCGCTACATCTCCTACGTGATAAACGGTATCCTTTTCTTTTACCACAGCATTCCAGCTTGCAACCAGCTGTTGATTCATCTCTTCCACCGTATCAAATAAACGAGGGGCGAAGTCATTGTCCCCTAACAGATTCTCATGAAAAAAATGGGTATCACCGATAAAAAATTTCATTTCACTCACCTACAATATGTCTAATGGTTGTTTCTTTTCCGGCTTTGGAAATTCACGGGTTAACCGTTCATAGTCCAACGCAGTTAACCGAATGTCTAGCGCTTGAAGATTGGCCAGTACGTGCTGTGCTTTCCCCGATTGAGGAATCGCCAGTGTTTTGCCATCCCGAATTACCCACGCCAGTAAGATTTGAAAAATGGACGCCTGATGAGTCGCAGCAATTTCCTGCAGGACTGGATTATCCTGTAGACGTGCTCCCAGCGTATCGCCTTGAGCAATCGGTGAATAAGCAATCAATGGTAACTGATGTTCTCTCATCCAAGGCAATAAATCATATTCTATTCCTCGACTTGCTAAATTGTAAAGTACTTGATTTGTTAGACAGCCTTTTCCTTTAGGAATACTGTACAAAGCCCGCATATCACTAGTATCAAAGTTGGATACTCCCCATTGGCGAATCCAGCCGGCATTCTTCAAACGTTCCAATTCAGTAACTGTTTCTTCCAAAGGTACATTGCCCGGCCAGTGCAGCAAATACAGATCCAAATAATCAGTCTTCAAACGTGAAAGACTTTGCTCCAAAGAATGCTGTAGATTGTCTTTATCAGCATGCCAAGGATAAAACTTAGAAATTAAATACAAGCTGGTCCGATCGTATGGAGCAATTGCCTCCCCCACTAAACGTTCGGATCGGCCATCACCATACATTTCTGCCGTATCAATTACTCGTGCTCCAGCATCAATTCCTGATCGCAGTGCTTTGATTTCCTGTTGGCGCTTTCCAATTTCATCACCCATGTGCCAAGTCCCCAAACCAATGGCTGGTACCCGTTTTTGTCCCAATTCAATAATCATTTTTTCTCCGCCTCACATTTAGTATACGCTAAAAAGAGCAAAAAAGGTCACAAGCTATTTCAGCTGGTAACCTTGTCTTTCCAAAATAGCTTGGTAACGCATTTTTATAATTCCAATAATTACTTCAAGCTGGGTTAAATCTTCAATTTTTTCAGGGTTAAAATTTTTGGTTCTGCGAAATGATTTTCCGGTATCGATTAAATGGAAGATATGATCCCAATGTTGAAATTCCGATAGGTTATTTAAATTACCAATCGGAAAGGCTGCCCCATCACAAATTTCCCATAAACGAAAAACTAAAAAAGCAGTATCCACGACTTGTCTCTTGCCTTGTTTGTTTTGACAGTTGATCAGAACTTTTTCAGGCTGGTAGGTTAGGTACCAATCCAACAACTTGAAAAAAGCTTCCCAGCGGTAGGGCTCCTGAAACATCTTATGGGTATCCGGCATTTCACGAAAAATCAATGGTATTAAATAATCCTTTTTGTACTCCCAACAAGGAAGCATCTCTACGTAGTACTGTATGTATCGAGTAAAATAACTGTTCCCCTCATAATAGGCAATGATGTAATCCTCTATTCCAAATGACTGAAACTTTCTTGCCAGGTAGGCACAATCATCTACTGCGATGGTTAGACCTGTTAGGTGTCGAAATTCAGAAATAATTTTGTGATGCATCATTGTCTGTATTTTCCGCCTCAATGCTTCACCTTCTTTTCAATTAAAGATAACTGTCTTTAGTGTACCATATTCTTTTCCAATTGAACCTTTTAAAGAACAAATAAAAACAATTTCCGTCAAAAATTTAGACGGAAATTGTTTTCTTCATTAGTTATTAACTTTTACAAAAAGTCCTCGGTCAATCATGCCCTCCATTAAAAAGTAAAACTTTTCCTGTAATAGAACATGGGTGTCATCTTTGAAAATATTCACAGATTTTAGACCATTAGCCGTTGTGATTGACATTTTGACCTGTTGCAGATCCTTTGCGACAGTAATTTTTAATTTGAAGCCTTCTTTACTTTGGGGAGTTGCGTCTAGCGGACGAATTAATTGAAAATTGCCCGAAGTTGTTTCTGTGAATCCATTGTCTCGTAATGTGTATTTTTTAGCAGTTGGTGCCAAGCTGTAATTTACTTTCGCACCTTCTACTGTGGCTATTTTTGCAAAAGCCATGCGCTCACCTCTTCTTTTTTCGTTACCTATTATTATAGAGGGAACAGGCGCGTAATTCAATCTACTTTCTTAGTTGTTGAATTGCTGCAATCAGTTCCTGGATGAAGCGCTGTATCTCAGCCTCTGTGTTGCCGTAGCCAAAGCTTACCCGTACGGATTCTTTTACCTCAGACGCATTTTTTCCATACATTTCTTCCAACACATGAGAAGGATCTACGTTGCCGGCAGTACATGCTGAACCTGTAGAGATAGCAATCCCTTTTAAATCCAATTTCATGAGCAGTAAGTCACTGGCAATTCCGTTAAATCGTAAATTCAGAATATGGGGCAGTTTGTTCTCTAATTCGCCATTCACCTCATAGTCAATCCCCGCTTCATCTAGGCTCTGTAAAATCGTCTTAGTAAACTGGAGATAGGCTTGTGCTCGGTTGTCTCGTTCCTCTAAAGTTAATAATTCGATTGCTTTGGCAAAGCCGCAAATGCCAGCCAGATTTTCTGTTCCAGCCCGGCGTTTCTCCTCCTGCTCACCACCATGCAATAAAGAGGGCAAGCGGATATCGTCGTTTTTGTATAAGAAGCCTACTCCTCGGGGTCCGTTGACCTTATGAGCAGAGGTGCTTAATAAATCAATGCCCCATTCATGGGGGCGAATCGTTTGATTGCCATAAGCCTGAACAGCATCTGTATGAAAATAAGCGGGGTGCTCTTTTAGCAGCTCTCCAATTTCTTTTACCGGCAGCAGATTACCGATTTCATTATTCCCGTACATAATAGAAACTAAGATCGTGTCGGTTCGCAGAGCAGCTTGCAGCTCATCCAGTGAAATACGGCCTTTTTGATCAACTGTTAAATAAGTCACCTCAAAGCCTTTATCTTCCAGATAACGCATGGTATTTAAAACAGCAGGGTGCTCGATCCGCGTCGTAATTAAATGCTTTCCCTGGGTCTGACGAGAAAATGCCGTTTCTAAAATCGCGGTATTATCCCCTTCAGTTCCACCACTGTTGAAGATAATCTCGTGAGGCTTCACATCTAGGCTTTTGGCGATCACTTCTCGGGCTTCTTCTAATTTGTAAGAAGCGGAGCGGCCCAGATGATGGATGCTCGAAGGATTGCCATAATAATTTTGCATAACATCAGCCATCACTGCAATGACTTCAGGATGCATTGGACTGGTCGCTGCATGATCTAAATATATTGATTCCACAAGTCTACGAACCTTTCTATAGTTAAAGTAGGGTTATTCTAGCATAGGCAAGCAGCTTTAGACAAGGAAAGAATCGGCAGGCCGCTAAAAAACTCAGGAAAACCAACGAATCAGCGTCGATGCTGACTATTGGTTTCCCTGAGCTGCTCTCTATAGATCTACTACTTGACCTACTTCATTTTTCTCTGCTGTATCAAGCACCTGTTTAGTTACTGCCAAATCCTGTAGAGCAATTCCGGTAGTGTCATAAATGGTGATGTCTGCTTCAGAGATACGACCACCTACCCATCCAAGAATAACTTCACCAATTTCTCCTTGAATCGCTGTTTCATCAATTAATCCTTGTTTAATCGGCTGCTCGGTTTCTCCAACGGCTATCGCTTGCTTTCGATCATCCACAAAGAGACGTGCTTGCTGGAAAATAGCGCCATCTATTTCCTGCTTGCCGCTCATATCGGCACCAACACAGCTAAAGTGTGTGCCCGGCTTCACCCACTCAGCTTGAATCATCGGCTGCTTAGAGGGGGTTGCTGTTACGATAATATCAGCTGCTCCTACAGCATTTGCTATTTCCTCTACCGCATGAATCTGCAGCTGTGCAATTTTCTCTCGCAGCTCGACTTGGTCTTCTTTGATTTTCGGTTGATCCAATAAATGGAGCAACTGCTCCTTACAGCCTGCCACGAAGGAATCGGCATTTTCCTTTGCTAAAGGATCGTAAATCAACAGTTGCTTTAGACCGGGAATCACGAGTAAATGACTCAACAGCTGAAATAACGCTTGATGCCCCGTTCCTACCATTAATAAGGTTTCGGAATCTTGACGAGCTAAATATTTGCTGCCAATAGCTGCTGCCGCACCCGTCCGCATACCGGTAATATATTCCGCATCCACAATTCCCAACGGTGCGCCGGTTTGATCATCAAACAGCAGTGTCGTTCCAAACAGTGCAGGTAATTGCTGCTGTGGATTACTGCCATACCAAGAAACCAATTTTAGTCCATAAATTCCTAATTCCTTCATATAACCAGATTTGATATCCATATCTGCTTTTCCAGGTTCAAACTCATAAAAGATCATCGGCCAAAGTGTACTTGTTTCTCTAGCCTTTCCGCGATAAACCTCTTCCACGGTTTGAATCGTTTCTTTTAATGACAAGACTTCTTTTACCATTGCTTGGTTTAATACTCGTATTTGTGTCATGGTTTTCTCCTTAATTAATCTTTTTCAAAAAGCTGGAAACCCGTTCTAGTCCAGCTAGGAATTTCTCCTCTGGCTCGCGGGCACAGCCCATGCGGAAACAGTTCTCCAATTCGAAAACAGAGCCTGGCATCAGCAGCACACTCTCCGTTTCGATCGCTTTACGGCAAAAATCTTCAGAGGATAAGCTGCTTTGGTAATAAGGGAGACAAACTGTGCCTCCTTGTGGCAGGACACAATCAAGCTTCGGTTCATTTTTTACCCAGTCATTAAACAGGGCAACTCGATGACGAACAATGCTTAAGTTCCTTTCGCAAACAACCTCTTTATTTTTCAATGCCAAACCGGCAATGTATTCATCAATCCCGCCACAGCTGATCATGGTGTAATCCCGCTGTATTTCGACTGCTTTAATCAGCCATTCATCCTGTGTCGCAATCCAGCCTAAACGCAAACCTGCCATGGCAAACGCCTTTGACATGCTTCCTAAACTGACTCCCTTTTCATAACTGTCAGCTACCGATAAACCAAAGCCGGCTTCGTGAGCCAATCCGCGATACGCTTCATCACAAATTAGATAAGCATCGTTTTTACGCGCAATCTCTGTCATAGCCCGTACGATTTCGTCACTGACGACTTGTCCAGTTGGATTGTTGGGATTGTTAAAACAAATCGCTTTAGTTTTTGGCGTTACTAAGGCATCCAGCTTGTCTAAATCAATGACAAAGCGATCATCCTTTTCCATAAACAAATAATCCACCTTAGCTCCGATCGATTCGGGAACAGAATAGATTTGCTGGTAGGCTGGCAGGATCGCTACAACGTGATCCCCGGGCTCAATCAAGGTCATCATGGTTAAGTGAGATGCTCCCACTCCTCCATGAGTAGAAATAACTTGGTCTGGACCAAGTGAATCGTATAGGCTGGCTACCCCTGCTAAATAATCAGGATTTCCTTCAATTGCGCCATAGCTTAAGCGCAAAGAAAAAATCGCCTCTTTCACTTCTTCTGGATTTTCACCGGTTACTTCTAACAACTCATCCAGCGAAAATGGAATGATGGATGTGCTGGTTAAGTTGTAATCGACATTGAATTCATAATTTGAAAGCCAGCGTTCAACACCGAAAGGCTTAATATACATAATTTGTTTCCTCCTAATTCTTCTAGTGCAATACTTTGCTTAAAAAGTCAATGGTCCGGGCATGCTGTGGGTGGTCAAACAAATCAACGGGTGCTGCTTCCTCAACAATTTTTCCTTCGTCCATAAATAGAACCCGGTCTCCTACCTCTTTAGCAAAACCCATCTCATGAGTGACAATAATCATGGTCATTCCCTCTTGGGCTAAATCCTTCATCACTGTTAATACTTCCCCTACCATCTCAGGATCAAGAGCAGAGGTTGGTTCATCAAACAACATAACATCCGGCTCCATGGCTAATGCTCGAGCAATCGCAATCCGCTGCTGCTGACCACCTGATAATGAGCTTGGGTAAGCCTCTGCTTTATCAGAAAGTCCTACCTGCTTCAGTAAAGCTTCTGCCTTTTCTTTGGCCTGCTGAGCATTTTTACGATTCAATTTTACAGGCGCCAGGCACAGATTTTCCATGACTGTTTTGTGAGGAAAGAGATTGAAGGATTGGAAAACCATACCCATTTTTTCTCTTACCTGAAAAATTTCCGTTTTGGGATCGGTTAGATCGGTCCCCTCAAAAATAATTTGTCCGCTGGTAGGCATTTCCAGCAGGTTCAAGCAGCGTAAAAATGTACTTTTCCCTGAGCCGGAAGGGCCAATAACTACTACGACCTCGCCTCTTTTTACATTGGTTGTAATACCGTTCAGCACCTGATTATCGCCAAAGGCTTTATGCAGCTCATTTACTTGAATCAATTCAGACATGTTTTCTCCCCCTAGCTTTTAGATGAACGAGCCAGCTTTTTCTCAAAACGAGCCACCAGCAATGAAACCACACAGGTCATGCAGAAATAGATAATCGCTGCAATAAAGAGCGATTCCATCGTGCGATAGGTCGCAGCCTTTACTGTATCCGCCACAAACATCAATTCAGAAACCGCAATCACTGACAATAAGGACGTTTCTTTAATCATAGAAATGAACTCGTTGCCTAACGCCGGCAGAATATTGCGAATGGCTTGAGGCAAAATAATTTCTCTCATGGTCATCCACTTGTTTAATCCTAATGAATAACCGGCTTCGCTTTGTCCTTTATCGACTGCGTTAATCCCCGAGCGGATAATTTCAGCTACATAAGCACTGGAATTAATCGACAGCGCAATACATCCCGGAATTAAACGGGCTAAATTCACACCCCACACATGAACCGAGGGAATAGAAATAATCATGGAAAGGCCAAAATAGAAAATGAATACTTGGAGCAAGGCTGGCGTTCCCCGAAGCACCTGGATGTAAAAGGTGGCTAGTGCTTTCAACAGCTTATTGGAAGAAATTCTCAACAAAGCAATCAAAATTCCCAGCAAGGTGCCGAAAAGCACACAAACTACAGCTACACCAATTGTTGTTAGGGCACCTTTCAGGAACAGCGGACCATACGTCTTCAACATACTTTGGCTATCTTGACTATCACCAGCCTTCGCCAGTTCAATATTTTTGTCTAAGAGGTCCTCCATCATTCCTTTTTCTTCCATATCAGCGATGATTTCGTTCACTCGTTCAATTAATGCCGTGCTTTCTTTAGGGAAAGCAATTACCTGAGCTGTCTTTTCTTCAGGAACCTCAATCTCAACATCCGCAATCGTTAGGTTGGGATAAACGTCTAAATAATTCTGGGCCGTTAACCAACCGACTACACCAGCATCCACTGTTCCAGCATTAATTTCCGCAATAACCTCTGGCAGCTTGCCTAACGCGACAGGCTGTGCATTTCCTAAATAGTCGTTGAGAATGGTTTCCTGAGTAGACCCCTTTTGAGCAGCCACTTCTTTGCCCGTTAAGGAATCTACAGAAGTGAAGACCTCGGCTTTATCCTTGGTCGTCAAAATAACAAAGGGTAAAGTATGATAAGGATTAGAGAAACCAACAATTTCTCTTCTTTCAGGTGTCGGATTGAAACCAGCCAATGCCATATCAAACTCATTGGTTTGAATACTAGGAATCAGACCATCAAACTTCATGTTGGTTATTTCCAGCTCAACCCCTAATTCCTTCGCAATTTCCTTCGCGACATCAATATCAAAACCCACGATTTCTTCTTTACCATTGTTCATGCGAATAAACTCTTTTGGCGGATTATCCGCAGATGTTCCAACAATGAGTGTTCCCCGATCCAACACTCTTTGCAGTGAATCATCCTCCTCCGCGTATCCTTTGATACTACCGGTCAAAACAATCAATAATCCCAGCAGCAAAATGGGCCATTTACTTAACCATCTTTTCTCCATTGTTTCCCCTCCAAGCAGTGAATATTCATTCACCTTTATCCCTACATTTTTTGGTTATTCTTATTATACCTGCTAATGCTACTCACTTTTTTGAAAATAATACAATTTGGTTTGCGAATTTTTGTGAATCGTACAAAAAAGAGCAGCTGCAATGCTATAATTACTTTGATTGGAATGCATAATTATTAAATACCCAGAGGAGGAAAGGCATGAGTATTGCGATTCGCGAAGTGTTAGCCTTTGATTACTTTCATTTTTTAAGCTTGGCAGCAGGCAAAAGCGGACTGGACAACGAAATTACTACGGTAGGTATTTTAGAATATGAATACGATGAGGGGTTGCACCCTAAAAGAAAATTTGATGTAAACACCTTAGTTATTACGAGCTTGTATTTTGCTAAAAATAAACCCGATCTACTGGTGGATACGATTCGTCTGCTTTATCGGGATGGGGTCAGCGGATTAATTGTCAAAAAGATTTTCTTTCAAGAATTACCTGTTGAGCTCCTGGCCTATGCGAATGAAATTAATTTCCCGATCTTTACTTATGAGCAGTCAGCCACTCCTCATTTCGAAGATATTTTATTCCAGCTGAAGCAGGTCATTTCCTTTGATGGCCAACAGAAGATTCTAGAAATGCTTGTGGAGGAATTATTAGCGGGTGAAGCGATTCCTGAAGCAAGGATTCAATCCCTATTGTTTCAACAGGAGATGCTTAAAAAATTTGCTCTGTTTTATCTTTTGCCTGATCGCTTGAATTTACCCATTGTTCATTGGCTATCCTTAATAAACAATTATCAGCACAGCAGCTTTTTCATCCGGGGTATCGGTTATCAGCAAGGCTTCTTTGTACTTTTAGGCATAAAGAAGCACTCGCTCAAGGAGGAAAGCTTTCCGCCGATTGCTGATCTCTTCCAGCAAATCGGCTTACCTGCGACTGATTTCATGGTAGGCAGAAGCTTAGATTATCGCCAAACAGCCGAATTGAAAAATGCGTTCTCCGAAGCCTTGATAAGCGCCCAGTTCGGTGAAAAATCACAAAATAGAGTCAACAGTTATGAGGAATTGGGTGTTTACCAGCTGCTAATTCCGTATTATCAAGACGCTATCTTCTCCCGTTTCAGTCAGATGCTGCTGCATAAAATCAAACAAAATGATCCTTCAAAAAAACAAAAGCTGCTGGAAACTGCCCGAGCCTTTGTTCATTATGAAGGCAATCTTTCTATGATGGCGGATGCCTTAGAAATTCACGAAAATTCTGTTCGCTATCGGCTGCACAAACTAAAAGAGCTTCTAAGTCATGACTCTCTAGTATTGTCCGACTTTGCTTTATACGAACAGCTTTCTTTGGCGATTAAAACTGATGAGCTCCTGACCAAAGAATAACTCACCTAAAAAAGGTGCTCTAAACTGATTTAATCAGTTTTAGAGCACCTTTTTAACTTTCTATTCAAACTCTTTTTTTTCAACAGTAAACAATGGACTGACTGATTGGTTGTTGTGAATGCGTTTTAAGGCTTCACCCATTAAATCAGCACAGCTGATGATTTTCAACTGCTTCGGATGACGATCATCTGGTGTGAAGACCGAATCAGTGATGCAAATTTCTTTTATATCGGTTTGATCTAAACATTCCTTGGCTGGCGCTGAGAGCAAGCCATGAGATGCACAGGCAACAACATCTTTAGCTCCTGCCTTTTTCAAGGTAGCAGCTGCCTTTTTGAAAACCTGTCCCGTATTCAGAATATCATCCACCATAATACAGACTTTACCAGCAACATCGCCGATCACATATCCGCTTTCTGGACTGCCTTCTTCAGCTTCATCTACAATCGCAATCGTTGTATCTAAATATTCCGACAAGCTGCGGGCACGCTGCACACCGCTGTTCTTAGGCGATACGACAACATAATCGTCCCCTACCATCTTCTTCTCACGGTAATAGTGAGCAAAAAGCGGCATGGTAAATAAGTTATCAACTGGAATATCGAAAAATCCTTGGACTTGAACAGTGTGCAAATCTAATGTCAGCACGCGGGTTGCCCCTGCATCTGATAAAAGATTGGCAATCAATTTTGCTGTAATTGGTTCATGCGGCTTCGCTGTCCGATCCTGTCTTGCATACCCATAATAAGGTAATACAACATTGACTGTCTTGGCGCTGGCCCGTTTCATCGCATCAATCATAATCAACAATTCCATGTAGTAATCATTTACCGGCTGATTAGTGGCTTGTACCAAATAGATATCATAGCCTCGTACGGTTTCCTCTACGTTGATGGCAATTTCTCCATCGCTAAATTGTTTCACTGTACACTTACCTAATGTTGTTCCACAAACAGCTGCAATCTTTTCGCCCAACGGCTGATTGCCATTTAAACTAAAGATCTTGAATTTCTTTTCGCTATTTTGTTCTGTCATGGTGTCCCTCCAAGCATTTTCTACCAATAGTTTAACACAACTTTAACTCTTTTTTATGGATTTTATTCTCAAGAAAAAGAGATTGTTCCGTTTGCCCAACGCGCAGGGATTATTTTGTTGTAATTTCCCCAGTTGTCGTGCACCTTATAAAGGCGCTGGCCGTGGCTGTCTTCGTAAAATCCATAAGCAACTACCCAGTGGTTTCCATAGGTGCTGCCTAACAAACGTAAAACACCGATCATTACCGGCTTGCCTTCCAGAATTCGCTTTGTTGCTCGATGCCAGGCACCTGTTGAAGTGAAGCGTGTGCGCTTGTGCGTTTTTTGCTGGTTCAAAAACCGATTCAAGCCGAAGCTGATTTGAACTGGAACCGTGGGGAAATCAATCGGCTGCAAGATCGGCTGCATTGCTTTAATTAGAGCTTGGTTATCTGCTGAGCCCTTTTTTCGCAGCCTGGTCGGAAGAATAGTTTCATCCAAATAATCTTGATAATAAGCCAGCAAAACACTGCTGGCATATGTACCGCATAAAAAACCGCTGGGGGTACGCCAAGTACGGTAGGTTTTGAAGCGCTCTTCTGGCAATTCAATCCAAGTATTTAAAGGATAGGTCATCTTTTTTGCTCCTTGAGTTTATTTGTTTTGAGTATTTCTCTTGTCTATATGATAATAGAAAGGAAGGAAAGGGGCACGTATTAAATGGAAAAATTGATGATAAAACAAGATTTGTATGAAGCCGTTAATGGTGAATGGTTGAAAACTGCTGAGATTCCGGCGGATAAACCGGCAACCGGGGGCTTTCAGGATTTGGTAGATGAGATTGACGATCTGTTGATCGCCGATACCAATCATCTGGTGGAGGAACCTGATACGATTCCGAACGACTTAATGAAGGAATATATCGCCTATTATCGCTTAACTAGCGACTTTGAAAAGCGAAATGCAGATGGCATGCAGCCTTTGCTGCCAATTCTGGGACGGATTGAGAAATTAACTTCTTTTTCAGATTTAAATGAACAGTTAAAAGATTGGGTCCTATCAGGACTGCCGTTACCTTTTGGCTTAGATGTTGATGCTGATATGAAGAATACTACAACCAATGCACTGTTTGCTGGTTCAACTAGTCTAATTCTACCAGACAAAACCTATTATGCTGAGGATCATCCACAAGCAGAACAGCTGCTGGCTATTTTCAAAGATATGACCTTGCAGCTTTTCGATTTAGCAGGCTATGAAAAGAAAGAAGCCGAACGAATGACGGATGAAGCGTTAGCTTTTGACCGCCTAATCGCTCCTCATGTGAAAAGTGCCGAAGAAAATGCCGATTACAGTAAAATGTATAATCCTCAATCTGTCGAAGATTTTGTGGCCCACAGCAGCTACTTAAAGCTGGATCAGCTGCTGCAAAATTTAGTTGGTCAGCTTCCGGAACAAGTGATTGTGACCGAACCTCTTTACTTTGAGCAATTGGACAGCTTCTTTAATCCAGATAATTTTTCTCTAGTAAAAAGCTGGATGATGGTTCTCAGTCTGAATGCCTTAACTGGCTATTTAAGTGAAGATGCTCGCCAAATTGGCGGCATCTACAGTCGTGCTTTATCAGGCACAGCCGAAGCGAGACCGCAGAAAAAAGCCGCCTTCTATTTAGCTTCAGGTCGATTTGACCAAGTTTTAGGCGACTACTACGGAAAGAAATATTTTGGTGAACAAGCCAAAAATGATGTCAAACAAATGGTGGAAACCATGATTCAAGTCTACAAAGACCGCTTAGCAAATAATACTTGGCTAGGTGAGGCTACCCGCGAAAAAGCTATTTTGAAGTTAAGTACGCTGGGAATCCATGTTGGTTACCCGGACGAAATTCCAGAATTGTACCATCGCTTTAAAGTAATGCCGGCAGAAAAAGGCGAAACCTTGCTGACAAATGCACTGGCCTTTAGTCGGTTAAGTCGTGAAGATCAATTCAGCAAATGGAACCAGCCAGTTGATCGGGACGAATGGGAAATGAGCGCGGATACTGTAAATGCGTACTATCATCCATTCCGCAATATCATTGTCTTCCCAGCAGCCATTCTGCAGGCGCCTTTTTACAGCTTGGAGCAGTCAAAGAGTGCTAATTACGGCGGAATCGGAGCAGTTATCGCTCACGAAATTTCACATGCCTTTGACAACAACGGTTCTCTCTTTGATGAGCTGGGCAATTTGAATAACTGGTGGACGGAAGAAGACCGTCAACAGTTCCAAACCTTAGCTGATGCAATGATTGCAGAATTTGATGGTTTAGAAATTGCTGGTGGAAAAGTGAATGGCAAGCTGACAGTTTCTGAGAATATTGCTGATGCGGGTGGTTTAAGCTGTGCTTTAGAAGCCGCCAAGCGAGAAGAAGAAACAGATCTCGAAGCCTTCTTTATCAACTGGGCTACTATTTGGCGTATGAAGGCGCGACCTGAATACTCTCAGCTTTTATTAGCTGTTGATGTTCATGCACCAAATAAACTGCGAGCAAATATTCAGGTGAAAAACATGGAAGATTTCTATCAAACCTTTGATGTCACAGCAGAAGATGAGATGTATTTAGCTCCTGAAAAACGGGTAAGTATTTGGTAACAAAGGACTACCCTAATGTGGATTAACTGACTATGTCTCCATATTTTCAGTCATTCCTGTTAAGTTAAAGAGGCTACGACATGTTAAATCACAGTTGCTTTCATACTGAGCTGTTTTCACAGTATTCCATGATTAAATGTTTGGGTCTAAAGTTGGTCTCCACCCAATAATTGGAATAAAGGAGCCAAAAATTATTCCCACAAAAAACCCAGCTAAGCTGAGCAGTCATTGCTCCTTTTAGCTGGGTTAATTTTAATTAGTTTTTAGGTTTCTTTGAATCAATTGCATATTGACGACGTCCGCCTGGTTTTGGAACCAAGTCGCCGATCATGTTGCCAAAGCCGCCTTCAACACGCAGCTCATGACCATTGGTGTAGTCAGAACGTTTGCTTGCCAAGTAAAGAACAGCATTCGCGATGTCTTGTACTTCACCGATACGACGGTTAGCAGTCATTCTTCTGCGTCCTTCTTCTACTTCTTCATCTTCATAGAATTTAGTTGACAGTGGTGTTTTAACGAAACATGGTAATACACAGTTGCTGCGTACGCCATATTGTCCCCATTCACCAGCAATCATTTTAGACAGCATATTTACACCGGCTTTACTTGGGCTGTAAGCGCCTGAGTAAGTTTCTGGACTAAGTGACGCAATGGTTGAAATGTGAACCATGCGGCCTGATTGTTGTTCGATCATCACACGGCCAACACGTTGTGACACTAAGAAATAACCAGTTAAGTTTACATCAATCGTACGTTTCCATTCGTCTAAAGCTAAATCCTCTAAAGGACTAAATGTTAAGATGGCAGCCGTTTGAACCAATACATCAATGCGGCCAAAGTCAGCTTTAACTGCTTTAGCTAAAGCATCCACTTGCTCCTCAACTGTTGAGTTGCATGCATAGCCTTTTGCTTCTACGCCATATGTGCTGTTTAATTCCTTCGCATAGCTTTGTGTTGCTTCTTCGTTCAAATCCACTAAAGCTAATTTAGCGCCTTGTTCAGCAAAGTCGTTTGCGATTTTGCGTCCCATTCCGCCTAAAGCACCAGTGATGATTACTACGTCGCCAGCTAAATCTAACCAAGTTTTTTCCATTGTTTGATTTCTCCTTTTGTTGTTATTCTCTATTACCTACTATACGTTACTTTAAGCAATTAAACTAATTGCTTTTTTTAATTAATCCATAGCTTCAAGTGATGAATCACTCTACCTGTTTCAACAGCTGCTCATTAAAGGATTCACTAAACGCTGTATCAAACTTGTATAGCAGCACTGGATTGAATAAAAGCGGTGAAAAGCTTAAATCAAAGACCTCTTTGGCAAATGCCGTGGCTGCAATCTCACTCAAGGAATGTATTCTAACTGTTTTTGAAAACGGACCAATTTTGTACTGGACATGTTTTTCCGTGGTATACAGCTGGTCGCGATTTTCCAAATAATGATATAATTCGTGAGCAATCAAAACATCAGCAATCGGCGCGCGTTCTACTAAGAATTGCAGTGCCTCTTGCTGATCAATTAGCTGCTGACCAGAGTCAAGCAAGGTGCGGTTCAAGGTAATCCGGTTTGGTAAACGGATTTCTGCCAAGGTATAGGCCACCTTAGTTTTACTGGAGGTTTCCTCAACATAGGTTACACTGATTCCCGCTTCAGCCAGAAAATCAGACAGGCTCAGACTCTGTAAGTGCCGAGCCGCAGCCTGTCCGCTTGCGATTGCTTTTGCTACCAAAGCAGCTTGTTCATTTTCGGGAATTTTACGATAAAGATTATCCTGAGCCAGTAAATAGTGAGCAAATAATTCCTCTGATTGCTGGCTAAGCTGAATAATTTGTTTGACAAATCCTTCTGTACTCACAGCTTCTCTCCTTAAAACAGCGTTCAAGAAGAAGGCTGTTCATTATTTGAAGCGGTTGGCAGCAATAATGATAATTTCATCAGTACCAACGATTTCGCTCATTTCAATATCAATCAGCATCGTTAATTGGGTAAAATCCGTGCTGGAGAAATCGAGTAAACGGGGGCCGACACAGAAATAGAAATCGGGACGAATAATCAAATCACTTTGATAGTTGGCCATGTCTTCCCATAATTTCGTTACCTGTTCCAGGTAGCTTTGGATAGTCGTTTTGACCACTTTGGCATGCTGGCGCTGTACCCGAATGAAGCCCTTTTTATCGATTACTCGAATGGCTTCGCCGGTTTTAGCCGAAGAAGCACCAAAAATATGGAATTGATCCGTTTTTTCTAATAGTTTAACTTCATTGTCTGGAACCCGTAGATCATGTACCGCGATTTCTCTTGCTTCGGTTTCAGTTGCTGCACTTTGCAATTCCGTCGCTTGAGCAGCGGTAGATCCCGAAGCCCGTGCTGTGATTTTTTGGGTTTGTGGATCAATTTCGATATGAACCTCAACACTATCTTCAGTTGCGCCGCTTTCAATCGCCATATTGATCACTTCTTGTTTAATTGATTGAATATCCGATTTGGTCGGACTAGGAACAATCCGTTCCACTACATCCTGAACAGCTGCCAGGGCTACACCAATAGAAGAAATCACCTCAGCATTTTCAGGAATTTTATAAACCAAATCCATTCTTTCTGCCGCAAACTTGATCAATGAAGCCACGCCGCCGCCAACACCTACTAGCGTCATTTGGTTTTTCTCCAGCTGGTATTTCTTGGCTAGGGATTGAATGACCGGCTCGATCTTCTCAACAGCTTTGCTTAAGATTTGGCGAGCGACCTCTTCTACCGTTTGGCCTAAATAATCTGCCAACGGCTGCATTGCTTTACGCGCAGATTCGACATACCCATGTGAAAAATCTTCTTCCGTAACATAGCCTAAAACATTTGCTGCACAGGAATTAGTGATAGTCACTGCTTTTCCACTTGCTAAACGGATCGCTACGTAATCTTCTGGATCTCCTGGTTTTGGTGCAAACAGCTCCAGCTTTGGATCAACAATCTCATCTTCAGGAGTATATACTGAGTATTCCAAGCCGGCAATGTGGGCACTTCGAGGACCGACATCTTTTACACCGCTTTTGCTTACTCGAATCATACTTCCTCCGGCTACCCCCAGCACGCGAACATCTAAAGAGTTTACGTAGGTTTTATGGCCTGAAATTTCTGAGTAGTCAATCACCGGACGACCATTTTTAATTACACCCAAGTTGGTGGAGGTTCCTCCAACTTCGAAATAAATGCCGTTTGACGTTCGTAAATACATCAAGGCACCCATTACGCTGGCCGCTGGACCAGAAAGCATTGTTAATACTGGACGTTTTTTCATTTCAACAACATCCATCAGTCCACCGTCACCACGCATAATCATTAAGGGAACGTCTACACCTGATGAACGGACACTTTGTTCAGTTGAATTAGCTGTTTCTAGCATCTTAGGTAAAATCGATGCATTGATCGTTGCAGTGCGCGTCCGACGAGACAAGCCATACAGCTTGGTCATTTCCGAGGCCAACGTTACTTGGACTCCTTTACGCTTACCGATCTCTGCAATTTTTTCTTCCAAGCTCAAATTATCTACCCCAAAAGCTGCTGAAGCTACTAAAACATCAATTCCTTCTGCTAACAATTCATCAATGTTTTTAGAAATTGCTGCTTCATCAAAATCTTTGTGAGAAATAAAGCGAGAGAGAACATGAATACTTCTGCCGGTCCCTAAATCGATATCATTCAGATTTGTTTGAGGTTTAGCCAGCCAGCCTTCCATCTTCCCGCGAGCAGTGCTGATGATCCCAATTTTTGCTACGTCACCTTCCAATAATGCATTGGTTGCTTGGGTTGTACTGTGGGCAACAAAAACCACTTCTTCAGCTGCTATGTCAAATTCGGACAAACATTTTAAAAAGGAATTTACTACTCCTTCAGCCACACCCTTCTCACTATCATGAGTCGTCTTCACGGAGGATTTTCCAATAATTTCTTGTGTATCATTGTCAATAGCTACTGCTTTCGTATGCGTGCCACCAACATCTATACCTATTCGAACGCGTCGTTTCATGTCGATTTTCTCCTTACTTCTAGTCTATAAAGGGTTGTTAAGGAAAAAGTTGGCTATTTCCAAAACCAAAGCGATTAAAGTTCCCGGTATCAGCGCCACCTTCATATAATCTGTACTGTTAATTCGATTAAATCCAAGTCCCCACGCATTCCAAGAAATTGTAATATCAAAATGTGCCATCCCAATTAATACGGAAGCAAACAATGGATACAAGAAAGTTGTCGGATAGTTGGTTGTTTGACTAACTACCGCTAGTAAAGCAGCTCCTGACCCGATTAAAGAAAGAGGACCCTTAAACCATGTTAGTGGTGCTAGAATACCAAACATGATACATAAAGCCAACGGCGAAATAGGAATAATTCCCCCGATAATCGTTTGAAAATAAGGGGCCGCATAAACAGCTGCATCATTAAACATCGCCAATGTAATCCAAAAAGCAATCAAGGCTGACATGTCTTTTACACCCTCCGTAAAAATACGAGAAATGGTACGAGAAATATCCCTAAAACTTCCTTTTAGTCCACCACATACCCATAGACCATAGATACTTGCGATAATGAAGCAAAGAATGACCGGCAGTTTAAATACAATGACCCCCACGACTGGCAAAAAAGGCGTGATTAAAGAAATTCCTGGTGCATCTACTACTTCAACATTCTTAGTTGCTGCCCATGAATAGGTTAAGCTTTCCATTTTTAAGTAGAACATTGATGCGACTGATACAATGACAATCATTACAGCAAATGCTAGCATCCCAAACGGAAAATAGTCATTATAGGTGTACTCGGCTCCTCCATTGGAGTTTAAGAAAAACGCCGAATATTGACCAAAATTAATTGGATTCAGAAAGATCCCTGCGGCTACCGAACCAGTAAAAGAGAAGAACGCAATAACCTTCGGAATACCAATCGAAAACAAGATAGGCAATACAATGACTGCAATCGCGATAACTGATCCCCCTCCAGTCATAGAGGTAAAGATAAAGCCGCTGATTACATTCACAATAGCTAAAATGATTGCTGGGTTATCCCCACCTAATTCCACACTCTTTCGAATAATCGTAGCTGCTATTCCTGTGTCCAATAAAATTCGACCAAAAAAAGCACCCAAAAAAATGTTCATTACGGAAGCACCATATTTTTCTGGAGCTGTTTGATAAACTTGTCGCAGCATGTCATTGACGGTTAATCCATCGAAAGCCGCATTTGGTGAAAGCATATTGCCAATAATTGGCAGAAATGTCCAAATTGTTGCCATAATGAAAAAGCCGATCATCAAATTATGACCCTTTATACAATATGTAACCATTCCTGCGAAGGAACAAATGAGCAATATTCCAATAATAATATCCATAGGGACCCCCTAAAATAACCTAGTATCTGTCCTAGATACATTTTTCCTGTATTCATTTATATAGCAAAACAAGGAGGCAACTATTTTCAATTAAAAAATAGTTGTTCCTCCAAAAAAAATTATTTATTAATCACGCAGACGTTCGAATGCGCCATAGCCAAAGACTTTTTTGTGTTGTCCCACTAGGTAGAACATCATCACAGTCGCAATAACTGCTGCTGCTAAAAGCAGAATCATCATCAAGTATACTGCCCGAGTTTCTCCAACTGAACGAGTCATTGCAGAAACGATGAACGGTAGGAATGTACTTGCAAATCCCATGAATGTATAGTAAATCCCGGTGTTTCTTCCCTTAGGTCCAGGACAAAACATTTGGCGTACACCCAAACCAGTTTGCAGTGCACCACCTGAAGCAAAGAATCCAAGTGCTGCAATACTGATGTAAATGACTGCTGGATGACGAATGATCAACACAATTGCCAAAGCCAAAGCAGTGAAGATAGAATCGATTACCAATACTTTTAATGGGTTCCAACGAAGCTTACCCATCATGATTGCCCAAAAGACAACCGCGATAATTCCGCCAAAGGTATAAATCGAAGTTAAACCTGCTGCTTGAATCTCAGAAAGTCCCGCATTGCTTAATCCAAACGCCTTTGTATATTGTTGCGCACCATACATGATAAACATACATAGGAAAGCGTAGAACATGGTGATAAAGTTTACTAGTGTGTTTGGTTTTATCAGCAATTTTGCTTTCGCATCGTCAATTTCTTTTTTGATCGCATCCGAATGGCTGCCATCTTTTGAATCCCCACTCCCCTTCATCAAATCATCGTACACAAAAGGTGAAAGCACGGCTAGTACTAGACAGGCAACGGATAGTACTAACGGAATGATTACGTTCATTTGAGGAGAACCCATTTCGGTAAAGTTAACAACCATCAATGGATAGAAGATTCCGCCTAATGATACAAATAGCTTGATTCCAATTAATGCAGAGCCTGCATATTTAGGCGCTGCTTCTTGCACTGCAGGATACAATGAAGCATCCCAGAAACCAGAAGTAGCGACACCCGCCATAAATGCACAAACAGATGCAACCATCATACTTGGACTAAGCAATAATCCTGCAAAACAGATGATGTAAAGGATTGCTCCGCCGATGGCCATTTTTTTCCGACCAATTTTATCAGAAATTTCTCCACCGATCCAAACTGAAATAAATTTACCAAAACCAGTTGCAGTAATTGCTAATGAAACCGCAGCAGCTCCTGCTGTTGCATCAGTATATCCCCATTTTTCATAAAAATAAGGCATGTTCTGACTAAGAATAAGTGCTTGCATACCATGTGTAAAGTAACACAAGTATACGGTTACTAAGGATAATACATATTTTTTCGCTCTCATTTTTACTCTCCTTGATTGGTTATCCCACATTTTTTTTACTCTTCCTGCAACTGTAAATCAGCTGCAGGAAGAAGTACTTCTTTTATTTAGGTTTTACTGGTAGATCTTTACCGGTAAAGATTTTGAAAGCCGCTTTGCCCTGTGCCAGAAGCATACCTGCTCCACCAACAGTTTTACAACCTTTTTCTTCAGCATCCTTTAACAGCTGAGTTTTTGGCGGGTTGTAAATTGCATCGGCAACAATCAAGTTGTCATGGAAAATACCAGTATCACTGATTGGTGTACGAGTGGATCCTTCACCCATACCTACTACGGTACCATTAATTAAGATATCTGCTTCAGCAACTTTTTCTTTCAAAAGATCTGCATCCGCTAAATCATAAATAGCGATATCTAATTCTGGATAGTGCTTCTTCACTCGTTCAACGGTACGCTCTCCATTTGCGAAGAAGGCATCCTTCAAGTTGAAGATTGCAATCGATGCTGCTTCTTCAATTGCTAATTGGACTTGAATAGCTGTTGCTGCGCCGCCAGTCCCAAGAACAACAAACTTTTTACCCTTTGGATCAACATCGTGAGCCATTAAGTTATCAACAAAACCCATGCCATCAGTAATGTGACCAGTTAATTTGCCGTCTACATTTGTAAAAGTATTAATTGCTCCAACCATTTGAGCGGCTGGTGAAAGCTCGTCCATGAATTTAGCTGCTTCACCTTTACATGGCATTGTTACGTTTCCACCAGGCATACTGAATGTTTTTACTGCATCTATCGCTTTTTCAACGCCGTCAACCTCAACATCAAATGCCATGTAAACAGCGTCCATATCTAATTGTTCAAAAGCATAATTATACATAGCTGGTGAGCCAGAATGACCAACCGGGCTGCCAATTAAACCGTATAGCTTTGTTTTTCCTGAAATTCCTTCTAACATGTATACACATCCCTATTCATTTTTATTAGCTAGTATACTACATTTCGATTTGTAATTTTATCCCTTTTTAGAAATTCGTAAAATTAATCTAGTAATTCAGGCCAAGCTTGCTTGATTACATCGATACTTGTGTCGTAATTCATTTGGGCTGCTTTTTGGTAACCCAACTCTAAGTTGTTATCTGAAATAACTTCTGTCCCAACTACACGAGGGTTAATTCCATGCTCTTTCAAGGCTTTCAAGAAACCAACTGTATCGCCCCAGCCAGTACCTGGGCATAAACGATCATGCAAGGATTCTTCACGTAAGATTGGTTTTGGATACGGACGTTCCAAAACATCACAGATTTGAATTGAAACAACTTTTTCAGCTGGTACACCCTTCAAATCTTCGGCAGTCATTTCAGCACGTGCCCAGTGCCAAGTGTCTAAGATCAGCATTGCATTGTCGCAGTCAGCACCCTTAACAATTTCCCAAGCAGTCTTCAAATCAGGCACGCCGCTGTAAGGCATGAATTCTAAACCAATTGCTAATTCCTTTGAGCGTTCGCACAATTCTTTGAAGGCTTGAATTTGTACTTCTAATGAGTCCATTTCCATTAAGCCGCAGTTAATGTGGCCTACGCCGAATAAACGAGCCATATGATAAATCGTTTGTTCCTTGAATTGTTGTAATAAAGTACTTGGCGCTTCTGCTGTTTTATTTGGGTCAGTCCACATAGTAATGTATTCAACTTCCGTAACCTTCATGTCATTCTCTTCAAGAATTTCTAGCATTCTTTCATCAGAGTAGCCTTGTTTTACTGCTAACATATAAGTTTCAGCGCGAATCCCAATTCCGTCAAAACCAGCGGCCTTTGCTGCTTTCACCCGTTCTTCAAAATCAATCTCCGTGCCTAATGTAAATGAACTAATTGTTAAAGGTACTTTTCTCATTTCTATTTCCTCCTAAAAATTATTTAAAGTTATTTTTTTCACATGAGAGAGTAAAAACAAACTCATGGTTTAGACTTCCTTACAAAAAAGCGGTTACTTCTGGCGAAAACATCTGCAATTCCGAGGAATTCCATAGGTATTCTGTTTCCATTTAAAGTTCCTTACTTCACAATCACTTTTCGAATTAATTCTAACTTGGATTTCTTGAAATATCTAATTGATTTTTATAGCAAAACCTATAGGTAAAAGAAATAGGTTTTGCTATAATGAAGAAAACTGTGCACAGGGAGCGTACATATCATGAATTTACAACACCTCAAATATTTCGATGTCCTGGCCCGGGAACAGCATTATACGCGTTCCAGTAAATTGCTCAATGTCACACAGCCTAGTTTAAGTAATGCAATTTCTTCGTTGGAGTCTGAATTAGGCGTCCCCCTATTTGAAAAAAAAGGCCGCAATGTCGTTCTGACGAAGCCTGGTATAATTTTCCATGATTACGTCAGCAAAACCTTAAATATGTTAGATACTGGTATTGAGACTGTCTCAAAAATCAGCAAAGGCAGTGGCTATATAAGCTTCGCCTTTTTACCTATTTTAGGAACGCGCTATGCGCCCCGCTTTGCCAGCGGCTTTATCAACGCGAATCCTGAAAAGGAAGTCGAGTTTGATTTCCATTCTTCCGCCGGCATCACTAAAGAAATTATCGAAGGGGTAAAGAGCATGAAGTATGATATCGGTATTTGTTCCTATTTGCCGGATGAGCCGATGATTGAATTTGTTCCAGTGGCGAATCAAGAGTTGGTAGTGATCACACCTTTAGATCATCCTTTAGCCCAATTCGATGAAGTTTATTTAGAACAGACACAACCATTCCCGCAAATCGGCTTCAGTAAAAACAGCGGATTGCGCAGCATCATCGATAGTGCCTTTAAACGTAACAACTGTACCTACAATATTGTTTATGAAGTAACCGTGGATCAGGTGATCGCTGGTTTAGTTAGTCAAGGCTTCGGCATGGCTGTAGTACCTGATATGGGGATTTTAGACTCGCTGCCCCTGAAGAAAATTCGCCTAAAAAATCTAAACTGGGAGCGTTACTTCTATCTGGTGACTAATAAGGAAGCCTATTTGACTCCTGTGGTAACGAATTTTAAAGAATACGTATTGGCCCATTCCGATCCCAAGGAAACCATCTATTAAAATAAAGCATAAAAAATCGACCCGCAAAATATTAGATTTTTAGTCTAACTCTTGCGGGTCGATACAGGTTCAACCAATTCACTGCTTTTTTTCTATTTTGTCTCCATTAGTTTCACCATTGTTTCATACTGATAATATTGGCGCGCCAATTCCTTTTTAAAATTAGCAGTAATTCTGCGAAAAACCCCATATGGAACTTCACTGGATCGATTCTCCTTAATCAACGGCTGCAGCTCATTTAAAAAGTCTTCCTGATCCTTCAAGTGCTGAATGACATAGATTTCCATCAAACTTGAGGCATACTCTACTAAATAGTTTTCATAATAAATTTTTTCCAAGGTAACCCCTTGCTGTAAATTGTGTTGAATCGATTCCTTTAATAATTGGATCAAACGAGTCTGCTCATCCGAGTGGCCTTCAATTTTACCTAACTGATCAACCAGCTCTGCCTCCTCCAAATGGCTGTAATCCTTCGTCAAAATGGCACTCGCCAGTAAATCCACCAAATATAAAGAGCCGTCCATCGCCAGCAGCAATTCTTCTGCTACCGTCTGAATCCGCTCCTGTTCGTCGTATTCACGAGCAATCTTTTGTCCATCCTTGGCAATTTTTTCTGCTAGTGGCAGCAGACGCTGTGGTGTATCAATTGTATTGTATAAAAAACGATTGGCCAAATTACTGACCTTCATTTCAAATTGTGCTTGGTTGTCCATATAAGCACCTCCTGTTCTTATTATAGTGAAGAAGACAGGTTTGGGTGAAAGGATAAGGCTTTTAGTCTGCTGATTGATCTGTATCACATATTACGATCCATTCAAATTTGTTTGCTATTCTCGAAAAAAATTGATCTTTTTTGCATATATTATGTTGAAGCAAATTTTGATAGAGAATGGCCGGCCATGGTATACTACTGGTGAAAAAATCTCTGTCGCCGAAAGGATAGAGATTTAGATGAAAAACAGACCGAAAGTACTCCCCACAATGGATTTACTATTCAAAAAACTCCTATGCTCTAAGGATTCGACGCACATTTTGAAAGCATTTATTCGCGATATTTTAGGAAAAGAGTTCAAGACCGTAAAGCCCAGAGAAACGTACCATATTGACAGCTACAAGAAGGCCTTCGACGAAAACCCTGAATTGATGCGCACGGAAGTAGACATTTTAGCGGAAACAGAAGCTGGTGGTCACGTAACCATCGAAATGCAAATCCAATCTCACGATTATTTCATCGAACGGTCTCTCTTTTACTTATTAGAAGCCTTTCGCAGTTCATTAGGCAACCAAGAGATTGAGGACTTTATCAAGAGCAATAATTTTTCCTCTCTGCGTCCGGCTTATGGAATAAATATCATTGATTTTCACTTGTTTGAGCAGGACGAAGCTGCAATCCACAAGTTTGCCCTGCTGGATTCAGCTTCTCACAAGCCATTGTGTGCAGGACAAGGCGATGAACTGATTATGTTATGCTTCTTCAGCTTAAAGAATAAAAACATTGATCTAACGAGTGCCGCCTATCTTTGGCATCAGTTTTTCAAAACTGGTGAAGTACCTGATGAAGCCCCCAATTATTTGAAAGAAGCTCAGAAAAAAATTGACTACTATTCACTGGACGAGGAGGAACAAAAAATGATTATAGATATAAATAAGGCAAAGATGGTGAATGATGCTGTGTTAGCAACAGCGGTCAGAGAAGCTCAGAAAGCAGAAAAACTTGAAATTGCATTGAATTTACTAAAAATCGGCCTCTCGATAGAACAAGTCGCTGATAGCACTAAATTATCGAGTGAAGAAGTAGAAGCGCTGCGAAATACGCTCGTTTAGTTAGCCGGTTAGAAGTAGAAGAGCCTATCACTTTGTTTTCTAAGAGTTACCAAGGTTTCTGTGAACAACTATAAAAAAGTAGCCAAACCACTTAAGCATAAACATAACGCCTAGCTAATTCTAAATCTGGAATTAGTTAGGCGTTCGTTTGTGCTAACTTCCAAAGTATCTAACCAAGTCAACATCTTCCCTTGTTCAATTTCCTCTACTTCTGAAGCAACACCTTTTGGAAACTTGCACCTACAGAATTTCCTATTTTCGTCAGCTCCCCTCTTATCTAAATTAAGTTTAACCTGTTTATCAAATGAAGAATTTAGATAAAAGCTAGCTCTCCAGCAAATTTCCCATCATAAATCTCCACAAAAAAAACTGCTCCTCTCCTAAAGGAAAAGCAGTCATTATTTCTATTATTATGCGTCAACACCTGGTGCTTTGCCTAATTTGGCTTGCAGCATCCAAATTTTCTTTTCGATGTCCGTTTTGAAAGCGATGAAGATATCTTGTGTGCTGTCGTCACCTTCCTCACCAGACACATCAATTCCTTTTTGGTAAAGGTCAGCTAAATAGCGATAACCTGCCACTAAAACTTCCATGCGTTCAGGAATCGTACGATCCCAGCTGCCAACTTCATCCTTGATGCCAGTATTGTCTGCCCATTCACGTAAAGTTGAATAAGGTGAGCCATCTAAAGTAATCAAGCGTTCAGAAATCACATCCAGTTGATCGTTGATTTCATCCATATAATCATCCATCAATGGGTGCAAGGTTAAAAATTCAGGTCCGCGCATGTACCAGTGTGTTTGGTGAATCACCGTGCTCATTTGACTTAAATCAGCTACCAATTGGTTCAAGACTTCTTTTGTTTTTCCATATTTCATTGTTTATCCCTCGTTTCTTTTTGTTTACTCTTTAAGTATATCTTAAGGAAGCAGACTATGCAATAATTATGATTAATTAATAATCGTTATCATCTGAACAATAAAAACACTTCCCTTTAAAAAGAGAAGTGCTAATGAAATCGTTGGATTAAATAGAAGCTAAATTTGTGTCAACACCGTAAACAGCCTCCCAGTCAGCGGTGAAATCATCTACTGCCTGCCCAATTGAAGGCATTGCCAAAGCTTGTTGAATAATGTCTACACCCATGGTAGCAGCTTGACTGCCGCTTTCCAATGCTGCATTTACCTGACCGGCATTCTTGAAGCTAGCCGCAACAATTTTGGTCTCGCTGTCGGTTCGTTCAATTTCCTGTGCCATTTCAAAAATAGCTTCACGAGGGTCAATGCCCATGTTTTCCATTCGGTTGAAGTATGGTGCGATGTAATCCGCACCAGCCGCAATCGCTAAGTAAGCCTGGAATTTGGTATAGATCGCTGTGGCAGTAACATTTGCTCCACGACGTTTTAACTCTTTAATCACCTTTAAGCCGACTTCGCTAACAGGGACTTTTATAAAAACCTTTTGATCAATCTTGTTCAAAATTGTTTCGGCATCTTTGATCATACCTTCGTAGTCTTTAGCAACTACTTGTACGTGCAATGAACGGTTTTCACCGATGATGCTGCGAATTTCCTTCATGTGGTCGAAAAAGGCTACCTTGCCCTCTTTTTTTACAATCGAGGGATTTGAAGTCACTCCAACAACTGGCAAAATTTCTACATACTTTTTAATGTCAGCAATATTCGCTGTATCTAACATAAATTCCATTACTGATACGCCCCTTTATGATTTATTCTACGTACCTAGCATAGCACCTGCCGAAAAAAGTAACAGTATCTTTTTAGGAAAAAGTCGATGAAGCTTGATTTAACAAGGATTCCCTTGGTTAACTACTTAAAAATCGCACAAATGTGCATTTTCATTCTAATTAGCTACTTATTAGCTACTTATGCCTTCCTTAGTTATTCGCAAAATTTCCTCCGCGGTTTCCTGATCGGTAATCAAAGTGTTTAGATAGCCCTTATCCAGCAAAGGGACGATCGAACGAGCTTTCGCTGTACCACGAGCAATGCCGACGGACTGAGGAATTTCAGCTAATGCCTCTAGCGGCAAGCCAATCGTTCGCTGATCCAGCTGTCCTTTTAACAATTTGCCAAAACGGTCATAAAACCGGCAGCAGCAATCACCAATGGCTTCCCGCAGACGAAGCTCCTCATAATCTTCTTCCGTTAATAGATCCCGCCACTGACTTTTCTTATAGCTCAATGGGCCACCTACACCAACAATCGCCATATCTAATTGCTGCCAATACTCTCGCAGTTCCTGAAAGTATTTCGATTGGAAAATTCCTTCAGCCAGCTGCTTTGTTTCCTGAGTAACGGTCGCATTCACGAAGACACTGTGCCCGTTTAACTTGCGAGCCAGCTCATAGACCAGAGTATTTACATGATATCGGGAGTTAATATGACTCGGTCCTCCAACAATGGGCACAATTGTCGCATTATTTACCGATTTAGCTTCTAAATGATTGACCGCATTGCCGACACTTTCGCCCCAAGAAACACCAATGACACATTCATCCTTCAATTGACGTCGCAGCCAGCTGGCAGCCGTTTTGGCTAAGCTTTCTTCCTTTTCTTCTGAACTCATTGTTGCATCGTTTGGTGCAATTTCGATGTGCTCTAGCTGATACCGCTTTTTCAGCTGATCCTCCAACGAGAAAAGCGCTGGATCAAAATGATTGATGGTAATCTCAACAATACCCAGTTCTTTAGCTTGGGCCAGCATTCGGCTAACCGTTGTACGATAGATATTCAATTCCTTAGCGATTTGCGCCTGGGTCAAATCCTGCTGGTAATATAAATAAGCGGCTTTTGCCAGTAATTTTTTCTTTTCTTCCTTCATAATCCGGCTCCTTTTCATCACTATAGCAAAAAATTCATTTACCCACTAGTAAAAATTCGGTATGATTTGAAGGAATGGAGGCGATCATGAATGGCAGTTGAAAAAATCGAAGCTTATTTCTCAGCCTATAATATGGCTGAACAAATTATTGAATTTGACGTATCCAGTGCTACTGTCGAATTAGCAGCAAAAGCACTAAATTGTGCCCCGGAACGTATCGCAAAGACCTTATCCTTCAAATTAAAAAAAAGCGATCGGATCTTGCTAATCGTAGCAGCTGGTGACGCCAAGGTGGATAATGCCAAGTACAAGCAAACCTTTAACGAAAGAGCCTTGATGCTAAAACCTGACGAGGTAGAAGCAAAAATCGGCCATCCGGTAGGCGGCGTCTGCCCTTTTGCAATTAATGAAGGCGTAGAGGTCTTTTTGGATGAGTCCTTGCAGCGTTTTGAAACTGTTTTTCCCGCTTGCGGCAGTCCCCAAAGCGCAATTGAATTAACGATTCCTCAATTGGAGACCTGCGCTCAAACGACGAACTGGGTCAATGTCTGCAAAGGTTGGAACTAAAAAAGCAGACAGGCGTTTTTCCTGCAAAAGCGCCTGTCTGCCTATTTATTAAATCACGTCTTGCTGAACTACCCTACAATCCTTCAAATACTTCTCAACAATTGCTTTAATTTCCTGCTGCATGTCGGCTGTGGCTATATCGCCAAAAACATAACCAATTAACACTGCTTGCGTAGTATCTTCTCCGATCATCCCACGAGTAGAATCAGAGGTTGGGCTGCCAAAAGGACCTTCTTCATCCTTTAGCACCAGCAAATTCTCAATATTTACTGCTTTTTTACCAATTCCCGCATAGCTTTCTCCAGTTTCTCCCACTGATAAGGTAATAGTTTCCCCAACTTTAGCTAAGTCATAGCTCCCAAAAGGTAATTTATAAAGCAATGAAAAATAGTTGTTTGCATCTACTAAATTATTAATTTGGTATAACCCTTTTTTCTGAATTACCCGACGCCACAGACTATCTGAAGAAGGACGAAAACGCGCAGGGTCTTTGCCCAATGCCCGATAAACCTTTTTCGTGGCAATCATCCGTTCCTCGTCCTTAATCATCTCAATCGAGTCATTTTCTTCAACCTTGGCGATTAATGGCTTTAACAATTCGTCCCAAATTACCTCGCTGTATGCACCATTTTCAAATTCTACTACTGTATAAGCCAAGGAAACACCTAAATCCTTCAAGTGTTCTTCAATTACCAAGTTCATACAATTCCTCCCTTTTTAGTTTATTCTAATCGTTCTATTAGAAAATAAAAAGCCTTACAAGTCAAGTATTGCTTTTTTCGCTATAATAAACAAAAGGAGGAATCACGATGAAACTTACGTATCATGGACACTCTGTCATAGCTGTTGATATGGCGGATGGACAAAAATTACTATTTGATCCTTTTATCACTGGCAACCCAGTCACTGATTTAAAAGCTGATGAGGTCAGTGCAGACTGGATTTTAATTACTCATGGACACGACGACCATATTGGTGATATGGTACCGATTGCTAAGCGCAATGACGCGACAGTTATTGGTATAGTAGAAGTGGCTGCTTTTGCCCGCAACGAGGGCGTGACTAAAACGCATGGCATGAATATCGGCGGCAAATTTGACTTTCCCTTTGGCCGCATAAAAATGGTCCACGCGCAGCACAGTACCGGCTATGAAAAAGACGGACAAATGATTTATCTCGGTGAACCAGCTGGTTTCATTCTTCAAGCTGAAGGAAAAACGATTTATCATGCTGGTGACACTTCAAACTTTGGCGACATGGCCCTTTTCGGTGACGCCTTCGATATTGATGTTGCCTTTTTGCCAATTGGCGATAACTTTACCATGGGACCTCATGAAGCGGCTAGTGCTGCGAAACGTTTGAAGGCCAAGCAGGTTGTACCGATTCACTACAATACCTTTCCCTTGATTAAACAAGATCCGCAAGAACTAGTTGACGCTCTTCCAGCAGGCGTGGTCAAGGTCTTAGCTGTTGGTGAATCCATCGAACTGTAAGCCTCTGCTCAAAGAAAGCGATCGTCTTTCTTTGAGCCTTTTTTGTCCAGCTCTTTTCATTTTAAACTGCTGGCCTTCCTTACCGTTATGGCAGCTACCTCAGACTCATAAATGCACCAGTAAGCTATTTCTTTTTATTCCTCTTCAAGTCCTTTATCGCCTTTTTGTTCTTTCGTTTGTTTGCAGAAAAACCAGCCAAGGGATTACTCCCTTTTTTGCGTTTAGGAAACCAACCCGATTCTTTCTTAGGTAAGGGTTCCTCCAATATTCCTTTGGCAAATTCCTTCGGTGTTTCTTTGGCGGTCCCAGCTCTAACTGATTCCGTATCTGCCATTTCAGCGGTAGTCTCAAGGTGTTCAGCTGATTCTTCGGTATCAACCGCTACCTCCTCCACACTAAAACTTTCTAAAGTCGCCCCTTTTGGTAATTGAGCAGTAATCATGGCAATATAGTCTTCCTCAGTCAAGCTGTTTACATCTACATCTTCTGGAATAATAATTTCGAGTTGCTGCAATTCTCCTTGTGCAGCTGCCAGCTGACCTCTTTGATTCGATGCTGATGGCGCTGCAATAGGTTGAATTGATGCGGACGTTACTTCCGGTGCCAGTGCCTTAGGGATTTGGACAGACCCCGGCTGAACTTCACTAATCGATGTGGATTGACGTACTTCCTGTACTTTACCAACGTGAAGGTTTTCTGGTTGTGTGTCCATTTCGGGTGTAGACATACCCGATTTACGTAGATCAAAGATTGGGGTCTCGATGGTTTCAACAAATTTAGCACTGACTAATTTCTTGAATAGGCCAACTTCGCCTTTTTCAAACAGATTCAAGCTGACTAATTTTTCTAAGCTAGCACGAATTTCCTTGGCGGATTTATTGCGATTCGGTTCCTTAAGGTTAAAACTGTGGCGGCGGCCTGCACTATTTTCAAATGTTGCGGATAAACTTAACATATTTCGTATCATTCCTTCCTTTTTTGGCGTATCTATATCAATTTGTTTACGGTTTCATTTTGGTTTCGTTATGCTGCAGTCAAGGTACCGAAAAAGTCTCCGGATGCACCTGTTCCACCAGGTTCATTAATTGGGCTATTTTTTCAACAATCAGATGTTTAATCGTAAACAACCGAGAGGTTAGCAGCTTCCATTCTTTTGTTCCAAAATAATGCTGGAATAAATAATAATAGCGGCGCAATGCACGGGTTGCTTTGGTTTTAAGAAAGATATGGCGAACCAATTCCCGTAACACAAAGCTGAAGTCTTCAATACTTAATTCTTCACGTATTTGAAGCGCTGCCAAGTACTTAATCGTATTTTTTTCATTTCGGGTCTGATCATAATATGTGCTAATGCGGTCTTCTAACGTAGTACGCTGAAGCTGAAATAGCTTTTGGTAAGTGAGTGTATACGTATTCTCTTGCAAAGGTCTTTCCCCCTTTTTTCAATTTTATTTTTATGAGCTGTCGACGATTTTAGGCTAAAGCACTTTACCGAGATTGTCAACAGTATTTTTAATTGCCGGTAACGTTATTTTATAAACCCGCGAGATTAAAGGGTTTTTCAGCAATTATTTCTAGTCTCTTAAACAAATTTTATAGCAGGTGTATTTTTTTAAAGACAAGATATTTGAAAAATATCAAATAATCGCCTTAAAAGCAACGCTTTTTCTGTGAAAATTTTAGAATTCATTGACAATAACTAGTTGCTTTCTGTTAAGAATACGTATAATCTGATTAAGGGGATTTCGTCTCTCCAATCATTTAATTAAAGGAACAAATATGCTAACTCAGTTATATCATCTTAGCATTTTCGTTCTTTTTAGAAGGGTAGTTTTCATGTCACAAAAGAAAAAAATTTTACGCATACTAGAAGAACACGGACTTATCACGACTAAAATGGTGACGGAAAATGGCTTGTCCCGAAGAATTTTGTCTCAGCTGGAGGACCAGAAGCTGATCTCACGAATTGAGCGAGGCATTTATGCGATGAATTCGGAGTGCGTTGATCGTTACTTTCTGCTTCAGTACCGCTTTCCGCAAGGCGTTTTTTCTCACGAAACAGCTTTGCACCTGTTGGATCATCTTGATCAAGAGCCTCAGCAGCTTCACATGACCTTTCCCGTAGGTTTTAATTCGCTGCGGGCGAAAAATGCCGAGATTCAGCCAATTATCAGCAAAGATGTGACTGTCGGCATCCGTCCTGTTTCGCGATCGGGCGGAACAACCATTCATGTTTACGAGATTGAGCGAACCTTGCTTGATTTACTTAAACCCAAATACACAGCAGACAAGGAACAATTTTTTGCTGCTTTAAAGCACTACCTGTGCTCAGATCAGAAAGATATCCCTAAATTGCTAAACTATGCTCGGCTGTTTAATCTGGAGTCAAAAATCCAGCCCTATTTAGAGGTTCTGCTATGATAAAATAACGTTTTATCCGCCTTATATTGTACAAGAGCAATCATTAATCACCAGAAATTTTCCAACCTTCGGATCGAAAGCTCAAAAAGAATTCTTCTGCATTATTGTGTATACTATTACATAGAAAGACTGCTTCAAAGACAGTCAGCAGCAATTGGATGGAAAGTCACTCTTTATCAAAATTATCAAGGAGTAGTTGTATGGGCGTGGTTGTTTTTGTCTGCTTATTTTCTATTTTCATATGTTTCCCTGAGATCATCAAAGTAGTGATGCATCACCGGGAAACGAAGCTGAAAAAATCGATAATAAAAGCAAGATTTGCTAAAAAAGTGTCCAGTCATTTCATTGTTCAAGAGTCAAAATCTGTAAAATTATTGCTCTTAATCTTTGTTCTCTTCTGCTCCATTCTATTTTGGGGCTTGCTTATTCAGGAGGGAATTTCCTCTATAATGACCCTCATTTGGGCTCTGATTCTTTTGAATGGTATCTTTTATATGATTGTTTATTACCACATACGGCGAGTCACCGTGTGTGATCGAGAGATCAGCTATAGAAGTATTTTGAAAAAAACGACCTTTCTGTTTGAGGAAATAACTAAAGTGAGATTCGGGATGAATCTTACTTTGATTATCTATTGTGAAAACGAAAGAATGTTTGCGATTGAAACCAATTGTGAGGGGTACTATGAGTTATTGACCCGTCTAATTTTTGAAGGAGTTTATTTTGAGAACCTGCCGAAACGATAAAAAATTAAATGAATGCTGGATGCTCTGATAGATAAAGCTAAAAAGTTGCTGGATCCATCGTTTATTTCTCTGATTATATCGCTTTCGTGGTACCTTGAACATGTAACCCCGATGCTCAGTCCAATTTCTGGCAAAAAATAACTTCAAAATCTGTTTTCTACACTGATTTAGCGGAGCTTAGATAATCTTCCAGCAACTGGTGCAATTATTTGCTGCAGCTTCCCGAATGTGACTGGTGCTCCAGGATATACGGCACGATGTGTGGCGATTTACGAAAAGTAAAGGTGTTGAATAATCATTGGAAGGATGTTTACGCACCTTCCTTTTTGCTATTCTGTCTTAATGACACGAGACAAAAAAGCCTGGCCTACGCATATAAAAGAGCACTGGCAAGACTGACTTGATTGAATGATTCAAAAGATCAAAAAAACTTCATGACTTACTTCGAATTTTTTTTGCGGGCGATTTGCTTATTTGCTACCACAAATAACAGAAGAATACCCAAATTCAGAACGGATTGCTTCTTGGTCATCAACCATCCAACTGCAATTCCGATCACTAACAGAAGTAATACCAATAAAAGCTTATTTTGCCCAATACGTTTCATTTTTTCCATTTGCGACTCCCTCATCTTTCTTCATCTGGCAAGGTAATCTTCGCACAGTTTGATCAGACACTATTCTCAGAAGCATCCCTTCGCTTTTCTCTTACGAAGATTGTGCACGAATAAAATCAAAAAATCAGAAACAACAACCATTGATTATGTTTGATACGCTTGATTTTCCATTTAGATCATCTCTTTTTCATAGGTACATTATAACGTACATACATATTATAGATATAGATAAACTGAAAAAAGAACTCCTATGCAAAAAAACATCAGCAATCGGCTCTTCTGCCTTTTACTGATGTTCGCATTATTTCTTTAACTATTTAACTCATCCATCGTCTTCGTTTCACCAAAGCTCTTAATGGAGGTCATACCCATGGCTTTTTCGATATCAATTGAGAAGCAGACTCCATTACCGGGCTTATCGATCTTAATGCCTTTACCAATCATTTCCATGACTGACAGCTCCATTTCGGCAGGAACTAAGGTCAATACAATGTCCTTTTCCGGTTGAATGTCCAAGCCAAAAAATTTACCAGCATCATGTACACCCGATCCTCTGCCATGAAGGATGGTTCCTCCTACCGCTCCAGCCTCTTTTGAGAAATCAACGACATCCTGTCCCGTTCCTCCATCAACAATCGTTACAATCATCTTCAAGTGCAATGCCACTAATTTACCCATTCTCTTCTCCCTCACTGTCCTGTAAAGCTTGTTTTCGTTTTTGATCCAGGTCATCCTTCTTCTTATAAATATACCCTAAAACTAACGTAGTTAAAATAGGGGTTAGAGCAATCATTGCAACAACACCGAAGCCATCAATCATAGGATCGCGTCCTTCAATCTGTGCTGCAATTGCGACACACATGGCTAATATAAAAGTGGAACACATTGGACCAGTGGCGACACCACCATTATCAAAGGCCATCGCTAAAAACATTTTATCGACTTTCCGTCCTAAAATAAAGACCAATAAGTACCCTGGAATTAAAAAGTAATACAATGAAAAGCCGGCTAACAAACGCCACATAGACAGACTGACAGCCAAACCAATCCCAATTGAAATCGACGCCAACAGTACATTTCCATTAATCCGACCTTCACTTTGTTCTTCTACCTGCTTGACCATCACGTGAATAGCTGGTTCTGCAAAACCGACTAAAAATCCCATCGCAAAACCTAAAGGAATCAAAATCCAGTTATTGTCCATAGCTGCAATTGCACCGCCTAAATGTTGTCCAATTGGCAAGTAGGCAATATTTACACCGTGCAAAAACAGAATCAGACCCACAGTAGTAATCAAAAAACTTTTCATAATCGTTGCAAAGCGCCGCTTTCGCAGCTTAAAGCTGGTTGCGTTTAATACAACAAAAATCAAAACAATCGGAGCCACTGAAAGAACAACATCCCAAGTAACACCGCCAATTCCAGTAATCACTCGGTCTAAAACATCAGCGAAATCAATACTCATCGGAAGATCACTCCCAACAACATCACAGCTAAAACTGGACCTAGTGAGGACACACCCACCATACCAAAGCTGTCATTTTCATGTTTACCTTGGCGAACCATACTGGTTAACCCGGTAGCAAAGGATAAAATAAAGGGTACCGTTACCGGTCCGGTAGTTACTCCGCCGGCATCAAAGGCAATCGGCATAAATTGCGGATCAGTGAAAAATGAAGCAATCAAAATAGCTGCATAGCCAATCGCCATCATTTTCAAGTACGAAAATTTGAAGACCATCCGCATGACTGCAAAGGCCAGAAAAATTCCCGTCCCGACACTTACTACACCAATCAAAATTGTCCGGGGAATCGCCCCATCGGAAATTTCTCGAACCTGTTGAGCCAATACCTGCACAGAAGGCTCAGCAATCGTAATCACAATTCCAATAATAAAGGCTAAACTTATCAATAAGGGAAAACTCCGCTTTTTGATCAAAAACTTTCCTAAAAGGTCCCCTACCTCCATCATGGAGTAGTCCGACCCAAACAAAAACAACGTCATTCCGATCATCATTATTCCTGCACCAACCAGAAAGGTAATCATTCCTTCTGCTTCTAGTGGAGCAAAAATAAGGGTCAGAATTATAATCAACACCGTCATTGGCACAATGGCCATTATCACTTCCTTGAAGGTTTTCTTCATTTATTCGCCATTCCTCCTGTCTCATTAATAATGTATTCATTTTTCTCTAAAAATTGAGTTTGTTTTTTGACTCGTATACCTTTCTGCTAACTGCTTCCTGCGTAATTTTACTTACCAATCCTTTACTTCTTCTCGTCCAGTTTTTCTCTGGAAAAAGTAGAACGGGCATCTTTTTTTACGCCAAACAAATAATGAGGCATCTCGATTCCTCGATACTGTTTAATAAATCGTTTCTTAACAATCATTCCATTGCGGATCGCCACATTCATCGAGGCCAGATTGGTATCTCTGATGGTGGAAACCAACTCAGGAAACTGCTTTTCTTTAAATCCCCAATCCTTCACTGCTCTTGCAGCTTCAACAGCAAAGCCTTGATGCCAGTGAGTCTTGACTAAATGATAGCCAATTTCTGGATAAACTGTACCTTCAACCGTCTGTTGCGTAATTCCGCATTCACCAATAATTTCACCGGTTGATTTACATAGCATCGCCCAAAGTCCATACCCATTTGCTTGATAAGAATCCAAATTCCACTGCAGCCAATTAGATACTTCCTCATTGGAAAAGGCATGTTCATAGGCCCACATCACTTCTGAATCCTGCAAAAAGCGCTTTAAGTCAGGAAGATTATCGGCTGTCCATTCTCTTAAAGCTAACCGCTCTGTTTCGATCATACCGTCACCCCCTTCTCTCATTCTAACAGGAAAAAAAGAAGAAATGAAAAAATCACGAATTTTCTTTCATTTTTCTTCAAAAATAATCACTTTTCAATTGATATTCTGACGAAAAAACGCCTTCTAGTAAACAAGAGCTTTTTTAAGACTGACAAAAAAACGAATCAAAACACTTGGCAGCATTCTGATTCGTTCTCATGTATTATTCCATTTTTCCGACAACCTTGACTCTTAGGCGCGTCGCATTTTCTGGATGATAAGCAAGTGGTGTTTCTTCTACTTCAACCAGTTCAATTGTTTCCTCAATCGCGCCAGCTAATATGGCTTGCTGTGTTGCCTTTGTTCGAGCATCTGCCAAACTGTCTTTGCGGTCCATTTTAGTATAAATGTATATTTGTTCATACTGACCGCTGATTTGAGCGATTGATGCGCCAATGGCATTGGCAACACCGCCGTGTTCGTTGTAATATGCCTTTGCGACACCTTTTAAGTTTTCAGGGATAATGATCGCACCACCACCTACTAGCACCAACTCCACATCACCCGAGCTGGTTTTCATTTTGTCGATGGCTTCTTCCGTCATTTTCTTAATCGTCTGGCAAGCTCTTTCCGCAAACTCCAATGGAATGTCCACTGCCAGGCTTGCATCGCCCACCTGGGCTTTCCCTAAACGAACAGCAATATCAGTAGCAGTAATTTGGTCACCACCAAACACCTTGGCTTCGGTGGTAATTTTGTAACCGACACTGTCTGGACCCACCGTTACCTTACCATCCACTTCTCGCACGATACTGCCTCCGCCAAGTCCAATAGAAATGATATCAGGCATTCGGAAATTGGTACGAATTCCACCAACATCTACAGCCAATGATGACTCCCGTGGGAAACCGTCAGTTAATACCCCTAAATCAGAGGTTGTGCCGCCAACATCCAGTACAATCGCATTTTTTAGCTGTGCTAAATAGGAAGCCCCACGAATACTATTGGTTGGACCACATGCAATCGTTAAAATTGGGAATTGACGCGCGTAGTCAATCGACATCAATGTTCCATCATTTTGACAAAGATAAACTTCTGCTGATCGGATGCCTTCGCTTTCCAGCGCACGCTCAAATCCATTGCTGGTAATGTTCATAACCTTATCTAAAGCCGCATTTAGGATTGTCGCATTCTCTCGTTCAATTAATCCAACTGAACCAATAGTAGCAGAACAAGAAACTGGAATTTCTTCCCCTAAAATCTCTTTAGACCATCCTGCTACCTGAAATTCTTGATCATTTTTCAAAGAAGAAAATACGCCAACTATTGCTAAGGACTCAATCTTACCCTGCCATTTAAGCAAAGCAGCCTTCACTTCAGCTTCATCCAGTTCGCTCAAGTTTTGCCCATCGTACTCATAGCCGCCATGCAGCAGCTCGTAATTTTCACCTAAAGTAGCAATCATGTCTTCTGGCCAGGCCGTGTAAGGCTTGACAGAACCAGTCGCTGGATAGCCCAAACGAATAACGCCAACCTTGGATAATTTCTTGCGTTCCACGATAGCATTGGTACATTGGGTGGTTCCTAGCATCGCGTGGCTAATCGTTGCTGGATCGATTTTCGACTCAGCCATTACTTTATGCAAAGCTTGTTCAATCCCTGTTTGGATATCCTCGCTAGTCGGCACCTTGACACCATGCACAAGCGCTAATTGTTCATCAATAATTACTGCATCGGTATTCGTTCCACCGACATCAATCCCAATCTTATACATGCGCTTCTCCTCCTTGTGCCAGCATTTCTTCTAAAGGAATATAATCCAAATCGTAGCCGAAGTAACGCGGACCAACTGTAGCAATCCCCACTTCTGTTCGCCATTTTTCATCACACGGCAAGGCGATTACCCGCACCCGTTTCCCGTATTTCAAGGCTTCTGTGGTCACTGGCATGAGCGTCTCTAAATCCACCATACAAATCAAATCCGGTGTCATCGCCATTGGTACGCCATCTTTTTCCGCAATCAAGTTTTCATTTTGGAAGAAAATCTTTGTTTCAGATCCAAGATCTTGATTCAGGCCTTCGATCGTCGCTTCACCAAAATTAAATCCACCCTCTAGCCGACGAATCACATCAATGATCTTTCCTTCAAACAATTGTGTGCCATTAATCAGCTTCAACAAGTTTGCTAGCTTAGTTGCCTCATCCGCTTCATTGCTGCGAATAACTTGGCCAATTTTCTCAGAAAATGTCACAATATTGTGGATGCCATGATCTTTTAACTGACGACCGGTAGATGGATACAGACTTACCAAGGTGCTAGCACCCATTTCCACCGTTTGCACTCGTGCCAAGCGTTCGGTCCATTTGTTGCTGATGGTTTCCATGATACCGATATTACCCTTTTCGTCAGTAATTGCCATAGGAGCTGCTGAAACGCCGCCTAAATTAAAAGTCGTCATTTGTAATTCAGGAAAGGCTCGACCCATCCCATCGCAATCCACCAATGGAATTTTTAAGGAAGCGGCTACTACGATGGGAATCATCGAATTCACACCACCAGCCTCCATTGGAAAAGTACCAGCAACCGTATCAACCCCTAAATAGTGGCCTAGTTTTTCAAAAACTCGTACAAATTCATCACCCTTCGGAAACTTCTCAATTAAAACCGAGGGTGCCCCCATCATAGCAGATGGTAAGAAGAAATCTTCGTCACCAACCTCTTCCGGAGAGACCATTTTGACTGGTCCAAATTCTTTAATCGCCGATAAGGCCATCATTTTTCCGATATAAGGATCTCCACCACCGCCGGTCCCTAAAAAGGCTGCCCCGACTGCGATGTCTTCAATTGCTTCTTGATCTAAATAGCGCATACTTCTATTCCTCCACTTCACGAATGTTGGTTGACTGCTTCACAAAAACCTTATTGCCGATCAAATAGCAAATAAACGATAAAACAATTCCAATCAACGGCTGATTCGGTAATTGCGGCAAGCTTGGAAAGAAACTAAAAATTACCGGCGTACTAGCAACCACCGCACCGATTAACCAAGAGATAATCCCTAACCAATTGACTCCAGCTACTGGATGCCATTTTCCTGGATTTCCCTTTTGGACTACCCAGTAAGAAGCAATCATTACACCTGCCACCGCAGGAACCATTGCCGACAAAACTGACATAATCGGTACAAAGTAATTTAAAATCCCGACAACTGCCAAGATGGTTCCGATTCCACCAGCCACAGCAACTGCCATTTTTTCTTTTTCCTTGGAAATATTGAATACATTAATCATCGCCAAACCGCCTGAAAAGGCATTTACTGCATTGGTGGTCCAGGTAGCAAGAATCAACGCAATCACCCCTAAAACCGGAGAGCCCAATCCCATAAATACTTCGGCAATATCCGCAGTACCCGCAGTCAATGTTAGGATTGCTCCAACGCCAATCATCAATACACCCGAAGGCAAAATTCCTAAAGTTGCTGCCTTAATAACATCTCCTCGTGAAGCACAATATTGTGAATAGTCGCCAGCAATTACTGCTCCTAATGCAAAAGAGCCAATCGTAATCGCTAAGCCTGACGCCATCGATACATCGCCAGTTCCTTGGTAGCTAAAAACTTCACTTACTGAGCTATTGCTAATCGATACGATTACTCCATAAATACAAGTTACAACTAAAACCGGTACCGCCACATAATTCAGGATATTCAAGAACTTAATTCCATAAAGTGCTGACACCAGCATAATGACACCCCAAATTAAAGAAGAAAGCTGTATTGGTAATTGAATTCCATAAATTGCTAAAAAAGTCGTGAAGGCCTGACCACAAACGTTGGCCTGAATTCCAAACCAACCTAAGCAGGCAATCATCAAAATAATCGAAATAATCTTTTGTGAACCTACCTTGCCGAATACCTGTGAAGCCATGCTGACCGTCGGCTTATGTAAATCCGCTCCCTGCATTCCCTGCAAGATCATTAATATGACAATAATACCGTAACCTACAAGCCCTACTAGTAAGGCTTGTAATAATGACATGCCTGAAACCAACGTACCACCAATCATTAAACTTGGTACACAAATCATTGCACCGGCCCAAACAAATGCTAAACTCTGCCATGATTGATTATTCTTATCTTCATTCATGTCTATTCCCCCCTTATGTTCTTACGATTATATAAGATGAAAGCGCAACACGTCTTTTGCATAATGAAAAAATTATGGCATTATTTTGTTTAAAATGAAAAAAATCTCATTTTAAACCGATGTTGTGGTGTCATGCAGGCCGAAAAACAGTCTTTCTACTGATGAATGTGTACAAAAAAGAGAACCAAAATGCTTATCAGACAGTTTGGTTCCCTCATTCTTAGTCATTAATCACACAATAAATCATACATGCTAAATAACATTCATAGCTTTCAGAAAAATAAGTAATATTATAGCCTAGCAGCTCGCTGATCTTTTTAATACGATACTTTACCGTGTTTTTATGGATAAACAGCAGCTCACTGCAGCGTTGGAAATCAGCACTGGCATCCAACAGGTAGCAGCAAAGAGTGGTTAAGTACTCTTTGTTGTCAATAATCGGTTCCAAAATCGACAAGCATTCCTCCACCTCAGACTCACCCGATTGTACGAGCTTCAAGGCATACGCAACTTGACGAATCTCACTAATGGAGAAGTTCTTACGGTCTTTATAGATTGATGGCAATTGATCCGAAACCTCATTCATCAATTGATAAGTATTCCGAACATCTGTGGTATTGCGCATTCTTGGGCATAAAACAATACTATCAATCATCTGCTGGTACTGAGTAATTCGCATAAAATCGTTACTAAGCTCAATCTCTGAATCGTTATGGCGGTAATTACCTAATAGAACGATTAGGCGATTTTCTACCACCTGTACAACACAGGTTCGATAATATTTCGCTACATGCTCCAGCAGCTCCTCCTTGATTTCCTTCTCCTGTTGAAGATTGTTTAATTGCAGCAGCCACATCATATCAATGGCTTTAACATCTACTGATAAGCTCTTAGCTAAGCGATACATTTTCTCGCTTTCGTCATTTAGAATCGCCTGCACTAGCGCATATTCGCTAACTTCTCCGTGCTTTTTCCCCCAAAGGTTTAAGGAAACCCGAACCAATTCTACCGATTGCTCGCATTCTACCTGCGTTAATAAAGTATGCTCGCGAATTATATGAAGCTTCAATACGCCATTGTCTTTATGATAGATCTCTTTATAATAGAAAGAATATTCATCCTTCTGCAGCTGCAAGCCGTCTTCAATCGGATTTTGCTGGATAAAGTGGATAACATCCATTGTAGACGTTCTAGGCCATTTAATTTGATTGATTACCTCTCCATCGGCATTGGTCAACACAATATTAGCCCGCAGCAAATCTGATAATATTTTTAGCGTCATTTCCACACTTCGTAAATGCTCTGGTAATAATGAAGCTTTTTCCAGTACCTCATTCACGATATTGTCCGGTGATTTTTCCTGTAGAATTTCCATCATTATTTCAACAATTGCTTCGTTGTAACGCAAAGAGACATTGTTTTTAGGCATTTGGATGATAACAAAGTCCAATTCTTCGGCAACCTCAATAACTTCCTGTGATAGTTCAGGCAGAACAATCCCTACATAATAGAGCAATAAACCAATTTCTCCAATACTGTGAAGGTAACGAACGGCCTCACACTGTTTCTTTACATCATTTCGAATGCTAAAAAATGAGCTAATCACAAGCTCCCCTGCATAATATTCATTCTCAAAGGCAATTTCTTGCGCAAAAAAATCCATATCAGAAACCTCTAAAAAAGATAAAGAAGTCACTGTACTGGTTAAACTGTTATGCCCAGCAATCACTTTAGCTTCCCGCAGTGAAGGCAGCAACAATAAATCTTTTAATTTTACTCCCACTCTAATCACCCCTTGATCTTTTTTTTAAGATAACAAATTAGAGAATACTTGTCTATGGGCCACGAGTAAATAGTTTTCTCCTATCGGTTGACGAGTGCTATTCTTTTATGGCAAGATAAATCGTATTTTAATATGAAAGGAAGTTTCCTTGATGGCAAAAGACTATCGAAATAAGCCCCCATGTGATGAAATGTACTCTGGCATTTAATCATATAGGAGGTTTCTTAGATGGAAGAAAAGAAAAAATTTATTTCCTGGCCGGTATTGGCCTTGATGTCCTTTGTCACAGTTATTGGCTTTGATGATATTATTTATAATTTTGCCAACCAAGGAATGGGTGTTATTACCTCTTGGATCATTTTACTGCTTTTATATGTCATTCCTTATTCATTAATGGTGGGGCAATTAGGCTCTGTCTTCAATCATGAGGGTGGTGGACTTAGCTCTTGGGTACGGGGAACCAGCGGCGACCGTCTGGGCTATTTCACTGCTTGGACCTATTGGGCGGCTTCGATCCCCTATGTTGTGGATACCGCTAATGCCGTGGTGGTCGGCTTAGGCTGGCTGATCAACGGCAATGATTCGATAGAGGACACTATGTCCAACTCTATGTTTGCCCTACTGACCTTCGTCATTTTCTTAGCATTCATTTTCCTGCAGCGGCATTTTAAAAAGTCACTTGAGGTCCTTAGCACATTAGGTGGCGGAGCGATGTTTATCCTGTCGATTCTGTTTGTCTTCATGACCTTTACTTCATTGTTTATGCCCAATGGTCATGTAGAGACGCAGCCCATGACCTGGCGGACGCTGCTGCCGAAATTCGATCTGCATTATCTGACAACAATTGGACTGTTGATTTATGCGATTAACGGCGCTGAGCTGGTCGCTCCCTTTGTGACTCGCATGAAGAAGCCTACGCGAGATTTTCCACGGGCGATGGTAATGCTGACGGTTATGACGATTTTTCTGACTGTCTTTGGGTCGTTTTCTTTAGGTGTCTTCTTTGATGCCCATCATTTGCCAAACAATTTAAAAATGAATGGCTCCTATTATGCCTTTCAACGCTTGGGGGAATTCTATCATTTAGGCAACACCTTAATGTACGTTTTTGCTGTCACACAAATTATTTATATGTGTGCCCTGCTAGCAGTTTTGTTGGATGCTATGACCCGAATGCTGATTTCAGACACCGGCAAGCAATTTTTACCGAAAAAATTGACTAAGCTGAATGCTGAAGGCTTGCCAATTAATGGCTACATTTTAACAACCAGCTTGAGTGCCTTCATTCTACTGCTAGGGGTTTTCCTGCCTGAAATGAATGACATCTTTAACTGGTTATTGAACCTGAACGGCATTATCTCTCCAGGTGTAACCTGCTGGATTTTCTATGCCTTTATCCGCATTCGAATGGACAGCCATAAATTTCAGTCAGACTACGTATTTATTAAAAATGACCGGAGAGCCATATTTGTCGGCTGGTGGTGCTTGATCATTACCATTTTAGCAACCGTTTTTGGTATTCTGCCGCAGGATGCTGCCTATGGCTCATCATTGTTCTGGCACGAATTAATTTTAAATATTGTTGGTATCGTGGTATTAATTGGCTTAGGCTTTGTCATGCCAGCCTTGGCAAAACGTGAACAACAAGTGTAAGAGTGGCGTCCTTCCACTCTTTTTTCATGTAGTTGTTTTAAAATCTGACAAGTCGTGGTAGTATGTTGAATAACTGAGATTTTAATGTTTCTATCATAGAAAATTTAGAATTGCTGGAAAGGTGTGACAGAATGCTGTTACTGGGGTCAATCGTTAACGGGTTAGCAATTATTGGAGGCAGTCTCTCGGGAATTGTCTTGAAAAATATTACTGAACAGACCAAGGATACGGTCACTAAGGGGATTAGCTTGGGGGTTATTGCCTTGGCTATACAAATGGCCATTCAGGCAAGCTCCTTTATTTTAATTATTATCAGTATTTGTATTGGCGGCATGATTGGGGAATTTCTAAAAATTGAAGACAGCATGACTCGTCTGGGACTATTTTTGGAACGTAAATTTGCTCGCGGCAACAGTAACTTTGCCGAAGGATTCGTGACAGCCACCTTGATTTACTTAATTGGTTCAATGGGGATCATCGGTGCAATTGAGAGCGGTGTCGCTGGAAATCATCAGACCCTGTTCACAAAATCCGTGATGGATGGATTTATGTCGATTATGCTGACGGCTTCGTTAGGAGTAGGTGTATTATTTTCAGCCTTCCCTGTGGTTTTATACCAAGGAGCCATTACTATTTTTGCCAGCTTTATTGTTAAATATTTGCCCCAAGAGCTGTTGGATATTTTGATGCATGAAATCAGTGCCATCGGCGGATTGATGATTTTAGGGATCGGCTTAAACATCATTAAGCTGACTAAAATTCGTGTATCCAACTTTTTACCGAGCATTTTAGTCTTAATCACTTTTTTAGTTGTTCAATATTATTACTTCTAAACCAACGAGGCCTATGCCTCGCTGGTTTTTATTTTGTACCCGTTTGTTGCCAATACCTTTAAAGCGGCATCGAAATCATTGCGCTTAATCAACACGTAATCCGTATTGTAAGTGGACAGCGCAAACACACTGATTTTTTCTTCAGCCAAAATACCGGTAATCTTAGCTAAAATTCCAACCAATGCGAAATCTAATACACCCTCAATTTTGAATCCCCGCCAATCATCTTCTCGTTGAATTGTCTCTTCAGGTACCGTCTTCGTGGGAGCTACTACCGAATTTTCTTCATCAGTTGCCCCAATAAATAAAGGACGAATACTCAAATCAATCTGATTCAAATTAGACACCTGAAAAACTGATAACTCCTCTGTCATTACAACTAGTTCCATTTATTTTCTCCTTTTCACAAAATAATATTTGGTCATCCCAGTCATCGGAACATCATCCAGCTGGGCAAATTTTTGGTAACCATTTTTCAAATAAAAATCAGCGGCCTGATATTCCTTAGTAGTTAAGGTAATGGTGTTCATTCCTAAAGAAAAAGCTTTCTGCTCCATCGCCTTTAGCAGCTGACTGCCCACACCGGAATGCCGAGAGTTGTTATCAACCGCCAGCATAGAAACATGTAAGGTTTGGTACTGATACTTCGCAGTAATTCCTCCAACCAGCTGGTCCTCCTGCCAAGCACCCAGAGCTATTTCCTTTTTCTCTTCCATCTCTTGTGAAAAAAACTGACGGTATTGTTCAGCAAAAATTTCTGCTAAAAATGGACGCAGCTCCGCCTGCTTCGCTTCTCTGATTTCCATTGGCAACCTCCTATTATAATGTTCTGTGAATTTTATTTTAACATAGCATTAAGCAGCTCAAAAATTCCCTGTCGATCCAAAAGGATATCCTCGTTTTGAGGAATGATGGAAAGATCGCTTTCCAAGAATTCAAGAAAACTATTCATATCCTGTTGAATAGTTCTAGATATAGCTATCTTTTCCCTACTCTTAATTGAACCAGTTAATCGTGCAATATCATTTAAGTGCTTTTTTATATTCTTACTGTCAACAGCCGCACCTTCCTGTCGTCTTTTGGTTAAGTCCAGCCAAGCTTTGGCCTTAAAAACAATCAGGTACTCATTGTTCAGCACAGAATACCCCTTTCTTATCCTTCGACCTTTCTTCAGTAAATCATAATATTCTGGGTCTAATACTAAAGCGGAGAGGCTCATATCTTCCTCAAAATGGACTGGGGCTATCCTTCCGTATCCAGCTAACCAGCAAGGTCTAATGCAGAACAATTCAATCATTTTAGGATACCCTTCCTTCACACTAGTAAACCGATACAATCTTTCCTCTCTGTCGGATACACCAGGAGTATACTCTCCCTCTTCTAAAAAGTTTATTATTACTTTAAAGAATGTTTGATCTTTCTGCTCATCCATAATAACAATATCGTAATCACGAGTAGTTCGGCTGTTTATATTGTATTCAGCTAAAACGATAGCTGTTGCTGTTCCACCAATAAGAACATAGTAATCTTCAAATCCACTAAACGCAGCTAAAAATTTTGGACTTTCGTTAATCGGCATCCTTTTCCTCCAGCTTTTTTATAATCTTAGACTCCAAGTTTTCTAGTTCAATTTCAACTCTTGGATCATCGTTGTCTTTTAACGACAGCAATAAAGAAATAGGATCTACTAATGAATCAACTATAGATAACGGAGCGTACTCCCATAATTGCAGTTCAATATCGTTTTTTACTTTCTTGTCCAAAATAAATTGTTTTCCGCTAGGGTCTCCTTTCATTATTTGTTGATACGTTCTCTTTGAAATAGCAAAAGCAGGGGGTGAGTCATCCAACATAGATAGCTTACTTAAGGCCGCTAGTCCAGCCAAATTAAGCTCCTGCTTAAACATCCGATTATCCATTAATTGATTGAAGTAGTTCCTATTTATAAATACGCATTTTTTAACCGGATTGTTCAGCAAATCCAAAGATTCTTGAAAAATATCTTTCAATCCTTGATTGAATTGATAAAGACCATGCTTTGAACGTAGCCATTCTCTGTTAGTAAAACTTTTCAATACTCGATATACCGTAGCTATTGAAAGATGTAGCTTCTCCGAAATTTGAGCAGGAATAATTGTAGCGGTCTCCTTAAGTAGTAAATAGATAAACACCGATTGTTCACTAGGCGATAACTTTTGATCCTTAAAAACTGGTAATTCTGTCGTCAATACAGCTCCCAGCTGCGGAAGAAAAAGATTTCCTATGTAATCCATAAAGGGAATTCTAGCTTTTAATAAGAGTTTTTTCGTTTCCTTCGAAATTTTGGAAAAAACTAGCACATAGGGCAGTTCTGCAATCTTTCCCATCACTTCTGCTTGTTTTATAAATGCCTCAATTGATCCTGATCGTTTTTCCTTAATAAGTAAAAATGAAAGCTGTGGTTCCATGAGTATGCCTTTTGACAGTTCATACTTCGCTTTGAAGGCTAAAGGGATATCTAACTGAATATCTGAAAAATCTAAAAACAACCCCATGTCTGTCAGTATCTTGTTAAGTTTATTTATATTCATCTTTTTTCCCCCACGGTGAATTCTCATTCTATCTGTATTTTATCAACATCTATGAGAATTTACAAATTCTACGATAATTTAGAGTTACAAAAAGACCCTAGCCTTAGCCAGAGTCCTCCTGCTTATTTTGCTTCTTCTAATTCCATTGGCTCTCCAACTACCCAAGTCCGAGCAACCTTTTGCTCGTGGATCATTTTAGCATACCAGCCTTTCATTTGACAAAGCTCCTGATGAGTTCCTTTTTCCAAAATCTCGCCCTCTGATAGAACGATGATTTGATCTGCGTTAATAATTGTGTTCAACCGATGAGCGATAACCACAACAGTTTTTTCAGCCATCAGCCGATCCAAAGCCAAATTAATTTCTTTTTCATTATCGGCATCCAAGCTGGAGGTGGATTCATCCAACAGTACAACTGGGGCATCCTTCAATAAAGCACGAGCGATTGATATACGTTGTTTTTCTCCACCGCTTAAGGTTGAACCGCCCTCACCCACCATCGTATCATATCCATTCTCCTGCTGCATAATAAACTCATGACAATTGGCTAACCGACTAGCCTTGACTACCTCCTCCATAGAGGCCCCTGGTTTGGCAATCCGAATATTGTTCAAAATCGTATCATTGAACAAGTAAACATCCTGCAGTACACAGGTAATCTCTTCTGTTAAAGCATCGGGGCGAATTTCTCGGACATTCTCACCACCAATTGTGATGGTTCCTGTTGAGACATCCCAGAAACGTGAAATTAAACTGATCACTGTTGATTTACCAGAGCCGGAAGGTCCAACTAACGCAGTCGTCTTGCCATCCTCTACTGTAAAAGTTAAATTCTTCAATACTGGAACATCATTTTCATAGCTAAAAGAGACATCTTTGAAGTCAATTTGGTGATCCATCCCCTCAAAGCTTTCCTTCGTATAGGGCAACGGCTGTGTTTCAAAAATCTGCCGCAAATTATCCGCTGATTTAGCAATGTACTTTAATTCTGGATACAGCATACCAATTATCATCAATTGACTAGAGGTTGATACACTCAGCATCAATACCGCAATGTATTGTTCTGGTGAGGTATTGCCCTGCAACAGCAGATTCGTTCCCCAAATCAGCGCAATCGGAATCATAAAAGAAACAATAGTCGAAAAAATCATGACATAGGGCATCATGGATAATTCCACTCGAATCGATGATTTTTTCAATTCATTAAAGGAATGGTCCAACCGTTTGAATTTTGTTCCTGTCAGCTGGTACAAACGGAACGTTTTAATTCCGTTAATGTATTCAACCACGCGAGAAATTACATCGTTCATTTTTTCCCGATGCTCAGGTGCAATCTTATGTCCAACCGCCCCTCCTTTAATCATTAAAGGTAAAGCAACCAGAATCATTACCACCATCACCCCAGCAAAGCGAAAATCAATGATTAAGGCACCCAACATGCAGACACCCACACTGAACATTGCCCGAATAAAATCTGTTAAATTGTGAGACAATACCTGCTCAAAATCAGAAATATCGGTAGAAAAGTAGCTGGTTAACCGTCCGACACTGTTCTGATTGAAATATCCCGAGTTCAATCCGCGAACATGCTCAGCCAATTTTAAACGTAACTCAGTGGCAATTGCCGAACTGTTCATCTGCAGTGAGTAAAAAACATACCGTGCCAAAATTGCCCGAATAACAAAAACGATTGCCAACACTGCCAAACCTTGGAAGAAAAACGTCTCAGTAAATCGCTGAGACACCAAATTTACAATTGCCAAAATCATGACTGAATAAAAGACCATATTCAAAAAGGCATCGAAAATCGACAACATAATCGGTTTATACAACAGCTGAATATTATCTCCAGTAACAGCCTTCACATTTCGAATGATACTAATCATTTTGACCCTCCTCTGCATAGATAGCCCACAGCTTCGCGTAGCTTCCTTTACGATGCAGCAGCTCTTCATGCGTTCCCCGCTCGATAATCCTTCCTTCGTCAAAGACACAAATCTGATCGGCATGCTTAATGGTATTCAGACGATGAGCAATCATGATCGTTGTTTTATTTTGCAGCAGCTCATTTAATGCCAGCTGAATCTTCCGTTCATTTTCAATATCGGTAAAACTGGTCGCTTCATCGAAAATTACCAGCGGTGCATCCTTCAAGATAGCTCGAGCGATACAAATCCGTTGTTTTTCCCCGCCAGACATTTTTATGCCCGCTTCGCCCATTACTGTATCGTAGCCATCTGGCAAACTCATGATAAATTCATGAATTTGAGCCGCCTTGGCTGCCGCCTGAACTTCTTCTTCCGTTGCCTCATCTTTACCAACCAAAATATTCATGCGAATGGTATCACTCAGCATAAATGCATCCTGAAAAACAAAGCTCATGGATTCCATTAAGCTCGACTCGTCGAAGGTATCAATCGATTGACCATTTAAACGAATCTGACCTTTTTGAATATCCCAAAAACGCGGAACCAATTGGGCTGTTGTTGATTTCCCTGAACCAGATACCCCTACAAAGGCCGTTAGCGTATTGGCTAGGATCGTTAACGAAACATCATGCAGTACTTCATCCTCCTCATAAGAAAAATGAACCTTTTCAAAAGCAACCTCCACTTGATTCAGTACCTGATGAGTAGAACCAAAGCCCTGCTGCGGCAAATCCATAATATCCTTGATTTTTTCTGTTCCAGTCAAAATCTGACTGATCGCCACCGCAAATCCGCTTAAGCTTTTTAAGGAAGAAAGAAAAACAATACTCATAATCAAGAAAAATAAATAAGTCGGTAAATCAATACTGCCCTGTAAATACAACCAGCCCCCTATTGGAAAGCTAAACAATAAACCAGATTCAATTAGAACCATAAATAGTCCATAGGGCCATGCTTGTGCGCGGGTACAATCCGTCCACATTTCATGGTATTCCTCCACCGTATCAGAATACTGTTTGAAGCCTTTCGCAGTTACATTAAAGGATTTCATGACATTCATCCCATTGATAAACTGCATAATAGAAGAATTCAACTGACCGACCAGCTTATGATACCAGCTCATGTATTTCCCGCTGGAACGCATTCCAACAGCCAATACAACAGCTCCAATTACAATTGGGATAAGCAGACATAAGGCCAACCCGACATGCAGCGTACATAAATAACCAAACATCAAAATCGGAACCACTAAGGCCTTGGCCAAATCTGGTACCTGATGGGCCAACATCGTTTCAATCCGCTCTGTGTCTTCAATGATGGTTTTCTTCAGCTTTCCAGAAGTTGTTTTAGTGAAAAACCCTAAATTCAATGTAGCAATATGAATACTCAGTCGTTTACGAATTTCGTATAACGTATTAAAAGCCCCTATATGAGACAATGAACCACTGATCAACAGTGCTACAAACTTCACAATAATAGCAATCCCTGCATATATGGCATATTGCATCGCCAAATCAATATTGGGATTATTCCCAAAAAGAAACATCAGCACACGATACAACATCACTAACGGCACAAAATCCATAATTCCCGAAACAATACTAAAAATGGCAGAAAACAGCAGCAAAATACTGGATTTCCCAGCCAATTTAAACAAATACCCAACGCTTGCTTTTTCCATACGAATTCCTCCAAAAACTTTAATTGATAATGATTCTCAATCTCATTCGAATTATTACATATGTTATTCAACAAGTAAAGAACTTTCTAGGTAGTTTGCGCAGTTATATTCAATTTTCTCTGGAAATAAAGAAAAAAGACAAGCCGCAGCCTGCCTTCAATCATCTTATTTATTCAGTTATCTCAATCTGAATTCCTTCCATTGCTACAATTGCCGATTCATAGTACCCATCCCCAGTAGTGCGCGGACCAGACAATACTTGATACCCATCGGCTAAGAAACGTTTCGTCAGTTCATCAACCTTTTCTTTGCTGCCAACACTAAAAGCTAAATGGATCAATCCTGCTTGATATAAAGCAGGCGCTGCCCCCTCAATCTCAGGTCTGGTCATTAATTCTAATCGTGAACCATCGTCAAAGCTAAGGAAATACGTTTTCAGACCCGTTTTAGGATTATGATACTGATCATTACTTTTTGCTTCAAAATATGTTTCAAAAAATTCTCGCATTCCTTCTAAATCATGGACATACATTGCTACGTGCTCGATTTTCATCCAATTCCCCTTTTCTTTTTCTCTATTACCACTAATGGTATACTATTCGACAGAAAGAAGGAAGTCTCATGACCGATGATTACTTAAATGAGCTTGAACAATTTTGGGATGAATTTGCCGATGAATATGAAATAATTCAGCAGGAATCTCCGTTTCCAATTGCTGAGAAACTAAAGCAATTCCTCTTGCAACAAGCGATTTTGCCTGCTCATTCTTTTCTTGATTTAGCTGGAGGAAGCGGACGCTATTTAGCGGAGTTTCAAGATACTGTTGACCACTATACGTTAGTGGATATTTCTAATGAAATGCTGGGGATTGCGAAAACGAAGCTACAGGATTCGGATGCGGCTTTTGTTCATCAAGATCAAGAAAGGTTTTTCCAGTCTGCTACTGAAACCTTTGATGTGGTCTTTACCGCCATGAATCCTGTCTTGCTTACCAAAGAAGACCTTTTAGCCTTCACTGCTCAAAGCCATCGTTGGTGCTTGATTTTTAGATTAGTTCAACAAACTGATAATCTCTTTTCACCTTATGAAGAAACAGATACAAAGCCGAATCTAATGGAAAACTACAAGCAAATCCTAAAAGAGAGCGGTATCTCTTACAATTCTCAAGACTTTACGTTTACTTACAGCGAAGAAGTAACACGCGATTTTTTTGAAGCTTATTTTGAAAAGGAGCTCTCTTTGAAGAAAATAAATCAAATTGCCGAAAAAATCTTTGGTCTGTCCGAAACACAGCTGAACTTCCAAACGGTTTGTTATCAATTGATCTATTACTTAGTACCAGACTCACCACTAGTTAAAAGCTAGTGAGAGTTTCCCTTTACCAAACGAAACCCTACAAAAATAATTATTATCGCTCCAGGTATATTTATACCTGAATGATTTGTATATATGTAAATTGCAGCAACTATGAAGCATATAGCCGCAGCTAGCTTATGTTCTTTTTTCATTTAATTCCGTCCTATACTTTTTCAGTTGTAAAGCAATTAGCAGCTATTATAGTTTGTTCATGCGTTTATCTGTTTTAAGTATACCACTTCTAAATTCTACTTTTTTCAATTTAAGATATATTTTTCCCCGATCAATCTTCCATCAAATTGATTAAAAAACATCAGAACAATGTATAAATCAAGTGGTTTTCAAAACGTACAACAAAAAAGCTTGCAACCAAATGGTTACAAACTTTTTTTATTTAGTAAACGGCTTAAACCGGTTAGTTATCCAGGCAATCAGCTTCATTAGATAGCCAAATAGAACAAATACCAGTAGCAAAACCAGTACATTAATGATTACCCAGGTCCAGCCTAGTTGGTCAGCATCAATGAAAAAGTAGGGATAATAGCTGCCAAAGCCCGCAATCGGTCCGCCGATTTGTGCGCGGACAATAGTAAATACCCAATAAAGCAGTGGCAAAATCGCCCAAGTCCATGGCTTAATCTTTTTCATATTGCTTGTATTCGCAAAAATAATCCAGTCCACAAATACCATAATTGGGGTAAACGTATGGACTAGAATATCTGAGAAACTATTTACCGCATAGCCTGAAGTGTCAGAAATAGTAGGCACCAAGATAAAATTATAGATTAAGCCAGTGATCACAATAATTAGTGTCAAGGCTCCCATGCTATTCGGCGAAAAATCTGCCGACCACGCCTGTTTTAGAGAAAGACTTTTGGCAATACTTTTAATAAGCAAATACAAGTAAGCAAAAAATACCAGCAGATTACTTTGAATCGTATAAAAAACCAACTGATTTAGTTCAAATCGACCTTCAAACAGCCCCAACAGCAATGCAAGTCCCCACCCGCAACCGATAACCAATACGAAACGAAAAATATTTTTTATCGTAAGATACAATGCTTTAACTCCTCCTTTTTTTTATAAAAACGCCGTTGTAACACTCCCAATCACAATTAGGGCTAACCCAATTAACGTAAAGCGAAACTCTTTGGGCGTCTTTTTCTCTTTTAGAATAAACATACCACCTAACGTCGAAATAACTACATTCAACTGTGTGATTACATAAGCAGTTGCTACGCCATTCCTTTGAGCCGAAAAAATATAGGCAAAAGCTGAAATGCTGAAAATAATCCCGACAATGACTGCTTTCCAGCTTTTATCACTTGAGAAAGCAGTTGGCTGTTTAAGGATAACATAAATTAATGCAGCAATAAATACACCCAACATTTGAGGAAAGAAAATAGCATCTCCTGGCGCATCTACCAGCTTAGGTAATGCACTGTACACCCAATAACCCACACTGGTACTTGCTAAAATGATTAACCCTTTACTAGTTCCGCCCTGATCATCTGAACCTTCTGTGATAGCGGTCAGTGCAGCACCAATGACCAATAGCACGATTGATCCAAAACCGATAATCTTAGAGGTAGTTCCAGCCCATTCTCCAAAGGCAAAAACGCCGATTAAAGAGGTCCCTACCAGCTGCAAGCCTGTCGAGATTGGCATCGTTCGCGAAACACCTAGCAAATTAAAAGCAGTATATTGGCCAGTTTGTCCGATTACCCAAAAAGCACCAGAAGCCATTGCGATCATAAAGGTACCCAAGGAAACACTTTGATTAGAAAAGAAAAAATAGACAATTAAGCCAACAATTAGTGTACCAATACCTGTACCTAAGATTTCATTGGTCGGACGGCCACCGATTTTTTTTAGAATCAGCGGCTGAACGCCCCAACCAATTGCTGGTAATAATGCAATTAAAATATTCATCCATTAACACTCCATTCTATCCTTTTCCACCTTGAAAAGATGGGTACAATGTCATACCGCCATCAACGAACAACGTAATTCCTGTCACATAACTCGATTCGTCTGAAGCTAACCAAGCAGCAGCCGCTGCTACCTCACTTGGCTCACCAATACGCTGCATCGGTACCATGCCGGTAGTTGTCGCCAATTGTTCTGGATCTGCAAATTTTTTCGCATTAATTGGTGTATTAATAGCACCTGGTCCAATACTGTTGACCCGAATATTGCGGGCCGCATATTCCATCGCAACCGTTTCAGAGAATAGTTTTACTCCGCCCTTAGATGCTGCATAGTGAGCAAATGTTGGCCAAGGAATCTGCTCATGGACTGAAGACATATTGATAATGTTGCCCTTTTTATCTTGCTCCAAGAAATAATTTAAGGCAGCTTTAGTCCCTAAAAATACCCCCGTCAAATTCACATCAATTACTCTTTCCCAATCCTTTAATGGCAATTCATGGGTTTCGTGTTGATTTTCCATCCCGGCATTATTGATCCAAATATCCAGATCACCAAACTCTTTGACCGCTGCATCAATCAACTTTTGAGTGCCTTCTTCGGTACCGACATCGGCTTGGACAGCGATGCCCTTTCCACCAGCTTGTTCAATTAATTCTACGGCTTCATTGGCTCCTTGTTCGTCCGAGTGATAGTTTACTACCACGTTCATTTGTTCTTGACCAAAACGTTTAGAGATTGCTGTTCCAATTCCTTTTGATCCACCGGTAATTACGGCTACCTTGTTTTTTAAGTCAGTATACATACCTTTTTCCTTCTTTCCATGAATAAAAAATGAGTCCTTCATTTTACAATTACTCTACCCGTTTTTATTTTTTGTTGCCAATAATCGGCTCAGATAGAAGTCAGACCTTACAGATCATTCAAAAAGGATTATACTATTTAATAATAGAAGATAAAGGAGCATATGTATGAAGGAAACTACATTCAACCGTATTAAAGAGTTAACAGAATTACAAGGAACCAGCGGGTTTGAAGAAGATGTTCGGGCCTATTTGAAAAAGGAAATGACTCCCTTAGTAGATGACATTCAACAAGACGGCCTAGGGGGTATTTTTGGTCTTAAGAATGCTGGCGAGGATGCACCACGAGTGATGGTAGCGGCTCACATGGATGAAGTTGGTTTTATGCTGACGGAAATTACCTCCAGAGGTTTATTCAAGGTGGTTCCCTTAGGCGGCTGGAATCCTTATGTTGTTTCAGCACAACGCTTTACCTTGAAAACAAAAAAAGGAAATTATCCCTGCATCTCATCCTCCGTTCCTCCTCATTTGCTGCGCGGGACTGGTGGTCAAACCCAAGTAAAGGTTGAGGACATTTTATTCGATGCTGGCTTTGAATCGAAGGAAGAAGCTTTAGAATACGGCGTTCTGCCTGGAGATACGATTGTGCCGCAGGTGGAAACCGTCAAAACGGCCAATGGTAAAAATATTATCAGTAAGGCTTGGGATAATCGCTACGGCTGCACTGTTGTCTTGGAAGCACTAGAGGCTTTACAAAAGGAAACCTTGGATTACACACTGATTGCTGGCGCAAATGTACAAGAAGAAGTAGGCTTGCGAGGAGCCAAACCTGCTGTCACAAAGTTTAAGCCTGACTTATTCTTTGCAGTAGATTGCTCTGCAGCGGATGATTTAACTACTACTAATGGAACATTTGGTCACTTAGGCGAAGGGACCCTGCTGAGGATTCAAGATCCAGGCATGATTTTACTGCCCCGCTTGCGAGAATATTTATTGGACACCGCTGAAACGCACAATATTCCTTATCAATACTTTGTTTCGAAAGGTGGAACCGATGCTGGCGCTGCTCACACTGCCAATGAAGGAATTCCTAGCAGCGTAATCGGTGTTTGTGGACGCTATATTCATACTCACCAAACGATGTTCAGTATTGCTGATTTCGATGCAGCTCGAGAAATGCTGATTCAAGTGTTGAAGGGGCTAGACCAAAGTACTATCCGCACCATTAGTTATGGCTAGAAACAAAAAATCAGTACCCTCTAATAAGAAGGTACTGAATTTTTTTATTCTGCTCGTAAAGCGATTGCTGCATCTTTTTTAGCAGCCATTCGTGCTGGAATGTGTCCGCCAATCATGGTTAATACCGTTGAAACGATAATCAAGATAAGCCCATGTACAGGATTCAGCTGAGCCACATTCTCCAAATCAGTCATATTATACAACACTATGTTGATTGGGAAAGTTGCTAACCAGGCTAGTACAACACCCAATGTTCCTGAAGCCAAACCTAAAATACAGGTCTCCGCATCAAATACTCGGGTAATATCCTTTTTCCGCGCACCTAAAGCCTTCAAAACACCAATCTCTTTCGTCCGCTCAATGACTGAGGTATACGTAATAATCCCAATCATAATCATACTAGTTACCAATGAAATTCCGGCAAAAGCAATCAGAACATAGGTAATAGCGTCCATCAAACCACCGGTCAATTCAGTCATAGTCCCAGCCAAATCTTGGTAGATGATTCGATCTTCCTTAGACTTTCCTTCATTGTATTTATCCAAGTAATCCAAAATCGCCTCTTTGTCCTTGAAGTTATTTGGATAAATCATAATACTGTAAGGGATGCTGTCGCCGCCAAGGTAAGCTAACGTGCTGTCCTTCGTACTATCATCTAAAGGTTCATTGGTCATCACATTGGTACTGCTGTCTCTTTGTGCTGCAACGATCGCTGAGTCTTTATTTTCGTCAACAATTTTTCGAGTCAATTCATTACTATAAGCAATTCCTGGGGCTAACAGGTTCATGGTTGAATCCTTCTTCACCCGCAGCACACCGGAAATCTTCATTTCTTCATTGTTGGCATTATTGTAAATGTCATTGTAATCACTGTTTGGCACAAAATTTCCAGTTGGCAATTCAGTATAATAGTCGTTGTTGTGAACCAGTTTAAAAGTGGTTCCTACGATTTGATCGAAATTCAATTTTTCGCCATCCTTGACGTCGAAGCCAAGGTTCTTTAAAGAATTGATATTGGTATTATTGTTGCCATCAACAATTAACACTACATCTGTTGGGTCTTTTGGATATGCGCCATTTAGCAGGTCATAGTTTTCTTCTAAAAAGCTTTCGCTGCCTTCTTTCAATTGTTTAGGGAAAGAAGAAACACCGACACCCGTCATATTCGCCATTGCGTTGGTCATTCCAGCGCTGGCACTGTCTGAAGCATCGTTGGATAATTTCACTGGTTCCACATTGCCGTTCACATCTCTTAGCAGGTTCATTCCAACTAAACGAGTAAATCCAATATTGTTGCTCAAATCAGGGTTGATATTTTCAATATAGTCTACATACTCTTGATCAATTTTATTGGTATGCTGCGAACGATCCTGGTCACTGATTTTAGCCGTTACCGTATCCGTTTTAGGGAATTTCCCATCATCGGTACCTAACGCATCTTCTTGCCGACCACTCCGATCTGCGGCTACTTGAGAAATCGTAATTGGGAACTTGGCCATTGTTTCCGATTGCGTCTGATCAATTTGCGTTTGAAACCCGCTGGAAAGTGACAGCACGATCCCTATGCTGATGATCCCGATACTGGAAGCAAAAGCAGTTAAGAAGGTCCGCCCTTTTTTGGTTCGCAGATTGTTAAAGGACAGCTTCAACGCCGTCATGAATTTCATTTTAGTCCGTTTCAAATTAAATTGATCTGGTTTTGGTCGTTCTTGATGGGGATGTGAATCACTTAAAATCTTCCCATCAGAAAAACGAATAATCCGATCAGCATATTCATCGGCTAAAGCTGGATTGTGGGTTACCATAATCACTAATTTTTCTTTAGACAGCTCTTGAATCAGGTTCATAATTTGCACACTGGTCTCCGTATCCAGTGCCCCAGTCGGTTCATCACAGAGTAAAATGTCTGGATCATTAGCCAACGCCCGGGCAATCGCCACCCGCTGCATTTGACCACCAGATAACTGATTCGGCTTTTTGTGCATATGATCCGCCAGACCTACGCGACGCAACGCATCTTCTGCCTTTTGTGTTTTTTCTTCTTTTGGCACACCACTTAAGGTCATGCCAAGCTCTACGTTATCAATAATACCTAAATGGCTGATCAGATTATAGCTTTGAAAAACAAAGCCGATGGAGTTGTTCCGATAAGCATCCCAATCGGACTCCTTAAAGGTTTTCGTTGATTTCCCATTAATCACCATATCACCAGTATCGTAATTGTCCAGACCGCCGATTACGTTTAGCAGTGTAGTTTTCCCAGAACCACTCGCTCCTAAAATCGCGACAAATTCCTGACGGCGAAAAGCGACGGTTACGCCATCAAGGGCCTTGGTAGTTGTGTCCCCAACATGGTAATATTTCTTTATATCTTTTAGTTCTAACATGAATTCATCCCTTTATTTTTTGATTTGAAGTGAAGATACCAGAGCTTTATTAACTCAAGATGAACAAACTTCACACATAGTTCACAGCATTTAGCTACTATTATTATGCAAAAAGGAGGCGAAGGCAAATGAACCACTTGCTGATTGTGGAAGACGAGGAAAACTTATTGTTTCTTTATCAATCGATTTTGGAGCAAAATGATTTTGTCGTATTTCTAGCAACCAACGGCGTTGAGGCCCTGAATATCTTAGATAAGCAGCACATTGATTTAATGATTACCGATATTATGATGCCGGACATGGACGGCTATGAACTAACTCAAGACCTAAGAGAGGCGGGCTTCCAGCTGCCAATCTTGATGATTACTGCTAAAAATACCTTTCAAGATAAAAAGAAAGGTTTTGGTATGGGAATCGATGATTATATGGTGAAACCTATTGATCTCAATGAGATGGTCCTGCGGGTAGAAGCTCTATTAAGGCGGGCTCAAATTGTCCACAATAAACAGCTGACCGTTGGACAAACGACTCTCGATCAAGCAAGCTATCAAGTTATTATCCAAGAGAATGCCGAAACACTGCCGCAAAAAGAATTTTTATTGCTCTACAAGCTCTTAGCCTATCCCAACAAAATTTTTACCCGGCGACAACTGATGGATGAAATTTGGGGCTTGGATTCCGACAGCGATGAGCGAACCATCGACGTACACATTAAACGACTACGTCAAAAATTCCAGGAAAATACTGACTTCTCAATTGAAACAATTCGAGGATTGGGCTACAAGGCGGTGCTTCATTGATGCTAAAAAAACTGCATTCTTCCTTGTGGGTGTATTTTACCTGCATGATTTTCCTGATTATGGTACTTTTGTTAGGTTTCTTTGTGACATCCATGTTTGTGCTGAATCGCTTTGATATTTTAAGTACCCGGCAGGAACAGCACATCTTTCCCTTGGCAATCATCTCGCTGTTGAGTCTGCTGATTGGTTTAGGCGTATCTGCCATTGTCAGTAAACGGATTCTTCATCCTATTGCCAGTCTGCGTCAAGCCATGACTCAGGTTGCCAAAGGCGACCTGACTGTTCAGCTGACCGAGGATCAAAAGGTCGAGGATGTGGAACAGCTCTACCACGATTTTAATGTGATGGTAAAGGAATTAAGCAGCATCGAGACTTTGCGCAACGACTTTGTTTCAACTGTTTCTCATGAGTTCAAAACACCGGTGGCCACTATCCGAGGATATGTACAGCTGCTGCAAAATGAACAGCTGAAGCCGGAACAACGAAGAATTTATTTGGAGCGTATGCTGGATGGCACCCTGCAATTATCTCAGCTAACAGACAATGTTTTGCATTTGACCAAATTGGAAAGCCAAAGCATTCAATTTCCTAAAGAATCTTTTCAATTGGATGAACAAATCCGAGAGGTCATTTTATTCTTGCAGCCGAAATGGGAAATACAGCAGCTTCAGCTAGACATTGATCTTGAAGAAACCTGCTATAAAGGCAATGAAGAATTTTTGTATCATGTATGGTTAAACCTGCTGGACAATGCCATCAAGTACAGCCCGCCAGAAAGCAAATTAACCGTTACTTTAAGAAAAGTCGAAGGCGGGTTGGAAATAGCGATTTGCGATGAAGGTTTAGGTTTGAGCCCTGAAGAGAGCCAGCACATCTTTGAGAAATTTTATCAAGCAGATACCAGTCGTAAAATAAAGGGCAACGGCTTAGGCTTAACGCTAGTGAAACAAATTATTCATTTGCACCATGGCAGCATTAATGTATCCTCTCAACTAGGACAAGGCAGCCACTTTATCATTTATTTACCAAATCCTAGGTAAATCCCAAGAAAAAATGACCAAATCGTTCACAGTTAATTCACGAACAACAGTTATTCTATATACATGGAGAGGATGATTTAAATGAGCGAAGAAACAAGATCCATTTATTTTATCGAAGAAACACAAAGTATTGAAGGTGCCTATGTCGAAGTTCAAACTTTATATGTAGCTGATAATGAAGAAGATGCCAAAGAGGCTTATGAAAATATGTTGAAACAAAGCAATCGTAAATCTTTCGGACTATTACTAAATGAATACGTAATTAGAGCAGATCAAAGTTATTTTATGCAATTGATGCGGGCTTGGAAAAAGCTGCCCGCTGACTTCTATCGTAAAATGAAGGTCTTAACTTACCGACCTTTAGCTGAATATCAAGGATAAATGCCGATCAAAAAACGAACAAATTGGCCTCTGTTAATTGGAGAGCAACTTGTTCGTTTTCTTATTGGTCTCATCTAATCCTCAAACACTGTATCCAGCATTACATCCGTAATCCGTTCATTCGGATACAAAATAACCTTCTTAATCTTTTCCGAAAGAATGGCTCCGAATTGCTCTAAGGGTTGTTTGACTGAGCGTATTTTGGGTCGCACAAGCTTAGTCATCGCCCCGCCATCAAATCCCACCATATCAATGTCACGATACAATTGCTTTTCCATGTCGTAAATTGCTTGGTAACAACCCAAAGCTACCATATCATCAACACAGAAAATTGCGGAAACATCTGGCTGTGAGTGAATCAGCTGTGTGGTTCCATGGTACCCACCCTCAATTGTCAAAGGAACCTTTTGGACTAGCTCAACTAAAAAAGGCAGGTTAGCTTCCTTGAGCGCACGTTTATAGCCTAAAAATCGTTCATTCAAATGATAGGTCGTAGCATCCTCAGTCAAAATAGCAATCTTCTGGTTTCCTCGACGAATCAACCACTCAATGGCTTTACATGCACCAATTTCTTCTTCTACTAAAATTGAACCATAGTAGCCTTGATTCAAGCCCCGATCAACAAATAAAATCGGTGTTTTTAAATATCTTCCCTGCTTAATGACTTCTGGTGAATACTGATTCGCTGTGAAAAAGACGATTGCCTCCACACCTAACTGATTCAACTTCTTCAATAAATCCATTTCTCTTGCCTGTTGATGATCTGATTCGCAAATAATTAAATAATACCCATTTTCCTGCAGCTTGTCTCGCAAAACCTGCAGGATACCGCTGGTAAACTGTTCAGAACCAGAAGGTGCAATTACACCAATAGTCTTTGACTTTTTTAGAATAATGTTGGAAGCAAAATAATTCGGCGCATAATCATTTTCTTCAATGACCTTCAGCACCTTATCTCTGGTTTTTTCGCTGAACCGTCCACCCTTGTTATTCATGATTTGGGAAACGGTGGTCACCGAAACCCCTGAAAGCTTGGCAATTTCCTTAATCGTCAGTTTCATTTGGTCGTCGTCCTTTATTTAAATCGTTTTTCTCATCATACCACGTTACACGGGTTGCGTCGTTCTCAGTAGGAAAATAATAGATGAGCTATCAGCTGCAACAAAAAAACGCCTGCTGCTTGAGCGGCGCCCTACATTAACGATAATAGAAATACCGCTGCTAAACCAGCGATTACCGACCAAGCCATGGAGCGGGTTTTATAAGCAACTCCTGCCACTAAAAACATTGCCAGAATCCGAATATTTCCCCCTATTTCAAAATGCGCATGGCTGATAAAAACATCCTTAAATACCAATGCAGCAAATAGCGATATCGGAACAAACTTCATCCACTCACTAAACCATTCCGGTACTTTGCGCTGTGAGAAATAAAGCATCGGGATTACACGGGGAATATAAGAAGCGACAAATAAGCTTAAAATCAACAAAAGTAAATAAAAATTACTCATGATGAGCCTCCTCGCCTTTTACAGTAAAAAAGTCGTCATTGTCTTTACCAGTCGCCGAACTGCGAATTTTTTTATCGACCAAAAAGCCTACCAGTGAAGCAACCACCGTTGCCAAAATCAAACCAAAAGTATTCTTCAGCAGCAGCATAAAAATGACTGCCAATCCTCCGGAAAACATCCCCGTAACTAACAACAGCTTGTTTTTCACCTGCATAATAAACATAAAAATAAACATCGAGGTTAAAGCAAAATGCACCAGCTCTGTATCCACATGAATAAATGAGCCGAAAACACTACCGAGTACGGTACTGATTACCCATGAAGCCTGAGAAAACCAATTTACCATAATCGCCCGCGTACGATTCCAAGTTTTGTCGGTTGAAAACTTTAAATAATTAACCGCATAATTTTCATCATTCATTGATTGCGAAAACACGGCCAAAAATCCCCGCTGCTCCTGCTTAAAAAAGTGAGACAGGCTCGAGCCCAGCAAAGCGTAACGCAATTCCAAAAACAAAACCATCAATATGATGGAAGTAAACGAGGCGTGAACCGCTAACAAAGATACCACCAAAAACTGTGCACCACCTGAGAATACAACCAAAGACAGCAGTGCTGTCAAAAGAGGATTAAACCCTACTTGCTGCAGCAGCATGCCGCAGGCTAAACCCACGGGAATATAGCTGAAACAAAGGGGCATGACGGCTTGAAAGGCTTCTTGCCAGTCTGCCCGATTTTTTAAAGACATCAGAATCTTTTCCTTCCAATTTCGAGAGTAAAAAGCATACCCATTTTAACACAATTTCAAAAAAAAGATAGCTGACTTTACTGGGCTTATTTATCTAAAAAACTAGGAGGTTGTTCGGAATTCTTCCCTTTTATCCCCTCCATCAGCTGATATTTAAAGCGTTTTTCAGATAATACTTCCAGCGAATAGTTTTGAGCCAATTATGGTTCGGAAATTCTCAAACTTCGCCTTGTTAATACACTGCGATTTTTAGTCTAAGTTATGAAAATTCCGTTGTGTCTTCTTGATTTCAAGTTTAATTTTGCTATTTTTTTCATGATCGATTAATTTTCCACCCATTTTTTGAAGCAATGTGCTACCATAGTTTCAGAAGAGAGATGAGCACCTGTGAATTCAAGTTTTCATGAACATCGCTCCGTCGGTTTAATTTTGACATTTATCGGCGGCGTGATGGACAGCTATACCTACATCCGCTATGAAGCCTTTGCCTCGGCCCAGACTGGAAATTTAATTTTAGCGATTATTCAGGCCTTTGACCATCAATGGGCTTTAGTCGGCAAGAAGCTGCTTTCTACCCTGTTTTTCTTTTTAGGTATTTTACTGGCTAAATACTTAATTGATTACTTCCGGGAAAAGGAACTGCATTTTTGGCGATTGTTCCTATTGTATTTCGAAGCCTTGGTCTTTTTCGTGATCAGTCTGCAGTGGCTAGAGCCGCATCCTTCTGCAATCACAGTGATTATTGCCTTTACTGCTGCGATTCAATGGATTGCCTTTGATAAAATTAACGGCTTATCTTACACTAATTTGTTTACAACAGGCAACCTAAAGGGTGTCGCTACAAATTTTTATGACTATCTGAAAACCAAGGATGACAAAGCCAAACAACAGTTTTTCCACTTTTTATGGGTCGTATTGGCCTTTTTAGCTGGCGTAGTTGTTTCCGTGTTTAGCTATGATTATCTAGGCAGACAAACAATTTTACTGGTATCGGTGTTATTCCTATACCTGGCAGTTACGCAAAGCTATCAAATTTGGCGGTTTCATAAAGAGGTCTACACCACAAAATAAGAGCTGTCAGCTGACAGCTCTTATTTATATCTTAAAACGGATACTGTCCTTTACCAGACTGAGTAGTTACCCATTGAACCCGAGTAAACTCTTCCAGTACCCACTCACCGTTAAAGCGGCCGATGCCGGAATTTTTCTCCCCGCCAAAAGGTGCATTGGGCTGATCATCAACAGTTAAGCCATTAATGTGGCACATTCCTGCTTCGATTTGGTTTGCTAACAAACGACCTTTGTTCAAGTCCTTGGTGAACAACGCGCTGGATAATCCATACTCTGTATCATTCGCAGCTGTGATTGCTGCTTCAGTATCTTTGACTTTGAGAATTGGTAATACCGGACCAAAAATTTCTTCATGAAAAATCTCGAGTGCAGGATCTTCTGAGATTAGCACTGAAGGTTCGACTAATTGGCCTTTCACGCCGCCTTCAATTAAAAATTCAGCGCCTGCTTCTCTCGCTTTTTTCACGATTTCTTGGATTTGATCCGTTTGTTTTTGATTAATAATCGGACCTACCACTGTTTCATTCTTAGCCGGATCGCCCACAGCCAATGCTTTTACACGAGCGACTACTTTTTCAACAAATTCATCGAAAACAGACGCGACAACAATCGCTCGATTGGCTGCCATACAAATCTGACCAGAATGCATGAATTTACTTACAACTAATGCTTGAGCTGCTTCTTCCAAATCAGCATCCTCCAGAACGATAAATGGTGAATTTCCACCCAGCTCTAAAGCGACCTGTTTAATTTTCTTGCCGCTCATGGCATGACTAGCAATATTTTTACCAACTGCCGTTGAACCAGTAAAAGAAATAAAGCTTGGTATTGGATGCTCCACAAAATAGTCACCAATTTCACTGCCGCTGCCGACTGTTACATTGACTAACCCTTCTGGTACTCCTGCATCCGCGAAGAACTTCGCAGGCAGTAGGCCACCAGTCACTGGGCTGTCACTGGCAGGCTTAATAACTACACCATTTCCAGCTGCCAAAGCAGGTGCCAGCGAACGCATCGTCAAATGGAATGGAAAATTCCAAGGACTAATAATCCCAATTACTCCCAAGGGACGGTGTGTCACAAAGCTTTCCTCACCTGGTTTATTGGTTGGCAAAATTTTGCCTTCTGATCGCATAGGAAATGTCGCAGCTTCGCGAGTGATTCCCTGAGCCAGACTCGCCTCTAACCCCGCTTTGATTTTAGTTGCTCCGCCTTCCTTAATCAACCAGTCAATGATTTCGTCTTGGTGCTCCTCTATCAAATCAGCAGCTTTTTCAATAATTGTGCTGCGTTCCTGAGGCGTCTTGTTCATCCATTCCTTTTGTGCCTTTTTGGCAGCTTGATAAGCTTTATCAACATCATCAGTATTGGCACCTTGAAGTGTCACAATTGTCTGCTGTGAATAAGGGTTCTTGTCCTCGTTCACATGCTCACTGTCATTCCCAATTTGCCATTTTCCTGCAATAAATTGTTTATCAAATTTCTCCATCAATTCGTCACCTTCCTTCTATCCATCATAGAATACGGTTTCACGAATGACAAAGAATCGGCTCAGCACCATCTGAAATTCTGCAAAAAAAAAAACGAGCCGCATCAACGCCTCGTTTTCTTCAATCTATTCACTAAATTTAACTGTAATATCTCCATTAGAGGTATTCATATCCAATACTTTTTCACCAGAGCCTTCTGAATTTCCCGGAGTATTTTGTCCGTTGGAGGTATCAGAATTAATCTCAAAATCAGATTGTTTGCCAATAATGTAGCCTTGTATGCTGGCATTGCTGCTGTCAACAGTTAATTCGCTGCCAACTTTTACATTATCAAATTTAAGGTTGCCGTTACTAGTTTCCAGCAAAATATTTTTTCCATCTAAACGATCAGCCTCCAGCTTGCTGTTGCTGGTAATAAACTCACCATCACTAAAGGTCAAATCAGACAAAGTAATTTTACCATTGCTGGTTTCGGCATCAATCGTATCACTAACCTTCAGCTTAGATAACTTAATTTCATTATTAGACGTTTCAATATCCGCAGAATTTACTGAAAGGTTTTTAACCGAGACGCTGGCGTTGCTGGTTTCTAGGTCCAAGTTTTCCAACTGATCTTTCGGAACTTCAACAACGACTTCTCCTTGGTCGTTACCAAAGCTGAACCAAGAAGTAAAAAAGAACCAGTTGTCTTTACGTTCAAGCGTTAATACTCCATCACGTTCTTTCAGACGATATTTGTTGTTTCTAGATTCTTTATATTCTATAGTAGCTCTATTATCATTAGTTCCTACTACAGTTACTGGTGAATTTTTATCATCTATTATAATGCTCTGAAGCGCTTCTTCTGCATGGTATGTTTTATTCGTTTGACGATTATGGAAAAACATACTCGACATACTTACGACCGCTAGCCCAACCAATATTAACCCTACTGCAATTTTTTTCATTTTGAACTCCTCCTATTTCCTTCTCCTTTATAGTAAAGGAAACACAAGAATCTTGCCTAGGTCATAAGACTGATTTTACCTAGGACCTCCCGCTTATCTTTGAATTTCACGATAAAAACCAGCCTTTATCGCAATAAAATCCTGGAACAATTGAAACAAATGGAACAGCATCGCTCGATTCTCAAAGGCTTCCCGATTTTCTGGTAGGTCTTTGGTTCGATACCGTTGATACGTCTCGTCAATCTTTTTCAAAATTTCCTGTCCATCATTGTCTTCGGCTAATGTTTGCGAAGTAAAAGTGAACAAAGCTCGTAACTCTTGGGCTTCATTTTCTGTTGCGTTCAAATGAATAAGCACCTGCAGCATATCTGAAAGATTCTTCACCTGCAGACGCCGCATGGCAAAATATTCAAAATAATAGCTGTTAGGCGACCATAAGCGATTTTCTTCAAAGCTCAAGGCGCGCTTTTGCGCCTGCTTCACAAAGTCAGCCAGTGAAAGACACTCTTGCAGCAACACTTCTTCACCCGCATTTTGATTAAGGGAATCAGACATTTTCGCCAGCAGCTTCTTCATCATTACTTCTACTACCTGCTGGTCTTCTTTGATTTTCTTTTCCGTATTGGGCATATAGATATTGGCAATTAAGGCGCAGCCAACGCCGATGATCATCAGCAAATACTCATTTAAGATCAGCGAAGGGGCCAAGCTTTCACTGGCCAGAAAATGGGTGATCAGGACGGAACTAACCGAAATTCCTTCTGCTACCTTTAGCCGGACTGATAAAGGAATAAATAAGAGCAAATACAAACCAAAGGAAAAAGCATTAAACCCAAATAGTGAAAAAAATAAAGCCGCTATTGCTGTAGCTAAAGTCAGCGAAATAACCCGATTCCAGGCGGTTTTAGCCGTCGAGCGTTTCGTGTTAGTGACACTTAGAACAGTAATAATCGCTGCCGCGGTGGCACTCTCTAGTCCTAATAAGTTTGCGATGACCAAAGCAATCGGTGCAGCAATTGCCGTTTTTATCGTTCGTAATCCGATCTTCATCTTTTTCACTCCTCATAAAAAAGGCTACACTATCCAGTGCAGCCTGTAAACCTCTTATGCTTTGTTTTCTTGTTGCAAGGCTTTTAAACCAGCCATTCCTAACAAGTTCCATGGTGTATCAAACTCTGGTTGGAAGAAGAAATCGGCATACGCCAACTGCTCCACCGTAAAGTGCGTTTGAATAGCAATGGAAATCGCATTGATGTTCGCCGTTAAATCTTCTTTCGACATGATTTGGGCGCCTAGAATTTCCATGTTTTCTGGATTGTATACTAGTTTGAACATCATACGAGTCTTTAAGTTTTTTGGAACAAAATCCATTAACGTATCTTGATCCAGGAAGACAGATTTCGTTTTAATGTCTAGCTTACTGGCCATTTGGTCATTTAAGCCAGTTGAAGCAAATTTATAGTCAAAAACACGTAAAGCAGAAGATCCTTGAACGCCAGGGAACGGGTATTTTGCTTCTTCTAAATTGCGAACAGCATAACGACCTTGACGGCGTGCGTTCGTTGCCAATGAAATATTGACTGTAGTGTTACCAGGATTGTATTGGATCAGCGTTGCATCTCCAACTGCAAATACGTCTGGTTCACTTGTACGCATGTATTCGTCTGTCTTAATCATGCCGGTTGGCAATATTTCAACCGCATCCTTCAACCAAGCAGTATTAGGCCGAACACCGGCAGACATTACTACCATGTCAGCTGGATATTCCCCTTTATCGGTCACTACTTTAGTTACTTTGCCGTTGTCATCGCCAACAAATTCAACAACTGATTCTCCCATTGCCAACTTGATGCCATGGTCAACCATTTCTGTTTCCAGCACATCGGTAAATTGTTTATCCAGGTAGACTCCTAATGGACGATCAATAATATCCACTAAAGTAACCTTTTTACCAGATACTGCAAATGATTCCGCTGCTTCAATTCCGATATAACCAACGCCGATAACCACAACGTTTTCAATATCTGGATCAACAGACAACATTTTTAAATCAATTGTGTCTTGACGACCACGCATTGTTTTTATGTTGCCTAAATCTTTGCCTGGCACAGGTAAGATAAACGGATTGGCTCCGGGACTCAAAATCAATTTGTCATAACTTTCTACCCGTGTTTCCCCTGTAACATGGTTCAATACTTCCACTTGGTGTTTGTCAGGTTCTACTTTTGTAATTTCAGTGTTTGTGAAAACGCGGACCCCGCGTTGTTCCATCTCTTCAGCAGTCGCATAGCGAATTGAATTCACATCTTTAACGACTCCTTCAAGATACATTTGCGTGCCTCACCCCATAAATGAGATAAAGTCGCCCTTTTCATACCACTGAATTTCCGCATCGGGCTGCGTCAACAACAGTTCTTCGACCGCTTCATAGCCGCCGTGTGAAGATCCTAATACGATAACTTTCATGTATATCCCTCCTAAATTTCTTTTGTACAAACTGTACACTCTAATACTACGTCATTTTTGCTCAAAAGAGGAGGAATAAGTCTTGATTATTGATACTAATTCTTAACTAGTATTTTCTGAAAAATACAGGATTCTGGTCGCACTTTTGCTGCTTTTCTTGTATAGTAGATTCAGATAAGGAGTGGATAACTTTGGAAAGCTGGTTATTTCTTGGCATTATTCTATTAGTGGCCTTTCTAGCAAAAAATCAAAGCTTACTGATTGCCACATTAGCAGTGTTGGCATTGAAATTACTGCCGCAATCAGACAAAATACTAACAACCTTGAATCAAAAAGGCATTAACTGGGGCGTCACCCTGATTTCAGCAACTATCTTAGTCCCGATTGCAACGGGAGACATTGTATTAAAGGATTTATTGAACACCTTGAAATCACCCTTAGGCTGGGTGGCTACCATTTGCGGAATTCTTGTCGCAGTCCTTTCAGCCCGAGGTGTGGGTCTCATTGCTTCATCTCCTGAGGTGACTGTTGCTCTAGTTTTCGGAACAATTGTTGGTGTCGTTTTCTTAAAGGGCATAGCCGCTGGACCGGTGATTGCGGCCGGGATCACTTATTGTATCATGCAGGCGATTCAAGTATTTGCTACGAAATGAAAATTAGCAGGACAATAATCCCTCAGATTTTGTCCTGCTAATTTTTATAATTGGCTATTCAAAGTATATAATCGTAAGAACTAGCCGGATTAACTAAACCATCTTTACGGCTGTAAAAGAATCTTTCCAACACTTTTACCTGATTCTAAAAATTTATGTGCCTCTTTTCCCCTAGACAAAGGGAAAATTGTTGGCTCACTAATATGTATTTCCCCCTCTCTGAAATACTCAAAAAGTCGATTACTTCTGTTAATGCGCTCTTGAGAACTAGTCAGGTAATCCCACAAATCTCCAGTTACTATACTTTTAGATTGAGACAGCAGTTTAACAAAATCAATACTAGGGGGATTGCCCCCAGCCATTCCAAAGAAAACTACTTTTCCTTTATTTTTAAGTAGGTTTATACTATCTAGCAGTGTGATCCCCACCCCATCATAGACGGTATCAAAGAAAGATACGTACTCTTCCTCCCAATTTGAATTTCTTAAAAAAACTTTTTTTGCTCCTTGATTCAAGGCTAAACGCTGTTTTTCCTGAGATGATGTAATTCCATAAACATTGAGACCATCCGCAGTTAACATCTGTGACAAAATTTGTCCTATGCCACCGCTTATTCCATGTACAAAAACATTGCTGTTCTGCTGTCCATCACCTAAATCGTGTGCCAAAAAATCTGCAGTTAAGCCTTGCAGCCCAATGCTCGCTACCAACTTAGTATTTATGTCATCAGGAACCCTTATGGCATTTTCTTCTGGAACAGCTACTAGATTTGCGTTTGAAAAAGGAACATCGACAAAAAGTACCTTATCCCCAAGTTTGTAGTTGCTGACGGAGCATCCCAGACCAACAACAGTGCCAACTCCTTCATACCCATTGATATATGGAGTGCGTTCTTCGATATGATAGGTACCTTTTCTTCTATAAATGTCTGCGTAATTTAACCCAATATAATTCATCTCTACTAATAGTTCATTTTCACAAATTATTGGATCTGGTAATTCTCCATATTCTAAAACGTCAGAACTGCCAAATTCATTAAAAAATAAAGCCTTCATGTTCAATTCGTCTCCTGTCAACTAGATATTATTTTACTGATAAAGCTTCTAACATCGTATCATAATCCATCCATAAAGAGCACTCTCATCAGAATTAGTTTATGCTGTACTTTATACCCACTATGTATAGTTCTTTAAATCCGCTCACATTTCCTTCTAGCACAGTTTTTTGTATATTCCGATTAGTGTTTTGGGATCAGCAGTAACAATCAACTTAATTGCCACTTTTAGCTTATTCCTTGCATCTGACTTTTTTTAAGGTTTGCAGCAATAGTTTGAAAGCAGCCGTTCATTTAATCTTCATTTTCTAGATCCTCAAGCAGCATATCTACGATGCAAATTTTTTTACGTTTACCTGCCCGGATAGCGAAATAAAAAAGTTGGGAAAAATTGATATGCTACCCCTATCTAGGACAAGGAAATAATTAAATCCTAGATAGGGGTATTTGTTATGGGAAAAAGAAGGATGAAGCTGAGTCCAGAAGAATGTCTAAAGATTGTCGAGAGTTATCTTAGACATGAGATCAGTTTGAAGGGAGCCACCAAGGAAGCACAGGTTTCCACAGAAACAATCCAACGATGGTGTAATTTGTATGAAAATGAAGGAGCCGCAGGTTTGGTTGCTTCAAGAAAGAATAACAATTATTCGAAGGATTTGAAGCTGACAGCCGTTCAAGATTACTTTACTGGTGGAGGCAGCCAAGTTTATATCGCCAAAAAGTATGGATTAAGAAGCAAGAGGCAACTACAGGACTGGATCAAGGTTTATAATACTCATAAAGACTTCAAATCAGAAAGTGGTGGAAGTAGAATGAGTCAAACCCGTGAAACCAGTCAAGAGGAACGTCTGAAGATTGTATTAGAGTGTCTAGCCAATAATAAGGATTATGGAGCGATGGCAATCAAGTATCGAGTGTCCTATCAGAACGTCTATAACTGGGTGAAGAAGTATGAGCAGCGAGGCTATGACGGGCTTCAAGATCGGCGAAGCCGACGCAAAGCGAAACAAGTCGGCCGAACACCAGAAGAAGAACAAGCAATTGAGCTAGCCAAATTGAAGAGTGAGATTAGACAATTGAGAATGGAAAATGACCTGTTAAAAAAAGTGAGGGAATTGGAAAGGAGGAATCGTTAGGGCAATTTCGAAACGTGGCTGCTTACCAAGCAATCAAATTCTTGCACGAAGAAATGGACTACCCGATAAAACCCTTGTGCGAACTCTTGCGGATAACACGCTCTGCCTATTATCGCTGGTTGAAACATCCAGAGAGTGTACGCGAACAAATCAATCGTCAAATCACAAAAGACATTCGAACAATTCATGAAAAGCATCCAGATATGGGGTATCGTCGAATCAAAGATGAATTGAAGCGGGCCTATAAGATAAATGTTAACGATAAACGAGTCTTACGCATCTGTCGTCATGAACAAATCCAATCGAGGATAAAACATCCAGCAAATTGCATTACAAGGTGTGCTTATGCTCCGTACTACAAAGCAAAGAACGTTTTGCGTGGCCAGTTTCATGCAGAGGCGCCGAATCAGAAATGGGTGACAGATGTTTCAGAATTCAAGTATTTTATTGGACCAATAGTCAAAAAACTCTATTTGAGTGCGATTCTAGATCTTTACGATCACCGCATTGTCACGTATGTACTGAGTGATACCAATGATTTAGACTTGGTCTTTGATACGTTTGATCAAGCAGTCGAATTGGAGCCAGAGGCTCATCCAATTTTCCACAGTGATCAAGGGTTTCAATATACCCATGTGAACTTCTTCCGCCGCATCGTAAAAGCCGATATGATTCAGAGTATGTCTCGTGTAGGGAAATGTACTGATAATGGACCTATGGAAGGTTTCTGGGGAATGCTTAAGCGAGAAAACTATTATGGACGAAAGTTTACCAGTCGCGAAGAACTCGTCACAATGATTACTGACTACATGAAGTACTACAATACTGGACGTTACCAACGAAAATTACAAGTAATGACGCCGATGGAATTTCACAACAATTACTACAAAGCTGCATAAATCACCAAGGTATATTCAAAAAAACTACTCATCTATTTTTGATGAGTAGTCCACAAAAATTTTATACTATTTCACTGTCCTATTGATGGGGTGCGCACCAAATTCTCACCAACTTTTTTTGTTTTAATAAATAAACCCTTCAAATTTCTCTATATATTCCTCGCTCACTGAAAACAATCTCAAAAGTGTTACCGTTTCTGAATTTTCATCAATCGAGTAAAATAATATATTTTTCTCAAGGGGTAAATACATATATCCTTGAAAGGTAAACAGTAAAGCTGTAGCATCTTTTCCCATTTTTGGAAATGTTCCGATTGTATCAAACGTATCAAAAAGCTGGCTAAGCACTTTTTTTGAGCTATTCTCAGAAAATTCATCTTCCAAATATAAACTAAGTTTAGCCAAGTCTGACATTAAATTGTTTGTCAGGACAACTGCATAGCTCATAGTCCAAATTTCTTTCTAGCATCAGAAAGGTCAACCACGCCACTCTTTTCTGCTTGCTTTAATTTTTCAACAATTTCTATGCTTGCTTTCAAACGATCATACTCTTCGATATTGATAATTGCATACATTCCACGACCATTTTTTGTTAAAAATACCGGTTGATCATTCGTAACCTCCTCAAGCAGTTTATTATAATTTCGTAAATCTGATACAGGCTTAATATTTAACATTACACTCAACTCCTCAAACAAATTGTACCATATTTTACGATTAATTTGCAGCAACTTTACTAACACCACCTTTCTTTGTGTCTTCTTGCATTTTCTTGTAAGATAGAGTTAATCAACCAAACACCTCATAAAGGAGGGTGAACAAATGGTCGGATCTGGAAGAACCGCGCGCTTGAGACGGATTATCTCAGTCGCCAATAAATACAAGCTAATCAAAAATATTACTCAGCAAACCCACCCAGAAGAGGTGCGGGAAGCCTTTGAAGAATTGGGCCCTACCTTCATTAAGGTTGGACAAATGATGTCTGTACGAAATGATATTTTTACCCTTGACTTCACTAAAGAACTGCGAAAGCTGCAGGATAATGTAAAAACCGATGATTTTAAAGAAGTAAAACAGCTGGTTGAAAGTGAATTGGGTTTGCTTATCGAGGAGCTATTCAATTCCTTTGAGGAAATACCTTTTGCTTCTGCCTCTATTGCCCAAGCCCATCATGCGACATTGAAAAATGATGAAAAAGTCGTCGTTAAAGTGCAGCACCCTGGCATCGATAAAGAGATTGAGACTGATCTTTCATTATTTGAGAAAGCCTTGCCGTTAGCTAGCTGGGTTCCGGAAAGTAACGTTGTTGACCTGAAAAGTATTCTGAAGGAAATCCGTGAATCGCTGTCCAATGAATTAGATTTTCGCAAAGAGCTAGAGCATGCAGAGCGTTTCTATCAGCTGAATAACGGCTGGAAGGAAATTCGCTCCCCTAAAATGTTCGAAAGCTACTCAACGAAAAAAGTTTTATGTATGGAATTCATGCCTGGGAATAATTTGAAAGAATTAGTGAATTCTCCAGAAGATGAGATCGCCTACGAAGAGATCACCAACCAAGAATTGAAAGAAACAGTCAGCTCATTGTTGATTGACCATTTTATGAAACAGGTTTTTGAGGACGGCTTTTTCCATGCCGATCCACACACAGGAAACATGCTGCTACAGTTTTTAACCGAAGAGGAAAATCAGAAGGATCAAAAGCCTAAGGATAGCCATTACGAAGGAAAAATCGGCCCCTTCCCTTTCAACTTTGATTTTTCTACAACGGAACCGTTGCGACCCTTCCGTTTAAACTTCATCGATTTCGGTATGATGGGTGAAATTACTAAGGAAATGCAGTTGAAAATGAGCAATGTGATCATTGCCATCTACAGTAAAGATACGCAGCGAATTGCGAATGCCGTCTTAGCCATCTGCAAGCAAACTGGCCCCTTTTCAGAACAGAAATTTAACGAAGAGCTGGATGATTTTCTGAAGCGCTATTTAAATATGCCGGTAAAAGAAATTGATATTCAAAAGGTCTTCTCTCAGGTAGTAGTCATCTGTCACAATAATAATCTGCAAATCGATGACTCCATTACAATGCTGATAAAAGCCTTTGGAACACTAGAGGGAGTCATTGAGGAGCTGAATCCCGAGCTTTCCTTATTTGAAGTGATTTCACCCTTTGCCCAAAAATATTTCTTTGAACAATTTGACTTAAAGGAAGAATTACGTCAAACGGGATTGGACTATCTTGGCACCATGAGGGCTCTTCCTAAGCTGCCAAGTCATGCCCTTACTGTGTTAGAAACCTTCACTAAAGGTAAAGCCAAGTTGAATTTGGAATTTAAGAACCAACATATTTTGCTGGAACGAGCGGAAGCTATGGTCAATCGGTTAGTTATTGGTTTGATTCTTTCAGCATTAGTAATTGGTTCTTCACTGCTGGTGCAAACATCTCCCAGCGGAGGAACGTTTATTTCTAATTTAGGAATCTTTGGCTACGGCGCCGCTGCTATTTCCATCTTGTTTCTAGTAGCTGAAAGCTTATATCGCCGTTATAAAAAATGGCGGGAAAAATAATTTATTTGCACGAATGGGCGCCTTGCTCTTCGTGCTTTTTTTTATTACAACAAAATGCACAAGCACATAATTGTGTTATTTCCCCTCTTCCCGATAGACTGAAATTACCTGAAGGAGGAGTTTATTTATGACAGAACCTATTTTAAAAGATCCAAGAAAAATGTATCGACAAGAAGGTTTCGCTAAACAAGACCAAGAGACACCTGCCCAAGAAGAATACATGCGTGAAAAACCTGATTGTGGTGAAGAAAGCTATAAAGGCAACCACAAATTAGAAAATCGTCGTGTTCTTATTACAGGTGCCGACTCAGGGATTGGCCGAGCAGCAGCGATCGCTTATGCGCGGGAAGGTGCAGATGTAGCCTTCCAATACCTGCCAGGTGAAGATGAAGACGCTAAAGAAGTAGCTAAGTATATTGAGGATGCTGGTCGTAAAGCAGTATTACTGGCTTATGATCTACGAGATGAATCAGCACCAAAAGAAATCGTAAAAAGAGCCGTCGAAGAATTAGGCGGCTTGGATACGATGGTGATGAACTCTGCGCAACAAATTTCATGGCCTTCCATTGAAGAATTACCGATTGAACAAGTAAAGGACACCTATTTGGTGAATATTATTTCAATGTTTGCTTTAGTGAAGGAAGCTCTACCCCATTTGCCTGCTGGAAGCTCCATTATTACAACAACTTCCGTTCAAGCCTTTAATCCAAGTCCACATTTATTGGATTATGCGACGACAAAAGCAGCGATTGCCAACTTTACTGTCGGTTTAGCACAACAATTAGCTGAAAAAGGTATTCGAGTAAATGGTGTTGCGCCCGGTCCAATCTGGACTCCACTGCAATTAGACCAAGGTCAGCCCAAAGATGCCCTGCCAGAATTCGGTCAAGATTCATTACTAGAGCGTGCTGGTCAGCCCGCTGAACTTGCACCAGTTTACGTTTTCTTAGCTTCTAATGACGCCAGCTATGTAACTGCTCAAATTTACGGTGTAACCGGCGGCGAACCAATTAACTTATAAAAAAAGATTTTTTTGAAGAGATCAAAACGGTGGAAACGCCGTCCTGATCTCTTTTTCATACACAAAAAGAGCCTGGAGTCAATAGTTTTTTAGAAATTCTAAAGCATATCATTTTACTTTGTTCACGGTTTATTTTATGATCGTAATGTAAACAAATTAATTAATCTGACGAAAGCTAAGGAGGGTTGTTATGAACAAGGGTCTAAAGTCTTTGCTGATAATTATATCGCTAATCTTACTATCTGTTTTTCTATCAATTGTTGTTATTAATTCACACATTGTGAATATTCCAATGCAATTGGGACCAGCGAGGTATTTCACATTGACAAACTACATCGCTCAACAATATTTATTCTGGGTTGGCGCTGTTTTAGCGATCTTGATGATTTTGGCGATCTTGGTCATTATCTTCTACCCTAAAACAACTGGCAAATTTACGCTAAAGGATAATCATGGAAAATTATCGTTGGATAAACGCGCTATTGAGGGCTATGTTCGTACAAGCATCAACCAAGGAGACTTCATGAACTCCCCTAAGGTGAATGTTAAAGCTACGAATAATAAGATAAAAATTAGGGTCAAAGGAAACTTAAAACGTACCTCATCAATGATCGGCAAAATGGATCTTTGGGCAGCACAAATGCAAGATGAACTGATGCGTGTGCTTGGCCCGAAAGAAAAAGTAGTCGTTGATGTTAAATATGTCGGATTTGAAGACGATCAAAAACAACGTGAAAAAGTATCATCAGATCAGCCGCGAGTAGAATAAGGAGGGGAAACGATGCAAGAGTATTTCACTAAAGACAAGTTGCCCCTTATTTTCGGGGTGATCGGTTTTATCCTGGCTGTACTGTTTTTTACAGTGGGCTTCTTTAAAACCATTTTATTAATCATTATCACAGGTATCGGTGTCGCTATCGGAAAATATCTAAAAGATAACGGCATACTAGACAATTATTTAAAAAAATAGGGGGAATTTACCATGGAAAACAAAACAACAATGACTAATACACAAGCAGCAGGTACAACAAATGTACGAGGAGAATTAACTTACGAAGATAAGGTTATTCAAAAAATTATCGGAATCGCTTTAGAAAATATCGACGGTCTATTAACTGTTGATGGCGGCTTCTTCTCAAATATCAAAGACAAATTAGTAAACAGCGACGATGTAACTGCTGGAATCAACACTGAAGTTGGTAAAAAGCAAGTCGCAGTTGATATGGATATCGTTGCAGAATACGGTAAAGATATTGAAAAAATTTACGACGAAATGAAAGGCTTAATCATTGAAGAAGTGAAGAAAATGACTCACTTAGACGTGGTTGAAGTTAATGTAAATGTTGTAGACATTAAAACTCGTGCTGAATACCAAGACGAAAGTGAAACTGTACAAGACAAAGTAAGCAATGCAGCTGAATCAACTGGTAAATTTGCTTCTCGTCAAACAGACAAAGCACGTAATGCAATGGAATCAGAACCACGCGTTCAATAATCTCACTGCTTAAAAAGCTGATCCGAGAAAATCGGATCAGCTTTTTTTTGCGTAATACTCTTTACAGGACAGGTAGTCACCATACGTTTCAGCCTGCTTTACCCCATCCAAAATTGCTTGTCTAACGGCCTCGACGGTCAAGATCGACACTGCTTCAAAGGTTGCCTCAATTTGATTGGCACAAAGCACAAACATTGTATCCCCATCAAAGGTTGTATGAGCAGGACGAACAGCTCGGGCAATCCCGTTGTGGCTAATATCCGCTAATTTATTAACCTTAGCTTTAGGCAAGGTTGCATTGGTCATCACACAACCGATTACTGTATTCCCTGAATACATATCCCGCATATCTTGATACCGCTCCAAAAAAATGGCTTCCGAACAACCAATTTTTTGTCCATCGCGTGCTCCAGCCAGAAAAATTTGCTGCTGTTCATCATAAATATCACCGACAGCATTGACTGCCACAACCGCTGAAACAAATAGTTCTTTATGCTGGATCGTACAGCTGCCAATTCCGCCCTTCATAGCATTCTCACGGCCGTTCATATTGCCGACACTCGCCCCTGTTCCAGCTCCAACATTTCCAGCTGAAAAGGGCTCATTTTTGAAAGCAGCCTCACAAGCTTGATACCCAAAGCGGCTGTCTGGGCGAACATCCTGGCGACCCATGCCTAAATCAAACAAACTGGCCCCACTGACATTTGGGACTACTCCCAGACCGACATCTCGACCGATTTGATGTTCCTCCAAGTAGTTCACGACACCATCACTGGCAGACAATCCAAAGGCACTGCCGCCAGATAAAGTTACGGCATGGACTGCTTTACGATTGTTTTCCGATTTTAATGCATCTGTGTCGCGCGTATTCGGCGAACCGCCCCGTACACAAACACCACCGGTCGCACCATCCTCAGCTATAATCACCGTACACCCCGTCATCGCTTCCGTATCTGTACAATGGCCCACTTTGAAAAATGGTTGAATCCCTTCCATGCTCCCCCTGCTTTCTGTATGCTAATTAAACTAATCGATGCTCTTGTCTAAAATGGAACGCAGCACCTTTGCCCGCAACTCCACAGAATCAATATTATTTTTCACTTCATAGCCCTGTACCAATAAATCACAAAGATACAGCTGAGAGATCTTCCCAGCCAAAGACGCACCATCTAAAAATTCCTGAACAGCTGTCTGCAGTACAATATCTGCCAGCTCTGCAATGGGTGAGGATAAATAGTTGGTAATCGCCAATACCTTCGCTTGATTTTGTTTAGCAATTTTCAAGGAATTGTACGTATCCTTGGTTTTTCCTGATAAAGAAAACCCGATAACCAGATCCTTTTCAGTTAACAACGAAGCAATTTGTGCCTGAAAATGTGGATCAATAACCGTACAAGAGTGTACCCCGACCCTTAAAAACATTGCTTCTAAATCTTTTCCAGTATTTCCACTGGAACCTACACCAAACATATAGATGCGCTCCGCCTCAGTAATCGCCTGAATCGCTTGATCCAGCTTCCCTGAATCCAGCAAATGATTGGTAGTTTTTAACGAATCATTCACCTTTTGAGCTGTTTTATCGAAAACATTGGCAGTCTGAGAATCCTCTTGCTGCTTGCTGAAATCTTCTTTAGCAATCTCGATTTTTAAATCAGAAAAACCAGAAAAATCCAGCTTTTGGCAGAAACGAATAATGGTCCCATCGCCAACATTGGTGGCTGCTTTGATATCACTCATCGTACTGTAAACAATTTTTTCACCACTAGACAAAATATAGTCCGCTACCTTTTTCTCTGATTTCGTCAAGCTAGAATAGCTTTCCTGAATTTTATACGTAATTGTCACTGATTCACCTTCTTTACTTCTCTCACTTAACGATTATACGTCAAAAAAAATTTTTTTTCATTTCTTATTTACAGAGTTGAAAGCGCGTGCTATAGTCTGATTGGAGAATTAATCCAAAATAATATATAAACGGAGGATAATTGGAGCGTGGAAAAATCAACATTTCTTGACTTGATAAAGAATGGCTTAGTCGTTTCTTGTCAAGCATTGCCTGGAGAACCACTATACACCGAAGAAGGAGGAATCATGCCTCTCATGGCTGTTGCAGCAGCACAAGCCGGAGCTGTCGGCATCCGAGCGAATACTGTTCGTGACATTCGTCAGATTAGAGAAAAAATTTCTTTACCTGTCATCGGAATCATCAAACGAAATTATCCATCTAGCGAAGTATTCATTACTGCGACAATGAAGGAAGTAGATGAATTAGCTGAAACAAATGTAGAAGTAATTGCGCTAGACTGCACCCTGCGAGAACGTCCCGATGGTCAAAGCATTAACAGCTTTATCCAGCAAATCAAAGTTAAGTATCCAAATCAATTATTTATGGCGGATATTTCCACCTACGAAGAAGCCAAAAATGCTTTTGAAGCAGGCATTGATTTTATTGGCACCACCTTATGCGGGTACACAAAGGAAAGTGCTGGCAGCGAAGTACCAAATTTTGAATTAATCGAAGCAATGGTTGCTGATGGAATGACGGTCATTGCGGAAGGACAGATTCGGACACCTGAGCAGGCAAGAAATATTAAAGATCTGGGTGTGGCAGGTGTTGTGGTAGGCGGTGCAATCACCCGTCCCAAAGAAATTACCGCTCGCTTTATTGAAGCTTTAACCAAAGAAAATTGATCGAAGCAGTCAACAGGACAAGGAGGAAAACAAATGTTTAAGAAATTTTCACAGTTAGGACGCGCATTTATGCTGCCAATCGCTATTTTACCGGCAGCTGGTTTGTTGTTAGGTCTAGGTGGCGCACTGACCAATGAGAGTGCTGTAGCGGCCTATCCTTTTTTAAATCAAGGATGGCTGCAAACTATCTTAAGTATCATGAGCTTTGCCGGAAATGCTGTATTTGCTAATTTGGCTCTGATTTTTGCTATCGGTATTGCTGTTGGTTTAGCAAAGGGTGACAAAGGAACAGCTGGTTTAGCTGGCGGAGTAGCATTTTTAGTTTATACCGCAACGATTAGCGGGCTATTGCAATTATTCTCAGCAGAAGATGCCAGCATCGATACAGGGGTTGTTGGATCGATTGTAATTGGTGGAACCGTAGCCTTCTTGCACAATCGTTACCGTAAAATCGAGCTGCCTCAATTTCTAGGGTTCTTTGGCGGATCACGCTTCATTCCAATCGTATCTTCCTTTGCCGCAATCGTTATTGGGTGCTTCTTCTATTTGATCTGGCCGCCAATTCAAAATGTACTGGTAGCCGCTGGACACCAAATCGCTGAAATGGGCAGCATCGGAACCTTCTTCTATGGATTCCTGCTGCGATTGACTGGCGCTGTTGGATTGCACCACACGATTTATCCCTTGTTCTGGTATACATCCTTAGGTGGCGTGGAAACGGTGGCGGGTGCTTCGGTCTCTGGAGCTCAAAATATTTTCTTCGCTCAATTAGCTGATCCAAGTCATACTGGACTATTCACTTATGGTACTCGTTTCTTTGCTGGACGTTTCGCTACTATGATGTTCGGGTTACCAGCAGCCTGCTTTGCTATGTACCGGGCAATTCCTAAAGAAAACCGTGAGAAAAGTGGCGGACTGTACTTTAGTGGTGCCTTGACTTCCTTCTTAACCGGGATTACTGAACCTATCGAGTATATGTTTCTGTTTGTTGCCCCATGGCTCTATGTCATTCATGCATTCTTAGATGGACTATCCTTCTTCTTTGCCGATATTTTAAATATCCGCATTGGTAACTCCTTCTCTGGTGGTTTGATTGACTTTCTACTTTTCGGTGTACTGCAGGGCAACGATAAAACAAACTGGATCAAAGTTATCCCCTTCGGTATTGCTTGGGCCTTCATTTATTACTTTGTTTTCAGCTTCTGTATCAAGAAATTCAAGGTAGCGATTCCTGGTATGGAGGATGATAACGAGCTAACCGTTGAAGATGACTCCTCTGCCCCAACTTCTCTACAAGAAGAGTCTTGGCAAATTATTGAAGCTCTAGGTGGCGACGAAAACATTGAATCTGTCACCGCTTGTGCTACACGTTTGCGGGTAGCTGTTAAAAATGGTGAAAAAGTTCAGAAGCCTGTTTTCAAGAAACTGGGAGCGACAGCTGTTTTCGAAGTACAAGGCGGAATCCAAGCCGTTTTTGGTGGAAAAGCCGACTTGTTCAGCCAAGAAATTAATCAGCTATTGGGTAGAGATGATTAATTAAAGGAGCTAGGTCAGAAATTATAGTTCGGAACTGACTTAAAAAACTAACGAGACAGAAACAGAAAAGCATTTCCTAGGCTGCTGATTACCGATATTCTACTGATGATCGGCAGCCTAATTTTTGCTTTCTTTTTAGGATAGAATTGACTATCTAAATGAACCCGTCAATAACTATATATCTGTCATTTTTGGCAATTCTCTCTCAAATTGAAAAACACTCAACCTTAACCGATTGAGTGCTTCAATTCATTAATTCATAGCAGAATAATACTTCAATTCCTCTAATTGTTGCGAACCTTCCAACCAGTATTCATAAAATGCACTGCTTAACTTGTAGCCTCTGCCCCATAGTGTCGTGATGGTTTCACCAGTGATGCCATGGGTCTCAAATTTATGCTTCAACTTGTTTATCAAGCAAGACAACTGGCTCATATTCGAAGACGTACTGCCATCTTGCCATAAACAATCGCACAGTTCTTGTCGAGATAGAACTCCGCTAGTGGAATAGGATTGGATCAAGCATTCAAAAACCCGTTTTTCTGTTTTGGACAAACTCTTAATTAGCAGTTTCAAACTATTTGGGGTGGTATCTTCTCCTTGCGTCGTAGGGAAGGTCAGAATTTGATTACCTGTTACTACATCTTGCTTCATTTGTTGCTGAAGCTCGTTCATTTTTTCTCGTAGAAGTTCATAACTGGTTTCTTTTGCAACCCAGTCTACCAATCCTTGTTCTTGCCAGTAGCTTTGCTCTTCCTCATTAGGAATGTTTTCCACCACTCGTAGAACTAATAGTGGATGATTTTTCAACATTTGCAGAATCTGTTCTACTTCTGAGTTACAAAGACTTTCACTTAAGATAATCCATTGAAAATAGGAAAGAAAAGGACTAACCGTACCTGTTTTCAGACGTTTGAATAAATCTGTCGAACAAAGAATCTCACAATTCATTCGCTGTAATTTTTGGACTAGCGGTTCTTCTGCTAAGGAATTTTTCGTTAAAATAAGTACGTGTTGCATGGGGATTCACCTTCTCTTCAAATTTTTGATGTTTTCTTCTCTTTTATAGGCGGCTTTGTCTCGGTTTCTTCCGTATCGATCAATACATTCCACAGGATAACTAACGTCACAACCACACAAATAGCCACTTGAATCCACAGTTGATCAAAATAAGATTCGGCTAGCTTGATACTAAAAATTGCCAGTAGGAAACAAATGACTAAGATAATTGCTAGTTGGACTTGTTTTAGTTCTTGTTGCACACGATAGGCTGTCTCTATTGGCACTCGCTTTTGTTGTGCCACTTGTCGAACAGAGCTTTTCTCTACCAATAGCCAGATCATTTCGCGATAGAGTTTGCGAGCTTCCGGTTCTTTGCTAAATAAAGAGTAAGCATCTTTACTACGGTCTCTTTCTTTGCCAGCTTTGACCAGTACTGGATGTAGTAGGCGATCATTGCGCAATGACCAGCGAAAAACTTGGCGCCATTCTTCGATGGTTAGTTGAGGCAAGTTCAATACATCCAAGGTTAATTCTTGTGTTTCCAACTGATCCAGACAAGCTAGCAACTGACGATAATCGCGAGAAACAACCTCCCAAGAAGCAATCACCAAATGGTCTCCAGGTTGGGCAAAATTCATTAAAGCCTGAAAGTCACTTGTTGGTGAATGTAAAGCTTCTAACTCCTGAGCGCCATCAGAAAAGAGTTCGTCCACTGGGTAATCTTCCAGCATATCCAATTGTTGGGTCAGTTGATACCCGCGTGCATAGCCAAGATTCATCGTGTCCTTCCTCTTTCTGTTGGAGTTTTTCTTCGGTTAGTGCCCGATTGTTTCCTATTTCGTAACAACCGGGTAATCTGTGTCTGCAAATCCTGTTGGCTTCGCATTAGCGAGAACAGCAGATAGCTTTGAACTAGCACGATCAGACCCAATACTAGTAATAAGAGATAGACCATGTTCTGTCTCGCCTCTTTCGTTTATTTGGTTTTGATTTTTCCTAGATCGTTCTTTTTGTAATCCCAGCTATAAGGTTGTGGGCCTTCTTGATTCAACTTTGGTTTTAGATAAATAGTGATGAAGTATTCTTCGTCATCATAAAGATCATCTCGTTGGAAAATTAACGAAGCCTTATTACTATCTGCTTCTGTTTTCCCTGAATGGCTTGTGCCATTTGCATCCACATTTCCCAACGTCAGATAATTTCCAACCGACTCATAATATTCAGGAATAATAAGCTTCAGTTCCAATTCATCCAACGGATCGTCCATATGCTCTGCATTTACAGCAATCGTTTCAAAAGCTGGATTATCAGCATTCTTTCCTGACGAAATCCTCACCTGTCGTAACTGATCAGCATTTTCTGTCGTTGTTCCGGACACTCCATCGTAATCGTTGGTTGCCATCCGTAGATAGCCTTCTTCTGGTACGACCAACTGATTGGAATCTCCTACAATAACTTGACGTACGTGTAGAAGAATATCACCAGTAAGGGTAACATCTAGCCCGCCAAGAGTTGGTTTTGTCGTTCCTGATTGATGATTACCATCCACTGGTCCATCCCATTCGTAACGAATCATAGCTGGTCCATCCGGTGGACTGGAATCAATTAAGTTAGGTTGAGTAGCCGTCTTGATTGCATTAAGATTGACCACTTGAAGTTTTGCAGGATTAGTCGTCTTATCCGCCAATACCGGCAATTCAGCATCTGTTTCATGAGTAGAGTCATAATAGTCATACACACGGACATTCCCTCGATTTAATACATCAGCCGCAGTGTGTTCACCTCTTAAACGATATGGTAAAGAATAATCATCTGCATAATAAACCACACCATTGGTATCAATAGGCGTTACTTTTGGATTCGTTTCACTATTTGGCACTGTATTTTTCGTAGTGACGAATACCCAGACACGATTCTTGATTTCAATGCCGCTTTCTGGCTTGTAGGCCACATCTACTGGATAAGGTTTTGCTACAGTGGCTTCTCTTAAGGCTTTTAGCTGAACAGTATCCACTGTCACCTTTGTTGAAAGCTTGCTGGAATCAGAACCGTCTTCATCTAACCCACCGCCCTGATCTCCATCTGTACTTCCATGCTTAGTTAAACTCCAAGCCATTGTTTTTGCCAACTCTTTAAATTTGTTTTCATCAGGAATTGTTGAGTCGATTCCCGTTAATGGTATATGGAAGTTTTGCGCATCCAATGCATACTTATCATCTTCGTCAACAATTGTTTCAGTACCCTTTTTATTTACCCAGCGTGAAGTAACACTAGGTTGACTTTGAGAATCCGTGACAAAATAAGTAACCAATTGTGGACCTGTAGTAGTCTTATCAAACCCCAACTTCTCCCATGCGATAGCAGCAGTAGAATTTTTAGGATTTCGATTAATTCTTTTTTGCAACCATTCAGCCCGACCTGCAGCTGTTCCAGCAATTGCTGAATCATTACTATCAAAATGGTCATAAACTTCGATTGCAGTACTATCAGGATCAGTTCCATTAGAAACAGTTCCATTTTTTTTACCAGTAATTAACCATCGGTCCAACGTACTCCATCCTAGATAATTTGCATCCGTTGGATTTAAAATATGACCGTCTGTAAGATCAACAGTAATTGAATTTTCTTGTTTTATTATCGGAGCATAATCGTCTTCAATTTTTAATGTACCGATAAGTGCACTTTCAGCAGAAGGCACTCCAGATTCCGCAGTAAAACTTGGTTCAATATTTTCATCAATCATATATTTATGAGTGGGAAAACTATCATAATCCTTTGTATATCCCGCAATAAATATCTCGTTATTTTCACCTTCAAGTGCAAAACTTGCTGATACTACTCCACCAACTTCAATTGCTCTTAAACTTCTGACATTTAAGTCTTCAGAAGAACCCGTAATACCAGTCATGGCTCCACTAATAAAATAGTAATTACTACTTAACCTATTTGAATAGTATTCAGAATAGAACTCCCCACTTAGTTTCGGCGTAGAGCCATAGTAAGCAAATCCACCTTGTCCGTCTGGATAGAAATTTATGATTGTTCCCGCAGGATAGGTTTTAACAACTTCATCTTGGAAGGTTGTTAAATTTACCCGAATCAATTCACAATTTTTTCCATCATCAGCAAAAAAATACACGAACTCATCATTGCATAAACTTTTAACAACTGAGTATGTTATCATTTTATTAGCTAGAACATTTTTACGAATAGTTGCAATGTCTAAGTGCTGATATACTCTTTTTTTTACTATGGGAAAAACTTCCCCACCATTACTACTCACTTCTGTATCACCTATATCTTCATTGCTGAATATTTGAAAAGTACGTAATGATCGAGGGCTTTCGCTACCATTTACAGTTACTACATAATTTATATTCCCAAAAGTATAATTATTTCTTTTGTAGAGTCCTGCACCTAGACTTCCCATAACACCACCATTAAATGTCTCAAATAGTCCCAGATTTTCCTCAACTAATAGACTTTGTAAAGTATAATGATGACTTGATTTTGCATTGAATTTATCCCCTGTCCATCCACTAGTATTGACTGTTCCTACAGATATTCTTTTATTGTAAATTCCACCTGTATAAGTCGAACGACCTGTAATTAGAGCATCATCAGAGTAGTCACTAAACTGATCAATTATTGCCATGGAAATCACCCCTATTCCTGCTCCTGGATTACCAACATCTTTTTTTTCGAATAGCGTTCTTTCTATGTTCACAGAACCGCCAACTTCATTGACGGTATATCTAAAGAAATCCCCATTCTCAGCACTTACTAGAAAAGCATTACCTTCTTTATTGAATAATTTAGAAAGTATTCTATGATTTAGATTAATCTTTGTTCCTTCATTATCCACAGCTAATTGATTTCCACGTTTATCATAAACAGCTGTTCGCGCGATGCCACCCGTATCGCTTCCGCTAATTGAAAACAAAACAAAATAATTACCTCCTTTTGTCTCTTCAACGTCGATAATATCGCAACCAATGGGTAGTATCTTTCCATTTTTAATTGCAGGTGTACTTCCATAAGCCGTTATTACACTTTTATTCATAATTGGGACTTCTGCTTCTCCCTGAACGTATTCCTTAAATGGTGGAGTCAAATCTTTTATGGCTTGTTCTTTCAATTCTTTTGCATCGAAAGGCAACTCAAACTCATTTGCTCCACCTTCATCCAGTTTAATCGTATTTGTCGGATGTGCAGATACTTCTTCTTTTTTCTCTTTAAAACTGTTCATTCCGAACACTGAACCAATACCTATGACTACTAAAATCAAAAATGTTCCAATAACTTTTTTCACTCTCTTATTGGCAAACAATGTATACACAGTTCTCTTCTTGTTCACTGTTGTGACCCCTCCCCACAATACTCATCAAATCAATGCTTTAGTCATAAAACACTCACCTCATGAGTGCTGATTTAGTTAGAAAGGACATAGATTTCTATGCCCTTATATTGAGTTTTCCACTTTCGTTCTCAATGCATCATCTACTGCTTTTAACGGCTGATCCGTTGGTATGTTTCCTTGCCACCAAGCATCCCGATAAGCAAATTCTGCACAATTGACTGTCTCTACCTTTAAATAAATAGAGAAAGTAGTTTTGTCATATTGTTTAGCTAAGCTATCCGACAATTTGATGGACTCGAAAAGTTTGCTAGTCGTTTTTTTAGGTTCCACAGCTTCCTTGATATAGTAGTAATAACCATCGCCGCCATCTTTCCAATCGGTTATTGCCATGTTCTCTAAAAGAAGATCTTTGCCAATTACTAGCGGTAATACTTGTTTGTTGGTATCACCAGCAATCGGTGCTCGAACTTCTGGCAAGACCATCACGCGAATGAATTGTTTGATCGTCCCAGTATTCTCAATCAGTACTTCTTTCTTAACATCCTTACCTGTTTCTATTTCAGTAATATCAGTAAAATCTTCCAGTAGCTTCGTCTCTACTTGCCCAACTTGAAAATCATTGGCTTTTTGATCCTGTGCAGTCATTGCTGCGTAAACAAAATAGCTGCCACCAATCAATAGAAGGACAAGAGCTAATGTGAATCCTACATAAATGAGTCGCCTCTTTTTCTTTCGATTTCTCATCTCTTCCCTCCTCGATTAGTGCAGCTTAGTTTGATACATGTCATAGGCAAAGTCTGTGGATGTAATTCCCCAATCAGAGATTAGACTTTTCGTGATATCATGGGCATCCATCAAAGGAACGAGCTTATACAAAGCGCCTTTATATTGATTGGCATAAGCTGGATTCAGCGTAACGCTTTCCAACAAGTCCTCAGTACTTTCGTTTGGCTGGAGAATCTCTGAATAGTAGAAATACCCCTTTTCGTAATACCAATAATCCGCATCTCCGGCAATCGGTTTCTTAGCTTGGTCAAACAGCTTAGTTGTTTGGAAATTCAGCTCCATTGCTTTTAACGGCATCGTCCGACCAGTATCGTTATAGACATAAGCCAATGAATGATCATCCACTGGATTACAGATTGCTTGATTGACTTTGTAATACTTATTGGCATACACACTGTAGTAATTGTTAACTTTCCATGTAGTTGTTTCCTTAACCTTGATCGTATTATTTGGTAAAACGCTGGTAGCTGGATAAACGACTAAGTTGCCATTTCCCTTTTCAACAGCTGGATTTTCCCGATGATTATCTGCCACATTCGTTTCAAAACTAACAAAAAACTCATGCAAGGAAAGTCGAACAATCGCTGGTACTTCGCCATTATTGGTCACGCGTATTTCTTTCTTCTTTGATGTCCCTGGTGACCAGTGAAAGACTTGCGTAAAGTCTTCCTCCACCACGGCCGACAACTTTCGTTGATTGGCATCGGTTCGATTCACCCGTTCATCGGCAGAAGTAATCCAAGCATAGGTACTGCCTACTACTAATAACAGGCTTAACACCAGAGAGAAGCAGGCGAACAATCCTTTGCTGTGGACAAAGGTCTGAAACAAATGTTTTCGCTTTTCCTTTTGATTCATTCCTGCTCCTCCTCTTGACGTTTTTTCCATAAGAACAAGACAATCAATATCAGCAACAATCCGGTCAGAAATAAATAGACCAATTCTTCACCCGTTTGCGGCAACAGCTTACGTGCGGTCGGTGCTCCTTGATCGGTTGCTGGTAGGTTGCCTGAACTGCTGGGGAGAGTACTTGGTACCGTCGGCTCTGTTGGCTTCGTTGGTTTGGTTGGTGGTGTAGGAGCAGGTGATTGATCCTTGGTACCCACAAAATTCCAAATAAAATTCAGCGTACTTTTTTCAATCAGATTCTCGTTGGTTAAACTAGAATCGATGGTAAACGTCGCATGCATGACTTTATCTGTCCCATAGGTACAAACACCCAATTCCAGAGGGGTTTTACTCCAGTCTTTACTGTCATCCCCCAGCAATGAACCCTGATAAATTTCTTTGCCATCTAGAACCAAGGTCATGGTAATATGGTTCTTCCAGTCTACTGAACCAGTAGAGTCGATCTCTTCAGCCAACATTCCTAAGGAAAAGGGTTCTTCCAAATCCAAACTGCGAATCGTTATTTCTTTTTCAAAGACATCTCCGGGGAGAATATCCACTAAGTCAATGTAGTATTCTCCCTCAGAGGTGGCATACATCCCATCCGAATCGCCGATCACCATGCCAGGGGGAAGTGCTTTTGCCGCGTACACGGTGGATATGCCGCAAAAGAAGAAACAGAAACACAGGATGCTGCTTGCTAACACGATAAGCTTTCTCAACCTCTGTCACTTCTCCCTTCTTTTCATGGCGTGCGCATGGCTTAGATGCCTGCTTTAAGTTTGGTTACAATTGTCAACGTATCGCCTGTTGGTGTTGAACCGCCACCCAAGTGCCAGCCCGCTGAATCAATTAACGCATCAGCATTAGCTTGAACGGCTTCCATTTTTACAACTAAGTCGTACGAAGCATTGGTATATTCTGCGCCCATTGTACTTTCAAAGACTAGTTTTTCCAATAAGTTCTTGGTTGTTTCGCCAGATTTTACTGGAACAGTGTAATAGAACCAGCCATCGTCTTTGTTGTAGACCCACTTGTCATTGCCTAAAGTAGCGACATCTGTTACATCTGCACTATAGCCGATCCGAATCTCACTCTTACCTAAACCATTTGTATCTGCTTGAACACCTTTTTTACCAGTTGCTGTTGGGACTTGATCTCCAACTGTTGCAGGTGTAACTCCTGGCAAGCCAGGAGAAGCTGGCAAACCTAGTCCCGCAAGGGTGTAATCATAATCCACACTGTAACGAACACCAGTTGTTCCTATTAATGCACGACCTGTTACGTTGGTTCCATCTGCATCAGCAAGGGAAGAAGCCGCCCAGTTAACAACTGAATTCTTATATCCATCTTCGTAGTAGCCGTATTCTATATTAGTCAAAGCAAAGTTCCAGTCTTTGGCATCCAATTTGCTGTTTTCAGTGGTAACCGTGATATTGAACTTCATCGATTGGTATTTATTTTTGCTGGCATCGTATGTGCCATCTCCAGGAACATATCCGCTATTATCTGGATGAGAGAAATATTCATGCATTAGTTTCGCTTCATAACTGATTTTCTCAGCACCAGTAACTGCATCGATCGTTTTTCCACCTTTGACCAATAATTTCACATCGTCATGATCAGGAGTTGTTAAACCAGTAATTTGGCCAGCAGGTACTTGAACAAAACCATCTTTGTATGCTTGATCACCATTAGTGTTGATTGGCATATGTTTGCCTAATCCTGAATCATTCGCAACATATTTATATTTAGGATCTGCTTTATCGCCAGTCCCTGTAGTTGCCCCATGCTTTTCAGCACCTAGTTTATTCAAATGCTTCAATACTTCTTCGTAAGACACCCGAACAAATACACTCGCAGTACCTGTATTCGATACCGCAACCTCTTTGGTTGCTTCGGTTCCTGGTACTAACGGTTTTGGTTCCCATGTTTCTTTTACCGTTACACTGTTGTCACTTACTGCGGCAGATTCAGCCCGGTTAATCCGTTGGTCCTGCGCAGTGATCCAGGCAAACGTCCCCGAGATGGCTGCGATTAACGCTAAAGCTGCTGCTGCAGCCATCAGCTTTTTCTTCTTGTTATTCTTTTTCATTTCTTTTTCCTCCTATACATCCTTTTTTTACTTTTTATATAAATACTTGTATGAACAAGCAGTTATACCCCTCTTGGATACTTCGTTTGTTTCATTGGCCGTCTCACTGGTTCTGGTTGTAGAAAATACGCTTTAAGAACCAGGAAGAAGCTAAATGTTGATACCACACACACTAAACATAGCCACAGATTTTCCTGCACAAAGTTCAGGACACTGCCCATCTTGGGAATTACAAAGGCCACTTTTCCATAGATTCTATCCGCAGAAATCGGTGGGTCTTTACTGTTGTTGGCGTCCCCTTTGGTGACAATGTAGTCGCCCTTTTCTCCGTTTAGTTCGTCTAACCGCTCTACCATTCTATGGGTCAGATAGCGATCTCCCTCACCTACTTGGAATGTGACAATATCGCCTTCCTTGACCTGACTGCCATCCGCCATCTTTACCAATACAATATCTCCCGCATAGAAGCCTCTTGAAGGTGAATCTGGCTGTGGCGCCATCGAATTGGTCAAAACTTGGTAGAAACGATAGCCAAAGATCGCCGCATCAGACTTCTCACTAAAGGCAAACATCAAGGAACTAAGCAAGATGCCAATCGTTAACGTATAGAAAAACAAATTGTAGAGAAACAAAAAGATTTTCCGGTTAGTCGATTTCTTTGCATTTTGCAACGGTTGCGCTGATTGTGGAGGAGTCATTTTCCGTTGTGGTCTCGCCCCTCTAGGGGGAGACATCCGCTCACGATCATACGTGTCATAAACTGGCCGCGAGTTTCGTGGTGCCAACCGATTGGACGGATAGTTTTCTGAATATCTACCTCGAGGATTTCCTCGCTGTCCATTTATTCTTCTATCCGATTCTCCATAATAACGTTCCTCTGATCGTCTCGGATAAGATCTTTCACGATCCGAATACTCTTCTTCATAGTCAATCCTTTGCGGTGGTCGTCGATTAGAAGGGGGACGTTCACCACTGTAAGGTGATTGTTCTTCATACTCATAGTCCCGTTCTCGATACCCTCGTTGTCTCGACATGTCTCCCCTTCTTTCATTGTGCCGTTCGATTGCCTGCCACCTCTTTTGCTGGTCGTTGAGCAATTGGTGGAAGGAATACCACTGATTGCTTAGTTTCGCTTATCAAAATCTTTGGTTCCTCCGTTGTACTTGATTCAGTTGGTTCATTTTCTTTTTCGGTTTGGGTTGCAGGTAGTTCTGCACTCTCGGTAGGCCTTTCCACCAGTGTACTTAGTTCTTCTACACTTGGTTCTGCATCATACGAAGTTAACTGATAGGTTTCAATCAATGCATTCAACTTTTTATCGTACGAAGTATCGGTCGCATACTTTCCTGTGAGTTCTTTAGTTGCTGCCTGGTAATTTTCTACGTATTCTTTCCAAGTTGCTTGGTAGAAACTAGCGTTGCCTGAGATTCCTTTTTTCAGTAAAGCTGCATAATCTTCTAAGGATTCTTTGTAGCTGGGATACTGTCGAAAAACCGATTGAATCGTGTACAACTGACCGTTTCCTTTATCTTCTTGGGTATTAAATGACACGTTTTTTCCTTGATAACTCCCTTTGATCCCAAACAAATTATGATGAGGCGGTCTTGCTAATTGGCTGTTGCCGGAACCTGTTTCTAAAATTGCCTGAGCAATCATCACTGAAGCATAGAGCCCTTCATCCCAAGCAATGATTTGTGCATCTTTTCCAATAGAGTGGATAAATTCTTCAGTCGTTTGATTCTTCACTACTGAAAACTGATAATTTTCCTCCACTTTTACGGTTGGTAACGTTGTTTGAACTTTAGTAACTGTTTCTGGCATATTTGATGGGGAGACAGTGGATTTTGTCGTCTGGATTTCTGTTCCTTTCGTCATCTCCCTTGCTGTCATCGGTGAGTCAGTAGATTCTCTGACCACGCTACTGCTTTCTTCTATAGAAGAAACAGTCTCATAAGCTCCAGTTGACTCTTCATGTGCTTCACTAACAGTTATCGAACTGCTTTCAATCTTCGGCACTATTTCTGATTGATCCGAAATGGACTCCTGCGTTTCAGCCGATACCGTTTGTCTCACTTGGATCTGATTGCTTGTGACTAGACAGAGTCCAAGGATGAAACACCCCAACAAAACTTTACCCTTCACCTTGTTTCCGCCTTTCCTGCGGTCGTAGTTGTGGATGTTCTCTTGGTCTTCTTGGTCGGGTTGCTGCCTGCTTCAGCTTCATTAAAATTGAGTGATAGTGTAGTGCTGTCATTCTCAAATAAACAGCTAGTAACATCAATAACAGTAGAAGGAAAAGCTGGCTGACCGTCACCACATCTTGGAAATCTGTAAAGTAGAAAAAGATACCTAGTACCAACACACCCAGCAAAATGACTAGCGAAAAGAGCCAATAAATCCAATACCAGAAGGTGTACCATTCAATTTTTTCCTGCAGTGTCTTCATTCAATTCGTACTCCTTCTTTGACGACGCCTAAAATTTGTTCTTCGGTAATCAAGCCAAAATGGCGGCTATCTTTGGAAATAGTGCGATTGTCGCCTAAAATAAAGTAATAGCCTTCTGGAATCTTGTCTCTGGAGAACTCATTCCAGTTAAAGTCTTCCGTTTCTTTGGCAAATTCATCTGAAACAAGTTTTTTATTCACGTATAATTGCCCATCCCGATAAGTTATTCGTTCATTTGGCAGTCCAATGATTCGTTTCAAATAAAGACCCTCTGGATTCTCCGGTGGATGCAGCACCACAACATCGAAACGTTTGGGTTTACGATGTGATATGATCTGAACCACCTCCTGCTCCTTAAATGTTGGATTCATCGATTCGCCGCTGACTGAATATTTTGGATACATCCAGTGGTACATACGAAACGAACTGAAAAAAAGTAAATAACAACAGATAAAGACCATTCCCATTTTTGCTGGAAGAGACCAGCGATAAAAAGTCGAAAATCTTTGACCTCAGCCAACCTCCTGAGCTTCTTTGACTGGTGCATCTCGTTGTTCTCGTACCATTCGTTCCAATAGCGCACTTTCTCCTTGCAAAAGATCAAAGTAAGCAGCTTTGCTCAATAAATTGTCATAATCCATCTTCATTAGCTTTACGTAAGGCTTCCTGAACCATGGACGAGCATGTACTTTCGCCCGCGATTCAATTACTTGGCATTCATACAAAACAAAGTGAATGTCTCTCGTCGAAAGATTGGCTTTGATTTGTTTCACCTGATCCCGCTCGTAAACTAATTTATTACCGGTCACCGTCATCTTTTCAGATTTATTTACCAGCTCACCGTTCAAGTTCCACATCTGTTCCAAAAACCTGGCCTTTTGAAGCAAATACGTATATTCTCGCAAACTGATCTTGATCCGTTTATCCCAATCGTTCTCTTCTTTGTTTTCTCGTTCAAAATATTGAATCCCGCTGTAAAGCATGGATAATTCCAGCTTTTCAATCACCATTTCTAGTTTTTGATTTACAGCTCGCAAACGGGCTTTACTTTGACTTTCCTTCTTTACTTCTTCTTGTTGAACTCGCGCAACATCCTTCGCCTGTTCTTCTGCTTGCTTAATGGGAACGACTGCACTCGTTTCTGATGCTTCCTTTGTTTTAGGCGATACATCTGACAAGTGTTGTCCAGCTAATTCCAGTAATAACTGTTCTGCCCGTTCCAAGGCCTCTTCGGGAGATAAGGGGAATTGTTGGGTCAGACTGTCTTCTAGATGAATGCCGAAAGGAAAGCCGATTTCTCGAAAAGCCAATGGAATAAAATCAAAGCGATAGACTTGTCGGCCATATTTCGGCTCTTCTGTTTGTGCCTTTATCCAAGCAAATTGGGGAAAGAATTGATGAAGCGATTGCCAAAAGCTAGTCCAATCGAAATAGCCAGTTGGCACTAACAGCTCCACATGATAACTGCTGTTCATCAAACGAAATAATTGTTCAAAATGCTGGTAAATCTTTTTCCGCTGGTCCTCCGTCAAAGTGCCATGCGGTGCATACAAATACTCACACGCTCGTTCAATTTCCTCTAACAACGACTGTTTACGCAGCTCCTCTTGCATAATGGGCGCAGGAGTGGGGTATAAGGCGAGTTGATTCTGTGCTTGCTTCACCAAAAACCACCCCTCTTCTATTCGTCATCCAATAAGTTGTCGCTTGTCGCTAACAAACGTACAAAAAATTGGGTCGTTTCTTCTTGTACCGAACGCAGACGCTTGCGGTAATTTCTAATTTCTTGCTTCATTACGCGTAACTCTAATGACGCATCGTGAATCACCTGATGGGCTTCCTGTTCAGCTTGGCTGCGAATCCCTTTGGCTTCGTATTCTGCTCGTTCCAAAATTGCCCGTTCTTGTTTTTTCGTTTCAATCAGGATCGTTGCCAGTTCTGCCTTCATGTCCTCGTTTTCTTTTTGTGTTTGTTTCAGTGACTCAATTTGTCGTTGTGCTTGCACCAAAGCCTCGGTTTGATTGGTTCGATCGTCTTGCAGCTCCGTGTTCAACTGGGCCACTTGATCTGTCAATTTTTGAATCTGAAAATCTTTTTCTGCTTGCAGATTATTCTGCTCGTCTTCTTTTTCTTCACGAAAAGCTTCTAATTGTTGTTCAGATTTCGCTTGTTGTTCGTGTAATTCTTGCTCCTTTTCGGTCAGGGTAGTGGCCATCCCAGTCATTTCCGTTTGTTTGACTTCCAGTTGATGTTTTAACTGAGCGACAGTTTCTTCCAAGCGTTCCACTTCCTGTTGCAGCTGAGTATCTGGTTCTTTCCGAGATTCTTTTTCAGCTTTTTGTGCTGGAAAGGACTCCATATCTTCTTCATATCGGGCATCGTATCGTTCATCTACAGGTGCAGCTGTCCGTCTTCTGGAGCGATGCTCCCCGCGATCATACCCACTAGAGCTATCAACAGGACGTTCATAGCCTTCCTCTTGATACGAGTCATACCCGTAATCTTCTTCATATCCTTCGTTGTCGTATTCATCGTAATAGTAATCATCTTGCGTTGATTCTTGATAAGCATTCTTCTTTTGCTTGCCTAAACCGAACATATGGCTTTCCTCCTCTATGCGATTTCTCTATCTATTCATCTATACTTTGATAAATATTGTTTATTCCTCTATACTTTCTTAAAAGCACTACGCTCGTTTTGCTTTTTTTTACTTGGTATTAGAAATACTAAGAACCCCCTCAGAAACCCTTTTACAGCAACAAAAAAAACCATCCTCTGACGAAGCATGACGGTATAAAAGTATGGGTACTGGTCAGTAAATAATTTTTATTAAATAACAAGGAGACTAAACAAGTGTTTTCAATTTAAATAACGTATGTTATATTAAAATATCGCGTTATCTTGCGATTTCACACTTCGGAAAGCGCTTACTTGAGTTAGGCAAACTGTTTCCCTCCGGAAGAGAAAAATTCTTTTTTTAAAAACGTTTTAATTTAATAACCTAACTAATCGCCTGTTCCATTTGTACGACTACTTGGATTTGTTGCTCCATCAATGAGCCAGCATAGGTATCTAACGTCATTTGGGTAGAGCTGTGCCCCATTAAAGCACTCACACTCATAATGTCGCCTTTGCTCTCCAAGCAACGGGTCGCAAACGTATGGCGTAATTGATGGAAATGGATGGTTGCCAGTCCTGCTTTTCGACGTAGCTTATGGAAATGGTAGGTAATCAGTCTCGGCTCGATCGGTTCGCTCTTATTGGAGAGAATAAATTCTCCTTTTGCCTTCTTCTTTCGTTCCAACAACACCTGCCGCAACAGCTTGCTCATAGGAATCGAACGGGTCGAAGTAGCTGTCTTAGAGCTCGAGTAGAGCAAGCCTGTCTTTTTTCCAGAATATAATCCTATAATTCGTTGAAAGGTGGATCGTACATGGATAAGGTTGTTGTCAAAATCAATATCCTGCCAAGCCAAAGCCGCTGTTTCGCCAATACGAAGACCGGCATGCAGTGCCAACAAGGTTGGCAAACCTCTGTCCTTTTTTTCTGATAAAGCTGCCGTCTCCAGCTTTTTTTGTTCTTGTCTAGTGATGGCTTGATTTTTCCTTTTTTCCACTTTGGGCAACTTCACAGATAGGAATGGATTTACGTTGATTCGTTGTTTCCGTAGCGCATTGGCCAAACACTGATTCGTAATCCGAAAGATTACTTGAATGGTGGAAGGCTTCAGCTTGCGCTGCAGCAAGGAGGCTAATAATTCTTCTCCCACTGCTTCATCCAATTCATTCAAGCTATATTCGCCTATCGCAGATAAGACATAGCGAACCAGTTTATGCTCGTAGTTGGCATAGGTCGCCGGTTTAACGGTTGGTTGAACATCATGCAGCCAGATATAGCCCCACTCCCGAAGAGAGATAGTAGCATCTCCCTGAACGTTTTGAATCAGCTGATATTTCACCTTCAACGGGTACAGCTTTTCCCGCACCTGGGTTAATGTCTTTCCGTAGACAGAGCCGTACAAAAGTTTGCCATTCGATTTTCTTCCTTTTTTATACCTTCCTTCCCATCGTTTGTCTTTCCGCCGATAGATATTTTCTCCTCTGCGCATTTTGTTACTTCCCTTCTATAAAAAGTACGGTTTTTTGACGGCTAATAGGATCACTCGATTTCTTCGTGTTTTTTTGCAAACACGTCTATCAATAATTACAAAAACGACCAAAAAAATTCACTTTAATTATTTTTTCAAAATATATTGCGTATTTTTTCAGAGTATTCTATAATTAGACTAGTAATTAGCCATTGATAAATAAAAAACATAACTACCTATTAATAGTCTTCTGAAAACTTCTTAGTATTTCTAATACCAAGAATTTTTTTATTTTTTTAAAATAACTGTATTTATTTAATCAACTTGTTTTTCCTTAATGTTTTTTATCCCAATTCCCCTAAAGATAATTATTACACAAGAACAATCATTAATAAAATTAAATTTGATTAAATGCCCTATGAAGGAGTAAATTAATGTTTATTGTATCTACATCCCCCACGACGTATTTTTAACTTTTGGCAGTGTTTTTAGTTTATAATCGTAGATGTTATGAAGAGAGTCGTCTCTTTCTCTTCTAACAATCAATCGTATGAAGATGCCATGGCCAAATGAAAGAAACTGAATGAAACTGCGTCACGTCTCAGTAGCAGGTAGTGATAGGGCCCTATTCATTGCCAATTGTTTATGAACGAGTACTTTTCACGCGCGATAAAAAGTACCGATGATCGATTCATTTATTCCCCATTTCGCTGGCATCCCACAAAAAATGAAAAATGCAGGGGTGACAAACATATGTACAAACTAACAACTACATTTGAACTGCTAAATGAAAACGATTTAGCTGTAAAACTGGACGCTTTTCCAGAAAACCACGTACCATCTTTGGTATTTCCTATGCCCGATCGGAATGAAAGTATTCTTTTCTTTCAAAACAAGCAGTATCATCAATCCAACCAAACCCGAACCACCTTACAAAAACATGCGAAAAAAATGAATTTTCTAGATTATTCTGCACTCGCTCATACCCTGAGACGGTTCGACTGTTTCAGTAAACGAAACAGTCCAATGGCTAGTTTGTCTTCGGTCATTTTCCCATTGGGACAGCCGCAGCATAGTCCGTGGATCAATCCGGTGGAAATTAAGGAGCTGAAAGAAAAAGGCCTATTCACGCTTATTCATCTAGTGAATGGCTCAACAATCCAAACGACGCTAACCATTCGGACAATTCGAAACCGATCTGAGCAGGCGTTGTCTATTCTTTCATTGCTTCAACGCGATTACTTACAGTCGTCTGCTGCTTCGCCTTTATCAGTTCTGCAGCTGCCGGATACTCCGTTTCTGCGCTCCCTTAGTCAACGAGCGCTGCTAAAAAAATTTCCACTTCCAGTTGGCGCCTTGAAGGAAGCCTATGAAAGGGACTATGCGCTGCAAACATTCTTACGGCTTGGTCGTTCAATCGATCCAGCAGAATGGAATTATGAGACCTTTTCTGATTTACTGACTAAACTGATCAACTAATTTTATTGCTTTATACAGGTTGCCTTCGTTATCTTATTCCCCTTTCGGGAAGCGAAGGCAACTTTTTTTGTCTGCCCTTTCTAGTCATTTCACATTACAAAATCCTTTTATACGAACCTAAATGACACTTATTTTCACAATCATCCCTCTATTTTCCTTGGAAACAATACTTTTCTTTGACCCCATAAATACGACACTTTTTCTTTGACTGAAACAAGCAAAACCCTATTGAATCAAGATTTCTCGAAATTTTCATGGTCGTATTTGTAGGGTCAGGTACCTATTTGTACAGTTTTCAAATTTTTGTTATTCAAGTATGGTTTAATCACCGGCCGGGAAACACAACAAGCATCACCAAATAAACCAAAAACAGAAAACGGAGGAATGAACATTGATTCAAAAGTTAGGCACAAAATTACAGGTACAAATCGAACAAGCAGGGGAAGACAAACAGAAGAAAGTAAATTTTTCAAATGTGATTGATAATCCACCAGAAGAAGATGTGGTGAAATTAGGGGAAATTATGGCAGAGCTATCCCAGCAAGACAGTTCACTAGACAGTGTGATTATGACTGTCCAATCAAGAATTATGAAGGAGGTTGAATAAGCATGAATCGAGTTGTTAAGTTAGTTTCCATTTTTAGAAATGGGGCAGGAAAATCACAAACCTGGAGTTTGAGCAATCCAGACACTACTAAGGCTCCCTCACAGATCAAAGGACTGTTAGGAGAACTGGCTCAATTGAATTTGTTTCAGAAGGATGGGATTCGTTTATTTGAAACAGTTGTTAGTGCGAAGTATGTCGAAACGATTGAAACAACGATCTTTGAAGAAGAACTTGTTGCACGGTAATTGAATTTTTGAGAAGCTGCGGCAGACGTGCCGTGCTTCTCTTACTTAATGCATTTAGCTGGATTTCCTAGGTATCCAGCTTATCTACAAATTATCTACTATTACAAATAAAAAGGAGAAATTTATTATGTCAGAGCAACCCTTCACCCACCAACAACTATTTAACCTTAAACTCGAAACCATCGAGCAAAGACTCATGGAATACTATCAGGAAACCCAAAATGGCACCATGACCATCAAACTATTGCTTGCTTTACGTGTACGTTATCAGCTTGGTGCGAAGGAGTTCGCTCTGGTATTGCAGGATTTAGTTCGTTACTTATTTATGAATACTAAAGCAACGAAAACCATGAAGCAGTTTTTCTGGTATTTCGTGGATTATTTTGAAACCAGTGAATTACGGATACTGGGCTTAAAACTGAATCCTGTTCGCAAGTTTATTGAAAAAACCAAGTCTCTTATAAAATCAGTAGCTAAGATTTTCCAAAACGATACGGACTCTGAAGCCACCTGAAAATGATACTTACTGTCTGTCTCACCTACGCAAATAAAAACCGAAAGGAGTTAAGTAAATGATCAAACTAGTATCCACCTTCCTGAACAGCGAAGGCAAAACGCATAATTTTACTTTTAAAAATCCGGATACTACAAAAAGTCCGGAAGAAATCAAAGAATCACTGAATTTGTTAAGCAGCTTAAATCTATTTGAAAAAGATGGCGTTGGCCTATTCCAAGAAGTAGTGAAGGCCAAGTATGTAGAAACCATCGAACGACCAATTTTTGAGGGAGATGAATTGTTCGGTGAGCCAGCATCGATTGAAGATATCCCAGAAGAAGCGACCTTACCAGAAGAGGTTGATACTGCCAGCCTTGAAGAGCTAAAGGCCAAAAGCTCTTGGCGTGAATTGCCGCAAGTACCGAAAGTCTCCTTATCTTCCTCAGCTAAAGAGGAAGTTTCTATAGATGAATTAAACGAAGCACCTGAAACTAATTTCAAAGCACTTACTATAGAAGAAACGGATCAAAAGATTCCTAATTTGACAAATGAGCCTTCCAACAAGCCGTATGACATAGTCAAAGAAATGCTCCGGCGAAAGCTGCGAAGAAGGAAAAAGGAAGAAGAGCGACAGCATTCACCGGATTCTTCCTCTTGAAGCTAGTTTGATCCAGCGTAGGTACGGACCAGATTAGTCGGATCACTGCCCTCCACTGAAAGGGGGTGATGGTTTGCGATCCTTGATGCAATACATTTTAGCCCCTATTTTCGTGGGGCTGGTTATTGCTTTGTTTAACCACTGGTTAGACGGTCACGATCCTTGAAAATTGAATAAGCACAACTACCTGCGAAGATGGCGCCCTTCGCAGGTAGGGTGTTCCAGCTTAACAAATAAATTTTTGTTTCTATATAAATAATAAATAAAAGCAGTAAAAAAAGAGCCATCCTTTTTCAGAACAGCTCTTCCCTTTCAAATGAATGACTATAATTTTCTTTGTCCAATCTGTGCAGCACCGATAGCACCGGCATATTGCGACAGCTCATTGGTATGAACCGGCGCATGGACATATGTGGACAAGACTTCCGCAAATTGAGTACTGCGGGAAAGTCCGCCGGTGAAGAGAACTTCCTCTCCACGTTTTGGCCGCAGCTTGGAATATTGACTGCTGATACGTTTAGCGATCGAGTGCAGAACTCCGCAAGCAATGTCTTCCCTTTTCTCACCTTTGGAAATCAGACCGATAACCTCTGATTCTGCAAAAACGGTGCACATGCTGTTGATGGTTACTGGTTCGCCTTTTGAAGCAAATTGATCTAGCTTAGTGATATCTTCACCTAAGGTTCGCATCATCACCTCAACGAAACGGCCTGTTCCTGCTGCACAGCGGTCATTCATGTTGAACTCAACCACGGTTCCCTTGCCGTTTAGCTGAATGGTTTTGCAATCTTGTCCGCCGATATCGATAACCTGCTTAATGCCTGGCTGTAGATACTCGGCCCCTTTTCCATGGCAGCTGATCTCGGTAATGGCCAGATCGCTGTCGATCAGTTTACGGCCATAACCTGTGGTAATCAACTTGCTGTTCACATCGGTCAGCTGATACTTTTCAGTAAAACGAGCCAGGATCTCTTCCATCGCCCCTCGGGGATTGCCGCCGGTTGGGATCAGATATTTATCTAGTAATTGATCCGCTGAGAAAAGAACCCCTTTGGTCGTGGTGGAGCCAGAATCCATGCCTATATAGAACATGCTTTTTCTTCCTCTAACATTTCGATAAAGGCCGTTACCCGCGTATTGATCTGCTCAATATCGGAAGTGGAATAGTCGGTTTCTAAATATAGGTACGGCGTATCCTTTTCTTCATTCAGGTATCGTTTGATCTTCAGCGATTCAACCGAGAATGGAATACAGTTTTGCAGCACCATATCGATTACTCCATCGACTTGATAGTCATCGACCATTTGACTTAACAGGTCTTTTCTTGGCTGGTTGTTGGACATGCAGGCACAGCCGATATTAATATATTTATCCACTAAAGCTTGGTAAACGTCTGCGGTATCTTCCTCTACCAGTCGTTCTACCGCTTTACTTACCGTACAATTTTCGAAAGCGACTACGATTCCGCCGTTGTCTTCAATAGCCTTAATAACTTTTTCGGTCACGCCGCCCATAGGAGAACCCGTGATGAGAATACGTGGTTTTCTAGGCAATGTTTTACCGGCTTCGTAGCCTTCTTTTACTTTATCTGTCGTTTCTTCCAGCATTTGAATTACTTCTTGTTTATCAAATTTGTATTGTGCCCCGTACATCACCTGGAAGATTTCGGTACCGCTGATAGCTGGCGGGTTCAGCTGTCCTAAGCGATAAAAGTTTTGTTTAGCACGGCGTTCCTGGTTTTTCATTTTTATTGCTTCTTGAATTTGTTCCTCTGTAATCGTTACGTCGAAGAAGTCTTCCAATTTTTCTTTGAAATTTACCAATTCGCTGTACCAGAGCTTTTTGCTGGCTTCGCTGTCACGGTTATGAGGCAAATGCATCAAGTACGTGTCCTTGAATTCTTCCATGTATTCATACATTTTCTTTTTGCCATCGCAAGTGGTTTCACCTACCACCAAATCAGAGAAATAGAAGTATGGACATTTATCGGTCTTACCGAAGCCATAGCTCGACTTGATTAAAGGACATAAATTTCGCGGCAAATCTTCCTCTGCATCTGGAATGGTTTCGTCTGAGGTAGAACACAGACTAATTTGAATGGCACCGCTGGCCATGACTAGCTCTTCGGGCATAAAGGTACAATAAACACCAACAACGGCTTGACCCTGTTCCTTCAAGTTCTTAACGGTTAGAAATCCTTGCCGCCGTGCTTCACCGAATTCGTCAAATACTTCAGGTAATTCTGTTCGTAGTTCCATACTTCTTTTCCTCCTTTTTTTACTTCGTTGTTAACACTGTTTCTTTGTTTTCCTTCGTTTGCTTCAAGTCAACGCCATTAACCTTGCAGGTAACCATGCTGGCAACAACACCGCCGTTCAAATTCACTGCGGTACGTCCCATATCAACTAATGGTTCGATGGCAATAAAGACGCCTGCCAAGCCAACCGGAAGCCCTAAAGCAGATAGTGAAATAATGGTTGCCACGGTTCCACCACCGCCCGTACCCGCGATCCCAAATGAGGTCATGGCAATCACAAAGGCTGCGTAAAATAGAAATGATGGCGACAAAGGATTGATCCCTTGAGTGACCGCTACGATTGCAATAATAATCCCAGGATAAAGACCGGCACAGCCGTTCATTCCCATGGAAGTCGCAAATGAAGCACTTAAGCTTGAAATCCCTTTAGGAATCCCCAGCTCTTCTTGCATTTCCAAATTCATCGGCATGGAGCCCGCACTTGATGAAGTGATAAAGGCAAAAGACAGAACTGGCAAAGCTTTTTTCAAGTAGCGAATTGGCGACATACCGCAGGCTGCCATAATTCCTAATTGAATGATGAACTGAATCAGCATAGCCACATAGCAGGCCACAAAGAATTGCGCCAGCTTCCAAACTGCTGATAAATCATTGTTCACAACGGTTGTAGTCATGATAGTCAAAACGGCATACGGTGCAAAGGATAGAAACAAACGAACCACTGACATAACAATTTCGTAAATGCTGTCCATTCCACGGCGGAACAAATCCGCTTCTTTTGGTTTTTTATCCTTAATACGCAGATAAGCGACCCCAATGAACAAGGCGAAAATGACTACGCCTAAGGTTGCGCTTGCTCGTTGGCCAGTTAAATCAAAGAACGGATTCGATGGGAAAATTGCTACGATCTTTTGCGGCAAGGACAAGGTGTGCTCCCCACCAGTTACATAATTTTTTTCAATATCGTTCGCAGCACTTAACGCCGATTGGCTGATGTTGAAGGTACTTCCGTCAATATTTGCAAAGTAACCTGTCGCAATTCCGACAATTCCCGCGATTCCGGCTGTAACAATTAATGTGCCAACAATCGTAACACCAATTTTTAATACGTTGGTTTTAATTTCGATTTTCGTGAAGGCTAAGATGACACAGACCAAAATCAGCGGCATTGCGATCATTTGCAACAGCTTCACATAGATACTGCCGAACATACCAATCCAATCAGAAAAGACTGCACCCTCTGCTGAAGAGAACAGCTGGTTGAACACAAACCCTAAAACAATCCCTAATACCAACGCAAAAACAACCCGTTTAGAAAAAGGAACTTTTTTCTTTTTCAAATAAATAAGTCCATAAATAGCCGCCAGCATAACAATAAACGACAAAGCAATTAACATGTTTACACTCTCCTAAATAGTTTTTAGGAAGTCTCCCCCTTGTCACTTCAACAAGATTTCATTTAAACATCCAGACACGACAAAAAAACATACACCTATCGTATGTTTTCCCTCATATCCTAAATTTTGTGACACCTATCACATAAAAGCGCACACAAAAAAACAGCTTGAAGGAAAGACGATCGACTTCACTAACTTAGAACCTCTAAGCGTATGACTTACTCAAAGTCAAAAACGTTGATGTAACATCTTTCCCACCTGCCTTTTGCTAAATGAAAATCTTCATCCAAAGTATAACCGAAAAGCCTGACAAATGGCAATCAGTCATTAGGATTTGATGAGACAATTCACAAGTGGCTAGTATCCCAGAAAAATCTGATGTTTCGAGGTATTTTTGGTCGATAATAGGAATCTTATTTGTAAAATTGGGTTACTTTTTTAGTGAATTCTCTGAAAAAGAGACTCAAAGGACTGATTGACACCACCTGTTCAAGAATGTACACTTAGTTAAAATTAGATGAATAATTTTTGAACAAACAATGAGAAAAGGGGTATTTATCTATGGGGAAGAATAAATTTTTGAAAAAGTTGGCGGTACTTGGTGCCCTAACGTTATCTGGGATCGTACTAACCGCTTGCGGCAACAACGATGATGCGGCAACTGGTGACAGTGATAAGGCTTCAGCGGATGATGTTCGAGTAGTCAAGATTGGTATTGGGAATGCCTACAATCCATTTTGTTATTTAGACGAAAACGAAGAGCTGGCAGGTTACGAGTATGAAGTATTGAAGTTGGTCGATGAAAAACTTCCACAATATGAATTCAGCTATGAACCAACAGAATTCTCTAACATCTTGGTAGGTCTGGATACTGGCACTTATGATATGGGTGTACACGGCTTTGGTTGGAATGAAGACCGTGCCAAAAAATATCTTTACTCTGAAACGCCTAGTGTAACCACTGGCGGCTACGTGATCTTAGGTGCAGAAGGCAAGAATTTTAAGACCCTGGATGATTTAGCTGGTAAAAAAGTCCAAGTAAAAACTGGCGGAAATGTGTCGAACTTATTGGAGGCTTACAACAAGGAAAATCCTAAAAAAGCCGTTGAAATTGTTTATGAAGATTCAGAAAACGAGCAAATCGTCAGCAATCTGACGAACGGGGTTTACGATGCTTATATTAATGAAAAAATTGATGCAGACCAATGGGTGAAGCAATTTGACGGGTTAGAACAATATGGCTCAAACATCTTTGGCGACAAAGCTGATTCTGGCTGCTACTACCTGTACAACAAAGACGATGAACAATTAGAAAAAGATGTCAGTGCTGCGTTGAAAGAATTGCATGAAGAAGGCAAAACTGGCAAGCTCTCTACTGAATACTTGGGTGAAGATTATACAAAATAAGAAGCTTTAGGGAAAAGGATGTAAACTATGAGTTCTAACTTTTTTTCTTGGGAACGCTTTGTTCACGTCTTTCCGCAGGTGCTGCAAAAACTCCCAGTAACCTTCCAGATTGTTGTCATAGCGACAATTATCGGTTTGCTGCTGGGAACGCTGCTTGCGGTGATTCGTATCAAACGAATTCCCGTTTTAAATCAGCTGGCCTATTTGATGATTTCCTTTTTCCGCGGAACACCGGCGCTGGTTCAAATGTTCATTGTGTATTATGGAATGCCCTTATTATTCCGCTCTTACTTAAACATGGATTTGAGCGGTGTAAACAAGATCTTTTTTGTATTTATTACCTTTGGACTGAATCAGGCTGGTTATATGGCGGAGTTGATCCGGGCGTCCATCTTGTCCGTTCCGATTGGGCAGACGGAAGCAGGCTATTCGGTGGGCTTAACCGGCTGGCAAACCTTCTATCGAATCGTTTTCCCTCAAGCACTGAAGGTCGCAATTCCTGGGCTGGAGACTTTGTTTGTCATGCTGCTGCAGGATACGGCTTTAGCTTATATGATCGGTGTGGCCGACATGATGGGAAAAGTGCGAATGATCGCAGCTACTACTCGGCATTCGATTGAAGGCTATATTGGTGTGGCAATTATTTTTGCCGCTATCAGTCTAATTTTAGAAGGTATTTTTGCTGTGGTTAATCACAGATCCAGCAGAAGAAAGAAGGTGGTTGCATGAACTTTCAACTAAATTATTTTCTTGAATGTTTGCAGGCCAGCTTTATGAAGATTCCGGTTAGTCTTGGTATTGCGGCAACTACTTTGATTGTCGGTTTGCTGATTGGTACACCGATCGCCTTGATTCGAATCTTTCATGTGAGGGTGCTGGATCAGTTTTTCACAGTAGTCATTGCCATTGTTAAGGCTATCCCGGTCAATTTGATTATTTTGATTGCTGGACTGTGGTTTAATAGTAATTTTAATGCTATTGCCCAGTCATTGGGCTGGAAGATTACCGTTTCTGAAGTGGATAAGATTTATGTGGCAGTTTTTGCTTTGTCGATTGCAGCAATTGCCTTGCTTTCTGAGTCTGTTCGGGGGGCGTTGATGTCTGTAGACAAAGGCCAATATGAAGCCGGCTATACGGTGGGCTTAAGCAAGTTCCAAACCTTTTACCGTATTATTATGCCGCAAGCCTTTTTAGTATTGGTTCCGACCTTGATCGGAAATATCAATTCCTTGGTGAAGCTGTCTGCCCTGGTTATCTTAGTTGGGGTTCAGGATGTGTTGAACGCTGGACTAAAGATTGCGAGCATTTACTACTGCTACCTGGAGGCTTATGTGGCTGCGGCCTTGATCTATTGGGGCATCAGCCTGATTTGTATCCAATTAGGAAAATTAGCTGAAGAACGTATGGGACGTTATAGAAGGAGCCAAGCATGATAGAGGTTAAAGATGTCTATAAGAAATTCGATCGTCATGAAGTGCTGAAGGGCGTAAGCTTGAAGGTAGAGACTGGCGATGTAATTGTTATTCTTGGTGTCAGCGGTTCAGGGAAAACCACCCTGCTGCGCTGCATCAATTTTTTGGATAAAGCGGACAGTGGTACCTTGACTATTGCTGGAGAGACAGTGGATTTGAAGCATGCATCGAAAAAAGAAATTTTAACTGTTCGTAAGAAAACGGCGTTTGTTTTCCAAAATCATAATTTATTTAACAATAAAACTGCACTGGAAAATGTTATGGAAGGCCTGGTTATCGCTCGTAAGGTGCCTAAAGCAGAAGCTGAAAAACGGGCAAAAGAAGCCTTGGACAAAGTGGGCTTAGCTGAAAAATATGACTCCTACCCTTCCCAATTATCAGGCGGACAACAGCAACGTGTAGGTATTGCTCGGTCGATTGTGCTAAATCCTGAGATTATCATGTTTGACGAACCGACTTCTGCGCTTGATCCGGAGCTGGTGGGCGAAACCCTGAAGATCATGAAAAAGATTGCGGACGAAGGCGTCACCATGATTGTGGTTACTCACGAGATGGCCTTTGCTTCTGAAGTAGCCAACAAGGTGATTTTTATGGATGAAGGCGTCATTGTCGAGGAAGGACCGCCAGAGGAAATCTTCTCGAATCCAAAAGAAGAACGCACACGTCGCTTCCTAAAACGCATTTTGCCGGAATCGATTTAAGAAAAGAGGAAAAGCATGTCACAAGAACTTCTAGTTTTGGATGCAGCTTTTGTGGAAGAACATTTGGATATGCAGGTCTGTGTTGACTTAATGGCTGAAACATTGAAAAATGTAGAAACTGGTGAGGATGTTCAATACCTGCGTAACGCGATTAAAATGCCTAACGACAATATCTTAGGCTTAATGCCGGGCTATTCTAATTCCGGTTATTTTGGAACGAAAATTTTAAGTGTTTATTTACAAAACAGTCAGGATGGCTATCCTTCCCATCAAGGACAGATCTTAATTTTTGAAAAGGAACACGGTCAGTTAAAGGGCATCGTGGACGCAACTTCTGTAACCAAGCTGCGCACCGGTGCAGTCAGTGCCGCTGCCAGCACAGTATTAGCGAATCCAGATTCTAGCAAATTGGCTTTATTGGGTGCTGGTGAACAGGGTGAATCTCATCTGCAGGCCTTACTGACTCAATTTACGTTAACAGAGGTTACTATTTGGGATAAAGATTTTGAGCGGGCTCAGCGGTTTGCTGAAAGGGAAAGTACGAAGCAGCAGATTGCCATTACTGCCTGCCCTACTAGTCAAGAAGCAGTGCAGGATGCTGATATTGTTTGTACGATCACTCCAGCCAAAACACCGATTATTGAAGCCGCTTGGCTGAAGCCTGGCGTTCATATTAATGCGGTAGGTGCTTGTACTGCCGACACCCGTGAATTAGCCACGGACATTGTACAGAAAGCCCGCTTTTTCGGTGATAATGGGGAATCCGTCCTACATGAAGCTGGTGATTTTCTTATCCCGCTTAATGATGGCGCGATTACCAATGAGCACTATTTAGGAACCATCGGCCAAGTAATGCAGGGAACGGTTCCTGGCAGATTAACTAAGGAAGATATCACTGTTTTCGAAGCACTGGGAATGGCCGTTGAAGATCTTGCGGTAGCCAATTACTTGTGTCAGCTTGCGAAGAATCAACAGGAATAAGGTGAAAAAATGGATTGGCAAAAAAACTATCGGCAGCAGTTCCCCGTTGCCCAGCAATGTATTTACTTAGATAATGCCTATGATTGCGGCGGCACAACCATCGCCAGAAAAGCCCCCGAGAAATACTTCAACGATTGGGAATATGGTGCGCTCCACAATGAACGTGGCGGCCCTGGTCGAGCGACTTTGTTCAAAACACTGGATGCCACTCGCGAATTGTTAAATCAGCTAGTCGGCGGTTTGGGGCCAGAGCAAATCGCTTTTACCCGTAATACGAACGAAGGCATCAATGCCATTCTTCAGGGCTTCGATTTTCAGCCTGGCGACAACATCGTTACCAGCCGACAGGAACACCCATCTGTCTTGATGCCCTGTTTGAATGCTGCCAGAACCCGCGGTGTTGAAGCCCGAGTAGTTCCTGCTAGAGAAGATGGACAGGTCTTAATTGAAGAGCTGACTGCTGCGGCTGACGATCGAACTCGTATGATTTTGGTCAGCCATGTACAATCAGCGACTGGTTACCGGATCGATTTAGAGAAGCTGGGCCGCTGGTGTCATGTACGGGGGATTTTCTTGATCGTTGATGCCATTCAGAGTTTGGGCTTGCAGCCTTTTCTGGCTCAAAAATGGCATGTTGCTACTGTTTCTGCAGCCTCTTATAAAGGACTTTGCGGCATTAACAGTACAGCCTTTACGTATTATCATCCAGATTTGTTGAAACACATTTGGCCTGTTTATACGGCAGCTAATTCTTATATTCATATTGAAGAAGCCGAGGGGCAGTATTCCTTAAGCTGTTCAGAGGATACGAAGGCCGGTAAGATGGAGAACAGTTCTTTAGACAATTTGGGAATTTATGTTTTGCATGATGCACTGCAGGAAATTTTGACTATCGGACCTGATACGATTTGGCAGCACATTCGTGTTCTTTATGATCAGCTGCGTGCCGGATTAGTCGAACTAGGCTTTGAAGTGGTTACACCGGAAAAAGAAGCTGCTCATTGCGGCATCGTGTCGCTAAAAACTGATCAGCTGCAGAAGATGTTCGATTATTTCCGCAGCAACAATGTTTGTTTGAGTATTAGTGCAGATCAGTTTATTCGCTTTTCATTGGGTGCTTTTAATAACCAGGGCGATATCGATCAGCTTTTGGCCATTGCAGGAGAATGTGAATTTAGATGATTTTTGAGAAGATGCTGAGTATTGGCTTAGCATCTTTTTTTGTTGTGGTGTAAAAAATACCGGCGATATTTAGGTCGCCGGCACATGAAAACTATTTTACTTTCTCTTTTGAATTCATAAAGAAGTGTCGGTACATGGCTTCTCCGCGCTTTCCTGCATCGAAATATGACTGGATACTATTGTAAACGTCTGATTTATTACTGCGGGTTAATAGTTTAGACCCTGTTAAAGAAATATACATGTCGGTCAGTTCTCTTTTTGTATAGTTTTGAATCGTTTCTTCTTTGGTTTCTGTTTTAAAAATTTTTTTCACTTCTTCTTCAGAGTATAGCTTTCCACTGACTTCGCCAGGATTATTGAACATTTTAGAAGTGCTTGTAGTTTTATGGACAAAAGGCGTGGCCGGCTTATCCGCATTTTTCAATTTGGCTCTATTCACTTTGTAAAATAATGCTAAAATTTGATCCATGTCTTCCAGCTCAAATTTATTCTCCAATTCCTTCAATTTTGGACGAACAGGAGCAGTACGACTGGCTTCAGCTAAGGCTTGCATGAAGTCTTCCAGAAAGGCTTGGTTAGATTTGAACATCGGGCTTCACTCCTTTTACTGAGAGTATAGCATGGTACCTCCTATTCAGTTCAATATGTTTTTGATTTAGTATAAAAGATGCCGATGACTTACCGGTCATCGGCACATAATGATTATTTTACTTTTTCCCAAGGTCTCTCTATATAGTTTCGGTAGATAGCTGCTCCACGTTGCTGCGCATCAAAGAGTCCTTGGATACTATTGTAGATATTTGATTTATTACTGCTAGTTAGTAGTTTAGTCCCTGTCAGAGAAATATACATATCGGTCAATTCTCTTTTTGTATAGTTGCGAATCGTTTCTTCTTTGTTTTCTGTCTTAAATATCTTTCGCACTTCTTCTTCGGAGTACTGTTTTTCACTGACCTCTGCTGGGCGAGAAAGCATTTTGGACGTTTTAGGAATATGAGGAGCGACTGGTTTATCCGCGTTTTTCAATTTAGCTCTATTCACCTTGTAAAACAGGGTCAAAATTTGATCCATATCTTCTAAATCAAATTTATTCTCCAATTCCTTCAGTTTTGGACGGACAGGAGCAGTACGACTGGCATCAGCTAAAGCTTGCATGAAATCCTCAAAAAGAGTTTGGTTAGTCTTAGTCATCGTCCTTCACTCCCCTTATACTTGTAAACTTATTTTACATAATTTTTCTTACAGATTCAAATCGGATAGCCTCTTTAGAAACTCTTTTGTGATTTTTGGGTATGTATTTTTCGATACATGTAAATTACCCAATTTATTTTCTGCAACTGCTCTAGTAACAGCTACATAATTATTCGTAAAACTCTCAAATACATAAATACATTGATCAATATTTAGTTTTCCCAATTCATTTCTTAACTTTTCAATCACTTCGTCATACCTAACCTGCCCCCGAATAAGTGTATAGAATATGCCAATCAATTTAGGATTTTCTCCGAAATAATGCTTAAATAGATACGCATCCTGATGATTAGTACATTATTTGGCATGGATTTTAGAAATATTTCCTGTATAATGCATGATTCCCTTAGCACTTATTGAATCGACAATGGTGGGAATCAGATAGGCATCAGACATCAGAAAAGCACTTTGAGTAATGACACTGCTGTTGGGTGGACAATCCATTAACAAATAGTCATATTCAGGCAGTTTATCCTCAATATTGCGAATTAGCTTCGCTAAAATAGAGAAATAACGTATATCCTTTTCCATGCTCATATTTAGTTCATCTAAGCCAACATTTTCTCGATAATACAAACTCGATGCCACAAAATCCAACCCTTCTTCGTATTGACTAATCAAATAATCCAGGTCAAATTGCACGTCTAAATTATAGCCCTTGCGCACATTATCAATCGAAAGATCGTAAACATAGTTCAGGGTTTGCTTGGGTTCAAGATATTCCAGCGAGCGCTCCTTGTCCTCCTTCTTAATACAAATCTCGCTGAGAGAACTTTGGGGATCTAAGTCCATCAGTAAAACCTTCTTGCCTAGATCCTTCAGGCACTTCCCTAAAAACAAGGTACTCGTTGTCTTGCCGACGCCGCCTTTATAGTTGCCAATAAAGATTTTTTTCATGATATCCTCCTATTGTCGCTTTTTATGTCTCATAAATAAGATACGCAAACAGAAATATTATCATTAAAAATAAGCCATCAACCACTATAAGCGGTTAATGACTTCGTCAACATTTTTTATCGTTACTGAGATGGTGCCATCGGGATTATTGATGAATTCGATCAGCTCTGGGTTACGATAGACTTCCAAAGGTACGATCAATTCGATTCCGTTAGAAAGCTTTAGTTTTTGTTTGCCGTATTTCTTTTCGCTAATTTCTCTAACTTCGCGAGGCAACGGGGCTTGATCAACATAGCCTTTTTCTACGACTTCTTCTTGGAAGGCTAATTGTGCCGAAATATTGTCCTTGAAGACTCGTTGAGAAACTTCTTTGGCATCGATTTGTCCGTGTTCCTCCACTAGTTCATAAACGGCTTCCTTCACGTCAGCAACTACATCGTGCTTCGGATTTTCAAATTGGGAGCCAATCCGTTCAGCAACCTTTTTGATGACCTTGACACTTTCTTCTAAAGAAGGTGCTGGCTCACTTTCGATGACCTCCGTTGAAAAATACAGTCGTTTTTCTCCTGAGAAGGGATATTTTTTTTCGATCAATTCAAAGCTTAGATTGTCTAGATTCACAGTCAAGCCTTCATCAGCTTTTTGTGTTTTTCCAGAAAGAATCGACTGATGCAGGATTAATTCATTGTTTATCCCAGCATCGTTGGAATCCACCATATGCGTGTAGCCTTGATGATAATTAATCTTTAAAAAGGCTACGTACAGCTGAGTATCTTCTTCATACAATGCTACAAACACATCGGCACTGGGTGCTTCTTCGCTCTCCTGATAAGCATTGTACCAGCGCTCTACAATCTTCTCACTGGCTGGCAAGAAGTCGTGTTCAGCCTGACGGCTAAGCTGAGCAAATTCCGAATCCTCAGCTAAAATTCCCGTTTTAGTTTGCGCCGAGGACAGCTTTTGAATCTTCTTAATCAAGTATTCGCGAACGAATTCTTTCGTTAAATCCAGCTCCTGCTGGCTATAAATCGGATTGCCGGTTTCCCGGTCGATAATGTGCAGTGCTGCTTTTTTTAAATAGATATCCATGATTTTCCTACTTCCTAATTACTGACTTAGTCATCATACACAAGAAATAGGAAAATTGGCAAGTTTTATTTTTGCGAAACTAAGATACCGTCTTCCATGCGGTAAATCTGATCGCTCCATTTTGTCATTCGCTCATCGTGGGTTACCATTACAATCGCCTTATTTCGGTTATGAGCTTCTTTGGCTAGAAGCTTAACCACATCAAAGGCATGATCCGAATCCAAGCTGGCCGTTGGTTCATCCGCTAGAATTAAGCTTGGTTCATTAAACAACGACCGAGCAATTGCTACCCGCTGACGTTCCCCGCCAGATAAAGCCTTAGGAAATTGTTCCCGCAGCTCCCAAATATCCAATGACTTCAACAGTTCCTCGATTTTCTCCGCATTCTTTTGCTTTTCAATCCGTTCGACTAATTCAAATTGTTCCTTTACCTTAAGAAAAGGAATTAAATTAGAGCTTTGCAGGATAAAACCGATTTCCTTGAAACGAGCTTGAGATCGTTCCTTCTCTCCCATATGAGTAAAGTCCTGCCCATTAATCTCGATAGTACCGCTGGTAGGTGTTTGCAGACCGCCAGCGATTGTCAGGAAGGTACTTTTCCCAGAACCAGAAGGACCAATCACGCTGATAAATTCTCCCCCGTGAACCGTGAAATTGACACCTTTTAAGGCGGTAACTTCAGTATGTCCTTGTCCAAATTTCTTCACGGTATCCTTCATAACTAAAATTTCGTTGTTCATGCTATTCTCCTCCAATCGCGGTAACAGGATCGACCTTGGTGACGGTACGAATTGAGAACAGGCCGCCGACCATTGCCACAAGCACTAGGATAATACTGTAAATGCCCCATTCCAGCCAATCTACAGCAAACGGCATCGCATCAGGTAATACCAAGCTGGTCAATTCACTAAACAGAACTGCCAGTGCTACACCGACAATCCCAACAATCAAGGATTGAGCTAAAATTGAACGAACCAAATAACCAGTTGAAACCCCTTGTGCCTTCATAACACCAAAAATGGCTGTTTTTTGCAGGGTCATTACGTACATAAAAATACCGATAATCGCTGCAACGACAACAAATAAGAAGTAAATCATCGCATCCAAGGTTAATTTTTCAGGCTTGTAACCAGGCAGGTTTTCGACAAATTCGTTGCTGGTTAATTTTTGCATTTCTTTTTGACCATCATCCGTTGTAATAGAAACTTGACTAGGTGTTTTATCCTTTACGACAATGGCACTGATAGGCTTTTGATTCTCACTGGCAAAAGGCTGTGCACCGTATTTTAAGCTCGTGTAGCCTTCTAAATTCATATAAACCACTGGTGCGATCATATAGGTAGTTGCCGGAACAACTCCGACAATCTTGAATTCTTTGCCAGCTCCCAGTTTGACGGTTTGATTCAGTTTGAAGCCGTCGTTTTCCAAGTTTTCGGAAATGACAATTTCATCCTTGGCTTTTACTGAACGGCCGTCCTTGATTTTCGGTACGATAAAGCTGTCGCTGTCTGCACCAAAAATAGAAACATTGGTTTTATTATTGCTGTTGCTGCGCTCCATTGCTGAAGAAAAAATTCCTACTGCGGCTTTGTCAGAAGCATCCACCCGTTCTAGGTCGCTTCGAGTCAACTGAGAGGCACTGGCGATCTTGTTGCTGTCTTCAGATAAGATTACTGTTTTGGCCTGCCAGTCATCGATGGCTTGACGGTTTCCTTGAGCTAGTCCATTGGCTAACCCTGATAATATAAAGACCACATAAGCAACCAAAAACATGATGCCGATGATTAATCCATAACGCAATTTTGAATAGCGAATCTCTTTCCATGCTAAATACATAGGTGTCATCCTCTCCTTTACTTTTGCTATCTTACTCTCAAAGTGACATAATGTCACTTGATTTGCTCATGTGCTATAATATCAAGGAAAGGCTACGTTAACTCACCCAGCTTTAGGTTGGAATGCAGGTACTTTTTCCCAGCAGGCTTGCTAAGATCATTATCGTCAGCAACGCTAATTTGGAAGGGTATGCATTCTGAGGGCTTGATCAATCATTGATTTTACTGGATTTGTTTAACCAGGGAATCGATTGTAAGAGTCGAATGGGGAAAATCGTGGTATGATACAGTCGCTGAATAGACTAAGTCAGGAGGAATTGCTTTGCCTAAATCGACCTTTAATAACCTGCCACTTGAGCGGCAACAGCAGATTCGCGAGCTGCTCTTAACCATCTTTTATGAAAAACCGGTTAGTCAGGTGAAAGTAAGTGACATTGTTGCTGCTTTGAAGATGTCCCGCGGGATTTTCTATAAATATTTCGAGGATTTGAATGATGCCTATGATTATGTGATTCACTATTACGCTGGAAAGATTCATGGTGAAATCATTGAGTATATCACTCATCACGAAGGAGATTTTTTCCGAGGCATTGAGGAGTTTCTGCTATTGGCTGCGAAGCTGGAGGAAGAAGATTTTCGTTACCAGGAAATCGTGCTTTTAACGCAAAACAGCTACCTGTTTTCTTATCGCAATGAGGCTAGCCACGGGCTGGCTTTGTGGCAGGAAATTTTGGAAAAGAATTCTTTTGAGGTTGATTCTGTCGAGGAAAGTATTAGTTTCATGTATTTTTCCATGAAGCTGGTCATTGATTCTCTCACGGATATGCTGGCTAATCAGTGGTCGGAAGCCGAGCTGGTGGAGGACTTTCGTTTTAAGTCTCACTGGCTGACAAAAGGGTTAGAAAAAAAACCTTAAGAGGTTTGACAACAGTCAGCCTCTCAAGGTTTTTTTTAACTTAAACCATTACTTGATAAACCAATACAGCGATCACGCTGCCAATCATTGGTCCGACAATTGGTACCCAAGAATACGCCCAGTCAGAGCCGCCTTTATTGGCAATCGGTAAAATCGCATGGGCAATCCGTGGTCCTAAATCCCGGGCCGGATTAATCGCGTATCCCGTTGGTCCACCTAATGAAAGTCCGATAGCTAAGATTAATCCACCCACAGCTAAGACATTTACACCACCTGCAAATTCGTTTTGCGTGAAGGTTAACAATCCTAAGACCAGAACAAAGGTACCTAAGATTTCAGTCATTAAGTTGGCTGGGTAGTTGCGAATTGCAGGAGCTGTGGCAAAAGTACCTAAAATGGCATCTTTGTCCTCTGTAACAGCCCAATGGGGTAAGTACGCCAGCCAAATCAACGTTGCACCTACAATAGCTCCGAGCATTTGCGCGATAATAAAGGGTACAATCAAGCCTACTTCTAGATTACCGGTCATCGCCATTGCTATAGTAACTGCCGGATTCAAGTGTGCAGGTCCCATAAAGCCGGAAATGTAAACAGCCATCGCTACCCCCATCGCCCAACCAAATGCAATAACAATCCAGCCGGAGCCCTGTGCCTTGCTTTTATTCAAATTAACTGCGGCACAGACACCGCTGCCTAGAACGATTAAAATCATCGTTCCAATAAATTCACCAAAAATTTCTGCCATATCTCCTGTCATCTAGTTCATCCCCGCTTTCAATTCTGACAAATCCGACTCAGCGATTACGGCATCCAATTCATGCTGCTGTCTTTGTTTTTCAGCTTCATCCCAAGCTAGATACTCCGCCATCGCGTCAACAACTGGCTGCTTCAGGTTATCCAATGTATCTCGTTCAAAAAGAATATGGTTGGTGCGGCGCATCAAATAATCCGCCGGCGTCAAGCTCAACTCTGCTTCCAAGGCATAGCGTAAGCGGCCGGACTCAGCAGCTGACAAACCTGGGAAGGGTTCTTCTTGTGCTCGCTTAAAGATTTCTTGCGCGTTGCTTCCATAAAAATCAGCAATGTAGCGAGCCTCCTCTTCTGGCAAACCAGCAGAAACCCCTTGCTTCGTTAACATTTCAACGTGTTCATCCACCTTAGCTGGATCAAAGTGACCGCCAGAAACGGGATAATGTTTTGAATCGATGACTTCTATCTCTTGGTTGTATTCGTCTTTCAGCAGCTGTTGAATCAGTTTCATCGCCCCAGCAGCCATCTTGCGATAATCAGTGATTTTCCCACCTGATAAGGTAATAAGTCCATCCTCCTCACGCTCCAACGAACTTCCGCGAGATACTTGTGAAGGAGACAGCTCTTTCTCACTGCGACTATTTTCCAAATGGTTTAATACATGCTCCACTTCATCACGAGAAGCCGCTTCCGCTCGATAGCGTGTCACAACCTCAATGACTTCATCAAAGCTTTTTTCAGAAATCGATCCGTTATCACCGCCGTTGTAGTCAGAACCAGCATTGCCCATTAACAGCGGGCGCAAACCTGCCCAGCTGGCTTCGATGTCATTCAAGGTAAGCTTTGCTTCTGGATAGCGATGATTGATAACATCCAGCAAATAATCAACATCTTCTTGAGTTACCTTTGGATCTTCAAAGTCGCCATTATAATCGGTATCTGTAGTGCCAAAGTACGTTTTGTTTTCTCTTGGAATGGCAAAAACCATCCGTCCATCATGCTTGCCTGTATCAAAATAAGTTGGCTGTGGAACAGGCAGCTTCTTACGATCCACCACTAAATGAACACCTTTTGTCGGGCGCATTTTGGGAACCACTGCCCGGGTAAAGTTTAGATTGCGAACCTTATCCACCCAAGGACCGCTGGTATTGATAACTAATTTTGCTCGAATTTCAATGGTTTCGCCGGTTAATAAATCGCGAGCTTTTACGCCGACAATTTTTTGATCTTCGTATAAAAATCCAACCGCTTTCATCTTGCTGACCATGTAGCCCCCGTCATCCGCTGCTTGTTTGATGTTTTCAATCACCAAACGCGCATCATTATTACGGAAGTCCAGATACACACCGGCTCCTTGGAGCCCTTCTTTTTTCAAGTAGGGTTCTCTTTTTAAAACTTCCTCTGGATCAATTACATAATTCTCAAAGGAGGTGCCTGTGACGTTGGCTAATTTGTCATAAAGATCCATCGCTATTTTGACTGAAAACATCGTATACGTTGTTGGGCCTTCATCGTTATAAATCGGCAGCAGCATCGGATCAGGTTTTGGAATATGGGGGGCAATGCTTTGAATAACCGCCCGTTCAGTAACGGTATCAGCAACTACCTCCACATCGAAATTTTTCAAATAGCGGATGCCGCCATGAACCAACTTAGTAGAGCGTGAAGAGGTTCCTTCTGCAAAATCCTGCATCTCGATTAAACCCGTTTTTACTCCAGAGGCAGCAGCTTGTAAAGCCACTCCGGCACCAGTAATCCCTCCGCCGATAATCAGCAAGTCCAGCTCTTCCTGCTGCATTGCTTGAATCGTTTCTTTACGTGTATGAATAGAAAATGTCATCGTCTAACGCTTCCTTCCTTATTTGAACGCCTGTGTTGCTGCTACTGCTTTTTTCCAGCCGCTGTATAATTTTTCTCGTTCTTCTTCCTTCATTTTGCTTTCGTAGATTTTTCCTGCTTCATAAAATTCACGAATTTCATCGGTATCCTTCCAATAGCCGACTGCCAAGCCTGCTAAGAAAGCTGCGCCTAATGCAGTTGTTTCCAGGTTTTTCGCCCGTTGAATTGGCGTATCCAAAATATCTGATTGGAACTGCATCAGATACTCGTTCTTCGCTGCTCCGCCATCCACCTTTAATACTGGAATTTTGATTCCTGTGTCTTCTTGCATAGTATCGACAATGTCGCGAACTTGATAAGCAATTGATTGCAGCGTTGCTTTAATTAAATCATCACGAGTGGTCCCACGCGTTAAGCCAAACATGGCACCTCGAGCTTCTTGATCCCAGTATGGAGCACCCAAACCAACAAAAGCAGGCACGACATAGACCTCATTTTTATTTTTCGAGCGTTTCGCTGCATCCTCGGAATCACTAGCTTTTTTCATCATCTTCAAGCCATCTCGCAGCCATTGAATAGATGAACCGGCAACAAAAATACTTCCCTCCAAAGCATAGTAGACCTTGTCATTAATGCCGTAGCCAATCGTTGTCAACAGGTTGTTTTTCGACAGCTGAGGTTCTTCTCCCGTATTCATTACAATAAAGGCACCTGTACCATAGGTATTCTTCACCATTCCCGGTTCAAAGGCCATTTGTCCGAATAAGGCAGCCTGCTGGTCACCAGCCATACCACTGATAGGAACCTCTGCTCCAAAGAAATGATAGCTTTGCGTGTGGCCATAGATTTCTGAATTAGAGCAAGCCTTTGGCAGCATCGAACGAGGAATAGTTAATAAGTCCAAAATTTCTTGATCCCAGTCCAGGTCATTGATATTAAACAGCATTGTCCGGCTTGCATTCGAATAGTCAGTTACGTGGGCCCCGCCATCTGTCAGCTTCCAGGTTAACCAAGTGTCAATGGTTCCGAATAGTAGCTCACCTTTTTCCGCCCGTTCTTGCGCTCCTTCTACATGATCTAAAATCCAGCGAATCTTAGTGGCTGAGAAGTAAGCATCAATGATTAAGCCCGTTTTCTTATGAATAAATTCACTGTGCCCTTCTTCCTTCAGCTTGTTGGCCAGAGGTGCTGACTGACGGGATTGCCAAACTACCGCATTGTAAATCGGACGACCGGTGTCTTTTTCCCAAATTACGGTGGTTTCCCGTTGATTAGTAATCCCAATTCCCTCTACTTGATCCGGCTTAATTCCTGATTCAATAAAGGCACCGGCGATCACCGATTGAACAGAATTCCAAATTTCATTTGCATTGTGCTCAACCCAGCCGTCGTTTGGGAAATACTGGGCAAACTCTTTTTGCGAGCTGCCGATTTGGCGCCCCTTTTTGTCGTAAATTACCGCCCGTGAGCTGGTTGTTCCTTGGTCTATTGCCATGATATAAGTTTTTGCTGTCATGATGTTTCTCCTCTCTATTCGATGCAAACGTTTTCCTTAACTGTGTTTATCATACAACGCTTTCAAAAAAACAAACTGTCAAAAACCAGCGAATTTTTACTTTCTGTGATAGTTTCTTTAAAAATAGCTGCTGCATCAAGGATTTTGATCCAGCAGTCTTTTTTAAACTTTTGTCTTTTTTAAACGGTAAATACAGGTTTTTATTTCCTTTAAATCATAAGCAGAAGCAAACTCCGAGAGACGATAAACAAGCGGCTGTTCCAAATAATCCAGCTGATGGGTTTTCGTTGTGAGGATTAAATCGTAGCTGCGGTTGGCTTGATACACCTCAATTTGAATTCCAATAATCGGCCGCAAATCGCTGATTAGCAATTGGTACAGCGGCTCCTTCCAGGAACCAGTCAAATCAAGACCAATTTGAAGATTGTCCAGCAAATAGAAATCAATCATAGACAGCACACTGGCATAATTTTGTGCAAGGTACAAATGCAAGGTGTTTTCGCTATCGAAAGTCTGGTTCAGCTGTTGTAACGCCAAGTCTGTCAGCTGATCTAACAGCTGGCTCAAGGCCGAGCCTAACAAATGCTTTTCTTTGTTTAGCATTTGGTCCCGTTGGTAGTGCTCGATTTTCCCTTGAAAAAAATAGATTTCATTGTGTATCTGAGCTAAATGGTACCCAATCTTCTTTTCCATATCAATTGGCAGTCGGCGCGGGCGATAATGCAAGAGCAAAGTCTCTCTTACATAAACATCCACTACTGCAGTCGGCAGCTTTTTACTCCGAAATAATTCAAACCGATAGGCTTCATCTTCATCCAGCATATAATTAGAAACAAAGAACTCATAAAAGATCAGACTTTCACTCTTGGTGACTTCCAAAGAGGTTCGGCTAAAATACAGTGTCACGACATGATCAATTTTTTGGTACAGCACATTTTCTAAATAAGGGGTCATCAGCTTTTGAGTTTTCTTGGTTTGTGTTTTTTTAGCAGTCAATCGTTTACGAGTAATCCCCATCCATCGACAAATTTTATAGGCTGCTTCCCAAGAAAAGTGCGTTTCCAGCACCTGCTCCAGCGCGCGAATAAAGTTTTGATTTTCTGGTGTAATTTGCATGTATTCTGGCATTCGCTTGGGTAAAAAAGAATAAACCTGATTATAAAAATAGCGAATTTGTGCTTCCTCTCCCAAGAACTGACCATTTTTTATTTGCAGACCAAACTCGGCCAATAAACGATTTAACTCTTTAATTTTACGAAAAACTGAGGACTCGCTAATCATCAGTTCATTCACCAATTGAACGATGGTAAATTCTTTATGCCGCAGTAAAAAATCCAAAATTTGATAGTTGATGCTGTCCGCTACAAATAGTTCCACAATATCATTCAGATTATGTTCTGGCGGAATATGGAGAACTAAATCCGTCCCCTCATAAAAGAGCCGTAAAGGAATCTTAGAAATTTGGCAAACATATTCCAAATCACTGACATATTGCTCAAAAGCATTCCGTGACAATCCCACTTCTTTTCGTAATTCGGTTGCAGAAAACTGCCCTCCCTGCAGAATTAACTGGCGTAAAATCAGCAACTGCAGCTGTTCCTTCTTGTCTAGAAGCTGCTCAATCCTCATGGCGGTCCTCAATTCTGGCAAAGAGCGTTTGTGGGGTGTTCAAAGCCGGATGAAAATATTCTTCGCTTTGCAGCAGCTGTTCTTTTGTCTCCTTTAGCCGAATGGCCGCTGCCAACCGATTAAGGGCCTCCAATACAGGCATTCTGCTTAACAGCTGAGCACCTAGCAGCTCCTTTGTCTCTTGATCAAAAATCATTTTGATTCGCTGTGTCTCCGTAGTAAACAGATGAACCGGCAGTTCTAAAGTCTGAGTCTCCAAGGTACCGGGATAAAAAATTCCTTCACTTTCAGTCAAACCAGTACTCCCTACATAATAACCAAATAAATAATTGCCAATTGTTCGCAAGGTTCCTGGATCAGCTTTTTTCGGGCCATTCAAATTCGCTGCAGCCAGCTTGGCTGTGCGAATCGCATTGTTTACTAACGAAATATACATCGCTTCACCCGTCGGTTGGAAGCTCACTTGAATGGCATCCCCCACCGCAAAAACATTGGTCCGGCTCGTCTGCATCCAGCTATCGACCTGAATGGTCCCATCATCGTTCAAAATCAGCGCTTTTTCCCATAGACTGTTATCGGGACGAGTGTTAGTCGCTACTAACACCAGATCGAAGGCAGTCTGTTCACCAGCAGCTGTCAGCAATACCTGCTCGTTTTTTTCCAACAAGTCTTCCACATAAGCATTCAAATGAAGCTGTACTCCAGCAGCTTGCACAGCCTCAACTAGCGGTTGGGTCATCTCACTATCTAAATAACGAAAGAGCAATTGGGGATTGCTTTCAAATAGATGGACTTCTTTGTTTATAGTCTGTAATCCTTCTGCTATCTCTAACCCAACTTGCCCAGCCCCGATCACTGCTACTTTTTGAGCTTCCGGCAGCTGGTTTAATAGCTGCTGCGCTTCGCCTTTTGTTTTAAAGCGCAAAATTCTAGCGCCAGGTCTTTCGTCTGTTGAACCGTAGCGAGAGAATTGTCCCGAGCCGGTGGCAATAATCAATCGATCAAAGGAAACGATTTCATTTGCTGCTACTTGCAATCTGCCTTCGTCTGTCAATCCGACCACGGTTTGGTTGCACTGCACATCTATTTGATAATCAACGGTTAATTTCTGAAGAGTTACCCAATGCAGCTGATTCAAGTCAGCGATCTTATCTTGCAGCAGCAAAGAGAGGCTTCCAGGGATATACCCTATCTCCGGTTGTTTTTCCAATAGAATAATGTCGGCAAAGGGATAATATTCACGGCTGGTTATTGCGGCCTGAATCCCCGCAAAGGACCCTCCTATAATCACAATTCTCATAAAAATTTCCTCATTTCTACTTCTACGAATATGATACCATGGGAACAAAAATCCCCCACACAAAATGCCCTAACAGCTGATTTGTAACCTAAAAAACCGCTGCCTGTAAAAGACAGCGGTAAAAACTATTCATTCGATTTTAATGCGTCAATCATGTTGATATGCTTCAGCTTCACATGCGTAACTGCCATGACAATCAGCGTGAAAACAATCGTTAATCCACCAGAAATTACATAGGCTGTCCAGTGAATCACTAAAGGAAAAATGACATTCTCCATGGAAGCCTGCCGCAGAATAAAGGCTGTCAGCACGATGCCAACACCATAGCCCACCACAATTCCCAGCAGTGTAAAAATGACGTTTTCTCGGAAGATATACATAGTTACTTCTTTGTCGAAGAAGCCCAGCACCTTAATCGTCGACAGTTCACGAATCCGCTCTGAAACATTGATATTGGTTAGGTTATACAATACAACAAAGGCTAACAAACCAGACAACACCACGAAAATCAGTACAATGGCATCCAGATTCGCCATGGAATCTTCTTGCGTCTGAATTTGTTGCGAAACAAACGAGGTATTTACAACTTTCTCACTTGCCAATAACTCCTCAGACAGCTGGTTTTCCTGTTTCTCACTCATGCTTTTTGTTTGCAGGAAAAAAGCATTGGGTTGATAACTGTCATCGGTAATCGTCTGATAGTAATCCTTGGACATATATAAGAAATTACCAAGATAGTTTTCTACGACGTGGCTAATCTTCAGCTTGATCGGCTGCTGTTCACTGTCATAGATAGTCAGACTGTCTCCTTCTTTTAAATCAAAAAGCTCCGCCAGCTTCTCAGTGATAGCCGCACCATGATCATCCAACCTGACTGTTTTCTCTTCCCTATCCTTCAAATGGACATAGTCAGCAAAATCCTTGCTGCTCTGAGGAACCATCATGGTTAGCTGCTGCGTGCCTTGTCCGCTTTGTCGAATTTCAATTGCTTCATTGAAGCTTGGCAGAGAGGCAGTTACCTGTCCTTCTTGATCAAATACCGTTTCAACTGTTTGCCGATCTGCTGGATTATCTGCATCATCGGAGAGCGTAACGATTCCTTGATAATCAATGATTGGGCCAAATTGTTTAGCCGTAACTGAGCTTAATGAATCCTTCAAGCCTACCCCAGCAACCATCAACCCGGCACAACCGGAAATACCAATAATTGCCATGACCATGCGTGATTTATAGCGCAGCAGATTGCGATAGCTGACCTTTTGATTGAAGCTCAGTCGGGACCAGAGTGGTTTGATATACTCTAAGAAAATCCGCTTGCCTGGTTTCGGTGCTTTCGGCTGCAGCAGCTGCGCTGGTTTTTCTCGCAAGTCCTTCATTAAAACTAGTAAGGCTGAGCCCAGACTGGCTAGCACAAAAGCAATTGACGCCTGAATAATCGGGCGAGGCAAATAGTAAATATGGACCTGATCGAAGTTGTATCGTTCACTGGACAAAGCAAAAATAATTCGTGGTAAAGCCTCTGTTCCAATAACACTTCCCAATAAAATCCCAATCGCCGCAGCAGATAATGCATAGATAAAATACTTTTTTGATATTTCAAACTTGCTGTAGCCTAATGCTTTTAAAGTGCCAATCTCCCGGCGGTTTTCTTCGACCATCCGGGTCATGGTGGTGAAGGTAATTAATGCCGCGATGAAGAAAAAGAAGACGGGGAAAACATTGGCAATCGCCGCAATTCGTTCGGACAGATCGCCATATTCCTGAAAGCTAGGATTATCTGAGCGTTGGTGGAAGGAGTAGCTGGGTTCCTTCATATCTGCCAAGGTTTGTTCCTGTTCCTCAATTTTGGATTGAGCCTCCGTCAACTGCTGGCGGTTTTCTGTCAGTTGTGTTTGAGCTGCTGATAATTGCACCCGTTGTTCAGCTGGCAGTTGTGATGCAAAGGCCTGCTGCTGGTCAAGCTGTGCTTGAGCTTGGTCCAGCTCCGTTAATCCATCACTTACTTTGGTTTTTTCTGGGTCTATTTCAGTCTGCGCGTTGGAACGGATTTCTGCCAGCCGTTCTTGCGGTCGATCAGCAAACAGTGTCTCCAGCTGTTCACTCTTTTCTTTCACCTTATCTTCGTAGTCGCTGCCATAGGTTTCTAAATCCTTCGTTTGCTCAAAGGTGAGATAGAAAATACCGTATACTTCTGATTTAAACTGCTTTTTTGGTATATATGCAAAATAATCAACTTGACCATTGCCAACATTGGAAAGTCCCCGCTCCCCTGTGCTGATGAAGATTGGCGAGTTCGCAAAGCCGACAATTTTATAGCTGGCTTCCTTCAATTGATCCGCATCATTGATTTTATACGTGTCACCAATCTTATAGCCATTGTCTTTAGCTTTAGTATCTAGAATGACTTCGTTGTCTGTCTTGGGCAATCGGCCCTCGGTTACTACTAATTGATTCTGCTTTTGCTGCGGATCGTAGGAGAAGACTTGAACCACTTCGTTTTTATCTGGATCAGCATAAAAGAATTGGTACCCTGGTTCTACATTAGCATCTTTCACTTTTTTAGTTGCAGCTAAATCGTCCTCGGTTAATCCGCCGGTGGAAACTACCTGCAAATCAGATAAGTCGTGACTATCGACATAGCGGCTGGCTGAAGAATTCAGAATGGGACCCGCGGCCTTGATCCCCACAAACAGCATCGTTCCCAGCAAAATAATTAAAATGATCGCGATAAAGCGGCCCTTGGAGTAAGCAATTTCCCGCAGGCTGGCTTTTAAGTAGGTTTTATTTTTCATCGGCAGCACCTACCACGTAATCTCATCAATTGAAATAGGATTTTTGTTCACCTCAACCGAACGAACCTTGGCGTCATTAATCCGGATGACCCGATCGGCCATCGGCGCCAAAGCTGAATTGTGCGTAATAATTAAGACCGTATTGCCTTGCACTCGACTGGCATTCTGCAAAAGCTTTAGAATCTGCTTTCCAGTCTCAAAATCTAGTGCCCCGGTTGGCTCATCACACAAAAGCAGCTTCGGATTCTTGGCTAGTGCTCGAGCGATCGACACCCGCTGCTGTTCCCCGCCGGATAATTGTGCGGGGAAGTTGTTTAGGCGATGATCCAATCCCACCTGCTTTAAGACTTCCTCTGGATCGAGCGCTTTCGGTGAAACCTCCGTGGCCAATTCAACATTTTCTTTCGTTGTTAAGTTCGGTACCAAATTATAAAACTGGAAAACAAAACCCACGTCTTCCCGACGATAGGCGGTCAATTGTTTATCGTTGTACTGAGCAATATCCGTACCGTCGATTAAAATTTTTCCTTCATCTGGTGCATCCATTCCACCTAAAATATTCAGAACAGTTGATTTTCCGGCACCACTGGGACCTAATATGACTGCCAGTTCTCCCTTTTCTATGTTAAAGGATAGGTCGTCATTCGCTGTGATGACCGATTCTCCCATTTGATAACGTTTTGATACATGCTGGACTTCTACATAATTCACCTTATGACCTCCATTAATTGAACAGCTGTTGCTTTTTTAGTCTGTTGTTAGTATACTAGGCAACATTCCAAAGAACAAGAAACAAAACTGAAATGCCTGTCATTAAAGCGACAGTTTTACTTGAAATGTTGAAAGAAAGCAGGAGAAAAGATGGTAGGAATAGCTAATAATCGTCGAACCATTTACACGAAAAATTCCATTCGCGAAGCCTTTTTAACACTATTAACTCAAAAAGATTTAGAAAAAATTACTGTAAAGGAAATTACTCAGCTGGCCGATATTAATCGGGGAACCTTTTATAAATATTACAAGGATGCTTTTGATCTGCTGCAGAAGATTGAAGAAGAAACCACGGAGGATTTGTTGGCGGATATTCAGTTAAATAGTCAGCCGATTGAAAATTGGTTAACCACTTTGCTGCAAAAAATTCAGCAACGGCCAGAGGTACGTATTCTGGTGCTGGGCAATCATCAAAGTAATTTCTTATCGCCCTTGCTGGAGCGAATTAAGCCGGAAGCCTTTCAGCATTTTTCCCAGTATTTTCCAGAGGCTTCAACAGTAGAAAAGGAGCTCTATTTGTCTTACTTTGTCGAAGGCTCAGTAGGTTTAATTGTTCGCTGGTTAAGAGATTATGAAAGTATGAGTGCTGCCGCAATCAGCAAGCTGCTATTGAATGTTTTCAAAACTGAGATCTACTAAAAAACGGCTCCCACTTTGATTGTGGAAAGCCGTTTTTAATTTAACAATTCTTTTAATTTCGCCTGGGCATCAGCATCTTCAGAAACAGCGAAGGTTTTGGTAGGTCCGTATTGTCCTTTAGTCCCGTCATCTTCCAATTCGCCAAACAAGCCAATTGCTTTTTCTTCGACCGGAACGTGAGTATACTCATACACTTTGCCGTTATCACCCAACAAATAGACATGAACGGGCTGACTTTGATCCAGATTAATATAATAGTTCTCAGCAGTACTGCTTCCTTCAGCTTTTTGGTCCAACCCGATTGTGCCATCTAAAGAAGTATAGAACACACAGCCGCCAATAATGTGAATCTTAAAGGCTGCTGCACCGGGATTCCCGTTATCCTGCATTTGCACCTCACCATCCGGTGTCTGGGCATACCAATCTCCCCTGCCAGCTGCTCCGTGAGTAAAGTACCGACTAGAAACCGCCATGCCGCCCATTTCTCCCCGCTGAATCGCCCAGTCTAAAAAGGTTTGATTGATTTCATTCGTTGACAGCTGCTTCTTAGCTTGTCCTGCGGATTGATAACCCTTGGTATTGGCAACAATCGCTGCAAAGCCATTTTTCACATCCTGGTTCTCTGTTTCATCAAAGTACAGCAGATTTTCACTGTTCCCTTGGTTTTGCATTGTTACATAGACCTTAGGCTGCCCATTGTCAATGACAAACAGATAGAGGTGCTTATCCATATAGCCGCTATAAGCAGCATCAGAATAGATTGCTACCAAATATCGTCCCTTTTGACTAGTAACCTCTTTGCTTAAGTTTAGGTTCGCTTTCTTTCCACCGATTGCAGCATGGGCTACAACATCATTTGGAATACTCATTCCATAAAAATCACCGACTACGCCATCAGAATAATTCTCATACTTCTGATCCATGGCAGAACCCCATTGTGCCATGAAGCCTTGCAAGGCTTTGCCTTTTTCAGCATTCCAAAGGCTGCTGCTGACAGCTTGATTAGTCGAGGGCTTGGCAGCTGTAGATTCCTCGGTTGACTCTTCTTCACTGCCCCACTGCTCTCGTTGCTTCGAGCGGGCAGCTTGATAGACCTCTTCCAGCTGCTTATGCACGATAACATCTTTGCTTTTGCGCAAATCTGAAGAGCCTAATTGCTCAATTACCTTGCGATAGTCCTTTTCGTCAATTAATTTATTAACAGCGATCAGTAAATTCACACCAGCCTTGTCATCCTCCACTGGCTGCTTCTCCTGCTTGGTATCTACTGCTAACGCTTTATCATATTCCTTAACTGCATCAGGATACTCTTTTTCCTTTACCAGCTTCTCTGCCTGCTGGATATATTTATCAAATGTTGGATTCTCCTCTGACTCAGCCGGCTTGGCACTGCAGCCAGTCAGGAAAAATACTATTCCCATTAATACAACCATTGTTCGTTTCATCATTATCGCCTCCTCCTCTATTCTCTCAGAAAAGCTGAAGCTTGTCACCGTTCAAATTAGTTGGTTGTTTTAAAGGTACAAAGCATTCGCAACTTGCTAATATTTGGCGGTGAATTAAGTTATGCGGAGGGACTTGCGGGCTTTTATTAGCAATTTTTCTCCATCTTACAAATAAAACAAAAAAAGAAAGCCGCAGAGGGCCTTCTTCGTAAAATTAATTTTTAAAAGAATGGATCGGTGCTGGAATCCGTCCACCACGAGCAACGAAGTCAGCCGAATCAGCTGGATTTACTTTCATTACTGGTGCACGACCTAATAGGCCGCCAAATTCAACCGTGTCACCAATTTTACTGCCGGCTGCTGGAATAATCCGAACTGCAGTTGTTTTATGGTTGATAACACCGATCGCTGCTTCATCCGCAATCATAGCAGAAATGCTGGCAGCTGGTGTATCGCCAGGAATAGCAATCATATCTAAACCAACGGAACAAATAGCCGTCATGGCTTCTAATTTTTCAATATTTAGTGAGCCGTTATTTACCGCATCAATCATGCCGGCATCTTCAGAAACCGGAATGAACGCACCGGATAGTCCGCCAACATGGTTGCAGGCCATCACGCCGCCTTTTTTCACTGCATCATTTAACAATGCCAAAGCAGCAGTAGTCCCATGAGTTCCTACCGTTTCTAAGCCCATTTCTTCTAATACGTGCGCCACAGAATCTCCTACAGCTGGTGTTGGTGCTAAGGATAAGTCAACAATTCCGAATGGAACATCTAAGCGCTCTGACGCCGCACGACCAACTAATTGGCCCATACGAGTAATCTTAAAGGCCGTTTGTTTCACTACTTCAGCAACCACATCAAAGGGTTCACCCTTCACTTTTTCCAATGCACGTTTTACTACACCCGGTCCACTGACACCCACGTTAATTACACAGTCTGCTTCTCCAACACCGTGGAAAGCACCTGCCATAAATGGATTGTCTTCTACCGCATTAGCAAAGACGACTAATTTGGCACAGCCTAGTTCAGAAGCGGCTGCGGTTTCTTTAATGATTTCACCCATGTGTCTGACAGCATCCATGTTGATTCCGGCTTTAGTCGAACCGATGTTAACGGATGAGCAGACAAAGTCTGTTTCAGCCAGCGCTTGAGGAATGGAATCAATCAAAATTTTGTCGCCTTTTTGATAGCCTTTTTCAACTAAGGCTGAGAATCCGCCGATAAAATCAACGCCGACTTCCTTCGCTGCCCGGTCTAACGTTTTCGCATACTTCACATAATCCGTGTCATCACTAGCTGCTGCAATGATAGCGATTGGTGTAACTGAAATTCGTTTATTGATAATCGGAATCCCGTACTCAGACTCAATTGCCTGACCGACCTGTACTAAATTTTTCGCTTTAGTGGTAATTTTTTGATAGATTTTTTCGCAGGCTTTTTCACTGTCGCTATCGATACAATCCAACAATGAAATACCCATCGTAATCGTACGAATGTCTAGATTTTCTTCTTCAATCATTCGGATGGTTTCTAGTATTTGATTGGTTTCCATGTCGCCCTCCTGTTTTGGTTAAAAAATTTCCTATAACTTGTGCATGGTGTCGAAAATTTCTTGGTTTTGCACGCTGATTTTTACCCCTAGCTCTTTGCCTAATTGATTAAGCTCTTCACGAATATCATCAAATTCTTTGTTGGCATTCGTTAAATTAGTCAACATCATCATAGTAAAATAGTCATCCATGATCGTTTGAGACACATCTAAAATATTCACTTCAAGCTCAGCCAATTTTTGGCTGACACCTGCAATAATTCCTACTTTGTCTTTTCCAATAACGGTTACGATGCCGCGCATAATAATCCCTCCAAATTGATTTTTCTCATTATAGCACAATCTTTAGAAAGAGATGAGGGAATCGTGAATCTTTTTTCATATAATTTACAGGAATGTTCGCCTTTTACATTTTCATTCAGCTGTTTTATCATGAAGAAAAGAATGGAGGTCCTACAATGGATTTACTCGATCAATTAATGAACCATACATCGGTTCGCAAGTTCACCAAAGAGAAACTATCATCAGCAATTAAGAAGCAATTGGTATTGTCTGCTCAAAGCGGCAGCAGCTCCAATTTTATTCAGTCTTATTCCATTATTGAAGTAACTGATCCGCAAAAACTGGAAATCATTGAAGGCCTATCTAACTGCTTTGGCTATGTTAAGGATGCAGGTGCCTTTTATGTTTTTATAGCTGATTTAAATAAGCATGCTCAGATCTTAACCCAGCAGGATCATTCTTTAGCAGCCTTAAAAAATGAGGAAGCCTTCACCGTTTCGGTTGTAGATACAACGATTGCTGCTCAAACATTGAGTGTTTATGCTGAATCTCTAGGCTTAGGAATTTGCTACATCGGTGGGATTCGCAACGATTTGTTTAAAATGGCCGAGCTACTTGAGCTGCCTGAATATACTTTCCCATTGTTTGGCCTGTCAGTAGGCTATCCGGCTGAAAAAAATGAAGTGAAGCCGCGTTTGCCGCTGCAGGATATTCAGCACGTTGATCGTTATCAGCCGATGACTGAGGAACGTATTTCAGCCTACGACCACCTCATGCAAGACTATTATGGGCAACGGTCATCTAACTCAGCAGATGCTGACTGGTCAAGAAAAATGTTGGCTCACTTTTATGAACCACGCCGTCCACAAACAAAAGAATTCCTAAAAAAACAAGGCTTTTTATTCTAAGCCTTGTTTTTTTACGCTGTATTTCATGGGAATAAAGCGAATCCCATTTACTACTTGTTCTTCTGAAGTTTCCTCAAAGCCTAACCGCTGATATACGGAAAGCGCATAGGGGGAGGAATTGACAGTAACTGCTGGCTCGCCTATGGTTGAAAGCGCCGTCTGAGATAACTTTCTGGCAATTCCTTGTCGATGATAGGCCGATTCCACAAATAACAATGAAATATGAGCTGGCAGCCGCACACCAATGACGCCCACTATTTTCTCATCCTGGTGATAGCCCCACAATTTCAATTCTTTTGCTTTTATCCGCTGCTGCATTGCATCAAAAGCCACGTATTCTTTGAACTCCTGAACACCTTCTATCGAATATTCTGGGGCCTCAAATTGAGTAAATACCTGCCATACAACTGCTAAAGCTTCCTTCAATTCATGATCAGTCGTCAGTACCTTAATCATCTTTCACCTATTCCGCAGGTACAATTGCAAAGGCACGAATTGTGAAGCCAGGCGCTCCCTTAATTTTAGGAACACCTAGAAAAATCGCTCCACCTATTGCCGGAACATCAGTTAAATTGGTTAAGACCTCCACCTGGAATTTATTTTGCGATAACCAATAGAATTCACCGATCAAGCCACCATTTTTGGTGCAATCCATCGAAGTATCGGTATCCAATGTTTCATGTCCAATCGCCGTTACGTTACGCTCTTCGTGTAAAAACTTCAAAGCTTCCAATGACCAGCCCGGCGTATGGGCTTGACCGTTCTCATCAACATTGTAATAAGAAGCATGCTCGTTCCATCGTTTTGACCATCCACTAGCAAAGGCTACAAAGCTGCCTGCTGGAATCTCCCCATGCTCCTGCTCAAACGCTTCGATATCAGCAACTGTTAGACAATAATCTGGATTCTTTGCTACGGCTGCTTCTTTGTGCAAAACAACCAACGGCAGAATAAATTCCTGCATATCCAATTGCTCTAAATGATCCTTGCCTGCTGCAAAGTGAATCGGGGCGTCAATATGCGTCCCATATTGTGTGACCACATGGTATTCTTTGGCGTAAAAGCCATCATTTTCCAACGTACATAACGTCTCTTCACTTAGTGGCTTAAAGGCTTGGAAATAAGGAATTTCAGCTGAAACAGTATGGGTTAAGTCAATCCATTTTTGCTGCTGCAAAAAGGCAATACTTTCGGTAATCTTACTCATGGCACAACCTCCAACATTTTATTTTAACGATACAAACAAAAGCTGAAGCTGTCAATAGCGATAAAAAAAGAAGACCATTTTAACATGATCTTCTCAACAGCCACTTTTATTATACAAATTAATTGGCATTGCTAGTATTTGTCAGAACAATTTTCCCTTGTGCATGATGTGTTTCACTTAATTGATGGGCTTCTTTTACACCTTCAGCTGTTAATGGGAAGGTTTCTCCCATGACACTTTTCACTTCTCCAGATTGCAGCCATTCAGCCAGCTGCTGTAATTGGCCGCCGTCAGGATTTAACCAAATGCTTTTGGCCAATAAGATATTGTATTCTTTGGCTAATTCCAAAACCGGCGTGCCCACAATGGAAATCAAACGGCCGCTTTCTGGTTTCAAAACCTTAAAACTCTTCGCTTGAATTTCACCGCCCATTGTATCAAAGACTAAATCAATATCCGTTAACACGTCTGAAAAGTCAGTGGTGTGGTAATCAATTACCTGATCCGCACCTAATTCCTTCAGCCATTCATGATTTTTCGCACTAGCCGTAGTAATAACCTCAGCTCCTGCATTTTTAGCCAACTGAATAGCAAACATGCCGACTCCACCAGCCCCAGCATGGATTAAGACCTTTTCACCAGCCTTTAAATGACCATGAGTGAATAACGCTTGGTAAGCAGTCAAGCCTGCTAAAGGAACTGCCGCTGCAGCTTCAAAGGAGATATTCTCAGGTTTTTTAGCCAATAAATGATCGTCAACGATCGTGTAGTCCGCATAGGTTCCAAAACGGGTCGTTTCTGGTCGGGCGAAGACTTGATCGCCGACCTGCCAGTTAGTTACTTGGTCGCCGACTTCCACGATTTCTCCAGCAACATCCCAACCTAAAATAATCGGGAAATCCCAAGGCATCATTTGACTTAAATAACCTTCTCGCAGCTTCCAATCAATTGGATTCACTGAAGTGGCTTTAACCTTCACGACTACTTGATTTACTTCTAACTCTGGCAGTTCCACTGTTTCCTCCACTAATTGGTCGGCCCCGCCGTATTGATTTATCACAATTGCTCTAGTTTTCATACATTTATCCCTCCGTCGCTCTCATTATAGAAGGTTTGTAGGAAAGAAGAAAACAATCTGCTTTAGTTGAATAATTTAGAGTCAGCAAGGTATTGATTGGGATATTTTTCGTTTAAATAGATTAAATAAGGCAATGCATCATCCTGTGTTTCATTGATTGCGACCAGCTTCTGGTAAAAAGCTACTCGTTCATCTGGGGTAGCTTGCTTCTTAAAATAGCCCCACACATGTTCATAGGCATTGCGCATCGCCTTCGGGTTAGTGGGAAACTCCTGGACTTTTTGCAGACTGGTGAGGAAGACTTTTTCTTTCTCTTCATTCCATTGGTTTCCTGAGAAAAGCTGCCGTAAATTTAAATATTCCGCCTGCGAGCGCGCCATCACATAGTATTTCCAGCGCGCCCATTCCTTTTGCGCTTCCCTCTGGTTCATCTCTTCACCTGCTTGGCAAAATAATGTTTGCAGGCATAAATATAATTCTCAATGAAGAAATCAAAGGCCTCTTCAGAGATCGCCGTATCAGGTTTCACCTGTGAAAAGCCATGATAAGCACCTGAAAAAATCTTCAAAGCAACTGGAATACTGGCCGCCTTCAACTGATTGACATACTGCAACGTTTCATCATAAAAAGGCTCGATATCCCCTACATAGGTAACCGCTGGTGGCAGTCCTGTGTAGTCCTTGGCTCGCGCAGGTGCAGCATAACTAGGAATTTCAGGGGATTTTTTCAGGTTACCTAAGTATAAATCCCAAGCAATTCGGTTGGCGCGACTGTTCCAGACTGGCGCATGATTATCCTTAGCAGAAGCGGTCTGCATACGATCATCCAGCATGGGATACAACGGCATCTGATAAGCAATGCTTACCTCCTGCTTGTCGCGAGCCAGCATGGTTAGTGCAACTGTCAATCCACCGCCTGCACTGTTGCCGCCTACCATCAACTGATCTAAACGGCAGCCAAGACTCTCGCCATTTTCCTTTAACCATTTTAAAGCTAAATAGCAGTCATCAATTGCAGCTGGATACGGAGCATCTACACTTCTTCGATAATCTGGTGCAACAATAACACAAGGATTTGCAGCTATCAAAGCTTCATAGGTTCGTTCATCTAATTCTGGGATTCCCATGGAATAACCACCCCCATGCAGCCAAACAATACCCGGAATATTTTCGGAAACTTGCTTAGATCGGTAGATGCAGATACGCAGCTGGCTGCCATCCGCTCGCGGAATAAAGCGCTCCTCATAGCGAAGCGTGGGACTTTTCACTTGGCTGCCAATGGACGAATAAAGAAAGCGATTCGCCATTTTTGACAGGTTTTTACTATATAAGTAGGGGAACAACTTGAACAAAACGTTCCCTCGTAATTCTGCGGCAATTTCATTTGAACGGGTCATATTTCCCCTCCTCTTTTTTCTTAGAGTAGCATATTTCGTTTAACCGCAAAAGCCAAAGCTGGCAGATATTAAAATTGAAATAAGGAGCAAGAGATCCCTTGCCCCTCAGTTATCGATTAATGATGCCCGTTCAAATAGCTCATAAAATACGGCAGCGATACAAAACCAACACCACCGACAATATTGCCGAGATAAACTGGAAGAATATTGCCAAAAAAATCGCCCAAGCTTGCATAGCCTTCAAGCATTGCATCTGTTAAAACAAACATGTTCGCCACACTATGCTGAAAGCCCAACAAGACAAAAACCATAATCGGGAACCAAATTCCTAAAATTTTGCCGGCGGAATCCTTGCAGCCATAGCTTAGCCAGACTCCTAAACCAACGAACCAGTTACAGCCAATCCCTGATACAAAAGCCTGCAATGGTGTTGCGGCTAACTTAGCTTCGGCAACCACCTTAATTTCATGCAAATAGGCACCACTGCTGGTTAAGCCTACTAGATGTCCAAAGAAATAGGCGACAAACACTGCTCCTAAAAAGTTAGCAAAAGTAATAATCGCCCAATTCTTAATGACTGCCCGTCCGCTAACTTGTTTATTCAGCCATGCAATCGAAACGGCCACCATGTTGCCAGTTACTAATTCGCCGCCCGCTAACAAAATGACTACTAGTCCAATAGGAAAAACCGAAGCCCCTAGAAGCGTTCCTAAAAAAAGCAGCTCCTCCGGGGTGATTGCTACTATCTTCATGTAGCCTAAATACCCTAACGAAATCATTGCTCCGCCAATAAAACCTAAAATGAGCTGTGGGATCAATGATTTTCTGGTTTTTTCTACTCCTTTTGCTACACAAATCTCTGCTGTTTCTGTCGGTGAATACATGCGTCTACTCCTTCGTTTGTCGAATTAATTTTCACACTTGCATAGTCAAAGAGCTGGCTATCCAGGTCTTTGTGAATTATTTATCATAACTTCTCTTATTTTATAAGAAAACAGACCATATTGAAAGTTTTTCTTTTGTCTTTCTGAAAAAGGAAAACCGGGTTTGATTGCGCTTGGCAGGTATTTATGATACGCTTTAGCGGGGTTTTCCCCGAATAATAATCAGAGTAGAGAATAAAGCGTTAAGTGCCGGAAGGATGGGATGTTGCCTGCTGGACGAAAGACTTCGGTCTGCGGTTTTATTTTCGCATTCGCTGCATGAAGATGTAGCAGCTCTTAAAGGAGATGCTAGAAATGAAGAAAAAACTGGATGCTAGAAGCATCACCACCATGGCATTACTGATTGCCCTGATGGTTACACTGTCTCGCGTATTAGGTATTGAGACACAATTTTTGAAGGTGAGCTTCACCTTTGTCCCAGAGATCATTATGGGAATGCTTTTTGGTCCTCTCTGGACAGGAGTGGGATCGGTTGTTGCTGATTTTATCGGCATGGCTTTACTGCCAAAAGCACCTTTTTTCATCGGCTTTACGATTAATGCCTTTGTATCAGGTGCCATCTACGGCTTTTTCTTTTATAAAAAAGAGATTACCTGGAAGAATTCTATCCAGTCCGTCGTAGTTAACACGATTGTGATCAATCTAATTTTAACCCCACTATGGCTGGCGATTATGTACAATGTTCCGTTAAACAGCTGGATCATTTGGGCGCCGCGCCTAATAAAAACCATTATTTGGGTTCCAATCCAAAGCATCCTGACTTACTTCTTAGGGAGTGTCTTGCCTTACAAACGTTGGGTTGCCCAATTTAATACACATTAAAATGAAGGATCAGCCATCCAATCCCGGTGGCTGATCCTTTTACCTTATAAAAGGAGGACTCAACTGCACACAGCATTCGAGTCCCCCTTTTTTTATTATTTGCCTGCGCGTTTTGCGTAAGTACCTTCTTGTGTATTGATTTCTAATAATTCTCCTGCTTCAACAAAGTCAGGAACGTTGACTACTAAGCCAGTTTCCATCGTTGCTGGTTTGCCAGAGCCGGTAACCGTTGCTCCTTTGATTGAAGGTTGGGTTTCAACCACTCGCAGGATAACTGAAGTAGGCAAGGTTACACCAATCACTTCGGAACCAAAGAATTGGATTTTCACTTCCATGTTTTCCAACAAATATTTCATTTCCTCTTCAATTGAAGAAACTGGTAATTCGTATTGTTCGTAAGTTTCCAAATCCATAAAGACTGCCATGTCGTCTTGACTGTAAAGATACTGAACTGGTTTTGTTTCCATCATTGCTTTTTCGAACTTTTCATCGGGACGCAATGTAGTATCATACGTAGCACCTGTACGAACATCGCGCAATTTCATGCGCATAACAGTATTTCCTTTACCAGGTTTATGATGGCTGGCTTCTAATACTTTAATTAATTTGCCGTCTTGAACAAAGGTCATACCGGCACGTAAATCGCTTGCTGAGATCATTAAAAAACACTCCTTCTTCGATAATTACACCTCGTTTATTGTAGCAAATATGTCCCTGACTTACTAGGCATAAATCCGTTTTCTTTTTAAAAGAACCTTTAAGTCTGAAAGAGCAAGAAATAATTTCCATACATTTACATTTGGTCCTTTAAAATTTTCATAAAAAACGATTGTTTCACCTTATTTCCTCAATCTGCCTTTTTATTTTATGCTATCTTGAATGCTGTATGAGATTTTTACGGAAAGCGGGAAATGTTGTGAAGCAAACGGGACTAACTGAAAACGAAGTACAGCAGCGTAAATCGCAGGGGCTGCAAAACAACTATGAGGAAAACGCCACAAAATCGACTAAGGCGATCCTCTACGATAATATCGTCACCCTTTTTAACTTTTTAAACTTGATTATTGGTATCTGCCTGTTTCTAGTAGGTGCCTACACCAACATGTTCTATTTAGTCATTATTTTAACCAATATTTGTATCGGGATTTATCAAGAAATTCATGCTCGGAATTTGGTGCAGAAGCTGTCGATTGTTAACCAACAAAAGGTTAAGGTCCTTCGTGATGGCAAGGAGCAGGCGATCAACCCTACAGAGCTCGTAATGGATGATACTGTGATTATGCATGCCGGCGAACAAATCGCTGCTGATATGAATGTTCTATCTGGCTTTGCTGAAGTAAATGAAGCCATGCTAACTGGTGAATCTGATTTGATCAGCAAAACGGCCGGCAATGAGTTACTATCTGGCAGCTTTTTAACCAGTGGAGAGGTCGTTGCAAAAGTTGTCCGCGTTGGTGCTGATAATTACGCAACGAAACTAGCCAGCGAAGCGAAAGTGCACAAGCCCTTCAACTCAGAATTGGTTCGAGCAATACGCAAGGTGTCTAAATTTACCAGTTTCATTATTATTCCGTTTGGGATTTTACTATTTCTGGAAGCTTTCTTTTTCCGCACAAGCGGTATCAAAACATCTGTAGTCGTTTCAGCAGCTGCTGTTTTAGGTATGCTGCCAAAGGGATTAGTCCTTTTAATCAGCATCGCCTTAACAACGGGTGTAACAAAGCTGGCGAAAAAACGCATTTTAGTTCAAGATATGTACTCAATTGAAACGCTCGCTCATGTCGATACACTTTGTTTAGACAAAACCGGAACAATCACTGAAGGAAACATGCGGGTAACAAATATTCACCCAATTTCCAATGATATCGATGTTCAGTCGCTATTAGGCAGCTACTTAGCACAAAGTACCGACAACAACGTAACCATGCAAGCTTTGCGGGATTACTTCCCAGAGGCTGACCGTTACGCTAGTTTAGATGTCTTGCCCTTCTCTTCCGATCGTAAGTGGGGTGCAATGGCTTTAGAAGACTTCGGTGTGGTTTATCTTGGAGCTCCTGAAAAGTTAATTGCTGCTGAGGCTTTACCAGCCCAAGTCGCTCTTGCTCAGGAAGAAGGCTTGCGCGTGTTGCTGCTGGCCGTTGGACCTGGCAGCAAGGTACCTGAAGAAAAAGAAAACTTAACAGCCTTAGCTGTGATTGAAATTGAAGATGTCATTCGTCGGAATGCTGAAGAAACGTTGGCGTACTTGTATAACGAGGGTGTGGAACTGAAGGTAATCTCTGGGGATAATCCAATCACCGTTTCCAACATTGCTCGTCGGGCTGGTCTGCCCAACTTTGAACGTTACATTGATTTAGCAACCTGTGAAACTGACCAACAAGTGATTGATGCTGCACAGCAGTATACCGTTTTTGGTCGAGTAGCACCTCATCAGAAAAAATTGCTGGTTCAATCGTTGAAAAATGCGGGTCGGACAGTTGCCATGACTGGTGATGGCGTAAATGATATTTTGGCTCTTCGTGAAGCAGATGTCAGTATTGCTATGGCGGACGGCGACGATGCCACTCGTCAAATTGCTAACTTAGTTTTACTTGATTCTGACTTTACCTCATTGCCAGAAGTTGTCTTTGAAGGTCGTCGCGTAGTAAATAATGTTACCAAAGTATCAGGCATCTTTTTTATCAAAACAATTTATTCGTTCTTATTGTCAGTCATTTGCTTGCTAACAGCTACTGCATTTCCCTTCATTCCAATTCAGATTACCTTGATTGACTTGGCAATTGAAGGCTACCCTTCCTTCTTCTTATCCTTTGAAGGAAACAAGGAACGGATCAAAGGAAAATTCCTGCCAACAGCATTACGGGCGGCCGTTCCCAATGCTTTACTAGTTGTTGTGAATGTATTGGTTGTCTCATTACTTGCTCGGAATAACAACTGGGCTCACATGGACACAACCACTTTAATGTATTATCTATTGATTGGTATTAGCTGTCTAGCAGTGATCAAAGCTTGCCTGCCGCTGAATCCTTTACGTATCTTTTTGATCGTAACAACTGTTGGAGGGATTTATGTAGCTGCGATGCTTTTCCATTCTATTTTAGAAATCGGGCTGTTAAATGCCGGTTCATTTGCTATCTTTATCGGCATGATGATTCTAAATGCTGTCGGATATATTTTCCTATCAAAAACCTTGCCCCATCCTGCGGCTAATAAACAAGCTGGCGCAAAATTCTTTCATTAGAATTTTGCACCAGCTTTTTAATTGACTTTTCGCGTACGAAAAATTCGCCATTTAGGCAAATAATTCAAGGTCAGCTCCAGCGATGGTCCCATCAAAACTAAAACAATCACTGTCCCAAAACCAATTGTACCGCCTAGCAGAAAACCTGCTAGAAAGAAGCTGCCATCCAGAATGATCCTAGCGGTTTTCACTGACACCTTAAGTATCCGCTGCAGAACAATCATTAAGCTCTCATAAGCAGCTGACCCTGCATTTGCCAAAAGATAAATCCCCGTTCCCACACCAAACACGACAGTTCCTACCACCACTGAGGGATAGTTTAATACTTCGGGGATTGTGTGCAGCAAACCGAGTGAATCTATTAAATTCAAACACAAGCCTACTCCAAAACCATTGATAACGCTACCAATACCAACCATGCTGCGATCATAGAAAAAGATGATGACTAACACGATGGCGTTAAATAGCAAGCTGATTGTACCAAAGCGTAGTGGGATATGCTGCAGGAGTCCTAACACCAAAGTGCTGATTGCATCTGCCCCTAATCCGCTGACTACAATCAAGCGAATACCTAGTGCCGCGATAAAGGTACCAAATAAAGCTAACGTAAACTGTTTTACTAAATTGTCTTTTCCAATCAAATTTATCTTCCTCGCTCACATCTATTGTGGGGATAAGGTGTCGTTTACTTATAACTCACCTCTTTTATTGTAGCCGGAAGCTTTACTCTCCGTCAACTTTTACACTTGAAAAGTAAGAAACTATTTTTATGTAGTTATCGTTCTTTTGGATACTGCGAAGAGCAGAACCAACAAAAAAAGAGCCTAGTTGCTAGGCTCTTAGATAACTTCTTTTTTCACACGTCTTTTGTTCAAACGTGCAGTAAGTGGTGCTGCTGCTTCTTTGATCGCGCAATATTTGTCGACCATTGTCACAATGTAGCCCTCTTTGTATTTAGGTGGTGTAATAGTTGCACCCCACATATGTTTGATAATAATGTCACGCTCTAGTGCAGATAATTCAGTAATCTTTTCTGCATTCTTTACTGCAATACGTGGATGCATGTAAGCGTGAGACCCTTCATCAAACTTAGTTGTGTGCCAATCGTAATAAAACAAATCGTGTAATAGTCCCGCGCGAGCTGTTGCCTTCGCGTTGCCATTCAAACGTTTTGCTAATTTATAGCTATTATAAGAGACACTAATTGAGTGCTCCAAGCGTGTTGAATTCATGTGTTGGGTGTAATTTGCCAATCTTTGTACTTCTTTGGTAGCTAGCAGATCTTCAACATAGGACATATACTCTTTATCATCTTGCCAATTCATCTGATGCAAAGCCCCTTTTCTTTCGTATCTGTTTAGTAGTATAACACGCTTTCAGATAAGAAAAAAGGTGAGTTACTTTACTTATACCGAACTTTAAAGGAACCTTAATAAGCCTGAATTTTTCTTCACAATCACTTAATTAACTTAAACATTAAGATGCCCGCAGCCACCGCAACGTTCAAAGACTCTGCCTGACCCTTGATAGGAATATAAAGATTAGCATCTGTCATGGCTAACAAATCCGGACGCATTCCTTGCCCCTCATTGCCCATCACTAAAGCAAAATCAACCTGTACATCCACTGTCTGATAATTTTTGGCGTTTTTGTCTAAGGCGGTTCCGAAGATGGTGAATTTCTGCGATTGCAACTCAGAAATCAGTTCTGGCAGCTTTCTGGAAACTACTGCCAAATGAAAATGACTGCCTTGCATGCTGCGCAAGGTTTTGGGATTATATAAATCAACCGTGCCTTCACCTAAGACAACTCCGCTAAAGCCGGCAGCATCTGCAGTTCTAATCATTGTTCCGACATTCCCTGGGTCTTGTACCTGATCCAACAACAGCCATGCCCCAGTAAACTGTTCGATCGTATCCTCAGTCATGGAAACAACAGCTGCCATCCCCTGAGGTGTCGGTTGATCCGCTAGCATTTTCAGTATTTCATCGCTAACTAAATAATACTCAGGAAAACGTTCAGCCAGCCAATCGGCCCATTCCTTTTGCCCTCGCGGATTGACAAAAACCTCTTGAATTTCCGCCCCCGCATTAAAAGCTTCCTGCACTAGGTGAAAGCCTTCCAGAATATAGGAATTGGTTTGCTGACGATATTTTTTTTGCTGCAATTTTTTGATTTCTTTGATAAATGGATTTTTGTTTGATTGAATTTCTTTCAACTTGCGTCACCTCTTTGGCATTATAGCACGCGATTTCTTGTCTCAGCCAGCAAAACTCGTTATGATAGTAAAAAAGGAGGAATCAGATCATGAAAATGCATATTAATGTAACTGGACGTGTCCAAGGTGTCGGCTTTCGCTATACTACACAACTACTGGCTCAGGAAATTGGTATTTCCGGAACTGTAAAAAATGAAGACAATGGCAGCGTAACGATCAAAGCTATCGGCTCAAGTGAACAAGTGGATACCTTCTTAGAAAAGATTAAGCAACCGCCCCATTCCTTTGCTCGAGTAGACCACATGGAAAAGTATGAGGACTCCTCCATTAAAGATCGGGATAAATTCTCTGTAATCTATTAAGAAAACGTTGAATCCATCGGCTTTTTTTGAAATACAATTGAAAAGGGGTCCGATCTTTAGTATAGTATTCCCTGTGTGAAATTTTATTAGCAGAGGAAGAATTAAATGAATAAAATGAAAAAATGGCTTCTTGGAACGGGTCTCCTAAGTCTTGTGGTATTTCTATCTGGCTGTGTTCGTATGGGCAGTGACGGAAAACCAGATACATCAGGTATTGTTTATCGTTTCCTAGTTGTTCCTTTAGAGAGTTTTTTGGAGTGGATGGTTCAAAACTTTAATTGGTCTTACGGCTTGGCAATCATTGTTTTAACCATTATCGTGCGATTGATTATTATGCCTTTAGGAATCAACCAATCGAAAAAATCACTAATTCAAACAGAAAAAATGCAATCGATTAAGCCTCAAGTGGACGCCGCTCAAGCAAAATTAAAAGAAGCTTCAACACCTGAAGAGCAAGCACAGGCCCAAAGAGAAATGCAGGCTGTCTACAAAGAAAACAATGTTAGCATGATGGGCGGCATTGGTTGTCTACCGTTGCTGATCCAAATGCCTATTTTCTCAGCTTTGTATTATACTGCCCGTTTTTCTACCGGGATTCAGAGCTCTGTGTTTTTAGGTATTGATTTAGCAAAACCAAGTTATGTATTGGTTGTTGTTGTTGGGATTGCCTATTTGCTGCAAAGCTACATTTCTTTGATTGGCGTTCCTGAAGAACAGAAAAAGACGATGCGCAGCATGATGATTGCTTCACCATTAATGATTGTCTTCATGACCTTCAGTTCACCAGCTGGTGTGGGACTATACTGGGTAGTCGGGGGTATTTTTAGCTGTATCCAAACCTTCATCACCAATGTATTGATGCGTCCAAAGATCAAGGCAAAAATTAAAGAAGAATTGGCGAAGAATCCACCGAAGCAAGTTGTAACACCACAAACCATGAAAAAGGCTGAGCCGATTAAGCCTAAAGCGGTCAATCAGCCGAAGAAATCTGCTAATGGTCGTAATTCTGGTAAACAAAAACGTAAATAATTCATTGAACCTAGCTCACTGCAGCTAGGTTTTTTTGTCGCAAAAAAAGCTTTGCCGACTCGAATAATCACGAATCAGCAAAGCTTCTAACTTATCTCAGTAAAGGCAAACTGCCGGTTAATTGATTCACTTGTTTTTTAGGACCAAAAAAGGTTAAACCAAAATACTGCAGCGCTGATTCAGGAATATTCTTCATCTTCTCAATATATTCCTCATAGGTCTTACAGCTCTGAGCAGCATCAAAGAAATCAACCACTGTTACCTGTTCAAACTTCGAGTCTTGCATTTTCTCTTTCAATTCTCTCAGAAACGCTTTATTACCTTTTAAAATCGGAATCGGAAATTCAATCACTCCTTGATGCTCGTAACCGGTTTGATCATAGACATTTCGACCCACCACCTCTGGGAATAGTTTGCCAATCGTAACGCCCATTACTGCTGTACTGTTCGCAATAATCCCGATAGGCATCTTCTCATCTACTACCATGACACATTTTCGTTCATTCGTCATACAGATCCTCTTTTTCCTTCATTTTTAAAAAGACAGACTGGTACTGGCTCGGGGTTAGTCCAATTAAACGATTAAAATAATTTGCAAAGTGACTTTGGTCGTAAAAACCCGTTTGCTGAGCCGCTTCTAACAAGCTTTTTCCTTGCTCCAACAGCTTCTTCGCTTTATCAATGCGCAACGTTTCTAAATAGCGATAAGGCGTAATCCCCTTGTAACGAGTAAAATTGCGAACCAAAGAATGCTTATTCAGATGAGCAATTTCACTTAATTGATCCAGAGTAATTTTCTCACCATAATGCTGTTCTAAATAGTCGCACACTCGCTCTACCTCTTGCTTGGCAAAAAGTGGTTCGGTTTGTTCCATGGAAGTAAAATTTTGCAGAAATTCCTCCATCAATAAATAAAAGAGTAATTCCTTTTCACCTTCCTCTTGTTCAGCCATCACCAGTTGATGTACTCTGGTAAAATCATCAACCGTGCTAGGTTGCTTTTGAACAGGCTGAAGAAAATGAGGCAATTCTTCCACGGCTCCAATCTCCTGCATGATGTGACTCATCTTTCCCTTTTTAATGTTAAAACAGCGATAGGTCAAGCATCCGGCAGAAATTTCTTCGCAGCTATGCCTATCGTAAGGATTGAAGGTCAAGAGATCGCCTGGTCCAATCATATATTCCTGTTGATTCACCACCAAACGACGATCCCCTGCTTCGATTAGACCAATTACATAATAGTCATGAAAGTGATTAGGGAAATTTTGCGAAACGCCAGTAAAAGTATACGCCTCCAGCTGTAATTGCTTGTCGTAACAAATCACCTTTTTGGCTTGTGCCATCGCCCGGCCTCCTGTCTTTTACCTAGTATACAAAAGAGTATACACTGCCGGCTTGGAAAATATTGACTTTTTTCGTGAGCTGCACACCTCAACTAGTTTTTGTTTCAAAAAAAGCTGCCGCAATCGTTAATAAAAAACGACTGCCGCAGCACTGTATAACCTGTACGGGATTTGAACCCGTGATTCCGCGCTGAGAACGCAGCGTCTTGACCCCTTGACCAACAGGCTATTTAACCAAAAATAGTATAACGCTTATCGCCTTTTTCGTAAAAGATTTTGTTTTATCGATACAAAATAAATATGCGTTTATTCATCTGTTTATGTTGTTTATATAGCGAATAAGTGTATAATATTTGATGTACGAATGAATCACTGTACTATAGGAGGAACTTATGAAGCTATCAGAACGGCAAGAGAAAATCATCGAAATAGTAAAAAAAGAGCAGCCGTTAAGCGGAGAAAAGATTGCTGAAAATCTAGGTATCTCACACGCAACTTTGCGTACAGACCTTTCTTTTCTAACTATGGCCGGTATGCTGGAGGCCAGCCCCAAAGTTGGGTATACCTATACCGGTGTCGGCATCGAACAATTCTTGTTCGATAAGATCTTTTCAGTGAACGTTGGTGATATTATGCTCTCACCACTGCTGACTCCGCAAGACACCTCAATCCACGATGCAATTACTAATATGTTCATGTATGATGTCGGTTCTATTTATGTGACAGATAAGGAACAGCATCTCGTTGGACTATTGTCGCGAAAAGATTTATTGCGGGCAGCCTTGAACAGCAATCTGCAGAATACACCGGTTGCGGTGGTTATGACCCGTGCACCACATATCCGGACCTGTACAAAAGAATATACCGTCTTAGAAGCTGGCGCAGTTTTGCTGGATTACCAAGTGGATTCTTTGCCGGTGGTCAGCGATGACGATCCGAAAAAAATCATTGGAAAAATTACAAAATCACGCATCTTCAATTATATTATGCAGCAAGCGAAACAAACAGAAACTAATCGATAGGAGAAAATAATAATGAAAAAAAGTGTACCGTTGTATATGATCTCTGATGCCGTTGGCGAAACTTCTTTAAAATTGGTGAATGCTGTTACTGCACAATTTCCTGATGTTGAGTTTGATACTTCTTATCGTTTCCCGTTCATGAAGGACGAAGAAGAGCTGAAAGAAATTTTAAGTGATGCTCTAAAGGACGGGGCGATTGTTGTTACAACTTTGGTTAGCAGCAATTTAACGAAGATTGTTGCTGATTTTTGCGATCGAACTGGCTTACAATATATGGATTTAATGTGTCCTTTTATGGAAATCATTCATCAAAAAACCGGTATTGCTCCTTTACAAGAGGCAGGTACCGTCCACAAACTGAACCAAGAATATTTTAACCGAGTGGAAGCCATTGAATTTGCAGTGAAATATGATGACGGAAAAGATCCAAAAGGCTTTATGGAAGCCGATATCGTTTTGCTGGGAATCTCTCGCACTTCGAAAACACCGTTAAGTATGTATTTGGCTAATAACCGCTATAAAGTGGCTAATCTACCTTTAATCCCAGAGGTTCCCTTACCTGAACAAATTAAGGATGTTCCAAAGGAAAAACTGGTAGGCTTAATTATTGAACCCGAAACACAACAAAAAATCCGTACCAGCCGTTTGCATTCATTAGGTCTGCAGGAAAATTCTCGTTATGCCGACATTAAACGAATCAAAGACGAGCTTGATTATGCTTTAGGTGTCTTTGATGATTTAGGGGCATTCTCACTTGATGTAACCAACAAATCCATTGAAGAGGCAGCTACCCTGATTGCTGAACACATGGATAGCCATTTGCCAAATTAATTGGAGGTTTTTATGCTGTCTACCCGTGAAAAATATTACCAAATGCTGGAAAAAGAATTCACTACCAAGGAAGCAATCTTGACTGAATTAATTAATCTGGAAGCAATCATGCACTTGCCTAAAGGAACCGAATTGTATATCAGCGATATTCACGGTGAGTACGATGCCTTTAACCATATTCTGCGTACCGGAGCTGGTAACATCAAGGAGAAAATCAGCGGCCTGTTTCAGGACCGTTTGACTTCCCATGAAAAAGACAAACTGACTATTTTAGTAGCTTACCCACGAGAAGCATTAGCAAGCAATACCTTCTTCGATCATAAGGATTGTTCCTGGTATCGCAAAAAAATACGCCAATTGTTAGAATTGCTGAGCTATTCTTCAACCAAATATACTCGTTCAAAGGTAAGAAAGGCTTTGCCAAAACAATATGCTTATATTATTGAAGAGTTAATGTATACTGACACTAATTATCAGGATAAAGCTGATTACTTTGACCAAATCATGTCTCATCTTTTGGAGCTGGATCAGGGTGAACCTTTCATTATAGCTTTATGCAACAGTATTCAGCGCTTAGTCTTAGACCATCTGCATGTCGTTGGCGATATTTACGACCGTGGACCGGCCGCCGACAAGATTATGGACCGTTTATGCCAGCAGCCCTCCGTCGACGTTCAGTGGGGCAACCACGATATTTTATGGATGGGTGCTTACGGCGGCTCTCGCGCCTGCCTAATAACCCTGCTGCGAATTGCTGCCCGTTACAATTATCTTTATGAAATTGAACAGGCTTATGCCTTAAATCTGCGTCCTTTGTTTATGTACGCTGAAGAGCACTATGAAAAAAATCCGGTCTTCACACCCAAAGAAAAAAATTGCAGCGCAGACTATTCCATCGAAAGTTTAGATACGCTGGAAAAGGTTCACCAAGCTTTATCTATTTTACAATTTAAACTGGAAGGACAGCTGATTCAACGTCATCCCGAATTTGAGATGGAAGATCGTTTAATGTTTAATCAGATCAATTTCAAGTCCAATACAATCAAACTGGGCAAAGATACTTACCCTTTGCAGGGCAGCTGTTTCAAAACAGTGCAAAAGGACCCTTATGCCCTTACTCAGCAGGAATATTATGTAGTGGATATGCTGATGGCCTCTTTCCAAATGTCGGTCAAAATGCAAGAACATATGAATTTCTTACTGGACAAAGGCTCCATGTACTTGGTTTACAATCAACACTTGCTGTTCCATGGTTGTATTCCATTGGATGAAAAGGGGAACTTCCTACCCCTAAAAGTTGGCAAGGATCTTTATGAAGGCAAAGGCCTGCTGGAGTTTTTCGAAAACCAAATCCGGTTAGGTTGCAATGATCAAAGTACAGATAATCCACATGCTGATTGGATCTGGTATTGCTGGACTGGTAAAATCTCACCCCAATTTGGAAAGAGTGCCATGACAACCTTTGAGCGCTACTTCATCAATGATAAAAAGACGCATTTGGAAGTAAAAAACAGCTACTACTCTTTCCGGGATAAAAAAGAAATCTGCGAAATGATTTTAGAAGAGTTTGGTCTTTATTCACCCGCCTCTCGTATCATCAACGGTCATACACCGGTGAAGGTGAAGGGCGGCGAATCACCCATTAAAGGTGAAGGAATGCTGTTTGTGATTGATGGCGGTCTTTCTAAGGCTTATCAGAAGACTACTGGCATTGCTGGGTACTCGCTATTGAACAATTCCTATGGCTTCCAATTGGTTACTCATGAACCCTTTACCTCGGTTGAGAATCTGCTAGAGAAGCAATCTGATCAAACCTCTTTGAAAAAAGTAATTGATCATGAACTGACCCGTATTCTGATTAAGGACACGACAGTTGGTTTAAGCATTGAGGAGCAGATCGAAAATTTGACGGGTTTGTTATTGTATCAAAAAAACTAAGAAAATTTTCACTCCTCTTCCAATTCATCTTGTTGGGAGAGGGGTTTTTCGGTATAGTTGAAGCGAGGTGTTGTTCATGCTATCTGCATATATCAATATATTTTTAATTTTTGCTTTAATGTTTATCGGCTATTTTTTGACCTATAAACAGTGGTTTACCAACCAAGTGGGGGATGTTTTCTCCAAATTGGTGCTGCAAATTGCCCTTCCCTGCAATATGTTTTTGAATATTACCAAGAACTTTTCCCGTGAAGAATTTTTGCAATTATTCAGTGGAATGATTATTCCGCTTATTTCCATGCTGCTGACCTTTGCCTTCAGCTACCTATATGTCAAACTATTCAAGGTTTCAGAAGGTCGCCAAGGAGCCTTCGCCACAATGTTTACTTGCTCCAATACGATTTTTATTGGCTTACCGATTAATTTAGCTATCTTTGGTGAGAAATCAGTGCCCTATGTCCTGCTCTATTACATTGTGAATACTACCTTATTTTGGACCATCGGGATCTATTTGATAGCCAAAGACCATCCGCAAATTGAACAAGCAACGGTTCATTTTCATCCGTTGCAGGTTCTAAAAAAAATATTCTCACCTGCTCTGTTAGGATTTTTAGTGGGCGTTGGCTGGGTACTGCTTAGCCTGCCTATGCCGAATGAAGCTGCGACCTTTTTTGCTTACTTAGGTAATTTAACTACACCCTTGTCAATGTTTGTCATCGGAATCATCGTGTACAATGTAGGAATTCGAAACCTTAAGCTGAATAAGGACATTCTTGGCGTTTTAGTAGGCCGTTATTTGCTGTCCCCGTTAATTGTTTGGTTATTGGGGCAATGGATTCATGTCCCTGAGCTGATGCTGTCTGTCTTTATCATTCAATCAGCCATGCCGGTACAAAACTCCGTACCGATCCTCGCTCGATCTTACGGCGGTGATCAGGAATACGCTGCTTCTTCATTAGGCTATTCGGTTCTATTGTATCTTGTGTATATCCCAGTGCTATTAAAACTCATTTTATAATGCAAAAAAACCTTCAGACGCGTTTGTCTGAAGGTTTCTTTCTGCTTATTTTGTAATGATTTTATCGATACTTGCTAGAGCTTCCGCCATATCAGCAATCTGTGCTAATTGAGTTAATCGGTTATTGCGGACTTTTTCGTCTTCTGCCATAACCATCGTTTCGTTAAAGTAGCGCTCAATCACCGGACGCAGGTTTGCTAGCATTTCATAATTATCTGCCATGGATTGATCGCCAAACTGATCACAAGCAGATTTTACCGCAGCAAATAATTCTTTTTCACTCTCATTTTCAAAGAGTTTTGGATCAACCTTTTGACCAACCGCTTCAGTATTTACTTTCTTAGCTAAGTTGATTACCCGAGTTAAAGCTTCCATCGATTCCTTGAAATCAACATCCTTAACATGTTGACCAAAAATACGAGCCGTTTCAAAAATTTGGGTTAAGTCATCCTGCTTCGATGCCAATACTGCATCAATCAAGTCATGACGGATATTTTGCAGCTGCAGACGTTGGCGTAAACGGCCTTTGAAGAAGTCCACTAATGCTTGTTGATCTTGATTGAAATGAATGCCAAAGCTGGCTTCATCTGCATTAATTGCTTCAGCCACTACTTGCTGAACTTTTCGGAATGGGAAACTCCAGCCTTTGTTTTCAATAATACGTACAATTCCATAAGTTTGACGACGCAAAGCATATGGGTCGTTTGAACCACTTGGAATCATTTCTACCGCAAAGAAGGCTAAAATACTGTCCAGCTTGTCAGCTACTGCTAAAACTGCTCCGATACTCGATTCAGGCAAATCACCTTCAGCTGAAATCGGCAGGTAATGCTCTCGAACAGCCTGAGCAACTGCTGGTTTTTCCCCTTGCAGCAACGCATATTTCTCACCCATGATCCCTTGTAATTCAGGGAATTCACCCACCATGTTAGTGACTAGGTCAAACTTATAAATCTCGGAAGCTCGCTGCAAATCAGTTAATTCGTCCTCTGTTAAGCCTACTTGCTTACCAATCAGCTGACTAATTTTGCCAACCCGCTGCATTTTTTCATAGATGCTGCCGATTTTTTCATGGAAGGTTACGTTTTTCAGTTTTTCAACACAAGCATCAATAGAGAGCTTTTTGTCCTCTTCGTAGAAAAAGTCCGCATCCTCCAAGCGAGCGGTTAGTACTTTTTGATTTCCTTTAATGACATTGTCCAGCTTAACATTATTCCCGTTACGTACAGAAATAAAGTGAGGAAGCAAGATTCCTTTTTGATTACGAACATCAAAATAGCGTTGATGTTCCTTCATGGAAGTGACTAAAACTTCTTCAGGAACGGATAAGAAGCGCTCTTCGTAGTCGCCCACAAAAACAGTTGGATATTCAACCAAATTACTTACTTCTTCTAAAAGATCCGCATCCAGATCAATTTGCCATTTATTCTCGGCAGCCAATTGATTGATTTGATCAATAATCATTTGTTGGCGCTCTTGGGCATTCGCAATGACAAATTGTTCCTTCAATTTTTCTTCGTATTCTTTTGGCTCATTGATTACCGCGTTGTCACCTAAGAAACGATGTCCGCGGGTTTCACGACCCGTTTTCACATCTAAAATTTCAAAAGGGATCACTTCTTCATCCAATAAAGCGACAATCCAGTGAATTGGACGAATGTATTCAAAAGTAGTATCGCCCCAATGCATAGTTACTGGGAAGGTCATACTAGTGATAACTTTATCTAATTGCGTTAACACTTCGTTGCTTTCTTTTCCATGAATATACTTCGTTACATAAACATATTCGACACCATTCACTTCACGGAAAGTAATCGCATCCGTGGTCAAACCTTGCCCACGAACAAACCCTTCTGCTGCCTTGCTCCAATTCCCCTCTGTGTCCTGAGCAATCTTCTTAGCTGGCCCTTTAACTTCTTCTTGAACATCTTCTTGACGATCAGGAATATTGGTTACTCGAATCCCCAAACGACGAGGGGTCGAAAAGCTTTCCACTGAATCAAAGGTTAAACTATTTTCTTCTAAAAATTTCACTACACGTTCTTCCAGCTGTTTACTGCTGGGCCAAACCACATGGGCAGGCATTTCTTCTAAACCGATTTCTAATAATAGATCTTTTGCCATTTTTATTTGCCCTCCTCATGATTTAACAATGGGAATCCTAATTTTTCACGTTCTGCCACAAAGATTTTCGCAACAGCTCGTGCCATATTACGAATACGTGCCAAGTAGCCTGCCCGTTCAGTGACTGAAACGGCTCCGCGCGCATCTAGTAGGTTAAAGGTATGACTGCATTTTAAAATGTAATCATAGGCCGGATGCACTAAATCTTCATCAATGCATCGTTGTGCTTCCTTTTCGAATTTATCAAAGTTATCCAGCAGCATCTTTTGGTCACTAACTTCAAAGGAATATTTTGAATGTTCATATTCTGGCTGCTTGAAGATTTCGCCATATTTTACATCATCTGACCATTGCAGATCGTAGACACTTTCCACTTCTTGAATATAAGAAGCCAAACGTTCCAAACCATAAGTTAATTCAGCTGTTACAGGATGACAAGGTAGTCCGCCAACTTGTTGGAAATAAGTAAATTGGGTGATTTCCATTCCATCTAGCCAAACTTCCCAGCCTAGTCCTGCACAGCCCATTGATGGGTTTTCCCAGTTGTCCTCTACAAAGCGAATATCATGCTCCAGTGGATCAATTCCCAGTAAGCGCAAGCTGTCTAAGTACAGCTCTTGAATATTCTCTGGTGAAGGCTTCATCACTACCTGAAACTGATGGTGCTGATACAAACGGTTGGGATTTTCTCCGTAGCGTCCATCCGCTGGCCGACGTGATGGCTCCACGTAAGCTGCCCGCCAAGGTTCTGGTCCAATTGCCCGTAAAAAGGTATAAGGACTCATCGTTCCGGCACCCTTTTCTGTGTCATAGGCCTGCATCAGCATACAACCATTGTCGGACCAAAATTTTTGCAATGTCAAAATAATGTCTTGCATGGATCGTTTACTCATTTATTTTCCTCCTTGAATGTTCTAAAAACATGAAAAAGCCCTATGTCTGCAATAGACATAGGGACGTATTAACGCGGTTCCACCCTACTTCCAAGTCAAAAAAACTTGGCAGCTTTCAACTACTGTGCTCACAAACGCCGGGAAAATTCATATCACATTCGGCTTCCACTGACCCGAACTCGCTTCACTGAGGGATGAACTTCTTTTTTTGCTCAACGCACCTATTCAACTTGCTACTATAATATCGACTTTTCCTATGGTTTGTCAAATCGTATTTAGCTTAAAACGAAATTTTTTGAAATTCGCCATCCTTTAATTGAACCGTCGAGGTAAAACCTAAGGACTTCAATAGTTCACCAGTCTCTTTAAAATGAAAATTTAACGTATTTGTTTCATGACTGTCACTAGTGACAATCACCGGGCATTCTCTTAACTGCAGCTGCTGCAGCAAGAAACAATCCGGATAAGGCTGTGTTCGCCAATTACGAGAAATGGCTCCAGTATTCACTTCTACCAAACCGCCATAGGATTGAACCAAATCAATTACGTTATCTAATGCCTTCAAAGCAATCTTCTGGTATGCGCTGCTTTTATCATCAAACCAAGAGGCCTTCTCATTGAACTTTGTAATCAGATCAAAGTGCCCGACGATTTTCGGCTGATGCTGTTGAATATGACTCACTACGGTGTCGTAGTAGTCCTGAATCATTAACAGATTGTCGCCGCCATACCAGTCCCGCAAAGTTTCCATCAGCGTTTCTGGACTTTCATCAACTGAACGATAGACGCCATTTCTTGGTGGTAAGTAATGCACCGACCCCACAAAATAGTCATAGCCAATCTGTGGATCTGGACTATAGTAGTCCCATTCCAAACCTAAACGAATCGTCAAATAATCCTTGAATTGCTCCTGCAGTCCATGGGCCTCCTTTTGGTACCCTGATTCATCAGCAACGCCAGGACAAGAAGGATCAAAGGGTGCTGAAGAATGGCTGGTAAAGCCTAAGTCAGTAAAACCTAATTGAATAGCTGCCTCAGCCATCGATTGCATCGTATCCTTACCATCACACCAGGTGCTGTGGGTATGTGCGTTTGAATAGAACATGAAACTTCCCCCTATTTTAACGTTTCTTGCTTCACCTTATGATCGACGACATGCCGTTTGGCTAATTCCTGCTGAACCTCTTCTACCGTAATGCCCATTTCCACTAAAAGCACTAGCATATGATAAGTTAAATCCGCTGCTTCAAAAACAGTTTCCTGACGATCTGCCTTCATTGCTCCAATAACAACTTCGGTAGATTCTTCACCAATTTTTTTCAAAATCTTTTCTAACCCCTTATCGAACAAGTAGCTGGTATAACTACCTTCCTTTGGTGACGTCTTGCGCTCCTTAATTAATTGATAAAGATCAGTTAGTTGAACTTTCTCCTGCTCCTGCTCACCAAAAAGCTGTTCAGTAAAGCAGCTTTCTGAACCAATATGGCAGGCAGGCCCATCCTTGGTCACCTTAGCAACTAAGGCATCTTGATCGCAATCAGCGGTCAAAGAGACTAAATGCTGGTAGTTCCCACTAGTTTCTCCTTTGCGCCATAACTCTTGACGGCTGCGAGAATAAAAGGTCATTAAACGATCCTTCAACGTTAAGGTTAAACTTTCTTGATTCATATAAGCCAAGGTCAAGACTTGATTGGTTTGGGCATCCTGTACAATAACTGGGATTAAGCCTTGTTCATCAAATTTCAGTTCCATCTGCTTCCTCCTCTAAACAATTCGCATTGGAATTGCTTTTTCTGTTAATTGACGCTTTAAATCAGGAATTTTTACTTCGCCATAATGGAAAATCGAAGCTGCTAAGCCTGCTTCAATATTGGGCAGCTGGAACAAGCGATAAAAATCTTCACTGTTTCCGGCTCCTCCAGAGGCAACAATCGGTAATGCGCTGATTTCACTAACCGCTGTTAACAAAGGTAAATCAAATCCCTGCTTCACGCCATCCGTATCCATGCTGTTAATTACCAGCTCGCCGGCACCTAATGCTTCGCCTTTTTTGATCCATTCTAACGCGTCCAAACCAGTATCTTCGCGACCACCCTTAGCAAAAACCCGCCACTGATCGCCTACCTTTCGAATATCAACCGAAAGAACCACACATTGACTGCCGTAACGCTTGGCCCCATCCTCAATCAGTTGAGGATTTCGCAAAGCCCCAGAATTAACACTGACTTTATCGGCACCACAATTTAATACCCGTTCAAAATCAGCTACTTCATTAATTCCGCCGCCCACAGTTAAAGGAATAAATACCTCTGAGGCAACAGCCTCTAAAATATCAGTAAACAGCTCACGATCTTCGGCTGAAGCTGTAATATCGTAGAAAACTAATTCATCCGCTCCCTGCTCATTGTAAAACCGTGCCAAAGTAACTGGATCATTCACATCCTTCAGCCCAGCAAAGTTTACCCCCTTGACTACTCGGCCATCCCGGACATCCAAACAAGGAATAATTCGTTTTGCGAGCATTAGTTCTCCTCCTTGCCGGCTGCCAAGACATCCTCTAGCTTCAAGCTACCATTATAAAGGGATTTGCCGACAATTGCTCCACCAATCTGAATCGCCTTTAATTGTTCAATATCCGCTAAACTGGCTACTCCGCCAGAAGCCACAATTTCCAAATCTAATTCATTCAGTTTTTGGTACAAAGGAATATTAATTCCTTGACCTGTCCCATCCCGGGAAATCTCCGTGAAAATAATGGTCTTTGCTCCCCAGCGTTGCAGCTGCTGACAGAATTCAAAAGCATCGGTTTCGGTTTTTTCCAACCAGCCCTCTACTGCTACTTTCCCCTCTTTAGCATCTACTCCAATGGCAATTTTCTCGCTATACTTTGCCAGCATAGCTTGTGTAAACTCAGGATCTTTTTGCGCAATTGTTCCTAAAATTACTCGATCCACTCCAGCATCCAGACAATGTTGAATCGTTGCTTCATCGCGAATGCCACCGCCAACTTCGACAAACAAGTTGGTTTGTTCAACAATTTGCTTCGCAATTTCGAAATAGTGCAGCTTCCCAGCCTTAGCACCATCCAAATCGACCAAATGCAGATATTTTGCTCCCGCCTCCTCAAAGGACTTGGCAAAAGCTGCTGGATCATCACCAAAGATTTCCTGCTGATCGTAGTCTCCTTGATACAAACGAACGACCTTTTGATTTAATAAATCGATTGCTGGAAAGATTTTCATTTTCCCACCTCCGCAAATGCTTTAAGAATTTTCAATCCGACATCGCCGCTTTTTTCTGGATGAAACTGAGTCCCCATGACATTTTCCTTTTGGACAATCCCGGGAATTTTGACACCATAATCGCTAACTGCAACCAGTGAGTCTTCGCAATCCGCTCCATAGAAGCTATGCACATAATAAACATAATCGCCTTGTTGGATAGCGCGAACCAGCGGGCAATCCTCTTGCAAAATTTCCAATTGGTTCCAGCCAATTTGCGGTACCTTCAAATCAATCGCCTGTTTTCGAAAGGCCTCTGTCATAGAAACAATCTTTCCAGGAATCAATCCTAGCCCTCGATAATTGCCGAATTCTTCACTCGTTTCGAATAGCAACTGCATCCCTAAACAAATCCCTAAGAAGGGTTTTCCGCTGGCTGCTAATTGCTGAATTGGCGCAATTAATTCCAGCTGCTCTAATTTTTCAATTGCATCCCCAAAAGCTCCAACACCAGGTAGAATAATGTGATCAGCCGCTTCTAGGATACTTAAGTCTCTTGTTACAATACTCTTCTCGCCAATATATTCCAACGAGCGGGTTAAACTGAATAAATTGCCGACACCATAATCAATAATCGCTATCATCAGATTCTCCCTTTCTAGATAATCGTTCCTTTAGTTGAAGGAATTTCATCTGGCGCCGCCTGATTGATGGTGACTGCTTCGCCTAATGCTCGACCAAATCCTTTAAAGCAGGCTTCAACAATATGATGACTATTTTTGCCAGCAATTTGATGTAAGTGAATGGTTGCTCCTAATTCACGAGCAAAAGCAATGAAGAACTCCTCAACCAGCTCCGTATCAAACTGTTGGCCAATTTTTTCGGTAGGAATATCCAGCTCAACGACGGCCATTCCACGTCCACTGATATCTAAAGCAGTCATCACCAAGGCTTCATCCATCGGAAGCATCATACTGCCATAGCGCTTAATTCCGCGACGTTCGCCCAAAGCTTCAGAAAAGGCACGACCAATCGCAATCCCTACATCCTCCGTTGTATGATGGGCATCCACTTCGATATCGCCGTCACAGACCAGCTCTAAGTCAAAACGGCCATGACGAGTAAACAATTCCAGCATGTGGTCTAGAAAACCAATACCTGTTTTAATATTTTGTTGGCCAGTTCCGTCCACAGCTAATTGGAGTTGAATCTTCGTTTCCGAGGTATTGCGCGTCACTTCTGCTTTTCTCATTAGTTGGCTCCTTCCAAAATTCGATCCACGGCATCCATCAAGCGTTCCATTTGTTCTTTGGTTCCAATTGAAATACGTAAATAGTCCTTTGTACGCGGTTGATTAAACCAGCGGACTAAGATTTTTTGTTCTCGCAACGCCTCAAATAACGTTTCGCCAGCAAATTCAGAATGTTTGGCAAACAGGAAATTGCAATAGCTGTCTGTCATTTCAAAGCCTCGTTTTTTCAATTCCTGTGTACTCCACTTTCTTACTTCAATCGTCTTCTTGATACATTGGTCCACATAATCCTGCTTGGCTAACACTGCAGCCCCCGCAGCCTGGGTCATTGCATTGATATTGTAGGGATTCACACTGTATTTGATCTGATTCAGATTCCCAATCAATTGACTGTTCCCTACAGCATAACCTAAACGTGCTCCCGCCAACTGACGTGATTTCGAAAAGGTACCTACCACCAACAGATTATCAAACTCTTCAATGTGGGCAATCATTGATTGACCACCGAAATCAATATACGCTTCATCCACCACCAACAAACGATCCGGATGTCGTTTCAAGAAGTCGCATATTTCCTCACAGGAAAGCAGCAAACCCGTTGGTGCATTGGGATTAGCAATAATTACAGTTCCTGCCAATGCATCATAAGCCGATAAATCTAAGGTAAAATCTTCCATCAAAGGTACCACATTGGCCTGCGCTTGATACATATCACAATAGATAGCATAAAAGCCATAGGTTACATCTGGAAAAGACATCCCTTTTTCGGTGAACGCTTGGAAAATAAAGGATAAAATTTCATCGCTGCCATTCCCTAAAATAACTTGGTCCGCTTTGACTCCTAACTGCTTTGCTAAGGGGTCAACAACAATTCTTACAGCAGTATCGGAGTAACGGTTTAACGTATGAGCTGCTGCCTTAACTGCCTCCATAACTGATGGTGCTGGCTCATAAGGACTTTCATTCGTATTCAGCTTAATAAAGTTAGATTCTTTTGGTTGCTCTCCAGGTGTATAAGGAACTAAATGAGCATATTTTGAATGTAAGAAATTCATTCCTTTTCCCCCCTTAATCGAATCGCCATTGAACGGGCATGGCCATCTAAGTGTTCCGTTTTAGCAAATAATTCAACGGAAGGGCCTGCCTCTGCCAATGCTTCTGGTGTATAGTAAAGATAGCTGCTTTTCTTCACATAATCGTCTACCGACAAAGGGGAATAAAAGCGAGCGGTTCCTTCCGTTGGCAAAGTATGGTTTGGTCCAGCAAAATAATCACCTAAAACCTCAGGCGTGTAATGGCCTAAAAAGACACTGCCGGCATTTCTTACTTTTCCTAATAGTCCAAAAGGTTGATCAACTGCTAACTCCAAATGTTCTGGTGCCACCTGATTTGCTAAGGAAATGGCCTCGTCTAAATCCCGAGTTAAAATCAGTTTCCCATTATTGTCCAATGATTGCTGAGCAATTGCTTGTCTCGGCAGGTCAACTAATTGCTGTTGTACTGCTTGATCCACTGCTTTTATCATTGACTCTGAGGTTGTAATCAAAATGGCCTGCGCCAAGGGATCATGCTCGGCCTGAGCAATTAAATCCGCGGCTAACCATTCAGGATTGGCACTGTCATCCGCCACAATCAAGACATCACTTGGACCTGCGATCATATCAATATCAACCAAGCCGTAAACCATACGTTTCGCTGTTGCAACATAAATATTTCCCGGTCCAACAATTTTGTCAACTGCCGGAATCGTTTCCGTTCCATAGGCTAGTGCAGCCACACCTTGCGCTCCACCGACTTGATAAATTTCATCCACACCAGCAACGTGTGCAGCCGCGAGAATAGCTGGTGCTAATTTTCCTTCTTTGCTTGGAGGAGTGATCATAACGATTCGCTTCACCCCAGCAATTTTAGCTGGCAATACATCCATTAATACCGTACTGGGATAAGCTGCTGTTCCGCCGGGCACATAAACGCCCACCGTTTCTAAGGGTAATACACGTTGTCCCATGACAATTCCTTGTTCCGAGGTTGAGACAAATCCCTGGCGAACCTGCTTTTCGTGGTAAGCCGTAATATTTTCTTTGGCTTTTTTCAAAACAGCGAGCAACTCACTAGAAATCTCATTCACACTAGCTTCAATATCCGCAGCTACTACCCGCAAATCAGCGAGTTCAACACCATCGATTTCTTTTGTCAGTTGTTTTATCGCCTGATCTCCGCCAGTTTTAACCTTCGTTACTATTTCAGATACAGTAGCCGAAACATCGACGGATTCAGACATTTTTCGCGCCAAAATTTCTTCCTGCGTTTGTTTTACAGTTGAAAAGATTCTCAAATTTCCTGCCTCACTTTCTCAATAACCTCCTGAATGCGTGCTTGCTTAAAACGCCAAGTAGCAGGGTTAATAATTAACCGTGCAGAAGAGGGTGCGATATCCTGAATCACCTTTAAATTGTTCTCCTTCAAAGTAGTACCTGTTTCCACGATATCGACAATTACGTCTGATAAATCTAATAATGGCGCTAATTCAATCGAACCATGCAATCCAATCAACTCAATCGAACGGCCTAAGCTGTCATAATAATCTCGTGTAATGTTGGAGTACTTCGTTGAAACTCTCAACGGTCTACTTTCATCCTCTACGAAATCATTGCAGGCCGCCACTGCAATTCGACATTCTCCTAGGTGTAGATCTAAAAACTCAATAACATGTGCGTAATTCTCCATCAATATATCTTTGCCAACAACCCCTATATCAGCGGCACCATGCTCCACATAGATCGCTACATCACTAGGTTTCACTAAGAAAAAGCGTAATTTATTTGTTTCATCAACAAAAATCAGCTTGCGATTGTCTTCGAAAACTCCCTCGCTGGCAATTCCGGCTTTGGTAAATAATTGATAGACCGTATCTCCCATCCGTCCTTTTGGTAAGGCGATGTTTAAATACTCGGAGTCCTTCGGTGCTTTTTTTTCACCCACATGATTCAGCTTCATACCAAACCCAATCGCACCTTGACTTTTTCCCTGGCGTTTTAGCAGGAGGTCATAACGTCCGCCATGAAGAATGGTTTCCTTTGATTCCTTAATAAATCCTTGGAACAATAATCCGCTGTAATAATCCGCATCGTTCATAATTGAAAAGTCTAGTCGCAAACGAATCAACGAAGACAACTCAGAGTCACTTGTCAACTGATCGTGTAATTCCTTCAACTCATCTAGTGCAGCTTGTGCTTTAGGCAATGTAGATAGCAACCCACGTGCTTTTTCGTAAAACTGTTCAAACTTACCAGAAAGTCGCAGTAATTTTCCTAAGTTCTCACTTTCTTCTTTTGGCAAATTGTATTTCTGAGTCAATTCATCCATGGCATGCGAGCTTTTATGCTGTAAAGCTTTCAGAACCTGATCCCGCTCCTCTTCAGGGAATTGTTCGCAAATTGCATTGATTATCCCCATGTGAGAAAGGTCTAAGGTTCCTTCGCCTACTAAGGCTAGACTCTGCCAAGCCAAACGCAGAACCTCAAGTTCATCTTTTTGTCCGATGTTGTCAATAATCTCAATTCCCACTTGACGAATCTTTTGATATTCCCCCTCTTGACGATCTTGACGATAAACATCTTCTACGTAATAAACTTTACGACGCTCCCCTGAGGGTGTATTTTTTACAATCGAAATCGTTACATCCGGCTTCAAAGCCATCGTTCGACCATCATTTCCGGTAAAGGTAATAATCGTACTATCTTTAAAAAAATTCCGCTGTTGCTGATAGCCTTCAAATTCCTCAAAGCTGTTTAATTGGTATAGATGAAAATGATGCTCTTGATACAACCTTCTTATTTGTAATTCGATCTGTTCTTCTGGGCGTAGCACATCCCAAAGTTCCTTCATCTATACCACTCCTTTTCCAAAATGAAATTCTCATAAGTTTATGTTTAAAGTATATTAATCATTTTATCATTAAAGGTCAAGGAAAGCTGGAAAATTTGTTAAACAAACGAGGGATTTTTTCAAGAAAGAATCTGAAAAAGCAGATTTTGACTCTATTAAAGTTTTTACCAGTCAAAGATCTATAAAAAAAAATCTGCACCGTCTTTAAGACAGCGCAGACTATTCAGCATCATTTTTTGGATCTAACGGCTTCAGCATATTTTGCCACTCACCCATTTGATCAATGAATCGTTTGCTTTTCAGATGCAATCCAACATATTCTTCATAAAGCTGATCAATCGTTTTACGGATAGCCTGCTTAGTTTCCGGCTTCAAATTTACACTACTGATTTTATCGTAAGAAATCGTCGAAAACATGCGAATGAAATAAATTGCCCGCGGATCTGCATGGTAACGGTGTTCATCCATGTGCCAATGATCCTGACACAAAACCCCACTGTATTTCGAAGAAAAATCAAAGGCTCCAGTAGTCTTTCCACAAATACTGCAGGCTCTCCAGTTTAAAGCTACCCCAAATCGTTGCATAATTTGCAATTCAAAAATATTCAAGATTGTTTCGCCATCGTACCCTTGATCCATCAACTCTAGTGCCTGTTTAGTAAAGCCATACAAAGCCGGATCATAGACATGATCATCAATAGCGGCATCCACTAAACCTAAGATATAGGAACCGTAAGCATTTAGAAAAATGTCCTCCTGCAGCTTGCGCAACGGGTGAATCTCTTTGGCACTATTTAAAAAGGATAAGCCGTCTTCCTTCAAATTACCAATATAGACTGCCTCGGTAAAAGGCATAACTGCAGACCGCAGCGGATTATTCGGTCGGTGAATCCCCTTGGCAAAAAACATAACTTTCCCGGCCGACTCGGTAAAAATCTTAATCAGCTTATCCTTTTCCTTGTAATCCCGACTAAAAAGGATCAAGCCTTTGGTTTCACTTACTTGTGCCATCACGTCACCTCTGCTCTTTCTTTCTATTATAAAGGGATTTCTATCTAATAGGCTAACAAATAGAGGTAAAGCCTCGCTTCACCTCTGCTCATCTTAATAATCATCGTTACGGTAGCCGTAATCCTGCAAATAGGTTTTCTTGTCGCGCCAGTCCTTTTGAACCTTTACCCACAATTCCAGAAACACTTTGTCTCCCAACAAGCGCTCAATATCTTTACGTGCTTGCGTTCCGACATTTTTCAGCATTTTCCCGCCTTTGCCAATAATAATTCCCTTTTGACTCGTACGCTCTACTATAATCGTCGCTTGGATATGAATCTTCTCGTTCTCATCCCGCTTCATTGAGTCAGTTACTACTGCTACTGAGTGGGGAACCTCATCACGGGTCAGTTGCAATACCTTTTCTCGGATTAACTCCGAAACAATAAAATATTCTGGATGATCGGTCACTTGATCTTCTGGAAAATATTGCGGACCTTCCGGCATCTGATCCACTAAAGTTTCCATCATGTGTTCTACATTATTGCCTTCAGTTGCTGAAATAGGAATAACTTCCTTAAATTCCATCACCTGACGATAATCATCAATGATTGCCAGTAATTCATCTGGATGAATCTTATCAATCTTATTGATAATTAAATAAACAGGAACGTTTTGGTTTTTCAATCGTTCCAAAATGAAGTTGTCTCCTGGCCCGCGCTTTTGATCAGCACTAATCATGAACATGATCGCATCGACTTCCCGCAATGCACTATAGGCAGCCTCCACCATATAATCACCTAAACGATGTTTGGGTTTATGAATTCCAGGAGTATCAATGAAAACCAATTGAGCTTCATCCGTCGTATACACTCCTTGAATTTTGTTACGGGTAGTTTGAGCTTTGTCGCTCATAATGGCAATCTTTTGCCCAACAATCCGGTTCAGCAAGGTTGATTTTCCAACGTTAGGACGACCAACAATTGCAACAAATCCTGATTTATGTTCTGTCATAGTTTTTATTCCTTTCCTGAAAAAAACTGGGCGAACCTTTTCAGCTTACAAAAGCTCGTTCGTCCCAGCTAAACAACATTCTCTCAATTTCATGCGTCTAAAAATTCCAGAATTTTTGGCAAGAAAATAATCAAGCCAACAATTACAGCAAAAATAGATGTCAGCAATACCGCACCAGCGGCCATATCCTTGATCTTTTTGCCAATGGCATTGTAGTGACATTCCGTACACATATCTACCACATTTTCAAACACAGTATTAATGATTTCAACTATCCAAACCAAAAAAACTGCCAGAAAAATCCATAGCCATTCTAAACGGTCTAACCCAAGAATGACTCCAGCTAGCATTGCTAGCCCACCTAGAAGAACATGTTTACGCATGTTGCGTTCTTCTTCAAAGACTGTTTGTATTCCTTTAAAAGCAAATTCTAAAGAAGTGATAAAATGCTTGTTCTTCCCCCGATTTTCCATCTTTTTAGGTTCTTCTATTTTATCCACTCTAACTGCTTTTTCTGTCTCATCTATTTTTTCAGTTTTATCCATTTCATCTGTCTTAGCTACTTTTTCTTTTTTATCTTTTGAGTCCATAGGCATCCAAAATCTCTTTCTGTAGTCCGAACATTTCTTTCTCATCTTCCGGGGTCATATGATCATAGCCATTGATATGCAAAAAACCATGAACAGCTAAAAAGCCTAATTCCCGATCGAAACTATGTCCGTACTCTTCCGCCTGTTCTGCTGCACGTTCTGTAGAAATCATTATATCGCCTAGATTTCTTGGCATTGCCATCTCCTCGTCAAAAATTATCGGACCCTCATCTTCACCGTCTTCTTCTAGAGCAAAACTGATCACATCCGTTGGTGCATCCTTATCGCGATAATCCCGATTAATAATCTGAATGGCCGCATTGTCCATAAAAGTGACCGACATCTCCGTGTCTTCTGGCAGCTTCAAATAGTCGGCTGCAAATTGCAGCAAGTCGTCAACTTCAGTGATTCTATCTTGAGAAACTTCGCCGGTTTCATCAATAAAGGTAATATCCACTACCGTTCGCCTCTTTCTTGCTCTTCTTTCATTTTCTCAGCTTCTGATTTCATCTTCGGATATTTAATCCGTGAATGGAAGGTCGAACTCAAACTGCTGATTAACGATTTTTCGACAATTCGAATTTCTTTCAACGTCAAGCCGGAATCGTCCAATTGCCCATCAGAGATACGTTCTTCAATCAACTCATGAACAAATCTGCTGATTTTTTCCATTGATGGATGATCCATTGCGCGTACTGCTGCTTCACAGCTGTCGGCGATACTTACTACACCCGCTTCTCTTGTCTGTGGCTTCGGACCAGGATAACGGAATTCTGCCTCAGTTATTTCCGGATTCCGCTCTTTAGCTTTCACATAGAAGAATTTCATTAAAGTCGTTCCATGATGCTGATAACAAATATCGATCACCATTTGCGGCATTTTGTATTCCTCTAGAATCTTAGCCCCTTCAATCACATGTCCAAAAATAATTTGCTTGCTGTCTTCTGGCAGCAGGAAATTATGTGGATTCTCCGCACCCGGCGGCAGATTTTCCACAAAGAAGTTCGCATGACGAATCTTACCAATATCATGGTAGTAGCAAGCTACACGGGTTAGCAGCGACCGTCCGCCAATCTCAGCTACGGCATTGGCACTCAGATTAGCCACCATCATGGAATGATGATAAGTTCCCGGTGCTTCTTCCAGCAGCTGTTTAAGCAATGGATGGTTGGGATTGCTTAATTCATTTAGCGTAATAACCCCGCTATCTGTTACTAGCAATTCAATATACGGCTGCAGACCAGTTCCTAACAAGAAGGATAATAACGATCCAGCTACCGCACAAATCAACGTGCCCCAAGTTGCACTATTGGTAAAGGACAAGCCTTGATAAATATTCAAAATAATCGCCCAAATCAAGGGGAAGATAACGATCCAAAGCAGCGCCTGCTTGGCTTGATCAGATACTCGTTTTTGTTTTACCATCACTGCCAAAACACCTGAAAACAAATAGGTCATCAAAATAATCGTCAGCATGTTGGTTCCAATGGAATCATAGTAAACAAATAAAGCAAAAATAGTTTGGAAAACAGCCGCTAAACTTCCAGCTCTGCGATTCACAAAAACGGTCAACAACAATGGTACAAAAGCAGCTGGGAAAAATAGCGCCAAGTTATTGCTGCTGGTACTTTGGAAAATTTGAAGAAACTTCATGACTAGAACACTGAAAATCATTGAAGCCGAATAGAATAAGATAAATCGGATTCGCTGAAACTCAACTTCAAATTGTCGGCTGTAGAACCACAAGACAAAGCCTTGAAGAATAGTTGACAAAATCATGGCTATCAGTGGGAAGGTTGACCCGCCCGAGCTAGTCAGCCCCAATAATTTCAATTTATTGAAGGCACTGGCATCAATTTGGCTGCCTTCGCGAACAATGATTTCTCCTTGATAGATCATAACCGGTTGAACAGAGCTCTTCGCCTGTTCCCGTAAATCTTCTGTTCTTTTCTCATTCAGAATATCATTGACTACAATACCGTTTTCCAACAAGTATTGAATCACCTGGTTTTGGTTGTCTGTTAGTCCAAGGTCAGGAATTTGATCGATCGCCTGCTGCCTATAGGCCTCTAAGTCGCTCTCTCGAATTCGTTTGCTCATCTGCTCATCGTTCAACTTTAAAGTCGACGTTTTTACTTGATCTAACTGCTGACTCGTCAGTTGAACAACTAACCGGAAAAAGTTTTCCGGCAGCTTTTGGTAAAAGCTGACTGTATCTTGGTCGATACTTTCAAAGTTCTTTTTTACCGCGGCAACACGTTCCTCCACCGTTGGTTGAGGAACAGTCTCACCTTCTTTAGCTTGTGATACTTTGGTTTGATTAGCCTTATCAATATCACTATTGGTTTTTTGAACCAAATCAATCAATTGACTGATGCGATCGTGCTGAGTTTCTGCCAGTTCAGGCTGGAACGTGTACTCCGGAGTGACAGCTTCAGCTGCCAGTTGACGTTTCTGATCGGTCTCAGCAATATTTTCAAGCGTCTTATTGGCGCGAATACTCTCAGAAGCGACTTGACCCTCCCGGTAATCCACTCGTTTTTGACGCACGCTGGTAAACATCGTAACAATCAAAAGAAATGCAAAAAAGACTAGAGTTAGCGGAATAAATCGTGAACCGAGTTTTTTTCGCAAATTATTGATTGGTTGATTCAACATGTTGTTTCCTCCAATCTACTCATTTGAATGGCGTAGATTCTCTTTCTCGTAAGCTTCAATAATTTCAGCTACTACAGGGTGACGAACCACATCAGCAGATTCAAAATTCGCAAAGCGAATATGTTTGATATTACGCAGCGTTCGTTCCGCATGCATCAAGCCACTCATCTGACCTTTTGGCAAGTCAATCTGACTGGTGTCACCGTTAACCACCATTTTAGAATTAAATCCCAGCCGAGTCAAAAACATTTTCATTTGGGCAATCGTCGTATTTTGTGCTTCGTCCAAGATGACAAAAGCATCATCTAGAGTACGGCCTCGCATATAAGCCAATGGTGCAATTTCTATGACACCACGATCCAATAGACGGTTCGTATGCTCAACACCAAAGATTTGGTGCAGCGCATCATACATTGGGCGCAGGTAAGGATCTACTTTTTCCTTCAAGTCACCAGGTAAGAATCCTAAGCTTTCGCCTGCCTCAACAGCCGGTCGAGTCAAAATAATCCGTTGTACCTCACCTTTTTTTAACGCGGCAATTGCCATAACAATCGCCAAATAGGTCTTACCAGTACCGGCAGGACCGATTCCAAATACTACATCTGATTTACGGATAGCGGAGATATAGCGGCTTTGACCAATATTTTTAGGACGAATAGGCTTTCCGTTGCGATCCTTTAATAATTCTTCTTCATACATCATCACAAACTCATCTAAATGATTATCCTTAGCCAAGCGAAGAGCGGTCATCACATCAGGTGTCGCAACCTTTATTCCCCGATCAATTAACATCTGCAATGCTCGAATAACATCTGCGACCAGTTTGGTCTCTTCTTTTTCACCAATAATTTGGATGGTTTCGCCTCGTGTATTAATTGTTGTTTCTGTATTATCTTCTAAAAACTTGATATGTTTGTCATGGGAACCTAACAACATACTAATATCATCTTTGGCGTTAAGTTTTATTTCCAACGACTCAAAATCGTTTTTTGTCAAAAATACTTCATCCCCTTATTTTAATCAGTCACCCTATCATACCACACTCTAAATAAAAGAAAAATTGCGAGGGATCTCACCTTAAGAAAGACCTAAAAAGACAGCAATCCTCGAAGTCTCGTTGACGAGCCGCTTCAAAAAATCACTGTCTTTCTTATTTTTCCTGACAAATCGTTAAAAATTTTTCAAAATCTATTTGCTTCGCTAACCGTTTGACACGAGCAGGTTCGTTTAAAATCATTACCAACTCCTCAAACAATTGTTCAAAGGAATTGTCACGTTCTCCTTTTAACGCCAGCAGCAGAACCAGTCTTACTTTTTTTCCTTGCCATTGAATCGGTTTTTCAAAGGAAGCAATCGCTACTGCATTTTTCTTAGCCTCTCGTTTAATCGCATGGGGAATCGCATAATAATTGCCAAATGCTGTGCTGGACAACGCCTCACGTTCTAATACTTTTTCCACATAGTCAGCTTCGCAATATCCTTTATCACACAACTGCTGACAAAGAAAACGAATCGCTTCATCAGGTGTCCTTTGTCCCTCGTGAGGAAAAAATAATTCTTCCTTCAAAAAGCGGGTCAGTACCGACGGCGTTTGACTGACTGCAGCAAAGAGTTGGGTAATCTTGGCTAAATCTTGTTCTGTTAAAAAAGACTGGTAGTGATAAATAGGAATAGTCGTCTCTATTTGCAACGCTTCAGTTGTCAAAATCAAATCCTTGTCCTTTATCAGCTCATCATTGATATCGAAAATAGACTGTGCTACAGACAACTCTATTTCGAAGTCCGTAATTCGATTTAAATAAGATCGAACAATCCGCTGATTTCCTACTCCGTAAGGTGAAACTAGCAGCACCTGCTTCTTTTTTTTCCTGCGGATATTTTCTAAAGCGGAAAGAAAATGCAAGGATAAATAGGCAATTTCATCCTCTGGAAATTGTATGTATAATGTCCGTTGTAAAAAAGCGGAAGCATATACACTAACATTGTAAACAAAAGAAAACTTACTTTTAATTTCCTCTAACAAAGGATTGGTTAAATATTGATGATTGATTGCCCGCTTATATAAAGCTGAAACATGAGTCAGCAAATAATCAACAATCTTTTCGTCTTGAGTAAAATCTAAATAAAAAATCCCCGAAATACTATCAAGTAAATTTTCGATCACTTCTTTTAACTGCAGTTCTTCCAAGCTCTCATTGGAAACAATTACACCAGAATACAGACGATAAATATATGGCAGCTCTTCCTCTGGAATTTCTACCTGAAAGTTTTCTTCTAATAAAGCAGCTATTTCAAGGGTTAGCCGACGTCCCTCTTGATCCTCCATTGCAGTCTTAGTAGTATTTAAAAAGCTCGCTTTGCTCACTCGCTCTAACAATACAGCTACATGTAAAATAAAAGAAATCGTGGAAAAGTCGTTGATCGAAAAGTTCTCCTGCTGGTGGAAACGAATTACCAACTGCGACAACTTAGCTAAATCAATTTGTCCAAAATAGTCTGAATACTTCTCCAAGCTTAATTTATTGGCCTCAATTTCTTGATTCAAGAACAGCGTAAAAACGCGCCGTTTCTCAGCTTCTTCACCATTAATAAATAATTGGTTGTTTTTCCGCTGAATAATCAATGATTGATCCTGTCGAGAAATCAAGTCATTTAACTCCTTGATAATCCGATTAAGTGCAGACTCGCTGATAAAGAAATCATCGGCTAATTCGTAAAAATCGCACCTGGCTTGATCAATAATTTGAACCAGCAATTCAAAGCGCAGGTTTGATCGATCAATTTTCTTCTCATTATCCAATAATGAAAGAGTTTCTGGATTAAGATAAAATCCAGCACCCGCTTTCGATAAAATGACCGCTTGTAAAACCTGTCCATTTAACTGTTGGATATCATTACGAATTGTTTTAGACGATACGCCTAACTCTTTAGAGAGCATCTGGGCTGTAAGAGGGAGATTACTAAAAGTTAATTTCTCGATAATCTGTTCTTGTCTTTGAGAAATTTGCATATGTTCGATCCTCCTGAAGGCATTTTAGCTTTTAGATTATATCACAATAAGAGCATAGGATTACCTATGCTCTAAACTATTAAGCAGTCGTTGTATCATTGGAAACATCTACGGCTGTTTTTTCTGCTGAATCAGCCTCTGTCTCAGATTCTTTTTCCAGATTAATTAGGTTTTTCTCATATACCTTAAAGAATGGGTAGTACAGCACTCCATCTAGAGCCGTCAATGCAAGAACCAATACAACCGCACGCCAGTCCATAGTAGAAAGGAAAGCTCCAATTGGTGCGGGCATCTGCCACGAGAACACCGCAAACGTCTTGCCAACAATCCCCCACGACATACACAAGTAAGTAACAATTCCGTTAAACACAGAAGTAAAAATAAATGGTACAAAGAAAATCGGATTCAACATCAACGGTGTCCCGAAAATCATCGGCTCTGAAATTCCGAAAACGGAAGGCAGAAAACCAACTTTCCCCACTGTACTTAACTGTTTTGATTTGGAACGCATCATTAAGAAAGCTAATGCCAAGACTGAACCTGAACCACCAATAATAACAAAGTAAGTCCAAAATGGAGTAGTAAAGACGTTACTTAAATCTGTACCCGCCATTTTTTCCGCCGCGTTAATTGACAAATTTCCGTCACGAATTGGTCCTAAAATTCCAGCTAATGCCGCATCATGAATGCCAAAGAACCAAAACAAGTGAATCAAGAAAATACTCAAAATGGTAAATGGCAGACTATCCGCTGCTTGGAAGCTCGGTGCCATAATATTGTATAGGAATTGTACAGCGGTCGTATCAAAGGCATGAAAGATAATAAAGACAATCGAAAAGAATGTCATCAAAATCAGGCCAGGTACGAGCGCTGCAAAGGTTTCTGACAATGAAGCTGGTACACTATCCGGCATTGAAATTCGTCCAATGTTTTTCTTACGCATCCAATGATAGCCTTCCACCGTAACAATAGAAACAAAAAGTGCCAACAAAATTCCACGACCATCCAAGAAACTAATCTCCACTTCTTTACCATCCCAGCCTAGCTTCAACGGTGTCAAAACTAGCATCAAGAATCCAACGACTGCAAACATCAAAGGTCTTAATACATCTTCCTTGTAATGACGACATAAGAAATAAGTTACTCCGATACAAATGAATAATGACATGGCACTTAAGGTGATACCACTGATCCAGTTTAAAATCATACTGTTCTGTTCAGCAAAGCTCGCCCAAGCCAGCAAAAAGCGGTTTGTTGTATTTTCTGTCACTGGTGCAGCATTCAAAATGATCGGAATTGAACCAAACAAAGTAATTGGCAGCATTGACATAAAGGCATCGCGTGTTGCTTTCAAGTGCCGCTGCTGACTTAACTTGTTAGCAAGCGGCGAGATATATTGATCCATTTTTTCGCTTAATGTATTAAATCCCATGATCTTTTATCCCCCGATCAATTTTTTGATATCTTCGTAGACACCTTTACCATCCATAATGCCGTACTTCATTGGTGAAATTGCTTCAACGGGTACCTCTACCGCCGCCGAAATTTGCGGTTTTAAGAAACGAATTTGTGGCCCAATTAAAACTAAATCTACCCCCTCCAAATAATCTTTATATTCAGATTCACTGTAAGCATTCACTTCCAGCGTATTGCCGGAAGCTGCTTCAATTTTTTTTGCTAACATTCCTGTTGACATCCCCGCATTACAAACTAGCATTACTTTTTTCATTATTATCGTTCCTCTCAATGGAGCCATTTTTTTAAATGCAAATCGGATTGTTACTCAAACGCTCTTCGTTGGATTTTTTCTCCGTGACTTTCAATGACCTCCTTAAACCAATAGTAAGAGGCTTTAGGCTTACGTTCTTGTTCATTATTAAAATCAACAGCAACTAGGCCGTAACGCTTTTCAACACCATTTTTCCAAGAATATAAATCAAAGGATGCCCAAGCGTAGTAGCCGCGAATATCTACTCCTTGATCCATCGCGTTCATGATGGCATTAATGTGGTCATTCATAAATGAAATACGGTAATCATCATTCACCTGATCAACAGTCACGTCTTCTCTGACGCCTACCCCATTTTCGGTAACGTAAATGGGTAAATGATAGCGATCCCAAGCTTCAATCAACCCATCCTGCAAGCCTTTTGGATAGATTTCAGTATCCCAGGCAGTAAATTCACTATTCGGATCCTTCACCTGTTCAAACCAACCTTTGATTACCACTTTACTCTGACCTTTTTTACCCGAATGGTTGAAGACTACTTGTGTTTCACCATCGGTATACGGTTTCACTAAAGTACGAGCATAATAGTTTAGCCCGATGAAATCAACTGTATTTTCCTTAATGATGCGTAATTCATCTACCTTCATAAAATCTACGTCATAATCTAAAGCCAGTTTTGCCACTAGATCAATTGGAAATTCTCCTAAAGCTGCTGTATCTAAAATCCAGTTATTGCAATAGTTATCTGCATAGCGCATCGCAATCTTCGTTTCAATTGTATCATCTACACCATTAACTGGTGTATAGCTGTGAACAATACCAATCTGTCCCTGATAACCGCCTTCATGGAAAGCCCGCACCCCTAGAGCACTCGCCAACATTACATGATAAGCTCCTATCATCGTTTTTTGAACGTCCTGCAAGCCTGGTGGATAATTTCCGATAAAATAGCCGTTAGCAATAAACCATTTGGGTTCATTGAAGGTTGTCCAGTAACGAACTTTATCTCCAAACTGTTCAAAGCAAATCTTTGCTAAATGTTCAAATGCATAAGCTACGTCTCGATTTAGCCAACCGCCATCTGCTTCCCAATATTGCGGTAAATCCCAGTGATAGATTGTCACAAAAGGTTCGATATCAAATTTGTGGCAAGCATCTAATAAGCGATGATAAAACTCAATTCCTTTAGAATTAATTTCACCAGCTTGATTTTTAATAATGCGTGGCCATGATAGTGAAAAGCGATAAGAAGTTTGACCTCCTTCTTTCATCATACGAATATCTTCTTCAAAGCGATGATAATGGTCACTGGCAATGTCTCCATTCTCCATATCGTTTTCATGCAGGTAATGATCCCACATTGATTCGGCCTTGTCATCGACATCCCAAGCACCTTCACATTGATAAGAGGCAGTTGCCCCACCCCAAAAAAAGTTTTTATCCATTAAATAGTCTCCTTCCATTTATACAATTCTCCAAACTCAGCGATCATGTCTACAGCAATCTCTGTTGAAGTTAAATGTCCCTCTGCATGCACTAATAGCAGATCCACCTCGTTCATTCGGTCCTCTGAAGAAAGCTTTCTAAGCATTTCTGCATGCGCTCGATGAGCAAGTTTCATTTCACTTTTCGCTGTCTTATGCTTTTCATCAAATGTTTTGAAATCTCCTTGCTTCACTGCGAGCAGGGCTTCATACGCATCACTCTTTGCATTGCCTGCATGTAAGATGATGGCCATTGAGTCCATCTCGGTTCCGACTCTGACTTCTTCCATTAAAAAGTTCCTCCTCCTTCTTTCTGACCTAACTATAGAACGTTTTCAAATGAGTTTAAATTTTTTATTTTCCACTTCAATGTGGAAATTGTGGCAATCCTCAATTATAAAGCAAAAAAAAACCACCGAGAATATTCTTCTCGATGGTAAAAATTCCTATTGTAACAACTCTTTTACGATGGCATTTACCTGATTACCGTCAGCCTTACCTTTGACCTTTGGCATCACAGCGCCCATCACTTTTCCAAATTCCTTTGGTGAAGTTGCTCCAGTTTTAGCAATTGCATCACTTACTATGCTGCGGATTTCATCTTCTGAAAGCTGCGCTGGCATGTACTTTTCTACAATTACAATTTCCTTTTTGACTTTATCCGCTAAATCAGTCCGATCAGCTTTTTCGAATTCCATCAATGATTCACGTCGCTGCTTCATCTCACGAGATAGAACAGTTAGTTCATCATCTTCTGATAATTCCTGACCTGTATTGATTTGTTCATTTTGAACAGCGGCTTTCAGCATGCGAATTACCTGCAAAGATTCTTTGTCCTTGCTGCGCATCGCTTGCTTCATGTCTTCGTTTAGCCGAGTAAGCAGTGACATCATATCACTCCATTCACACTAGAATTTTTTACGTTTTCTAGCTGCTTCTGATTTTTTCTTGCGTTTCACACTTGGCTTTTCATAAAATTCACGTTTACGAGATTCTTGTAGAGTCCCCGCTTTTGAAACGGAACGTTTGAAGCGACGAAGAGCATCGTCAAGAGATTCATTTTTACGAACCACTGTTTTTGACATATAAATTCCCTCCCTCCGAGCTTAAAAAGTAACCGTTTTTGTTATTGAAATATACTCTCAAAAAACAAGACCGTCCATAGGTTATTATATCGAATGGATAAATATGAGTCAAGGTACTGGGGAGTTTTATTTTACCGATTGGTTAAGCAATCGTTTTACAATCTGAACAACGTCCATATAATTCGAAACGATGCCCCTCAATTTGGCAATCATCTAACTGCTCCTTGAAAAAATCCATTGGACACATGTGAATCTCTTTCGTTTTGCCACAAACCGTACAAATAAAGTGATGATGGTGCCCAAAATCTTCGCTGCAGCTGAAGCGGAACTTCATTTCTCCCTGATAATCGGTCTCTTCCACAATGCCGATTTCACAAAATTCCCTTAAGTTTCTATAAACAGTATCATAACTAAGTCCAGGAAACTGAGCATTCAAATAGTCATATATTTCTTTAGCAGCCACATAACGATTCTTTTTAATCAAATAGTCCAATAAGGTTTCACGCTTTTTCGTGTATTTGAAGCCCTTTTCCTTCACTTTTATTAACGCTTTTTCTAATAATGTTGGTTGGGTCATGACGATTCCTCCTAATTAAATCGTAATGATTATGAATAAACAATATGGTATAATAAATTATCTTAAAATACAAGGGAGAATTTTATGGAGGAGGAAAATCAAACCGATCTTGTAACGATCTTTATCATTTCCGATTCGGCAGGTGAAACGGCTTCTAAATTGGCGCAGGCTTCTATGGCGCAATACCCGACTGTAGAATTTTGCTTGTTCCGTCGAACCTTTATCAGCTCAGCGGAGTTACTGTTAAAGGCGCTGAAAGATGCTAAAAATGAAAATGCCATGATCATTCATACATTAATTGATCCGAAGTTATCACGAATCGCCGAAGAATTTTGCGAACAAGCAGGCTTGTTCCATATGGATCTGTTGAATCCGGTGGTTAATGAAATCGAACGACGTGCAAGTATTGAACCAACTTATGAACCCGGTGCACTGCATCATTTAAATGACAATTATTTTAAACGAATCAAAGCGTTGGAATTTGCTGTGAAATACGACGATGGAAAAGATGCAAAAGGTTTCCTTGACGCTGACATTGTTTTATTAGGTGTCTCACGAACATCGAAAACACCTTTAAGCCTGTTTTTAGCCAACAAAAATTTAAAGGTAGCCAATTTGCCGTTGATTCCACAAGCGCATATTCCTAAGCAATTGTTCCAGATTGATCCTAAAAAGATTGTTGGTTTAACCAATGACCCTGAAGTATTAATCAGTATTCGAAAAGAACGGATGCGCGCTTATGGCCTCAATCCTGAAACAGCATATTCGGATCGCGACAAAATTCAAGCAGAATTAGAATTTGCTAATGAATTGTATCAAAAACTTGGTTGCTATGTAGTAAACGTCGCAAACTATTCCATAGAGGAAACTGCAGCTAAGATTATGAATGCCCTAGATTTAGAAGACCACAGCTACTATTTTATGGAAGACGCTGAAGACGACTAACTAAACGGAATTTTAACAAAAAATATCCGAACTATAGTTAATGAACACGCCAATAATTACAGGGGTGCAGTTGCTAAAGTTCGGATATTTTCTATTTTAAAAATCTTATTTTGTCTTTTTCGTTTGGATCTCGACTATTTGCTCTAATACATAGGGAGTTGTCTGATAGACATCATTAATCCAATTATGGAAAAACAAATACGCATGCGCTCGCCAACGATTTGTAATCTTCTCCGAAGACAAATAGTAATTTTCAGGCTTTTGAGTATCTAATCCTTTATCCAAGTCCCGCAGATACTCACCTTCTAAGGTACCAGAATCATATTCAAAATGTCCCAGTAAAAATACGTTGTGCCCATCATCTGAAAGAAGAATCGTGGCTGCGCCATCAGCTCCCCGAGCGATTACCTCTAGCGAACTGTCTGAGACTTGTGTTTCATTAATTCCAGTATAACGAGATTGCGGCATCCAAAAAACATCATCAAAACCACGGAACAAACGATGCTGCGTCAAAAGCTTTTGTGAGAAAATGCCGAACAGCTTTTCCTCAAACAGCACTTTATCTATTCCATAATGGTAATACATCCCCGCCTGAGCTCCCCAACAAATGTGGATGACCGAAGTCACGTGGGTTTTGCTCCAGGTCATAATTGCAGTCAGTTCCTCCCAATAATCTACCTCTTCAAAAGACAGTTTTTCAATGGGGGCACCCGTAATAATCAATCCGTCATAATAAGTTTCTTTAATAGAAGAAAATTCTAAATAGTATTTCTCCAAATGGGTCTTGCTAGTATTACGATGCTCATGGGAAGCCACCTTCATAAAATCCACATCAATTTGCAATGGGCTTTGACTGATTAACCGCAGCAGTTGAATTTCAGTTGCGATTTTATTAGGCATTAAATTTAGAATCAATAATTTTAATGGTCGAATATCTTGTTGATTAGCTCGCAAATTATCAATGGCAAAGATATCTTCATTCTCCAAGATCCTTTTTGCTGGAAAGTCAGGTTCTAAACGAATCGGCATGACTTATCCCTCCAGTTGTTCAAAAGCTTGCTGCAAGTCTGCTAGAATATCTGATACATTCTCAATTCCGCATGATAAGCGCACCAAACCTGGTGAAATTCCCGCCTGCGTTAATTCTTCATCGGTTAGCTGACGATGGGTAGATGTTGCTGGATGTAGTGCGCATGTTCGAATATCTGCTACATGAACTTCCAACGAAACCAATTGCAAAGCATCCAGCCATTTCGCTGCTTCCTCTTTGCCTGCTCCAATTTCAAAGGAAATCACACCGCATAATCCATTTGGAACATATTTTTGTGCTAAATCATAATTTTCATCTTGCTTTAAACCAGGGTACTTTATTTTTTTGACCGCAGGTTGTTTAGTTAGAAACTCTGCAACAGCCAAAGCATTTTGATAATGACGTTCCATTCTTACTGCTAAAGTTTCGATTCCCAAATTCAGTAAGAAAGAATTTTGCGGAGAAGGGGTCGCTCCTAAATCGCGCATTAGTTGAACCCTAGCTTTAGTAATATATGCTGCAGCACCAAAGGTTTCAGTATAGACAATCCCGTGATAAGTGTCATCTGGTTCAGACAATTGTGGGAATTTACCATTATTCCAGTTAAATTTCCCACCATCAATGATAACTCCGCCGGTTTGAACCGCATGACCATCCAAGTATTTAGTTGTACTATGAATAACAATATCTGCTCCAAATTCAATTGGTCTGCAATAATAGGGGGTCGCAAAAGTATTATCAATTAAAAACGGTACGTCCAAAGCTTGCGCTAACTGTGCGAATTTTTCGATGTCTAATACACATAAGGCTGGGTTAGCAATTGTTTCAGCAAAAACCGCTTTGGTATTTGATTTTGCTGCTTGCTTCAATTCCTCTAAAGAAGCATTTTGATCTACAAAAGTTACTTCAATTCCCATTTTTCGTAAAGTATGGGCAAATAAATTGTACGTACCCCCATAAATATAAGAAGAAGAGATAAAATGATCCCCTGCTTCTAAAATATTCAAGATAGCATAGAAAGTCGCCGCCTGACCAGAAGCAGTGCATAATGCTCCTACGCCATTTTCCAGTGCAGCTAGCTTTTCCTCTACCGCACCCGTCGTTGGATTTGCCAATCGAGTATAGAAATAACCACTTTCCTTCAAATCAAATAGTTTTCCAATTTCCTCTGTTGAATCATAAGTGTACGTGGTACTTTGAGTAATGGGTAATACCCGAGGTTCTCCATTTCCTGGCGTGTACCCCGCATGCAGACATTTTGTTTCGAATTCCATATTCATTTCCTCCTTTGATTGTGATTGGTTGTTCGATCTGTTTGTTCTTCTGTTCAACATTTTCTTATCAAAAAATCTTTTATCCTACTATCGTGTACCATCCAACTAGTCTTCTTAATTTTGAATTTGAGCAACCCCTTTAAATCTAACTCTCTCACAATAGCAAACTGCAAAAAGCGAGACTAACAAAAAAACTTCCGTCCTCCTGTAATAGGAAAGGACGGAAGTTTTCCGTGGTACCACCTTTGTTTATTGATCTAGGATCAATCTCACTCAACAGCGGACTGTTGAAAAGCTGTACCGGGCCGACCCGCAAATGATTACTCTATTCATCATTTTATGCTCCAAGACCATCTTCTAAAAGATCAGGAATACTTCTTTTCAGCTACCGAAGCTTTCTGTAAAACCTAGTTCTTCTATACTCTTCTTTTCATCACATACTATTTAATTAATAAACTTGCAGTCCTTCTTGATCAACTGCCAAGATTTCCACCCGAGCTGTGTCATCTAACTCCTTCAATCGCTCAGCAACCTGCTGAGATTTATCTGGGGCCACTAAAGTCAATACAGTAGGGCCTGCTCCACTTAGATAGCTGCCATATCCACCCATTTTTTGAGTAATTTCTCGGATTTCAGTTAAATGAGGCACTAAATCTTTACGATGCTTCTCATGGAATAAATCTTTTTCCATCATTTTTCCAGCCAAAGGTAAATTGCCATTCAATACTGCGGCAATCATTACATTCGCAATCGAACTGGCCTTTACTGCCTCCTTATAAGAAAATTCATCAGGTAAGACACTTCGGCTGGCTGAGGTTAACAATTCCTTGTCTGGAATGAATACGACTACATCGCATTCTGGAAAATGATGTTTTACATACTCTACCTGCTCATCTGCATAGCTAGCCACAACAAAACTACCACAAATTGCTGGTGCAACATTGTCGGGATGACCTTCGATCTCTGTAGCAATCTCTAATTTTTCTCGAACAGACAAGTTTAGATTACCCAAACGATTAGCCAATTCAATTCCGGCCACAATGACAGAGGAACTGCTGCCCAATCCTCTAGCGACTGGAATATCAGTTGACATCTTTATGCTGTGAGGTGTCAACTTAGGCGCTATTTTCAACGCTATTTGAATCAGCAGATTTTTCTCATCGCGAGGAATGGAATTGGACAACTCATGCTCCACTGCCCATTTTTGTGTTGCTGGACCAATCTCGATCACTAAATACTGCGAAAGCGCGATCCCGCAAGAGTCAAAGCCTGGACCTAGGTTGGCACTTGTGGCAGGAACGCGGATTTTCATAGTTTCGCCACTCCTTCTTTCAAGTGTTGACGCATATCTTCTAAATCGCTCATTTTACTAATTTTTACATCAGTTGCATTAATTGCTGTATCTGGATCTTTCAAACCATTACCAGTGAAAACTGTTACTACAGTTTCACCTTGTTTGATTTTTCCACTCTTCACATGCTGAATTACTCCGGCTAACGATGCTGCTGAACCAGGTTCTACAAAGACGCCATCTTGTGCTGCAACTTTCCGGTATGCATTTAAAATTTCTTCATCAGTTACTGCATCGATGTGTCCACCTGATTCGTCTCTTGCTGCCTCAGCTAATTTCCAGCTGGCTGGATTTCCAATTCGAATCGCAGTCGCCACTGTTTCCGGCTGTTCGATCACTTCTCCCCTAACAATTGCTGCAGCGCCTTCCGCTTCAAAACCGTGCATGCGCGGTAGAGCTGTGCCTTTCACTTCATGCCACTCTTTGAAACCTTTCCAATAGGCCGAAATATTTCCAGCATTGCCGACAGGAATAGCTAAAACATCAGGTGCTTTTTCTAGTTGTTCACATATTTCGAAAGCAGCAGTTTTTTGACCTTCTAAACGATAAGGATTAACTGAGTTTACCAAAGCAACTGCTTCTGTTTCTGCAATATCACGCACTGCTTTCAACGCTTCATCAAAATTTCCTGGAATTGAAATGATATCCGCTCCATAAATAATCGCTTGAGCCAGTTTACCCATAGCAATTTTTCCATCTGGAATTACTACATAGGCTTTAATACCTGCACGAGTCGCATATGCCGCTGCTGCTGCACTAGTGTTTCCAGTTGATGCACAGATAATTGCTTTCGCTCCGTCTTCAACGGCTTTAGCTACAGCCATAACCATCCCACGATCTTTAAATGAACCAGTTGGATTCAAGCCTTCATATTTACCATACAAAGTAATTCCTAGTTCTTTAGATAAATTATGCAATGGAATTAACGGTGTATTTCCTTCCGCTAATGACAGCATTGGTGTTTTATCAGTGATTGGTAAATATTCTTGATATTGCTTTAATAATCCTTCGTACATGTTAACTATTCCCCCATTACTTTCATTGTTGATAATAGTTCAAAATCTGTTTTTTCATCGATGTCTTTTTGAATTTGGCTCATGGTTGTTTCCGACATTTTGTGAGTAATTACCACAACTCGAGCATTTTCTACTTGAGCTTTCTCTTGAACTACCTGTTCAAGTCCTGCACCAGCTTGTGCCATGATCTCAGCTAATTGTAAAAATTGACCTGTTTTATCAGGCATTTTTAATGACAAGAAGTATTTGCTGACGATTTCTTCAGGCGATGTCAACTTGGTTGGTTGAGTATACTCACTGAAACGATGACCAATCGTGCCTAGTTGAATCTTATTAACGATCGTCATCAAATCCGCTACAATACTAGTTGCTGTTGGTCGTGAACCAGCGCCAGGTCCGTAATACATGGATTCACCAATTCCTGAGCTCTTCACAAATACCGCATTAAATTCATTATGAATGGAAGCTAATGGATGATTACTCGGAACCAATACTGGTCCTACCTCGGCTGCAATACTGTCGCCTTGCTTAACAGTCGAACCAATCAATTTAACGGTGTAGCCTAACTGGTCAGCAACCGTCACATCATTACCGGATAATCCTCGAATTCCTTTTACCTTTACTTGGTCCATATTAATCGTCATACCAAAAGCAAATTTGCTTAAAATTACCATTTTATACGCTGCATCAATGCCATCTACGTCATTTGTTGGGTCACTTTCAGCAAAGCCTAATTCTTGAGCCTGCTTCAAGGCAGTTTCGTAGTCTAACTGTTCAGTGACCATTTTAGTCAACATATAATTAGTTGTTCCATTAACAATCCCTAATACTTCCTGAATATCATCCGCTGCTAAACTGTTAGCGATGGTCCGTAAGATTGGAATACCACCAGCTACACTTGCTTCATAGTATAAGTTGCGTTTTTGCTCATGAGCTAAAGAAGCTAATTCACTGCCATGTTGAGCGAGTAAATCTTTATTCGCCGTAACAACGTGCTTGCCAGCTTTCAGCGATTCTGCAATGAAAGTCTTAGCTGGTTCAATACGTCCCATTACTTCTACTACAATATCAATTTCTGGATCCTCTGTAATATCAGTTAACTCATGCACCAATTGAAGATTGTATTTTTTCGCCGTTTCTTCTTTGTCCTCAGTCGGGCGAATCAACGCTTTTGTTACGGTTAAGGGACAGCCAATACTCTTTTCGATTTTCTCCTGATGATCTGCCAGAATTTCCAGCACACCAGTTCCTACAACACCTAAACCTAATAGACCTACTTTAACTGGTTTTTTCATAATTCGCCTCCAAATGATTGCACAAAGATTAAACGTGTTTCATCATATTTTAATATAGTTTGTGTCTTAGTATAACTAAAATACCCAAAAAAAACTAGTGATTTTCCAATAAAAATAGAAAATCACTAGTTGTCTTAATGATGAGACACATGGCGGAAGGTTTGATCCAAAATATCTAAGACATGATGGTCATCCAAACTATACAACATTGCCTTGCCATCGCGTCGTGCTTTGACCAAACGGTTGTCCCGCAACAGCTTCAATTGATGGGAAACCGCTGACTGTTCCATTGCCAAATTTTCACTGATGGAAGAAACATTGCGTTCACCTTGCTTCAAATACAATAAAATTCTTAAACGAGTGGGGTCACTCAACACTTTAAACAACTGACTAACGGCTAGAATTTCAGTCTTTTGTGTACTCATTCTAAGCCCCTCTTCTACTCTGTAATTTTGCGGATTGCTGCTTCATAAGCCGCTAGCTTATTCTCCGCATCTTTTTCAGATGACCCTTTTACTCCAATGTAAAATTTAATTTTTGGTTCTGTTCCAGATGGTCGGATAGCTAACCAAGTATCATCCTCTAACGTATATTTTAATACATTTGAAGAAGGCATAGCAATGGCCCTGCTTGTACCTTGGCTATCTGTGGCTTGTTGGATTAGATAATCTTCAGTTAGTGCCACTGAAACCCCTGCAAATTCCGTTGGTGCTTGAGTCCGCAGCCCTTCCAAGATCTCTTTGATCTTAGCAGCACCTTCTGCACCACTCAACGTCACAGAAATAGTTTTCTCTGCAAAGTAGCCGTATTCTTCAAAAATTTCTTGCAAACCATCATAAAGGGTTTTGTCTTGCTTCTTATAATAAGCGGCAACCTCTGCTAATAGAAGCAACGCTTGAATTGCATCTTTGTCCCGAACAAATGGCTTGATTAGGTAACCATAGCTTTCTTCAAAGCCAAACATAAAGGTATGAGAGCCATCTTCTTCGTATTGTTGAATCTTTTCAGCAATAAATTTGAAGCCGGTCAATACATCAACCATTTCAGTATTATAGGCTTTAGCAATGGCCGTTGGCAATTCACTTGAAACAATGGACTTCAATACCGCTGCATTTTCTGGTAGATCCCCCGCTTGCTTATGAGCTTCTAAAATGTAGCGAATCAGCAACGCACCGATTTGATTTCCAGTTAATACTTGGTATTCACCACTAGGCAAACGTACTGCTGCTCCTAAACGGTCAGCATCTGGATCCGTGGCGATTAATAAATCCGCACCTTCTTTTTCACCTAACTTAATTGCATATTCAAAAGCTGAATGCTCTTCAGGATTTGGTGATTTAACAGTAGAAAAATCAGGATCAGCCACTGCTTGTTCAGGAACCAGCATATATTCTTCAAACCCTGCTTGCTTCAAGGCTTTCTCCCCAAGCATTGTTCCAGTACCATGTAATGGTGTATAAACAAGTTTCAAGTTTTTGCCCATTTCGTTAATCAATTCCTGATCAATTGTCACAGCTTTGATTTCTTCCAAATAAGCAGCATCAACTTCTTCACCAATAATCGTAATTAGACTGCTGGTTTCGTCTTGCAAAACTGCCACTTCTAAAGGATTCTCAACTGAGCGCACAAATTTAGTCAATGCATCCGCATCTTCTGGCGGCATTTGGCCTCCATCTTCACCATAGACTTTGTACCCATTGTATTCAGCGGGGTTATGTGAAGCAGTAATCATTATCCCTGTAAATGCATTCAAGTGACGTACTGCAAAAGAAAGCTCTGGAGTTGGTCGCAGACTTTCAAAAACATAAGAAGGAATGCCATGAGCAGCCAACGTTCTAGCTGCTTCCATTGAAAACTCAGGCGACATGTGGCGAGAATCATAGGCAATTGCTACGCCGCGCTTTTTAGTTTCAGAATCTTGGGTATCCATGAAACGGGCCAAACCTTCTGTAGCCTGACGAATCGTAAAAATGTTCATACGATTGGTTCCTGGTCCTAAAATCCCCCGCATTCCTGCTGTACCGAATTCTAAAGATGTATAGAAAGCATCTTGCTTTAATTCAGCATTATCATTAAGCGCTTTTAATTCCTTTTGCATTTTTTCATCCAGTTTATCGGAATTCATCCATTGTTCATACACTTGTTTCCAAGACATGAAGGACACCTCTTTCATTTTTCTTACCTTTCAAGTATACCATCCTTGTTATATTCAGCAAACAAAAACATTAAAATGGAGCAAAAAAAGAAGAGTGTCAAAAAAGACACTCATTATTTATTACTCTCGATATATTTATAAACTTGTTGACCTGCAATACCACCTTCGCCTACTGCAGTTGTGATTTGACGCAGATCTTTTTCTCTGGCATCACCAATTGCAAAGACACCAGGAATACTGGTTTTCATCTCATTATCTGTTTCAATCCAACCTGCTTCATTGGTAATACCACTATTTTTAAATGGTTCTGTTAGTGGATCAAGTCCAACATAAATGAACATGCCATCAGCTGGTTCTTCATGGATTTCATCAGTCTTAACATTACGAATTTTTGCTCCAGTTACCACCATATCATTGCCAACTATTTCTTCTACGACACTGTCCCAGATAAAAGAAATCTTTTCGTTTGCAAATGCCCGGTCTTGAATAATCTTTTGTGCTCGTAACTCGTCACGGCGGTGAACAATGACTACTTCAGCGGCAAAACGAGTTAAGTAAATCGCTTCTTCTACTGCTGAATCGCCGCCTCCAACTACTAACAAACGTTTGTTGCGGAAAAAGGCACCGTCACATACCGCACAATAAGATACACCGCGACCAGCAAATGATTCTTCTCCAGCTACGCCCAGCTTACGATGAACACAGCCCGTTGCAATAATGATTGTTTTGGCTTGATAAGTTTGATCCTCGGTAATGACTTCTTTATAGTCCCCGCGATCCTTAATATCCAGCACAATTCCATAAGCATTTTTAGTTCCAAATTTTTCTACATTTTCATACATCTTTTGTGCTAGCTCAGGTCCCATAATTGAGTCAAATCCTGGATAATTTTCTACCTCAGCTGTATTGTTCATTTGTCCGCCAGGCGCACCGCGCTCGATCATTAATACAGACAAATTTGAACGGGATGCATACAAAGCTGCGGTCATACCTGCAGGACCAGCACCAATAATAATTACGTCGTACATTCAAATCCCCCCATTTGGCTTAACTTTACTGCTACAATTGAATTCTGTCGAGTAATTTGCTTACAAAAGGTTTGTAATTTCCCAAACAAATTATTCTTTTAAATTAGCTTATTTACTTACGAAGATTGTCTTTCCGTTTTTGTCGATCCGTATAAAGTAGGTTTTTTTATTTCAAAAAAGAAGGGCAACCATCAAAGAATGGTTGTCCTTGCTTATGCTTACTCTTGATTTTTCATTTGCTGCATCATTTGACGAATTTTTTTCTCAGAAGGTTTTTGACCCATCGACATCATCATCTGACGCAACATATCCTCATTAATTGGAGGGTTCTTTTTTAAATAATCTTTCATCCAGTTTCTAGCTAAGAAGAAACCACCTACAGCACCCAATATTGCGGCAATGACTGCAATCAACACAACAATTCCTGTTGATACCATTTTATCGCTCCTCTCTTTTGACATTCGCTACATATTTTACTAGAACTTCCCACAAAAGAAAAGGTATTTCCCAAATCTTGATAATCTCCTTAAAATATCTAACAGTTCCCATCACTCAAAGCCGTTATTTGCAATAATCATTTGTTCAGCTAATTCAACATCTTTATCTACCAATGCCTGGTAAAGCTGATTATGAAAGCGAATATTATCTTGATAGTTCGCTACTTTCAGCATCTGACCACTTAGATATAGTCGAATGGCCTCTTCGATTTCATGGTACCATTTGACTAAAAAAGGATTACCTGTCAGATCAATAATTTTTTTATGAAAAGCCATATCCTGAATTACGTATTCAGAAAACTTGCCCGCCTCTAATAACTGATTTCGTTGAAATAGTAATTCCTTCAGCTGAAGCATAGTATCAACCTTATGATCCTTTTGAATAACTAAACGAACGGCTTGTAGTTCTAACATTTGCCGAGCGGCCAGCAGTTCTTCCGTTGAGAAATCTTCTTTAAAACTGGTATTTTTCAAATAAGTACCAGAACCTTGCCGTACATCTAGCACATCCGAGAAAGACAATATTTTTACCGCTTCTCGTAACGTTGAACGTCCTACCCCTAGTAGTTCGGCTAAATCGGCTTCTTTAGGTAGTTTTTGTCCCACTCTATAGTTTTTTGCCTTGATAAAGGTCAAGAGTTCAGTGATTGTTTGATTGACTAACCCGCGTTTGTTTCCCATCTGTTTCCTCACTTTCCAATGAATGGCCTACTACCAACAACAAAATTGCCCCTATTAGTAGAAACCAATACAAGCTGGCTGTACTGTTTGTTAAATCAATAAAACTGCCAATTAAAACAGGAGTAATCCCACCAATCATATAACCAAAGGCCTGAACAATACTAGCATAGATACTAGCTTGCGAAGCATCTTGGCTTTCTCGAATCGGCAATAGCATGGCAATTGGGAAAAATCCGCCTGTTGCTATTGCAGCCAATAGAATACTTATCACTAGAATAAAGAGTCTATTGGCGAAAATCAATAACAGAGCAGACCCTAATAGGCAGCAGCAACAGATAATCCATTGCTTAGTAGTTCCAATTTTATCCATCAATGTAGGAATTAAAAAGCTGCTAATCATTTGAACAGCTGTAAAAGTAGTTAGTAAAGTGATGCTCCAAATTGGCGACACCCCCTTACTCAACAAAGCAGAAGTAATCCAAGTAGTAAAACTGTAAAATACTCCGGACTGAATTCCAAAAAATAAAGCCAATTTCCATAATTTTTTATCTGCAAAGAAAGAAGTTCCAAACTGCTTACTTGCAGCTGGCGAAGTCGTTTTATCTGCCAACAGCTTCCAAATGAACCCGCTGATTATTGCTAATCCCCCCCAAACAGCTAAAGCTGTAGACCATTGCCCATTAAAATATCGCGTTAATGGTCCCATCAAACTAGAAGCACTAACGGAACCTAATCCCATACTTAGTGAATAAATACCAATCAAAAGGCCTGCTTTTTCTGGAAAAATTTCTTTAATAAATCCTGATAACAATGGACCAATTAATGCTATCGAACAACCAATTAACAAGGTGCTAACTACCAATCCCAAAAAGCTGTTGAACACGCCTCTACTCAACGTCGCGACGCCTAAAATGAGTAAAAATAAAAATATGCCCTTGTTACGTCCAAGTTTCTTTTGTACAAATGCGACCAAAAAAGCTAAAACCCCCATGCAAATTACCGGAATACTTGTCAAAAGGCTGACTGAAAAATTAGATAAATGCAAACTACGTTGAATTGTCGCCAAAATGGGAGCTACGCTAGAAATTCCCAGTCGTAAATTGAAGGCTACTAAAAAGATTAGCAGCACAGTCTTTTTCTTTGTCATAAATCCCTCACCCTTAATCATCTGATGACTTTTAAATCATCATATCATTTTACCAGCAATTTACCAACAAAAAATTGACAGTCATTTTCAATAAAAAAACCGAACCGATCGGCTTTCCTAAAGTTAATTGTTAAGGTGCAATCAACTAAAGATGAAAACTAATCGTTCGGATTTGTAGTCAGATAATAATTTTGATTTTCTTAACTGCTTCTATTCAGCTAATTCTGGAAAGGCTGCTTTATCAAATTTTTGCTCCTTGAACATGGCAATCTCTTTTCCATAAGGTGCATAAGCCGTCTTCTTATCTTTTCCAACGTAAGGTGTTTCTAAAATTTTAGATACTTTAGAAAAGCGTTCATCATGGACAATTTGATTCAAGGTATCAAAACCAATTGTTCCATAACCGATATTGGCATGACGGTCTTTTCTAGCACCCATCGGATTTTTTGAATCATTTATATGGAGAACCTTTAGTCGATCTAAACCAATGATCCGATCAAAATCCTCCATTACACCATCAAAATTGTTTTTCACATCATAACCAGCATCATTTGTATGGCAAGTATCGAAGGTAACTGACAGCTTCTCATTGAGCGTCACACCATTAATGATATATGCCAATTCTTCAAATGTCTTCCCGACTTCAGTCCCTTTACCTGCCATCGTTTCTAAGGCAATTTGAGCTTTTTGGTCCTCAGTCAGCACTTCATTTAGCCCTCTAATAATTTGATCCAACGCAGCTTCTTCACCAGCACCCACGTGTGCCCCGGGGTGAAGCGTAATTTGCGTAGCTCCTAACGCTTCTGCCCGCATAATTTCTTCCCGTAAAAACTGCACTGCAAAGCCAAACATTTCTGGTTTGGTTGTATTGCCTAAATTAATAATATATGGCGCATGCATCACAATATTGGATAGTCCATGCTCCTCCATAAAAGCTTCTCCAGCAGGAATATTCATTTCCTCCACTGATTTACGTTTGGTATTTTGCGGCGCACCGCTATAAATCATAAAAGTAGATGCTTCATAGCTGGCTGCTTCTTTAGCAGCGCCCAGCAACATCTCTTTTCCTTTCATACTGACATGAGAACCAATTAACATATCTTTCTTCACTCCTTACAAGGATTTTCATTCATTACAATACCAACAGTAAAATTGCTGTCATTAACGGCAGACTTACCAAAAAGCTGATAGAGGAAGTAAATCCCACAACTTCTGGACGAGCACCTGCTTGAACACTATTTACCACCCCAAATGTGGTCAAAGGTCCTAACGAAACTAAACATAATACCATTTTGATAATAGACGGTAAAGGCAACAATGCCACAAATAAAGCTATTACACCGCCAAAAATATATTTAACAGCTAATGTTCGAACAACTAGCACTATATCGCTTCTTGGCAACCGTAATTCTAAAAACAATCCAATCATAAACATCGATAAGAAGGTATTGGCATTCGCAATTGGTTGAATCATGGTAACTAAGCGCATCGGAATTTCAATGGAGAAGCTGCGCAAAAATAGCATAATCAAATAACATAAAAAGGGGACTGATCGGGCTAGCCGCTTACCAATTTGAAAAATACTGGGAATTTCTTTACTCGATCCGCTAACTGCCTCAATCATAACTGTCGAACCACCAGCCAGCATAATACTGTTTCCAATATCAAAAATTGATAAGGCAGGGATTGCTTGCGGTAAAAAGCTTTGAAGAAAAGGCAAAGCAAAATTTCCAATATTGTACCCTGAAGCACTATACATTAACAGCTCTCGTTCCACTGTCTGCTGCTTTTTAGAAAAGAATGCACCAAAACCAATCATTACTATGTTCATTACAACACCAGTCACGATCAGTAAAAGTAAATTAGAAGCAATATCCAACTTAGCTAAATTAACGATGATTGCTCCTGGAAGTGTTATATTTATGATGATCATCGATAATGTTGAACCATCCGCTTTGCTCAATATATTAAAACGTTTTGTCAGGTACCCTAAACAGACAATTAGAAACAGTCCTAATGAATTCCATAAGATGTTTGTCATTTCTACTCCTTATAAAAGAGTTGGCTAAATCCGAAGATTTAGCCAACTTCTCAATTAAAACTGCAACACGAAATATTTTTTCTTCCCACGACGAATAACTATAAAGGATTCTGCCAATTTATCTTCGTCACTCAATACATAAGACAAGTCTTGTACACGGTCGCCATTCACATAAATTGCTCCGTTAGTAATATCTTCCCGGGCTTGACGCTTAGATGCTTCAATTTTTGCAGTAATTAAAATTTCTACTAAATTTAAGTCATCTTCCGCTTTCACTTGGTAGCTTGGTACGTTTTTAAAGCCTTGTTTGATTTCATCAGCAGTTAAATTTTTCACTGCGCCGCTGAACAATGCTTCTGAGATATGGACCGCTTGTTCATAGGCTTTTTCACCATGAACCAAAGTGGTTACTTCTTTAGCCAACGTCCGTTGAGCTAAACGCTTTTCAGGAGCTTGATTGAACTCTTTTTCAAGGGCATCAATTTCTTCTAATGGTAAGAAGGTGAAATATTTCAAGAATTTCACTGCATCGCGATCATCTGTATTGATCCAAAATTGGTAAAACTCATAAGGAGAGGTCTTCTCAGAATCAAGCCAAACTGCATTGCCTTCAGTTTTACCAAACTTAGTCCCATCTGCTTTCGTAATTAACGGCATAGTTAACCCAAATGCTTGCGCCTCTTTTTCACGACGGATTAATTCAATTCCTGAAGTAATATTTCCCCACTGATCGCTGCCGCCTAACTGCAGGTGACAACCGTAACGATCAAATAATTGAAGAAAATCATAAGCCTGCAATAATTGGTACGCAAACTCTGTATAAGAAATTCCAGTTTCAATCCGACGTTTTACGCTTTCTTTGCTCATCATATAGTTAATAGTAAAGTTTTTACCAACATCACGTAAGAAATCGATTAATGATACCTCGCCTAACCATTCATAGTTATTGGCAACAATAGCCGGGTTTTCTTGACTTTCAAAATCAATAATACCAGATAACTGATCTTTGATACTTTGAGACCAAGCTTTAACAGTATCTAAGGTGTTTAACTGACGTTCAGCATCTTTAAACGATGGATCACCGATCATTCCGGTTCCGCCACCTACTAATGCAATTGGCACGTGACCGTTTTGCTGGAAACGACGCAAAGTCAAAATTGGCAGCAAATGTCCAATGTGCAGGCTGTCAGCAGTTGGATCAAATCCAATATATAATTTGACAGACTCTTCATTTAATTGTTTTTTTAGGGCTTCTTCATCCGTCACTTGGAAGACCAAGCCACGGTCTTTTAGCTCCTGAAAAAAGTCTGAACTCATTTTTTTTCCTCCTCAAAGTTGTATACTTCCCCATATTAACTGAAAAAATGTCGAATTAAAAGACGTAAGATTCAAAATGACTACGATTATTTGAAGTTTTGATTACAATATCGCCAAGTGCTTGTTATGACAGCTCATTCTTTGCTATAATTCAACAGAATTATATAGATAATCGATGAGGTGAACTTTTTGGCTCACAAGAAAAAAGAAAAAAAGAAGCAACCCCGCTCCACGAAGCATTTGGTGGGTACTTCTTTTTATATTAACGTCACACTAAGAGTGGTAAAATCGTTATTCGTCGGTCTTGTCCTCGTTCTATTCTTAGGAGGGATGCTGGCTTTAGGTATTGGCGCAGGCTACTTTGCCTACTTGGTAGAAGGTACCGCTACACCGACAAAAGAAGAAGTAAAGCAAACGGTCGGCGATATTACCGAGTCTTCCAAACTCCTTTATGCGGACAATAAAGAGATAGCCACGATTAGTGCTGATCCTATTCGACAAAAAGTCAACTCTGATGAAATATCGCCGTGGATCAAAAAAGCCATTGTTGCTACAGAGGATGAGTACTTTTTCGAACACCATGGTGTTGTCCCTAAAGCAGTAGTTCGAGCGTTAATCAGCGAAGTAACTGGTTTGGGAGGAAGCTCTGGGGGGTCTACTTTAACTCAGCAGCTGATAAAGCAACAGGTATTAACCAGCGAGACTTCTTTCAAACGGAAAGCCAATGAAATTGTTTTAGCTTTAGATGTTGAAAAATATTTAAGCAAAGATGAAATTTTGACCGCTTATTTGAATATTTCACCGTTTGGTCGTAATAATAAAGGGCAGAACATTGCCGGCGTGGAGGAAGCTGCCACCGGTATTTTTGGTGTTCAGGCCAAGGATCTAAATTTACCGCAGGCTGCCTTTATTGCTGGATTGCCGCAAAGTCCTATCGTTTATAGTCCTTATACAAACACTGGAGATCTCAAAGAAGATTACTCAATTGGAATGGATCGTAAGGATAATGTACTTTTTAATATGTATCGTGAAAAGGTAATCTCCAAACAGGAATACGAAGAAGCTAAAAATTATGATTTAGCCAAAGATTTCAAAGCACGAGAAGATGTGGTAGAAGACCAACGAGGGTTCTTATATTACACCATATATAATGAAGCAGTCAGCATATTAGCTAGACAGCAGGCAGCGCAAGATGGTGTCAGCGAAACTGATTATAATAAAGATGATGTACGAACTCGTTATGTTGAACAGGCTAAAGTAAAAATCCAAAACCAAGGATTAAATGTTCAATCAACAATTGATAAAAATATTTATGATGCGATGCAGCTTTCAGCAACCGAATACGGGCAGTATCTTGACAATGGATCGGGAACGCCTATCGAAACAGGTAATATTTTGATGGATAACCGGACAGGTCGGATTTATGGCTTCGTCGGCAGTCGTGATTACAATACTAACCAGAATAATCATGCGTTCGATACCATTCGGCAGCCTGGTTCTTCGATCAAACCACTTTTGGTTTACGGACCAGCCGTTGACCAAGGGTTGATCGGCAGCGGAACCCGCATAGCTGATTTCCCAATGAAGTATCAACAAGGTGCCAATGCTGGAAAAGAATTGAAAAACGCGACCGGAGATGGTTCACGAACCTTCCAAACAACTCGTGAAGCGTTAGTAGAGTCTACCAATATTCCTGCTTATCATGTTTATCAAGATTTATTAACTGAAAAAGGCTCTGATCAATATGTCTACAACGATTATTTGAAGAAAATGAATTTTCCAAGCTCCGACAACTGGGGAGTTGAATCAGCACCTTTGGGAACTATTGAGACCACTACATTAAATCAAGTAAATGGTTTTCAAGCATTAGCCAACGGTGGTGTTTATCAAGAGGGGTATTTAATTGAATCCATTACAGACAGTACAGGCAAAGAAATCTACAAACACCAAGAAAATCCTGTACAGGTTTACTCTAAAGCAACAGCAAGCATCATGAATGATATGATGCGTAGTGTAATCACCGAGCAGCAGACTACTCCATTTAAATCATTACTAAGCGGAGTAAACTATACCTTAAGTACAGCTGACTGGGTAGGTAAAACGGGAACAACCGATAATTATACAGATAACTGGTTGATTGTTTCTACACCTTCTGTTACTTTAGGCAGTTGGACAGGCCGCGATGATAATCAGCCGATGGATAGCAATGCTGGAAACCGTACTGCTACTTATATGGCGTATCTAGCTGGTCGAATCTATGGCGTGAATCCTAACGTATTTGAGGTAAATGAGGAGTTTAAGTTGTCTGACGATGTCAAGAAAGAGAAGGTTTCAACCTTTACGGGACTGAAACCTGGAAAAGTTAGTCATGATGGAACTACCTATCAAGTACCAAGTGGTGAATCTGAATCCTTCTGGGCTAAAGATGGACCTGGAAGCAATACTTACAAATTTGGTATCGGCGGTACAGACGCTAACTATGAAGATTACTGGAATACTCGCAATCGTTCGAACCGTACTAACAATGTGACAAACAATAATAATGACAATGATGATGAAGACTAACTGCAAACAAGCAGGCCGGGAGATTTTTCCCGGTCTTTTTTGTGGAGCAAAAAAGCCCTCAGAAGCTGAGAGCTTTTCATCAATTATTTAGTTGAACCTTTTTCATCGACACCATGAGGTAAAATGATTGTTTTTTGTTCGATATCTTCCTTGTTCATCATTTTAGTCAATAGACGCATTGCTACCGCACCGATATCATATAATGGTTGAGTAACACTCGTTAAACGTGGACGGGCAACATCTGTCAACAATGAATCGTTGCTGGTGATAATTTCGAAGTCTTCCGGAATTTTAACACCTTTATCCAACAAACCGTCTAATAAACCAATTGCTAACTGATCATCGGTAACGTAAGCTGATGTTGCTCCACTGTTCAATACACGATCAGTTAAAGCCAATCCATCTTTAAAGCTGTAAGTCGCTTCAAAAACTAATCCTTCATTATATGAAAGACCATGATCAGATAAAGCTTCTTTATAGCCCTTCATACGTGCTTGCCCATTGATTGGATCAATTAGTGCACCACTAATGAAAGCAATTTTTTTATTGTCATGCTGTGCTAGGATTTCTACTGCATCTTTCGCAGCAGTTGTGTAACCAATATTTACACTGCCGACTTGTTCATCTGGATCGATTGAACCAGCTAAAACAATTGGCGTTTTTGAACGTGAGAACTCGGCACGAATTTCATCAGTAATATGATGACCCATGAAAATGACACCATCAACTTGCTTAGCTAACAGATTGTTTAACACATTCACTTCTTTTAAAGTTTCACCATCTGAGTTAGCTAAAATGATGTTGTATTTGTACATTGTCGCAATATCATCAATTCCTCGTGCTAATGACGCGAAAAACATGTTGCTGACATCAGGAATAATTACCCCTACTGTTGTTGTCTTTTTACTTGCAAGTCCTCGAGCAACTGCGTTTGGACGGTAATCTAAACGATCAATAACCTCTAATACCTTTTTACGTGTGGTTGGTTTTACATTGGGATTGCCGTTTACTACACGAGAAACGGTTGCCATCGAAACATTCGCTTCCCGGGCAACATCGTAAATTGTAATTGTTTGTTTTTCCATTTGATTTTTCTCCTATCTCTTTTCGTTTTCAGAAAATCTCATTTACATTTCCTAAAGATAATAGCACGTCTTTTCTCTGATTGCAACCGTTTTACTCTAATTTATTAAAAGATTTGCAAGCGTTTTCTAATATTATTTTGCAGAAAAGGGCTCAAGTGATACAATATTTGTATGCTTAACAGAAAGAAGGATAATCATGAATCAAGAAAAAGTTGCAGAACTACGTAAATGGATGTCATCAAACAATGTGGATTTGACTTATGTATCTGATCCTAGCCACATCGCTTATTTCTCAGGTTTCGACAGCAATCCGATGGAACGAATTTTAGCACTTTTCATTCCTTTAGACAAAGAGCCCTTTTTATTCGCTCCCGGTTTAGAAGTCGAAGATGCTAAAGCAAGTAACTGGGAATATGATGTAATCGGCTACTTAGACAGTGAAGATCCATGGGCAATTATTATAGCCGAAATTAAAAAACGCTATGGCGCACCAAAGAAAATGGCTGTAGAGATGGGGCAATTGGTTTTAGATCGTTATCAACGTCTGGCAGACACTTTTACTGACACTGACTTCTCTGCTGACCTGACACCTCTAGTGCAACAATTACAGCTTTATAAAACAGAAGAAGAATGCCAGCGTTTAGTTGAAGCCGGTTCAACGGCGGATCTAGCCTTTGAAATTGGTTTTAAGTTGGTTAAGGCTGGTACTACTGAAGAATCTATTGTAGCAGAAATCGAATACGAATTGAAGAAACAAGGGATTAAACAAATGTCCTTCCCAACTGAAGTGTTGGCTGGACCAAACGCAGCAAGCCCTCACGGCTCACCAGGAAAAAATACTGTGAAAGAAAATGAATTAGTTCTATTTGACCTTGGAACAATTGTTAATGGTTATTGCAGTGATGCCACTAGAACAGTGTCTTGCGGCAAGCCAACTGATCATCAAAAGAAGATCTACGACATTGTACTAGAAGCTCAATTGAAAGCCCAAGAAGCTGTTAAGCCTGGGATTACAGCAGCTGAGTTAGACAAAATTGCTCGTGACGTGATTGAAGGTCACGGTTACGGTGAGTACTTCAACCATCGTTTAGGTCATGGTATTGGAACAACGATTCATGAATATCCTTCGATCGTTGGTGGTAATGATATGGAGATTAAAGAAGGCATGTGCTTCTCAATTGAACCAGGAATTTACTTACCGAATGATGTCGGTGTTCGAATCGAAGACTGCATTTTTGTAACTAAAGACGGTTGTGTTCCATTTACCAAAACATCAAAAGAATTGATAATTTTATAGAAACAAAAAAAGTTGTCCCCTTTTTTGAAGGGACAACTTTTTTTGAAATTTATTGTTCAGGATTGTTCTTCTCGACTTCTTCTTTAATTTCTTCTTTGATTTCTTCAAAGCTGTCAGAATTCTTTAAATCCTCTGCCTTCACATCTAATTCTGAAGCACCCTCTGATACTGTTTGTTTAGCGCCAGTTTTCATTTCATCTGCATCAATCACAATATCATCAGCGGTGTCTTCAACGACGTCTTGTGCTTCATCAGCTGCTTTCCGGAAACGATCAGATAAGTCCGAGCTTTGTTGCTTCAAATCATCAAACAAATCAGCATGAATATCTCCCAAGTCATCTACTGCATCCTCTGATTTTCCTTTCACTGAAGATGCAAAATCAGTCGCTTGATTGGTCAAATCAGCTGCCTTTTCCTTAACTACTGCACTCATCTCACTAGTTTTGCCAACGATTTCTTCAGTATAATCAGAGGCTAGATCTCGCCAATCATCAGTTTTGCTTGCCAGTTCGTCACGTAATTCTTTGCCTGATTTAGGTGCTAATAATAAAGCTGTTGCTGCTGCTGCAACTCCACCAATAACTACTCCTAGTAAAAATCCGCCTTTTTTTCTTCCCATCGTAATTCCTCCTATTATAAATTAGTTTGTTTGCGATTTCTGAAAAACTTCATGGTTGACTCTCCAACCTTACCTGCAACCTTTACCTTAGCAGTAGTTTTTCCAACACTAGCGACCTTACCAGTTAAGTTACGGCTAGCATGGTTTAAGTTCGAAACACTTTCACTTAAATCTGCTACGGCAGTAAACAATGGGTCAATCGTTGCTACCTTCCCATTGACGTCATTTAATAAATGATTGCTTTTTACCAGCAATCCTTCCACTTGCTGCATCAACAAATCAACATCCTTTGTTAATACACTAATCGTTGTATTTGCTTCTTTGACTGTAGTATCGACCTTTTCCACCGTTTTGGCGACTTGACTCAATACCCTTACCAGAAAAATTACCAATACAACAAATGCTAAGGCTGCAATGAGGGCAGCAATACCTCCTAGACTCATCCGAACACTCCCTTGCTCATTTTCTGTCAAAAAACCTTTATTTGCTAACTTTTATTATACCATTCATCCCATATTAAACAAAAGTTTATCCTTCAGTACAAAAGGTATCTTGGTTTGAAGAACGGCGAATCGATTGAATACCTCTTATTATTTCTAACGCATTGCTATTATATATTCCTCAGAGGAATACCTCATCTTCTGAGAAATGTAACCATTGAAGCATCTACATTATCTGATTTTTTCTAAAAAAAAAACAGCAACAATTAGCTGCTGTTTTTTGGCTTTGATTATTCCTTTGGAGCTTTAGGTTTTTTCCCTTCAATTTCTTTACCTAACTTCACAATATAGTCAGCTAATTTATCTTTAATCTCAGGATGAGTCAACCCGTATTCAATACTAGTTGTCATGAAACCAAACTTATCACCGACGTCTGAACGTTTGCCAGTAAATTCTTGTGCAAATACTCGTTGTGTCTTATTCAAAGTATCAATCGCATCCGTCAGCTGAATCTCTCCGCCAGCACCTGGTTTTTGGTTATCCAAAATAGAAAAGATTTCCGGAGTCAGCAAATAGCGTCCGATAATTGCCAAATCGCTAGGTGCCTCTTTAGGATTTGGTTTCTCTACAAAGTTTTTAACATTGAATAAGCCTTTTTCAACTTCTTCACCCGGATTAATAATTCCGTATTTTGATGTTTCTTCATGAGGGACCCGCATCACGGCAATGGTTGATGCATGAGTTTTCTCATAATCATTCACCAACTGCTTCGTCAATGGCACTGTATCTTCCATTAAATCATCACCCAGCATAACCACAAATGGCTCATTGCCAACAAATGCTTTGGCCTGTAGTACTGCGTGCCCCAGCCCTTTTGGATGAGACTGACGAATAAAATGCAAATTAACATCCGTTGTTTCTTCTACTAGCGCTAACAGATCTGTTTTGCCTTTTTCTTTTAAATTCATTTCCAATTCGATATTTGCATCAAAGTGATCTTCGATTGGACGCTTTGCTTTGCCGGTAACGATCAGAATATCTTCGATCCCCGAATTCAAAGCCTCCTCAACAATAAATTGAATTGTTGGCTTATCAACAATTGGCAGCATTTCTTTTGCCATCGCTTTGGTAGCTGGCAAAAAACGAGTTCCTAACCCTGCTGCTGGTATCACAGCTTTTTTTACACGCATGGTACTTCCTCCAACTTTTTGATTATAGTGTAAATTCATTCTCAAATGTCCCTGCCCGTAACATCAAATCAGTACAAGCTTGACGAACGTCCTTTCCTTCATATAAAACAGAGTAGATAGTTTCGGTTATCGGCATTTGAACCGCCATTTTTTCAGAAAGTTCTTTTGCTGCCTTAGTTGTCGCTACGCCTTCAACAATCATCCCCATATTATCTAGTACTTCATCTAAATTATGTCCTTTGCCTAGCAAATTGCCAGCACGCCAATTACGTGAATGAACCGAGGTACAGGTGACAATCAAATCCCCAACACCGCTCAAGCCAATAAACGTTAATGGGTTGGCTCCCATTGCCACACCTAAACGACTAATTTCAGCTAATCCTCGGGTCATAATAGCTGCCTTGGCGTCATCACCATAAGAAAGTCCGTGCAAAGCTCCTGCTCCAATAGCGATAATATTCTTTAGGGCAGCTCCCATTTCAACTCCGACAACATCAGTGTTAGTGTAAATACGCAAATACTCATTCATAAACAATTTTTGTACATATTTTGCCAGCTCTTCAATATCACTAGCTGCTGTAATTGTCGTAATGTCATGAACCGCAACTTCTTCAGCATGACTTGGACCAGACAAAACGACAATCCCCCGACGTTTTTCTGCCGGAATTTCTTCTGCCAATATTTCTGAAATCCGTTTATGACTTTCCTGCTCTAGCCCTTTACTTGCATGGATAATCACAGGCTTACCAGTTACTGCTTGGCTAAATTCCTTAGCAACGATTCGTATTGCTTTAGTTGGTACAACAAAAAGAACAGCATCTACCTCATCGATCGCTTCTTTTAAGTCCTTGCAGCCCTGAATACTTTCAGGGATCTTTAGATCTGGCAAATAATGACGATTGGTATGATAGGTATTAATTTCATCAATTTGTGCTGGGTTGTTCCCCCAAATTCTTACGTCATGACCATTTTCTGCTAATACTTTTGCTAAGGCGGTTCCCCAAGAACCTGGCCCTAGAACGGCAACTTTTTGTTTCAAAGTTCGTTCCTCCTGTCTTTAATCCTAACATAATTTTATTTTAATGTCGTAAACTATACTATATACTGATTAGTGCCCTGATCCCGTCGATAAGCTGGAATCGGTGGTTGCTTTTTCCGTCGTAGATAGATTACTAACCAAGCACTCACAAATAGTACTAAAGATAAAGCTTGAGATACTCTTAGCTCACCAAATAAATATAAGCTGTCTGTCCGCATTCCCTCAATAAAGAATCGAGCAAAACTGTACCAAACTACATAGCTCAAGAAGATTTCTCCTTGCTTGAAAAGGCTGGTTTTCTTTCTTAGAAGTATCAGTATGACAAAACCAAGCAGGCACCAAAGCGACTCATACAAGAAAGTTGGTTGCCGATAAGCGCCATCAATATACATATTTTCGATTATGAACTGTGGCAAATGCAAGCTCTCTAGAAAACCTCTAGTAGTTTCCCCACCAAATGCCTCATGGTTCATAAAGTTGCCCCAACGACCCATTCCTTGTGCCAGAATTACACCAGGTGCGCAAACATCTAAAAACAACCAAGGATCAATAAAATGATACCGCGTATAAATGATCAACACAATCACTGCTGCAATCAAACCGCCATAGATCGCCAGACCACCGCTCCGAGTATTAAATATCTGGATTGGGTCAGCTAAATAAGGTTCTAAATCAAATAAAATAAAATACAGTCGGGCCCCAATAATAGCGATCGGCAGTGCCCATATTAAATAATTAGTCATATCATCTTCTTTCAACCCCACGCGAACAGCTTCACGACTTGCTAGCCACAACGCAATAGCAATCCCAGAAACAATAATAATCGCATACCAATAGATTTCAAGACCAAATATTTCAAAGGCTGTCCGATTTACTTGAGCAATCATTTATTTTGCCCCGAATTCTCATCAATTAAAGCAGTTAATCGGTTTTCAAATGTCTTTGTCGCATCGTAGCCCATGCTCTTCGCTCGGAAATTCATGGCAGCAACTTCAATAATAATTGCAACATTTCGTCCCGTTTTAACTGGAATTTTTATTTGTGGAATATTCACTTCTGCAATTTCAACTTCTGTATTATCGCTACCCAAGCGATCATATTTCTTATCTTTGGCCCAATTTTCCAAATAGACAACTAACTGGACAGGCATAGATCCGCGAACCGCACTTGCGCCAAACAAATCCATGACATCGATAATCCCAACTCCACGAATTTCAATCAGGTGCTGTAAAATTCTTGGCGGTTCACCCACCAAAGTTAACTCATCCTGCTGATAAACATCCACACGATCATCGGCAATTAAACGGTGCCCTCGCTTTACAAGTTCGAGAGCCGTTTCACTTTTCCCGATGCCGCTGTCTCCTTGGATCAGAACTCCTAAACCATATACATCCACCAAAACACCATGCACACTAGTACGTGGTGCCAGGCTGCCATTCAAGAAGCTGGATATCTCTCCTAATAAACGTGAAGTCGCTATCGGTGATCGCAAGACTGCAATACCGTGCTCTTTTGCTGCATCTACCATTTCTTTCGGCGGTGTTAACCCACGAGACACAATAAATGCTGGCGTATCTTCACTGCACATTCTCCGCATTACCATCAATCTTTCTTCCGGAATCATACGCTCCGCAAAGGTTATTTCTTTATTTCCAAATAGCTGTAAACGATCATGAGAGTAGTAATTAAAATACCCAGTCAATTCCAGACCTGGTCGTGAGATGTCGCCAGTCACAATCACTCGTTCTAAACTGTTTTCATCTCCGGTCACTACTTCCAAAGAAAGTGCTTCAACTAATTCTTTCACTTTAACTGTTTCAGACATTTGAGCCCCTCTTTCTATCAGTTTCCGTTCTATTTTATCATTTATTGGAGAGGGTTACTAGGTTATAGAACCTTTCTGAGACAAAACTAAAAAACCAGAAGACAAAAGCGTCTTCTGGTTAACGTTCGTTATATTTATCAAGATAGTGTTCCGAGACAATTACATTGACAATTGCCATCACGATAGCTACCAAGATGGCTGTTCCAAAGCTTGCAAAGCCGAAGCGGTAACTTCCTACAATACTGGAAGTCATTTGTAACATACCAGCGCTGATCACAAAGCTGAATAGTCCGAAGGTCAATAGATTCAATGGTAAAGATAGGATCGTTAAGATCGGTTTTACCAGTGTATTGAGAATAGACAAGATAAAGCTTGCGAGAATAGCTACCCAGATATTTGCAACAAATACATGTGCTGGAAATATCACGGACAATGAGATGAAAATCAATGTATTAGCTACTACGCGCTGCAAGTAAGTCATTAAAAGTCGCTCCAGTCATCGTCATCAACGGGTTCAGCTTGCTTACGTTCCTTTGTCTTCTTTTGACTTGTGTTATTACGTCCATAATAAGGATTATCGTGGCCATAAGAATTGGTCCGTGGTCCTGCGGGAATTACTAATGCCAACAAGACATATAAAACAACTGGTGCACCAATCAAGCCAAAACTCAAGAAGACATAAATGACACGAACAATGGTAGGATCAATGCCGAAGTATTCCGCAATTCCGGCTAAGGTACCAGTTAGTACCACATTGCTCCTTGATTTTGTAAGTCTCTTTTGCATATATAATCTTCCTTCCTATTATTCCTTATTTGTCAAAATCTTTCAAGAAAATACTTCCTGTTGTCGTAGAAACATCAATTTGTGCCATTTGATCATTGGTTCTTCTGAATTGAAGCAAGCGATTGGTTTTTTCTTTTTTCTCACGAACCACCTCGTAGTCTGATAAGCGATGGTTGATATTTCCCAAGCTTGTTTTCGCCATTCCTTCTAAACCTAATGCTTTAGGAAACGATACTTTAACGTTCCCATTGACAGAACTTGCTTTAATTTTTTTCAACGTATCATGACCAACAGTTAGTTTTACATCACCATTGATTAATGAAACGCCATAATTTTGAACTGATGCTCTTGAAGAAATCGTTCCATTGACTGTTTCAATGATCGAATCTAGAATTTCTCCTTCGCGAATTTCAATATTGCCGTTTACACCTTGGATTTCCAACATAGTGGCATTAATTTGTTTGAATACGATATTGCCGTTAGTTGATTTCGCATACACATCTTTAGCATCCAATTCTTCAACGATTAAGTTACCGTTCAATAGTTTCACTGCAACATGATCATAAGTCCGTTTTGGTAAGTAAAAGACTAATTCCGCATTTACCCGTTTATTAGGTACTTGGAAAGTAATATGTTCGTCATTAACTTCAACTTGACTGCGTTCCATAAAGGATTGCAAGGGTGTTGCTTCATTCATTTTACCGTAAAGCTTAACTTTAGCATCCACTTTGATGTCTTCTTCATCCCAAGACTTGAAGGTTACTTTACCATTTGCTAATTTTACATCAATCAAGGTTGGTTCAACACCATTGTATAAAAACTGATGTTCAAATTTAGTAGTAGCCACGCCAGGAACTTTTACATTAATATCTTTCCAATCGACGTTTTCTTCAACTGTTTCCGAAACTGTTTTTATTGCTTTCTTCATGAACTTGCCAAACTGGACACCAGCTTCGCCTAACTTTTCGCCTACTTGATTGAAGGTCTCACTTGCTTGTTCCTTCAATTCTTCAGGAATTTCAAAATTCATGTAAAGGCGTTTGCCTTTAGCTTCTTGATCCTCACGAATGGATTCTAATGCTTCTTGCTGTTCCAGTTCTTGGTTTTCTAAACGGATTAACTGTTCTTCCCAATCTTTGATCTCAGCTTCCACACGTTCACGAATCGCTTCATCTTCATCTGATAAAGCATCTAATTCTTCCTTCGTGTTTAGTTCCATCAGTACTTCTTGTTTTTCCCGAATGTCATCCTTAAGCTCTTGCTTTTCACGATTAATTTCATCAATACGAGCAGAAATCTGATTGGCTTCGGTAGCTAACTCATCGAAGTAAGCTTCTAAATCTTCCAGCTCATCTTCTTTTGCTTTACGTTCTTCTCCATCGGTTTCCCAATCATCAGCCAGGTTAGCGGCTTGGTCGCGATGGTAAGAATCTACCTTATCTGCGTCCTGCTCAATTTGTGCTTCGTCTTTGGCTTTCGCCATACTTTCCAATAAATCTAAACCTTCTTCAGTTGAGATGATTCCTTTTTTAACTAGTTCTAAAACTCTTTGTCTTTCATTCATAAAAAATTGCCTCCTTCAGCAATCAAACGTTTGGGTTACTTAACTTATGTACTTATTATGCAATGTTTTTCTTCATTTGTCATAGGACTAAAGGCTTATCTTTTTCTCCAACCATCGAAACCTTTCAAAAGAAAAAAGCCTTAATTCACTTCTAACTACTGAAAGTGTACCGAACTCAAGGCTTTTTGTCATGAGCAGAGATTAGATAAAACATTTTGTTTAGCAAAAAGTCACAAAATCTTCTAGCATTTTTTTGCTGTTAGTTGAATTTACTGGTTGCAGTTGCTTCGATTTCTTTGTTCAACACTCTATCACGTGTAATCAACCGCTTGAAAAGAGCTATAGAAACTAAGGCGGCTATAGTTTCCGCAATAATAAAGGAAAGCCAAATTCCGTTAAGTCCCCATATTTTGCTCAGTAGTAACGCTAAAGGCATCGTAATACAAAACTGACGTAATAAGAACACGAGCAGCGATTCTTTCCCTTTGCCCATTGACTGAAATAGCGTGGGCAAGATAAAACCAAACGCTGCGGGAATAAAACTAATGGAAATAATGCGTAAAGCTGGAATACCGATCACTTGCATTTCATCAGAAGCATTAAATAAATCCAGCAACTGAGCAGGAAAAATTTGAAATAACAGGACGCCCACCAGCATAATTCCTAATGCTGCAACTAAACAGATTTTCAAACAGTGCACTAACCGATTAGCATCCTTTCTACCATAGTTATAACCCATAATTGGCATTGCACCTTGAGTTAAGCCGCTGACCGGCATAAAGACAAAGGTTTGAAGCTTATAGTAGACTCCGTATAAGGAAACTGCGGTTGTTGAAAAGGAGATTAAAATGGCATTTAACCCCATCACTAAAAATGATCCTAATGCATTCATACAAGTATTGGGAATCCCTATGAACAAAATCTGCTTAATCGTCTCAACATTGTATTTAAACTCTCGCAGCTTTAGAGTAACCTCCTGATTCTTCTTTAATAAGAAGTAGAAGGACAGCAGCATACAAATGAATTGCGCGGTGACTGTTGCAATAGCCGCTCCTGCCACGCCCAAAGCTGGAAAACCAAACCAACCAAAAATTATGATTGGATCCAAAACGATATTAATTACGGCACCAATGACTTGGATCATCATCGGAATGCTCATTTGACCCGTCGATTGAAAAATTTTTTCTATTAAAATATAGTAGAAACTCGTAAAACTAAAGTAAACAACGATATACATATAACTGGAGGCATCAGCAACAATCGCCGCATCCTGGGTGAACATTTGTAAAAACTGCTCGGTGCCTACTAACCCAAATAAACAAAAAATTCCTGAAGCAATAGTGGCCAACATCATGCCATGAGCCACTGTACTATTGGCCTCTTTGTGTTCCTGCTCCCCAAGTTTGCGTGAGATGTAAGAGTTCACCCCAACTCCAATTCCCACCGATACAGAAATAATCAAACTTTGAATTGGAAAAACTATTGATACCGCAGTTAGTGCTCCCTCACTGATTTGAGCCACATACATACTGTCGACAATATTATAAAGCGACTGAATCAGCATTGAAACCATCGGCGGCAATGCCATACCGAACAACAATGATGGCATGGGTTTCTCAGCCATTTTATTCATTTTCATTTTTCTCCTCTTTCTCGCAGAAAAAGCCCGCTCTTACTATTTTAAGTCGTGAAAATAGCAAAATACGGGCTTTAATAAGCAATATTCTATTATCGTCATTTTACAAAATTAACGCTGAGTTTTCAAGCTGAACTTAAAAAACTTAGTATAAACCAATATATATTTTGAAAGAAGCAAAAAAAGACACGTACAATAACGTGTCCTCAAGCCTAAAACTGCTCATCGCGATTGCTGTTTAATTCAGTAATTTTACCCGAAGCAAGGTAAACAATCCACTCACAAATATTCGTCACGTAATCGCCAATTCTTTCTAAATAGCTGGCTACGTTCAAATAATCTGTTCCGCTGATAATCGTATCAGACTGCTGTTCCATGGTATCAGTAGTCATTTTGTAAATCTTTTTGAAATACTCGTTTACACGATCATCCATCTTAGCAATCATACGAGCATCTTTTTCATCCGTTTTAACGTAGGCAATTAGGACATTGTCTACCATTTTTTTCACATAGTCTGACATTTCAGAAATGACTTGTTCCACTTCGAGAATACGGGGCATCCCTTTTAAACGGATCGTTGATTTAGCTACAGAAACTGCGTGATCTCCCATCCGCTCCAAATCAGAGCTGGCTTTCATAATAGTAATGATTGTCCGCAGATCCGTCGTAACAGGTTGCTGCAATGCGATCATTTCAAAGCTTTTCTTTTCCAGTTTCACTTCCATGTTGTTAATTTCATTGTCATTGTCGATGACTTCCTGAGCTAAATGTTTATCATGCTCAATATATGAACGTACGGATTTGTGAACAGCACTGGAAACTGACATCCCCATTTCATAAAATTGATTATGCAGATTTAATAAATCTTCTTCAAACTGTGTACGTAGCATTGTTTCCCTCCTTAATTCTATTTTCTAACCGAATTTACCAGAGATATAATCTTCAGTTTCTTGCTTAGCAGGATCCAGAAAGATTTTCTTTGTCTTATCAAACTCGATTAGCTCACCTTGTAAAAAGAAAGCTGTTTTATCAGAAATCCGTGAAGCTTGAGACATGTTATGAGTAACGATAATAATTGTATACCGTTCCTTCAACTCTAAAAGCATATTTTCGATTTTCCCGGTAGAAACAGGATCCAATGCACTAGTTGGCTCATCCATCAAAATAATTTCTGGATTTACTGCTAAAACCCGAGCAATACAAACTCTTTGTTGTTGACCGCCCGATAAAGATAGTGCACTTTCATGCAATTTATCTTTGACATCATTCCAAACAGAAGCAGCCTTCAAGCTTTCTTCCACAACTTGGTCTAGTTTCACTTTATCTTTTTCACCTTTTAATTTTAACCCATAAACAATATTCTCGTAAATGGAAAAAGGAAAAGGATTGGGTTGTTGAAAAACCATACCGATTTGTTTGCGCAAATCAACTGTATCTGTTTTAGGACTGTAAATATCCTTATCTTTATACACAACGCTTCCAGTAATTGTTACATCAGGAATCAAATCATTCATTCGATTCAAGCATCGCAGATAAGTAGATTTCCCACAACCGGAAGGTCCAATCATTGCAGTAATTTCATTTTCGTTAAAAGATAAATCAATTCCTTTTAAGGCCTCTTTCTTTCCATAATAAAGGTGAAGGTCTTTGGAAGTAATAATCTCAGACATTTGTTTTCCTCCGTCTCTTAACCAAAGTGCCCAGAAACATAATCTTCGGTTGCTTGAATTTTTGGTCGTGTGAAGATTTTACGCGTTTCATCGTATTCGATCACATGCCCAAGATAAAAGAATGCTGTGTAATCACTAATACGAGCAGCCTGCTGCATATTGTGAGTAACAATAATAATTGTATAATCATCCTTCAATTGAGTTAATGTTTCTTCCACCGTACCGGTCGAAATCGGGTCTAATGCACTCGCTGGCTCATCAAGCAGTAAAATATCTGGCTTCATAGCAATTGCACGAGCAATGCATAAACGTTGTTGCTGTCCACCTGATAAAGCTAACGCACTTTTGTCCAGATTATCTTTCACCTGATCCCATAAAGCAGCCTGCTTCAAGCTGGTTTCAACCATTTCTTCTAATTTGTGTTTATCCTTTTCTCCATGCTGCTTCAAGGCAAACGTAATATTTTCACGAATAGATTTACTAAAAGGATTCGGACGCTGAAATACCATGCCAATTCGTTTGCGCATTTCGTACACGTCAATATTATCTGCGTTAATATCTACGCCTTTGTACATAATTTTCCCAGTCACACTGGCAGTGCTGATCCCATCATTCATACGATTTAAGGAACGCAGATACGTAGATTTCCCACAACCTGAAGGTCCAATTAAAGCGGTAATTTTATTTTTTTCAAATTCTAAATCGACACCTTTTATCGCTTCGTTTTCTCCGTAAAAAACGTGCAAATCTTCTGTATGGAGGACAACATCTCCAGGCATATGGATGATATTGCGTTCTTCCCAATTATATTCTTTCATCGAATTCTCCTTATGCTGAAGTCATCTTTTTGTGCAGACGTTTACCAATCGCCCGTGCACCAAAATTAAATAGCAATACTGCAATGATCAGAACTGCAGAAGCACCAGCTGAAACACTGGCTCCATCCGGCATGGTTCCTTCTGTGTTAATTTTCCAAATGTGTACCGCCAACGTTTCCGCTTGTCGAAAAATGCTAATTGGACTTGAAACACTCAGCGGGTTCCAGTTGGTAAAATCTAAAGCCGGCGCACTCTGACCAGCTGTGTAAATCAGTGCAGCAGCTTCACCAAAGATACGACCAGAGCTCAAAATAATCCCTGTCAAAATTCCTGGCGAAGCATCAGGAACAACAATTTTAGTGACTGTTTCCCAACGTGATAAGCCTAGTGCTAGACCCGCTTCTCGCTGTGTATAATGAATTGCTCGCAAGGATTCCTCAATGTTACGTGTCAGCAATGGCAGATTAAACAAGGTTAGCGCCAAAGCTCCTGACAAAATCGAGAAACCATAACCAAACTGAATAACAAATACTAAGAATCCAAACAAACCCACTACAACTGAAGGCAGTGAACTCAAAATTTCAATTGAAGTACGAATTAGTCCAGTCAACCAGTTGTCTTTCGCATACTCTGATAGGTAAATACCAGCTCCTAAAGAGATCGGAAAACTAATCAACATCGTAATAAATAATAAGAAAATCGAGTTAAATAATTGAATTCCAATACCACCGCCTGCTTGGTAAGCTTTGGACGGGGAGGTTAAAAAGTTCAATGAAATATGCGGAACTCCGCGAACTAATATATAAAGCAATAGAAAAGCTAGAATACAAACAATTAATCCAGAGATCACGTATAGAACCCCAGTGGCAATCTTATCGGCACGTTTTGCTTTATCCATTATTTAATCGCTCCTTTTTTACCAATATAGCGAATCACAATATTGAAGACTAACGACATAAACAATAGGATCAATGCTAGTGACCACAGAACATTGTTTTCTACCGTGCCCATAATCGTGTTACCAATGCCCATTGTTAAGATTGAAGTTAAGGTTGAGGCTGGCGTCGTCAAACTAGTTGGCATTAAGGCAGCATTACCGATAACCATTTGAATCGCCAAGGCTTCCCCAAACGCACGAGCCATCCCAAATACTACTGCTGTTAAAATTCCCGGAATAGCTGCTCGCAGCACAACTTTGTAAATCGTCTGCCATCGTGTCCCACCTAAAGCCAATGATGCTTCCCGGTAGTAACGTGGTACAGATTTCAACGTATCAACAGTCATTGTCGTTACTGTCGGTAGAATCATTACGAACAGAACAAACGTTCCAGATAAAATCCCGAACCCAGTTCCCCCAAACACAGAACGGACCATCGGAACAATCACAGACAAACCAATAAATCCATAAACTACAGATGGAATACCTACCAATAATTCAATAACTGGCTGTAAAAATTTCTGTCCTTTGTTTGGCGAAATCTCTGTCATAAAGACTGCTGCGCCAATCGCAAACGGTGTAGCGACGATCGCTGATAAAAAGGTGACTACAAATGATCCAACAATCATTGGCAGGGCACCTACTAGCGGCTGTCCATCTGGACCTGTTGCACTAGGATTCCAAGTTGTCCCAAATAGAAAGTCAAAGACATTGATTTTATCTACAAAAAATGTAGCCAACCCTTTGCTGGCGACAAAATAGAAGATAGCACCTACTACAAATACAATCAAGGCGATGCAGATGAAACTGATGAATCGTCCTCGTTGCTCGATACGTGCTCTTTTTGATTTAGTGGTCAGAGCTTTTTTTACTTCTTCATTCTCCAAAGGATATTCCTCCTAAACGATAATCTAACGGATTCATTTTACAAGTTGAACGTCAATTTCTTTTTAACCTTGTGTAAAGCTTGGATGACAATTGTAAAGATTGTGTAAATCAGACTGAAAAAGTGTGATTTATCTCAATTCTAGCCTACTTTTTTAGATACTCAAAGCGATCCTACTTTTCCCAAGAAATTCAAATTTTTACTAAGGAAAAAGTATAGAGTCTTAGTATTTCCAGTTTTTGACGAATTTTCTATAAAAAAAACTGAGGAGCATTTCCTCAGTTTACGATATTACCTTGCCAATCACGTTCAACTTTCATGGAAGAAATTGGAATGTACCCTAATTTTGGTACAATCCGTTTTTGTATTTTCTCAGATTGTATATATGCCAAAAATTCAGCGCTCAGCTCACTTGGTTTGCCTTTGGTATACATGTGCTCATACGCCCAAATTTGCCATTTATTTTCAGCAACGTTCTCATCTGTTGGTTCAATACCATCGATGCTTAATGTTTGTACATCGTCACTTACATACGAAAATGCAGTGTAGCTGATAGCACCTGGAGTATCCGCAACAATTTGGCGGACCATGCCACTAGAATCCTGCTCCTGTGCTCGAACAGCCGTTTGGCCATCCAGCACCCATTTTTCAAAGGTAGCACGTGTGCCACTGCCAGTTGCCCGGTTTAGAATGACGATATCTTCATCTGTACCACCAATTTCTTTCCAGTTGGTGATTTCACCTAAAAAGATTTTGCGTAGATTTTCTAAAGAAATATCTTTTACACCGATATCTTTATTTACAATAGGGGTAATACCTACAACCGCAACTTTGTGATCCGTTAGCTGATCAGCATTGATCCCACTTTTTTCTTCCGCAAACACATCCGAATTACCGATTTCAACCGCACCAGATTGCACTTGGCTTAATCCAGTACCACTTCCGCCGCCTTGGACGTTAACAAATTTGCCGGGGTTCTCATTTTGGTATTCCTCAGCAACTGTTTCTACCAGAGGCTGCAGTGCGGATGAACCAACTGCGGTAATTGATTCACCACGATCAATCCATTTAGAACAGCCTGATAATAAAAGTACAGTCCCTAAGAGGGGCAGTAACCATTTTTTCATTGGAATTCTCCTTTTAATAGAAATAAGCTAATTTATTGTACCATTTCATTTTTAAAGAGCAAGAGTTATTTACAGTAGTGGAGAGATCAAGCGGGCAATTCCTTCCTTAAATTTAATTACCAGCCCTCTCTGGTCATAACGTTCTTGGGTTAATACTTGTGATTTTTCGGAATCGTTGAAAAAAGCATTCCGAACTTCTGTAGCAAAATGACTGTCATAAATAACCGTGTTCACTTCAAAATCCAGTTGGAAAGAGCGAACATCAATATTTGCCGAACCGACTGAAGCAATTCCTTCATCAATAATCATGGTTTTTGCATGAATAAAACCATTCTCATAGGTCTCAATAATAGCTCCATATTCCAAAAGTTCAGCAGCAAAAGAATAGGTAGCCCAATAAACTAAAATGTGATCTGGCTTATTAGGAATTTGAATACGAACCTTTACACCTGAAAGTAAGGCAGATTTTAACGCTTCATGAATAGAATCATCTGGAATATAATAAGGTGTTTGAATCAGAATTTCTTTCTTTGCTAAATTAATCATTTTCAAATAAGTCATCTTAATTTGTTCGTGCTCACTATCTGGTCCACTGGTTACAATTTGCAAAGCACAATGACCTCCAGATTCAATTTCTGGAAAATAGATCGGCTCATACAGTACTTCGTTTTTATGTTGAGAATTCCAATCCATTAAAAAACGATTCTGCAAGGAATAAACCACATCGCCACATACACGAATATGATTGTCGCGCCAATACCCAAATTTTTCGACAAGACCCAAGTATTCATCACCGACGTTAAAACCACCGGTATATCCAATGTTACCATCGATGACAACAATTTTACGATGATTGCGATAATTCATACGGGGATTTAAATAAGGTACAAACAACGGGAAAAAAAATTCTACTTCGCCATCAGCCTCTAGCAACGAAGCAAAAAATTTGCGATTTACTTGAGTAGATCCCCAAGCATCCAATAAAAGTCGAACTTTTACTCCACGTTTAGCTGCATCAACCAAAGCATCTCTCACTTCTATTCCTAAGGCATCACTGCGGTAAATATAATATTCCATATGAATATGCAAGGTTGCCTCTTGAATGTCTGCTAACAGCGCATCAAATTTCTCTCTGCCATCAGTATACAGGGTAACCTCGTTATTCGTCGTGTAAAGTGAACTTTCAAACATAGTTAACATATAAATTAACTGCTTAGGGTTCACTTGATTTGTAGAAGGTCTAGGGAATAACCCTCGATTCAGTGCTCTCTGCTGCTGTTCAATCTCAACATTCATTCCGACCTTCGTTTGCATCTTCAGGTCAAAAATTCGTTCCTTCGAAATTCCCTTACCTAAAAATATGTACATAATGAAACCGACCACCGGTAAAAATGTCAAAATTAGCAGCCATGCCCAAGTCGTAACCGTATCTTTCCGCTCTCGAAAGACAATAATTAATGATAATATCGTGTTCACGATTAGGAAAACTAGCCCCATATGTCCCAACAAAAAACTCACCATGCTCCACTCCTTCCTTTAAAGAATAGCGAAGAAGGTCCCGATTGTAAACAAAAAACATAGTTATTTTAGCGGTTCCCTTAACCCGAAACAAATAAAAAGTGTTGGCGAAATGAATCACCAACACTTTCCTTTGTTTTAAATTTTTAAGAAACGACGCATTGAAATGATCGAGCCTAATGCTCCAATCAAATACCCGCCAACAGCCATCAGAATATCAAGCTTCCAAACAATGCTGTTTGGAGCGAGCAAGTTTAAATTAGACTGCAACAAGTACGGTGCAGCCAACTCATAAATTTGCTGGTAGCCATACGTCAAAATTAGAATAGGAACAATCGAACCAATTAATCCAATCCAACCACCTTCCAAGAAGAATGGCCAACGGATATAACCATTTTTAGCTCCTACTAAACGCATAATTTGAATTTCACGTTTACGGGAAATGATTGTGATACGAATAGTATTGGAAATTAGGAATATTGCCACAAAAATTAGTAAGGCCGCTGCAGCTAATCCCCAGGTCCTAACAACTCCTGCAATTGTAATAATACGATCAGCTGAACTACCACCGTAATCAGCGCGATTGACATTTGGTAATTCTTTGGCTTGATTAGCAACCGGTTTAATGTATTGTGAATCTGTCGCGCTGACAATATACACATCATACAAAGGATTGTTGTCGCCTTCAAATAAATCCCAAGCATCACCTAATGCTGTTTGAATCTTTTTAAGCTGATCTTCTTTACTAGAGAATTGTACCTTTTCTACATGGGAAATGTCAGCCAAATCGGTTTTTAACTCTTTTAAGTCCTTCTCACTAGTACCGATGTCTACAAAGACTGTCACATCAACATTGCCCTCAACATCTTGTGCCAATTTTGTTGCGTTCATAATAATTGCCAGAAAGACACCAGCTAATGTTAAAGTAATGGTTACTGCACTGACAGACGCCAAAGTCATCCAGCCATTACGTTTTAAGCTTTTGATACTTTCCAACAAATGTCGGAAGAAATTTCTAATCATCGAATTCGTATTCTCCTCCCGCTTCATCTCGAACAATCAAGCCATTTTCAATCGCAATCAACCGGTGACGCATGGTATCCACGATTGTCTTATTGTGAGTCGCCATTACAATGGTTGTTCCCTGCGCATTGATGCGCTCCAACAATTTCATAATTTCCCATGAAGTTTCAGGGTCAAGATTCCCAGTTGGTTCATCGGCAATCAACACTTTAGGTGTATTAACGATCGCCCGGGCAATAGATACCCGCTGTTGTTCGCCCCCAGATAATTCACCTGGGAAGACACGAACCTTATGCTTCAAGCCGACTAAATCTAGCACTTCCATTACTCGTTTTTTAATATCGCGAGGTTTACGTCCGATTACTTGCATTGCATAAGCAACATTTTCATAGACCGTTTTCCGTGGAAGTAATTTGAAATCTTGGAAAACCACACCAACATCCCGGCGCAGGTAAGGTACATCTCGGTTCTTAATTTTTAGCAAATCATGTCCGGCAACTTCTAATTTCTTTCCTGAAGTTGCTTTTTCTTCCCGGTACATCAATTTGATAAAGGTTGATTTCCCACTTCCAGAGGGTCCTACAACGTATACAAACTCCCCTTGATCAATATTGACCGTAAGACCGCGAACCGCCGTAGTCTTATTGGGATACTTTTTCACCACATCTTGCATTTCAATCATGGTTATCTCTCCATATCCTCTTAAATTCTTAGCTATTATAGCACGGAAACATTGCAACAGGCTTTCAGTAGTTTACAATTTGATTTCATTTGACTTAGTTGCTTTGACCCAAATGCCATTTTAAGTAAGCGTCAATAAAGGGATCTAGATCACCATCCATGACTGCTTGCACATTTCCAGTTTCATAATTTGTTCGATGATCCTTAACCATAGAATATGGATGAAAAACATAAGAACGAATTTGTGAGCCCCAACTGATATCCATTTGTTCCCCACGCAAGGCAGCAGCTTCCTGTTCTTTTTTATCCAATTCCATTTGATAGAGTTTCGCTTTCAACATGGTCATAGCCGTTTCCCGGTTATGAAATTGTGAGCGTTGCGCTTGACTAGCAACCACTGTACCCGTAGGTAAATGCGTAATACGAACAGCTGAGGAAGTTTTATTAATATGCTGACCACCAGCACCACTAGCCCGGTAAACGTCCACCTTCAAATCATCAGGATTTACTTCTACTTCAATTGTACCATCCAGTTCTGGCATAACATCCATTGAACAAAAAGAAGTATGTCGGCGATTTGCGGAATCAAATGGCGAAATACGCACTAACCGATGAACGCCCTTTTCTGATTTTAAATAGCCATAAGCATTTAATCCCTTGATCATCAAAGTAACACTTTTAATTCCGGCTTCATCACCAGCTTGATAATCAATAGTTTCCACACTAAAACCATGCTGTTCCGCCCAGCGAGTATACATCCTTAACAACATAGAACCCCAGTCCTGTGACTCAGTTCCACCAGCCCCTGGATGAAGTTCTACAATCGCATTGTTTTTGTCATAAGGAGCATCTAAGAGTAAGGACAGTTCAAAACCAGCTACCTGTTCCTTTAGTTGCTGCAGCCGATTCACCAGCTCTGTTTGCAATTCTGGATCATATTCTTCCTGCTGCATTTCAACCATTAAATTCAGCTCTTCGGCTTCTTCTTTGATATCGTTAAATTTAGTAAAGGTTTCCTTTTCTAAATTATTTTTGTTAATTAGCTCTTGAGCCTTTTCGGAATCATCCCAAAAGCCCGGATCTGCCATTTGATGCTCAGCTTCAGCAATATCCTCCTCTAACCGATCAAGGTCAAAGAGACCCCCTAAAGCTGGCCACTTGCTCTTGGATTGTATCTAACAAGTTTCTGATCTCTGCGTTTTCCAAAGTCATTCCTTCTTTCATCTTGGATCAATTTACATAGAAAGACGAGACATAGCTGTTAAGCTACTATGTCCCGTCCGATAGTTAGGATATTATTCTCCCTTACCGTGGCAGTTCTTGTATTTTTTCCCACTGCCGCATGGACACGGATCATTTCGTCCTACTTTTTGAACCTTTTTCGGCATTCTCTTTGTACTAGTTAAATTTTTCGGATCGCCATCTGCTTCAACTGGATGAGTTTCTTGTGGTTCTGCTACTTGCTCCCGCTGAACGTTCTGGCGAATCTCAGCTTTCATGAACAGACGAGTAACTTCATACTCAATGGCCCCAACCATATCCTCAAACATTGTATAACCTTCAGTTTGGTATTCTACTAATGGGTTGTTTTGTCCATAAGCACGAAGACCAATTGATTGACGTAATTGATCCATTGCGTCAATGTGATCCGTCCATTTAGTATCTACTACTCGCAAAATAACTACTTTTTCAAATTCTAACAGTTGTTCTGGACTATGAAGCTGAGAAGCTTTAGCCTCAAATACTTCTTTCGCCCGATCAAACAACAGATCTTTCATTTCTTCTGGCGTTTTACCTTCTAAATCAGACACAGAAATAGAATCTTCATGGACCAAAGCATTACCAGCAAAATCTATGATACTTTCTAATGTCCAGTTATCTTTTTCAAGTTGAGTATGACTATCAACTACACGAGAAACTGTCCGGCGAACCATGTTCAATAATTGTGAAGAAAGATCCTTTTCTTCCATAATTACATCTTGCCGCTGTTTATAGATAACTTCCCGCTGCTCCCGCATAACATCATCATATTGCAGGACATTTTTACGAGTATCGTAGTTGTTACCCTCCACCCGTTTTTGAGCGGATTCAACTTGTTTCGTCAACATTTTACTTTGAATAACTGCATCTTCTTCTTCCACTTTCATGCGGTCCAAGAAGGCTTTGATTCGTTCCGATCCGAAACGCTTCATTAAATCATCTTCTAGAGATAGATAAAATTGTGAAACACCTGGATCTCCTTGACGTCCTGAACGTCCCCGCAACTGGTTATCAATACGACGTGATTCATGACGTTCGGTACCAATAACCGCTAATCCACCTAATTCAACAACGCCTAAGCCCAATTTAATATCTGTACCTCGACCAGCCATGTTAGTCGCGATAGTTACAGCACCCTTTTGGCCGGCGTTCATAATAATTTCAGCTTCCTTGAAGTGGTTCTTAGCATTCAACACCTCATGAGGAATCTTTTCGCTATTCAACATATCTGATAATAGTTCAGAAGTTTCAACTGCTACGGTACCTACCAGAATCGGCTGTCCTTTGCGGTGACGCTCTTTGATGTCCTGTACTACTGCTTTAAATTTACTTTCCAAAGTTGGGTACAGTAGATCCGCGTGATCTTCACGAATAACCGGCTGATTCGTCGGAATTTGAATAACTTCGATGTTGTAGATTTCACGAAATTCTTCTTCCTCGGTCTTCGCAGTACCAGTCATTCCAGACAGTTTCTTATACATACGGAAATAGTTTTGGAATGTGATGGTAGCCATAGTTTTCGTTTCGTCTTCGATTTCCACGCTTTCTTTGGCTTCGATCGCTTGGTGCAGACCATCTGAATAACGACGGCCGTCCATAATCCGACCAGTAAATTGGTCGACGATTAGAACTTTACCTTCTTGAACCACATAATCAATATCACGAATCATAATATAATTTGCACGCAATGCTTGATCTAAATGGTGTGTCAATGCAGTATTTTCTAAATCATACAAGTTCTCCAAGCCGAAGTTATCTTCTGCCTTTTCGATTCCTTGTTCGGTTAAACCAATTGTTTTTGATTGAACATCGATCTTATAATCATCATCTTCCCGCAATCGCTTAATAAAATTATCTGTACGAGTATAAAGAGCGGTTGATTTCTCAGCAGCTCCTGAAATGATCAATGGAGTTCTAGCTTCGTCAATTAAGATAGAGTCAACCTCATCAACAATTGCATAATTTAATGGTCGCTGAACCATTTGACTACGATAAACTACCATGTTGTCTCTTAAATAATCGAAACCAAGTTCGTTATTCGTGCTATAGGTAATATCACAGGCATACGCTTCACGTTTTTCATCAGCCGTTTTTGAGTTAATATTTAAGCCAACACTCAAGCCTAAGAAATTATACAGTTCTCCCATCTCAGTAGAGTCCCGTGTTGCCAAATATTCATTAACTGTAACTACGTGAACGCCTTCCCCAGTTAGAGCATTCAAATAAACCGGCATGGTAGCGGTCAAGGTCTTACCTTCACCAGTTTTCATTTCTGGAATATTCCCGTCGTGTAGTACGACCCCACCCATTAATTGTACATGGTAAGGATACAAACCTAATACTCTTTTAGCAGCTTCTCGAACTACCGCAAAAGCTTCAGGTAATAGTTCATCCAAGGTTTCACCGTTTTTGTAGCGGGTTCTAAACTCATCTGTTTTTGCTCGAAGTTGTTCATCGGAGAGTTTCTCCATATCTTCAGCATGGCGCTCGACTTGATTCGCGATACCGTCTAAACGCTTCAGTTCTTTTTTATCGTTTTCGATCATCTTTCTTAGAAAGTTTGCCATTCGTTTTTCTTACTCCTTTGTGCTCTCTTTGATTTGTCTACAAATCTGCTAGTCTATTTTATCATTAGTGCCATGGAAAAGAAACTTATCCCAGGAATAAAAAGAATATCTTTACAAAAAGTACCACCTACTTTTACTATTTTGGTAAAAAAACGCCCGATTTACTCCTTTTAGTAAAAAACTAGCGGTTTCTAGTGATAGATTTAATCATTCGAATTTTTTCATAAGAAAATTATGACCCTAATTATAAACAAGAAATTATCCCAAAATAAAAAAACCTCAGCCTAAGCTGAGGTTAATAAGATTAATCTGTTTCAATTAAACCGTATTTGCCATCTTTACGACGATAAACAATACTAGTTCCGTTAGTTTCAGCATCTTCAAAAATGAAGAAATTGTGTCCTAACATATTCATTTGTAATACCGCTTCCTCGCTGCCCATTGGTTTTAAAGAAAGACGTTTTGTACGCACGATTTCTAATTCTGAAGTTTCTTCTGCTTCATCATTCAACTCTACTGCTACCTCACGGGTTGGCAAAGAAGTTTCACGTGCTTTACGGTTGATTTTTGTTTTGAATTTACGAATTTGACGTTCTAATTTATCCACAACCAAATCAATACTTGCATATAAATCTGGTGAAGTTTCCTCGGCACGTAGCACTAAGTAAGGAAGTGGAATCGTTACTTCAACTTTGGCAGTTTTTTCAGTATAAACTTTCAAGTTCACGTGTGCAGTTGCATCGGGCACATCAGTGAAGTAGCGTTCTAATTTCCCCACTTTCTTCTCTACATAATCACGAATTGCTTCAGTAACTTCGATATTTTCTCCTCGAACGTTATATCTAAACATACAAATTGCCCCTTTCGTCTACCAACTGAAGATAAGGGGAAGGACCACTCTTCGCCCCACTTCTTACCTCTATTATAACCAACTCTAATCGGTTTGCAAAGTAAATCGCTATCATTTTTTTGTTCAAAACCAGAAATCCTTACCTTGCAAAAGTCAAGCTTTGCACTGCTTTAGCGCCATTTTTATATAGAATTTCTGATGCGTGAAACAAAGTTCTTCCTGTAGTATAAACGTCATCAATTATAAGAATCTTTTTGTCTTTAATTTTACTTTCGTCTCCTTTTAATTTGTATGGCTGCGGCATTTGCAAGCGCTCGAAACGATTTTTCATCGACTGTGGACGGTCATCTTTTTTTCTTTCCAAAAGAATTTTGTAGGAACAATCATCTGCCTCTAAACAGGCAATCACCTGATTAAATCCTCGCTGGCTGAATCGTTCCTTTGATAAAGGAATCGGACAAAACAAAAAATCTGAATAATTCCTTAGCTCTTGCTTCAACTCCCTGGCAAAAGCTTTTCGTAAACGATAATCTCCCTTGAATTTATAGGCCTCCACCCATTGCTGGAAGCCCTCATCATATGCAAACAATGCCTGATTTTGTAAAGTATACCCTTGAATTTTCTGCCATCTTTGACAATCTGCACAAAGCTCTCCGTCATTTATTCTCCCACAGCCTGGACAAGTTATTTTACCTTTCAAACGAGAAAATTGTTGCTCGCAACGAAAACACAATACCTCAGGTGTTTTAAACCATTCGATAAGTGTTAAATTTTCAATAATATCCGTTTGGCAGTTCCTGCATTTCATCCAATCAACCCCGCTTTCTTCGCTAATTGATTGTTTTCTTCAATCTCTTTTACAGCCTGCTTAATGGTTCGAGTCCATTCACTTGTTACAAAACAAACTTCTGCTTTGCGAAACAATCCCTTGCGATCGGCTCTTCCTGCAATCTGAACTAAAGCTGCCTTGTTGAAGACTTGATGGGCAGCATCTAAAATCATAACTGAGACACCTTCAAAAGTGACTCCTCGTTCTAAAATGGTAGTGGTAATCAAAATTTGATACTGGCTATCCCGCATATTTTCTACTTTGACTAAACGTTCTTCATCATTAGCAAAAACTGTAGTTACGGCTAAATTAGGTTCCTTGCCCAGCAATTGATTTTTAACAACTTCCAACAAAGGAATGCTGGGACAAAAAAACAGCACATCATTTTTTTCCAATAAACGCATTAACTCGTTAGTAACAGCTTTAGGTAGTTTACCTTGATCCAGCTTTTTATTTAAAAATAAGGATAAAAGTACTTTGGGTACGGGCAACTGTCTTCTATGGTATCGTCCAGGCAGCCGGTAGCAGTAATCTACTGAACGCAGCAGCAGTTTAGAAGGTGTTGCGCTTAAATAAACAATGCTTCCTTGCGATTGTTTGCTGCGGGCAATTGCTTGCTCTAAAAACGGATTATTGGCATAAGGAAATGCATCCACTTCATCTAAAATAATTAGATCAAATGTGTGATGATAGCGAAACAACTGATGAATAGTACAAACAATCCACTGATTTCCAGCGTCAATTCGTTTACTACCGTGATAGAGACTAATTTTTTCCTGTTGGAAGGACTGGGTAAAGCGCAGATGCAGTTCGTTGCAAACGTCTACTCGTGGAGATGTAACAGCGATTCGTTTACCTTGTGACAAATAATCCTGAATCAAAGGAAACAACATTTCAGTTTTCCCCGCCCCAGTGACCGCCCAAATTAGAAATGTATTAGCCTGTGATTGATCCCTCACCAACTGTTGCGCTATCTCATTTTGGGCTTGCGACAATGTTCCTGTCCATTGACAAGATACACTTCGCTTCGTCAAGGGGGTTGCTGGGAAAGTATATAGAAATTGATTACTGCTAATACGGCCTAAACTAATACAAAATGGACAATAGTAAAATCCGGCTGGAACTTGCTCACTAGAAGTGCTGCCACAGCGTTGACAGCATCTGCCTTCTTTATCAGCCTCATTCATAGCTGGGATCTTTTGCGCCTTAGCTATATTGACGGTTGGATAAAAGGTTTCCCACTCACTTTTTAATAATCGTTGGCCTTCATATGCATTCATTTCATTCACCTCAAAGTAATGTACGCAAAAAAAGTGAACAAAATTTTATTTTCGCTCACTTTTTGAATAACCAGTTAGATTTAACTAATCGATTGAAGACCACATATTCTTTTTTTAAGCTCACATGTACTACTTCATAACCGGCATTCAACCAACCATATGCACCTTTTTCAGGATGACGATAATCATTTGCCCACCAATCCAAATCCTCCCGAGCTGTTTTGGGCAGTCCACTGCTGGGAAACAACAATTCGTCGTATTGAGTAAAAGTTAATGTTACTTGTGAACCACCATTACTTTTTAAGTAATGAGTAATTCCATCATATTTTTTGGCTCGGACCATTATCTGTTCCTCCTTTTCGACGATTCATTTCTTTTTTAGGATGGTTCCACTATACTATACTTTGAGGTGATAAAATGTTGCAAAATTATCGAACGATTCAGCAAGATAGTATTCATGAAACCGAGATCAAAAAATCCCAGTTTATTTGTTCCTTAAAACGTGTAACAACCGAAGAAGTAGCAAAGGCTTTCATTCAATCCGTAAAAAAGGAGCATTGGAAAGCCAATCATAATTGCAGTGCTTACGTGTTAGGTGATCATCAGGAAATTCAACGAACTAGTGATGATGGAGAACCCAGTGGCACTGCCGGTATTCCCATGTTGGAGGTTCTAAAGAAAAATGAACTGATCAACGTGGTTGCCGTTGTCACTCGTTACTTTGGTGGAACTAAACTAGGTGCTGGCGGATTGATCCGTGCATATTCTGGTTCAGTTGCCAACGCAATTCGGGAAACCGGCATCGTCGAAGGTCGACTGCAACAAGAAGTCTTAGTCACTCTTAGCTATGCCAACTGGAGTAAAATGGAAAATTTTATTGAAAGCCAACAGATTGCTGTAAAAGATACTCAATTCACTGATCAGGTAGTGGTGACCTGTATGATTGATGAACCTGGCATCACTGAATTTGAAGCTCAAGTAATTGATCTGATGAGCGGTCAAGCAGATTTTACAACCGGAGAAATCGCATATTTCGAACAATTGGTAAAGGAAGCAGACTAGCAGCTTCCTTTATTTTTCAAGATAAAACTCAAAACGGCTGCCGACATATTGTGTTCGAACATATTCAAAAGGCTGATCATCAGCTAAATAAGATATTTGACGCAAGCGCAAGATGGCCTCTCCTCGTTTGATTTGCAAATAATCGGCGATTTGTTCAGAAGCTAGAATAGCAGAAACTGTCTGATTTGCACGACCGATTTCCATGCCTTTCTGCTTCAATGTATGATAAAAGGAGTCCGTAATTTCTTCTTTACTGAATCCTTTGACAATTTTAGCCGGGATGCTGGCAACTTCAAAACAGATAGGAACATTATCCGCATAACGAATACGCTCCATCCGCAGAATCTGATCACCTTTTGTTAAACCTAAATTTTCAGCTTCACTTGAACTGGCTGGTGAATGGAAAAAGGAAATCGTTTTACTAGAAGGAATACGATTTTGTGATTCCATAATATCGGTGAAACTAGTGGTCCCGCTCATTTTTTCCTGAACTTTTTCATTTGCTACATAAGTTCCTGAACCAATTTTTCGTTCCAAAATCCCTTCGTCTGCCAATGTTTGGATAGCCTGCCGCAAAGTCATTCGGCTGACTTTAAATTTCACTGATAATTCCCGTTCGGACGGCAAACGATCTCCGACTTTCCAAACACCTTTTTCAATTTCATCTTTTAATTGATCATGTATTTGAATATAAACCGGTACTTGATTAGCCATTTCGATCGCTCCTCTTTTTTTCTCTATTATAACTGGTATATACCTCATTCTCAATAAGAAAAGGTAGACCATTTCCGAAAAAAATGATCTACCCCTATATTTATCAGTGTTTTTAAAGTTCTACCTTTTCTTCTTTTAGCATTTTGTTGGCTGTAGCCATCATCAAACGAATCCGATTCAGCTGGTTGACAATCGAAACTCCAGGGTCATAATCAATCGCTGCAATGTTAGATTTGGGATATTGGTGACGCAGCTCTTTAATGACACCTTTACCCACTACATGATTTGGCAAACATCCAAACGGCTGCATGCAGACGATATTATTAACACCTGTTTTCAACAGATCAATCATTTCTCCGGTTAAGAACCAGCCTTCACCAGTATGGTTGCCGATAGAAAGAATTTTGCTAGCATCCTCAGCCAACTGATAAATCGAGTGAATTCCAGTAAAACGCTGAGAACTTCGCAGAGCTTTATCCATTGGCTTTTCAACTACCTCAATTAGTTTAATGACAAATTCCGCTATATTTTTACTCTTCTTCGGCATTCCCATATTGTCATGCTTCCAAATTTGGTTATATAAGGAATAGTTCATGAAACCTACTAGATCAGGTACGACGGCTTCTGCTCCTTCTTCTTCCAGCAAGCGAACGATGTCGTTATTCGCAGTAGGTGAGTATTTGACTAATATCTCTCCCACTACTCCAACTTTTGGTTTGACCTCATCAGAAATTGGTATCGTATCAAAGTCCTTAATGATTTTTTTCATGTTGCGATTAAATTGCGTTAGTGAGCCATTTCTAACATTGCTCTCTACTTTCTTCAACCACTCTTCATGTAAGGCATCAATCTGACCCTTTTCCAACTCATATGGTCGGGTTCGGTAAACCACCCGCTCGAAAAGATCGCCGTAAAGGATTGCTACAACCGCTCGTTTGATCATAGGCAGCGTAAACTTGAAGCCTGGATTGGACTCCACACCCTTATTCCCCAATGATACGGAAACAACGGGGACTTGACCAAATCCAGCATCTGCCAGCGCCTTACGCAGCAACGGAATATAGTTAGTTGCGCGACAGCCGCCGCCGGTTTGACTCATCATCACGCTGACATTATCCAAATCATATTTGCCGCTTTGTAAAGCTTCGACTAATTGCCCAATTGAGATAATCGCTGGATAACAAGCGTCATTATTTACATATTTCAACCCAACATTGACAGCTTCGCGATCCATAGCCGGCAAACAAACAACATTGTACCCGGAAGCCTCTAAGGCGACATCGAACAAGCCGCTTTGATGAATGGGGCTTAGCATTGGTAATAGCAATGTATGTTTTTTACGCATATTTTTTGTAAAAGTAATTTTAGCTGGCTCTTCAAAACGCTGAACAGGCTCAAAATTAGACTTGTCTCTTTCATTAACCGCGGCTTTTAGTGAGCGTAACCGAATCCGAATTGCTCCTAGGTTTGAACCTTCATCAATTTTCAAGACCGTATAAATTTTTCCATATTGATCCATAATTTCCTCTACCTGGTCTGTAGTAACAGCATCTAAGCCACAGCCAAAGGAGTTCAATTGGACCAGTTCAAGATTTTTACTTTTGGCTACTACCCGTGCCGCAGCATATAAGCGAGAATGATAGACCCATTGATTAACAACCCGCAGATTACCTACATCACTCAAGTGTGAAACACTGTCTTCGGTCAAGACGTGGAACCCTTCTTGCGTGATGACCTCAGCAATTCCATGATTGATTTCAGGATCTAAATGATAAGGGCGGCCTGATAAGACAATCCCTCTTTCTCCCTTTTGATTCAGCATCAGCAGAGTTTCTTCACCCTTCGTACGAATGTCCTGCTTGAAGGCTTCCAACTCCTGGTAACCGTGATGCAGCGCCTGAGTAATTTCAGCTTCGGTAATTCCCAAATCTTGGAAGGTACGACTCAATACTTTAGCAACAGCAGCTTCATTGCCTAAATTCAAATACGGATTGCGATAATCCACTTTTCCTTCACGAATGTCATCCACATTATTACGAATAACATCAGGATAGCTTTGTACGATCGGACAGTTAAAATGATTGTCCGCATTCTTTGATTCTTCCCGTTCGAAAACTACTCCGGGATAAAAAATCATGGGAATCCCTTTGTCGATTAAAGCCTGAATATGACCATGGGCGATTTTAGCTGGGTAACAAGCCGTATCACTTGGGATAGTTTCCATTCCTTGTTCATACAATTCTTTGTTTGAACGTGGTGACAGCTCTACTTTGAACCCTAACTCTGTAAAGAAAGTATGCCACAGTGGATAATTCTCATACATGTTCAGAACCCGAGGAATCCCTACTGTGCCGCGAGTAACTTCTTTTTTACGTAACGGACGGTACTTAAACAGTCGACGGTATTTATAGTCGATCAAGTTTACTTTACGATCCTCACGTTTGATTTTAATCCGTGCTCCTCGTTCACAACGATTTCCTGTAATGAATTCTCGTCCATCAGAAAAAATTGTCACAGTCATCATACAATTATTTTCACATAATCCGCAGTGAGTAAATTCTTTCTCCGCAGTAAATTCATCCAATTCAGTTAATGAAAGTGTCTGACTGACTACCCCAACTTCGTAATTTTCCAAAGCGATCAGAGCTGCTCCATAAGCACCCATCAAACCAGCGATTGATGGACGAACTACTTCTCGCTCAGTCACTAACTCGAAAGCCCGTAAAACCGCTTCATTGTAAAAGGTCCCACCTTGACAGACAATTTTAGCGCCCAGTTCTTCTGGTCGACGTACTTTGATTACTTTGTAGATAGCATTTTTTATAACTGAATAAGAAAGTCCTGCAGAAATATCCCCCACAGAAGCACCTTCTTTTTGAACCTGTTTTACTTTAGAATTCATAAACACTGTACAGCGAGAACCCAGATCAACTGGTGCTTGTGATTTCACAGCCGCCTGAGCAAAATCTTCTACCTTATAGTTTAACGACTTGGCAAAAGTTTCGATAAAAGATCCACACCCTGAGGAGCACGCTTCATTCAGCTGAATCGAAGACAACGCACCATCCTTTATAGTCATTGCCTTCATGTCCTGACCACCGATATCTAAAATGAAATCCACACCAGGCTGAAAATGATTGGCCGCTTTGTAATGGGCCATTGTTTCTACTTCCCCAATATCTACTTTTAAAGCATTTTTAATTAACTGCTCACCATAGCCAGTAACCGCTGCTTTTCCGATAAAAACATCTTTTGGAAGTTTCTTATATAGATCCTTCAGCACTGTCATCGTTGTTTCTAAAGGTTGGCCTTGATTATTTCCATAAAAGGAATACATCAAACGACCACTGTCATCAATCAAGGTAACCTTTGTTGTCGTTGATCCGGCATCAATCCCTAAAAAGGCCACTCCATGGTGCTTTTGCAAATCCTTCTCTTCAACCAGCGCTTGACTGTGACGAGTACGAAATTCTTCTAATTCTTTTTCATCCTTGAATAGAGGAGTCAATCGATCTGAAGGTGACAAGTGTCCTTCGTCAGCCGTAGTCAAATAATTAATCAATTGTTCAAGTGTCGTAGCTTCAGCATCCTCTGAATAAAAAGCTGCGCCCATCGCCACAAATAATTGTGGATTTTCTGGGAATACAATATTTTCAGGTGCGATATCCAGCGTTTCAATGAATCGTTTACGCAATTCTGACATAAAATACAAAGGGCCGCCTAAGAATGCAATGTTCCCTTTAATTTTACGTCCAGCAGCTAATCCCGCAATTGTCTGGTTGACCACTGCTTGGAAAATACTCGCTGCAAGGTCTTCTTTAGCAGCACCTTCATTAATTAAAGGTTGTACGTCTGTCTTGGCAAACACACCACAACGCGAAGCGATTGGGTAAAGGGTTTTATAATTCTTGGCTAATTCATTTACACCATTCGCATCGGTCTTCAAAAGAACAGCCATCTGATCAATAAAGGCCCCTGTTCCTCCCGCACAGCTTCCATTCATCCGCTGTTCCAAGGAACCTTCAAAGAAAGTAATTTTTGCATCTTCCCCGCCTAATTCAATTGCTACATCTGTTTGAGGAATTACCTCTTCCACTGTTCGAGTACAGGCGATTACTTCTTGTACAAAGGGAATCTGTAGCACGTCAGCTAGGCCCATACCGCCAGATCCAGTAATATTCATCGTTAACGAACGCTTCTGTACCACTGTCTGTGCTTCTCTCAGAACCCTTTCTGTGGCAGCTTTCACATCTGAAAAATGACGTTCATATTTTGAAAACAGGCTCCGATTCTCTTCATCTAGAATGACTAGTTTGACTGTGGTTGAGCCAACATCGATTCCGGCACGTAATGTCATTTTATTTCCTACCTTCTATTTTTTGCGACACATGTTGATTATCTTACATCGTGTTTGTTATACTACTCACGTATATTCTAAAAAGATTTTGATTAGAAAGCAACAAGCAAAACGCCTACATCTGTGAGATAAGCAACATTTCACAACTACCTGTCGTTAAAAAGAAAGGAAATTACATGGCAAAAAAATTAGATTTACGTGTAAAGCGCACTCATAAAATGATTGTCGAAGCATTTGTTCACCTTGTGGAGCAAAAAGGATACGAAAATATTACAGTCCAAGAAATTGCAGATGAAGCAATGATTAACCGTGCTACCTTCTATGCTCATTTTAGAGATAAACAAGATTTGTATGACTATATTTTTCACAATGCTGTTGAAGCCTTTGCTTCTGTGCTGGATCCCGATCAAATTGTTCAAGGCAATCGATTAAAAGTCAAACAGATTCAAATTGTCTTGACCAATATCTATAAAAGAATTCAAGAAAATCGTAAATTCTTTCTTACAATCATGGATAGTTCTGCGAATGAAATGCTGCGAAAACAAATTGAGGATATTTTAGATGAAAAATATGCTCATATCTTTAATCGATTAAAAATTACAGAAAATGATATTGAAGTACCTATGGATTTCATCTTAGAATATATGACCTCTATTTTTGTAGGTACTCTGCACTGGTGGATTACTAGCGATACTGAAATGCCTGCCGATCATTTAGCCAAACTAGTTATCAAGCTTGTAGGTAATGGTCATCTAACTATTCTAGGAATTGAAATTGAACATTAAAAAGCGGCTGAACAAAAATTTTTTGTTCGCCGCTTTTTTAACTAATGGTTTTTAGCTCTCCACTTAATCGTATGTTGTGTAGGACGTATTTTTCGTACCTTCACACCTTTTCTATCTTTAGTATCTAACGTTACCTCCACTTGGTTGTCCCTTAACAGTTCATATACGTGCTCTGCTGTTTCAGTAACTATTTCCTTAATTCTCTTTGCTCGTTCCATCTTAATCGCCCCCGACATAAAATATAGATTTTTCTTTCCTTACCATTATTTTACTATATTTTGTTTTTTAGCGCTTAGGTAACGGCTGATTAAGGAAAATTATGTGTAACAGAGGGAGCTTGCTTAAGTATTCATTTCATATCAATTTCTCGTTTACTATTTTTTATTGTTGCATTTTTGATTGAACTTTCTAAACTAGTACTACTTTTGTAAACTGAGAAAAGCAAAAAATGGTAAAAAAATAGCCAGACCATTGTCTGACTGAAAGTACTGGGGTAGCTGGATTCGAACCAACGCATGAGGGAGTCAAAGTCCCTTGCCTTACCGCTTGGCTATACCCCAATGATGGAGGAGAGTGGATTCGAACCACTGAACCCTAAGGAACGGATTTACAGTCCGTCGCGTTTAGCCACTTCGCTACTCCTCCATATTTAAAACAAATCCCAAAGCTAGAACTTGCATTCTCAGAAAGGTTTCTTAAAAACCCGACTCAGTTATAATACCGAATTTCAAAATAAAATGCAAGTACTTTTCTTCATTTTTTTAATCGTGAAGATTCCAATTGCGAATAACAGCTTCAATCCCGTCATCAAGGGACTTTGCACTACCTAAAGAATTACCGTCAGCAAAAATTTGGAAATTTTTTCCATCTGGAACCAGCTCACCAATTACTTTTTTACCAATCACCAACTGAACTATCTCGATAATTTTTCCGTTCACTTGCTTTTGAGCATCTTGAATCTGTACTTGGATGTCTTTGTTTTTTTTTGCCATTTCTTTCACCTCGCGAAATCCATTGTAGCATAACCTGCATTTGAAAACAAAACTGACTGCTGAAGGCAGTCAGTTAGTTTAATGGTTTAAGGGTTAGTTAATACGGCTTCGGTTACTTCAAAGCCTGCTTGTTCCAGTAGAGCTTTAATTTTCTCAGGCTCTTTCGCCTGCATTTGTAATTCAACAATCGCTGCACCTTCGACGTGATCAATAATTACGGTTAGAATACTGTAATCATTATCGGCTAAAACCTTAGCAATTTCTGCCAAGACACCCTTCTTGTCTTCTTGAATCCGTACTTGAATACGGCTGCCACCCTCATAATAGCCAGCTAGCTTCAAGAAAGCATCAAAAATATCATTATTGGTGATAATCCCTACCAATTTTTCCTCGTCTAAAACGGGCAACACAGCAATATTATTTTGACGCATCGCATAGACTGCATCCTCCAGCTGAGCTTTAGGTTGGATCGTTTTTACCTCTTTAATCATTACATCAGCAACAACTGTTTTGTTTAGCAAATAATTTGCTTCATAAACACTTAAGGAAGTTGCTTTAGAAGGTAAAGCCTCTTGAATGGTACCTTCAGTAATCAAACCTACCAATTTACCGTTGTTTACAACTGGTAAACGATGAATATCATGCTTTTTCATCAAATCCACCGCATCAAAGATCTTGGTTTGCGGATCAACCACAATTAAATCAGCGGACATAAAATCTTTTACGCTCATTTTTATCCTCCTAAGTATGCTTTCTTCACTTCATCACTAGCCAAGAGCTCTTCGCCAGTCCCCTCTAAAACAACTTTGCCGGTTTCCAACACATATCCACGATTAGCAATTGATAGAGCCATTTTTGCATTTTGTTCAATCAGCAGAACCGTTGTTCCTTGTTGCTGGATTTCTTGGATAATATTAAATATTTCTTTAATGAAGATTGGTGCCAAGCCCATAGAAGGCTCATCTAAAAGTAACAAACGCGGTTTAGACATTAGTGCCCGACCCATTGCCAGCATTTGCTGCTCCCCACCAGACAAAGTAGAAGCATCCTGTGTACGACGTTCCTTCAAGATTGGGAATTTTTGGAAAATCGCCTCATATTCAGCACTTAAATTGCCATCTTTACGTAAGAAGGCTCCCATCTCCAAGTTTTCTTGTACCGTTAGCCCTGAAAAAACATGTCGGCCCTCAGGAACTTGAGAAATTCCTTTGGCAACAATTTTTTGCGGCTGACGCTTCTGAATTTCTTCTCCTTCAAAAGTAATTTTACCATTTGAAGGTTGGATCAAGCCGGAAATTGTCCGCAAAATAGTTGTTTTACCTGCACCATTGGCTCCGATTAATGAAACAATTTCACCTTCATTTACTTCAAAATTCACGTCACGAACTGCTTGAATTACACCATAATGTACAGAAAGTTTTTCAATTTTCAGCATTATAGGTCACCTCCCAGATAGGCTTTGATTACCTCTGGATTGGATTTAATTTCATCCGGTGTTCCTTCAGCCAGTACTCGCCCATATTCTAAAACATAAATACGTTCGCATACTTCCATAACTAAGCTCATATCGTGTTCAATCAAAAGAATTGTAATTTGAAACTCTTTTTGAACTTTACGAATTAATTCAGTTAGTTCAGCTGTTTCCTGAGGATTCATACCAGCTGCCGGCTCATCCAAAAAAAGAATTTTAGGATGGGTAGCTAAGGCACGAACAATCTCCAAACGCCGCTGCTCCCCATAAGGCAAATTCTTAGCTAAGTTATCTGCTTTGCCCTGCAGATCGAAAATTGCTAACAATTTCATAGCTTCTTGTTTTAAGCTGTCTTCTTTTTTGTAGAAGCTGGGTAAACGGAAGATGCTAGAAACAAAACCTTCTGGATTTTTACTGTTCATGGCAATTAATACATTATCTAATACCGTTAAATCTTTGAAAAGACGAATATTCTGAAAGGTACGGCCCAATCCTAAATCGGCAATTTTGTATGGTTTCTTGCCATTCAAGCGCACAGCCTGGCCGTTATCTTCTAACAGCACATCACCTTCACTTGGTTCATAAACGCCCGTGATCAAGTTGAACAGCGTGGTTTTTCCTGCACCATTTGGTCCAATCAAGCCGATCAGCTGATTATTGTCCAATTGCATATTTACATTAGAGACAGCCGCCAGCCCGCCGAAATTTTTTGTCAAATCTTTAATTTCCAATAGAGGCATTTTGGTCATCTCCTTTTTTAAACTTGTTGAAAATTTTCTTCACCGACAACTCTTTTGTACCTAATAAGCCACCAGGTTTGAAGATCATCAGAATAATCAGAGCCAATGCGTAAATAATCATACGAAGTGCACCAAAATCCTGCAAGTACATATTGATAACTCCAAGTAAAATCGCTGCGATAAAACTGCCGGTAACACTACCAATACCACCTAATACAACCATAATGAGAATATCGATGGATTTCGTAAAGGCGAAATCTTTGGGCGCAATTGACTGCAAGTACCCAGCATAAAGCGCTCCAGCTACGCTGGCCGTCATTGCACCAATCGCAAAAGCAATTACTTTATATTTAGTGGTGTTTACCCCCATTGATTCTGCCGCAATTTCATCCTCACGAATGGCCGTAGTTGCTCGACCAGCACCAGAATGAATGTAGTTGACGACAATCAATGTTGTTACTGCCATAAAACCGTAAACCATCTGCCAGTCAACAAATGGTAAGATACCAAAGATACCTGAAGGCCCATTAGTGATGTCTTTCATATTAATAATCAAAATACGGATAATTTCCGCAACACCTAATGTAGCAATCGCCAAATAATCTCCGCTTAGACGCAAGGTTGGAATTCCCACAACGACCGCTACGACACCAGCTAAGACAACCCCTACAGCCATTCCCAAAAAGAATCCAGCATAGGTTGGATTACTCATTGATATTAAAGCAGCAGCATAAGCGCCGATTGCCATAAATCCAGCATGACCTAAAGAAAACTGTCCAGCAAAACCGATGATTAAATTTAATCCTACAGCTAAAATAACATTAATTCCAATTTGAACAATGATATTATCTAAAAACAAATTGATCATTCCAGCCGAATAACTAATGTATAAAGCTAAGTAGCCAATAATGATCAAAGCGAGCCAAATCAAATTGTATTTTAAATTCTTTTTCATTTTGATTCACCTACACTTTCTCTTTGATGTTCTTGCCTAAAATTCCGGCAGGACGTACCAACAAAATCAAAATCAATACTGCGTATACAACAGCATCTTTAAAATCAGAAAAACCAAGTGCTGTTGTTAAGGTTTCAATCAAACCGATCACAAACCCTCCGATTGCTGCACCAGGGATCAGTCCAATACCACCTAATACTGCAGCTATAAATGATTTAAGACCTGGAATGTAGCCCATCATTGGGTCAATTGAGTTATAGTAAAGACCGATCATCATCCCGCCAGCAGCTGCTAAAGCTGAACCTAAGGCAAAAGTAAATGAGATCGTCCGGTTAACATTAATCCCCATTAATTGTGCTGCATCAGCATCAACGCTCACAGCCCGCATTGCTTTACCCATTTTGGTCTTTTGTACAATTAAATTCAATAAGATCATTAACAATAAGGAAATGCCCAAAATTAATAATTGAATATTCGATACCTGCAAAAATCCGATATGATAAGTCTGCAACGGAATAACTTGCGGGAAAGGTCTCGTTGTTGAACTAAAGAAATAAATCATGGTGTTCTGCAGTAAATAAGACACCCCAATTGCCGTAATCAATGCGGCAATACGCGTTGAATTTCTTAATGGTCGATAAGCTAGAAATTCAATTACGATTCCCAGTACTGCACTTCCAAGCATAGATAAAATCAGTGCTGGAAAGAATCCCATATTAAATTGGTTAATCAAAAAATAGCCGATAAACGACCCAATCATATAAATATCCCCATGGGCGAAATTAATCAGTTTGATAATTCCATAAACCATGGTATATCCTAAAGCCATCAGTGCATAAATACTGCCTAGGAACAGGCCGTTTACTAATTGCTGGATGAATATTTCCATCTAATCACTCTCTTTTCAAATAATAAAGGCAAGACAAGCATGCTTGTCTTGCCTTGCCTGCTTAAACAATTAAGGATTTACAGTTTCAGCAGAAGATTCTTTTCCATCTGTTAGACCAAGAACTACGGCTGATTTCACAGGATTATGTTCTTTATCCATTGTGATTTTTCCCGTTACTCCTTCAAAGTCTTTCAAGTTTGCCAATCCTTCAGTAATTGCAGCTGGTGAAGCTTCATTTTGATCTTCAATTGCTTGTTTGATCATGTAAACAGCATCATAACCTAAAGCATTGAATGAAGATGGCTGACGTCCATATTTTTTATTGAAGGCTTCAATAAATGGTTGAACCTTGTCAGTCGCTGGAGCTTCAGTTGAGAAGTGTCCAGTGTAGTAAACGTTAGATACGTTGCTGGCACCGGCTGTTTCAACTAATTTCTCATCACCAAATCCATCTGCACCAATAATTGGTTTGTCAATTCCCATTTCACGTGCTTGCTTGATAATCAAACCAGCTTCTGTGTAATAACCGGGAATGAAGATGACATCAAAATCTTTGTCCTTAACTTTTGTCAACATTGCTTGGTAATCTTTGTCGCCAGCTGAGAATTTTTCTTCAGCAACAATTTCACCTTTATAAGTTTTCTTGAAAGCTTTAGTTAAACCATCAGCATAATCACTAGCGTTGTCACCAAAGATAACTGCTTTTTGTGCATTCATATTTTCCTGTGCATATTTCGCTAATACAACCCCTTGGAAGCTGTCTTGGAAGCAGGCACGGAAGATATATGGCTGTACTTTGTCTCCTTGCACAGTAATCGCATCATCGGTTCCAGAAGGTGTTACTGCTGGAATTTCAGATTTTGTTAAGTTTGGTAGGGTTGCTTTTACTGCACCAGAAGTAGCGGGTCCTACAACTGCTACTACGTTATCCTTAGTTGTTAAGTTTGCTGCAACCGAAGCTGCTTCATTGTTGTCTGATTTATTGTCTTTAGAAACAAATTCAACTTCTTTGCCTAAAATTCCGCCATCCGCATTAATTTGTTCGATTGCTAATTCAACCGCTTCTTTTTCAGCTTCGCCGTAAGCTGCTGTCGCGCCTGATAATTCGAAATTTCCACCAATCTTAATTGTATCGCTGTCAGCACTACTGCCGCCACCGCTGTCTCCATTAGAATTTGCTGAAGGTGAGCCGCATGCGCCAAACAAGAACAATCCTGCTGCTAACGCAACAAATACACTTTTTTTCATCCTATTTCCCCCTAATAAAATAATGATAGAACGGTAAGATAAGTATCAATATATCGGATTTCTTTCTCACTGTCAATTAAATTTTCTGAATATTTTAATAATTCGCGAATATTGAATAATTCATACCGCTTACAAATGTCCAAGAATAAAAAAAGAAACCTGTACACGTGATTTTCAAATGTACAGATTTTTCTAAAATTATTTAGTTCGCTTTCTCGTTTATCACTTCAAAAACCAGTTCCTGCTGCTGCCTTATAAAATGATCTGACTTGCAATCCACTTTTGTGACCTTCAACCTTTACTAATGCTCCGATGTCTCACCTGTCCTAATCAATATCCTTCAAATTTCTAAAGTTGTTTTACTTACATGAAAAGTTGGGCAAACAAAGTTTGTATACTATCTTTATTCCGATAAACTACCGCAACTACAATTTTTTCTTCTATCTAATATACTGATGATTTTTTTGTAGAAAAGTATTGCTGATTAGATATTGGATACTTTAAGCAACAAAAATGAAACTGTCCGTCATACAAGGATCGCCAACCTTTCTTTTCGTGGTCAGTCAGCAGTAATCCTTTAGAACATTCCTCAAGTTAACTTAGAAAACGAATCATTTCTTTTTCTCGTCATAATTGGGCGGCTCTTCATCTAATAAATTTTTACGTAGAGAAAAATTTACTGGTACATAATCAATTCCACCCCGGGCAAATGGATTGCATCTTAGAATACGAGAAATCCCCATTAAAAGCCCCTTAATCGCTCCATGAACCTTCAAGGCTTGAATCATGTAACTGGAGCACGAAGGGTAATAGCGGCAGGATGGTTGAAATAAAGGTGATATAAAGCGCTGATAGCCTCGTACAAGCAAAATCAATCCATTCTTAATCATTCTGAAGTTTCCTTTCAAAAAGTAAAAAAGGGCCTATGCTAGGCCCTTTATTGAACAAAATCTAAAATGTGACGCCAAACACCTGGAAGTAATACACCAAAAGGGTTTCCACCGCCCATGACTCCATAGCCGATCATACTGCCGACAATAAACAGGATAACACCTGCCAACAAAATACCGACAATCTTTATTAGACTACGTAAAATATGATCACTTGAACTCATAAGTCTTCACTCCTTAAGAAAAAACAGCAGATTGTACTACAGTTTCACCAGTTTCGCTATCTACTCGGTCAACGTCTGCACCAAGTAATTGTAATTTTTGATGGAATTTATAGTAGCCACGATCCAAGTATTTCAAATTGCGCACACGTGTGATACCTTCAGAACGCAAGCCAGCTAAAATTAAGGCTGCTGCTGCGCGCAAATCAGTCGCGTACACTTCCGCTCCCTGTAGTTTGGTATTGCCTTTAATAATTGCTACGTTATTATCGATTTTTACATCGACATTCATTCGACGCATTTCTTCTAAATGCTGGAACCGATTTTCGAATACTGTTTCAACCGTTGTACTGATGCCGTCAGCGACTGTTTGAATAGCAGTCATTTGTGCTTGCATATCTGTAGGGAAGCCAGGATGAGGCATTGTCTTCACATCAGTAGCTTTGATGTTCTTAGGTCCAACAATACGCAAGCCATTTTCTTCCTCTGTGATTACTGCACCCATCTCCATTAATTTTGAGATTAACGGACGATTGTGTTCAGAGATGGCTTCTTCAATGAGAATATTCCCTTCAGTCATAGCTGCAGCTACCATGAACGTACCCGCTTCGATTCGATCTTGTACAATTGGGTGTGTTACTGCATGCAAATGAGTCACACCTTCGATACGCATTGTTTCTGTACCCGCACCATAGACACGAGCACCCATTTTATTTAAAAAGTTCGCTAAATCAACAATTTCAGGTTCGCGAGCCACGTTCTCGATGACAGTCGTTCCTTTAGCCTTAACAGCAGCCATCATGATGTTTTGTGTTGCACCAACACTTGGAAAATCCAAATAAATATTGCTGCCTGTTAACTCATCAGCAATTGCTTCAATATAACCATTTTTTTGAATAATCTTCGCACCTAAAGCTTGAAATCCTTTCAAATGCAAGTCAATCGGACGTTTGCCAATAGCGCAACCACCTGGCAGAGCAACCTTGGCATGTCCATTACGGGCTAATAAAGGACCCATAACAACAATCGAAGCTCGCATTTTACTTACATATTCATAGGGAGCTTCAACTTCCAATTGTTTTGTTGCATTTATTGTAATTTCTTTTGCTGTTTCGTCTAATTCTACTTCTGTATTTAAGTAACTAATCACTTGATTCATCGTAAATACATCAGATAATATCGGTACATTGCTTAATTTTGTTATTCCTTCTTCAGCCAATAAGCTTGCAGCTAAGATAGGCAATACCGCATTTTTCGCACCTTCGATCTCTACTGTACCGTTTAATTTTCTGCCACCTCGAACGATGATCTCTTCCATTACGTTCCCTCCAAAAAAATCGCTATAACCGATTCACACATTTGTATGTACTTAGTTAGTATTATTGATAACTTAAAAAGATATTTTTACATAAGATGATAATTTCTAAAAAGAAAGTGCTGAATATAAAACCCAGTGCTACAGATGCCATCATGATGACCATTCGGATCTGTGTTTCATGGAATGCTTTAAACAGCTTTTCTGTCCTTATCGAACGCAATGCCCAAAAGGCCAAGTAAATAAAAGCAAAATGTGAAACAATTCGAATGATTGCATCCATACCATATACTTGCATCTTTTTCTTCCTTTCAAAAAAATCAACAAACGGATTATATCATAGTTTTTAAGAAAGTAGAATGGTTTAAAGCTCTATAAGACTTTAAAAAAACTTTTAGAAAATAGAAATTCATTCTTCTCATTTTTTGTCATATCTATGTAACGCAACCAAAATCAAAAAAGCGCAGATTCCAACTTTAGAATCTGCACTTTTTTTACGTATGCTTTGATACTTTAATTCGATTCATTGCTCTGTGCAAAGCAACCTCAGCTCGACTAAGCTGATCACTGTCTTGCTGTGCTTTTGCTTCCTGTATACGTTGTTCAGCACGCTGTCTAGCACGTTCGGCACGTGAGACATCAATATCACGTTCACGCTCTGCCGAATCGGCAATAATGGTTACCTGGTTGTCCCGAACTTCTAAAATACCACCATTGACCGCAATCCAGTCCACATGAGTGTCTGCGTCTGTTCTACGAATACGTACTTCATCAATCGACAATGGCGCAATAATCGGTGCATGTTTTGGTAAAATTCCCAGTTCACCTGAGACAGTCTTAGCCACTACAATTGTTGCATGGTGGTCGTAAATAAGCCCGTTAGGCGTCACTACGTTTACATTAAGCACTTCTTTATTTTCCATAGGGCACCTCTTTCTAGTAGCCTAAAGATTTTGCTTTTTCGACTACTTCTTCGATTTTCCCTACGTTACGAAAGGCATCTTCTGGAAGATCATCGTACTTGCCTTCCAAAATCTCCTTAAATCCCTTAACAGTTTCTTCAACTGGAACGTATGATCCTGGTTGTCCCGTAAACTGTTCAGCAACATTAAAGTTTTGTGACAAGAAGAATTGAATTCGACGTGCGCGAGAAACAATTACTTTTTCTTGGTCTGACAATTCATCCATCCCTAAAATCGCAATAATATCCTGTAATTCACGATAACGCTGTAAGACACGTTGGACTTCAGTCGCCACTTGATAGTGAACATCGCCAACAATTTCAGGTGCTAAAGCACTAGAAGATGATGCCAATGGATCCACCGCAGGATAGATCCCTTGCTCGGTTAGTTTACGTTCCAAGTTGGTTGTCGCATCCAAATGGGCAAAGGCAGTAGCTGGAGCTGGATCCGTATAGTCATCCGCTGGAACATAAATTGCTTGGATAGATGTAATTGATCCTTTTTTAGTCGAGGTAATCCGTTCTTGCAATTGTCCCATTTCAGTCGCTAAGGTTGGCTGATAACCAACAGCCGATGGCATCCGCCCCAATAAGGCAGATACTTCTGAACCAGCTTGAGTAAAGCGGAAAATATTGTCAATGAACAATAGAACATCTTGTCCTTGCTCATCACGGAAATATTCAGCTAAGGTTAAACCAGTTAATGCAACTCTCATCCGAGCACCTGGTGGCTCATTCATTTGACCAAAAACCATGGCTGTTTTCTCTATAACGCCTGATTCCTTCATTTCAAAGTATAAGTCGTTACCTTCACGAGTTCGTTCACCAACTCCGGTAAACACAGAAATTCCGCCGTGTTCTTGCGCAATGTTGTGGATCAGCTCTTGAATTAACACTGTTTTTCCTACACCGGCACCACCAAAAAGACCCACTTTACCACCCTTAAGGTAGGGTGCCAGTAAATCAATAACCTTGATCCCTGTTTCTAGGATTTCATTGCTAGTGCTTAATTCATCAAAAGCTGGCGCCTTTTTATGGATACCGCTTTTTTCAGTATTTTCAGGAAATGGTGTTCCGTTGTCGATTGTTTCCCCTAAGACATTGAATACCCGTCCTAATGTTTCGGTTCCAACTGGGACTGAGATTGGCTTTTCTGTATCCACAACTTCCATGCCTCGTTGCAAACCATCTGTAGATTCCATTGCAATGGTCCGAATTACACCATCGCCGAGTTCTAATGCCGCTTCAAGTACGACTTTACTTTTGTCATTTTTGTATACGATCAACGCATTGTTGATATCTGGTAAGGATTGGTCTAAAGAAAACTCCACGTCAACAACGGGACCAATTACTTGAACAATCTTGCCTGAACTCATGTTTTTTCCTCCAATCTCGAAATTATTCTAACGCGGAAGCCCCGCCAACAATTTCCGTTATTTCTTGAGTGATCGCCGCTTGACGTGCACGGTTGTATGAAATAGTCAAATCACCAATAATTGATTTGGCATTATCAGTCGCCGTCTTCATCGCTGTCATACCTGCAGCATGTTCCGCTGTCTTGGCATCGACAATCGCTCCATAAATCAAACTTTCAGCATATTGTGGCAATAATTGATCCAATATCGCTTCTTTAGAAGGTTCGAAAATATATTCTTGTGTATAAGTTTCTGCTTCATCCGGATCTAAATCGGATATTGGCAGCATTTTTTCTACTCGAAATTGACTAGACAACGAATTCACATGATGGTTATAACAAACATATAACTCATCAAACACTTCATTCTCATACATGCTAGTTGTCATAGAAACAATCTTACGAACTTCGTCAAAGCTGGGTTGGTCAGATAAGTTTCTCAATTCGTAGGCCAGTTTCACCCCACGAGTCTTGAAAAAGTCCGCACCTGTACCACCGATTGCTAACAAGACATACTCATCTTGTGAATCGTGGTCATCTTCCAGCATAGTCATGGTCTGTTTCAAAATAGAACTGTTATAGCCGCCTACAAGACCGCCATCAGAAGTGATTACAATATAGCCAGTCTTCTTAACAGGACGGTTAATCAACATACTATGGTAATTGATACCATTGATTTCATGGTCGGCTGTTGCAATTTCTTCCAATTCGCTAGCTGTTAAGTGAGTCAGTACTTCCCGCACTTTTGAGGCATAAATCTGAAAACGGGCAGAATAGGCTTCCGATTTAGTTAATTTTGCAGCTGATACCATTTGCATCGCATTAGTGATCTGGCTGGTCTTTTTAGTTGACGCTATTCGCGTTTTGATTTCATTTAAGGATGCCATATAGCTATTTCACCTCGATTATGCTGGGTTTTGTTTAGTATTTGCTGCATCAAAAATATCTTTAAATGCTTGAATTGCTTGATCCAACTGATCTGTATCAGGCAAATCTTTCGTTGTACGAATAGTATCAAATAAGTCTTGATGATTCGCATCCATGTATTCAAACAATTGTGCTTCAAAATCTAAAATATTGTTCACTGGAATACTGTCTAAGAAACCATGAGTCAGTGCATAAAGAATCACCACTTGTTTTTCCACTGGCAGCGGATCATGCAAACGTTGTTTTAGTACTTCAACAGTCCGACGTCCGCGATTCAATTTAGCTTGTGTTGCAGCATCCAAGTCTGATCCAAACTGAGTAAAGGCTTCTAATTCACGGAAACTGGCCAAATCTAAACGTAATGTACCAGCAACTTTTTTCATTGCCTTGATTTGTGCAGAACCACCCACCCGGGAAACAGATAAACCCGCATCTACAGCTGGACGAATTCCTGAATAAAACAAATCGTTTTCCAAGAAAATCTGTCCGTCAGTAATTGAGATAACGTTAGTTGGAATATAGGCGGAAATATCTCCCGCTTGTGTTTCAACAAATGGTAAAGCAGTTAAAGAACCGCCGCCCAATTCATCAGATAATTTTGCTGCACGCTCTAATAGGCGTGAATGCAAATAGAAAACATCCCCTGGATAAGCTTCACGACCTGGAGGACGACGCAATAGTAAAGACAATTCACGATAAGCTACTGCTTGTTTTGACAGATCGTCAAAAACAACTAATACGTGCTTACCGTTATACATGAATTCTTCGCCCATTGCCGTTCCAGCGTAAGGAGCAATATATAGTAATGGTGCTGGTTGAGAAGCCCCTGCCGTTACTACAATTGTATAATCCAATGCGCCAAATTTACGCAACGTTTCAACTTGTGAACGGACAGTTGATTCTTTTTGACCAATTGCTACGTAAATACAAATTAGGTCTTGTCCCTTTTGATTAATAATTGTGTCAATTGCAATAGAAGTTTTACCAGTTTTACGGTCACCGATAATCAGTTCTCGTTGACCACGGCCAATTGGAACTAATGCATCAATTGCTTTTAAACCGGTTTGCATTGGTTCACTAACTGATTTACGTTGCATAACGCCTGGCGCTAATGTTTCAACTGGACGTGTTTTACTTGTTTCGATTGGACCTAGCCCATCGACTGGTTGGCCTAAAGGATTTACTACTCGGCCGATCATATTATCCCCAACAGGGACTTCCATGATTTTTCCGGTACGTTTTACCTTGTCGCCTTCACGAATGGTTTCAAACTCTCCTAAAACAATAATACCGACATCATTGCTTTCTAAGTTTTGGGCCATTCCGTAAGAGCCGTTAGAGAATTCTAACAACTCGCCGCTCATTGCATTTTCTAGTCCGTGGGCACGAGCGATCCCGTCCCCTACGTATGTGACTGTGCCAATTTCTTCCACAGACAGTTTGTTATCATAGTTCTCGATCTGTTCTTTGATCAATGCACTGATTTCTTCTGCTTTGATGGCCATTCATTTCACCTCTTCTTACTTTTTGCTAAGTGCTGCTCGTAGGCCATTTAATTGGCTGGCGAGGCTGCCGTCGATCACTCGATGATCGGCTTCCACAATGACACCGCCCATAATCGTTGAATCAATTAAGGGGGTTAGATTGGCCTTCTTGTAGCCAAAAATATCAGCGACTTTTGCTTCAATTTCTCGTTGTTTCTCTTCAGAGAGCGGCACTGCTGTGGTAATCGTTCCTAAAGCAACTTGATTTAAACTGTCGTAGCGACGCTCATATTCGTCGATCATAAACAAAAGATCATCGATTCGATTATAGTCATAAACAACCCATAAGAAGTTATTAATAATTCCTTCAAAACCTTGGGCAAATTTTTGCATAATCGCTTCTTTTTCATCACCAGTTAAGCGTACATCGGATAGGATGTTACCTAAATCCGGTACTTCTTTAAAAATTTGACGAATCGTCAATAAATCGTTGTAAATGTCATTGGTAGCCTGTTTTTCGACCGCCAGCTCAAACAAAGCTTTGCCATAACGTTTACCAACTGTGTATTTATCAAGCTTCATGCTTAGTTGTTCCTAGTCTATCAATGTACTCATTGATTAACTTTTGATGCGCATCGCCAGATAATTCTTTATTCAAAAGTTTCTCAGCGATTTGCAAGGAAAGGTCTGCCACATCATCTTTAACAGACGTTAAGGCATTTTCGCGTTCCTCTTGAATCTCGACTTTTGTGCGATCCTTCAAAAGAGTTACTTCTTCTTTCGCATCCTTGATGATGTTTTGACGGCTTAATTCACCGTTTTCTTTGGCATTCTTGATGATGTCTGCTGCGTCACTGCGAGAGCTTTGCAATTGTGTTTCACGTTCTTCCGCTAATTGCGCTGCTTTAATGCGTGATTGTTCAGCAGAATCTAAATCATTGGCGATCTTTTCTTCCCGTTTCTTTAAAATCTCGATAACGCTCTTCCAAGCAAATTTCTTTAATAGAAGTAAAAGGATCAAAAATGATCCTGTAACGACAATTAAGTTACCGAGCGTAGTGTTGGGAGCTTCAGCGATAACTAGATTCAGCATACTCGGTCTTCCTTTCTGGTAAGTAACATCTTGCTTTTAGACAAAAAATAGCAACGAAATTCGTTACTATTAGCTGTTGAAGACCATTAGCATAGCTAATACGACACCCAAGATAGGCACAGCTTCGATCAAACCAACACCAATAAACATAGTTGAGCGAATTTGACCTGACATTTCTGGTTGACGTGCCATAGACTCGATTGCTTTTGAAATAACTTTTCCGTTACCATAACCAGCACCAATTGCTGCTCCTAAAATTGCGATTCCCGCACCGATAAAGTTCATAATTAAAAATCCTCCTAAAATGTTTGTTTTCTTGATTATTCTTCTACTTCTATCTGGTGACTAATGTACACCATAGATAGAGTGGTAAAGACAAATGCTTGGATACTGCCAATAAATAATGAGAATGCAATCCAGATCATTTCCAATGGAATAGCAATTGGAATAGCGATCCAGCCTAGACTTGTTATCATGCTGGCAATCAATGTCAGTAATACTTCGCCGGCATAAATGTTTCCGTAAAGACGTAGTCCCAACGTAATTACATTCGTGAACTCTTCCATAATTTTGATCGGCAACAGCATTGGCATCGGCGATAAGAACGAATTCTTAACATACCCGCGAAGGCCAAAGCGTTCTGATGCTAGGAGGTTCGATAATACTAATACCATCATTGCCAATCCCATTGTTACAAAGGGGTCAGCCGTTGGACTCTTCCATAAAGATACCTCATTTGGTGTAACGATCTTTGTAACCAAACCAATCTGGTTGGCAACAAAAATGAATAGAAATAGTGTAAAAGATAAAAGACTGAAATTATTCACTTCTTTTCGCGGCATATTGTCGCCAACTATTCCTGAGGTAAAATCGACCAACCACTCAATAGCATTTTGTTTGCCTGTTGGCTTCATTGAAAGCTTTCTCGTAAAAAAGAACACTAGAAGAAAAACAATCAAGCAAGTCAACAGAATCATTGTTGTTACAGTCCCGTCAAACCATATTGGACCAATATGAAAAACCCAAGATTTTTCATCCAATCCATTTCACCTCTTTTCCCAGTAACCTGATGCTCGTATTCGTCGTATTTGGCATACCAGGCAAAATACTACCGTATGTTACCACCATCGTCCGTAAATTTCAAAGGATTTTCATGAAAAAAAACGAATAAAATCTATTTCTTTTTTTAATAGAAAGAGACTCACGAAAAAAAGTGATAACACCAAGCATTTTAGCCCGTAATAGAGCTATTATGATAATTACTAATCGTATCAAAATTCATAATTAAGTAAAGAAATTCTTATCAAATATGCGAAAAAGGATATTTATTTAGCGGCTATAATTTTTCAGTGTACGGCTAATCTGTCGGTCTACATCTTTTCGTTTCAACGCTTCTCGTTTGTCATACTGATGCTTTCCTTTTGCTAAGCCTAATAACACCTTAGCATAGCCATCCTTTAAATACACTTTTAATGGCACGATGGTTACCCCAGTATTCTTCGTTTCGCCTACTAGCCGATCAATTTGTTTCTTATGCAAAAGTAGCTTTCTAGTTCTCAGAGGATCATGGTTAAAGATATTGCCTTGTTCGTAAGGGCTAATATGCACGTTGTATAGATACATCTCCCCATTACGCACACGAGCAAACCCATCCTTTAAATTGATTCGACTATTACGAATTGATTTAATCTCAGTTCCTTGTAAAACGATACCTGCTTCAACGGTATCAATGATCGTATAATCATGACGAGCTTTCTTGTTTTGTGCAATTAATTTTCCTTCACCTTTTGGCATACTACCCCTTCTTTCTGCCGCCTTTTTTCTTCTTAGCTACGGTTTTGTAAAAAGGCTTTTTCCCTTTTGGTTTTTTCTTATTCTTGCGTGGTTGGTTTTTCTCTCTATTATTTTTCTTATTAGAAGTCTTTTCTTTACGTTCACGGCGACGATTCCGGGTTGGTGGCTCCAAAGCAGGAATTTCTTCCGCTTCTAGAAGTTCAAAGTCAATCTCCCGTGTTTCTGGTTCAGCCTTCGTTACTTTAATTTTTACCTTTTGACCAATTTTAAAGGTTTGGCGAGTTCGTTCCCCAACCAATGCTAATTGATTCTCAATAAAATGGAAATAGTCCTGTTTTAACTCATTTAAGTGAATTAATCCTTCAATCGTATTCGGTAATTCAACAAAAATACCGAATTTAGTAATAGAGCTGATGATTCCATCGAATTCTTCCCCAACTTTATCAGCCATATATTCTGCTTTCTTCAAGCTATCTACTTCCCGCTCGGCATCAACTGCACGACGCTCCATGTCTGAGCTGTGTTTAGCAATTTCCGGCAAGGCGTCTGCCCATTTTTCCTTAACCTGTTCGCTTTGATTCTTCTCATAGGTACGAATTAGCCGATGGACGATTAAGTCTGGATAACGGCGAATCGGAGAGGTAAAATGCGTGTAATATTCTGCAGCCAGTCCATAATGTCCATAATTATCCTCAGAATAACGTGCCTGTTGCATACTTCTTAACAACATTGTATTGATAACTGCTGACTCTGGTTTTTCCTCTACATCTGAAATTACCTGCTGCAAGTCTTTAGGGGTAATACTCTCCTTCGTACCTTTAACTAAAATACCCAGTGCTGCAGCAAAGTCAAAGAAACGCTGCATTTTTTCTTCCTTCGGCTGTTCGTGAATCCGATAAATAAATGGTAGCTTCAATTGATTGTAGTGTTCCGCAATAGTTTCATTGGCTGCTAGCATAAATGATTCAATCAGCCTTTCACCTACGCCACGAGAACGTATCTCAATTGCTAATGGCGCGCCTTCTTCGTTCACTAAAATTTTGGCTTCGCGATCTTCAAAATTTATTGCCCCACGATTAACACGGCGAGCTTCTAAAATTCCGTGCAATTCCTTCATTAGAGTAAACATAGGTACCAAAGGTTCATAGCGTTTAATTAACTCCGCATCTTCCTCTTCCAGTATTCCATTTACAGCAGAATAGGTCATTCTTTCCGCTGTTTGAATGACACTTGGAAAAATCTCGTGAGAGACAATCTTACCGTTTCTATCAATTTCCATTTCGCAGCTCATCGCCAGCCTGGGCACTTGCGGATTCAAGGAACAAATACCATTAGATAAGCGCTGAGGAATCATAGGAATCACTCGATCTGTTAAATAGACACTGGTTCCACGCTCAAAAGCCTCACGATCCAATTGGCTGTCTTCAGTGACATAATATGAAACATCCGCAATATGAACGCCTAAGAAGTAATTTCCATTGGTTAGTTTGCGAACCGTTACTGCATCATCCAAATCTTTAGCATCAGCTCCATCAATCGTTACAATCGTTTGATTCCTCAAATCACGACGGCCAGTAAGATCTTCATCCCTAATTTGGTCAGGTACTTGGTCAGTTTCTTCCAGAACTTCGTCAGGAAAACTGGTAGGTATACCTTGAGCAACTACTACTGATAAAATATCCATTCCAGGATCATTTTTATGTCCAACTACTTTCTTTACTAATCCTTCCAAACTGGAGGCATAACCTTTTTCAGGATAATGAGTTACTTCTACAACGACGATGCTTCCATCCACAGGCTGAATCCCTTCAGCGGCTACAAATACCTTGAATGGCGCATTTTTCTTATCTTTCGGTGTTACGACACCATAAAGATCAGTTTCCTCTCTCTCAGCTGGTGTGTAAGCGGTAAATTCACCCACCACTTGCTGGATGGCCCTCTTCTTAATTGAGACCACTCGACCTTCTGCACCACGATCACCAAATGGATCAGCGTTCTTCACGATATCAATCATAACCGTATCGCCATTCATCGCATAATTAGTCGCATCGCTGGAAATATACACGTCGGGCTCTTCCGGATCAATGGTTACAAAACCAAAGCCTCGTTCATTCATCCGAAAAGTCCCCTCAACCATTGCAGGTACAAATGGCAGTTTAATTTTCCCCTTGTTATTAAATTCGATACTTTTTTCTCGCTCCATTTGCGCAATTGTTTGAACAAGTAATTTATAGTCACTACTTTTTTGCATGCCCATGTGTTGAGCTAGCTCTTCCACTGAGAAGCTCTTTTTCTTTGCTTCATGCAAAAAGTTCATAATTTCTTCCTTAATTGTTTTTCTTGTCATTTCATTCTCTCCAATCAAGAACGGCCAAAAAATCAGCCACATCTTGCTCTAATTGTCTTCGTTCTGGACCAACAGTGATTACATGACCGCTCTCAGGGTACCAATTTAATTGAAAACGGGCTTGTTTCAATTCTTCAGCTGTTTTAAATACCCCTTCTGGCTCAATCATTTGATCCTGTCCAGCTTGGGCCATAAAAAATGGCTGTTGAACCTCTGATAGTCTTTGATATGCTAGACTCCCCTGTTCTTCGATTTTTGCCAACTGTCTTGTTACTAACGGTTGATATTCTCTTAAACGTTCCGCTGTATCTGCAGGTTCATTATCCTCTAGAAGTTGCTCAGCATAAGCTAAAAAGCTCTCTACTACTGTGGTTTTTACTGGTGCAATGGGTGAGCAGAAAAAGCCACCACCGATTATCCCAGCCTGATTTTCAGTTAGCAACCGAGAGGCAAACACTCCACCCATCGAAAGACCAAAAACAGCAATCTTAGCATAGCCCTTATCTTGTAGAAAAGCTGTTGCCGCTTTGGTTTCCTGCCACCAGATTTCAGGGGGTTGTTGTAAAATATCTAATGGATCTGTCGTTCCATGTCCCGCATACATAGGTGCATAAACCGTATAGTCCAGCTTTTCCAATGCGCGAGCCAACATACGAACATCATTGGGGCTTCCAGAATACGCATGCAGTAAGAGAACAGCTTTGGATCCGTGGGGCAAAAAAATAGTTTTTGGCGCTCTCATTTGGATCATATCACTCAACTCCTCGATTCATTCTAACACACCTTTGATGATACTTTATTTTTACGATTCAGTGAATAAAAACGCTATATTACTGAAAAATTTCTCCCTATATTAAAAGATATATTATTGTAAATTTGAAATCTTTTCTCGTATAATTGACTAATCTTAAAGAGAGATTTGGAGGAGCACTATATGAAACACCTTATCCTTCTGCTTGCTTTGCTTTCATTAACAGCTTGCAGCAATAAGCAATCTGAACAGAAACATACTCAAGCAACGGAGCAAACATCATCATCCACGGAGGCGATTGCTATGAAAACAGTGTTTACAGGTGAAATTACTTCTTCATTTACAACAGAGTCCGATCCTTCTATGGTGAGTGTTGTTCTTCGCTCAGTCGAAGCGGTCAGTGATCCTGATTCCATCGTTCCCGCCTTTGAAAATGATGGAGTGATTATACATGTGTCTACTGACAACCTCGGAGAATTGACCCCTGAACAACTGTCAGAAGGGAGCCGCATTCAGTGCACTCTGAAGGGACTGCCTATTATGACAATGTCTATCCCGCCACAATTACCGGGAAATTCGATTGAAAAAATCGAACTTGTTTCAACAAATGAGTAACTATTTGGGTTCCATCAAATAAAAAAACCTCTCCTTAGCGAGAGGTTTTTGCTTTATTTGCTTGATAAAAACATCAAAACGAATAAAAGTATCATCCAAACTGCACCTAAAACAGCTGTAGTCCGCTGCATTACTGCTTCAAAACCACGTGCCTTTTGTTTACCGAATAACTGATCGGCTCCTCCAGTAAATGCACTTGCCGCACTATTTTGTTTGCTTGGTTGCATCATGATCGTAATGATAATAATGACTGATAATACCAAAATCACACCTAAAATAATATTGTACAAAAAAGCTCCTCCTTTATCCCAAACTATCTCAGAATTACTTTAGCACAATTCTGAGCGTTTGACTAGGGGGAGTCGCTTTTTGTTTATTTTCTTAATACATCACTGTATTCGCTTTTCAGCTCAAATTCACGTTTAGCAAATGGGCATAAAGGGATAATTTCCTTATGCTCACGACGCGCAATTTCAACACCTTTGCGTACTAAACTCTCAGCTAATTTTTGACCACGATAGGCAGGATCAACAAAGGTATGATCAATAATCATAATCTCTTCTCCTGCATCAGACCAAGTCATTTCGCCTGCTTCTTGACCTTCTTCATTTAGTAAAACTAAGCGATTTTTTTCTTCTTTTATTTCCATGCTTAAGCTTCCTTTCGAATAAACTTTAATGCACCACTTGGACAAGTTTCCACCACGTAAGCGGCATTCTCTGCACTACCATTATCAGGAATGATCCAAGGTCGTCGGCCAACCTCAAATACGTCTGGATTACCTCGTACACAATTGCCAATATGTGCGCAAATATCTTTGTTGTAGTAGATATCAATATCTTCACCATGATACTTCTTATAACCATCAGCTTCTAGCATTTCTGCCGTAACGGCTTCCCCGTTTATTTGATTGCCCTTCATAGTCAGCTCTCTCCTTTTTTTTAATTATATCAATTATTCAAAAAAAGATACATTAAAGTGTCCATCAGATCATAATTTCCATTAAGGCAATCATTACCTGATAAGCTTTAGACTGCTCTTCAAATAGGAGTTTAAATGTATGTCCGCCAATTGTCTCGATGACCAATTGAAAGCTCCCCCCGCAGGAATAGACACTGCAAGGCTTCAACAAACTAGTTGGATAATAGCGAAAAGGTTTTTTGACTGTATTCTCTAATACATACATGCCCTTCTCATGGAAAACTAAAAAACGTTGCTGATCATCAGGATAGATTAATAACTCCTGCAAATCTTCTTCAGAAAAGATTTTTTGCAGTTCGCAGTACAATTGAAGAAATCCATCCTCATTCATTACATGTCACCTGAATAAGCAGAGAACTGTCGTGCTAAATAAGCATTTCCCTGTTCTTGATAGTGCAGAGCATTTTGACGATTTTTATCAATTTCCTCAGGTGTTAGCTCACGAACTACACGCGCTGGTGAACCAAAAGCTAAGGAATTTGGTGGAATTATTGTGTGTTCAGTAACTAATGATCCGGCACCAATTAGACTATTTTCCCCAATTTCTGCGTAATTTAGGACGGTACTTCCCATACCGATCAAGGCTCCTGAATGAATTGTGCATCCATGTATAATACAGCCATGTCCCACGGTCACGTAATCCCCAATAACAACTGATGCATCATGGTCCACATGGACAACTGTACCATCTTGAATGTTAGTGATCTCGCCAATTTTTATCGAGTTGCTGTCTCCTCTAATCACTGACTGAAACCAGATTGTTGAACCTTTGCCAATCGTAACATCCCCGTATATATCAGCACTGCCTGCTATAAATTGTGTCATTTTTTATACCTCTTTCTTATCCAACAGTATTTCTTAATTGTCCGATGCCTTCAACTTCACAAATTACTTCATCTCCAGCCTTTAAAAATCTAGGCGGAATAAAGCCCATCCCAACTCCCGCTGGTGTTCCGGTCATTAAAATATCCCCTGTCTCTAGGGTCATACCCTGTGATAATTCACTGATCATATAAGGTAAATCAAATATTAAATCAGAGGTATTGCTATCTTGTCGCAACTCTCCATTAACGTACGTTTTCAAATTCAAATGAGGTGGCTCAGGAAATTCATCTTTGGTAGCAATCCAGGGACCCATTGGTGCAAAACCGTCTAATCCTTTTCCAAACGTATATTGACCGTAAGCCATTTGAATATCTCTAGCAGAGACATCATTGGCGATAGTATAGCCAAAAATTGCATCAAACACTTCTTCTGGTGCTAATTTGGAACATGTTTTGCCCATAATTACTGCCAATTCTACTTCATAATCCAATTTTTCTGTAATGTTTGCATGAGCAGGAATCCTACCATTTGGGCCTACCGCTTGATTCACACGTTTAGAAAAATATACCGGATGCTCTGGTTTTTGATATTCTCTACCAGCAAATTTAGCAGACTCCAAGGCATGCAGCTGATAATTTAAGCCGACACAAAGTACATCATGCTTTGGATGAGGAATTGGTGCGAGTAACTCCACTTGGTCTAAAGGAATTGGTGTCAATTGATCACGATTTGTTAAAATTTCTTCTTTTAAAGCCGTATAGTTTTCAATCAATTCTTCCATTTTATTGATAGTGGTGTTTAATTCCTTTAACGCATAAACAGCCCGATTGTCTGACGAAACTATGCCGACTTGCTCTACATCTTTCTGGCGAAACGTGCAAAATTTCATATACAAACCCTCTTCCTAGAATAAGTTCAGTGTATTCGCTTACGAAACACCTGTCAAATGCTCTTCTATATAAGATAAACATAAAAAAGGGTCGAGTTCAAATCCGTTTTCTATTATTGGCAAAATTTCTCCCTGGTTTACTTGATAGAGCTATAAAAAAGTGACTCGAAACGCCAATTGACATTTCGAGCCACTTTTTTATTTATTCAGCATCTTCAGCAAATTGACTATTGTACAACTGCTCATAAAAGCCGCCTTTTTCTAGTAAACTATTATGTGTTCCGTGTTCGATAATCGAGCCGTTTTTCATAACTAAAATCAAATCTGCATCGCGGATTGTTGACAATCGGTGAGCAATTACGAAGCTGGTTCTGCCCTGCATCACGCGATCCATTGCCTTTTGAATCAAGCCTTCCAATCGAGTGTCCACTGAACTGGTTGCCTCATCAAGAATCAAGATTTTCGGATCAGAGATAACCGCCCGAGCAATGGTTAGTAATTGCTTCTGTCCTAAGGAGACATTGTCACCTTCAGAGTTAATAGTCATTTCATATCCACCAGGCATTGTACGAATAAAGTGATCTACATTCGCCGTTTTAGCAGCATCGACCACTTCATAATCAGTAGCTTCTAAACGTCCAAAACGAATATTATCAGCAATTGATCCTTCATACAGCCAAGCATCTTGCAGTACCATGCCAAAAAGTGACCGAACATCTGAACGATTCATATCTTGGGTGTTTACTCCATCAATCAGAATCCCTCCGCTGTCAATATCGTAAAAGCGCATTAAAAGATTGATTAGCGTCGTCTTGCCGGCACCTGTAGGCCCAACAATTGCTACAGTCTCCCCAGCTTTGACTTCAAAGCTCAAGTCTTCAATCAATGGTTTTTTCGAATCATAACTGAACTTCACGTGGTCAAAGACAACATTGCCATGAACTGGTTCAGGAAGTTGCTCATCTACTTTGTTTTCTCTTTCTTCTGCTTCATCCAAAATCTCAAATACTCGTTTTGCTGAAGCTGAGGCACTTTGAATCATTGATGACAGCTGGGTAATTTCACCCATTGGCTGACTTACTTGCCAAATATATTGGATAAAAGCTTGCAGTTGACCTACCAAAATCACACCTGCAATAACATTCCAGCTTCCTAATACGGCAATAACAATATAAGTCGCATAAGCAGTTAATTGAACTAACGGCTGCATCAAACTAGAAACAAAGGCCGCCCGGAAACCATAACGCCGTAAAGTATGATTGACTTTTTTAAACCCTTCCAAGGTTTCTTCTTCACGGCCATACAATTTCAATACACTAAAGCCTGTCATGTTTTCTTGCACATAACCATTCATATCCCCCAAAGCATTTTGCATCGACTGGAAGTCCTTTTGAGAGATATGAACAATTTTTTTTGAAATCCACAATGAGGCAGGAATCATAACCATCGAGATAACCGCCATCATTGGGTTAATATAAAACATCATACTAACTGCAAAGATAATACCCAATACTGCATTGACCAATTTGATGATCGCCTGCTGCATTGCATTACTGACAGCATCTACATCGTTAGTGATACGAGAGAGGATATTCCCCTGCTGATTACGATCAAAATAAGAAACTGGCAAACGATTAATTTTCGTTTCAATGTCTTCCCGTAAATCTCGCATAGCTGATTGGACAACGTTAGCCATCAGCCAGCCGCTGCCCAATTGCGCACCGCTGTAGACTACCCCTACAATTAAAATAGCAACTAAACATTTAAGAACATAATCAAAGTTAATTGCTTCATTTTGTTGGATATTCCGAGTAATTTCAGTTGTCGGCAGTCCTGATATATAAGGCATTAAGGTATTCATGACTAAAGTAACTATTGTTAAAATCAGTGTTAATACGAAAGTTCCTTTGTAAGGATTTACATAGTGCATCAGTCGTTTTAAAGAAGAGAGGGTTTTTTTCATGCTAATTCCTCCTCTGATAATTGTGATGCTGCAATATCATAATAAATTGGACAAGTTTCAAGTAATTCACGGTGTGTGCCAATACCGACTACGTCACCTTCATTTAAAACAATAATTTTGTCAGCATGCATAATTGTTCCTACACGTTGGGCTACAATCATCACTGTTGATTTCGTCGTTTCTTTTTTCAGACGAGCACGTAGTTTAGCATCTGTTTGATAATCCAAAGCTGAAAAGCTGTCATCAAAAATATAAATTTCTGGACGACGAATTACCGCACGAGCAATAGCTAAACGTTGTTTTTGACCACCAGAGAAGTTGCTTCCGCCTTCGGATAATATTTCATCATAGCCATCTGGCTTTTGTGAAATAAAATCTGTTGCTTGAGCAATGTCCGCCGCTTCGCGCATTTCAGCTGGAGTAGCATCTTCCTTACCGTAGCGCATATTTTCAGCAATCGTTCCGGTAAATAGTTGGGCTTTTTGAGGGATATAACCGATTTTTTCACGTAAATCCTTCAATTTGTATGCCCGAACATCTTCGCCGTCTACCAATACCTGTCCTTCAGTTACATCATAAAATCGTGGGATCAACTGAATCAAGGTTGATTTCCCAGAACCGGTACTACCAATAAATGCGACTGTTTCTCCTGGACTTGCAGTAAAACTGACGTTACGAATAACTGGACTTTCAGAGTGTCCTGGATAAGCAAAGGTCACGTTTTTAAATTCTACGTAGCCCTTTTGTTCTGGCATTTCAATGCCTTCGGGATTATCTTTTATTTCAGGGTCGCGGTCAAAAACTTCTTGAATCCGCAACGCAGAAACGTTAGCCCTTGGATACATCATAAACACAGTCGCAAACATCATGAATGAAAACAAGGCATGAAAAATATATTCGATAAAGGCAATCAACGTTCCCACTTCCAATTGTCCACTATCAATCTGAATAGTTCCATTCCAAATAATCAAAACCATCACTACATTAAATAGGAAGAAAAATCCTGGCTGAGCAACCGCCATTAAATGAAATAGGCTCTTAGAGCTATCAGTATATGCATTATTTACCTTACGAAAACGCATTTCTTCAAATTTTTCGTTTACGAAAGCTCGGATAACTCGTAAACCTGAAAGATTTTCCCGCAAAATACTGTTAATATTATCCAAATTCTTTTGCTGCTTGCTGGATAAAGGCTCCGAATATTTGGCAATCAATATAACTGCCAACAATAAGACCGGTAGTGATCCCAGCACATAAATTCCCAAACTAGGACTTGTCCGAATAATCAAGTACAAGCTCATGCCAAACATCATCGGTGTCATAAACCCAGCCGTTAAAATATTCTGCATAAAGAGCATGATTTGATAGGCGTCATTGGTGGTTCTAGTAATTAAAGAGGAGACTCCAATGCTTTCATACTCAGTATGAGAAAATGTCTGCACCTTCGCATACAAGTCATCACGAATAGCTGCTACCATGCGCGAAGTGATCTGCGAGCTAAAGTAGCGCAGTGATATGCTCATGATGATCCCAATTACCGTAATTACAACCATCAATATTCCCATTCTTTTGATATAATCAAAATCTTGATTGCTTATTCCCTGATCAATCATCATTGCCAAAATGGTAGGCAATCCTAACTCAATTAGAATAAACCCAAAAACACTAATAAAATCAAAGAATAAAAGCTTTTTATAGCGTAGTGTGTAACGCCACATTAACTTCATTTCATCTCGCCTCTTTCTATACCGTAATGTCTCCAATATAGCATAAATTAAAATGGTTTGCCCGTACTTCTCATGAATTTCTTTTCTCTTTTTCTTTAGTTTTCTGAAATTTTTCAACTACAAGAGATTTCCGCTACCTAGTTTCTATACTTCTCTCTTATTCTATGATAAACTACATATAATTGTTGTACTCACAACACAACGTACGGTGAAAATGCTTGTAAGCTCAGGAAGCAAAGTCGAGGCTTCCTCTCGCAATGTTAGATTGACTAACATTCGAGCATAAATTTTCAGGTGGCTCAGCCCCCTCATTTTGTTGTGGAAAAAACTGCGAGAGCAGATAAAGGAGATTATGTAATGATTTATAAAGTTTATTACCAAGAAAACAAAGAGCGTAACCCAAAACGTGAGCAAACTCTTTCTCTTTATGTAGAGGCGGAGAGTGAAGAAGCTGTTCATAACTTGATGCGTGACAATACCCCATATAACGTTGAATATATTCAAGCTTTGGACGGCAATCACTTAAATTATGAAAAAGAAAATGCCGACTTTAAGCTAACGGAGTTTTAATATGAAACTCTCGCTGAAAAACAACGAAACTGGCGTTTTTGCCATTGGCGGACTAGGCGAGATCGGGAAAAATATGTATGGGGTTCAGTTCCAAGATGAAATTATCATCATCGACGCTGGGATCAAGTTCCCAGAAGATGATCTTTTAGGAATTGATTACGTGATTCCCGATTACAGTTACGTCATTCAAAATATCAATAAGGTAAAAGCAGTTGTTATTACCCACGGTCACGAAGACCACATTGGGGGCGTACCCTATTTACTGAAGCAAGCCAATATACCAGTCTATGCAGGTGCATTAGCTCTTGCACTAATTAAAAACAAATTAGATGAGCATGGCCTGTTGCGGGATGCTGAACTTCACGAAATTGATGAAGATACAGTTATTCGTTTCCGTAAGACATCGGTCAGTTTCTTCCGTACAACCCATAGTATTCCTGATCCTTTAGGTGTGGTAGTTAAAACACCTTCTGGCAATATCGTAGAAACAGGCGATTTCAAATTTGACTTCACACCTGTAGGGCAACCTGCCGATTTGCACAAAATGGCAAAATTAGGTGAAGAAGGCGTTCTTTGTTTATTGTCTGACAGTACAAATGCAGAAGTTCCCACCTTCACTAAATCAGAAAAAACAATTGGCATGTCCATCCAGCGAATTGTAGAAAAAGTGGATGGCCGCATCATTTTTGCTACCTTTGCTTCCAATATTTCTCGACTGCAGCAAGCAGCTGAAGCAGCTGTTGCAACTGGACGTAAAATTGCTGTCTTTGGCCGCAGTATGGAGAACGCGATTGTTAATGGCCGCAACTTAGGCTATATCACTGTTCCTGATGAAACTTTTGTTGATGCACATGAGATCAATCGAATTCCTGCCAACGAATTAATGATTCTGTGTACCGGGTCTCAAGGTGAACCAATGGCAGCTTTGTCACGCATTGCCAACGGAACTCACCGTCAAATTCAAATTCAGCCAGATGATACGGTGATTTTTTCCAGCTCACCTATCCCTGGTAATACTACCAGTGTAAATCATTTGATTAACCTGCTGTCTGAAGCAGGTGCAAATGTCATCCATGGTAAAGTGAATAATATTCATACTTCCGGACACGGAAGTCAGCAAGAACAAAAATTAATGTTGCGCTTAATGAAGCCTAAATATTTTGTTCCAATTCACGGAGAATTTCGCATGCTGAAAATTCATGCTGGTTTAGCCCAAGACACTGGCGTTCCAGAGGAAAATTGCTTCATCATGGAAAATGGTGATATGCTGGCACTGACTGCTGACAGCGCTCGTCCAGCTGGTCATTTTAATGCCCATGATGTTTACGTAGATGGAAGCGGCATCGGTGATATAGGAAATGTTGTATTACGTGATCGCCGTATTCTTTCAGAAGAAGGTTTGGTCTTAGCAGTTGCTACTATCGATATTGCAAAAAAAGAAGTCCTAGCTGGTCCGGATATCTTGTCACGAGGTTTTGTATACATGCGTGAATCTGGTGACATGATTAGTGAAGGCCAACGCATTTTATTCCATGCTTTGCGGGAAGCTTTAAATGACAAAGCCTGCAATGAATCTAAACTCAAAGATGCAATGGTTTCAGCTTTGCAGCCATTCCTGTTTGACCAAACAGAGCGTCACCCAATGATCATTCCAATGATTATGACCCCAGACCAATAAATCTAAAGCATCTGCTCTTTTTAAGGGCAGATGTTTTTTTTGGTTTTTATCCTTTTTGAGTATTTTTCTTTCAAAAAAATAAAATATTTGGTAAATTAGTCTAAATACTTAATTCTAACGATATTCTTACGATATTTTGAATACTTTATTTAGGAATTTCAATTGACAAATGTATGAATAATTTGCACAATAAGGATTAGAAAAACTATAATTTAAATACTTTCGTTATTTTAAAAGAGTAGCGAGTCTTTAAATCAATTTAGGGGAAGATAATTATGGTGAGAACACCAAAAATAAAACGTGAAAAAATAATTGAAGAGACCTACAACTTAATTATTGATGAAGGATTTGGAAAATTTCGCGTTGGCAACATCGCTGAAAGACTGCAGTGTTCCCCACAGCCAATCTATCGTGAATTTGAGAACCTTTCCAGTTTGAGGGCTTTCATGGTTAGACGCACATTGAATAAATATCAAGATTTTCTTGAAGATCAAGAACCGCATACACTTAGTCAACTGACTAGATCAATTATCAGCTACTCTACTGATTATCCTGAAGAGTTTCATCGATTTTTTCTACAGGACAACACAACTCTTCAGTTGTCTAAAGAGATCACACTGAAAAGTTTCAACCAGCTCCAACAGCCATACGCTGAACATCTGTTTAATGTTTACTGGCAATATGTTCTCGGAAAAGCTGTATTGGCTATCGCTACTCCTGAAAATCATCAAGTAACCGATGAATTTCAAGCCTTGTTAAATGAATAAATAGTTGAACTATCAAAAAAGTCCTAAACAGCAGTTTAGGACTTTTCGGATTCAGAATTATTGTTTAACTACATTTGTTGCTTGAGGTCCGCGATCACTTTCTTCAACATCAAAAGTTACTGCTTGACCTTCTTCTAGAGTTTTAAATCCATCACCTTGGATAGCTGAGAAATGTACGAATACATCGCTACCATCTTCGCGAGTGACGAAGCCAAACCCTTTTTCTGCGTTAAACCATTTTACTGTTCCATTTTCCATGAATCTTTTCCTCCTCGTGCGAAAAGCACCTAATGAATTGTAACATTGCTCGTACGACAGAGGTGAGACGAGTGTTCAACTCCAACAAACAAAATTACATAAATAGTTTACCACTTGTTCTGCAAAATATGCAAGGGTTCCCATTTGACTACTCCCAGTAATTTTCTTCTCGTAAGCTGATATACTCATTTTCGCCAACAATGATATGGTCCAATACTTCAATTCCCATCATCTCTCCACATTTTCTCACTCGTGCAGTAAAATCTAGATCATTTCGGGAGGGTTGAGGATTTCCACTAGGATGATTATGAGCCAAAGCAATCCGAGCAGCACTTACTCGAACAGCTTCACGGAAAATTTCCCTTGGATGTGCAATCGATTGGTTTAACGATCCGACAAAAATCGTTTTCTGCTGAATGATTTCATTTTTCGTATTCAAAAACATCGCAATCAAATGCTCCTGTTGTAATCCTTTCAATTCTTCGACTAAATGATTGCCTAAAGCAAAACTAGAACTTACCCGTCCTAGTTTTGGTTGAGTGGACCGATGAATACGTGCACCAAACTCAATTACCGCTTTTAATTCAATCGCTTTAGTTTTACCAATTCCTTTGAAGCTCATCAACTCTTCAATGGATAATTGTTTAAGGTCGTATAAATTAGGAACCTCCATCAAAATCAAACCGGCCAAATCCATGACATGCTGAGAACGTGAACCATTTCTTAGAATAATCGCCAGCAGCTCCTGATCTGTCAAATGCTTTTCACCTTCCTTCAACAAACGCTCCCGCGGCCAAGAACTGGCCGGTAATTCTTTCAATAATAATGATTTCTCCATGTAAAAACTCCTTTGCATCTTTTATATAAGATACGCAAAGGAGTCAAATTTATTTTTGTATATAGTCGATTACTTCATGTAAACTTGATAAAACTGCTGCTGTTTGCTTCGATAATTCCTCTGCTGGTTGGATCATATCCGGGACCATAATTACAGGAATACCTGCACTGATTGCCGCTTGTACGCCGTGCTGTGCATCTTCCAACACCAATGTTTCCTCAGCAATAGTTCCTAAATGCTGACGAGCGATATTAAAAATCTCTGGATTTGGCTTAGCTAGCTTCACATCTTCTGCCGAAACAATTTCTTGAAACTGATTTCGAATTCCGGCATGCTCCAGTAAAATTTCAATTACAGGACGTACATTACTAGAAGCCACTATCTTGGGGATTTCCTGATCTTCCAAAAATTGCAACAGTTCCAATACTCCTGGCTTTAAATCAACTTCCCCGGAATGAAAAATTTTATGCGCATCCCCCCAGCTGTCATCGATAAACTTTTGCACAGTTTCCCTACCATGTTCCGCAAAACGCTGATGCAGACTTTCCCAAGCCTCCTCATCCGCAATCCCAATGTATTCCCGATACAAATCCTTGTCAAAAGGAATCCCGTAATGATCTGCCGCCTGCTGTTGTGCTTGATAATAGATCGCTTCCGTATCAAAAATCAAGCCATCCATATCAAAAATTACTCCCTTAATTTCTTTCATCGCTTCCTCCCACATTTAATAATAATTGACGTACCTCAGAAACAAAGTACAAAGAACCGGTAACTAATAGTAAATCTTCAGCATCCATTGATTCCAAAATCTCCGCTAGGCCAAATTGCCATAAAGATACAATCGAAAACTGTTCGGTCTCCTGATCATCATACTGACTAAGATTCAGAGCTTTAGGATAATCAAAGGTGGTTATATACATATGTGCATGCGGGATTTTATGTAAATCCTTCAGCATACTGTCTACATCTTTCGTTTCTAAGGCTGAAAATAGAATATGGATAGTATATTGGCTAAATTCGCGCCTCATATTATCCACCAAACGTTTGACGGCATGATCGTTATGAGCGCCATCTAAGATAATCAACGGTTCATCACTGATTTTCTCCATTCGTGCTGGCCATTGAGCAGCCAGTAATCCACTGCGTATTGCTTTTTCTTCAACGGGCAAGTGCTTTTTCTGACAATATAATTGGTAAAGCATGATGGCAATTCCAGCATTTTCAATTTGATGGCGGCCTAGTAGGCTGATCTTTAATTTACTTAAGCGGCCGCTCTCTGAGGTAAAGTCAAAACGCTCACCCCAATTGCCATCTGGCTGCAAATATTTCACCTGGTAATCTTTGTCATATTGATAGATCGCTGCCTGCTCAGATTCAGCCTTGTCCTTGATTACAGTCAAAGCTTCTGTTGGAATATTCCCAGTAACAACTGGAATTTTATTTTTTATAATCCCAGCTTTCTGATGAGCAATTTCCGGTAAGGTTTCTCCTAAAATATCGGTATGATCATAGCCAATAGTGGTAATAGCCGTTAAGATTGGTTCAACAACATTGGTCGAATCCAGCAGCCCACCTAAGCCAACCTCAACAATTGCCACATCTACCTGCTGATCAAGAAAATAATCTAAGGCCATAGCTGTCAAAACCTCAAATTCAGTAATACCGTTGATTTCAGGCTGTTCATCCAGATTTGCTACTAAAGGCTGAAAACGCTCCACCCAAGTAATCAGCTCATCATCGGCGATCGGTTCACCATTGATGGCAATTCGCTCATTAAATTCTTCGATGTATGGCGAAGTGAAACTTCCAACTGTCAATCCTGCCGCTGCCAACATACTTCGCAAGTATGCAACAGTAGAGCCTTTACCATTAGTACCAGCTATGTGAATGACCGGAACCTGCTTTTCAGGATTCCCGGCTTTATCTAATAATGCTTGAACTCGTTCCAATCCAGGGCGAGAACCAAATTTCTTGCGACTGTGAATCCAGTCGATTGTCTCTTCAATTGTCACTGATGATCACCTCGATACTAGTATAACAGAGTTTTATATTGGTTAATAAGAAAGGCTTCGCAAACTCGTTCAGTTTTGAAGCTGGTCACCACATATACTGTAACACTAAGATAGATACTTATAAAATACTTGCAGTTTCTTTCCATTGAAAAAATGACTAGTCCTTCGACTAGTCATTTAATCCTATTGAATGGTTCGCAAGCTTTCAATTCGCTCACTAACGGCTGTTTGCTTTTCTAGATAATCTTTTTCTTTAGCACGTTCTTCTTCAACAACTTTTTCTGGTGCGTTGGCAACGAAACGTTCGTTCGCAAGTTTTCCTTGAACTCGTTTCACTTCGCCAGTCCATTTAGCCAATTCTTTTTCCAATCGTTGAATTTCTTCTTCAATATTGATTAGGCCAGCCAATGGCAAATAAATTTCAGCACCAGTTAATACTGCGGACATCGCCAAATCTGGTGCAGTGATCTCACTATCAATCACCAATTCATCGGGATTACAGAAGCGCTCAATATAGCTAGTATTTTCCAATAAGAAAGCATTTACTGCCAGATCACTTGTTTTGATTAACAAAGTGATTGGCTTAGATAGTGGTGTGTTCACTTCCGCTCGAATGTTTCGAACTGAGCGAATCAATTCCTTCAACACTTCCATGCCTTTGGCTGCATTTTCGTCGTTGTACTCCGCCTCAACCGTTGGGTAGGCAGCAACTACTATCGAATCACCTTCATGAGGTAATTTCTCCCAAATAGTTTCTGTTACAAACGGCATAATTGGATGTAATAGACGCAATGTTTGATCCAATACATGAATCAAAATACTCTTTGTAGTCTTCTTAGCAGCTTCGTCTTCACCATATAAAATTTCCTTACTCATCTCAATGTACCAGTCACAGAAATCATCCCACATAAAGTTATACAACTGACGACCAGCTTCACCAAATTCAAATTGATCAAACAACTTAGTTACTTTTTCAATGGTTTCGTTTAGACGCGTTAAAATCCAGCGATCAGCTACGGTCTTTTCACCAGTCAAATCAATATTATCAATAGTAAAGTCTTCAATGTTCATGATGACAAAACGAGAAGCATTCCAAATTTTGTTAATAAAATTCCAAGCTGCATCCATTTTCTCATAACTAAAACGAACATCTTGGCCGGGAGCAGAGCCAGTTGATAAGAACCAGCGTAACGCATCAGCACCATATTGATCAATCACATCCATCGGGTCAATTCCGTTACCAAGTGATTTACTCATCTTACGGCCTTGTTCGTCTCGAATCAGTCCGTGAATCAAGACATTTTCAAATGGTCGTTCATTCGTAAATTCCAGACTTTGGAAAATCATCCGGCTTACCCAGAAGAAAATAATGTCATATCCAGTTACCAGTGTATTCGTTGGGAAATAACGTTTGAAATCTGCACTATCCGTATCCGGCCAACCCATAGTTGAAAACGGCCATAATGCAGAGCTAAACCAAGTATCCAAAACATCTGGATCTTGTTCCCAATTTTCAGCATCGGCAGGGGCTTCCATCCCAACATACATTTCACCCGTTTGCTTGTTATACCAAGCTGGTATACGATGCCCCCACCACAATTGACGAGAAATTACCCAATCATGAACATTATCCATCCAGCTTAGGAAGGTTTGATTAAAACGTGGTGGAAAGAAATTCACCGCATCATCGGTATTTTGATTTTGAATCGCCTGATCAGCCAATGGTTTCATCTTGACAAACCATTGAGTAGATAAACGAGGTTCAACTACGACGCCGGTCCGTTCAGAGTGACCCACGCTGTGAACCATTTTTTCGATTTTGATCAATCGACCCATTTCTTTCAGATCACTGACAATCGCTTTACGTGCTGTGAAACGATCCATGCCCGTGTATTTGCCAGCCAAGTCATTCATACTGCCATCTTCATTCATAACATTTACTCGTGGCAAGTCATGACGATTTCCTACTTCAAAGTCATTAGGATCATGGGCGGGGGTAATCTTTACCACACCAGTTCCAAACTCACGATCTACGTACTCATCGGCAATAACTGGTATTTCTTTATCCATCAAAGGTAGAATAACAGTTTTACCAATGAAATCCTGATAACGTTCATCCTCTGGGTGAACTGCCACTGCCGTATCTCCCAACATGGTTTCAGGACGAGTAGTTGCTAACTCAAGTGCACCGCTGCCATCAGCCAATGGATAAGATAAATGATAGAAGGCTCCCTCAACATCTTTGTGGATTACTTCGATATCTGACAAGGCCGTTTTCGCTTGCGGGTCCCAATTGATAATGTATTCCCCACGGTAAATCAGCTCTTTTTCGTATAGAGAAACAAATACTTTACGAACCGCATCGGAGAGTCCTTCATCTAAAGTAAATCGTTCCCGTTTATAGTCTAAGGACAAACCTAATTTGCTCCATTGCTCACGGATGTGTCCAGCATATTCTTCTTTCCATTCCCAAACCTGATCCACAAATTTCTCACGGCCTAAGTCATAGCGGGAAATTCCTTGCTCACGCAACTTTTCTTCTACTTTAGCTTGCGTAGCAATTCCGGCGTGATCCATTCCTGGCAACCATAGCGTATCGTAACCTTGCATTCGTTTTTGACGAATAATCATATCTTGCAAGGTAGTATCCCAAGCATGACCCAAATGTAGTTTTCCGGTTACATTGGGAGGTGGGATGACGATTGAATACGGTTTAGCCGATTGGTCTTCTGATGGTTTGAACAAATCTTCGTCTAGCCATTTTTGATAACGCCCTGCTTCAACTTCTTGCGGGTTAAATTTTGTTGCTAAATTTTCAGACATGTTGTTTCCTCCTTAATGGTATGTATATAAGCAGTAAAACGAAAAAAAGTCCTAAAACACGTGTGTGTTTTAGGACGTAATCTACGCGGTACCACCTAAATTGCAGAAATTTTTCTGCCGCTCAAACATGAACTAACGGTCATGACTCGTGCTTTCCTACTTTTTCAAAAAGCAATACTCCCAAGCTACCTTCCGATTTCTGCTGTAAGAATGTTCCACCAATCATTCTCTCTCTATAACAGGAAAAAATCGTACTCCTCTTGATCTTTGTATGAGTCATTGTACAATGAAGCCGCCTAGTTGTAAAGCCCTACCCCATTGTTATTGAGCCAACTCGTCAAAATAAATTAAAGTCTGCAGCTCAGTTGTTAGATCAATATAGTGAACAGTAACTCCCTCTGGCACTTTAATTGGATCTGGAGCAAAGCTTAAAATCGCTGTGACTCCATTGTTTACAATTTTTTCCACAGCTGCCTGAGATTGATGACTAGGCACAGTTGAAATTGCTACCGTTACTTTTTTCTTTTTCAAAACGCCATCTAAGCGATCCATAGAATAAACCTCGACACCATTAAAGATTAAACCAATTTTCTCAGGATCGTTATCAAATGCGCAAACAATATTCAGATTATCATTACGGCGAAAGTTGTTGTTTACTAAAGCCTGACCTAGATTTCCACAACCAATTAACGCAATTCTTTTTTCTTCAATCGTATCAAGTATGCTGCTGAAGACGCTGATCAAATAATTTACGTCATAGCCATACCCACTTCGCCCTAATTCTCCTAGCTGCGAAAAATCCCGACGGATCGTTGCGGAGCCTACATGGGTCAATTGGCTAAATTCCGAGGATTTGATTCGCTGTACGCCTTCTTTTTGTAATTCCTTTAAGCTGCGTAAATACAAAGACAAGCGTTTTGTCGTAGCCTTTGACAGTTTGGGTTTTTCAATTAAATGATCCATGGAAGGTCTCCTTTGTTAATTTTTTCACATATTTATTCTAACATGAATATTGCTTCGTTACAATGCAAAAAGCAAGAAAGAACAGAATCTTTCTTGCTTAACAGGATAATTAGGAATCATCTCCCTATAATTCTTAGCCTTTTTTATCGTTGAAAAAATTTGATCTAAAATTCATTCCATCTATGCACATCTTGCATAAATCCAGCCTTTTCTCTATTTCACTAACCTCAAATCTGCACATATACTTAACGAAGATATTCCTTTAGCCAACTGATGAACAAATCCAGGCTGAGGTTTTCATTATCCTCACGATAGCCAAGTACCATTTGAATTGTTGGTACATTTCCAATTGGAATCAATCGGATATTTGAAGGTGCTGAGCTTCGGCAGCCTTCTGTAAGGACACTGATTCCTTTACCTAAAGCAATTTGCATCAACAACGTTTTGACACTGGAACAGCTGTCATTGACTAGCGGATAGTACCCTTGGCTAAGAAATAGACTAATGATGTAATCATACCAAGCTTTAGTCTGCTGCTTTTGTACACACAAATAGGATTCTTCGGCAAAATCAGCAAAGGTCACCGTTTCATGCTGAGCCAAAAAATGATCGTCTGGCACCACCAACACAAGTGCTAAGTCACCTACCTTATGCAGCTTAATTTTTTCGATACCGATCAGGGTAGTTGCCATAGTCATACACAAATCCAACTTGCCTGCTCTAAGCTCTGTCACCAGTTCATCATGTGTACCAGCCTGGAGTTGCAGTTCGAATCCTGGATAATCGTTGATAAAAGCCTGAAGCATTGGTAGCAGATAATGGTCTGTTCCACCTCGCAAGAAGCCAATTGTCAATTGATGTTCAGGTTGATAACGAAGTTCCTTTAATTGCCGAGTGGCGCGGTTGTAATCAAAGATCATGTTCGTTGCATAGTTCAAAAAGATACGACCTTCTTCAGTTAATTGAACTTGTCGTGTATTACGAGCAACCAATGAACAACCAAGCTCTGTTTCTAACAATTGGATGTGACGGCTCAAGGTTGGTTGAGTAATATACAGACTTCCAGCAGCCTTCGTATAATTTAACGTATTGGACAAGGTTACAAATGATTGAAGGTATTCTATTTTCATTCTGCTTTTTCACCTCTTAGTTTGATTATAGCGTAAATTCAAGAACGGTTTTCATAAATTAAAAAGGAGAGATGGACAAATGATTTTAGTAACAGGAGCAGCAGGAGGCGTAGGACGCCAAGTCGTCACCGAATTAGCGAAAAGAGGAGTAACTATTCGGGCTTTCGATATTAATCCTAAAGTAGAAGAGCTCAAAGAAATTGGTGCCACAGAAACTTTTGTTGGTGACGGTCGATTATTAGCAGACGTGGAAAAGGCTTTATCAGGTTGCGATAAAGTACTTTATATTCCGCCAATGTTCATTTATGACGAAGCAGAAATTGCCAATCGCTTTGTAGATGCGTCAGTTCAAGCTGGTATACAGCAATTCGTGATGATGACAGTTACCCATCCTAACATGTCGACTTTGCCGCAGCATACTCAAAAACTAAAGGCCGAAGAACATTTAGTTTACAAAGGATTGTCGGACAATCTCAATTATACAATTTTACAGCCCATGCATTACATGCATAATTTTTCTATTCCTATGGTTTGGGCCTCAAACGCTTATCAATGCTTCTACACTAAGACTACCAAACTAGGTTATGTTGACATTGTGGATGTGGCAGAAGTTGCTGCAAAAGTTTTATCAGAACCTGGCCATGCCAATGCCACCTATGAATTAGTTGGAACCGACTTTTTGTCTCCAAACGATATGGTGGAAAAATTCAACCAACTAACTGGTCGTTCGGCTGATTGCCAGCAAGTCCCAGTTGAAACGATTGTTAACTATTTCTCAACTGCCAAATACGACAGCTATTTTGTTAAGACCTTCCAAGAATTAGCTAAAACCTACAGCGATTATGGTATTGCTGGCAATGCTAATGTCTTGTCATGGTTGTTAGGTCGACAGCCCACTACATTTGATGAATACATCCAACGAGAAATTGAAGTCCATCAATTAAACTAAAAAAAAAGCAGATGATTTTTTCTAAAGAGAAAAACCATCTGCTTTTTCGTTTATAGTAAATCAGCAAATTCCTCAACTTGTATTTCACTTTGAGCTGCCGAAATGACTTCGATTTTTAACCCCTCCAAACAGCGAGCCATCATCCCATCAATATCCAAGCGTTTTTCCAATTCTAAAACCTTAACCATTTTAGGACGAGTTTTTGGTTGTGGTGGAGCGAAAATTGTGCAGCAATCTTCAAAGGGTTGAATCGCTAATTCGAAAGTGTCAATTTTTTCAGCCAATTCAATAATTTCCGTTTTGTCCATTGTTGCTACTGGACGAATAATTGGGGTACTGGTTACTTCGTTAATTGCTACCATGCTGTGCAATGTTTGTGAAGCCACCTGTCCTAATGATTCCCCATTAATAATTACCAAACCGTTGCGCAGTTCACGAATCGCATCGGTGATCCGCAACATCATCCGGCGAGTTAAAGTCATCCAATATCCCTGCGGTGTATGCTGCTTGATCTCTTCTTGAATCTCAGTAAAGGGAACCTCGATAAATTCGATGCTGCCGCCATAAGGAGTCAGTTTTTCGGTTAATTCTTTGGCTTTTTGCAAAGCTTGATCACTGGTATAGGGGGGACTAGCGAAATGGACTGCTTCTATCTCTACGCCTCGCTTCATAGATAAGTACCCAGCAACTGGTGAATCAATCCCTCCAGAAAGCATCAACATGCCTTTGCCGCTGCTTCCTACCGGTAAACCACCCGCGCCCTTAATCGTTTCATAGGATAAATAAGCGCCATCTCGACGAATTTCTACCCGCAGGTTGATATCAGGGTGTTTCATTTGAACCTTAATATTCGGAAAACGGTCCACCACAACTTTACCCAAAAATTGCTGAATACCATGACTATCTAATTCAAAGAAATGATCACTGCGTTTAGCAGTTACTTTAAAGGTTTCCTTACCCGTATAGATAGTTTCCATAATTTCCTCTGTGGTCGCCTTTAAAGCAACCGTGTCTTTTTCTACTCGGATACTTGGTGAAAAGGTCTGGATACCAAAAACCTTTGTCAATTTAGGAATTATCTGTGTGCTGTCTTCCCCATTTAAAATCAAATGCATCCGATCACGATCAGCATGAATCTTAATTGCTGGAAAATCAACTGACGCACCCCGAACATTTTGAGCCAATTGCATAATAAAACTACGACGGTTTTTTCCTTTAGTGGAAAGTTCGCCATAACGAACCATAATTTCTGTATATTGCACGATCATTCTCCTCGTTATTCTAATTTTTAAGCAGTACCTCTTAACTCATTTTTGCAAATTTCTCATATAAATGATTGAATACAATCATAAACTGTTCTGCTTCAGCCATGGTATTGGCCTCATCCAAGCTTACCCGTACAGCTGTAGTTGCTTGGTATTCGGGGACTCGCATAGCATGCAACGTTGAGCTTTCTACTTTTTTTCGACTGGAACAGGCACTGGTAGTCGAAAGGTAGATCTGCTTTTCCTCAAAGGCATGAACCATTACCTCTCCACGAATTTCCTTTACACCAAAGCAAAGAATATGTGGAGCGAACTGGTCATCACCAGAAAAAATTGTCACCTTTTCATAACTAGCTAAAGCTTCTAATAAATACTTGCGAATAGTTCCCGTGTGTGTGGGACGTTGCGCAATTTTTTCCAAGTATAAACGCAGTGCTTTGCTCATAGCCACAATTCCTGGAACATTTTCCGTAGTACTTCGCTGGTCACTTTCTTGTCCACCACCGACTAACAACGGCTCAAGTTTTCTACCATTTTTCCAATAAATGAAACCTACTCCCCGCGGGCCGTGAAATTTATGAGCAGAGAAAGTCGCAAAATCTACTCGCGGAGTTAGCCAGATCGAATGATCAACCTTGCCAATTGCTTGGACGGCATCCACATGGAAATGGATTGTCGGATACAAATCCAACAACTCACTGATAGCTCCAATCGGCTGGATAGCCCCCATTTCATTGTTCACCGCCATTACTGAAACAAGAATCGTATCAGGACGAATTAAAGCTGACAGCTGATCAACCTCAACGAAACCTTGTTTGTTCACTGGCGCAACACTCACTTCAAAACCTAATGTTTCCAATTGATGAGCTGCTCGACTAACAGCAGGATGTTCCACACCGGAGATAATCAGATGCTTGCCAAATTCCTTTTTAGCTAAAGCAGTACCCTTAATAACCCAATTGTTTCCCTCCGTACCGCCGCTGGTAAAATAAATCTCATTCGTCTGAACAGACAACAGTTCAGCAGTTTGCTTTCGTGCCTGCTGCAATAGGCGTTGCGCCTGTGTACCCAGATCATGCAGACTGGAAGGATTCCCTATAATCCGTTGACTGGTTTTTACATATGTATCAAGTGCTTCTGGAAAAATATTCGTGGTCGCACTATTATCAAAATAAATCATTTTACAACTTCCCTTCAAAAATTCCTACTTATTATAACGGGAATCGTGATGCGCTTCAAGCGACTTTACCAATTTAAAAAGATTCTAACCCCTTTTAATCCAGATATTTCAAGTATTTTGCCTCTGATTACTGACAGCGTACAACTCTTTTCACTAAATAGTTTACTTGTTTTAGAAATTATCAAAAAAAGTTGCGGCAACTTATGCTAAAATAGAAAAAAACAGAATTAAGGGAATGGAGCAAATCTGTGATAAAAAAAGTTTTAGCATTACTCGTTTTAGTTGGTTTAGCCAGTTTGGCGTCACCAGCCTTTGCTGAAGAAGATATTTTTACTATTACACAGCAGGCTGGATATACAGAAGCCTTAGAAATTAATAAACCTAAAGCTTCGATTGTGATTGATGGTACACATGGACAAATTTTATGGAATGAAAACCCTGATATGGCCAGAGAACCTGCCAGTATCTCAAAAATGATGACCGTTTTTCTTGTTTTTGATGCAATAAAAGAAGGTAAATTAACGTTGGATACTACTATTAAGGCCACGGAAAATGATCAGGCTATCAGCCAGCTCTATGCTATTAGTAATAGTAAAATTGTCGCAGGTGTTGATTATCCGGTCAAAGAATTATTAAAGATGGTCACCGTTCCATCTTCGAATGTAGCCACTGTAATGTTAGCAAATGCCATATCTGAAAATGATGCCGGGGCCTTTGTTCGCAGCATGAATGCAAAAGCTCAAAAAATCGGAATGAAACAAACGTCCTTCTATAATTGCAGCGGCGCTTCAGCTGCCAGCTTTGATGGTCTTTACAATCCAGCAGGATTTGATCCTTATGGCAGCAATATTTCTACAGCCCGTGATTTGGCTACTATGGTCTTTTACTTGGTGAATGACCATCCTGAGGTATTGGAATTTACTAATAAACCGAACGTTACCACGATGACTGGCACCCCATATGAAGAAAGTTTTGAGACCTATAATTATTCTTTACCCGGTGCTAAATATGGGATTGAAGGCGTCGATGGCTTGAAAACCGGTTCAGGTCCAAGCAGTGCTTTCAATTATATTGCAACAGCTAAGCGTGGAAATACTCGTTTAATTGAAGTTATTTTAGGAGTCGGCGATTGGTCTGATCAAGATGGTGAATATTACCGTCACCCATTTGGGAATGCCCTCCTTGAAAAGGCCTTTAAAGAATACGAATATCAGCTAGTTTTACCTAAGGGAAGCCACACAATTGATGGCAAAGATATTCAGTTGGCAGAAGATTTTTATGCTGTGACTAAAAAGGATGCTCAGCCAGTGGTGTCGATTCAAGACGATCAACTGGTGTTAGATCAAGGCTTAGATCAAGCAGCCGATACTATGCCAAAGTTGGCAACGAGTTATAAGGCTATTGAACGAACCCAACCCTTGAAGGAAGCTAAACGTCCTAGTCTGCCAGAAACTTTAGGAAAAACTGCCTCCACTATGAACGAGCCTTTCCATTTAATTGCTATTGTGGTGATAGGATTGGTCTCATTGCTTATTTCACTGCTACTGCCAGCTAAAAAATCCATAGTCAGTACTCGAAGGAAACAGAGTTCTTCTTTAGTATTACTCTTACGCATTATCGGTATGTTATGCCTATTTTCGGCCGCTGGATTGTTCCTGCTTAACATTTTTAAATAGCACAATACGACCTTTTATCAGGTCGTATTTTTTTGTTTATTTTTCAAAAAGACACCTTTTTACACATCTTAATTTGCGCTAACTTTTTTTAAGAACAAAAAAACCAGACGACAAGCGTCTGGCTAAGCAAGTTCACGGTTATTAAAGTAGAAATCTTCGATACGTTTGAACGCACCTGGCTCAACACGTTCTAATGCTGTACCAATTTCATCTAGCGCATCTTGATAACGATAATCTTTGTTAAACAGTTCTAGACTGTTTTCAATAGCAGTTTTTATCTCAGGATGAGTATGACGGTATCGATTCGCGTACTGCATCATTTGTTCAGTTAATGCAGCGGCGTCAACTAAGTCATTGGTTTTTTGGTCCAATAACTCCATGTCTTCATCACAAAGACTAACCAACTTATTGATTTCTTGCATATTGATTCGAATACGGTTCAATGACTTACTCAATTCTTCCACTCGATCGGTTGCGATAAAGAAAAACTCTAAATAGTCACCAGGAAGTCCGGGCAGCCGTTGCTGCTCTACGTAACGTTTCAGGTTACGTAACTGGAATTCATACGTATCAATTCGTTCAAGAGCAATACGTTCGCCCTTGCGCAAATCTTGCAAGTCGTTATCAATTTCTACCTGTTTGGTTTCAATGTCATCTAGAACTTTGAAAGCATCCTGGTAGAAATTTTGAATCTCAGAATAAGGAACGTCATGCTTGTCAATCAAGGGTTCCATGTTGCGATTGCGGCGTTCTAATTCTTCAATTTCTGTTTGGAAGCCACGGGCCCGCCCCAACTCGTTGTTGTTCAACGTATAACTTTGGGAGGTGTGGTCCAATTCGATCATTAGTTGATGATTATTGCGTGATGCATGCTGAATGTATTCACTGACTGTTTTGCGATTAGTAATAACGTATTGTTTCGCTTCGAACTCTTTTTCTAACGTGTCGTACAAGGCGTCAATTAAATTGGCGGTTTCTTTGTTCGCCGCTTCAACTGTATCTAATTCTACTTTTTCCAAATCTTCTGCAGAAAGCTTCATGCGTTTTTTTACTTGTTCAATCCGTGCTTCAAAGTTTTCTTCGGGCAAGACATAATTATCATCCAGCATTTTATTGTAGGTTTTTTCAACTTCTTCAACTTGTGCCGGGAAGGTTTTTTCCAAGTCTTCGTAAAGAGCTGGAACTTTTTGCATGATGGCTTGAACATCGTAAACGTGTTTTTCCGCATCGTCGAGTACTTCTCGTGCTTCTACAGGATCACCGGAGGTATTTAATGTAACAAATTGAGTGAATTCAATTTCTACATTTTTCACTTGCTTTTCAATCTCTGGTAAAGCATGACCAAAGTTTTCGCGATTGTCCTTTAAGTCCTTTTTCAATTCCTCAAAGACATCCAGTGCTTGCTGTACGGCTAAAGAATTGCGCTCTTCAGTTTCACGCAGCTCTTTTAGTCCTTCGCGGATTTCCGCAACTTCCTCCTCCATTTCTTTCATGGTTCGTTCAGCACTTTCGATAGCTGATTTGCCCTTCATGAAACGAAACGTTTCATTCTGGCTCTCAACTTCAAAAATCTGACTTTCCAATTCAGCAAATGATTTAGTCGAAACATCCGTCCATTTCTGGTTCCATTCACGAAAAGTATTTTGGCTTTGACCTACGAGATGCATTTTCTTCACTTCATCAACTTCCTCAACTACTGGAAGATCAAACAGTGATTCCTTGCGTTTCTCTAGTTCTTTTAACCGTTCTTGATTCTTCTTTCTCATTAAATAGCCAATCAAACATAGTATTGCCACTAAAATAATGATCCCAATGACGATACCAATGATAACGTTACTTCCCATGTATGATTTTCCTTTCGACGTTTAGAATAAGTTCGTTCACTATTTACAGTTCGATTATTCATCCGTTTTTTCGCAAAAACATCTAACCTAGATTATAGCACAAACTATTCGTTCCATCACTAAATAGTTCGTAAAACTTGGATTTTCTTACAGAAAAAAAGCCTTCCTTCCTGTGACTATTCCAACTGAAGAAATTAACTAAGTTTTTTGCAAAAAAAATGATTTCCAGCGATTCTCTTGGAGACAGCTCTTGAAGTTCGTGTCAATTTCAGCTATTATTAGATTCACATTAAAATAAGAGGTGATCAGAGTGAAAGTAATCAAATTCGGAGGGAGTTCAGTAGCTTCTGCCGAGCAATTAAAAAAAGTCTTAACTATCGTTAAAGACGATCCCAAAAGACGCTTTGTCGTGGTGTCTGCTCCTGGTAAGCGTCACGATGAGGATAAGAAGGTCACCGACTTATTAATTGCTTATTATGAAAAAGTATCCACTAAGCAAGATACTACTTCACTCATTGAGGAAATTGCAGCTCGCTATGGCAGCAACGCCCAGGAACTAGGGTTAGACGCAAGCGTCTGTGAAGCTTTCGCGACAGAATTAATCGCATTGCAGAAAAACTTCAATGAAGAAAATCCGTATGATTTAGACAGATTCCTGGCAACTGGTGAAAACTTAAATGCTCAGCTAATTGCAGCATATTTCCAAAATGAAGGATTGAAAGCTCGCTATGTCAATCCAAAAGAATTAGGGATTATCGTCACCGACGAACCCCACAATGCACGTATTTTGGACGAGTCTTATGATAAGATTTATCAATGGCATGATACAGATGAAATTTTGGTGATTCCTGGCTTTTTTGGTTACACCAAAGATGGCAAACTATGCACCTTCTCAAGAGGCGGTTCTGACATTACTGGTTCGATTGTCGCCGCAGGTGTAAAAGCAGAAATCTATGAGAACTTTACCGATGTTGATGGTATTTTTGCAGCAACTCCTAAGTATATTCATGAACCAGCTTTAATTGAGCAACTAACTTATCGAGAAATGCGGGAGTTGTCTTATGCCGGTTTTACGGTCTTCCATGATGAAGCCTTGATGCCATCATTTAAAGCGAAAATTCCTGTTGTCATTAAAAATACCAACAACCCATCGTGTGTTGGCACCTTAATCAAAGAATCTTATGATCGAGAAAATCCTAATCGAGTTGTCGGTGTTGCCAGTGACCGCGGATTTTGCAGTATCACAATCAATAAATATTTGTTGAACCGCGAAGTTGGTTTTGTCCGTCGTGTTTTACAAATTTTAGAAGAACTGAACATCAGCTTTGAACACATGCCTTCAGGAATTGATACTGTTTCAATCATCTTTAGAGAATCTCAGTTAAATTCTGAGCTGGAAAAACTACTAATTCAGGAGATTACAGAAAAAATTCAGCCTGATGACCTTGAAATTGAACATGGCATTTCCGTTATTGCCTTAGTAGGGGAAGGAATGAAATTTCATACCGGTATCACAGCAGAAAGCTCTGCAGCGTTAGCTCGTAAAAATATTAATCTCCGCATGATCAGCCAAGGCGCCGATGAGCGAAGTATTATCTTTGCTATTCAGGGAGAACAAGAGCGGTTAGCAGTTCGTTCCCTATACTATACTTTCTTTGATTAAATTAAAAAAACGCCAGATTTTTAAAAATCTTGGCGTTTTTGTTTATCTAATTCAGCTTGAATCAATTTTTCAGGAGCATAATCCTGCTCCCAATTTTCTGGTTTCAATACCTTGTGAGTATCTGGATGATAGTGAGGTTTGCCATCAGGGAATAGTTTCCCCATGTTGGCCTGATGAACAATCTCAAAAATCGGCTGTGGATCTACCCCAATCAGAGCAAAGGATCCATAAGTAAAATACAGCAAATCTGTCAAAGCATCAACCTCAGCGGTCAACTGATCTGTTACTGGTTCCTGCTTATCCAATATCTTTGTCTTAGCTTGCTCAATATTCTCGTGCAACTGACCTATCATTTGATCAAACAATACTTGATCGCCTTTGGCTGCACCGTATACAAATTCGACGATTTCTTCGATTTTAAAGCCAGCTCGGAAAGCGGCCCGCTCAGATGAAAAAGGCGTTGGCTTTTCAGGCGGTTGCGGTTCAAACACATGATGAAAATTTTTCGTCATTTCGTAAGGATCAAATTGATTCTCCATATTGCCTCCTAAATAATTTCAAAATATTTCAATGCTTTATAAATGCCATCGTTCTCATTAGTATCGGTAACGTAATCAGCATGAGCTTTGGTTTCTTCTTCTGCGTTCCCCATAGCCACCCCTATTCCTACGCCCTTCAACATTTCCAAATCATTCAGATTATCCCCAAATGCCATTACTTCACTAAAAGCAATATTGTTGGCTTCCAAAAATTTTTGAATCCCTAACAGCTTAGAGCCGCCTTTAGGAATAATATCAACAGAATAGGGGTTCGAACGCTGGAAGGTTACATTCGGTAAGCGTCGTTCCAGTTTTTCTGTTTCTGATTCAGCACTAAATAATACACATTGATAAATTGGCTCCTGCAAAATACTTAGTCGAGCATAACGTTCTTTACTGCGGTTAGGACTGAAGGATTGCAACAATCCTTTAGTCGTTCGAACCGGAAACCAACTTGGCATCATAGTTGCCACACGTTTTACCCAACCAACCTGAGATAAACGCATGATATAACTCCCATCCACCCGACGGCGACCGCCAAAAATAATTTGGCGGTGCTCCTGATCAGCAAAGGTCACAATTTCCTTTAACACATCTGGTTCAAAGGCATGCTGGTAGATATCTTCTTCTCCCTGATAGACCAGCTGTCCATTATAGGTCACAAACATATCCATCGTCAGACAGTCTATCCGTTCAGCTAAATGAACGGGACCTCTGCCAGTGGCAACCCCCACCATTATTCCCTTTTTGCGGGCTTGTTGGATAGCCAGGCGAGTACTGTACAAGGCTTTAGATTGTTTAGTAACTAATGTTCCATCAATATCAAAAAAAATCGCTTTGATCATGGCCGCTCCTTTTTTAAAATAACCCTAATTGACTAGGATTGAGTCCTTCATCTTGAATATCTAGTAGTTCTCTTAATCTTAAAGCATTTTCTGCTGCATCGCCACCTGAATTATTATTAAAAATGACGGCAACCTGCTCACTATGGTCCGCTACCTTCCTAACAGCATCAGCTAACTCCGAAAGCTCGGCTTCACTATAACGGTACAAAGTCCGCTTTTTACGCCATTGGGGATCACGACTTTTCCAGTAGGCTTGATTTCTTCCATGAAAGCGAAACAAACTAAAAGCTGTATTGGTAACTGTTAAATCTAAGGGAATTGTATCGGGAAGCTCAGGTTCATCCACCATCGTTAAGCTGAAATTCAGCTTTTTCATAAACTGATAGGTTTTTTCTTTGAATTCCGGACTGTACCAGCTGTAGTCTCGTAATTCTACAGCAATCGGTAAATCTGGAAACAGCTGACGCAAGGTTTGCAAATAAGCAATATTTTCCTTGGTACATTTAAATTGTGCGGGAAATTGTGCTAAAAAACAATATAGTTTTGAACTTTCAATTAGCGGACTCATGACTTCCAGGAAATGCTGCTGCATCTCATCGATTGAACCATAATGATCCTGCCATTTTTCTTGGCAAGTAAAACCAGAATAAAATTTCACCACAAATCGAAAGGAATCTGGTACCTGAGACAGCCAATTTTCGACAGTTTTACGACTAGGTAACCCATAATAAGCCGTGTCCAACTCAACCAATGGTAAAAATCCTGCATATTCAAACAGCGTTGTTCTGGGTTTCCCAGTCAACGTTTGATGTTCATTAAAAGAAGTTAATCCAATTCGAATCATAAAGACCTCCAAACTCTTTTCTACATAGTATACAATAATCGTAGTAAAAAAAGAGAGAAAATAGTATTCTAATGAAAAAGGCTTTTCTTATACTAAGATACATTTAGTGGCAAGTGGCTTTCTCCTACAGTTAATATACAATAAAAAAAGCAGGTGAATGAAATGAAACGTATTCTAATTTTACATACCGGCGGAACAATTTCCATGAGTGAAGATGAACATGGTGCTGTTCGCCCTGATGAAAAGAACCCCCTGCTGGCAGCCGGCCAGAAGCTGGATGTTCCTAAAGATGTGGAATTGGTAGTCGAAGATTTTTCCAATCTTCCTTCTCCTCATATCACGGTTGAAATCATGTTTGATTTGAAGGAACGCATCAAAAAAGCTGTCAACGAAGAAATTGATTGCGTAGTTATTACTCATGGAACCGACACCTTAGAGGAAACCGCTTATTTTCTAGACGTAACAATTGGAAATCTGATGCCTATCGTACTTACTGGTGCGATGCGCTCTATTAATGAATTAGGTAGTGACGGTCTTTACAATTTTCAAAGTGCCATTCGGGTTGCATCCTGCGAAGATGCAGTTAATCAAGGCGTGCTAGTGGTTATGAACGATGAGATCCACAGTGCCCGTTATGTAACGAAAACCCATACTACCAATGTTGCCACCTTTCGTACCCCGACTTTAGGGCCCGTTGGTCTGGTAACTAAATCAAAAATCCTCTTTATGCAAGAATTGCCGACAGCGACTCGATACGATGTCGCTTCAATTGATGCCATGATTCCAATCATTAAGGCTTTTGCCGGTATGCAGGGAACCTTCTTTGAACTGCTAGACCATGCAATGGGAGTTGATGGCGTTGTAGTGGAGGCTTTGGGCGCAGGAAATTTGCCACCTGCTACGCTACCTTCACTGCAAAATCTATTAAATAAGGATATGCCGATTGTTTTGGTTTCTCGTTGTTTTAACGGAATTGCTGAACCAGTCTACGATTATCGTGGCGGTGGCATTGAGCTGGCAGAAAAAGGCGTCATCTTCTGCCGAGGTATCAATAGTCAAAAAGCACGAATCAAGCTGCTGATTGCCATGAATGCTAACTTATCTCAGGAGCAACTGAAGCAATTTATGGAGGAATAATCAAATAGACCTGAAGGATCACTTCGCTTCACACAGCGGAGCATCCCATCAGGTCTATTTTACTTCGTTTTCCATTGAATATTGGCTTCGCAAGCCAGTTGATCTCCTACTCGAATTTCATGCAAGGTTTTGCCGTTCTCTTCATCCACCTGATAAACACTAGTAATATCGTTGCCATATAAAATTTCCTTATCAAATTTAACCTTGGCTGCCACTGGTATATGGTTCACCATAAAATCGTAGCCCAATACATCAATCATCCAGTTAAAATACATAGCATTGTTTACATGATGATTGCTGTCTAAATCGTAAAAACGAACATGGTACAATCGACTTTCACCATCTGACACTGGTTCAATTTTCTCCCAACGCTGGATTTTTTTTACCTGTGGTGCTTCATAAGGAGCCATTAGATCTGGAGAAACACTGCTCATTTTTCGCTCCTTGATCTTCATCAAAACAAAAGCCATATCTATTTTTACCAACTGTGTACCGACTTCATCATAAATCCAAAAGCTGCGGTAGCAAAAAAACTTGTTGAAAGCTGTCGGTTCGGTAACAACCGTTATTTTTTCTCCTACACGAGGCAGCTGTTCAATGGAAATTTCTGTCTGAGTAATTACCCAGGTTAAGCCCAATTGATTGATTGCCTCAGTCCCTCTTTCCAGTTCATCGCTTTGATCAGAAGAAGATTTGATAACCACGCTCAGCATAGCTGGAAAGGTCATTGTCTGATTGATATCACATTCATAATAGGTAACTTCATGTTGCATTGAATATTTTTTACCCAATTACTTTCCTCCTAAAATCCGGTCCACCGCACCGCCATAGCTTTCGCCGAACAGATTTAAGTGGACTAATAAATAATATAATTGATAGATGGGAATCCGTTCCTGCCATCCTTGCTCCAATGGATACACTTCCTGATAGGCATCAAATAATGTTTGACGAAATCCGCCAAACAGCTGCCCCATTGCAATATCCAATTCACGATGACCGTAAGAAACTGCCGGATCAACAAAGATTGCCTGGCCTTGAATATCAAAAAGGGTGTTGCCGCTCCAAAAATCTCCATGCAATAACGAGGGTTTGAATTGCAGATTACTCCACTGAGTAAGCACCCGTTCCTTTAATGCATAATAAGTCTTCTCCCGTTGACTTGTCCAATGATTTCGTTGCTTGGCGATTTCAATTTGAACTTCCAGTCGGTTAGTAAAATAGAAGGACCACCAATTCGTGCTTTGAGTATTAATCTGAGGCAGCAGCCCTAGATAATTGTCTTTTACATAGCCAAAGGTTTCCTGCTTTTTTCCATGTATAGCAGTTAATGCTTTACCGATGTCACTTTGGTCTCCTTGTCCAGGTTCGATCCATTCCATCAACAAATAAGCTGTTTGATTATGAACACCCGTTGCAAAGGTTTCCGGAACACGAACTACTTCTCCCAGTTCTTTTAAGCCCTCTACTTCAGCCTGAAAAAAAGCTTCTGTCATATTGGGATGCACTTTTAAGAAATAATCCTTGGTACCATCTGTTACCCGATACGCTTGGTTGATGTCCCCGCCACCAATGGGCAACGGGCGATTCTTCAGCTGTAAATAATTCAGTAAGCTTTCCATCACTCCTCAACTCCTAAACAAGATATAGTTGCTGCAAATCTTTTAAGTCTTGTTTTCCTAGTCCGATACCATTCTTTAAATAGCCATCCATATCGCCATAGTGTTCAGCGATCAACTGGTAACTGGTCTTCAAGTATTCGGATTTGGCCTTCATCATATCGTCGATTCCGTACATCATTTCTTCTGAAACTCCAGCTTTTTTAGCCTGCTGTTTAATTTCCTCGACTTTTTTTTCTAAAAATCGGTTGGTTTTTAAATAGTCGGCAAAAATAGTTTCCTGATCTACACCTAGAGCACTTAGCATCATCGCAGCACCAAACCCAGTCCGATCTTTACCAGCTGTACAATGGAACAGCACACTTTCATCCGCCTTTTCATTCTTTAACAAAATTTCGAAAAATTGATTGTACTGCTTGTGGATATGCGGCATAGTTACAAAATTACGATAAACCTCCAGCATTTGATCGTGAGCAGAATAGCCCTGCTGCATCTTCATCATCACTTCATACGGGGAAGCTGAAACTGCCTTCTCCTTAACCGGAAAAATAGGCAAAGCAATATTTTCAGCCGTTGGAATTGGCTGATCCGGTTGTTCCTCCCGTTCTGTTGGTGAACGGAAATCAACTACTTTTCGGATACCATAGTCAGCCAAGTAAACCTTGTCTTCATCAGTTAATAAATTGATCGTAGCTGAACGAACCAATTTTTGCCTGGCAACGGTCCGACCATCTTTGGTTTGATACCCACCTAATTCACGCATGTTCTCAGCACGCTTCACTGCTAGTTTCTCTCCCATTTTACGTCCTCCTTTTTTTATTAATAACAAGCGAAATTCGCTTGTTGAATGTTTTAATAAGCCAAACTCTAAACAGCAAGAATCCTATCCGAGCCGTTTTCTTGCTTTAAAGTATAGCACAGAAAGTAAAGTAGAGAGTTTGCTTCATTAGATCCAATCCACCTACACTTCTCTATTTCTCTGAACCAGCAGCTGTTTTTTTAAAATTTCTAGAAAGGCAGTGCCGTACTTATCCAACTTACTTTGACCTACTCCCTTAATTTGCAGCATTTCCAAAGAGGTTTGCGGTTGTTGCTCTGCCAACTCCTGTAGGGTTTTGTCGGAAAATATAATGTAAGGAGGCAGATTTTGTTCTTGAGCCAACTGGGTCCGTAAACTCCGCAGCTCTTCGAAAAGCTCATCATCTACCTGTAAAGTTTTCACCGCATTTTGCTTGCGGGTGACTTGCTTTTTCCCTAGCAGTACATTAATCCCCAAGGGTGAAATTGTTAATAGCGGAAACTGACCTTCTGTTAAAGTGAAGCAGCCTTCTGCAGTCAAATAATCAATCAATTGCGTAACTTCCTTTTGGCTCCAGTCCCGCATTAAACCATAAGTGGACAATTGCTCGAACTGCCATTGAGTAATTTTCTGATCCTTCGAGCCCGTCAGAACCTTAGCTACTAACCCTTTACCAAAGCGTTCACCCATACGCTTTACACACGACAGCACTTTTTGTGCATCCGTTGTAATATCAATCACTTCTCGTGAATCTGTACAGTTGCTGCAGCGTCCGCAATCTTCACTGTCCTCACCAAAGTAACGTAAAATGTAACGCTGCAAACACATTTGCGTATGAGCATACTGATCCATCTCTCGTAATTTATTGTATTCATTTTTTTTATATTCTTCATTACCCTCTGACTGATCAATGAAAAACTTTTGCACCTGCAGATCCTTTGGGGCATAAAATAAGATCGCTTCACTTGGTAAACCATCGCGTCCCGCCCGACCAGCTTCCTGATAATAGGATTCCAAATTGCCAGGAATTTGCCCATGAATGACAAAGCGAACATTACTCTTGTTAATTCCCATGCCAAAAGCATTGGTAGCCACCATTACCTGCACCCGGTCAAACAGAAAATCCTCCTGGTTTTTCGACCGATCACGTTCGCTCATTCCACCATGATAGCTGGCCACTGCGATGTTTTGATTTCGCAACAGATGATAAAATCGCTCTACTTCTTTACGAGTGCTAGCATAAATAATTCCTGCCTGGCCTTTGTTTAGCTTTAAGTATTCCATCAAATAGCTTTCCTTAGCATCCTTAACTACCTGAAAAGTTAGATTTTCCCTAGCAAAACCAGTATTGATTTGATTGTCTGTCGGAATCTGCAACAACTGAAGGATATCATCAGCAACATGCTCAGTAGCTGTAGCAGTCAAGGCTATAATCGTTGGTCGTTGAGACAATTCTTCGATTGTTTCTGCTAACCGCAAATAGCTTGGACGAAAATCATGCCCCCACTGGGAAATACAGTGAGCTTCATCGACAGCCAACAGTTCGATTGGTACATAGTGAAGCAATTGTCGAAAAGAAGCTGATTCCAATCGTTCTGGCGCTACATACAGCAATTTTATTTTGCCATCCACGGCCAAACGAATGCGCTGTTGAATCTCTGGATTCGACAATGAGCTGTTAATAAAAGCCGCTGGAATACCCATTTCATTTAAGCTGTCTACTTGATCCTTCATTAACGAGATCAAAGGTGAGATAACAAGGGTCAAGCCTTCCAAAACTAACGCTGGCAGTTGATAACAAACTGACTTCCCTCCACCTGTAGGCATAATTCCTAGTACGTTCTCATGATTTAAAATTTTTGATATGATTTCTGCCTGACCCGTTCGGAAACTGTCATAGCCAAATTTTTCTTTTAGTAATTCCGTTACTCTATTCATCTTTTTTCCTCACATTCCTATGCTTTATTATACGCGATGAATAGTCATTTTTGTTTAAAAAAATAGACTCACCCTAACGGAATGAGTCTATTACAAAGAATTGCTTTAAGCAAGAGCTCCCATTGGATCCCAAGGCGCTAAAACAATCGGCTCAGCCTCAAAAGCCGCCAATTGTTCAGTTGTTAAATATTCTTTACGAATAACAATTTGGTAAGTGTACTCATCCATCCAGTCATCACTCATGACGAAAAAGCCCTTTTCCCCTACTTTTTCTCCCCAACTGTTTTCTACTTTCCATTTTGTACTTTTGCCATCTAGCATATCCACACCGGTTAACACCATGGCATGAGTCATCAAGCTATCACCAGAATCTAAGCGTTCTGCTTTAGTCATGGTAAAATCAGCTTCAAACAAATCATCTACGTCAAAGGCATTTAAAGCCATAATCCCAGAATCCCGAGTAGAAGACTGCCCAACATCACAACCAAACCAAACCGATTCACCGTTCGCCAACTGTTTTACAGCTAATTGTTTAAACGTATTCATATCAAGATTTAGATATTTTACTGTTGAACCTCCAACAACATTCCCCAGCATCGATACCGTGTAACTGCGATTGTAAGGCTTGTCAGCTGTCGGTGCATTGATAATGCTGACATAGTCATCTAAATTCACTCCGATATATTTATCGTAAAAGCTTTGAGGTGTCAACTTTTGATCAATATGGTAGTTTTTCTCCTCATCCCGATATTCAAAATCAAATACTTCAGGTGGTGTACCTAGAGCGGTTGCTAGCAAAACATATACTTCCTGCAACATTTCTCCACGTTTTGCTTCAATAGTCGCTTTATCTTTTTCAGCAGCTAATTTGCGCAGCTCTACTGCATGCTTGCGCAACAATTTATTCAAATATTTGTTTAAATCTCTTGAATTGGAGCTGTTGCTGCTTTCTGGCATAATTGTCTTAGGAACTACCCCATATTTTTTAAACAACGAAACAATCATATCCCATTGTCCACCATCTTGTTGTGGTGTTTGTAGTAAAAAAGCCACTTCTCGACTGGATGTTTTCTGATCAGCAGTAGCTAAAATATTTTCATAAAAAAAGTTGGCTTTTTCATACTTGTCCCAGAAAAAGGTATAATTTTGTGATAATTCAAAATCCTTCAATTTAAATTGCTGCAGCATCTTATGCCGAAAAGTATTCAACGCTGCAAACATCCAACAGCGACCAGATTGTTTTTGATTGGCAACCTTACCAGTAGCTAGATCAATTGAGAAAACTGGCGTATTTTCTACATGGGCAGCCACGTTTTCAGCTGAAGCACTAATGCCGTTTTTAACAACACTTCGCTGCAATGCTACCTGTTTTTGATTAGCTAAAAAGTTATCACGATAATGTTTAGTCTGTTCTTGCGTAATTTTTGTCATAAAAAAAGCCCCCTCCACGCTCATTTTACGCTTAAGAGACTTGCTTGACAATTAATTTAAAACCGGACGTAAAACTTTCTGCTTCCCCTTTTCAATCCACTTTCCAAATCGTTCGCTGGATAACGCTGCTGTTAGCAAAACGCTGGAAGCAAACAGAATTGCTAATCCCCAGATACCCATCTCCACATCATCGGCACCAATAGCACGCAATCCTTTGACCAAAAAGCCATGAAGCAGGTATACTGTCAACGTATTTTTCCCCCACTTAGAGAAGAAATACTGACCTTTTGGCACTAGCATGAAGAATGCCGTAATACCAATTAGGCCTAAAAGAAAGAACAGCATGCGCTGCGGTCCTCCTAAAAGAGGATGATTCAAATAATCTTCATAAGGCTTTGATCCAAAAACCCAATACTTATTAATAAAATCATTGGTTTCGATCAAAACAAAAATTCCTGCAAATAGAGCAATTGCTACCCATTTTTTTGGTGCCGTCTTAATTCTTGCGATCCAGTTGGTAGGTAACGCATATCCTACCATGAAATAAGGAAAGAAGGTCAAGGTACGCTGTACAGCCAAGAAGCGACCAAAGAAAGGTATATAACCTACAACCAAGGCGACAAGGATACTGCCGATCAGAACTTGCTTAACCGAAAATCGCTGACATAAATACAGCATGCAATTCCAGCAGAATAGGCTTAGTAAAAACCACAGAGACCATTGTGGCGTTGTTATGCTGAAGCTAAAGGACTCCTGCAATCCAATCAGTGTATAATAAGCCGAATACAATAGCTGAAAAAAGATATACGGCAACAATAATTTTTTTACCAGCTTTTTCAACGGCTTCGGTTGCCCTTTGGCAAAATAGCCTGAAATTAAAATGAATGCGGGCATGTGAAAGGTAAAGATAAAATAATACAAATCGCTATAGATTCCTTTATCCTCGATAAATGGTTGAAACAGATGTCCAAAAACCACTAAGATCATTAAGAATAATTTCGCATTGTCAAAATAGGCGTCGCGTTTTGCCATCTATTCGCCTCCCTCACATTTAGTATAAAAGGTTTATCTTTCTTTTGAAAGAAATCTTGAAAACAATCTAAGAAACTTCTTATTTTCGTCACAAAAAAAAGAGACAATCTTTACGAATTGTCTCAAGCAACTCCGGCAGTAGGACTCGAACCTACGACATCATGATTAACAGTCATGCGCTACTACCAACTGAGCTATGCCGGAAAAAGAATACCTGTTCATGATACCAATTTTTATTTTGAATGGCAATAGATTTAATCCAATTTCTTTCTATGTTTATTACTCATTTTATTTGTCAGGAGCGTGTCAAAATGTATCGTCATAGTCGAAAAAGAAAAAAATATCCCATTTACATTGCTGGTGCCATCCTGGTTCTTGCTGTGGGCTTTCTTAGTGGAGAATATTTATCTGCTCGCCAAGCGGCAGTCGCCCCAGTACCGCAAGCAGCAAATCCACCGATTACCAAACCAACAACTACTTTAGCAGTGGAAACCCAGCAAACGATCGAACCTCATGACAAATTGGCCGATTCCTTGCAGGAGCAGTTAGTTCAAAGAAATTTCAGTGGAACAGTTCTAGTCTATCATGATGGACATTTAATTTTAAACAAGGCCTATGGTTGGAAAAATCAAGAGCAACAGCTTCAAAATCAAGTTTCAACCCAATATTGTATTGGTTCAGTTGAAAAGGGACAAACTGCTTATTTATTAATGGAAGCAGTCAAAGCTGGAAAGGTGCAGCTGACGGATAAATTAAGTCAATATTACCCTCAAATCAAAAATAGCGAGACAATTACTTTGCGCGATATGCTAAATATGAGCTCTGGTTTGAAGCTCAACGATAAAATCAAAGCTGAGCCTACTACAGACGAAAAAGATATATTGGCTCATGCAATACTGCAAGCCGAGGTCGGTGAAAAGGTCTATTCCTATCAACCGATCAATTACGTTTTACTGACCGGGATCATCGAACAAGTAACTGGTAAAGATTATTACGACCTATTTAATCAGCAGATTACCAAATCTTTTCAACTAAGCCATACTAGCTTTGCTCAGGATCATTCAGAAGAACAAGCACGTTCCTATCAAGAAACTAACGGAACAGACACTTTTACGAATGAATCAGCAGCCAGCTATGCTTCTGAATTGGGAACGGGTAATGTGTTTATGTCTGCCGGCGATTTATTTTTGTATTTCCACAGTCTTCTTTCTGGCGAAAAGCTGGCTACACAGGACCGGGAGACATTGTGGGGAAATTATCCAAATGAACAATATGCTGCTGGAATTTATAACATGTCCAATCATTACCATAGCCGGGGGGTAAAGGCCAATTTTGAAACAATTGTTAATTACTCTAAGGATGGACAAAACGCTATAATCCTTTTATCAAATAAGCATATCGAAAATACTTCTTTTAATGAATTAGGCGATCAATTGTTTAATCAGCTGGTCCAAGCAGACGAAACAACCGCCAGCAATAAATTGTCAACCTCCGCTAGTTCCTAATGGATGCACATGATAGGATAAAGATAATTAAAAATTATTAGGAGGAGTTTTATGTTAGACAAATCAGTTCCCTACATTCCTTTTACCATGACTCGAGAATTTGATGCCCTACCCTTGCCCAGCTATCAGCTACCTGAAAATTATCGTTTTGTTTTCTACAAACCTGGCGATGAGCAAGCTTGGGCAGTCATTGAAACCGCAGTAGCCGAATTTGATTCTACAGAAAAGGCTCTGAACTATTTCCACAGCTCCTTTGCGCCTTTCTCCAGTGAACTGCCGCATCGGATGCTGTTCATCGAAAATTCTACAGGAAAAAAAGTAGCCACCTTTACCGCCTGGCGATCAAATGATACTCACAAGCCGCGACTTCATTGGTTAGCTGTACTGCCTGAGGAACAAGGAAAAGGCTTAGCCAAAGCACTGGCAATTCGTGTAACAGAGCTACTCTACGAACTGCATCCAAACCAAAAGCCATACTTAACCACCCAAACTTGGAGCCATCCAGCTGTTAGACTGTATCAAAAATTAGGCTACGAGATTTTGCAAGATGAAAATTATCCACAAATCACAGAAATTCTAAACAACCTATAACTAAAAAAATGATACGAACTATACAGATTAGACCTTGTCACAAGGATCTTTCTTTATAGTTCGTATCATTTATTATTCCTTTCCAGTAGAATCAACCTATCAAAAATCTCCTCTGCCTTTTGCCGTTTCACAAGATCTACCCGCAAAGCAATTCTATCGCCGCTTTCCACCAAATTTTTCCTGTCCCAACAGCTAATTCCATTAAGTTCATCTAATTCTGTATAAGCATACATTATCTCACCATTTTCATAGAGAGATCGATGCTGTAACGAATCACCAAAGATCTTTGTATATCTCGAGAGTGCTTCCTCACACTTTCCAATAAATCTCACATATAGGTATTCACATCTCATCACTTGCTTCTAAACATAGTTTGACAGATAAGGCTTTAGCACAGAATGTGAAGACATTCCCGCTTCCTTTCTATTTAAAAAGCAGCCTCACACCTGATAGTGTCAAATTATTCCCAAATTAGCCACTTTCTATCTTCACTTTCATTTAAAAAAGAAGAGAAAAAATATTGACAACCTACCATATATTCGGTATTCTATATCTTGTGTTCAATAAGATGCCGCCTTAGCTCAGCTGGTAGAGCGCCACCATGGTAAGGTGGAGGTCGTCGGTTCAAGCCCGACAGGTGGCTCTTCTAAGAACCTTGAGAGATCAAGGTTTTTTTTTTACTTTCAAAATATGATCTGTAAAGAATCTTGACTTCTCAAGATTCTTTTTTTCACTCTCTTTTCTAAACAAACACCATGATTATCTTCACTCATTAAAATAGAGTTTCGTATACTAGAAACTTTTTGGGCAATGCCTAAATATTCTTCTTACCATTTGATCTTCCTTAGAACTCATCAAAGCAAAAGCAACTATCCTTTCTGCCAATAATTTTCTTTAAATACGACGTGTATCGTCCACGCTTCAAAATTATCTGCTGTCAAAGTGTTGATACTAACTTAAAACGACAAATCCCCATCACTTACTCTAAAGAATGTATAACAAGTTGCCTGACTAAAAGATCCTATCCTCCCAAAACTAATTCGGAAACTTTTCTATTCGATAAAAATTTTTATAGTTAAAAAATTTATTTAGGATCAAATGAAATACAGTACAGAGCAGATAAATTCCATTAAACAATCTAAAATACAACGTGTTTACCAGATCATCTCCTAACAATAGATTTGTCTTTTATAAGTAAAGTTATTGTTGTTCTACCATTTGCTATCTCCAATAAAAAATAAACGCTTTCTTTTTTCAGCCACATTATGAAGTACTAATTATTTCCTACTATCCTTAAGTAAACTACTTAAATAATTTAACGTTTAAAGCTTTACCGGATGAACTTTGATAAAAGCCCGTTACTTAAACTTTTCTTATACACTAAAAGCCTAAAATTTCTTGTGATTTCCTTTAGATACCTTTACAGAATGATGTCAATGTATCAGTGACATGACTAAAAAACGAACGTATATTCCCTATAAAAATAGTCACATAGTCTGATACAATACTGTTTAAAACGCTTTCTGCTATTTGTTAAAAATTTCAAAAAAACCATTACATTAGTTATTTTGTTACATAATTACACCACCTTGTAACCTATTGTCATAGGTCTTTCACCTATGAAATACAAAAGGATGTTAAAGTATGAATCGTAGTCGAAAGTATCAACTCGACAAAAACTTTTTGGAGGAATTTACTAGATGAAATTCGGAAAAGCATTATTACTTAGTACAATTATGGCAGCAGGTGCTGCATTGGCAATCGGAACAAATGACGCTCACGCAGCAGAAACTTACACTGTTCAATCAGGCGACACTTTATCAAAAATCTCAGCTAAGTTTACTGGCGACAACAGCTTGGTAAACTCAATTGCGACCAACAACAACATCACAAATGTTGACTTGATTTTTGAAGGACAACAATTAAGCATTGATACTACTGCACAAAATGCAGCGGCTCCTGTCCAAGAACAAGCAGCTCCTGTTGAGCAAACGCAAACAACAGCAGTGGCACCCGTTCAAGAAACAGCTCCTGTTCAAGAGCAAGCAGCACCAGCAGTACAAGCGGCTCCTGCAACTACTTCGTCTGCCAAAGAATGGATTGCTCAAAAAGAATCTAGCGGTTCTTATGATGCGACGAATGGCCAATATATTGGACGTTACCAATTAAGCTCTTCATACTTGAATGGCGACTATTCTCCTGCAAACCAAGAACGTGTAGCAGATCAATACGTTGCACAACGTTATGGTTCATGGGAAGGCGCTCAAGCTTTCTGGTTAGCGAACGGTTGGTATTAAAATAGATTAATCAAAAAGTCGAAGAATTCATTATTCTTCGACTTTTTTTTAGTTAAATTGCTTAGCTGCTTCAGGAATTTCTAATGCCTTTTTGACAATTTTATCCGCACCAGCCTGCTCTAGTTCTTCACGGTTTCCAAACCCATAAAGAACACCGATACTAGCTAAACCGTTCTCTTTAGCACCTTTGATGTCAAACTCACGATCTCCCACCATGATTGCCTCTTTAGGTTCAACTGACAAGTGAGTTAATGCATCCTTTATAATAGCTGCCTTTCCTTCCCGCTTTCCATCCAAATCTGCACCAAATATCCCAGTAAAATAAGATGTAAAATTCAGATTTCTGATAATCTGCTCAGCATAAGGTGTCGGTTTAGAAGTAGCCAAGCCCAAGCTATAATGCTGTGAAAGCTCTACTAATGTCTCGAGGATACCTGGATAAACCTCCAATTGCAAAATACCATAAACAGCATAATAATCTCGATAAATCATGACAGCCTTTTGAGCAGCCTCTTTGTCCATACCGTATATATTATTTAAAGACAAGCTCAAAGGCGGGCCAATAAACGTACGTAATACCTCTTTATCAGGAATTTCAAGCTTTAGCTCCTTCAGCATATAAATAATTGAAGCCAAAATACCCTTACTTGAGTCCGTTAATGTACCATCCAAATCGAATAGAATAACTTTTTTCATCGAATTCCTCCTCTTTTTCTTTCATCCTAGCTTTCTTTCTAGTAATTAGCAATAGAAAGCTGATTATTTGCTTTAATCAGTAATTACTCTTATACTTACTTTTAGTAAGATAAATTATCAAGGAGGAATTACTTATGGACACACAAATTCGCGGATTACACCATGTTACAGCAATGACTTCAAGCGCCAAAAAAAATTATCGATTCTTTACAGATATATTGGGCTTACGGATGATCAAAAAAACCGTCAATCAAGACGATATTGAAACTTATCACCTATACTTTACAGATGACAAAGGTGCACCTGGTACAGATATGACCTTTTTTGATTTCCCAGGTATTCCTCAAGGAAAAAAAGGAACCAATACCATTTCACGTACTGGCTTCCGAGTACCTAGCGATGCTTCATTGGACTATTGGGCAAATCGTTTCAACCAATTGAACATTGAACATGGTGAAATCAACGTACGATTTGGAAAAAAATATTTGGTTTTCAATGACTATGACAATCAATTGTTCCAACTAGTTTCTGATGAAAAAAATCAAGGAGTCACCGCTGGTACACCTTGGAAAAATTCAAACGTTCCTGCTGAACATTCAATTGTTGGCTTAGGACCCACTATTGTAACAGTATCAAACTTTGATCACATGAAACTTGTTTTAGAAAATGTTCTAGGTTTTAAAGAAACCGCTGAAGAAGGTAGCCTACATCAATTTGAAGTTGGTGAAGGAGGAAATGGCGCAACAATTATAGTCGACTTCAGAGACGATCTACCACCTGCTCAGGAAGGTTTCGGAAATGTTCATCATTTAGCTCTGCGAGTGGCTGACGATGATGCCCTAAAATATTGGATCAAAAAAATCAATGACTTAGAGTTCCCAAATTCTGGTTTTGTTGATCGCTTCTATTTCCAATCAGAATACTTCATGGCTGCACCAAACGTTTTATTTGAACTAGCAACAGATGGCCCTGGTTTCTTAGAAGATGAATCTTATGAAACTGCTGGAGAAATTTTATCGTTGCCGCCATTCCTTGAACCCAAACGCAAAGAAATCGAAAAGTATGTACGACCTTTCGATACTTCAGATGCAAATAAGAAACGACAATAATTTAAAGCAGGCGAAAATCGTCTGCTTTTTTAAGGAGGTTGCCCATGATTCACTATTCATCTAGTCAATTGACTAACAAACAAAACTATAAGTTTCTAACCGGCAGTATTATTCCCCGCCCGATTGCTTGGATTACCACTGTAAATCCAGATACAAAAATAATCAATGCTGCCCCTTTCAGTTACTTCAATATAGTTGCCAAACATATTCCATTAATTAGCCTCTCAATTAATCGACAAGCCGATGGAAAAATGAAGGATACCGCAGGCAACTTATTAAAATCCAAAGAAGGGGTCGTACACTTAGTTAATGATGCGGTTTTAAATGAAATGAATGCTACCGCGGCCAGCTTTCCTTCTGATATTGGTGAATTAACTGAGAGTACCCTAACTCTTGTTGACAGCAATACGATCCGAACACCAGGTATTCAAGAAGCCCCAGTACGTATGGAAGCCAAGCTTCACCAATATCTTGAAATAAAGGACCACGAAGACCATACAATCAGTGATTTATTCATATTAGAAGTGCATGACTATTATTTTGATGAAGAAATATTTGATATTGAAAAAGAATATATTTTACCACAGAAACTTTCACCGATCGCCCGTTTAGCTGGTGATAGTTATAGTCATATAGATAACATTATTGACATCGAAAGACCCAACTAAAAAGGAACCCAATCATCCACTAAAAATGATTGGGTTCCTTTTTTTATCTACTACTGCTCGCGTAAATCAATAATTTGAACATTTCCGTCAATTAAGCCACTTGTACCTTTAAGCTTGATTAAGCCTCTTGGTACATCAAATTCCAATTTCATTTTTTCATCTAGATGAATCGCAGAGTGTTCCTTAACAAAAAGTTCTCCGACATTACTATCTAAAGGTGTTTGATAATCAGAACGGTCTTGATCCTTACGCAAAATTAAAAAGCGAAAACTAATATCTAGTGAACAAAAACCCATCTTTGTATATTTGCCCACACCATCATCCAAATCTAAAACCACTATGCTATCTTTCAAATAATCTAAAAATCGTGGTTTCAATTCATCAGTTATTTCTAAATACATATACCTCATCTCCTCAATTCAAGCGTATCATGTTTTAACACATTTAAACAAATTTATGCTTGAAAACAAAAAAATAAACGATCTTCATATAAGATCGTTTAAAAACTCCGGCAGTAGGACTCGAACCTACGACATCATGATTAACAGTCATGCGCTACTACCAACTGAGCTATGCCGGAATAATAATACGCGTGGCGG
>NZ_JBIPAO010000002.1:0-681317 GCF_050498925.1 Enterococcus sp. AZ163
TCAATCAGTACAAGCATTAGTAACAGTGACAGTGCAAGTCTAAGCACATCGATCAGCGAATCAATCAGCACATCAATTTCCGACAGTGCAAGTGATTCAGCAAGTGAATCAGGCAGCTTTAGCGGAAGCACGTCGGTAAGTACAAGTGATAGCACAAGTACAAGCACATCGGTTAGCGATTCAAGATCAGAAAGCACCAGCAATAGTGATAGCGAGAGCACAAGTGTAAATACGTCGATCAGCGAATCAATCAGCACATCAATTTCCGACAGTGCGAGTGATTCAGCAAGCGAATCAGGCAGCTATAGTGGAAGCTCGTCAGTAAGTACAAGTGATAGTACAAGTACAAGCACATCGGTTAGCGATTCAAGATCAGAAAGCACCAGCAATAGTGATAGCGAGAGCACAAGTGTAAGTACGTCGATCAGCGAATCAATCAGCACATCAATTTCCGACAGTGCGAGTGATTCAGCAAGCGAATCAGGCAGCTACAGTGGAAGCTCGTCAGTAAGTACAAGTGATAGTACAAGTACAAGCACATCGGTTAGCGATTCAAGCTCAACAAGCACAAGTATCAGCAATAGTGACAGTGGAAGTTTGAGTAACTCGATTAGCGATTCAAGATCAGATAGTACAAGCAGTAGTGATAGCGAGAGCACAAGTGAAAGCACATCAGTAAGTGACTCAAGTTCAATCAGCACAAGCATTAGTAATAGCGAAAGTGCAAGTATCAGTACGTCGATCAGCACATCGACTTCAGACAGTGCGAGTGATTCAGCAAGCGAATCAGCGAGCTATAGTGGAAGTACGTCAGTAAGCACAAGTGACAGTACAAGTACCAGCACATCGGTTAACGATTCAAGATCAGAAAGCACCAGCAATAGTGATAGCGAAAGCACAAGCGAAAGCACATCGATCAGTGCAAGTGAACGTAGCGAATCAGTAAGCTATAGTGGAAGCACGTCACTAAGCATCAGTGAAAGTACCAGCACAAGTACTTCAGTGAGTGATTCAAGATCAGACAGTACAAGTGTAAGCAGTAGCGAAAGCACAAGTTTAAGCACGTCACTAAGCGATTCAAGCTCAAACAGCACGAGCGTTAGTAATAGTGACAGTGCAAGTGAATCAGCAAGCTACAGCGGAAGTACGTCAGCAAGCATCAGTGACAGTACAAGTACCAGCACATCACTAAGCGACTCAAGCTCGATCAGCACGAGTATTAGTAATAGTGACAGTGCAAGTGAATCAGCAAGCTATAGTGGAAGTACGTCAGTAAGCACTAGCGATAGTACAAGCACTAGCACATCGCTAAGTGATTCAAGCTCAAACAGCACGAGCATTAGTAATAGTGAGAGCACAAGTGAAAGCACATCGATCAGTGCAAGTGAACGCAGTGAGTCTGCAAGCTATAGCGGAAGCACGTCAGTAAGTACCAGTGACAGCACAAGTACAAGTACGTCAGTAAGTGATTCAAGATCCGACAGCACCAGCATTAGTAATAGTGATAGTGCAAGTGAGTCAGCAAGCTATAGCGGAAGCACATCGGTAAGTATCAGTGACAGTACAAGTACAAGTGCATCAGTAAGTGATTCAATCTCTGACAGCATCAGCATTAGTAGTAGTGAATCCGCAAGCTATAGTGGAAGCACGTCGGCAAGCATTAGTGATAGTACAAGCTTGAGCACATCGATCAGTGCAAGTGACCGAAGTGAATCAACTAGTTACAGTGGAAGTACTTCGATTAGTTCTAGTGAAAGTACAAGTATGAGTACGTCAGTAAGTGATTCACGATCAGACAGTGCAAGTACAAGTTCTTCAAGAAGTACGTCAGCGTCCAATAGCGCGAGCATGAGTGTATCTAGTTATGGAAGCACAGGACGTTCTGAACTTCCAAGCACCAAGGGATCTCAAACAACACCAAGCATCCAAACAGGAACAGCTAGACCAGCTGCATCTGGTGGAACGGGATCTTCTGGTACAAGTTCTTCAGCAAGCGGCAGTGGTAAAACTCTTCCACAAACTGGAGAAAATAATCTTCAAAGTAGAGGATTGACATTTGTTGGTTTGGCATCAGCCCTGGCAGCTATTGCTCTTCTGAAAAAGAAAAAGGATAGTCAACAGGAACAATAAGCTTCAATCAACGGTTCTTTTCAAACAACCAAAAACAATTGAATTGTTTATCCAAAGGAATTAATTTTCCTTTGGATTTTTTCTTATTCATTGAAATGTATTTTTTATTAGAGTAGAAAGCGGAGGAAGAAAAGATTGAGCAGAAGAGAGAAACACATGAGCAATTTTTTTATAGTAAGACTAGCAAAGGATTTCATAGATGACATAACAGAGGAGAGCTACACTCAGCTTAAGGAACGCATGGATGATAAAGAGACGGAATTTGTGCAATTGCAACAAACCTTGGAAAAACGTGAGGCAGAAATAATTGAGGCTTATAATAGAAAGGAAATAGATTTGTGCCAACAGTTAGTCGATTATCAATTAGAGATCGAAAGCTATAAAAATCAAATCAATTCACTCGAGGAGCAAAGCAAAAAGCAGCAGGTATTAAATAGTAGAACAGAACAATCCTTTAATCATAGCCTCAAACAATTTAACCAAGTCAGGGAGAAGCTTGAAACAGAACGGAAAATTCTAAAAGAGCAATACATAAGAATAACAAACAAATACAATCATGAGTTAAAGGAAAAAGAAGAGCTAATCGAAGAATTAGGAATCGGTAGTTCAAAAGACGGAAAGCTCAAAGCAAATGCAACGATGTCATTACGATATGGGTTATATGAACTGAAACAGACAAATGGAAAGTTGAAAAGTCGTGTAGAAGTTCTTAGAAATATGCTGGCAGAGGATAAACAAGTATGAGCAATTTTTACAATAAGCACTCATACTAGGTATTTGACGTGATTTTTATAAAAAACTAATACTTTTTGGATAAAACAGACATTGCAACTTTTCCCACCCTTAAGTTCTTACATCAAAGAATAGAAAATAGAATCACAATGACACATTTATTAATAAGTATTTGGAGCAACGACAATAATATGCAAAAAAACGACCAAACTGTTTTGTTTAGTCGCTTAACGAATATCTTATTTCAGGCTCTTCTTTTTTTCTAAATGATGGAAAAGAGTTGTTGCTGTTAGTACAGTTGCCATTCCTAGAAGTGACAGTTGAGAATTTAAGTGGCCCTCTTCTCCAGTTTTAGGTAATGTCTTAGCTGAACCTCCGGCCGCATTTGAACCTCCTGATCGTGTGGAACCACTGCGGGCTGCAGAGCTACCGGACCGGGTGTTGCCAGTTCCTTTCGTGGAAGTGTTATTGGAAGAACTGTTAGACACTGATAGTGCTAGCGATCTACTTTCACTTGCTGAGTTAGATGCTTTTCCGCTCATGCTAGTGCTATTTGAAGCAGAAGTGGAGTCTAAAGTGGAGGATGATGTGCTTTCACTCCAATAATCACTTAATATTTCCGAGTTCAAATTACTTGTGCTTTCGCTGCCAGATATTGAAGACATACTCGAATTGCTCTCACTGAAAGACATTGAGGTACTTTCAGAACCACTCTCACTGTTGTATTCACTCAATATTCCTGAGTTCACACTGCTTGTGCTCTCACTTGTTGAATTAGAGGTACTTAAGCTCATACTGAATGACTCAGTAGTAGATCCACTAGTGGATTCGGTTGTCGATGTACTAGTAGATCCAGTGTTTGATTGGCTTGGAGCTTCAGTAGTAGATTGACTTGCTGATTCAGTTAAGGATGCACTAGTTGAGTTTGTTGTTGACTCACTGGCCGACTCGGTGATAGAACCACTAGTAGACTGAATGGTTGAACTTGTTGATTGTGCAGTAGAACTAGCCGGAATTGTCGTTGTTTCTTTGTTGGCAAGTACTTTGGCAGTATCTACTTCCACTCCAGCCGTTGCTTGTGGAGTTGCTTCAGCTGCATGGACTCCTGAGGCAACACCAGTAACTCCCATCACTCCTCCCATAGCTGTTAAGGTAGCATACATCCAATTTTTACTATTATTTATTTGTTGCTGCTTCCTCATTTTTTTTTGCTCTGATTGCAGTTTTTTACGTAATTTTTTACGATTCATTTTTGTGAATTAGCTCCTTTCTTTTCCTGTAGAATAATGATTTGACACTCTGAAATCATTATCTCATAACCCAATTACCTAAGATTAGAATGTCTCAATATTGGGAATTTATTCGAAAAATTAAAGAATAGAAAGGAGAAATTGATTAGAAAAGGCAGTGATTTAAATAGAAGAAGAGTGTTAACATTGTGCTTTCTCTGAGAGAGTGACTTTCTAAGTATAGGACCTAAGTCCCTTTTCTATAAATTGTCGAGTAAAATTGAGAAACAATCTAGTAAGTGAAACGACATACGAAAATAAGTACGTTAAAGTGTTTGTATTTACTAATAGTCTTGAAGTTTTGTTGGTGTTTTAGTTAAGCAGTAGAATGAAGGTGAAATAGTCAAAAATGCAAAAAAGTAGTGAGCCTTTTTTAGATATACTCTTCTCTAATATATTAAACTACAAATAAAAAATAGATATATAGACTACAGGCTATCAGTATTTGAATGATGATCTGTAGTCTTTTTGATAAAAAAATATGGATCCATACACCGAATATGAAGAGGGAAAAGGTATATAGTGATTTAGCTCTTTGAAAGTATTTCACTTATTTATTTGAATGATTTTTTCTTCTGATCATTTATTTTGTGCGAGCTTTTTACTTCGTTTTTATTCGTTTCTGGATAAACAGAACAATAAAGAGTTATATAAAAAGCAAGGGAATCCAAAAGTAAAAGCACTGGAATTTGAGAAATATCTGAAGTGATGTAGTTAGAGGTGTGACTTCAGGTAGAAAAAGAAGAAACTATTTTTCAAGACATTGAAAGTATCAAAGAAATTACCTGTAGGTTTTAAAAAAAACGAGATTCCCAAAAAGGTCTATAAAATACCATGAAATCTACTGTATTTTTTTATATAAAAAAGTCGAATATTTATATTAATTTCAGGTAAAAAACATTAAAATGAAATGAGAATCAATTATCTGTGGGAGAGGAAGTTTATTTCTTGGTTTTAAGTAGACTAAGGCATACGCAGTACGTTAATTATGATTGTTTTTAATTTATAGAATCTTAACAGGCTTAATTATAGATTAGGAAGCAAGAATACGCAATATCTTTTAAAAAAATAATTAAAATAATTTCTTGGATAGATTTCTAGACCGCCTGAATTCCATATTTATCTAGGAAAAGACGAGAAAAAAGAGTGTTTTATTTGCCGTCAAAAAAACCGTCGTAGAATAGAAAGGAAAGTGTATCATGCGCAGAGGTGAAAATATTTATCGTCGCAAAGACAAACGTTGGGAAGGACGCTATCCCAAAGGTAAAAAAGCCAATGGTAAAACAAAATATGGTTCAGTTTATGGAAAAACTTTAAAGGAAGTACGTGAAAAGCTTTATCCTTTGAAGCTAAATTATCAGCTTATCCAAAACAATCAAGGTAAATCAGCAATTAGTTTCAATGAGTGGGCTTATCTGTGGTTGCAGGAGATACAATCCGAGGTTAAGCAGTCTACCTATGCTAATTATGAACATAAGTTAAATCATTATGTACTGAATGTGCTTGGGGAATATGGATTGAATGAACTGAACGAAGATGCAGCAGAAACCTTATTGAGAGACTTGGAGAAACGTTTGCTTAAACCTTCGACAATTCATGCTGTTTTTCGTATTACTAAACAGTGTATCAATCTGGCTATTCGAAAGAAAATGATAAAGGAGAACCCATTTGTTTTAGTACGATTGCCGAAACTAGTAAAAAGTAGGAATCAGGCGCTTACTAAGCAAGAACAAAAACGTCTAGAAACCGCTGCTTTATCAAGAAGAAAGGGACAAGGAATCCCAACTTTGCTAGCCCTTCATGCTGGGTTGAGGATTGGTGAAATTTCCGCACTAACCTGGGAAGATATTGATTTTGAGAATAACTTGATTCATGTTCACTCAACAGTTCAGCGAATTATTGGTCTGTTTAATGGGAAGAAGACTGAATTAATCTATACCAGTTCAAAAACCGCTTCATCAACTAGATCAATCCCTATGAGTCAGATACTGAAGCGTGTTTTATTAGAGCAAAAGCAGCAGGCGAAAGGTAGATTTGTTCTTACTAATAGCGAACAACCAGTAGAGCCGCGGCTGATAACTTATCATTTTCATCGGATCCGAGGAAAGTCTCAGTTAACAAAAATTCATTTTCATCAGCTGAGACACACATTTGCCACTCGTTGCCTCGAAAGCAAGGGAGATATTATGAGTGTCAGTGCTTTAATGGGGCATAGCTCGACTCAGATGACCTTGGATACTTATGCTGCTGCATTGATGGAACAACGCTTCATTGTTGTGAAACAAATGGAAAAAGCAATCAGATAAATCGTTTTCAAAAAAAGAGGTTTCTTTTTTGGAGTGGTTTTTTTTCATTTTTTCTAGGTAAGCGTTTCCTGTGAAAACGGCCAAAAAATTTTTGTTTTTTTATGTCTATAATCGTCGCTTGCTCAATTGATGAAAAAAGATAAGAAATCTGACTGTATGCGTATCCTCTTATTGATTTTTATGTCGTCAACTACCGTCAATGTCGCCTCTTTCTCGTTAATAAGCCAAGCTGTTCACTCACTTTTCTTGGTCTACTTAAGACTAAGAAAAGTGAGTGAATTTTTTGCATTCTTTCAGAGTATAGATGAAATTGAAAGAATTATCAAAAATTAGTATTTTGTGACCGGTGAACAGAGGAGGAAGTACCATGTTTGGTTTTGGTAAACAGAAAAAGGATAGTTTTGAGGAAACAAATCAAGATGACTATTTTTACGATGAGTATGATGAAGAGTATGAGGATAATTATAGGTATGAGCCTTATAGAGAGGAAGAATATGAGCGTCCAACACAAAACTATCGGGAGTACGATCAGGATGAGCAGCGTTCCAGACATAGAGCATTTTCTCCCAATCTAGAACAGCATGACGATAGATACAACGAAAAAGGAGCTTTTTTGGAACCGAAAGTAGAAGAAGCAACCGAGAATCAGAAAGTTCAGTTGCAGCAAGAGGTTGAGCGACTAGAGGGAACTGTCGCTCAGTTAAAACATCAGTTAGAAGTTAAACAGTCAGAAATGGCAACAATGGCAACAGCATTATCAGAGAAAGATCAAGTTTTGCAACAGCAAAAAGAAACATCCGCACAGCTGAAAGAAGAGCAGCAAGAAACAGAGAATCTGCAGACTAAAAAGGACAACCAGATTCAAGAACTATCGAGGCAAATCAAGCAACTAAAAACTGATGCAGATGATAGTAAGACTGATCAAATGGAGGCCTTAAGTCAAGCGCAGCAACAAATCGAAGAACTTAAGCAAATGAAAAAAGAAAATGAAGATATGAAAGCCGAATTGGCTACCATATTGATTGAAACCAAAAAACAAGAACGGGCGATTTTAGAACGAGCAGAATATGAGGCTAAAGGAATTCGAAGTCAGGCGGAGCAGGAAGCCCATCAAGTAATCCATGATGCATCCCTAGAATTACGAGTGATGAAACAAGAGATTAAAAACTATCGAAAACGTCTGCGTTCGGTTCAAGAAGAAACCACTCAATTTTTCGTACGTTTGTTGGCCAACAGCGATGCGTTATTGGAAGACGAATAGAAGAGAGGAGGTTTTTCAGTGAAGCAATCACAGAATCAACTCACTCTATACCCAACTCCTGCGCCAACTATGCAAGAGGAACTGATTACACAACCGTTGCTAGAAGAAATTGAACAAGCCTGTGAATATTTGTACGCTCCTCAAGGCACTTTGGCTGATAAGCAGAGACAAAAGATCTATCAGCATTTCGAGCAATTATTTCTGCTAATGAACGGCAGCTACCACATTGAATTATTATTAGTCTCTGAAACCTTGGATTGGCAACCTTTTTGGCACGCACTGCATCAGTTTTTTCCTCAGTTTGCTTGGATCAAAGCTCAAACTGAGGAATCAAAATATGGGCGACAGGTCTACCGATTTGATTTTGTTCCGTTGGTTCTCAGAGAAACTGGTTTTCCCTTCGCTATTCATTTAGAGGACAGCTTAAAACAGCAGTTTCCAGCAACTATTGAAAATGCCTTGGAACGAGCAGAAGAGCTGCTATTGGATTTAGCTGAACAGCACTTTTCAGAAAGAGTTATTCAAGAATCGCAAACCGAATATGCTGTTCCGATTGGGCAAACGGCCGAACAGCTTGACGATTCTCTGCTGTCAACTGATCGGGTACAAACTGAGGATAGACGCCAAGAAAGTCAAAGTAAAGCTCGTCTTCGAGCAGTCAATCAAAAACTGGAACTAGTGATCGAAAAATTGGAACTTTCCATGCTCTATAGTGGTATCCAATACTTTGATCAAAAGAGTACCGAAGAAAGCGATTGGGACAAACGAATCAAAATCAGTTTGCGCGAGTACACCTATCTATTGCAAAAGGCTCGCTTCCTAGAACAAATGTGGCATTTAAACGGAGAGCTGATTAACAAAACCGAAAAAATGACTGTTAGTGGAAACAAGTTAGTTTACGAACGGGATCAAGTAAAACAAATCAAAGCCAATCTTTCAGCTAGGGATATTCACTTTGTCTTATACGAGTGTCAGGTAATAGAATCTCGAGCAAAGGTTCACCCTCGACCTTGGTTTCGGAAGCCTTTTGTCAACCTGATGAAAATGGATTATGACAACTTATTAAGTAAAGCTGCTTACTTTGATCTTCTTCAAGGGGAGAGTACATTGCTGGAACGAATAGTTCGAGAGCAACAGGAAATACCAGGTAAAGCAGCACAGGAGGCTGGCTGAGGCTGGAAAATTCCAAACCTTCGTCAATGGATATTAGTGCTGAAAATGGCAGGAGCATTTGTTTTTTGTTACTTGATTTTTCTTAGTGCTTTTCGTGCCTATTACTGGCTATATCCTCAATATTTTGTCAGCGGGGAATCCATGAATCCAACTTTTTGGGAACAAGAGGTCGTCCAAGTGAAAGCTCACCATAAACCGGAGCGGTTTGACGTAGTAGTAATGCATCCGCCAGATGCACCAACTGAGCTGTATTTAAAACGAGTAATTGGTTTACCTGGAGAACGAATTGATTACCAAGATGGTGAGTTGTTAGTTAATCATGAAATAATAGCCGACATGTTCGCTTATCGGACAGAAGATTTCAACTGGAATGGTGTATCAAGCGGAACAATTCCTAAAGGCTATTATTTCGTCTTAGGAGACAATCGGGCTATCTCTAAAGACAGCCGGATTTTCGGTTTAGTTTCAGAAAAACAAATTTTAGGCATCGTTCAAGAGGGGAATAAGGGGAAATGAAAACATTGCAGGAAAAAATTGAATGGTACATCTTTTGGTACTGGGTCTATTGGCTCTTTTCATTAATAGTATTAGCGGGAGTTGCTGTTTTGGGAATCTTCTTTTACTTCACTGATTTTCAAGAGGTTGTAACCGTCAGCCAATTATTTCTTCTATTATTACTGATGATTCTGGCCCTTTATTTTCGAATGACGGCATTGTATTACCACAATGTACTTCTGAAACTGAAACAGATAGCCGCCAGACAAAAAAGGCCGCGAAGCTCTTCGCATAATTATCTTCCACAGGAAAGACGGAAGCCAAATGAAAGGTAAAGTCATACTATGCGGTGTAGGATTAAGTTTTTGTTTAGCTGCGGGTTATCAGACTCCTATAAAACAAGTTGTATCAACCGAAATAAAGGATTCCTCTGCTTCTCAAAAAAATTTAACCTCAAGTACTGGAAGTGATAATACCACTAGTAAGGTAGTAGAAGAATCTGTTGAATCTATGGTAACTGGAGAATCATCTATAGAAGAAATTCCAACTAGTGAAACGACAGAATTGATTGATTCACCAATATCTATAAATGAAGCAACGGCAGAATCGGATACTTATTTACTAGATGTTACTGAATCTAGCATTGAGAAACCAGCAATATTACCTGAAGAAGAAATAGAAGAAAACTATCAATTTTCATTCACAAGAAGTCAAACGACTGAATCATTTATCCAAGCTATTTCCAAAGATGCACAACAAATTGCCTGGAAGGAAGACCTTTATGCTTCTGTGATGATTGCACAGGCCATATTGGAGACTGGATCAGGTAACAGCCAATTAGCACGACCGCCTCATCATAATTTATTTGGAATTAAAGGAAGTTATCAAGGGAAGAACGTTACATTTAATACCCAGGAAGATCAAGGAAACGGCCAACTATATACGACCAAAGCAGCTTTTCGACAGTATCCCAGTTATAAAGAATCCTTAGAAGACTATGCGGCTTTGTTAAGAAAAGGTATCCCAGGAAATGCTGAATTTTATCAAGCAACTTGGAAAGAAAATGCGGCAACATTTCAAGAAGCAAGCAAAGCATTAACTGGCAAATATGCTACGGATACGTCTTATGATAAAAAGCTAAATGCATTGATTGAAACTTATCAATTGATGCAATTCGACCAAGAACAGAATCAAGAGGTAACAGAAGCTTCATCTGAGATAAGAGAACTACCACAAGTTGAGGAAGTACATGGACCAATTCAAGAAGAAACACGAACGCTTCAAATTAACGAAAAGAAGCAAAAAGTTTCTACAATCCCAGCAGCTGCACAACGACCAGCGAAACAATTGCCCGGATATCGAGCAGCAAAATGAATGGAGGTAAGCCATGACAAGAGCACGAGAGTACCGTCCACGAGACCGTAAGGAAAATCAACAGAGTCCAGATCATTCACCTTCTTCTATTAATCGAAGAACTTCAAGGAATGATGAATACTTGGATGATGCAAGACCGGTGCGTGATTATGATGGACCTCGTCCGCCTAATTATGATTCGTACCAGAGGAATAGATATTCTAAACAACGTTCACCAGAATATAGAAAAACTGTCTATAGGGAAGGCCCTTCAAGGCACTATCGTCCACCACATTCAGGAAGAACCGAACCAGTCTATTCCAGATCTGAAAAAGAGTGGCCAGCATCAAGACCGCGACCGAGTCCAAGACAACACGCACATGACTTGCAGAAGGCTAAGCAATCGACTCATCGGCAAATTTTCCTGTTTGTATACAATCTATTTTTCTATACCTTAACCATTGGTATTTTACTAAGCTCCTTGATGTTTGCGTTTAGTGAGAAGTCAGATGCTGCTATCTTAGGTCATCGCTTTTATCAGGTACTAACTGATTCCATGGCTCCGCAGCCAAATTCTCCTAAAGGTGGCTTCTACGCTGGAGACATCGTATTAGTAAAAATGACAGATGGCTCCCAAGTTGAGCCGGGAGATATCGTCACTTTTCAAGTAGGGGAAGGGGATCGTTACCTAACACATAGAATGGTGGAGCGTTTGGATCAATTAAATGGTCAAGCTGGAGATTATATTGTCACCAAAGGGGATGCCAATAAGAGTAATGATCCACCGATTTTAGCAGATCGTGTGCAAGGAAAAGTAGTGTTTGTCATTCCTAAAATGGGCAGTCTGTTGAATTTTATTCAGGAAAATCTATGGTTGTGTGTTGTGTGTGTATTATCCACATTCGGATTCTTTTTAGTATTAAAGGCCTATTTTTTACAGCCTGATTCTGTTAGAGAAAGTACCCAAAGAAAGAAATACCCAAGAGAGGTATAATCGCTTGTTGACTACAAGTGTTTATATAAAAAAGAACCTATAGGAGGAAAAAAATGAAGAAGAACAGCAAAAAGAAAAAGCTGATGGCTGCAGCAGCAGTTTTGGCATTAATCGCAGCCATCTCCGGGACATTTGCCTGGATTACGGCCCAAGATCAACGAATCAATCGGGCAGAGTCTGCCGCGGTTAATGATGACAGCGTGGTACTGAAAGAACAATGGGAGCCTATGCCATTAGTTGCCGGAACTGAAGCCAAGAAGGAAGTATCAGTTTCCAATACTGGGAACGCAAATGTATTTGTTCGGATTTCTTATGAAGAAGTGCTGAAGCATCTAGCAGAAAAAGGCAGCATTGAGTATGGTGCTGTAACAGAGGCCGGAGCAAAGTATGCTTATGTAGCCAATGATTCTGGCTTAGGGAAAAATATGCCTGTAAATGCCAACGCGGCGTCAATGTTCAATGATGGCTACCGGATTGTTCCAGCCAGCCAAGTGACCGGCTTAACTTCCCAAGACACGAATGTGAAATTACTGGCTAAGGGTGGAAAAGTAGTTGATCCATTGACTGGATCTGTCAGCAATAACCTTGAAACAAAGATTATCCATGAATACTACACCGATCCATCCAACACAGGAAAAAATCCTGGCGATGCTGGATACGATGCAACGAAAAATAAATATCAAGCCATGACTTATGATATTGCTGTAACCGATGAAAAAAGCAGTAATGATGGAACAGCTTGGGATTATACGCTATCAAATGTGAAATATGCTTATTACAAGAACGGGTATAAAAACACAGTAGCCAATTGGGCAAAATCAACTTTGCCAGATGAAAGTGGAACAACTACAGGCAATGCTTTGCTAGGAACAAAAGGCTTACGATACAGCGTGAACTACAACTACACAACTACTGCAGAAGGTTTGGGAGCGAGCGCTACAATCCCCGGACCAACACCAGCTACGACAGCTGATCAAAAACCAATTGCGTCCTCAACTAATTATGGGTTGGAGGCAGATACTAATGGACTAGGTAAAAGCCATATCCGTGTTGGCTATGGTACAGATATCACTGATGTTGCAACATTAGCAAGTAAAAATTGGGTTTACAATGCAGATGATGGCTGGTTCTATTACACTGTTCCGTTGAAATCTGGCGAAACAACGCCAGACTTACTGAAGAAATTGGTTTTCGAAAGTGCTTTAGGCGTAGAGTATACCAATGCTTCATTTGATCTTGTTGTAAAAATGGAAGCAGTACAAGCAACTGAAGCAGCACTAACGGATAGTGCTGGGTGGAACTTAGGGGGAGGTTCTAAACCAACTGGAGACACTCTTGCTATCGTAACAAAATTAGTCGCTGGCATTTAAATTGTACCGTGATTGGGCAAGGGGGAGCAGATGAATATACGTAAAATACTCATTGGGATATTCAGTCTTTTTGCCTTGTTCAGCAGTTGTCTGACTGTTGAGGCAGCAAAAACACTTCCTCCTGGCCTGGTAATTGGGGATTCTGATGGATTGTATGCTACTTCTGAGGGGGAATACTACATTGATCTAGTAGGTATTCTCCCAGGAGAGGCATACGAAAAGGAAATCACGATCCGCAGCTTGGATTTGGAGACCCCTTTTTCGTTAGGGCTGCTGGTAGAGGAAGTTAAATCCAGTGGTTCAGTAGATTGGAAAAACCATATTACGTTAAAACTAGTTTTAGATGGTAAAGAAATTTATCAGGGACCTTTGTTGGGGGATGGCAGTCGAGATTGGAGTAAAACACCGCTGGAATTAGGCATCTGTACCTATGGGACGGATAAAGTGTTGAAGGCCACTTTTACGATGGACCCCACTTTAACCAATGAGAATCTAAAAGCAAAAAGCACGTTAGAGTTTATGTGGACATTTGTGGGTACTAAAGATCAACCAACAAAATCCTCTACAACAACCGAGTCGTCCGTAGAAAGTTCCAGCAGCTTGCCGCAGGAAATGCCTTCCAATCGAAAGCTGCTGCCACAAACTGGTGAAGAACTGGTTTATCTGTTCTTGACTGGCTTGTTATTGATATTAATCGTCTTATTTTTATGGAAAAAACGCCGAGAGGAGGAACAGGAATGAATCAAAAGGAAAAACGTCAACACTTGCTTCGGACCTTTGTTCGAAGTAAGGGACTGTTTGCCTGTTTCTCTCTGGTGTTGAGTTTGTTGCTGATAGTGGGCAGTACTTATGCTTGGATTACTTCGGCAGATGAAAGAGTCAATCGAACGGATGCTAACCAACGAAGGCTATCCGCCATTGTGGAAGAAGACTTCGATCAAGTTTTTCACTGGTCACCTGGAACAACAAAGGAAAAAAATATTCGTGTGCGAAATACTGGAGAGATGCCAGCAATTGTTCGTATTTCTTTGAAAGAATTTTTTGTAGGTTTTGAGACGGATGTAACGGACAAGCATAGAACAACTGATAATGGTAACGGAAATTTGAAAGTATATGGAACGCCAAGTGCAACCACAATTGATGTGAAGAAAACTGAAACTTGGGCTGTGGGAAATACCTATGAAATCAGTGCCAATACTCATTATAAAGCAGCTATTGCCTTGTTGGATCAGACATATTCTTACAAAGGGACAAGAACAGGACCGTTACCTGTAATTGAGTTAAATTTTGAAGCGGGGAAGCTTTTTGATCAAGAAAACCCGCCTGCAGCAAGCGATAAGCAATATTGGTATTACGAGGAGGGCTATTTCTATTATTCAGAGGTCCTTCAACCAAAAGAAGTTACGCCCAATTTGTTAGATAGCGTTTCGTTAAGTTCAGCTTATGTCAATCAGTACAAAGGAGCTTTGTATAGATTGACATCAGAGATGGATGCACATGACTTAACCAAAGAATTGATTTCAGACTGGTCGCTTACTAATAGTGATTATGCGTATACCCTCTATCAATCGAAACTAGATCATGGGAACTGAACAGAGAGGAATGAGTAAAAGATGCAAAGAAAACAACGTCAGCATTTATTTTATTTCCTTGCTCTGACAGGCTGCGTTTTCTTGTTAATAAGCGGAAGCTATTTTGTTTATGCAGCAATTACAGCCACAGATAAAAAAGCCAATGATTTCCAGATAGGACAAGTAGAAACTAGTTTAGTAGAGATTTTCGATGACACTATCACTGAGATAGAAAAGAATCAGAGTGTAAAAAAAGAAGTGTCGGTTAAGAACACGGGAACGATTAATCAGTTTGTTCGTGTGATGATTCTGCCTGAAGTTCGAGCCCCTGTTGAGGGAGATACAAATGACCAAGTTTTGCCATTGGTAATTGGTAAGGATCTTGTATTAGAGAATATGTCAACATCAGATTGGCAGGACGGCGGTGATGGGTATTACTACTACGTCAAAGAAGCTGTAGCACCAAAGAAATCAACCAGTAATTTGTTTAAATCTATCAAATTATCAGACAGCTTAACTCAGCAATACCATCAAACTGAATTTTCTATCTATTTAAAGGTTGAAACAATAAATTGTGCAGAATTTACTTATCGAGAGGCTTGGTGGCAAGGAAATATCCCAACAAGCACATCATTAAAGGCAGTAGATGATGCATTAAAAACAAAGGTTGAAAAATAATGATAAGGACATAGGATGCTATGTCCTTTGTAACTAAAGCAACACTTATGAGGTGAATGCTTTATGTCTAAAGCATTGATTTGATGAGTTTTGTAAGGAGGAATCCAAACAGTCAATGAAAAAAAAGAGAGAGATATCCAAGCATTATAGTCATAGGAAAATAAAAAAAATTGCGGGAGTAATCTTGTTTGTTGCGTTAATCAGTATGGGTTCAGTGATTGGAATCAACAGCTTGCATAATAAAAGAGAAGAGGTTTCCGCACATCCAACGAATAAAATTAAATTAGACGAGGGAGGAGCAAATGAATTTGAGGTTCCTGTAGATGCTCTCAAACTCAAAGAGCAAGCACTGATTGATAATCCGAGCTATCAGAATTTTGTACAGGGAGAAAAAATTGCTGGAGCCTTAACTAGAGAAAACCTGGAAGGCTATTCAGAACAATCAGGATTGAGCTTTGACTCGGTCCAAAGAACAAGTGATGGGAATTGGATAATGGCAATCAATTTCAGAAATGATTGGTACAATCAAAATGGAAGACCAAGTGCTTTCCAAAAATATCTTGTTAAAACGACTGATGATGGGGAGATAATAAAGATATACAATGTTGCAAGCGGTGAAGGATTTTTTACAACAAGCAACAATACTAAGGCGGATTATCGATCAGCAGTAGATGGGGGAGCATTACTCGTAGAAAATGGTAAGGTATCCCTGTGGTTCCAAGGGTACTCTCCACAGGAAAAAAATGAAAAGCTAAGACGGGTAACACTAGATGAAAATCTTACGCCATCGTCAGCTTCATATATAGTAGGGAATTTTAGTACAAGTACGTATCCTATTCCGCCAAATTCCGTAAGACTTTTCTTTAGGAAGGACATTGTTAACAATGATACCTGGTATACAGGAAATTCGAATGTTCCATTAAGACAAGAAACTACTTATAAGCCTAAATATAGCTTATTACGTTTAAATAATCAGACAGGTGCAGTTTTAGAGAATATTAATTTAAGCTTCCCTACACTTAATCAGCTAAATAGTACTGTTACAAATATAACTAAAGGAAATGTGGGTATTCAAGGGACCAGGGTTACCAGAGCAGCTGACGGAGGTATTTTAATGCATGGCTGGATCTATCATCAGCTAACGGATGTTTCGCAAATAACGTCTTCTCAACACATTATAAAGTTTGACTCTTCAGGTGTTTTCCAATGGTCAAGAGATGTGCTAAACGGAACATATAAATTACAAGAGGATTTAAGTGACGAAAATAACCTCGTAGTTCTGAAAAAGAGTCCAACGAGCAATCAGCTAATTAGTATTGATACTGGTGATGGGACAGAAACTGTATTAAGAAATTTCCCATTAGGAACAGATATTTCCATATTAAGAAACCCAAATGCAGAGTATAATTCTGAATTTGATTTTTTTGGTAGTGTGCAAAAAATGGAAGATGATTTTTCAGGATATGTAAATGGACCAGGCGTTGTGATGGGAACTATGGACAAGAATTACATGGTAAGCAGTGCCAACTTTATCAATGCGGATGCTGAAGTGATTGTTGGAGGGTTAATTGCAATCGATGGAGCAAATCGTTATTTTATGTATGGATATACGAATAGTAAGACTTTCTCGAACATCCCTAAGGATGGCTGGAAGACACACTTGCCGCGCGTCGCAGATAAAGATCTATTTTTTGGTAGTGTAAGAAAAGATGATGATTACTCTCCAATAATTGATCCATCTGAAGCTATAACCGTTTCGATTGATGACCCAGAAATAAAGAAGACTGAAACGAATAGTTATGGCTGGAACACACTAGATAATTGGCTGATTACTGGATCTAAAACGGGCACGGTATTGGATGACTCGTCTATTCAGGTTTATGATAATTTGGATAGTCAAAATACTAATTTAGCAGCCACTCCTGAAGAAAGACAAGAGTGGCTAGAAAAAAGAATCAACCGAAATCCTAAGAATATTTCTGCAGGGATTGAATGGCAGAAACTAGGGTTTAATGTATCTACTACAGGGCCGCAATTGGTCACATATTTTGTTACTGACTCGCAAAATCAACCGAGCAGCACTTCTCGTTGGGTGAACAAAACCGGGGGAGAAACGATTATTGATAAAGAGAATAAGTATGCTTTGGATGCACAAAATTTTCACATTCCTTTAGCCGGAATCCATACAGCTATTCCTGATGAAAATAAATTTAAGGAACTGGCAAAAACAATGGCTTGGAGTTTAACCGATCATGAGAAGAGTACTGGTGATCAAGGGAATGGCTTAGATGAAGATGGAACTGACTCTAGCAAGTTTTCAACGAAAGTAACGGTGGATGCTGATCAATTGAAAGCATTGCAGGTTGCCACTGTTGCGAAACCTTATCCAGTGGATGTGATCTATAAACCAGAAAATGGCATTGAAATAAGAAATCGTGTGTGGGTTTTTGTTACTACGAAAAATACTGTGCCTAATAGTGAAAACAATCCAGCGGTTACTCCTGCAGATACTAATGGAGTAGTCTATTATGCAGAAGATTACTCCTTGCCATTTCGCCTAAGAACGATTCACACGGAAGATGATGTTTTAAATCGAAGCAATGTTCGTGTTTATGACTATTACGATAGTACGCACGAAACATCAGCTGAATTGCCTGTATTGGCAGATAAAACTACTAACTTTGACAAGCTTCAGGTAGTCAATCTGAATGAAATCACCTCGGCTGTTCACCCTGGACTGATTGATTCCAGTCCACCAGATGGACCAGCCATGATTCGTTATGAATGGGACGGACCAGTGGATGGCAAGCATCAGTCTGGAACGATAAAGCCTACTTTTGGCGGACTGGATGTTACTTTGACTGGCGATATTCTTCTGCATGTACGACAAGTTATTGTGGAAGCTTCAGATCAGTTGGTTGTTCCAGAAGAGGGCTACTTAAGAATGGCAACCAACGAGTATGACGGGGGATCAGGAACAAAAGAGAATCTTGAACAAATACGGCACGCACGTATTTCATCAGGGAAAAATACGGATAATCCAGATTTTGAAACGATTGCTGTGAACGTGGATCATATGGACAATCCTCTGGATGAATTAGAACTTAAAATAGTTATTCCTGAATACTATGAAGCGGTAGGGAGCTATTTGACATTAGGAAATGAGGATCCAAATGGTGCAAGTCATGAGGGAAAAACTGAAGCAGACAGCAATATCGCTTCACTAATCTTTCAGCGTGACACTCTCTATAATGACGAAGAATACTTTATTACTATTTATTTAAAACCTAAGTTTTCTCGTCCAGGACCACAACCGTACAGCTGGGATTACAAGAAAAACAATTTAGGGAAAATTAAAATACAATAGATGAAAGAGGCAGGACAGAACATGGTGTATCTATTATTACTGATATTAGGTCTTGTTGTATTGGTTCAAAGCTATTTACTGTTCTTGCTGATGCGAAGTCAAACAGACTTGCAGGCACAGTTCGCTAGGCTTTTGCGGAATAAAAAGCGATCGGATATTAGTAGGCAAAAAAATCCAATAGAAAGAGGAAGAACACGATGAATCTTGGCTATGCACGGGGGTATCAACTGACCCAACAATTGGATATGCTAGAAGATTATCCAGTGGATGAACTTTTTTCTGATGGAGCACAGGAAGTAGAAGCCTTTTACTCAACTACTAGTGAATTTCAGGCATTGTTGAATTTTGCTCAGTCAGGTGATCATCTAGTTATTACTTCCTGGGAGGCTATTTCCAGAGATTATCGGCAGTTATTAATCTGCTTAGATCAATTGGAATCTTTGGAAGTGACTTTGGACATATTAACGCTGCCTCAGTTATCCATTGAGGAATGGCGTCAGATTTTTCGTTGGTCCTTGCGTAATGATCGCTTGCTGCATCCAGTATTGGTTAAAGCAGGAAGAGAAAGAGCGCGCAGCAAAGAAGATTACTCCCTGTTTAGCAAAGAACCAGAAGCACGCAAACTTTATCGGGAGATCATCTGGCTGTTAATGGAAAAAAATTCAGTTCGCCAGGTCGCACAGCAAAAACGAGTTCCAATTGAAACGGCTTATCGTATCCATCAAGAACTAAAGCAGGTTCAATTAGCTATCATTTTAGTGGTCTGTTTTCTGTTGGCAATTTTCAGTATTAAAATGGTTGAATCCTATTTTGATCAGCTATGGATTCAAGTGGTTATTTGTGTGGTAGTCACGTTAGTCATTCTATGGAATGTTTTGATTGATACTGAAGAAAACGAGACAAAACCGCCTATGAAAAAGAAAAAAATACCAAAAATTTAACGAGAAGGTGAATCTCATGCAACATGTACTTATTCTAACGAAAAACCCCTTGGCGGAAGAACCGCTAATTCACAAATTGCAGCGCATGAATAATGAAATTTTCTGTTCTACGGATTTATTCAACCGCTTAAAAAAGGGTACGATTAGTCCTTTTCTTTCCTATTTTCAGTGGATCATTTTGAGTGAGAGTCTGTGTAATTCAGAAGTGGAGCAGATTTTACAGCTGTTAAGTAATCATCCGCTATTGATTTTACGTATGGTGGAAATTATTCCTGGTGAGGAAGAACAAAGCTATTGGCAAGAGAAAGGCTTAGTTGATTGGGTATCTAAAGATACTAGCTATGAAATTTTACGCGAAAAAATGAATGAAATCCAGCAGCAAGTAAACCAAGATACATGTACAGACACCCAGATTTTGACTTTCCCTGCTCAAGGGAAAGATACGGCATCAAATAACCTGAAATTATTAATTAAGAGTCTTTCAAAAACAGAAAAACGCGTTTTTGAATGCTTAATTCAGTCTTATTCAGCCAGTAAAGTTTTGTCTCGTCAAGAATTGTGTAACTATTTATGGCAGGATGGCAGTACTTCTTCAAATATGAGCCAATTGTCTTGTCTGATTAACAAGCTGAAGCACAAATTTGAACTACATGGAATTACAGGTGAAACGATCACTACTCTGTGGGGCAGAGGATACAAATTAAGTAGTGCTTTTTATGATTACTGGATGGAGGGATCCCAGCAACTAGAGGAATTGAACTATTATTCCGCGATCAACTAACCAATTGTGGTACTCACTCATGTAGACTTCACAGTTTTTATGATGCTAGTAATAAGAAATAGTTTGAATATTTTTTTGTGACAGAATATCAAAAGAAAAGAAGCACCTCCACAATAAACCAGCTTTATTGTGGAGGTGCTTCAATTTCTTATTCTCAATGAAGCGAAGCCCTCTTACATTACAATTATTGGTCAATAAGTGAAGCGAATGCTAAAATTTTAAGCTTACGGAAGTTTTTTCTCTTGTAGCTCCTTATCATAAATTCTGGCGGGGATAATCAGCCAATTGATAAGTGCGCAAAAGACAGTTCCAATCCCGGCAATTACAAATAGTTTTTCAACGCCAATATAATCAGCGAGAGGCCCCGCAAAGATTAGCCCCAATGGTCCGGGTAAACTTAGTAAGGACATCGTTACTCCCATAATTCTACCAAGCTGATCGGTTGGAAAGCTTTGCTGAATCATAGCCATTAACAAGGTGTCAAAAAAAGGAACCGCAAGTCCAGTTATTGCACTTAGTACCACAAACCAGAAAAAACCTTCTTTGTCTGGAGGCAATACGCCACTAATTGCTAACGTGACTCCAACCACCAGGTAGGAAAGCAGGAAAGGCTTCATCCGATCCTTCCATTTGCCAAATAAGCCAATAATAGTTCCGCCAGATAGCATACCAACTGAATAAACAATTTGAACCAAACCAGCATTTCCAACAGTTCCATCGAAATAACCCATAGTAATTAAAGGGTACATGCTGGCAGCTGGCATAATAAAGAGTGAAGATAGTGCGCCGATTAAGATAATAATCCATAATCCCTTTTTATTATGAAGTTCCCTAAAGCCCAGTTTTGTATCACTCAATAGCTGATGGTTTTCGTAATGGCTGCTAGTTCGAGGAATGGTAACAAATAGCAACAATAGCAAGCCCAGAAACGCACCTAAAACATCTATTAGTAATAGCAAATGCAACGGCATAGCTGCAAAAAGAAAAGCACCGATTGCAGGAGCGATGATTCGATTGGCAGATTGAACCATACCCAATTGTCCGTTTACCCTTGTTAATTCTTCAGTCGGAGCAATCGTCGGGATTATTGACTGCACAGTTGGCATCTGAAAAGTTTGTGTGACTGCTCGGATAAACAAGGAGACAAAAATAAGCCAAAAAGGAAAAATATCGGTTAATATTCCGGTAATTGAAAGAATAACTGCAAACAAAGCAGCGATCAAATCTGGAACAATCAGCAAAATCTTTTTATTGATCCGATCAACATAAGGACCAACAAAAGGGCTTAATAGAACCATTGGCAACATGCCTAATAATGTCGCAAAGCTTAAGACAGTTGCTGATTTCGTTTGTTCGGTCAAATACCAAATAATAGCGTATTGAACCGTCATACTAGTAATACCTGTTAAAAATTGACTCATTAAAAATAATTGGACATTCATGCGCCAAGGACGCTTTATTTTTTGTTTTTCCAAAGTGAGACCTCCTACGAAATAGAAACGCAGCCTTCAAACTTCGCATCAATCCCGGGATTGACGCATTATTTATCGGTGTCTAAACTAGTTCAGCAAAAAAAGCACGCAAAAAGCTAGGATTTCTCCTAGCTCCCAAATACATAATTAAACTGACCTCTGATACAAGCAAGTTCATGTGAATTAAGTTGAGAATGTAAGAATATCTATAGACACGCCAAATAAACGAATGTTTTAAGGCTATTAAATTCATCTAGATAGACATTGTTACGCTCACACATACACCTCGTTTGAAAATAAACTTTGCTTGAATTCTAAATTCTTCTTCATAAATATACTATAATTTTCTTGGTGAAGTCAATGATGTCCATAAAAGTATAGTACTTTTTATTCTGATTAAGATTGATTATAGTATCTAAATTCGATACAGAATTTTTAGTAAGTTTCGATGGATAAATAATAAAGTGTGATTCACTTGTTGTAACTAATAAATAGGAGATATTCTGAATAATTATTAGTTTTGTGCAATTCGATAATATAACAATTGTTAAAATCCTTTTGGCCTCAATAGCTCCGCTAATTCATGAATTGAGCTTAGTAGCTCCTACTTATTTATAAAAAGATACCTTCCAGCATAAACAACTTGAAGCGTTGATTAATCCAGTATATGATAATAAGAAGTAATGAGAAGGGATCTTTCATTAAATGGAAAATTTGAATCATCAACAACCATTAATTTTTTCCCATGTAGCCGCTCAAGGTAAGCCTCAGCATATGTCAGCTGAGAAAAATGGCTGTCCATTCTGCGACTATAAGGATAAGGAAAATATAGTAACTGAAACTGACGATTTTATGTGGGTGCTGAACAAATATGCAACCTTGGAGAATACACTGCAGACAATCATTATTGAAACCAGAGATCACGATGCGGATATGACCAACTATAGTCGACAATATAATCGTGAGTTGATGCGTTTCTCAATTAATTGCTGGCAACAAGTGAAGAATGATCCGAAGTATCGCTCGGTGTTGTTTTATAAAAACCATGGACCGCAATCAGGTGGCAGCCTGCAGCATGCCCATATGCAAGTGGTCGGTTTAGAAGAGCTGGATGGCGAAGAAAATTTGATTTCTGAAAATTTTGAGGGAATTGAAGTATTAACCAAGAATCAGCTGCTCATTAATTTTTCTACTGAGCCAGTGATGGGCTTTTTAGAGATTAATGTTTCTGTGCCAGCGAAGGTGGATGCGGAGTTGGATGTTTTGGCGGATGCAGTACAAGACACGGTTCAGTTTATTTTAAATGAGTATTATCGTGGACGTTGTGATAGCTTTAATCTTTTTTTCTATGAAAGAGCTGAGCGGTTAATCGCTAAAATTACTCCAAGATTTGTGACTTCACCTTATTTTGTTGGCTATAAGCTGTCACAAACCTTTACGAATAAGCATTTATACGGCATTCGGGACGAGTTTCGAGACTATTTGAGAACGAAGCATTGACATTAGAATCCATTCTGCTAAAATATGTACTATTAGTCGGAGGGCACTAACTGCTGGATAAGATAATTCTTATCCAGTTATTTTTTTGTCTAAAAATAGGAGGAAATGGAACATGACAATCAAAATGGCAGCATACCAGGTAAATAAAGATTTAACCATAAAGCAGTTGGATCAATATACTATTAAAAAAGTACCCACACTAACTCAATATGATTTTAAGGAAGTTAGCTTTATCTATGAAGAGGAGGGCAAGGTTCTAGGGCGCATCGTGGGTGAAATTCACTGGAATTATTTGCGTATTGAACTTTTTTATGTAGATGAAAATACTCGCGGCAAAGGTGTGGGCGGCAAATTGCTGAAACAAATTGAGGCTGTTGCACTAGAGAAAAATTGTACCCTAGTTTTATTGGAAACGATGAGCTTTAATGCGCCGGATTTTTACTTAAAGAACGGCTATGAAGTGAGTGGACGGATTGATAATCATCCGTTGGAAAGTGAAACGCACTATTTTATGAGTAAGCGATTAGTGAATAGAGCGATAAAAACCAATCAATCCTCTTGTTAAAAGAGGCCAGTGAGCGTGTAGCTAAATACTATACGCTTATTTTTTTATCTCCTTATGATAATCGAGCATGTTCATCGGATATTAGAATAGCTGTTCAGATCACTCTTACTTAAAAGTTTTTTCCATTAGTCGAAAACCTCCATTATTCTTTTTTTAAGAAGTTGCCAATAATTTCACAAAAATTTCAAATGGCAGCTAAAACACTGCTGAATAAGTAAAATCAGGTACTTTTTATTGCTAAGACTTGCAAAGCTAAAGTCGTTTCATTTAATAATTTTTTTAGGAGGGTTTATACTTACTTTATTCAATTAATAAAAATTCAGAAGGGAGGAAATTTATGCAAAGAGAATTTGATGTTTTGGTCGTCGGCAGTGGCATAGCTGGTCTAACGATAGCTAAACGATTGCAGGAGGAACACTTATCGATTGCGATTGTTGAATCGTTTGAATGGGGAGGTACGACACCCAATCATGGCAGTACTCCAAAGAAGTATTTATTGGCCGCTGTTGAAGCAAAGCAGGCGATCCAAAGTCATTTAGGCAAGGGGTTCGATGGGGTACCACAAATAAACTGGCAACAATTAATGAGCTACAAAAACAGTCAGATTGCCAATACCTCAAAAGTTATTCAGGAAAGTTTATCTGAAGTAAGCATCACTACTATCTATGGCAATGCACGATTTAAGAATGAAGCAACGATCACGGTTGATGGCGTTGATTATACGGGTAAAAAGATAATTTTGGCTACGGGTGCTCGACCAAGAGAGTTGGAGTTTGAGGGCAAAGAGCACGTTCATTATAGCTCGCATTTCTTGAACGCAGAGAGCCTTCCGCCGTCTATTACGATTATTGGTGCTGGAATTATCGCTTTTGCTATTACTAATATCGCCAGTGAGATTGGCGATCAGGTTCATGTTTTACAGCATAATCAACGAGCTTTAGGAGCCTTTGATCCTGAGTTGGTGGGTGATTTGATTACCTTGTTGAAACAACGAGGCGTTCAATACCATTTTGATCATAACGTGGAAAAAATCGTTCAGTTAAAAGATGACCTTTATCAGCTAACTACTAAAGAAGGATTGGTGTTTGAAACAAATGTGGTCTACTCCGTTGCTGGTCGAGTGCCCAATGTGGAAGATTTAGGTTTAGAAAAAGCGGACATTACTTTCAATGAACAGGGCGTTGCCGTAAACGAATTTTTACAAACAACGAATCCAAAGGTTTATGCAATTGGCGATTGTAATGATTCACCTGCACCAAAGTTAAGCAATTATGCAGAATTTCAAGCAAATTACTTGGCAGATGTATTATCTGGAGAAACGTTAAAACCAATTGCCTACCCAATTCCATCTATGTCGGTTTTTAGTAATCCGAAAATCGCTCAAACGGGTATTTTTGTTAACGAAGCGATTAGACAGCCAGAAACTTACGAAATTGAAGAAATTGATATGAAAAATTGGCTGAACTACCATCGCGGAAATGAACCAATCGCTCGGTCAAAAATAGTAATTCGTAAGTCTGACCAGCAAATTGTAGGAATTACCAGCATAAGTAATGAGGCCGATCTTTTAGTTAACTATTTTACACTGCTGCTTAAAATGAAAATGACGAAGCAGCAGCTAAGAGACACGATTCTAGCTTATCCATCGCTGGCAAGTGATTTTTCAAAATTTTATTAGTGGACTATTTAGGTTTAAAATTCAAATTACAAAGGAGATTTTTACGATGAATAATGAAGAGAAAGAACCACAACCAATCCGCGCATCCGATGGCAAAGGCTATTACAATCGAGGACCACATGATTCATTAAGAGATATTGAAGGACCGGATTTTTTGGTCCCACCTGCAACAGATCACGGCACCTTACCTAATATGCGTTTTAGCTACGATGATGTGCGCAATCGCTTAGAAGATGGTGGATGGGCTAGAGAAATTACTAATCGTGAAATTCCAGCTTCTGATCAGGTTGCTGGTGTTGATATGAACTTAGGGCCTGGTGTTTACCGTGAAATGCACTGGCATAAAGAAGCTGAGTGGGGATTGATGCTTTACGGAAATGCCCGCGTAACAGCAATTGATGAAAATGGTAAATCATTTATCGATGATGTGAAGGCGGGAGATATTTGGAACTTTGAAGCTGGTGTGGCTCATTCTATCCAAGGCTTAGATCAAGGTTGTGAGTTCTTATTGGTATTTAGTGAGCCTGATTTTTCAGAGAACAACACCATGTTAATTACTGATTGGTTGGCACATACTCCGAAAGAAATTGTTGCAGCAAACTTCAAGAAGAAAATTTCTGAACTGGAGAATTTACCAACGAAGGAAAAATATATTTTCAAAAAAGCTGTTCCCAAACCAATTGAAGACGTAAAACGACCAAACAACAATGGCGAAACCCCATTGCCATTAACTTTCCACATGGACTCGTTGAAACCAATTGAATCGGAAGCAGGTCGGGTTTGGATTGTTGATCAAAAGGAATTCCCAGCAGCCAAAACAATTTCGGCGGCAATTGTTGAAGTTGAACCAGGCGGAATGCGGGAATTACATTGGCATCCTAAAGGGGCTGAATGGCAGTACTACATCCAGGGGGAAGCTCGAATGACTGTCTTCAATTCCAATGGGTTAGCGAGAACCTTTGACTATCGTGCTGGTGATGTTGGTTATGTTCCAACTGTTGCGGGACATTATGTGCAAAACACTGGGAAAGAAAAACTTATTTTCGTGGAAGTATTCAAAAATCCTGATTACTCAGATATTTCCTTGAATAAATGGATGGCTACTACACCTTCCCAAATTGTTGCAGATCATTTGAATCTAACCAAAGAATTTGTTGAAAGCCTGCCACAAGAGGAAACACCGACTCCAGTTATTTGGTTTGATCAAGACAAAATTAATCAGGACATAAAGAAGCACACTAGCAGCAACCCCTTTGATCGAGAAGAAAGCAATGGCTTAAATGCAAAGGATGTCTTTTAAAATTAAATAAAAAATGCGGAGATGCAAAATTTAGGAGGTTACCTAAACTTTTGATCTCTGTTTTTTAATAGAAATGAGGATGAGAATGTTGCAGACAAAGCAAAAGATTAACTCATTAACCGTTCTGACCTTATTCGCTACTTTTCTAATGGGATTTATTGATGCCTATACCTTTATTGAAAAAGACGGCGTTTTTGTCAGTGCTCAGACAGGGAATATGGTAGCTTTCAGCAGCAAATTGTTCACTGGACATTTCGCTCAAGCCGCCGGGCATATTGCTGTGTTTGTCGGATTTGCCATTGGTGCTTTTTGTGGGGAATGGCTGGTGGAGAAAGTCAGTGGCGCTGTTCGCAGAAAGTATCAAATGAAGCTTTTGCTTCAAAGTGCCGTGCTGCTGGTTTTTGCGATCTTTCAGCAGCAGCTAAATGATTCTTTTATGGTCTTCCTATTGGGTGGATTAGCTGGATTTGAATTAACATTATTCAGAAAGGTCGGGGTTGCTACATTTAATGATGGTATCATGACGGGAAACACTAAAAATTTGATGAGCAATCTTTACAGATGGTTATTTGAGAAGGATAAAGCAGCAAGAAAAGAATTCTCTGATATTGGCTTTGCGATTTTAGTATTCATTTTTGGTGTAGGGTTTGGCAGCTTAATCGTTCTGCTTAATGCATCATTCGCATTATGGTGTGCGTTCATTTTAACCTTGCTCTTTTTTGGATGGGTCACAGTTACTAACGTCGAAATGGATTAAGCTTGGAATACAAGAAACCCTTGTGTAATGAATTAAGCAGCAAGGAAATAATTAAAGATCTCTTAGGTGAATTCTTTTCATTGAATTCGCCTATTTTTTATCTATTACTCAGAAAGCATTCCTTTCATCTGTCACTAGTGTATATATGCGGGGCATCAATCATCTAATTAAACCAAGCAAAGAGGACACGAGGAGAGGAAACATCTAATCTTAAGGTTGAGAAGAGTAATGACATTTACAATTATTAAGTTTTCGGTTAAAATCAATTGATATAAACAACAGATGGTATTAAGATATTTATGTGTTTATAATAAATAGTCATATTTGATATAGTTATAATTTATAAAAGGGATAAAACGATGTATAATAACGAAAAGTTGAAAAGTTCTTTTTTAAGAGTGCTTTATTTAGAATGTGTGACTATAATTATAATGTTAATCGCTCCGTTGGTCATAAGAAATACGAATGATGAGGTTAAGGATTCTCTGGGTGATCCATCTGGTATTGGTTTTGGATGGGGGATCATATTTGGAGGTTGGACTCTGTATCTACCCATTTTTTTAATTGGGTTAGGATTACTTGGTTTGTACATAGTGTCTATTGTTTTTAGAATTAACTATTCGAAAGCTTATTTAAACGTTCCAACAGACGAAAACAGATATATGTATTTGTTTGTATTTAGTTGGATGCTTTATGCTTTTACATCGATACTTTCGTTTGGTGGATTTTTTGATAAAACTATTTTTATAGCGAGTATCTTGCTGATAATTATAGACCTATGCATATTATATTTCTGTCAGTTGAAGTGTACTAGCAAATAGGACGTGTAAGTAAATAAAAACATATAGAATGGGGAAAATAAGATGGTGATGAAATGGTTCCAGCATTAGTGTGGGTTATTCCTATTCTTTTTATAGGTGTCTCTGTAATACAATGGGGCATTACTAGAGTGTTACACGGTATTATTATCAAAACGAATATGTACGATATGCTTTGGAGGATAAAAGAAAAGCTTTATCTCAAAAGAAGTACAAATATCATTGTTACAGTATGTACAGTTGCCATTCTTGTTCTGGGAACAGCTCAGACAGCCCAGTTTTATTTAGTGAATGGTGCATATTTTTGGTTTGCTATATTGTCATTTGGACTGTATTTGTTTCTATTTATAGTACCATGGTTAAATCTTGTATTACCTTACCGAAAAAAGTTCAAGTTGACATCTATATTACTTTTTAATATGAGTACTGGAACATTGCTATTATGGATTATTGCACTAATTAATTCCTCAAATGTCATCTACTTAGATGAGGGTGGTGTTAGTTCAAGACCAGCAAATATTCCTCTAAAGGTTGTTACTATCGGTTTATTAGTCGTATATTATGTTCTATCAGAGATTTTAATGGTTTTAGCTGACCATATATATCTTGTTAATAATGAGAAGACAATTACTAAACTAGTTATTAAACCAGTTAAATTACTTCGTTCAAACTTACATCGAATAGAAACAAACAAAAGTACGATAGCGGTGAAAAATTGGATTAAGGATAGATTGAATTCCAAGAATATGGTTGTACTTGTAGCGATGTTTCCAGCAATGTTTATACTAATCATTTTGTTAATAGAAAAAATAGCTAAGTATGACAGCATACCGTCTCTCAATACTATACTGTTGTCGGTTACAATCGTAACGATAGTTGATGGGTTAATCAGTCTCTTATTTTTAGCAAATCACCCAAAATGGACTAAACGAATTTCATTAGCTATCTATACGATGATTTCACTGATTAATTTGCTGATAACAGTTATGTTTACCAAATATGGTTTTGTTTTTTTATTTGAAATTATGGGAGAAGGTCTAAATTCTTTTGAATTGTATTTGTTATCAATAAAACAAATAGGTGTACTGTTATTAAATACGCTGGCTTGGATATTTCCGTATTTGTTACTTTATAGAAACAGAAAAAATCCGACAAGCTACCTATAATGAAAAGCTGTTTAGGTCATTTGTCTGTACTTGAAATGAATCATTTAATTGAAATAGGAGAGGCTTTAGTCGAAAAGCCTGTTCTCGCTTTTTCGTTTTGCCAATCTGATTCAATGGATCTACAGGATCATTTTTTATCGGGATAATTCCTTTTGAAGAGATAGCACGGTGTTTACACTAGTTTTCAGTAGTCTTAATCGAGCAAGTAGCAACGTAATATCTGTGGAAGATAGGCCATGGTGTAGATAAGACGAGGAGCATGAATTCATTTTTTTCAGAGAAAATACTCAATAGGCAGGTCAGTGGTTAGTCTCTTTTATATCTTTGTTGAGCTAAATCTTGCTCCAACTGCCGACATAGACTAAAATAAAAGATAGACCATATGACAAGAGGACAGATCACCTATGAGAAATTTCTTGCCTTATCAAGACAGTATTATTCTGATTACCTTAGCCGGTATCATCCTAACGCAGTTTATCTTTCTAATTTTGGCGTTAACATCCTACATCAAAGATCGAAATGCTGAAAATGGCCGTTTTTTTCTTTTGCTATTCTTGCTAATAGCCTTTATTCTTATTAGTTTATATTTAAATGCCACCTATCAGCAGTTGAATTTTCCGATTTTTGCTAACTAGGATAGGAATTGACTACTATCAACAAAAAAACAGTGCTTTGCTCCTCTCCCTTTAAGAGAAGTAAAGCACTGTTTTGTGTAGTTATTTGTATACTACATCAACTAGATCTTTTTGCCAGAAGAGAGCGATCTTGTTCATTTTTCCGTAGATACGTTTTTGTGTATCAAGAGAAATGGTGGTTAGCGGCTCTATTTGAATCATCAGCTTTTGTCCTTTTAAGACATGCCGCCAGGTTCCTAATAACTTACTGCCTTCTAAAATGACGGATTCTACATGTCCGGCACTGCGCCAGATAGCTTTTTGCTGCTCAGGTGTTGCAATCCAATCCTTGTGTCGATAGGCTACAAACAAGGGATCGAATTTTCCTAGTACCAATAGTTTGCGTGTATTTTTTTGTGTGTATTCTCCGAAGCTGTAATAGGTTCGATTTTGAATAATCTGCAGATTCAGATCGGATTTAATTAGGTTAAGTGTATCATTAAAGACCTTCATGGATAAACCCGACCAATGGCTGAAGTCCTGAGCGGTCGCGGGTCCATAGTAAGTAAAATAGCGAATCATCAATTTTTCTAAGGAAGCTTCATCGTGGTTGGTTTGCTGCTGCCACGGTTCTTTATTTAATGTGGCAAAGGTTGCAAATTGCTGCACACTTGGCTTTGCTGGAATACCAAAAAGCAATCCGTTGGCACAAAAGTAATTGAGCATCATATAAGTCAAGTGGTCATTGTCGCGCAGATTTTCAGGAGCAGATGCCTGAATAAATTGATCGATTTCCTTCCGAGTGACGATTTTTTTAGCGACACTCAGCTGATAGAGTTGATCTTCTAAAACTGAAAAAAACTCTTGATAAATAGACTTTTGTTTTTGAATATACATTTTATCGTGGTAAATAGAGCAAAACAAATCCCAGTCTTGGGCAGTATACATGTGCAAGGTGTTTCTTTGTCCCCAGAAATTAATGAAGGTATGATCTTGGTATAAATCGCTTAATTTTTGCGGGGTAAGTTTTTCGGCAGAGCGATTCAACAGGGCAATTTCGGCAAACTGCTGCACCTGTGCCTGAACGCCACCTAAATGGTGCACACTGCTCTTAGCTGTATCAAAAGGAGTGATCAGGCCGTTTCGATACAGTCGTTCTGCTAGTAATTGCTTATTTATCATAACGTTTAGTCCTTTCTTTCTAAAATGTGTTCAACTGTCTGATCGTGATAGTATAATAGAAGAAAATGGTTAAAAGGATGAGTCTCTTGAAGGTGTTATTGTCAATCAAGCCGGAATATGTATCTGAAATTGCTCTAGGTACAAAAACAATCGAATACCGAAAAAGGATTTTCAAACGAACAGACATTTCTACTGTGCTTATTTACGCAACAAAACCCTGTGGAAAAATTATTGGTGAATTTGAAATTGAGAAAATTATTCGTGATCACCCCACCAAGCTTTGGCAGAAAACCAAAAACTATTCAACCGAGACAAAGGAGTCTTTTGATGCCTATTTTCGGGGACAAGAAATCGGCTACGGAATTCAGATTAAAAATATTGTCCTTTACGACAAACCGCTGAGTTTAAAGGATTACAAAATCAAGGCAGCGCCACAATCTTTTTGCTATATTAAAGAGTAAGGTCCTCAAAAATATCCGTGTTTCTTCTATTATATATGAATCCGATTACAACGAACAGGTCTAGTCCTTAGATCCTGTTTTTTTGTCTGAATTGAAAAGGAATATGAAAATTTCTAGGATAAATTCAAATTATAAGCATCTTACTCTAAAATTAGACTTTTATCATTTTAAAGTATCTGTTATAATTGTCTTCACATCTTGCGATTGATGCCAGTTTTCACGACATCGAAATTTCGAAGATGAAAAGTTTAAAAAAGAAGAAGGAGCGAACAAGAATGACAATTTACAATTTTTCTGCTGGACCAGCCGTATTACCAAAAGCCGTGTTGGAGAAAGCACAATCCGAACTGCTGAATTATAAGGGCAGTGGCATGTCGGTGATGGAGTTGAGTCATCGTTCCTCCTGGTTTGAAGAAATCATTACCGATGCTGAGAGCTTATTACGTGAATTAATGGCTATCCCTGATAACTATAAGGTTCTCTTTTTACAAGGCGGAGCAAGCTTGCAATTTACTATGGTGCCATTGAATTTGGCTCAGGGTAAGAAAGCGTTGTACGTAAATACAGGTTCTTGGTCTAAAAAAGCAATCAGTGCTGCAAAAGCATTAGACAACGTAGAAGTCGAAGTTATTGCAACTTGTGAAAATGATAACTTTAATTATATTCCCGCCTTACCAAAAGAAATCGACCAATCTGCAGCCTATGTACACATCACAACTAATAACACGATTGAGGGAACAGCTTTCCAAACGATTCCTAATTGTGGTGATGTACCGATTGTGGCTGACATGTCATCAAATATTTTGGCTAATGACTACAAAGTAGAAGATTTTGGTGTCATCTATGCTGGGGCACAAAAAAATATTGGACCTGCGGGTTTAACCGTAGTAATTATTCGTGAAGATTTGATTGGCGATGCGAAAATTGCTGCACCAATGTTGGATTACAAAATTCAAGCGGATAACAATTCTCTTTACAATACACCACCAACCTTTGCGATTTACATGGCAAAATTGGTGTTCGAATGGATCAAAGAACAAGGCGGCGTTGCTGGGATAACACAACAGGATCAAGTAAAAGCCGGACGTTTGTACGATGCTATCGAAAGTTCTAATTTATTCCAAAGTCCAGTTGCCAAAGAAGCACGCTCTATTACAAACATTCCATTTGTGACTGGTGATGCAGAACTAGACAAGAAATTTAATGCAGAAGCTTTAGCGGCTGGATTTGAAAACTTAAAAGGTCACCGTTCCGTGGGTGGTATGCGGGCAAGTCTATATAATGCCTTTCCTGCGACTGGAGTGGACGCGTTGATTGACTTTATGGAAAAATTTGAACGAGAAAACGGAGGGAAATAAATGTTTCATATAAAAACTTTTAACGCGATTGCACCAGAAGGTATGCAGCGTTTTGATAAAGAAAACTACCGTATTAACGAAAGCGAAACACCGGACGGCATCATTTTGCGCAGTCAAAAACTGCACGACTATGAATTTCCAGATACTGTTCTAGCCGTTGCTCGTGCAGGTGCTGGAACCAACAATATTCCAGTCAAGGAATGCACCGAAAAAGGAATTGTCGTTTTTAACACTCCAGGTGCCAATGCGAATGCAGTGAAAGAATTAGTTATCGCCAGCTTGCTATTGTCAGTCCGTCCCATGATTCAAGGAATTCAATGGGTTCAAACGTTGAGCGGCGATGATGTAGAAGAACAAGCAGAAGCACAAAAGAAACAATTTGCTGGAACGGAATTAGAAGGCAAAAAACTTGGTGTGATCGGATTAGGAGCAATTGGTGCTATGATCGCCAACGATGCTTATCGCTTAGGAATGGAAGTGATCGGCTATGATCCATACGTATCAGTGGATACTGCTTGGAGCATTTCTCGTCGAGTACGTCGAGCGACCGATATTAAAGAAGTTCTGAATAACTGCGATTTTATTACTTTGCATGTTCCATTATTGGATACAACCGAACATTTAATCAGTACTGATGAATTGTCTCAAATGAAGAATACAGCAAAATTGTTCAACTTCTCTCGCGGAGAAATCGTGGATACTGATGCTGTTCTAAAAGCAGTAAATGAAGGTAAGATTGCTGGATTTACTACTGACTTTGCAGAAGAAAAACTGCTGAAAAATGACAAAATTACTGTTTTGCCGCATTTAGGTGCGTCTACTGAGGAAGCAGAAATTAACTGTGCAAAAATGGCTGCTCGCGGCTTGAAGCGTTTCTTGGAAACCGGAGTTATTAAGCGTTCTGTGAACTTTCCAACCGTGGAAATGGCTTTCCATGCGCCATATCGTATTACCATCATCAATAAAAATGTGCCCAATATGCTAGGTCAGATTGCTTCTGATATTGCATCTTTAGATATCAATATTGCCAATATGGTAAATCGCGGAAAAGACGATCATGCGTATACATTGGTGGATGTTGATGAAACGAATCCTGAGAAAATCCAAGCGATTGCTGATAAGCTTTCAGAAAATGAAGGGATTATTCGCGTTCGCGCTATTAAGAATCAGGAGGTGGGCTACTAATGGTTGAAGTTCATCCCTTTAAAGCTATTCGTCCCGCTGAAGATTTAGCAGACAAAGTAGCAGCGTTACCTTATGATGTAGTTAACTCAGCAGAAGCTAAAGATTTAGCTGAAGGCAATCCGTACAGCTTCTTTCATATTGACAAGGCAGAAATTGATTTACCAACGGATTTATCACCGTATGATCCAAAGGTTTATCAAAAGGCAGCAGACAATTTAGCCGCTTTCTTAAAAGAAGGCTGGCTGAAAAAAGAAGCGGATAATTTTTACTACCTATACGAATTAACTATGGACGGCCGCAGCCAAACTGGATTGGTGGCTTGTACCTCAATTGATGATTATGTATCTGGCAAGATTAAAAAGCACGAGTTTACTCGTCCGGAAAAAGAAATCGACCGGATCAATCATATTAAAGCTTGTGATGCGAACACAAGTCCGATCTTTTTGAGCTATCGTTCTGATGACACCATTCAAGGTTTATTGAAGAACTGGAAAGCTGACCATACGCCGGTTTACGATTTTAACAGCTATCATGAAGTGACTCATAAGGTTTGGGTGATCGATGAAGCAGCTGTTATTGAACAATTGGAGCAAGCTTTCAATAAAGTAAATGCATTGTATATTGCTGATGGTCATCACCGAACGGAGTCAGCTGTTAAAGTTGGTTTAGAAAAACGTGAAAATGGTCGGGAAAGCCCAGAAAGCAGCAACTTCTTATCGATTATTTTCCCTGATGATGAGTTAGCAATTTGGGAATACAATCGCGTGTTGAAGGTAGCTCCACCAGCTGATTTCTTTGATCAGTTAGCTGAAAACTTTACTGTCGAGAAAAGCGGCGTGAAGAAACCAGCCGCAGTTGGTCAGGTCCAAATGTATTTGGACAATGCTTGGTATACATTGACTGTTAAGCCTGAAAAAGTAACCAGTGATCCAGTCGAGCGTTTAGATGTCTCACTATTGCAAAATTATGTCTTCGATCAAATTTTTGATATCAAAGACGTCCGTACGGACAAACGAATTGATTTTATCGGCGGCATCCGTGGTACCGAAGAATTAGAGAATTTAGTGGATTCTGGTGATTGGCAATTAGCCTTCTCGATGTATCCAACAGCGATGTCTGATTTACTATCAGTTGCTGATGCCGGTAAAATCATGCCGCCAAAATCTACCTGGTTTGAACCAAAGCTTTTGAGCGGGTTGTTCATGCACGATTTAGAGACGAAATAGAGATTGATAGATAAAGTCCTACTTTTTGGAGTAGGTCTTTTTTTGCTGAAGATTTTTGTTGTAAGAGAGTAGAATGAAGGTAAACAGGTGATTTTCTGAAGGGCAGGTTGATGAAAAATGATACAAAAAGCTAAAGATCGACGTTCGACAGTTGCTTCCTTTGTTTTCGTGATTATTTTGGTTTTGGCAACGACTGATTTTTCTGCGATGCCGACTCAGTTTAACAGTGGAGCAGTAGTTTCTGGGTTAGGACTCATGCTGGGATCGTTGTTGAGATATTTTAGGCTGGAGGATAAGCGGGATGGAACGAAGGATGAGCAAGAAAGTTTTTAGGATAAGATCAGAAAATTCCTGTGAGGTGGTATCATCATCTCACAGGAATTTTTTTATAAAATATAGGATGAATTAATTTGTATTAATTCATTGATCCAGCACCTGATCCTGAATCACTCCGGCCGCCTTCAAAAACATGCAGGTAACTACTGGACCGACAAACGTAAATCCTCGCTTCTTCATATCTTTTGCAATCGTCGTAGCTTCAGGCAAAGTATTGGTGACTTGATCCTCGGTTTCGTATTGCTTAACGACAGGGACACCCCCGACAAAATCCCACAAATAATCAGCAAAGCTATCGTAGTCATCTAACAATCGGACAATTGCCCGTGCATTTTGGATAACGGCTCTTATCTTTCTAGGGTTGCGGATCATATCTGGATCTTTTGCAATCTGGTCCGCATCATCCGGAAAGAGTGCGGCTACTTTACGGAAATCCATTCCACAAAAGTTCCGCATAAAAATTTCCTTTTTGCCAGCTGCTACCTTCCAGCTTAGGCCCGTCTGAAAGACCCCGATTGTTAAAAGTAAAAAGAGCATGTCGTCGTCTTGGGTAGGCTCCCCCCATCGGTCACTATACCATTGATAATCCTTCAACCTGACAAACTCCCTTCAGTTGGCTTTTCTTGTATTGATTGTATCATAAAAGCGGCAAAATATTTTACTGACGGAATCAAATTAAATGATTCGAAACAATAATATGAGATTGACTATAGTGTGTGACGTACAGTATAATGATTATGAAGAGGTGATGAGCATGCCGGAAAAAGACCTTGTACAAAGTTACATCACTGAAATGAAGCGAGGTAGTTTAGTATTGGCAGTGTTAGGGAGTTTGAAGTCGCCTTATTATGGCTATGCGTTACTGCAGGAAATGCAGGATAAAGGGATTGAAATTGAAGCGAATACCTTATACCCTTTGCTGCGAAGACTGGAAAAACAAGGACTATTGACGAGTGATTGGGACACAACGGAAAGTCGGCCACGAAAGTATTACACGTTAAATCAACAAGGAGTAAAAATCAGTCGGGAGCTTTTGAAGGAATGGAAGAGGATGCAAGAAAGCATTGCTCAAATTTACTTGGGGGAATAAATTATGGAAAATTGGGTAGATCGGTATGTTGCTGCTGTAGTGGGGCGCTTGCCTGAGAAAGAGCGGGCCGAAGTTGAACGGGAATTAAAAAGTAATATTTATGATATGCTGTCGGAAAATCCGACTGAGGAAGAGATCAAACAGGTTCTAAAAGAAATGGGGTCGCCAGCAGATTTAGCAGTAGAGTATCGCCAGCATCCGCGCTATTTGATTTCACCCATGGTTTACGATAGCTATGTGCGTATGTTGAAGGTGTTAGTACCAATCATAACAATCATTGCGGTATTTATTGGGATTGTCAGCGCTGGTGTTGAAGTTTTTCAGACGAATGGGATTCAAATAAACGAAATTTTCCAACTGATTATTAGTCAAGGAATCAGCAGCGGTGTATCAGCGGCGATGCAAACATTGATTTGGGTAACAGTGGGTTATGCTATCGCTGAAAGAACCGGTATGATTGGTGACCAAAAGAAAGAAAAATGGAAACTGGAAGATTTGCCAAAGCCTCAAGAGGGGGAGCGAATCTCATTGTCTGAACCCATTGGTGAAATGATCGCGGCGTTTTTCTTTTGCGGCTGGTTGGCTTTAATAGCATTAGACTTTGCACCATTTGTTATTTTTAGCACGGATTCATCAATTGACGGAATTGCGTTGTTTAGTAACAGTTTTGCGATGAAGGTTGTTCCGATAATGGTAGTTATTATCATTCTTACTGTAATTTCAAGTGTTCAAAAGATTACCCAACGCTATTGGAATGGACGTGTTTGTACTTGGGTGATTATCGATCACCTTATCTCTGCTATCCTATGGATCTTTTTATTCCTGCAGCGGGATATTTTCAGCTCAGACCTGATCCATCTATTGCAGGAACAGACCTGGTCAACTGGTGACGTGCTGCATTATATTTCTACTGGAAATACATTGACCATCCAAATGGCAATTTGCGGCATCATTGTGATTGTAACTATGATCGAAATTGGTTCTGCAGTTTTCAAAACAGCAAAAAATAATTCGATTCAACCATCGATTGCGTAAACGTAGGAATCCTCATGATAAATGTTTGTGGGGATTTTTTTTGAATCATTCTTCTGTACACCTCATTCAATAATGGAAATTCTTTGCTGGAAATTTTTTCAGATTCACTTTGTCATTGTGTTTTTGGCTGTTACAATAAAGAAAACAATGATGAAGGAATGAGTATAATGAACATATCGGAGGTAGCAGCTAAATATGACATGACTCCAGCAACAATTCGTTACTACGAAAAGCAGGGCTTAATGCCGCCGGTAACCCGTAATGCGGCTGGAGTGCGTGATTTTCAAGAAGAAGATCTGAATTGGATTGAATTTATCAAATGTATGAAGGATTTTGGCTTATCAATTGATTCACTATCGAGGTATTCAGAATTATATCAGGTAGGCGATTCGACCTTGTTGGAGCGTCAAGAAATTTTGACGGATGAATACCAGAAATTAGTGAAGAAGCAGGAACAGATTAATCGAACGGTTGCCAAATTGGAATGGAAATTAGATTTTTATGATAAAAAAATTGCTTCGACAACGATGGAGTCTTCTGAAAAAAAGGTCATGTGAGGTGAGTCGTAATGTATCTATTTCAACGAATTGAAGAAGCAGCCTTTAAGCAAAGTGATGCCCGGCGCACGATCGGGGAGTTTATCTTAGAAAATCGTGATCAGTTACAGGAGCTTTCGATGGAGAAAATCGCAAAGTTAACCTTTACCTCCAAGCCGACGCTGGTTCGGTTTGCTAAATATTTCGGCTATTCTGGCTGGAAAGAATTCATGTATGCCTTCAACCATGAGGTGGCGTACCATGACGACACGGCTTATGCGGATGTCGACCCCAATGTTCCTTTTTCAGCTGAAGCAGATACCTTAGAGATTATTGAGAGCTTGGTCAATTTAAAGATGCAGAGTATGAAGGACACTGTCTCGCTGATTGCGACTGAGGATTTGAATAAGGCTGCCGAGCTGGTTTATCAGGCAGAGAACATTGTGGTCTATGGAACGAGTCCCAATTATTACTATGGGGAGCTGTTCAAAAGGAATTTGCTGACGATTCGCAAAAAAGCCTTTATGGCAAAATCTGGCGAGTGCGGAACGATTTCCCATTCCTTAACTCAGCGGGATTGTGCAATAATCATTTCTTATTCCGGGAACAATCCGGATGAGAATCCTACCAGTAACGTCAAGATCCTGATGAAAAATGGCGTACCGATCATCAGCATTACTAGCGGTGGCAAAAACTATTTGCGCGATTATTCGGATGTGGTTTTGAATATCTCTAGTAAAGAAAAGCTTTATTCCAAGATTTCCAACTTTGCTACTCAGGAATCAATTTTGATGATTTTGGATGCGTTGTATGCAAAAGTGTTTGCCCTGAATTATGAGGAAAACAAAGCTAACAAGATTGCCAGTGCCAAGCAATTGGAGTCGCGGAGACAGGCGACGTTTAAGGATTTAGAGGAGAGGTTTTAGGGAGAAAGTAGAATAATTGTTTTTTTCTTTTGCTGATTCATTGTCCTATTCCAATAAAAAATTAAAACGCATTCCACAAAACATCGTCTTTTTCCGAAGTTTTGTGAAATGCGTTTCGTCTTGTTCTAAAACTATTGGAAACGCTATCTGGACGTGATAAAGTTCACTTACAGACAAGCACTGAATACACCGGTGAGATTCACAAAACAATCTGCTTGTTTCAGTGAAAGGGGTAACATCATGAGTAAGAAATATCAATCGTTGGCTCGTGACATCGTAAAAAAATTGGGTGGTAAAGCGAATATTACGGAAGCCTATCATTGTCAAACGCGTCTGCGTTTTAAATTGGTCGATGAAACGAAGGTTGATGTCGAAGGGTTAGAAGACTTAGATGGCGTCACAAAATATATTTTTAATGCGGGTGTCCACCAAGTGGTTATCGGCACTCACGTGAAGGATGTCTTTGAAGAGGTTGAGAAAAATGTCGATACCGCTTCTTCAGTAGAACCTGGTGGAGAGAAAAAAGGCTTGATGACAACCATTATCGAGTTTGTAGCAGGTACCTTCCAGCCAGTTATTCCAGCGTTGTCTGGTGCTGGGATGGTGAAGGCAGTCTTAGCTTTATTGATGGTCTTTAATGTCATTTCAGCTGATTCACAAACTTACTATTTATTAAACATGTTTGCCGATGGTGTGTTCTACTTCTTGCCGATGATTTTAGCGTTTACTGTAGCACAAAAATTACGCAGCAATCCTATTTTGGCAGTATCTGTAGCGGCGATTATGCTGCATCCCAATTGGGGAGCATTGGTAACGGCGGGTGATCCTGTCCAATTTTTTGATATTATTCCATTTACCTTGGCAACTTATACAGGTTCAGTGATTCCGATTTTGCTGGTTATCTTTGTTCAATCCTATGTGGAAAAATTCTTGAATCGGATCATTCCGAAATCAGTCGAGCTGGTTTTTGTGCCGATGCTGACCTTCTTAGTGATGGGAACTCTAGCTTTAGCAGTTTTGGGTCCGATCGGTACAGTGCTTGGCGGATATCTGGCTTCGTTCTTTACTTTCTTGAGTGTGAATGCCAGCTGGGTTCCGGCAGTATTAATCGGCGGCTTCTTGCCGATCATGGTAATGTTTGGCTTGCATAATGGTGTAGCACCCCTTGGCGTTATGCAGATGGCCGAGCTTGGTTACGATAGTATTTTTGGTCCTGGGTGTGTTTGTTCCAATATTGCTCAGGCAACCGCTTCAGCAGTGGTAGCTTTTCGTACGAAGGACAAGAAGTTAAAACAATTGGCAACTTCTGGTTCGATCACCGCCTACATGGGTATTACCGAGCCGACCTTGTATGGGGTTAACTTGCCCAAAAAATACCCGTTAGTTGCGGCAATGATCGGTGGGGGAGCTGGCGGTTTGTTTGCTGGTTTGACCAACACGCACCGTTTTGCGACTGGTTCTTCAGGTATTCCGGCAATTCTGCTATATATTGGTGATGATACGATGCGTTTCTTCTGGAATATCGTGATTGCTTTGATTATTTCAATGGTAGTATCTGGTGGACTAACGTATATTTTAAGCTTCAAGTTTGAAAAGGAAGAGATTTCAGAAATAAAAGAATTAATCTTGGAAGATACTCGGGTAATTAGTCCTATGAAAGGAAAAATTATTCCTTTGAGTGAAGTGCACGATGAAGCATTCGCTTCTGAGGCCTTAGGAAAAGGCTTTGCCATTGAGCCGGTGGAGGGGCAGGTTGTAGCACCTTTTGATGGTAAAATTGCGGCAATTTTTCCCACTAAGCATGCGATTGGCTTGGTTTCAGATACTGGGGTAGAAATCCTGATTCATGTGGGCTTAAATACAGTGGAGTTAAAAGGTCAATATTTTGAAGTATTGGTAAATGCGGATGATACGGTTAAAAAAGGGCAGCCATTGTTGGATGTTGATCTTAAAAGTATTCAGGCCGCCGGTTACGAAACACAAGTACCCGTAGTAGTAACCAATAGTCCTCAGTATTCATCAATAGAAACGATTACTCAAGGACCTACCGACTGTCAGGAAGACATTTTGGCAGTAAAAGTTTAAAATAAGGGAGAGACAAAATAAATGGCTTTAGATAAAAACTTTTTGTGGGGCGGTGCCACTGCAGCGAATCAAGTAGAGGGAGGCGTTTTGGAAGGCGGACGCAAGCTTTCCAACATTGATCTCTTGCCATGTGGAGAAGATCGCAAAGCAGTGGGTCTAGGTGAACTGGAAATGCTGGAATGGCAGGAGGATCATTATTATCCTGCTAAGGAAGCGATTGATATGTATCATCATTATATTGAGGATATTCAGCTGTTTGCTGAAATGGGCTTCAAGGTGTACCGCATGTCGCTCTCATGGTCGCGGATTTTTCCGAACGGCGATGATTTGGAACCGAACGAGGAAGGTTTAGCTTTTTACGAGGGCATCTTCCAAGAGTTGAAAAAGCATGGCATCGAGCCGTTAGTAACGATTGCCCATTTTGATGTACCTGTGCACTTAATTAAAAAATACGGTGGCTGGCGCAGTCGCAAGCTGGTAGACTTTTATGGTCATTATGCTGAAACAGTGCTGAAGCGCTTCAAAGGACAAGTAAAGTATTGGCTGACTATCAATGAAATTAATATCTTATTGCACCAACCTTTTGTTGGAGGTGGAATTATTTTTCACGAAGGTGACAACAAGGAAGAAGTAAAGTATCAAGCTGCCCATCATCAATTAGTAGCTAGTGCGCTGGCAACTAAAACTGCACATGAAGTTGATCCTGAAAATCAGGTTGGCTGTATGTTGGCTGGCGGCAGTCATTATCCTTATACTTGTCGTCCTGAGGATTATCAAGAAGCGATTCGACGAGATCGTGAAGGCTATTTCTTCATTGATGTACAAGCGCGGGGGAAATATCCTAATTACGCATTGAAAAAATTTGAGCAGGAGGGGTTGACGATTCAGATGGAGGAGGGTGATGCAGAAATCCTAGCTTCGGCTCCGGTAGATTTCGTTTCCTTCTCTTACTATTGCTCTCGAACAGTGAGTGCTCATGCGGAAGATTACCAACAGGCTACGGGTAATATTTTTGCTTCTATTAAAAATGACAACTTACCGTCTACGGAATGGGGCTGGCAAATTGATCCACTTGGGTTGCGAAATTCTTTAAACCAGCTTTACGATCGCTATCAAAAGCCGTTGTTCATTGTGGAGAATGGTTTAGGTGCTGTTGATATGCCAGACGAAAATGGCTACGTGGAAGACGATTACCGCATCGACTATTTGAAGCAGCATATCGAAGTCTTCAAAGCAGCGGTTGAAATCGACGGGGTGGAGCTGTTGGGCTACACAACTTGGGGATGTATTGATTTAGTGGCAGCTAGCACAGGTCAGATGAGCAAACGTTATGGTTTTATCTATGTTGATCGCGACGATCAAGGTAACGGAACAATGAAGCGTACCAAGAAAAAATCTTTTGACTGGTACAAGCAGGTGATTGCCTCCAATGGCGAGAATTTGGCAGTGACCGAAGCAATGAAAGTTTAATGAATGAACCAAAAAGAATGGATGGCACCATTCTTTTTGGTGTTTATCAGAAAGGATTGTTTGCATGGAAAAAACGTTGTATCTAGTTCGTCATGGCGAAACGCTGTTTAATGCTCAACATAAAATCCAAGGCTGGTGTGATTCGCCCTTAACAGAACGGGGAGTCCACCAGGCGAAAATGGCGGGTGAGTATTTTAAATGGCAGGGTACCTCTTTTGATCAAGCCTTTAGTTCAACTTTGGAAAGGACTTCGGATACACTGGAGTTGATTACTTCTCAAGCTTATACTCGCTTAAAAGGTTTAAAGGAATGGAATTTTGGACAGTTAGAAGGAGAAAGTGAAAAGCTGAATCCCTCGCTGCCTTACCGCGATTTTTTTGTAGAATACGGTGGTGAGGAGGAAAAGGAATTTCAGAAGCGGACGGTAGACACCTGTAACGAGCTGATGCGGCAAAAGGGTGGTACAATTTTAGCGGTAACTCATGGTGCGTTTTGTGGGCAGTTCCGTAAATTTTGGGATGATTACAGTGAGCCTGAATACCGTATATATGGACAAAGTATCGGGATCGGTAATTGTTGTATTTTTAAATACGAATACCGTGAAAAGCGGTTTTCATTGTGTGAAATAATTAATCATGAGGAACAACTCAGACGGATGAAAGGATGATCAAGATGGATTATGTAAAATTAGGTAATACAGGGATGGATGTGTCACGTATCTGCTTAGGCAGTATGAGCTTTGGGGACCCTCAAAATTGGATCCACAAATGGGTTTTAGAAGAGGACGAAAGTCGACCGTTAATTCAACGCGCTTTGGATTTGGGAATTAACTTTTTTGACACGGCCAATGTTTATTCCTTAGGTCGCAGTGAAGAAATTCTTGGTAAAGCTCTGAGAGACTTTGCCAAACGGGATGAAATTGTTTTAGCTACCAAGGTTCACCAAAAAATGTTTGATGGTCCTAACGGTCAAGGGTTATCCCGCAAGGCCATCATGTCGCAAATTGATCAAAGTTTAAAACGTCTGCAGACTGATTACGTTGACTTATATATCATTCATCGCTGGGATCCATTTACTCCGATCGAAGAAACTATGGAGGCGCTGCATGATGTGATCAAAGCAGGGAAAGCTCGGTATATTGGTGCCTCTGCTATGTATACTTATCAGTTTCAAAAGGCTAACCATGTAGCGGAAATGAATGGTTGGACAAAATTTGTTTCGATGCAAGACCATTTGAACTTGATTTATCGAGAAGAAGAGCGGGAGATGATTCCTTATTGCCTTTCGGAAAATATTGCTTTAACACCGTACAGTCCAATGGCTTCCGGTCGTTTAGTTCGCGATCGTACGGCAACGACCTCCCGCAGTACGACTGATCAGGCGCAAAAAGCCAAATACGACGAAACGGCTGAGATGGATCAAGTCATTATCGATCGCGTAGCGGAATTAGCTGAAAGATATGAAACTAGTCGGGTAAATATCGCCTTAGGCTGGCTGCTGCAAAAGGAACCTGTGGCTGCTCCAGTTATTGGTGCTACAAAAATGAGCCACATTGAGAGTGCCGTTGCAGCTGTTGATTTCAAGCTTACACCGGAAGATGTTGCTTACTTGGAGGAACCATACATTCCACATAAGATTGTTGGACACTCATAGAATAGTGAATAAACCCCTTCGCATCAGTTGTTTACGATGTGAAGAGGTTATTCATTTTATAGCTTGTTTTACTATCATTTTTTGTTCAATAGCAAATTCACTTCATCGATATCTTTTGTCTTAAGCAATCGAGTGAATTCACTAATTACATTTTCTATTTGGAGTTTCAAAAAATGTAAATTTTTCATAGCCAAATCAAGGTATGCGGATCGTTCTTTCTCGTTTATAAAGATCGACTCGTAAGTTTTTATCTTATTCTATTCCTCATTTAGCCAAAAAAGTGAACTTAGTAAAGCTAAAACATAGTGGGGGGAACAACGATAAATGATTATAAGCTGTTTCCCAGTGAGTAGTTGCTAGCTGGGATAAGCTCAAAACTAATTTGTAAGAGGTTGAACAAAGCTATTATTAACTATTTTTTTGACTAGTTAGTCGAGTTAATAGCAAGATGAAAGCTGTTAACGGAAGAAAGTAAAAAAAAGCTATCTATATTCATAGATGGAACTACGGATAACTTGCTAAATTTAAGTCAAATTTTTTTCTGATGTTTTCGTTCATGCAACAAGATCGTAATCATTAAGACACCGCCTATCGCCAAAAGTGATACTCCAGCAAGAGCAACATAAAAACTAACTATACCAGACAAATCTAATAATTGTGCGAAGCTACAAAGAAATGACAATCCAATACCTGCATAAAAAATATAGTTTCTCAATTTTCCATACTTTTTTTCCATTTTTCTCCTCCTTTAGTCATGCATTTCGTTCTGTATTTTCAGTATAGTTAATAAATTAAAAAAGAATTGATTTCGTCACGAAAGGTTAAAATACTGTCCTGAATGACACAAATAGCAAATATATTTACGACCGAAAGAACAGAAAGAGAAAAGAAGTAGAGCATAAGGCTATTTTTGGAAGAGTTTTTATTTGAAGCAACGGCGCAAGAAATAGCTACAGCAACACAGATGATTAATATGAGTTTCATGGTTGAATGCTCCTATACAGTGTTTTTCATGAATATATCACAGAATACGATTAGAGCAGTAATCTAACCCAAGAAAAGCAAGGAGTGAGGCTATACAATCATTAGTTGATGGTCGTTTATGGTGACAAGGAACTTGAAGTGAGTACTTTTGATTCTAAAGAAGAAGTCGAAGAATACATTGATGCTACTGAAGGGATATTAAGGAAAATTAATTGACTACATGGAGCCAATCATTATGAAGATGTACAAGCAGAAAACAATTACTAAAATTACTGATATAGATGATATAAACATTAATAGTCTATTCTTTTTGATTATACCAACTAGTAGGAAAGAAATACTACTAACGAAAAAAATCAGTAATAAGGATGATATGCCCATAATATACCCTCATTTCATTTGATATAGGTAATGATAACAGGAAAGAAACTAAGGAAGTTTTGAGAGAAAAAAGCGAAATAAAAATTTAATAATGAAACCAATAGGTAGGGTTAAACATATGCTATTAACCACCAGAAGTATAGCCTATAGGAAATTTTTAATGTTCGCTTTTTATTGGAGTTAGTCCATATTTATTTAACAATAATAAATAAAGAAAACTAACCAATGTTCCTAAAATCCCATAATATGCGTCAATAATATCAGGAGTGTTCAAGAAGGTGATTAATGTCTCACATAGTAAATTTCCTATCACAAATACGATACCTAGAAATACGATGGAGCGGAATTTTATCCCTTGTATTAACCATATAAAACCAATTACAAGGTAAGACATTAAGCTCAATGAGAAGTTTGATATATGAGAAGTGACGCACGCGTTAATAATTACAAAATTAGTTGATTGACTATACCATCTTCCAACAGTAAGTCCAAGTCCTAGAAAGATTAGTACTAAATACACGACTAAAAAAGATTTACGAATCTGAAATTTGTTATTAGTTGTGGGCATAATTGCGTTATTCTCCTCAATTTTTAATATGTTGACATTATATAAGAGCCTATAAAAGATGGCAAGATGAGTACCAAAAGAATTAATCCAGTAACTCAGCAAATGGAAGATAGTATGGAAAAAGATCCAATGATTGGAACTATCAAATAGAAAAAAATGGAGTTCACTTAGGCAGTCTCCATTGTGAAAATTATTTTGTTTTCTTTTTCCAATCAAAACTAACACCAATTTTTTTAAAGTGACATATAGCGGAAATCCATCCGTAGACAGTAAGACAGGCTAATATGTAAAAACTAGATTCTCCAAAGCCAATAAAGGCGGAGACAATTAACGCTACAGTAATTGTCAATAATAAAGAGATAATATAAGTAGTTGTAGCACTTATCTTTTCTAGTAATTCGTTGACAGCACTCTTTTTTTCATCAATCATTTTTTCCTCCTCATATATAGAATTATTATAAGTATTTGAGCAGGGAATTGGAAGTTAAAAAATATAAAATGTTTTAATGGAATAAAAAAGATAGGTTACTTAACGACCGAGATAGCGGAAGGATAGTTGAAGTAAAGATCATGATTATTTGACCACAATCTGTCAGTTAAGTATACAACAGTCTATGATCAAAATTTAAACCTAGATGTAAATAAGAACGGTCACTGGCATGGATTAGTGATTCTTTGCTTAAATAAAGTGCAATGGCAGCACACAGATACTTGTAGTTTCTATTTCTACTAATTTTTTTATTGTAACCATAAATACCTTGAAGAAAATCGAAATGTAATTTTAGTTGATCTATTGTATCCAAATCTTCAATGCAATTAATGTCTCGCTGGTTCAGAACATTATCCGTGTGGAAAACCATTGATCCAATTACATTTCCGATTAAGAAGAAAAATCCTTCTCTGCTATCTGCTCGGAAATTTTGCGGGTTTGCTATCAACCTTGTTTGTAAATCTTTATAAAGACATATGGAATGCTCATTGGTATTCATAGTTGTCTCCTTTATTTTGATAAGTACTACTATAAAGGATTACGTAAAGTAAAGGTCAACAAAAATGAATAAGTATATTAACCAAGGAAAGTATGGAGGAGAGTTATTTATGGAATTCAAAGTAAACAAAGGGTTTTAACAGATGAATTTGTTCCAAAGAAGGGTGACATTTTAATATTTAATAATCAGCTATATTTACTAGGAGTCTCACAGTTCCACACTGGATAACGAAAAATTCAATACGGCTATGTGTACTCATGAATGGTGTTGCCACAGCGAGTGGCTGGAAGTACACGCTGTAAGAGGCCTATTCTGATTTACCTGAAGAAGCAAGAAAATTTGGACAGACATATTTTTCAGAAGAGAACGTGAATATCATCGTGGATTGGATTGACTAATTACAGCACGTTAACCACGCCAATTATGTAAGAAAAAATCAAAAAGATTGAACTTGTCAAATTTCAATAAATAAGTCGAAAAAAAGAATCTGCGTGCGCAGATTCTTACGGAATAGTCTTCTTTTGCAGATTCAACAAGGGAGTGAACATCGTCAATGTTCAATAAAATTCCTGCATCAAGAAAACTATCTGCGAAATGTCGGAATTCTATATCACTCCATTGATGGCTATGGTTGGTTCTAACATTATTCAAAACTTAGCGATTATAGACTTTAAATCTATGAATTAGAGATGTAAATTCTGATCTTTCGTCCAAAATTTCAATATTGTCTTTTAGAAATACCTCAGCGTCACAATAAAGCCTATGAGCTTCAGTTAGATAGGCCAATGCACAATTAAGGTCAGATGATTTTCTTATCAAATCGTCATCAATTTCAGTTAGGAAGTGGCAACATGCTTATATATCAGCACTTCGAGCTATATTTACCACAAATTTACCACAGTTTATAAATTATTAATCAATTTCCCCATAATATCAGCAGTTCCTTTTTCTTCTTCTTTTAGTACGTCGCTATACACATCCAAAGTAATATTGATATTTTTGTGTCCCAAGCGATTAGATACATATTTGATGTTTGATCCAGCTTCGATTAGAAAAGTAGCATAAGTGTGTCTTAACCCATGGATGCTTATGTTAGGTACTCCAGCTTCCTCACATAGCAGCCGAAACATATAAGTGATCTTGGATTGCTGTATTGGTAAATCTCAGGAATTTAAGATAAAATAATCTTCGTCTTTAAGTATACGACCTTTTCTAAGTTGATTTTCTTTTTCGTAAGACTTCTAATTTTTAATAAAAAAAAACAGCGAATCATCAAAATAAAATTTACGTATACTTGTTTTTGTTTTCGTTTTATTATCCCTGTAATCTCTTCTTGTAGAATTGATATTAAACTATTTTTCAGTTAGATCAATATCTTTCCACCGAAGCCCCATTAGTTCGCCTTTCCTCATTCCAGATTTTAATAATGCTAAAAATATAGATTGAGTTCGGATTTCTTTTCTTCTATAACCATTGTAAATTGTTGTAGTTGTTCTTTTGTAAATGAACGAGTGTTATTGCTAGAATCAAATTTGAAGCCATTGAGAGAATTACCAGGCAGTATCTGATTATTTACAGCAGCGTTGATCATTCTCATTACAATTTTATGCCATGCTTGAATAGTGGATTCTTTATATCTATTTTCCTGTCTCAATTTATCAATGAATTCTCGTTTATATGTGATCTTGTTTAACGAAGATAGTTTCTGATTTCCAATTAGTGGAGAAATATGAAACTCAATAGCGAATTCAATTTTTTGTTTTGTTGATATGCTCCAGTTGTCTTGTACGTAAGGTATCCATATCTTTATCCATTCGTCAATGGTGACTTCCTTGTTTTCAATAAAAGAAGTGTTTTGCTTTTCCAACTCATATTGAATTTTCAAAAGGGCTTTATAAGCAGCTCGTTCAGTTTCAAACCTACGCTTACTAGCTTCTTTCCGATGTTTTAATGAGTTATAAAAAGGGATACCGATATCCCAAAAACTCGCTTTTTTTATTATAGTAAGAAAAAACATGTTTGTATTTTTTTGACCAATTCAGATTTGCCATATTTCTACGTCCTTACGAATATATGTTCTTAAATAGAGAAAAAGAAAAGCCTAAAGACTAATCTTTTTTAGCACCGCAACTAGAACACTCATTCCGTTCTGGCGAATTTGTGTTCATACAAAAAGAGCATTTCCATTCAGTTTTGTTTAATGTTGTGCGCGAATCCTGTATTTCTCTCTGTTGATTTTCAACCATCAGTTTTCTCTTTTCAAGTTCAAGTCTGCGTTCTTCCGCTGCAATATTTTTTTCCTCCTGAATTTCTTGCTCTTTTTGTATTTTTAAAGCACGTTTTTCAGGGTAAATTTTGAAATACCAATATGCAGCTGCTATTAATATTACAGGAATTCCTATATACCAGTATTCAATTACTAATCCAATTGCTAAAAAAACAATGAAAATAGTTCCGCAACCGATTTTTTTCTTTTTCATTTTAAAAATTCTCCTTTTTGATATAATGTGCTTTTTAAGGTCTCGAAAAAAGGGGCATTAGTACAAAGCCGTGTTCGTAGCGTGGCTTTTTAAATCGCGTTTTCAAAATCGTGAATGATCTGCTTTGCATAAATTGAGTGTGCACCAGTTAATACCATTCGGAATTGAGAACGGTCTCCAGTATTCTGAAATGTTTTCACTGCCTTCATCGTTGTTAAAGAACTCGTATTACAACTGTATTTAGCAAAGTCCATTAAGCGATTGTGCAAAGATGATTTACTCATTAATCATTCGTCAGCAATCAAATGAAAAGATTTATTGATAGCCATGTAATTGACTAACATGATGTCAGGCAGCATTAGGACACCTGCTGAACCATTCGCTAACTTTTCTATTTTCAATTGGTGTTCATTGTAAAAAGAAGGCTTATTATCCACATTGAAAAATTGCTGACTTTTTTTTGCATGTTCGTATCAAAGATGCAATGTGCTATTTCATGGCAAGAGCTGAAATGTATTCGTCTTTTGTAAACGTGTGGGTTTAGGAAGAAGCATATACTTTTTTTACTCCTAACTGTGCCCCCTAAGAAAAATTCTTCGTCAATCGTAGGAATACCCGATACTACTTTGATTCTATTCTCTTTTACATAAGAAGATACAAAACTTCGAAAAAATACTGTTTAGGTTCTATATTATTTTTCCTCAAAAATTGATTTACCAATAAATTTGTTAACACTAAGCGATCCCGCTTTTGGTTTTCCAACTAACAACACTTCCTACTTATCATGATCCTCATCTAATTCTTTCAATGTCTTTGAAACGAAGCTCATTAGGTCCTTAACTTGTTTTCTATAAAGATCACGCTTCTCAGGAGTGACTTCCTTTTCACCTTTGCGGAACATCATTAAAAGTTCTTGCTCATATTCATCTTCAGAGTCGACTTTTGCATTATTAAGCGTATTAGGATTGTTGGTACGTCCCAGTAAATAGTCGACAGAAACGTCAAAATAATTAGCTACTTTCTCCAACGATTCAGCTTTTGGACTGCTAGTCTTCCATGAATAAAACGCGTGTCGACTAAGTCCTAATTCCTCAGCAATAACTTTTAGACTTTTACCTTGTTTTTTTGAAAGTGTAGAAACTCTCTCGAATAAAGTCATAAAGGCTCCTCCTAGTTACGCTTTCAAAAATATTACAAAAAAATCAACACAAATGCTTTTTGTGTAGAAAGTTTCGTAATAAACTGAGTGTGTAAGTTAGTTTGACAGAAAAAAATCAAGTTAAAAAGTCCCTTAAATAGCACTAGTTTGGCGACCGGATGCAATAAAATGGAGTGTTGTAAGCTTATTTCAGTATGCCTAAATAGTATAAAACTTTCTACATAATGTCAACAGGAATTTAAATTTTCTGTCGAATTACCTTACTAATTATAAAAAAAGAAGGTTGAGAGATTATACCAGATGTTAATCCAGACAGGAGAAAAGTAAAGGAGTATATAAAGAATAACGATATTTCCATTAAAGATAAAAGGTACTGGCAAGCAGATAAGGAAATAAAAATTTGTAACGACATCATGGATCATTGGGATTAAGTAAAAAAGGAACTAGAATGAAACGAAGAATAAACATTGCTGGAGCATTTGTATTAATCGTAATAGCAATCGGGTTGACCTATCTAAACTTAATGTACGGTTTTATCTACTTAGGTACCTTAGGGTTGGATCAGATCGTAAATGTGATGCTCATATAAAGGCGTGAAGGGCGAGTCATTGAAAATTGAACGAAAAGAAATATTGAGAATCGGAAGAATCTGTACTGACCGCTGGTGGAAATATAATAAGGCCACAATCTTATCTAAGCAGCATATAGCAGTAATGAAAAAAACGACTTCCACCGCCAAGTAGTAAGTCGCAAATAAAATAGAATTTTCTAAACTATAGTACAGGAGGGATAAAATGTCAGACACAATCGAGAACCCCTAAAAGAATCTGATGACTAAGCTTGTCGATATTACGTCAACAATTGATCGGATTCCAAAGAATGGACACAATGATTTTCACCATTATGATTACGCACTAGAAAGCGATATTAAGGATGTAGCGAAAAAAGAAATGACTGAGAGAGGTCTTCAAATGATCCCAAACGAATTGAGTAGAACTATTACCCAAATTTCAGCGAAAAACGAGAGCCAGCAATTAGTAAGTTTAGAAGTTGAATATACAATTTTTGATGCTAAAGCGGCGAATCAGTGAAAATGAAAGGTTACGGTGACGGACAAGACTCAGGGGATAAAGCAGTCTATGAGGCTAAAACAGGAGCTTTAAAGTGCGCATTGACGAGTTTATTCATGAGTGATGATACCGAAAGACCATTACAGCCTCCTACATCAATTGATAAGGACCAATATAAAGTTATCGTTAATACCCTTCAAAATATCCCCACCTTTTGATTTCACTATAGAACAAACGATTTCAAAAAGATAGGTCATTTTCTATAAATAAGAGATTGAAAGAGAAACGAACGGGGAAAATTAGTAAGGTCACTTTGATAGTTTATAAAGAAAATCAAAGGGAGGCTCGGCGGATGCCAATTAGGTAGCTGATTGACACAGAGTGTACTATTGAACGATCATTAGGAACCCCTTAAAAAGCTGCGTGCTAGTTGATCGAACGATAAAAAAGAGCGATTGGCTCAATCGCTCTGCATTGAAACTATTTTGCGGCCATATAAACGCCATAATTATAACTTTTGTACAAACAATCAATCTCAGTAAATCCGGCATCATTTAATAAGATAAAGTGATCAAACAAAGAAGCAGGTCGATCTTCTGAATGATAATTTTTTAACCACGTTTCTTCGACTTCTTCTTTTGAGGCACTTTTAAGCATAAAGTTTTTCCAGTTGTTAAGGTACTTTTGTTGAATGAAATCATTTGCACCTAGCAAAACATCAATGTTGAGAAAGGTACCCGTAGGAGACAGAGCATTAAAAATCTTTTTATAAAAGTCGGATTTTTCCTCATTAGATTCAATATGATGCAAGGCCAAAGAGCTAACAATTAGATCGTAAGACTTATCGAACGCAAAGGAGTAAAAATCGCTCTGAATAAATTCAGCAGTACTCCCTAGTTTTTGTTCAGCAATTGTTAACATGTTGCTGGAAATATCGACACAGGTCGCTGAAGAATTGGGAAATTTATCCTTAATTCGTTTTGCTAAAGTTCCCGTTCCAGTGCCCAGATCAATAAAGGAGAAGGTATCTTCTGACGTGTATGGAATAAATTCTAGTAAGATAGTGCACATTTGATTATAGTCTGGAATTAATTTTGTAATAATCGAATCAAACTCTGACGCTTCACTTTCAAAGTGATTTAGTACATCCTTCATTCTGCTCATAGAAAAACTCCCTTTGTAGTATTCTTCAATAAAAATATGCTGCTGCTTGAGGAGTATTATACATGAAATTTTGAGCCTATAGTACAATACCAACGATTTAAATGACTGCGAACGCCTGAGATAACCACAAAAAATAATTTTTCTAATAGACTACTTGATTGCTTCTTGAAGCATTCTAGCCATATTGCCATAACCTAATTGATTGGCATAATCAAGGGCGGATTTCCCATAGTTGTCTACGAGGGTTGGATCGGCACCGTTTCTCAATAATTCTGCTACAATATCTTGGTAAACCTGTGATCCATCACGTAATGCTACAGCCTCAATCAAGGCAGTATAGCCATAATTATTTTGGTGATTGATAGCTGCTCGTTTGTCGGCTAAAAGAATTTTTACGTTTTCTAGATGGCCTTTTTCCGCAGCTGGAATCAGTGCATTTCCGCCGAATCGGTTAGTGATGGATTGGTTAGGCGTTGCATGAGCAAGCATATAAGCTAGAATTTCTGTTCTTCCTTCTGCTCCAGCATAGAGATAAGGGCTGTCCTGGATTCCATCCTGTTTATTAATGTCGGCACCTGAATCAATTAAGGCTTTGGCAATAGCCACTTGATTATTGTGAACAGCGATCAATAAGGGGGTCTCAGATTTTTCATTCACCTCATCAATTGGATAATTGGAAGAGCTGAGAATGTCATTTGTTTGATCAAGATTGTTAGCCGAAACAGCTTCAATCAGGCTTCCTGAAGGGTAGTTCATCGCTGTATCCTCCTTTGATTGGGTGGTAGAAACCGTGTCTTCTTTCTGCTGGGTCGAAGCTTCAACAGTAGTCATTTCCGCTGTAGACACAGTAGTGGTGTCAGTTGATTTACTCTTCTGAGAGTGGGACTGGCAGCCGCTTAAAAAAAGAAGCAGGGCGAATATTGTAAGAATTAATTTCCAAGTAGCTAGCTGCAAGTATTTCATCGCATGTTCTCCTCTCTGTTTTTTACGTATTATAGCATTGATGAGAGGATTCAACTGCTGAAATGACTTTTGTTAGATGGGAAAGATCAGTGCCAAATTCTGTCCGATTCCAGCTTTATAAAGAGCTGAATAATACTAAAAATTAGAGACGCTTGTTACGAGCATGGTAGTTTAACGCCATATCAATGCAAACTTGCAATTCTGAAGCGGGAAGTGGAGAGTCAACAGAGACTATTACTGCTCGATTCCCCGAAAAAGAAAGGCGATCGGGAAACAAATTTTTCCAGGTCTCGATTAAGGTAGTTTGACAGTGAACAAATAGAGCAATCTCATTGTCCGAAAATTTAGCTATACGGATTGGCGTGCCATCTTCAGAAACGATTGAAAGCTGTCCCCATTTAGAGCTTTCACTTATCGTTTTTTTCTGTTCCTTTGCAATAGTCCAAATCAAATTTTGCAGTTCTTCAAGCTTGCTGATCATCTCTTCAGAGTAGGTTGGGTAAAATTCTTGAATGGTTATCATGGTTCGCCTCCTGGATATTTTTATTATTTGAGATTTTAAGCGTTAGTATTTTCTAATTCCATTGATGAAATGATTCATCTGTTTGATTCGATATCAACAGTGAGTAGAAAGACACACTGTTTATCTGATAATGAGATTTAGAAAGGGCATGACTAGAAAGATTGGCAGAACCCCCTTCAATAGGAAATCAATGACAAGAGGTAGTTGATCAGAATCAATTTGAGCTCTTACAGTGCCTAATCCTTTCGTCGTATTAATATCAAATATCTTTTCTTGATTGGAATAGCTTCCACATTGAGGACACCTGAATTGGTAAAAAGTAGTTCTGCTTCGTGGTGTGGATTTTTTTATTACAACAGCACCTTTGACCAGCTTCTTTGTTTCTGGGCCTGTCAGGGTATAGGACTGATTGCAGGTACTGCATTTGAATGTGTGTGTAGTATCTTGTGAATAAGCTTGTCTGTTTATTTTTATAAATAGATTAATTACTCGGTAAAAAAAGTTGACAGCTAAGAGCAAGAATACAAAAATTCCAATATAAAACATGATAATCTCCTTTAAATCTGATGGATAAATTTTAACACAGTAAAGGAGAATAAGGAGCAGAAAAACAAAAAATTTCTATGACAAAAAGGAAGTAGGCAGATGATAAAGCAATTTTAGAGGGTTCGCAGGGTAAGTAGGAAAATTCACGAGCTGACAAAATTAATGTCCAGGCCGCCAAGATTGCTATTTTCATAGGATTGATAGCGTTTTTTCAAAATGGTAAAATAGATCTAGCTAAACGTACACAATAAAGAGGTGATAGCATGATGCCAAATCGCAGAAGACCCACAAAGCGAAATCGAAATGCCGGAACTAAAAAATCAGGATTCAAGCGGCAGAGTCCGTTTAATATACCTGCTGAAAACCAGCTGCCTTTTTATGAAAACCTCAACCTTCAAGCAACTGTTCAGAAAAAAATAAATGGTAAGAGAGTTACATTTTTGGTGGAAAAATTAACTAGTGGTTACAGCTATGCCTGCACGATTGATGACCTTTGCAGAGTGTTAACTTATTGTCCTGTCGAGGATTTGACAGGGCTTAGTTTGTTTATTTTACGTCAGCCTAAGAAAAAGGAAACGATTTTGTCTCCTTGTTGGGGAAGATTTGTTTATGAATTTAACTATCAGGGGATAGTGCAACCAGCAATCATTATTGAAGCGGTGAATACTGCGAAAGAAATAGTTTTAAAAGTAAGTAATGTTTCACTGTTTTTCCAAAGGGAGTTGGATCAGCTGGGCAAGGAAGGACACGAGATTCGGCGGATAGGCAAAAAGGTTATGGTAAAAAGCAGCTTGCAGTCCGTGAGAAGCACACAATTGTATCGGACGGTGTTGCATGAAGTAGGGCATCATGTTCAAACTAAGCGAGCAGTGGGTAGTTATTTGGAAAAAGAAGTATTTGCCGACAATTATGCGAAGCAGATAAGAGTATTAATTCCTGATGAGTGAAGAAACAATTAAGAATAGCAGATGTTCATTATTTGTAAAAAGTGGCTTGCAAGCAAAGTCTATTCAGGATGAGTTTTTTTTCAGTCAAAGCTTTTTAACCAGTCGTATCTTTCCTAGGAGTCTTAAATAGTTAACTTTAGTTCGAAAGTCTCTTTCAGACTTTTTTATGAGCATGGATGACAATTTATTTATCGGAAAAACAATTGCTTTTTTGTCTATTCTTTCTCAAAAGGAAGAATACGATTGTGATAGGCAATTCGATCAAAGCAATTGGAAGAAAGGCTAAATAATTTGTTGAATTCATTATAAAAAAGACAAACGTTAGTGCAAGTAAACCAAAATACTCTTTGAAGAAATTGAATGAGGTCATACTTTTCACGCTCCTTTTATAAAAATCATACATGATGGGCTAAGTGTTGTAAATATTTTTCGAAAGGATTACCGATTTAAAACCAGTTGATTACTTGCAAAAGTACTCGTCAGACATTTTCTATCTGACGAGTGTTTCATTATTCAATCAACTTTTTGAAGGTGATCAAGGTAGCACCCTTCACTTGTAATGACGTTGACATGTAAGAGTAAGTGGCAAGCTCCCAGCCCTCTTTTGCCCGCTGATTAATAAGTTGATCTAATTCATATAGATCATCTTCATTGGCTTTGTCGGACAACCATTTCATCTTTGCGATTAGAATTTCTGATCGGTACTCGTACATTTTAATTGCTCCCTTCTTTCTTCTTTTTCAATTATAGTACTGTAATTAGAAGAAGAGCTTAGTTTGTCCTAAACAACCTTTTTTGTGCCATAAACAACCGAGAATTCTATTCTGATAAAACTTGGATAGAAGAGTCTCCCACAAAGCAGCAGCCTCATGAGGGAGATTGGTATGTAAATTTCATCATTTAAAGTTGAGTGGGTAAAGATCAAGGTCCATAATTTCAGTGGAATTAATAGTTTTTTACTCAAACACAAGGGTGAGGACTATTTTAAATGCTTAGAAAAAATAAAAGTAAAAAAAATCAAAAATTACATGACAGCTAGGCAACTTTTTTGTATCATTACAAAGTAAGCACTCACAAAATGACTACTAACAAAGAATAATGAGAAATTAGCAAGGGGTTTAGTCCCATTGAAAAAATAAAGTACGAAGGGAAAGAAGGCTATGCACAAAATTTTTACTTTGGTACGATCAGAAACCGTCGGGGTTGGTGAAACGTTTGAGCACGAGGGACGATTGTTTGTTGTGACAAATATTATAGATATCAAAAAATACCAAGGCAATGGCGAGATTAAGGTGGACGTACTCGCCCAAGAGTTTGGCACAAAATCAATTCTGCATGCGTTTGGAATGGTGGATGACTATTGGGAGGGCTATGAAAGACGCTATTATGGAGGGAAAGAAACTGAAGGCAATCCTTTTCTTAAGGTAGGAGACGTAGTCCAATTGGGTTTGGAGAAGGATGGACTGTATGGATACATAGCAAATATTGTCGATTTAAGGTATGAAGGAAATGATTTTGTCATGAAGTGCAGCGTGGAAATCTACATGCCATGGAGTGATGAAGCAATGAGACAGGCAGTTAAGCAAAAGCGTTTGGCTACCTTTAATGTGGTTAGCGGAAAAGGAAACGACAAACCCTAACAAAAAAATAGTCCCAAGCGAAAGTGGTGAGAGTTTTGCAGGAAATTAGAACGATTTATTTTTCAGGACGTGTTGACATTGGTTCTTATCTTGATGAATCCGAGAATGGGTTCGTCATTACGCATATTTTATCTGTCAAAGAAAGCACTCATGAAGACTATGAAATGGAAATCCAAGCGATTGTCCAACATATTGGAAAAACCTCCGATTATGATGATTATGAACCGGTGTTTGAATTTGATGATATACATAGGAACTGCGATAAGGAGACCGAATACGAGTTAGAAAAGCTTGGTCATGTGGATGATTTGGATAGTGTTTGCCTGCTTACGACAGATATTCTATCGGTAACTTACCAAGAGGGGGATCTGATCGCTGAATACGAAGGAAAGCTCTTTGTACCGTGGAATGAAGATGAACTGAAAAGTGCTAAGAAGAACTACCTGTCCCGACGATTTAATGTGGTGGATGGGCGAAAATAAGCTGCCAAAACCTCGCTTCAACGGGGTTATTCAGCTGCTAATGATAAAAAAACCAAGGCTGATTCAGTTTCAGCCTTGGTTTTTTGCAGAAGACTTTTCATCTTTTGCTTTTTTGGAAGCTAAGTTCATGTTCAGAACAAAGATAAGGAAAAATACAAAGCTGATCACTCTGAAAAAAATTCCAGAGCCAAACAAGGCTAATAACATGGCGCAAATGAAGTTAATAATGGCGATATAGAAAAAACGATTATTTAGGTCTTTAAATGAATTCATCCAATCTCCTCCTTTACATATATTCCTCGAGCAAAGTCAAGAAACGCTTATCCCAAATTTTTTCGTAAAAACGGATCATATCGGCTGCTGAAATCAGCGCATCATCATAAGTAGAAGAAGCTGATTTCATCAAGGAAAGCTGATAACCTAACCCATGAGCAAACTTGATTGTCGTATCCATACAATATTGTGTTTGAGCGCCGCAAAATTCAATTGAGTTCACCTTCAGGTCAGTCAGCAGCTTCTGCAGAGAAGTTTGGTAGAAGGAATTGGCATGAGTTTTACCTAGAAAATAGTTATCAGGGCTTTGTATCAATTCAGGGATAATTTCCCACGAATAAGTATCTATTATTAGATCTTCATCCGAATGCTGGATAAAAATAATCGGCCGTTTTTCTTTTTGGTAAGAGGCAATTCGGCTATTAACCAGTTCTACCAGATTTTCAAAATTATGAATCGCGGTTGCTCCATTGTGACAGACACCGTTTTGTAAGTCTATTACAATCAGCACATCGGATAAGGCACTCATTTGCAAAACTCCTTTAAATTGTCCATTGCTTTTTTTGGTTTCTAGGTAAAAAGGCTAGAATAAAGTGTATAAATCTACTAAAGCAGCTTCGTAGTTTTCAACATAATACCGAATATTTTTGCGGCCTTTTTGGACAATCTGATGTCCTTCCGCCTGTAATAGTTCTTTTTGGACTTCGATACCACCGGGATATTTTGGGTTCAATTCACCCTTGGTTTTTAGTGTACGCCAATAAGGTGTTTTGTCAGTGTCTCTTTGATGACTGGCCCAGGCACTGATAGAGACAAAAATTCCGGCAGTCATTGGCTCGGTAAAATCTGCTTGATTTTCTTTGGCCAGGTACTCACGAATATCCACAACGGTAGTCAGCTTGCCTTCGGGAATTTTCTTCATGATTGCAACATAGGTTGGGGCAGGGGCAAAAAACATTCGCTCACCGCCATAACGTTCAACCGTTTTTTGATCGGTTACACGTTGTATTTTCGGCATATCCGTTTCTTTGTGCAGCATGGCATTGAAATCTTTTTTGTCTTCGTTAGCCAATGGAATCCCTCCTGATAAACTCTTTAATTTTAAGATAAACGTTTTCGAATACCAATGCAATTACTAAAGAAATTTTTACTCAGCCAGCCATTGAAAGAAGATTATTATCGTGAACTGGCATAGTGATACCAGAGGGAACGCCTATCCGAACTAAATGAGTCGTTATTAAGTAGTATTCCAGGGATACTTAATCAACAATCACAAACATTGCAAGTTGGTATAGATGTAAAATCAATGGTATCCACCTAGCCAACTCTGTTTAGATTGCGGATACGAAATCACTCTTTATCCGAAAAATGGCTTGTCAGGGGGCGTTGTGCTCGAGGTATCAATGCAAAACTCAATATGCGAAGTGAAGATTTAGCTAAGTGGCGAGTAGTTCACAGTGATAGTGAAAGGAGCTTTCAAAAATACCCGACATTTTTGAAAACGCTACCCTTTTTATCTGGATTCTATCGAAATGTATAAGTTTGGCTGATAAGGTTGAACTGTACCAATCAGCTGATGGTCATAGTCAATTTTTTTAATTCGAAACTGGAGGGAAGTTTATGTTAGTTATTGCCTATATTGGTTTTGGCAACAGTGTTTGCCAATATCACTTGCCATATGTAGCAGCACGTCACGGAAAAATGAAAGCCAAATATATTTATCGCAGAGAAGAAGATCGCGTAGGGGATTTGGAGCGGGAAAGCTGGTATCCAGAAATCTCATTTACTTCCTCAATAGAAGAAGTCATGCAAGATCCAGAAGTTAATTTGATTGTGGTTAATACACCAGATCAGTTTCACGTTGCCTATACCAAAATGGCTCTAGAAAATGGAAAGAATGTCCTGACCGAAAAACCTTTTGCGATGACTGCCGCGGAGGCTAAGGAAGTATTCGCACTAGCAAAGAAAAAGGGTCTTCTGACAATGGCGAATCAAAATCGCCGGTTCGATGCAGACATGCGGACAGTTCGTAAAGTAATTGAATCAGGTGTATTAGGAGATCTGATTGAGGTTGAGTCGCATTATGATTATTATCGTCCGGAAATGGTTAATAACAAGAGGATGGGTGTCCTTTACGGATTAGCAGTTCATCCAATCGATCAAATAGTCGGTGAGTTTGGTGTTCCAAAGCGAACGGTTTACGACGTGCGCAGTATCGATAACCCGGGGATTTCGGATGATTATTACGATATTGATCTTTTCTATCCTAACGGGCTAAAAGCCATCGTGAAAACTAGCTATTATGTAAAACTCGACTATCCTAGTTTTACAGTGCATGGTAAAAAGGGAAGCTTCCTAATGCCGTCACTTGGACATAATTCTTCTAAAGAAAAACCAAAGGGACCCTATCCTTTACCGACAGAAGAATATTCTGAAGAGTTTTGGGGAACCCTGTCTTACACTGATCAAGAGGGGCAAGAAGTGAATATGGCGGTTCCGGTTGAAAAAGGCGATTACGGAATCATTTATGACAATATTTTTAATGTTTTAGGCGGGAATGCCGAAAAAATCGTCAAGGACGAAGAAGTCGTTGCAGTTTTAGAAATTATTGAAGCTGCGATGAAAGTAGCGAAGGAGGCGAAATAATGAAGCTAGGTCTATTAGGAGCAGGGATGATCGTACACGATTTATTGAGCTTCGCCAATGAAATCAGCGAGATGAAACTGGAAGCGATTTGTGCCACACTTGCGGAAGAATCAGTGATTCAGGAATTGGCTGAGAAAAACGGGATCAAAAAACAATATACTGATTTTGACCAAATGCTTCAAAATCCTGAGATTGATACGATTTATATTGGAGTACCTAACCATTTGCATTACGTATTCACTAAAAAAGCGTTATTGGCGAATAAACATGTGATTTGTGAAAAGCCATTTACTTCGAATGATCAAGAGGCAGTTGAATTGGCCAATTTAGCAAATGAACGAAGCCTGATCCTGTTGGAGGCGGTCTCTACTCGTTTCTTACCGAATGTTTTGAAAATCAAAGAACTTCTACCAACCTTAGGGGAAATCAAGATCGTCTCAGCGAACTACTCACAATATTCTTCTCGCTACGATGCATTCAAGCAGGGCATTGTTCAGCCGGCCTTTGATCCGGAGAAGGCCGGGGGAGCATTGATGGATTTAAATATTTACAATATCAACTTGATGGTTACGTTGTTTGGATCAACCGATCAAGTCAGCTATCAAGCGAATAGTCAAAAAGGTATCGATACTTCAGGCATTCTAAACTTGGACTATGGAGAGTTTAAAGCAGTTTGTATCGCGGCTAAAGATTGTAAAGCGCCGATCATTACATCGATTCAAGGGGATAGGGGCTGTATCATCATTGAAGATTCGGCTAATATCGTCGCAAAATTCAAGCTATTAATGAATGACTCAACCAGCGAAACTGTTTATGAACTAAATCAGGGCAAGCATCGGATGTATCATGAATTTGTGGCCTTTTGCGACATCATCGACAATCAAAAAGTAGTCGAAGCCAAGAAGCTAATGGAAGTCACGCTGGAAACAATGAAAATTCAGACACAGGCCAGAAGAACAGGCGGGATCGTTTTCCCAGCTGATGTCAGTACGAGTAGAACGTAAATTACCAAAATGGATGTAGTGAATTAGGGGTTGTGAAGAAACCGGCGCGATCCCTGAGAGAAACTACCCATTAAACAGGAGGACTTCCGAATGGATAAACAAAAGAGAAGTATGATGGATAGATTAACCGATTTTACCACTAAAATTTCCGGACCACTAGGCCGATTTGCGAATACTGATATCATTTCTTCCGTTGTAGCTGGGCTGGTCGCGGTGACTCCGATTATTATGATCGGTTCAATTTTTTTAATTTTGTATGTTTTGGGTTCGCCAGATGTGGGGACCAGCGGCAAACCGTTAATCGGCTTTTTAGCTCCCTGGGCGGGGAAATTTGCTTGGATGAACAGCCTGACGATGAATATGATGTCCCTGTATTGTTCAATAGCGATTCCATACCATTATGCGCAAAAGAAAAAGTTAAATACGTTGACGTGTAGTTTGTTAGGATTGGGAACATTCTTGATCTTTACGATTAATGGCTATGATGAAGTAGGTGGTATTTTGGTGAATTCATTTAGCGCAAGTGGGTTATTCGTTTGTATTATCACGAGTATTGTGGGTGTTCAAATATTTAAATTCTTCTTAGACAAAAATATTACGATCAAAATGCCTGCTTCCGTACCACCAAATATTGGGAATGCTTTTGGCGCCTTATTACCATTCGCAACGATTTTTGCTTTAGCTTGGCTGGTTCGAACAATTTTAAATTTCGATATGGTCGCTTGGCTGAATACCTTGCTGGAACCGATTATTACCTCTTCCGATAGTCTTTGGATGGCTATGCTGGTTACGTTTGTCTGTTTGTTGCTTTGGAGTGTCGGACTTCATGGCGACAATATGTTTTTAGCTCTATTCACGCCATTTGGGTTGACGTGGGTTAATCAGAATGCAAGTGCTTTAGCCAGTGGTGTTTCAAAATATGATCTACCGAATGTTCTTGCAGGACTTGGCAATACAGGACTTATTCGTTTGACTGTTTGGACCGCTGCAGTGTGGCCGCTTTTGTTCTTAATGATTACTTCAAAAAGAAAACAATTTAAAACGATTGGCTTGACCGCTTTGGCACCAGGAATCTTTACGATTGTTGAACCGGTGATTTATGGTCTGCCGATTGCACTAAATCCGTACTTAATGGTTCCTTTCATTTTAAGTGGGACGATTTCGACAGGAGTGGGCTATCTATTAATGTCCACCAGCTTTTTGGGGAAATTCTATGCGGTCGTTCCATGGGCGACTCCGCCGTTTCTCTTAGGACCTTTAGGAACCGGAGATGTGAAGACAGCGCTCATTCCGCTCCTCTCTTTTGCGATCGGATTTGTGATTTATCTGCCTTTCTGGAAGGTTTATAATCAGAGTCTGGATGTCATCGAACAACAAGAGATGGAAGAAGCGGACGCTATCGAGATGATCCAGGCGAACGAAGCATAAGTCAGCTAGATGATAAATTAACTAAAATTTTCTCGAACTAGGATGCTATAATAAATGAAAGTGAATCCGGTTACAATGATCGGTTTTCGACTAACGACGACACTTGAACCAGCGAGTGTGACAGAACATCCTAAACTGAGGAGTGAGGAAATGATTATTCAGCAGCTGCAAAAGGGTAAGACATTTACCCATCAGGAAAAAGCGATTGTTCAATTCATTTTAGAAAATCAAGCACGTGTTGCGGATAAAACTGCAAAGGAGTTGGCGACACTAACACTGACCAGCCCAGCTACCATCAATCGTTTATGTAAGAAGCTGGGCTTCGCCAGTTATCATGAGTTTCAGCTGCAATACGTTAGTGAGCATGCGCAATGTAAGAAAAATGAGTGGACAAAACTGGATGTGAAGGCCTCAAATATCGCGTTATCTACGACCGTTGAGGGCTTGTATCAAGAAACGGTTCGTTATACGCAGGAAATGATAAAAAAAGATTCCCTGAACCGAATCATCAATCGCTTAGTTCATTCAAAAAGAGTTGATTTTTATGCAAGTGACGTGAATTATACACGAGCACATGGACTTTGTTTGAAACTGAGCAGCTTGGGGATCAACACTCAAGTATTCAACACCTATAACGATTTTTATATTGATACCTTGGAAGGCAACGATAGCGTGGCTGTCATCATAAGCCATACAGGTAAAAATCCAGTCATGATCAGTGCAGCTACAGAATTGCGACGGAAAAATATTTATACGATAGCCATAACTGGTAATGTGAATCGGAATTTGGACCTGTTATGTAATGAGAGCCTCTATATTTATACTGGCACGTACGAACTGACCTCATTGCAGTATGGTGTCTCTGTCGATTATTTATTGGATGTCCTATTCACCTGTTTAGTTGCTCGAAAACGAAAAAATATCTTTGATTTTGAATAAATATAGAGACAGTATCGATTCATTTTTGTCAGAGAAAGCGAGGAAAAAAATGAAAACAATCATGTTAGTCTGTGCAGCAGGAATGAGTACTAGTCTGTTGGTTACAAAAATGGAAAAAGCAGCGCAAGCTCAAGGGGCGGAAGCCAAAATTTTTGCACTGTCAGCTTCAGAAGCTGATCCTGAAATTGAGAAGGGTAAGGTTGATGTGATTCTATTGGGTCCTCAAGTCCGTTTTATGCTTAAACAGTTTGAAGAAAAAGCAGCTCGGATCAATGTCCCAGTAGCCGTTATCAATATGCAGGATTACGGTATGATGGACGGAGAGAAAGTTTTTGCTGCAGCAGTTCAATTGATGGAAAAAGGAGTTTAATCAAATGGAGAATCAAAACTTAGAAGTGATCATGGGCTTGATTGTACATGGCGGCAATGCTAAAAGTTATGCGATGGAAGCGATCCAAGCAGCGAAAGAACAACAATTTGAAGTAGCAGATAAAAGTATTGGGTTGGCCAAGGAATCTTTGGTAGAAGCCCATCATACTCAGACGGGCTTACTGACCGCGGAAGCCTCTGGTAAAAATACGGAAGTCTCCTTACTTATGGTTCATAGCCAAGATCATCTAATGACATCAATTGCATTTACGGATTTAGCGGAAGAATTGATTGCTATTTATAAGAAGATTGCTTGAGTTTCAAGGTATATAGTACTTCGAAAGCATTGATAAAAGGAACGGACACTTATGTTAGTTTCATTTACTCCGTTGTAATGGCGGAAGTTGCAAATAAATCTAGAGGAGCAGCTAAGGGTGTATTGATTAATTTTATTAAAAATCCTTATTTAGAAGTCAGTGATGAGACTAGTTCAACCTCACCCTTGGTCCAGTGACTGTGTGTGAATAACGGATAATGAAAAAATACAAACCCTAATGATGAATCATAAGATCATTAGGGATTCTTTGTTTTGATTGAAACCGAATGCTTAAAATGTTGGGTTGACGGAATCAAAGAAACACATCAATTGTTTGATCATTTAAGCTTTTTCGTTCTAACGGTTTTGTTGAGAAATTGATCCGAAAGGGGAAAAAGAACTTGCCATCCGATTTTGCACAATAATTGATGTTTTATTGTCATCATTGCCCATATCATAGGAGATTGATATGGGCAATGCAAAATTTCTATTTCCTTTTCTAATTTTTGAGACGACAGAAGGGTCATTTCCAATCAAACGAATAGATAAAGAACAAGTAATTGACAATAAACGAATGATCGTTTATTATAGAAAACATGAGAAAGAAAGATTTTACTAAACGCGATAACATCATCCATGCAGCGATGGATTTAATTAATGAACGAGGGTTTTCCGACACTCCAATGTCGCAAATAGCAAAAAAGGCCAATGTTTCGGCTGCGACCATTTACGTTTATTTCGACAACAAAGAAGATTTAATTAATAAGCTGTATTACCATGCCAAGAAAAAAATGCGTGATTATGTGTTGTCCGACTATGACGAAAATGCGCCAATTGAAGAGCGCTACAGACAGTATTTGAAGAAATTTATTCAGTTCTTGATGAACAATCCGCAGGAATTTCTGTTCATTGAACAATTCCAGAGCTCTCCTTTGTTAAACGAAGAAATGAGTGAAAGTATTTCTAAGCTGTTTCAGCAATTTCACTCGATTTATGACGAGGGAAAACAAGACAAAATCTTCAAAGATGTTAATACGGCAGTCATAGCTGGCTTTACCATTAATCCAGCCATGCAATTTGTGAAGGACTATTACAGCGGAACACTAGCTTTAAACGAGTCCATGATTGAAGAAATCATTCAAATGAGCTGGGATGCAGTGAAATACTAGCAGGCAAGAGCGTCTCTTGCTGGCAGCTGATAAATGAATGTACGTTTAATATAGAAGACAAAACTTGTCTTTTGGTCTATAATAAACGAATAAGCATTTAATAACCAAAAGATGGGAGGAATTCTATGGTCGCGATTCACATTAGTACACCCTACAGCAAGGAATTCTTTGATGCGATTAATCTAAGAAAACAATTGCTGGATCGAAAAATCAATTACCGCAAAGAACGTCGCTACGTTACACTCGTTGCGTTTCATGACAACACCATGATTGGAACCGCATCGGTACAACTCTTTACTCCCTCAGTAGGCAGAATTAAGGAAATTGCAGTGATACCAGAATTCGCCGAAAAAAATGTCGAAACCCGTCTGATCCATTTTGCTGAAAAATACCTCAACAATCGCAGTAAATCGAAACCTATTCTCTTTGGCAAAAAAACTTAAAAACCAAGCACAGTTGCTTAAACCAAAATCAGGAGGAATGTTTATGAACAAAAATGCCGACAGAACAATTCAAGAGCTAGAACAAATTAAGATTGAACTAGAAATGAAACGCAACTACTTCGGTGAATTCACCATCAACGTTTTACCTAACCACTTAAAAGAACACTACGAAAATCTTGAGGAAGACCTCAACGATGAATGCATACCGGCCTAAGACCTTACATGTATCAATACCAAAATTTCATAGCTAACATAAGAGCCTGAAATATGGGCTCTTATTTTTCGTGGAAATGATTTAGGAAGATGAACGGAAAACAACTAAAATCACCATTCCATAAAATTTTTTATAAATAGTAATCGACTTTCTAAGAGCATCTCAATGGGGTACACTTAGAATTAGGAGGAATTATTATGGCAAAGAAATATTATGTTCAACGCAATGGTTCGTGGCATACGTGGGAGTTCCTAAGGCTCAGACAGAATGATCCGAAATGGCGTGAGGCGTATCTGGCTGCTAAAAGGCAGCGGCTTAAGGATGCTATGATTGCGACTGTTGTTGGTGTGCTGGTTTTAGCTTTGACAGCTACTGGTATTTATTTTGTAGTTGAAATTTACGGTAATAATCAAGAAGAAATCGAAAGGTCTTTGTCGATTACTTCTAGCTCCTCAATTAATAAAGAAAACAACGCTGTTAATTCTAGTATCGAATCTTCAAGTAGTGAGGCTCCTCGCAAAGAACCATTGACTCTTAACTGGGCAGAGGAACGGGTTACACAACTTTTCCAAGCTCGGGCTCAAAATGACCCTGAATGGGCATTTCTAAATAAATCTCCGTATGGACCTCTTGCTTATTATAATGAAGATGGAAAAATTGCGGTCGAGGTACGGCAGGCTTCAGAAGACAATTCTCATGATTCTTGGATTGCCAACTTTAAAGAGGATGAAAATGGAGAATTAATTGAGGTAAATAATATTTACACGATGGAGAGCTTATATCAAGAATAGGTGGAATAAAGGGGACAACCAAATGGAAATCAAGCAAATCAAAACCAATAAAAAAGATTTTCTGGATTTATTGCTTTTAGCTGATGAACAAGAAGATATGATCGACAACTATTTAGAACGGGGCGACATGTTTGCCCTGTATGATGAGGACCTAAAAAGCATTTGTGTGGTGACCGATGAAGGGAAAGGGACCTATGAGCTGCAAAGCTTAGCTACTTACGAACAATTTCAAGGAAAAGGGTATGGCAAGAAATTGGTGAGTTATGTGGCGGATTATTATAAAGAGAAAGGCTCTACCATGCTAGTTGGTACTGGGGATGTTCCCTGGATTTTGAGATTTTACGAAAGCTGCGGCTTTGTACGGGCTTATCGTTTGGAAAATTTCTTTATTGAACAGTATGATCATCCGATTTATGACGAGGGGATTCAATTGAAGGATAAGGTCTTTTTAACGATGGAATTGAGAGCAGAATAAAAGTGACAGTTTGCAGAATGAACCTGCAAGCTGTCACTTTTTTAAATCCAAATAGCGACATTTATTATTTGATTCTCGATGATTTTTTCTTTCTTTCGAATAGCAGCTTTTAAAGGAAGCAGGTAAGTATCCTGCTTAGTGTCAAACCAAATAGCTGTTTGCCACAGGCTATTGCCAATTTCAGCGGTAATTTTCATGCGACCCCAGCCTTCTTCTCGGTCTTTGAAATCATTTCTGATCGCTTCTGCTAAGTCCTTTGGCAGTGAAACCATTGTCCAGCCGGTCATTTCCGGTGACGATGAATAATGATAAACAGCGGCTGAAAACTCATATTTTAACCCAATAGGCGCCATGCTCATTCTCCTTACCTCGTTTTCTTAAATTCTAGCATGGTCCCATTGGAAAAAAAGGACAGAATGATTCAGAATTTACTAATTTTTCATTTGCCAAAGACTTTGTACAGATGTTCCAGCTGGGAGATGACATCCACTTGGTTATGGTATTCGAATTCTAAAAAAGCTTCTTTCTCATCAATATGCGGTTTAGGCGTAATACGTTGGACGGCGTGAGTGGTTTCTACAATAACAGCTTCTTTAGTGATATAAACTTTACCAACTGCGTTTTTAAAATACATAATTATTTCCTCCTTGTACATAAAGATACGCAAAGGAATCCTTTTTGTTTTTTATTATACTTTTTTTCCCTCTGAGAAATGTTTAAGCAAGTTATGAGATTCTGCTAAAATATTATCCACAATGGCGGAAAGCGTTTTCTGTAATGGTAGAATAAAGTCGTAGATTTACGAGTTTGTTCGAGTAAAAGCACAGGAGGCAGAGACAATGAAAGACAATACAAAACTAATTCACGGCTATTCAGTATTTGATGACGAAACCGGGGCATCCTCGATTCCTCTTTATCAATGCTCCACCTTTAAGCAAGCATCTATCAAGGATAGTCAACCATATACTTATTCACGCTTCGGCAATCCGACTCGCCATGCATTGGAAGAGGGGATTGCTGCGGTTGAGGGCGGCAAATTTGCCACTGCTTTTTCTTCAGGAATGGGAGCTATTTCGGCAGTATTGTTAAGCTTCAACCAAGGCGATCATTTGGTAATGTGCAAGAGTATTTACGGTGGGACCTTCCAGCTGGTGAATGAAGTAATGAATCGCTTTGGGATTGAGGTAACCTTCGTAGATGAAACCAATCTGAACGAATGGAGTCAGGCTATTCGTCCGAATACACGAGCTCTTTATTTAGAAACACCATCGAATCCTTTGTTAAGTATCACTGATATTGCTGGGGTGGTGACCATCGCCAAGGAGAATAAGCTGCAAACGATTATCGACAATACGTTTATGACGCCGCTGTTCCAGCATCCTTTGGAAATGGGCGTGGATGTGGTCATTCATAGTGCGACTAAGTTCATCAACGGACATAGTGACGTGGTGGCCGGTCTGGTCATTACCAATGACGAAAAATGGGCAAAACAAATAGTGCTGCAGCAAAAGGTTCTCGGCAGTGTTTTAAGCGTTGAGGACTGCTGGTTGATCATGCGAGGGATGAAAACCATGGGCCTAAGAATGGAACAAAGTGTTAAAAGTGCTGAAAAAGTAAGCTGGCTGTTAGCGGAACATCCTGCAGTCAAGAAGGTTTACTACCCTGGTTTGCCTAGTCATCCCGGTTATGCGGTGCATCGTAAACAAGCCAGCAGTGGCGGAGCAGTTCTATCCTTTGAGCTGGAAAATCAGGCAGCCGTGTACACCTTTGCCGAAGCCTTAAAAATTCCAATTGCAGCCGTTAGTCTCGGCGGAGTGGAATCTATTCTGTCTTATCCAGTAACCATGAGTCATGCCTGTGTTCCCAAGGAAGAACGGGAAAAGCAAGGCGTTACCGAGGGACTGCTGCGGCTGTCAGTCGGCATTGAAGATACCGAAGATTTGCTGGTCGACCTAAAACAGGCTCTGGGAAAAGTAATTAGCATCATGGATGTGTAAAAGGTAGCGGGAGCTGAAGGGTTCCTGCTATTTTTATTTCCCTCGTTTATTCAGTTTTTCATGAGGTACAGCGAATTATCGCCGTTTCCCTCGTCTATTTATCTGACTTAGCAGGCTTGATTTATTTTGCTTGCTTCGGTTTTTTTGAGCTAGAACTTGTTGAAAGCGTTCCTTGTTGCTGAGGGTTTTACCGACAGGAACAGCTTGTGAATCAAAGGCTTGTTCTTCTTTTCGCCGGTCAATCGCCTGTTGAACTTCATCGATGGGTTTGCCTTCCAGAATTAATTTCATTGCTAGGTCAGGCAATTCTTTTTCTAGTTCAGTTAAGTCGTCGTACAGGTCGTCCTCTTCGTTTTCTATTTCATCATCTATTGAATCGATTAGTTGTTCTTGAAGAGCGGCTGTCTGGTCAAATGAAGGAACAGCCTCTGGAATTTCCTTCGTGGTGATAGGCAGCAAGCTGCCCATCATTTTCTGCAGTTCCGCAGCTTCCTCTTCATTTCGGCGATCAAAGCCAGGCTCAAAGACTCTAAAATCGGCATAAATAGGTTCTACAAACCGACGGACGCCATCCTTTTCAAAAATGGTTAAGGTCCCTAAAATTGAGAGAAGTGCATAGTGTTCTTCTTTGGTAATGTCGGGGTTGATGTTACTTAAAGTCCAGCTGTGTCTTTTGCCAGCGGCATCCTTGAAGTAAGAAATCATGCTGTTTTTCTTATCTGTCGGCTGTTCACCAGAAGTGAATCGCGGGCGCAGTTTTTCTATGTAAATGGAGGATTCTCCCGTTATTTGTTCGAACTCCTCAGGACTGGAAAATAAGCGGTTGATAACGGTTTGCCACTCGTCATCAGAAAAGTAATCGCGAAAATAAACGCAGGAAAGAGGAATAGAACGAACCGCATCATCGGTTAGAAATAATGAACGAATTAAGTCCTGTGCTAAAAAAGAGAAGTCAGAGGTGCTAAAACTGTTACGAATAGCAGCCGCAATCGCGCATTGTATGACTAATACACTGTCCTTGGTCTTGGTATAATAATCATTGAAACGTTTTTCTAAACTAACTTTCTTCATGCTCGTAACCTGTTTCATCCCTAATTTCATTATGCTAACTCCTTCTGGTTTCATCTAATGTGGAATACGTTTTCATAATATAACATATGTTTTTGAAGGTCAAGCATTTTTTGGAATAACAAACGTTATTAAATGAAATATTTCAAAATCAAGGTTTTTTCTAGCGAATTATAGGGTTCAGATATCAGAATATTTCTTGCTAAAATTTTCAATACAATAGATTTTCTATTCTTTTAAAAGGATTGCGTGTTTTTTATAAATGATTAAGTGGGCAAAACCAATGAACAAGAAAAGGAATTTTCGACACAATTAGCTACAAAAAAACCATCCTGAAATCAGGATGGTTGGGCATTAACTTCTTAAGCCGCGTCCTCGTTCAATCAAACGCCAGCAGATGGCATAGAGTACAACAATAAATAGAATTAAAATCGAGACTGAAATCACGATTGGGACATCCATTACACCTAAAAATCCGTAGCGGAATCCCGAGATCATGTACACGATTGGATTCACCTTGGACACGGCTTGCCAAATCGGCGGCAGCATTGAAATGGCATAGAATACACCACCTAAATAGGTTAGTGGCTGCAACACAAAGGTTGGTACAATTGAGACATCATCAAAGGATTGAGCAAAAATTCCGTTTAACAAACCAGCTAATGAAAATAAGATAGCGGTCATTAACAGCGTCATAATGATAATCAGCCAAGAGTGGACATGTAATGGAACAAAGAATAATGAGATTACTGTCACAAGAGCACTAACCATAACACTGCGGCCCAAGCCCCCAATTACGAAGCCCCAAATAATAATATGAGTAGGTACAGGCGCCACTAATAATTCCTCAATGTTTTTCTGGAACTTCTGTGAGAAAAAGGAAGAGGAAACATTGGAATAAGAGCTGGTAATGGCTGACATCATAATTAGACCGGGTACGATAAATTCCATGTAAGAAAAGCCGGCCATATCCCCGATTCTTCCACCAATCAAATTGCCGAAAATGATGAAATACAAGGACGTGGTAATCACTGGCGGTACCAGCGTTTGAACCCAGATCCGCAGGTAGCGGTTGGTCTCCTTTACCGCTAGGCTTTTTAAAGCAGTAAGATATAAACTAAACATTGATCTCCTCCGTGTAACGTTTTTCTTCAGTAACCTTCAAGAAAAGTTCTTCCAGACGATTGGACTTATTACGCATGGACAGGACTTTAACCCCTTGATTGCTAAGCTGCTGGAACACTTCGTTGATTCCTTGGTTTCGTTCCACTTCTACCTCTAACGTTTGTTCATCGTCCATTTGGTAGTTGTAGCCGCTGATAATAGGAGCCTGTTCCAACGGCTCTAAATCAAAAATAAAGGTTTCAAATTGTAGTTTTGCCAACAAATTCTTCATACTGGTATTTTCGATGAGTTCTCCTGATTGAATAATGCCAATGTTGCGGCATAGCATCTCGGCTTCTTCCAAATAGTGGGTAGTCAAGATGATGGTGGTTCCGCTATTGTTCAAATTTCGCAAAAACTCCCACATTTCCCGGCGCAGCTCAATATCCACTCCAGCAGTTGGCTCATCCAAAATTAATAATTTCGGTTCATGCATCAGAGCACGAGCAATCATCAAACGACGTTTCATCCCACCAGAAAGCATCCGAGCGCGAACATTGCGTTTTTCCCACAGGTTCGATTGCTTCAAGTATTTTTCACTGCGTTTTAACGCTTCTTTTCGGGAAACACCGTAATAGCCTGCCTGATTCACAACGATTTGTTGAACAGTTTCAAAGGGATTGAAATTGAATTCCTGCGGCACCAAGCCAATTTGCTGTTTAGCGACAACCAGATCTTTGTCAATATCGTAGCCGAAGACCTTCACCTGACCAGAGGTTTTATTGACTAAAGAGGTGATGATGCCAATCGTCGTGGATTTTCCCGCGCCATTAGGTCCCAGCAAGGCATAAAAGTCGCCTTCCTCAACTGCTAAGTCAATTCCCCGCAGTGCTGTAACACCTGAGCCATAGACCTTTTTCAGTTGGTTTATTTCTAGTGCATAAGTCATGTATATATAAACTCCTTCATAAGATATGATTCTTTATTCTATCATTAATTCTCGCTGGTACAAGCCTGAAGAGTCTGGAAATGAAAATTATGCTATAAAAAAAGAAAAAGCAAAGCGTAGTCCCATTTATTTAAGCATATTTGCAAATAAAAGATAGGTATCGTTGGAGAAAATGAACCAACGATACCTACCTGTATTTTTCTAATTTAGTAGCTAAGTTGATGCTGATTTCAAGAAGGGCATCAGGTATTCCTTGATCTCCTGAACTTTTCCCATGTAAAGATCTTGGAAGGGGATTGCCAGACCCTTGTCAGTAATTTCATCACTCAAGCGCTTTGCGTCTAGACTATTGAATAGAACTAAATCAGCATCCGGAATGTCATTACTGGCGGGATTGTAACTAATAAACTCCAACTCAATCTCCGGCTGCAAGGCTGCTTTCATTTCGGACTGAAATTTGTTTCCGTGCCATGCCCTTACCCCGGGGGTGCCGAAACCAAAAGGTGCGCTGGTATCATAAACATTGATGGAATAAATCCAAACGACTTTTTGCATAATGTCCTCCTTCTAACGCAGAATTTACTTATTTAACTATAGCATAAAAATCTTAAGAAAAAGCTGAAAGAGCCCCTTTTTTACTCTTAGAGACAAGCTTACTTAGTGTGAGAACTTAAGTCGGTATCACAATCGTCTGGACAAACTGATCCTGTGAAATTTTGGTCTCACGCAACACCTGTGAGTAAGAATTTAAAATTTCCTGATAAGTGGCTAATCCAATTCCCCGATTTTGCCCTTTCGTCGAATAGCCCAGTTCCCAAATACGTTCTAGGTTGACCGTTTCGAAGCACGGGTTTTTGATTACAATTTCAACACAGCCAGTGCTTTGAAGCATCAGTACATCTACCACTGCGCGAGTATTTAACTTGCTGGCAGCCTCAATAGCATTGTCTAAGGTGATTCCAAAAACCCGCAGAAAATCATTCATCTCCATCCCAATGGACGCAATCGGTAAAATGACCTCCACATTTAGAGTAACCTTGAGTTCCTTAGCCAGCATAATTTTGGTTAACAATAAGCTTTTTACTTCAAGCATCTTTACATTGTTCAGCTGTGTTTGCTGACGAATCGTTTCCTGCAGCTGTTCATCTGTGGTGAGAAGTTTTTCAGACAGGTAGGTTTTTACCTCATCGATTTTCCCTTCGCTGACTTGAAAATACATGCCAGAAAGCAGGTTTTTGTGATCGTGATGAAGCTTTCTCAGGTCATTATACAGAGCCTCTACATGTTCAATGTACTGCTGCTGCTGGTCCAGCATTTTTTTTGAGTAGGAGAGTCGATAGTTGCGATCGACTTCCCGAACCAGCACCATGAATAGCAATAAAAAGAGCAGAAAGACGCCTGAAATGTAAAGATTTTTGACATTTGTTCCCAATTTTCGCATATCCTCTAAATTGCTATTGAATATAACCAGCTCTAAAAGTACATAAATAATGCCACTTGAATAGATCAGCTTTGGAAATTTTAACAACTGATCAAACCACATCCGATAAGAAAAAAGTTTAATCAGTGATAAGTTGATCACGAAACCCAGTAAAGAATAAATGAGGTGAGTAAGATGCGCATAGGGATACGGAATCGTCAGAAAAAAGGCTTCATGTGCAATAAAAAAATACTGTAAAGTGGTGGAAAAGATGGTATCAGTAAAAGTGATAAAAGTAACTAAAATAAGTGGTATACAGTAAGCGTGCAAATGCATCGAATGTTTCAACCAAAGCAGCAAGCCGACATATTGAATAATTGATAGAACAGTCGATGTAGTGGGCGTAATATATCGTTGGTCCCAAAGATCGATAAAGCTGATTGCAGTAACAATTATTGCGAGAAAAAAGGCAAAACAAAAACAGTTCTTTAGAATAGGAGCGTTCTTTTTTCTTACTGGTGTACGGAATAAGTGCTTCAAAGCATAGAGCAAAGTAATCAAATGCAGAAATATATTTAAGTAATTAAACCCCAAATAAAAAACGAACTTAACCATTTAAACGCTCCTCGAAAAATTGTTTAGTAGCTTCATTCTATAGAAGATGTGAATACCAAGCAAGGTGATTATGACCAATTAAGGCGCGAAATGAACCATTTAGGAAAAATCGTCAGATTCTTCTGACAAATCGGTATACTAGATTTAACAAGAAGAAAAGGAGAAGACGAGCATGACCTTAGAAAAAAGAAGAAACATGATTACCGCAGTTTGGTTGTTCTGCGCTTTTGCTTCTGCAACCGTTTCAATCATCTTTGATAATGCGGGAATGATTAGTTTTGCTTTAGCAGTTATTGGACTATTTTTTTTACTGATTAGTTTGCTGCAGGAATTGATTGTCTATAAAATGAGAAACCGAGACAAACAATAGAGGAGGGAAGAAGCATGAAATTTACCTATATCGTTATTTACTCAATTCGGGACTTCAATAAAAACAAGGAAAGAGATGGTCATTTTCCACATGATGGTGTGGTGATTAACGCGATGATCAATGCCAACACAGCTTTGAATTGTGTGGCTGTAGGATTTGAAAAGTAAGCGATAAGCAGAGTGTAGCAAAAGATGGATCAGCCAGTTAAAACAGGAATCGGCATTGGGAATATCTTGGCTTTCATTCTTTCTTATCGCAAATGGCACAGTATTTTATGGGCACTTTTTCATGGTATGCTAGGCTGGTGGTATGTGATTTATTATGCATTTGTTTATGCTTAATTGGTAGCCTCATGGTTTAAATTGATGTTAAAGCACCAATAACTGAAAGCTTATCTTTCGTAATTTTTTCATCATGAATTTTTCAAATAAAGCTGGCTAATCGATTCAGATTTTGTCTGACTTTAGTCCAGTTTTTTTTACGGAATTCCATTGTGATCCTTGATAAATAGACTATTTCCAGCTGAAAGCGGCTTGACTTTTCTTAAATCAAACACTTATTCTACTATAAGAGAAGAAGGGGGAAGTGTGATGAAGCTGATTCGATCGGTTGATATCTTAAATGATAAGAAAAGTATTTTACGTTTGAACATCGTATCTATTTTTCTGCTGGTTCTTTTTTTCTTATTATTTCTAGCGGTGACTGCCATCATTCCAGTGAAAGAGTCCTCTATAACTTTTTCAGTAATGCAGCTTTTATTAGTAACAGCAGGGACATTTCTGTTGATTGTCATTCACGAATTGATTCACGGAGTGTTCTTCCGAGTCTTTTCCCCAAAAGGTAAAGTGAAGTTTGGCATCAATATCAAAAAAGGGATCGCCTATGCTGCTTCACCAGGATCAAAATACTCACGTGGACAGTTCGCCTGGATATCGCTGGCTCCATTTGTATTGATTACGTTGAGCCTGACGATTGCCTATTTAAGCGGTATTTTATTCGTAGGCAGTTATCTATTTTTGGCGACGTTTCATGCGGCTGCATGTGCAGGAGATTTTTATTGGATTTGTTTAGTGCTGCAGGCGCCTAAGGGAAGCTTAGTGGAGGATACGGAAGTCGGAATTAATTTTTATCACTAAATAGGCAAGCGGATAACTTCGTTTGTTTTTTTTTGCGTATATTATGGAGAACAAATGAAGAAAAGTGGTACTAGTAGTCATTTTTGACAATACGCCTAGTGCGCATTATAATATACGGAAGAAGGTGCAGCAGAATGCCTATGACTATCAAAGAGGCTGAAAAACTGCTTAGAAGAGCAGGCTTTATTGAAGTTAAGGGAGGCAAGGGATCTCACAGAAAATTTGTTCGAAAAGGGTATCCAAGGCCAGTGATTTTAACAAAGCATGGAAAAGAGTTGTCTAGAGTTGTAGAAGCTTCTGTACTCAAAGCTACCAATACAAAAAGATGAGGTGTATCCAGTGAACAAAGTCTATCCAGCAATTTTTGAACAAGATACGGTGGGTTTCGGAATTTATTTTCCAGATGTGGAGGGAGCAGTTACCCAGGCCGACTCGATACCAGAAGGATTAGTGATAGCGGCGGATGCTTTAGGAATAATGCTAGGAGATTTAATTGAAAAAGATTGTTCTTTGCCTGATCCAACACCGATTAATGAAATAGCCTTTGACAAAAAAAAGCAATTTGTGACCTTAGTTTCCGTCAATTTAACAGATTATTTAAAAGAAGGTCAGTTGGATAAGAAAAACGTCAGTATCCCTCACTGGCTGAATGTGCGCGCTGAAAAAGCCGGTGTCAATTTTTCTAAAACCTTGACCGAAGCATTAATGGATAAGCTAGAAGTTTAGGCTGGAACGAAAGCTGTCATGCGCAGCACTAATTGAATAAGTAGCATACAAAAACTCCTCTAAGCTTAAGCTTTAAGGAGTTTTTGCATGTCGGTTACACATCTATTTTACGACTAGCCATCCATTTAATCATTTGCGGATCCGCATGAGAAAAGAACTGGCTTTCACCGACGTTCAAGGTGGCAATTTTTGCTTTGTCTTCATCGGTTAAGGCAAAATCGAACACATCAATATTTTGTGCCATCCGTTCAGGATTCACCGATTTGGTTAGAACAACTATTTCTTGTTCCATTAGCCAGCGGACAATGACTTGAGCAACTGATTTGTCATATTGGTTGCCGATTTCGGTCAGAATTTTATTTTGGAAGATATTGTTTTTTCCTTCCGCAAAGGGTGCCCAAGCTTCCACCGCAATGCCTTCTTCTTTGAGTGCGGCAATATTTCCAGTTTGCTGCTGGAAGGGATTAATTTCAATTTGGTTGATTTGTGGTGTCACTTGATTAAATTCAGCCAAATCCACTGCTCGATCGACAGCAAAATTAGAAATGCCGATGGCGCGAACTTTGCCTTCCTGTTGTAATTCTTCCAATGCTCGCCATGCACCATAAACATCATTGTATGGTTGATGCAGCAGCAATAAATCAAGATAATCTAAACCCAGCCGGTCCAGAGAGCGTTGTACGGAAGCTTTTGCTCTGTCATAGGATACATTTTCTACCCAAACTTTGGTTGTGATGAACAGCTCCTGTCGTGGAATTCCCGCTTTGGCAATACCACGACCAACGGCCTCTTCATTCATGTAGGATTGAGCAGTATCAATATGACGATATCCTGCTTGAATAGCATCATAAACCGCTTGTTCTGCTTGCTCTGGGTCAGTAATTTGATACGTGCCAAAGCCCAAAATTGGAATTTCGACTCCGTTGTTTAATTTAATAGATTGCATAACTAATTTCCTCCCATTAGTATCCTTAGATTATCGATTGATATAACGTTTGAAGTGCTTCATTTTCCACAATTCTTCGACTTCGTCATCAGACAGTTTACCATTGTTGAACTTAGCGATATGGTCATCGTAAGTTTCGATTTTATAAGCCAATAAATCCCGAGTTTTATGAAGGTCACTGAGTTTTTGCTCCAATTCGATTAATTGCGCCTTCAAAATTTCTTTTTGAGCCAGTCGTTCATCACCACTAACCTGCGATAAGGCTGCGAACTCTATCAGCGACTCAATTGATACTCCTGCATTACGTAGACTCTTAGCTAAGAAAATCCAATTCAGATCTCGCTTAGTAAATACCCGATACCCTCTTTTGTCTCTAGTGATCGGTGGAATCACTCCAATTTTTTCATAATAGCGAATAGTGTCCACTGTCAGATCAAACATATCGGCCGCTTCTTTAATAGTCAATATTTTCGCCTCCTTTTTTTATAGTATAAGGCATGGAGTCAACTCCAAGGCAAGAGAAAAGTTTAAAAAAATACTTGCTTTGGAGTTCACTTTAAGTATTAAACTGGAAGTGAGCAATCCGAGGAGGAAAAAAGGATGACAAAGCATTTCTGGCAGGTAGAAAATGATCGACTATATTTTCAAATAGGAGATACCTTGAATGAGGTAATGCTTGTTCCTAATTTTTTTGAGGAAAAACTGATTTCTGGTAGTTTGAAGCAACCTTTTTTATGTAAACAGGATAGGTCTAAAAGCTATTACTTTTCAGATTTCTTCGAGTTAACCATTATTGGTGAACAGTGTTGTCATTCTGCTACAGGTGATATTTGCTACTTTCCTGATTGGGGGTACTTGGGAATTAATCTGGCAGAAGAAGAATATACGCTCGGAATCCCGCGGTATAAAATTGGAAAACTAGCCGGTGACTTGTCCCAAATTCAGTCATTGACGACTACAGAGGAAGCGAAACTGTATTGGCAGATTGATTTAAAGTTGAAGGAATAATGCAAGAAGCTGCAAGACATAAACGAATGTCTTGCAGTTTTGCTATTCTTTCAAATCGGTTTGTCGAATAATCCTAGTTTCTTCAAGATTCATAGAATTTGTTACTTTAAATTGATAGTTTTTAATGTACTCTTTTGAGAAAAGTCCGGCATATAAGATATTTAACAAAAAAAGGATCGATTCTTCGGTGGTAAAGTTGCTGATTTTTTTATAAAGTCTTTCTCGAGAAGAAATGCTGAGAATTGTTTCGATTTCGCGTCGAATGTAATTTCCACCATCACTGGTTATCCCAATCAGCTGTACTCCTTGTTTCTTCATTTGTGGAATAAAACGCATGGGTTCGCGAGAAACATCGTTACCAGAATAGGAAATAATAATAGCGGTGTCTGCTTTGGTCAAGCCGCTTGATGCCAAACCAATTTCTCCACTTTGAATCACTTCAACTGATCGTCCGATGGTAGCCATTTTTCTACGGAAGATATCTCCCAGCAGGTTGTTAGGGCTCACTCCTAGAATGACGATTCTGCGAGAGTTGTTTAGCATGGCAACCGCTTTTTCCAAACTGGAGACATCCATGCGATCAGCAGTATCCTGAATGCTTTCAATTTGGACAGTAGCAATATTTTTGATAATTTCCTGGTAGCTGTGCTCCGTCGTAAAAGGGATGTTGGGATCAATCTCAGAATAATGAGTTTGTTCATAACGTAGATCCTCAATCAGTTTGTTTAGAAAATCTTTCCAGCCACTAAAGCCCAGTGCTTTGCCAAAGCGAACTAGGGCTGACTTGGAAGAATAGGTTTTTTCAGCGACTTGATTGATGGAATATTTGTGAATTTCAAACTTATTTTCCAGAATAAATTCGGCGATTTCCCGTTTGGTATTGTTTTGACTGACGGTAAACTCTTCAATGCGTTGTAGTAATTCCATAGGATGAGGTCCTTTCATGTTGTATCAATAGTATAACTGGAAGATTCAGAAATTCAACCTGAGGTGCCAGAAGTTTCAGTTAGTTTCGCAAAAGCAGCTGCTTTATCAGAAAAAGTGAAACTAAGTGCCAAATCATCGGCAAAAGATTGAAAGCGTGTGCACCTGCCGATATAGTAAGTCTATCAAAGCGCGCTGAGAAATTGAAAGGGGAAAAGAGAGAATGAGTAAAAAATATACTAAGCTTGCCAGCAGCATTGTCCAGCTGGTAGGGGGAAAAGAGAACATACGAAACTTGATTCATTGTCAGACTCGTCTGCGGTTTGACTTAACAGATGAATCAAAGGTGGATACAAAAGCTTTACAGCAATTGGATGGTGTTGCAGGAGTGATAAGCAGCGGTGGTCAATTTCAAGTAGTGATAGGCACCCATGTAGCTGAAGTTTATGAAGAGGTAGTACCATTATTAGATACTATTGATCAGACCGCCGACCACAGTGAAGGGAAAAATAAAAACTTTGTGACCTTAGCAATTGAATTTATTTCGACTTCTTTTAGTCCAATTATTCCTGCTATGAGCGGAGCCGGAATGATTAAAGCGTTATTAGCCCTACTTGTATTATTTAATGTTGTCTCGAATGAAAGTCAAACCTATTACATTGTTAATTTTATGGCTGATGCTGTCTTTTATTTTCTGCCCTTTTTCTTAGCCAATACGGCAGCTAGAAAGCTTAAATGTAATCCCTATCTAGCGATGGCTTTAGCAGGTGTCCTCTTGCATCCAAATTTTACAGCACTTGTTGCGGAGGGAAATGCGGTTCAGCTGTTTGCAATGCCGGTTCGTTTGGTGGGGTATGGAGCCAGTGTAATTCCAATAATGTTGATCGTTATCGTTCAATCCTTTATTGAGAAGTTTTTCAATCGAATCATTCCTAATGCTGTGAAAATCGTGTTTGTACCGATGCTGACAATCTTGATTACTGGTGTCATCGCACTGGTAGCAATCGGACCATTAGGATCCTACGTAGGTGAGTTCATCGCAGCTGGTTTCAACGGAATTCGTGCGGTAGCACCTTGGGCACCAGCAGTTATTGTGGGGACCCTGCTGCCAATTATGGTGATGTTTGGAATTCATACCAGTATTGGGCCATTGGATGTATTGCAGCTAACCTCTGTTGGTTATGCCAATATTTTTGGTCCAGGAGCGATGGTTTCAAATATTGCTACAGGTGTTGCAGCGTTAGTTGCCAGCACAAGAACCAAGGATCAAAAAGAAAAGCAGGTGGCTACTTCTGGTGGGATTACTGCTTTGATGGGAATTACTGAGCCAGCACTATACGGTGTAGCTTTACCTAAAAAATATCCATTAATTGCGACAATGATTGGTGGTGGTTTAGGTGGATTATATGCTGGATTAAGTGGGGCCTCACGTTTTGCTACTGGGTCTTCAGGATTGCCAGCTATTCCGCTATATATCGGTGAGGATATTTCCAATCTGATAAATATTCTTATCGCAATCGCAATTACAACTATTACTACAGCTGTTGCTACCTATTTCTTGAGTTTACGTTTCGAAAAGCAGGAGAGCAAAGCTGAAAAGACGTCTGAATCAGTGATTGCAGTAGATTCAATTGCTATTAACAGTCCAATCAATGGTGAAATGCTGGAGCTGTCTCAGGTTCAGGATGAAGCCTTTGCTTCAGGTATGTTGGGACAGGGTGTTGCCTTTGAACCGAGTGAAGGAAAAATAGTTGCGCCTTTTAACGGAGAAGTAGTCACTCTATTTCCAACTAAGCACGCGATTGGTTTAGTGAGTGAGAATGGCGTTGAGCTTTTGATTCATGTTGGTTTAAACACTGTCGAGCTGAATGGAAAATATTTTGAGGCTCATGTTAATCAAGGGGACAAGGTAATTCAAGGACAAACACTGCTTACCTTTGATTTAGGTAAACTAAAAGAAGCGGGTTATGTGACTCAAACACCGGTTATCGTAACGAATACGGCGAATTACAAAGAAGTCAAACACGATTCTTTCGGCATCAAAAATAATCAAAATACGATGTTAACGATTCAAGTATAAGTGAGGAGAATACAACCAATGGCATTACCAGATAATTTTTTATGGGGCGGCGCAACAGCCGCCAATCAAACGGAAGGCGGTGCTTTAGCTGGTGGGAGAGGTCTGGCCAACATTGACATGATGCCTTGTGGACCGGACCGAAAAAAGATCGCAGATGGTACAATGGAGATGCTTGAATGGCAAGACAGTTATTATTATCCGGCTAAAGAAGCGATTGATATGTACAACCATTACATGGAAGATATTCAATTATTTGCAGAAATGGGCTTTAAAGTCTATCGTATGTCGCTGTCTTGGTCGCGTATTTTTCCTGATGGAGATGATGAGCAGCCGAATGAAGCAGGCTTGGCTTTTTATGAAGCTATTTTTAAGGAGCTGCATAAGCATGGGATTGAACCGCTGGTAACTATTGCTCATTTTGATGTTCCGTTAAACTTGATTAAGAATTACGGTTCTTGGCGGAATCGTCAGCTGATTGATCTTTATGCTCGTTATGCGCGAACCGTTTTAACGCGCTACAAAGGCTTAGTTAACTATTGGCTAACGATCAATGAAATTAATATCCTGCTGCACCAGCCATTTGTTGGTGGTGGAATTGTATTTCAAGAAGGAGAAAATCACGAAGAGGTCAAATATCAAGTGGCGCATCATCAATTAGTAGCCAGTGCATTGGCTACCCAAATTGCTCACGAAATCGATCCCAAAAATCAGGTAGGCTGCATGCTGGCTGGCGGCAATAATTATCCTTATACCTGCCGCCCTGAAGATTATCAAGAGGCAATCAACCGAGATCGCGAAGGGTACTTCTTTATCGATGTGCAAGCCAGAGGGAAATACCCGAATTATGCGTTGAAAAAGTTTGAACGGGAAAACTTGAATATTGTGATGACGGACGAAGATTTAACTATTTTGGCATCCGCACCAGTTGACTTTGTCTCTTTTTCTTATTATTCTTCTCGAACCGTCAGTGCTCATCCCGAGGATTATGAACATACCACCGGCAATATTTTTGGCACAATTAAAAATCCTAATTTACCTTCAACGGAATGGGGCTGGCAAATTGATCCCTTGGGTTTACGAAATTCCTTGAATCAAATGTACGATCGGTATCAAAAACCATTGTTCATTGTGGAAAACGGACTAGGTGCGGTAGACATTCCAGATAGCGAAGGTTTTATTGACGACGAGTACCGAATTGATTATATTCGACAGCACATTCAAGCTTTTAAAGATGCTGTCGAAATTGATGGAATTGAATTGTTGGGCTACACTAGCTGGGGGTGTGTCGATTTAATTGCAGCTAGTACTGGACAAATGAGTAAACGCTACGGCTTTATCTATGTTGATCGTGATGATGAGGGCAACGGTACATTAGCACGAACCAAGAAAAAATCTTTCTACTGGTACCAGCAGGTGATTGCATCTAATGGTGAGAACTTAAGCAGTCGTAACCTGCCGATTCCAGTTAAAACAGCTGTAGAATAATTGTAAGAACATCTCTATTGATCTTGATAGAGGTGCTCTTCTAGTAATTTAGTGTAAAAGAAAGTAGGGATTTAAATGGATAGACCTTATATTGTGTGTCACATGCTAACGTCGTTGAATGGAAAAATCAGCGGTCCGTTTATGAATACTGCGGGTGCTGAAGTTGCCAGCGATGTATATGAGACCACTAATACACGGTATCATAGCCAAGCTTGGCTATGTGGCCGAGTCACGATGGAAGAAAATTTTACGAACTACCAGAAACCAGTTTTAAAACCAGTTGATCACCCAGTATCAAAGGAAGACTTTATTGCAGAGAAACAAGCAACAATGTACATTGTTTCGGCTGATCCATCTGGCAAAGTAGGTTGGGATAAGAACTACATTGATTATGCCAAGCGACCGAGAGCACATATTATTGAAGTTTTGACAGAAAGAGTCAGTGATGCTTACATTGCTTTTCTTCGTGAGAAAAAAATTTCTTACATTTTTGCTGGTAAAGAAACGATTGATTTCCGTTTAGCGGCTGAGAAATTGCTCAAGCTGTTTCGGATTGAAACCTTGATGGTATCAGGTGGGGGAGTTGTTAATTGGTCTTTTTTGCAAGAAGGGATAGTTGATGAAGTAAGCGTAGTAGTAGCACCGGTTACAGACGGCCAAAGGGAGACCCATACTATTTTTGAACGTGGAACGAATCTAGCGACAATTACATCAGTTGACTTTAAGTTAAAAGCCGTTGAGGTATTGAAGAATGAGGTCCTTTGGCTGAGATACCATCCCAAGACTTTCTAAAGCAATTACTAACGTTTCGTTAAGAGAAACTTCACACACTCCTTGCAATTAGAGATTATAATAAGTCCACAATGCTTTTAATGAGGGGACTTGTATGCGCAGATTTAAACGATTTGTTAAACGACAAAATCAACCGAACACGATTGGAAATCGGAAGCGAGTCGGTTTCTTGCTGATTGTGTTTTCCTTTCTTCTGTTTCTGATTTGTGCATTTCGGATATCTTATGTGGTCATAAGCGGGCAGGTGGCTGGTGTTTCTTTGGCTGAACGTACCGAGGCGCTTTATAACGGAACTGAGACTACTTTTGCTAATCGGGGACAAATTTTGGACCGAAGTGGCAATCCATTAGTAGTGAACAGCCAACAGTTTGATATGTACGCAATTCTATCACCGAATTATAAAGAAGGAGATCAGCCGTTATATTTAGCAAAAGAAAACTTCCAGGCAGCTGCTGAAATTATCAGCCAATTTATTGATAGTTCAACGGAAGAAGTTCTGGCAATGTTGGAAAAGGGCATCACAGAAGACGGTGAAATTCTTTTCCAAGTCGAACTAGGAAGTGCAGCCAAAGGCTTGAGTTTAGAGCAAAAAACGTCGATTGAGCAAGCATTAACTGCTAAAAATATTTCAGGTATTTATTTCACAGCTGCGAACAGCCGCAGTTATGTCAATGGTTCCTTTGCAGCACATTTATTGGGCTACACCACCAATGAGGATGGAAAAATTGTTGGCAGTTCAGGGTTAGAAAAGACCTACGAACAGGTTCTAGCAGGAACCGATGGGAAAATTGAGTACAACAAAAATGCTCAAGGGAGTCCATTACCAGGAACGGTAAAAGAAACGCAAAAAGTAGCAGATGGTACAGATGTCACAACTACGCTTTCTGAACCATTGCAGATGCAATTAGAACAATTATTGACCACGGCAGATGCTTCCGCGCAGTCTGAAAGCTTAACTGGTGTGCTAATGAATGCTAAAACGGGCGATATTTTAGCGATGGCACAGCGGCCAACCTTCAATCCGGAAACCATGGAAGGCACTGAGGAAAAGAATTTTGTTTGGCGGAATTTATTTACGGAAGAGCAATACGAACCTGGTTCAACTATCAAGGTGGGAACCTTAGCAACGGCGATTGATGCAGGTGTTTTTAATCCTAATGAAGTGATTCAAGCGGGGCAAATTGAGGTTGAAGACACGACGATCAATGATCATGACTTAGGTCAAAAAGGACCATTGACTATGCGACAAGCGTTCTCCTGGTCAAGTAACGTTGGTATGGTGGAACTGTTTAACAAAATGGGGGCGACAAAATGGCAGGAGGCCATGAAGCAGATGGGCTTTGGGAAGGCTACCCAATCTGGTTTAGATGAGGCGGCGGGTTCCCTGCCAAGTGATAATATTGTCGATTTAGCGATGAGCGCCTATGGCCAAGCAATTAGTGTGAATCAAATGCAGATGTTACGTGTATACAGTGCAATTGCCAATCAGGGTGTGCCTGTTCAGCCGCATGTTGTAACTGATAATAGCAGCAATCAAAGTAACGAGCAAATGTTCTCAGCGGAAGCCAGCCAACAGGTCTTGAACTATATGCGAGATGTGGTAGAAGATCAAAACTACGGAACAGCTTATGGTCTGTATAACTTGGAAGGTCAAGCAGTCTCTGCTAAGACTGGAACTGCGCAGATTCCCGCAGAAGATGGCAGCGGGTATGGTGTAGGTACTAATGAATATTTGTATTCTGTGGGCTTAGTTTATCCAACGGAAGACCCCCAATACATTTTGTATCTGACCATGAAACGGCCGCAAAATTACTCGGCAGATATTTTACCGAATATTGCGAATCCATTGATGGCTAGCTCGATGCAGCTAGGAGAATAAAAAAGTGCACGACTTATCAGAAGATAGGTGGTGCACTTTTGGCGTTTCAATTCTTTTGTTTAACATACCGGCTCCGGTTACTATCCCATAAAGTAAAACCACAAGCCAACAAAACCTGTTCAGAAGCTTTGTTTTCTGGATCGATATCAGCCGTTACCCGCTCGGCATCAGTAAAACGAAATATCTGTTCTACTAACAACCCAATCATCCTTTTACCCAAGCTCTTTCCAACAAAGGAATCTTCTCCGATCAAATAATCAATTCCATACGTACCCTTCAACGGCAGTGTGCCAAAATCTTCATCACTGTCACTGCATTTATAATACTGGCATAAACCAATCGGCTGGCCTTGCCAGCTAACAATCAGATAGGTTAGCCATGTGAACGCGTCATGGCGTTGATTTATTTCTGCCAGCCAGTCATCAATTGTAATGCCCATGTCAGGTATTTCATACCAACGTCGGACATGTTCAGCGTTCAACCATCCCTCCACCAAAGAGAGATCTGAATCTTCTAATAAACGTAATTCCATTCGATTTGACCTCCGTATAGTTGTGTTGTTTTAATTTTAAAGGATTTAGAAGGAAAGCGAAAGGTAAGGCTGGAGTAATTATTTTGTTAGATTTATAAATTGTTGTTCAAACGAGACATTTCGTTTATTAGAGGAAAATAAAAAAACATACATTATTTATCGAGAAACTTGTAGGTTTGAAGTAAATTGACTATTTTGATAGAGAGCTGTCTTTTCTTGTTTTACAAAAGAACAGGATAAAAGATGTGAAATAAATGACAAATCAGTTGAATAACTATATAAAAACCGCTTTTCAACAAAATTATAAGATAAATGACTGTTGAAAGCAACAGTTTACTATAGTTTAGAATGAGTAAATTCATTATTTTGAGGAACAAGTGATCTTTCGGTTTAAATTGGAGGGTTAAAAATCTCGTTTTTTCCCCGTCAAAATAAGCCGTCATTTAAATTAGAGGAGAGAGTTATTTTATGGGACGAAAAGGTGAGAATATTTATTTCCGTAAAGATGAACGTTGGGAAGGGCGCTATCATAAGGGGCGTAAAGCTAACGGTCGGATTAAGTACGGATATGTCTATGGAAAAACCTATGAAGAGGTACAGAAAAAGTTAACACCTTTAAAGAAAAATGCTGAGATCATGCTTCGCTTGTACGGTAAAAGCATCATGGAATTCCATGAATGGAGCGGACAGCTATTGGAAGACTGGCAGGCCAATTTGAAGGTATCGACCTATTCCAGCTATCGCCACAAATTAAAAAACTATTTGTGGGAACAGTTGGGAGATTTGTCATTGTACCAATTAGACGAACAAAATATTGGTAAAGCAGTAGAAGCTTGGCGGTTACAAGGACTTTCCTTAAGCAGCATCAAGAGCATTTTTCGCGTGTTGAATAAAACACTGAATCAAGCAGTAAAACAAGGCATACTTGAAAAAAATCCGTGTACCTTAGTTCAGCTGCCGAAAGCCATGAAAAGCAAGGTCCAAGCGCTTTCCCGCAACCAGCAAAAAAAACTGAAAAAAGTGGCGGAGGCCGATCATGATAATCGTTCTGCAGCGGTAATTTTAGCTATGGAAACGGGTATGCGGATCGGTGAGATTGCGGCTTTAACCTGGGATGAGGTTGATTTTGAACAATCTATGATTTACGTCAATCATACGTATCAACGTGTGACAGACAATCAGGGAACAAAACTTCATCTTGGAAGTGCAAAAACTGAGGCTGCCCAACGCTCAGTTCCCATGAGCGGGACTGTACGGGATATTTTGCTGCGGCTGAAAATCCAGGCTTCAGAAGAAACCTTTGTTTTTACTACAAATGGAAAACCCTGCGAACCGCGTTTGTTAACCTACCATTTTCATCGAATTCGCAAAAAAGCCCGGTTGGAAAAGGTGCACTTTCATCAGTTGCGGCACACTTTTGCCACTCGCTGCCTAGAGGCGACAGCTGATGTTTTGGCTGTCAGTCGTATTTTAGGGCACTCTTCTATTAAAATGACGTTGGATACTTACGGTCATTCTATTCAAGAGCAGCAGGTTGCAGCAGTTCAAGCAATGACAAGAGCAATCGCCTAAAAATTTTTTTGAGGTTTGTCAATTTGGCCCACTTTCTTTTTTTATTTTTTAGGAAACCGGTTTCTATCATTGTGATACTTATCACTTTCAAAAAGATCTATTTAACTCTACTTTCTTTCATTATAATTATATAATTTTGTTATTTAAAATAGTTCGAATTTTTTTAATCGCCGTCAGTTTGAGTCGTAGGGGACTAAAAGTTCTTTTAGTACCGGTCTATTTTGAGTATGTCCTGTTCTTTTGTAGAACAGGATACGAAGGAAGCAACGACGTTCTATTATACCACGTTTGTTTTCTGGTGTTTATCTAATTGGTTGCATTTTTTAGGACATGAACCATTTAGAAATCGCCAGAAATTTTAGCGAGCGTAGAATGTACACAATTAAAGAAAGGAATGGTCCATCGTGCGCCCAATTTTAGTTTTGACTAAGAATTTACTAACTGAGCAAACCCTGCAAGAACAGCTACAGCATTTGAATTATGAAGTTTTTTGTTCGGTTGCAATGCTGGAACAAATTAAGCAAAGTCCGAATCGTAAGCAGATGATTGAAAGCTATCAAGCCATTATTTTTAGTGAAACCTTGACTGATCAGGAAATTCGCGAGCTCTTAATTTATGTAAATGATGAAAATAATCTGCTGGTTCGCAAACTGATACACCAGCCTAGTGAACAGGAGACCGAGAAACTGCACCAGATGGGGATTGATCTATGGATTTTTGAAGGAGAATCGCTGGATCTAATGAGAGAGCAGCTAGCAATTCAGCTGGTCAGCTGTCAAAATAAAGAGAGCAGTGATGTTGTTTTTCTTTATCAAAAAGAACATTCGCCAAGATCGTTGGAGGATTTTAAGGAATGCTTGAGTAAAAATGAACGGTTAACCTTTGACTGTCTGATCCAAGAAAATGGTCGTCTGGTTTCCCGTGAAGCCCTGTGTTACCATTTATGGGAAGGGCCGCCCAATAATTCTCGCTTGACTCAAATCTCAGTAATTGTAAAACGTTTAAAATTAAAGCTGCGGAATGTAGGGTTTCATGAAGATCTCATTGACACTGTTTGGGGACAGGGATATCGGTTATCTCCAAAGCTGTTGCAGTTTTATGATTAAAGGGATAGTACAAATGAGAAGCTGCAAAAAACTTTCTCAGTAATTCGCAATAATATAGAGTGATTGGCAGCATCATGGATATCTGTTTCAGTCTCTAAGATGGAACCAAAAACGGTCTGGGGAAAAATAGCTTTAGAACTTATTTTAATTCAACTTTTCAAAGGGAGTCAATTTTGTGAGGGCTTCCAATAATGCTTATTTTTTTAATTTCTAATTGAACTCAATTTGTTACAGCTTCGATTTTTCAATCGAGACTTTAGGAGTGGCGGTTAATTTTCAGCAATAGTTGTCATTGTGTCCTTGACTAAACGATAAACAATAGAGTAAAAAGCCTTTTCAAAACTCAAGACACTTTTGCTTATTACTATTTGGGGAAAGTTAACTAGTTCGTACAATAATAAAAGTTAAAGAGAAGTATCCTTGAAGCTCAACTGCTTCTCGAGGGTACTTCTTTTTAGGCTGTCTAATTTTGGAAGATCATACGAATGAACATGCTCCTGTAACTTTGATTGTTAGGCCAATAGTAGTTTATTATTTTTTTATCTAATCTTTTTATATCGAAGATCCTATGAAACCAGCAATGGTAAAATAAAAGTTGGATTGGAGGAATTTATGAATAAAAAGATAATACGATCCCTGCTGATTTTGGCTATGATCCTAGTGACTGGTTTGTTCATTCAAGCTAAGAGCAGTTTTCTTTATTCAGACCCGGTTATGAAAGTTGAAGAGGCAAATATTAAGGTTGCTGAAAATATACAAGAAGTCAAAGGTCGGCTATTGAATGCAGCAGGGGAAGTAACGATTAATGAAACTTATTATGAAAACGAAGGCTTGTCGCCAGCCTATCAAAAAGGTGAGCAACTCATTTTGCAAAAGCATGGAGGCAAATGGCAGGTTTTGTCCTTAAAGCGTGATGGTTATGTCTTTATTCTTGTGGGAATTTTTATTTGGATTGTGCTGCTGATTAGCGGGAGAAAGGGAATTTATGCGTTGATTGGATTAGGAATGAACAGTCTTTTGCTAGTACTTTTTCTCTGGATCAATCTGAATAATCGCAGTCTCCCGTTGTTGTTTCTGATGTCTGTCTATACTTTATTGGCAGTATTGATTGCTATGGGAACCTCCTATGGTTTTAAAAATTTGGATTTACGTAAAATAATCGGAACCTTGCTTAGTGTTTTTCTGGCATTCATCATCTGTCTGATTGCCATGAATCAATTAAGGGATAATGGAATATGGTTTGAGGAAATGCAATTTGTTACTCGACCATATCGGTCCGTCTTCCTGGCGGGCTTACTAATTGGAGCTATTGGTGCCAGTATGGATAATATCGTTACGATTATTTCAAGCTTAGATGAAATACAAGCCAAAAATCATCAGCTTTCGGTGAAAGAGTTGGTGCGTTCTGGTCAGGAAATTGCCCAAGATACGGCTTCTTCTATGATCAATGTTCTGATGTTTGCCTATTTGAGCGGAGCAATTCCTTCCTTTGTTTTCAATCTGGCGAACGGATGGAATTTCAGCGATACCTTTGGATTGCATCTATCATTAGAAATTTTGCGAGCGATTAGCGGTGGATTTGCGATCGTTTTGTCCGTTCCCATTGCGTTGACCGCATTTATTGTTGCTGAAAATCTGAAACAAAGGAGGAAAGCACAGTGAATGTATTGCTTATTCTTACCGTAATTTTGATCGGATTAATGATTTTAGTTTTCAAAAGGAGCTCTGTATATATGATTACAGGGACGTTTATCAATTTTTTTCTATTTGTTCTGCTGCTATTTTTACTTAGTCGCGACTTCCCGGTATTTTTAGTGACCTTTATTATTTTTCTGGGAGTCACTGCGGTTACTTTATTTTATATTAATGACGTGAATGCCAAAACTAAGGTGGCTTTTCTTTGTGTAATTCTTTTTCTAGCAGTGTTTATTTTAGTGATGCTGCCGGCAATTCAAGTCTTTAAGGTTCATGGTTTTGCACTGGAAGAATTAGAAGAGCTGCAGATGTTGGATTTTTCAGTCGCGGTTCCTTTTTCAGCCTTGAATACCTCGATTATTTTGATGAGCTTTTCCGGAGCAATTATTGACAGCAGCATGGCGGTGAGCAGCTCGACCTATGAGATTTATCGACGGGGAAATAAGAGCAGTTTTCAAGAACTAATGCGTTCAAGCATGAAAATCGTTCATGAAATTCTCAGTTCTACCATTAATACATTGCTTTTTGCTTTTATGGGCTCAAGCTTGGCACTGATTATTTGGATACAGGATTTAAACTATTCTTTTTTTGATATAATCAACTCAAAGGCCTTTGTTGGAGAGCTATTGATCAGTATTTTAACTGGAGCAGCAGCGGTAGTTATTTTGCCCATGACCTCTGCCATTGCTAGTTATTTGTTTTATCATCGTCGTTTTGAAGAGGTGGGAAAATGACTAAAGCGAGTAGTGGCTTCCAGATACACAGCTTCTTGATAACTGCTAGGACGATTCTCTCGCTATTTGGCTGTTGGAGTTGCGCTAAAGGGGGTCAATCAATCACTTTTGACGTTGACTGTACCAGCAGGAATGGCAGGGAAAATGCGCCAGATAGGCTATGATACAGTCACCGTCGATTTAATCTGTCTGTAAGTTTTACATTATTGAGGTCATTTCAGAAATCTTGAAAAAATACATTTTCAACTAAAAAAGGAGTGTTGCAGGTGAGTAAAACGATTCGTTTAAAAATTCCTCAATGGCAGGGAGGCAATAATCCCACCTATTCTTTAGGTTCGGAGCTATTGTCTTGGCTGGCACCCGAAAATGAGAATCAAAAGGAGATCACTGTTCCGATCCCCAGCTATGACAAACCCTTGGATCAGGAAAATGGTGTGACGGGTCAAAGTATTGTCTTAGAGAGTGTCAGGAGTACTGCGGAAATCATTAATCAGGAGCAGCCGGATAAAATTATTACTCTCGGAGGAGATTGTTTGGTTTCGCAAGCTCCTTTCGATTATTTGCATGGTCAGTACGGTGATCGGCTGGGAATCATTTGGATTGATGCTCATCCAGATATTTCTACGCCAGATGTTTTTATGAATGAACACGCAATGGTTTTAGGAAACTTACTAGGGCAGGGCGATCCGGTTCTGGCTCAACAGGTTCAGCATCCTTTTACTGCCCAGTCCGTTTTGTATGTAGGGTTGCAGGAACCGACAGCTGATGAAAAGATTTTACTTGAAGAATTGAGTCTTGATTATAAGGTTCAAACGGATCATCGAATCAGTCCAGAGGAAATTCAGGAATGGTTGAAGTGCCAGCAGTTCGATAAGGTGGTCGTTCATTTTGACTTGGATGTTTTAGATCCTAATGAATTTCGTTCCTTGTATTTTTCCGAGCCGGGCAGAGCATCGTTCCCGTCAGAGGCAGGGAAAATGACCTTGACTGAAGTGAAAGATACAATGGCCGCTATTGCTGAGCAAAGCGAAATTGTTGGTTTGACGATTGCAGAGCTTTTGCCGTGGGATGTACAGAACCTGCAAAAGCTGTTTCAGGATTTCTCAATCTTTTTCTAAAAAAAACGAGGCTGGGACAAAAGTCATTTTTTTCGCACTAGAGGCGAACGAAAGAATGCTAATAAGCCCAATCATTCGCTTGATATTCTTATGAAGTAATATGAAACGTTGAAAAGCAGATAATTTGTAATTAGAAAAAAGATGACCTCAGATTCTCTGTTCGGAATTTGAAGTCATTTTTTACTTATGTCCCAGTCCCTTTTTCATGTACTAGCTAAAGAAAGCTAGTACAAGTGCAGGAAGCAAATTATTGATTGCGTGCGTCAGCATCGACATTTCGATCCGGTTGGTCTTGTAATAAACAAAGCCCATAACCAATGCCAAGCTGCCATAAGTAACAAAGCTGATTAAGTCAGTTGGTACGTGAATCAAGGTGAACAGTAAAGAGGATAGCAAGTAGGCAAACAGCCGATTTTCCCGGAAAAAGAATTTAAAGACAAATCCCCGGAAAACGAGTTCTTCCAAAACTGGCGCCATAACAACCATTGAGAAGAACAAGAGAATACTCGAGGTTTGACCACCAGCAAGACCTTGCAGCGCTTGGTCATTTGCGGTATTAATGGGAATGATCATGTTCAACACAACTACCCATACTCGTAGAAATAAACCAGCTCCTATCGCTAAACCAATTGAAGGGCCTAACTTCATGGCTTTTCCCATGAAGGAACGTCCATTTTTTGTCCAGATATCACTTTTAGCAGCCACAAAAACAGCAAGAGCCAGCATAGCCAGCAAAATTACAGCACCGACTATAACGCCAGTTATTCCTTTGATTGAACCTGTCATCATCACGACAGTTGTTGGCAAGGTTGCTACACACATCATGAGGAACCACAGAATAATTCGTAAGACAATATTCATTTGATTTTTTCTTTCCAATTCCTTCAACACTCCTATCTTTTTGACTAGTATACCAAAAATTGAAGGTTAAAACCTTTTTTTCATAAACGGTTCGTTTTTCGTCTTAAATGGTCTAATTCTTGTTGACCGGAGAGTCAATGAAGGCCTATAATTAAATTGACCCACAAGTCAACGGAAGGTGATGAAAATGAAGCAACCAGTAATGAAGCTTAATCAGGTAAAGAAGCATTTTGGAAAATTTGAAGCCTTAAGGAATGTTAGTTTTACTTTAAATCAAGGAGAGGTTCTTGGTTTTATTGGTCCTAATGGTGCGGGGAAATCGACGACCATTCGCATTTTACTAGGGATGTTGAAGGCAAGTGACGGACAAGCACAGCTATTTGAGCAAGATGTTTGGCATGATGCGGTCGCAATCCATCGACAGGTGGCATACGTACCGGGAGATGTTAGCTTGTGGCCCAATTTGACTGGCGGGGAAATTATTGATTTACTGCTGGAATTGAATCAGCAGACTCGTAATCAGGAGACGGAACGCCTAATTGAAGTTTTCCAACTGGATACAAGCAAGAAGGCTCGTAATTATTCTAAGGGAAATCGCCAAAAGGTAGCCTTAATTGCGGCTTTGTCACAATCAGCTGAGTTGTATATTTTTGATGAGCCCACTTCTGGTTTAGATCCTCTAAACGAACAAACTTTTCAAAGAGAAGTACTGCGCTTAAAACAAGAAGGCAAAAGCGTATTGCTTTCTAGTCATATTTTGTCAGAAGTGGAAAAGATGTGTGATCAGATTGCTATCATTCGAGAAGGAGAGATCATTGAACAGGGCAGCTTAAAAGAGCTGCGGCATTTAACTCGTTTGGAGCTCACTTTAGAAACGAAAGAACCACTGGGTGAACTGGCAAAGCAACCGGCTGTCTACGATCTCAAGTTTACCAATGAATCACAAACTAAGGCAGAGTTTACCTTGGATCAAGAGCAGCTGCCAGAATTAATGGTTTGGCTGAGTCAACAAGGCATCGTTTCAATCGTTAGTACGCCGCCCACTTTGGAAGATTTATTCTTGCATTATTATGGCGAAGGAGGCAGCTGATCATGAAAGCAGTAAGCTTTCTTTTTGTGACAAATTTAAAGCAAAATCGGTATTTGTTACTGGTTTGGGTAATTGTATTGGCAGGTCTTTTTGGAGCGATGGCTTTTTACTTTAACAGTTTGTTTGGTACTCAAGCGGAAATTGATTCTATCGGTGAGACGATGCGATCCCCTGCGATGGTCAGCATGTTTGGCGCGTTTCCTGCGGAACAATTCAAAACAACTGCTGGCTTGTTATCGGGCATGTTAACAGTTTTTATGGGGATTTTTATGATTATTTTGAATATTCAACTGGCAGTGAATGGTACTCGGAAGCAGGAAGACAGTGGTTTGCTGGAACTGGTACGTTCACGAGCTGTTGCCCGTCGCGCACCAACGTCGGCTGCCATTTTGCTACTAATCGTAACGAATGGGTTGTTGGGCTTTCTTTATTTCGGACTACTGCAGCTGGCAAACCTTCAGGACGCTAATCTTGGCGGGAATAGTTTGTTTGCCGCTTTACTAGCCAGTGCGGGTTTGATGTTTGGTCTACTGACCGTATTGCTGGCTCAAATTGCCAACGATACGAGACAAACCTATTTGTTGAGCTATTTGATTTTTGGTGTATGCTATTTGATTCGAATGCTGACGGATGTAACTGACCCTAATTTGTCCTGGTTTTCTCCACTAGGTTGGCTGACTAAAGCAGAAATCTATGTGGGCAATCGCTGGCTGCCAGTACTTCTTTTGCTCGTTGTGACGATTATTTGTGGAAGTTTGGCACTGGTTCTAGTTGGTCATCGCGATTTAGATCGGGGCCTGTTGCCTGAAAGACGCGGCCGGAAGCATGGCGGTATTTTGTTGAAGAATCCTTTGGGTTTGATTTTGCAAATGGAACGAAACATGATCATTGGCTGGGGGATCGGCATGCTGGTGTTAGGGGCTGCATATGGTTCTGTTTTCAACAGCATCGGTGACATTCTAAAAATCAATCCTACTTACGAGCAGGTATTAGGTGTTGACGCACTGCATACTGCCAATGAAATGATAATTTTGAATTACGTGAATCTTTTGGCGATTATTTTTTGTTTACTTGCGGTTGTTTGTGGTGGTATGATTTTATACAACTTAAAAAAACATGAGGAAAAAGGCTATTTGGAAATTATTCATGCTAAAGCTGTTTCCCGCAGCAAGCTTTTTTTCAGTTATTACAGTGTCGCAGTATTGGCAGGATTGATTTGTTTGGCCGCGGCTGTTTTGGGGATGGCGCTAGCTGGGCGGTTCACCTTGGATCAGGCGATTGATCAGGGCTATTTCTGGCAAACATTGGGTGTAAATAGTTTGGTTGTGATAACGTTCCTTTCTTTGGCTGCCTTCCTGGTAGGTATTCTGCCGAAATTGATTTCTTTATTGTGGGGCTATTTAATGATGGGCTTCATAGGCTGTTACTTTTTACCTTTGCTGGACTTTTCTGACAACTGGCGTAAAATTTCTCCTTTAGGCTGGACGGATAAAGTACCGGTGGGTTCATTGTCCAGACACTGGTTTATTCTTATGATTTTATTGACAGTGAGCCTAACAATTGTAGGAATGATTGGCTATAATAAACGGGATATACAGGGAGGAATTTGATGAAAGAGGTTGTCAAAGATCCGGAAAAAAAGCAGGCAATGATTGAGGCCAGTCTGAAATTGTTTGGCAATAAAGGCTTTGCTGCAACCAAAATGGAGGAAATTGCTCTGGAAGCAGGAGTATCCAAGGGTTTGCTGTTTCACTATTTTGGTAATAAAACCAATTTGTATTTAGAGACCTACGAGTATGCTCGCCAATTCTTTTATCAGCAGATCAATCCAGCGGTTTGGGCTTCGTCCAATGATTTTTCGGAAATGGTGGAGCAGTCAATGCGGTATAAGCTTGGGTTGCAAATCAAGTACCCGTTAGAGTTTAATTTTCTTTTCTATTGCATGGGAGAGATCCAACAGCTGCCTGAGAAAATCAAGAGTCAGTTGTCTGAAAAAATGCAGGAGGAGTATCAGGTGACAATCCAGTTAATTACTCCAGTCTTGGATCGTATAAAAATTAAGGCACCTTATACAAGAGACGATGTTCTGCGGGTGCTTTACTTTGTTGTACAAGGAGAAACCGAGGCGATTCAAAAGGAAATGAATAGGCATCCAGAATGGGTAAGCTTAGAGCAATTGGAACCGATGGTAAAACGCATGAAAACTTCCTTGACCCTTGTTCAAAATGGTTTTTTAAAGGAATGATAGATCGGGAAACACTGGGCAAACGATTGCATAAGCAGCAAAAATGATTTTCATCCGAACACAAATAGTATTATTAGAAGCAGTTAAGATAGTCCTACCACATATAGAAGAATCACGAGCGAGAGATGAGTTTTAATCTCTCGTTTTTTCTGTTTTAGTCCTGTCTGATCTGTGAGAGATGGTCGCTATATAAAAAATACTCTGATCACCTTAGGGCAATCAGAGTATTACAAGCCTAATTAGCGCATTCTCAAACGACGACGAATCCCTTCCACTCGAGCACCTAACAATTTGTCAGCGACACGTGTTTTCAAAGCTAAAACCATATAAGTAAAACCACCAGCAGCAGCAACAATCAAGATAATGAGTAATGATTGCGTCTTGGAAGCTGGACTAAGGAAAATTTGACAGCCCCATTTGACGATCGTAGCAACTATTCCCATGATGACTGCCATTCCGGCCATTTTCAGAATAGATTGCACAGTTGCTCGCATTGGAAAACCGGTAATCGAGTGAATTCGATCCAAAATGAATAAGTTTGCGACAAGCAGTCCAATGAAGGTCGCTAACAAAGGTCCGTAAGGTTTGAATAAGAAGGTCAGCGGCAACTGAGCAATCACCTTGACCGCAATACCGATAAGCAAGAAGCTGACTGCTTGCTTGTTGCCATCTAGGCCTTGCAGCATGGTAGAACAAACCATAAATAGACCCATAATGATTCCTACAAAGCAAGAAGCCGCCAGTAATTGCGAACCTAGTGCATTTGGTTGATAGAATAAGGTATTTAGTGGGTAAGACAGGACCATCATTCCTACCGTAGCCGGCATCATTGCAAAGAAAAACAATTGGAAATTGTTAGAAGCCAAGCTGGCCAATCCGGTAAAATCCTTTTTGGTGTAGCGTTCGGTAATTAATGGTAGACCAGCAGTTGCCATTGCGGTCCCTAAGGCAATAACTACCATCGTCAATTTATCCGGGTTGGGTGAAATGTAAGCAAACAATTCAGCGTTTCTTTCGGCGGTGTTGCTGGTTACCCACTGCATGATTTTTTCAAAAGAGTATTGGTCAATCAGCTTGAAAATACTGATGCCACTACCAACAATGATAAAGGGAACAGCCTGCATGACCATTTGAGTCACTAATTCCCGGCCTGAAAAGTTGATCTCATCTTTGCTTTCGCGTTCCATTTCACGATAAGTCGTTCGCTGCTTAAATAGTGAGAACAATAGCACGGACATAGCAGCTACTACCCCAATAAATGCTGCAAAAGTCGAATGAACTACCGCTGTTTTGTAGCTGCCATGATTAATCTGCATAATCAAATACGCTGAGGCCAGCATATAAAAGACACGAGCAATTTGTTCAATAATTTGCGAAAGAGCATAAGGCTTCATATCGCTGTTTCCTTGGAAGAAGCCGCGAATAACACTCATCATTGGGAAAATAAGCAGAACAACACTTAGCGATCGCATGACTGGGATCAAGTCTGGATTTCCTTGGGATAACAGCGGCGCTCCAAAGAACATCACACCCGCAAAAATAATTCCGCCAATCAGCATGATACGCAGGGTATAGAATAACAGCCGCTTGCTTGTCTTAAATTCGTTCATAGAATTATAACGAGCGGTTTGTTTTGCCACGGCCGCAGGAATTCCTGCGGTGGAAATCATCAAGAATAGGGCGTATACATTGTAGCCCTTCCCATAAAGGACATTCGCGGCGTCCCCATGAGGCTGCATCCACATATACCAGGGAATAACATATACGGCCCCTAATAATCGTGAAAAAATATTTCCAATGGTCAGCCAAACAGTACTTTGTACCATTTTTTCTTGAGTAGTCGCTTGTTTTTTTGATGGTGAAGCAGATTGCGGCGGCGGGGCCGTTTGAGCTGGCTGCTCCATCTCTTCTTTATGAAAACGAGACATACGGGAAACCAGCGGCTTGCCCTGATAAATCTTAGTCTCTAAATCGTTATAATCATTTTTTTCAGTCATACTAACCAGCTTTCTCCAAAAAGATTCTTTCATATTTTACCTGTTATTTCTCATAGATACAATGGTGAAAAGAAATCTTAACGGAATTCGCAAGAAATCGGTTACTTTGTATAAAAAACTCGATAGACTACTTCATCTACCGAGATTTAACCATTAGTTAGCTGCTTGTAGAAAAACCATTGATTTGACCAGCAAAATTTTCAACGTTGCGGGTTTGAATATAAATGTCCCCCACACCATGGAACTCGTTGACGATTCCTTCGCCAGTTTTAAAGCCAAAAATACCGGAAGCCACTTTAATGTCGTAATCTAAAGAGCTTGTCCAAGCAATAACATGCTGATTATCTACAATCACAGGCTCTGTACCATCCAAATGGATCTTTTCCACATCACCAAAAGCAGAAACCAATAAATGGCCGGTGCCAGAAGTTTCCATGACGAACAATCCACCAGTTCCTCCCAGCAAGGCACCTGAAAGCTTTTGCCGCTTCATTTCGTAGGTAACGCTTTGATCACTAGCTAGAAAAGCGCCAGTATTTAATCTCCAGTGCTCTTGTCCTACGTCCAATTTGAAAATAATCCCTGGTGAGGGAGGTGCAACAGCAATCACTGAACCGTTCGATAATCCGGTTGCTGTACTAATAAAGAATCCTTCCCCGCTGGAAACCGATCGGCCCAAGGCGCTTAAGGCACCACCGATGCCGCGTTTCCCATTAGCATTCATATGTCCTTCTAATTCAATCTTCCCAAGTTCATAAACCATTGCACCAGGCTCAATTCGAATCTGTTCATTCTGCTGCAACTGTATTTTTGCAATTGGCGCAAATACGCTGTCTGTAATTTCAACCTTCATAAATCACCCTTCTTTCTTTAAAAATTATACCATTGGAATGATTCAAGCGGAAAAATTTTTGGTATGATAAGTAAAAGGTAGGAGGATGAAGTATGGCAATTTTGACATTTGAAGATATTTCATTAATCCGGCAAAAAAAAGTTTTGCTGGATACAATTAATTGGCAAATTGAAGAGGGAGAAGATTGGGCGCTGTTAGGCTTAAACGGAGCAGGCAAGACGTTGCTGCTGCAAATGATTTCTGGCAATATGTGGCCGAGCAAAGGAAAACTTACCGTTTTAGGTGAAGTGTTTGGTAAGACATCCATTCCTGATTTGACTAAACGAATTGGCTGGGTGAGCAATATTCTGCAATACCGTTTTCAGCAAAATGAAACGGCCGAACGGATTGTACTTTCAGGAAAATTTGCCAGTATCGGGATTTATCAAGAGTTCACTGAGGAAGAGATGCAGGAAGCCAAAGCCATTTTAACCTCGTTGAGCGGTAAAAATTTAGTAGGAAAACCTTACCAAGTATTGTCTCAAGGTGAACGGCAAGTTGTACTAATTGCACGTGCCTTAATGGCGCATCCTGAACTATTGATTTTAGACGAACCCTGTACGGGGCTGGATTTATTTGCTCGCGAAGATTTACTGGACCGCATCCAGCAAATCAAACAAAGTGAAGATGCACCAAGCTTGCTTTATGTAACCCATCATACGGAAGAAATTTTACCGCTGATCAGTCACGTATTGATGGTTAAAGATGGTAAAATTTTCAAAAAGGGTTCAAGAGAGCAACTGATTACTGAAGAAACCCTAACACAATTCTATACACGCCCGATTGATATCCATGAATTAACGGCCGATCGTCTGATGGTTATGCCGCGAAAATAGAACTTCACTAGTTTACTTCTAACCGATTGTATCGTTAAAGTAATTAGACCTTCAAAAAGCACAAACCTTCATTAAGGACACTGGAGGTTTGTGCTTTTTTATTTTCAAAATATTAATATCGCATTTAAAATATTTGGATAAAAACTATCAAGATCTAAAAGCAAACAAAAAGCAAAAGCGTAAAAAGTACACGCTTTTGCTTTTTAACCTAATTACGTAATGTTTCCTCGGGAATTGCGGATAAATAATCCACAACACTTTGGATGACGCTCTTCATTGCTGACGAATCGAAAGGTGAAGCCAGATTGCCTGCTGCGACTGTTTCAAGAAAGGTCTTGGTTCCGCCAATTTTACAAATAGCCAAGTAATCTTCCCAAACCTGCGGACTTTTCTCGATAATTGCCCGCTGCCAGAATTGAAAAGCACAGACCTGAGCTAAAGTGTAATCGATATAATAGAATGGTACTTCAAAAATATGTCCCTGACGGTACCAATAAGTGCCACGATCCAAATCAGCGGATTGTCGGTAATCCCGTTCAGGACAATATTGCTGCTCGAGCCTTCGCCAGCAGGCTTTTCGTTGAGCTGGGGTCCATTCCGGATGAGTATAAACCTCTTCTTGAAAATGATCGACTAAAGCGCCATAAGGTAAAAACTGCAAAGCACTGCTAAGGTGGGCAAAACGGTATTTATCGCTGGCTGAACCAAAGAATTCCTCCATCCATGGCCAGGTAAGAAATTCCATGCTCATAGAATGAATTTCTGCGGTGTCCGAGGTAGGGAAGACCAGCTCGGGTTCTTCAATCCAACGTGAAAGATAGCTTTGAAAAGCATGTCCAGTCTCATGAGTCAACACGTCTACGTCATCAGAGGTACCGTTAAAGTTAGCAAAAATGAACGGCATATGATAGGCATCGATAAATTCACAGTAACCACCGCTTTGCTTACCGGCTCGACTAGTTAAATCCATCAGCTGCTGCTGGATCAACAAATCAAAAAAGTCACCGGTTTCTGTTGAAAGCTGATGATACATAGTTCGTGCTTTTTCCACCAGCTCACATTCCGTACCCTGTGGTTTAGCGTTCCCATCAGGAAAAACTAGCGGTAAATCGTAGTAAGCTAATTCCGGAAGTTTCAGTCGATCCGCTTGCCGTTGATACAGCTCTTGGTTTTTTGGCACGATTTCTTCCAAAATAAAGCGGCGGAAGGCATGAATTTGACTGCGATCATAGCTCCAGCGATTCATAGCGATATCACCATAGGCAACATAATTATCAAAACCTAATTGCTGAGCAATAGCTGTTCGAAGTTTGACAAGCTGATCAAAAATCTCATCGAATCGAGCCTCATTTTTAGTGAAAAAGCTTTGATAAATCTTTTGGGCTTTCCGACGAGTAAAGCGATCCTTAGCGGTAAAGCAGGCTGAAATTTCTGACAATGTGTATTTTTTGCCGTCAAAAAGCAGTTGAGCAGAAGCAATCAATTGCGTGTAGTGACTTATCCATTCGTTTTCCTGTTGTTTTAGCTGGACTACCTGATCGTCCAGCAGGCGAACTTGATCGTTGGCGAGTAAAAATAAAGTTTCTGGAAAAATCTGTTTTAGCTCTGTTTGAAAAGGCGAGGCAAGCAAAGCCTGATAGAATTCATGATGAACCTGATCAAACAAAGGCTGATGCTCATCCCAATAGTCATTTTCTTGGGCATAAAACCGGTCATTCGTATTCATAGAATGGCGAATATAGGCTAATTTTGCCATCGTATCTATCTCTGTCCTCAGTCTATTCAATTCCTTAAGCGCTAATTTAGCCGTATCAAAGCCTGACGCTTGAGTAAAGAGAGTTAACTGTTCTTTAAAGGTATTCCTGTAAACATCAAAATTCGGACGTTCGTAAGCAAATTGCTCAAACTGCATAGTGATTCCTCCCAACACTTTTCTTTAGTATAACCTATCAAATAAAAAAACAGCAGAGGAAAAAAGAGCCAGATGGGAATAACTTCCGATCTGACTCTAGAAAAGACAACTATTTAATGAGCTGCGCCTTCTGTGCTTAACACCTCATCTAATGGCGTATAAGTCATTGATAAGTCCTTGGCCACAGCCTCCAAGGTTAATCTTCCACCATAAGTGTTGACACCACGATGCAAAGCAAGGTTGTTTTGCAGCAGTTCTTCTAGTGGGTTGTTCGCTAATAAGTTTGCATAATTTAAGGTACTATTGCTCAATGCGTAGGTTGCAGTTTGTGGTACGGCTCCGGGCATATTGGCTACAGCGTAATGTACGACGCCTTCTTTCATATAAGTTGGATCATCGTGAGTGGTTACATGATCCACGGTTTCAAAAATTCCTCCTTGGTCAATCGCCACATCAACAATAACTGAATAATCAGGCATGCCTGCAACCATATCTGTTGTAACTAAGGTAGGGGCTTTATGTCCAGGAATCAGTACAGCTCCGATGACTAAATCCGCTGTTTTTAATGCTTCCTGGATGTTGTAACGGTTAGATAATAACGTTTGAACCTGATTGTCAAAAATCGTATCTAGTTCTTTCAAACGAGGAACACTAACGTCTAAAATGGTTACGTTTGCTCCCATGCCCAGGGCAATTTTAGCAGCATTGGCTCCAACTGTTCCTCCACCAATTACCACAACATTTCCACGGCGAACGCCAGGAACGCCAGCTAACAGAATTCCTTTTCCGCCGTTCACACGCTCTAAATAATTGGCGCCAATTTGTGAGGCCATGCGTCCAGCAATTTCACTCATGGGTGCTAGTAATGGCAAAGAGTTGTCAGCCGGCTGCACGTTTTCATAGGCAATTGCCGTAACGCCGCTTTCAATCAATGCTTCTGTTAGTTCTCGATTTGCTGCTAAATGAAGGTAAGTGAACAATAGTAAATCATCACGGAAGTATTGATACTCTTCTTTTAGTGGTTCCTTTACTTTCATAACCATTTCTGCAGACCAGGCTTCTTTGGCAGTTTGAACGATAACAGCACCAGCTTCTGCATATTCTTCATCCGCAATTGCAGAGCCTTGTCCGGCGTTGGTTTCTACCAAGACTTGATGCCCGCGACTGGTTAGATCAAAAACACCAGATGGCGGCAAAGCCACACGATTCTCATTATTTTTAATTTCCTTTGGAATACCGATTTTCATAGTATCACTCCTTTTTATGTTTGTAAGCGATTACTAGTATATTGTATCGAAGATCTTGCGAAAATCAATTAAAATGTGTTAAGAAAGTGAAAATTCTTTTATTATCTTGCTGATCTTGTGAAGGAAAGAGCATAGACGGAATGGAATATTTTGAAAATAAAAAGATAAGATTCTCTTTCAATGAAAAGTTTTTCATTGCGAAATCCCTTTAAACTAGTGATAATAAAAGTAGAGCAAAGGAGTTTTTATATGTCAAAAAAAACCCAGACGGATATTATAAAAGAACAAATCAGTTTTATTGAAGCTAGAATCACGCGTTATGAAGAGCTAAGAGACGGCTCAATGATGCGACGCATTCTTTTTGGCGGGGGCCGTCAGTCAAAATTAGGCTTTCTAGGTTTGGTGATTGGCTTGGTCTTGCTTTTATATGCGGTTCTACATTATTCTGCAGGCTTGGAAATTGGATTAATTGGGCTATTATCGGTTCTACTATTAAGCTATTCACTGGTTCAATTAAACGTAATTCGTAAAAAGAATCAACCAGAACGGTTTGAACGTATGGTAACGAGTCTAACCCAAGAGAAAGGCTCCATGGAAAAGGAATTGCAGCGTTTATCTGCTGTTCATCGTGAAATTAAAAAGCAATAAGAAGAATGAAAATGGCGCATTTATGTGAACTTTTCACAATAAAAGCAGTGGAGGATTTTACAAGACTCCGCTGCTTTTATTCATTCTTATGTTTTTTTTCTGATAAATTTTTTCCACCATGTGCTGAAGTTTGTGCAATTTGAAAATGCTGGGGCATGATTCAATAGCCAAAATGGGGGTAGAACAGGGCGGCAGGTCAATTTCCGAAGTACGGAGAATCAAGTCATGGTTGTTAAGTTCTTCCAGATAGTTAGTTTGGTCTAGATAATTGAAGGTGCTGTGGGAAATTGTATAATTACCGCGTGCGGATGATTGAATTAATTGAGCTAACAGACCCTCTCGAGTTGTAGGATCGGAGGCTGCAATTAGTAAGCGAACAGGTTCATCATATTGCTTCATACCGGTTAGGCATTCCGGTACAGCAGCAATAAGCTGATAAACATAGCCAGTTATAAATTCCTCTGATTGAAAACAATGATATTTTGTTGTGAATCGCGTGACCAACTGGCGAATCTTATGTACACAATGTGCATGAAAATTTTCCAACAAATTAATATAATCCTGTTTCCCGTCACGCAATAGACTGATGTATTCCTTGGTATCAATATGATACAGATTTTGGTTGATTAGCAGATCAGTCAATTGACTTTTCTTTTCACTGGTCAAGGGCTCCAGCAGCAAATCATCAAACTCTTCAACTAGCTGGTAATGATTGGCGTATTGCTGAGATAAAAAGTAATTGGTGAACAAGGCATGCCGTTTTTGCTGCTCACCCAATAAAACTAAGTCACAATATAAAAGCCAAAAAGACTCTTTCATTACTTCGTGTGTATAGCCGATCCCCAATTCTTTCACTAATTCTTTATCAAATTCCCTGCAGATCTTTTGGTCTGGCGGTGTAACGTGTAAAGAACTCAAAAAATATTGCGGGAAAAAATGGTGGTGCTTGACGCGTTCCAGGCTAATAAAGAACATCATCCGCAAGCGACGATACTGTGCATACGAGCAATTCAACTGATTATTTTCTATTAATGAGCGTAACACAGCGTCGCCTTTTTCAAACAATTCATTGGAATAGCACAACTCATTTTTTTGGGTCTTTTTTTCGAAAAAAACCAAATAGAAAAGGTGACGAATCGCTTTTTCATTTCCTACAATACGATAAGGCTTGCGTTCTATTGTCAAATTCCAACGAGCAATTACGTTCTCTAATTCTGTAAGATGAGCTTGCAAAGTAGCAATACTGCAATGAAGTGCTTTAGCTAACTTTTGCAATGTAAAAAATTCTTCAAAAAGTGTTATTTCCAAAATTTTGAAAGAAAGCGATTGGCGAATTAACGAAGAAATAAGGGCATCAATCGTTGCATTTTCGGCTACCATTAAGGAGTATAAACCGTTTTCCCGATGAATATAATAAGGATCTTCATTCTGATTAACCGCCCGGATATAACGTGACAAAGCAGGAGGTGTACAATCTAGAAGTTGTATCAGCTGATCGCTTGTTTTAGGATGTTTAGAATAGTATAAGGTTTCGATCAACAGCAGCTTACGCTGACTTTCACGTTTGAGCAAGCAGCGCAGGTTCATACAACTTTCCCTTCCTTTGTTAAAAATGACTGATCATAATTGTCAATAAACTGTTGAATCGACCGAAAATCTTTTAAGGTCGGATAGGAATTAATTAAGATTATTGGGCACTTGCTTTCCAGCTCAGGCATCGTAACATCAGTGATAAGCAGATCATAGTTCTTAGTTAGACGAGTTAACTCCTGTTGCGTAATAAAAGGATAGCTGTGATAATGATAATCCAAAGACTTGCCAATCCAATTTTTCAAAATGTTTCGCCAAAAGCGTTCTTGATTTGGTGAAGTATCCGACAACAGCAGAACGGTTAAAGGTTTTTCTTGAATGGAAAGCCGATCCAATAAATTATCAATTGACACAATCAAGCTGTACAAATAAACGTCCATCGTCTCTTCAAACACGGGCAGTCGATGCCTGCTTAAAAACTTCCCAATTATCGTAGTTAAATGATTCATAGGACGGGCATAGATTTTCTTTAGCTGCAGGAGGCTGTACTTCTTTTGTTGAGACAAGATTTGTATTGGTCTTTTTTTAGGGTAATAGATGAATAACTCATTTCCTAAATGACGCAGAGCTTCTTGAATTTCATTTTCTGACAAGAGATTCCCTGAGGCCTCATTAATTGATTTTAGCAACCTGATATGTTGAGAATAAAAACGTGCCAAATTTTTATTGTTTTCTTGCAAACTATCTTGCTGCTGAGCAGTTAAGACAAGATTGCCGGAGAAGAGCGGCCAAAGAGCCTCCACAGACAAATTATCATTAAAGATTAAGCGACATTCCATTTTTATCCGAAGAATCAATTCAGAATGTTCCGACTTTTCTGGTAGTTGTAAACACGACGTATCGGCCTGATCAATATTCAGCTTATATCTCCTCCGCCGCCGATGCAGGCAAATTAGGAAATTGTGCATTAGATAGAAGTGAACGTTCATCGTATTTTTCACCTGGTTATTAACCAACAAAACGCGAATATATTGATCAACTAGGTGGACCAAGGTCGATGAAAATCCATAATCCTGAAAAGAAAAACGATGCTCTTTAAAGAACAGGTAATAAAAATGACGAAGAAGTTCCTCGTTGCCTGCAATTCTTAAAGGGCGGTTACGTAGTCTAATTTTCCATTGTTCAAGAAGTGTGTTCAGTGGGTTCAACTTAGAATAGAAGCTTGAAAAACTGCAATTTAAATAGTTAGCATTCTCTTGAATAGTATCAAAGCGTTGAAAAAATAATCGTTTTAATACTTGGAAGTCCAGTGAAGTTTTTAATGTTTCCGCATACAATGAATCAATAGAAGCATACGAGTGAAATTGTACGATATACCCGCCCTTGGTTTTAAAAATATTTAAAGGAAATTTTTCATTGTTTAACGCGTAAACGTCTTTGTGCAAAGCTGGTAATGAGCAGCCTAATACATTCGTTAAGTGATCGGCAGATAAAGGGTAATCTGCATAATAGAGCAATTCAACTAAGTGAAGTCTTCGTTTGGTTTCTAGTTTCAACATTTCCCGTACGTTCATTTTCCCATTCCTTTTTAAGCTAATCTAATTTTGAAAAGTGACAAAACAATCACTATTTTGGTGAAAAACATCACCTTTAGTTATTTATCTAAATATAGTCGATAATCATTATAAGGAAAAAGTTGTGATAATAAGCGAAAAGTGTAAGGCTTAAAAAAATCTTAGTAATAATTATTTTATTTTTGATTTCCAATTAAATAAAAAAGAAATTTAGCGGAAAAATTCGCGAAACTGAGAGATAACAGTTGCCTTTCTGTTGAAGAACGAATAGAATTATCTTTGGAATAATTAAAAGAATGATGGAGGCTATATCATGATGAATAAGCAAAGCTTAGTAGAAAAAGTAGCAGAAAAAACTGGTTTGACGAAGAAAGACGCAACAGCAGCTGTAGATTCTTTATTCGACAGCATCCAAGACGCTTTAAAAGACGGCGAAAAAGTTCAAGTTATCGGCTTTGGTAACTTTGAAGTACGTGAACGTGCAGCTCGTAAAGGCCGCAACCCTCAAACAGGTGAAGAAATCACTATTGCAGCAAGCAAATCACCAGCTTTCAAAGCCGGCAAACAATTAAAAGATTCAGTAAAATAGTGTGATAGGCTGCCTAAAAAGGGCAGCTTTTTCTTTTGAGCCTGATTGTTTTTTTGTTTTTTCAAGCGGTCCATGGGGAAGAGATTATAAAATAATATTCGTTATTTAAATGTAGACAAATAAGAGAATCTTAAGACACAGGTCAAACCTTAAAAAAGGACTTGTGTCTTTTTTTGCGTAGGCGTATAGTAATGAGCGATAAAGAGGAGGTAGTGGAATGCTGACATTTATTCCCCATTCAATCCTGCAAATGAGCACCATTTTTCTTTCCATTGTAGTGGAGGCTGTTCCTTTTGTAATGCTGGGCTGCATTATTTCAGGTGCTCTGCAAGTATTTTTAACGGCTGAAAGAGTTCAGCGTCTGGTGCCCAAAAATAAATTTTTAGCTATTTTAGTCGGTTCCGCTTTAGGCTTTTTCTTTCCATCCTGCGAATGTGGGATTGTGCCAATTGTCACACAGTTCATGAAGAAGGGCGTTCCTGAATATACGGCTTTTGCTTTTATGGTTACGGCACCTATTATTAATCCAATTGTTCTGTTTGCTACTTTCATCGCTTTAGGCAATAGTACCCGTTTTGCCTTGCTACGAGTGGGGGGAAGCTTGCTGGTTGCTTTAGTGATTGGGTCGTGGATCGCTTACTTTAATAAGTTGCCAATAATGAAGGAAGAGCTGCTGAGTGATACCCATCACCATGGGCATGCGCATTCATCAAAAAAAGGTAGTCGTGTGTTTTCAGTCTTAGCCCATGCGATCGATGAGTTTTTCGATACAGGCCGCTACTTAATTATCGGTGGATTAATTGCTGCAAGTATGCAGGTTTATTTGCCGACGCAAGTGCTGCTGCAGTTGACTTCTTCAAAGCTAATTTCTATTTTGGTGATGCTGATCTTAGCCTTTACTATGTCTTTATGCTCTGAGGCAGATGCTTTTGTAGGCTCTTCCTTATTGTCCCTGTTCGGAGTTAATTCAGTGGTGGCATTTTTAGTATTTGGACCAATGGTAGATATTAAGAACTTAATGATGATGAAACGAGTCTTTCATGGCAAATTCATCGTACAGTTGCTGGCTTTGATCACACTAGTGGTGACAGTTTATGCTTACTTAATATAGGAGGAAAAGGATGCTTCGTTTTTTGATCTTATCAGGCTATTTCGAATGGATGATGTACCTGCAAGTATCAGGTAAGCTGAATCAGTACATCAATATCCACTATATTTATTTAGTTTACTTAACCATGGGTCTTTCCTTGCTGTTGGCCCTGGTTCAATTGAAGATTTGGGTTGGAAAAAGTGAAGGAAAAGAGCTCAGCAATGACCATGGACATGATCACGGATTAACCAAGCCTTCTCAAAAAATAATTGCTTATTTATTATTGAGTCTGCCATTAATTGCAGGAACACTATTCCCAACAATCAGCTTGGACACGACAATTGTCGAAGCGAAAGGATTTAGTTTTCCGATAAGCAAGGAATCTGTAGGTGACCCGGAGATGAACACACAATACCTAAAACCGGATACTAGTATCTACTATAATAAGGACGATTACGATCAGCAAATGGATGATTTATTAAATAAATATCGAGAAAATGATGTATTAAGAGTTACGGATGAGAATTATCTCGAGGTGATGGAGCTGATTTATAATTACCCGAATACGTTTGTGGGGAAGAAGCTCTCTTACGATGGCTTTGATTACCAAACTACGAAAGAACAAACCTACAACTTCCTATTCCGGTTTGGAATTATCCATTGTGTCGCTGATTCTGGTGTATTTGGTTTGATGATGCGTCTACCAGAAAATACACAGGTGGACAATAATCAGTGGTTGCATGTGGAAGGAACGATTGAGCTGGATTACTTTGAACCCTTCAAACGTCAATTACCTGCTCTGGCTGTGGAACAAGTACAACCCATTGCTGCCCCCAAGAATCAATATGTTTACCGCTCTTTTTAGAATACAGCAAAGCCGCCGAGGAGAAAATTCTTCGGCGGCTTTTTTCTATAATAGATAGGTTCGATCAAACGTAATAGACATGGTAGCGGCTTTATTATCTTTGAGATAGTTTTCTGTAATTAATGCCTGCAGTTCTTCATTTTTCAGGCGCAGCTCTTCAGGGACTACCAAATCAAAGTAGATGACCTCTGGGACTGTATGCGTATCAATTCGCAAATCATGCAGGCGCAGCTGAGGATGAATTTCCCGTAATGTCTGCTTCAATTTAGGAGCCACACGTTTGAAATTTTGATCATCTAAAGGATAAGGATCTACATGACAGACGAGATCTACTTCAAGGTTTGATTTGACTTCCTGCTCGATTGTATCAATTACTTCGTGTGCATGAGCCAAGCTCCAATCCTGATTCACTTCAATATGAACCGAAGCAAACACACTATTTGGACCATAGCTGTGAATTAGTAAATCGTGGTAACCAATAATATCAGGAAATTTATCTAAATGCGCGCGAATCGCACCAATTTCATCGTCTGGAGCCCGAACGCCCATCAACTCATCAATAAATTCCTTAATCATCTTAACTCCAGTATAAATAATGTATAAAGCAATTAGAAATCCAACATAGCCGTCAATTCGCCAGCCAGTCAACCACTCGATAATAGCCGAGAATAAGACGGCAATTGTTGTATACACGTCATTCAAGCTATCCTGCGCAGTAGCCTTCAGCGTATTGGACTGAATGGCCCCGCCAAGCTTGCGATACATCAACCCTTGCCAAATTTTCGTTATAATCGACAAAATCAGTACAATATAAACAATCGAAGAAAGCTGGACACTGGATGGATCAAGAATTTTTACAAAAGAACTGTCCAGAAAACGTATTCCGACATAAGTAACTAAAATGGAAATCACAAAGCCGCTGACGTATTCAAAGCGTTCGTGACCATAAGGATGGTCCTTGTCAGCAGGTTTACCAGCTACTTTAAAGCCGGCTAAGGTAATGATGGAAGAGGCTGTGTCTGATAAGTTGTTCATCGCATCAGCTGTAATCGAGACACTGCCAGAGAGGGTACCAATGAAAAGCTTAGCTAGAAAGAGTGCTAAGTTTGTCAATAAGCCCATAATACCAGCTACGATCCCAACTGCAGTTCGTTCACTGGTTTTGAAAGTTCGTTTTACTTTTGTAATGATAGTTGTTAGCATAATGTTCACCCTTTATTTGGCATTAAATGATAGTATAGCGCAAATAAAAGTCAGAAAAAAGCTTTAAGGCAAGCCTAAATGATAAAAAATACTATTAAAGGTAAACTTTAAATATTTGAAGTTTACCTTTAATAGCGAGGATCACCTATTTCTGAGGTTTCAATAAATTTTTGGTGTTGTTATAAGACATTAGGCTTTTCTTTCTTTATAATAGAATGAAAAGGTAAACAAATGTCGAGGAGGAACTAGTTATGGATAAGCAATCAACAGATATCTTATTATGGGACGTTGAAAATGAGGATGTGTTAATTGCCTTAAAAGATTTCAGTGAAGACTGGAAGGTTTCACAAAACAGCGACTTAAATGAATATTTGCGTAGCTACCCTGGCTATTTTAAAAGTGACAAGTCAACGAGAGAAGCTATGCGATTAGTTTTAGGCTATGCCAAAGAACTAATGGATGGAAGCCGCAGCTCGGTTGGTTTTTATGAAAATAAAATTTGGACATTGGATAATGGCGATCAAGTCCGATTTGCCCACTACTACGAACGGGAGATTGCCAAATTGATGCAGGGAATCACTTCTGCTAAAAAGGACTAAACGTCACAGTTTAAGGAATACTTTAGTCAGTTAGAACGGTGTATTCATGAGTTTTTTGCTTACTTATGCTTTGCGGTTGGATATTTCCGTATCATAAAAAAATCTATAGTAATAGTAAAAGAGTTGATCAGTAGAGTACTGGTCAATTTTTTTATCAAAATTAGACGAGGACTCAATGCATCATTACCTGAAAAGAACTTTAGCTTCTAGTTATAATGAAGCAACTGAATATCCAGTTGCTGATGAAAAACAACATTTGTAAAAAAATAAGGGGAGAGGGAAGTGATTGATCCAGCAGGTTGTCCTCTCAATTCCGTATTATACTAAGCAAGAATTTAGTAGGGTTCTGCAGTTTGTCGATTAAAAATAAGGTGCGTAAAATGAAAGATCTAACGAACGTATTTTTGTTCGTTTTGCTCATTCAATTTTTTGTTCAGCTAATTCGTAATGAGGACTCTTCATAAAATCAGAAAAAAATAGAATGTAACGGAGCCTTTTTCTTTCTTTTAGTGGTGATTTTGTGGTTTTATATAGATGAACAGGTCAAGGGATTTGATTATTCTATTTGTATCGAGAAGTTAAATCAGCGTTGTAATAAGAAGTAGAAGTGGTTCTATTTTTAGACCGATAAAATGGTGAAAACAGAAAAATTATTTCCGGGAATAAAGTAATAAAAAATAGTGAAATTGATAGTAAATGAAGTGAATTTAATGAGGATTTTTTTAGACAAGCACACGAAAGCATGTTATCATATTAATATCATTTAGAATTGTTTGAATTCTAAAATTTTCTAACTAGAAATGAGGAACAAAACCTTGCAATATAAGAAGTTAGCCAGTTTATTAACATTGGGGGTGTTGATTGCCCCAACTGTTCTTTCAACGCAACAAGCGATGGCGATGGAAACACAAGATTCAACTGTTCAATCTAGCGAACAGACTACGGAGTCTACCGTGGAATCTACTACACCAGAGCCAACTCCAGAACCACAGCCTGAGCCTCAACCTCAGCCGGTTCCTGACCCAGAACCAGAGCCAACTCCAGAACCTGAACCAGAGCCGGAAGTGAAAACATTTGGCTTGTTTGCGGAAGGTCATGCTCTGACAGGGCACGATTACACGGATAGTGCTGGTAACGTTGTTCAGTTTGATTATTTTGCGGACATCCAAAAAGATGGCGTTGTTCAATACGCTGTGACATTGAAAGATCCAAATAAAACAGTGTTGAAAGAAGTAAAAATAATTAATCGGACGACTGGCACTCCTATCAAGAGCAGTGCTGATGCAGCTGATTCTTTCGTAATGCCTGAATCTGATGTTGAGATTCAACTGGTGATTGGAGCTAAAGAACAGCCAAAACCAGAAAAACCAGCTGAAAATACCAATAATGACAAAAAGCCAAGCGAACCAGTAAAAGAAGAAAAACCAGCGAATAATACCGGCAACAATACGGCAACACCAGCTCCAGCACCTGCGGAAGAAGCTAGACAACCCGAAGCAGGAGCAAGCGATATTCGAGTGCCTTCTGATCAACCAGTACCAACAATCGGAAATGATATACAAAATGCTATCGTTCAAGAAGCGTATCGTCATTTGGGCAAACCTTATGTATGGGGAGCAAAAGGTCCGAACGCTTTTGACTGTTCTGGTTTAGCTTATGCAGTTTATGCTGCAGCAACCGGTCACTACATCGGCGGATGGACAGGTGACCAGCAGTACTCAGGTACTCAAATACCAGTGAGCGATGCTCAACCAGGAGATTTATTGTTCTGGGGAGCACCAACAAGTGTAACGACACACGTAGCAATTTATATTGGCAATGGTCAATATATCCACGCTCCTCAGCCAGGGGATGTCGTAAAAATTGGCAGCTTAAGTGGGTTTATGCCAACCTTTGCGGTGCGCGTAAATGTTGCTGGACTACCAAAAGCAAGCAGTTCATTAGCGAATGCCTTTGGTCAGTACAGCTCTGATCAACCATTTGTTTTCAATAAGAATCAAACGACTGATCAGTTTATCGAAAAAATTGGTGAGTGGTCTCGTGAAATTGGCCAAAAGAACGGAATCTATTCTTCTGTCATGTTAGCTCAAGCAATTTTGGAGAGCGGCTCTGGTAACAGCTCATTAGCAGCAGAACCAAATTACAACTTGTTTGGTATTAAAGGAAAATATCAAAATACGAGTGTGGCTTTCCGCACTTTAGAGCAGGATGCAATCGGCAGCAGCTTCCAGATCACTGCTGAATTCCGTAAATACCCTTCTTACAAAGAGTCATTGGAAGATTATGCTGAACTGCTTAAAGAAGGTATTTCTGGCAACAAGGATTTCTACAAACCAGTATGGAAATCTGAAACGAAGACATATAAAGATGCTACTGAATACTTGCAAGGTCGTTATGCTACCGACAAGCGCTATGCTGAAAAGCTGAATGCTATTATCGATGCCTATAACTTAACCGAGTATGATCATGCGAAGAGTAAAGAAAAACAACGTCCTGAGCTTACTGATTTGAAGACAGGATTTACTCTAAGTGATACATTACGAACGAAACTGGTCACTACTTTAGGCTTTACCAACGAAATACCTGAAGTGATGTCGACTAAAACCTTCGTAAACTTATTCAGAGGAGACAGCCTGATTGCATTGGCTGCCAGCACAGTTCGTTCAAAAGAAAAAATTGAACAAACAACCTCACAGTCCTCACCTTTATATGTAGCTTTAAGTAAAAGTTTAGTGGCTGTACTGCCGCCAATCCAATAAAAGAACTATTCACAGCATGACTTGACGGTTATGCTGTGTTTTTTTGTCATGAAATCAGCTCATTCAGCAAGAGTTGCAAAATGATTATGAGCGATTTTATGGAAAAGACTATTTACATTTATTATAGGAACAAAGATAATAGAATTATAGAAAGCGCTTTACACGGTTGCTTTTTTAATATGTAACAGCTTTAGGTATATGAATTACCACTAAGACGTTTAATAAAAGGATCATTTCTGTGAAGTTGAGCGGGAGCAGGGCTAGAGACTTTCGACTTAATGGTGTGGAAGCATCAAAATAGTTCTGATGAATTTCCTAAATGATTATCAACTTACTTTGTAGTTAGAAAGAGGGATGAAGATGAGCGAAAAGTATCAAAAATTATTGGAACCACTGACCTTAACCAATGGTGCCAAGATTAATTATCGAATTGCTATGGCGCCGATGGTCGCACAGGGATCAAATCCGGATGGTACTGTTTCTGAGAATGATCTGGATTTCTATAGCGAACGTTCAAATGTAGCGGGGATAATTATTACTGGTGCAGCGACCGTTTCTGAACGAGGCAAGGGGTTTGATAAGCAATTATCGATTTCAGATGATACGTATATAGCAGGGCTAAAAAAACTGGCTGCCGTTTTGAAGAAGGATGGAAATAAAGCGATCATTCAATTGTATCATGGAGGAAGAGAAGCAAAGTCGAGCTATGATAAGTTTGGTGAAGTCGTTGCACCAAGTGCAGTGGAATTTCCATTCTTATCCTATACTCCACGGGCGTTAACTGAAGAGGAAATTCAAGATAGTATTGCAGCGTTTGGCGCAGCAACCAAGCGAGCAATAGAAGCTGGATTTGACGGTGTAGAAATTCATGGAGCGAATCATTACTTATTGCAGCAGTTCTTTTCGGCATATTCTAACCAACGAGATGATTTTTGGGGGAGCGCTTTAGAATGCCGGATGAATTTTCCTTTGGCGGTTGTAAAAGAGGTTAAACGAATGGCAAACGAATTTGCAAAACCTGATTTTATTGTGGGGTATCGTTACTCGCCTGAGGAAATCCATGGAGATACGATAGGATATACAGCTGAGGAATCACTGCAATTGATTGATAAAATTGTTGAGCACAAACTGGATTATATCCATGTTTCTATTTTTACTAAGTACAATGATAAGCCCTCAGGAAATGACAAAACCTTCGCTGAACTAACCAAGGAAGTTGTGGGAGATCGGGCTGCTGTTATCATCGTTTCAAATATTTTCTCAGCTGATGACGCGCTGAAGGCCTTAGAAAACGCAGATATTGCTGCAATAGGTCGTGAATCTTTGCTGGAGCCCAAATTTGCTGAAAAAATTGCTGCTGGCGAGGCGGATAGTATCCTTTCCAGGTTAACAGCTGATCGAGTGGACAGCCTTCAATTTCCTGAAAAATTAAAGGACTGGTTTTTGGAAGAGGGCAGTGCCCTGCCGCCACTTCCTGGAGATGAATACCTTAAAGCATAAACAAAAATGCTCTCGAAGCTGACGAGAGCATTTTTTTAACTGTTTCGACCAAGTAAGAAGATAAAAAGGATCATGTAAAGGATAGCTATTTCCAAAATAGAAAAAAGTAGAATAAAGAATAGTTGAATCATCCGCTTTTCCTTAAACGATTTGATCGCACCAATCAGGATAAGTACTGGTGCTATTGCTAATAGAATAAATGGAAAGATAAAAATGCTGTCTCCAAGTGATTTAAACATCAGGGCCCCCTTTAGGATTGGCTTCAGCGACTGTTGACTGCGTGATCATGTGGTTGAATGGAAGGAAAGATTCGTTTCCATTTCAGGTGGATTGACTAGTGTATCCTTAACTGGGCAAGTTTTTTCAATAAAGGCGATGAAGGCTTCGATTTCAGCATGCGTATTTGCTGCTTCAATGGTGTAATTGGTTATAATTTTTGAGAAACCAATTTTAACGTCGGGTTTTCCTTTTAATCGGTCGGAGTCGATTTCTCCTAAGACTTCTACCTTCATTGATTTCAATTCAATCTCCTGAGCTTGATAGAAAAAACGAGCGACCATCATTTTGCAGGCGCCTAGAGAGCAAAGTAATGCTTCTAAGGGATTCATCGCAATATTTGAGCCACCAGCACTTTCGGGTTCATCAATTAGAAATTCAAAACCTCTTGCAGAGCATTTAAGCTGCAAACCACCTAGGGATTCTACTTCAGCTTTTAATACTTGTTTTGCCATCATATGTCCTCCTAAACTCTTTTCTTTATCATACCGTGTTTATTAGCAGGTTAAAAGATCCTCATGGCAAAATATTAATGAAAAAGAAGTTGAAAACGTGCTGAAAATAATGTATGATAGGTGCAATTGTGGTCCTATTTTAGGAGAAGGAAGGAAACAAATGAAGTCAAATTTAACAATGGAAATAGATGAGGATACGATGGAAAAATCAAAATCAACGGAAGTATCACAGGCAACTGTAAAATACTTCCCATTAATGAGCCAATTAGATAAATCAATTAAAAAGAAAAAGGAATTATTGGATAACAGTTTTGCGCGTTATGCTGTCCGATCCATGTTTGCTTGTTTATTTTTAGCATTAGGAACAGCGATTGCCTTTTATATCGCAATCCGCACACAAGAGGCCATACCTGGTTTAGAAAAAATGAGTTACGCTTTTATGTTTAGTTGGTCATTAGTAATGATTCTATTCATGAATGCTGAACTTGGAACCTCTAATATGCTTTATATGACGGTTGGCGTTTATCGTAAAAAGATTAAACTTGGTTTTGCAGCGAAATTATTATTCACTTGTATCTTATTCAATTTAATCGGCGGTGTGCTTTGCGGATATTTGCTTTCCCTAACTGCACCTTTTGGTCATTTAGAACCTGGCAATTATATGTTTACTGGTATTGCTGGTAAATTGGCTAAGCCAACCGGTCAAATTCTGGTTGAAGGTATGTTTGCCAACATCGTAGTAAATACGGCTGTTTTAGTCAGCATGCGTATGAAGGACGATGCGGGTAAAGTTATGGCGATTATCTTCATCATCTTTATCTTTGCTTTCTTAGGTTATGAGCACGTTATTGCTAATTTCCCTGCTTTCTCATTGGCTTACTTTGCTTCTCACGGAACCATTGAAGGCATGACGACAGCAAGTGTCCTGCACAACCTTTTCTTCACGTTGATTGGCAATTTTGTCGGCGGCGGATTGGTTATGGGATTAGGCTATGCTTGGTTAAATAAAACAGACACTTCATATGTGGATTAAACACTGCTTTGGCAGTGTTTTTTTCTTGTGTTATTCTCCATTTGTGGCAAACGGTAAATATTTTTCAGGCGGCAATAAATTCTTGCGGTTGCTTTGGGATTGTGGTTAACTGGTAAATGGAGCAATTTTCTATTTTAAGCGGGAATAATAGGAGGAAATTATGGCAGTAAAATTAGTTGCTATTGATATGGATGGCACATTATTAAATGAACGAGGCGAGCTTTCGCCAGCTGTAATCGAAAGTGTAAAAAAAGCACGAAAGACAGGTGCGTACATTGTAATTTGTACGGGTCGACCATTATCAGGTGCTTTGGAGCAATTAGCAGATCTGGATTTGTTGTCGGTGGATGATTACGTTATTTCTTACAACGGAAGTCTAGTCTTAAACACAAATACATGGGATGTAGTCTCACAGCATGGGTTAACTCGGGACGATTTCTTGTACTTTGATATGCTGGCACGTAAGATCGGTGTTCACATTCATACAGTGAGCCGTGATTCGATTTACACGTCTAATCGCGATATTAGCCGTTACTCTGTTAATGAAGCCCATATGGTGAATTTGCCATTGAAGTATCGGACACCTGAAGAAATAGCGGATGAGGTATCACCAGTCAAGCTAATGATGATTGATGAACCTGAGATTTTAGAAGCAGCAATTAAGAAGATTCCTAAGCAGTTATTTGAAGAATACACCCTAGTAACCAGCTCACCTTATTATTTGGAAATCTTAAATAAAGAAGCCAGCAAAGGCTCTGCAGTTAAGGAATTGGCTGCTCATTTAGGGATTGAGCAAGCAGAGGTTATGGCAATTGGTGATGCGGAGAATGATTTGTCCATGTTGAAATTTGCCGGGATATCGGTAGCGATGGGAAATGCTACACCAGAGGTCAAAGCTGTTGCTAAATACGAAGTGGCTTCTAACCAAGAAGATGGTGTAAAAGAAGCTTTGGAACGCTGGGTCCTACAATAGAACGGTGAGCAGATTTGTTTCGTCTCCTTTTCCTCCGCGTTATAATTCAAAGAGAAGGAGGAGATAGTTATGAAGTTAGACATTCGCAAACAAGCAGTAGAAGCACTAACTGACAAACTTGGTTCAAATGAAGGCTTTATTTTAGCCTTGAACGACGGTTCTAACCAATTTTCAACCGTGGGCGGGTCTTGTGCTGTGGGCGATAAATTTCAAATCATTCCAACAGAAGGACCAACCGAGCAGTTTCAAGAAGTATTAGAAAATGACCGCTTTAAAGTGTATATCTCTGACGAAGAAAAAGTTTTCTTAGGCAATGAAGTGGTGATTGATTACAATGATCGCTTGAGCACCTTCTCTTTGAAGAATGAGAGTGGCACCTTAGATTCCAATATTTTATTGAAGAAATAGATCGTAGAAGCAATCCTGTGAATGTATCATGGGATTGCTTTTTTTATGCAAAGCTTTAGCCAACTTCTGCCTAGCTGTGCTATGCTTAAAAGAAAAAGGAGTGGATTAAATGGCTAAATTAACTGAACCACTAACTTTCAACCGGGGCTTAACCTTGAAGAATCGAGTTCTGATGGCTCCAATGACCACCAAAATGAGTTTTTTCGACGGCGTAGTGACACAAGACGAGGTTGATTATTATAGTATGCGTGCTGGTGAAATTGGCGCAGTCATTACCGGGGCAGCCAATGTACAGGAGGACGGCAAAGGCTGGGAAGGTGAGCTGGGTGTTTACGACGATAAATTTATTCCCGGGTTATCTAATCTGGCAGCGGGTATCAAACGCAATGGCACCAAGGCGATTCTGCAAATCTTTCATGGTGGCCGTATGACCAGCAGTCAGATTTTACGGGGGGTTCAGCCAGTTTCTGCTAGTGCGGTAGCAGCAGAGCGACCAGCGGCTGAAACTCCGCGTGAGATGGAAAGCGAAGAGGTTGCAGCTTTAATTAACAATTTTACAGCAGCCGCTAAACGGGCGATTTCAGCTGGCTTTGATGGAGTGGAATTGCACGGGGCAAATACCTATTTAATTCAACAGTTCTTTTCTCCTCATTCGAATCGACGAGAAGATGAATGGGGTGGGAGCTTGGACAAGCGGTATCATTTCATTGAGGAACTAGTAAAAGCTGTAACTACAGCAGTAGATGAGTCGGGTGCCGATAACTTTATTGTCGGATATCGTTTTTCACCAGAAGAATATGAAACACCAGGAATTCGATTTGAGGATACGTTGTATTTAGTTGATCATTTAGCAGACCTGTCATTGGATTATTTACATGTTTCTTTAAATCAAGCAGATAAAGTTTCAGCCAGTCAAGACTATCAGGAAAAATCAATGATGGCATATATTAAGGATAAGATCGCAGGTCGTGTACCACTTATTGGGGTCGGGGATGTTCGTACTGGTCAGGATGCAGAAGAAATTTTGTCTATGGCGGACGGAGTAGCTATAGGAAAAGCATTGTTGATGGATCCAAATTGGCTGCCTAAAGTAGTGAATGGTCAGGAAAAATTGATTCGTCACGAGCTTTCCCACTTTGATTGTGAGGAGCTGCGGATTAGTAATGGTGTCTGGGCATTTTTAGAGCAGATGATGCCAGAGCGTCTCTATTAAAAAGATCTAAACATTTTTTCATAAAAAGTGTTGACTCTTTTAATAAATAGGCGTATTATTTTAAAAAAATACAGGTTAAACAAAAGAGTAGTAACATGATTTTCTCTTTTCAGAGAGCTGATGGTGCTGTGAATCAGTAAGGAAAATGATGCGAATGGACTTTTGAACCGAGATTTTGAAGTAAGTAGGAATCTCCGGGAACTCCCGTTACAGAGAAAGGCTGTTGTTAGACAGCTGACAGAGATGCTTTTTAAGCATATATTGAGGTGGCACCGTGGATTAACCGCCCTCAAATTGGATAGTTGTCCGATTTGAGGGCTTTTTTTATTAATAAAAATCAGAAACAAGAGAAGTAGTTTGGAAAACGAGAAGGTACAGAAAGCTTCCAGTGATGAGAATGAAGCACTTTTCACCAAATGAATGGACTTGTTGGAGCATCCTTGAACACGGAGTAGGGGATGACGGGAACTCCCGTTATAGAGAAAGATTGTTGTTAGACAATCGAGAGAGACATGCTTTTTTAAGCATATGTTGAGGTGGTACCGTGCAAAATGCGCCCTCAAGCTAGACCATTGTGTCTAGCTTGAGGGCTTTTTTCTTTGAAAGGGATGAAAAAATGAAGATTGTAAAAAAATTGAGTGCTGATTGTTTAACCCCCGTTTCCTTATATTTCCGTTTAGGTGGGGAGTCTAAGTGTTTGTTAGAAAGTATTCCTAGGGATTCAGAAAGTAACCGTTATTCGCTCTTAGCTTTCAATCCGGTACATCATATCCAGTTTCAATCTGGGGAGTTTCAAATTGATAAAAAACATTATGCCTGCAGCGATCCTCTAAAAGAACTGGAAAAATATGTTTTGAAGGAAGAAACAATTGAAGGGCTGCCTTTTGAAGGCGGAGCGATTGGCTATGTTGGGTATGACATCGCTGCTCTCTATGAGGATTTAGGCGAGGTTCCCGAAGACGTTTTGGAGCTGCCGGATATGCAATTTTACTTGTTTGAAACGTTCGTGATTTATGATCACCAAAAGCAGACGCTGAATATCGTAGCCAGTGATTTGTACAGCAAATGTGGTGAAGCAGCCTTGCAGCAGCGAATTACTGAAATTGAGAAAGAGATTTTTACGCTCCAGAGAACGGAGAATGATCCCTTAGAGCCTATTCAGTTAAGCTTTACCAGTAACTTTACTCAATCAGAGTACGAAGCCGTGGTGGAAAAAGCTAAGCAGCATATTCGTGAAGGTGACTTATTTCAAGTTGTTCCGTCGCAACGTTTATCAGCTGATTTTCCAGTAGATCCTTTTCATTATTATCGTCAGTTGCGGGTAACAAATCCTTCAGCTTATCTTTACTACTTGCCATTTCCAGATGTGACAGTAATAGGAAGTTCGCCGGAAAGTTTGGTAAGAGTAAAGGGGGATATCGTCACCACCAATCCAATTGCTGGAACGCGGCGACGGGGATTAAATGAAACGGAAGACGATCATTTAGCGGAAGAATTAATTAATGATGAAAAAGAGATTGCTGAACATCAGATGCTGATTGATCTAGGACGTAATGATATCGGTAAGATAGCCGAAATTGGGAGTGTTCATGTTCCATTGTTTATGACGATCGAGCGCTATCGCTTTGTCATGCATATTGTATCCCTAGTCGAAGGAAAATTAAGACCGGATAAAACAACGATGGATGCGTTGAAGTCTACTTTGCCAGCTGGAACAGTTAGCGGTGCGCCGAAGATTCGAGCGATGACTCGGATCTACGAGTGGGAGCCAGTTAAACGCTCTATCTACGCAGGAGCGGTGGGTTACCTATCCTGCGATAATCAAGCCGATTTTGCCATCGCGATTCGTACGATGGTTGTCAAAGATAAAAAAGCTCATGTACAAGCTGGTGGTGGCGTTGTCTATGATTCCGATCCTACCAGTGAATACCTGGAGACGTTGCAAAAAGCCAAAGCCTTATTGGAGGTAGGAAAATGATTTTATTAATCGACAATTATGATTCGTTCACCTATAACCTGGTTCATCAATTTAACCATGATGAATTGGTTGTTGCTAGAAATGATGCACCTGATCTATTCGAGCTGGCTGAAGAAGCTGACGGTATTGTACTTTCACCAGGTCCAGGCAGGCCCGAGGAAGCAGGGTTGATGGAAGAAGTGATTCGCCGATTTTATCGGGACAAACCGATTCTAGGCATTTGTTTAGGGCATCAGGCAATTGGCGAAGTCTTCGGTGGGAAGGTAGTGGCAGCTCCGCAGATTATGCATGGCAAACGCTCAACCATTTTCTTTAAATCAAAAGGCTGCTTTAGAGAAATTCAAACACCGCTGGAAGTGATGCGGTACCATTCATTAATGGTTGCCAAAGAAAAATTTCCAGATGCACTAGAAATCGTTGCGGAATGTGACGATTGCATCATGGCACTACAGCATAAAAAATATCCCGTTTACGGGCTGCAATTTCATCCGGAATCGATCGGTACTGAGAAAGGTCAACAGCTGATTGATCAATTTGTAAAGGAAGTAGGAGAAAGACATGCAAACACTATTTGAAAAAGTTTATCAAGGGCAACATTTAACAACGGACGAAATGATTATTATTTCTACTAATATTTTTGAAGGACAATTAAGTGATATTCAAATCAGTGCGTTATTGGTTGCCTTGAAGCTAAAAGGAGTCACCTCTGAGGAATTGACAGGTTTAGCTACCATCATGCAAGGCGAGGCTGAAAAAATGTTAACTCCGCCTAAGGGTGTCATGGACAACTGCGGTACAGGAGGAGACCACTGCAATAGTTTCAATATCAGTACAACCGCAGCTTTTGTTTTGGCCGGTGGGGGTATTCCCATGGCTAAACATGGCAATCGCAGTATTTCCAGTCGTTCAGGCAGTGCAGATGTGTTAGAGACTTTAGGCATCAATTTAACGGTTTCGCCAGAAAAAATCGATTATTTATTACGAGAAGTAGGTATCGCCTTCTTGTTCTCTCCAGCTATGCATCCAGCAATGAAATATGTAATGGGTATCCGGCGGGACTTAGCTACACCAACCATTTTCAATTTAATTGGACCAATTATTAATCCATACCATTTAGATAATCAATTGATGGGTACTTTTGCTGGGGATTCATTGGTGGAAACGGCGGAAACATTAGGAAAAATGGGGCGGAAGAAAGCGATTGTCGTTCATGGCGCTCATGGGATGGATGAAGCAAATCTAGCCGGAACAACTAACTGTGCGATTTATCAGGAGGGAAAAGTCTCTAGCTTCTCGTTTACACCAGAAGAGTATGGTTTTAAGCAGGCACCAATAGAAGCAATCGTTGGTGGTGAAGCGCAACAAAATCGGGACATTTTATTATCGGTCTTACGTAATGAAGCTTCGGTTTATTACGACACAATTTTACTAAATGCTGGTTTAGGCTTTTTGGCCAGCGGCAAGGTAACAACGCTGGAAGCTGGGATAGTTGAAGCAAAGCATTCTTTATCTTCTGGTGCTGCCATGGATTGTTTACAAAAATTAGCACAAGAACAGAAGGCGGTGGCTTAATGGATTTCTTAGCAACGATTTTAGCAAAAAAAGCTGAAGAGGTCGCTCAATTGCCAGAGTCAGAAGTACAAATAGAGACTAAACGCCCGTCATTTTACCAAACTGTTAAGGACGCACCGGCAACGGTTCATTTAATCGGAGAAATCAAACGAGCTTCTCCTTCTAAAGGAGATATACGAACAGATGTAGATATTTTGGCTCAAGCGAGGGCTTACGAAACTGGTGGTGTTAGTGCCATTTCGGTGTTGACTGATGAAGTATTTTTCAAAGGAACAATCGATGATTTAGAAGCGGTGGCACAGGTCGTTGAGCTGCCAATTTTATGCAAGGATTTCATTATTGACGAACGACAATTGGTTCGAGCAAAAAATGCTGGCGCAAGTATTGTTTTATTGATTGTCGCTGCTTTGACAGAAAAACGATTGGCTGAGCTTTTCCAGGCAGCAAAAACGATCGGATTAGAGGTGCTGGTGGAGACCCATAACCAACAGGAATTGGAGGTGGCCCATCGTATCGGCGCTAAAATCATTGGTGTGAATAATCGGGATTTAACTACCTTTGAAGTAACGATTGCTACAAGTGAAGCATTGGCTCAGCCGTCTAACGACCGAGTGTACATTAGTGAATCAGGCTTTAAAAACGGCGAAGATGTCCAACGGATTGCAAAAGATTACCAAGCTGTTTTAGTAGGTGAGACCTTAATGCGCTCAGATAATATTTCAGAAAAAATCAAGGAATTGCGAGTGAAGCGGACATGACCCAAATAAAAATTTGCGGGTTATCAACACGAAAAGCGGTAGAAACTGCAGTCAACAGCGGTGCCGATTATTTAGGCTTCGTCTTTGCCAAAAGCCCAAGGCAAGTAACACCAGCGCAAGTTAAAGAAATTACCTTAGATCTGCCGACGAACATTAAAAAGGTAGGAGTGTTCGTTTCTCCTAGTCAAACAGAGGTGGAGGCAACTATTCAAGCAGCAGGCTTAGATCTGGTACAAATTCATGGTGAGCAACTATCAGAAGTGCTGAGTGTTCCAATCATTCGGGCAGTCAGCATCCGCAAATCGTACCCATTGTTTGAATCAGGAAGTGAAGACTACTTATTATTAGATGCACCTCCGACAAAATACATGGGGGGAAATGGGGAAGTCTTTGATTGGCAAGCAGTCAATCCAGCCGAGCTGCAACAAGAAAGACTGTTCATTGCCGGAGGCTTAACCCCAGAAAATGTCGCAGCCGCTATACACTATTTTCAGCCATTGGTAGTAGATGTTTCCAGTGGAGTCGAAACGGATGGAGAAAAAGATCATAAGAAGATAACTGCCTTTTGCCAAGCAGTGAAGGAGGAAACCGATGTATCAGCAACCAACGAATAAAGGATTTTACGGTGAATTTGGTGGACAATTCGTTCCAGAAACCTTAATGTATGCCGTCCAAGAATTAACTGAAACCTATGAAAGCTCCAAAACCGATCCCGAGTTTCAAAAGGAATTGGCGTATTATTTAACGCAGTATGTGGGAAGAGAAAATCCTTTGTATTTTGCAGAACGCTTGACCGAGCAATTAGGCGGTGCCAAGATTTATCTCAAACGTGAAGATTTAAACCATACGGGTGCTCACAAAATTAATAATGCCATCGGTCAAGTATTATTAGCCAAACGGATGGGCAAAAATAAAATTGTAGCTGAAACGGGAGCTGGACAACATGGGGTTGCCACAGCGACTGCCGCTGCTTTGTTCGGTATGGAATGCACCATTTTTATGGGCGAGATTGATGTGAAGCGTCAGGAATTAAATGTTTTTCGTATGGAGTTGTTAGGAGCTACTGTTGAAAGTGTTACTTCAGGTAGTAAGACGTTGAAAGATGCTGTAAATGAAGCACTGAGATATTGGGTAGCAAATGTAGAAGATACCCATTATGTTATGGGATCAGTTTTAGGCCCGCACCCTTTTCCAGAAATTGTACGGGATTATCAAAGTGTGATCGGTCAAGAAGCACGCCGTCAAATTTTAATTGCAGAAGAAAGACTGCCGGATGTAGCACTGGCTTGCGTTGGTGGCGGTAGTAATGCAATGGGATTGTTCTATCCTTTTGTTGAAGACGAAACTGTTCGATTGATTGGGGTAGAAGCGGCTGGAAAAGGTGTCCACACGGATGAACATGCCGCACCGATTACCCAGGGAGATATTGGTGTATTGCACGGAGCACGGATGCATTTGCTGCAGGATGATGATGGGCAAGTTATTGAAGCCTATTCCATCTCAGCTGGTTTGGATTATCCTGGTGTTGGGCCTGAGCATTCTTACCTGTCCAGTATTGAGAGAGCGGAATATGTCACTATTGATGACGAAGAAGCTGTGGAAGCTTTTCATCTGCTGTCTCAAGTGGAAGGTATTATTCCCGCTCTAGAAAGTTCTCATGCGATTGCTCATGTGATGAAACTAGCACCGCAAATGGAAAAAGATCAAATTATTGTTCTGTGCCTATCCGGTCGGGGCGACAAAGATGTTCAACAAATTAAGGATCGAATGGAGGCAGAAAAATGAAAACCTTGACCACCTATTTAAGTAAAAAAGCGGAAAAGCAAAAATTATTTGTTCCTTACATTATGGCGGGAGCACAGGGATTAGATGCCTTGCCGGATGAAATTAATATGTTAGCTAAAAATGGTGCTACTGCCATCGAAATTGGCGTTCCTTTTTCTGATCCAGTAGCAGATGGCCCGATCATTCAAGAAGCAGGTCTGCGGGCTTTGGCTAGGAAAGTTACTTTGAAAAAGATTATTCAGCTGCTTCAGCAATTTGATTCGCCAGTCCCTCTGATTTTTATGGGCTACAGCAATTCCTTTTTCCATTATGGATTAAAAAATCTGGCAGAGGATTTAGCCAATACCGATGTAAAAGGATTTATTATTCCCGATTTACCTTATGAGCACCGCGATTTAGTTTTGCCCACCTTTGATGAAGCAGATTTGGCTTTACTTCCGCTAATTTCATTGACTAGTCCGCTGGAACGTATTCGGACGCTGTTAGCTGAAGCGGAAGGATTTGTCTATGCGGTAACGATTAACGGAACAACCGGAACAGGTAAGAATTATCGTGAAAATCTGGATGAGCATCTGGCATTAATTACTAAGGAAAGTAAAATTCCTGTTTTAGCAGGCTTTGGTGTTTCGAAACGGACACATGTTGAGCGTTTCAACGATTGCTGCGATGGTGTAGTTGTAGGCTCAAAGATTGTCCAAACTTTGCAGGATAAAGGAGTAAAAGAAACAGGAAAATTAGTCAATTCTTTAACCAAACCCTTAAAGCAGGCTAGTGCCATCTAGAGAAAAAACTTAGGATATTCGTACCGATGCCCAAAGGTTAGATCAACGATCTAGCTTCTGAGCATCGTTTTTTATTGGAAAGCAAAAATCTTAAAAATGTATCTTCTAAGCAGGATATTTCTATTTCTAAAAAATTCGTGTTACCTTGATTTTATCAAGTGATAAGTGGAGGTCTTTTTTATGTTTTTGGCAATTAATGAAATTCGCCATTCAAAATTACGATATACCTTAGTAATGGGCGTGATGTTTTTGATCGCTTACTTAGTTTTTTTCCTAACTGGTTTGGCCTACGGGCTTGCTCAGGACAATCGTACAGCTGTAGATAAGTGGGATGCAGACAACATTTTATTAAACGAAGAGGCAAACAATAATTTGAACATGTCAATGATTCCATTAAGCACCTTCGATGATGTTAAGTCAGATGAAAAAGCCTATCTGGCTCAAACAGCAGGAGTCATAAAAGGGGACAGCGGAGAAAAGATTGATGTCAGCTTTTTTGGAATTGACAAGAACCAGTTTATTGCTCCCAAGTTGATAGATGGTGAAATGTTTTCGTCCGATGATGAAGCAGTTGCAGACAGCTCATTGCGAGATCAGTACGATATCAAATTAGGCGAAACGGTGAAAATGGCTGGCAACGAGAAAAAATTGAAAATTGTTGGCTTCACCGACAATGCCAAATTTAATGTTGCGCCAGTGTTGTATACGACCATTGGTGCCTATCAGGAAATTCGGTTTGAAACAACAGGTACTGTTGAAAATACGCGAATTAATGCCATCATTACTCGTGGAAATGTTCAAACCATTCCAGATGATTTAGAAGAAACCAGTATCAGCTCTTTTATTAATGAGCTTCCTGGCTATAGCGCACAGGTCTTGACCTTTGGCTTTATGATTGGGTTCTTGATTGTAATTGCAGCAATTGTCATCGGTATTTTTATCTACGTCCTAACGATGCAAAAATCGGAGATCTTTGGTGTCATGAAAGCGCAGGGGATTTCCAGTCGGTACATCTCGTTTTCCGTGATTGCTCAGACCTTTTTACTGGCAACAGTCGGTGTAGCAATAGGATTGTTGGCGACACTAGGTACTAGTCTTGTCCTGCCAGAAGCTGTACCATTTCAGGTCAATATCTTGTTCTTTGGAGGCATCAGCGGGTTGATGATTCTAATCGCAATGGTGGGTGCTTTCTTCTCGGTACGTACTATTGTTAAAATCGACCCACTAAAAGCAATTGGATAGGAGGAATAAAAATGAGTGCAATTGAATTCAAACAAGTAACTAAATCTTTTAAGGATGGCGATTCAACAATTGAAGCCTTGAAGGAAACGAATTTTTCGGTTGAAAAGGGTGAATTTGTGGCAATTATTGGTCCCTCCGGTTCTGGGAAAAGTACCTTTTTAACCCTTGCTGGTGGCTTACAATCCCCTTCCTCTGGTGAAGTTTTAATTAACGACGAACCGTTTAGCGACAAAAAGGAAAAAGAACGGGCAAAATTACGCTTTAAAGAAATTGGCTTCATTTTGCAAGCTTCTAATCTTGTTCCTTTCTTAACCGTGCAGAAACAGTTGAAATTAGTGGACAAAGTCAGTAAAAAGGCCAACACTAAAGTAGCAGAAAACCTTTTTGAACAATTAGGCATAGAAAAGCTGCAAACAAAATATCCTGAAGAACTTTCTGGTGGCGAACGCCAACGTGTGGCGATTGCTCGGGCATTATATCATGATCCAACAATTATTTTGGCCGATGAACCAACTGCCAGCCTGGATTCCGAGAAAGCTTATGAAGTAGTAGAGATACTCGCTAAGGAAACCAAAGATAAAAACAAAGCAACAATTATGGTGACCCACGATACTCGGTTAGTAGATTATTGTGATCGAATTCTAGTCATGAAGGATGGGAAGCTGACCGAACAGTCGAAAGATGAAATAAACGCTGAATAAAGATAAAAATAAAGCCTCGTAATGAACAGAGAAATACTGCTCATTACGAGGTTTTTAATGATGAAAGAAAGTACTGAGTCAGTACCGATTTTGGAAAAAGTTTCTTTAGTGTTGATATCAGTCAACGCTGTAATACAGTCAACTATTCTGAGACCATTGATTTGTCTTTATGACATCGACTTACGATTGTTCATAACAACTATTCACTATAAACCAGTGCTTTATCACAGAAAGCTTCTGAAAGGATGATTATGAATAAATCGACAGATCAAGTGAAAACTATTACTCACGGTCTGATATTTATCGTACATTCGGTGTAATGTGGTTTGTATATCACTTTTTCCTTCTTTTTTATTTTCGGTTAAAAAATTTGTTGTTATTGCCAGAGTTTTTGGTCTATACTTGTGAAAAGACGTAAAGTTTTTGGGAGGTGGAAAAAATGCGTAAATTTCAACGGTGAGTTTGAAACAGCTTAGGTCTTAGAGTTTCTAAGCCGGCGAAAACCAATTTTTCCTCCAACCATTCGACTATAAATGTGATCGTTGTCACATAATCGACGGTTTGCGAGGAGGGCATGCTTATTTAAGTATGTTTATTTTTGTGACTAAAAAAAGAAACGGAGATTATGGGATGAAAAAAAGTACAATAATTTTAGGATTAGCAGCTTTATTATTATTAGCGGGGTGTGGATCACAAACCAAGGAAGCAACAGAAACAGAAAAAAAAGATATTAAAATTGCTTGTAATCAAGTATCAATCAACTCATTGGAAGCAGCCAAGGCAGCGATGGAAGAAAAAGGCTACAAACCTGAATTTGTGACTTTTTCTAACAATATCGAAGCGTTGCAAGCGGTTAATGATGGCAATGTTGATGCTTCATTTGCGCAGCATGAACCATTTATGAAGTCTTTCAACAAACAAAAAGAGGGCAAGCTAGCGATGATGACACCACATGTCTACTATACCGGGATTGGATTGTATTCTACAAAGTATGATGCAATTGACCAATTGCCAGAGGGAGCACAAATTGCGATAATGAACGATGCAATGAATCGCGATAATTCACTGTTGATGATGCAAGATGCTGGATTGATCAAGCTGACTGATGAGAAGGATTCTGGTTTTACCGCATTAGATATTGTAGACAACCCTAAGAAGTTCGAATTTGTAGAAATTGAACAGGCTCAAACAGTTCGTAGTTTAGAAGATTTAGATGCAGCAACATGCTTCTTTACCTTCATGTTCAATTCTGGCGAGGATTACAAAGACTATTTGATCCGGGATCAACATGCAGAAGATTTTCCGATCAGTTTGATTGTTCGCGATGAGGACAAAGACAGCGACTGGGCTAAAGACATCAACGCCTCATTCACTACGAAGGAAAGTAAGAAAGGCATAAATGATCATTTCAAAGGAGTCTTCACTTTTTATGAGTAATTTTAATGAACTCAATAAGCGTTTAAACTATTTGCTGAACTTGGAACGCCAGGCTGTAGGTATTACCTTTTTGCACTCTAAAGAAGATTTTCAGCAGCACCCGGCACCAAAGTACCCCAAGATGATTCCTTATTGCGGTGCTGTCCAAAAAGCAACCATGGGCGAACAAATGAAGTTGGATTTAAGCAACTTTGCTTGTCCAGCTTCAGCAGTGGCCATGGGACTGGTGGATAATGATGAATATAGTGCGAGCGGTGAAAAACACGCCAACATGAAAGTCTACAAGGATATTGAAGTCAGTAAGCAGGTAGCAGATGATATGGTCTATTGTCGTGAAGCTTCCTATGGGATTGCGATTGAACCGATTGAGACTTGGACGAAAGCGCCGGATGTAGTTTTGCTGATCACTGTTCCTTTTAACGCGATGCGAATCCTCCAAGGAAATGCCTATCACTATGGACAGGTCAAACAGATCAAAATGACTGGTATGCAGGCACTGTGTCAGGAGGGAACTTCTTATCCCTTTGAAACAAATGAAATCAATGTTTCTATGATGTGTTCAGGAACCCGTTATGTGGCCCGCTGGAAAGACGAAGAGTTATGCATTGGCATTCCTTACAATAAATTTGAAAAGGTAATTGTCGGACTGGAGCAAACCTTAAATCCAATGGAACTATTGGAGAAAAAACGACAGATTATTAAGAAAACACAAGAAAATGACGAAGCTGAATTCTATGATGTTCGTAAAAGGGATAATTATTTTCGCGGAGCATACCAAGGCGTGAAGCGGGCGGGTCGAGTACATGATCAGAATTGAGAATTTAACCAAAACCTTTGATCAGCAGCCGATTTTAAAAAATGTTTCCTTAACTATCGAAAAAGGCGATGTTTACGCGATTCTAGGAGTGAGTGGTGCTGGGAAATCTACTCTGCTTCGGTGCATTAATGGTTTGGAACGATTTGATCAAGGAAAACTGTTTATTAATCAGCAGGAAAGTGCGAAGCTTTCAGAAAAAGAGTGGCGTATTTTACGAAAGAAAATTGGGATGATTTTCCAGGGGAACTCGTTAATGGAGCAGTTAACAGTCTTTCAAAATGTAGCGTTACCTATGACATGCAGTGGTTATTCAAAGGAAGCTATTGCTGATAAGGTCAATCAGCTGCTGAAGGAAGTTGGTATTTTAGACAAAGCCGACATGAAGCCTAAACAATTATCAGGAGGACAAAAGCAGCGGGCAGCAATTGCCCGGGCCCTAACCTTGGATCCTGAAATTCTGCTGTGTGATGAGGCCACTTCCGCACTGGATCCCAGTATCACTAATGAAATTGTTGATTTGTTGCGGCGTTTGAATCAAAAATACCAATTGACGATTGTAATTGTTACTCATCAGGTGGAGGTAGTTAAACGAATTTGCAATAAAGTGGCTGTTTTAAGCAACGGAGAGATTGCTGATCAAGGCGAAGTAAAACAAATTTTCTTGGATCATTCGCCCATTTTGGCGACGATTGTAGGAGAAAATCACCAGCCAATAACAGTGAAGAGTGGCCATTTTATGCTGAAAATAGTGGCGGATTTGCAAAAGATCGATGTTCTGCAAGCTCTTCATCAGCAAGGTATCCAAAACTATCAAATACTTCATACGCAAACAGAGCGCTTTCGTGATGAAGAAATAGCAGTATTAACACTTATTTTACCGGCAAGTGAACAGAGTAACGTGCAAAAACTAAATGATACCTCCATGATTCAGTATCAGATAGGAGGAGTACATGAGTAATGACGTATTGATGACCCAAGTATTATGGCCGAATTTTATCAGTACCTTGATCATGGTCGGCTGTTCGGCTTTACTGTCAACAGTGTTGGGTTTTTTACTGGCTACTGTTTTGATAGTAACCAATAAACAAGGTTTGAAGCCAAATCCTTCTGTGTATCGGGTATTGGATTTTATAATCAATGTGGTCCGTTCTTTTCCGTTCATCATTTTGATGGTAGCTTTGATGCCGGTAACTCGTTCCTTAGTAGGGACTACGATTGGGACCACTGCCGCGATAGTTCCCTTAACCTTTGCTATGGCTCCTTATGTGGCGCGGCTATTTGAGAACAATATGCTGGAAGTAAATCCGTATACAGTAGATGCAGCGAAATCTTTTGGAGCCAGCAATACTCAAATTATTTTTAAGGTCCTTTTAGTGGAAGCTTTTCCTAGTTTAATTTCTAGTTTAACCTTAGCAATTATCTCCGTATTGGGTTATACCGCTATGGCTGGAACCGTCGGAGCCGGTGGTTTAGGTGCAGTTGCCATAACCTATGGCTATCAGAATTTTGATGATCGAGTGATGTACAGTACGGTTCTTATTTTAGTTGTTTTTGTTCAATTGATTCAGGTAATTGGGAGTCGTTTGTATAAAAAATTGAAGGCTTAGTGTTATCTGGTTATTGGTTTGTACTTTAGCATCAAAGTGCTATAGTAGAAATAGATGAACAAGAGGAGAGTGTTTCATTATGCAAAGAAGAACAGGTTCTTGTACGACTATTTTGGTGGGAAAGGACGCCTCGATTAATGGCTCCACGATTATCGCCCGTAACGACGATGGTCATGAAGCACTTGATCCCCAACGCTTTGTGGTAGTAACTCCTGACAAGCAGCCGAGACGCTATCAATCGATTATCAGTAAAGTGACGATTGATTTGCCAGACAATCCATTACGCTACACCTCGACTCCTAATGCCATTTTAACTGATGGAATTTGGCCCGCTGCCGGTATAAATAGTGAAAATGTTGCGATGTCTGCTACTGAAACAATTACTACAAACCCACGTATTCAAAGCATTGATCCCTATGTAGAAAACGGAATCGGCGAAGAAGATATCGTGACCTTAGTTCTACCTTATATTCGCAGTGCTCGTGAAGGGGTTATGCGCCTGGGGGAATTACTGGAAGAATATGGTACCTATGAGCCAAATGGAATTGCTTTTTCAGATCAACAGGAAGTTTGGTGGCTGGAAACAATCGGTGGACACCATTGGGCTGCGATTCGAATTCCTGATGATGCCTATGTAGTAGCACCTAATCGAATGAATATTGATGAGTACGATTTTAATTCAGAAGATACCTTATACTCCTCTCATTTACCTGACGTGATTGAGGAATACCAATTGAATCCTGATTTTGTGGGAGTTAATCTGCGCCACATTTTCGGCAGTGCGAGCATTAAGGACACCGTTTATAATAATCCGAGAGCCTGGTATGGTCAAAAATACTTTACTCCAGCTATTGAACAGGATCCTATGGACCATGATCTGCCATTTATTTGCCGGGCAAACCGCAAAATTACGGTAGAGGATGTCAAGTTTGTTTTAAGTTCTCACTTTGAGAACACCATATATGATCCTTACGGAAGTGGAACTGAAGCAGAAAAAACGTTGTTCCGCCCAATCGGAATCAACCGTAACCATAGCGTACACATTTTAGAACTACGCAATCATGTGCCTGATCAAATTGCTGGAATCCACTGGTTGGCTTATGGTGCAAATACTTTTAATGCAGTCGTACCGTTTTATGCCAATGTTAATGACACTCCTGCTAGCTTCCGTGATGCCGATGGAACCTTCGATATGACGAAAATGTACTGGTTAAGCTGTACAACGGCTTTGCTTGGAGACAATGACTACGATATGTATGCAGACTTCCGTAATACGTTTGAATTACAAGCCATGAGTGCTTATCATGCGATTCAATTAAAAGCTGAGAATGGGATTTCTGAAATTGAAGGATCGGAAGAACAGCAGGCTTATTTGGAAAAAGTTAATGAAGAGCTGGCAGAAGCTGCCATGGAACGTGCTACCAAACTTTTAGGAGACATGGTAATTTTTGGTTCAAATCATATGAAGCTGCGCTATAACCTAAATGACTAAATTCAATCAAAAAACGGTGAGGAGTAGATCCTCACCGTTTTCTTGCGTTATTAATGATAAATGATCCCATCAGGTGATGCCAGATATTGTGGGATAAACTGCTCGGCAGTTGCAGCAAATTCCTTATTTTGAAATCTTTCTAAAAAATAAGCTAAAACAAGCTGGTAATCCTTGGTATGCTTTTCTATCTCAGGTTGATTATCAAAAGCTAAAACCTTCATGAAAAATAATTTCTCCAAAGAGATCACTTTACAGTGTTCATACTCAATGGCACCCGTTGCCAGAAAAGCATAATCAAACCGGAAGATGCTTCGCAAAAACTCATAAGATGCTACTGATAAAAACCTGTCACCCCACTTATCTTGCTGATTTTCAGGGTGCTTAGCTGCTAATGCCTGATAGTCTTTCTCTGCAACTATAAAATCAATGTCATTTCCGTGTTTACGAATACCATAATATTCCATAGATAAACCGCCAATCAAGAGTGGTTTTTCCCTAAAAGTGACTCCGGCAATCGATAAATCAATTTCTTTAATAAGCTGTTCATTTTCAATTTTTTTAAACATAGTACTTTCTCCTTTATTTTGTAGTTAATAAAAGACAAAGTCCAGCCGGGTAGTTTGATTTAATAGCTTCATACAAATGTTACCCGCAGACTTTGTATGAAGCTATTACAATTACGAGCCTCATGAGATCACTCCTATTTTTAATTAGTCATTATAATCAGCTTATCACAGGCAAATTATTCTATCAAACAAAAAAATATTTATGAAATCGCTTGCTTTTTATAGTATGATTTTATTAGAGTTATTTAAGAAAGATGAAGGAGGCGGACAGGTGAAAGAGTATGAAAGCAAAGAGGCGTTAATTGCTGAGATCGAGAAAACTTCGAGTAAGTATATCGAGGAATTTACAGACATCAATGAAACGGATGCTAATAAGCGGATTGAGGGAGTTGATCGTACTCCTTACGAGAACTTAACTTATCAATTAGGTTGGCTAGCTTTGATTGATCAGTGGGAACAAACCGAATTAGCAGGGAAACCCTTAGAATTGCCAGCACCGGGAATTAAATGGAACAAGATGGGACCGCTGCATGAGCAGTTTTATGAAGTTCATCGAGGCCAATCTTTAGCTGAACTAACGGGATTATTTAATCAAGCAGTGAAGGATTTAATTACGTGGATCAATTCATTATCGGACGAAGAATTGTTCCAGTCCGGTGGTCGTAAATGGGCACAATCCACTGCTTCCAACTGGTCGGTTTGGAAATGGGTGCACATAAATACTGTAGCACCATTCAAATCTTTTCGAACAAAAATAAGAAAATGGAAGAAAGAACTGTAAGGAGGAGAAGCAATGGCGAAGGATAAAAGATTTGTAAAGGTATATAGTCAAGGTACTGCAGACGTAGTAACTATTCTTGTTGACAGAGAAACAGGTGTGAACTATGTCGCTACGAAAATGGGTTATGCTGGTGGGTTAACAGTCCTCTTGGATCAAGAAGGCAAACCGGTAATTACACCTAAAAACGAAATACCTGAGAAGTAATTCTTTATAAAAGCAGCATTTTAAAAATATGTAAAAATCCTTTTGATTAAAAAAACTATCCGAACCTTACTGCTAAAACGTCAAAGTGTTTCATTCAGGTTCGGATAGTTTGATATCCTATTTAGTCTCTTTGTTTAGGCCATACGTCTTTTTTAAAGGGACTATTAGCTGGATTTCCAGCAGCACGATAAACTTGGGATGAGTCGAGATCGTAAACACAAGACCATACCGTATCCTTACCAGTGCTGCGGTCATAATCGCACATAAATCCGTAATCTCCAGCCAATAGTTGCTGGGCTTTTTTTATGTCAACTTCGGCAGCATATTCTTTGAGATATTTACGCATCGTTTCGTATCTTTCTTCTGCTCTCCAAGTATCCTCAGGTAATCGATTGTGTTTAATCATTCCCGGAGTATTAAACATATTAGTAGCAATCAAATAGCTTTCAGCTTCATCCAAGGAATAAATCGCTGTTTGATTAGGACTCAGTTCAACTAAAATCCCCTCAGCATATGCATCTCCGATTACTAAAGTGCCAGAGCCTGCGTGAGGAATTTCGCTGATCAATTTTGCAGCCTCATGGACGGTTCTGCATTTCTCTAAAACCAAACGCAGTAACATCCCCACATTTAACCCAGCCTGAACCTTGTAAGGAGCAACTGAGGTTAAGGCAATAGACAATCCATGCTGGTTAATGCCATCCTCCATTTCTACAAATGCTGTGGTATTACCTAAAAAATTAAAGCCTTCATTAGCGGTAAATGTGTAAGAGGTGTTTAGGCACTGTTCTTCTGTGAAAGTTAAAAAGTCGCTATTTCGTCCTAAGAAACATCCTTGTCGGTTTTTCACAATAAAGCTGGAGCAGTGGGAGCCTGGCATCAGGCAATACATTCCAAACAAAGCAGCCTGCAATGGTTGTACAGAAATTTCCTGACCATCGGCAATGCCTTGAATTTCAGCAAGTATTTCTGGAAAATATTGTTGGTAAACAGGTAAGCAGGTTTTGATAAATTGACTTCGCTGTTCGTCTAACTCAAACGGAATCATGTCTAGCAAGCATAGACTATTTCGTTTTAATTCGGTACCGAAAGTACGACCGATAGAGTAATGATCACCTTGAAAATTCAGTTGTTGCATGTTTGTTGCCTCCTAATTTGTATTAGGATGTCGACGTCCTTATATTCAGTCTAATAGAATAAAAATTTATAAGCAATTGAATAATATGAGAATCGTTTTCAATTTTTTATTGACAAGCTAATAATCATTAGCCATACTAAAGCTAACGATCATTAGCTTAGGAGGTTGATAGGGTGAAAACGGCAGATAAGATTTTAGAAGAAGCCTTAATATTGTTCTCTATTCATGGTTATCAAGGTGTTTCTGTTGAAATGATAGCTAAAGCAGTAGGAATCAAAGCAAGCTCTTTGTACAAGCATTACAGAAATAAGCAAAGTATTTTTGAGGGAATTTTTACTATGATGAAAGACCGTTATCAAGGACAAGAGAAACTATTAAATATTCCTCAGGGAGCTGAAGAGGTACAACATTTTTACCAGCAGCTTCAACCTGATCAACTGGAAAAAATTAGTGAAGACCTGTTTCTCTATTTTATCAAGGATGAAAAAGAGGCGAGATTTCGTCATTTATTGATTATTGAGCAATTCCAAAATCCACATATTGGTGAGATTCTCCACCAGCGCTATTACGAAGAGCCTCTACTTTTTCAAAAAGAGCTGTTTCAGAGCATGATGGATGTTGGTGTTTTCAAAGAAGGCGATGCCAAAATAGCTGCACTGCAATTCTTTTCACCAATTATGATGTTATTAAACTGTTGTGAACAAGGGGGGATATCTGTCGAAGAAGCTCTAGCTGAACTACGCAAGCATGTTCAAAAGTTCCGTCAATTATATAGCAAAGAATAAAGGAGAGACCCATGATTAATTTGTATGTTGGCAGTATTAGTCGCATTTTATCTAGTAGTCTTATTTTAAGTGCACTTGTATTTATTCTCTATACGCTAGGTCAAAAAGAAGTACAATGGAGCCGAACGTTTGCTGTGTTGTTTGTTTTAGGATTATTAATGTCGATTATGTCAGGCACTAGGGATGGCATTGGAACAGTCGGAGGTTTTCCTACGCAAGGGAAATTATTTGTTGTGCTATGTGGTTTGGGGATTTTAAGTTTTGTGGTAGGAATAGCCGCGTTGCTATCCAATTTTTTCGACACTACATTTGTTTTTAAATATGGCTCTTACTTATTGATGGTAGTGATTGTAATGAAAACATTTTTAGTCGAGGGCCATCGTCTTATGCAATATTTTTCGTGAAGAAATACCAAAACAAAAAATCTAAGAGAAACTATCAAAATCATTTTTTATTCGAGATAAGAGAACTTCTTAGGGTAGGTTAATTAATCAATAATCGATTGGATGGTTTATGGTTTGTTGGAAAAATCACTAAACCGGTCACAAAAAAACTCAGAGCTGCTTTTGAAATCTAGAAAAGCAACCCTGAGTTTTTCGTATTCATTTTTATTCTACTTCCTGCCACTGACTATCAAACTTTTTAGTTTCGTTGACAAATTCATAATAAGCAGGCTTGCGATCGTAAAAAACCTGTAGACCAAAAGTTGCATCAGCGATAATATCTGGAAATAATTCAGCATTCAAGCAATAATGATCTCGCTCCAAATGATGCCAGAAAAGATAGGTGCCGCAGGTAGAACAAAAAGCGCGCTCTACCTCTTCACTTGAGTGATAATAAGTGACTGATTCGGAATCAAGTTGCAGCTCCACATTGTCACTTTTCTCAGGATCTACTGCCATAACTGGACCCGCATTCATTTTTCGACACATATCACAATGACAACTGTAGACGAAATTTCCATACCGTTTAATTGTTATCTGATTCTTCTCACACAGACACGTTCCTTGAATATTTTCCATAAGCTACCTCCAACCATTTTCCTTTATTGTAGCATGAAAAGGCTCTTAATTTATTGAAACATTTATACATATATTTCATTATTATTGAATTATGCGATCTGATAGTGTATTGTTGGAAGTTAAGAGGGAGGTGTCAGGGTGTGAATAACAAACGAGGGATGATTATTGAAGCGGCTTTAAAGCTGTTTGGCCAAAGAGGTTTTTCAAAAGTAAGTATCAAACAAATTGCCCAGCAGGCTAATGTATCCCAAGTAACAATATACAATCATTTTGAAAATAAGGAGATATTGGTTGAGGAGATTGTCAATGGTTTGATGGGGAAAGTGATGAAGGCTGCTGATGAGGTTTACTCTTCTGAGCAGTCTTATGAAGGAAAGTTGACAGAGGTTTTTGAGCTATGTAACAGTGAAACAATGAAAGTAATCGAGCATTATTTTAGCTCGGAATCCTTAACTGACTACAAGCTAAGGGAATTGATTTTTCAAGCTGTTAACACACAAAAAGAGGAAATCTACAATAAGTTTATTGATTTAGGGTATGCGCTTAAGGTTATTCCCAGCAAGATTAATAAACAATCCATATTATTTATGCTGCGGGCATTAAATTTCAGCGGCAAGACATTAGACATCGGCGAAGATGCAACGAAGTTGAGTCAGGATTTAGTTTACTTATTTCTTTACGGGATTATCGGTAAAGAAAAAGGGGGAATTCAAGATTTGTCTGGTGAAGAGGTTCTACAATTGCTAACGCAACAAGTAAAGTATGAATTAGAAAAAGGTGCCGAATGAAATATATCCTCTGGACTTTACTAGCTATCGTAGGAATAATCGTTTTTTTTAAGCATCTAATTAATCAATCAAAGCATCCGGCAGGGCTGATTGGCAAACTGATGATGAAAACGTGGAATCGCACATATTTTCCGATGATAAAGTGGGCTGTAAATAGTATCGAAAAAACCTCAGTTCTTCAAATTTTAGATGTGGGCATTGGAAATGGTCTTTCGTCAGAATACTTGTTTCAACAGTTTCCTAACAGTGAATTGCATGGCATTGATATCTCGGAAGAAGCGATTAGACAGGCTCGCAAAAGACTAGATCAAGGACAAGCAAATTTTCAGGTTTCGGGGATTGAGGACACTAATTTTGCCAGTGAACAGTTTGAACTGATTTGTGCCTTCCAAACTCATTTTCATTGGGAAAAGTTGACAGAGTCCTTTGACGAAATTGCACGCATTTTAAAACCGAAGGGTCACTTGTTATTGGCCTGTGAAACAAGTAAGATCAAAATCTATTTACCTGAACTAGTGGAGAAAGAAAGCTTTCAACAGTTTTTAGTAAAATCTAATTTGATGATTGCTGAAACTTCATCGTCTGGTGGTTTTGTCAGGTATGTGATTCACAAAAAATAACTCAAAATGAGTCAAGCACCTGCAACCAACTAAAAAAAGATTGTAGGTGCTCTTAATCTAGGAAAAATCAATATAGTATTTATACTGATTGCCAATATAGAAGCATTCGCTGTATTCTCTAAAATCATTTTCTTTTTGCTTGGTCATCCGAACTCGCTTCAAAATTGGCTGCGATTTATCCACCTTTAAAATGCTTTGAACTTCCCTTGAGGGTACAACAGCTTCAATATATTCCTTTTCCTGATTGATGATTACCCCGAAGTCTTTCAATAGTGCATAAAGAGAGCCATAATAGGCCTCATTCTGAGTAGGGTAATCATGATTGTAAGTAAAATAAGTAACAAAATAGGCAAATGGATCTCCAACTGTTCCTCGTACTCTTCGCAAAACCATAATTTTTTCATTTAGATCGACATTAAGGAATTTAGAAGTTTTTTTGTCAGCTTTTTCAATACTAATCGCTGCTTTTAACGTGACTGCGCTCTTTCCTAGTTCTTTCATCTCATTCGTGAAGCTCCGAACTAAAGTGAAATGTTCATCTTCCTCTTCAATCCAATCAAGAACAAAGGTACCTTTTGCTCGCTTACGATAAACTAGTTTTTCCCTGACCAATTCATCAATACTTTTTCTAATAGTAATTCTGCTTACGTGGTATAAATCACATAATTCAAGCTCGGGAGGGATTTTGTCCCCAGCCTTCCATTCTTCAGATAGTATTTTCATTCGTAAATCTTCAGCTATTTGAGAATAAAGCGGAATGGTATCAATGAATTTCTTTCCAGGTTCCAAGACGTTACCCTCCTAACGTTTTATTGTCATAACAATCCTATCATGATCTAGTTAAATTATCAAATCCAATGGAGTGTTGATTTGAAGGGGTTATTGTATTGTATTAAGAAAAATAGACATAAAACACTAATGACTTCTTAAGAAATACATTCTATACTCATATTGTAATGACAATGAGCTATGGAGGAAAATAATATGGTTGATTATCAATTGAAACCCGAAATAAAGGTATCGAACGGAAAAAAGGGCTTTAAAGGATATCCTGCAATTTCAGAAGAGCTAATGCGAGTCGTCAAAGCAAAAGGATTGGAAAAAACAATAGTAGCAGTAGAGTGTTACCCAGGTGTCAATTATCATGAGTTGACAACAGAATTCTTTCCTCATTTATTTCCGGCAAAAACGATTTTTGTAGATGATTATAGTTTTTCAGTAGAAGAGGTTCAAGCGAAAATTAAGGACTGTATTACTGATGATCGCGTATTCGGTGTTCTTTCTCATTATACGATCGATCAATTTTTCAAAGCAGAAAAAATTGTTGAAGCACAGAAGAAATTAGCAAGTTCTACAGGAGTGACCATTGTTTATGGAACAGGCACAACGATTGTCTGTCAACCGGATATTCTAATTTATGCGGATCTAACTCGTTGGGAAATTCAGAGTCGTTACCGTTACAATCAGTTGCCGAATTGGAAGAGTGCGAACGAAACTGAAGATGCGTTGCGAAAATTCAAGAGAGGATACTTCTTTGAGTGGCGAATGGCTGATCGACAGAAAAAGCAATTATTCGATCAGGTAGACTTCCTGTTAGATACCAATGAACAAAACCAGCCCAAAATGATTGATGGAACCTCTTACCGGCAAGCGATTGAGGAAACTGCTCATCGGCCCTTTCGTCTAGTTCCTTATTTTGATGCAAGTGTTTGGGGTGGTCAGTGGATGAAGGAACGTTTTGGTTTAGATTCGAATGAGGATAATTTTGGTTGGGCTTTTGATGGAGTACCAGAAGAAAATAGTATTTTATTAAACTTTAAAGGAATAAAAATTGAAGTTCCGGCGACTAACGTGGTATTTCGACATCCCAATGAACTATTAGGGGAAAAAGTTCACTGGCGATTTGGAACGGAATTCCCCATTCGTTTTGATTATTTAGATACGATGGGTGGCGGAAATTTAAGTTTGCAAGTTCATCCACTGGTTGAGTATGCGCAAGATAAATTTGGTATTCACTATACACAGGATGAAAGCTATTATATTTTAGAGTCAACGGAGCGATCCACTGTTTATTTAGGAGTGAAAACAGGAATCAAAAAGGCGGAGTTGATTGCTGATCTGAAAGAAGCAGCCAAAGGGAAAAAACGATTTTCAGATGAAAAATATATCAACGTCTTTCCAGTAAAGAAACACGACCATGTTTCAATTCCAGCTGGTACGATTCACTGCGGCGGTCCAGATACAATCGTTTTGGAAATCAGTGCTACACCTTATATTTTTACCTTCAAGCTTTGGGACTGGGGAAGAACTGGCCTAGATGGGGTGCCTCGACCAGTGCATATTGAACATGGTGAGCCAAACATTTTGTTGGAAAGAGATACTGAATTTGCGAACCAAGAGCTTATTGACCGTAATGAAGAGGTTCATGGGAATATTTCAACTCAATCAGGAGTGATTACTGAACAAACTGGTCTGCACGGTTTAGAATTCATTGAAACACACCGACACTGGTTCAACGACTCCGCGGTTTTTACGACTCATGAAAGTGTAAATATGCTGAACTTAGTGGAGGGGAAAACTGCGGTAGTGGAAAGTATAGATCAAACCTTTGAAGCTTTTCCTGTCAGTTATGGTGAAACCTTTATTGTTCCTGAAAGTGTTAAAAATTATCGAATCACCAATATGGGAGACCAAAAGGAAAAAATTGCAGTGATTCAAGCGTTTGTCAGAAATCTATAATAATGGAGGTAAATAAACATTGGACAAATTTTATCCGGGATTTGATATTACAGTTAATGAAAAGAATTTGACTTTCAGCTATGGAGACACCGTATTTGGTCCAGCTGTTGAGCGTCGGAAATTAGAAGATATCCGGCAAAGCCTCCGGGATCCTGAAACAGATGGCCCGATAATTCCTTACGTCGTAGCCATGGATGTTGGTAAAAAGAAAGATCAGACAGACTTAAAGAACCGTTCTCTTCTATATGGGGCCATGATTTATTCAAAGGGGCGGTTTGGGGAAGAACCGGTGCGCAGCCAAGGACACATTCATGCTATTTCTCGATCCTGCAACTCTTCTACAGCAGAAGTATACGAGATATGGCAAGGGCAGGCAATTATCTATATGCAAGAAACGGCTCATGATAATCCGGGCAACTGTTATGCTGTCAAAGCTAAAGCAGGCGAAGTTATCATTGTACCTCCTGGCTGGGCCCATTATACGGTGAATGCAAATCCAGATCGTCTTATGGCTTTTGGTGCGTGGTGTATTCGTGATTATGCTTTTGACTACGAAGAGGTTCGCGCTCACGGGGGGCTGGCTTATTTTCCTATCTTGGACCGAGAAAACCATATCTCGTGGGAGGCTAATTCAAGCTACCAGGCGGCGCCCATCATTGAAAGAGCAGCTAGAGAATATTGTGAATTTGGTTTAGTAGCGGGTATTCCCATTTATACTCAATACGAACAGAATCCCGAATGCTTAAATTTTGTGACGCAACCTGAAATGGCTAAAAAACAATGGGAACAATTTGAACCCTAAAAGGAGAGATAGACGATGGCAAAGAATCAGACAAATACCTATTGGCCTTTTGGTGGAAAAGGATTGGCTTCTTTTGGTGTAAATGATCAGCTTTTAATTGAAGAGCTCCCTGTTCCTAAAGAGAATGAAGTTCTTGCGAGGGTTGATGCGTATACAATTTGTGCTTCTGATGTAAAAATGATTCATATGGGCAATGATTATCCTCTGTTTAAGGATCGGGATTTTACCAGTCAACCCGCTCGTTTAGGTCATGAATTAGCTTTGACAGTAGTGACAGCGGGGAAAAATAGGAGAAAGGAATGGTCGGTGGGGAAACGATTTGGGGTTCAGCCTGATGTCTACCTAAATGGAGATCGGTATTGCATCGGTGTGAATGTAAACGGTGGAATGGCTGAATATATTTTATTAGGGGCAGAAGTGTTTTCTTCTGACATGGGAAGCTGTGCTTTTCCAATAACCGGTGAATTTTCTGCCGCAGCGATTGCTCAAACTGAGCCTGTCGCCTGTGTTGAGGCAGCTTTTATTAATCACACAAGAAGCCATTATTTTGAAAATGACCGTATTTTTCTTTGGATTGATCCCAAAGCGGATAAAGTCTTTATGCTGGATTCTCTATATTCAGTCTCAACTATCCAAGTTTATGATCCAGCAGATCGCTTGCATCAAACTGTGATGTTACCAGAGTTGGTTTCCAGCGAGAAACTTTCAGAGATTCCGGAAGGATCGTTTGATGGAGTAATCGTAGTTGGTAATCCAACTAATAAAGAATTGACAGGGTTAACAGAGTTGCTGAACCCGAAAGGAATTTTTGCTTGGTTACCTGAGTATAAACCTGACCGCTATGCAGAGTTAGATATTGCCAAGGTTCATTACAACAAGCTCAATCTAGCCGCTAGTATGTCTGGCAAGCTTTCTGAGGCATTAAATCCACAAAAGTACCGCTACGATTATTCACCGGGTGGTACCTTGATTATTTCTGGTGGTGGTGGGGCAATGGGGAGAATTCATGTGATGCGAGCATTACAGCATGAGAATCCACCAAGTAAAATTATTGTGACTACCCGTAGCTCAGAACGACATGCTGCCTTGCATAGAACTTTTGACAGGCTGGCTAAAGAAAAAGATATTGAGCTGATTACTTTAGTAGTCGAGAAAGATTCATATAAAGAAAAAATGTGGGCAATCGTCGGAAATTCGGGGGCGTCGGATATCATTGTTTGCGCTCCAGGTGTTTCACCAATTGATAATGTAGTGGAATTTCTTGCTGAAAATGGATTAATTGTCTTATTTGCTGGTACTAGTTATGGTCATTTTGCCAAGCTGCCTTTAGGTATGGTTGCAACACAGGGGGTATCAATTACTGCCAGCAGTGGGTCTAGTGTAGCGGATCAAACTCGAGTCATCGAAAAGATGAGAAAAAAGCAGCTTGATCCTGATGTGAACATTGCAGCGATAGGAGGACTGAGTGCGGGAAAAGATGGAATCCTGGCGGTGAAAAATGGGATGTATTCTGGAAAAGTAATTATTTTCCCTCATCTTTTTCATCTTCCGTTAACTGCATTAGAAGATTTGGATAAAATTAGCCCCAGGTTAGCTGCTAAGGTTCAACATGAAGGCTGGTCTAAATCAGCCGAAGATTTATTAGCTGAGATTTGGCAGAAAGGAGAGAAATAGTTTGAAGAAACGAGTGGTTCATTTCGGGGGAGGAGCTCTTGGTAGAGGATTGGTTGTGCCTCTATTGGTTCAAAGTGGCTGCGAAGTTGTATTAGTAGATGTGGATGAAAAACTTTTATATGAAATAAAGGATCAGCATGGTTATTCGTTGCTGGTAACGGATGAAGAGACAAACCGGCAGCAGCAGTTTATTCCGGTAAAGGACGTAGTTTCCTCTCTGCTGGAACAAAAAAAACTGGCCACATATTTAAAGGAAGCTTCAGTTATTACAACGGCAGTACGTCGCGAGAACTTAATTCACGTAGTAAATACCTTAATCGGTTCCTTGGATGGTCAGCAGGAAAAACTAGTTATTTGTGCGGAAAATATTGAGAATGTGAATCATTATTTTAATGAATTACTTCATCAGGCTGCTAAGACTGAAGCTCAAAGAAAGGTTGCCAATAGCTTAGTCGTTCCCGATACGATTGTTGATCGTATCTGTTCATCGGACTGGCCGAGCAGCTTACAAATTAATACGGAAACTTTCCATGAGTTAGCAGTGGATCAATCCTTGGTACCAGAAACTCACCTTTCTTTGATTCCTGCGGTTGAAAATATTGATGCAGCATTTGCCCGCAAACGGCTGATGGTCAATACGTATGCAGATGCAGCTTCTTTTTTTGCTTTGGCAGCAGGCAAAAGCTATTTGCATGAGGCGGTAACGGATGAAACTATTCAGCAGCACTTGGCTCCCTATTTTGTCGGTTTTCGTAAATTGCTTGAGGAAAAGTATCAATATACGGCGGAAGAATTAGCTGATTGGCACCAGATTTATACTAAAAGGTTATCCAATCCTAAAATTAAACGGGAGCTTAACTCAGTAGCACGCAATCTTTGGGAAAAGATGACCTTAAAGGAACGGTTTATCTGGCCTTTGCTGGAATTACTAGATTTAAAAGTAGATGTTGCCGATAGCGTGAGAGTATTAATTGATTTAATAAAATGTAGTTCAAACGAAAGTGACCAGGTAATTCAGACAAAACTGAAGAAGTTATGGAGTACGGATGCCCGAGGAAGCGTACTTTATAAAATCGCTGAAGATTATTTAGCCGTCCCATCTTCAGAAGAAAACGAATAATCTTTTTTGAAGCCAAAAGGTCAGGAGGAACTTTTATGAGAATTTCTGAAATCCTTCCCCATTCAAACATTATTCTTTCCCAAACAGTTAAAAACAAACAGCAATTATTCGATGTTCTTACCGAAAAAATGGTAGAGATCGGAAAAATCAATGCCGATGACCAACTTGAATTTAAACGAACCTTGGAGGAAAGAGAAAAATTATCTACTACTGGGATAGGTGATGGGATTGCAATTCCCCATTCGCAAAACGATATAACCCAAGAACCTACAGTGCTGTTTTTACGGTCTTCTGAGCCGATTGAGTATGAAACCCTTGATGATCAACCAGTTCATTTAGTTTTTATGATTTCAGTTCCCCGGCAGTCAAATCAGCAGCATTTAAAGATTTTAGCTGAGTTATCCCGCTGGTTAATGGATACAACTTTTCAAAACGAACTAATGAAAGCGGAAACAGTCGATCAAGTGTTGTCAGTTATTCGAAAGAAAGAGAAACAAGGGGAGAGTGCCATGCAGGAAGAACAGAAAAAGGGTTATATTATTGGTGTAACAGCATGTCCTACTGGAATTGCCCATACTTATATGTCAGCAGAAAAATTAGAGAAGGCGGCTGTTGAGTTAGGATATGAAGTAAAGATCGAAACTAATGGATCAGTAGGTGTTGAAAATCAGTTGACGCTTGAGGATATTCAGCAAGCGGATGCAGTGGTCGTGGCTGCCGATACAAAAGTCGATACTGCTAGATTCTCTGGGAAAAAACTTTATAAAACCAGTGTTTCTAAAGGAATCAAAGAGCCAAAAGAAACAATTGAGAAGGCATTACATTCAGAGGTGTTCATCACGGATGCTCCAGCTAACAATGAAGCCAATAAGCAGAAATCAATTGGTTTTTATGGAGCATTAATGAATGGTGTATCTAACATGTTGCCGCTGGTCGTGGCTGGCGGTATACTTATTGCCATTTCTTTCTTCTGGGGAATTAATTCGGCTAGTCCGGACGATGCTTCTTATAATGTTGTTGCCGCATTGTTTAAACAGGTTGGGGATGGAGCGTTTGCTCTTTTTGTTCCAGTAATGGCAGGATATATTGCTTATGCTATCGCAGATCGTCCAGGGTTTGCACCTGGGATTGTAGGTGGATATCTTGCTAACAATGGCGGTAGTGGTTTTCTTGGTGCAATTCTAGCTGGATTTTTAGCTGGTTACACCATTCTATTGTTAAAGAAAGCCTTTAGTGGTTTGCCAAAGTCATTAGATGGTATCAAACCAGTATTACTGTATCCTTTGCTATCAGTATTTATCGTGGGAGTTATTACTGCTGCGGCTGTGAATCCGGTGATGGGGGAACTGAACACGTGGATTGTAACTGTGTTGGATAGTATTGGCACAGCTAACAAGATTGTTCTTGGTTTTGTTATCGGTGCGATGTTGGCAGCTGATTTAGGAGGTCCCATTAATAAAGCGGCTTATTTATTTAGTGTGGGGGCTTTAGCTACCGGAAATTATGAAGTAATGGCAGCAGCTATGTGCAGTGGAATGGTGCCTTCATTAGCTACTGCGCTTGCAGCAACTATTTCTAAGAAGAAATTTACTAAATCGCAGCATGAAGCGGCAAAGGCTAATTATGTATTAGGTCTGTCATTTATTGCTGAAGGTGCAATTCCTTTTGCAGCCAGCGATCCAGTACGTGTGTTGCCCGCTTTAATGATTGGTTCAGGAATAGCCGGGTCACTATCAATGATTTTTAATGTAACTTGTCCCGCTCCTCATGGTGGTATCTTCGTTTTACCCGTTGTTGGTAATCCCATTATGTTTATTGTAAGTTTGTTGATTGGAACTGTGGTTTCAGCTGGTTTGTTGTTGTTTTTGAAAAAAGAGCTAACTGAGGAAGAGTTAAGCATATAGATCGGATAAAGAGTAGGCGATGTCGCTTCCTCTTTATTTATCCCATAGAATCTAACTGCTTCTTAGAATCACAAAATATCTGCCAAACTTCAATTTGCTGCCCGCTAATCACTACTTTCCAGGCAGCTGGAAATTCCCAATAGCGTTCAGGATTGCCAAGGTAGGACCCGCTGGCTTTACCAAGAATAACTGCGAATTGATCATTGGCAAGGTAATCATCAATGGTGATCTGATAATCAGGAAACCATTGAAAATAACCGGGCCAACCAGCTTCCATGGCTTCCTTATTTTCACAACCGCCATAAGTGTCGATAAATTGAAAGTTTTCAGCCATCAGCTCATTTATTCGTGGAATGTTTTGTTGATTAATGGCTTGCACAAAAGCGTCTACAATTTTTTTGTTCATGGCCAGTTCTCCAGTCTTTTTCTTTTAGTATATACACAAATGTTGTGAAGGTAAACGTCTTACGCATGGTTGATTTATCGCTGTTCATACGTGAAAACTTTTTTATCTGCTAATCAAGAACGATTTATTCAAAATCAACAAGGGGGACGATACATTAATATCTCTATCCAAAATCTATCTTTTAAGAAAGCGTTGACATGTTTCGGGATATCGCTTACAATACGAGTGAGAAAACTGAAATCAGAGCAACGGTGGTAGTTGCTGTTTTGAGTATGTTACTGGTTACGCAGGCAGAACTCAAATTACCCAAGGATAAATACACTATCCTTAGGTAATTTGGGTTTTTTTGTTTGAAAGGAGGGAAAGCATGATTATCAGTCAAATTTTGAACAATAATGTAGCCATTGTAAAAAAAGGGAGCAATGACCAAACACGCGGAAATGAGGTCATTGTCTATTCAAAGGGGATTGCTTTTAGGCGCAAGGTCGGGGATATAATCGAGGAAAAGGAAATTCAAAAAACCTATGTTTTGGATTCCCATGATAAATTGGAACATTTCAGTTATTTACTTTCAAATACCCAGGAGGATTATCTTCAGATTGTGACGAAAACAATTGAATATGGTGAGAAAGTCATTCAAAAGAATATTTCCGATTACCTATATCTTGCATTGTTGGATCATATTGATTTTGCTATTAAACGTTTGAGAAAGAGCCAGATCATCAAGAGTCCACTTGATTGGGAAGTTCGAAAATTTTATCCAGATCACTATAAAATTGGACTTTATGCCGTTGATTTAATTGAAAAGGCCACTGGAATGGAATGTCCAAATGAAGAGGCTGTTTCCGTTGCTTTGCACTTTATCAACCTGCAAAGTCAAGGGGAAGAAGCAGATAGTATGATGAAAATGATGGAAGCAGTGCGGAATATTTTATCCATTATTAAGTATCATTATCGGCTAGATTTTGAAGAAGACAGCATTAATTATATTCGTTTAGTCACCCATTTACAGTACTTCATCGTTCGCATGTTTAAAGGAGAAGCACATTCGTCAAATGAAAGTGAGCTTAATCGGCAAATTCGCAAACTTTATCCTGAAGCGTATAATTGCGTGAATAAAATCCGGATTTATGTCAAGGATAGTTTTGAGAAAGATTTGTCTGAGGATGAAGAAGCCTATTTAATGCTTCATATTCAACGCGTCACTAAACGAGAAGAAGATAATTAATCAAGTAGTGTGAAAATCAGAAAAGAGGAATTCAGATGGAATATAAAGAATTTTGTGAGCAGCTGATTGAATTAGTCGGCGGTAAAGAAAATATTCAAAGTGTAACTAACTGTATGACTCGTTTGCGCTTCAAATTAAAGGATCGCGATGCGGCAAAAACAGAAGAGATTAAGGAATTGACTGATGTCATTGATGTAGTATCCAACGAGGTAGCCTATCAAGTCATTATCGGCACACAAGTTCAAGAGATTCGTCCTGAAATGAATCAGATTTTAGGACTGACTGGAGAAAATAAGCAGTCAGAAACTGGAGAAAAAGAAAAATTCGTTACCATGGCTTTACGAGTTTTATCAGAATCGATGGGACCGATCTTAATCCCGATTATGGCAGCCGGATTGTTAGCCGGTATTTTATCACTAATTTCTTTGACCGGTCTGGTTTCAGCAGAAGATTCAACTTATATGATTTTAGATAGTATTCGTCAAGCGGTATTCTTTTTCTTACCGGTATTAATTGCAATTTCCTTTGCTCGCAATTTGGATGTGAATGAGTATTTAGCGGTAACAATTGCATTGACTTTACTGTCTGAAACAATCAATGGTGTAAAAGGATTGGATTTTCTTGGTTTAAAATTACCAGAGACCACCTACTCTAATTCATTCTTCCCAATCATTTTGAGTATTATCTTTATGAAATACGTCGGCAAAGCATTGGAAAAAGTCATGCCGAAAGCACTGCAATATTTCTTTAATCCGGTACTTATTCTAATTATTACGTTGCCAATTACTTTGATCTTGTTTGGCCCTTTAGGAACCTATATTGGTGAGGGCTTGAACTTTGTCTTTGATTTTGTCGGAAATACGTTTGGCAGTTGGAGTGTTGTCATGTTATATGCTGCGTTACAGCCATTCTTGATTACGATTGGTGCGGGAAACTTTATTATCCCAATCTTCATGAACTCTTATGCGACGTTAGGGTATGACCCAGTCTTTACCGTAGCTTGGATTATCTCTGATATCGCTGTATGTGGAGCGGTTCTGGGGTATTTCTTCCGGTCAAAAGACCAAAAACAAAAACAATTATTTGCGATAACTGCTTTCAGTGCTTTGATGGGTGTTACTGAACCGGCAATTTATGGAGTCTTCGTAAAATATCGTCGGCCTTATCTTGCTGTAATCATTGGTGGTGGACTTGGTGGACTATTTGCTGGGTTGATGAAAGTTATTGGTTATGCACCAGTTAGTCTGTTTGGTCTGGCATCATTTATCGGACAAAATAATTACCAAAATTTTTATATGATGATTGTTGCGGTCATCATCGGGTTTGTCGGAGCAAGTATTGCAGCATTTATTCTGGGCATCCCAAATGAGGAAAAAGTCAAAGAAAAATCAGCTGTCTCTGTTGAAACAAATGAAGAAGCCGTCACTAAATTGTTGGTCAAAGCACCAATAAAAGGAAAAAATGTCGTCTTAAGCAATGTAAATGACAAGGCATTTGCTTCCTCAGCACTAGGTAAAGGTTTAGGAATTGAACCAGAGGAAGATCTGATTTATGCACCAGTGAACGGGGAGGTCGTGAGTTTGTTTCCGACCAAACATGCCATTGGAATCAAAACCGAATATGGTGTAGAAATCTTGATTCATATTGGGATCAATACCGTAGAACTAGAGGGTAAGTATTTTGAATCCTTTGTAAAACAAGGAGATCAGGTCGCTGTTGGAGATCCGATCTTGCGAGCAGATATGGCAGGTATTAGAAGTGAGGGTTACGATCCAGTTGTTATCACCGTAATCACAAATACAGCAGATTATTTGGATGTTTTACCATCAAATGATAGTAGCTTGAGCAGCCAAGAAGATTGTCTGACTGTTGTCGTTTAGTAAACGAACATTGGAGGGGAAAGTAGTGACAAAATTAGCAAAAGATTTTTTATGGGGCGGCAGTATTGCTGCCCATCAATTAGAGGGTGCTTGGCAAGAAGGTGGAAAGGGTCCAGCAATTATGGACTATGCAACTTCGGGTTCAGCTGATACACCACGAGAATATACGAAGGAAATTGAAGAGGGTCGGCGCTATCCTTCTCACGAAGGGATTGATTTCTATCATCGCTACAAAGAGGATATCGCTTTGTTTGGGGAGATGGGTTTTAAGAGCTTGCGTATTTCTATCGACTGGTCACGAATTTATCCCAATGGCGATGATGATAAGCCGAATGCGGCAGGTATTGCATTTTATCAAAGTGTTGTTGACGAATTGCTAAAGCATAACATCGAACCAATCATAACCTTGTATCATTTTGAATTACCAATGAATTTGGTCACTAAATATGACTCATGGAAAAACAGACAGTTAATCGAGTTTTATTTGAACTTTGTAGAAACAATGGTCCAGACATTAAAAGGTAAAGTTAAATACTGGGTAACCTTCAATGAAATGAATCATATTGATCCACAAACAGAAGCTTCTGACATGTTTACTTATATTTTAGCAGGACTGAAATATAGCGAATTAGAAGGTAATAAGAAAGAAGTACTAGCAGTAATTGGCTATAATATGACTCTGGCTGGGGTCAAGGCGACGAGATTGATTCATCAGCTTGATCCAGCAAGCAAAGTCGGCTGCGTCTTCGGAATTACACCAACTTATCCAGTCAATTGTGATCCGGTCAATGTTTTGAATGCTTTTAAAGAAATGGATCGTGATTTCTATCAAATTGATGCGATGTGCAATGGGGAATTCCCAGAGTACAAATTAAGAGAATACCAAGATCTGAAGATCGAAGTTGGTTTGACTAAGGAAGATAAACAGGATTTTGCGGAAGGTCAGCTTGATTTTATCGGTATGAACTATTATATGACAGATGTTGCTCGTTATAAAGGCAGTGAGGAGGAGGAGGGTTCGCTATTTGGCGGCGTACAGAATTCGTTCCTTGAAAAAAGTGTTTGGGGCTGGGGGGTTGATCCTATTGGATTGAGGTATTTATTAAATTATACTTACCGCAGATATGGCTTGCCAATTATTATTTGTGAAAACGGATTAGGTGCTGTGGATAAAGTTGGCCTAGATGGTGTCGTGCATGATGATTACCGAATTGATTTTTTACAAAAGCACTTGAGTGAGTTGAAAAAAGCAGTAGAGGAGGACAAAGTAGATTGTTTTGGTTATTTAATGTGGGGACCGATTGATTTAGTGAGTACAACTACTGGAGAAATGAAGAAACGATACGGCTTTATCTATGTTGATAAACACGATGATGGAACAGGGAATTTGTCTAGAAGTCGTAAAGATTCATTTTATTGGTACAAAAATCTGATTGAAACCAATGGAGAAGACTTGTAAAAATGAAAAAAATGTTCGGAACACTGCTGATTTTCTCGTTGGGTTAATTTTTGTTAGCAGTTTGACCGCAGGATCTGAGTCAGACGCTGCTAAAGGGAGGCCTCAATAAAAATTTCATGAATAGTACTTACTTGAAACACCTCATAAATGAATTTAACGGTCTCGACTACATGAATTGGAAAAGCACTAGTTAGACAGTAATGTGTGCCAGCAACTCTGTTTTGATAACTTACGAAGGCGATTAGAAAACACAGTTATTCATGATACAAGTTGAAGAAGCACGAAAGTTTTTTCTTTCGTGCTTTCCGGTGTGGGTTAGGATTAAGCGTGGTACTTATTCTTTTAGTCCAGATTGATACAAATCGTAAAAATGATTGGTGGGTCCGTGTCCATTGCCTAACGGTAATGAATAGCGAATTGCTGTAGTTACGTAGCTTTTGGCTTTGGCAACAGCTTCATCCAGTTCTATTCCAAGAGCTAATTGTGACGCAATAGCAGAAGAGAAGGTACAGCCAGTGCCGTGAGTATTTTTGGTATCAATCCGTTCGCTAGTGTATTGAGAAAATCCTTGACCAGCATATAAAACATCGGTGGCTTTGCCGACTTTGTGTCCACCTTTAACCAGAGTTGCGGCACCACATAAGTCATAGATTTTTTTTGCAGCAATTTCCATATCTTCTAAAGACTGGATGGAAAGACCGCTGATTTTTTCTGCTTCTGGAATATTTGGTGTTATTAAGTTAGCCAAAGGCAGAACTGCTTCAATCAAAGTATCAATTGAAGTAGGGTCCATTAGAGCACAGCCGTTTTTTGCATACATAACTGGATCTAAGACGACTTTTTCCGGTTGCCACTTTTTTAAACTAGCTGCGACAGCTTGCATTGTTTCTACAGTAGAGAGCATACCGATTTTGACTGCATCAGGTTTGATATCTTCAAAAACGGCATCAACTTGTTCTTGAATAATTTGTGGTGTGATATCCTGATAGGAAATCACCCGAACGGTATTTTCAGCAACCACGGAGGTGACCACTGACATGCCAAATACTCCATGGGCCGAAAAGGTTTTCAAATCGGCTTGAATCCCAGCACCGCCGCTGCAATCTGAGCCGGCGATAGTTAATGCTTTTTTCATCTAAAAACTTCCTCCTTTACGCGTAAAAAGGGCGTCACCTTAAAAAAGGGGACGCCCATCAATTTTATCTTAGACTTGCTTCCCTCCGACGGTGTTAACCAACAGGTTCTAAGGGTCAGGTTTTACCTTCTCAACGCTAAGCGTCCCCCCGCAAAAAAATATTCAGTTAATCGTCACAGCTGCACAATTCTAATACAACTTATCTAATGGTATAACAAAAGGAGCAGTAGAACAAGCTCTTATTTGCCGATTTCTTCAGAAGTAGAAATGATTTTTCCGACGATACCGTAGTCTTTTGCTTCATCAACAGACATCCAGAAGTTGCGATCCGTGTCTTGCTGAACCTTCTCGACCGTTTGTCCAGTTGCTTCCGCGATTAAGCGGTTAATCCGTTCTCTCGTACGGATAATTTCCTTGGCCTCGATTTGAATTTCAGTTGTTTGTCCACTAACGCCACCAGCGGGCTGGTGAATCATGTAACGAGTGTTTGGCAAACTGTAGCGATTTTCTTTTTCAGCTGCTAAGAAAATCGTAATGCCGGCACTTGCTACCCATCCAGTTCCAATCATATTAACGGTTGGTTCAATAAATTTGATGACATCATGAATCGTGTCCCCAGATTCTACATGGCCACCAGGGCTGTTAACGTAAATCGTAATCGGATCATCATTCAATGCTGACAGCAGCAACAATTGTGAAGTAATATCTTTTGCTAATTCTTGCGTAATTTCACCATAGATTAAAACAGTCCGCTGATCAAGTAATTTTTTACGGTACACATCTGGAATTTCATTGGTTTTATTTTCATTATCTTCATTTTCATCTAAGTAGAACATTCAGACACCTGCTTTCATTTAGTTAACCTCAATTATAACACATGTAATAAAAAAGAGTGAAACAGACCTCCTAAATGCAAGAAAAATCAGTCTTTGAGCGTATTTATCGCTTGATAAAATGAATCGTGGTAGAGTGGGTTTATGGAAGGAGGGAAGATCTATGATGAACATTTTGAAGGACTTTCGCTTTTGGGTGTGTACGATTGGTGTAACCTTGTTAGGCTTACTTTCTGGTCTTTTTACAACGAACGCACAAAGTTATTACCAACAATTGGAATTGCCATCATTTGCTCCTCCAGGTTGGTTGTTTGGTCCAGTCTGGACTATTTTATACATTTTGATGGGGATTACATTTTACCTAATTTGGACACATCCCGTAAAAGAAGAGCGCCGTACCATGATTCCATTGTTCGTGGTTCAGTTTATCCTAAACTTTTTATGGTCGCCACTATTTTTCGCAGTACAAAACAATCTGCTTTCTGTAATTGACATTACAGCATTATGGATTTTATTAATTATTCAGCAACTGTTTTATTTGCGTCACCGACCAGTTGCCATGTGGTTAATGGGACCCTATTTCCTTTGGGTAACATTTGCGATGTTTTTAAACTACGGAATTCTTATTTTGAATTAATTTTCACAAAAGCTTAAACCCTGACAATTATTGTCAGGGTTTTTTGATACAATAAAATAGGTGATCACTTATGAAAACAAATCGGATGATTCATTTATTGTTTTATCTTTTGCGTCAGCGCAAAACAACAGCTGTGCATCTAGCTGGAAAATTTGGTGTTTCCTTACGGACAATTTATCGCGATCTGGATCAGCTAAGTCAAGCAGGTGTTCCTTTGTATACGACTACTGGTCGAAACGGTGGAGTTGCTTTGATGGAAGATTTTGTGTTGGATCGAACATTTTTTACTCAGACAGAGCAGAGTGAATTGATTGTGGCCCTCAGTAGTTTGGCTGCAACAGGTTTTGTGGAAATTGACAGCTTACAAGAAAAACTGACCAGCTTGCGAAAAGAAGCAGCCGAGCCTTTACTAGTAAATTTTTCTCGCTGGGGAGTCGATCCTGCTCAGGAAGCAGAGCTCTTCAATCAAATTAAAAAGGCCATATTGGAACATCAGGTTTTAGCAATTAATTACCTTAATAGTCAAGGGGAAGAAGGGTGACGGCGGATCGAACCCCAAAAATTAGTGTTTCAGGAAAATCAATGGTATGTGTTGGGATTTTGCCGCTGCAAGGCTGACGTCAGGCTATTTCGTCTGTCTCGTATTTTGGAGTTGGAGCAATCAAAAGAAACTTTTAAGTCAAATGCTTCTATTGAAAAGCATTTTAATCAGATTCAACGAAGTTTCAGCGAGCGAATTTTAGTAAAACTAACAACATCTCAAGCAGTCAAGCATCGCTTGGTAGACATTTTTGGCAGAGAAGCTGTTCAAACGATCGGATATGCGGTACAGGTAGAGACAAAATTGCCGATTGATGAATGGTTAATTTCATTTTGCCTGTCTTTAGGTTCAGAATTGCAAGAAATCCACCCAGTTGAATTGAAAGAAGCAGTCACAGCCGAACACCAAAAGGCTTATAAGCAATTAAGGAGGAATAAATGAAGATGGAGACATTAATTACTTTTGTAAAGAAGCATTATCCTAAAGATGCCGAAGAAATATTAACGTATTTGCCTAAACAGACCATTGATCCGCAAAAAATTCGGGTGATTATGATTAACGAGGTAGTAGCAAGCAGCCCAATGGAGGACTTTTATAGTCTGGAAGACAAACCAGAATATTTACAGACGACTTTAGCGATCTTTGAGCAGGCCGATGTCTCAATCCAAACTATGGATGATATTTTGGACTTAGGTATTTACATCACTAACACTGTTAAGATGCCTAAAGGCTCTACTGTTATTCCAAATGAAACCATTGATTACTTTTTACCAATTTTAAAAACTGAGCTTGAGTTGTTTCCGAATTTAGAGGTAGTTATGCTAATGGGAGATGTGGCTCGAAAAGCATTCAATAAAATTGCTAAAGCAGCCACTAAGAAAAATGCATTACCTAGTGGTTCAACATATAAGCTGCGCCACAGTGAATGGTATTATCAAAACCTGCGTATTCTAGCGGCCTATATTTTAACTGGCAAGAATTTGAAGATTGAAAAGTCCAAGAGCAGGATGTCAGCAGAAGAGATTAGAAAAATGTTGAGAATCATCAGACTATAAGTAAAAGGATTAATTGACGTGTCAAACGAATCAATTACGCATTGTCTGTCTTAAAAGCAAAATAGTGTTATTTTTCACAATATTTTAAAAATTGTTCCTGTAATCCGTTAATTTAAAAAAACGCAAGAAAATTGACTTGCACTTCACAATTTTTATAAAAAAACAAATTGTTGGTAATTAAAAAACTTTCTATAATGCTCAATCACTTTTTTCTTTTTTACAATAAATTATGCAAAAATATAATAAACGCTTTTAAATCAATCTTTTTTAATGATTTGTTGTTTTGGGGGCGTTATCTAAGAAACAGCTCTTTTTCAATTTTAGGCTTTACCCCTTATGATTAAAGCACAAGGAGAGATACCTTAGACTTTAAAAGGAGGGGCATAAAATGACTATACAAAAAACAGTAGCTGTAATTGCAGCAGTCACGTCATTAACTTTGTTCGGAAATTTGGTTATATTTCAGAGCCCGGTAGCAGAAATTTCGGCCCAAACCAGTACCTCTTCAACTACTGTGAAAGCTGAAAATGACAATAAATCAGAACAATCATCAGAAAAAGAAGCAGGAGAAGAAAAAAGCTCCACGTCAGAAGAAACGAAAGCAACTGAGAAGACTCAAGCAAGCTCTGAAAGTACAGTAGCTTCAGAAATAGCTGAACCAAGTGAGGAACTTGCAATAACTGAAACACCAATCGTTGAAGCACCAACACCAGCTCCATCATCTGTAGAGGCAGCCGCTGTTGAACAATCAGATGTAATGGAGGACACTTCTGAACCAGTATCACAATTACAGCCTAATATGCTGCAAATTGCCGGTTCGTATATTTCTTACAGCAATGCAGGACAAGGCTCAGGCCAAGCAGTAATCGATGCCGATCACAGCACAGCCGCTACTTGGGGTGGTTCGCCTGTACAATCAGGAAACGACGGAATGAATACTCATATTATCGGTCATAACCCAGGTGCATTCAATGCCTTGTTTTCATTAGGTGTTGGTTCAACCATCGAAGTATCTGATGCATCTGGCCAAATCAGTACTTATACAGTCCAAAATATTGTAACAGTCGATGATAGTGCCTACGGGGTAGATGGCAATGACTATTGGGATCAAATTACTGGAACAGGTGGGGGCGAACGACTAACCTTACAAACCTGTATCAATGATTTCCAGAACTTAATCGTCTTTGCTGCATAAAAATAAATGACGCAATGATCAATCCCATGATAGATGGAACGGTCATCGCGTCTTTTTTTAGTTTAATTGCTTTTGAGAGGGAATATATGGATAAGAGTAAATTTGTTTTGCCCTTCTTAAGTAGGAGTAACCAATGTCGCGAATGAAATCCAATGAAGCTCTTTGTTGAATATCCAAAATACTATTTTCAATAGTATCGCGGTCTGAGGCCGAAATGAAATTATTGACGATCAGGCAATTGTTCTTTTGATAATTTTCAATTGGATTGTTGCTAATAACTAAATCATAATCGTTCAGCGACTCGAAATCCTCAGGAGTGGAGAAAAGAACCGTGAATTCAAAAATATTTAACCCCAGTTTTTCTCCGTACTGTGCGTGCAAGAAATTCCGCATCATCTCTGCATGTTTTCTTCCGAGATTGCTGACGATAATCACAGAAACCTGCTTGCGCATTTTTTCTAATTGAATTGGCAGCTGGCTCCATTCTCGCATCAAAAGAGCTACTACATCATGCAAGCGAACATTGATCCAAAGTGTCGGGTTGCGCTTATCAATGTCTTCCAAATAGAGTGTCACCAATGTGGAAAAGACTGGATACATGTGATGAACTCCGTGAGCGAAACGTCGTTGTTTATCGTATAAAATGATTCTTTTAAAGGGATAAAAATTGTATTGAACGTACCAAATCATCATTTGCTGGATAATTTTATTCCGATCCTCTTCCAATAGAGGAAAATCAACGGCTTTAACCATTTTGTCTAAAAAGGTATTAAGTTTTTTATGAATGCGAATAATTTGCTCTTCGTTATCCCAACTGTAAAATTCATGGAAAACTGTCCGGGCAACTTCCTTGTACCAGCTGTCAGTCAATGAGTAGGGCGTACCTTCCACTAAATGGGCTACTATCTCTTCGCTGTATTCAATGACTTTATCAATTGTATCATCAGGTTCACTGTATACCTCATCAGATAAAGCAAAGCCTTGGCTCATACGAATTAAGGTAACCATTAAGAGAAACGAGGCATCCTGAACTTCTTGATCATCTAAAGAGACATCAAAGTCTGTTGACGCCCGCATAACATAGCAAAATGTATCTTGTTGGTTGATCTCAAAAGGCCATTCATTAATACCATATGCCTCAGTATAATATTGTTGATAAAAAACACGCACCCAGCGTTCATCTGGCGCGGTCACACGAAAGGGTCCACGTTCCAAAATTAATCCACGCTTTTCGAGAAAAATCTCCACCGCATTCACCATTCTATAGAATGAAGCTTCACTCATAAATAGTTCATTAATCCAGTATTCTGCATCTTCATCAGGTGCGTATAGCAATTTTTCAATAAATTGAAATTCATCGCACTCTTGAAAGATAGTGCTGTAAACATTGGCCATCTTGTTGGATGCGAGGTTATTTAGACGGATTCCTTGAAATTTTGAATACTCAACATATACATATTCACCCCAAAATTCATTAATGTAATCAATATCACTCAGCAGGGTTTTTGCCGAACAGTCTAAAAAATTTGTTACGTCTTTCGTAGGGCACCAAGTAGAAAAATTATCCAAAAATTCCAGCAAGGTTATCTTACGATAGATTGCGGTGCTTAACAAAGCTTTCATAGGATTTTTCCTTTCTTAACGGTGTTAGTGTTCATTAGTATTTTACCCTTTTTTAATCTTTAATTCATCTAAATCACAAAAAAATTATGAGAAAATTCCAATGATAAAAAAACGTATAGATATAAATAAGTACTAATGCTTTAAAAAGAATAGTTTAAAACTAGACTTATAATCATATGACAATGATTTGTTACTTAATTTTAGCCATAAAATAGTTATGTGACAAGTGATTTGAACAGAAATTATGAATGTAGATCATTTAATTAAATAAATAACCACAAGATAATCAGAAGTTGGCTAATACAATAGAGGTAAAAGATTAGAAAGGATGTTTTAGATGAGGTATTTATCTCTTCGATTACGAATCTCGCGCGGTAGGTTAACAGTAGTGTGTGTTAAAGCAGGCAGAAAAAGCAAAACTTACTGAAGTTACAAACTTCAGTTAAGCTTTGCTCTTAATTGTTCTAAATAGATGAGTGGCTGATACATTTCATCGTAAATTGCTTCTAAATTGTCAGTCGTATCGACAATCAGGCTGGCATTTGCATCTCGTTTATCCGGCGAGGTGTTGTAAAATTTGGTACCGATTGACTCCTGGGTTGAGAAAATATCCAACGCTTCAATAATATAGGGACTGCGGGAGGTAATTAGTACCTTAACCGAATAAACGGTCGTTATGCGAACCAATAATTCTGCTAGTTTTACCTGCCATTGAGGATGAAGATGAGTTTCTGGTTCAACAAAAATCAGACAACTACTATCAGCTGCGATCCCGTTTAACACAATCAACTGCAAGAGCGCAAAAATTTTCGTTCCAGAGGATAACGAATTGAACGGAACGCCTTTTAACGAATTTTTTTGAAAAAAATAGTAGCCGTCTCGTTTGCGTACTAGTTGCCCATTTAATACTTCAGAAAAAATAGCTATAATTTTTTTATCTCGCAGATAGTTTTCTTTAGGCTGGCGTTGCATAATTTGTTTAATCAGCCGTTTTCGATGAGAAGCTTCGTTAGCCTGCTGGAGCTTCTCGGAAGGTGCCTTGCCAAAAAATTGTTCATCCGTTGCAAGTGCTAAATTATCCAACAAATCGGGATCATCCAGACAAATGGCTTCTTTATAGGTATGTGTTAGTTGAAATTGACACTGAAAATTGTCCAGTCGATTGCTTTTATAAGGTAGAATCAGATGATCATCTTCCTCTTGAAGAGAGAGAAGCGCTGATTTGTTTAAAGAAGAATCACTAATGATGTAATTGGAAAATTCTTGACGCAGCAATCGATCAAATAAAGCAGCCACAGTCTTTTCATCCAAATAATCACGGTTTTGTTGCTGAAAAATAGTTTTTATAATAGCCGCAATCTGTTGTCGGTTAGGCCAACGAACTTTTGTCGACATTTTTCGTTGAATATTGCTTAAAAGATCAGTAATTTGCTCAGTTAATTTAGTATCTTCAGCAAAAATCTCTTTGTGATCTACTCCGTGTTGATTGTGCTCAACCTGGTAAAGGACAGTCTGGACCTCCCGCCGAAGTGCGTTTACTGAGGGAAAGGTATCTTTTTCTACCCAACGCTCCAAATTCTCCAATTCTTCCATGATTACTGTGTATTTTAAAGCAAACAAATAGTTTCCTTGATAGAGGTTAATTCCAGTTAAAAGAGCGTACAGTATCTTACTTACCGTACCTTTTCCCGAGTTGTTGACACCGGTTATTACCGTAAGGTCTGTCAGTTCAATCGTGGCCTGTTTTATTTTGGCAATATTTTCAAATTCAAGTAACATCGGCTCACTCCAAACTTTTCTATTATTAATTCAAGTATACACTAAAATGTTCTATAATCGGCAGCTATCTTAGTAAAACTGGTTTTGTAAATTTTTCAATAAAAAGACCATTTATAGTAAGAGTTAACTGCTCTTTGACATCTGGTAATCCTTATATTATTGTTAAGAAAAGAAGACCAAAGTTACGCACAAAAAGAATAACATTTTGCCAAAAGAGAGAGTAAAGTTGTAACCAAGTCGAACGTTTGACTGCAAATTTGGTTGTAAACTTGAATTATTAGCTAAATGTTGAGTCCTGCTGCTTTTAGCAAGTCATTGTTTTTAATTTTTTGCACGAACAAATTAGTCGAATGGGGGAGTCTCCTATGGAAAAACAAGATAACGGTACTGAACAATTTATTCCTGAATTATATTCTGAACTTAGACAAAGTATTATTAAAATGCCTAAGGTGATAAAAAAAGCCTCGGGTATCCAAATCTATGGCAAGCTTATCAAAAGTATCATTTATTCTATGGATGTTGCGGTTATTGCCAACAATGATGCAGATGCTATATTGGCTGTATACCCTTGGACACCCAATACCCGAATCTTGTCAGCCATCTCTACTGTTTCTCAAGTTCCGATTTTAGCTGGTATTGGTGGTGGACTAACTTCAGGCAATCGCTCTTCACGTTTAGGATCATTCGCAGAGGAACATGGAGCTTTTGGCGTAGTTCTGAATGGTCCCTGTGACTTGGATACAATTGGCATTGTAAATGAAACAGTGGATATTCCCATTATTTATACAGTGGTCAACGACAAACGCAACCTGCAGGAGCTGATTGACAACGGAGTTGATATCTTTAATGTGGCTGGTGGAAAAGAAACGACCAATCTTGTTCGCTGGGTTCGTGAACAATTTCCTGAATTTCCTATTATTGCTTCGGGTGGTCAAAACGATGAGCAAATTTTATCCACTATTGAAGCAGGGGCGAATGCAATTACTTATACAACTTATGGCAAAACTGAAAAATATTTCCAAGAAAAAATGGAACAATATCGAAAGTTATAAAGCAGCTGTTTACAAAAAGACGCCTTGAGTCTAGGTGTCTTTTTTGTTTTATTTTTAAGAGTAAATGCTTTTTATCCGAAGTGTTTTAAAAGTCTTTAAAAAGTTTCTTGCTTATTTAGTGGTGTTTCTTGTGTGTTATTTTTCTCATTTTTCGTTTATTTTTCCAGTTTTAAACTTTCTGTTTTTTAGATTACACATTTTTTAGTTATTTTAAATTCGTTGATAAAGTACCTATTAAACTCGTGGTGTGAAAAGTTCTTTAAAAGTTTTTAAATAGTCGCTCGCTTTTTCTGCTTTTTTATCGTTCAATAAATTTTGGATGAATTGTATGGATTGAGAGCTTTGGAAGATCAGTTTTAGCTTCCAAGCGATTTCCAAGAGTCATTGCCCATAGAATAAGTTTCTTAAATGATAGTACTTTTAATAACCGTTTCATAGTTATTTGAAAAATAGCATAGTTAAACTGGGTATCAATTCCAAAGGTAGCAGATTGAAATGAGGGAGTATCCGTTCTTTTACTGTTTCTCGTTAGCGGAAGTATCTCGTTTTGGCATACATTTTCTAATTTTTTTACTAGGTACTTATCCGTAATAGTGATGGCTGTTTTTCATTTAGAAGTTATTTTTCTAAGATGTTTCATCTATTCAAGTATTATTAGACGAAAAACTCTTCTTTCGACTGAGGTATTTACCATACATGAATCAACTTTGGATTATAAATGATAGGTACAAATTAGCGAAAATTTTTTTGACCGGTAAATGATTTCTTGTTATAGTGAAAGTACAGAAAGTGAGGGATCCCGATGCGTAATTTCACCAAATAAAGTAGAAGCTGCATTCAGACTGTACCGTGGATTGACCAAGGGAGCAGTGTGCAGATTTTCGAACAATTGGTGAATGTAGTAAAGAGGGAATCCTTTTAAGACGATCTTTGTAGCAAATGTTTGCTGCGAATTTTCGGTTCTATTTATTGTGGATCAGCTCAACCGCCAGTTGTCGAAAAGAACTGACGGTTTTTTTTGACTTCTGGGAAGAAGTCGCTGCGAGGTGTTATCCATATGAGTAATATAATAATGAATCACGTTACATTCGGTTACGATCAGTTAGGTACTCTTTTATTTGATGATGTACAGCTGATTGTTGATGAGCAATGGAAGCTAGGATTAGTCGGCCGTAATGGACGTGGCAAGACCACTTTATTGAAATTGTTGCAAAATCAATTACCCTACCGAGGTACGATTAATCACACAATGAATTTTGTTTATTTTCCTTTGAGTATCGCTGATCCGAGCCAGCTGACTTATTATGCACTGTTGGAGCAGAGGGATTTTGAAATTTGGCAATTGGAACGAGAGTTGAACTTATTGGCCTGTGATCCAGCAGTATTGTGGCGGCCGTTTCAATCTTTATCTGGTGGGGAGCAAACCAAAGTTCTGCTAGCGATGCTGTTCGCCGAGGAACATTGCTTTCCACTTATTGATGAGCCGACCAATCATTTAGATATTTTAGGGCGTCAACAGGTAGCAAAGTATTTACGGAAAAAGAAGCAGGGCTATATTTTGGTTAGTCATGATCGGCAGTTTTTGGATGAAACGGTTGATCATATTTTAGCAATTGAGAAAAGCCAACTGATACTATATCAGGGGAATTTTTCCATTTATGAAGAACAAAAGGCGCAAAAAGATGCTTTTGAGCAGGCACAAAATATTAAGCTGAAAAAAGAAATTGCTCGTCTGCAGCAAACCGCTAGGGAAAAAGCAGCTTGGTCTGCTTCGCGTGAAACCGATAAACTGAACAAATCTAAAGGGTTCATTGATACAGAATATCGTCGGGTAAGTCCTGGAGCAATCGGCGCGGATGCTGCCCGAATGATGAAAAGGTCCAAGGCAATTTTACAACGTGTAGAAACTCAAATCAGTGAAAAGGAGCAGTTGCTGAAGAATATTGAAACAGTAGACGGTCTTGCGATGAATTGGCAACCTAGTCATCGTCGTCGGTTGATTCAAGTAGAAAATCTACGGCTAGCTTATGATGAGCATCTTCTTTTTGAGAATGTTTGTTTTGAGTTGAATCATGGCGATTGTTTGGCAGTCACTGGCACGAATGGTAGTGGAAAAAGTGCTTTAGTACAAGCTTTATTGGGGACATTTACCGGTGAGTGTTTTGGCAAAGTTTTTATACCTAAGGGCTTGACTATTAGTTACGTGCGACAAAAATACGAAGACAATCAAGGCACTTTAACAGATTTTGCATTACAAGAAGGGCTAGATTATCCAATGTTTTTAAATAATCTCCATAAGTTGGGAATGGAACGTAATGTCTTTGAAAATCGAATTGAGCAGATGAGCATGGGGCAGCGAAAAAAGGTTGAGTTGGCCAAATCGCTTTCTCAGCCATCAGATATTTATCTTTGGGATGAACCTCTGAATTATTTAGATGTCTTTAATCAACAGCAGATTATTCAATTGCTGCAGCGGATTCACCCAACTATACTGGTGATTGAACATGACCAGCATTTTATTGAGGCAGTTAGTACTAAAAGGTTAGAATTGTGACCGGTAAAATTATTATGAAAAAGAAAGTCGTTTCTTCAATGAAGCGGCTTTTTTAGTTTGCAGTTAATCATAGGGATGTAATCAATAGTCACATCTTGTGTTCGGAAAAACGATGTTCCTTCCATTTTATGAGAGATACATTCTGTAAAAGATCAGTGGCGATCGTTGTTTTAAAAGTGTATGTCAGAAAACGTCACATTACATCTTGGCGGATACTAGATTAAATGAGAATTTAATGATAAACTCATTTTAAATTTACAGAATATTTCCAAAATTGTAATCAAGGAGGAACTAGATGAATTTAGTAGCGCGAGAACAAGAAAAATTGATGATTGTGGTTGCTGCCGACGTAGCTCGCCGCAGAAAAAGTCGAGGGTTGAAGTTGAATCACCCGGAATCGATCGCTTTGATTACTTATGAAGTAATGGAGGGGGCTCGTGATGGGAAAAGTGTTGCAGAATTAATGACTTATGGTGCCACGATTTTATCAGTAGAGGACGTCATGGAAGGAATTCCTGAGATGATTCATGATATCCAGGTAGAGGCTACCTTTCCAGATGGGACAAAGTTGGTTACAGTCCATAATCCAATTCGCTAGCTCCTTTTTCTGTATTAAGAGAAACAAGGCTAGGACGTCGAAGTTTCAGATAAACAAATGATTAATTTTAGTAAGTTCAGTTAAAAATCGAGGAGGATGTTCATGAAACCCGGAGAAATTATTGTTGGTACTGAACCGATTCAATGCAATATTGGCCGTGAAACCAAGCAGATTGCCGTAACAAATACTGGGGATCGTCCAGTACAAATTGGTTCCCATTATCATTTTTTTGAAGTGAATAGTGCACTGCGATTTGATCGCGAAGCGGCCTATAGTTTTCGCTTAAACATTCCGGCAGGAGTCGCAGTTCGTTTTGAACCTCAGGATGAGAAGACTGTCGAGTTAGTGGCGCTAGCAGGTAAGCGGGAAGTTTACGGCTTGAATGCAAAGACGAATGGTCCATTGGATAAGGAGGGAATTAAATGAGTTTAGAAATATCGCGTAAACAATATGCAGAATTATATGGACCAACGGTCGGCGATAAAGTGCGTTTAGCAGACACAGATTTATTTATTGAAATTGAAAAGGACTACACTACATACGGTGAAGAAGTAGTCTTTGGCGGTGGCAAGGTCATTCGTGAAGGCATGGGGATGGATCCGTTAATCACTCGTGATGGTGGAGCGCCTGATCTGGTAATTACTAATGCAACGATTGTTGATTACAGTGGCGTTATTAAAGCTGACGTTGCTATTAAGGATGGAAAAATTTCAGCGATTGGCAAAGCTGGTAATTCATTCATCATGGATAATGTTGCTATTCCAATTGGCGCAGCAACCGAAATAATAGCCGGAGAAAATAAAATTTTAACAGCTGGTGGAATAGATACTCATATTCATTTTATTTCTCCTCAGCAAGTTGATTCGGCTTTGCATAGTGGTGTAACTACCATGATTGGTGGTGGAACCGGACCAGCAGAAGGAACCAATGCCACGACGGTTACTCCGGGTGCCTGGAATTTGGAGCGGATGCTGCAGGCAGCCGATGGTTTGCCAGTCAATCTAGGTTTTTTAGGTAAAGGTCAGGCAGCGATTGAAGCACCACTAGCTGAACAAATTGAAGCTGGCGCGATCGGATTGAAGATTCACGAAGACTGGGGGACGACTTTCTCAGCGATTCAACATTCTTTGGAAGTAGCTGACAAATATGATGTCCAAGTAGCAATTCACACGGATACTTTAAACGAAACAGGTTTTGTGGAACGGACGATTGAAGCTTTCGGTAATCGGGTAATTCACACCTATCATACGGAAGGGGCCGGTGGGGGACATGCACCGGACATCATCAAGATTGCCAGTCAGCCAAATGTATTGCCCTCTTCTACCAATCCAACTATGCCTTATACTGTCAACACGGTTGATGAACATCTGGACATGCTGATGGTGTGCCATCATCTGAATCCCGATATTCCTGAAGATTTAGCCTTTGCTGATTCGCGGATACGTAAAGAAACAATTGCTGCTGAAGACGTGCTGCATGATATGGGAATTTTCAGCATGATGAGTTCTGATTCTCAGGCGATGGGTCGGGTCGGTGAAGTGGTGACCCGTACTTGGCAAACCGCCGATAAAATGAAAAAGCAACGAGGACCAATGACAGAAGATGCTGAAGGCAACGATAATTTTAGAGTAAAACGCTATATTGCCAAATATACGATTAATCCAGCAATTACTCATGGGATTGCTGATTATGTCGGCTCAGTAGAAGTCGGAAAAATTGCTGATCTAGTCTTGTGGGATCCGGCCTTTTTTGGAGTAAAACCTAGCAAAATTTTGAAAAACGGGATGATTGCAGTAGCACAAATGGGCGATCCTAATGCCTCAATTCCAACGCCGCAACCTGTTTTTTACCGGGAAATGTTTGGCAGTTTGGGTACGGCTTTAGAGAAAAGCTCTTTTACCTTTGTCTCCCAAGCCGCCCAAGAGAAGAATATTAAAGAAAAATATCAGCTAAAAAAAGAAACCTTACCTGTTAAGGGGATACGAAAGCTGACAAAAAAAGATATGAAATTTAATGGTGAAACGCCTGAAATTACTGTTGATCCACAAACCTATGAAGTGACCGTAAATGGTCAAGTGGTGACTAGCGAAGCAGCCGAAGTCTTGCCGTTAGCACAAAAATATTTCCTATTCTAAGGAGTGATTCTATGATCGTAAAAGAAATCATCGGTAACATCAACAGCTATCCAGCAGCTGAAAGTAAAACCAAAGACTGGATAGCAATAGAAAATGAAGCACTAGCTAAGCGGGTACATCATTTGAATACAGCAAAAAATGGTGAAGTAAGTGTACGTTTGGCACCTGGAAAGCACCTGCATGTGGGTGATATTTTGGCCGAAACGGAGGATACCTTAGTGGTAGTGGATGTCTTACCAGAGGATGTTTTAGTGATCAAACCGAACGCCATCCATGAGATGGGTGTCATTGCCCATGAATTAGGCAATCGGCACTTGCCTGCTCAGTTTATCGACGACACAATGGTGGTGCAATACGATTATCTAATCGAGCACCTGCTGGGACACAAAAGTATGAGCTTTGAGCGCAAACACGTAAAAATGCCACATCCATTCCGACACATCGGACATAGCCATGATCACTAACCTGTTTCTCTTCCAAATGAACGATTCCAATTTTCCGATTGGTTCGTTTAGTCATTCTTATGGCTTTGAAACCTATTTACAGCAGAATCGAATTAAAAATGCGGAAGCCTTTGAGTTATGGCTGAAGCAGTTTCTCAACAACCAAATTTTATCCACTGATGGGTTAGCTATTCGTATTGTTTTTGAAGCTTTGGAGAAGAAAAGTTTGACAGAGGTTTTAGCGGTTAATGTTGAATTGAATGCACTGCTTTTACCCAGTGAAATGCGACAGGCTAACAAAAAGATGGGTCAGCAGTTTTTAAATATTGGTAATAGTCTGATGGATGACTCCTTGCTGAAGCATTACCAGCTGCGATTAAGGGAGCAGCAGCTAGCACCTCATCCAGCAATTGTTTTTGGATTACTAGCTTATTGTTCGAAGGCTGTGGTTACAGAAACTTTGTCTGTGTATCTACTAAATACTACGATTACCTTGGTACAAAATGCTGTACGGGGAGTACCGATTGGCCAAGTAGCTGGACAAAAAATTATTTATGCAGTGTCACAGGAGATTCCTCAACTGACTGAAGCAATCCTTACTATGCCGCTGGATCATTTTGGTGCTACTGCACCGGGAATTGAAATTTCCCAAATGCAGCATGAGTTTTTGTTTGCCCGCAATTTCATGTCTTAGAAAAATTTAGGAGGACTATAATGGACACAATCAAAATAGGAGTTGGTGGACCAGTGGGTGCTGGAAAAACCTTTCTCATTGAACAAATTGTACGCAAGCTGCAAGATAAGGTGGAAATTGCCGTTGTTACCAATGATATTTACACCAAAGAAGATGCGAAATACCTGATCAATACTGGAATTCTTGATCCGGCTCGGATTATCGGGGTAGAAACAGGCGGCTGTCCTCATACCGCGATTCGCGAGGATACATCTATGAATACAGCGGCAATTGAAGAGCTAGAGGAGCATTTCCCAAATTTAGAAATCATTTTTGTGGAGAGTGGTGGCGATAATTTAGCAGCCACCTTCAGTCCAGAGTTGGTAGATTTGTCGATTTACATTATTGACGTAGCCCAAGGGGAGAAAATTCCTCGTAAAGGCGGACAAGGGATGATCAAATCAGATCTTTTTTTGATTAATAAAATTGACTTAGCACCATTTGTGCATGCGGATTTATCAATTATGGCTAGCGATGCCAAGCAATACCGTTTGGAAAAGCCGACTGTCTTTACTAATTTGCAGAATGGTACCGGCTTAAATGAAGTCGTTGACTGGGTGAAAAAGCACGCTTTTATTGGAGTGTAGCTATGAAAACAATGACCGGTACATTGGAACTAGCCGTAAAACAACGTGATAATCGGACAGTACCAGGACATATTTTTTATCAAGGAGCGTTGAAGGTGATGCGTCCACAGTATTTAGATGACAGTGGGCAAGTGACTTATTTTGTTCTGAATCCTGGAGGCGGTTATTTAGATGGCGATCGATATTCCTTAACTATAGACGTGGGACCTGAGGCAAGCCTATATTTAACCACTCAATCGGCTACAAAAGTTTATCAAACGCCTAAGGATCACGTGTATCAGCTTAATCAAATTGCTGTTAAGGCTAAAGGAGAGTTAATCAATCTGCCTGACCCCATCATTCCCTACGAAAAAAGTATCTATCAGCAGGAACAATTGGTTTATTTAGCTAATGATGCCCGTTATTTTGCTTCAGAGATTGTAACACCTGGCTGGGATTCTGCCGAACGGGGTTTTACTTATCGAAAAGTCAATTTGCTAACAAAAATTTATTTGGACAATCATTTGGCAGTAATGGATCGGGTGTTGCTGCAGCCGGACTGCCAAAATTTAGCAGGCGCAGGGATGCTGGAGGGGTTAAAAAAAATAGCTTCCTTACTAGTAGTTCATCCCGAGATTGATCAGGAATATATTACTCAGCTTCATCAGGAGTTAACAATTGTCTATCCTGCTTTACATTTTGGTTTGTCGCTGTTTCCGATTAACGGATACAGTTTGCGTGTTTTGGGAAATGATACACAAGAAATGGAATCGGTTATCCAAGCTTGTTATCAACACTATAATCAAACATTTTGTAAAAAAAAGCTGCCGCAAACTAGGAAGTATTAGGAGGGATTTAATGGTGGAAATGACTGAAGAGACAAAAGTTTCATGGTTGAAAGGAATATGGACCAGTTTTTCCCAAGTAGTACTAATTGAACATCCAGTTAGTGGGGCGATGATTTTCTTAGCAGTAGTAATAGCAGATTTTCAGTTGGCAGCCTTGGCTTTAAGCAGCTGTCTATTCGCTAATCTGACTGCTCATTTATTACAAGTAGAAAACGATCAAATTAAAAAGGGATTGATAGGTTTTAGTCCGGTTTTGGTTGGAATTGCAGCGGGAACTTTTGTTGAGGGATGGGTTGCTTGTCCAATTGCTCTAGTTGGAAGTGTTCTGTGTGTCTTGATGACTTTGGTCATCAATCATTTGTTCAGGCAGCAAGGGCTGCCTGGTTTAACTTTCCCATTTATCTTGATCACCTGGTTATTCCTGCTAATCAGTTTTAATAGTCGCTGGATAACTACTAGTCGAACCGCCCGCTTGCCACAGACACTTTCAAGTACAGGAATGTTGACTCTTCCCGATATCTTTATCAAAGGGGTTGGGGAAATTTTCCTATTGGACAATGTCATCAGCTCTCTTTTGATCCTAGCAGCGATTTTTATTGCGAATGTTCGCTGGGGAGCATTGACAATTGGAGCAATTGGTTTTAGCTTGATGGGTGCGTATATCCTAGGTGGCAATTTGGAGACTGTGTCTTTAGGCTTGTACAGCTATAATTGTATTCTAACCTTTTTAGCCTTGGACTTATTTTTAGAAAAAAAGGATTCCCACTGGATCTTGCTAATGATTTTAACAGGTGGAATACTCACCATTTGTTTTGATTTTGCTCTACCGACATTATTAGGAATCGCTGGGCTGCCAGTCTTGACATTTTCTTTTGTATTGGCCACCTGGTTTGTCTTAACTGTCGAAAAATTGTTGGTAAGGAAGTGAGTGCAGATGCTCCACCGTTTTGATATTCCTCAATCAGTAGCCTGGTTCAAAGCAGGCGTTCGCCGCCGTCCGCGGCTAAGGCCGCTTTTGGTTCTATTAATTATACTTGCGATCATTTCCATCGTGGCAGCTACGGGATTAGGAGCGGTTAATATACCAGCAAATGTTACGTCAGATATCGTACTTAATCATATTACACAAGGATTTTATCCATCTAGTGGTACTTTGCTGCAACAAAATATTGTTTGGAATTTACGGCTTCCTAGAGTTCTGTTGGGTTTTGTTGTTGGAGCAGCTTTAGCAATTGCTGGGGTCGCTATGCAGGCTTTAGTACGTAATCAGTTGGCCGATCCATTTTTACTGGGTGTATCCTCAGGAGCAGAAATGTTTGGGACATTAGGTATGTTGTTTGGAGTTTTTAGCTTTTTAGGGACGTATGCTTTGTCCTTATCGGCTTTTTTAGGCGCAGCATTCTCTTTGTTACTGGTTTATGCACTCAGTCGCGTAAAAAATAAAATTGTGATTACTCAGCTTTTGCTATCGGGTGTGGTTGTAGCAATGATCTTTCAAGGAATTACAAAAGTGATTGTGTTAAGCGCTCCTAATGCATTAGGATTGCACAATGCTGAATTTTGGATGTCGGGTAGTCTAGCTAATACGAAATGGAGTTTTTTAGGTTTGCCAACTATTGTGATGCTAACCTGTGGGATTTTTTTAACCTTAAATTATCGTGTATTAAACCTATTGATAATGGGGGAGGAAACAGCTGCAACTCTAGGAATTTCGGTTCGTACCTTTCAAAAAATCCTGCTAATTGTCACGTCACTTTTAGCAGGAACGACGATTGCTGTTAGTGGAACAATTGGTTTTATTGGGTTAATTTGCCCACATTTTGCAAGGCTTTTAGTAGGTGGTGATCACCGAAAGGTTTTACCAGTAGCTAGTTTAATCGGTGGTATTCTAGTGGTCTGGACAGATGTACTGGCTCGAACCATATTAGCGCCGGAAGAATTACCATTGGGAATTTTAACCTCTATTCTAGGTGGTCCATTTTTCATCTTATTACTGAAGAAAAATCGAAAACATTAGGAGACTGTGATGGAATTACATGTGGAGAATTTATGCTGCAGTTACGAAAATCAATCTGTTTTAAGCAATTTAAATTTAAAAGCTCATCACCAGCAATTCGTCGGCATAATTGGACCAAATGGCAGTGGCAAATCGACATTGTTAAAAGCTGTGTATCGAGCATTAAAGCCGAAAAGCGGTGAAATTCGTTTAGACGAAACACCGTTAAGAGTGATGTCTTATAAAGAAAGTGCTCAAAAGATGGCAGCGGTTGGGCAGGAAAATGAATTACCTTTTGATTTCCGGGTGGAGGAAATTGTTCAAATGGGTCGCTACCCTGCTAAAAGATTCTTTGATAACGATACTGTTGAAGATTATCAGTTAGTAGCGGAAGCTTTGGAGCAGTTGGGAATTACTCATTTAGCACAACGAAATTTTCAGCACTTATCTGGTGGGGAAAAGCAGAGGGTATTGATTGCACGGGCTTTGGCACAGAACACCGATTTGTTGCTATTGGACGAACCGACCAATCATTTGGATATTCATTATCAGCTGGAAATTTTTGAGCTGTTAAGTCGTTTGCCGCTGACAGTTGTTTCGGCGATTCATGATTTGAATATTGCTTCCATGTATTGTGATTATTTGTATGTCATGGAATCTGGGGAGATTTTAACTAGCGGGAATCCAGGGGATGTCCTAACTAAAGAGACGCTGCAACAAGTCTTTCAGGTTCATGCTGAGATTAAAATTCATCCACTATTGCAGCGGCCGACCATTACTTATTTACCTAAAAATGGTCGGTCGCCAGGTCAGATATAAAGAGGGGGCTTTTATGAAGAAATTTATGCTAAGTATTTTGCTGCTATTAACTATTTCTGGGTGCAGTGATTCGAAAGCTAACCAAACAGCTGTTGATGAAAATCAGCTGGTGATCACTAATTATGGCCGCACTATCACGATTAACGAAGTTCCTGAAAAGGTGCTTACCATGGGGCCAAATACCACTGAACTTTTTTGTCAGCTGGGATTAGCTGATAAAATTATCGGCAATACCTTAAACAATCACAGCCGCGGTTCTTTGTCAGAATACAAAGAGGACTATGAAAAAATCCCGGAACTGACACATGGCTCGGCCACGCGAGAAGCTGTTTTATCAAGTGGTGCTGATTTTATTTATGGTATTGACTGGGAGTTTGGCTCAGAAGGCCTTTCATTAGACGAACTGGAAGAAAATGATATCACTGTTTACCAAAATAGTGCTAAAACTATTGATGAGGTCTATCAAGAAATTACAGATATCGGTACTATTTTTGATGTAGAAGATCAAGCTGCTACATTTATCCAGCAGCAAAAAGACCGTTTGCAAGCTGTTGCCAATACAGCGGCAAAGGAGCCCACCAAAGTCCTTGTTTATGATAGTGGAGACAGTGGGATATTCACCGCCAGCGGTAGCAATTATGAATCTCGTCTCATTGAAGCAGCAGGTGGTGTCAATTTGTTTGAAGATCAAACTGAGAAAGATTGGATCACTGTTAGTAGTGAAGAGGTTTTAGAACGACAGCCAGATATTATTCTAGTTCATGACTATGATCAGCCGACTCTCAATGAAAAAATTGCAGCTATCAAGTCTGATCCAGCACTCTCACAGTTAGATGCGGTCAGAAATAATCGTATTGTTTCCATGAGTCTTGAAAATGCTTTGCCAGGACCACGTTTGGCAGAAACTGTTGAAACATTAGCAGCTGGATTTCAAAAGAAATAAGGTCACTAAATGATCGAAGAAGGCATTTAAGCTTCTTCGATCATTTTTTAGCTGTAAGTCAATCTAGGTATTGCTATCCAAAACAGATGCGCTGCGCGCTTAGCGCCTCTGTTTTAGGATAGTCTTGTTTGCGACTATTCGTTGAGTCTGGGGCAAAACGACAGGACTTAGCGCTTTTTCTTTTTACCCTTTTTTTCTTTTAGCTCCCTGATAAGCACGAACTCGTTCTACTTGAGCCTTTCTTTGGCTTATAGATTTCTGAATCCTTATTGGATCCTCTGAAGTCTCCAGCTCATTTAATTAGGAAATGCTGCTTCTTAACGTTTTTTGCATGAGATAATCCTAAAAAACCGAACCAAGCAAGCGACCAGGTTCGTGGCATAAAAACATGAAATGATCATTTTCTTACTCTTGATCAGCTAACAGACCAGTTTGCATCAGCTGCTGGTTTTCTTTTAGCTTACGCAGATTAGCCTCATAGTTCTTAGTATACATTACCGAATAAATAGTATTCAGAATATATTCAAAGGCGGTTTGAGAAGAAAATGTTGCAATTTTAGCAAAATCATATTCCTCCTGCTTGGTTAAAAGCAAATGAGTCGCAAAGGGTACCATTGGCGACTCAGGATTACCCGTCAGCAATAGTATAGGGATCCCTTTTTTATGAAGATATTGCATAATTTTGTTATAAGGGGGCACGATACCGCTATAAGAGAGAAAAAAAGCACAGTCCTGCTGGGTAATTCCCACAGCTGTCCAGTCAGTATCTACATGTTCTTCCACTTGAATCGCAAATTTATTAATTTTGATTAACTTATTTTGGAAGCCGCGGGCTCGTATTTGAGTATCGCCACGGGCAAAGAGAAAGATTCGGTCCGCCTCCATCAGGGTATTCACCGAAGACTTTAAAACTTCGTTGTCTAATTGAACTAAGGAACGTTGAATAGTACCAATGGTTAGATCAGCCATTTTTTTAGCAATTTCAGTTGGTGTATCTAACGGATGGAAGGGAAAGTTGACATTGACCTCTTCTGTTGAGAGCAACTGTGCGTATACCACTTCGGCAATTGCATCCTTAAACTGTCGAAAATCGGAATATCCTAGTTTTTGTGCTAAACGAACAATCGTAGAATGAGAAGAAAAAGTTTTCTCAGCCAAGTCCTGAATAAAAATTTTAGGAATATCCGGCAGGTGCTCCAGTATATATTCAGCAATACGCTTCTCAGCAATACTAAAATCAGTTTGTTGTTTCAAACGTTCGATTATAAGCATTCGATAGTTTCCCTTCTTAGTGTATTTTCAATGAACATGATGTTCATTATTTAACTTTCAATGAGTGAAAGACTGGACATGAGTTGCTAATTAGCTATTTGATATGTAATTAATCAGTAAAATAGTTATAATTTAATCATTGATAGGAAAGAGAGCTGATTGTTCATGTTAACCATCGCATACTTAGGCAACGGGAAAAGTACCAACCGTTATCATTTACCATTTTCCACCAAATTAGGAGATAAAATCAAGGTAAAGACTATTTATTCTCCATCAGGGCGTCAAGCATGGACACCACTTGCTGGCACTCATTATACCACTGATTTAGATGATATTTTGACAGATCAAGAAATTCAGCTGGTGGTGGTCACCACTCCTGTAAAATTTCACTATAGCTATGCAAAAAAAGCACTAATGGCTGGTAAAAATGTTTTACTGGAAAAACCCTTTACGGAAACGTCTGATGAAGCCAAAGAATTATTTGCTTTAGCTAAAGAAAAAGGTTTGTTTTTACAATGCTATCAAAATCGTCGGTTTGATTCTGACTTTTTGACTGTTCAAAAAGTGATCGAAAGCGGCAAGCTGGGAGATTTGTTGGAAGTGGAAATGCATTATGATTATTTTCGTCCCGAAGTCCCAGAAAGTGCGGAACATTTTTCTCAGAATGATAGCTATTTATATGGACATGGTTGTCACACGATTGACCAAGTGCTGAGTTATTTTGGCGAGCCAGACCATATTCACTACGATGTCCGCCAATTATTAGGTCAAGATCGTATGAATGATTACTTTGATCTAGATTTTTACTATGGCAAGTTGAAGGTTTCGGTTAAGTCCAGCTATTTCCGTTTAAAGGAACGTCCAAGCTTTGTAGTTTATGGGAAAAAAGGATCTTTTGTTAAACAAACCAAGGATCGTCAGGAAGAACATTTAAAGCTGTTCTATTTGCCTAATCATGAAGATTTTGGTATTGATCGTCCAGAGCATTACGGGGTATTAACTTATTTAGACGATGAAAAAGTTTATCATGAGGAAAAGGTTGTCTCCGAAGTAGGGGATTACAGTCGGATTTATGAAGGAGTTTACGAAGCAATCATTAATGAGAAAGAAAAAATCGTAAAAGATGAGGAAACCATCCTGCAGATGGAAATTTTGGAAGCAGGCATTACTGAGATGTTGACGAATCAATAGGGGGAAAAGTGATGAAATTAGGAATTGTTGGGGCAGGAATGATCGTAAAGGACTTTTTGACAGTAACACCTGATTTGCCGCAAATTGAGCTTTCAGCGATTTTGTCTTCGGAACGTAGCTTGGAGAAAAATAAGGAACTGCAGACAGCTCATGGGATCAAAGCGATTTTTACTGACTACTCAGACTTTTTAAGGGAAGGTAATTTTGATACAGTATATATAGCTCTTCCCAATCATTTACATTATCAATATGCTTTAGAAGCTTTGATTGCTGGGAAGCATGTAATCTGCGAAAAACCTTTCACAATGCATTTGCAAGAGTTGCAAGACTTACAAGAAAAAGCGAGAGAAAAAGATTTGCTGCTGTTTGAAGCGATTACTAATCAATATTTAGGTAATTTCCGAAGAATTAAGGAACACTTAGACAAGATCGCACCAATTCATTTGATTTCCTGCAACTATTCTCAGTATTCTTCTCGTTATGACGCTTTTAAAAAGGGTGAAGTTCCCTTGGCCTTTGATCCAGCTGCTGGCGGAGGGGCGTTGATGGATATTAATATCTACAATCTGCACATTGTAGTAGGTTTGTTAGGTGAACCCCGAATTGCTAGGTATTTCCCTAATTACCAGCGAGGAGTGGATACTTCAGGAGTGGTAATGATGGATTATGGACAAGCCAAGGCGGTATGCGTTGGATCTAAGGACACTGACGCTGAAAGTTATGTACGTATCCAAGGAGAAGCAGGAGAAATAATCGTCAAGGGTCCGACCAATTCTTTGAAATCTGGTTATGTGAAATTACGCAGTGGGGTGCAACACGTATTGAATAATAATGTTCATACTCACCGGATGTATGAAGAGTTCCACCGTTTCGCTAAAGCGATCGACCAGCATGATATTGTGTTTGCTAATGAGAAGATGCGTCATAGCTTGGAAGTAATGAGTGTATTAGAAAAAACTAGATCGTAAACCATAATGAGCAAACAGATTGATGATTTTCTATCAAACTGTTTGCTTTTTTTGTGACAAGAGTATATAAGAATGGGTTTTCAGGGATATCTCAATGTTGCCAAAACATTCATTGAGTAGTGTGAGTATCCTCAAAGAGTACTTTGCTTGTACAAATGGTTTGAACATTATTAATTTCAGTGGAATTTTTATGAATCTTAAAAAGCAGCAAATAAAAACTTATGCTGATGATAAGATAACCAGAAGTCTGATTGGAATAGAACAAAAGTCATTTGAAAATGATAAATTCGTAGTAATAAGCTGACAGATTTTGCTCTTTTAAACTAAATCTTCTTGTTGAATAGGATGAGCCAAACTTAGAAAGAATGGTTGGTAAAAATTGCTAGCTTTATCATCATTTCGTAGTTGTGTTACTCGATTCAAAGATAAGTTGCTGACTAGATGACAGTCCATCACTGCTACGATTATTATATAGACACAAATTTTTGTATAGTATAGTTCAAAATAAAAATGAGACCGACTTGGTATAAGCCGACCCCACATTTCTATTCATTATATACACTAACGACGTTGTACCAGCGACGTTCATGTTGAGCGTAACGATTGAGCGAAAAGCCAGATAGAGCGAAGCCTAACATAGAGATAATCAATCCAAAGATAATCAACCAGCTGGCAATTTTGGGGATTAAATACTTCGATTTCATACGCTTACCACCTTTCTTTGAAAGACTGATTGACGAATCTTGCGTGTCATCCAACGGTGACTGTTAATGAAGACAGCACTGCATTTATAGGTTGCCCATAGGAAGAACATTCCTAGACCAAACAATAACATACCAACACCGAGTTGAGTTACGCCAATAAAGAAAACATTCATAATTGCCAGTGGACTAGTCAATGTAGCAATTAATCCGCCTAACAAAAGTCCGCCACCTAAACAAGCAAAGGTGAATGGAATACACCAAATAACAATATAAAAACTAACCACGACACAAAAGGCGGCTAAAGCCAAGCTGCCCCAAATTGGGAAACCTAGAATCAGTAATAGTATAATAAGTGGACTAAAACGTCTAGGAACCTTGATTTCCTGTGGAATACCTGCTGCTTCGTAGGCCAAAGCTTGTGGATCGCCCATTTTTGCTACGGCTTCTTCTTCTGTATAACCGTCTTCGATTAAATCCATAATCATTTCATCGTAATACTCAATCAATCGTTGCACTTCACTGGGGCGTACTTCATACGCTAAATAATTACTCAATTCTTTAATAAACTCAACTCGCTGCATTTTCGACACTTCCTTTAATGTATTGTTGGATGGCTTCTACCTGTTTCCAATCGTTTAAAAACTGTTGGATGCTTTCTTGGCCTTCATCGGTCAGCTGGTAATATTTTCGCAAACGGCCATTATGAATTTTTGAGTAGGTAGACACTCGTTTACTGGTTTCTAAACGCTTCAAAATTGGATAGAGGGTGGATTCAGTAATCTCAATTTGGTGATTGATCTGTTTAACGATTTCATAGCCGTAAGAATCTTGATGGGCTAGTGCAGCTAGAACACAATATTCAATCAGCCCTTTTTTCAATTGGCTATTCATACGCATCACCTTTCTATACCTTATACTATACATGACATAGTATAGAACGACTATAGGACTAAAGCCCTATTATTAGAGAATGCTGAAAATGCAATTGGATCGAAGAATTTATTATTCATAGTAGATGCTTAATGATTTATTTTTGCGCTGAAGAAAAAGAGATGATTGAAAATTTATCTAAACAAAAAAGCTGCAACCAAAAGTCACAGCTTGATAATCTATTAAATTTCTGTCACATGAACTTGATTGCCATGCTGCTTAATAATAGCAATTAAGTCCTCAGTTTTTACCCAAACGGTTGCCGTATTATCATTCGGATGAATACCAATCAAACCAGGATCTTTCAAAAAATCTTCATCAATAAAGAACTGCACGATACATTCAGTGTCATTTAGTATACCAAAGGGTGATACGGCTCCAGGAATTAATCCCATAACAGTCATCAAGTCAGTTTCTGAAGCAAAAGATAGTCGACGGGTTTCATGCTTCGCTTTAAATTCTTTGAGATCAACTCGCTTATCTCCTTGAACGCTAATTAAATAATAATTTCTTTTTTTATCGTCACGGACAAAAAGATTTTTAGCATCTGCTTCTGGGTAGGGAAGATCTACCTCACTCAGTTCTTCCATGTTGTATACAGCTTTGTGCTCAGTAATCTCGTACCAAAAATTTCCTTCATTTAAAAACTTAAAAATTTCTTCCTTATTCATACTCAATTCCCCCTTACAACCATTATTAACTGTAAATTATATCACAAGGATTAGCGTAAATGAAAGATGTTTAGTCCGAGATTTTTTAAGTCCCCAGTCAGTTTACAAAAAGAACTATTCACTCAAAAGTGAGTGAATAGTCAGTCAACAGGCTAATTTTCTTTCACAAGCTATTTTTGCCTCTCTGGACTCTTCCAAGTTCCAGAACCAAAACCTAGAATGGATTTAATTGCTGGGATAAAGGTAGTAAGAATTGTCAGAGCATTCATCATCCAATAGAAAAGCATATACAAAGGGGCAAAAAATAAGTATTTCAACTTCCTGCCGTGATCGTCGGCAATTAATGAAGCCAGCAGCTGAAAGACACCGGAAATCATTTCGAAGCAGACGAAGACAAAAGCCATGGTAAACATATGGTAAATTCGCTCAGTATTGCCTTCAAATAAAAAGTGGAAAAAGAGTAGAATGAAGAGAATGGTTGAAATCCAAAAAAAGAAAGACCAAATAATACTAAGGGATTGATCAACGAACATCACGGTTCGGCCGATATTTTTTAAGGGGTGAAAGCAGACTTTTTTGAAATTGGTTAACCAAACTTCAGTCCCGCCCTTGGCCCAGCGTTTTCGTTGACGATACAACATCCGAATATTTTCGGGAACCTCCATGAAAAACATGATCTCTGGAGAAAACAGAGATAACCAGCCGTCCATTTGGTGATCCCAAGCGATACTAATGTCTTCAGTTGCTCGGTCTTGCCTGAATAACCCAACATCAATTAAAGCATCTTTTCGGTACATCGTATTCGCTCCACTATAAGCATAGATACCACCTAGCACACCAATTTGAGTTCGTTTAATAATCCCAACGATACTAGAGAATTCAACAGTTTGAGATTTAGCAATTAGACGAGAACGGTTTTGAACATCCATATTCGCAGTCACTGCAGCAATATTAGTGGAATCTGGTCTTAAGAAATAATTGACATAAAGATTTAAGGCATCAGGTTCAGGAACAGTATCAGCATCATTACTCAAAATAAGTTTTCCTTTTGCAAAACCGAGTCCAATATTAAAAGCATGAGCTTTGCCCCTATTCTTTTCAATCCGGATCACGCGCAGGGTGGGGTATTTTTTCTGAAGCTTCTCCAAAATTTCTGGTGTTTGGTCAGTTGAACCGTCATCGGTTACTAAAACCTCATAATTCTGGTAGTTTAGGTTTGTCATCAGATAATGGATGGTTTTCTCAATAACAATCTCTTCATTATGAGCCGGAACCATGATTGTTACAAAAGGTTCAATCTCTGTTGGTATGTCATCCCATTCCTTTTGGCGATACTTGAAAAGAAATCCGTAACAGAAAACACCAATAAACCAGTTAAAGCCACCGAGAATCGGATAGGTAATCAGCACAAGAAAAAGAATAGTCAATAAAGCATCTAGCACAGGTCTGCCTGTTTGAACAAGCGTGATCATAAATCAACATCGCCTTTCTTGTATAAATCACGAACATAATGAGCATCCAAATTCTGCTCTTCTTTTACCAAGTAGTAACAAGTGCTTTCTCGTTCTTCTTTAGGACCAAAACGTTTTTCAAAATCATCACTTAATAGCTGGTTACGCTTTTTAACTCGTTCAACGTCATACATTTCTTTTCTTTGAAGCAGGTGACTGAAGCGATAGTTGTTCCAAATTGTTAAGATAACGGATAATACAAGGATCACAAAGAAAGCAATTGTTAGAAAAATCAATAAGAACTTAAGTGTTTGAAGCTCCTCCACGTAAGTAAACAGATTGAATCTGCGAGCTAAATTACCGAAAAGAAGTGGAGATAATACCCAAATAAACGGAAGAATAACTAAGATCCAACCAATAATGGCAACTATGAATTGAACTATTTTTAAACCTAAGTGTCCTTTTTCGTAATAGGAGTCTGTAACTAATAATTTAGTGACCTCATCCCTGCTTATATATTTTTTCATTATTCATAATCCCTTTCGTAAATGTTAAAGTATGCACATTATAAGATATTTTTCTAGTAAATGCTTTTAAGACGGCTTGGATTTTGTCAACATAACAAGAACATAAACGCAAGAGAGTAACAAGAAATAAAGAGTAATAGGTATTTATACTTCAGTATCGAGAACAAGTGTTCTTCTTATGGTATAATTAGGAAAAACAGGAGGATTGGAATGGAAAGACCAACGCTGTCATCACAACTATCAACAGAACAATTTCGTCAGTATTATTATTTAAAAGAGGAATTAATCAGTTTTTGTCAGCAAGAACAGTTGCAAGCCACTGGCAGTAAGCAAGAACTAAATGATCGAATTGCTCATTATTTAACGACTGGTCAAAAGCAAACAATTCATCGAAAACGTAAAAAGAGTCTGCGTACCAACGTAATTACTTTAGAAGAACCAATAGAAGAAGACTTTGTTTGTTCGGAGATTCATAGAGCTTTTTTTAAAGAGCATCTGGGTCAGCAATTTTCCTTTAATGTTGCTTTTCAAAAATGGTTAAAAGAAAGTGCTGGTAAAACTTATCAAGAGGCTTTAATTGCTTATCAAGAGATTTTATTACTAAAGAAGAAACAGCCAACAATTATTGGTCAGCAATTTGAGTACAATACGTATATTCGAGCCTTTTTTACAGATAATCCGGGAAGTAAACTACCGGAAGCTATCGCTTGTTGGAAGTGCAAGAAGTCGCTGCCGGGATCGAATAGCTACCAACCACAAGATTTGGAGGCTTTAAAAGAGAGGAGAGAATAGGGTGGCTATTTGGAATCCATGGCGGGGGTGTCATCGAGTAAGTGATGGTTGCCGTTTTTGTTTTATTCATGAAGGAGACAAAAAACGTAAACAAAATACTAGTATCATTGAGCAAACGACTCAGTTTTCAGCACCGATTAAGAAAACAAAACAAGGTATTTACAAAATGAAGGGTCCTCAACAGGTATTTGTTTGTTTTTCCAGCGACTTTTTTTGTAGAAGCAGCGGATGCTTGGCGTCCAGAATGCTGGAAAATGATTAAGGAACGCTCCGATCTGAATTTTTTCTTTTTGACTAAGCGAATTCACCGCTTTGAAGAAGTGATACCGCCCGATTGGGGTGACGGTTATGAAAATGTCAGTATCGGCGTTTCAGTGGAGAATCAACAAATGGTCGATCAGCGCCTCGCCTATTTTCAAAGCTTGCCAATTAAACACAAAAGCATCGCGTGTCAACCGTTGTTAGGTCCTGTAAAGTTGGCAGAATATTTGACGGGTATTGAGCTAGTTGTGGCAGGTGGTGAATACCACAAAAAGGCTAGACCATTGGATTATCAATGGATTTTGGACGTACGAGAAGAATGCATAGCTAGTCAAATCGCTTTTGAATTTCGCCAATGCGGGACGCATTTTGTTAAGGATGGCCAAAACTATCAGCTCAATTATCGTCAGCTATTTAGTCAGGCCAAAAAAGCAGCAATCAATTGGTATCCTGAAAATAAAGAATTATAAATATCGCAAAGGAAATAATTAGTAAAAATAAAAAAACTAGAATCCGCTATTGAATTAACAAAGATAGACGGATTCTAGTTTTTTAGACTTTAATAATTTCTTTCAAGCCATTACTTCGCAATTGGTCTTCCAGGGCTGTTTCTAGCCCTTGATCGGTCACCAGCGCATCCATCTGGTTGATCGGCAAGAAAGTGTACAGCGCTCGATGTCCTATTTTGGTGTGATCAGTCACAACAATGCGGATTTTAGCAGCTTTAATCATATTAGTTTTAGCAGGAACCAGCAGTTCATTGAAGTGGGTAAGGCCTTTTTCAATGTTCAATGCAGGTGTGGCTACGAACACTTTATCAACATCCAATTTTTCTAAAGTTTCATTTGTAATTTGCCCATTTAACATAAAACTGTCATGAAATAAGGTTCCACCAGTAACGATTGTTGTAATTCGACGGTTTTGACGCAGCACAGAGGCAATATTTACATCATTTGTAACAACAGTTAGTGCTTGATAGTGAGTACTTTCATTTAGTGCTTTAGCAATTTGCAGCGTAGTAGTTCCTGAATCTAAAATAATACACTCGCAATCATTAACCATTGTAGCAGCATAGGCGCCGATGCGCATTTTCTCATTAATACACTCGGTTGCCCGATCCTCAAAATCTGGTTCATCTCGCTTAATACTTACAGGCACTACACCACCATGAATACGAGATACCAGCCCTTGTTCCTCTAACTCATCTAAGTCGCGTCGAATAGTTGTCTCATGAACGGCAAACATTTTTGCCAACTCATTGACTGAGATAAACTGATTTTCTTCGATCTTATCGAGTATTTTGGCTCTGCGTTCTTCTGTTAGCATATTCGTAACCTCACTTTCGCTCGTTTTCGCTCTTTTTCTATTGTAACCTAAAACGGGCAAGTATGCCTAAACGACCTACAGACTTTAAATTTATTTAAGTTAATTATACCTAAAAAAGAAGTAAGCCACAACTAATGTTGCAGGTTGTTCTTGTCAGGTAGCAGATTTTTTGACAGCTGACAATTAGGTTTCTTTGATCTAGTCAGTTGTTGGAATAAAACCATTAAGATATTAAGAGGTTAGGCCATCGCTATATGCCACTAAGACAACGCTTATTGAATCCTCGAGAACAATAATATTTTCTTTTAGCTGGGTTAAAACGATGGTAGCTAGTCGTAGAGCGTTGGGAGGAAGTTTGCTCTATGGTAATTCATTAATCGAATGTAGTGGAAAAAAGTCTAATGTTTCTAACTATTCGAGTATTTTTACTGGAGAGATGAAGCAGATAATATCCATATTTTACTAAGCTCGTGAGAAGTACGAGTTTTCTCGATTCAAGTCGAAACGAGCGTTCATTCAGCATAAAGTTATATCTCCATGCAAAACATTTCTTTTCGGAGTGACTAAGTAGTTCAATCATAAAAAATACACCTTATCAGAATTACTTTCTATTTTCTGTTGAATTCATCATAAAAAAAGTCGTAAAATCAAGGATTTTACGACTTGGGGTTGATTGGCTGGTTATGAAAGATGGTTTGCATGGCCCGTCGTAAAGGGAAATAAACTAGACTGACTATTATAATAGTAGAAAAAATATTAATCACGGTGGCAGGCATAGTTGCTAGAGCTGCAAAGAAAGCGGGTTTAATTTGTGCACCAGCAATCATGCTCATGATGGTCGCTTTGATGACTGACATGATGAATTTAGCAATACCTGCCATGATTCCTATAATAACTATTTGCCAAACCTTTTTTGGATTTTTCTTAAACAATAGAAAACCAGCATAGGCTGCCGCGCCTACTACAAAGCTTTCAATCAGAAAGTAGGGGGCTTCATTGGCATAACCGTTGAATAAATCAAAAATGAAAAAACCTAATCCGCCTGCTAGAGAACCTTGCCAATAGCCGGTTAATAATACCGCCAACAAGACTACGGCATTTCCGAAGTGAATGAAAGCACCTGTAGGCAAGGGGATTTTGATCATTGTTCCGGCAATCGTTAGAGCAGTAAATAAGGCAATTAAAACCAAGGTTTGTACTTTTTTGTCACTGTTCATAGTTTTTAAACTCCAATCGTTTTTCTGCATGAGTGTATGCGCCGTGCCAGACATGTCCGACAAAAGGGTTAATGGCAAAACCGGATCGAATAGCTGCTTCCACAAAACGAATCGCTAAGTCAATAGCCTCAACTACCGGGTAATTCTTAGCTAAGGCTGCCGTAATTGCTGCAGCAAAAGTACATCCGGCACCATGATTATAATCGGTGTCAATCAGTGGGTGAGGATAGAAGGTAAAATTAACTCCATCGTAATGCAGATCGTAAGCTTGGTCCAAGCTTAGACGTGTACCACCCTTAATGACTACATGTTTTACACCCAAAGAATGGATAATTTCTGCAGCTTTTTTCATTTCATTTTTGCTGGTCAGTTCGCCTAATTGGGAAAGAATGCCTGCTTCCCGCAAATTTGGTGTAGTAATGAAAGCCTGAGGCAATAATAAGTGCCGGATAGCCTTTACAGATTCCGCATGAATGAAATCATCAGTACCTTTACCACCAATTACCGGATCTATCACAATCTTTTTCTGATAGTGTTGCAGACTGCAACTAACTAGTTCAATAATGTCTTTTGTTGGCAGCAGACCAGTTTTGATGGCATCAATCGGGCCAGCGAAGGCGGAGTCAATTTGCTGTTGAATCAGGGCTGGTTCTAAAAAGCTCACGTTATGCTTGCCAGTTTTAGGCGCCATCGTTACAATCGAAGTGACCGTTGCTAGACCAAAAATGCCGAATTCTTGAAAAGTTTTTAAATCGGCTTCTAATCCGCCCCCGCCGGTTGCATCTGAGCCAGCAATAGTTAATACTTTTTCCATAAAATGACTCCTTTCAACTTTCTTTCAAGGATAGAGGAAAACACCGAGAAAAGAAACATCCAATTGGCTTTGTTTTTCCTCAGCCAATTTTATTGAATAAAGTAACTAAAAAAGCAGCCATAAAAAATGACTGCTTATACTATTTATTTGGTTTCTTTTAGCCATTCATCGCGAATGGATTCGGTCAAATGAATGATCCGTTTGCCGACCTCGGCGTACTGGCTTGTAGAAAGGTTTGCTAACGAGACTCGGACAGCCCATTCACCACTGCCAAAAGCATTGGCTTTTAAAAGCATCAATTGTTCTTTCTCGGCCAAAATTGTCAATATTTTGGTGACTGTCCAAGATTTCTTCAAATAGTTAGTAAAAGCTTGCCCATACCGTTTACGTACCCAGTCTTCAAAATTAATTTCACAATAGTAAGCAGTATCTAACGAAGCTAAAGGTTCCTCTAGTCCCAGAGTACGAAACAATAATTTTTCTCGCTCATGACAGATAGACATGACTTCATCTTTGTATGCTTGTCCTTCGTCCATCAAAGAATAAAGACTAAATAGAGTCATCATAACCTGTTGCGGGGAAGAAAGGCCGGCTGCATGGTTCAGAGCTACATCACGACTGTCAGCAACAATTCGATCAATGAAAGAAATTGAGCTTGGATCGCTGGAAACAGAAGCATAACGTGCGGCTAATTTTGCTTGATATTCACTGGGTAGCTCAGAGATCAATTGATCAAAAAGTGATTCTTTTGCAACTGCGATTGTTCCTACTCGCCATCCAGTAGCGCCAAAATATTTGGAGTAGGAATAAATACACGCTGTATTATATGGCAATTCAGCAAATAAGGAAGCAAAAGCTGGCACAAAGGTACCATAAACATCATCGGTTAAAATCATTAGATCTTTGTGATCTGTTGCAACAATTTCCTTGATTAATTCAATTGTAGGCTGACAAATCGCATTTGCTGTTGGGTTGCTTGGATTTACTACGAACACAGCCTTAATACTGTTGTCTCGCAACTTATTAATTTCGTTGTCAGGAAACTGATAACTGGTTTTGCCATTTAAGACAGTTTGCTGCGCTTGGATTTTTATCACATCAAAATTATACTGTGGCAATTCGGGAATTTCTAAATAGGGTGCAAAGGTTGGCAGCATTAGAGCGATTTTATCACCTTGATGCAACAAAAAATTATTCATTAGGGTATCAAACATATAGCAGATACCCGCGGTGCCGCCCTCGACTGCAAAAATATCGAAAGGAATCGCAGAATCTGCAAACAGCTCTTGATTTAGATAAGCTTTAATTGGTCCTTCACAGGCTGTCAAGCAGCGCACGGGATTAGGATAGTTATCACCAATAATGTGATCCAAAATTTCCGTCAGCCATTCTTCTTTGGGTAAGCCTAAATAGTTATTATCGGAATACCAGACTTTTTTCAAAAAATCGCTTCCCTTACCAGGGTGCTGACGCAAAAACTCGATAAAACGCTGGCAGCGTCCGTCTTTAGCAACAATCATACCGGCGGTTAACTCACCATTATCATGAAGTGTTTCCAATGTAGCAAATTGACCTAACAGGAAGAAGGCTTCACGGGGTGTAGGAGCGGTCCAGTTGGGATTACCACGACCAGCATTTAAAAGGTTCTTTCCATTATTGTTCTCATGGATTTTTTTCTCCAAAAATAGACTTAATTCAAAGGGACTTAATTCTTCTAGGTTTTTCTCGGTAGCGATGGGCATAAGTTCTCCTCACTTTACGATTTATACCTCTATCATATACCCTTAGTTTTGAAAAATACCGTTAAACCACTAAGAGCTTCCGAAGAATCTAGGTGAAGAAACTCTCATATTCTTTTTGATTTTCTTTGTTTATTTTTACCTATTCTTTAAGGATAGGTGGGTAAGAGGGTAAGCGCGTCCTTGTCCGTCTATTGGACTTTCTCCAGTTATCGTGAAACCTTGCTTAAGATAAAAATGTAACCCAGATTCGTTTTGTGAGTTAACATCTACTGAGTAAACACCATCTTTTTGAATTAATTGTTTTATAATTTGGCTCCCTAAGCCTTTTTGCCGATGCTGAGGAGCTAGAAACAACATTTCTAAACTATAGTCTGATGTTCCACTAAAACCAATTAGTTGATCGTAGTCATACCAAAGCTTTAGAGTGACCTGAGGAAAATAATCCGGAAGTTCTTTTTTGATTTCCAATAAATCTTGTTCGCTTAAAAAAGCGTGGGAAGCTCGAACAGAATTTTCCCATAGTTCAACTAAAACTGGGTAATCTTTTCTTTCAGCTAAGCGATAATACATATATATCATCCTTTCCATCTCTCATTTTCTCACAAAGCCTGCTATCAAACCAGCCGGAAACATCCTAAAGAAAAACCAAGCTGAAGTTCTAGAAAAATTCACTTTTTTATCGTAATCTGAAATGGCTGAAGAAAGTCTGAGAATAAATCGGGCGCAGGACCCATGAGTAAAAATAAGAAAAGAGCGATAATAGTTCTTGTAGGAGGGATCGTCATGGATCAGATCATTGCTTTAGTATTTATTGTTTTATTAGTATATTTTGTTGTAAAAGTTGGCTCGTTTTTATGGCGTATTGCAGGAGTCTTATTTTTACTATTTCTTTTGTACACTTACAAAGATCAAATGATTAGTAGCATTCAATCCTTTTGGGTATCCCCTAACCTAGGTGGATTATGGCAGCAGGCAACGGATTTTGTGGGAAGCTTATGGCAAAAGGTTGTTGGATTTATTTCTATCTAGACAGCAAGCTAAAAAAATTAGCTATAGTTAAAGTTGAATATTTTATGTAGCCAGGCAGGAAATCTGCTTGGCTATTTGCATGCTTTTAACTTTTTATCGTAACCTTTTTAGATTTTTATATAAAGCCTGTTGCTGAAATAAGTAATTGATGAGAACTAAATAAAGAAGAATGGTATCGATAATAAAACAAATTGCGTTTTCTTATAACTGTTTTTCATGCTATAAAATAATACAGATGAAAAACAGGTGGTTTATTCGCCAAAAAAATAAAAGACTTGAATTTTTTCTCGTTTTAAGGGATTATAGGTATAGTTATAAACCGATATCAGGAATTCGATTATTTTCCGAGGTATATCGAGATTCCGTTTTTCAGATATATTGATACAGATATTTATATTGTTATATTCTGTTACTTTATCTTAGGGGGCAACTATGTTAGAGATGATAAATGTTTCGAAGAGCTATGGGGAAATTAAGGCACTTAGAGAGACAACCTTTTCAGTTCAACCAGGTGAAATTGTCGGAATTGTCGGAAAAAGTGGTTCTGGTAAGACAACTCTGCTGCGTCTGTTGAATTTGATGGAACAACCAAGCTCTGGAAAAGTTTTGATTGATGGAGTGGATGTTCAAACTCTATCAAAAAAAAATATTCGTCAACGGCAGCAGCAAATGGGCATGATTTTCCAGAACTACAATTTATTGGAAAACTTGAAAGTATACGACAATGTGGCTCTCCCGCTAAAGTTGCTCAAGAAACAACAACCAGAGAAAATTCAAAGTCTATTAGAATTTGTAGGTATGGAACATAAAGCTAAATCTTACCCTAGCCAACTTTCGGGAGGTGAGAAGCAGCGAGTGTCGATTGCTCGAGCATTAAGCAGAGATCCTAAATTTCTGCTTTGTGATGAAGCAACTAGTTCACTCGATGAGGAAAATACTGAAGCTGTGGTTCGATTGTTGCACAAAACGCATCAGGAACTAAAGCCAATCATTTTTTTTGTTAGTCATGAATTGGAAACGGTAAAAAGTTTGTGTGAACGAATTCTAGTAATGGAAAATGGTCAGTTAGTCGGAGAGTTCAAAAACAATCCCCGTAAATTTTCAGATGAAAAACTTTCCTACTTAGAAAAAGTGGAAAGGAGTTTAAGTTTATGATCTTCTCAGAAACTTTAATAGAATATTGGCCTTCATTATTGATGGGATTGAAAGAAACCGGTATTATGATGGTCATTTCTATGTTTTTTTGTTTGGTAATTGGTTTGCCATTAGGGTTAGGATTGTTTTTGGCTAATCCCAAGGTAAAAGGTAATCACTTAGGTTTGTATTGGTTGTTGAACTTTCTCGTGACAGTAGTACGATCGTTTCCGTATTTATTATTTGTGATTGCTTTGATTCCAGTGACCCGATCACTATTGGGGAAGGCTTTTGGTCCAATACCTTCATCAGTCCCATTAAGTATTGTTGCGGTAGCCATTTTTGCCCGATTGGTGGAACAAGTTCTTTTAGACGTGCCGGAGGAAATTTACTTTTTATCTAATTCATTAGGAACCTCTCGATTACAGTATATTTGGAATTTTTTACTGGTAGAAGCACGAAGTGGATTGGTTTTAGCTTACACCACTACCACAGTCAGCATGGTTTCTTATTCAACAGTAATGGGCGTAGTTGGTGGCGGCGGGATTGGCGATTTCGCAGTTCGAGTGGGCTACCAGCGCTATGAATATGGAATTATGTACATTGCTATTATCATTATGATTGCGTTAGTCTTTATTTTACAAATGATAGGGAATTTGATTGCCCAAAAAATCGATAAACGAAAATAGGAGGAGAAAGAATGAAAAAAATTTATTTTGCTGGGTTAGCCTTGGCTGCGACAGTGGTTTTTGCTGCATGTGGAGGAAAAGATACTGCGACTACTAAGGATACTAAAGAAATTACCGTGGCGGTTCAATTGGAATCTTCAAAAGATATTTTAGAAATTGCCAAAAAGGAAGCTGAAAAAAAGGGCTACACTATTAATATTATGGAAGTTAGTGACAATGTAGCTTACAATGATGCCGTGCAACATGAAGAGGCTGATGCAAACTTTGCGCAACACGAACCATTTATGAAAATGTTTAATCAAGAGAAAAAAGCTGATTTGGTAGCAGTTCAACCAATTTATTATTTTGCCGGAGGTTTTTATTCTAAAGAATACAACGCTGCAAACGAACTTCCCGACAATGGGAAAGTTGGCATTCCTAGTGATCCGACCAATGAAGGCAGGGCTTTAGCAATTCTGAATGCCAAAGGTGTGATTCAATTAAAAGAGGGAGTAGGTTTTGACGGCACAATTGATGATGTTGTAGAAAACCCTAAAAACCTAAAATTTGAAAGAGTTGACTTGTTAAATTTGGCAAAAGCCTATGATGAGAGTGACATTGCAATGGTATTCTGTTATCCAGCATATTTAAAACCCATTAAACTGACTACAGACGACGCTATTTTGTTAGAGGCTGAAGACGCAAGTAAACACTATGCTTTGCAAGTAGTGACTCGTGATGGAGAAAAAGATAGTGAGAAAATTAAAGTTTTAAAAGAAGCGATGACCACCAAAGAAGTAGCTGATTATATTAAAAACAGTTCAGATGGGGCGAATATTCCAGCCTTCTAATTTAAAGCTTGAAAAACCCCTGAGTATTGTTTCAGGGGTTTTATTTTTAGACTTCACGAACATCTTTTTTTAGAAGCAACTGACAACGTTGGTAACTATCAACAATATTTTTTGGCACATCCACATGAGGGATGAAGTTGGCACCTTTAGGACCATAACCCTCTGAAGTATCCTGCAGACGACGAACCTCACCAATTACTAAGGAAAGAAAATATTCGTTACTCCACCAATTATCCATTGCTAAGTTAGCAAAATGCGGGCCTTGATGATAGCCGATTAAAACTGGCTGTTCTAAAGGAACCGGCTGAATAGACGGTTGAGGCAAATGCCATTCTTTAGCTAGGGTAACATGACTGCGCAATTGCAAAAGTGGATCTTGAACTAACCAGAAACTTTTAGGTCTTTGGTTTTCTGTAAAGAGATCACGAGAGAAACGGGCATTTTCCCCTGTATTGGAAGATTTCATATCAAGATAGAAAGTTAGTTTATGGTTAGGATAATAACTGTCAAACAAGGCAGCTGTTATCTCGGCCTCTGATTTTTTTTGCCAATCAGCTAGGGTCATTTTTGGACCACGTTTCTTGATACTATCAATAAGACGCTGCGTTCCATGACCAATACCACCAGCAAAAATTATTTGTTTAATACTGCTCTGCTGCTGACAAAAATCAGCGGCTGCTTCTGTCAACTCAGGAATGCTGTTACCGGCTATCAGCAAGGTATCCGATTCGAAGCTCTCGTTTTTGGGGAAATCAGTCAGATAATCAACTAGCAGAGTTAGATCCTTTAACATAATAGAAAAATCCTCCTTGACGTTTCGAGTAAAACCGTTAGTATGTATTGTAACATTTTTATAGGCAGTAATAGTGAAATGAAGCAACTTTCAACAAAAATTTGGCTGATTTTCTGGGAAAGAAAATCACTAATTTAATGGATGTTCATGATGCAGTAGAGTTGGAAAAAGGACAAATTCCTGCAGCAAAAAATAGTTTTGTTTCCTATACTTGAAGCATATAATGACTATAAGGAAGAGCAGATCTATTTGATTGGCACTCTTGACAACAGTAACTTGCGTTAGTTGCCTGTTTGGTAGTATGAATATCTGGATTGACAAAAAAGTCTAATTAGTAGGAGGTTGATTTGATGCAGGATAAACAAGCCGAAAAAGAAATCAGAAAAATTATTGATGAATGTGATCATCTGATCCAAGTCGAAAAATTTGATGAGCTGGTTAATTATTACACTGAGGACGCAACATTGGTGGTCAAGCCAGGGCTAGAAGCCCATGGACGAGAACAAATTAAGTCAGCATTTATCAAGATTGCTGCATATTTTGATAATTCTATGAAACCCGTGGAAGGAAAGATGGTGTATCTTTCGGGCGGAAATGTCGTTTTAGTCTTGTCACAAACCTTTTTAGAGGCTAGTGAAGCGGCAGTTAAAAATTCTGAATTCGGGATGGAACGAAGAGCTACTTACATCTTTCAAAAAGTTGGAGACCACTGGCTGTGTGCAATCGACAATTCCTACGGCACCTCTCTCTTAGAAACTTAAACCTCTTTAGAAGAAGACCAAAAAGCGAAGAACTTGCCTGGTAAAGACAAGCTCTTCGCTTCTATTTGTTTTTACTACAAAATGTACTTCATGAAAAAGAATACACAGCCTAAGAAGAAAATACCCGATACAATTAACCAGCTTTTATGTTTAATCATAATAAATTTACCATAACAAAATGCTCCGACTGCTCCAGTGATCAGACTTAAAATATCCATCACTTCATGATCGGTTATGATGCGAGCAATCAGCAGAATGCTCATTAAAATCAGACTAAAGGCTGCAGCTGTGCCCATTGCGAATTCATTGCTGCTCATTTTTTGCTGTCGTTTTTCCATCTTTTTCGCTCCTCACCAAGCCCTGTGTTTAACTATTATACGTGATTCCGCTTACAAAGTCACTGGTTTTTGTGGCTTAAAAAAAACGTTAGATTAACTAAAAATTAAGCTGGTTTTAGTCAATTCACTCAAAAAATTCTACTTCTGAGTGAATCGACTAAGACCAAGCTCAACTAATGTATAACTGTCACACAAGTGATTTGGGTGGCGAGAGAATTAACAGGATAAAAGCCAGTATTAACCAAAAGCCGGAGACTAGAATGGTTTGATTCTGCAAATGTGGAACCAGTAAGCTAGTTACTGCAGCTCCAAAAACAAAGCTAAGAATAATCGTCCCAATGTCCGCGGCTTTTTGAAAAGACTTTTTATTCTTCGAAAAGAAGCCATCCGCTAGATCAGCTGCTAAAGTGCGCAAATTACCGGTCATCATTAAAGAAGTGAAAGGAGCACCTTTAAGTTTACGAAATTCTTGTAATTGGGCAGCAGCTGCAAGTGACAGCAAAGCACTAGCCCAATAATCAGCGATTCGATTTGAAAATAATGCAACAATTATGATACAAAAAATTTCCCAAGCCAACACGATCAGTTGTCTTCTAGGTTTACGCTCTTCTGGGTAATGTTGCTGCAGGAATCGAACAATAATGGTTCCCACCATAAATGCCCCGATTGCGATTAAATAGCGGCTAATGCCCATACTAGTTCTTAAAAAAAGATGAATACCCAATAGAATTAAGTTTCCTGTCTGCAACCCAGCAAAGACTTCACCATGAACTAAATAGGTATAAGCATCCAAGCCACCAGCAGACATCGCCAATAGAATCCCAATAATCAATGTCTCATGTACAGGTATTTTTGTTTCCATAATTTCCACTTCCATTCGTGTTCATTATGCTTTCATGAGACAAAGAAGGCAACGATTTTGTCTGGCTACTCTTTATAGAGTTTAGCCTTGCTATTTGGGAAGGTTGGAAAGTTGTTCATGGGAATATCCCAGTCCTGTTCAGGAATTGAAAAAGTATATTTATTAACTAGTTGATCGGAGAATACACGCATTGTGTGTAAGGTGATCCATTCTCCAGCGCAGCGATGCATCTCAACAAATTGTCCTCCACCTTGAGCGATCATTTCATATTCTTCCTCATAAGAAATGTGCTTTTCGTTGCCTAAATAACGGTTTAAACGAAAAACATCGGGCGTTTCAATTGTTCGTTCGTCATGATTCGTACAATAAATATCTAAAACTACCCAGCTATCTTTTGGAATCAAATATCCATCAACCTCAACATCCTTGATAGCAAAAGCTGGGAGCATCGGGAAGAAAGGATAGTAACGGCGCATCTCTTGAATGAAGGAATCCTGCAGTTCAGAAAAATCTGCTTTCAACCGTTGGTAAATATCGGGTCGGCTGTATAAGGCATGGCCCATTAACGTAATCCAAACAGTTAAGGCTACAGTTGGGCGAATAATGTTAAGCAATTCCACTGCTGCGGTATCAATGGGTAAAAGCTCCCCATTACTATCAGTTGTCTGAGCAAAAGCATACAAAGCAACATCTTCTTTACCAGGAACGGGATTAATTCGAGCATTTTCAATCAGGCTCTGAGCCCACTTTTCGGATTTTTTACGGTTTTCAACACCTTTAAGATGAGCAGTCGGACTGGTGATAGCTGAGCTGATCATAGAAATTTGATAGTTAGTTAATTCCTCAATTTCTTTTTCGCTGTAGTTGGCTAAGTTGATGCCGGACCATTCACAAATCGAACGAAATAATACATCTTTTGCTATATCAAATAATGTAAATTCACCATGCTGCTGATCCAACTTTTCCGTTAAGCGATGATCTAAAATGCGATGATATTCTTCCATCCGCTTAGGATTCATTAACTCCATGAAAATGCTTTTGCGATGGGTATGGTCCTGTCCATCAAGTGTTTGGACACCTTCTTCACCAAATAAAGTTTTTAAAACCAGTTTAGGCATCGCACCTTCACGTTTAAAGTTGTGGGGATTATAGAAAATTTTTGCAGCATTTTCTCCGTAGATAGCGATGATTTCCTTATTTAACAGATGGGCCTTTACAACCGGAGCGTCGGCCTCATTACGCAATTCGCTTAACAGCAAATATCCCTCGTCTAGCCGTTCAGTCACATCGGTCACTTTAATTTTAATTTCTGGTACTTGTTTCATTTTTGCTCACCTTTCTTTTTTGTTCTCTTATTTAAGAGTAGCTTTTTTCGTCGCAAATCACAAAAAATATACCTTGAAGGAGCTAAGAAAGGGAAGCTAAACTTTTTGTGCCTCGATGAAAAAGAGTAGCACAATTCAGCTCAGTAATTGTTTAGAGGTTTTCCATGGATTCTTTTTTTTTTAGGTTGCCGGTTAAAAGGTAGATCATACGAGAATTACTATTTGGATTATTTTAAGTTAGGTTGTCAGTTGATGACATGGGTAAACAGCCTGGTTACTCGATTATCTGTTAATATTATTAGCCTTTTACGTTTAAACAAAGACTATTGGCAGCTGGTCTTTGGTTTGCTCAGATGCTATTATGGCTCATTTCATTTATCCGCGATTCTGCAAGTTTAGCCATATTCATTTTGATTTTCCCTGTTTATCCCGGGTATAACAAAAATAAATGAGAATAAATCCATCGCTAGGAACATGAATATTTTCGTCAAGACAACTAAGAAAATTTTTTTTCATTTGAGAATTCAGTCAGTTCTCGCGATTTTGTAAGGATTGGTCATTCAATTATGAGATAGGTTATTGTATACTTATCATGAAAACAACTGACACGAATTACTGTAATCACATACAGGCAGAAACGCTTAGGCTGCTAAAGGAGAGAATCAATTGTCTATATTCTATTTTGTTCGACATGGAGAAACGGAAATTAACCGTCAAAGGCGCTTTAACGGAGCAACTGTGGATTCGCCTCTAACAAGAGAAGGCATAGAAGCGACCAATCGTCTGGCAGAAAACTTAAAGGATGTTCCGTTTGATTTAGTGGTATCTTCTACCCAAGTTAGAGCCCAGACTACAGCTGAAATTCTATTAGATCATCACAGCCACCTGGATCTCAATGCACTGACCACGGACAGCCGCTTAATTGAGCTGAATTTAGGTGAGTGGGAAGGGGTAGAAATTGATAGTGTATCTGACCATCCCGAGATTGCTCACTATATGCAGCGCCCGGATCTTTTTGATGCTGAATCAATTGGGGCAGAAACCTATGATAGTTTATTGGCACGCACAAATGAAGTTTTAGAAGAATTAAAGCAGCAATATCCTAATGGGACGATTTTAATTGTTAGTCACGGGATTGTTCTGCGAACTCTGCTGAAGACTTTGCAAGGTATTCCTTTAGCAAAGACCAGAGAAGGTGCACCTTTTGCCAATGCGAGTGTAACAATTGCTCATACTGAATGTAATCAGCTAGTATTTGATCAATGGGGCCAAACATTCTAATAAGAAAAGGAGAGATCATTTGAATATTGCTTTAATTGCCCACGACCGCAAGAAGGATTTGATGGTAAAACTAGTAACTGCTTATGAGATTATTCTAAAAGATCATCAATTGTATGCTACAGGAACAACTGGAACTAGAATTATGTCAGCTACTGATTTACAGGTTCATCGTTTCAAATCAGGACCACTAGGCGGTGACCAGCAAATTGGTGCGTTAATATCTGAAGATAAAATGGACATGGTAATTTTTTTGCGCGATCCTTTGGCTGCCCAGCCTCATGAACCAGATGTGAATGCCTTGATCCGTTTGAGTGATGTGTACGAAATTCCTTTGGCAACAAATATTGGTACGGCGGAAATCTTAATTCGGGGCCTGCAGGAGGGCTTAGCAGATTTTCGTGAGATTGTTCATGAAGGTGACAATCGACCATTATCTTTGTAAACTAAAAACAGCTAAGTCCGTTTTTTTAATCGGACTTAGCTGTTTTTTTATTTGAAACTTTCGGCCCGTTCCTTCGGGAGATAAGCCAATTCAATCATCGTTTCCTGTTGTTCTAGAGGTATGTTTGAATCAGTTAAGAAATACTCATAGCTGCGTTGAGCAAAAATACCATTCAATTCTTTGATAGCTAGCAGTAACTCCTGATAAGGCGCAGTCAAAACCTCATAGTCCCCAATAAAGACCGTACGCACTGCATAGTAAGCAGTTTGCTGATAGGCTTGAAACCTTGCTGTCGAAGGCAATAGACGTTCCACTGGGAAGCCGATTTCTACATACTGCAACTCATCTTTCGCCTGGCCATTTTCGTCAAGGTTCAAGTAGGAAATATAGGGAGTTCCCATTAACTGGGCTTCATTTTTTTGAATGTAGGCGGATAGCTCCGCGAACGCAGTGCCGATATATCTTGGCAAATGCTCGTAGGAAATATGGGTCGACATTGATACGACCCATTGCTCAGGCTTTAGGATCTGTTCAATCTGCATACGATGGCTCCATTCTATGGTGTTGTAATTTTATTGTAACAATCTTTGAAATCGAATACAAATTCTTTTATAGCTCCGGCCATGAAAAACGGATGATTTGTCCATTGCGGTTCAGGTAATTAAAAAAGATCGGAAAAAGATCAACATCTTGTTTACACAAATATTTTTTTTCTTGCAAACTGCGCCAATTCTTAGCAGAAACTTGTTTAATCAAACGCCGATAAACCTGGTCAGGCTGAGGTTTTCTTTGATAAACAGCGCGACTAATCAACTGGCCTTTAACATAGAGGTAGCAATAATATTTTTTGTTCTCTGATAATATACCTACAAAAACTGAATTATTTGTGGCCTGCAGCAGTTGCCGGTTACGGCGTAAAAAGCGCTCAATCAACAAATAATTACTCCACCATCTTTGGGCGGCTTCAAAATCTTTACGGGCACTGGCTGCTTCCACCCGTTCTTCAATCCGAGTCAAAACATTGGTGGATCTTCCTAGCAGCGTTTGTTTAATCTCTTCCAGACGCAAGAGAAATTCCTTTTCAGGTGGAATATTTTGATAATCTGCAACGACTCCTTTGGCATAACGCAAAGGTCCTTCCAAGTGATAGACACTGTTCATTGTATTCTTGAATTCCAGCATTTTACTTTTCCGATAGAAAGGACCAATAACAAAACCTTGGTCAGACCAATCATCCAAAACTTTAAAAAAAGGAGACTCATTAAGAAATTGGAAATAACCATACTCCTCATAATGATTCATTAACCGATTAAAGGGCGGACGCAATCGATGAATGGTCTCGCACTCCAAAATTAAGGCGTCAAATTCAGTGTTTACTAATTGAAAGTCAAAATGATCAATCAAGCGGATCATTTGCTTTGTTTTATTGGCATGTGCTTTACTGTTTACGAAGTAGGAACTGACGCGTCGGTTCAAATTTTTGGCTTTTCCTACGTAGATTACTTGGTTTTTCACGTTTTTCATGTAGTAAATTCCTGGTGTTTCAGGAAGCTGTTTCACTTTTTCTTTAAGTGTTAACATAGTGACCTCCTAACTGATTCTATTGTAATCGTTTGGAGGCGAAAATTCGACAGAGAAGACTCAAAAAGAAATGAGTTCATTAACTTTATTTTTTGTTAATTTAATGCAAGAAACATGTGCTTACCAAAAGAATTAATTTGTGCAAGCGTCAGCAAACATCAATTTTGATCCAAAAAGTTGAAAAAAATCTAAGCTTTTGGTAACTGGATTTTCTCAAATGTGCTATAATCGAAAGTGAAGTAATAATTTTATTGAATGGAGAGGTGTTAATGGAGAAGAAAGTACTCACACGCAGAGAACTACGCCAACAAAAGCGTCGTTTTACTAATAATTATCAATATCTAAAGAAGGGATCGGCTGTTGTCGGAACCGCATTAGTAACCTGTTCTGTAGCGGCACCGCTATTTGGTGTGAACAAAGTAGAAGCTGTAGAGAACGACAATACTGTCTCTGCATCAAATGTTGATAAAGCCGCATTCATCAGCGAAGTCGCTAAGGTTGTGGAACCTTTAGCAGAAAAAAATGACTTATATGCCTCAGTAATGATGGCTCAAGCAATAATAGAAAGTAACTGGGGACAAAACAGTTTTGCTAAAGCTCCTTATTACAATTTATTCGGATTTGAAGGCCAATATAAAGGTCAATCAGCGATGCTAGACAAAGAAGATTTCACAGACGGAGCTTCTGTAACTTCGAAAAAAGAACTGAAAGCATATGGTTCCTTTAAGGAAGCCGCTCAAGACTATGTAGAAATCATGAAAACTACTGAAAAAGACGGTCAGGATTTGTACTTTGCAAGTAGCTGGAAAACAAATGCTGGCGATTATCAAGCGGCGGTAAAAGCTTTAGAAGGTCGTTTTAACCAACAACCTGGCTATTCAGATGCTTTGATATCAACGATTGAAGAAAATGATTTAACTAAATATGATACTGCAGCAGTGCCTCAGCCAGTCGTTGCAACGCCAGCACCTGTTGCATCAACTCCTGCAGCAGAACCTGCAACTCAATATGTGGTTCAATCTGGCGATACGGTAGCTTCTATTACATCCAATTTTGGAATTACTACGCAAGATTTTTCTGCATGGAATAACTTACAGGATAATGTGATTTATTCTGGTCAAACTGTTATCGTGGGCCAAGGAGCTGTGACAACTGAGCCAGCACCTGCTGTGGACTACACTGCCAATGTCACTCCAACACCAGTTGTTGAAAATGTGGCCGTAGCGGAGACGCCTGCAGTAACGGAAACACCTGCTTTACCAGAAAATCAAGTAGTTCCAGAGACTCCTGTCCAGGTGGATACTACACCAGCTGTGGATAATGTTGTGACACCGGAGGAAGCTCCTGCTCCAGATTCTACAAATCAAGTTGAGACACCTGTTGTAGATAATACTGAAACGACGAATGGTGCAGAACAAGCAACACCAGATGCAAATCAGTCAAATAACACAACCAATGATCAACAGCAACCAGCACCTGAACAGCCTGCTGTCGACCAAACACAGCCAAACCAGGTAAATTCGACTGGCGAAGCGATTGTTCAAGAAGCTGAAAAGTATGTGGGAACTCCTTATGAATGGGGAGGCAGAACCCCAGACGGTTTTGACTGTTCTGGCTTCACGCAATATGTTTATAAGCAAGTAACCGGACAAGACATTGGTGCATGGACAGTACCACAAGAATCATCAGGTACTCAAATTGCAGTTGATCAAGCACAACAAGGTGATTTGTTATTTTGGGGTGACCAGGGTGCCACCTACCACGTAGCTATTTCAACCGGTGGTGATGGTTACATCCACGCTTCTCAACCAGGGGAAGATGTAAAACATGGTTCTACTCAATATTTCACACCCGATTTTGGAGTACGTGTAGACTACTAATTTTTTAAAAGATACAAGCAAGCGATGTATACAAAGTATGCACTGCTTGCTTGTTTTTTATTGTGTAGAAATGCAAAAAAAGAGCTAAATTCAAACTAAAAAATTTATTGTGTGAAAGATAGTTACTATTCATTCTTTTGAGTAATTAATACTTTTTAAAACTACTAAGAGCTTATTTAGAGATGGTCTTAGCAGCCTTGCTTTTTTGCTTGTTGACAAATAAGTTTCCACAAGTTATATTTATCTTGCGAATAGTGCCGACGGTTCTTTTTTAAGTCCAAAGGATTTTTTTGTAGAGAAATTGAAATAAAAAAATCTTAGAAGTAGACATTCATTGAAAAAGATTTTGCTAGTGAGTAAACCTATCAAGTACGTATACCATAAATTTAGTTGCAACTTCCTTGACAACTATTATCTAAGTTGTCAGAGTTTAGCTGAAATAAGGAGAATTTTAGGAAAATTTTTTAAAGCATCTTATATTCTAGAAAGTACATTACTAGCTTTATATCTATTGAAAATAGAATGTTAAAATCCATCACGGTTATTCTAATTCTTGTGGTAATAAGCGTAATCTTTAGTACGCTAAATATATTTTAAGGGATGGTTAAATGAAAACAGCAGTTTTTTACGGAGTAAAGGACCTACAAATTGAGGAGTGTACGAAACCCAAAGCATCCTCCAATAAGATTTTGATTCGGATTGATGCGTGTGCTATTTGTACATGGGAGCAGCGAGTATACACTGGTGTAAAAAAGGTTGAGTATCCATTTATTGGCGGCCATGAAATTGCAGCCGAGATTGTTGATTTAGGCAGTGAGATTGATACGAAGAATTGGAAGATTGGTGATAAGGTTGTTTTTGGTACGAATTTAGCCTGTGGCAATTGTGAATTTTGCAAAAGCGGTGAAGAGCAAAACTGTTTAGATTTTGATCACAGTAAGCATTTGGAAGGACTCCCTCACAAAGGAATGGGTGGTTTGTCGGAGTATATGCTGGTAGAGCCAAAGCATTTGTTCCATTATTACAATGTGTCCGCAGAAGAAGCAGCGTTAACAGAACCGTTATCTTGTGTAGTTCACAGCTGCGAGACTGCTGATATTCAATATGGAGATTTAGTAGTCGTAATTGGCTGTGGCATTATGGGGCAATTGCACATCGCTTTATCAGTAAAAAGTGGTGCTACTGTTGTAGCCTGTGATCTGAATGAGGAACGTTTGATTTTAGCTAAGGAAAACGGTGCACGTTATACAGTAAATTCGGGTACACAAAATTTAGCCAAGGAGGTAGCTAAAATTTCTCATGGTTTAGGCGCTAATGTTGTTTTTGATACAACACCAATTGCTGATTTGGTTCAGGATTCAGTCGGAGTTGTAGCCAATACTGGACGAGTGATTCTTTATTCTTCCTTCTATCCGGATGAACCAATTGGCTTCAGTCCAGATCAACTGCATAAAGGCGGTTACAGTATTCGTGGAACTGCTAACTCCAATAGTCGAGATTTTATTCGAGCAGCTAAAATGATTAGTGAACGAACAATTGATGTACGACCATTTATTAGTGAAATTGTTACCTTTGATGAAGTAGGGAAGGGCTTTGAGTCAGCAATAAAGGGGGATAAATATCGGGTAGTGGTGAAGTTTTAACTAACTGGATAGTCTGGCTTTTTCCTTAAACTTATGTCGACTTTAAAAAATAAGATATAATCAGATTGACAATAAATCAAGCAAGGCTGTCTGCTTAGAGAATTCTTTAATGGGAGATTTTCTTGTAGGAACAGACAAATAAGGAGGTTTCTTAATGGAAGAATTCATTCCAAAATATAAAAAAATTAGTGACGATATTCAAAATTTGGCCAAGGTTCTGAACGGACAAGGCAAACCATTGCCTAGTGAAAGAAAATTGTCAGATACCTTTAAGGTTAGCCGGACTACTATTAAGAGGGCGCTGGAATCTTTGGAAAAACAAGGAATTGTGACTTATATCGAAGGAAAAGGGTTCATCATTCCAGATCGCGATGTAAAAATCAATTCAAGTATGCATATTTCTGGTTTCTATGAAGATATTGTTTCCAAAAAGAAGAAGATAAGTTCAAAGGTATTAAAGAAAAACATATTGGAAGCCGATAATCAACTTAGTGAAAAGCTTGGGATTAAGGAAAACGACTACGTATTTTATCTTTTACGACTGCGGAGCGTTGACGGCATGGTCTATTCCTTAACTGAAAGTTTTATTCCTTTAGCTCGCTGTCCGGAAATTGTGACTTCTGATTTAACGGACAAATCTTTATGGAAAACCCTAAATGAATTTGGAATTTATCCCGAAATCATCAGTCAAAAAATTAATGCCCGAATGGCGAACTATACAGAAATTCAACATCTGAATATCTCCAATCCGGCGGTGGTTATGGTGGTCAATAATGTGGCCTATTTTGAGGACAAACCGATTGAAATTTCTTATGTATATACGGACGTTTTTTCAACCAATTTAGAATATCGCTTTAACCGGGAATAGAACAGCCTCTCTACTTCTTCGCAGAAAAAGTATCAAGTAACAAGCTAGCTGCGATCCAGATAGTGGAAGAGGCGTTGTAGTGAGAATTAGAATCTTTTTTCTCTAAAAGAATTCTTCAAATACCAAGGAGGAGTACTATGTTAGTAACCTTAAAAGAACTTTTAGCTGATGCAAAAAAGAATAAATACGCCGTAGGAGCATTTAATGTTCCAAATTTGGAAGCCATCAGAGCAGTAATTGAAGCAGCTGAAGAATTGAACTCACCAGTTATTCTACAACATGCTGAAGTCCATGAAGGCTTAGTATCAATAGAAGAAATTGGTCCGTTAATGTTGGATTATGCCCATAAAGCAAAAGTTCCAGTTGCTGTTCATCTAGATCATGGAGCAACTTTTGAAATGTGTGTTAAAGCTATACAAATTGGTTTTACCTCAGTTATGTACGATGCTTCCAGCAAAGAATACGAGGTTAATCGGGATGAAACCAAAGAAATTGTAAAAATTGCTCATGCAGTAGGTGTTTCAGTAGAAGCTGAATTGGGACACATATTCACTTCGGCTGTCGGTGGCGGGGAAGGACGCGGATCAGATTCTAGTGAAGACTATGAAGATTTGGATGATGTGTATACCGATCCTGATTTGGCGAAACATTTTGTAGAGGAAACGGATGTAGATTGTTTAGCGATCGGTTTTGGAACTGTTCATGGGGTATACTTGAAAGAGCCAAAATTGGATCTGGATAGGATTACACTGATCAAAGATAAAGTTGATGTACCTTTCGTAATGCACGGCGGGTCTGGTGTTTCAGAAGAAAATTATAAAATCGCTATCAATAACGGTATTTGTAAAATTAACTACTACACTTACATGAATAAAGCTGCGGGCAACGCGGTAAAGGATTTTCTTGAGAGTAGGGATGCTGAAGCTCCTATTTTCTTTGACGAGATTTCGCTAGCTGCCACAGAGGCAATGAAAAAAAATGCTAAAGACGCCATGGCAATTTTTATGAATCCATAAAAAGGGGATAAATTCATGAGTAAAGTGGTAGCTTCAATCATGTGTGCCGATCAATTGAATTTAGCTAAAGAGTTGAGGTCGTTAAATGAAGCTGGAATTGACTGGCTTCATTGTGATGTTATGGATGGTCAATTTGTGAATAATCTTGCAATGGGGCCTTATGTTCTGGAACCAATTATACAGACCCAACAATTTACGACCGATATTCACTTAGCATGTGTTACTCCAGAAAAATATGTGTCAATGTTTGTGCAAACAAAACCGGATTATATTACTTTTCATATTGAAACGGTGAAGGATCCTAGTAAAATCATTGATCAAATACATGCATCAAATTGTGGAGTAGGAATTGCAGTAAGTCCTGAGACGCCAATTGAATCAATTTTTCCTTTTCTTGATGACCTGGAGTTGGTCTTGATAATGACTGTTAATCCTGGCTTTGCTGGTCAGCCTTTTCAACATCATGTGTTGGATAAAATAGCTAGGTTAAACCAAGAACTTTCTAGTAAAACTACTAGGCCACTAATTGAGGTTGATGGGAACATATATGCTGAAACGGCAAAAGCGATTAGCCAATTTGGGGTAGATCTATATGTAGTGGGAACCTCAGCATTATTTAATAAAAAAACTGGCTCTTACAGGGACAAAGTTCAAGCAATGGAACAATCAATAAATTAGACTGGAGGATTGAGTGTAATTAGACTTGATCCTTTTTTGTCGCAATAAAAGACTAATTATTATTTACAAAATCTTTATATTCCAGTATAATGACCATATTGAATAAAGTGGTCATTACGGTTTTTGAGAAAGCAGGGGTTTTATGCCAAGAGAATTAACACCAGAAGAAAAAGAACTACAAAAGCACCAGTTGTTGCTTGAGGGAAAAGAATTAATCTTTCGATATGGAATAAAAAAAATAAGTGTAGATGATATTGCCAAGGCTGCCGGAATCGCTAAAGGATCATTTTATCACTCGTTCCGTTCAAAGGACGATTTCTTGTACGAGCTGCTTTATCAAATTCATGAGGAAGCTTTCAACCAGGTAAAAATCGGAGTAACCCATTTAAAAGATGCTCCTTCTTCAGAAAAACGATTGCAAATCAAGCAGTTGATTCTAAAGATTTTTCATGACCCGCAAATTGCTTTTTTCATCGAAGCTCATGACGATATTCAAAGTTTTTTAGAACGCCATGACAGAACAACACTAAAAAAAATGGAGGAAATGGAACAGAAGAACTATCGTGAACTATTCAAGCAACTGGGTTTAGAGAATAAACAGCCAGAAATATTACAGAATTATGTGCACATAATTTATTTTGGTGTCAGCCATAAAAAAATTATGATTGAGGATTATCTAGATGCCACAGTTGAGGTTATGTTGGACGGTTTATTAAATTACTTGGAGGTGTGAAAATGAGTATTTTTCAAATCAAAAGTCTCTCTAAAAATTATGGAGAAGGTGAGTCGACAGTTCAGGCACTCAAAAATATTTCAATTGATTTACCTAAGAATAAGTTTATCGTAGTTTTAGGGGAGAGCGGTTCGGGAAAATCGACCTTTTTGAACATGATTGGCTGTATGGATAAGCCCACAACCGGAGAAATTATTTTTGAAGGAACTGATATTACGAAGTTAAACAAAGTTCAAATGACTGATTTTCGTAAAGAAAAGATTGGTTTTGTTTTTCAAAGCTATAATCTTCTGCCGGATCTAAGTGCATTGGAAAATGTTGAATTCTCCACTGAGATTGTTAATCATTCAAGTGAGGAGGCTGAAAAGGCAGTAGCTTCAGTAGGATTAAAAGGACGAATGCATCATTTTCCTGGACAATTATCAGGAGGCGAGCAACAGCGGATTTCCATTGCACGGGCGATCGCTAAAGCTCCTGAAATTCTTTTATGTGATGAGCCAACAGGTGCTCTAGATTTTGAGACGGGTATTCGGATTTTGGAAGTATTAAAGCAGGTCAAGGAGGCTCACAACAGTACGGTCATTTTTATTACCCACAGTAAAGAAATTGCTAAAATTGCTGATGTTGTTTTACGCATGCGCAGCGGAGAAATCATTGAATATATTGAGAATGAAACACCGTTAGCACCGAGTGAGGTGGAATGGTAATGAGAACCTCAATGAAATATATGTTCCGTAAAATGAAAAATCACTTCGGTCAGCAGTTAGGGATGGGGCTGCTGATACTAATTGCTTCACTTTTTTTCTCCACTCTTTTCTCTTTCAAGGACACCTATGAACAGACGACCAAAAATTACTTCGCCAGCTATCACTACGCAGATGTCACGTTACAAGGTAAATTTAAAGACAGTGATATTGCTGCGCTGAAAAATGATCTGAATGCAAGCAATGTTGAAGGTCGTTGGGTTCACGATGTAAAGAAGGATGACCTGACAACTCGTCTAATTTCCCAAACCCGAACTACCAATCAGTTAAAACTAGAAAAAGGCCGCCTTGCCAAAGCAAAAGATGAATGCGCAGTGATTAGTCAATACGCTAGAATGAATAAGACGCAGCTGGGAGATACTCTCATTGCCGGTGATCAAATTTTGAAAGTTGTTGGAATTGTCTCATCGCCTGAATATGTCTACTATGTTCAAAACGCTCGAACAATGATTGCTGACAAGGAAAACTTTGCTATAGCATTTGTTTCTGAAGATTTTTCGCCAGTGTACAATCAAATATTGCTGCGAAATGATCAGCGAATTAGTGAAAAACAGGTAAAAAAAATTGTAGCTTATGAAGCATTTACACGACAGACGGACCAGATCAACTATCAAATGTTTGAGGGAGATTTGGATCAGTTTATTTCCTTTGCGTACATTTTCCCAACTATTTTCTGGCTGCTTTCTTTTGGTATCATTTTTATTCTGCTGCGACGAACTATTTTAAAAGAGCATAAGCAAATTGGTGTTATGAAAGCGTTGGGACGAAACAATTGGGGTATTATCAAAATTTATACTTTCCAGTTTGTTTTAATGGGACTACTTAGTTCAATAGCAGGCTGCTTATTAAGCTTGCCAGTGTCTAAATGGTTGTTGACGATTTTTGCTAGCATGATTGAGGTACCTGATCTGACAGTTGCCTTCAATCCTTTGTATTGGCTAATCACCATCGGAGTTTCAACTATTGGTTGTTGGATATTTAGTATTCTCTCCATGCTCGATATTTTGCGAGAATACCCGTATACATCTATGAGCCCGCGGGTTCCAAAAATCTCAGCCAAACGGCGAAACACAAAAGTGTGGAAATATGTTTCCTTTAATACTCGCTATGCTTTTAAGACAAGCTTACGTAATAAGGGACGCTTTTTTCTGATGATCTTAGGAATAGCGGCTTCGGCAGCATTACTGGTGTTTTCATTCGGCTTTAATGATTCGCTAAAAGAGGTAACAAATCAATATTTTCGTACCTTTGCAAGTTATGACTTAATTATTGAAAGTCAACCTCAGCAGTTAACAGATGACTTGGTGGAGGACACCTTGATTCAAAAAGAGGACAAAGCTTTGCAAATGGTTACCAAAGTAAATGGTGAGGAGTATTCCTTGATTATTCTAGATGGGCAGGTTGATACGCTTGAATTAGCAGATGAAATGCTGCGTGAGGGAATAATTATTCCAGAATACTATGCTGAGAAATGGCAGGTAACGGTAGGAGACACCATAAAAATTGATGACCGATCTGTTAAGGTATCGTGTATCTTACCACTAGGTATGGGATTAAGTATCTTTACTTCCTATGATTATGCTGAGTCAATATTTGATGATCTGCCAAGAGTTTACAATACGTTATACGTACAATCAGACCACCCTGAAAAGCTAGAACAGCATTTGAAAAACCAAAATATGGTATTCACCACAGCTAATAACGATCGCGAAATGTTCCGTTCTCTACTAGACAATATGGGAATTCTAATTATTTTTCTGATTATATGTTCAGTCATTTTAGGGATTACGGTCATTATGTGCATGAACTTGATGAACCTAACAGTACGAGAATTTGAATATATGTTTATGAATATTATGGGATACTCCAAACGACGTATTTTGTCGGCAATTGGAAAAGAGACCCTTTTACAGTTGATTTTAGCTATTCCTCTTGGATTTTTTCTGGGCTATCAGTTGTTGCAGGCCATCAAGGGGGAATTTTCACAAAACACCTTTGCATTGTATCCGATTGTTTCCTTAAAAAGCTACCTGATTTCAGCGACCATTGTTTTTCTAATGGGTAGTACTCGTATCTTGTTGTCTAATCGCTACATTGAGAAGCTGGATATTGTAGAAGGTTTAAAGGTACAAGAAGACTAAATTAGTAAAAGGGGATTCTTTATTTTTGCTTGGTGACAATTTTCATTAGGATAAGCGAATGTTGACAATTATTTATTTGATCATCAGCACGAGAGATTTTTCTTTTTTAATACTATGGGGTGTGTTAACCAAAGTTTTAAATTTGGACAACCCTGATGAAATTGTCTCCAAACCGATTACTTATAAAGAATTGGCAGATGCAATTGTTACAGTCGATACGACTGGATGGGCTGAGTTGTATACTGAAATTGAAAAGCGTATTTGGGATGGCTTTGAATCAATTGCCAAAAGCTGTGAGAACAAGCAGGGAGGGAATGATTTAGTTATGACATATGGGTATACTATTGCCTTTTTCCTTTCCTTAATCGTTTCATCACGACCGATTCGTTTTGATTTGAAAAATGGCAGTATTACCACCGTTTCTTATGACGATGGAAAATTTACTATCCATTCGGTCAATGATGTACATTATATAGAAAATGGCAAAAAAGAGTTAAAAACTAGCTAACGGATAAATACAAAACAGCGAGTACAGTTTAATGTGCTCACTGTTTTTTTATAATTATGTTGACCAAAAATCAAATCAGAAATTCATTAAAAAAAGTTTAAGAAAGTATTTTCCCTCGTTTTTCTACTTCTTCATAATACCACAAAATGAGCTATAATTCAAGATTGTCTTCCCTACCAAACTATGGTATTTAGTCTGTGGAAGGGTAGGGGAAGCAGATGGAGAATTATGAGTTGTCGTTATTTAATCAACAAACTAAGCTTCAGATAGTCCAACAGGTGAATCAGCTATTACAGTTAAACAATCAATCATTTTCGTTAACGACTGTAGATGTTGAAGAAGTATTGGATAATCGTGACCAGGCATTAAAAGATTATCAATTAATCGATTTTAGTTTATCCAACACACTTCATTTTATGGAACAGGCTGCTCAAGAGCGTCGTATGGTAAAAAATGAATATTTGACTATGGTGGAGGTGCTGCAGGAAAGTTTTTATTATTTGCATAGTCTGCAGCCAGCAGAAGATGAAACCCTCTGGGAAAAAATCCAAGAAATCTATGAAAAGTTTGATGGCAACTTAGAATACGTTCAAGGATATATTGAGGATTTTCCAACGCTAAAGGAGGATGACTGAATTGTTTGAGTTAAGCTATTCCAACGATGAGGAATTTCGTCGATTTTTGATTCACAAGGTCCAACAGCGGTTAAGCGGAACAAGAGTGATGCCTGTAGATGAGATCCAAGAAATCCGTGCATCTATTCTATTTGTCATGGATCATGCTGAAAAAGGAAATTCTGTTGTAGAACGCTTTAACAATGGAAAAGAGCTTCTGACAGCAAAGCTGCAGTATACATTTGTCTTGTATCAGCAGCTTGCGAGTGATTATAAAAATTTTGAAATTGAATCAATCAAGGATACTTTGGACGAAATAGGAGGATTTTTCAAATCTTACAATTTAGACTATAGCGCAACTGTTTCGGGGGCAGGACTAATTGATTACCAACTAGCGAACCCAGTTAACGACCTTCAGTATCAAGGCATTGATTTTATTCAGCAGTACTTGACTCGTTTATCATCAGAAAATAAGTTTATAGATTTCATTCCTCCCAGTCAGGTTCGCGAAATCCTGCAGGTCTATACGCAAAGGTTAGGGTTTGATTATCGAAAGGATATTAATAATTTGTATCAATTGATTTTTGATCAATGGATCGCTAAAAAAATAGCAAGATCTTCAACACTTTCCCTTTTGTTAACAGAACCAGAGGCCCAATTTGTTTATAGCATTATTCAGCAAAGGAGCATTCCAGCTGAATTAACGCAATTTTTAGTAGAGCATCCATATCACCAGAAAACCTTTCAGCGCTTTGTTCAACGTGTTCTTTCATTGGATGAACCGGCGTCAATAAAAAATGTTTTGCTGCTGGAGGAGTCTTTGCAATATGAGCTGACATTAATTTCTGCAATGCCAGCAAATGACTTTACTCGAATGCTAGAAACCGTTGAAACGTTAAAAAACCAACAGGATCAGGTACATTTTCTATTGGAGAAAATCACTTCACCTTATGACTTGTTGGATTTTTTAGAACAGGAGTTAGTTTCTCGCGAATGTTGCCTTCAATTATTGAAAGAAGTTTCATTCGAATTAGGTTTGGGATTGTTGCTGCTTGTGAATCAGTATCAGTAGGGGATGCTTAAATCTTGGGATGATGTGCTTTTACTGGAGGGGGATGAGGAGTTAACGATTGAAGGTGTAAAATCATTTGTTCAGCGATTGGAACCACAACAAAGAGTAGAGGTAACTAAAGCTCTACAGCAATTTACAATTGGTGAAAGAGATTTTTCGTAGTATTTTTCAGATTTGAGTATTCGGTTAACATAATAATTTTACTTGAATGCAAGTGGTGTGCGCCACCTTAATTTTTTAATGATTAAGGTAAATCGGAGAATATGTTAAGGATCAAAGCTATCTCAAAGGGTCTGCGGGTGGTAGTTCAAATAGATTGTAATATACAGCATTTTTAGTTTACCATAATAATATTATGGAATTTATCTTAGTATTGCTGTATTGCTAAGATTTTCCGAATTAATCTAAAAAGGGAAAAGTACGAAAAACTAGGAATATAAGGCACAGCTTCGATTCTTTGTTTCAGTCGCTGATAAAATGTCTTTATTTAGAAAAGACAGCTAACTAAATAATCACTGAGCGTTGGATATTTTCGTTCGTTCGCTGCAATAAAGAAGATCCTCTCAGAAAAATGGACAAATCTGGAAATTATCCTTATACTGCACACATGAACAAATTAAATTTACTAAAAATGATTAAAATAAGTGGGACGTCTTTTTTCTTACTGTTGTTCTTAACTTTTGGAGATAGGATGGCATTTGGGGCCGAAGATACATTTGAGCTTTTAAATGATTCGCCCTTCTCACAAGCTAATTTTCCAGTGAATGCTTACGAGAAAAAAATGAAGCGAATGAATTCGGACGATGTCTGGCTAAACAGTCAGTTCTCTGAAACTTTGGACAATCGCTTTTATCAAAAGAGTTTGCAAAATAACAGCATAGTAAATACTCGTCCAGTTTTTCGTCTGGTTAATCAAGATAAGAAACAGACAGTGTATCATATGCTGGCTGATTTTACCTATACAAGGGATATTGAGAAGGTTGAATTTGTCGTTTGGGGTGATCAGAAAAATTTTACTGATCGTCAAAAATATACCGCTGCATTGGACTCAACCTATCAAGTGTGGAAAGCCGATGTTCCCATAAAGAATCACAAATTTGCTGGCTGCTATCAAGTTCTAGTCTTAGCAACTAATAAAAATGGCCGCTGTGACAAGATCGAGTTTGGGGAATTCGAGGTTAAACAACCAACTATTTCAGCAAAACTTGATCCTGCAAGAGTGGACAAAGGACAATTTGACTTATTGATGGAGATAAACAGTGCGGCTGATGTAGAAACAATAGACGTCCCTGTATGGTCCAAAGAGGATAAAAGTGATCTAAAAGTTTATCGGGGGCAGCAAAAATCTTCCACAACTTATAACATACGGATGGATTATGAAGATTTTGATTTTCAAAACGGAATTTATTCTTCTGAAGCTTTTTTCACTAGTCAGAATGGGTTATCTGCTCAAAGTGAGATGAATCAGGTGGAGATTAATTTGATTTTACCAAAGCGTGTACGTGTGCTGCAAGATACGACAATTTATCAAGATCGAGCATTAAATGAGGGAGGCAATAGTCTAGAACGTAACTCGATGCTAAAGGTTGAAGGGATCGTCTATAATGAAGAGCAAAAGATCTTCAAGACTCCAAATGGCTATATTTCTGCAGATAATTTGGAGGTTAGTGAAAAAAGTGAAGATGTTCGTTTTGTCAGCCACAGGGGAAATAGCCGAGTAGCTCCCGAAAATTCTTTACCCGCGTTTCAGCAGGCCACTACATGGGGCGTTGAGACAGATGTTAGGCTGACTAAAGATCGGCAGTGGGTTATCATGCATGATGATAGTGTGGACCGAATGACCAATGGCAGTGGACTGATTAGTGAGCTAACTTTAGCGGATATTAATCAGCTGAGAATTGATAACGGCAGAAATGTCGAAAGCTATGATCAAGGCCAACTAATCGTTCCCACATTAGAAGACTATCTGGCTACAATACAGTATTACCAGAGAGTTCCTTTGATTGATTTGAAGCCAACTGATTTAACAGCCGAAGACTATGATAGTCTAGCTTACCTAATTGATACTTATGGTTTCGGGGAAAATGGCATGGTGATTTCTTTTGATTACCGTCATTTGCAGGAAATAAAGCAGCGGTTGCCAAATATCCATGTACAGTTATTAAGTGACGAACTAAATGAACAATTGATTGCTGATGTTTATCATTTAGGAAACAATGCTGGATTAGATATTAGATACGATAGTATTATTTCTCAGGTTGATTTAGTAACACAGGCCCAATCTCTCGGTTTAAAAATAAACGCCTGGACAATTCCCAAAAAAGAATGGAAGCAAGCTGAAAAAATCGGTGTGGATTTTATTACTGCCAAAACTGGACCAAAAAACTCTGGATAGTGAACGATCGTTTTGAGAATCGGAACTCAAAACGGTTTTTTTTTGCGCAAAGATTTAGCTATTTCGAAATGATTTATCGTTAATTAACGTATCTTATAGTGAGAATGAAAAAGAAAATGTATATTCTCAAGGTAATTTATAAATCGTAATTACGAAAGGAGATACATGGGAAAAAGAATACAACCTTTATCTGATAATGAAAAAAAGAGATTCATGAGACGTTATTCGGAAATAAGGAACTCTATTAAAAATAGAGGAATTCGCAGATTCATACTGGTGATAGCGAGTACAATTATTTACTTAACGTTACGAGATCGGCTAATATTTTTGGAAACTTCTCTTAAGTTTATTGTCTTGTTATTCTTGGTTGGCACTTTAAAGTCTTTTGGGCACATGATGTTATTAGACAGAATATACGCTTGGTTTAAAAAATATAGTATTTAAAAACTATTAGGATCGATTGCTGGCTAGATAGTGAGGTCCAAAAAAATTAAAATTTTTTCGAATTACAAGCTGACAATTTTGTTAAAGGTCCTATATTTTTTTATAGTGAATGAAAGTCTGATAAAAAAAGAAGTTCTACTTTAGCACAAGGTCAAACCGCTAAAAAATTATCGAGCTGGAAGAACTGGTTGGATAATCTGAGCGGAGGAACTGGTAGTGTCATCTGATTTACAAAAAAAGCCTAGTCATAAAATACGCCATGAATTAGTCTAGAAGACCTGATTTAAACAGCGTATTTTATTACTAGGTTCTTCATTTAAAGTATTTCCTCAAAAAGTAATTGTAACAAAAACGAAATATATATCCACCATTACACGTGATTCTGGATAAACGTTAATGACAACTATCTTTTCATTATTGCTTTAATATAAGGGATCAATTAAATCTATTTTAGTAGTCAAATGATTATTTTATAAGTCGCATTATTTATAACGGTTATAATCTATACGCTAAACTTATTAAAAAAGTAAAAAGATTAGTTGGTAATAGTTTACATAAGTAACTAGCATTTTTAAACTTAAGGTAAAGTGGGAAATTTATATTATAATGGGGAGCGTGGACAAAAAGATATATTATATCTTTTATATTCTCATTGTATAGTTAGAGAGGATAAAATCATACGTATTGAATATGATTTATAAAAAAATGATATATTAGTTACACAAAAAAGAAATAAATTGTTGAAAGTGTTGTGAATTTAATCCAAAGAAAATTTATTATGCTTTAAGAAAAGCTACTCAGAATTGACTAGAAGAGATGAAAGAACTTAGCTGCTTACTAGTATTGGAGCTATTCCTCCGTTCGAAGTCATCAGAAAAAAAGACACCCAATTGTCTTTTATATTTAGTCTGGAGATCTATCATCTGACTATTACAACTATTTTTACAGGTCTAAAAAAATCTCAGATCAAAGAACGATAAGAATTTTAAGGAGTCAACACATGAGGAAGCACCGTACAATCGTTATACTGATACTACTTTTAGCACTTATTATTACAGGATACATTATGAACAATGCTTATTTGTTTAGCGCTGCATTATTGTCATTTTATATATTTGGTTTTGGTACGTGGTCATATGTGAATTTCAAAAAACAACTATCTAAAAGGTCTCAAATTGGTTTATATCTCATCATTGGAGCCTCTATTTTTTTGGGTCTATTTTTTCTACACTGGTATAGCTTAAATGATACAAATATCAAAATATATGATGACATTAATTCATACTTAAAAGTATTGGAACGCTATGAATCCTATCGTATCAACGTTCAGGATTATCTCCATTTTGTAAGGGATACTTTGGCGAATGATTATACGCACATTGACACATTATTATTGGCATCCGTTGCTTGGGTTGTCCCTTACAGCTACAGCGTCCATTGTACGGCCGTTTATATTCTATACTATATTCCGGCTACAATGGCTTTATTAATGATAGCATTAAAAATATACAATGGGATACAGAAATCGAAACCGTTAAGCAGTCTGCAGGTGAGCATTAGTTTCTTATTAATTCTTTTAAGCGCTAATATGTTTTATCCACTGCTCAATGGCTTCGATGATGTATGGGGATTAATGTTTGTAGGCCTGTTAATTTGTCAAACCTTTGATATAGACTACACTAAGTATTCATTTAAACAAGTAGTGTCGTTGAGCATACTTAGCTTTTTAGTTATTTTAGTACGACGCTGGTACGCCTATTTTATTATAGGGTTCTATTTATCATTTTTCTTAGATTTGCTCATTATCCAATGGAAGCAGTGGAAATTCGACAGGAAGCAGTGGGGTGTATTAATTGCTACAGAGGGGACGATAGCCGCTTTAAGTATTGTGGCCTTGTCATTCTTGAATTCGAATATAATTCCAAAATTTCTTTCGAACTACTCCGATCAGTATGAAGCCTATGCATCCAGCGAAATATCAACAAGACTCATGTATTTGGTGAACAATTTTGGCTATTTGCTTATTGGAATGGCTTTTTTAGGTGCTTACGTTGCACTAAAAAGACCCGCTACATTTTCTATTACAAATCGCTTAATAACTACGGTTGTTATTGCCATGGGGATTTTTGCGACAGTACAAGAAATGGATTTTCATCATCAATATCTGATCGTGTGGTTCTTAGTTGTTTTTGCTGCCTTTATATATATGTATACGATCAACAATTTATACTTGCATCATAAACGATTTACGCTGCTCGTAGCATCTATAATCTTATTTAACGCAGTATTTCCTATTTCTACAAAGACAAACAGTGTTCAAGCATACACCAATCCATTAACCACAGGATTGGAGGCTAAACCTGAAGCTGTAACTTCTGAAACAAAGAGTTTATACCAACTTGATTCATATTTGAAAACAACAATGAATGATCAAAATGAGTTTGCTTATGCTGTTGGAGACATGAAACAGCTATCTTCTGAATCATTTAAAAGATTGTATTTACCTGAAACTGTCGATAATTTTCCTAACATGCTAGAAACAGCAAATGCGGATAAACGAGATGGGTTTCCGAGTTATTTTTTTCAGGCGGAATATGTAGTTTTATCTGATCCATTGGCCTCTTGGTATCCTGAAAAGCAAATTGAAATGCTTGGATTAATTGAATTGATTAAAGAGACAACAATTGGAAAGGAATTTTATCAGCCGATCCAAAAAATAGAATCAAATAAATACACCTACACAGTTTATCATCGTATCAAAGAACCAACAAAGGATCTTGTTGATTCCTTATATGGGGCATTTCAAGAAAAATATCCTGATGATAAATTCTTTCAACCAAATTATGCCTTAGCATTAAGTACTATTGCTAGTGAATCAAAATCATATGATTTATGGCAAAATTATTTTGATATACATGGAAGGGATCGCATTGCTGTCACTGTACCAACAAAAGGGTTTAAAACGTATTCTTTTATGGTCGAAACATATGAGGCGAATATGTCCGTCACAATCAACCTTGACGGTGAACAAATAGAACAACAAATAGTAACGATAGGAAAGCATGACTTCGAAATACCCGTCGATAATAGTCGAATTTTGACGGTTGAGATATCAAATCCAAACAATGTTGCCGTCCACTTTACGCCAACTGTTTTAGAATGAGAGGGAAACTATGCAAAAGCGAATCAAACTATTGATGATAGTGGCGATTGTGTCTCAAGTGATCTATTTGAGTTATCGTCTATTTTTCACCTTAGCAGTTCAGTATAATCTTATCTCTCTATTAATTAGCTTACTATTGTTTGTTGCTGAATTAACCTCCAATATGCAAGGAGTTTCAGATTTTTTTGGTCAGCTGTTTTATAAAGATCCAATGAATATAGAAGAATTGCCAGCTGAATTTTTTCCAGAGGTAGATGTATTTATTATCACTCATGATGAAGATATTGAATTATTACAAAAGACAATTAATGGTTGTAAAACAATGGACTATCCAGATCAATCAAAAGTGCATATCTATTTGTGTGATGATGGTTTACGTCCAGCTGTAAAAAATATTTGTGAAAAATGGGATATTGGCTATATTGGTCTCGATCCACAAAAAAACAAACATAAAAAAGCAGGAAACATAAATCATGCACTGCAACAGACTTCGTCGCCATTAGTTGCATTTTTAGATTGTGATATGATTCCTAAGTCCAATTATTTAAAAGGTATCGTGCCACATTTCTATCAGTTAGGTGAAACGGATTATGATACTTATGAAGAATATCAGCAGGGATTAATTGATCAAGACTATAATTATCCCTCGGCATATGTTCAATCCGCGCAAGATTTCTATACCTTTGATTTATTTCAATACAATCTCTATGCTCAAGAAGAGCTGCCAAAGGAACAAACATATTTCTTCCAAACAGTAAATCCTTCTCGTAATGAAAGTAATGCGCCTATTTTCTGTGGTTCGAATGCGATTGTCTCTCGAAAGGCGTTAGAAAATGTGGATGGAATGGCTACTGACAGCATTACGGAAGACTTATCAACGAGTTTGGTCTTATTAAAGGCTGGATACAAAACCAAAGCAATACCTGAGAGTTATGCGTATGGGATGAATCCTACAGCAATTGAGGGCTTAAAAATACAACGGGAACGGTGGGCACGCGGATTTATCAAGAGCATTAGAAGTCATAACTTTTTTACCTCCAGTGTTGCTCTTCGAACTAAACTAGCCTATCTACACTCATATAATTACTGGTTTTTCCCTATAAGACGTTTGGTCTTCATGTTCATTCCAGCATTTACGGTTATCTTTCAGCTTAAAATCGTTATAGCCAATCCATTAGTGTTTCTAATTATATGGGGGACATCTTATATGATTTATAATTTGGCCTTGAAGCAGAGTTCTAGTAAAAAAGTCTCTGCAACCTATGCTAATATTACCGACCATATATTGACACCATTGATCATAAAAGGGTTATTGGAAGAATTGATAGGTATTTCTCAAACAGATTTTCTTATCACACCTAAAACATATGAAAAGCAATTCTCAAAGTATTACGGGATCGTATTATTCTACTTGATCAACTTAGGCTTGAATGTTTTTGCAATATGGTTATTGTTCAGTAAGTACTGGACTGTCATGAACATTTTTTCAATAGGAATACTTGCCTATTGGTCACTTAAGAACATCATTTACGATATTTTTGCGATGAGTTTTATGCGACAACGAGACAATATCTCAAAAGAATTCACGATGTGGAAACTGTCATTAAACCTTAAGATTGGAAATAGTTCAATCCAAACCATTAAAGTAAACGAACAATTTATTTACTTAGACAAGCTGCCAAATGAAATCAAACCAGATGAGACATTTACTTTTGAAGTTGGAACAGATAAATACACTAATGTTCAGTTGCTTGGAAGAACCAATTTAAAAAAGAAAAATGGTGTTTATGAATTAACTATCTTAAATAAATCGGATGAAGACTATTATCGGTATTTAAATATTTTACATGACCAGGATACCACCTACATCAACAGTGAAAAAAACGCTCGTTTTTGGGTGCGTGTTTTCCTTTTAAATTTGACGAACTTACTCACACTAAGAAAGGAAGATAAAAGCAGTGAAGACTCTTTATCTGATAATTCCGTGTTACAACGAAGAAGCGATGATACCAATTCTTCTGCACCAATTAATTGATTATCTAAATAAGTTAATTTCGCAACAGTTAATCACACAAGATAGTCGAATTGTTTTAGTAGATGATGGAAGTACTGATCGCACTTGGAAATTGATTGATGAATCTATAGATAGGTTGCCGGTTATCGGATTGAAATTTAGTCGTAATTTTGGGCATCAATATGCTTTGTTAGCAGGTTTGATGGAGACAAGAGGTCAAGCAGATATTTATGTATCGATAGACGCTGATCTGCAAGACGATATTCACGCAATCGAAGAAATGATTATCGAATTTAATAAGGGCTACGAGATAGTTGCCGGTGTACGAAGAGAACGAAAAAATGATACTTGGTTTAAGCGAAATACTGCATTGTTCTTTTACAAATTTTCAAGTTTTTTAGGAATTGATATGATACCTAACCATGCTGATTTCCGACTATTGAGTCAACGAGCAGTGGATACACTGGCTGATTATACAGAAACAAATCTTTTTTTAAGAGGAACGATTCCATTGATGGGCTATCCAACTTCTAAGGTGTATTATGACAGGAAAGTTCGGTTAAAAGGTTCCACAAAATATAGTCTTAAAAAGATGGTAGCGTTAGCGTTCAACGGCATTACCAGCTTATCGATCGCTCCGATGAAATGGATACGTAATTTAGGTTTTCTTTGTACAGCATTCGGAATCTTATACATGGTCTACGTTTTAATTTTGAAATTGCTAGGGAATACAGTTCAAGGATGGGCATCGCTTATGATAACGCAATGGATATTGTCCGGTTTTATCATGACGGCGGTTGGTTTACACGGTGAATATACAGGGAAAATTTATTTGGAAACAAAAAAAAGGCCACGATATATCATTGAAGAAAGACGAGAATGAGCGATTGATAAACTCTTGATTGCTGCTTAGATTTGCTGTCAGCGAAGTGAGGGGTTACTTTATCAATGGCCCTGCAACTAAGATAAACAGCTATTAAAGCTACTCCTGCATAAGTTGCGTGTACTTTAAAACTTGATTTGCGTTCTATCTTTTTCTCGCGTGTCAAAAATTTCTAGAAAGAACAGCAGCGAATGGACGACTTAAAATAGAAAAATCCTGTAGGCTATGATTTATAAACTACAGCTAATAAACCAACCATAAAAATTCTAGTTTTTATGATTGGTTTATTTTTTACAATTGATTTAATGCATCTGTTGTCGTATCGCTCTCAATATGTGTATACAATGTTGTAGTCGTAGTTGAACTGTGCCCTAACTGCTGGGCAGTAAGTACCAGGTTATTGGTTTGCTGATAGAGTCTGGTAGCCAAAGTATGACGCAATTTATGAGGAGTTACGCGGATTTTGAATTGTGCTGAGTATTTTTCGACCATTTTCTCTATTGCCGATCCTGTAATTCGCTTGGCTTTTCCTTTACTAATTGAGAGGAAGAAAGCTAGCTCATATTTGTCTGGATGATACCGTTCTTCGCGAATAGCAAGATAGGAAGCTAAATATTCCATAGCAAAGGCTGCAATTCGTACTGAATCAGTTTTATTTCCCTTACGAACAACCGTCACACGATTTTGTTCAAAGTTGATATCGTCAAGATCTATATTCACTACCTCTGATAAACGAAGACCAGAAGCAAGCATCAAAGCGTTAATGGATAAGTCGCGTTCGCAATCACGACGATAAAATTTCATTGCTTGCGGGGAAAGATTTTTAGGATAAATATCGCGAATGTACTCCAGATAATTTTCCGTTTCATCACCTAAGAAGAGCTTATCTTCAATCATATCTGCTCGTGATTGCAGTGTTCGACGATCGGATACATTAGCAATTTCTCGCATAATATCATGAGTCAAATAGGGCTTGTTTTGACTATTGTTGGAACTCTCAGCTAAATATTTGAATAGTACCTTTAATGCGGTGATATTCCGTTGAATAGTTACTTTTGATAGGGTATCGCTAGATTGCTTTTTTGAGCCGTCTTGGTTTATTTGACGAGTATTTTGTTTTTTACGTCTTAGTAGATAGGACTTGTATTGAGTAGCCGTTCGCAGCTGCAGATTGTCTAAAGAAGCAGGAGAGATGGCGCTCATTTCAATTTCTGGTACATGTTTTTGTTGGATCAGCCACTGAAAGAACTGCTGATAATTTTTTAAGTATTCAAGAATTGTATTAGGCGAGTATTCATCCGCGCTTTTTATTTCGACAAATTCCTGAATGAATGAGGGCATGCGATCAAGAAGTTGATCAATTTTTTCATTGGCTTTTTCTTTGGACATAAAATCACCTTCCTGTATAGACCAAATTTGTGATAATGAGAAGAGAGGCTCTTACTATAATAATAGTCGGTATATACCAATTTGTCAAACATTTTTATTTTATTTTTTTTAAATGCCTTAATGGTGATAATAGTAGGGGATAAGAAGTATTAGTATTGTTATTTTATTTTTCTGAAAAAACACATCTTTTCAGAATGATGGGGAATTTGTTTACATAATATATTTATGAATCACTATTTGAAATCGCCAGAAAGTCTAAACCCGAAAAATGCTTTAAAATAGCTAAAAAATGATTTCAACAATGCTTTATCTCAAATTTTTTCTTCGGTTAGTTTTCAGCTTAGCAACGACCCAAGTAAATTGATTGTTGCTAATAATGAGCATGTTTTTACAAAAAAATTTGAGGTAGAAAATTAGTGAAGCAAAGTGGCAACTAAACCTTTTAGAAAAATGACTGTTTTGACCCAATTAGACCTATATATGACTATAATTGTCTATTCAATAAAATCTATTATACCCATCTTTCCGAAAAACGTACATTTTTTAGAAAGATGAAAAGGAATCTTTAAATAAAAGCCAGTTATTCAGGCCTTCTTATCTTGTTTGATGATCTAAAAAAATCGTTGATTAGGTATTAACTAATTCTTTTTAGAAGATTTACCGATTGTAGCTGTAATTTACTGAGAGATAGAATTCTTTCATTAAATTATTCGATTTACGGGAACGTATATTCTCAATGAGAATAAAAAAGAATCAGCACGCAGATTTATGCTGATTCTATTACAGTATTATTAGTTTCCAAATCAAACAATGATTGTGTTGCATCATAAACAGTTCGGGCAATCTTTGCTTTATTCATTGTATACAAATGAATGCCCGATACACCTTGTGTTACCAGATCAACAATTTGATCAATTGCATAAGCCATTCCCGCATCTCGCAAAGCCACAGGATTGTCAGCATATTTATCTAAAATTGCTAGAAATTTTTTAGGCAGTTGAACATCTGCTGTTCGAAGGATTCGTTCGGCTTGCCGTTTATTGATAATTGGCATAATACCTGCTAGTATAGGGACTTCAATTCCTGCTAACCAGCAATTTTCCTGAAATTGATAAAAATTCTGATTGTCGAAAAACATTTGAGTAATCAGTTGATCTGCGCCTGCCTCGACTTTTTGCTTTAAATGATGGATGTCCTCTACCGTGTTGGCTGATTCTGGATGACCTTGCGGATAACAAGCAGCTGAAATTGAAAAGCTTGGATTCCACTTCTTAATGTAGTCTATCAAATCGCTGGCATGAGGAAAATCAGTGCTTCGTGGAATACTAGGATAAAGATCGCCGCGTAAAGCCAGGATATGTTGAAGATTTTTTTGCTGCAGGGAGGTCAAAATTGTATCAACCTCCCCTTTATTCAAATAGGCAGCTGTTAAATGAACAATGCTGTTTACTTGATGCTGTTGTTGAATATGCTCAGCAATTTTTACTGTACTATCTTCCAATGAAGCTTGCCGATTGCTGCAGGTAACACTAATAAAATTGGGTGCTAAACCTTCCATCTGCTCCAAAGAAGCAAACAAGCTGTCATCGGTGGCTTTCGAAGTTGAAGGAAATACTTCAAAGGATAAACTAGTTTTAGATGGTTTCATTGACCAACCTCTCCCTTATTTCTTTGGCTGCACGCGTTAAATTAGCCAAGCTTTCAAATGTTTCCTTTTCGCCCCTTGTTTTCAATCCGCAATCAGGATTAATCCATAATTTTTCAGTCGGGATTTTTTCTAATAAAGTTTCTATAGTTGTTTCTAATTCCTTCACAGCTGGAATCCTTGGTGAATGAATATCATAAACTCCTGGTCCTACAGCTGTTTGGAAATTCTGAGCTTTTAAATCATCTAATAAGGCTAAATTAGAACGAGAAGCTTCAAATGAAATTACGTCGGCATCCATATGGTCAATTGCCGGCAATATATCAGCAAACTCGCTGTAGCACATATGGGTATGAATTTGGGTTTGAGGAGCTACTTTGCTATGAACTAACCGAAAAGCTGGAATAGCCCAATCTAAATATTCTCCATACCAGTCGCTTTTTCGTAATGGCAGCTTTTCCCTCAAGGCAGCTTCATCAATTTGGATAATCTTGATACCGTTAGCTTCCAAATCTAAAACTTCTTCTTGAATAGCTAAAGCAATTTGTAATGTTGACTCTTTAATTGAAATATCCTCTCTCGGAAATGACCAATTTAAAATAGTTACTGGTCCTGTTAACATACCCTTCACTGGCTTATCAGTTAAGCTTTGGGCATAAGTGGACCACTTCACAGTAATTGATTGTTTCCGAGAAACATCACTCCAAATAATTGGCGGCTTTACACACCGTGTCCCATAAGACTGTACCCAGGCCTTTTTAGAAAACAAGAAGCCATCCAGATTTTCACCAAAGTACTCTACCATATCATTTCTTTCAAATTCACCGTGGACGAATACATCCAAATCAATTTCTTCTTGAAAAGCTACGCAATCAGCAATTTTTTCTTTCAAAAAAGCTGTATAATCCTCGTAATTGATTTGCTGCTTTTTAAATCGTGCTCGTGTCGACTTAACCTCCCGGGTTTGGGGAAATGAACCAATGGTGGTGGTCGGTAATAGTGGTAAATCTAAGGTCTGTTTTTGAAGCCTGTTTCTCGTTCTGAATTCAGGCTGTCGTTGAAAATCTTTTTCGGTTAAGGCAGCTAGCTGCTTACTCAACGCTTTTTTTTCAACAATTCTGTTCTCTCGGAATAATCTTTGGTTAAAGCCCCAACCTTCTGTTTCTTGATCCAAGTTTTCAGCTACTTCCTTCAACTCAGTCAATTTTTCCTTAGCAAAAGAAAAGTGCTTAGTAATTTCGGCTGGAAATGACTCTTGTTCGACGGAATAAGGAACATGAAGTAAGGAACAAGAGGTTGAGAGAACAAATTGCTTAGGTGGTAGTTTATCCAACAAAATCAACGACTTTTGGTAGTCATTGCGCCAAATATTTTTTCCATTAATCACTCCAGCAAACAATAATTTATCTTCAGGAAAATCAGAAGCAGTCACTAGCTCTAGGCTGTGTTTGCCCTCTACAAAATCTAAACCAATACCATCAATGTTCAGTTCTAAGAGATCTTCGTAAATGTCTCGAACATCACCAAAATAAGTTTGCAGCAAAAGCTTGATGTTTCGTGGTGAATTGGTCAAATTTTGATAAATTTTCAGAAATAAAGAACGATCCTCTTCTGATAAATCTTTCACTAGATAGGGTTCATCCAGCTGCAGCCACTGCGTTCCCTGCTGACTCAGACGATGGATAATTTCCTGATAGGCAGCAACTAATTGAGGTAAGTGTTCCTGATAAGTTGTATCCTTGAAAGCAGCCAACTTAATTAAAGTGAAGGGTCCTAAAATAACTGGTTTTGTTTCAACTCCATTTGTTTTTGCTTCCAAATATTCCTCAAATATCTTTGTGCCGACTACCTTCACCTGCGTATCTGTTTCAAATTCAGGGACTAAATAATGATAGTTGGTATTAAACCATTTCTTCATGGGCAAGGCAGTTACATCCCCCGCATCTCCTTGGTATCCCCTTGCTAATGCAAAATAAGTATCTAAGGTGGATAGTTTTAAGTCAGCATAACGTTTCGGAATAATATTTAACAAGACAGCTGTATCCAGAGTTGTATCATAGAAAGAAAAATCATTGCTGGGAATCAAATCAATTCCAGCGTTCCTCATCAGTTGCCAATGAGCTTTTCTTAAACGTCTTCCCTCTTGTATCAGTTCTTCGGCAGTACTTTCTTGGTGTAAATAGCTTTCAGTAATTCTTTTTAATTCTCGATCTGCCCCAATTCTAGGAAATCCTACAACCGTAGTTTTCATTGAATCGCCTCCTCAGTAGTTATGAGAAGAACTGTAACACGGCTAAGTTTTACTGACTAACTGTAAATTTTTATAACCTGTTACAAAATTATTCTATAACTAAAAATGAGAAAAAAATGAGGAAGATGATTGACATATGAGAAAAAGTTGCTTATAGTATAAAACAATAAACAACGCGTCGAAAAGAAGAGTACAAATAGAAAACCATTTTGAAAGAGAGCTTCGGTTGGTGAAAAGAAGTAATGGGGATCGTTTGGAAGATGGTCTTTGAGCATTCAGCAGTGAGTGAAACCACAAGCAGCTGACGGAGGTGCCCGTTATCGCAACGCAGTATCAGTGAACAACTCGTACTGGCTAAGGTCCCATCTGCAAAGATGCGACAAATGAAGGTGGTAACGCGAATTCTTTCGCCCTTTTTCTTGTAATGAGAAGAAGGGCGTTTTTTGTGTTTATTTATGAAAGGAGACTACGTATATGCGAATTCAACAATTGGAGTATCTGGAAAAAATTGTCGAAATTGGTTCTATCAATGAAGCAGCAAAATGTTTGTTCTTATCACAGCCGACACTATCTAATGCTATCAAGGAGTTGGAAAACGAAATGGGTATTTGTCTGCTGCACCGGAGCAAGTTGGGAGTGTCCTTAACTGAAGAAGGTCGAGAGTTTCTGACCTATGCCAAACAAGTTACCGATCAGGTAGACTTACTGCAGAAGCGTTACAAACATTTCGATAGACGAGAGTCTCGCTTGTCGATCTCTTCCCAGCACTACGCGTTCTCAGTACACGCATTTGTAGAATTTATTCAAGCTTATGAAGACGATTGTTATCAATTTACTTTAAGAGAAACCGAGACTCAAAATATTCTGGAAGATGTAGCCAGCTTCCGAAGTGAAATTGGTATTCTGTTTTTGAATGATTTTAATCGTAAGGTTCTGGAGAAATTATTTGAAGAAAAGAATCTCGTGTTCTCTTCCCTCTTTGTTTCTGAACCGCATATTTTTATCAGCAAAGACAATCCTTTAGCAGATAAAAATTCTGTTTCATTGGAAGAACTAGAGAATTTACCTTATTTGTCCTTTGAACAAGGCAACAGCAACTCGTTCTACTTTTCCGAGGAAATTCTCAGCACTAGATCTTACAAAAAGCATATTAAAGTCAGCGATCGAGCGACAATTTTTAACCTGATGGTCGGTTTGAATGGATACACCTTCAGTACTGGAATTATCAGTCGTGAATTGAACGATGACAGTATCGTGGCAATACCACTAACTATTCCTGATCGGATGGAAATTGGCTGGATTAAAAGCAAGCGGAGTCATTTGTCTGTACTAGGCCAGCATTATCTAAATACATTGAAGAAACATATTCGCGATTATGGCTTTGCGACTATTGAGGAGGAAACCCATGTCTAACAAAAATAATTGGCAAGCTGCAACACAACTAGCTCAAATCGGTAATCATGCCAATGATCAAACAGGAGCAGTCAATACCCCGATTTATCTTTCGACTACCTATGCACATCCCAAATTGGGACAAAGCACTGGTTTCGATTACACTCGTACGGCTAATCCGACTCGTCAAGTGCTTGAAAATGCTTTAGCTGAATTAGAAAACGGAACGCATGGCTTTGCAACTAGTTCAGGAATGAGTGCAATCCAATTAGTTTTCGAGTTATTTCCCGTTGGCAGCTGTTTCTTGGTTTCCCGAGATCTTTATGGAGGCAGTTATCGTTACTTTAATGCACTTGCAAACAAAGGCAGCTATCAATTTGAATATTTTGATACGATTGAGGATTACAAAGCTAAGATTCGTTCAGAATTTGCTGGAGTATTTATCGAGACACCAACTAACCCTTTAATGAATGAAGTAGATATTTCTTATGTTGTAAAACTTGCTAAGGATCAGAACTGTTTGGTAATTGTTGATAACACCTTTTTGACCCCTATTATTCAAAAACCGCTAAATTTAGGAGCCGATATTGTAATTCATTCAGCAACTAAGTTTTTAGGTGGACATAATGATTTACTGGCTGGAGCAGTAGTCACAAATTCAGCTGAAATCGGAGAAAGGTTGGCGTATATTTTGAATACGACCGGTGCAGTTTTGGCACCATTTGATTGTTGGCTATTAATTCGAGGATTAAAAACATTAAAACTGCGTGTCAATCAACAAGAGAAAAATGCACAAGTAATCTCAGGTTTCTTACAAGAACACACAGCAATCCAGCAAATATTTTATCCTGGAAAAGGCAGCATGATTAGCTTCAAATTAAAAACCGCGGAGCAAATTTCTACTTTTCTGTCAGCATTGAAATTATTTACCTTTGCAGAAAGTCTTGGCAGTGTGGAGAGTTTGGTAACTTATCCAACAACTCAAACCCATGCGGAAATCCCACAGGAATTACGAGAGTCATACGGATTAACCGATAATTTATTACGGTTGTCGATTGGGATTGAGGACTCTGATGATTTAATTGAAGATTTGAAGCAAGCTTTGGAACGAATTAAATAAATAAACCGCCCGTAGCGAATACTCATTATTCACTACGGGCGGTTAAAAATATAATTGCTGGATTATTTGGTGCTGTATTTTTTCAATAAATAAATGTTTGTAAAACCTGCCGCAATGCCGGCCGCAACCATGATAGGCCCCACCACACTGTCAGCAAAAGCATCAACATTGAAACCAGTTAAAACGGCGGCCATAGAAGTGACAACAGAAATTTTTGCTTGTTTGCAACGTACTCGATTAGAAGCTTGAATTAATTTGTCCTCTGTATGGCTGTATTCCAAATGGCCTTCCATATTTTCCACTTCTCTTCCCTCCTTATCATTTCCCTTAAACCAAGGTGTTCTATCTATAAGAAGTGTAGCATGTTCCTCTAGCCCCTCACCTCAGTCTAAAGCCGCAAATTTCTATGAGACTATTTGCCAACTTAGAATTTGATGAGTAAGGGAACCGCCTACCGACAATAATGATTTTACCATAAGTTTTCAGTCTATGAAAAGTGTATTTCTGAAAGAAATCTTTTCATTTTCAAAAAAACAGAGGCCCCGTCATTAGTCAGAAAATACTGCAGCTGATTTCAAAGAAATGTTAGAATCGTTAATATTGTTTACATAATAAAATTACGAACGACAATCAGCCCATTCAGCAAAAAAACTTCCTACTGAATGGACTGTGGCTGATATTGTTATTCAATTTTAAAGGCTAACACATAAGATCTTTCAAGCCTTCATAAATTGCCAAGTATTTTTGATAGCCTGCTTGATAAACATCGGCTAATTCAGGATTTGGATAATGTGTTCGACCATAGGTTACGGTTTTAGCTACGGCTTCCTCAAAATCAGTGTAAACACCTGTCCCTACTCCTGCCAACAGGGCCGCACCTAAAGTCGTTGTAGTATCTGTATTAACCACACGAATTTCTTTGCCTGTTACATCACTTTTGATTTGTGTCCATACTTCACTGTTGGCAGCTCCCCCCATTGCTCGAAGCAATGAAACCTCTGCACCAGCCTGCTGAGCAGTTTCCAGATTATGTTTAAGGGAATAAGCTACGCCTTCCATTCCTGATCGGATCAAATGACCTTTTGTTTTACTAAAATCAAGTCCATAATAAACGCCCTTGGCTTTAGGATTCCAAATCGGGGAACGTTCTCCCGCCATATAGGGCAGGAAGATCAATCCATCTGAACCAGGAGAGACTTTTTCAGCTAAAGAGCTTAATTCAATAAAACTGTTGGTATTATTTTTGGCTGCTGTTAGTTTTTCTGCATCGCTTAACTGTTTTTCCAGCCAATTCAGCACACCGCCTCCACCAACGGTACCACCTTGAAGCAGCCACTTATTTGGTACTACATGATTACTAAGGATTAATCGTTTGTCCGCTTGGTAGGTGTCTAAACAAATGCCCATCCCTCCAGCTTGGCCACCTTGCTCTTGCGTTTCGCCAGCTTGAATTGCTCCAGTACCTAAAGCGCCGCAAGCAGAATCTAATCCGCCAGCCACAACTGGTATGCCCGCAGTTAGTCCAGTTTGAAGAGCAGCTTCATCTGTTACTTTGCCCACAACCTCATGGCAGGCGAAAATATCTGGCAATATTTCCAGCGGAATGCCTAATTCCTGACAGATTGTTTGGTCATAGGTACCTTTTCGCATATCAAATGATTGATACCCGTAGCCTTGGGAAACATCCTGAGAGAAACAGCCGGTCAGCTGATAAACAATGTAGCTGTTGGACTGCAAAATTTTATCGATTTTTTGATACATCTCTGGTTGATGCTTTTTGTACCATAGAATTTTTGGCAATGTGTAGGCCGGTTGAAGCGGATTTCCGCAAAGCTGAAACAACCGTTCTTCGCCAATTTGTTCCTCCAGCTCCTGACAACTATCCACCGCTCGGGTATCCATCCAGATCGGCGTATTGGCTAGAACTTGTCCGTCAGCTGACATAGGAATTGCTGACCAGCTTTGTCCTGCTACTCCAATTCCAACAATCTCACTCGGATCAATTTTTGACTGTTCAATTAGTTTCTTGGTTGCTTTACAAACCGCCTGCCACCAGTCAGCTGGATTCTGTTCGGCCCAGCCCTCCTGAGGATAAAAAACGGGGTAACTTTCACTTGCTTGGGCAATGGCTTCTCCAGCAGGATTAAACAAGGCTGCTTTACAGGAAGACGTGCCGATATCAATACCTAATAAATACATACGATCTCCATCCTTCTTTTAATATGCTGCACTCTTTATAAGCTTAGCATGTTCCTTTACTAAGGGAAACAGCAAGTCTGTCATTATAGATAGACTTACTGTTAAGGTTTTTATATATCAGCTGGCAGTTTTTCCAGCATTTCCAGATTTTCCTCTGACAGTAGATCTTCTTTAAAGTAGCTGGACTCTGTACAGCATTAGGTACATAACCGGTTAAATCTAAAGCAAATCCAGTCAAGAGAGCGCCAATTGCGGAAGAAAACTTAATCATCAAGGTTTGAATCGAGAAGGTCACAGATTCGTTACGGGTACCAAATTTGTATTCCCCGTAGTCCACAACATCGGCTAAGATAACCGTTGCTGTTCCCAATTGCAAACCAGAACCTAATTTAACTAAAATTCCAGCTGCAGCAGTTAAGAACACATTTTCTGGTGCAGCATAACCGGTGATTAGTAATAAAACAAATCCAACGATCGGTGATAGACAAGCCAACAGATAAACCTTTGCCCGTGAAATCTTGCCAACCAGCTTAGGAAATAGGAACAAGCCGCCGATTTCGGCAAAACCAGCAAACATAGTAAAGACAGAGAACATCATTTTACTACCGGTTACATAAATGAAGTAATACGTCGACACCCCATTAACAAATTGGATCGCCAAATTGAAGGTTAAAATAATACCAATGGCAACTACTAGCTGGTCATTTTGAAAAATGATCTTCATTAAGTGCTTAACAGATACTTTTTCAGCAGTTTTACTAACCGCTTTATCAGCGGATTTCACATTTAGCACTGTGATGCCAATGGTCACAATAAAGACAATGGCAATTACCCAAGCAAAACGGGTAAATCCGCTTTGCATATCTCCAGAGCCCAGGAAGTCAATAATCTGCAAGCCGAAACCAGCGACAATTAATGAGCCGCCAATCGAAGCAAAAATACGAGGGATGACGGATAACTTTTCACGTTCCCTTTTGTCACTAGTCAAGTTGGGAAGCATCGACCAATAAGGAATATCCATTACTGTATAGGTCATTCCCCATAAAATGTACATCACCGCAGCGAAGACATAAAGAGCCGTTCCTGATAAGCCCCAGTTGGTAAACAAACAAACGAATACAATAGCATTTAGCAACGTACCGATGACCAGCCAAGGCCGGAATTTCCCAAACTTGGTCCGAGTATTATCAACGATGACTCCCATAGCCAAATCATTGATCGCATCCCAGAAATTAGCCAGAAAAAATAAACTTCCGACAAATGAAGCGGATATTTTTAATACGTCAGTAAAATACAACATCGCGAAAACGAAAATCAGAGCAACAATCATATCTTTTCCTAATGCACCTAAACCGTAGGAATACTTTTCTTTTGCGGATACTTTTATGGTATTTTCTCCTTTTCTCTTGCTTAAGCTTTTTCGATGATCCAAAGTCTTGAATCATAGTCGTGGGTCGGCGGCAGTGGCGTTTGATCAATTAAAAATCCGCTGGAAGCATCGGAAGAAACTAATCCTGCGTGTATTAACTCAGCCCCATTATGGACGTTTCCATCAATTACATAATCCCAATCATCCTTTAGTCCCTGAAGCTTCATACGATGGAAGGAGCGATTGACTTCATTTAACATTTTGTAGTATCCAGCAATTGCAATGGTCTGATCCTCACTTACCACCATCCAGCTAGTTTCGGTCCTGTTTTTCTTGAAGGGTGACTGAATCCGGTAAAAGGTCCCATTATGGAAAACTGACTGGTACTTTTTGAAAAAGGCCACTTGCCCTTTAACTTCAGCGATCTCGGCTTCACTTAACTTGCTTAAATCCAATTCATATCCAAAAGTGCCAAAGTAAGCAACATTTGCCCGGGTATTTAAAGGTACTAAACGATTGGTCTGATGATTAGGAATCACTGATACATGAGACCCCATCGAGGACAATGGATATAAAAAGCTGGTTCCATATTGGATCTTCAGCTGTTCCACAGCATCCGTGTCATCACTGGTCCAAGCCTGAGGCGCATAATACAGCATTCCCGCATCAAAGCATCCCCCGCCGGAGGAACAAGATTCAAACAAAATATTAGGATATTTCGTTGTTAAACGTTCATACAAATCGTAAACACCTAATACATAGCGATGAAAAGCTTCTCCTTGGCGATCAGCAGGAAGATTGACAGCATAAACCTCAGACAACACCCGATTCATATCCCATTTGATGTACTCCAGCTTGGATTCATCAATTACCAAACACATTTGCTGAAAGATATTGTCAACGACATCGGGATTGGCATAGTTCAACACGTATTGATGCCGGCCGTGACTAGCCTTACGATTCGGAGTATGAAGCATCCAGTCAGAATGATTGCGATAAAGATCGCTATCCAAATTAACCATCTCCGGCTCAAACCACAGGCCGAATTTCAAACCTAAGGCGCGAATCTTATCAGCCAAAGTCCCAATCCCATCAGGTAACCGATCGTGATTGACATACCAATCACCCAACCCAGCCTTTTCATGAGTCCGCCGACCAAACCAGCCATCATCTAAGACAAAAAGCTCAACACCCATCTGCTTGGCTTTTTTAGCAATTGTCAGTAATTTTTCCTCAGTGAAGTCAAAATAAGTCGCTTCCCAATTATTAATTAAAACGGGACGTTCCTGATCCCGCCAGTTCCCGCGAACTAAGCGCTTTCTAAAAAGACTGTGGAAGGTCTGACTCATGCCGTTCAATCCTTGATCAGAATAAACCAGCACCGCTTCAGGAGAAACAAAGCTTTCCTCGGGAGCCAGCTTCCATTCAAAATTGAAAGGGTTAATGCCTAATTGTAGTCTCGTCACATCAAAGGTATCCACTTCTACCTGCACCAGGAAATTTCCTGAATAAACCAGTGTCGCCCCAATTAATTCTCCGGAAAATTCAGTGGTCTCCGGTCGTGCCAAGGCTACAAAAGGATTTTGCTGTGGACTCGATATCCCACGGGTAGATTCAATCGATTGAATTCCCTGCTGCAAGGTACGCTTTTTTACGTGACGTTCTCGCCCCCAGGCACCTGAAAGCTGAAGCCATTCATAATCACTGTCGGGCAAATCCAAATTCAAACTCATGAGATGGGTTAAGAAAAGATTCTCTGTCCCGTGATTTAGAACGTTTACATTTTGAGTAATCACTGACAGCTCTGAGAAAATAGTATAAACAACTTCAACAACTGCGCCTGTGAGTTCATCTTTTAACTGTACCTTTAAAGTTGTTGCTTCCAACGAATCTTCAGTATAGGTTGCAGGTAAACCTGGCAACGGCTCTTTACCAGCTCTTATTTCATAAGAATCATAAACCAGCTCGCTGATGGCTGAGCCATTGGACTGACGTAAGCGAATCGCTGGGTGACGATAATCGGACGTTCCGTATTCAGGCAGCTCCTGTTTTAAACTATCCAATGAATACAATAAATCATCCTTCGTTCGGCAAGTGGCTTGCTGCCGATAGTGTCGTTCAATCAAATGAGCATAATCTTTTTCTTGAGGTACTTTTTTACCATAGTATAATTGCAGTAGCTTACCATCCTCAGCTATACAAAACACATAACTGATTTGTTTGTTAGACAAATGGAACTGTTTGCAAATCGCTAGATATTCAATTGATGCTTTTGCTTGCTTTGTCATATTGGTGACACCTCCGTTTAACTTAGCTCCATTATAAAAAGCGCTTACCTTAAAAGTAAGCGCTCTTTGATACGGAAAGTTGTCAATTTCTGACTTTATGAAATTTCGCGGTTTGAGCCGATTCGTTCCTTGCGGTAAGCGAAGGGTGACAACCCCATACCTTTGTTGAAAGCCTTGGAGAAAGCTTGTGTCGTAGGGAACCCTACCATCTCAGCAATTTTAGAAATTGGTAGATTAGTCGTTGCAATAATATCTCGGCTAGTTGAAATCCGCATTTCATTAATATAAGATTTTATGGAAATTCCAATGTCCTTTTTGAATAAACGGGACAAATAGCTGGCGTCAATCATCAGCTGTTCGGCTATTTCCTTAACCGTAATGTTCCGCCAGAAATGTTCCCCAATGATCTCTAACGCCTCTAAAACATAGCCGTTCATTTTGGTACTGTGACTGTCCTTCAAGGTATGGACCATTGATTTAGACAGCAGCTCCATAAAGCTGTAAGCAATTTTTTGCAAAATCAGTTCATTCAATTGGGTATCCTGTTCATAGGCCAAGCATTGCAAGATTAAGGCATGAAAGTCGGCTGAGTTTGTTACCTCAAAAGATAAATGAGCCGGAGTAATGCCTAAGTTGGCTAAATAGGATTCGATTAACTCGCCGCCGATTGCTAACCAAACGTACTCCCAGGGCTGTTCCTCACTGGCTTGATAAAAGGTCGACTCCCCAGGGTAAATGACAAAGCCCTGTCCTTTGGAAAGATGATATTTGGTTTTCTTAATAGAATAGTAGCCGCTGCCTTCCAAAATAATGTGAATCAGGAAAACATCCCTCACGGCTGGTCCAAAGCTGTGCTCAGGAAATGTTTTTGAATGTCCGCAAAAGGAAAAATAGAAATCCTTAAAATCCGATCGCTGCCGTTTGACTAAGAAAATGGCTTCTTCCATTGTGCTCTCCTTTATCCGCTGAGGTGAGATATCAGCTTTTGATAACTTTCTCGTCCTTTTTTACTTTTTGGCTAAAGGTCCAGGCCAATTAACTGGTTTTTCATTGGCTTTTTTCGTGTTTCTTCTATTATATAAGACAATTAATGGTTCTTTTGTTAAGTTCATTTTACTAAGGATGCTTTGTTGATACAACTATTTTTGAGGGATTAATCAGCTAGTTTGTGGAAGCCTGTTGATCACTTAATTTTTTAAATTGTTCATAGGCTTTCTGATAGTCACTCGCCTGGTCAGAGTTTGGTTGATAAACCACTTTCACACGATTAGCTGCCTGCCAGGTTGTGAAAAGCTGAGAATCATTTTTACCAGCCACTGCACACAGCATCGCACCATAAGCCGGACCTTCATCAAAGCTCAGCACCTCCATTTTCGTTTGAAAAACATCCGCAAACAGCTGCAGCCAGAAAGGATTCTTGACTACTCCTCCAGTAATTCGAAAAACTTCTATAGCAGCTGCTGATTGAATCCCCATATTTTCATAAACATTGCGCAATGAAAAGGCGATGCCCTCCATGACCCCGCGGATAATATCACTGCGTGTATGGTGTGCACGTAAGCCCAGCAATGCCCCGCTTAAGCTCGGATCAAAATATGGACTGCGCTCGCCAAATAGATAGGGCAGAAAAGTCACCCCTTGACTGCCGATGGGACTATCTGCTGCTGATTGGGTAAAGGCAGTAAAGGATTCTTCAGGTGCCAAAAGCTTTTTGAGCCAGTCGAGAGAATATCCTGCCGCAAGCGTTACTCCCATTTTATAATTTTGATCTGCCATCACTGAAGTGAAATAATGGTATTTTCCCAAATCCTGCTGGGTCTTTTCCTTTTCATAAGTTAAAACTACCCCAGAGGTTCCCACTGAAATAAGGCCTTGAGCTTGTGGGTCTGTCAGATTGCCAAAAGCGCCGCAAGCGTTATCCGCCCCACCCATTACTAGTTCGACTGATCCTTTAAAACCGAAATGCTGTTTTAAATCAGACTTCATTTCACCAATTATTTTAGTAGAAGGCCGAATCTTAGGACACTGTTCTAAAGAAATGTTCAATTGTTTTAATAGCTCTTCGTCCCAACACTGTTTTTCGACATCTAACATAATGGTCCCTGCAGCATCGGAAGGATCTGTAAAGACCTGCCCGGTTAAATAATAGACCAGATAATCCTTCGGCAGCATGAATTTCCAGGTTTGGGTCCAGATTTCTGGCTGATGCTTTTGCACCCACATAATTTTAGGCAAAGTAAAGCCTTCTAAGGGAATATTTTTTTCAACTGATAATAGATGTTCCCCCAAGGTTTCTCGCAGCTGTTGTACTTCTGCTGAGGTACGGCCATCGTTCCATAAAATTGCTGGTCGTAAAACTTTACCCGTCTGGTCAATTAGAACCAGCGAATGCATTTGACCCGAGAAGCCTAGAATTAAGGAAGCCTCAACAATTTCAGGGAATTGAGTAATCAAATCGGTCATTGCTTGATCAAAAGCTCGTTGCCAGTCGACAGGATTTTCCTCACTGTAGCCGGCTTTTGGAGAAGATATAGCAAAGGTGCTGCTGGTACTGCCTAATAACTCCCCGGTGTCATTTCCTAAAATAATTTTTAATGAGCTCGTGCCTAAATCAACACCTAAAAAGTATGTCATGGGTTTCCCCCTCCTATTCAATTTCATAAATTGTATACGCCTGATAATCTGTCACTAAATAATCGGCAGTCGTGTGAACATAATTGGGTTTGTGCTGCATTTCAAAAGTAATGCCGCTATATTTCTCGACCAGCCCGCCATTTTCTAGTTTTACTTTGTCAGAAAGCTTGTTCAAGGTATAGATAATGCAAGCCTCCTGGTCGAAATAAATAGTTAACTTGTTTTGTCGTTGACGATCAGTTAAACGAATTTTAGGCTCTTTGTCATCATTATTGGTGAAACAATATGCCAAATCAATTCCGTCCGCACAAATTTTTGACAGAGGAGTTTCTAAGTTCAAAGCTTTTTGAACGGCCTTTTCTTCAGAAAAGTTAAACGGAGCATATTCTGAAGACAGCATTGCCGAATATTTTTCTGTTGGTATAAACTGCTCATCAATCAGCTGAAGTGTTGCCGATGCTGTTTGCAGACGATGAAAGGCAACAGTCGTCTCTTCTCCTAAGTTGAAATAACTGTGATTGGTAAGATTACAGATAGTTGGCTTATCTGCACAACCTTGCATTCTAATTGTAAAACGATTGTTCTCTAGCTGATAAATCAGCTCCAGCTTCATTGGTTCATAAAGAGATTGAGTATCTTCAAAAGTTAGACGATAGGTAGTATCCGACAGCTTTTCAACCTTCCATTCCACTTGGTGCAGGCCCTCGCTCCCACCATGCAGGTGGACCTGTCCTTCGTTCGTATCCAATACTCTTTTAGCTCCTTGATAATTTTGATAAAAGGGTGGATACGTTCTTCCAGCATTCCGACCAATTGTCGCACCAAAGAAATAAGGGTTCCTTTTATAATCCTCCTGATTTTTATAGGCTAGGAGATAATTTTGTTGGGTCTTTTTGTTAATCATTTTGGTCAGGATTCCACCATAGTTCAAAAATTCGATACGAACAAACTCATTTTCTAATTGGTAAGTTTTCATCAGTTGTTCCTTTCAAAAAGAGACTAGGAACATTAGAGCTCCTAGTCTGTCTATAATTATTTAGTCACCCGTTGGATATTGGGATTGGTAAAGATGTCACTGGCATCGTCACTGGGTGAAGAAAATTCAGAGATGATGGCTCCCTCATTACCAGCTTGGAACCAATGCTTGATATCAGGCTCGATTGTATATTGCTCCCCAGCTTTTAACTCCACTTCGTGCATCACAGTGTAATAAGCTTCCTGATCTGTTGGGATTTTACTATGAATAGTATCAGTTGCTTCCCCTTCTACATATAAATACACGTTACCTTTGCGGCAGCGAAAGGTTTCTCGTTTGCCTGCTTCACCATTGCGGGGAGGATGGCGATGCTCCGGACAAGTTTGGCCTGGTAGCAGCACCATCTCCTTAGCACAATACCGATCATTGTTTTCATAGACAATTAAGTTCAAACCCTCTGATTCCAAGCGCTTTAACCCAAAGTCAGCATAGTCAATTGAGGCCAATTCTTTTTCCGTAAAAACAATCCCCGAGTCTAAAAAACGTTGCTTTACTTCTTCTTGATACGTCATGTCTCGCTCCTCTTTTCCTTAAGAAATGGTCAAATCATCCCAAGAAACTTCCTCTTCTTCTTTTTCCTCCATAATGACTTCTGCATTTGGATCAACCCGTTTTTTTAATACAAGAATTGTTACAGCAGTAGCCAGTGAACCAATTCCTAAAGCGGCTAAGAAAGCCCAAGGACGGGTCATTGTCGGAATAGCAAACATGCCAGAAGCAGGAATGTGGCTATCTGCTCCCCAAAGCATACTTAACCCACCACCGATTGCACCGCCAACTCCGGTAGCGATAACATTGCGGACCAAATCATTTAACACGATCGGGAAACAACCTTCAGTAATCTGACAAATCCCCATTGGAAAGGCCGTCTTCAGGGTTTCGATTTCCTGACGATTGAAGATGTTCTTGTTAATTATTTTGCCGATAAAGTAAGCAATCGTTAAACCAAATGGCGTAACCATCGAAGCTAAAATTAAAACCGTAATCGGCTCATAAATTCCTTCTGAGAATAAAGCGAAGACAAAGGCAAAGACCACTTTATTAAGGGCGCCGCCATAATCAATCGAAGCTAAAATCCCAATAATTGCACCATAAACAAATAACGAAGAAGTATTCAAATTACCTAAGTAACCGGTGATCAAATCTGTAAACCAAGTAATCGGTGTGCCGACAACATAATACAGCACCATACCCGCAACAAAGGTGCTAAGGAATGGCAATACCAACGTTGGCAAAAGACCTTCCATCCATTTTGGCACTTTAATGACCATCATCATGATCACTACGATGTACCCTGAAACATAGCCGCTGACTACACCACCCAAAAAGCCCGTTCCAATTCCATGAGCCACAAAGCCTACCACCAAACCAGGAGCAATGCCCGGCTTGTCAGCAATCGAATAAGCAATTGCTGTAGAGACAATCATTGGCAGAAAACCTAAGCCGTATCCTCCCATTGTGGTCATCGTATCCGCAAAACTAAAGCCTTCTCTAAAATTCTCAATACTGACGCCGCCCATCATATTTCCGATCGCCAGTAAGAAACCTGAAGCAACAATAATTGGCAAGAAAAATGAAATTGCTGTCATCAAATGTTTTTTTAAACCAATCGCTTTGATCTTTTCCATGATCTTCCTCCTCGTAATTTACGCTTCATTGTCGGGATTCCCAGTTTACTCAGATAGCTGAGAACCCCGACAAGAAGAATCAGACTTTGACTTCCTCTAATTTTTCCACTAATTTATTGGGGGATTTTACGACTAAACCTGTAGGGACTTCCACCACTTTTTTATTTTTAAATCGTTCACGACCGTTTACTTTGATGTCGGCAGCGATAATTACGACATCTGCCTCATCAATATCCTTTTGCGTTAATGCATCCTGCGTGCCTGCCAAGCCTTGTGTTTCGATATGAATTTCATGCCCGCGACTGGTACTAGCTTGAATCAGCTTTTCTCTGGCAATGTACGTATGGGCAATCCCCGCTGTACATGCGGCTATTCCGACAATTTTCATAACTGCGCCTCCTCTCTTTAGTAGAATTTGACTTTATCGTTTGATTTAAACAACTTGATTTTTTCTAAAGCAACTTTCTTCGTTTCGGCCATGCAGCTAGGGAATAATACATTTGGTTCTCTAGCTTCCAAGTTGCCATTGTTTAAGACCTCACGCAATTCATTAGCAAAAACAATTTTGATGTCACTAGAAATATTTATTTTGTTTACCCCCATTGTTACAGCCTTGCTGATTTCTTCATCCGGATTACTAGAGCCACCATGCAATACTAAAGGAATATCGGTTAAGGCTTCAATTTCTTCTAAAATATCCAAACGTAATTTCGGATCAACGTCTTTTGGATAAATACCGTGAGCTGTTCCGATTGCAACGGCCAAGCTGTCTACACCTGTTTGGTCAATAAAATTCTGTGCAACCTTAGGATCAGTGTAAACAATTTCACTAACGCCGCCTTCAACAGTATTTCCCGTATCGCCGATCGTGCCTAATTCAGCTTCCACGGATACATTAGCTGCATGAGCTGCTTCTACCACTTTTTTCGAAATCGTTACATTGTCTTCAAAAGACAAATGAGAAGCATCAATCATGACTGAGGTGAAACCTATGCTGATGGCATGCATGACTTGTTCAAAGCTGGCACCATGATCCAAGTGGATACATACTGGAATTTTTGTGTGATTGGCTAAATAAATGGCTTGAGCCACAAAGCTGTCTGTTAAGAAGCTCAACTCATCAGGGTGAATGGCAATCATAACTGGTGATTGAGCTTCCTCACAAGCCTCCATTACCGCATTTAAAAGTTGTCCTGACCCAGCATTAAAAGCCGGCACTGCGAATCCTTGTTCCTTTGCGACACTCAAAATTTCTTTACCTGATACTAACATGTGATCTTCTCCTTTATCATTTCCAAATTTTATTGAAATTCCGTAATTAATTGATACAACGCATCAACAGATTCCACATTTTTAGCTGCTTCGATAAATGTGTCATTTGCTAATAAAATCGCGACTTGCTGCAAGAGCAGAACGTGGGTTGTGTTTGCATCTGAATCCTTGACAGCAAACATGATAATCAGTTTGACCCCCTTACCATCCAATGTTTCCCATTCTATCTCTTGATCTAAAACCGCAATTGCGACGGTTGTCTCTTTTACAGCGCTGGATTTCCCATGAGGGATTGCCACGCCTTGACCGATACCGGTCTCGCCTTCTTCTTCCCGCAGATAAACGTCTTTAATATACTCTTCAGCGGAGGTAACGTAGCCTTTTTCTTGTAATAGCCGGCCAAGCTGCTCGATAATTTCTGCTTTGCTTTTCGCTTTCGTGCCAACAACCATTAGTTCCTGGTGAATCACTTTGCTTAATTCAATCTTTTCCATCGTATTCTCTCCTTCATTTTTATGTTGCAGTGAGTTCTTTTAGTGTGTAGTTAATGTTTTGAATATCTTTGTCGGTTAACAAAGGGCTTATATTCAGCACGGGAATGTCCCCAATGGTCAAGGGAATCCGAATAGTTGAAAATATCAGATCAACATTCTCATGAATAAAGCTTTGATTCTTTTTCATCTGCCGCTGGCTCATCGTAGCGACGATGTTCAGGTTGGGAAAATTTTGCTGTACGCGAACCTTTAACAGCTCAGAGGTTCCCACACCTGTAGAGCAAACCAGCAAAACATTTTTATTTTTGTGCCGATCAATTTTGTATTTTTCAAAATATAGCGTCATATATCCGATTTCAGAATCATTCATTTTTGTTTCAAACATCAATTCCTGATTGATTTCTCCAGCAATCCTTTTTACCTTAAGGAAGGTACTGCGATATTCCAGCATTAGTTCGCCTATTAAATTGTTTTCAACCTTGATCCCTAAGCGTAAGCGGCTTAACATTGGCAAAACGTGCTGGTACAGATCCTCGTATAAGGAACGACTGGCTGGCAGTAAAGAGACATCTGAAATGGAAAAGTAATCAACGATAAATTTTTTAGTAATCTCTTCAGCCAGCTTCTTATCAACATTGCTGCTTTCGCGTTTTTGACTGTTGATGGAATAAATATTCTGAAAAACAAAATAGCTTTCTAGCGGATTCATCTGAATTGTCAAATAACTTTCAATATTGCAAATAATTTGCTGGGCCACCTGAGTAATTTGCGGATTGGCGGCCATCAGCTGCTGCTCCTCTTTCTCCAAAGGCTCCTGGCTCCCTAAGTACTGAACCTCGCCCTCACGGTAGCGTTTGATGATCATATAAATATGGGTATAAATCGTAATATCATAAGGATAATTAATGTACTCTCCCAGTATCTCTTCAATCTGACTAATCTGCTGATCAATGAAATGCTTTTCAATCGCATTAATTTCGATACCGATTTCATTTAGGCTGTTTAGCTTGTTCATTTCCAAAAAGATATTGTTAATCGCTTTACGTAAATCAATTTCTTCACCAATCAGCCATAAATACTCTCGATCAGCCTTCAACTGGATGGTGTATTTCTTTAAAATGTCAGCTGCCTTTTTGAGTCTTCGTTCAATCGAGCTTTCACTTAGAAACTGAGTATCTAATACCGTACGTTTTACTTTTCGGGGATGTTTAAACAGTAAAGCTAGAACCAATTCGTTTAAGCTGTTTTCTTCAGTGAATTCAATCATGGAATAAAGGTCCTGATTGCGAAAGGCCGTATTCAGCTTATAGCCTTTTCCCGGCTCAGAGATAATCAGCAGCTCATTATTTTCTTCAAAGGACAGCTCATTGATTTTTTTGATCATGCGATAGATCGTTTTGGTCGAGACATATAAGGTTTTCGAGAGATATTTTGCTGAGACATAGTCTTCGAAATTCAAAATGTTAATTAGCATGTTTTCATTTGAACTAAAAATCATTTCCCTCACCTCTTGAGTCATATTGTATAGCTTCTGTATCCGTTTTCTTCGTCAACCTCTGTCTAGATATGTGGACAAGGCTTTTTTTCTCCGTAATAAAACAAGAGAACATAGCATTTCTCCTTTCCTTAAGCATAGCTATCAGCTTAAACAATTTCGGGGATTCCTTCAACGGAAAAAAATCTTTAGATTCAGGTTCAAATACCACAAAAAAAGGGTTTAACTTTAATTCCGTGAAGATAAAAAGTTATTTTCCCTTATTTTTGTTTAATTTTATATTTATTGTATAGTGATTCATTCGTCATTATGCGATTATTAAGCTACGATATTGGGGAAGATTGGGTGATAGATGTGAGGCGTAAATTAGAAGATTGGTTCGATTCAATGCCAGCTTATTTAGTTTGGCGTGGAATCATTGTGTTTTGTCTAACCTTTTGGACCATCGTTGGTTTGCTCCTCTATTTTATTTTTAAAGGCAGCAGGTAAAAAAATAAGTCGATAAAAAGAGCCGGTCTCCTTTTATCGACTTATCGTCATTTCTGCAACGAAGCTTGAAAATCTTGGACCTGTTGATAGTACGAAAAGTTGTATTGCTGCCTGAAGCTCTGGGTAGGCTCAGTTTCTGGAATAAATACGGCTTGAAAACCGCCCTGATTAGCAGCGATGATCCCTGATTCAGAATCTTCGATTACAACTGCTTCCTCAGGTCTAACAGCTAAACTGTCTGCTGCTTTAAGAAAAAGCTCCGGATGAGGCTTTGCTTCCTTTACCTGTGAACCAAAGGTAAAGGTATCAAAATGCTGGATTAAACCAGCCTGCTCCAGTAAAGGTACTGCAATGGATTCTTTCGCTGAAGTCGCCACCGCTGTTTTCAGCCGGCGATTTTTAATAAAAGCTAAAAAATCAAAGATACCGCTCTTTACCTCTACTGGATGAGTTTGGTAATACTTGGCAAACTCAATTTCCCGCTGTTGAATAATTTGGCGGGCAATGCTGGGATGTTGGAAAGTCTCTTCAAGAAACACTTCAATATCCTTTAAACTCCGACCTAGAATTTGCTGATACAGCTCCTCAGTAAAATTCAAACCAACAGATTCAAAAGCCTCGGTAAAAGCTTGCTTCGAAACCTTCTCTGTATCTATTAAGACACCATCCATATCAAAAATCACTGCCTGCATTTATTTACCTCCAGTTAGGAAGGTAGTGCAATATTCAGTTGTGAATACTGCCTGTGGTTCTAACTGATTAATTCCCTTTTTCTCTTCCAGCAAACCACTGGCATCAAAGGTATCAGCCAGACCATTCCAAGGCTCAATACAAATAAAAGGTGCCTCGACCGGATAAGTTGACCAAATACCTAAGTGAGGCAAGGTTTGATATTCCATAATAATCTGCTTTTGGCTTTTCGCTGATTTTAGAGCAACCTGCGTCTTTTCCGGGGTTTCAAAAATCAATACTCCTTTTTTAAACAAGTCACGACTTAACGTGAAGTTGGATTCTTCCCTTTGAGTAGTTTGATCCGTTTGCAGCAAGACCTCTGAGGTAACTGGAATAAATGTTCGCGGCGTTGCTGGTGATAGTTCCAAGGTGTAGTCTTCAAAAGTCGCATCCCCGTCCAGCGGAACATTAAATCCTGGATGCGCACCTACAGAGAACAACATTTCAGTTTCTTCTGACAAATTCGTAACAAAGTAACGTGTTATCAAGCTATCCGCCTGTAAGCTGTATTCCACCTCCAATAAAAATCGGAAAGGATATTTTTCTAAGGTTTCTTTGGTGTCCTGTAATGCTAAACGGATTTTATCGGTCTCCTGCGTCACCACCGAAAATTCCATATCCCGCGCAAAGCCGTGCTGGGACATTGCATAAGTTTTCCCCTGATACTGGTATTGATCATTTTTCAGCTTTCCAACAATCGGGAACAGGATTGGCGCATGGCGACTCCAGTATTCTGGGTTAGCCTGCCATAAAAATTCAGTGCTGTCTGTTTTGGACTGAATGCTGCTTAATTCGGCTCCTTTAGTCAAAATTTGAACCTGTAATTTGTCGTTTTCAATCATTAATTTACTCATTTTCCGACCTGCTTTCTATTTGTTCAAAAAAGAAGGTGGCTCAAAATGCTTAACACATTTTGGGTCACCTTCATGATTTTATGAGAATCGTTGGCCTTTTGACGGGCCTTGGATTTTATCCTGCCAAGATGACGCTGTTTCTTTTAAGACAGCATTCAATTCTTCAATATTTTTGCGTCCAACCGTGCGCAACCATTCACGGGCAGCTTCTTCACCTTTAGTAATGAAAGGTTCAACACCATTTGCCCAAGTTGCTCTTCCGCAAAGTACGCCGTTAAAGATAGAGCCGGCATCTTTTGCAAAATGCAAGGTTTCCTGAAATAATTGGGCGCTGACACCCGCACTCAAGAAGATGAACGGAAGCTCGGTTGCTGCACTTTGCTCAGCAAATAATTTAGCCGCTTCTTCTTTTGTGTAAACCACTTCTTCACCGTAGCCTTCAACAAAGTTCATGTTAATCGGTACTTCAACCTTCAGCACATCAACATTGTAACGAGGATCAGAAAATTCTTTCATCATATCGTTCACTTTGTGAGGTTTTACTTTGGCATACTCTTTTGAGGCAGCATCACTAATATTGGCATCGTAAGAAACCAATTCTAAGAAGAAAGGCAAACCCTCCGCTACACATTCAGAGCCGATTCTTTCCATGTAAGCTTTCTTTTGATCATTAATTGCATCTGCTTCGTCAATGTCATAGTATAGCAAGAACTTACAAGCATCGGCTCCAGCCTCTTTCAAACGCTTCACTGACCAAACGTTCAATGAATCTGGTAAACGACCTGGAGTTGAAGCATCATAACCAGTTTTTTCATAGGCTAATAATAAGCCAGCGTTAGCTGCCCGAGCATCAGCTGCCGGCAAACCATATTCAGGATCTAAAAGAATCGAAGTTGCATAGGGAGTTAGCTCTTCAGAAACAATTTTTTTGAAATCTTCAATGTCTTGATCGGTTGCCTCTTCCTTATATTTCGCGATCATTTTTTTCAACGCTCCCCGCTGATCAATCGCTAATGCTCCAATTACTCCATCTTGATTACTCGTGTTTTTTAACGCTTCAAATTGACTCTCAGTGATTGTTTTCATTGATTAAATCTCCTTATTCATACTGTAGTAATAATTTTCTTAGAAAAATTAATTTGATTTTCATCACGTATACCATCCAACTAAACTGTTCTGTTTAAGATTCCTAGTTATTGTTTTTTTGAGCTGAAATAAACTGCAAAAAGTTGGACTGGTCTCCTAATTAATAGCGTATAGTAGCTTAATTGCTGTTGAGTTTGCTTCAACCATTTTGTCGAATGGGACAGCTACGTCTTCTAATTGATACAAGCCGGTGATTAATGGTTTGACATCCACTTGCCCAGTCGACATATAGCGTAAGCCGGTTTCCCATTCGTAGCCTGGGAATGGTGCGGAGTAGGACATCCAAGAACCGGTTACTTCCAGCTCACCACGCAGGATTTTTTCAAAGGTTTCAGGATCAAGAACAACATCTTTAGTGCTTGTTCCTACATAAACCACTTTTCCACGTTTGCTGACAAATTCAATCGCTTGTTTTTGTGTAATAGAGCTGCCGGCAGTTTCAATTACCGCTTCAGGTGAACTATTTTCTTTATAATAGTCCTCCAAGGTTTGAACCATTGGATTGACCACCTCATCGGCCCCAATTTCTTTAGCAACTTCTAGTTTCTTATCATTTAAGTCAACGACTGTAATTTTGCCAACACCGATCGCTCGTAGGGAAAGCACAGTTAATAAGCCGATCGTTCCCGCACCTAAAACTAAAACATCTGCTCCAGCTGAAATGTTAATCCGTTCGATACCATGGATCGCAACCGTTAAGGGCTCAACCAAAGCCGCTTCCTTTAAAGAAAGGCTGTCAGGTACTTTTACGCAATTCTTTGCTGGTACAGCCACATATTCAGCCATTGCACCTTGTTCGCGAGAACCAATAAAACTGTAATTGGTACACATTGCTGGTTCACCCTTTTGGCAATTTTCACAAGTCCCGCAAGGAACCAGCGGCGCTACTGCTACGCGATCACCAACTTTTATGTGGGTAACTTTCTCGCCAATTTCTTCAACTACACCAGAAAACTCATGACCTAATACTTGAGGAAAGGCATGAACGCCTCCCTCAAAATATCTTGGCAAGTCTGATCCGCAAATTCCGCAATAAGCTACTTTGATCAGGACCTTTTCTGGAGCAGCAGTTGGTTTATCAATTTCTTGTAATTCTAGTTTATGCTTATTAGTTACTACTAATGCTTTCACCAGCTTCATCTCCTTCAAACTCTTCCACTTCTACATATAAGGTATTCTTTTTGTATTTGATAAATGTGTAAACAAAAGCGGCAACATATAAAACTAGAATAATGAAGAAGCCTGCTCCCATTTTGAAAGTCAATCCATTTGCCAGTAAATAAGTGATTGGACTGCCGGCTTGATCAAGAGAAGAAACACGTTCGCCTGCTCCAACTAACCCAACATTTTGTCCCAGCAATGTTTGCAAATTAATCATTTGGTTAGAAATCCAAATGGTCATGAACATAATGAACGAACCAGAAATCAACGTACGGAACAAATTACCTTTGTGTACCCCAACGGCCATTGCAATAAAGAATCCGATTGTTGCCAAGTCACCAAATGGTAATACCTGGTTGCCTGGTACGATAACTGCAATCAAAATAGTTAAAGGAACAAAGATTAAACTAGCTGCGATAACTTGTGCATCGCCTAAAAGTAATGCTGGGTCTAAACCAATCCGCAATTCACTACCTTTGAAATGTTTGTCTAAAAGATTACGAGCAGCTTCTGAAATTGGAATTAAACCTTCCATGATCAACTTAACGACCATTGGCATCAAGACCATAACAGCAGCCATTTGAATTGCTAGCTGCATAGAATCGCCAAAGTTGTAACCTGCTAATAGACCGATCACTAATCCTAGAAATGCCCCGACAATTGTTGGCTGTCCTAAGACACCTAAGCGAGACTCGATTTTTTCTGAAGTAATGTTGATCTTATTAAGTCCTGGAATTTTTTCAATCAAATCATCAATTGGCACTGAGAAAATGCCCATATAAGCAGAAGAACCGTGTGGAATTGAAATTCCTTCTAAACCAAAGTACTCATCGGTTACTGCACCAAACATATCTCCCAGTTTATAAGCAATAATCGCATGAATGACAACACCCAAAATACCTAGATAGAAGCTGCCAGTCGCCGTTTGTACGATCGCTCCAGTGAAAGCCATATGCCAAATGTTCCAAATATCTACATTGACTACACGAGTCATTTTTAGTAATAACATCAAAACGTTCACACCAATAGCGACTGGAATAGCAATAAGTCCTAAATCTGAAGCCCAAGCCATCGGTGACGTTCCTGGCCAACCTAAATCAACTACGTTTAATCCAAGATTGAAGTTCTCCGCCATTGATTCAGCGGCAGCACCCAAGTTTTCTGTCAGCAGGCTGATGACTAAGTTAATACCAACAAAACCAATTCCGATCGTAATCCCTGCTCTTAACGATTTACCAATTCCTTGCCCTAGAAGTAGACCTAAAATTAAGATAACGATTGGCAGCATTACGCTTGCACCTAGATCAACAATATATTGAATAACTCCCATGATATTTTCCTCCAATAATTATTTTTTTAGTACATCCAAAATCTTTTGTTCAGTTGCTTCCATGTTGACCCCTGAGATAAAAGCAACGCCATGAACAACTGGAACACCATAATCCTTTTTTACTTTTGCAGTTGTTACAATTAAATCAATGCCATCTTTTTTTGAATCCAATTCATTCACTCGACACTGTGAAACCTCTGCTGAAATGCCTTCCCGTTTAGCCAGTTCGCGAATCTTATTCGCCGCTACTGTTGAAGTTGCTACTGCTCCGCCACATGCTACAATTACTTTTTTCATCTGTTTATCTTTCCCTTCTTTTATAAGAACGCATTCACAGCTGCTAAAATTTGTTCCTCATCGGTTGAGTCAACCAATTGATTGACGAAGCCTTCTTTTTGAATCGCTTCGATTAAATTTTGCAAAACAGTTAAATGCTTTTTGCCATCTTTCACTGCCAACATCACAACAACATTTACTTCAATCGTATCTTCATCATCGCCGCCCATTTCATTAAAGACGATCGGCTCAGTTAAAGTTACGAAGAGCAGCTGATCGGAATTAACTAATGATCCATCCGTATGAGGAATAGCCACACCATGTTTGACTGGTAAACCAGTTGGAAATTCTGCCTCCCGATCCTTCAATGCCTGTGAGAACCCTTCTCGTACAATATCTTTTGCCATTAAATCAGCGGTTAAGCGGTCAAATAATTCCTCTTTATCCTTTACCGTATACTGGCAATACAAGAAATCCTTTGTAATCATGTTTTTCCTCCTTAAGATGTTTCTGACAGTTTGCATTTGATTTGCATAATCATGATAACAACCTGCCAAGTGTTTGTTTTGTTGGCTTCTGTTGTAATCGTTATCATCATAATAGCATATTATTTTGCTTTTGCAATACTTTTGTTTGCATTTTGTTCAAAAAGATCTTTTTTTAAGTCAAAAAGCCAATAAAAACAGTCGGCATCCTACTTCGTATTGCTTTCTTTTTGCAAAAGTGCTACTATTGACAAAAAAGAGAAGGAGTTGCAAACAATGATACATTTAATTTGCCCTAATCCTGCTATCGATCGTACACTGTTAATTGACGGCTTTATTGAAGGAAAACCTAATCGCCCCTATAAGGTAAAGGAATTTGCTGGAGGTAAAAGCTTCAATGTAGCTTATGCACTGGGATTCGAACCATCACACGTTGATTTTTGTGTTCACACCATCGCAGGTGGACGAAATGGGGATTTATTAGAAGAATTGGCAAATGCAAACAATACCTCTCTACAACTAACAGAAGTCGATAAAAACACTCGGGTATGCAACATTGTAATGGATACGAAAAACAATCAGACCTATCCTATTTATGAGAACAGCTTTGATTTGAATCCAGAGCTGCTCTCTGCTTTTACCAACAAACTAAAACATGCTATTGCTCCTGGTGATTATGTTGTCTTCAGCGGCTCATTAATGAAAGGGATGCCCGGTGACTACATCGCTAGCTTCATTAAAGAATTTCAAGAGAAAGATGTAAAAGTTTTTGTGGACACTAGTGGTGAAGCCTTGGTTCAGGCCTACAAAGCACAACCTTATGCTATAAAAATTAATGATGAAGAAATTTTGGATCTATTCCCGAATTTAAAATTAGATACAGTGGATGCTTACGCTGATTTATTGAAATCAGATGCTGCAGCAGAGACTCCTATCTTTATCATCACTTTAGGTGCTAAAGGGATTATCGCTAAAATTAATGATCAAATCATTCATGTACAGGCGCAAGAGGTCGCTGCCAAAAATCCAATTGCCTGTGGTGATTTCTTTCTAGGCGGATTAGTCAAAAATATACGTTTGCAAAATGATGCCGTAACTACGCTAAAGAAAGCTATCAGCTATTCAACGGCCAATGTCCTAAGCTGGTATCCAGAATTAAAGCAAACAGATATCGATGCAATTTATGATTCGCTGGAAGTAACTAATTATTAATCGAAGGCGCACAAAAAGAAGCAACTAGTCGAATCAATTTGACTAGTTGCTTCTTTATTCGGCGGAAATTAGTTCAATCCCATGTTCATTTAAGGCATCATAATCCTTGTTATTGTCTCCTAAAGAATCGGTGATAACAATATCAATTTCTTCGAGTGAGGCCGTGCGGTTAAAAGCCATATTGCCAAATTTGCTTTGATCTCCCAAAATAATTACACTTTGACTCTGTTCAACCATTTGCTTAGAGACTTGGACTTCTCCCATATGATGACTAGTAACTCCCGCTTTGCTTTCGATGCCGCTGCAGCCAAAAAAGCCAATATTCACGAAAATCTCACACATATTGTTTAACGCAAATTGTCCAAATAGCGAGGACTCGTTGCTTCTCAGTAAACCTCCAGGAATAATAATGTCAATCTCGTCATTTTTCAACAGCGTATTAATGATCGGAATGGTATTGGTTACGACCGTAATATTCTTCATTTTGCAAATTTCTTTTGCTAAAGCCAAAGTAGTCGTACCATAGTCCAAATAAACACTATCACCCTCTTCAATATAGCTAGCGGCTAGTTTGGCAATTTTTTCTTTGGCATGCCAACGTTCGATTTTTCGTTTTTCATAATCCGTTTCCCCCGTTTGATTATCTAGAATTGCTCCCCCATGAACCTTTTTGATCATCCCTTCTTTTTCCAGGGTGTTTAAATCACGGCGAATCGTTTCTCTAGTTACTTTTAAATTTTGACTTAGTTCATTGATTCTTACAGAGTGCTTAGTATCCAAAGAATCCAGAATATACTCTTTTCGTTCAGTCGAATTCATTATTTCACTCCTTACTATGATAAAAAAAGAGGCAGTAATGCTGCCCATTGCCAGTTATAAATTGAGGAATCAAATTCTGTTAATCTTTTCACTAATAAAGTGATTAAAACCGGTACTAGCAAATCCACTGTAGTTCAGTAATTTGTCAGTACCGTCTTTCCATGTTTAATCTTTTAAAACATCAAGAATCTTTTCTTCAGTGGCTGCAATATTCACACCTGAAATGAAGGCTACACCGTGAACAACAGGAACACCATAGTCTTTCTTCACTTTCGCGGTTGTTACGATCAGATCAACATTGTCTTTTTTTGATTCTAACTCGTTTACGCGACATTGCGAAACTTCTACCGGAATCCCTTCTCTTTTAGCTAACTCTCTAATCTTGTTAGCGGCAACCGTCGACGTTGCTACGGCTCCACCACATGCTACAATAACTTTTTTCATCATTACGACCCTCTTTCTCTTTAATCCAGCCTTCAAATATTTTGTAATCGTTACCATTATAATAGCACATATTTTTGCTTTTGCAACATTACATTTTGCTGTTTGCAACAAAAGGCAAAATTAAAGCGAAAAAGACTCGCGTTATAACGTAAAAAGGCAAAAAAAGCAGCTACAACACAAAGTATCACAGCCACTTTAAATCTTATAATCAGTGTGAATCAAATAAACCTCATATCATCCTATTCTTCTTCTGAGCCATCAATCAATTCCACTCCCTGTTGTGTTAATTGCTGTTGCTCTTCTTTGTTTCTTGACTGGTCGGTAATAACAATATCAACCTGATCAAATGTAGCGGTTCTATTGAAGGCCACCGCGCCAAATTTACTGTGATCAGCTAGAATAACGGTCGTTTGGCTGTGCTGGATCATTTCCTTGGAAACCAAATTTTCTCCAGTATGGTGAGAAGTAATTCCTCGTTCCATATCAATTCCGCTGCATCCAAAAAAACCAATTGAAACATATATTTCCTTAATATTGTTAGAGGCAAAAGGCCCGTACAAGGAAGATTCATTGTTTCGAACAATTCCTCCAGGCATAATTAAATGAATCGTTTTATTCTTTAGCAATAAATTGACGATAGGAATCGTGTTTGTCACAACCGTCAGATTTTTCATTTTGACAATCTCTTTGGCTAAAGCCAAGGTTGTTGTTCCATAATCCAAATAAACAGTATCCCCTTCTTCAATATAAGAGGCAGCCTTTTTGGCAATGATCGCTTTTTCGTCATGAAATTCATTTTTCCGTTTTTCATAATCCGTTTCCTGATTAGAAATTTCTAAGACAGCACCACCATGAACCTTCTTAATAATCCCTTTTTTTTCAAGGAAGTAAAGATCTTTACGAATGGTTTCACGAGTGACTTTTAACTGTCGACTAAGCTCTAAGATTTTAACTGTATGATTTTCCTCTAATTCTTTAATAATAAAATCTCTGCGGGCTGCTGAATTCATTGGCTTCTCCTTTGCAAATCGAATTTTCTCTTCTTCATCTTAACACAAATAATTTGGCATTTTAAGCTGTTGAAACGCCTTTTGCAAAAATTATTAAAAACAAATAGCAAATATTCTTCGCAAGTAATTAATCACCTATTGCTTCTCTTATTCTCGCAACAGTTTTTTTCATGCCATGAAGTTTCAAATAGCTCAAATTCTCAACAAAACAGTCATAAAAAAGTTACCCACTAATTAAAAATCAGCGGGTAACTCCTCTTATTTAGATTGCTTCGATCGTTTTATTAATATGCTACCGGAAAGAATTAGTAAACATACACCAAACACTATAAACAGTGTCCCACTTAGGTCATTTGTCTTAGGCAATAGTGAACGCTTGGAATTCGTAACTGGTAAATCTTTTCTGTTTATTTGACTTCCAGGAGGAATGTTCTTTCCTCCTATGCCACCTACACCACTTTTTTCTGTCTCAGATGATTCAGAAGTAGACGAATCTTTGCCCGATGAATTACTCGTAGTACTACTGTTGGAATCATCAGTAGTACTTGGAGCAGGCCCTGGCGGCTTACTCGGTTCTGGTGGATCTAATGGATCTGGCGGTTTTGGTGGTGGAACATTTACAGTATAGACACCTAAGTGCAGATTAATTTGTTCATAACAATTGTCTGCCATATCCTTCAATAGAGGAAAATCTTCACTTAATACAGTGTTCCAACCAGTAATTCCCGACAGCTGATTATCTTTATCAACTTTCGAGCTGGTAGCTTTGTCACCTGTATCAAACGTGGTAATTTTCTTATTCTTCAAAACAGAAGCCTTCTGGTCAAAGGAGACAATATATTCACCAGTTGCTAAATACTCAAACGCATAATTGCCAGCAGCATCCGTTTTTATTCCCTTCAATGACTCATCTCTCAAGTTTTTTAGCACCAAAACATAATTAGACCCATCTTTTCGGTACAAGGAAACAGGTACGTTTTTCAGTTTGGGTTCAGCACTTTGCAACTGCCCATCCCTATTTTCATCTAACCAAACTTTTCCACTAATTCTTCGGCCCTTAACTGAATGTTCAACAATATTTGATGAAATAGGTACTTTGTAATCCGAAAGTGAGTTGCCAAAAGCTTGATGACGATAAGAGTTGCCATAGCTGTTTTGCTTGTTTTTCAGGTCAAGATGAATCGCTGTTAATTCTTTCGGTTGAAGCTTTTGTTGATATTCGTATAAGACAGTCTGTACATTGGATAAATCTTGACTGCTTCCAGTATATAGATACCAGCCATTTTGCGTTGTATCGATCAAATTAGGGTTTTTTTCAGTAACCAAACTATCATTCAGATAAATAGCGATAGATTTACCGGGATCAATGTCAGTTTGAATGCCAGTGAGTTCATTCTGTCCTTCGAAATTATTGCCTGAATAGCTGCCATCCTTTGGCAATGGAATAATACCTCGCACTTTTTCTTCTTCACGCATTGTTGAATAAGGAACAATACTTAGAGTATACGCTTGATTAACTTCCTCTACAGGAGGGGTAATCGTTTGATAAATTCCTAATCGGCCGATATTCATGACATTGATAGTGGCAGTTGCCGTTCGTAATTCATCTTGACTAGTATCCTTTTCAGTACTAATGATTGATTGAACAGTTAACTCAGCAACATTATTTGTATAGTTAATATTGATATCATCAAAATTCGTTTCAAATTCAATATTTTTCAACAGAGCAGTTTCTTCTGGTGTCGAAACTGCTTTTATGGTCCAGATTAAAGTTTGAGATTTATCAGGATTAGTTATCACAGTAGGCTCTAAGCCTGCTTGATCATATTTTCCAGAGCCGTATTGATAAGACAATCCCGGCGGCAATGTTACAGTCCAGAAAATTTCATCTTCTTCATTGTAATTCTTACTGGCAATCAATCCGTTGTCATGAATCGTCCATTTGGCATTTTCTGTACTGTGATAGGTACTCCTTTCTGCCTCGATCGCATTACTGACCTTAACTGGTACAATTCCTAACGTGTCAAATTTAGTGTGCCCTTGCGCTGGTTCTTGTAAAGAAACCAACTTATTGTCCTCATCATATTTAGTTTCCTTATGGATAGCATAGCCATTTGAAATACTATACCTACTTGGCTCATTGTAGCTGGCTGACGGATTATCAGGATTAAACAGTGGTCGATTTTCATCGCGAAAGACATCCATTTCAGCTACATAAATATTGGGTGTATCTTTTGTCGTGCTAGATCCCAGCTTCTCAGTAATGATGGTCAGCTGAACGCCCTTTTTGTTGTTGCTGGCATTATACTTCCATGTGCGAGCAATTGGTAACCGACAGTCTATTAAAACAGCCCCCACCTTATCATAGGTCTGGTTACTGGCAATTGTAGCACCATCGTACCAATCATAATCCGTTACATTTGCTGTTTTTAGATTTCCCAGTGAGTTAGGGTTTGTCTTTTTACTAATACCATACCAGTAACCTTTTCCTGTATGCGGATAGCCGATACTGCCAAAAACGGGGACAGACTGCAGCAAGAGCTCATTTGAGTTAAAATCTTCATTGGTCATTCGGAAAGCATCTGTATTCCATTTTTGTAAATATTGATAGCCGCCTTCCACAGTAGTATCACCAAATGTTCCACCACTAGAAAGAGCAACCTTAGCACCACTTACTGTCTGACCGTCACCATAAGGATCAATATCGTTAGCTATTGTGTATTTACCAAACGGGAGCCCAGTATCTGGATTTTTAAAATTGGCTGACAGCGTTCCTTTGAGTCCAGGAACTTCATTACGAATAGCAAATTCGGTAAAACTCTCCTTAGTCTCCCCTTCGTCGTCGATGAACGAAAGGGTGGCATTGTAATAAAGCGTATTATCCAATTTTTCAGGATTTAAGCTCCCCTGATAGGTATAATCATTAGAAAGAAGCAAATCTAGATTCTGGTTTGTAAAAACCTTTTCGTTCGGACCATAAACAGTCCTGCCGGTATAACCATCCGCTCTTCGAACTGGATAAGATGCGCCGATTTGATAATTTTTTACATCAATTGTGACCTCGTTTTTTAGATCGTATTGATCAATTTCATATTTGCCGCTATCCCATATACTATTTAGTTCATCATAGGATGCTTTATCAGACCTTTTTGAACCTGCCCAATAACTCCTTGAATCATTAAACTCTCTCAGTTTATACTCAACATTGGCTGTATTGCTCCAAGTGTTAGGGTTACTGCTGATTAAATTTGATCCTGTATTAACAATATAATTATGATGATCGATAATAAAAGGAGACTGGTCAATACTGTTAAAATCTAAATCATGAACTGGCTTAACATGATTATCCCAAACAACCCGTCCCTTCAAGTTTAACTCCATTTGTAAATCATCTCTTGGGAAAGCAGCACCCTTAATATCCGTTTTTCCTGGTAGTGGTACGGCCATCAGCTCTACCCCAAGCGGAATCGTTCGATGGTTTTTATTGAACGTATCTGCGGTAACTAACGTCTGAGATGCAAATTTTACAGTCCCATGTGAAATTTTAGGAGCAATACTGACTTTACTGCTAACCGTTCGAGGAATTACTTGCGTGAAATCTGCCTTAATGTCTTCACTAGTCACATCAACACCGTCAATACTTATCACTTGAACATGAAATTCTGGTTGCAATACTGTCCCATTATCTGCCCCCAAGACATTTACTACTACTGGAAATGTAACTGCATTACCAGTTGCACCAACAACGTATTCATCTTCGAAGGTCACAGTATTATGAGTGTAGTCATTAATGGAATTGTCAGCAAATACGGCATTTGTTCGACCTGCAACAATTCCGTTATGCAGAGTACCAGTGACTTTGATTCGAATATTATTTAATGTTCCACCACTTGAATCATTCAGCGTCATTTTTATCGGATAAGTAATCGTATCAAACGAACGAACAATCTGATTATTTGGGGAGGCATCATTACCTGGATTACTATTTACATCGAAATTTTCTGTGCCATCAACAATTTCAGCTTCATTCAAGTCTGCGTGAAGGGTAAGTGAACTGCTTAGAGGAAGAAAGGAGGTACTTGGTTCCAAGCCTTGAACGTTTGCCTTTTTTTTAACTGAGTCCGAACTATCATTGATTTTAGAATCTGATTGCTGCAGTTGATCCTGCTGGATAATTAATCGTTGATTAGTAGCTGAGTGTTCAACATAAAGGTCATTTTCATCACTTAAGTAATCTCCTTTTAGTTGAATTTCAACTGTAGTATCCTTTGTCATAGGATTAAAATCTAAATTTATTTGCCGATTCTGGTACGTACAGTTGCCTATGGTTTCCTTCGTTTCTTGATCGATTACTGGTAGGTTTTCAGAATCGATTAAATAATTATCAGAAATGTCCAACGTAATTTGTTGTTCATCCTGCGATTCAGGAACCGATAGTGATAGTTCAGCTGTCAGCTGTTGATCTTGGTGTTCAATTAGCTTAAACGATATTAATTCTATTGGAGTATCTGTTGCTTCAGCTAACGAACGTGTTGCAAAAAAAACAGGAGCTATAACAGATACCAGTAGAAGAAAAACAGTTAACCCGTTGACTCGTTTATTTATCATTAGTTTATCCCTCCTTTTGTAATAAAAATTGAATATATTGTTATGAACGAATGAATCCAAATTATTAAACGCCTTGTTTAATTATATAAGAAATGTACGATTCAATCAATAACGGATAAAGGTTAGAAAGTAACTGCAATAAACTGTAAGTATTTATAAGTGTTATATTTAAATAACAAATGATGATGAAAGATGTTTAGAACTAATTAATGCTTCATGTATGAGCAAATAGTATGAATGATCTACCTTAATAGCATCGATTCGCATTCTTATTTTTATGTAAATAAATAATTAAAAAAATATTCACTTTTTTTTATTATCTTCGTATTACTTTGTGGTTTGCAGTAACTCTTTGCTTTGTTTACACTAAGAGGAATTTTTCGTAACGCTAAATTAGTCAAAAACGCCAAAAGGACAAATCGAAAGCTCGACTTGTCCTTTTGGCGCTATTCAACAGAATAGTTAATTTGAAATAGAACATTCTAATTCAAAACTATTTTTTTAAGGGACGGATAATATCTAATGAAAAGATATCTATCGTAAAATTATCCAAGATTCTCAGCTTGATGATGATTCGTAGAGCATCAATAGCTTAACCGCTCGGGTTGGACAATAATATATACGCCTCGTGTGCTGATCCGTGCTAGCAGTGCTACTACAGTTTGCATCAAAAATCACTCGGTTTTCTTTAACCTATCTGATCCTGTTTCATTTAGTCAACCTGTAGAAGAACCGATTTTTGATGGTTTCTGCTTTGAAAGCTTTGCTAGTATCTGGAACTTCCACCCGTAATAATAGATTTAAACTTTTGACAGCAGCCTCATGTTTCTTGTGTTGCAAAAATCAATGCCTCATAAGGAGCTAAAGAATTTTGCATAGTTTGTCGATCCGAATAATTCTTGATGATAAACGTTCCTTCTAATTTTTGCAACTCTTCAGGAACAATCTGCTCTTGATCGGAAAAGTTTGCTAAAACATACCAGACCGTATCTCTATAAGTTCGTTTATAGATAAATTTTGTTGGATCGTCCTCATACAAAAGCTCGAATTCACCTTCTGTTAAAAGCTCCTCCGTATGACGAAGCTCAATCAGCTTTTGATAATAATTGAAGACTGATTTCTTACTGAGTTGATCAGCAGCCACATTAATAGTCGAATAATTTGGATTCAATTTGAACCAGGGGGTTACTTCACTAAATCCAGCATTTTGACTATCATCCCATTGCATTGGCGTACGAGCATTGTCACGGGTAATTTTATGAACCGCCGCCAGAAATTCTTTTTCTGAAATAGTCTGCTGCTGTTTTACATAAAACTCATAATTGCCTCGCAACTCTACATCCTCATATTCATCAATTGCAAACTTTGGATTGGTCATACCAATTTCTTCCCCTTGATAAACAAATGGCGTTCCCTGGAGTCCATGCAAAACTGTTGCAAAAGCTGTTGCACATTCGAAACGATATTCCTCATCATTCCCCCACCGGGAAATGATTCGGGCACGGTCATGATTCTCAAAATACAAGGCATTCCATCCCCGACCTCGTAATTCTTTTTGCCATGAAGCTAAAATCTTTTTCAAAGCAGGTAAATCCATCGGTTTTAATGCCCAACGACCATTGACATCCCCCTTTACCCGATCCACATGCATGTGTTCAAAGGTAAAGATCATATCTAACTCTTCTCGTTGTGGATCTACTAGTAAGTATCCATCCGTTGATTTAGCTGCTGGTGATTCACCAACACTCATCATAGAAAAGGGCTTTAAAACCTCTTGGTTCATTTCATGAATAAACTCATGCATTCGCGGCCCATTTTGCTGATTCTCGGTAGTGAATGGTCTGGGATTATCTGGGAAATCTAAATCTTTAGAAATAGAGGTAACTACATCCATCCGCCAGCCGTCAACACCTTTAGATTTCCAAAAACGCATCATATCATAAATATAGGAACGCACATTCGGATTCTCCCAGTTTAGATCTGGCTGCTCTTTAGCATAATAATGCAAATAGTATTGTTGACGAGAGTCATCCCAGGTCCAAGCAGAACCGCCAAAACTGGAGCCCCAGTTATTTGGCTCAGACCCATCCGACTTGGCATCCTTCCATATATAAAAATCGCTAAAGTAATTTTCCTTGGATTTGCGACTTTCTTGGAACCAGATACATTGATCTGAAGTATGATTTGCCACAAAATCCATCACTATTTTCAATTTTTTTTGATGTGCTTCCTCGATCAGTTGATACATTTCTGCATTGTTGCCAAACATTGGATCAATCGTACGATAATCCGCAATATCGTATCCGTTGTCGATTTGTGGTGATAAATAAATGGGGCTGATCCACAGCGCGTCAACTCCGAGCTCTTTTAGGTAAGGAAGCTTTTCACGGATTCCATTAATGTCGCCAACGCCATCACCATTTGTATCATTGAAACTTTTCGGATAAATCTGATAAAAAACTGCTTTTTTCCACCAGTCGTTCATTTACTCATCCTCTACTTTCTTTAAAATCCATTGTTGACTATAAAAATCTTTATGCACTACATCAATTGCTAAACCAAAAGCCATTAATTCATCCCCGTAACGTTTTTCACCGCTTGGTAGCTGGTACAACGTTTCTGAATTTAAACCAGTCAACTTCAATCGTTTTGACGGTGAATTAGGTTTAGCATGAATTTGGACGTAAGATACCACTACCTGCTGATCATCGATAAACAGCCAGGCTTTAGCATTATCCTTTACTGGTACCGCCAAACGATAGAATTTTCCTAACTGTACAGTTGAGCGAATCAATTTAAACTGGTCTATTTGTGCTTGAATTTCCTGTTTTTCTTCAGTTGATAATTTGGACAAGTCCATTTCATAACCGAAGTTTCCTTGCATGGCAACCACACCGCGGGTATTCAAAGGAGTTACCCGCCCAATTTGATGATTTGGTACTTGAGAAACGTGTGCGCCCATGGAAATTGCTGGATAAATTAGACTGGTTCCTTCTTGAATTGTTAAGCGTTCAATCGCATCCGTATCATCGCTAGTCCAGGTTTGTGGCATATAATACATCATTCCTGGATCGAAGCGACCACCACCTCCAGCACAGTTTTCAAACAGAATCTCTGGAAATTGTTCTGTTACTGTTTCTAAAACACGATACAATCCTAGTATATATCGATGATAAAATTCTTTTTGCTGACTATTAGTAAGAATGTTAGAACCTGCTTCAGTCATGCTGCGGTTCATGTCCCATTTTACATAATCAATATCGTAACGCTGGAATAATTCTGATAATACTTCGATTAAGTAATCCTGCACTTTAACATTGGCAAAGTCTAATACAAATTGTCCACGAGAGTAAGATTTCAACCGGCCGGGCACCTCAATACACCAATCAGGATGCTTCCGATAGAGGTCGCTATCCTCCGAGATCATTTCAGGTTCCACCCAAATACCAAAATCCAAACCAATTTGTTCAATTTGGTTAATAAAATGCTCCAATCCCTGTGGGAATTTTTGCTTATCCACGAACCAGTCCCCTAATGAACTGCTAGTATCATCGCGATGACCAAACCATCCATCATCTAGAACAAATAGTTCTACTCCTAGTTCTTTAGAAGAACTTGCTAGCTCCAATAGTGATTCTTCCTGTAAATCGAAATAGCAGGCTTCCCAACTATTCACTAAAATCGGACGTTCATTTTTAGCAAACTTGGGCGGCATCAGATAATTTTGATAAGCCTGGTGATATTTATGAGTTAATTCCTGTAGTCCATGTTGACTATATACCAAAACAGCTTCTGGTGAAATAAAGGTTTTTCCTGGCTGCAGCTGCCAATCAAATAGCGTACTATTTATCCCTATCTGCATTCGGACAGCGTCCTGCATCTCCACATCAACGGTTGCTTCGAAGTTTCCACTGTAAACTAAATTCATGCTGTAAACTGATCCGGTAGTTTCAGTAGTTTCCTTATCCATTAAAGCAATAAATGGATTGTGCTCGTGACTGCTGCTGCCGCGTGTACTTTCCACTCGGTAATTTAGTTGGCTTAAGGGTGTCCGCTGAATATGCGTTTCTCGTGCCCAAGAACCACTCAAGTGCAATAAATCTAAATCATTGGTCGGCAGTTCGACACATGCACTGTTCAGCTGGTTAATTTCTAATTTGTCTGAACTGTTGTTTCTTAGTTCAATATGACGAGTGATGAGATCCGCCTCTTCATAGAGAGTGTAAAATAAAAACATACTGACCTGTTGGTAATCATCCTGCAGCGTGATTTTCAACGTTTCACAATCAGCACTCTCACGCAAACTAGGCAATCCCTCTAAACTCGGTTTCCCTTCACTAATTTCATGAGCAATATAACGAAAATCACTGATTTGTGTACCGTTTTGAAAAGATAATTGATAAGCTGGTTTACGCAAATCACTATTTCCAAAAGCCGGATATTCTTGTGGTAGGCGTTCTAACTTGTATTCTTTAATATGATCCGTATCCGCTATGTAGCTTGCGCGCTTAATCTCTTTCAATACATAATCGGGGAGACGCTTGGCTAAGCGACTCCCCCAATATAGATGAAAAAGATGATTGTGTTCGTTTTTTTGCATGAAATAACTTGTTTGTTTTCCTTGAAGATGGAAAATACCGGTTGCTTCATCAAACGTAATCATTTTTTCGTCCTCCTATGCGACTCCTAGTGCTGATAATACAATTCCTAAAACGATAATTCCTAACATTAGAGTAGTAATGCTTACCTTTTTCTTTAATAAATAGTAGCAAAACAAAGTTAACAGTAAAGGAACAATGCCCACAAAGATTTGATCCAGCATTTCTTGAAGCTTCATCACTGTTTCGCCCTGCATATCAAAGGAAAGCTTAGTTTGGAAGACAACCATCGAACTAGTCATAGCACCTACCATCATTAACCCAACCATGCTGGCACCTTTAGTCAAGATACCGATCAAACCTTCAGAATAGAGTTTTTCAATATATTTCGATCCAAGAGAATAGCCTAAGAAAGCGCCGTAATATCTAGTTAGCCATTGCGGAATATTAAACATTGCCAAGAAAACTATCGGAGCCAATACATTCCCGCTAGTTGCCAGACCAACTGCTAAACCAGCTGAAATAACGCGCCAAACTCCCCAAAAGATTGAATCACCGATACCTGCCATTGGTCCCATTAAACTTGTTTTGACAGCATTAATGGAAGCTACATCAAAGCCTTCTTTTTCAGAATTCTCTTTTTCCATAGAAGCTGCGATCCCCATGATGAAGGAAGCCATTGGAACGGTTGTATTAAAGTAAGACATATGGCGAACCAAAGCTTCTTTACGTTGTTCTTCATCTTTATAAAAAGCATTGATAAACGGCATCATAGAGTAACAAAATCCGTTGGCTCCTTGTTTAGCTGGATTTACTGAAACATACAAGGTTTGCGAGCGCCAAAACATTTGACGGACTATTTTTTTCTCTTCTTTGGTTAATTCGTTTCCTAGTTTACTCATGCGAAAAAGTCCTCCTCTTCTTGATCAACTCCATCGGTTGCTTGCACAACAACTGGTTTTGCTTTTTCTAATTTATTTAATTGGTAATCTCGTTGAGCAATCAAGATCGCAATCACGAAGGCGATTCCTGCTACTGCAACTAGTGGAAGCTTAAGATACGCAACGAATATGAAACCTAAGAAAAAGAAAACGGCGATCTTGTTTTCCCATAGCATTCTTAACAACATAGCCATACCAACAGCAGGAAGTAAGTTGCCCGCAATAGATAAGCCATTCATAATAACTTCTGGAATCATGTCCAAAGCTGCTTGCACAGCATTAGCACCAAACAACATTGCAAAGAATGGAATAAGTGAATAGGCAAAATACCAAACGGCCCAAACTCCGTAATGTAAATAAGTAAATTGTTTCTGCTTTCCTTCTGCTGCTAATCGATCAAACACAGGTGCCATTGAACCACTGAATAAAATATAAATAGCTAGTTTAATTTGTTGACCTAAAATACCAATTGGCAAAGCCAGCGCAATTGCCGCATCTACTCCACCACCTAATTTGATGGCAAATCCAGTTGCTAAAGCTGTTGCTAAACCAGGTTCTGCTGCTGAGGCACCACCAATGTTGATGACGCCCATAAAAATTGTTTCTAACGCTGCACCGATCATTAAGCCTGTTTGCAAATCACCCATCAATAAGCCCAAGAATGGTCCGACAACGATCGGTCGAAACAGTAGTGAAAATCCAATTAATTCATGTCCTCCGACACAAAGGAAGACAACTAATCCTACTAAAAATGCATCCCACATGGTGTAACACCCCTCATCTTATAATTTTTGATCCTTAATTATCGTACTAGCTAATACTTTGTCTTCTGTCGGTACCGCTTGAAAAGCAGTCTCTGGATAAACTTCAACTAATTCTTTTAGTGCCGCAATTTCAGAATCAGTCAGCATAACATACTTAGTGATTTCTTTTTTTGGTTCGTTGATCATTTTGCCAGCATTGCCAATATTCACATATTCAATTGTTGGAATTTCTTTAGCAATTTTCAACGCATCCTCGACAGTTTTTACTAGGACCATCAAATTCATAGCACTCGCTTTTGGATTTTTTAACAAAGCGATGGCACCGTCGATATCTTTCATAATTGATTTAATATTACTGGGTACTGCCATCTGCAGTGCCATTTTTTGAGTATCATTATTGGCCACTTCGTCGTTAGCGATAACTAAACCTTGCAGTTTTAATTCTTTAGACCATACCATGGCAATCTGTCCGTGAACCAATCGTTCGTCTACTCGTAATGCTTTAATCATAGTTATTATCTCCTTTATTTATGCGAAGAAATCTTCTTCATTCACAGTCTTTTCTATAATTGGTGTTACTAGCTGCATAGCATTTTTACTTGTTTCTAAATAGTGCCCCAAATTCTCTACACTCAGATTCTCTTTATTTAAAACAACCTCTAAAATCACTGGCAAATTGAAACCAGCAATGATTTGAACTTGTTTCCCCTCACTTGCCAATAAAACTTTCTGATTCACGCTGCCGCCGAACAAATCCGTGAAAACTACTGCTAATTCGTCAGCTTCTAATGAAGCGAAGAATGTTTCTAATTGTTCATCAATAGGTGGCTCTTCTTCCACATAGGCTGATAAAAACGCGATTTCCTCATTAGGAATGAATAATTCTAACGTGCTTTGTAAGCCTTTGGCGAAATTCCCATGAGTTGCGATTGCAAACTTTGTCATCTCGTTCCCTCCTTCTCATTTATAATATAAGCAAGTAGCGTGCCAACTATTCCAAACGTGCTTTACCAAGGTCTCTTAAGCACAAAAAAATAGTGCTTAAAAAACTAAGCACTATTTTTAAGCTTAAAAACGCATTTTAAGCAGTTCGTACATTAATGACAGCTCATAGTCATCAACAAAGATATTGTATTTCCGTTCAATCGCATGAAATATATTTTTTGAGACCGAATAAAATTCTTTCCGTTCCGCATCCAGTGTTTCTTCGTCAATAGCAGCTTCCTCGTTTCGACGTGAGCTGACCATCATCCGCTCAATCATCAAGGCAATATGCATATAAAGATTCAATTTATCGCGACCTGTCAAAGTTAATTCATAATACTGTTCATATTTTTCAACAATTTCCTGAACTTCTTTAATCACAATCTCAGGATTGAGAAATTGTAACCGGGCACCGATCCCCTCAATCGTGAAAAATTGCAGAAACTGTTCTAACAGCTTGTTGCAAGCAGTCTCCAATTCCCCATTTTGTATAAGCAGTCGTTTTACTAAGTCGGCACCTTCTGGCTCCATCACATCATAAATATTAATGATCGAAATTTCTTTGAAGGAATCAATATCAGTAGTGGTCAGAATCATTTGTGTATTGGCAAAATAATCTAGCTCATGAGAATTCAGAGTTTGTTTTAAATCCTTGTAATCCATCGTGATAATTTCTGTTTCTTCGGCTAAACAGTCCATCATAATTCGCTTGATTTCTTCTGAAAGACCTGCCCCAGACATACAGGAAACAATAATATTGCGATTTTGTGACAGCCCTTCATAGTACTGCACATTAGTTAGTTCACTATAATGTTCTGCTTTTTTGGCGATTTCTTTAAAAGGTACCTGCTGTTGAACCTGCAAACCAATGTCTAAAGCCATCGAAGTAGTTAAATTATTAATTACCATCAAATCAGCATCTGATTGCTTTTTGATTTCTTTGTACATTTGGCTCAGGGAGCCCATATCAAATAAAACGATCACCTCCTGATCCCGCCGATTTTGCTTTTGCAGGAAAATCTCCACTTCGATAATAATTTCCTTAATCGATGCATCAATTGGCATATCAAAAGCTTCAAATAAGTAGGTTTGACACAAGCTGTTCACTACCCGCTGAATACTAGAGGCCATATTTCCGTGCGATAACAGCAAACAGAAAAATGGTACCTTCTCAATTGTATGATATTCCTCACCTATTAGAATAAACAAAAGCAAACATTGCAGCAGCTCAGTTCGTTCAGTTTCAATTGTAAAAATTGGCTGAAGTTTACCTACAAACTCCCCAATTAAATAGTAGGAACGCGGATAAGTAGATTTGATTTTTTCAATCATGCTGCGATTTTCTAAAGTTGCTGAAGATTCTAAAAACAATGACAAAATCAGCGCAGCTTCTTCTAAATCTTCGGATGACAATTGATTAAAAATTCCATACGCAGTCTGGAATTCGATAATCTGCTTCTGAAGTTGCTGGACAAAACTATCAATAATCAATGAGTTCACTGCCTGACTTTGCAGCTGTCTTCGAACCTTTTTCAATTCCTTCCGAATTGAAAAGCGACATTCATTCATATCAGTGATCTTCTCTGGAGCAAAAATTTCTTCTATTAAATAGCTGAAGCTCTGCTCAAATAATTCTTCTGTAATTTGTGATGAGACAGTCTCCTTTGAGATAAAAATGATACCTTCTGTTGCATTCCCTATTTGAATCACTGATTCAGCTTGCTGCTCCATGAAAACTCGAGCACAAAGTAGTCTTACCCGATTTTTCAAGTCACCCAGATTGCCCTTGTACTGCTGATTAATTAACTGAAAGACTTCAGTTAAACTCAAGTTAAAATCTTTTTCCAAATTTTGAGCTTCTCTTACAAAATTATCAAACGTAATTTCTAACCGTTCATGAATTGGCCGTTCATGAAAAGCCGGCAATTTGATCGTCATGGGAACACGCCGTTGAAAAGTTCGCAGCAGCGATTTGTCCAATGATTCAGTAGTAGCAAAAATGAAACGTAAATCCACTTCAATTGGCTGCTCTTTTTCTCCTAAAGGATAGTACTGCCCTAAATCGAGCAACGTAAACAATTTCTCTTGATTTTCACTGTTTAACCGATGAACTTCATCTAAAAAGAGAAAGCCTCCATCCGCCTGCTTAACCAACCCTTCTGTGTCCTGATCTGCTCCGGTAAAGGCTCCCTTGCGATAGCCAAACAAAACGGAAGACAGCAATTCTGGATTATTCGCATAGTCCGCACAATTCAACGTGACAAAGTTAGCTGACGGAGTGATTACTTTTTCTTCAAGCGCAAATCGGTGAATCAAAGAAGCCAGATAGCTTTTTCCTACGCCTGATTCACCAGTGATCAGAATCGGAAAACCTTTAGGCGGATAGGTAACTGCTGCCTTGCATTCATCAATTTCTGCCTTCAAACTGCCCTTAGCACCGATAAATTTTGAAAATGCATCCTTCTTCTCGGCAATTGGTGTCCAGTAAACAGGACGGGTACCATTTTTCTCAACTAAGCCTTCATTTAATAATTGCGAAAGATAAGTAGTGACAACATTACGGCTAAGGTGTGTACTCTCAGCAACATCATTGGTGGTAATTTGTTCCTTCAATTCAGACAACTCTTTTAGATGGTCCAATACTACATAGCGTGATCGTTTCATTACAATCACCTCCTCTTAATCTGTAGGGTAATCCATGCCCCAATCACGGCGAATCTGATCGGTGAGGGTTAATAAATCTAACGTAAATTTAGGTGGTACTTCCTCGAGTTCAGTGTAGCCAGCTTCTATACAATCCTTCACAGCTATCCACTCATAGGTATAACCTGTCATTCCCTTAGGCAACTGCTGGTAATAAATTATTTCTCGCTCCTCATTAAAAACCTCTAATTGATTAAATTCTGAGGGATGATCGATTTTAATATAGCCTTTTTCTCCACTGATTAAAGCACCATTCAAGGTTTTTGCCTGAATGGTTGCATTTAGAACGCCACTGCTGTCATTGCAATAATTAAAGCATAATGTATGTTGTAAATCGACACCTGTTTCCCCTATGTTTACTATTGTTGTGTAATCGTTATAGTCGGTACCGAAAGTTTCAAAAAGTAAATTTAACCCATAAATTCCTGTGTCCATCAGAGCACCACCACCAAGCTGCAGATCAATTAATCGTTGATTTGTTCTACTGTTTCCACCAATATTGGTAATCAATGATTTGAATGAACCAATCAGTTGATTCCTTTGGATTTTTTGTAGTTCCTTAAATACTGGATTAAATCGCGTCCAGAAAGCTTCACCCAAAAAAAGATTTTTTTCTTTAGCCAATGAGAACAGCTCAGCAGCTTCACAATGATTTAACGCTAAGGGCTTTTCACATAAGACATGCTTGTTCTGTTGAAGAGCTTCTCTTGTATATTGATAATGATAAATATGTGGTGTAGCAATATAAACCAAGTCAATTTCTGGAAAATTCAAAAAATCCTCTAATTGATTAGTGAAAAAGGGTACTTGATGCGTCACTGCAAATTCCTCAGCTTTCTCAAGAGTTCTCCCATAAGCAGCAATTAAATCAATTCCCTCAATTTTTTTTATTTCCCGCGCCATAATATCAGCGATGGCCCCGATTCCAATAAATCCAACTTTCATAAAACGATCTCCCCGCTAGTGTATAAGTAAACTTATCATAAAATAGTTAGTAAACGAATACAATAGATTTTACTAATAAAGTGAGAAACAACTGAGTGATTAGTAAACAGGTATCCTACATTAAATGACTAAACGTTCGTGGTTCTATTCAAGTAGCTAGCTCAAACTTATTCTGAATTTACAAAAAATCCCATGGAAATCTCGATAGTTAGATCTCAAACTTCAGCACCTTAATTGTTTGTTTGGTTTCTGCAAGAACTTCTTCAATAATTTTCTTAACAGATTTAATCTCATGTATTGAACCAGAAACTTGTCCCGCCATTACCGAACCATTTTCAATATCTCCAGCTGCTGCTTTTCGTGCTGAACCCAATGTCAGCTTTTCCAACTCTTCAAAGGGAATGTTTTCTTTCTCCCGTTGTCGGTATTGCTCAATCATTTTATTCTTAATACTGCGAACGGGTGCGACGCTGTTTCTACCTGTCACTACGGTATCCAGTTCCCCGGCAGCTGCTACAAATTCTTTTACATTTAGGGGAATTGGGCATTCCTCAGACAATAAAAAGGCTGTGCCCATTTGAATCCCTTCAGCACCTAAAGCAAGCGCGGCCGCCATCCCTCTTCCATTAGCAATTCCACCCGCAGCAATTACAGGAATTTTTACGGCTGTTGCCACCTGTGGAACCAAGACCATGGTTGAGAGCTCGCCAATGTGCCCGCCAGCTTCCGAGCCTTCAGCAACAACTGCATCCACTCCCAGAACTTCCATTTTTTTTGCTAATTTTGCACTAGGAACTACTGGAATTACCTTGATGCCAGCTGATTTTAATTCAGGCATATATTTTTTAGGAGTTCCTGCTCCAGTTGTCACAATTTTTACTCTTTCTGCCACAATTACCTCTATCAGCTCTGGAATATTTGGTGCCATCAGCATCAAATTTACCGCAAAAGGTTGATCGGTCAATGCTTTACAAGCAATAATTTCTTCCTGCAGTTCAGCCGCAGTCATCCCCTCAGAGGCAATAATTCCTAGCCCGCCAGCATTAGAAACCGCCGCAGCTAAAGGATACTTGGATATTTGAGCCATCGCTCCTTGAAAAATGGGGTACTTAATACCTAATAATTGAGTAATTGCTGTCATTTAAACGCTCCTTTTTACGGATTCTATCTTTTCTATTTATTATACACGATTATCCTTTTCCCTAATCCTTTAGTATAATAAATCTATTGGCTGAAAAGGAGTATTTTATGAAAAAATCATTGATTCATTGGTTAGGTTTATTAGGTATTGTCAGTTTGATCTCTTATACTGCCGCAGTGATCTTTAGCCCATTAGCTTATCCTGGCTATCGCTGGATGGAGCAGGCGGTAAGTGATTTGAGCGCGTCCAACTCGCCGTCTCTTTTGCTATGGAATCAGTTGTCCTCTCTTTATGAGATTTGCGGAATGATTTCTATCATGATGGTTTGTGTCTTTATTCAAGGAAAGCTTACGACCGGACTACGAATTGGTATTTATTTATTTGCAGCCATGAATTGGGTATCTGCGATTGGTTACGGCATGTTTCCTCTTTCCGATAAATGGGAGGTCAGTTCTTTTCAAAATACCATGCATGGTGTTGTTACGGCACTGGTTGTGCTGCTATCAGTTTTATCATTAGTAATCATCATCGTTTCTGGCTATCACAACAAAACCTATCCTTCATTAGCACTTTGGGCTGCTTTGTCTTTTCTGTTAATGCTGGCAGGAGCCATTGGCGTTGGAATCGTTCCGAAAGAATTTTTTGGTATAGCTGAACGTTTTAGTGTTTTTGCGGCAACTGGCTTCAATGCTGTTTTGGGCATTTACTTATTCAGAGGGTTCAATTTTAAAAAATAGTTGGCTGATGTATAACTAATGGAAATGTCAACATTCTGACGAAAAAAAGAGGAAGGCTAGCTGCCTCCTCTCATTCCTTAGTCCATTTCATCGACAACCGTCGTTAACTTTCCAGCTTCGATATTTTTATAACCTAATTTAAATACTAAAATAGTAATGATATACAAAATAAAAGGCACGATGAAGGCTGCCAGCAGGATTCCCGTTTGAGCCTCAGGCGATTGATCTTGATTCGATACATAACCAAAATGATTTAAAATAAAGCCTGGCGCTGCACCTCCCAAAGCCATAGCTACTTTCATAACAAAAGAGTTTAAAGAGGCGATCAATCCCGCACTTTGTACATGCATAGTTTCGTATACCCGATCAACATTATCAGCCGAAATACTGTATTGAATGGTGTTGATTAGTCCGAGTCCAAATTGAATGAACAAATAAAATACAATGAAAAGAATAACCTGCTGCCGGAAGAATAAAATGGCCACCATCATGCAGCTGGCAATAAAAAGGCCCAAAATATAAACATTTTCCTTGCCTATTCTTTTGGAGACGCTGGGAACAATCATTCCAGCGAACAGGGCCCCAAAAAAGCCGACTAAACTAGCCATACTAAATATCCGTTCATCCCCTAAAATGTAGGTAATGTAATACAAAATTGTACCATTGAAAATATTCGTCGCCGCTGTAACAAAAAGCATTGATACGAAAAGGACAGAAACACTTCGGATTTTAAAAATGGCTACGATGTCCTTAAACGAATAATGCACCGCTGCTTTTTCCGGCTCCTCTGCTTCTAAATTCCTTTCTTTTAAACAAGCAGCACCAACAATTGTAAAGAACAAAACAGTTAGTACTGTACCGATGATCAGCAATAAATACCCATCAGTCTTATCAGTGAATGAAGCAATAGCTAACGGTGCCAGTACATTCAGAATGGTTGGCCCCACTGTATAAGATACACCTTTAATAGAAGACAAAACATTTCGTTCATTCTCATCCTTGGTTAAAATAGGAATCATACTGTTCAAAGGAATATCCATCAAATCGAAGGTCACTCCCAGTAAAAGGTAAGAAATACCAATTGCCAATACCTGATGCTGAACAAGCAGTAAGGGAGCAAACCAGACAAACAGATAGTTGATGCAGCAAATAATGGTTCCTAAAACTAAAATTACTCGATATTTTCCAAAACGGGTCTGTGGAAACTTATCAATGAAGTAGCCGAGGATAGGATCGCTGATCCCATCAAACATACGTGACACAAGAAACAGCATGGCTACAACGGCTGGATTGATCCCAATCACATCAGTGTAAAAGATTAATAAATAGGTGTTCAGTAAGGTCATAATCGGAATGTTTCCTAGATTGGTCAAGGCAAAACCGATTTTTTCCTTTAGGCGCATCTTCTTTCTCATGATTTCTCCTCCAAACTAGAGTAGCTAGTTAAACAGGCTGCAGTGTCATATTTAAATGAAGAGGTTCGTCTTTAATTAGTTGAAACACCTGCTGATTAAAGTGCACCTCTCCGCCCTCTTTATCCGTCCAAATGATGACTTCATCTCCAGTTTTGTTTAGGGTTACTAAACCATCCTTGATCGGAAACTGGCAGCTTAATGAGTCAAAATTATTCAGCTTGGGTTCAACGACAAAACTCTCATAGCCAGGAGCAGTTGGTACCAGGCCAACAAAATAACGGCCTAACAGATAAATCGGGCTGGCTCCCCAAGCATGACATAGGCTCTTACCAAAGGGATCGCCGTACATTTCATACCTATCTGCACCTGTTTCCTCAGGCTTATACTCCTCCCAAAAAGTCATTGCATCATGGGCCAACATCCCACCCCAATAATCCAAAATGATTTCATAAACACGCTCTGTTTCACCCAGCTTGCACAGGGCATCTTGTTCAAAGAATTTGAAATACGGAGTGGTAATCTGAGTAATTTCATCATTCAATAAAACATTTTCTAAAATTGAATGCTGCTGCTTAGGATTTACTAAATCAAACAGCACAGCAAAAATATTGGCATGGCGGGTTACATGACGTTTGCCGGATTCATAAGAATCAATAAAGGCTCCCTTTTCTTCATCCCAGAAATGATCCAACAGGTTTTTGTAAAGCTGATCATATGCGTCTTGGTATGCTATAGTTTCTTTTTGTAAAATTGATCCGCAAACGACCATCGAATGGTATGCCTTCAGTAACAGGACCTGCTCAGCAGCCAAAGTTCCCTCTTTATCCATTTCAGACCAGTCAATAAAAATCCAATCCTTTTCTCGTCCATAGATAAACCCTAGTTCATTGGTTTGATTTTGTAAATAAGTCATCATGGCAACCATTTTAGGATAGATTTGCTGTAAAAAATCGACATCGTTGGTCATCATATAGTGATTCTCAACGCCAATTAACCATAAAATTGAATAATCAACAATCGTGTTCATATGCTGTTTAATTTCATTTTGACCTCTCAGAGCCAACATGGTTCGTTTATTGATATCCTCATCAAAGAATAGATACTGATTAATGAAATAGGATTGATAAGCATCCCCCGACCAAATCCAGCGGTCACGTTTAATTCCATCAATAAAGAATAAGCCACTGCACAAGGTGAAGGTCTCAACCGAAACATCCCATATTTGATTTAACAGCGGATTATCAGAACGAAATGCTGCTTTATTTTCTAGTGGAATGAATTCATGTACAGCGGATACTTCCACATCTTCTGCTTTTATCCTAAGAATGAAGATATAGCGAAAGGCTCGTTTTCTGATGGAGGTTGCTGCAGTCGCTGAAATTTCTTTGTAATAACACATTTCTTCATCCAGCGCTTCCGTTTCAGACTCACCGAAGCAAACAGTTACCGGTTTTCCTTCCCTTAACTCTTTGATAAGCAGTTTGCCAAAGATCGCGCGACCAAAATCGAATAGAACCCCTTCCTGTATTTCTTTTTTATTTAGATATGCTACTGGTTCAGGTGCATGGTAAACCTGATTAGGATCCTGATCGACTTTGGTATAAAGTGTACTCCAACCGGCTGGGTGTTCTTCAATAAAGTTGCTGCAGACCCAGCCAATATCACTTTTGATAATTTCACCAGTAAGGTAGACCGCCGGCAGCCCCTCCGTATTCCCTACAAAAACGCGAATTTTATTATGACCAGCAGGACAAGTTAAGGTTTGGCCAAAGGGGAATTTTTGATCATTTATCTCTACGTAACCAACTCCTTTGGCATCAACTTTAAATTCAGTTGGTTCTGCTAAATCATAATAGCGCTTAAATTTCACATTGCGATGACAATCATCCATATACCAATAAGCTGGCCAGTCATACGCCCGTTCTTCACGGGAAAAATTTTGTAATAGGCTTTGCCGAATCTCAAAGTCGCCTGAGTACCATAGCCATCGGGAACTATTTTCGTTTATCATTGCTCTCTCTCCTCTACTTTACTGAATGAACACTGTCTAACGGCAGTTCTTTCTCAGAAGTTGTATATCGTTTTTGCAGCGACATCATCCAAACGCCGGCAATTGCTGCTAGTAAAACAATTCCAGCAAAACCATACATAGAAACCTGGATAGTTCCAGGAGCTACTAAAAACGGGGTGATAAAAGCGAACAAACCGCAACAGATTCGTGAAAATCCATTAATGAATCCTTGCAATCCTGCTCGTACTTCTGGCGGAAAAGATTCCTGAGTCCAAACCTTATAAATCGCTTCACCAGCCATCGGGTTTCCAAAATTATAGAAACCAATCGTTACAGCCAGGGCAATAAAGCCAGCACCGCCACCTAAAACAGCCATACCAATCATTGCTGCAAACTGAACAAAAACACCAACAAAGAAGGCCTTATTGCGATATTTCCCACCCGATACAGAAGCAAATAAGATGGTTGTGATGAGCGATACAACATTCAAAATGATTCCTAAACCTGTTGCCTGAGTTTGAGTAGCTCCTGCATTTGTTAAAGCATATGTTTGGAATTGCCCCCAGGTATTAGCTAGCAGGTTCCAACAAACATAAAAAATCAGAATTGCCGCGAAATAGCCTAAATACTTATTCTTCTGTGATCCAAATAAAACAGACTTAACGGAAACTGCTGTTGTATCAGCAACCACTTTACTATTGGCTCTGCGACGTAGGCCTTCTTCATGAAATCGCTTGAATTTTTTTGAAGTAATTCGCCACAACCAAGCAACAACTGAGAAAACAAACAGGATTAAAAAGACAATCCGAGCCCCCATCACGCCTTCAATTCCTGATAATAGAAATGAACAAATATAAGAAATAAAAATACCTATTTGCCAAAAAACTTGGGTGGAAGAAACCAGCTGTGCAGAAGTGGTCTCATCTGGAGCATCATGAGAAACAACCGTCAAGCTGATAGGCAAATCAGCCCCAGAAGCAATTCCCATAACAACTACTCCTAAAAGCAGTGGATAAAAGCCGGTGGACATTACGCAAATGCCGGCCCCAATAGCATAAAATAGATTTCCCCAGTTAAAGGAGCGAAATAAGCAGAAAAGGTGCGTTATTTTCCCTGCCATTAACGATCCAAAAGCAATAGCGAATGTTAAGGTTCCTGAGAGGATCCCTACTTGAGCTGTAGTAAGTGAAAGGCCTTGCTGCCAGACAGGAATAGTTGCGGAAAGACCCACGATGCATCCTGAACCTAACATCGATCCAATACCAGCTGCTGTAGCCAAAGGGGTATATTCCTTAGCTGTATTCTTTTTCAATTGATGTGTCATAATTTCTTTTCCTCCTAATTGATGCCCTTATTCTAACCGCTTTCAACCACTCGTTGCAATTTCATAAATCCAGAAATTTAGTATCAAATCTACAGATTATTTGTTAAACTATTTTTAGCGAATTGATGAGAGGAAAAAAATGATGCACGAATTAAGAGAGCTTTTGCAGAAAGAACTTCCGGTAGAAACACTGCAACGACAAAGTGGAAAAAACATTAATGAAATGAATTTGAATTACGAGGAATCGATTGTGCCGAAAATTCCCGTGGTAAATTTTTTTGAGGAAGGAAATATATTTATTAATAAACATCCTCGCTTTTCCCATACTCCTGCTCACACCCACAGTTTTGTAGAATTTAACTATGTGTACACAGGCAGGTGTATTCAATGGATTAATGGAGACCGCGTAGCGTTATCGCAGGGACAGTTAATTTTGATGGATCGTAATATTATTCAGCAAATTGATTATGTTGGAGAAGAGGATTTAATTCTAAATATTCTGGTTCAAGATAGCTCGATACCTACGGAGCTATTGAATAATCTGGCACAATCAGAAGATATAGTGACGCAATTTATTGTCCAAGCCTCCCAAAAGCAAGCTTCTCATAATAATTTTATGGTGTTTGATTTGACTGAACAAAAAATTGCCCAACAGCTTATTGAACTAATGGCTCTGAAATTCTTTCAACCACAACGAAATAAGGTTCGCTCCTTGAATCTGTTGTTAAGCGCTCTGCTAGTTGAACTTTCCAACACGACAACCCTATATACGAACAATACTTATAGTGAAAAAAAAGAGATATTTCAGCTGTTGAAGTACATTAATGATCACTATTGTGAAGTCTCTTTAAAACAGTTAGGAAATCATTTTGGTTACAATAAAAACTATATCAGCAATATGATCAAGGCCAAAACCGGCAGCACCTTTCAAGAATTAATTGATCAGAAGCGGCTTTCTGAAGCCAAAATCATGCTGCAAAATACCAATTACAGTATTTCTGAAATTGCTGAAGCAATCGGCTATAAGAGTACTCCTTCTATTTTCAAATTATTCCAACAAAAAACCGGCCGAACGCCAAATGATTTTCGCCAAAAGAAAAAGCCGCAGGAATAACTCCTGCGACCAACGTTTTAAAGTGGGTGGAAATGAGGTTTCATTTTTTCAAAGGTGTAATAGTATTTAAAGCCTAAGTTTTTAAGCAGTTTTTTACTTTCCTCAATGTGGGCGCCTAATTGTTCTGGGGTATGGCTATCACTACCGATGGTAATTATTTCACCGCCTAATTCTTTGTATAGCTTCAAAATCTCTACTGATGGAGTAGTATCAGGAATTTGGTAACGAATTGACGAGGTATTGACCTCAATTCCCCTACCGTCTGCAATAATATAGCTGAGAATTTCACTCAATATTGCTTTATTTGCTTCAAAGGTATTCTCATCCTTGTTCAAGTAGCGTCGGATTAGATCCATGTGCGCAAGACAGCTATAATTGTGGTAATTTTTAACAACCGTTAGCATTTCTTCATAATATTCCTGATAACACTGAGCATCGGTCTTCCCAACTTGAAATTCTCCTGTCCAAAATTCCTGATTGTCGATCTGATGAATCGATAACAAAATAAAATCAAATGGATAGGAAGCAAACAGCTTTTCGAACTTAGGAATTGTTTCTCTTTGTATGCCAAACTCTAAACCAAAACGTAGAGTGATCTTCTGCTGATACTTACCTTTTAATTCATTGAACTGTTCGAAATAAGCCGGATAGTCAACATTGAGCATCATCTCGTTTCCGCCAGCAGGAACGGGGTCGTCACAATCCAACTTTACCCCGTAGTCAACATGGTCAGTAAAACATAACTCCTTAATCCCCTGCTTGATTGCATCAATTACAACCTCTTCCATGGGATATTCTGAGTCATCGCTATAATGAGTGTGAACATGGTAATCAAATTTCATGGTATTCCCCCTATTTTACTAACTTTACTAACCTAGCTTTCAAAATCCTTATGATATTCTTGCTCAAGCTTTTCCCAATAGGCAGTGTCTTCTTTAGTAATTTTTCTCAATACACGGCAAGGATTTCCGGCAGCGACTACATCATCAGGAATATCTCTAGTAACAACTGAACCAGAGCCAATAACTACATTCGATCCGATGGCAACTCCTGGATTAATAGTCGTATTTGCTCCCACCCAGACATTGTCTCCTAAGGTTACAGAAGTTCCAAATTCAAGTCCACGAACTCGTACATCTGGATCAATCGGATGGCCGGGTGTATAAATACCTACTCTTGGACCAAACATGACATTCTTTCCAATAGTAACTTTAGCAACGTCCAAAATGACACAGTCAAAATTAGCATAAAAATTCTCACCGATTACTGTATTGCTGCCATAATCGCAACGAAAGGGCGGTTCAATGTATATCTTGTCTCCAGTTTGCTGAAATAACTGCTTCAATAATTCTTGACGATATTCTTGCTGCTCTTCAGTTGTTTGATTAAACAACCGAGTCAATTGCCTGGAGCGTTTACAATCCTTTGCTAATTCTTGATCATCAGCCATATAAAGCTCTTCTGCCAGCATCCGTTCCTTTTGAGTTTTCAATTTTTCTTATTCCTCCCAATTTTTAGTTTCAAAATCAATAAAATACCAATAAGCACCGCAGATAATCCTGCTAAAAAAATAATTGACTCAGCCGTTTGATTATTTACCAAAGCCCCTAAACCATTCCAAAAGAAAGGTGTGGCAAACTGACTCAATGTCATAGATACTGAAATTAAAGCAGTAGCTAAAATCAACTGATGTGGTGGAGATAGTTCATTTACTTTAGTAATAATGTACGGTCCTGTAAACGAGTAAACAAAGTTAAACAATACCGCAGCAATCGCAGAAACGATAAACTGCTGTGAAAAGCTCAAAAGAATAACCAGAGCTCCAGCTGCAAGATAACTAATCGGCAAAAGGCGTTCTCTCCAATAAATAAACAGGCGACCAAACAACAGACCAGCTAACAAACCGCCTAGATTCATTATACTCAAAACTAAACTAGCAGATTGAGCATTGCCGAAATTTTTTTCCATAAACAATTCTGGTAACTTTATTTGTACCGCCCAAATAATCAAAAAAGTAAAAAAACACAATAAGATGTATAGTAACACTGAGTTGCTCAAGCGTTTATTTGAGGTAGCATCAGCTTTCTTTTGAGCAGTCAAACCCGCTGACGGTTCAGGAACTACCTTAGTAAAAACCAATAATATCGGTAGGGCCAATAAATAGACGAGAAATCCCCAATTCCACTTAATACTTATTAAGGAGCCACTCACAAGGAGTAATGCCGAATTCCCCAAAGCAGATATGCCTACTTGATAACCAAGCAAAACAGCTCGATCTTTTCCAGTAAAAAACATACTAATTAAACTGATTGCTAAAGGGGTAAACAAACCGATACCGCCCCCGAGAAACAGGCGGCAAAAAAAGATAAGCACAAAGCTTTTTAAAAAGAAGGGCATAATACCTGCACTAGTGGCAATCACTATCCCTAGTTGAACCGTTCGCTTGACACCAAATTTTTTCGTTATCTGATTGCTAAGCAATGAAAATATACAAGTAGTTAAACTGGGAATAGTTACCAAACTTTCGATCGTACTTTGTGGTAACTGTGGAAACTGCTTCAAAAGTATTGGCAACATCCCTGTTATAGCCGTTGCTGATCCAGTAAGCAATGAAATACTCAACAAAACGGCCTTGAAAGTTACTCGATTTTCATTAAATGTCCCCAATTTATTAGATGAGTTTTTCAGCATTTGATTAAAACTTCTCCCCTCTAATTTCTTGAAATTAAATCAGATTTAAGTGATGCAATCCGTGTATTATTCCGCCATCTTCATTTGATTTTGTTACAAAATCAGCAGCTTTTTTGATTTTATCCGTTCCATTTCCCATCGCTATTCGATAATCAACTGCTTCAAACATTGGTAAATCATTGTTACCATCTCCAAAAGCGTAGGTTGGGACATTTTCTTTCAGAGATAGACTATTCATTAAATTTTTAATCCCTGTTTTTTTGGAATTACCGATGGCTGTCATTGCTACTGAAAAGGGGGTATCACGAATGATAGTTAAATAATTCCCAAAAAGTGTTTGATATAGTTGATCCTTTTCTTCATCCTTAGAAAAGAGATACAACATTAAAATATCTTCTTTACGATAAAAGGTTGGCATAATTTCAGGCAGTGCAGCATTATCTAGTTGATAAAGTCTGACTGCTGCCTCATCAATTGCAGTAATTTTACTTGTTTCCTTTCCATAAAAGGCTAATGGATGATTCAGTCGGTTAGACAGAAGTACTACTTCCTCAATAATTTCCTTTTCAATAGTTGATTGGTAGACGATTTTTTGGTTAAAAACGATTTGACCGTTTAGTCCAATATATGAATGAATATCTCCCCCTGCTGTTAGCTCACGAATTTCCCACGGGGCACGGCCAGTCACTACAACGGGTAAATAGCCATTTTCTGTCAACTTAAATAAAGCTTCTCTATTGGCTGTATTTAAATGAGATCGTTTATCCAATAATGTTCCGTCTAAGTCAAAAAAAACAATTCCTTTGATCATTATTTTCCACTCCTTTTATGTCCTCGATTGCTAAATTCTGATCATCATGTCAGTCTGCTTCCCTTACAAATGCCCGCAAATTTTTAGAGTTATCATTCTTCATAGTGTTTTTCTGTTCAAAGTAAACTGGCGTATCACAAAAAATTCCTTCATTAGATATCAGAAAATGCTCAATTTATAGCGAACGTTGTATTTTTTTGTATATAATGTTTATTATACTATTCACTTTTATTTACAAAAATAATCCATGCACGTTTCAGAAAGGCTTAATCAAATGACAAATCAGCTGGAAAACTCACTAAGATGGTTTGATGAAGGGGATCACATGATTCCATTCGAATATTATCAACCTTTAAAAGAATATCCTAACAACGAAGTTCTTCCCCATTGGCATAGTGGTGCAGAAATTACTATTGTTCATGAAGGAACTGCAAACTACCTTATTGACGGTCAAAAAATTGTTAGCCAAGCTGGAGACATTCTTTTTATTCCGCCCAATAAACTTCATACAGCAACGAATATTAAGCAAACTTCAGAAACATTGGTTTTCCATCTCAATTTTATTGGACTCGAAACACATGATTATTCGGCGATCAACTATTTGAAACCTCTACAAAATGGCAAAGTTCAAAGCATTTACCGTATCAGCAAAGATGTGCCCCATTATCCTATTATTGTTGAACTGGTTCAGACAATTTTCGCAATAATTCATGAGAGAGCTCCCTACTTTGAACTTAAATTGAAAGGCTCCTTATTGTTACTTTTCAATGAGCTGTTCGTAGCTGATTTATTGAAATTCACGATTCCTAAAGACAGCAAAGCGTTGGAAAATCAAAAAATTATGAAGCTTCTGAATTATATTGATGATAATCTCGACAAACCGTTGAAAATACAAGATTTGGCAAAATTCAGTAATTATAGTCCATCTCATTTCATGGCTTTTTTCCGTAAGAATGTCGGAATGACTTGCATTGACTATATTCAATCTCTCCGTATAAAAAAAGCTGAAGAATATTTAAGATATTCCGAGAATACTATTACTGATATTGCTTTAAAAGTCGGTTTCAATAGTCCATCTAGCTTCAATCGATTATTTAAAGCAAAACGTGGGCTCAGCCCTCGTGAGTATCGTCGAACATGGCTAGCTGATGAAGCCTGAAAAGTTTCCTATCCTATGATAATTGAACTATGTTTTCGATTATAGCCTTTTATTCACCAGGAAGCTTGATAAATCCTATTAAAAACTTGTCTAATCCTATGAAGATCAAAAAAAGGCAGCTCGCTTTTAAACGGCTGCCTCTTCTAATGCTGGTTAAATTTTCAATTATTAACGTCTGATGAATATTCTTTACAATACCTTTTGTTTAAAAAGCCCTATATATTGTTTAATAGAATCTTCAATTGCTTTATCGAATTAAAGATTTTCTGAGAACGAACATACTATCTTAAAGCTTTAGTAAAAAGATGAAGATAACAGCACTAATGGTTTGGATTACTCCTACAGATACACCATAAATTAGGAAACGTGGACCTTCTTTTAAAAATTTTTTGAAATCAAGACGCAAACCAATAGCAGCTAATGCGGTTGTCTCAAACCAAGTACTAACAAAATGTGCGCCCGTATCTAAAATATGTGGTAACGGTACGAAGCTATTTAGGATACATGCAATTAGGAATCCTATAACATACCAAGGAACAGGTAATTTCTTACCCTTGGTCACGGGGGAATCACTAACAACAGTATTTTGCTTTACCTTCTGTTCAAAGATAAACACTACTACTACTAGCAACATGATCCGCATAATTTTAAAGAGCATTGCATATTTTACAGTTGCTGTGTCAATTAGACTGGCACCTGCAACTACCTGCCCTACTGATTGAAGGGTTCCTCCTAATAAAGCACTTTTGCCTAATAAATCGTCTCCAAAAAGTGCGATTCCTAAGAATGGTAATGTCAGCATCATTATAGTACCTAAAAGGTTGACTAATGTAATAACCTGACCTTTTTCTTCGTCCTTTGCACCGATTGCTGGAGCAATTGCTCCGATGGCTGAAGAACCACAAACGGCATTACCTCCTGCCATCATTAACCCCATTTTTTCACTAAAACCAAGTTTCTTGCCGATTAGGTAGGCTCCAATGATTGTAATTGTCATCATCAACAGAACATAGATGATTCCTTTTAATCCGATTTCACTGATAGTTTGGAAGGTAACGGTAAAACCTAGCAGTACCACTGAATACTCTAACAGGCGACTTTCTGAGAACTTAGTTCCAACTGCCAAAACTGGCTGACGAAAAATAGTATTTCCTAATAGAATACCTAACAGAATTGCGATAGTTGCACCGCCGATTTCCGGAAAAAATAGGGCTAAAGCTTTACTTACCGCTGCCACCGCGAAGGACAACAGCAGTCCTGGTAAAATTGAATAGTTTTTTGTGTTCATTAAATCATCCCTTTCCAAAATAGATTATACCTGTTTCTAACTATTTTTAGGAATGATTGTTATAATAGTTACTATAAGATATGTAAATGGAAGTGATTACTTTGTTTAAGTTGTTAGAAACATTCCGCGTCGTCTACGAAACGAGAAATTTTTCGAAGGCAGGAGAAATTTTATTTATCTCTCAACCCTCAGTATCTAGTCAAATCAAACAACTAGAAGCAGAATTAAAAACAACCTTGTTTTTACGCAATGGCCGAAAAGAGATTGTTGCCACACTACAAGCGGATTTGCTTTATCAGGGGACTTTGGATTTATTAGAAAATTGGAATGACTTATTAACTGAATTGTCTAGTGAACGAGATCAAACAACAATTTGCCGGATCGGTGCTTCTCATACTTTTGCAGTTTATGTACTGCCTAATCTAATGAAGGAATTGATACCAGAATTTCCTGATATTGCCTTTTCAATTCGTCTCTTGAACTCTATGGAAGTATTAGAAGCGATTAGTAAACATGAGTTAGAGTTAGGTTTTATTGAAAAACCCTTATCCACCGGAAATGCTGAGCGTTTTACGCTAATGGAGGATCAGCTAGTTCTGGCAGGCAAACAGGGAGATACTCCTTGGTTGGTACGTGAAGCTTCCTCAGGGGTTTACTACTATACTAAGCGCTATTTAGAAGAAAATAATTTGACCCCGCCACTTTTAGAGGTTCACAATAATGAGGTCATTCGTGAATTACTGAAATCTGGTATAGGCCGATCAATTATTTCCAAACGCGCAGTTGAAGGTATTCCTTATCAGGAGTTACCCGAAGGTTATCGGAGAAATTTCTATTTATTACAGCGGGAAAATCTAGAGTCTGAAGCGATGACTCGTTGTATTGCTTTTATTCTGAATTGGAGCAGCAAGTATAATTAATAAAGGAAGGTGTAAAAAATGGCCGCAATTTTAAAAGATCACGATTATAGTTTTCGTCAACTGGCGGATGCCCCTTTTCATGAAATACAATTTGAACGTGTCGATTTTTCAAACGCGAATTTGGAGAAAGCTGACTTTGCGAATTGCTTGTTCATTGACTGTGATTTTTCTTATGCACTGCTGAAAAATACTTCTTTTGAAAGTGCAGATTTGCGGGGCTGCAATTTAGAAGGTGCCGATATTTCTGGTGCAAATATGTATTTTTCTATGCTGGAAGGTGCGAACCTAAAAAATGTTATTTACGATGAGCAGACTCAATATTTCAAAATGTACTGTGCTGAGGACGGTCCGATTATTGGATATAAGAAATGTTTCGATTATCGGATTGTTCAGCTGTTGATTCCTGCTGACGCCCGAAGAACCTCGGCTACTAACAACACTTGTCGTTGCGATAAAGCCAAGGTGTTAAGTATTAAGGATATGTATACTAATAAAGATTACGATGAGGCTATAGCTTATGCAGATGGAAATTTTGTCTACCGCACAGGCGAATGGGTTGAAGCAAAAAACTTCAATCCCGATCGTTGGGTGGATTCCACTGGTGGCATTAATTTCTTTCTCACCCGTGAAGAAGCAGAAGGCTATTTGTAAAGCGCATAAAAAACGAGTAAACTAAAAGCGAGCACAAAAACACAAGGCGGTTGGTAGTCCGCCGCATGAGAATGTCAGTAGCCTTCCCTCCCGGGTCGTCCATTGCTCGAACATCCAAAAAGGGAGGTGTCATCTTGAAGTTAACTATCTACTTTGATGGCAGTTTTTGGTGCGGATTAATCGAGACTGATGAAAACTGTTATCAGGCAATTCGTCACGTATTCGGTCCTGAGCCAAAAGACAACGAGGTTTTTGATTTTGTTTGTCAGCAATTGCCAAAGCTGCTAAATCAGCCAGCTGTTTCAACCACTAAGTCTTCAAAACAAACGAAGAAGCTTAGTCCAAAACGAATGCAGCGTCTGATTAATCGAGAAAAACGGCAACCAGTTCTTTCTACCAAAGCACAGCTTGCTATGCAAGAAATGCGAGAAGAACTGAAATCAGCTCGTCGTTCGAAAACTAAAGCGCAAAAGGAACAATTAGCGCAGGAACGGTTTCAGCAGCGGCAAGAAAAGAAACGTCAGAAAAAACGAGGTCATTAACCCAAAAAACGCGCAGGTTCCTAGAGCTTGCGCGTTTATCTTTCTTCAAAATGTAAAACCGTCCGATCGTTTAGAGACTGTAAATCACGACAGTTTTTCCCGTGAATTTTTTCAAAGGCAGCTACTTGCTCCTCCGAAACAGTCATGGTCTGCTGGAGAACATACCATTCCACATTTTCAGTCAATGGTGGTGTAGTTAATGAGCCAAGATAGTGATAGTAGCTTTTATCACTAGGTAATAAAGCATCTACTGCACATTCTCCCTCCGCTTTTTCTTGAGCAAACTGGTGCAGAACCTGCTCAAAGGCTGGATTGTGATTTCCTAGAGTATAAAGTACAGCTACTACCGCTGTTTGCCCATTGGAAGCTCGATAAAGAAAATGCCCTTCTAAAGGAAAGTGCTGATGATTAATCGTATGTTCGCTTTCCGCATGAAAATGCATTTGAACTAATGAAAATCGCCGGCCATTCAAACGAGCTTTCCCCTGACACAGCAACTGTAAGTTTTGTCCATTATTTAAAAATGACCGCTGCTTTGAATTGAAAAACAATTTTAAGCTGGAAGCTTCCTTTGCGGTAACCGTTTTTACTTGCATGGAATCAATATTTATTGGTGATTGCAGCGTCCCAGCCTCTGGGAGCCAATCATTTTGTTCATGATAATCTATCAAAAATCGTGCTGGCAAATCGATCACCCCAAAAAAATATTTTTACAAGCATATCATTTTTTTGAGGAAAAGAACATCAAATTGCCTAAATCTTTTTAAGCCAAGTGACTAAATCTAGGTAAACTTGCTCTTTTTGCCGTTCATTCAGTACTTCATGTCTGGCATTTTCATACAAATGAACCTCTATTCGTTCCAAACCAGCTGCTTGATAGGACTTTGCTGCCTTCAAAACACCTTTCCCATAATCACCAATAGGATCCTCTTTGCCAGATAAAAAAAGCAATGGTATATTCGCAGGTAGTTGCCTGATCCTTTCCTGGTCTTGGGATCCGATAATTAATGAAAATAATTCCTGATACCCACTTAGCGTAAACAAAAAACCACATAGTTGGTCCGCCAAGTACTTATCTACTTCATCTGGCAAACTAACCAACCAATCTTTTTCCGTGCGATGCGGTGAAATTCGTCGATTATTTCCACTGAAAGCCACACGATCAATCAACTGACTATGGTGAGTTTCTCCTTGGAATTTTGCCAAATTTTTAGCTAACGCTCGGCCTGCTTTTGTTAACCACTTGGGTTGCTGTCCTGTTCCAACAATAATTGCACCATCTAATTCATTTGCATACTCATACAAATAATTGCGCAGCACAAAGGAACCCATACTATGCCCTAAACAAAAATAAGGTAAATTAGCAAATCGTTTTTTTGCATATTGAGTCACTTGATGAAGATCCGTCACTAGACCATTTTCAATCGATTTGTCATGAAAATGACCATAAAGGTCATGGTTTATTGATCCTCCATGACCTAAATGATCATGACCAACCACGACAATTTGATACTGGTTTAAATATTCAGCAAATGTTTCATAGCGTAAAATGTGTTCAGCCATCCCATGACTTAGTTGCAACACTGCTTTAGGATTTTCACAACCCCATAAATACCCCTGTAGCTGCGCTTGCTGGTCGATCGATGGCAATTGGAATGATTCTCGCATCCTTCTTCCGCCTTTCTGAAAATACAAACTGAAATTCTATTACTATGTGAACAATACTTAGTGGAACCACTTTAACATTGCTGACATTAGGAACTGTAAGAAATATCCGTGTTAATGCTTGCCGAGTTTGCAGAGTCCTTCTAAACTCCATCCTTGGTAGGAGGTAAATTTTGTTAAAAATGGTACACTATAGTTAAAGGAGAGATGAAATATGTCTTGCTTAGGCAATATAATATGGTTTATTTTTGGAGGTTTGATTGGTGGCATCACATGGTGTCTAGCCGGCATGCTTTGGTGCATTACCATTATTGGGATTCCAATCGGACTACAATGTTTTAAATTTGCTAGTTTAAGTTTTGCCCCTTTTGGTAAAGACGTTGTTTACCATACTACTGGAATAAACTTTATTGTTAATATTATTTGGTTGATTGTTTCAGGTATTCCTTTGGCAGTAGGCCATTTAATCAGTGCATTTTTCTTATGCATTACAATCATTGGAATTCCCTTTGCAGCTCAATCATTAAAATTAGCTCGTCTAGCGCTAATGCCTTTTGGAGCTGAAATTGTGTATAGCAGATAACCAGATACGATCTTTTATCTGGTTTTTTTCGGCCCCAAAAAGAGATAGAGTTGTTCCCACGCTGCTAAAATCAAAGGCAGGGTTACTTGTGCACTCACTAATTCTTTGCCTAACTGTTTGCGTTAGTATACAGTCTACTATTATTGACCCCAAGAATAATTATAAGCAGCAATAAACGAGTCTTTTTTTCTACCTCCCTCTTAATTTTAGCTTGACTATACATTTTCCACAAGCCTATCCGTTTAATGAACTAGTTATGCTCATTCATGAAGGTATAAAGGAATTACTTAAATAGAGTCCGATTCTTCTGGAGCGTCTGATAATTGTCGATGAATTAGAGGAGTTGTTTATCAAAGAAACTTATATTAAAAAATTGAAAACAGTTTGTATAAAACTGTTTGAACTTAAAAATACCCATCCTGCGTGCCTAAAAAAGCAAGAATAGGTATTTCTTAGAATAAATTATTTTGCATTTTAAGGTAAAATAGCTAATTTACTTTGCAGTCACAGGTTCTTCTAAAAAGAATGTTTTATAGTTCCCTTCCTTCTGCTTCAAAACCATCATGATTTTTTCCATCAAAAGCATAAACCTTCTTTAAAAGTTTCCAAAGTGTTTCTAGTTCTTCATCAGAAAAATCACTAAATAGTTCCTGTAAAAAAAACCACCCCTGTTCACCGCTTTGCTGGAAAACGGTTCTTCCCGTTTCTGTGATAACTAGATTGACCGATCGACCATCTGTCGCATTTTTTTCCGCCTGTAAGTAACCTTTACTCTTTAAATTATTGATAATTTGAGCCGTACTTTGTTTCGTGGCTCCTAATTTTGAAGCAATTGCATTTAAACTAGCTTCTCCCTCTGGTAGATGAGCGATCGCGATAAAAGTCATCATCTGTCTTGAGGTCAGCTTTTCAATTGCCTCGTCTCCTGCTGTTTGGATTTTGTTAGTTACCGAAAAAAGAGTGGCGTAGGTTTGGGAAATCAGAAACAGGCGCTGCTTGTCATCCATAACTTTTCTCCTTTTATAATCAGTATACTGACCATCATAACATACGAATCTCTTTATTTTCAGTTGTTAGCTAACCTTTTTAGAAATCAAATAGTCATGGAGAAAATAGATACCTAAACACAAAAGGAACAATAATCCCGATACAGATAACTGATTAAAATCTGGCGGATAAACATCACTAAACGAGTTAAACCCTGCATGAAGCAATATACAAAGTAAGGTACTTTGATATTTATTCCAAATAAGCGTAAGCAAAAGTGCTAAGCTGAAAACCCACAAAGCGAAAACGAGGAAATTCATTTTATCCTGACCCGATCCTGTTACTAACCACAAAGGAAGATGCCAACACAACCAAATAGCAGCTACGAAGCAAGTAGAGATAAAGCGTGAATATTTTTTCTGCATCTCTGGAAGCAAATATCCACGCCAGCCAACCTCTTCTAATCCTCCACCAAAAAAGATCATGATAGGTAACTGTTGCAAAGCTACATAGACTGGGGCCACTTGCTTGCTAGTACCCAGAAGCACTGGGAAAAAGCAAAATGCCCAGGCTAAGAAACCCACTAATAAATAAGCTGAGATCGGCTGCTTGATATTAGCAATACCATGCTTGAACTGATGATATTCTTCTTTTGAAGCGTATTTTCTCTGAACGATCCAGGCGCTAAACATCGGACTGGCAGCTCCTAAGCTATATAGAGAAAGTCCGATTGGTGAAAATAATTCAATACCAGCAGTTTTTATCAAAAAAAACTACTAAAAGCCAGCAACTCCACGAAATAGCAAACGTTAAAATAAGATATCTTAGCATGTTGTTCAATTTCATCTGCCTCCTTGATGGTCAACTATCTCTACGACTTCTTTTACAGCTTTCATAAATACTGCTGGCTCCTCCATGTTTGGACTATGGGCTGAATTCTCAAAAGTATAAAATCCCTTTTTAGGAGCGTCTACCCTTTCGTAAAATTCTTTGGCCAGCTCATAAGAAACTTGATAATCATACTTCCCATGTAAAAAATAAACAGGCACATCGACTTTAGGAACAGTTTTCACTAGATTATCCTCCGAATAATCAGGTGTATCCAGTTGTTGGTTAGAAATGGCCATTCCCTGAATTGCTTGCCATTTCTCCTTAGAGGTATACCCTTTAAAGAACAACAAGTTCTTCAGCAATTTCATCGTAGCCGGACCGTCATGTCGAATTCCCACTCCGTATTCTTCCAATAACATATTATACGCTGGTGCCTCTGGGTCAAAAGTAGCTAGTTTTTTCAGGGCTTTTTGATCATTCTTTTCTTTGGCTTGATCACGCAAATATTGATAAGCTCGTTTTTGTCCTTCCTTTTGATGGATCACTTGACCAACTCCCAGATAAGCTACATAGTTTTCCGGATACTTTTGAGCAGTTTTGAGACCAATATAAGAACCAAATGAATGTCCCATCAAAAATATTTGCTGTTTATCAAAGCGTTTTTGTAAATATTTCGTTACTTCTACTGTGTCTTGAATTAAGTTACTGGTAGTTAATGTTTCTTTTTTCAGACCCTTGGGATTCGACATACCAGTTCCCCTCTGATCCCAGTAACAAACGACGAATTCTTTCTCCAATCGGTCTTGAGTTTCCCATGCATGCGACATAGCAAACTCGGGCGTTCCAGGTCCACCATGTAAAAATAATAGGACGGGCTTGGTTTTGTCTTCGCCTCGAATGAACATCCCCTGCTGTACACCACCAATTGACATAGATTTTTTCTCATTAATACTGCTAGATATAGGTTGGCCTTCCGTATCAGTTAATTGAGGTGTTTTTCCAGGACTGTTCACAAGTAGAATTAGCAATGCGCTAATCATTAAAATCACAATTACTCCTAAAATAATAGCAAAAAATCTTTTCACTCTCATCATTTCTCCTCCACTTCATATAGTCATTATAATTACTAATTTACCATAGACTTAAAATAAGCAATCAGACTTTAGATGTAGAAAAAGCACAATGCAAGAAAATTTCTCATGCATTGCGCCTTTTAATTATATAAACGATCTTTTAATCATTTATTTCCATTCCGTATTTGCTACAAACTTGACTTTTGTATTTTCTGAAGAGTAGGCATAATACGCTTAGTCTGCTAGGAATGATTATGGATTGATTTTTCACTAGCAGCTTGCTGGACAGTAATTTGTACCAACGTATCAGACCTTATTGCATTGTAGGTGACTCCAGCGGGCATAAGAAAACATAATTGCGTAAAAAACGGTCTTGCATCTTTTCAAATTACATTAAAGAGCCCCATTAATAAAATGATTGAAGGGTTTCATTAATCGAAAAATTTTCACCGCTTCACCAACAAAATCCTGAGATGACAGCAGGACTTCATCTGTCAGATTGTAAGATAAGTGCCAACTTTTATGCTTTAACCATTCCGCTAACTCACTATCCTTATATTCCTCAAAGCCACGTGGAATTCTTTTTAATTTCGTGCCTAATACTTCGAAGGTCCTTGCAAATTCTGGCTGGTTAATGATGCTCAAAAATTCTTCTGGTTTGCGAATAATTCGAGTTCGAATGGCATTCGTTACCTCTGACATGCCATCCGCATAAAAACCTCCGCCAAGAAACGAACGATCTCCTGGCATTAGAAAAAGGTAATAACCTACCGGAATAAAATCTTTGCCATTGGGAGCAATGTTGGCTCGAAAAGCCGGCATGTATGGTGTTTTATCTTTAGCGAATCGAATATCTCGATTCAATCGATACGTTAGATTCTTTGGTTCATGTAATGAGATTGTTGCGTCCATCTTCATTAATTCAGCGTTTAGCTCATGGACTAGCTGTTCAAACATTTGCAAAGCAGCTAGGCGTTCCGGTTTATGAGCATGAAACCATTCCCGATCATTGTTTTGCTGCAGCTCGCTTAAATAGTAAAATATTTTTTTCATAACTTCCCCCATTTTTTCTATTATCTCCTAAAAATTCATCCATTTTACTGAAGTGTACCGAAGTTTTTAAGTTTTTCAATAAATGTCAGCTTTTTTAAGGTAAGCGGCCTATCTAGCCTTAGTTTTTAAAGAAATCCAACTTCCTTAATCCACCTCTGCTTGTGAAAGACGATGCAGAAATTGGTTAAAGATCTCTTGTTCATTTCCTAATTGTCCAAAGAATCGGCAATCAATTTCCTCAACAATTTTCATGGCTTCCATCATCAGTTGGGTACCCTCATCAGTTAGCTGAACAGATTTTGCTCGTGCATCCTCAACAGAGAGAGCTCGTATTACTAATTTCTTCTTCTCAAGATTCTTAATAATTGTTGATATAGTCATCACATCAATATCCGAGGTGTCAGCAATATTGACTTGAGTAATCTCCTGATCAAACTGAGCTAAATAACCTAAAGAAGCAATTACCACAAACTGAGGATGCGTTAAATCAATCTGCGACAGAGCAGCCTTGATTTGTCGATGCCAAATATTATAAACTCGGATGAAAGAAAAGCCGACTGAATGATCTGACCCACCTTGATATTTTGATGGAAATAGACTCATCTGGCTGCCTTAATCAACGCAAAGACCGATGCTGGCACATCAGAAAAAATACCGAGCAAGAATTGACTGTCTTTCACATTCTCCTTATGGTAAACTGCTTTGAACTCTACTGAATGCCGAATACAGGTTTTTTCTCCTAGTCTTTCCAGTTCGTGATGGAATGAAATAGTTCCAGCATGTGGAATAGTTGTTTCATCAGTAAAATATTCATTTGTTTTGACTGAAGTTAATGTAAAAGCCATTGGTGGTTGTCCATCTAACGTCATTTCACCCGTCGTTCCGGTTTCGAATGCTCCTTCTAAAGAAATCTTTTGCAAATCATCTTCCCATTTATACCAGTTGTTTACTTCAGCATAGTATGGCCAAATTTGTTCCGGTGTTAATTCTGTCTCAACTTCAAAGCTAAATTTCATCGTCATTCTCCTTTTTAATAAGCATACTTATAATATATACACTTATTAAAATGAAGTCAATCAATACTTAAGAGGTTTATCGAAGAAATGCCTTGAAATAGGATCTAAACTTCTATTTCTCTGAACAAACAAAAGACCTGTGACTTCTTAGGTCACAGGTTCCGACAAACAAATAAGTGGTGTGGCTGAAGCAGATCCTTTGGAAGTAAGCCAAATTAATCATAAAATAAGGACAAGTCATTTTCGAAGTATCATTCCTATTTTTTAGTGCTTGTGCTTCTGTCGCACTCTTATATAAATGGCAGTTGATAGAAGTTTTTTTAACTTCTAATACACTCTTGAAATATGCAATGTTAAGTATAGCAACTCATCTTGATTCACTGAAGCATCCATTTCTTCTTGGACATACTCTTTGATCTTTACGGCTGCCCGATATTCTTTAGGAAAGCGTTGCTTCACTGAAGCTAATAAAAAATCATCTTTTTCTGGAAGTTCTTCTTTTTTTATCATCCGGGCAATGAAAAACTGCAAATGAGTAACAAATCTTAGATAGAGCATGGAATCCTTGTCAATTTGCTTTTCAGGAAATAAATAGCTTAACATGGTCAATATATCCTTTAGAGCTCTCACGGAAAGCATAGTTTCTTCCATATTCGTTTGCTCACTTTGAGCATTTACAATATGAAAAGCAATGTTTCCAGCTTCTTCTTCTGGCAACTGAACATTCATCTTTTTGTTAATTAGTTCAATAGCGTAGCAGCCCACTGCAAATTCCTTTGGATAATACTTTTGAATTTCAATCAGCAAACGATTTTGAAAAACAATACCCTTTTGACTGCGTTCAATCGCATACTTCAAGTGATCAACCAGCGTAAAAAATAAACTTTTATTCAGTTTAAAGTCAAACCTGCTGTTAGCATAATCAATAATTCGTTTCACGCAAATAATTAGATCATCCGAAGCATCCTCAAACAATTTGATGTAATCCTTTTTTAGAGCGTCAGAAAGTGAATCTAATTTAAATACTTTTTGGATTTTATCAGCTGGAACAAGATCGCCTTTCTTGAGTTGAAATCCGATCCCTTTTCCCATTAATATCACCTCTTTGCCTTGTTTATCTAAGCAAAGAATTAAACTATTGTTTAACGTTTTAGCTACTCTCATTAGATTCACCGCCCCCTCTAAGCTAAGCCATTTCGAGCAATTAATTCTTGGTACCAAAAGAAACTTTCTTTTCTCATTCGTTTTAATTCTTTAAGGTCCCCATCCGTTCGGTCAACATAAATAAATCCGTAACGTTTATTAAAACCTTGATGAGTACTGACAACATCAATCGCTGACCAAGGCATATAACCAAAGACATCGACACCATCTGTTAAAGCTTCCTGAATAGCCAAAATATGTTTGGCTAAATAATCAATTCTATCCTGATCATTGATTCGCCCGTCTTCATCCACTATATCTGGAGCTCCGTATCCATTTTCGGTAATTAAAATAGGTAAATCATACCTGTCATATAGTTTTCTTAGGGTTAGTCTCAATCCAGTAGGGTCAACTACCCAGCCATAGGGCGTTTTATCAACATAAGGATTCTCTGCTGCTCGGTAGACGCCTTCTTCCCCCAACATAATTTGTTGATCCCCTGCTCTAGCGGAGACGTCTGATCCATCATTCTTACTAGCAGCGATCGTGGCAGTTGAATAGTAATTAATCGCAATAAAATCGGGTTTTCCGGAACATAATATTTCCTGATCCTCTGCTTCAATTTTAGGATATAATCCGCGATCATTCAAATAGTTTTCAAACAAATAATTGTATTTCCCACGAACTGCTGCATCCAAGAAGGACCAGCCTCTTAATGTTTCCCAATTATGGGCTGCAATTGCATCTTCCGGACTTGAAGTAGCCTGATACATAGCAGTCAAATTGATAGCTGGACCGATTTTTCCTTTAAGATTCAACTGATGGTACAAGTGAATCACTTTAGCTTGAGCCAATAAAACATGGTGGTTAATTTGAAAGAGTTCTTTTTTTGAAGGCAGCTGTCCACTAAGTGGTAGACCGATTGCACCAGGATGCAGGATCATGGTGTTTTGTTCGTTAATCGTTAACCAATAGTTTACCTTATGACCGTATTCATGAAATAGTATTTTTATATAATCGACGAAATGTTCAATGGTCTCCCGATTTAACCAACCACCTTGTTCCTCTAAAAAATAAGGTAAATCGAAATGGTACATGGTTACGATGGGTTCAATTCCCTGATTCAAACATTCATCAATAACTTGATGATAAAAAGAAATCCCCTTCTGATTCACTTTGTTGTTTTCAATATCCATGATCCGAGTCCAAGCGATGGAAAAGCGAAAAGCCTTCAAACCCAATTCTTTGAACAGTTGAATGTCCTCTTTATAGTGATGATAAAAATCCGAGGCTACTTCAAAGTTGGCTACCCCTTCTGTATGCTGATACTTGTCAATAATTGATGGCTGCTTTCCATCTTCTTGATAAGCTCCTTCTGCTTGGTAAGCACTAATGGAGGCTCCCCATAAAAAATTCTCTGGAAATGCTGAAAGCTGTTTGTACTGCACGAAAATCCTCTCCTTAACTAATTTGCATCAATGGTTCGTGTTCCTTTAAGTTTCCAGTTGTTTCACTTATTACTTCATAATTTTCACTGTTGGTCACCACAACGATCACTGTATCATCGTAGCCCGCATTTCTAATGGAATCAAAATCGGTGTCAATTAGCAACTGTCCTGCTGAAACCTGATCCCCTGCTTTTACGAAAACTTCAAAGGGCTTACCTTTGAGATTCACTGTGTCGATCCCAACATGGATTAATAGTTCAATTCCATCTTTTGAACGCAAACCAATAGCATGCTTAGATTCTAAAATAGTGATAACTTCTCCATCAACTGGTGAATAAATGCTATTTTCTTCCGGATGAATGGCGACACCTTTTCCTAGTAAACCTTTAGAGAAAACGGCATCGTTAACTTCAGAAATAGGATAAATACTTCCTTTTACTGGACTTTCAATGATGATTGATGATTCCGCTGAAGCCTGTTCTAATTCATCGGAAGTGTCATCAAATCCGATTAGATAAGCAATAATAAAGGTTGCAACAAAAGCAATCACACATGTAATAATTGCATGAACAATATTCATCGGATTCTCACCAATGAAAGCAGGCAATGCTGCTAAGCCTGGTGAAACGAAAGCATATCTTACCAAACCGCTCAAGCCAGCATATAAACCAGCGATCGCACCACCAATCATTGAAGCCACCAATGGTTTTTTCAGCTTCAAGGTTACTCCATAAAGTGAGGGCTCAGTAATTCCCATTAAAGCAGTAATTCCGGTAGAAACAGCTAGCTGCTTTAACTCTTTGTTTTTCGTTTTCGCAGCCACTGCAAACGTAGCCCCAGACTGGGCAATGTTGGAGGCCAACATCCCTGGTCCATTGATCATTTCTGAACCATTGCTGCTTAGCTGCATAGTAGCAATTGGTGTCATGGCCCAAGCTGTTCCAGTTACAACAAGGAAAGGTTGTAAACCACCCATTAAAAATGGAATTAACCATGCTGCCTTACCGTTAATCCACTCAGCTCCAACTGCTACAAGATCATTTAGTAGCGTTCCGAATGGTCCAATAACTACTAACGCCAACGGTCCCATGATCAGAAAAACCAGCATTGGTTTAGTAAAGAACTTGATAAATGAGGGTGAAATCCGATCGGCAAAGGGTTCCACATAGGACATAATCCAAACCGTGAAAATAATTGGTAACACCGACCCAGCATAATCAGCAGCCAATACCGGAATTCCTAAGAAAGAAACCGCATCACCAGTAGAAAAAAGCTGCGAAATATTAGGATGAAGCAAGATACCGGCAACTGTAATCGCCAAAATTGGACTGACATCAAACTTTATTGCAGCCCCATAAGCTAAGAGTACCGGCATAAAGTAAAAGGCTGCATCAGCGATCGTATTCAAAATGATGTAAGTTTGACTGCTATCTGATAGTACACCAGTCAAAGTCAAGACTGCTAAAATAGCTTTTACCATCCCAGCACCAGTGATTGCTGGAATCATTGGAGTGAAAGTAGTCGAAATAACACTAATCAGTCTTGAAATAATACTTTCCTGACTATCAGAAGGTTTTTTCTGCTTAATAGAGTTACCAACCGCTTTTTGAATTTCTTTAAAAGCAGTTTGGACTTCATTGCCAATGACAACTTGGTACTGACCACCACTATCAACAACACTAATCACACCCGAAGTTTTTTCTAAAGCTTTAGTATCAGCTTTTTTCTTATCTTTGAGCTCAAAACGTAATCTAGTTGCACAGTGGGTTAAACTGACCACGTTTTCTTTTCCTCCAACATGCTGCAATACATTTTTTCCTACTTCTCTGTAATCCATCTTTCTCTCTCCTTTAAACAGTAAAAAAGACCAAGTCAAACCACGCCTCAACCAAAAAATTGAAGTGTTAGTTTGTCTTGGTCTTGCCTGCGTAATCAGTAACATGCCAATAACGTTATTTTGCTGTAATCGAATAATAGCATATAATGATAGCGCAATCAATAAGAAATTTAAATTTATTTGTTTTTCGTTTTATCATTTATTCTTAACATAACAGTTAAATCACATCAGCGAATGTATATCTACGCATACTTGCTGCTAAAATGAGTACGTCTAGTACCAACCATACCAGTAAAACCATTCCTACATAGCTGGCGGGAAATTCCCAAAATTGTGAGAGCATTGAAAACGCAGATAACGGATCACACAGCTTCAACCACTCTGCTTTTGGAAACAATTGGTGAATTTGATAAGTGAAGGATGGAATAAAAAGCATCCCTACCATGTAGACAGTAATGGTAATACTTGTTTTTTTAGTAAAAACCAATAAGCAATAACCAATTGCAATCATTCCAAGATATAAAGGCATTGATAGAATAATTTGTACGAGCATTCTCAAAATGAAGACTAAATTAATTCCACCAAAACCATACAACAGAACGCCCAATGCTGTACTCGCTGCTAAACAAACGATAGTGTACACTAAGCAGCAAAGAAACCCAGTAATGCACTTTGCCAAAAAAACAATCCTTCGATTAGCAAAGTAGGACAAAGTGTTTCGAATAGTTCCAGTTGAGTAATCTGCTCCTAAGACAGCCGTTGCAAAAGCAAGAATAAAGAAAGGAAATAGACCATCGTCTCGCATTTGCTGGATAAAATCAGCACCATTTACTGGCAAAGATCGAGCCGTACTTGCTGCTGATTGTACGCCGATTCCACCAGTAGCGCCACCAGAGTTAAACATATTTAAGCCAGTAATAATAATAATCACTACACCAGCCAGCAATACATTTCGAACCGCATTTCCTTTGCCTAATCTAAAGAACTCTGCTTTTATCAAATTTACCATTGCTTTTCTCTCCTTATGCTGCATTAATTACACTGACAAAATAGTCTTCTAAGTTTATTTTTACTTCGTTTGATGAATAGACCTTAATTCCATTGGAACTAAGTGTTTCGATAACGATTGAAGGATCATCAAAAAAGCTGAATAAATGAATCTCCTCTTTAGAAACAACTTCGAAATTCGTATTGTCCAAAGCTGAGCGGATGATCCCTCCCGCCGTTTGTGCATCGTCAACCTTAACAGAAATAAATCCGCGGATATCCTCTGCTAATTCCTCCTGAGTAAATTCCTTGAGCATTTTGCCTTGGTGAATAATGCCGTATCTGGTGGCAATATGTGCCAGTTCAGACAAGATATGACTAGAAATCAGAATAGTTGTTTGGTACTCTTCATTCAATCGCTTAATCAGGTTTCTAAATTCGATCATTCCAGTTGGGTCCAAGCCGTTTATCGGTTCATCCAAAATTAAAAATTCTGGGTTTTCCATAATTGCTAAGGCCAATCCCAACCTTTGCTTCATTCCTAATGAAAACTGATGGAATTTCTTCCTGCCGGTATCACTAAGATTCACCAGCTGCAATACTCGTTCAATTTCATTTTCATCAACCAGGCCTCTTTGAATCCAGTAGTACTCCAAATTTTCCCGCGCAGTCATTTTAGGAAAAAAAGCTGGAGTTTCAATCATGGAGCCAATTCTTGTTCTAGCCTGCTGCAGGTCATCCGCTTTACTGCTACCAAAAAGTTCAATTTCTCCACATGAAGGTAATATCAGGGAGGTGATTAACCGCAGCAATGTGGTCTTCCCGGCCCCATTTTCACCAATAAATCCGTAAATCTCGCCTTTTCTTATCGTCATATTTATTTCACTTACTGCCATTCTTCCTGTATAGGATTTTGACAGCTGGGTAGTTCTTAAAATCGTCTTCTCCATAATTTCTCCTTTTTCGTTTAAAATTCGTGAATCTTGTAATAAGGAATGATGCTCCGAAATCGATTCTAATAACAACTCTTCCTTATTGTTACTATATACAATGAACCTTTAAGGAACCTAAAATTACTATCTTTCATTGTGCCAAAAGGCGAAGAGTAAATTGAAAATAGAATGGATCGAAAAAACAATGCGCAGATCTCCTTTTTTTAAAAGCCATTAGATACACGAAAAGCAGTCTAAATCGACTGCTTTTCTCCACTTGATTAACGAAGCAATGTGCCGATATCTTTTTTCGCTGCATTTTTAGCTGGCAGCCAACTGAAGATAATCCCTACAACAACTGACAAACCTGCTGCTAACAGTACCGTAAATAGATCAGGTTTGACTGACAATGGAGTAATCATACTGACTAAAACTCCAAAAAACATGCTAAACAGATCGCCGATGGTACCTCCAGCAATGTCAACGTTACTCCTTCCAATAGAAATTGTTTCACGATATTTCCTTTCGTTGCTCCCATGGCACGACGAACGCCAATTTCTTTGGTTCGTTCTGAAACCGATATATAAATCATATTCATCCCTACTAACCTAAGCTTGATTGAACCTTGAATTTCCATAAAAAAAGACTGTAGATCAAATGCTACCGCCTTTTTCTACAGTCTTATCAGTTATTCTCTTTTCAATATCAGATGAAGAACAAACTCAGTTTCTTCATTTACTTTGCTAGTGACAGAAATCTTTCCATTTAGCTGTTCAACAATATTCTGCGCAATCGACAAGCCTAAGCCATAACTACCCTCATATTTTTGCCGAACCTCATTCGTACGATAAAAACGCTCAAAGACTTTCGGTAAATCCTCTTCAGCAATTCCGGCGCCGGTATTTTTAAAACGAATGATGCATTTTCTTCCAGACTCTTCCATCTTCACTTCAAAGGTTCCGCCGTCATTGGTATACTTACACGCATTATCAATAAAGATTTCAAACAATTGAATCAGTGATACTTCGTCTGTTTTCGCAGTAATATTGAATAGCTCCTGCTTAACTGTCACTTGTTTTGAATCAAATTTTTCTTGATAATTATTGAGTGCCTCCTCCAATAATCTATCCACTCGAACCTTCGTGAAATTTAGTGGTTCGAACATATTGTCCGTTTTAGCTATCGTCAACAATTTATTTATCAAGCCGGTCATACGTTTCGTTCCCCGGGAAATATTGTCCAGCCATTTGATCTGATCTTCGATAGTATCTTCTTTACTGGAATACAGCACACCAACATTAGTGGAAATAATACTCAGAGGCGTTTTCAGTTCATGGGAAGCATTTGCGATAAACTGTTTCTGAGTATGCCAAGCTTCTTCCAACGGCTTCATCGCTCGATTGGTAAAATAAATGATTACTAAGTAGAAAAAGATCAGCAAACCAATTCCGACAATCAGCAAAGTCATCGCTAGATTTTTTAAACTTTTTTTCGAGTCAGTGACATCAAGGAAACGAATCAAATAGGTTTCATCTTCTTTCCCAATATTTTTGTCCTCTTCATCGTAATTTAAGGTGGCAATTGCTGGAGCTACCACATATTGCCAATCACGATTACCGAATCGGGTCACACCACCTTCTTGATTTTTCCAAGCAATTTTCGCAGCCTTGTTATAATCTTTTTTAGAAAGCTTAATTGCAGAATCAATCATGATCGGCTTTCCAGCCTTGTCTACCAGCATGTTAAAATATACCCCTCCGCCAGGAACAATTCGATCAATTTGGAGAGCTTCTTCTTCGCTGTCATCAAAATGAACCTTACCGCCAGTAATTTTTAGTTCCTCTGCTTGATTTAGCTTCTCAAAGTTGTCCGATTGAACTCTTAAATAGGTGGTTAGAAAGATAGCTAAAAACGCCACAATCAAGATAACTGTCACAAAACCGGTAGTCATCGCAATTAATCGGCGTCTAAATTTTTTAATCACTTTGTCGATCCTCCGAAAATTTCAACATATAACCTAAATTACGAATCACCTTAATTTGCGTACAGCTGTCTGCCTGCTTCATCTTTCTTCTTAAAAGTGAAATGTGCATTTCTACATGGTTAGATTCAGCATCGGAATCATAGCCCCAGACCTTTTCAATAATTCTATCTTTAGAAGAAAGCTGCGGATAATTGTTCATCAGAAATTCCAAAATATTTGCTTCCTTCCTAGTCAGACTGATTTCCTGTGTTTCCGTTATCAGATTCAGAGTATAGGGATTTAATTCAAAATCTCCCAAAGCAAGGACACCACCTTCTTTGTATTCACTCTTCTTCCGACGCCATAGTGCTTTCAAACGTGCCAAAAGCTCTTGATAATGAAATGGTTTGCTCAAATAATCATCTGCTCCCAACTCTAGCCCTTCAACCTTATCTTCCAGCTCCCCTTTAGCCGTAAGCATCAGAATCGGGATGTCGACCCCTTCTTCCCGAGCCTCCTTTAAAATCGTTAATCCATCTTTTTTCGGCAGCATAATATCTAAAATAGCCAGATCATATATTCCAGAAACTAAACAGTCTAACCCATACTCTCCTTCCTCGGCTATATCCACAGAATAACCGTTTTTCCGCAGAATTTGAGCGATTGCTTCAGCTAACATAATTTCATCTTCAACTAAAAGAAGTTTCATTAATTATTCTCCCTTATAAATATAGCTAGTGTTCTTACCTTATTATAACGTATCAAACTAAAATGAACCTTGAATCAAAGCAACTTTTAACTACTAAAAAACGCTCGATAACTGTTTTTTTTATTTATTACTCTTTTCTTTTATCAATTAAAGCTTCGCTAAAGGTTCGGCTCTTAGAATCAGAGTATAAATTATAGAAATGAGGTCATTGTCATGAATAAAAAGAAATCCGATTATTCTTCAAAAGGACGCTCTGGTAAAAGCTGGGGCAGCTTCCTACGAACGATTCCCTTTACAATACGTGTAGTTATTCTAACTGTTTTGATTGGTTTATCACTAGTCTCCTATAATATCGGGAGAGCCGTTTCTGGAGCAAAAGCAGAGGCTGACCTGCATGCTTCAAATGAAAAACATCCGGTGACTTCTGAGGATGTAAAGGTGCGTAGGAATAATGGAAAATGGGAATTTTCATCTGATGATGGCGTTTCTTGGACTCGCACACCACCAGAAGATATTTATGAGGATAAAGACGGTCGACTGCGCTACAAGAATTCTCTATCCAAAACTATCACTAAGGATCCCGAGGACGATGTCTTCAAATTCCCTTTCGATGATAAAAACGGCAAAGGAATCGTGATGAAGCAAGAAGATGGCAAATGGAAATTCTCTTCCGATGGCGGAAAAACTTGGACTGAAGAGGTACCTGAAGGCGTGGAGGTCGATAAAGACGGAACACTAACGTGGAAAAGCGAAGACGGAAATAAATTATCTGAATTTAACTCTGAAGAAAACAGCTGGAAATACTCTGAGGACGGCGGGAAAACATGGTCTGATCCATTAAAAGATGTCGAAGATTGGTTGAAAAATGGCTTCACGGTTCCAGTAGAAGGCGGAGTCTCCATGAAATTCCAAGACGGCAAAATTTTTTACTCCACTGATGGTGGGAAAACTTGGTCAGAAGAAGTACCTGAAGGTTTTTCAGATAAAGTAAAATCAGTTATCACAAAGCAAACTGAAGATGACAAAACACTGTATTCAACCGATGGCGGCAAGACTTGGTCAGAAGAAAAACCAGAAGGCTTTGAAATTCCTAACATCGACGACATTCTAGATTCTATCCCGGATGAATTACTGCCGAAAGAAGGAAAAGACGATTTTAGTAAAGGCCAAGTAACTTCGGTCTAACAAAAAAACAAATACCATTTACTATTTGATGACTGGTTAATCTTCCCCCATTCAACAGACTACGAACCATTATCTGATACGAATGCTTATATAAAATAGCTTTCGATTCCAGGACAAGAAACAGTTAGTCTTGGAATCGAAAGTTTTTTAACGCAAGTATTTATTTAGAGCCATAAGATATCTATTAGCAGATTCATTCGCACCACTCATTTGCAGCACCACATTTTTCCCTTTTATACTATCAGCTATTTTACGGCAAGCAATCAGTGTTGATCCGCCTGCTCCTTCAGCGACATTATGGGTATAGGTGAACGCATAAGCAATTCCTTCCATCAGCTCTTCTTCACTTAACAAAATAAAGTCCGTTAAGTGATCCTTATAAATATCAAAGGTCAAATCAAATCCAGCACCAGTTGCAAAACCGCCTGCAAAGGTTTTATTTTCAGCCTGTGTAATTTCGCCTTTTTTCCACGACAAGTAAGCAGCTTTTGAAGCTTCAGCCTGAACAGCATAGATTTCGACTGAGGGTTTTAGTGCTTTGAAAACAGTCACTGCAGCAGCTAATTCACTACCACCGCCAATTGGAAGAATGATGACATCGATATCCGGAAGCTGTCTAAGTATTTCGGTAAATTCAGTTCCTACACCGTGAATTAAATGCGGTTCATTCGCCGCATGAATAAAGCGATACTGATTTTCCTTTTGCAGCTTTTGTCCATAGGCAGCAGCTTCCTCAAAATGTTCACCTGCTTCCACCAAAGTTGCTCCAGCATCCTTAATTAACTGATTCTTCTCAGGAGAATTACGTTTCGGTACCACGATAATTGCCTCTAGACCAAAAAGTTGTGCAGATTTAGCAACCGAAATACCATGATTTCCCGTACTGAAGGTAATAACTCCCGGTACTTCCTCTTTTTTCAGCTGATGCATAATATTGATGCCACCTCGTATTTTAAAGCTGCCACCCATGTTTTGATTTTCATGTTTAACATAAACGCTGGCCCCAAACAGCTCACTCAAATTTTGATAATGCAGCAGCTGTGAGGGCTGCATATACTGGTAAACAACCTTTTCTGCCTGTTGAATCCCGTCAATTGATACTTGTGTATTATCGTCCATTTATTCTTCCTCCTACCACTTTTTATAAATCCGAACCCCTTTTTATTTGAATGCTTACACAATGTTTATCTAAAAAGTACCGATTCTATGCTGCTATCGATTACCCACTTTTTTACTTCGGAAACACATTAGAAAAAGCGGAAGTATACATTATACTTAAGTTCTTGCTATCAAGCAAAATATATTTATTTTAGTTTTCTTCTTAGCCATTTACAATAGTTTATTGAAGGATTCAGTTGAACTATCGGGTGTTAAGATCTATTTCTTATAAGAAGGCTTGTCATCAACTGAGAATCTTTTTCAACATCGACTATTTCAGAATCAATATTTAATAACTCAAAATCAAGAATGCTGTTTAATCGCAACTAATTTTTTATCCAGCTATAGTGGTTGAGATTAGAAAGTTTAATTTCGTAACCTATTTAGCCCTCGGACAGTCCTATTATTTACGTTTGTTAATCTAAAAAGGTAAACTCCTTAAAAATTATGTTTTTTTTAAAAAAACATTTACTTTACTAAGTATAATTCATAGAATTGTTTATATAGACAGGAGTGATAGCATGGATAGTATTGATTTAGAAATTATCGCTGAACTAAAGAAGAATGGGCGTTTATCTGCTTCACAGATTAGCAAAAATATTAACCTATCTGTCCCAACCGTTTCTGAGAGAATGAAGAGACTTGAAGCAACCAATATAATTGAAGGCTACACGATTAAGGTCAATCGCAAAAAGAACAACGAGAATCTTTTAGCCTTTATTTTAGTAAATTTAGATGGCAGCAAGATTTCTGAGGGTTTCAAGAAATTAGTATCTGCTAACAATGCTATTCTAGAATGTCATCATATCGCAGGAGCTTATGATTACCTTTTGAAAATTGCATTAGAAGATACAACTGCGTTAGATAATTTTTTATCTAACGTATTAAATAAGTCGAACGGAGTACGAAATTCAAACACAATCATTGTATTAAGCACCTTGAAGGAAGAGATGAACACATGACAAACATAACTAGCTTATTTAAAGGCTTACGTTTTGGAATGGTTTTACAATTGGCTGTTGGGCCGGTTTCTATAATGGTTTTTAATACGTCTACGTCTAAAGGTTTGGGTAACGGTTTGTTAGTTAGTTGGGCTGCAGTATTAGTAGACACTGTCTTTATCTTTTTATCCTTTTGCGGTATTTCTTCAGTGATAGATAAGCCTAACATACGCTTTTTTATAAAAATCATCAGTGGACTTGTTTTGATTTTATTTGGTTTGAATTCACTAACAACACTCCTAAAATTTTCGCTTTTTCCAGATTTATCTATATTATCAAGTATTACAAGTACTAATCCATTTTTAAAAGGAATTCTTTTGACCATTTCAAACCCTTTAACGATTATTTTCTGGAGTAGTCTTCTAACAAAGCAAGTAATCGAAAACCAATATAATAAGAAAGAATTATTCCTGTTTGCGACTGGGTGTATCTTGGCAACAATCCTTTTCTTATCATTTATTGCAATTTTAGGAAACTTAGCTACCCAATTTTTATCAGAGTTAATCATCACTTACTTGAATGCTTTAGTTGGTTTAATACTTTTATTTTTTGGAATTAAGTTGCTTTTTAACTGATACGATCAATACAATATTCCTAAGATCATAGAGTAAGTTATCTGTCAGAGGTCTTACAATTGTTTTGTAGCTTAACATTCTTTATTCCATTCAAAAAGTTTAACTAAAAAACATTTAAGGTACAGGTATCTCAATCTTTGTTCCTTTCACTGGCATTTCTGATTTACCATCAATTGAAAAATACAGCGGCAGCCCTTCAGCCAATACAGGATACGGCACATCATTAGGGTTTTGCCGTTGATGGTGAATGTGTAAATGTGGTTCAGAGGTCGATCCGCTGTTTCCAATACGACCTAGTTTTTGTCCAACCGTTACTTCAGCTCCCACTTCTACCAAAACTGAACCTTTTTTCAAGTGGTTCAGAAGAATATACGTACCAGTTTCCTTTACCTTTATATAAACATGGTTTCCTTCGATAGTGATAAACTCTTCCGTTCCCGCTGGAATATCCTGCTCCTTATCCTTCGCAACAACAACTGTTCCTTCAACTGGTGAGAGTACTGTTTGATCGTAAATTCCATAGTCTGAAAGTTCAGATGTTTCAACTTCATAAGGTTCCATTACTAAATCATAGGCCCACATCGCATGTGGGATATTTTCTGCCATTTTATTTCCACCCCAACCGACAATCGTGTTTTTTTCAAAAGGAAATGCGACTGTCAAAGCTGGCTTTGTTCTGTTCACATTTGTAGGATAGGGAATAGTAATCTTATTCATTGTCACTAAAATGGGACTGATTGTCAGAACACTTAATAGCAGAGAAATACACATTGCTAGATTTCTACTTTTCTTTCTAAAGATCAATAAAAGCAAAATTATCAGAAACAAAAACAGACCAATTATTGGTTGAACTAGTTTTATAAATGCCCAGCTGTAAGCACTAATAAGATTTCCAAAAAATAAAGACCCTACTAATACTGCGAGTAAAACAATCCAAATAAAATTTCTACTTCAAATTCTTCTTATCATGGTAAGGCTCCTATCATTTCCGTCAACATTTGGTCAAATACAATAATCTACAAAAAATGAACCACTTGTATAAAGCTTACCACACTCACGAACGACAAAAACCATGCTTTAGGCTGACTACTTTTAAAAAAAATAATTAGGAAGTTTTGAACTGCTGCTACAAAAAAAATTAAGGACTAATAAATTTCTCAATCCAAGACAGTCTTTATATACCATCTTCTGTCTGCTGAGTTGTCTTTCACGAAATTACATGAACTAGTTCAAAAAAATTCGATATTAAAGCTGCCAAAGGATCATCCGCTGAAACTAATAGTAAGGCACTACATTTAAATAATGTGATTTGGAAAAATGCTGTCCTTTAATTGTTGAAAAGACTTAAAAAAGAACATGTTAGTAGTTTATCACCCCAATATGGATGATCCATTTGAAGAGACCTATTTTATCAAAACAAGCGCAACTCTTTATCCAAAAGACGTCATAAAATTCTTTTCTAAAGTGAATATATTCTTAGTCTGCAATTTTGTCTATATCTCTTATTTATTCAGATTCTTTCTTCACACTTATAGGAACAAAACTTATAATCCATATATATGAAAATCCATGCATTAGTATAAAATATTATTTTTCATTTTTTTAAATTTCCCCTTGACATCAACGAACTTGTTTTATATTATTTTTATGAAAACATATTACACCACAAAAATCTAAAAAATGAATATATCAGAAATACTACTAAAAATAGAAATTTTCATTTTACAGCGAAACTAACTTTAAACAAAATGAAAACGCATAAAAGAGGGAGCAGCCATTATGACAACTACCGAACTTCACACCAGACAGGTCTTCAGCATGAGAAACAGAAAAAATTGCGAGCTAAAATTCACCGAATTCTATCAACAATCTGGAGATGTAGGCCATCTTGTTCAAGCGGCCGTAGCAGCGATGGTTCGTAACGCTTTTTATGTTGGTGATTTCTCTTATGTAGCAAAGGACTTGATTCGCAAGGTATTTTTGAACGGTGAAGTTCCAGCTTCAGCGCGTCATTTGTGTATCTATTTTGAAGATTATTTCAGTACTGCCGAGTGGAATACCGTCCTTGGCCACCTATACAAAAATCAGGCAGAATATAAACAACTGACTGAGGTGACTCGCTTGCGTCTTGAACGCCTGCGGCCAGCTCTTACCTCTGGCGTACAATCCGGCGAACGAAAACTGAATTTAAAAGCCGCCTTCTTAGATGAAAATGGCAAGATGCATACTTGGGGTCTCAGCAATGTCGTATCTAACCTATCTTCAAAGGATCATATGGAGCTTCTAAATATCTTAGGCGAATTGACTATTTTTCACAAAAAAGGGCTGCGCCAATTTACCAAAGTTGTTTGGGTGGATTTTGCTATTGACGAACGCTATCGTAACTTTGATATTCGAAATGAAAACGATCCATTATATGAATCTAAGAAATCATGTGATGAACAGGCGGAAGAAATACCAGTTAAGGAATACTCAAAAAAAACAGCCAGAACAAATAACGTCACCGGAGAAAACTCGAACGCGACTCAGTCGACTTCATCTGTCCAGCCCCCTGTTGATCAACTAGATCATAGGACCCCGTTGAAGAAGAAAAAGATTGGTAAGACCCCAACGGATCGAATGCCCAGTTGGAAGAACTTAACTGCTTATGGTAAAAAGCCGAAAGAGGAGCGAAACCTCGAGATAGAAAAAGCCCTAAGAAAAAAAACCGGCAAGAAAAAGAATCGCAAACGAAAATAATTCTGTCAGTATAGATCTATGAAGATTTCCTATGATCAGTTTTTTCGCAATAGCTATAATGGTTTATGTTTTTTCAAGTAGAGGATTGTGATCAGTTCGTATCAAAAGCTTTTCCAATCATTTCCATTGTCTATGGAAAATAGACTGACAGATTAGTAGAACATCAGCTATAGGTATTTTCAAGTGATTATTCTGTTGTTTACTGGAAAGAAGGCACATGAAAATAAGCCTATTTTTCTAAAGGCCTAAAATTATATTGGCGAAATTATTTTGAAATGGCTGAGATGAAATCCTTTGCTGTTTTCTTAGAGGTATTTTGAAAAGGTTGATAATCTTATCTGTTTAATTCTGTCTTTTTGGATTCATAAGAAAGGTCAGCTGCTGGATACTTTGACTAACAATTGATGAATTAATAATCAAATAAGTGTTTGAAGCTCCAGCGTTCGGAAATTTCAAACGTTTATTTAGGTGGCAATAATCTGAATTTAGAGTCCTTGAAGAGCTTAAGATAAACCAATTCATTTTCCAATCATGCTTCAACTATCAACTTATTATGTCAAAAAAAACCAATGAACGGACAGCGATCGCCCTTATCATTGGTTCATTCATAAAAAACTCTATTTCCTCATTATTCAGACAGTGCACAAATTCTTTTGATAGTATTCCTTTTCTCATCATACACAAAATCATTTGCTAGTAACACACCATTGGATTGGGCATTCTCTTTATCCGGCTGAACGATGATTGCTTCAGCTTTTTCTTCGTTGGCCATTATTAAATCTACTAGTAGTCTAACGATTTCTTTGCCATACCCTTTGCCAAGAAATTCTTCCTCTCCTATCAAGTAATCAATACTAAATACCTTTCCAGGCTCCTTCACATGGTACCAGTCTTCGAGATCCTTTGCAGCAAACACATCATAATACTGGCAAAAACCAATAGCCTTTTCTTGCGACATCACAATAAAATGATTTAGCCAATGATACTCCTCGTGACGCTGACTAATTTCAGTCAACCAATCCTCTGCATCAAGATACCATTTGATAATATAATCTTTTTCCAACCAATTCTCCATTAGCTCACTATCACTATCTTCAAACGTTCTAAGTCTAACCTCTTTAACCATTGAAAAATTCCTTTCTTTTTTAGAATGGTGAATCTGTTTATTTAATTTCGAAAATGCTGCCGGCTTTCTTTAGCTTCAATTTTTCATAGTACTTATCTACTCCGCTTAACACATAGATTTCTGTTTTAGGAAATTCAGCTTTTACCTTGGTCATCAATAAATTGCCGTACCCTTGTCCTCGATATTTTTGATCCACTAATAAATCATACACATAGACTCCATTTCCATAATCATTATGACACCGGATATAGCCGCAAAGTGACTCGTCTTGTATTAGAACATAAGAGATTGATTGGTCAAGTGCTTCTTTATATCGTGTAAATCGATCATCATCCGAGCACAGCCCTCCTTACTAAGTAGTGAAAAAAGAGCCTGTTCATGTGCTAGCTGGTATCTTTCTATTGCTAAGTCTTTTCTAATCATTCTAAGTACCACCTCTTGTGAAATTTATTGAACTTCAGTACCTTAGGAATAAAAGAATGCACTCTACTTCAGCTCATTCTTAGCTGTTCAAAGTCAGACGCGAGGCAGTCAACCCCATTTTCTGATAAAATTTAATAGCTTGAAGATTATTAGCTAATACCTCCAGCTCAAGATAGGCTAAACTTTTCGAAGTCTGCCACCGTTTTGCCGCAGAAACCAGCTGCTTACCTATACCCTTTCCCCGATATTTTTCCAGAACAAACAAATCGACAATCTGTCCAAAGGTATGCGCTGCAACCGAAGGATAATTTGGTGTTTCTGCTATAGCTAAATGAATAAAGCCGCCAATACTATTTTCATATTCAGCCAGGAAAAGTGTGTGGGCAGGCTGCTCCATAATCCACTTAAGATACTCTCCGGTTTCAATAGCAGCTATGCAATATTTCGGCTGCAGCGAAGCATTGTAGCAATAAAATTTTGTATATAAGTCGCATAAAAGCGAAATATCTTTAGTCGTTGCAGCTCGTATATGCATAAGCAAACTCCTTCTTTTATGTAATTTTCTTCGATTCTAAGGCACAACCATAGAATCGAAGATCACTGCTTAAATCCTCTTAAATATTAAAGTTCTCTCGAATTTGCTGAATAATTTCCTAAAAAAGAAAATAGAATTCCTAAGAATAAGCAAGGGATAGCACTTATTAATACACTAAACCAAAGCGGTTCACTACTGACCAACAAGTTGGTCAAAAATCCACCAATAATTCCCAATAGAAAGAAAAGTGACACTGAATAAAAAATCGACCATCTCATCCGCAGCTGAACTACAGTAACGATCCAAAGCAGTGACAACCAAATCAAACTAATCGGCAAAGCCGTTGACAGAAAGAATGACTGATTTATATAGTTTGATACAAGCAACACTCGATCTAATAATCCTGAAAAGGCTATTATTAAAAAACTACCTCCACCGACTAAGACTATTGGCGACCATAGATTTCTTTTTCCAAACAGGTACACTAATGCATCGATACTTATTAATGAAAGCAGTACAATCAAAGACCACGTAAGATTCTGATTTAATGCAAAATTGATAATCAGGCAAAGCAGCATGCTCACTCCTGTAATACTATAAAAAATTGTTCCCCACATTTTTTTATTCATCGTTTTCTCAATTCCCTTCACAACATTTTGGTCTTCTTTTAATAAGATATCCAAAGAGAGCTGATACAAATCGCTCAAAGCAATCACCGTTTCTAAATCTGGATAGTTCTTATCCCGCTCCCAATTAGATATTGCTTGACGGGAAACATACAGCTGCTCAGCAACCTCCCCTTGTGTTAGGTTCAGCTCCTTGCGTCGCTCCTTAAGTTTTTTCCCAATGGTCATTTTATGTTCCTCCTTGTTTCCACCCTAGCAAAATGTTGTGAAGATGCCTATCAAGTATCTCTTGCATCCTTGATATAAAGGGATTTATTGTTTATTCATTCAATCATATCAAATTTTCTCCTTCAGTGCTTAATCTTCTTACAGGAAACATTTGGCTAGTAAATTGAGTCAGAGTTTCTTTGACAATCAATCAGTCAGAGGAATCTATACTGGAACTTTCAATCCTCAGTCTATTCGATGAACCTTGAATGAACCTTGTTTGTTTAGCGAAAGAAGTGACATTCTTTGGGTATGAATGTCATTGACAAATGAAAATCTAAATCATATAATACATTCATACCGTATGAATGTTTAATGAAGGAGAAAACTATGGCCAGAAACAAACATCCTGAAGTCACTGTTGATCGAATATTGGAAGTATCTAAACGACTCTTTCTTGAAAAAGGATACGACAATACCACCATTCAAGATATTGTCAATGAACTAGATGGCTTAACAAAAGGAGCAGTTTATTATCATTTTAAGTCAAAAGCAGAAATAATGAATGCCCTTGAAGACAAAATATTTTTCGACAATGATCCGTTTGAAGCAATAAAAAAACATACAGAATTAACTGCGCTTGAAAAGATTCGATTAGTTATTAAGCAAAATAAATCTGATGAAGACCAAATGGAATTAATGAAACAATCGATTCCCCTTCTGGAAAATCCACATGTACTAGCAAAAAGCTTAGACACTAACCGCCGGATTCTATTTCCCCGTTGGCTGGAGCTGATTGAAGAAGGGCAAAAAGATGGGTCGATTCAGGTAGAAAACGCTCAACCACTTGCAGAGTTTTTGGTTTTACTTGATTTTTGGTTCATACCTTCTCTTTTTCCGGGAGGAAATGAGGAATTTTACCAACGATATCTTTTCATTACTGAACTATTGGATAAAATGGGATTACCCATTAGAGACGAAGAAATGGAAGTTTATGTCATGAACTCCCCACTCTTTTCTGATCAAGAGTAAATAAAATTGTCTTTTACAGGGCAATTTTTATTTTAGCTATATACATTCATTCGGTATGAATGTAAAACTTGTTGACCTATTTCATTGGTCTATAAAATTCTAAGGAGGAATTTATCGTGTCGAATTCAACCCCTGCTATTATCGTGTCATCGCTAAAGAAAAGCTATCGGGACAAGACTGTGCTAGAAGATGTCACCTTCTCTGTCCCCAGCGGAACAATCTATGCTCTACTTGGTTCAAATGGCGCAGGAAAAACTACAGTGGTCAAAATTTTGTCTACTCTTTTGAAACCAGATAATGGAAACGCTATTATTAATGGATTTGATGTAATAGATCAAGCAGATGAGGTTCGAGAGTGTATCAGCTTAACTGGCCAATTCGTTGCGGTAGATGAGGTTTTAAGCGGTCGAGAAAATTTGAACCTGATCGGTCAACTAAAAAGACTACCTAATGTCAAGCGCAAAACAGATGAGTGGCTTTCACTTTTCAACTTGACTGATGCTGCTGATCGTAAAGTGTCCACCTATTCAGGAGGAATGCGACGAAGATTGGATATCGCGATGAGTCTGTTAGGCAATCCTGACGTACTCTTTCTTGACGAACCGACAACCGGACTTGATCCGCAAAATCGGATCGCTATGTGGGAATTGGTAAAACAACTTTCGTTGAAAGGAACTACAGTGTTTTTAACGACGCAATATTTAGAAGAAGCTGAATATCTTGCGGACAACGTTGCGATTCTTCATAAGGGACGGATTCTGGTTGAAGGCACTCCGCAATATCTTAAACAGATTATGCCTGCTCGAGGTGCTAAGCTAAACTTCGATAATGAAAAACAAGCAGCCAAAGCGGTTGAAATTTTGAATGAAAATAATATTGAAGTTACCAACCTGGAACAAAGCCTACCTTCATTAGAAGATGTGTTTTTGACCTTAATTGATGAGAAAATGGAGGATAATTAGAATGAATAAATCAAAGAGGAGTACCCTGTTCGATTCGTGGATTATGTTTAAACGTTGCTTATTTATTTCCTTGAGAAATCCTGAAGCTATTTTGGTAGCCATCATTGTACCTTTTATCTTAATGTTGCTGTTTGGGACAATCTTCGGCAGCATATCCGATATTGAAAATTTTAACTACATTGATTTCATTGTTCCCGGAATTATTCTGCAGAGCATCGGTCAGGCATCGCAATATGCAGCTATGAATGTTGCTTCAGATATGAAAACCGGAATCATCGATCGTTTTCGTACAATGTCGATTTCAAAATCAGCGGTGCTGATCGGTCATACTGCAGCTGGAGTGATTAGAAATACCATTTCGACGGTTATCATTTTTGTTACTGCTTTGCTTTTAGGCTTTAGACCAAAAGGCAGCTTTGGAGATTGGTGTATCGTTATTGGACTTCTTATTATTGTTAATACTACTGTCTCCCTGCTCGGTGTGCTTTGCGGCCTGCTCTCGAAAACAGTTGAAGGAGCCAGCAGTTTAATGCTTCCCCTCTTTATTTTGCCATTCATAAGTTCGGGATTTGCCCCTGTAGAAACATTGAACAGCAGTATTCGCTGGTTTGCCAAAACGCAGCCGATGACGCCGATTATCAACAGCATTCGGTCGTTAACGTTGGACTTGCCATTGGATAACAACTTAACGATAGCCTTGGCCTGGTGTATCGGCATTATTCTTGTGGCTTATTTCAGTTCTTTACATGTTTACAACCGCAAAATTTCTTAGGGGGTTGCTCCAAAAAAAGATCGAATGACCAGATGTTACTTGACCATGTGTGATTCTAAACATTTGCAAACACACCATTATTCATAGACTGTGTTAACGGCAAACAAAAATGTAGGCAAACGGCAAGTTAAACTTGTTGGTTTTCCTACATTTTTGTTTGCCATTTTTATCCTGTTTAAAACGAAGACTCAGATATATCTTGTATGGATTCCTACATCTTAGGCCTTATTGAATAGTAAAAAATTGAATGCTATCATTATTTTGTATGAAATATATTAGATCTAAAGTAGACATTGCCTCCTCGTTTTTTTCTAAAGCACCCTTTTTGAGGGGAATTGGTTTTATAAATAAGAAAAGTTTTGATTTCTACATGATGACTACCATCATTTACCTTACGTAACTATTCAATAAAATTAGGTAAGAATAGGATCATGCGAATAATGGATGTAACGAATCATCTAGTTGTTCAAAGTATGGAAAACAGCTTAGCTACTCGGATTAACTAAAGAAGGAGAAACATATGAAAAAAAGAAAGATAAATAATATAATCAGCTTCAACTCACCAATTATTTTAGGGCTTGCACTCTCATCTTTTATCGTATTGATTCTAAATGTAGTAACTAACGGAGAAATCAATAAATTATTTGCCATCTACTATACATCCTGGGCAGATCCAATGATGTATGTACGATTATTCACGCACACACTTGCACATCAGGATCTGAGTCATTACTCAGCAAATTTTCTGTTGTTATTAGCCGTGGGACCCTTAGTAGAAGAGAAGTATGGCAGTAAAAATGTGTTAATCATGATACTGACGGCATCCGCAATCATCGGCTTAATTAATATTATTTTCTTTCCACATACAATGCTTTTAGGTGCTAGCGGTATCGTTTTTATGTTTATCCTTCTAGCTTCCTTTGCTAACGTGAGTGATGGAAGGATTCCACTTACTGTTATTTTAGTAGGAATGCTTTATATCGGAAATGAAGTCATAAGCAGTATGATAACTAGTGATAATATTTCGAGAATGGCACATATAATTGGTGGTTTATTGGGCGCATTATTTGGCGTTCTGTTTCATATGGATAGGCTCCAAAATAAGAAAGAGAAGTCTGGTTATTAATTTTCTTGATCTATACTCTCTTGGAATTTAGGTTAGCTGCATTTCGTTCTTCTCCCCCTTCGTTGTTCAAACTTCTGCGCTTAATAAACAAGTGTTTAATGAAGAGGAGCATTTAAGGTTCTGGCAGTAAAAGCAACCTGAAAAAGAGTCTTTACCACTACTATCGATTACATTTTAGATCTTTAGCCTGTAGGAATGACGGTCTAAGTTCGTTATACTGTCATAGAGAAATCAAAACAATTTAAGGAGATTCATACAATGGACCTATGGCGGCTCACCTTGAAAATAATTATGTGGCTTCTTATTGTCTATTTCAGCTGCAATTTCATCATGCAAACAATCAGTTACTCTTTTTACAAAAATGCTGAAAAACTGAAAAAAGTTGATCTAGATCCAATAAAACTGAACTTCAATGAACAGTTATCAGGATACGGTTGCAATCTTGGTGCTAAGTCTGACAAACTAATCTTTTACTTTGGTGGTTCAAACGATATTGCTTATAATTCAATCGCAAAATACGGGGATAACTTTGATTGCCCGATTGTTTCCGTTGATTATTACGGAACGCAAAATAGCGAGGGCAAAATGAAACTTGACACGATGCAGAAGTCAGCTACGGATGCCTATGATTGGCTAGTTGAACATTATCCTAATAAGAAAGTAGTCGTTATAGGGCACAGTTATGGATCAGGTATGGCAGCCTACCTTGCTAGTCAAAAAAAGTGTGCAGCTCTTGTATTGATGGCTGCATACAGGGATGTATCTGATCTATACAATAAAATTATTCCTATTTTTTTGGGACCTGCAAAAGTATTTATTTCAAATAACATGAAAGTCGATCAGTACGCGAAAAATGTTGTTTGCCCGACATATATTATTGGATCAACCTCTGACAAAACCCTTTCTGCGAATTTACAAAAAAACGTTGCTGTTCATTTAAAACAATCAGAGCTGAGAATTTTCGATAATGTTCACCATAAAAATTATTTTACTCAAGAAGTTGTTCACTATATTCAAACTAAAGTAATTGACTAAAACCAGCGGATTATTCTGCAGCAAAAAGTGGTTTATTCCGTTGTATTCTCAGCAACTTTTTGCTAAACATCTATACGACTATCAACTACTAGTGAATCCCCCACTGGAACATCAATCTTTTTAAACAAAAAACAAGCTCTATTCAAAAGCCTCATTTCTGAAATAAGGTCTTTGAATTGAGCTTGTTTATATTGACCTTAAACAGCGAATTTTAGTGTAAAATCCTAAAGCTACTCCAAAAAAAATACAGGTTCATTCAAGGTTTAACAAGTATATTAAACACATAAAATAAGGAGAAGAGGTTTTACTATGTTCAAAAGATATTTAAGTTACAAACATACTCGCCTGAAAAAGTGAGAATAAAAAGAAGCTTTTTAAATATGAACCGATAGCAACTTTTGGAAAACTTCTGAGGAGTACAATCGATGGAAAAAATCCTGAGCTGGACGAGACACGACTACACTGATCCAGTCTATGAGGTTTTTCAATAATATTAAGCGAGGAGTAGTGTTATGGGAAAAAATTTTTCCTGACATATCCGAAATTTCCGGATATTTCGGTTACTTATTGATGTGGTGCCCTGTAACATTGTAAGACGAAGGTATTATCCTAAAGATAGCATTTGGAGATTTCAAGTAAGTAAGCCCCGATAAATTTCAGATGGAAAAATCGTTTCTCACACTTTTTTATTCATTGTTTTCTCAACTCCCTTCACAACTGCTATCCATTTAACCAAATAGAAACGTAAACAATAAAGAGAGACTTCGCAAGTGTCATACAAAGTCTCTCTTTATTTTGATGTAAGGGGTTGTTTAATTCTTTATTCAATTGCTTGGCTCACTTCTTACCATCTATACTTTGATTTTTTGCTCTTTTTCGCCTAACTCTGACTCATAAGGAATAGAAGGTTGTGCTCCATAGCGTTGAACAGTCAACGATGCTGCTTTATTGGCATACTTAATTGCTTCTTCAATATTTTCAAAATCCATCGATAGTTTTGTGGTGAATGCTCCGATAAACGTGTCGCCTGCAGCAGTTGTATCAACTACACTTACCTTGCTGGCCGGGACAAAACCTTGTTTTCCATCCAAAACAGAATAGAACGCCCCTTTGCTGCCCAATGTTACTATCAAAACCTTCACATCCAAAGAATGAATGATTTTAGCTGCTTTAATTAGGTCTTCTTTAGTATCGATTGTGCACCCTATTATTGTTTCTAGTTCGATTTCGTTCGGTATTAAAATATCCGTCATTCTAATAATAGAATCAGGCATCTCCCTTAGTGCGGGTGCTGGGTTAAGAATCGTTAAAGCCGCTGATTTCTTAGCTATCTCAAAACTCTGTTCAATACTTGAAAGATTAGTTTCTAATTGAGCAATAACATAGTCACTCGTAGAAATTAATTCACTATTATCCAATATATGCTCGCTTGAAATTTGCTGGTTTGCTCCACCATAAATCACAATACTATTTTCACCATTATCATCGACGGTTACATAAGCGCTCCCCGTTTTAATATTAGCTAAATGATCAATAGCTGAAGTATTAATTCCATCTTGTTCAAGTAACTCAACTAACGCTTTTCCCCCATTATCATTTCCAACGGCGCCGATGAAGTTTACTTGCCCACCATTTCTAGCCGCAGCAATAGCTTGATTGGCTCCCTTCCCTCCACCATTAGTGAATACTTCCTTTGAGTGAATTGTCTCACCTGGTTTTGGAAATTGCTCTGTTCGAATCGTTGTATCTAAATTGATGCTTCCTACTACTGTAATCTTATTCATCTCTGCACTTCTCTCCAATTGACTTCGCTTGCGTTTTAATTTTTCATAAACAGTTTATGAAAAAAATTTTATCGTATCCATCGTTAATTTTCTGAACCTGTCTAAATCAAGATTAAAGGCAACATTGACATTTTTCTCTTTTTTAAAAACATCATCATAATCAACAACGGTGCTGCCAAGTGCCAAGGTGTCACTTGTTTCAACTTGTACATTCATTGGGTAAACAGTAAACATATCTGGATCAATTACATAAGCAACAGCACAAGGATCATGCATATGAATACCTTCAACATGATTTTCATCTGCCCAATAGGGACGTGTTGTAGTTAAGTTGAAAAAATCCAAAAGGTCAGCCATGGTAGTTGCTACTTGGTTTCCAATACCGCGAATTTCTTTTATGTCCTCTTCAAATAATTGAGCCTTCAAGGTTACATCTAATCCAAACATTGCTACAGGCACACCTGATTGAACAACGATATCTGCTGCCTCGGGATCAACGTAAGTATTAAATTCAGCATGAGGTGTCATATTCCCACCAAAGCAGGCTCCTCCCATAAAGGAGATCAGCTCGATTTTTTCTTTTAGCTCAGGATGAGACAATAAGAAAATTGCAATATTCGTTAATGGTCCTGTTGCTATCAACGTGATCTTTTCTTCAGACTCTTTCAAAATTTTGGCAATTAAATCATTTGCAGAGATATCTAGATCTTGTATACTAGACTCCGGCAATTCAGCACCATCTATCCCGGACTCGCCATGAACATCATCCGCGATGATCAAATCCCGACGTAATGGTTTTTTAGCTCCGCTAGCAACTAGAATGTGTTCACTCTTTGCCAAAGTTAATAGTCTTTTGGCGTTAACGTACGTTTTTTCTGGAAGTTGATTTCCAGCGGATGTTGTTACTGCTAATAATTCAATTTTTTCTGAAGCGATGGCCATCAGTAATGCTAACGCATCGTCGTGACCTGGATCGCAATCTAAAATTACCTTTTTTACCATTATTTACTCTCCAATACTGTTCTATTTGTTTTGTTGAATTTTTTCACCACGTGAGTAAATCATTTTTCTCGTTACAATAAAGATCACAAGTGCTATTAATACGATGAAACCACCAATCAAGAAAATATTGGCATATGTTGAAGCAGCACCTTCGGCAGAACCAACAACACTGCTCCCAGATAGAACACCTGACGACATCATGCCACCAAATAGAGCAACACCTACAGAACCAGTGATAGCTTGTACTAAATCATTTACACCCAGTACACGACCAGATTCTTCTGGTGTAACAGTTAGTGTTGCCGTGTCTACTATCGGTGAATAGAAGAATGATGTACCAAAGTAATAAATACAAGGCGCTAATGCTAATGCCCATACTTTTCCATGAGGAATAGCAAATGCAATGGCTAATAAACCCAGACCCATGAAAGATAAAGCCATGATAATTGCCGCTGAACGTCCGATCTTTTTAACAACAGGACCACAAACAAATCCTAAAACAGCAGCCAGTAAGATAGAACCGACTAACAGTAATGACACCTCCGCAGAATCAATACCAAAAACGTTCAAACCGATCGCATTTACTCCTGCATTCAAAGTGTAACTAAAGAAGTACCCAATGAATATAACTGACATTGTTGCAATTAATGCCGGATTTTTCAAAAAATCAGGTGTTATAAATGGATTTTTAGCTTTATTAATATACACAAAAAACAACACCAATGTTACGACTGAAGAAATTGCCCAGAAAGTATTCATATCTGTGAAAAACATCGTTATTGCTCCAGCAAATGCACCAATTAAAATAAATCCAAGCCAGTCAATATTTGCCCCTTCAGCCCGTTCATCAGGTAAGTTTTTAGCTAACGAAGGAATAAATAAGATTGAAATGATTGGAACTGCGAATAACCAGCGCCAGTCAATTTTTGTGATATAACCAGCTGCAACAACCCCTAAGGCAGCTGAAAAACGAAAAACAGCTACAAAAATACCGTAATAGATAACGCGGTTTTCTTTAGCAATATATTTTGATACTAGCACCAAGAAAACTGATCCTGCGACTTGTCCTCCGGCAGATTGTAAGACGCGAGCAATAACTACCGCCCAAATACTGCTTGGTCCAAATCCAAAACCAATGATAGAACCTATAACAAAAATAATTACTCCCAACAAGGTCATTTTTTTCAATGAAACAAAGTCACCTAGCGCGCCATAGACTACACAGACAATTCCTAAGACAATCCCTGGAATTGAGGTAATAAGTGGTGCTAAGTTTGTCGCTCCTAATTGTTGTCCAATATTGACAAAGATCATACCAAAGGCTTGTTGTTCCAGAATACCAAAAGTGAATATTAACAAAATTAAGGGTATCGCTTTTTTTGCCATACGATTCATTGTTTCAAATTCTTGGCTTCCTTCTTCAGGTATCGGAACACCAACTATTTTTTCTCGCTCATTTGTTGCTGCCATTCTTTATCCCCACTTTCGTGATTTATCTATATAAAAGGTGATCTCACCTATATATACGTATTTCCTGTTTTCTTGTTTTTAAAGTGCTGATGAAAATCCTGTAGAGTAAAAACTGGCTTTTCTAATCCTAGTGCCTGCCCCACCTGCGTAATTGGCGGTGGACTTACTGAACTAGCCTGCAAAATTTCTCGACTTGAGAAAATCACATCTTTGGTTGCTCTTTTCACTATTCTTCCTTTTGCCATCACGAGTATTTGATCAAAGTTTTTTACAACAAACTTCATGTCATGGGTGATTGTTATACATAGTTGATGGTTTTCTTTCAGCGCGGTAATGATCCTTGCCAATCGTTTATTTCCTTCAAGATCCTGACCGCAAGTTGGCTCATCCAAAATAATCATTTCTGGGTTCATCATCAAAATCGAACCAATTGTACAAAACTTTTTTTCTGTCGCATTCAAATCAAAGGGATGAATCAATAGCTTGTCAGCTAATCCGACTAAATCAGCTACCTTTTTTAATCGTTCGTTGATTTCTTTTTGAGGTACTCCTTGCTGTTTTGGACCGAATTCAAACTCTTTTTTTACACTTTCTAAAAAAAGCTGATTGTCTGGATTCTGAAAAACGTACCCAATTTTTCGAGACCAAAAAGCTGTTGTATGGTTCTTAATACTCTCTCCGTTGATTAAAACATCTCCAGTGGTTGGCCGTAACAACCCATTCAAATGTTTAACGAACGTGGTCTTTCCAGCACCATTTTGACCAATGATCGCAATCGGCTCAGTCCCTTCAAATACAGTATTAATTTCGCTTAAGGCATTATCACCTGAAGGATACTGATGGGTAAGATTGATAATTTCAATTTTCATTTGCTAACACATCCTCTAGTTTTTTTATCGCTTGCTCTTCAGTTAAGATAACTGAACTAGAGTCGTAATCTTTAGTTAGTTCATAATAATCTGGGGCAGCAATGCCATATTCAGCTATATTTGGATTGCTGAAAACAGCTGCTGGAGAATCATTCAAAATTAAGTTACCGTTGTGTAGCACGAGTACTCTATCTGCTAGTTCTGCAACCTTTTCCATGTCATGATCTACCATTATAATCGTCATACCGTTTTGATTAAGCCTTTTAACCGTTTTCATTATTTGCTGACTACCGGCTGGATCTAATTGAGTTGTACATTCATCTAAAACTAAGACTTTTGGTTCTAGAATTATTGCCGAAGCGAGTGCAACTCTTTGAACTTGTCCCCCCGAAAGCTCTAACGGATTCTTATCTAACAAATCCTTTATTTGCACAATATCTGCCACTTTATTGATCTTTTCGATCATTATTTCTTTCGGCACTCCCCTATTTCCTAGTCCAAAAGCTAATTCCTCACTGACAGTATCAGCAGTATATGACAACTGATTAAAGGGATTTTGAAAAACTAAGCCCACTGTTTGTGATAATTCCCCCACACTGCATTCAATTGTTTTTTTTCCATCAATTTGAATCACTCCATCTGTATGCCCAACAAAATAGTTCGGAATTAATCCTGCTAATGCATTGCACAGTGTTGATTTTCCAGCTCCATTAGCACCTACTATTGCAACAATCTCACCTTTCTGAACTTCGAAAGTTATATCTTTAAGAGCTACCTCTGATGCTTCATTGTAGCGGTAAGAAAAGCTAGTGGATTCAATAATAGTATCAGTAACCATCTCGTCACCCCCTCATTTCAAAAAATCGTTTTAAAATACAAAAGACGATAAATGATCCTGAAAATATCTTTAAAAGCGGATCAGCATTGCTATGCTTAATTTCAATAAAACTCGTAGGCTTCACTCCATTAATACTGAACCCTCTTGTTTCCAGAGTCATTCCTCTTTCTTGCGCATCGGTTAATGATGAAAGTACGACAGGTCCAATAAGTGGAAAGAAAGCCTTCGCTCGTTGAACGAAATTACCTGTTACTTCAACACCTCGAGATTCTTGCGCTTCCTGAATTATTTTCACTTTTCTTTGCATTTGTGGGACAACGTTCAGACTCGCCAAAATCAAGTAGCCAATTTTCATATTGAGACCGGATTGTGTAAGAGCAGCCACAGTTTCTGAATTTTTTGTTGTCTGCATAAATATATAGAAAGTACATAGAAAAACTAACAATGTGGAGGAAATTTTTAATGCATACAACGTCCCTTCCAAACCAACTTGAGCAAATCCTAAATCAGCAATGATTATGGAATTTTTTGGACTATACAACCCTTGAATAAAAAGGAGCATGAATGTAACAGGTACTCCGAACCCAAGGAGGACTAAACTAATTTTTTTCCCCATACCTATAAAACCACCAAAAATTGAAGTCACTATTAAAATTCCATAACCCAGAAAAGGACTAGGATAAATCATACAACCCACTCCGAGACAAAGTACAAGGATTAACTTCGTTACGGGATTCAGTTCTTTCACAAAACAAATGATTTTATTACTCATTTTCACTGATTATCACCCTCGATTCTTCGCCCTCTCATTTATCAATGAAGCGTTATCCAATGGCGCGTATTGGCTAGAGAATCTTTTCGGTATCTTTTTTACTAACCAATAAACAATCAAAAAGACTAATCCTTTATCTACTAAATTCTCTATTAATGATGTAGAAAAAACAGAAAGAACAATTTCTTTAGTTGCAGCAATTAAGGCTGCCGTTGCAAGAGAACTGGCATTGACCCCAGTAGCACCACCATACACAAAAATCGTAATTAGTGACGAAACAAAAGAATTAGTAAGCGTGCAGGCCAACCATGTACATGTTGCCCCTGCAATATTTTTAAAGAAGCCAGCCATTACTAAATACCCTGTAACCACGCCGCATAAAACACTAACAAGTGCATACGGAAAAAAAATTGGGTTTGTCACAATTGCTAAAAATAAGTTGGTAATCAATCCACAAAGTGCAGCCACCCAAGGTCCGGCTAAGCATGCAACCAATACAGTTCCAATCATATCTAGAAATAGTGGCAGTTTTAATGCCGAACATAAGGTGCCACCTACCAAATTGATTCCAACAGCAATCGGGATCAGTACAAGTGCTTTTGTTGAAAAATTTTTATGGAGAAATGCTTGAAAATATTTTTTCATTCTAGTTCCTCTTCACAAAAAGTGATAAAATCAAACCCAGGAAAACATTTTCGGAAAACGTTTTCCTTGATTAAAATTTATCATCGCTTACAGTTTTTGTCAATACTTTTTTTTGCTGTTGTTAAAAAAATTTATCTTTTTTGACGAAACATGCTTGACCCCTCTAGAATGAGTTGAGTATGATAAGATAGAAAACGAGGGAAAAGGAGAAGTTTATGAATATAAGAGATATCGCAAAATTAGCTGGTGTTTCTGTTTCAACGGTTTCAAAAATTGTAAATAAAAAAGACGCTAGCATCAGCAACGAAACTCGAGAGAGGGTTTTGAAGATTGTTCATGAATACAATTACACTCCCTATTCAGCAACTATTAATTCTGCAACGACCACCGGTTCAATAGGAATATTAATTAACTCTTCCAATTACGTTGATCAAACGCTTAACGGTGTGATTGATTTTGCTCAACAAAAGGGCTACAGTCCTATAGTGTTTAATAGCCTTGATGATCAGAAACAAGAACTGAAAAATATTACTGCTCTATGTACAAAGCAAGTCGACGGAATTATTTGGGATCCAATAGCTGAAAGCAGTTTAAAGAATCTAAAACATATTAAATCTTTAGGTATTCCACTGATATTGATTGGACAATCAGGAGAAGAAACTTCCCTTTCAATCCCTTATGAAGAGCTGTCTTATTTTTTAGCAAAACAATTAATCGAGAAAAACCATAAAAAAATTGCTTGCATTATCGGAGAAGATAAATCGAAAGAGGCCTTTATTTCTGGATATAAGCAAGCCCTTTTTGACCACAATTTAAAATTTGATGAATCAATGATTATCCATAGCTTGGACAATTCAATCAATGACGATATTATTGAAAAACAAATATCTGGATTTATCTCTGGTGATTTTTTTAAGTCTATTGAGCTATACAATCTAACCATGCAAAGCAGTTTGGAATGCCCGAAAGATTACTCATTACTTTCCCTTCGTGATGTTACCGACGAAAAGTACAAACACTATCAAGATAGACTATCTACGGTCCCAATTAATAAAAACACATTTGGTAAATATGTATGTCAATCACTGATTGATATCATTACGAAGGATCAAGAGCCAAAGCTGTATCATCAGGAAATAGTGTTGGAAAATGTGCAATCAATAGGTTTTCCTGCTGAAAATCAATACCCGACAATTCTCGTGGTAGGTAGTGTAAATATGGATACTTATCTTTATTCATCTAACCTTCCTCATAATGGTTCGACAAACTTTTTATCAAATTTAAGTAAACGTCCTGGAGGTAAAGGTCTCAATCAAGCTATTGGAACAGCAAAGCTTGGACACCAAGTTCGTCTAATTGGATGTGTTGGTGCTGATAGCGACTCTAACACTATGTTTCAAGAACTTAATAAAAACGGGATTAACACTGAAGGAGTCTCGCGCTCTGAAGATATAGAAACAGGACAAGCTTATATTTTTGTTGAGTCCAGTGGCGACTCTATGATTTCTATTTTACCTGGGGCTAATACAGAGTTATCTCCTACGACAATCAAAGATAATTATCACTTATTCTCTAATGTGGGATTCTGTCTTGTTCAAACAGAAGTTCCAATTGAAACGGTCGAGGCAACTTGTTTAATTGCGAAAGAAAAGGGTGTAAAAACAATCTTAAAACCAGCTGCGTCAAAAAAAATACCGGATTCACTTCTACGCAAAACGGATTATTTCGTTCCCAATGAGGACGAGTTATCCGCATTATGTCCAGATTTTAATACAATTGAAGAAAAAGCAGAACACTTAATTTCCAAGGGTGTAAATAATGTGATTGTTACTCTAGGCAAACAAGGCGTTTTTCTAAAGAACAAAGAAAAAGAAAAATATTTTCCAGCTGCTGATTTTTCAGCCGTTGATAGTACCGGTGCTAGTGATGCTTTTATTAGTGCTCTATCGGCTTATCTATTAAGAGATTATTGTTTAGAAAAAGCGATTCGAATTGCAACCTACGCAGCAGGTTTCTTGGTATCACGTGATGGCATAACTAATGCGTTAGTAGATCGTACGACATTAGAAAGCTTTATTGCGAAAAACGATCCTAATTTGCTCTTAAAAAATTAGACCATCTAATGGACTCTTTTCGAGAGATTAAGTTCGACCTTTATTTAGATAACCGTTCTCTAATTTTTTTCCTAAAGCTCATAATTTTTGTATTGAAAAAGTGAAAAGAGACCTTCAATTAGGGTCTCTTTTTATTGCTCCCGAAATCGTCTCTTTTGGTAATAATCCAAAAGTGAAATATCTTTATACGAAGCAGCAATGTCTGATGATATGTATATTCGTATGACAATAAAAGTAAAAACACTTTTATATTGTACGTTCAATTAATTCCGGATTATTGTTAAATCGTTAATCACATTTACTATAACAAACTACCTTATTTCATTATCACATCAAATATCTGTCTTTTGAAGAATATAGATAATTTTTTTGGTTTATTCTATCCCTCATAAGGAACAATCAAGCCATTTCTAATTAGAAAACAAGCTCAACTCAAAACTTTCGATTCTGAAACGAAGCTTTTGAGTTGAGCTTGTTTATATTAAAATTCTTAGTACAAAAAACTAAGTCTGTTTACAAAATTACAGGTTCATTCAAGGTTGAGTAATTATATTAAATACATAAGATATAGAAATGAGGTTTTGCTATGTATAATAAATATCCGAGTTACAAACTTTCTAAAAATAGCAAACTCGCTTGAAAAAGCGAGCATGGGAAGAAGCTTTTCAAATGCGAAGCAACAATAATCATTAGAAATCTTCTGAGTAGTAAAAAAAAGGAGCTAAATCAATTGAAAAAACCTAAGCTGGATGAGATGTGACTTCATTTTTCCAGTCTAAGAGTCTTTTCAATGAAATTGAGTGAGGAGCATGGTTATGGAAAAAAGCAAAAAGGCAATTACCTTATTTTTAGTTATTACGTTTGCTACTAGTTCTATTTTTTATGGTCTAATCATCCTAGGGGAAAAAATATTTCCAGACTTATCCGAAATTTCCGGATACTTCGGATACTTATTGATGTGGTGCCCTGGAATAGCAGCGATCATTGTAAGACGAAGGTATTATTCTAAAGATAAAATATTGGGATTTCAAGTAAGTAAGCCCAGATATATCTTGACTGGAATACTTTTACCTGTGTTATATTGGGGACTATCTTATGGCATTTTTTTGCTATTCTCCAAATCCTACAAATTAAGTGACGAAGTTATTACTTACTTAGTAAAATCACCGATGACCTTTTTCGTCTATTTGTTGATTTTCTTAATCACAGCAATGGGTGAAGAAATTGGATGGCGAGGTTTTCTCGTGCCAAAGTTGAATGACTTATTTGGAATGAGGAAGACCGCTCTTATAAGCGGCTTGATTTGGGCTTTATGGCACTATCCGATTCTTTTTTCAGGCTATGTTTCCCAAATCCCCCTTTGGTATCAACTGATTACTTACACACTATTAGTATTCGCACTATCTTTTATTATGGCTTTTCTCCGACTACGTTCAAACAGTGTTTGACCTGCAATATTACTACACACCAGTCACAACTTTTTATGTCAATTAATTCTTGATCCATCAATAATTGGAAAAACGAGACCCTTTTTAGTTGGAGAAACAGGAATAATTTCTATCCTGTTCCTTATACTTTTGGCAGTTGTCATAACTAAAAAGTATGTTGCTGTAAAAACCTAAATTTTTGATTCAGTAAATCGGCACCTCTTGTTTCGATAAGAGGTGCATTTTTTGTGCGTAAAAGCTCACAGTCAAATTCATTATGCTGTGAGCTTACTACTAACTATTCTCTTGGTTTATCAAACACCGTTCGCCTTCATCGCTGACAGGACTTGCTCTACTCGTCCCTCTTCCAAACTTGAATCAATATTCAGCTCTGTCATAATCTTGCCATCTTTCATAAATAATACACGTTCTGCTTTGGCGGCGACTTTGGCATCATGGGTAACCAGTAAAATAGCCGTGCCTTCTTGATTAATAGTTGTTAGCAAAGTCATGATTTCTTCCGCTGCTTTTGAATTTAAGGCCCCTGTTGGTTCGTCAGCAAATAAAATAGCTGGTTGACTCATCAATGCCCGGCAAATCCCCGCTCGTTGCAATTGACCACCAGAGACTTTAGTCGTTTCTCGCTCTGCCAGTTCGCTGATTCCAGTTTTTTGCATTAAGGATTTGGCTCTGGACAGATTATCGGCTTTGTTCTTTTGAGTGTTTTGCAAAACCGGTAAGAGAATATTGTCTAATAGATTCAGATTCTTCAGCATCGTAGGCTGCTGAAAAATAAAACCAAATTTTTCTCTACGTAAATCTGCCAAACGACGCTCCTTCATGCCTGTCAGTCGGATGCCCTCACATTCGATTAAACCTTGATCAATAGTATCCGTTCCGCTTAGTGCAAAAAGCAAGGTTGTTTTCCCACAACCAGAGGGACCCATAATGGCGACAAAATCCCCCTGCTTAATTTCTATATCCACTTTATCGAGAATGGTCACCTTAGGGTCATCGCCAAATGATTTTTCAATTTTTATGCCAGTCAGTATATTTTCCATCGATTACTCCTTTATATATTCAGGTATAGTGATTTTACCAATGTCTCTCGTGCCAATTAATGTAGCAATAAAGATAGATGTTGCCATAATTAACGGTGCGAGAAAATAGGCAAAGAATGGATTGATTTCAAAGTGAATCGAGGAAAGACCAAAGGAAGAAATCAAAGCCACGCTAACATATTCTCCCAGTGTATTCGCTATTAGTGTTCCGGTTAGCACCCCTAAAATCAAAATTACGCCAGAACGTGCAAAATACTGCTTGCGAATACTCGTATTCTCAAAGCCGATTGATTTTAAGATAGCTGTTGAAAAGCGATCTTTTGCAATCAGTAATTTCATGAACAGAATCGTCACTAAAAAGATCAGGAAGACCGTAATCAGGATGGCAATCAAAGAAGCCGTTTGAATTCCTGCGATGGTTCCGCCTAATGTTTGTTGAATATGTTCATCAATGTCAGCAACAGTTGCATAATCGTATCGTTGTTTAAATTCTTCTGTCTGTCTATCAATCATTCCTGCTTTTTTAAAGGTTACCGGGATGGAGCTTCCAATCACATGCGCATTCTCTTGGGGCGGCTCAAAGGTTGCTTTGGTGGTTTTCCCACCATTTGTCACATCTGAATAAATGCCACTGACAGTTAAGGTCCTTTTTTTTCCAGCTACTAAAAGCTCCAGCAAAAGGCTTGCTTTTCTCAGAACTACTGACAAGCTCTAAACGTTGGTATACCGGCATTCTGGTTCTTCTGTGAATGCTGCGAAATTCTAGTAATTTTTGTCAATTGTAGTTAGTTTTGATTTAGTTTCAAACTTTTTTAATTAGAAAAATATGGATGTTTTGGATAGTTTTTAGTAAGAAAATTGCGAGCTGGAACGAATACTAATGATTTTATTAAAGTCCCTAAAAATTTCAAACTAAATCTGTAAAGTTTAAGATTTCATTATCATTATATTTGTCATAAAAATTACCTCTTGAATTTCCTTGAAATAATTCTTCGCCAATAAATTCGTAACTTGCTTCATTCAAATCATAATTTGTTAAAAAATATTTGCTCCCAAATTTACCAATAGAAAGAAAAATAACTTTTTTAGCACCCGCACTTAGTAACAAGTGTTTAGCTGCCTCAGCAGAATAGCCGTTGGTTATATAATCATCAATAATACAAATAACTTTTCCTTTAATCCTATCTACTAAAGAATCATTAATCTTCAATGTTTCAAAATCTCTATTGCATTTTTGCTGCAATCTCGATAAACCACTACTATGTTTTGACTTCATAGCAGTATGCCTGATTAGTATCTCTGGTCCAGTTCTTGGGCCACCACTTACAATAACTCTGACTGCCTCTTTCAAAAAAGAAATAGACGTTTCTGTATTACTAGGATTAGATGAAGGGAACGTTCCCCAGTAATCTACATCTTGATAGTAACTATTTGTAGTTACTTCATTTATTAAATGAAATAGCAGTATAAGTAGAATTCTTTGATCTCTTGAAAATTCATTTCCCTTTAGATTAGCTTCAAAAATTTCTTTTATTCTAGCTTCTTCTTCTGGTCGATAGAATGTATTTGCATTATTCAAACTCATAACACTGTACTGGTCATTTATATGCATCTCAAAATAATTTCCTTGATGGACGTCAAAAGCTTTAAAACAATCTACAACATTTTGAAAATCAATAACAGGTAGTCCGTATTTTTTAACTTTTTCAGAAATATTTGATCTCTGATTAATCATTTTTTCTGGATTAAATAATGGCAATTTGCAGTTGAATGCAAAAATGGCATCCTCATCTACAAGTCCTATTACCGCAACTACTATTCCTTTATTTTTCAACTCAATAATTGCTTTTTTAGTTTGTGGGTTTCTGTCCACAAATGCTATTTTATTTTCAAAATTTTCAGGTATCTGATTTTTCATTGTTCTAACTGAAGCACTTCTTGCCAGAATAGCAATTTCTATCTCCTGGTCTGCAAAAAAATCTACAATCCATAAATTATCTTGGATCAGTTGATTATCTGAATTAAACAAAAATAATTTCGACATAATTACAACTTTATTCATAATCGGCATTTAACATCTCTCCTCCAAATTCATAAATTTTATTATTAATTTTTTCATCATTTTGGTCTACAAATAATATTTTTTTAGCTGCCTCACTCGCATTTCTAATTGTATTCATTGTTCCACTTTTTAAATTAGTTTCCGTAACTAAAACTACATCACTCACATTTGCCACGTATTGGTTTCTTTCCAAAAAACTCGATTTATAAGTATTCTCTTTAGGACCAATAGCAGTTAATAGTAACCCATCTTCTACTATCTTATCCGAAAGTTTCTTATTACTTTTAGGATAAATTTTATTGAAATTTGTTGGTAATATAGCAATTGTTTTACCATTATTTTTTAATGCTGTCTCATGAGCAATTGTGTCAGTTCCTTCTGCTAAACCGCTCACAATAACAAAACCGGCTTCAACAAATTTTTGAGTCAATTTCTGTGTTATCTCAATTGTTTTTTTTGACGGATGGCGTGTTCCAATTATTGCCATGCGTTTTTTGTCCTTTGTTAACAACGATGTATCACCTTTACAATAAATAAAAAGAGGCATTATTTTTTCTGGGACTATTTCAGTTATTTCATTCCTATCATATTTAAAAAAAATTTTATTTTTACTATTTTTCACCAAAAAAGACTCATTAGAAAACAAATTTTTTTTAAAATCTTCATAGGCTATGAAATCATTTGATATCTTTTTTTCCTTTTCAGAAAAAAGATCTTCTAAATTGATTTCTAAATCGATATCTTTCTTAAAAATCACCTGTATAGGATCTAGTCCAGAAAGAAATATATGTTGTAATAAAATATCATTAAATCCAAACTGCTTTAAAAAAAACAATTCACTCCGTATATTTTCTTGCATAATGTTCTCTCCTTAATGATATGCATCTGTTTATTGAAGACATATATTCAGTTTCAACTATATCCAGACTATTCAGTTTAATATTGAACTATTAAATATAAAAAGTCAACAAATTCACGAAGCGACAAAAACAAATAAAAATTTAATTTGTACAAAAATAGTCTGAAACCAAACCGACTCTCTCGCTCCAAAAAAAGGCTTTCATTTTAGCCGTAATTAAATAGAGTTTCAGTTAGAGTAATTAATAACTATCAGAAAATATATAATTCAATTACTTTTCAAAATATCTAAGATATCAAATACCATTATAAGTATCTAAAGGAGCTGAATCAAAACACTTGTCCAAAAAAATCAGAAGTCCCTCTCGTAACTCTAAAAAAAACAAAAATAACTCAAGGAGGAAAAGAAACAATGACAACTAAATATAAAAAGCACAAACTAGCCAGCTATCTCGCATTGATAGTAATCATGGCTAGTTTTTTTGTTACTCCTATCACTGTCCTTGCTGCTACCGTCAACTACACAAGAATTGCTGATTACGTTTCTACTTGGTATTTAGCGAACCCTGCTGGTCTTCATTGGACAGATGATGGTGTTCACATGATTAAAGCAGAGGGTGAGCCTGCCTTTTGTATCGAACATGGTACCATTTTAAATGGCGGTTCTGGTTTTGATCCATCTGAACTCACTATTGCTGAAAAAGACCGTTTGTCTCTGATTGCCTATTATGGCTATAAAACGAATCCTACAAGTGAAAACTATGGAATCACTCAAAACATGATTTGGGAGTCATTTGGCGATCAGCTACTGTCTACCACCCTTCCCAACTATCAAAATCGGAAAAATGAAATTCTAGCAAAAGTGAATGCGCACAATACAAAACCTTCATTCAATAATCAGACGATCACGTTAAATGTTGGCGATACAATCACACTTAATGATACAAACGGTGTTTTAAGTAAGTATGGCAATCTAGCTAGCAATTCCGCTAATCTACAACTAAATAAATCCGGAAACCAATTGAAGTTAACCGCAACCAGTTCATCGAAAGAAACAGGAAAATTACAGTACAATATCGCAAATGCGAATGATGTTGGTACAAGTTTTGTTTTCAACAAACCCAATGAACAAAAAGTAGCTACTTTCAAATTATCTAATGCCGGCTCCTTTCAGCTAAATATCAAAGTCAATTTAAACGGTAATGTCAAATTGAAAAAAGTAGATGAGGATACCGGACAGCCTGTCCCCAATACAAAAATGAAATTTGAGTTTAACGGACAATCCAAAGAAATTGTCACTGATACGAATGGTTTAGCTCAAATAAATGACTTAAAAGCTGGTACCAAAATAAAAATCACCGAAGTAACTGCCAACAATGGCTTTGTAAATAAAGGCGAATCTAAAGAAATTACGATTGAACCCAATAAAACAATTGAAGTGGTGTTTGCAAATAAAGCCCAACAAGGATTGCTTCACCTAAAGAAAACAGGGCAAAAAGCTTCTAGTGTTACAACCAAAGATTCAAAATATGGAAAGCTACATGAAATCACTTTCGATTATGTTCCTCTGGCGGATGTAACTTTCACCATCAAAGCTCGTGAAGATATTAAAGTAGGCAACTATGTTCATGCAAAAAAAGGAAGTGTAGTTGCCACTGTTCAAACAGATAACAATGGTGAACTAATGAATATGCCAAAACTTTATCTCGGAAAATATGAAGCCATTGAAACAGCTGCGCCTGCTGGCTATTTGATGAATACCACTCCGCTTCCTTTTGAATTCACCTATGAAGGACAAAACGTTGAACTTGTATCTCAATCTATTGAAGCAAAAAACGATTTTCAACAACTAAAGATCACTCTCCATAAAAACGAAGAGCAGATTCAGGAGTGGAAAGAAAATAAACCAATTATAGAAGAGATCAAAGCCAACGACAAAATATTCGGTCTGTTTACTAATCAAGCATTTACAATGACAGATAAAACAGTGCTGCCTGCTGATTCTCTACTAGGTTTTGGCACAGTAAAAGATGGTGGACTTACGTTCCCTAGGCAACAATTAATGGAAGGAAAATATTACTTTCAAGAATTAGATGCTGGTGAAATTCATGATATTGATACTAGCCGTCATGAATTTGAGTTTACAGCAGCTGACCACGAATCCGAAAAAGTAATCGATATTTATGCTGCTAAAGAAAACTTGGAGGATGAATCTGTACCACTTCTAAATAAGCTTCACTTCAACCAATTCTCACTAAAAAAAGTAAATGAAGAAGCCACTTTAAAAGAAAAAAATGGCTATGATTTTGCTTTTACAGGGAATGGAAAAGGCACTATTTTCACTTTAGAAAATGAGGAAAAAGAAGTGATTCAAACAGTCACTGTAGATGAACAATCTCTTGCTACCTTTACCAATATCCCTGTGGGAACATTCTATTTGAAAGAAAAACAATCAGCTTCTGAACAGTATGTTCTATCTCCTGAGACCTATCAAATCGTCTCTACTCTAAAAGGAATTCAAGTCTATGACAGTAAAGGAACTTTACTTAGTGAAATCCTTAATGAAGAGAAGAAAGAAGAAAATCCAAACAAGCCATTAACGAATGAAACTACCCCAGTTGAGGAACCACAAACCAATCAAGAGCCACTTCTACTGCTGGAGATTAAAAATCATTTAGTCAAAGGGATTGCTGAACTAACCAAAACGGATGTTTCCAATGGAAAAGAGCTACCAGATACAGGCGTTCGTATTCTTGATAAAGATAAAAAAATCATCATTGAAGGAAAGACGGATCATCAAGGTCGTTTTAGTTTTGAAAACTTACCACGAGGAGTTTACTATTTCCAAGAATATAAAGCCCCTACTGGCTATCAAATAGACGAAACGCCGATTAAGTTTGAAATTCAAGAAGATGGTGAGGTTGTCAAATGTAACATGACAAATGAAATGATTCCAAGTAAAAAAGAAACTTCTGTAACAGGAAGCTTACCACAAACTGGTGAAGTTGTTTCTTTTGCAGGAATTATTTTAGGGAGCTTATTGTTAGCTGGAGTTGCTGGCTATTACCTTTACAACAAAAAGAAAAAGCATCACAACGATAATTAGAAAAAACGGAGGCAGTTCTATGTCTCTTTTTTATTATAAAAAAGAAAGAAGGAAAAAAGATGTCCAATCGTGTCACAAGCATTGTCTTAAAGGACAATCAATTAGGAAATAAAATCAAAGCAACCGTTAAAGAAGAACGAGAAATTTATGTAGAGGGAAAAAGAATCCCTTGTCGCATTTTTACAGCCTCCTCTGCTCTTCATCCTGACTTTGAAATCATCGTTCCAAATTTACGAAACTCCCTACGTTTTGAAGGTCGTAAAGAAGTCGAGCTGCGTGAAGTTACACTTGTTCCTAGTGCCAAACGAAATAATATTGGAACAGTTAGTCGATCACTTGAATTACAAATTTTCGCTAAACAACTGCTGACATTGAACTAGAAAAGGAGAAAAATGATGAGTTTAAAATTTGAAGATAACATTGTGAAAGATTTTGATACACGTAGAACATTTGGAAAATTATTCTATTTGAATAGCCAAAAAATTTATGAAACAGATACAGAAGGTAACCGAACAGATTTTGTTCGTGAACAACGCATTACTGTCTATTCCGAAGCTAAAAATGACCAAATTGATATTACTGTTCCAGAAACTGTTGATACTACAGCGTTCTCTTATGATGATGAAGTAGAGCTTACAGGAGAAGTCACTGCACTTGCTTGGCTTTCTTCTTATACTGGTTATAACGATTCGATTCAGTCAGAGCAAGCCTTCAAAATCCGAGCAGAATCCCTAAAAAAAGTAGAATCAGTTAATGTAAAGCAAGCTAAAGGGGACCAAAATCTGAAAAACTAATTGAATGGAGGCAACTATGAACACATTCTTTCATTATCGTGGACGTAGAATTCGTCCTCTACATCTATCTGTTTATCGTACCTACCTTCTACTAGCTTGGTTTCCTTTTCTATTATTTGCTGGTTACTACAGCTACCTTTTTATCTATCCGCTAATACAGATGATGCAACAAAGACAAATAATTGATTGGATTGCCCTCTTAGTTCCCATTGGAGGGCTTTTTTTAATACTCTTCTTGCCGTTGTTAGTTTTGGTCATGATTCGCAGAGTTTCTTTTTTAAAGGGTGGTTTCTTCTATCGAGTTTACCAACGACAAATGTTAGCTCGTCTCTTGAAAAGCAATGGATTGTATGAGAAGAAGGAACGGAAATCAAAAGAACAGGCTACTGAAAAAATGGTTTTTCCAAAAGTTTATTACCGTAATACCAAGGAAATTCTTTATTTAACGGTTCCCACAGATGGCATGAAATGGCATGATCGCTTTCAAAAAATTGCAAAAACTTTTGAAGAAATGTACATTGCTGACTTCATTGAGGAACAAAAGGAAATGGGCTTCACCACCTATTTATTAATGATTGATGTGATCAGTAAGCGGATTAGAATTGAAGATTGTATCGTAACAAATGGACAAGTCAAACTCATGGATGGCGTTATATGGGACTATGCCGAAGTGCCTCACATGTTAGTAACTGGAGGCACAGGGGGTGGCAAGTCCTACTTTCTGCTCACCTTAATTCATGCGCTCATTCAGATTGGAACGGTTGATGTATGTGATCCAAAAGAAGCAGATTTAAAAGATTTAGAAAGTCTACATTTATTCAAAAATCACGTATTTTACGGAACAAAATGGATTACGAAATGTTTAAAGAATGCTGTAGAAGAAATGAATCGACGTTATGTTTATATGAAGGCTCTCCCTAACTATACAACAGGGAAAAACTTTGCATACTATGGTATTCCTCCCTACTTTATTATTGTTGATGAGTGGGCAGCCTTTTTTGGCACCTTAACCTATAAAGAACAGGACGAAATTCTGCGATATGTAAAGGAACTTGTTCTAAAAGCACGACAAGCAGGTGTTTTTCTCATTTTAGCAACCCAACGTCCTGATGCAGATAACTTTGGTGGCGGTGTACGTGATAATCTTTTATTTCGAGTTAGCTTGGGAAAGCTATCAGAACAGGGCTATTACATGACTTTTGGATCGGATCAAAAAGGAAAAGCGTTCATCAATAAACGAATTAAAGGCAGAGGCTACTGCGATAGTGGCTCAGGAGTTCCTCGTGAATTCTATGCCCCTCTTGTTCCTAGAAAATATGACTTTCTAGCAGCTCTTCAACAAATTGGTTCTATGCAAACGTTAAATATAAAAGAGCTTTTACAAGAAATGACTACTGAGGAAATTAATGAAGCACATTCAGCATTTGGACTTTCACGGAAAAAGCTAGAGTGAGATCCCCCCACTATATCAATGAAAAAAGGGAAAGGAAAAGTTTTATCTTTCGTTGCCCTTTTTTCGTTGCCTCAGCGGATGGAAGAAGCTGATACTAACCGCTTCGTTTTATGAACAAGGTTTCCTTGTGAAAGCCGCACACTTTGGTGTGTGGCGGTAGAACGAAAAGGAATAGGCAGGTTTCCTGACTATGACTGTGCGTGGTTAGGGCGAGCAACGCTCGCTCTAACCTGTTACCCCCCGCTTAATAACATGGGGGTAACTTTTTACAAGAAAGACAAAATAGTTATCAAAATCCCTTATTAATAAAGCTTTTCTTTAAGAATAAAGCTGTAAACAATTTTCATTTATTTTGTGAACATAAGGCAGGTGACCCATGAATAATCAAGAAATAAAAATTTTACGAAAGCGACTTCAATTAACACAACAGCAATTTGCTGAAAAGCTTGATTGGAGTAAATCATACCTTTCCATGATTGAAACTGGTAAACGAACGATCACAAAAAAATCCATAGAAAAAATACGCAAAACATTCCATTTGGACGGTGGCTTTCTACCCATGGAAGCAAAAATTGATTTTCTTCGTGTTCGATTCAAAATCCACTCCCCTTCTCAAGTAATTGAGAAAATATTACAAATGAATCCAGATGTATTCATTTACAAAAACTATGGCTTTAATCATTATACAGAAAGCTATTGTTTTAGTGACATCTTTGTTTTCTCAAATCCAGAAAACCTAGATATGGGAGTGATGATTGAACTGCGTGGACAAGGCTGTCGAGAATATGAATTGGTACTAGAAGAACAAGAAGAAACTTGGACGACATTCTTTTGGCGGCTTTATCAATCGAATATTTTTGGTGAAGGTCTAATAATTGACACCAAAATTACACGAATTGATTTGGCTCTGGATGAACATCTCTCTCTTCTTTATCCCAATTATGATTTATTTGAATTGAAAGAAAAAGTTGAACAAGGATTAGTCGATACCACTTTTCGCAATTTTGATTTTACAGGAGGAATTGTTGTGAAGAATGGACAACAGCTCAACAAAGGACTCTCTCTTTATTTTGGTTCCAGACAATCGCCGTTTTATTTAAACTTTTACCAAAAAGATTACGAATTGGCAAAAAAAGAAGAAATATCTGTTGAAATGGCTCGTCAGAAATATGGCATTAAAAATCGTTATGAAATCCGTTTGGCTGACGAAAAAGCTTATCTCTTTGTTGAATATTTACTTTCTACAGGAGAAACAATTGAATGGATCGTCAAAGAATTAATTGATACTGCCATCAAAGTATATGATTGCGACTCAAATGGACTGCGCACTCATTACAGTCAAAATTGGCGCATGGTCATTGAAAGCATGCAAGAATTACGGTTGACCATGAAGGGTGAAAAACCAAATTATGATAAAGCGTTACGCTGGCTCTCAAACTATCTTGCTCCTACGCTAAAGAAAATTTGGATTATGGATCAAACGTTTGGCAAAAATGAGTTAATGTCTAGAATTCAGCAAGCAGAGCTAAAAGAAAAAGATCAAGAAGAGCTGTCAAAACTTACAACAACAATAAAAGAATTATTGCTACAAGAAGAAACTCAAGCAGCTACTCCCTCTTCTGTAACTGTTACACAAGATGAAGTCGAACAGCTATTAGCACAATTTTTATTTAATTGAGAGGTGAAAAAAATGATTGAATTATATATCGAAAATCTTCATACCCATAAAGGGCGATGGTTTGAACTACCTATTGATTGGGAAGAGGTCAAAGAAAAAATCGAATTGGACGATGGGCAGGAACATTTAATAACAGACTACATGGCACCATTTACCCTTTCTCACTATGAAAATTTTAGTGAAATGAATGAAGTAGCAGAACAACTGGATGAGCATAGTGGACACCCAGCCATTCACTATTTAGGTGAACTTGTAGAGTACGGATTTTTCAGCGATATTTTAGATGCATTTGAACAAATTGATGAAATTCAAGTCTACTCTGACTGTTATTCTTATAAAGACTATGCAGAACAATTAGTGGATGATCTTGGCTATTTATCTGGTGTTCCTGATTTAATCAAGTGGAATGTTGACTATGGGGGAATTGGTGAAGATTTACGCCAAGATGGACGCCTCTATCAAGCAAACGACAATACTATTATTGAGGTATTGTCATGAATCAGAAATATCTCAAAGAAGAACTCAAAAAATATGGCTTTTTCTATTTAGAAGGACAAATTCCCGAAAGACAAGCTCGGCAATTTCTCACTGTAAAAAAACTAACTCAACGAGAAAATCTGGTTTTTATTCCTAAAAAAGAAGTCTGTTTTGAACGAATTCTTTCTAAACACACCAGTCTTTATATTGAAGGACTAGAACGTTATAGCGATTCCGGTGTTTATCTTGGTTATTCGTATGATTTTTACAAAGCTACCTATCTATTCAATTCTCAGTCTAGTCGTTTAAAAATTTATGGTACGCAACTTTCTGCAAAGGAACTCCTTTATTTGGTAAAGGGGTTCCCTTTTTTAATAATCACAAAGGAGTAATTCAATGAAATTTATCAAAGAGAAAAAGAATCATCCCCCAGCTTTACCAAAAGAAGAAAAAGCCGCTAGTATCCGAACGACTCGTACCTTCTTTCTAATCCTAACGCTTTTGTTAATCAGCAGTGGTCCCTTTGCCTTTGTTAAATCTACCCAAATGCAAAGTCTTATTCGCAAAGAACAAACCACATTAACTGAAACGATTCACAAAGAATTAGCAAAAAAGACAAATACAGCTGTTACATCAGAATTGTATAAACAGTTTCTACAGCCTTTCATTACAGCTTACATTAATATTCCTACCGAGCAGCAAGCATTTGAAAAACGTTTTAATTCACTCCAAGAGACCTATTTCATGATTACCCTAGATGAAGAAAAGAATACGGGGACTGAACGAAAACTACTCTCTTCTGATTTTTATAATCTAATCAGTGAAAATGGACAATTGGTGGCTCAATACCGTATTGCTTATGAAATCAATGCTCCAGTTACAAAAGAACGTGATGTAAAGAAAAAAGAAGGTAATAAAGAAGTAGTCACCAAAGAAAAATATATTGACTACGAAAAAATTGAAAATCGTGTGTTGTTAAATATCCCTTTTATACAATTAAAAAATCAATCGTTTAAAGTGACTGCCTATCCTTATTTTACTCTTGAGCCTTCACTAACTTCAAAAAATGGGCAACTAAAAATGCCTGATATTTCTCAGTACCAACAAGTGGATACCAAAGAAGAAAAAATGGTTGTCAGTTTCATCCAGTCATTCCTTGATAAATATGTATCTGCTTCATTGGAAGATATGGCATTTATGATGAAAGAACCAGAAATTCTAACAGGTAATTATCAGATAAGTAATAGCCAAATTAAACCCTTCTTCAAAGACAAACAACTCTTTGCTTTTGTTACATTTGATGTTATTGATGGTGAAACAAAAATAGGTCACAAGGAAACCATGACTTTATTGTTGAAGCAACGAGAAAACACTTATTTTATTGAAACCATTCATCATTATTTAGGAGGAATTTAAATGAAACAAAAGAAAATAGTATGCTCTCCTCAGCAAAGACAACTACTAACTGTCAAACTCACAACACTATTCAGTAGCCTTTTATTCTTTTTCGCTCTATCTCCTGTCGCTTATGCTGATGCAAACGCTAAGGAAGCCAGTAACTATATCTTGAATGACTGGATTGCACCAATTTTTGGTGTAGTTGTTGTTTATTTAGTCATCAAAGAATTTCTAAATTCAAAATGGATTCAAGGTTTTGCAATCCTCTTTTTTGGCGGTATCATTTACGCTGTTATCAAAGACCCTACAGGCGTTCTTAATTCACTTTCTAATCTAAAAAGCTACTTTGGGTTATAGTCATGAATATAGAAAAACAGATATTAGACTATAGAGAGCCCTTCAATGCACCCTATATGATCAGAGAAATTGCCAAAAATGTCCACTTACCTTTTGTTGTTTATGCACAGGATTTCACTGTTGCAACAGTCAGTTTTGCGATTGTGTTTAGTGCTCTCTTGATACTTTTTGGAATGAATCAATTAGTCGTCATAGTTTCTCTAGCTATTCCTTATGGATTAGTACAACTATTTAACCGAGTTGAGCCGGATGGAAAGAGAGCGGATATTTTTTTGAAAGATTATTTTCTCTATCTTCTGACCTTTGTATTTGGGCATAAATCACTGTATCATGAGCAACTTCACTCATTTAAACAAGAAAAAGTAATTTATGATCGCTGTACCGTTGAACAGCTTTCCATAAAAAAAGAAGGAGAAGCAAAAATGAATACATTAGATGTTGACCAATTGAAACAAGAAATAAAAGATAGTGTTGTTCCAGAACTAATCCATGAATTTGAATCCTTAAAGGCAAGAGAAGAAGGTTTCTATGAATTGTTTGAAACAGATGATGAAGTATTGCTAATGAAGAAAATACTCTTTCGGCAATTTGCAGACGGAGTTATCCCGATGTCAGAAATTCCTAAATTAAAGGAACAATATCATTCATTAATCAAGCAATCCATTCGTAAACGAATCACTAGATTATTATAGAAAGGTGGAAAAAAATGAAGTTTAAACAGCCATTTCATAAGGTTTATCATAATTTATTGCTTACTACAGAAAATGAAGTTTGGGCATATTTTACTTGTCCTAGCGACTATGTTATTGGTCAAAATAAAGAAATTCAAGAAAAGCATAAACAAAAATGGAATCAATTTTTACAAAGCTTACGCCGTTTTGAGGACTTTGAACTATTTCTAAATCCGCATTCTTACAATCTTAGTGAGCGGCTAGCAGCTTTCTCCGAAAATTTTGATGAACAAGCAAAATCAATGGGCGATAGTTTAGTTGATCGAACACTTTCCGAATTAGAAAATCAACTTCGAGTTCTCACAACGGAAAAATTTTATATTGGGGTTAAACTTTCTAGTTTATCTTCTGCAACAACTGTAAAAGGAAAAGCGATGGAAGTCGTTGACTATTACGCAGGAAAGTTATTATCCTTGAACCACTATCACCTAACTGTTGATGAAGATTTTTTAAAACGATACCGTTCAATAGAATCAGAAATTTTTCAACTTGTTGGAACGGTTAATGGGCGTAGACTTACTGAACAAGAAGTGCTACAAGCCTGCCGTTATCCCTATGTACGTGGAATGAAGACTTCCTTTGATCTTGATTTTGTTGAAAATAGCAGCTATTCATTAACAGATACTATTCTTGATCCTACAGAAGAACAAGGCTTATTAAAGTTAAGAAGCTCAGAAGGAACTAGCTACATTGCTCTGCTTCCTATTCATAAATTCGCCCCCAACTTGGCATTCAATCATATAGCAGAAGTGGTGCAAAGTCTCCCCTTTCCAGTAGAATTCCGACTCAAAGGGCATTTTGAACCCTTAAAAGGTGGTAGAGGATTAAAAGGAAAGTCTTCTCGTGCTGCCAAGCGATTAAAAAATAGTGCAAAAGAAACGGTTTCTATGGGCGATTCCGAAATGAAATCCAGTCGCTTTAATCGTTATGCTTTGACCGACTTAAACAATAAAATAGACTTAAGAGTCCCTGTCATTAAATGGCTGGGACTTTTTGGTGTCTTTGGACAAACACCAGAGGAATGTCGTAGTCGGATTCGTACCGTCATTTCTTTATGCCAATCTCGAAATGTTGAAATAGTCAAAGGCTTAGCCGATCAAGTATTTCTCTTCCATCAATTTTTAGCTGGTAACAAACTAGGTTCTGAAAAAAATTGGCTTCACTACACCACAGTTGAAGGAATTAGTGAAATGTTATTGAGTGTTGAAAATCGGATTGGTGATAACGTAGGAATTCCTATTGGTATGGTCTCGGAATTGAAAAACACTCGAAACTTAACACCAAAAGAAGTGGCAAAAACGAGTCGAAAACCCATTTTCTTTAATCCATCTATTGGGAACCAAAATGATATCGCTGATAAAAAAGCCAATAGCCCGCACATTGCCATCACTGGACCCACTGGAAACGGAAAATCCTACTTGGCAAAGTTTATTTTCTTCCTTTCAGTTTTAATGAATGGAAAAGGATTGTACGTTGATCCTAAATCTGAGTTCTTCGATTGGATTATGGAGGTTATCAATCATCCACTTTATCAAGAAAAGTATCCCGACACTTGTGCTTTCATTCAACAGCACTTCCACCAAGTGAGACTTGATCCAAATAAAACCAGTAACAAAGGCGTTCTTGATCCCTTCTGTTTTATTCCTAATCGAGTAGCTGCAAAAGACATGGCGCAAGACTTATTTGAAGAGCTTTATGATTTTACTAGTGCTAGAGAGAAAAAATCAAGATTGGCAATGCTAGAAGGAATCGAAACTGTATTAAAAAGAAGAGATCAAGGTGAACGAATAGGCTTACTTCATGTAGTTGACTTCATGCTGGAAAGTCCACATGAGGAGGTACGAGATACAGCCAGCTTAATCAAGAAATCAGTACAAGGTTCTATTTTAGAATTAGCTTTTAGTTATGGCGAAAATGAAGGACTAAATCTTACGAATAAGGTGACTATCTTAGAAGTTTTGGGGTTAGAAATGCCTCGTGCAGAAACACTTAGCAATGATTACAGTGCTACCCAAAGAAAATCGGTCATGTTGATGATGTCTATTGGAAAATTCTGTGAACTTTTCGGCTTACGTGACCGAGAGGAAAGCACTGTTGTTCTATTTGATGAAAGTTGGATTTTTAATTCTTCTAAAAACGGTCGTGCGATTATCAAATCCATGCGCAGAGTTGGTCGAAGTTTTAACAATACCCTGATTATTGTCACTCAATCTGTTAAAGATACAGCCGAAGAAGATGATACAGGAAACTTTGGACGAATTTTTGCATACGATGACAAAGATGAACGAGAAGATATTCTTCGTCATTTAGGATTAGAAATCACTAATGAGAATATTGAGTGGTTAAAAAATCTACCAAAATATCATTGCCTTTATTTAGATTTACGAGGACGTGTTGGCAAAATGCTTGTCTACTGTCCTTATGAAGAAATCCATCAAATGCTGCAAACGGTCAAAAAAAATACAAGTGCAGATGTGGAAACGACCTTTAGCACTTAGAAAGGAGCTGCTATGTTACTAAAAGATTTATTTGATATTGACAGTTTCCAATCCTTTTTTGAAAAAGGCGGCTGGTTTAGCATCAATGAAAATTTACAAAGTGTGCTAAATGCGTTGCTCAATATTGCCTTTGGCTTAATCAAATACCTTGTTCTGGCATTAGATTATGTGATAGACAAACTCTTTAGTTTAAATTTATTAGAAGGAGTATTACCGGATTTATTCTCTACTACTGGTGCTATTTACAATAAGTTATTCAGTGTTGTAGGAATTCTCCTTTTTACGTTCGTGATTGTTATTTCAGTGAAAGATTTTTTTGAAAAAGGAATCAGCAAAGCATTAATTCGATTTGGTGTTTTTACTTTAATCTATGTTGGAAGTATGACCTTCTTTTCGGATGGTGCTAACAAAATCCAAGAAGTGAATATACTATCTCAAAATGTTCAAGGACAATTAGTTGATTTAACAAGTGGTAGTTTGACAAAAGGCAATGGCAATATTTCAGAGAACTTACTCGGATCAAACCAACAATTAGATGGAACAAGCAATATCCGAAATCTTATTTTTGATGAATTTGTTATTAAACCTTATGCTTTACTCAATTTTGGGAAAACTGACTTATCAAAAGAGCAATTTGAATCCTATCTTGTTAAAAGTGGCGAAACATTTAATCAAAAAAAGACAGACGAAATTGCAGATAAAATAAAAAAAGACTCCGAAAAAAATTCTTATCTCACCTCTGATCGTATGACCGAAAAAGTAGCTGTTTTACTAAATACATTTATTATGCTGATTGTGATTGGAACAGCGGTACTAATCATTGGGGTTGCAAATATTTTAATCCAGCTATTAATTTACGGAATTCTGTTTCTCTTCCCCTCACTACTATTTTTAGCTTTGATTCCAAACATGCACCATCTGTTAAAAAATGGATTCATGTTACTAGGAACACTGTTTGCTTCAAAAATAGGGATTGGATTCGGTTTTGGTCTCTTGTTCTCTATTCTAAATTTGCTAGATTCCTTTTTTGTTGTAACAAACATTGTCACAATGATTGTTGGACTGTTCGTAAAAGTTTTATTAGGTCTATTCATTTGGAAGAATAAAGGACAAATCGTTCGCTCACTTATCAAAGGAAAAGCAGAGTTAAAAGACTTTTCTTTCAATCCAAAACAAGCTCTTCAAGAAAGGCAGCAGCAACGAGCACAAAAAGAAGATCAGCAAAATCGCTATGCTGAACAAGCCTATAAAACACAAGCCGCAGAAAATGATTACCTTCGTTCTGGAGTAGAATTGGATCACGCTTATCGTCAAAACGAACTACAGGATAATTTATTAGTGCAAGCTGGTGAAGAAGAAACTTCTCTTGATAAAACGGCAACAGCTTTTGATGAACATCCAATGACATCCAAAGAAGAAACGCTCCCTATAAATACTGTTGGTGTAAAAGATTCAGCAGAATTGCCAAACTATCCTGTTAAAAACGTATCAGACTTTGAAACAAGTACAGAACCTTTTATAACGGAAACTGTATTACCAATGGAAGAAGTTGATGATACATTAATTGCACCAAGTCCTTTAGCGGAAGAAATTGAAACTTCTGTGGAACAAGTTGTTGAGAATAAAGAGATAACAGAAACTATAGAACATGTTTCTCTAGAAGAAACCCCTTCATCACCTTCTCCATCTCCAGTAACACAACATGAAGCAAAGCAACTTGAAAAAGAAATTAGTCATTTAAGACAGGAAGCCTATAGCACTCCAGAATTAGAAGAGGAACAGCCCTATGAAACCACGTAAGTTATCTCTTTTATTACTGGCAGGTTTCTTTTTTATATTTTTCATGCTCATTGCTGGAAGTGACTCTTCAACTACCAACTCTGGCTCGGAAGAAGGACAAAACCTTCCAGAAGCAGTGCTTCGTTGGAAAGATAAAGTCACAAAAGAAGCTGCTAAAAATGAGATTTCCGAAGCGGTTCCTTATTTATTAGGAATCATTATGGCAGAATCAGGGGGAAATTCAGAAAAATATCCCGATGTAATGCAATGTTCCGAAAGCCAAGGAAAGCCACCTAATTCAATTCAAGATCCAAATGAATCCATTGAAGTTGGCGTAAAATATTTTGCAGATATGTGGAAAGGACACCGAGAATACGATGTTTTAAATATTGTACAATCATATAATTTTGGAGGTGGCTTTCTAAGTCATTCAGGTAAGAGCTACTCTCTGGATAATGCGATTCAATTCTCAAAAAATCAAGCAGGTGGAAAAACAGTTACTTACACTAATCCTATAGCTGTTAACTTAGGCTATGATTATCGTTATGCGTATGGCAATATGTTTTACGCTCAAATTGTTAAACAGTACACCACTTCTACTTCCGGCAATAATAGTCAAGGAAATTCGGCTATTGTAAACTCAGCACTTAAAGAATTGGATGAAGGAACACATGATGGAGGGATGAAGTATTGGCAATGGTATGGCTTCAACGGACGTGTTGAATGGTGCGCCATTTTTGTTTCTTATAATGCTGAAAAAGCTGGTGTTAAAATGGAACGGTTTGCTTATTGCCCAACAGGTATTGAAAATTTTAAAGCTAAAAACCAATGGCTAGGGAAAGGTAATTTGCCTAAAAGTGGCAATATCATTTTTTTTGATTGGGATGGTGATTCTGTCAGCGACCATGTAGGAATCGTGGAGAAAGTAGAAAATGAAGTTGTTTATACAATTGAAGGTAATTCAGGAGACAAGATTGCTAAACTAAGTTATGAAAAAAATAGCCCTTATATTATAGGGTATGGAACACCATAAATTTTAAAACTAAAAATACTTGAGAAAGAGTTTTTAGTTCGCACAACTATATTTGTCGCAGCTTAATTTTGTAAAATCAACTAAAAAATTATTCTTTACACTATTCAGATAAAGAAGCAGGTATTGTACTTTTTACAATATCTGCTTCTGATTATTTATATCTTATGACACGTGTAGCATTTAAAATCGCCAATACAGATACACCAACATCAGCAAATACAGCTTCCCACATTGTTGCAATTCCGAATGCACCAAGAGTTAAAAAGATGGCTTTAACACCTAATGCAAAAATAATATTTTGCCATACTATTTTCTTTGTAAAACTTGAAATATCAATGGCTTTTGCTATTTTAGAAGGTTCATCGGTCATTAAGACAATATCTGCTGCCTCAATAGCAGCATCTGACCCTAAACCGCCCATAGCAATTCCGATATCTGCTCTTGCTAATACGGGAGCATCATTGATTCCATCACCGACAAAGGCTAGTTTTCCTTTGTCAACTTCCTCATTTTCAAGTCTTTCTAAAATATCCACTTTGTCTGTTGGAAGTAATTCTGAATAAACTTCATCTAATGACAATTCTTTAGCAATATTTTGAGCAATCACTTTATTATCACCTGTTAGCATGACTGTCTTTTGAACACCTTTACTCTTAAGTGATTGAATGGCTTCAAAACTATCTTTTTTAATTTTATCTGAAATCACAATTGAACCAGCAAATACATTATCAATAGCAATATAAACAACCGTTCCTGTTTCGCTGTTCGACATATACTCAATATTATGCTGTTTCATTAATTTTTCATTTCCTGCAAGAACAGGTTTTTCTTTAATCAATACACTAATTCCATGTCCTGCAATTTCTTGATAAGAATCAAGTTCACTGTGTTCAATCTCTTTACCATAAGCTTTCTTAATTGACATAGCAATTGGGTGATTAGACAGTGTTTCTGCTTTTGCTCCATACTCTATTAATTGCTCTTCTGTAAAACCATTGCTTGTATTAATAGAAGTGACTTCAAATACTCCCTCTGTTAGTGTTCCTGTTTTATCAAATACAATTGTATCAACATTGTTTAAGGCTTCAAGAAAATTACTGCCTTTTACTAGAATACCATGTTTAGAAGCACCACCAATTCCACCAAAGAAACCTAGCGGGATTGAAACAACCAATGCACATGGACAAGAGATTACAAGAAAGATTAGCCCTCTATTTACCCAATCAGACCACTCACCACCAAAGAATAGGGGAGGAATGACTGCTAATAGGGTTGCAACAATTACCACTACTGGAGTATAGTATCTTGAAAATTTTGTGATAAAGTTTTCAGTGGGGGCTTTTTTACTACTAGCATTTTCAACAAGATCAATAATCTTTGCCACCGTTGATTCACCAAATGTTTTTGTAACTTCAATCGTTAAGACACCACTCTGATTGATACAACCAGACAATACGTTATCTCCAGTTTTTGTTTTTCGTGGGACCGATTCACCTGTTAATGCTTTTGTATCTAACAGGGATTCGCCAGCAACGACAATTCCATCAAGAGATACTTTTTCGCCAGCCTTAACAATAATGATATCACCAATCTTTATTGTTTCAGGTTTTACTTTCTTGATGTCGTTTCCAACTTTCAAGTTAGCATAATCTGGTCGAATATCCATTAAATCTGTAATTGATTTTTTAGAACGCTTAACGGCAATATCTTGAAACAATTCACCAATTTGATAAAAAAGCATAACAGCAACTGCTTCTGCGGTTTCTCCAATGATAAAGGCTCCAATCGTTGCAATACTCATTAAGAAGTTTTCATCAAATACTTGGCCCTTAAAAATATTACGAATTGCTTTTAACAATACATCTCCACCAAGAATTGCATAACTGATTAAGAATAACGCTAACTTCAACCAATCATTTATACCGTCTTGCATGTTGGCTATAACTGCAAATATAAGTATAATTGCACCAACTACTAGTCGAAGAAAAATCTTATTATCTTTAAGACTCAAATTTTTTGTTGGTTCTTTTTTATATTCCTGTTTAGGAAAAACACCAACTTCTGGTTCGTACGTATGCACGATTTTTTCGATTTCTTCATCAAGACCGTTGTCATCTTTCTTATCAAATGCTAACGTCGTATTCATTAAGTTAAGTGTCACATTTTCTATACCGCTTATTTTCTTAACGTCATTCTCAATTTTCCCTGCGCAGTTTGCACAAGTTAACCCCTCTAAAATATACTCTTTCTTCATATCGGGACCTCCAGATTCATTCTGCTACATGCTTGAAACTTTGTTCGAAAATTTCATACACATGTTTGTCAGTAAGTGAATAATACACAATCTTACCCTCACGTCTGTTTTTTACCAGATTAGCGAGCCTTAAAGTTTTTAATTGATGAGAAATTGCCGATTTCGTCATATTCAGCAACACAGCCAAATCACAAACACACATTTCACTCTCGTGTAATGCATACAGTATTTCCAATCTAGTTTTATCTGCAAATGCCTTATATAAACTAGTTAAATTAGTTATTGCTTGTTTTTCAGGCATCACTTCTTTCACTTTCTCTACAACTTCTTTATGTATAACATCGCAATCACAGATCAATTCTTGTTTATTCATATTTCTCACCCTTTCAATTGAGCAATCACTCAACTGTATTGTAGCCTTTCAAATTTATTATGTCAATGTTGATTCCATACAATTGTCTATGAACGCTCCCTTGTTCCGATACTAACTTATACAGACAGCAAGCTTTGTCATTTTCGCTATATGCAATTTCTTAGAAAAAGTTTCAATATTTGAATCCTGTTCCAATCATTTGTTGTTCAATTAATTCGTTTGATGACATTAAAATTAAAAAAGATAGAAGCTTATTATTGAAATACAAATAAGTTTCTATCTTTTTACTGTTTAATAATCTAATTTTTACTCTCTCAACCTTTGATATTCCTTCTTTACTAGCTTCTCAGCCCTTTCCCTTTATCAACAAGATACCAACAAACAGAATAAAGGATGATAATAAAAAGAATTAGAATCGTTATAGAAATGACGAGTGGCACATCAATTGTCCCAAGAAAACCGTATCTGAACCCAGAAATCATATAAACGATAGGATTGACTTTTGAAACTCCTTGCCAAAAAGGTGGTAGCATTGAAATGGCGTAAAATACACCACCTAAATAAGTTAATGGCTGTAAAACAAATGTTGGTACAATTGAAACATCATCATAAGATTGTGCAAAAACACCATTAATTAAGCCTGCTAATGAAAATAAAATTGCAGTCATCAATAATGTAATCACCACAATAAACCATGAATAAACATGAAGTGGAACAAAAAATAGAGAAATGACTGTAACCAATGTCCCAACTAAGATACTCCTACCCAGTCCACCAATAACAAATCCCCAAATAATAACATGTGTGGGTACAGGTGCAACTAATAGCTCTTCAATATTCTTTTGGAATTTTTGAGAAAAGAAAGATGAAGAAACATTTGCGTAAGAACTTGTGATTGCAGACATCATAATTAAACCTGGTACAATAAATTCCATATAGGAGAAGCCGCCCATATCACCAATACGACCACCAATCATTTTTCCAAAAATAACAAAATATAATGAGGTCGTAATAACAGGAGGCACTAAAGTTTGTACCCATATCCGTAGGTAACGGTTGGTTTCCTTAACTGCTAAGCTTTTAAGTGCTGTAAAGTAGATACTAAACATTTTTCTCCTCCTTTTGATGTTTGTCTTCGGTAATTTTTAAGAACAACTCTTCCAATCTATTTGATTTATTGCGCATAGAAAGAACCTTGATATTTTGCTGATTGAGCTGCTCAAAAATATTATTAACTCCCTGATTTCGTTCAACTTCTATAGCAAGTGTTAGATCATCTTCAAAAAAGTGCTTATAACCTTTTATCACAGGCTTTTTGTCGTAGCTATCTAAATCAAAAATGAAAGTCTCATATTGTAGTTTTGATAGAAGTGCTTTCATACTTGTATTCTCAATTAGCTCACCTGATTGAATAATTCCAATGTTACGACAAAGCATCTCTGCTTCTTCTAAATAATGAGTTGTAAGAATGATTGTTGTGCCACTTTCATTTAACTCTTTTAAAAATGCCCACATTTCTCTTCTAAGCTCAATGTCCACTCCAGCAGTTGGTTCATCAAGAATTAGCAGACGTGGCTCGTGCATTAATGCTCGAGCTATCATAAGTCTTCGTTTCATCCCTCCAGATAACATACGGGCACGAACGTTTCTTTTCTCCCATAAATTGGACTGCTTCAAATACTTTTCACTACGTTTCAGTGCCTCTTTTCTTGAGACACCATAATATCCTGCTTGATTTACTACAATTTGTTGAACCGTTTCAAACGGATTAAAATTAAATTCCTGCGGCACAAGACCAATCTGTTGCTTTGCTCGCTCTAAATCATTATCAATATCATAATCAAAAACCTTTACTTGACCAGCAGTCTTATTAACAAGTGAGGTAATAATTCCAATTGTTGTTGATTTTCCAGCACCGTTTGGACCTAGCAGTGCATAAAAATCTCCTTCTTCTACAGTTAAATCAATACCACGCAGCGCCTCAACACCGGTCGCATATACTTTTTTTAAGCCTTTTAAATCTAGTGCATAGCTCATTTACTCATTACCTCCTTACTCATATTTCTTTTGTCAAAAAACAAATGCAGTCAAGGTGCAACTGCATTTGCGACAAACTATTTTCTGTCTTCTTTAGCTTTAGATTCTCTTTTTTTAGCTAAAACATATAGAACCACAACAATTATAACAAAATTTACAAATATACTAACATTTATTTGATAGTTTAATAGTTTGGCAGCGAGGAAAGCTCCCAAGATACCAGCAAGTCTTGCCAGCGCTCTTTTTTCTTCTGTCATCTATTTAATCCCTTCATCATTAAATCAGTTAGAGGCGAGCATTTGGGCAATTATCTGGTAATTTTTATTTCCTCCAGATAAATTATAGACTTCTTTAAATCCTTCGTTTAACAGGATATTTTGAGCAGCATTTCCAGTTACGCCCTTATTACAATACGTGATTGTTGTTACATTTTTATCTAGCTCCGCCACTCTATCACGTATTTCTGCTAATGGAATATGGATAGCCCCTTTAACACAAGAAATTTCATATTGTTTTTTGGAACGAGTATCAATAATTTGCAGTTGTTCTCCACTTGCTTGTCGCTCAATCAATTCAGTTGGGGTCATTAAAGGTGTTCCATTGCTTATTGCATTATCTAACGCCATTCCAGTATAAAGAACGGGGTCTTTCGTTGTCGCAAATGGTGGTGCATAAGCAAGGTCTAAATGGAACAAATCTTCTGCTACTGCACCAAATGAAATTGCAGTGGCAATTACGTCAATTCGTTTATCTACACCTTGCTCTCCAATAATCTGAGCTCCAAGAATTCTCCCGCTACTTTTATCTGCTAAAGCTTTGATTGTCAGCTCTTTTCCACCTAAGTAGTCCGCATGATCTGGCTTAATATTATAAAGAATAGCTGTCTCTAATCCTTCTAATTTAGCTTCTTTTTCTGTTAAACCAGTATATGCAACCGCTAAATCAAAAACTCGAACAATACCAGTTCCTAAAATACCACGATGTTCCAGTGTTCCTCCTGTGATGATATCACCAGCAATTCTACCCATCTTATTAGCAGTTGATCCAAGTGGACGATATATTGGTTTATCTGTAATGACAGAATAGCTCTCAGCAACATCTCCTACCGCATAAATATGTGGTACCGTTGTCTGCATTTTCTTATTCACTTTAATCGCACCAGATTTTCCCAATTGAATAGTTGTCGATTGAATAAGTGAAGTATTCGGAGTAACACCAGCTGCAAGAATGACTAAATCCGATTTGATTGTTTGCTCTTGATTGGTTGCTAATTCAGTAATATAGCCATCCTTCTCTATTACTTTTGTGATTGTTGTATTCAGTTGGAGCTTAACATGATTCTTTTCAAGCTCCTTTTGGACACGATAAGCCATATCAGCATCCATTTGTTTCATGACTTGATTGCCACGTTGAATAATAGTTACCTCTATTCCTTTATGAACCAATTGCTCTGCCATTTCTAATCCAATAAAGCCTGCACCAATAATAGTAGCTTGTTGTGGCTTTTCTTTTTCAATAAATGAGTGAATGGCAGCAGCATCTTGAATAGTACGAACATGAAAAAGATTTCTATTAGCTTGCTGTGCTTTAAAAATCTCTGGCACAATCGGTTTGGATCCTGTTGCTAAAACCAATTCATCATAGGATTCGGTTTTCTTCTCCTTTGTTTGAAGATTCTCAACCTCAAGCGTTTGAGTTTCAGGATGAATAGCTGTCACTCGATGCTCTGTAAAAATATCTACATTATAACGCTTTTTAAACCATGCAGCATTTCTAGGGGTCAACTTATCTAACTCTTCAACTTCATCTCCTATATAATAAGGAATCCCGCAAATTGAATAGGAAATATCCTTGTCTTGGTCGTAGACAACAATCTCTGCTTCCTCTGTATTTCGTCTAGCCTTTGCAGCCACACTTGTCCCAGCTGCTACTGAACCAATAATCACAATTTTCATAAAGATGCCTCATTCCTTTTTTAAGTTTGCTTAAAATATTTTTGCTTAAATTTCAATGCTACATTTACTAAACCAATCAAAACCGGAACTTCCACTAGTGGACCAATTACTGCTGCAAAGGCTTCCCCTGAATTAATACCAAATACGCCAACTGCTACCGCAATTGCTAATTCAAAATTATTGCTCGCTGCGGTAAACGATAATGAAGCTGCAATTGGATAACTGGTTCCCATACGTTTAGAAATAAAGAATGAAACAAAGAACATAAGGACAAAATAAATGAGTAATGGAATGGCAATCCTTACTACATCCATTGGAAGTTCAATGACTTTTTCTCCTTTAACGGAGAACATCACAACAATTGTAAATAATAAGGCAACCAATGTAATTGGACTAATTTTAGGAATGAATTTTTCTTCATACCATTTCTTTCCTTTTTTCTTTATTAGAATCCAACGAGATAAAAAGCCTGCAATGAAAGGAATACCTAAATAAATGAAAACACTTGTTGCAATCTCACCCATTCCAATTGAAACAGCATGCGTTTCTAAGCCTAACCATCCCGGAATAACTGTCACAAAAATATAGGCAAACACTGAATAAAAGATAATTTGAAAAATGGAATTGAACGCCACTAATCCTGCCGTATACTCATTGTCCGCTTGAGCTAAGTTACTCCACACAATTACCATTGCAATACAACGAGCCAGACCAATCATAATTAACCCCACCATATATTCAGGATAATCATGTAAAAAGACAACAGCTAAAATAAACATTAAAATGGGACCGACAATCCAGTTTTGGAAAAGTGATAATAATAAAACCTTCCAATCTTTAAAGACACGCCACATCTCTTCATATTTCACCTTAGCTAACGGTGGATACATCATTAATATCAAGCCTATCGCAATAGGTATAGAAGTTGTTCCAACTTCCAGTTTATTTATTCCTGTCACAACCTCTGGTACAAAATAACCTAATCCAATACCAAAGCCCATTGCAAGAAAAATCCAGAGGGTTAAATAACGATCCAATAATGATAATTTTTTTGTTACACCTGCCACAATCAACATCTCCAAGTAATAAATTTAGTCTTCTTAAACTAGCTTCTTAACGATTGAGGTAACTCATTTTTTTGAAACCATCCAACTGTACTATTCGCAACTTTAACTAATAGCAACATGACTGGTACTTCAACCAATACGCCCACTACTGTTGCTAATGTTGCCCCTGACTGTAAACCAAATAGTGAGATGGCTACTGCTACAGATAATTCAAAGAAATTACTAGCTCCAACCATGCCTGCCGGAGCAGCAATCGAATGAGGCAACTTCCAAAAAGCGAGCCCATGTATACGCAATAGCAAAAATAAATAGTGTTTGAATGGTTAGCGGAATTGCAATCAAAAGAATGTGCAGTGGATTATTCAAGATTCTTTCACCTTGAAAAGAAAAAATAATCACTAGCGTTAAGAGAAGCCCAATAATCGTAACCTTATCAAATTTTTTTAGAAATACTGTTTCAAAATAATGAAGTCCTTTATTTTTTATGATGAATGTTCGAGTGACAACACCTAAAAGAAGTGGAATCACTACGAATAAAACAGTCGACAAAATCAATGTATTAATTGGAACAGCTACATTTCCAACACCTAATAAAATAGCAACGATTGGCGCATACAACACTAAAATAATTAAATCATTAATCGCAACTTGAACTAATGTATAAGCTGGATCTCCTTTGGTTAAGTAACTCCAAACAAAGACCATTGCAGTACAGGGTGCCGCACCTAACAATACTGCTCCTGCAACATATTCTTTGGCTAAATCATTTGGGATAATCCCTTTAAATACAACGAAAAAGAAAAATGCTGAAATGGCATACATCGTAAATGGCTTAATTAACCAATTCACTGTACAGGTTACAATCAGACCTTTAGGTTTTTTAGCTGCATTGACAATACTAGTAAAATCTATTTTCAACATCATCGGATAGATCATCAACCAAATTAAGATTGCTGTTGGAATAGATACTTGATAATACTCGAATTTCCCTAAAGTTGCTGGAACAGCTGGCAAATATTTCCCAATTAAAACACCCGTAACCATACACAAAGCCACCCAAAGCGTTAAATATTTTTCAAATATTCCCAATCCTTTTTGTTCTTCTTTTTCCATCATCATCTTCCTCCATCATAAAATTCAAATAAGTGCATGATAGATAGAAAAATTTCTATCTATCAATAAAAAAAATAAAATGCTTCTAATTCAATATATTGTGTAGTGCTTCTCCAGAGATTTCTTCTGCATGCCATTCTACAACCCCATAATGATTATTAGATAATTCTGCTACTTTATCAATCCATGTATTTTCATTTTGTGCTCGGGCTAATAACATTGGATTTGTTGTACCACTTGTTAACATACTGTTATTCACGACCCACCATGTATGAGCAATGCCTGCTCGATCCAAGTCTTCCTGTAGTCGCATAGATTCATAAACAGGTGTTGTTTCAGGTAAAGTGACCATGACCACTTCGGTTTCTTTTCCATCTTGCAAACGAGGTAAGAGACGTTTCACTGATTCTGGTACTTCACCAGATGTCCGCTCTACTTCTTTATGGTAGCTTTGGGTAGAATCAAGTAATAGTAATGTATGTCCTGTTGGTGCGGTATCAATAACTACCACATCACAATCGGCATCATCCACAATCTCTGCAAAAGCTCTGAATACAGCGATTTCTTGTGTACAAGGCGAACGTAAATCTTCTTCTACATAAGCAACATCATCTGGTGACATCGTTTCACGAGCCTTGCTTAATACTTCTTCTGTATAATCTGCTAATTCCTTGTCCTCATCGATATGACTCACCTTGATTTGATCGGATTCAGAAATCACAAATTGTAAATGAGCAGCTGGATCGGTTGTAGCCAAATGAACTTTCTTGCCTTTATCTGCTAAACCAGTGGCAATTGCCGCAGCAATAGTCGTTTTCCCAACGCCACCTTTACCCATTGTAAAAATCACTTTTTTACCAGATTGATGCAACTCATTCACGATGTCTTTCAATCTAGGAAATGCTCTTGGTGTGACTATTTCAGTTAAAAATTCACCTTGATTGGATTTCAACAATTGGCGTAGATTTTCAACACCAGTCACATTGTAAGAACGTAAAGGAATACTGTACTCAGGAAAAGCTTTCAAACTATCTGGCATTTGTGCCAACGCTTCTTGTTGTCCATCATAAATCAATTGAGATACTTTATCTGTTGCTTCCTCTAAGACGCCATTCACTAATAAAACTTGATTTTCAATGCCTATCTCTTGTAATTCTTTAGAAGCTCGATCTGCTTCTAAAAGTGGTGCCTTTTGTGGTCTAGTTACAAGCATTAAAGTTGTTTTTGCTCCATCAGCTAATGTGGCTACAGCATGCTCATAAATTTCCTTTTTATCACCTAAACCAGATAATTGACCTAAGCATGAAGCTCCTGTTGTATTTTCATCCATAAAATTACTCCATGCAGACGGTAACTGTAACATCCTTAACGTGTGACCTGTTGGTGCGGTATCAAAAATAATATAGTCATACTTTTTCTCTGCTTCTGGATCAGTTAAAAAACCAGAAAATTCATTGAAGGCAGCAATCTCTACTGTACAAGAACCAGATAATTGTTCCTCCATATTCGCTAAAGCAGAATCAGGTAGTTTCCCTCTAAATGGTCCTACAACACTTTCTTTATAGTCATCAGCTGCTGTTACTGGATCAAAATTTGCTACAGTTAATCCCGGAACTTCTGGAATTTCTTTCCCTTTATTTGTTAATTCTGTTTGAAAAACATCTTGTAAATTACTTGCTGGATCGGTACTGACTAACATAACTTTTTTCCCACTATCTGCTAAATAAGTAGCAGTGCCACAAGCAGTCGTTGTTTTACCAACACCTCCCTTTCCTGTAAAAAATAGATACTTTGTTAATGGTAGCTGATCTGGTTGGTACAATTTCATGTTTGGTTTCCTCCTTTAAATTTAACATCATCATTCTAAGCAGTTGTTACTTTCTTTGTAGCTGTTACTCTCCCTTTACCCTCACAAGAACATGCAGCATTATCAATCGTATGACAAATACAGTCATCTGTGTTTTGAATTATTGTTTGAATAACACCAGATAATACTTTCATATTCTCCGCATTCAATGAATAGTTGTGCCATGTCCCTGATTTTCTGGCTTGAACAATCCCTGCATTCATTAACACTTTCATGTGATGGGAAAGCGTTGGTTGCGTAAATTCAAAATGCTCTAATAAATCACATGCACAACGCTCACCACAAGAGAGCATATCCACAATTTGAACTCTTTTTGGGTCTCCTAATGCTTTAAAAACTTTTGCTGTTAATTCATAATCCATCTTTCATCCCTCCATACATAGAAGTTCTTCTATATATAATATAGATGTTCATCTATCTATTGTCAATAGATTCTGTCTCACTTAATAAAAAAGCCTATGAGAATTTCTTCTCATAAGCTTTAGTTTCTTCGTTTAGCAACATCCAGATGATGGAGAGCAGCAACTATTTGATTGTTCTTCTTTCTTATCCTCTGAGAAATTAACACCAGTATAGACACTAAACTCCTCATTTGACGGATAACCAGCCATTTTCACAATTTCACCATCTAATAAAACAACTGGTAGTATGTCGGCTCCTTTAGACTGTAACAACTCCCCAATTTTTTCATTTTCTATGAATGCCGCAGGATTACCTGTTAAATTAAAACGCTCTACTTCTACACCATCGGCTTTTTCCAATGTTTGAATAATAGAGGAAACTCGAAGCAATTCTGTATCTACTCCGGGACCACAAACTCCTGTGTCACAACACATTGCTGGTTCATACAACGATACTTTACTCATTTTACATAACTCCTTCTTTTTGTTTTATATTCAATATCTGATGTATTAATTCTTGAAATTCTTCAATGTTCTCTGTTACCAGAGAATAATATTGCCATTTGCCTTCCTTACGTGCGGTTACTACTCCCGCCTCAATTAAAACCTTCATATGATGTGATAGTGTCGGCTGAGTAAAATCAAAATTATCCAAAATATCACATGCACACTTTTCACCAGTTGAAATCATATCTAATATTTGAAGTCTATTAGGCTCTGCAATTGCCTTCATAATTTTTGATAATCCTAAATAATCCATATTCTCACCTCCATATAGATGTTCATCTATATTTAATATAGAACTTTATCTATGTTTTGTCAATGAGTAAAATATGAGTTATCTCGTAAATTATAAAATATCTCTTAAAGCATCTCCTGAAATATCCTCAGCTTTCCATTCAATCACTGCGTAATGATTGTTAGACAGCTCTGCTACCTTATCAATCCAAACTTCTTCATTTTGTGCTCTTGCTAAAAGCATTGGGTTCGTTGTTCCGCTAGAAAGCATGCTATTGTTCACTACCCACCAAGTACGAGCGATTCCCGCTCTCTCCAAGTCATCTTTTAATCGAATTGATTCATAAACAGGTGTTGCTTCGGGTAATGTGACCATTACTACTTCTGTTTCATCCCCATTTTGTAACTTAGGCAGTAGCTTTTGAACAGACTCGGGTATATCTCCAGAAGAACGTTCAATCTCTTTGTGGTAGCTTTGTGTTGAATCTAATAGCAATAGTGTATGACCTGTTGGTGCGGTATCAATCACAACAACATCACTATCTGCTCCTTCAACTATTTCCGCAAACTTTCTAAAAACAGCAATCTCTTGTGTGCAAGGGGAACGTAAGTCTTCTTCAACATATGCCACATCTTCTTCTGACATTGTTTCACGAGCTTTTGTTAATATCTCAGACTGATAATCTGCTAGTTCTTTTTCTTCATCAATATGACTCACGCTAATTTTGTCAGTTTCTGAAATAACAAATTGAAGATGTGCTGCTGGATCAGTCGTTGCTAAATGAACTTTTTTCCCTTTATCCGCTAATGCCATTGCAATTGCTGCGGCTATCGTCGTCTTCCCTACGCCACCTTTACCCATTGTAAAAATAACTTTTTTATCCGTTTTATATAAATTATCCACAATGGCTTGTAAGTGGGGAAATTCTTTTGGTTTAATTGATCCCGTCAATAGTTCTTCTTGATGTTCATTCAATAATTTTCTAATATTTTCAATTCCAGTTAAATTATATGGACGTAATGGTACAAAATATTCTGGATACTTAGCTAAACTTGCTGGCATCTGTTTTAATGCTTCCTGTTGAATAGCATAAAATTCCTCAGAGACTTTATCTGTTGCTTCTTCCAGTACCCCATTAATAATTAATGCTTGATTTTTAATCCCCATTTCTTCCAATTCTTTTGACGCTCTATCTGCTTCTAATAAAGACGTTTTTTGCGGTCTCGTTACCAACATCAACGTCGTTTTCTGACCGTCAATTAAGGTTTTAACAGCTAGATCATACATTTCTTTTTTGTCTACAGCACCTGATAATTGTCCTAAAGGAGCAGTTGCGGTCTCATTCTCATCTAAATAATTATTCCAAGCAGAAGGTAATTGAAGCATTCTCAGAGTATGACCTGTTGGGGCAGTATCAAAAATAATATGATCAAATTTTGTAGAGGCTTCTTTATCCGTTAAAAAATTGGCAAATTCATTAAATGAGGCTATCTCTACAGTACAAGAGCCTGACAATTGTTCTTCCATATTTTCCAAAACTGAATCTGGCAATTTACCACGATAAGGTCCTACAATACTTTCTTTATAGTCATTAGCCGCCTCCACAGGGTCAAAGTTAGCGACAACTAAACCTTCTACATTAGGAATTTTAGTCCCTTTATTTGAGAGTTCTAATTCAAAGACATCCTGCAAATTGCTTGCTGGGTCGGTACTAACCAACATGACTTGTTTCCCTTTGTCAGCTAGATAAGTTGCTGTAGCACTAGCTGTAGAAGTTTTCCCAACGCCTCCTTTACCTGTGAAAAATAGATATTTCGTTAAATGAATTGCCTCTGGTTGATACATTTCCATGATATTTCCTCCTAAATTTTTATTCATTTACACCTGTAAAATTTTCAAATTCTTTTAATGAGGGATAGGCACCAAACTTTTTTACCTCTCCATCCACAATGGTTATCGGTAAGACACTAATGCCATTTTTATCTATTAATGATTTGACTTCCTCATTTTCCAAAAATACATTTGGTTCAATTGTTAAGCTATGACGCTCCACTTCGTAATTTGTTTCTCGTTGAATTTTCTGTAATGTTGGGCTCAAATATAATAGATTTTTATTTACTTCTGCTCCTGTCATCTTGATACCACAACACATCTCTGACTCAAATAAAACTAATGATTTCATTTTATCCCTTCCTCAACCACATAGATGCACATCTATGTGATGCTCAAAAAAATAAGGAGATTGTCTCCCTTAAGACTACTGTTTATTTTTATACTTTTTTGATATCAACTAAGTCTTTTCATTTCAATACGCCTCACCCTTTCATATAGACGGACATCTATGTATAATATAGATGAGAATCTATGTGTTGTCAATATATAATATTTGTTGCTTTTTCCATTAGGTATTTCAATTTATTGTTGAATACCTAATTTGAAAGGAGAAAACATGAATATTTCAGAAGAAAAAAAAGTCATTTACCATCTTATGCAAGCAATTATGACTGAAAGACGACAACTAACTGAACAATATTTTGACTTAAAAGAGCGATTAAATGAGCTTAGTCAAACTAACACGAATGTTCACGAAAATAATGAATATTCGACAATGAGACAAAATCATATTAAAAAAGAAGATATTGAGAACGCTAAGTACTTATTAGCAAAAAAAGAAGGAAAATCCTACCTTCCTTACTCAAAAATAGCATTACAAATTTCTCATCTTCTTAAAAGTCATGGTGTGCCACTAAGTAATAAACAAATATATGAAAAATTGATTAATGATTTTCAACTATCTATCAACTACTCAAATTTGACGAACAATATTTTACCAAGAATGAATTCAGATTCTTCTATAAACGTCGAGAAAGTGACTCGAGGTTACTGGCAGTATAAATTAAATAATTAGTAAAGGATGATTCAATCATGAAATCAGAAGTTGAAGTTAACTATTTATTTGTTAGTTATGTACAGCAATCTATTAAAAATTCTGCCAGTGCTTGCCTAAAAAAGAAACAAAAATATTCTCATACCTACTTTCCAACTGATTCATTAGAAGATATTATGAGAAGCAGTATATCCGAATCTTATTTATCTCTTGATTTTATCTCAGAATCTGAAATTATGAATCTAGAAAATTTCGCTGAGAACGAAGCGCTATCTAGGGCTATTGAACAACTAAACTTCAAAGAAAAAAAACTACTTTATGAAAAATATATTCAATGTAAAACAGATAGTGAAATTGCCCGAATTTTTGATATCAGCCGTCAAGGAGTCTCTATATTCAGAAAAAGATTATTAAAAAAACTTGAGGTATTTTTAAAAAGATAATCAATGGTGTAACAATCGTGCTCCCCCTTCCTTCTTTCACCTAACATTAAGGAAGGGGGGATATAATGAAAAATTTCTTACCACTAATTGAACAAGCCAAAAAAGGGGATGAACAAGCTATGGAATTGTTACTTAAAGATTTCAAGCCCTTGCTAATTAAAGAAGCATCCAGACAAGGCTATTTGGATGAAGATTGCTTTCAAAACTTAACTGAAACTTTTATAAAAATAGTCCGCAATTTTGATCCAGAAAAATACCTTGGTTAAATTAGAGAGACAGGCTACTTTGCCTGTCTCTTTTCTATCTTTTTTGAAAAAAATCAGAATTATGTTGCTTTTATTTCTTCTTTTTCCAATTTACTTATAGAAACATTGTTCTTTGATAATTGAATAATCTTCTATCAAATACGTTTTCTTTGTATTGAGCAACGCTTGAAAAGCGCCATGACCGTGTATTTTATTGCGAGCGATTTTTTTCAAGCAAAGTAGACTTGTCACCTACTGCCACGACATGCAAAGAATATAATGATACTTCTGTAAAGCTCGCCATAAACTGGGGAGAGGTGAAACTCCTATGATATCTTTTGACAAAAGATAATTTGATAGAAGAAAAGAGACAAATTTACAGATAACTATTTAAGATATTGAAGCTTAAACACATATTTCTATTTATCCAATTTATAAAATCAAAACGATATTTGTAAGAAGTAAGATTTTAACTCATCAATATTTTTCTAGGAAATGGGAGCTGGAAGTCTTATAATCAATATACAGTATTTGCTTCTAGCTCGCATCCCTTGAAACATATACTATATCTGAAAGAAAGGTTGAATAAAATTTTATTGATTAATTTTGAATATTCTATTAGTCTCAGAAAGGAAATTGCCTATGAATACTCCTGATAAAGTACCTTTGATTCTTGGTAGATATGTGAACCAACAAACCTTAATGAAAGAGCTGCATATTGGTTTCGACACGTTAAAAATGCTTCATCTAAACGGTTTAGAAGCGGTTATTATCGGGAGACAACATTTATATGACCTAGAAGACTTAAAGAACGTTTTAAATCAATTAAAAAGCGCTGAACATAAATAGGGAATAAAAACGAATATTAAAATCTTACAAACAACAAAATATCCTAATCCAAATAATGAATTAGGAAGGAAGATTTTATATGTCAGTATCTTTTAAACAATACACTAAGTATAATCAAAAGCTTTGGAAATTCCAATGTTACCTTGGAAAAACGGAATTTGGTGAAGAAGTACGCACTACTAGAAGTGGTTTCCAAACAAAAAAAGAAGCCCAGCAAACTTATCGACAGTTACAACTTGATTTTGATAAAAATAAGTTAAAGATGAATGGTAATATTACGTTTAAAGAGCTTTATGAAGAATTTATTGAACAATATCGTTTAAAAGTAAAACCATCTACTATCATGATAACAAGAAGAGCGATTGAAGATCATGCACTTGAATACTTCGGAAATAAAATGCTTAAAGACATTTCAGTCCGATTTTGTACTCAAGTCAATCGTCGCTGGATAAGAGATGGTTATAAGCAAGCTTATTATTTCCGCAGGGCTGTTGCTCAAATTTTACAATATGGTGTTCAACAGGAATTGATTCTTGAAAATCCCATGCGTAAAACTGAACCAATCAAACGTCAAGAAATTGATGAACATTTAGTCGCTACAGAAACAATGACTGTTTATACACCAAAAGAATTAGCTATTTTCTTGGAGTCTTGTAAAAAACATGGCAATATGAAAATCGAAACCTATTTTCGTATTTTAGCCTACACTGGTGCAAGAAAATCTGAAATACTTGCCTTAGAATGGAACGATATTAATTTTGATAACAACAAATTAACAATCAGTAAAACATTGGCAGAAGTTGAGTACGATCCAAAATCTAAAAAAACTAAAGTAGCCAGTCAAAGCGCCAAAACAAATGCCGGTAAAAGGACTATTTCAATTGATTTAGAAACGATGGCTATGTTACAGGAATGGCGAACTAGACAGCAGTTTGAGTTTAAGGTTTTGGGAATTAGAGCAACGAATAAGCATCAGCTAGTCTTCCCTAATAAAGATAATCTTTTTTGTCGCCCCGGTCAGCCAAATGACTGGTATGATGTCATAGCGACTAAGTACAACTTAAAACGAATTACACTTCATGAATTTAGAAAAACACATGTCTCTCTTTGCGCAATGGCTGATATGAACTTAGAGGATATTATGTACCGAGTTGGTCATAAAGATTCTAAAATGACTCGTCAGGTCTATAACTACTTCTATCCTGAACGTGAAGAACGCAGTGCAGATCAATTCGCACAATTCATTGAAAAAGAGAAATATTTATTTTAATCGCTGTTGTAGTTAGTTTTGTAGTTAGTTTGCTTTTACGAAAAAAAGAAGCACTAGAAACATTGATAAATCAACGTTTCTAGTGCTAAAAAAGGCTTTAGCCAACACTGCCTTCCAGTGTGTCTCCTACCTTTTTCTCTAAATCATCTGCTACCATGTTTGATAAAGCTATTTGTGAATTTGACTGAGGGAATGCTCCTTTTCCATAAGCAACTGGAAACTGTATATGGTCTCCGAGTTCAACTTTTAAACGTTGGGTTGTTTGATCAGGCATGGCGACATCAAATATATAACTAGTTAACACCGCATAGTTTTCAACGGTTTGATCCTTCGCTAAATCACTAGCTATTTGATTTGTCTTCTCAGGAATATTATCTGTCTGCTGAAGATAAATCAGTGAATCGCATCGGCCAATCCCCATATAAGTCATAAAGCTTTTTGATGAGATAGTCGTATGAAGATTTCTAGGTAATATCATTAGAAAAGCAGAAATAATCACGACTATCAGCATCGTCAGATACAATTTTTTCCTCACCAAAACATCTTTGATTCCTAAAAAGACATTGGTGGAAAAAAGATGATTTTTACTTAAGGTGAAATGGCTGCTTCTTCCGGTCTTCTCTTTAGGAGCACCAAACCGAATCGCCTGTGCCGCTGATATTTTACGAAATCGTCTCATTAATCCGTTAGTATAAAGTAAGATAATGCTGACAATTAGGATTGCCCCAAATAAACTGAACATTACACTTAGCATGCCATTATTGCTTTCTCCAAAATATAACCGAATGTTTTCCATCAAAGGTTGCTGAAGCACTAGAGCACTGACAAATCCTAGAATTCCAGCGAATAAAGAAAGCACACCATATTTTGCCAAGTAAATTTTACGAATCATGGAAACGCGGATTCCTATGGCTTTTAAGACACCAATTTCTTGATAATCTTCCTCTATTTTTGCTAATAATGTAAAGCGAATACACAGAAAGGTAACTAATATAACCAGGAGGCTGATAATAACTAGCACACCTATCATCATTCCATCAGTAATAGCATTAGCCAATTTGAAATTTTGGTAGCTGACCGAAGGCGGTCCATTGGATTCTAAACCTGCTGCTGCATACGCATTTTCTAAATCAGATATCTTTGAAGGATCCTTTAATCGAAAAAGAATTAATGTTTCTAATCTGCCGAACTTTTCCAGCTGCTGGTAGTCGGCAGGATGAAGTAAAAACCGTTTTGAAGAGATCAGTGCTGCATTCATTTGTGAATCACGCAAAAATCCAGCAACCTTGAAAGATATTCCATGAATGGATAATTGATCCCCTAGCTTCGCCTGTCCTTCTTTTAGATAGTATAATGGAACATAAACTTCTCCCTTTTTTGGTTGAATAATCTGGCCTTCTATATCCAACAAATAATCAAAATCTTTACTTTGGATAGTTACTCCATTATCTTGGATACTATCCTTCAAAGTATGCTCACCGATCGTAATTTCTGATCCTTCAAGATTTAGAAAAGGACTCGTTTGAACCGCCTGAACATTGGCTTGCGCTTTAGCAAACTGTTGCAGTCTTGCTTGGTTAACTTCTCCTGAATGCATCTGCATTAAATGAGGTGTTTTGGCTTGTTCCATACTATGGTCAATGGCACTTGCTAAGTTGACAGCGAGTCCTGCCGCTAAAGAAGTTAATAAAACTGCTAAACAAATGAACATGGTAATCGTTGCGGTAATTAGTCTGTTTTTTTTGATGTCATTCAAGACCAATTGTTTGTACATACGCACCCTACTTTCTCGGAAAATAAATTTCAAGTACAAAGGAATTGTTTTCGAGAAATGCCTGTGCTTTGCCACCTTGCTTTTCGGCCAGTAACCGAACAATATATAGGCCTAAACCAGATTGTCCGTTTTTCCGGCTGGTGTCAGCAGTATAGGTTCGTTCAAATACTCTATCCATATCAATCAAGTGGGGTTGATCGGTATCATTTTTTACTTGGAGAATCAGAAATCCTGAATTCTTTTGAATAGACAGCTGAACATAAGATTCGGCATACCGCAAAATATTCTGCAGGAGATTGATGAAAATTCGTTCGATTGTTTTTTTATCTCCTTTGATCAGCTCCATTAGATTCGTTTCATCAATCTGAATTTCCAATTGACGCCTCTCCAGCTCCTGATGAAAAGTCAGTAAAGTGGGGATTAAAATTTCTTCTAATGAAAGGACTTCTAGTTGAACTGGCTGATCCGATGATTCTAAACAAGAAAGCTCATAAAATAGATCAACTGTATTAGTTAGATCGTCAATCTTCTGCTGGATGATCGTTAGATAAGCGCTTCGTTCAGTTTCACTGAGATTCTCATCCCGCAGCAGATCAGAAAAGCCCTTAATTGAGGTCAAGGGGGTTCGTAAATCATGAGAAATATTAGTGATTTCCTGTTTCAGCTTCCTAGACTGCTGCTGCTCATGCTGTTGTTCTTGCTTAAACTGTGTGATTAAATTATTTACCTGCTTCGCAAAAAGATTAAGTTCCTGGTTACGAGAATTTGTTCGAAGATGTTCATTGGTGCCGAGCTCGGCAATAATTTCTTCCAACTGCTTAGTCATTTTTCTAACATCCCAGCGGTAAAGCTGGATCAGCAGAACGCTACTGACGAAAAGAACCAAAAATATGCCACATAGAATCCAACTCACCAACATCTTCAACCCTCTCTATCACTAAAAATCTTTTCGGTTAAACAAGCTCAACCCGATAATTAAACATAAAACGACTACGATACCGCCCGCTATCCAGTTTTCCGGCATTGGCGAGACCCTTCCCTCAAAAAATTGATTAACGACCTCAGCCAATAGATTGGAAGGAAAATAGTAAGATAACTGCTCATTTTTGACAAACAAGCGAAGAATTCCATACAGCAGCTCTCCTGCTAAAGTATAACTAAAAAATAAAACTAGAATCCTAAAAATCTGACTAATCTGAAGCATTGTTAGTACATGTCCAAAGACAAACATGCTAATAAACAGTGGTAAAAAATTACTGATAGAAATGAAGTAATCCTTTAAAATTCCTGGATCAGCAGTGAATAAAGTTTCTCCTAAAAACACTGTCAGTATTACACCCGCTGCAAATACAACCAATAAAACACCTAGCGTGATCAATAATTTAGCTAGAAAAATCGTCTGTTTAGAAATCCCAAAAGCAAGCGTCTGTTTTAATACCCCATCATTTTTTCCCATTAATAAAGAATTGAAAAGTACTACCATAAAGAAATTGATCACGACAGTTATTAACAAATTGCTAAAATAGAATAGCCAAGTGGTTTCAAAAAAACTATCAGACATATTCTTATAAACAACCGTAATCCCACAGCTAATCAGTAAATAACCTACACTGGATATATAAAATGCGGTTCTACGAAATAGACGATACTTCTCACTGGCCAAATAATTAATCATGTCAGCTTTCCCCAATTCGTTGTAAGAAATAGTCTTCCAGCTTCAAATCCTCTATCCTTAATTCACTGATGGAAACACCGTTACTTACTAAGAGTTGATTGATCTCTGCACTGTTTTCTAAGTGATTTTGAATACTAATCCAACCACTGGATAAACAACGATACTGGATATTCGGAAAATTACGCTCCAATAATTGGGCAGCTTGGTCGCTTCGATTCACCTTCAGCTTCAACTGCTTTTGACATTTTTCCTGTAATTCTGCCTGACTAATCGTTTCAATGAGTTTTCCTTCATGAATAAAAACGTAGCGAGTGGCAATTAGCTGCAATTCCTTTAAAATGTGACTAGCGATTAGGATAGTCACTTGCTTTTGCTGGTTCAGCTCCAGCAACAGTTGACGGATTTGATTAATACCTTCTGGATCCAAGCCATTTGTCGGTTCGTCTAAAACAAGACAATCAGGACTAGCCAGCAAGCATAGCGCTAAACCCAGCCGTTGCTTCATTCCCATTGAATATTCCCGAACCTTTTTTCTTGCCTGATTGGTAAGTCCAACCTGTTCCAGAACCTCAGTAATCTTGGACTTTTCAACTACCCCACGTTGAATCCGAAAATACTCTAAATTCTGCTGTGCTGTGAAATCTGAAAAAAAGGGCGGCTCCTCAATTAGAAAACCAATCCGACTACGAGACTCTGCCGGTTCAGAGCTGCCAAAAAGTTGGATTTCGCCGCTCGTCGGCTGGAGCTGTCCGGAGAGCATTTTAAAGAAGGTTGATTTTCCTGCACCGTTTTTACCAATTAAGGCGCAAATTTCCCCTTTAGCAAGGGTAAAATCCAGTGATTCAACGGCGGCTTCTGTTTTATAGTGCTTCGTTAATCCATTTACAGTGATGACAACAGCCATGGCTTCAACTCCTTCATTCCTTTGTTAGCTTTACTTTAGTTTATTTCCCGTGAATAAGCTTTAAGCAACTCATAAAGAAATCATAAAGAAGCTATACCAGCACAAACCCAATTCCCCAAATAGTTTTAATATATTCCTCTGTTGTTTCTTTTGCGATCTTTTTTCTTAAGTTAGACACATGAACACTAATTGTATTGTCATCCCCGACGTAAGTGCCTCGCCAAATTTTTTCGTAAATCTCTCTTTTCGCTAAAGCCCGCTCTGGATAATCGAGAAATAAACAAAGGATGTCAAACTCAGCATTTGTTAGCTGCAATTCCTTCTCGCAAATCGTTGCGGCATGTCTTGAGGAGTCTACTCGAATTTCTCGCCAGCTTTTTCCTTGCTCGTTGCTGTGAATCATCCGCCTCAGCTGTACGTCGATCCTAACAGCAACCTCATCTTCACTGAAAGGCTTGGTTATGTAATCATCCGCTCCGTTTTTCAGCAGCTGAACTTTATCCTCAATGGCTTTTTTGGCAGATAAGACAATAATTGGAACAGAACTAGTTGCTCTGATCTTTTGTAAAACATCTTCCCCTGTCATCCCTGGCAGCATTAAGTCCAATAAAATCAAATCAAAAGACTGTTGCTGCAATTGAAGTAATCCTTCCGTTCCAGAATACGCAGCAGTTGCCTGGCAATTTTTTTTATGCAATATTACCTGCAGCAAGTGATTAATTTCAGCATCGTCTTCAATAATTAGTACTTTTTTCATACGTCTTTATCTCCATTTTTGTTTTCTTATAAAAATAATAGCATATTCATCAGCCCACTTGTCGTATTTTTCAAGATAATAAAAAAAGACCTATTATGGTGAAATAATAGATCCCTTCCTCAATTCTTAGATTTATTGATTGTTCTTAAAGCTTTTTTTATGATGTACTGCGTCTCCTTTGTTTCACTTTCCTCCTGCCAGCATTGACATACCTGCCTTACAAACTCTGGCTGAGTTTTACTGGCATCGTTCAGCCAGTTTGCCACGCTGTCTCGTACGTATTTAGATGGATCTGACTTGAGGGGTTCAAGAATCACTAAGCCCTGCTGCGGATTTTCTTTTAAAACCTCAATGTGTTTACACCATACACCACGAGGACGAGTAACTTCGCTGGCAAACCGTCGCAGACTGTCATTCTCAGACAGACTCCATTCTGATAAACTATGAATACTTTCGTCTAAGTTGGCAATAATTCTAGGTCTAACCGCTGTCCAAGCCTCTTCCCTGACATTAAAATGAACGTCAGCAGCAAAGGGACGAATCTTTTCCAGCATCTGCTTAAGAGTTAAATCTGTATTTTTCCCAATCATAAACGTTCCCCAGCTGCGAACCAGATCAGATGAGTAGTGAGAAATAATTTTGAAAAATTCTTTGTCGTCATAAAGTATGGTTTGTTGAAGCAATCCTGCGCCAATCGTTTCACTTATCAGGTTACTAGTTTGTTTCTCCAAAGAGTCAACCATTTCTAAAATAGGCTGTAAATACTTTTCCCGATCATGCTTGACCAAGACCTGTTCTAACAACAGTCGGCGATCTATGGCAAACCATTCAACCACATTTGCACTTTCTAGTTCACCTTGATTTAATCGTTTAAGTGTACTTTTTGGTATTTCTTTCGTCGTACGAGCACCTTTTCGCTTAATAGGTTCCATGAGCCCCTCCTTACTATCTTTTTTGTAAATTCTTCATTAGGATTAATTAGTTTGATTTTAGCATATATGCTTCTGCTCGTACGGTTCTTTTCAGAATAATGCTCAGTTTTTAGAATGAAACTAACATTTTAGAGAGTTTAATTTAATGGTTATATTAGGCAACAAAAACCTAGTTAAAAATGGCAATGGGAGATTGACAGTTAAGATAAATGTGATAAAATTAATTTATGAATATTTTATACGAATATTCATAAAGAATGTTTCAACAAAGGAGGATTCAAGTGCCTTTAAAACCGGTATTGTCTTATGAGGACAAAGAGCGGCTCAAGTACGATCTGCAAGTTCTTTGTGAAAAACTTTGGATTTCGCAAGGTTACAGAAAAACAAGCATTAAAGAACTTTGTACAAAAACTAAGATTGCAATTGGCACTTTTTATTCTCTATTTACCACCAAAGAGGAACTTTTTTACGAAACTTCGCTGACTATACAAAATCGTTTGAAGGAGCAATTTATGCAAACGGTCATGAAGCAGCCGAATAAACGTGGCTTTGCGGAAGCTTTGAAAGAGCTATTTCGCGAATTCGATCGCAAACCTTTTCTATATGATGTGAACACACCTGACTTCCGAGCATTTGTCACTAAATTGTCAGAGGAAGAAATGCATGCATTGAAATTTGACAGTCTGGAATTTTTTGAATCAGCGCTGCAAGCAGCAAATTTGAAACCTAAAATCGAGCGTGCAAAATCTTATGCTGTGTTTAGTTCATTACTTTCGACGATTACCACAAAACAAACGATTGCAGCCATCTACAATTATTTCGATGTATTTAATTTTATGGCGGATACCTTAGTAAATGAATTATTTGACTAAATTGATGAATACAGGAGGAATATGAAATGATCAATGAAACAGCAAATTATTTCGAGAAAGCAGCTAAACAACTGGGACTGACCATTCAATTGCCACGACCTAGCAAAAAAATGAAAACTTCTTCTGCAATTACCAATGGATTATTAGGAATTGGTTTGATTACATCAGGCGTTGTCTTCAAAAAAGCTCCTTTAACTGTTCTAGGCGTCCTAGGAGCAGCCGGTGCCGTGATGCTGGCAATCGAAGAGTAGATGAGCAATCATCTACTTTTTTTCTGAAGAATTATGTAGTTGTTAAAATTATTCCAGTATTCACCGTGCAAACTTTATAGCCAAATTCAACTCTGCAACAAGTCATGCCTTCACCATACCTATGACTTTTGAAACGGTGGATAAGTCTTCCAACTGTTCATAACCTTGTCATTAAGAATCTCCTTAATTTTTATGTAGAACATCTCTATTTAATATATTGCCCCCTTTGCTTTCGTTTCAGAGGGCTTTTTTCAAGTATTCGTTAGTTTCAATAGTACACCACAGCTTTAGTTTCTTGGTTATTTATAACAAACTCTCCATACAAAAAGCGAATTTCCCTAATGGAAATTCGCTTAATTTTTATCAATTAGGAGATTCGATAACGTTTCATTCGCCAGTAAACCAACCAGTCAAATACCCCTTTTGCTAGAAGGAAAATAATCAGCACCCCAATCAAGTTCATTAGTACTGTGCCAAATAGAAAGCCTTCCTTCAGCTGAATCAATTGGAGTATTTTTAATGATCCATAGTTATTAATCGGAAATAATTGTAAGATCTTCGCTGGGACCCCTTCTTTAAAAACTCTTAGTAAAAGCTCCGGTGCAAAAAATGCACCTAAAGAAATAGCTAAGGAACTAAACGGTGATTTGGTCATACTTGAAACATAGCAGGTCATTGCCACAATAGCTGAAACACTGACAATCTGAACACCTCTAGTCAAAAAGAACACTTGCAGAAGATTAATAAACCAAGGAAAATCATACAATCGCCACATTAAGTTAGCTTGAACACTAACATTCCAACCGCTGAACCCAAAAATAATTTGGAAAAGAATAATCGTCACGAGCTGAGCAAATAGAAAAATTCCTAAGCTTAAAAGCATTGCCGCAGCCAGTTTACTTACTGTTGATTTGGAACGACCGTATTTAGTTGACAGTAGCAGCCCTATATTCCCTCCTGATACCTCATTAGAGAAAATTGTCGAGCACAGGAAGATAATCAAAAGTGACGTTAGTATAAATATTCGATCTAAGGCATCCATTAGAATGGACCAGCTTGGAAAATTACCCGTTTGAAGATAGCCATTTTCTGGCTGATTGAATCCGACTTGATCCAAAGTTTTGATACGGGACTGTTTGATCGGAAAAACTTTTCCTTCTTGTGCAGCATCGTAAATCTGAGTGAATAAGTCCCCTGAATTTTTAGTAAAAGTAGTAATCGTGTAGTAAGAATACATATCGAAAAAATCTGAATTTGGATTTTTTGCTCGTTCTTCACTGTAATCAACCAGCGTATCGTGGATTTTTTGACTGGTTAGATCCCCCTCGTACTTAGCGGTGATAGCACTATTTTTTTGAACAGCTGCGCTGCGTGAGATGTCCCCTTCAAGCCTACTATGCATCCGTGAATTCACTAAATAAATCTGAAAAATCCCGCCTAAGACAATCAAAAATACCACGAATGCTCCCAAAATTGCCTTATTCAGCAATACCTTTTGAATTTCATATTTAATTAATTGTAGCATCGAATCAAACCTCCTCTCTGAAATAATATAAATACAGATCTTCTAAAGTTGGTAAAACCTGTCTTGCCTGCTTGTTTGGAGACGTTTCACTTACAATTCGTAGTATGGTACCACGATCCGTGTTTTTTTGATTGCTGATGGTGTAGGTCATCTCGTAACCCATTACTTCACTTTCTCTTACTTCAACTTCCCAGACAAAATGTTCAATTTCTTGAATCAAGCGCTGCGCCGTACCGCGATTTTTTAACTTCCCTTTTTTCAAAACCAACAATTCATCCGCGATGTATTCCACATCAGAAACGATGTGAGTGGATAAAATCACAATTTTTTCTTGGGAAAACGAAGAAATTAAATTCCGAAAACGTACTCGTTCCTTGGGATCCAAACCGCTGGTAGGCTCATCTAAGATTAAAACCTCAGGATCATTCAGCAACGCTTGAGCGATTCCCAAGCGTTGCTTCATCCCTCCGGAAAACTTCTTAATTCGTTTGTTTTTTACTTCTTCCAACCCAACCTTGTCCAACAATTCGTTACTTTTGTGTTTAGCAACTGTAGGATTAAGACCCTTCAAAGCAGCAATATACAGCATGAATTTCATAGCTGTAAATTCGGGATAATAACTAAAATCCTGCGGCAAAAAACCTAAAATAGTGCGAAATTCTTGGCTGTTAGCATCCGTATTTTTTCGATTGTACATGACTTCTCCCTCATCGGCATTAATCAATCCACAAATAATACGGAATAAAGTTGTCTTTCCTGAGCCGTTGGAGCCGAGTAGTCCATACACACCAGGAGTCAAACTGAAGGAAACATTGTCCAGAACGACGGTTCCTTCATATTTTTTAGTAATATTCATTAATTCCAGCTTCATGTCATTTCCCTTCCAATTCTTCTTGTACTTTTTAAAATAATCATGGTTACTATCAGACTAGTCGCTAAAAAGCTGATGATCCAGATAGATATATTCGCCTCATACAAATCAAATTTACTTAAAACTCCCCAAATCACTACAACACTTGCACCAGAAACCAACCACAGTAAGATTCGGAAGCTTTGGGTATTCCAAGTCGTTAAAACTGACAATACTACGATAGTGCAGCAGTTCATCGGTACCAGCAAATACAACGCGCATTTCCAAAAAGCTAGCATCAAAAAGTCTTGTCCAATCAGAGAAATCCCAATAATAAAGACCAACTCAAACAAACCAAAAAGCAAAAATTTAGCTAACAGCTGCTGATCCAGATTGTATTTTAGGGTCTGCTCCAGCTCCCATGTACCATAGGAGAAGCTTTTCAGCAACTCATCTGTAAATAGCAATAAGGAGAACGATACCAATACCGTTAAACCAGCCATCAAAATACTCAAATTATGAGAGTCACTATACCCTTCATGTTGGATAACAACTAAAAAGCTTACAATTCCTATGAATAGTGCAATTTGCCTGATCCAGATTGTTGCTGGAATAAAGCGCAAAGTAATTTCCAACAAACTGAAAAATGACTGACGAGTATAATGCTGCTGTTCCATCAGTTGTTTGCCTTCAGTAATCACTTGTTGTTTGGCTTCATCGTTAGTCGCAATTTTTTGCTGAAGCACAATTCTCTTTAGTTTTTCTTCATTCAAAGTAAAAAGCCTCCTTATCTAGCAGTTTGCTTAACTTTTTAATCCCTTGGTTAATCCTAGATTGAGCAGTAGGAACACTGACTTCTGTCATCTTGACAATTTCCTTTACCTTTAAGTCATAATAAAATTTCAAAATAATCGCTTCTCTTTGAATATCCGGCAGCTGGTTTAAGGCTTGCTGGATTTCATCCGTCTTTTCTTCCTCACTAACTAGCTGAAAGGAGCTTTTTTGCCACTGATCTGGAAGGTAGTCTGCTAATTCTGTCGTGTTGAATTTTTTCTTACTATAATAGTTATTGCAGGTATTCACTGCGATCGTAAATAGATAATTGAAAAATTTCCCAGTGAACTGATACCTATCGATGTTTTTTATCAGCTTAAGGAAAATATCCTGTGTTAAATCCTCTGCCAGTTTAATCTGTCCGAAACATCTTCTAAAGCAATAGGAATAAATTGTCTGATAATAACGCTCTACCAAAAACTCCCACGCCTCTGGATCGCCCTTTTTAATTTTAAGAACCAACAAATAATCCTTGATAAGTATCACCCCTCTCCTTTAATTCCTCACTATATAGTAACAAACCCGCTGCCAAAATCCTTCTTTTTTTCTGGTTCGAAAACCTTTCCTCCTTCCCTACTCTCTACTAATGAACCAATGACCTTCAAAAATCATTTAAACGAGGGGAACTTTTTTTGTCAATTAGGTAAAAAAATGAACCATTTAGGAAATCTTGCTCCTTTTTTGACTTAAGGAGGCTAAACTTTAACCAGAAACTATATTTAAGGAGGAAACAAAAATGAACGCTTTTATCTCTACTATTGTCAATTTGACCATCCTAATCGCCTTAGTTTATTGGAACCATAAAGTAGAAACAACTGGATCCAAGGAAGAGAAATGGGGTCACGATAAATCTATTGTGGGAACCGCAAAACTACTTATCTTTTTTGCCCTTGTGGGGTTAGGATTTGATATTTTAAAAATTCTTTGCCATTTTTTGGGGCTTATCACAGAAGCTCCTGCCCTAGCTCCCAACTTGACTGTGAGCTTGATTGCTGTTGCCGTAATCTACTTCTTTCTATCTGTTTATTATAAAAAAACTGAGTCTGAACAGAAAAAACTACGAAAATCGATATATTTTTGGGAGAATAAGCCATCGTAATAACTAGTAAGCTAATCAATTTTTTACTAAAATAGCAGTTCCTAGTTATGTAAGATTTGAATGATAAAACTCTCATCATGATATCCTTTAAATGTAGGTTAGAATGTGCTAATATTTGCTGTAATTTCAAAGGAAGAAAAGAGGCAAAAGCGTATGATGGACTGGATTCTACTGTTTGTAACCAGCGTTTTCTGGTGAGTTGTTTTCCCATTTAGCTTTGACATCGCCAAGTCAAATAATCGTTATCGGTGTCATTCAGTGCTAGGATTCCGTTCAACGTTAGCTGTCAGCAGCTGGAAACGTTGGAAATTAGCTCAAACTCGTGCAAAAAAATTTAGCTGGCTGGCTGGGATAATTCAGTTTGTCATTGCGGTTCCTATTCTTGCCTCCAATCGGATCAGCGAAGAAACTGGAGCAATCATGATTGCCGGTTTGCTGTTCCTACTATTAGCAGCGCAGTTTATTTATGTACAACGGTGCTTGAAGAAAGCTTGCTACTCCAATCAGAACACGTTAAATAAAGCGTAACGAAAAATTCGTTACGCTTTTTATCAGTTATTTATTAGCTCTAATTTATTATTATTTGCAACGATACGCTTTACTGGTCAGTAAGTCCCATATAAATAATCTCTCTTTTTTGAATAGTAATCCTTCATAATTTTCGTTTTCAATCGCTTCTTCAATAGTAATCCCTACCGAATTGTCCATTTCGTCAAAAATCTGGTTGTAAATCTCTTTAAATCCTACTTCTCTCATGTCTTTCTTCCTCCTTCAAATTGTTATACTTTTTATTAATGGGACTATCCCCTTAATAACATTATTTTATTGACAAAACATCGACAAGACTAGATTTTTCTTTCAGAGATAATCTTAAGATTTGATAACCAATTCCAGATAATCCGGTAAAAAAATCTATTGGAATAAATTGACTATTTGATTTTAAATAAATCGGTTTATATATTTTGTCTACGTAATTATTAGCACCAAAACTACCGTGACATATGCAGCTTTCCTTGCTATTAGTTTTGACTGTAACAGTTTTGGGTATTTTTTTTTCAAGCTTATCAAAAACAATGTTGAATCCCGCTTCTCCTCTACACCAAGAATTACTAATCTTTGGCTCTGTAAGAATGTGATTATTAAACTTTTCCTTATACCATACTATTTTTTCTTGTATTGTTGAATCTTCGTGCATTTTACTCGATTCTATCAGTGAGTAGAGTACACCACCATAGCCATGAGAGAAACTGCCGTCCTTCATTTCCTTACACGAAATGCCAGTTGATAGATCAATAATTTTTTGTTTCAATTCTTTCGAAGGCTTCATTTCGTAAATTCTTATTAGTAAAACAATTAAACTAGCACTTCCACCTAGCCACTCATTCACTTGAGATTTCTTAGAGTCTAACTGTAACGTTCTCAATGCTTCCTCAACTAAAAGTTCATAGGAGTTTTCTCCAGTTAATTTCCATAAAATAAAATAACTAAATAATTTTCCTCCCTCGCCAAAATATGCACTCTGGAAATTTCCATCATTAATATTTTCTTGAATTTCTATCTCCAGTATATTTGATATGTCTGAATATTTTTTCTTTGGGTAGTACTCATTAAGAATTTTCAGAAAAACGTATATACCTAATATTCCGTTATATAAATTGTATGTTGGATATACAATTGTAGCTTTTTTGAAACTAACAGGAACAATGGTATACCAATCACAATATTCCATTCCTTCTGTTATCATAATTTGATCCACAATAATATCACCAATATTCACCGCTTTTCTTAAACTATGTGAATATAACTTTTCGTTATTATTGGGAATTTTTACTTCACACTCTCTAATAGAAAGTGTTCCAAGGCTTTCCTTAAGCAATAAAAAAGAATAATCAATTTGTTTTTGAGTCAGTTGATTAATATGTCCGATTGTGGCTTCTAAAGCATTTTTAGAAAAGATATTCTTTAATTCTTTTCCATTATAATAAATGCTTTTCAAGGTGGTAGTTGTATAAAATCTAGGAATATCATGAATCTGTAAAGCATCAAACTCATAAGGAATAACTTTTCCTAATATACTATCTTTTCCCCAAAGATTCATCAATACTCTTTCTTTTTCAATATAGTCTACCGAACAACTAGGATGGCGGATAAAAGAAAGATATTCATAATATTCTTCTGTATTTCGAAATAAAACACGGATCTCAACATCTTTAAAAATCTTTTCGATCTGGCAAATGACATTATGTTTATTCTTCATGAGCAATGCGTTCATCTTAAAGAAATATTTTTCAATATATTGTGAATAATCTCTTGGATTTACCATCATAAAGTTAAGCAAAGGTATATTTTCACTTTCAATGGACGAAGAATCTTCGTTTGATTTTTTGGAATTCTGTCCGAGCCCACCTGTAAGAGCATTTAGTACAACTTTTTCTTCACTTGACTTAGAAAAAGGTATTAGACTCGTAGAAAGAATACTGTGAGTTTCTAATCTACCTTTTCTGGAATCTATGTCTTTTTTTTCGATTTTATTAGGCTGTATTATCGTTTCTGTGTCTATAATCACTGGATACTTTCCAAATGCTATTAAATTGTCCATGTGTAAGTCTGTAGAACGTAACCAAAAAGTGATTGCTAATATGGTGCCATATGATTTATAAAAATAGACAATATCTTCTTCTGATTTGTTATTTTCATGAATAATCTCTTCCTCAATAGTAAACGAATCACCTACTAGTCTTTTTATCTTATAAAAAGTGATTTCATCTTGTATTTCTTCGATGAATGAGAGAAATTGATTAAATCGGTTCGAAATTTCAAGGCTTTTAAATTTGAAATATAAATTTGTTTCATTGCATCTGAACTTAAGCACAGATTTCCCTATGTCGTGACTATCACCTTGAGAAACTTTTATACTATTAATACTTATGGGTAGCTGTAAATCAAATTTTTTTATCAATTTCCCTAAAGAATTCGAAACAGCCTTATAGAAAGCCGTGAAATTATCACATGCATACTTAAGTCTATTTGCGAGAGATCGTGACAAAGCTGGATATGAGGCAAAGAAAGAAAATACATCATTATTAGTGAAAGCAAAATTTTCGAGGTACAATATCATATGTTCTTTTTCATTTGAAATATTTAGCTTATATTTTTTTGTCATATATTGAAAATCATACACTATAGTATTCTCGGAAATATCAAATAGCTCATCACATAAAGAATCACATAAACTATTAATTACCTCCTTTTCGATTTTTAGATTTTCTATATTGGATTGTTCAATGACATTTAAACAATGAACTTTAAATGCATTTATGTGGAACCTCAATACATCTCTCAACTCATAATTTTGAATAGGCATATCCTTTTTAAATAGACTGGTGTGATAATTAAACCAAGTACTTTCCAAAAGTTCTTTTTTTAAGCAGACAGACCTATCAAAATCCAACTTCGATATACAGCTATTGAATTCGCAATTATTCATTCCTAAAAACCTTAATATTTTATCATGATGTTTTTCACTCAGAAGACTTGCTTTTGATATCCATTTATCATATTCATCTAAATTATTTTCATAGACAAAATGAGTAAGTAAATTTTTTCTTTCTAAAATAGACATTCCTAAAGTGTACGTCAAAAATTTTTCCATTGTTTCCTCTCCAAAATGAACATAATATAGTAATAACTTATTAGTATAGTTGTAACGCCTTCAATATTTCCCTCTCATCACCAATAAAAACAGTAGTGCTCGTCATAGAGAATGGTTGTGATGTTTTTAAAATCCGTTAATTAATTTGCTTAGTTTCATAAAAAACTAAAAGGGTGAGACTATTTAAAAGAAAAAATTCCATCACTCGACTAAAAGACATGAACACATATTGAATCTCCGTTCCCTTTTTAACCCGATTCTATTCTATATCTAATCAAATTACAATCTATTTTATCGTATATCATGGTCTTTTTTTGCTCTGTCATCGACTTTTTGACGATGATCAAGGATTTCTGATTGTATAGTGGCCAATTCCTTTATCGTTTCGGTAAGATCATTTTGCAGCTTTTCTTGCCGCATTTTAAATTTTTTTCCCTCCGAAGCCAATTCCTTTTTGAGGTTTCTTTGCAGATATCGATAATACATAAATCCTCCAACTAAGAAAATGAAAAAGAGGATGACTACTGGTCGGTACCGACTCACAAACTCAGGAGCAAGCATATTAGAAAAAAACAAACAAAAGAAGAGAGCTCCGATTCCTTTGGATATAATGTAAATTTTTTTGTCACTCATCATAGTTCCCTCCTCCCTGACTATTCTACCCAACAGCCAAAAGATAAATGCCTTTTTTCCTAAATGGTCCTTTCTATTGCTTGTTTGGAAGAGATGATTGACGTTTGGTTTGATAGAACGCTAAACTAGAGTGAAACCCCGTCAAATCAAACTGTCAAAAACCTTTGACAATTAAAATGGGACAATTATAAAGACCTTTGATCGCGGAAATTTTCTCGATCTTTTAAGCTAAGAATACAAAGGAGCGAAAAAAATGAATCTTAGTAAGCAAATCAAAAAATATCGGGAACGCGAACAGTTTTCTCAAGAAGTGCTGGCGGAGAAATTATATGTCTCCCGACAAACCATCTCTAATTGGGAAAATGAACGCAGCTATCCTGATATCCATAATTTACTGCTAATGAGTGTTCTTTTTGACGTAACTTTAGATGAATTAGTCAAAGGAGACGTGGAAATGATGCGAAAAGAATTGGATAAACAGCAATGGAACAAATGGACTGTTTTAATGATTCTCGGCATGCTAGGAACAATCCTATCAATCGGTCCTAGTATTCGATATTTAGGAAAACTCGGATTGATAATCCCTGTGCTTTTTACAGTGTTTATGATGTATGCAGCCTTCAAGGTTGAGAAACTAAAAAAAGATCTTCAGCTAAAAACCTATTCACAAATTGTCGCATTTTATGAAGGCAAAACGTTAAGTGAAAAAGATGTGAAGAAAAATGCCCGCAAGGATTTCTGGATCAAAGTCGCTTTGGTTATCGGCTTCGGAATTGTCGGTGGTGTGTTAGCCGCGATTAGTTTGCTATTTGCCTAAAAAGGAAGCCATCAGCCAAAAACATCGAGCGGATGGCTTCTTACTTTAAACCATTTTTGGCATCATGGCAAAGATGAAAAAGATAACCGCGAGAAACATCATCATAAAAATTGCCAAAATTTTTCGTTTCAATTGATCCATAGCAGCTTGCTCCTGTGGTGTCAAATGAACGTCATAGTTTCTTGGCTTAAACAAGTACAGCAGCAGTCCCCCCCGATTGCCCGCCCAAGCTAACCAGTGCCCAAAATTTGGGTCTTTCCAATCCACGTGCTTTCGCATCGATTAGAACCAACGAATAAAGATAGTAGCAAAGGAACATGCTCCCTATTAGAATCATGCCGCAGCAAAACAGAACCAAAATATCTCTAGTGTTCATGATAAAGCCTCCTTAGATTTTCTTGATAATTAAGTAGAAGATGCTAAAGGTATTTGCCATTAACAAGAGAAAAAGCAAGATCCAAATAATTTTGTTTAGCGGACTTGCTAACATCAAACCGACCATTAATAGTACGTTTACTAGTAATAATAAAATGAACGTTTTGATAAAGCGGTTTTGTTGCGTATTCTTTTGTAATTGATGCACCATTTTATTGTCTCCCTTCAGTAATTCGTCCAAAGACAGCTGGTAGATATCTGACAAACGAATGATTCTTTCAATGTCTGGATAGCTGCGACCATTTTCCCAATTAGAAATCGTTTGCCGGGTCACGCCCAATGCTTCGGCAACCTCGTCCTGTGTCATATGCAGAATATTCCTTCTTTCTCTTAGCTTTTCTCCAACTTCCATCTGCTTATCCTCATTTTCTCTTCTTTTGTCTTTAGTTTAAATCAAAAACCGTTTGAATTGATGTAAAAATGCTTTTACATCCTTATTTAATCGCAAAAAAACATGATCAAACTCTCGTTCAATCATGCATCAATTTATTCACTTGGGATAAAATAGCCATGCCATTTTTTACTCTCTACATCATCTACATGAGAACCGATCAACTGTAGATTTGTGCCCTTTTTAAATTGTTTCGTATCTCTAGCTTCTAGATCTTCTTTGAACAGCTGATCATAAGTTTCGTAATCATGTCGTTCAATAGCTGCATTACTGTATTCTTGCATGAGCTCCGCAAGATATTGACGTTCATTTTCTCCACTGGTAGGTATGGTTACTTCTACTGAAGAAGTAGTGTTTTTTGGTGCTGGTGCCGCATCTTCTACTCGACAACCAGTGAGTAGTAATAAAATAGACAATAAGCAAACCGCTAATCCCTTTTTCATAGTCAATCCTCTTTTTTCATTTTCTCCCTTTTATAGTATCACATAGTTTTTTTGATTGGTATGGATTTTTTAAGGATTTTTGATTCGTCAAAAAAATCATCTAAGCAAAAAGAACTTTTAAAAGTCTTTCTCTGTTATAAACTTGATTAAACAAACAATCTGTTAAGTTTACATAATCCAAATCTATCTGAGTTAGATGTTCACTTAAAAGTGATGTGTCTTCGATACTTATGGTCTCAAAATCTGGTGCCACTCGATGAACCTGAGAAAGCATTATTAATCAGCTGTCGTCCCAGCCGAGGAAAATCGAGTGTCGCTTGTTTTTTTCTAAGAAGCCTATCGTTCTTCTAGTAAGTCGAGCATGCCAAAGTGCTTCAGTCGTTTTGACTTGAGCATGCCAATCTCTATTGATTTTTCGGACACATCTTAATTGATCGTCTCGATTTTTGGCAACACACAGTTTTCAGCAAAAAAGGTGTCTTTTGGTAAATAAATATGGAAAAGTGGTCGATAATACCTTTTTGGTGTAGGCAACCAATTTTTTTGCTGTACAGCAAAGTTAGTTTTTTTGTGGATAGACGGTTAACTGATTTCCTTGGTAAACCAATCCTTTCGTTCGGTCACTGATAGAATACCTATCAAGTTCATTGGCTACTAAATAATACTCTGGGAAAGTGTACATTTTAGGTTAATTCCACAGTTTTCAGCAGCTAGGAACGGTTTCTCGTCCTCCTCTTCAATATCAATGCAGGGATTATTTTCATTAAATAGCTCCAAACATTCTAAAGTTGTATGTTATCTCTCGAAGGTTTTTGAAAACGGAAAATCTTTTAAATACAAAGAGCATAACTACTCTATTATCTCTTTATTTGTATGAAAAAGGATTTCTTTAACAGCTACATTTCTTTTGCACAAGTATAAAAGATACGACAAACTGGAAAATCCATATAGAGACCACGTAAACCAATTTTGTGCCCCTTTCTCAAAGTCTTGCAGTCTATAAATAGAAAATAAGTCTTCAAGTAATTCTTCATAAAGAGTAGAACCCAATTGCACTTTAGTTGCTGTCAAAATTAGTTGGATAGCTAATTGAATAATAAAGATGATACACCAACCGATCAAGTAATGTGTACCACCTCTTACTGCCACCTGATTTTTATAGATATTCTTTTTTTGACCATTTTCTTCAAAGTAAACATACACTGGGATTAAATGTTGCCTTATCTTTGCATGTTTTGCTTGATAATACCCCACTAGGGAACCCGTCAAAAAACAGAAGAGTAAAACAACTAAATTATTTCGCGAATAATGAAAGTGAAACGCTACCTGCAATAAAGAAAAGAGTGGTAAAAAATAATACGTTACCTTGTTAACGGATCCGTAAGAGAATTGCTCTTTTATAAAATAAAGCAACATGAGGATTACTAAAAATGAAATCAAAAAATTGCTCCCTTCTTAGCTAGTAAGTCTTTTAAAGTATCGAATATCCCTATTCGCCTCTGATACAAAAATAATTTACTTTAACTCTCTGAGTTAGTCAAGAAAAGTCTATGTTTGGCAGTGTCTATTTTTGTGTCTTCGCTGACAAATAGATCAGTAAAGAAATCAATTAGTTAACCAATTGATTACCATAATCCTGTTTTACACATTTCGAAAAGTCTTTTAAACGTCTGCTTGTTTATCCTAAATAAAAAACTGAACAAGTTTTTTACCTTGCTCAGCTTTTGTACTTATTGTTTAGTGACTGAATTGATTTTTTGCTGCAAACGATCATATTCAACTTTGTAAGTATCAGCAGCCTTTTGAGAAGTTGGTACTTGGAAATAGTAGTCTGTAATTCCATCAGTTGGACTATTAGAATGTTGGAAACTATTTAAGTAGGCTTGTCGCAAGTCTCCCCTAGTTGCTACATAAAGGTCAAAGAAGCCTGTTTTATCTTTAATAGGTACTTCTTTTTCCAACGCAGCGAATTCTGTTTGATCCGGACTCAAATCTGATTTACGCATTTGTTGATACAATCGCTCATCTGATCCACTAGCAATTACATCTGACCAAGTAGTCTCGAAATCCGCAGAACGATCGAGGTAAGTATCATCTGACGTAATCAATAAAGCAGTAGTATCTGTACTATCACTTACTGACATGCTCAATAATTCTTCAGTATTAAACGTGATATCGGCTAGATAATCTTTTCGCGTCCCATCGGCTGAGGTAAAGGTCCATTGCTGGCGTTGGTTAGTCACGATATCTTCGTCCTGCAAAGTCTGACCAAAACCAATTAATTCAACTTGAACAAATGCCGCTTCTTCTGAGCTAATCATAGGATATACTTTACGATAAAGCTCATAAACTACCTTTGTATCAGCTACATTTCCGAAAACAGTCAAAAAGATGTGTTCTAAATCCTGCGAACTAGCTAAACTGTCTGGCTGCTGCAGTCCTTCATTTAAGGCATTAATCTTATCCATTTGTGCATTTAACAGCTCTTGATCATTGACATCCTTTAAGGCCAATGCTGGAAGCTTAGGCAGTTCAGCCTGCTGCTGCTCCTTTTCGTCACTGGCGAACACACTAAAGGGAATAGTAAACTGAGGAAAATTCCCCGTTAATATAATAGCAAAGGTTGCGACAAATAAACCGGCTAGAATGCCCCAAAAGATTAACCATTTTTTTGTGGTCTTCATTTTTCACCTCGTTTTGTTTTCCTTTCCCATTGTGGCGACATTTGCCCTTTTCGTCAAGCCCCCTCAGCAGATTATTGTGGAATTTTACTTAATTTTTCTAAATTTTTGATAGTAAAGTGACAATTTCCATGGTCATTCCTGCTGTTATCTATTAAACTAGAAGAAAATGATTTCTTGAGGGAGCTACATGGCAGAACGAAGAAAAGATCGACGCAAAAATGAAAAAAAACAGAAGTTGGTGTTGCCACTTCTGTCAGGTGAAAAAAAGCGTCAGAAACCAAAAAAAGAGGCAACTAAACGAAACAAAAATTTTAAGTCCAATAGACCTTCAGGCGGACTTTCGAGAGTAACTAAGGTGTCGATTGCAGCTTTGACTTTAATGGTAATTGCCGTTGTTGCTGGAAGTATTTTCTTCTTAAGGCAATATGGACAAGTAATTACAGCTGCAGTAGATGCTGGGCAGCAACAAGCGAAAGCTATTCAAGAAAGTGACTTTAAGCAATTTCGACCAACTACTATTTTAGATGTAAATGGCGGTGTAATTAAAGAGCTGAAAACCCAAGAACGGGATTACCTTAGTTACAAAGACATGGACCCGTTAGTTTCGGAAGCCTTAATTTCTATTGAGGATAAACGTTTCTATGAACATCACGGGGTTGATACTCAAGGATTACTGACGGTCGCCTTGAATGCTGCATTAGGCCGCGGTGTCCGGGGAGCCTCTACTATTACTCAGCAGCTGGTTAAAAATATTTATTTAACACCGGAAGTATCGATTTCTCGTAAAGTGGAAGAAATGGTTATGGCTCAATCTTTGGAGCAGAAGTTTTCTAAGGAGCAGATTCTTGAGTACTACTTGAATAATGTTTATTTCGGTCACGGTGCTTATGGGATTAACGCTGCTTCTCGTGTCTACTTTAACAAGTCCATTAACGACACAAGTTTACTAGAAAAAGCCGTTTTAGTCGGGATTACTAACAATCCGGGGTTGCATGATCCAGTAAGCAATAAGGACAATGCGATGAAACGAGGTAAGACTATTCTCGGTGAGATGTTGAGCCAAGGATATATTACTAATGATGACTATAATAAGGCGATAAAAGATGATTTTAATGCCAGCATTCATTCTGATGCCTTGAACAATGATCTAGGTGATAATGAAGTTGCCTTAGCAGTCGATTCAGCAACGAAAATTTTGATGGAGCAGCAAGATTTCCGCTTTCAATATCAATTTGACAGCAAAGAAGAAGAAGACCGCTACAACCAAGAATACCTTGATGCCTACAATAAAGTGTATCAACGAATTTTATCTGGTGGTTATGAAATTCAAACCAAAATTGATCCAACTATTCATCAGCAGCTGCAGGAAATCCTAACAGGAGTGATGCAAAGCTGGCCGGATATGGATTCTGAAAAGAATATTTATGTGAAACAAGCGGCCATGACGGTGATTGATAACAGTACTGGTAGTATAGTAGCAAGTATTGGTGGTCGCGGTGAAGAAGGGAATACCTACAATCGGGCCTTCCTTTCTTATCGTCAGCCCGGTTCAGCGATTAAGCCGTTGGTTTCTTTTGCTCCAGCTTATGAACGAGGACTTTTAGAAACTAGTACCGTATCAGATGATCGCCCAAACAATAATTATCCGAATAATATTTATATGGGCTCGCGAGGAAATCTAACCTTGCGTAATGCCTTGGCTATGTCGTCCAATGTGGTAGCCTACAAGTTAGCAATGGATAATCAAACTGAGCTGCAGGAACCAGTCTATCAACCATTAGCACAAATGCAATTTACCGGACTGGATGTCGCTGATGACAATCCAATTATTGCAGTCGGTGGTATGACCTATGGTGCGACCACCCAAGAAATGGCTAGTGGTATTTCAACACTGGTGAATCAAGGGAATTATCGAATGCCTACTAATATTCAAAGTATTAAACGCAAAGATAATGACCAGGAAGTCTTCAACTTGAATGATGCACCACAAAGAAAAGTATACAGCGAAGATGCCGCTTATCTAACGATCGATACCATGAAGGCGGTCCATCAGGAAGAAAATGGTACAGCTACCGATACGAATCTAGCTCATAATCAATACTGGGCAATTAAAACCGGTACAACAGATGAAGCGAAAGATTTATGGACAGTTGGGGCAACGCCGCACTACACCGTTGCTGTTTGGGCCGGTGATGATACACCGCAGCCTCAGGATAACGCCTCAGTTGGTAAAGCGACTCGGCAGATTTTCCAAGAAGCGATGGATTTGTTGAACAACGGTAAAGAAGATGTCGACTTCCAAATGCCTGCTTCAGTTACTAACCAAAATGGACAATTGGTTACCCGTTCCAGTCAGGCAAAACAAGTGCTAGCTACTCGTCAAAATGCTTTGCAGGCTACTACTCAAAACATTGATGCACTTGCTAAAACAAAGGCCAATGAACTGATTGCAGAAAAGCTGAACAGTCCTATGGTATCTGAAGCCTCCAGCTTCAGTACACAGCTATTAGCCGATCGTATTCAAACGTTGAGTAAATTTGAATTGATTGTAACTGACACGCAAGACAACTGGAAAACCTTTGACCAGTATGCGCAACAGGTTTGGGCCTTGATCCAAAATGTAGAACCCGCTGGTGGAACATTATCCAGCCAGTACACTAGCGTTTATCGCAGTAAAGAAGCTCAGTACGCTCAGGAAAAAGCTGCATTAACCTCGGATGTTGATCGTGTTGAAGGTGATATTACAACAACTGAAGAGCAAGGCAAAGAATTAGATAAGCAAATTGAAGATCTGAAAAAAGAATTGAATATTCGGGATACTACCCGACCTTCCAGCAGTTCAACTCCTTCTGGCAGCTCCAGTAGTTCCAGCGAATCACAAGAAAGGGATTAGCCAAATGGCTAATCCCTCTTTTCATCTGCAGATAAATATTTTTTTGAACGCTGCTGGACAATCTTTTGTCCCAAATTTGCCCAATCCAATGGTCGTGGCGGAGATAGCCAAACCACGTAATCACACGCACTAGATTCTCCTAACGCTCGATTGTCTGTCAGCAAAATATCGGCTTCTTCCATACGATTCGTAGTAACCGCCCCTGCAGATTGAAAGAAAATCAAGTTTCCCTCAATAAATTGGTTGTACAGTTCTCCGTAATAAAAATCAGTATAAATCTTCACTGTATGCAAAAGCGTCTCTTTGGGGAAAATTGTCACAATCAACAATAGATAATTAAAGAACACAAATTTCTTTTTGTCATACAAATCTGAGTTTTCCACCGATTTCAAGTACTGTCGGCAAAACGCTAATATTTCTGGATAGTTTTGCTGAAAATAGCTGATGTCGATCGCTGATTGTAAAGATTCATACCCCAAACTCAATTCTTTAAGCTGCAAATGCAAGAAATCCAAACGCAGGTTAAAGTCAGCCATCTTCTCATGATCAGTTGCCACAGCTGGAAAATCCTGAATCAAAGCCGTAATTAATTGCTGGCTATAGTCTTTCGCCTTCTCATCCCAAACACTCACTTGTTCAATTAGACTAGCCGAGCGAGTTAAATAATAATTGACAAGAGCTTGTTTCTCTACTGTCGCAAAAGAAACTGGCAACCGTAAAAAGAAATAGGGGAAGCACAACTGATCTTGTATTTCCTCATTTAACAAGGGCAGACTAGTTTCATCTAAATAATGTTCTTGTCGTATACGAATATCCGTTACATAATTGTAATGAATTAAATCATTCCGTTGATACCTAGTAAAGGATTCTAGTGGTACAACAGCAATTTGCTGATTGACCAAATAAGTATCTATATCAGTGTATAAGGACAACTCATCCTTAAAAATGCGGCTGAATAATTCTGTTATAAACAATCGCAGGTTTTGTTCATTCTCACCGACCAGCTGAAATTTGCGAGTGATTTGAAGACCGTTTTCTTTTAGGAAACGGTTCAAACGCTTGTATTCTTTGTAAGCTATTGGATAGCTGATTAGTTCCTTAACCGAAAAGTCATTGACCGAGTTATATTTTTGAAGATAGGCACTGCATAACAAATGAAAGTTCAGTGAATCCTTTACATAGTTTTCTAGTAAAGACCCCGAGCTAGCTTCCCCACTAATTTTTAAATGAATAAATGGATCCTCATCGATAATCAGAATCGCCTGATCCAACTGATATCTTTTCAAATCATAAATTAGAGCTTCGACAACCCCTTTTAGCACGTAACCGGAAACCTCTAAATGATCCATCATTTCTTGTTTACTGACAGAAAAAAATGGACTACGTTCTAATAACCCAATAATTTGATACTTCCGCCATTCCTCTTTTGCCAAAAATTGTTCAAGCAAAGTAATCACTCAGCTTTTTCTCGCCGGCTGGCACTGATTCTCCATAAAGTGCCACTCCTGACAACAAGTAGGCGCTTAGGGCAACTTGACTAAACTCGTTGTCTTCATTCGCCTCACCACCAGAAACTGGCTCAGGCATACTCAGAGGTGAGTTACTGAAAAAGTCATCGTCCAACATAAGAGATGTTTGCGGATGGCGAATAAAATTCCAGATTTTGTTGGATTGCTGCTTTTTTTCCGCTTTTTTCTGCTGTTTTTTTTCTTTTGGCGCATTATTTTCTACGTTTTCGTCAGAATTATTTGTTGATTCACCGCTTTGTGCCTCACTGGTCGTCTTAGTCGATGATTCTATGTCTGAAGACTCACTAGTCTCTGTTGCTTCTGATGAATCAGTTGATTCATAAACAATTTCAGCTGTTGATTCCTGCACTTCCTGTGAGCTATCATTAGGAATAGGTGTAATGGTTTCATTAGGATTCATCGGATCATAGATACTAGTTGCTGCTAAAGCATAATTGGAATATAGAAAAATACAAGCCCCCATCCATAATGAAACTGAATGAATAATTACTCGTTTTTTCAATGGCTTTCCTCCTCTCGTGATAACCTCAAAATGATCAGGGTTCCCAGGACAACTAAACTAAAGAAGAGACCCACTCCCCTCCACACATTCCGCTCATTTCTATGAACTGTTGCTTTTTCAAGCTTTTTCTCAATCTTAAGTGTCTCTTTAGTTGCCTGTGAGCGTTCTTTTAAGCTTGCTGTAACGACAAATCGCTGATCAGTTTGAGTCGGCTTATCACAAGTTATCAACGTTAATTGCGGTTCATGGGTTTCATCTAACACACTAAGATTGGTTTCTTTGATTATCTTAGTAGCTGTTACTTGGTAATGATAGACTTCCTCCGCAAAATAGAGGTATATATCATCCCTTTCTTTTAAAGAAAGCAGTTGCCCAAATAATAATTGCTGATTTCCTAAGTGATGTCCTAGTAGTACCATGTTATCATTGGCTGGAGTCCTTTCGGGAAATAGCATGCCCCCTCCAGCCAATAACGATTCCTGGGTAATAACTGGATAAATCGGGACTGCGAAATCAGCAGAAGGAATCAGCAGCTTGGCACTAACTGGCTGATCGGTTCCTTGGAAAGCCAGTATTTCCGAAAAGCTTGGCGGTTGAACAGCTTCGGCTTGATTTAACGGCTGGTCAACTACCTTAGTTTGAACGTCGGAAACTTTAGTTAATTTGTAACTCAATATACTTTGCTTTATCATCGGAAAGCCAAGCAGAAATAGCGCTGCCCAATAAATAATAATCAGGAAATACTTACTTTTTATCATGTCTCTTTTTGTACCAGATAATTGCGATGATTAACAACAGTAATAGTATACCAATTAAGATGTATAGCCAAGTGAAATCCTTCTTAACAGTCACATCTTTATCATTTAGTTTTCTGGCTTGGTCAGCTTTGATTTCAAATTCTTTTTCCAACTGCCAGTTATAGCGATAGTTTTCTTTTTCGCCACTGCTGGCTGTGTACGTGAATTCTCCTGCCTCATCCTTCTGTCCATAAGCATCAATTTTTAATACATATTTACCAGGGCTCAATCGTTCACCATTTAAAGGCAGGCCTAAATTAAAGTTTGAATTTGGGGCCATTTGCATACCAGTTTGCGTATTTTCGTAGATTACCTCGTTTTTTCCTTGCTTAGCAACTGTCATATGCGTTGTTAACTGATTCAAATAAACAGGCATTGGATTTTGAAGATTTCCGTAAATCAAGGTCCGTGCATTGACTTGCTCTGCTCCAGCCTTCAATAATTTCAAATCCGGTGTGCCATTTTCTTTCTCTTGACGCATCAATAAGGCAACTACATAAGAATACTCATTCTTAATCGCCAAGCCAGAAGAATCATCACTCGATGCTGTGGTTTCTTTTGCGTTTTTCTCTTGGAATGTAATTCCACCAGCTATAATCCCGTCAAATGCTTCGTTTGGCATATGTATGTTTAGTTTGTATTCTGTTTCAGAATGAGGGGCTAAGGTTATCTCCTTTGGTGCTTCTACATAATCCTTTAAATCAAATTTCAAGGACGAATCAGGGGCAATCTCATTAGCACTATATTCCACTACACCGTTGCTGTTAGTGGTGGCACTATTAATTTGAGCTTCGACAACAACCTCTTGGTCAGTATCGTTGCGCAAATTGACCGTTAACTCTTGTTTTTGATCTGGTGACAGCTGTAAATCGAAATACGTTTTGGATTTGTCGATTTGATTATCAGGAATTTGTGGCGTAACGGCAAAATTAAATTCAGCTGCCTCACCTGTAATACTCATCATTGTTCCTATTCCAGCTAGTAAAAAAATAGACAAAGCGATTTTTTTTAAAGTTTTCATTATTGCTTCCTTTCATTCAAAGGAAGGGATGCAATACTCACATCCCTTCTTAACTATTATTGGATTTTCTATTCTACAGGTATGTCTGCTAAAGTCCAAGTAAAAGTAGTCTTATACTGTTTAGCATACTTAGTCGTAGAGCCTGGTACAGATAATTCAATACTTTCAGCTCCAGTTGCTGCGTCTGTTCCCCATGCTAATAAATAGGTTCCCGCACCTTGACCGTTTGCCGCAGACATCACATTTGTCGAAGCATTTTCGGGAGACAATTTAATTGTTGCTTGTCCACTAGGTTTTTCAGAAGTAGAATTGGTTGCTACATTCCCATTTTTAAAGGTAACTGCAGCACCTGTTAGTTCTTGGTTTTCTGTGGTTTTAAATTGACCATTTTGTTTCACCTGTAAAACCCATCCGGATTCTAACCCACGATTATCGGTAACCTGAACGAAGTTTGGACCTGTCTTTTCGGCATCTGCTTTATCTAGGTATTTTTGAGCTTTTGCTTTATAAACCTCATCGGTAGAAGTAATTTTTTGGGTACCAAAATCTAGGCTTGAAGCATAGTCAATTGATAACGGACCATTTGTTCCTGGTTTAGGGCCAGTAGGATCAGTTGGATCGACTGGTTTAATAGGATCAACCGGGTTTGTAGGATCGACTGGTTTAGTCGGATCTGTGTTTGCTTCAAAAGTCACAGCTCCATTGGAAGTGTATTCCCCACCATCTGCTGCTAAAGTAGTTGCTGGTAAAGCTAAACCGGCTAAAGCTAGCGCCGCAATTGTTAAGTATTGAATTTTTTTCATAATCTCGCTCCTCTATGCGTTTTCTGGGATATCAGATAGATTCCAAGTTAAAGTTGTTTTGTAATTTACCGCATCTTTAGGTGTACTTCCTGGTACAAATAAGGATACGTCTTTAGTTACGTTTGCTTGAACATCGTTCCCTTCGGCATCCTTTTCAGTAACAGCTTCAACTGTACCCCAACGATTTGCCCAAGTACCTGCTCCAGTATTTTTTACTGCTGATAGAACAACTGATTCTGTACCGTTTGGATTTAAAGTAACTGGTTTTTCAGCCACTGGTGCCACTGCGGTAGAATTGCTGGCAACAGTTGGTTTGTCTAAAGTGATCACTGCTCCAGTTAAAGTATCATTCAAGGTGGTAGTTGCCGCTTTGAATTGACCATTTTGTTTCACTTTTAATACCCAACCGCCATTATTCCCACGATTATCAGAAATTTGAACATAGTTCGGAGATGCTGGTGTATCCCCTTCATATGCTTGTGCGCGAGCAAAATAGGTTTGGTCCTTGTTGGAAATTTTGTTTAAACCAAAATCTAATGATGATGCATAGTCGATAGACAATGGACCATCTGTTCCTGGGTTTGGACCATCTGGATCAGTCGGATCGACTGGTTTCACCGGCTTATCTGGATCTGGGTCAACCGGATTTACTGGCGGTGTTGGATCGGTATTGGGAATAAACTTAACTGCTCCGTTAGATGTATATTCACTGCTTTCCGCTGCATAAGTAGTAGCTGCACCACCAAGAGCAGTCAATGCTAAAACGGTCGCTGCAGCTGTTGTAATCATTTGTTTCTTTTTCATAATTATCCTCCTATTCATTTCCAGGCACATTTTTGATTGCCCAGGTTAAAGAAGTACGGTATTCTTTTGCATATTTAACCGAACTTCCTGGTACTTTTAGTTGAATCGCCTGATCACCTTGAGCTTGGCCAAAGCGATAAATCCAAGTTCCGATTCCTTGATTTTCGTTTGCTGTAACAACATTTTTCTCCTCACCGATAGACTGGAAAACAATTTCCTTCTCGGCTTGTGGTGCATAGGTCTGATCAACATTGGAAACGACCTGGCCTTTTAGAAAAGTCAATTCGGCATTCTTTAGTTCTTGGTTGCTGGTAGTGTGAAATTGTTTATCCTGCTTCACACTTAACACCCATCCGCTGCCCGTTCCGCTAAGATCAGATACTTGAACAAAATTCGGTCCATCTTTTTCTGTGCCGTCTGCTGTTTGATAATTCAAATCTTGTGCATAATAGGTTTGGTCTGTAGTCGTTATACTTTGCTTACCAAATTGAAAACTTGATACATAATCAATTGAGCGACTTCCACCAGTTCCAGGCGCTGGACCTGAAGGATCTACAGGATCTTTTGGAATAATCGGCTTAGTTGGGTCAGGTGCCACAGGATCCAATGGTCGAACAACTGTGCTGCTATCTACCTGGTAGGCAAGTGTTGTTTGGGATTCTTCTGCTAATGCCGGACTGTTTGCTAGAAATAGACTACCAACGAGGAGAATGACCGCTTTTTTCAGTTAAATCCCCTCCTCGCTTTAGTTTAAACCCGACGAATGCTATTAAGGCAATTCCTGCAATTGTAGTGACGAGAGAAGAACGATCACCCGTCCGTGGTAAAATATGACCTTTTCCTTCGTACGATGGAAGAACACTTTGAATTCCACTTTCAACATCCCCAACTGAACCGTTAGAACTGGTATCTGTTTTAGGTAAGTCATCCTTTGTGGGTACCTTATCCTCTGGGTACTCATAGACGCCATAAAATCCCGTTTTTCCATTGGAATCATAATTTACTTCACCGTAAGCAGGTATACTAGTCAAGAAGAAGAGTGCAATACAGGTAAAAATTATTTTTTTCATTGTCATCACCTAATTTCCCGGAACATCTTCTAATTTCCAAGATAATTTACCGGAGTATGTGCCTACACGCTGCTTCTCGGGAGGTACGACTAATTTGAATCCTCCATCTGATTGCCAATCTGCAGAAATGTCTCGAATACCATCTTCAGCAAATTCACCTGTTTCGATCACTTGATTGCCGGCATTGATTGGTAATTCACCCAGTTGAGACGTATAGTACAACGAGTCGACTAAGGAAATTGACCCCAACTTGATTTCTTCCGATTGATTAACGGTTATTCGCCAAGGCTTATGAGCATCACTCCGAGAATCAGAAATTTCCAACTTACCACTGACTTGTGGATGATAGGTTTCTGTTTTATTCGAAATGCCATTTAATCCAAAATTGAATTGCTCTGGTACTGCTCTTAAGGATAGATAACCAACTAATGTAACAGTCGAAGCGGCTTTGAATGTGGCATCTCGATATTTCATATCAGTTGCTGGTTGAATATTCCCAATTGAATTGTTTGTGCTTGGGGGATTATCAATCCCGTCAGCTGAACCACTTTGATCCTGCAAAAAGATTTGAAGAACATCATTTTGTTTCAATTTCAAACTCGAAATATCCAGGGTCCAAGTGCCGTCTGCTTTTACTATGCTAGAAAGATTATTCGTCTTTTGACCATTGACTGTCAAAGTAACAATACTGTCAGGTTCTCCTGTACCAGAAATTTCAGGCGTGATGCTTTCAATCTTCGTATCATCATTTATCTTCGCTGGTTCCGGTGGTGTAACATCAATCACCGTTGTAGCGATCGGCGATTCAGTGATCCAAGGCCCTCTTTCAGCAATACCGGATACTTCTTTCCCTGCTTTTTGAAAGGTTTCAGCTTGATAAGAAATATAGCCGTTCTGGTCGGTAGTCAAATTGGAAATAGATTTACCATACGAATCTGTCAAGTTAACAGTTGCCTGCTTACTTGAAGCATAGACCGGAATGTAGTTGATTTCCCCAGCACTGTTTGAACCATTATTATCAGGAACCATGCCGATGATTACTCGTGCCTGTAATGTTTTGTCGGCATCTGTAATTGGTGTCCATTCGATGGTTGGATTCTGATTCATCCCTGAAATCCGACGATAGTTCCCTTGCTTAAATCCAGCAAGTCCGGTGTCAGTACTAGTGACTACCTGAGCAGTCCCGTTTCCCTTCACTTCAAAACTGTCAACTTTTGCATGAGTTTCATCTGATGGACCTAATGGCTGTGTGCTTAGCTTCCATAAATCAACATCTGAGTCGATTATCTTAAAGGAATTATCGCCATAGTTGCCCATCGCCACCTGAACCGCTTGTCTGCCATCGTATAGATTACGCAGATCGTATTGTGCAGGCGAATCTAAAATCATACGAGTGTTTTGCCAACGAACAGATGCTGAGCCAATCCCATTGGATGACATATTTATCAAAGGTTGACTACTTCGACCGATTACATAAAAATAAGCTCCAGGATTCACTTCTAAATACGTGTTATTGTTAGAAAAAGCGACTACTGATCCTGAGTTCTGCTTGCTGGTCAAGTTCACAACAGCTCCTGGTTTGATAACCATTCCTGAGCCGTCTTCATCAAAACGCACGGCATTCCCTGGCATGTTCACGTTGAACACACTATTTTCTCCAACTGTTAGACGTTGATAATATCGATACACTGCCGGATAAGTGGTTCCGCCGGTTTGACTTTGAGTAATATTGACTCGGCAATTTTTACCGATTGTATATTCTTTAGAAGCCCCAGTTGAAGTGCTGCTCGCTATTACGTTGTACCAGAACACAGAAAAATCATAGAAATTCACGTTTCCAGTGTAAACCGTGTTGTCCTCCATAATGAAACTTCCTAAATAGAAATTTTCTGCTCGGGTATTCACATTCATATTTCCATAAACAGTCACTTCACCATAGGATGCTCGTGCCAATCTTTGAACGCCAGGCTCAGTCGTCACATTTCCAAACCGATACCGCCATTTTCCACCATCTGAATAATTTAACCTTGTTCCTACAATATCCTCTGAATAACCTCCAGCGTATTGCTGGTTCAATACAATATCGTGCATATGAAAAGAACCTGTAGTGCTGCTTGGAGTTCCTAGCCATATAGAAGAATCTCTGAAATCTACTCGATGTCCTTGACCATCGATTTCAAGATTATTGCGTCGTACATAAGTAGAAAGACGACCATCGCTGAGTGACGTACTAGTAAAATCAGCAGTTAATATGATCTTAGTTACTGTTTCATTTCTAATACTATTCACAAAGGTTGTCCAATCGCCGACAGCCACTTCACCAGCTGCGAAGGTTTGTATGGCAGCTCGGTCAGTTGCTTCTTCCTTGCTTTCATCATTGTCACTTATAGTCTCTTCCTCTGTAGAGGATTCAACAGTCTCATTGTCAATTTCCGAATTCTCTGGTTCTGTGGTAGAAGTAGAACTTTCGGCTGCTTCACTAGTAGATATAGTCGATAAAGGATCTTTACTAAGTGAAGAAATCGTCTTATCTGTTGAAGAAGAGGTATTAGTACCCTTTATCGCTGCAAACGCACTTGTATTTGGTATCATCAGCCAAACCAGCAAAAGAATCAGCCACGTTTTTCGTCTCATGCTCTCCCCCCTTTCATTAATAGGCTAACAAAATAACGGATCTCTTTTTATAACTTTTTTTCGTAAAAAAGAGAGTTTCGTTATAACTATGTAGTTAAAGTTTGATTTTGTGCACATCACCTCATAAATAATAATCTTAAACTAATGAAGCACTTATTATTCTAATCATACTTTTGTGCAAAAAAAGGTCAATTTCACAGCTGCTAACACTCTGAAATTGACCTTTTCATCATTTTCTATATTTTATACAACTCTTTATGCGATAAAATCAGCGATTTCATTTCTTTCAATTTCTCTAAGTTTTTACCAAGACATATTAAATCGACGCATTTAAATTGAAATATTCTTAAAATATAATTATTATTAAAGTTCAGCAAGAAAAAATGAGGTGATTTATATTTTTGGTTTGGATAAAAATACGTTACTGAAAAGAAAAATTATTGATGTATTAGATCAACAAAGCCAGCCTCTTACATATAAAGAATTAGTAGAAATTGTTCAAACTTCCAGCGTGGGTACTTTACAGATAATTTGCAAAGAATTAGCAGAATTGATGGAAAAACTGTATCCAGATCAATCCTGCTCCATAGTTATTCAAAAAGAGAAACATGGTACGACTCTTAATTTGATGCGTTCATCGGATAATCTGCAACTATTTTATGATCACCTTTATATGTCAGATTTGGCTTATGAAATTCTTCAAACACTTTTAATGAAACGAAAAACGTCGACGATCATGTTTTGTATGAATCAAGGACTAAGTGAATCCAGTCTAAAACGGAAGGTTAAGGATATTAATCTCGAAATTTGTGATTTTGGTATACGGATTACTTGTGCTAAGCAATTAAGCTTAAAAGGACCTGAGACAAAAATACGAGCATTTCACTATATTTTTTTACGTAGTATGCATCGGCAGTTTTTTACTGTGCCAAGAATACAAAATTTAGCGACAGATTACCAATTGGCTTTAGATATTGCGGACTACTTAGATGTGTCAGATGATTTACCTCTGGTTGAGCGTTTCGCCTATTGGGTATTTATTACTCAGTTAGCCCTTTCAAAAGGAAAAAAACTGCAGTTTTCTCAAGCAGATTTGAATATAATGAATACGTTAGATTTTCCTGAACAGCCTGCTTTTTTAGCCCATTGGTCGACTGAAGATTGGAATTTTTTACTAACTGCTGTCTACTGTTCTCTGTCGAAAAATTTCCAATTGCCATTGAAAAGTGAACAGTTGGTAACTACCGATTCATTGCAAAACTGGGTTCAATTATTTCAGAAACACTTTCGTTTACTCTCTACAAAAGAAGAAGAATTCATTTACAAGAAACTGAATCAATTAACTATGACTATGCATTTTTTTCCATTAAGTGGTTCATTTCTAACAAACCTCCAAGCTTTTGTTGGCTTAGAAGATTTAACTGAAATGTATCCACTTTACTTAAAACGTTTTGAGAATTTTTGGTCAGAATGGTCGAGGCAATTGTCCAATCCGGAATTAGATATGTTTCGCATGTTCAGCTTATCCATCTGTATCTCTATTATGCCGATGGATAAACTATTACCAGAAATTGCCATTTACATTTATTCTGAAACTAGTGATTCATTTAAACAGTATTTGGAAATCAAACTCAATTTTTATTACAGCAATCGTTACGCTCTCAATTTTGTAGAATTCCCTGAAGAAGCGGATTTACTAATCGGTACGGTTCCATTTTATGAGAATCAGTGTTCTCCCCAGCAAAAACAGTTGATCGTTCGAGCGCGAGTTTCGCAAAAGGATTTGGATAATATAGAAAAGTGTTTGTGTGAATTATGCGAAAACCAATTGCAGGCTAACTAAAAAAGCCGTTCTCTCGTCTGAAAGAACGACTCATATTTATCCAAAAACTTTTTCTAACATAATTTCGTAAGGCTCTCCTAAAGGCGTGAACCCGCCAATCGGAACATAGCCTAGCTTATGATAAAAATGCTGGGCAAACTCCGTCGATACCGTAGAGGTCATGACTCGTTTATAATCAAACTCACGCATTTTCGACTCCCAAAATTCAATAGCTTGACGACCATGGCCTTGTCCACGATACTCTTCAAAAAAGTAAAGCATTGTCATAAATGGGATGCTGTCCCAAAAATAATTGTAGCGCAGCCAGCCAATTTTTTGACGTTTTTCTTCTATTATATAGACACGATTTAGGTGAATACTGTTCAACAATTCCTGCTTCTCAATATGCGGATCATTTTCATCCAAGAATTGAACGTCTTCTGACGTGGCTAACCGAATTTGCATACTTTTATCCCCCTAACCTTTTTTACTTTATTATAGCAAAAAGCGTTGTCCAGTTTTTAAACTAGACAACGTTTTTTGACTACTTATTAAACTTCTTACTGCTCCTAACATTCCTTTTCACAAGGAAGGTAATTTTAATAATATCAGTGGGGCATCTTGAACGAATCTCCGCATTTAAACGCCGATGCTATTGGTTGGCACTCAATTAAAATCTGAAAAACCGAATCAACGATGATACTCTCGAAAAAAAGCCGCTCCTCTTATTTGAGAAACGGCTGCTCTGATAATTTAATTAGCTGCACTTGAGCTTGGCTGAGTGGTCGAACTGGAACTTGATCCACTGGTTGAAGAGCTGGATTCGGTTGTAGATTCTTCTGCCGCTTTAGAACGACTGATACTGTCCGCTCGTGATTGACTAATCCGAGCATATGAGTCATAGGTTTTCTGCTTCTCGGCCACTTCTTTTTGAATCTTTTGCAGTTCCTTGTTTTTATCTTCTAAAACCTTAGCTTGACGCTGGCGATAGCTGGCTGCTGCTGAAGCAATCGCGCTTTCATCCTGCTGCATTTTAGCAGCAAACTGGTCATTAGAGTCGCTAAGTTTGGTACGTATCGGTTCCAATTTAGTTAAGAGATCTTTTTTATAATCCCCTTCTGGCAATAAAGCCACTGCTTGCACAGTTCCTAAATAATCCGATAAAGATATGCTTTTACTGCTAGTTAAAGTTGTCACCGAATCATCCGCTGCTTTGTATTTTTCTGCTTGCTCTTTGGCAATCGACAAGATCATTTGAATATCCTGTCCCCAGCTGATATCTTTCGCATCACTTTCCTGCAGCTTCGACTCTAAATCAGGAATCTTGTTCTCACTATCTGGCGATTTCAGTACTGGATGAGCCAGTAGCTCCATCCCATTTAATACATTCGATTCAAATAATTGATTCATTTGCTGCTGAATCGAAAAGTTTTCCTTTGCCTGATTGATAGCCTCGACCGTTTTCGCCTCACCGGCACCATTGACTTCATTCGCCAATTGATCAAACTGATCTTCATTCAACTCTTTGGCAAAGTAGCCGGACTCCTGATCACTGTAAAGATTCTTCAATTTCTGATTGAAGGCTTCTTTTCGTTCGTTTTGTGTCTCTACTACTCTGTCCTGATAAATCCGATAACCCGCAAATGAAACTGAGCCGATAACCAGTATCCCTAGAAATAGCCAACCGATCATTTTCTTGGTCAAGCTGTTTCCTCCTTGTCCCTCAAAAGTTAGTCATTTTAAAAAATTAAATCTTACCTTAGGTTAAACATAATTAAATGAATAAGTGCACTGCATCCTGCTGAATTGATTGTTGCTTTGGATAGCCGATTTGTCAGCTTATTCTTCGGATGTCTTCGAAATGGATAATTGTATGCAAAATCAGAAACATATCCACTAAATAGAATCCCATCTTCCCTGACCCGTTTATTACTAAAAACAGAGCAATCACATACAACAGAATATGCAAAATCAGAAAAAATCGATAGGCTGTTTCATCAGACAAATCCTTAATCCAATAAACATTTACCATTCTTTATTTCTAATAGCGTCCATCTCATGAATAAATAACAACGCTAATGCTATAGAGAATAGAATTGTCAATCCCATCACAAAGCACCCTCCAAGCAATCTTAGGATCACAGATCAATGGTTTTTATCATTCGACTCCGGAAGTTTTCGTCAGAATATCTTTAAACGAAGATTCTACTTTTTTCACACAATGAAAACTCATTGCAAAGCTATTCAGCTTTTAAGAGCTGCTTAAAGTAAAAATTCCAATTGTTCACATTATAACATCTAATTTTGACAGATTATCCAACAATCGTCAAATCTATATGGAAGTTTTAGAAATTTACAGAAAAAACCTGATCTTCTCACTCAGTTGTGAAAAAATCAGGCTTCTATTATTTCGTCTTCAATTTTGTCACAAAGTTTTCCAGACGTTTAATCGCTTCTTTCAACTCATCAATTGAATAAGCATAAGACAGACGTAAAAATCCTTCGCCACTCGCACCAAAGGCCGATCCAGGAACAACCGCCAGCTTCTCTTCATCTAATAGACGCAAAGCAAATTCTTCGCTGCTGATACCAAATTGATCAACCTGCGGGAATAAATAGAAAGCACCCTTTGCCCGATAGCATGGCAAACCGATTCTGGTCAGCTCATAATGCAGAAAGTTGCGACGTTCCTCATAAGAAATACGCATTGTTTCCACAATATCATGCCAATCCTTCAAACCTTCCAATGCCGCATATTGGCTAGCCGTTGGAGCTGCCATAATGATGTATTGGTGCACTTTTAGCATTTGCTGGATAAACATTTCTGGTCCAGCTACGAACCCTAAGCGCCATCCAGTCATGGCAAAACCTTTGGAAAATCCATTAACTACAATCGTCCGTTCTCGCATATCTGGCAATGAAGCAATGCTGACGAATTCTTCGTCATACAATAATTCCGCATAGATTTCATCTGAAAGGACTAACAAATCATGCTTTTTCACTACATCGGCAATCTTAATCAAGGATTCACGATCCATAACTGCTCCAGTTGGGTTATTAGGGTATGACAAAATCAGAATTTTACTCTTTTCTGTAATGACCGCCTCCAACTGTTCTGGAGTTAGCTTAAATTCATTTTCAGCTTGTAAATCAATCGTTACTGCCTTCCCATGAACCATCTGGGTGATTGGCTCATAACAAACAAAGCAAGGTTGAGGAATTATTACTTCGTCGCCTGGATCAATAAAAACCCGCAACGCCAAATCAATTGCTTCACTTCCGCCAACTGTCACGATAATCTCCGAATCTGGTCGGTATTTTACCCCTACCCGTTCAGCCAAATACTCACTAATTCTTTCCCGTAAAGGCATTAAACCTGCATTGGCTGTATAAAAAGTCCGTCCTTCCCGTAACGAACGAATCCCTTCTTCCGTCATATGACGAGGCGTATCAAAATCGGGCTCTCCAACCCCTAAAGAAATTGCATCCGGCTGTTCAGACACAATATCGAAAAATTTCCGAATGCCTGAAGGCTGGATATCCTCCATTTGTTTAGCTAAGAAATTTCTCATGGTGACACCATAATCCGGTGATCGATACTATCGTCCTCCAGATCAATTCCCCATTGTTTGAACTTATCCAACAAGAAGTGGGTTCTAGTCCCGGTAACTTCTGGGATCGGTGCTAAATTACTTGATATAAACTTGGAGATTTCTTTGATATTGCGCCCTTGAACCAAAACAATAAAATCAAATCCACCGCTAATAAAGTACAAGGATTCTACTTCAGGAAATTTTCTGATGGTATCGCCAACTTTTTTATAGCCGTCCTCGCCTTGTGGCAAAGTGCTGATCTCAACCAACGCTTCGATCCAATCATCTTCAACTTTGTCCCAGTCAACCAATGCACGGTAGCCGGCAATTACTTTGGCCTCTTCTAATCGATTGATTTCCGCTGCTATAATGCTTTCTTCTTCTCCTAGCATAATGGCATACTCTTTTGTTGTTAATCGACAGTCTTTTTCGATCAATTTTAACAATTGATGCTGTTTGGCTTTTTCCATAGCAAACCCTCACAATCCTTCATTATTTTTTATTATCATTCTATTATTCACAAAAAAAGTCCAACTGTCAATTTAACTTTGACAGTTGAACTTTTTGATTTAGCGTAATATATCAATTAGGTCTTTTCGAGCGGCCTCAGAAGCCGGCATCACCGAGAATACTAGCCCAATACCACTGGAAACACCAACCGCTAGAATAACGGTAAACAGATCGATCGTTACCTCCAGTCCCATAGTTGAGCCCAGAGCATACGCTAAGATCATTCCAACGATGTAACCGATAATCCCACCGACTAGGGTTAAGGTCATACCTTCTAGCAAGAACTGCGTCCGAATAGCACCACGAGTTGCCCCAAGTGCCCGACGAATCCCGATTTCCTTAGTTCGTTCTGAAACCGAGATATACATCATATTCATAACTCCGACTCCAGCAATGAAGAGTGAAATACCCGCAACTGAACTAATGAAGACGGTGATAGTACTCATCATATTGCTGATTTCATCCGTCATCATAGCCATGTTAGAAACCGAATACTTGCCTAAATCCCGCATCATTCCTTTTTCTTCCAAAGTCTTAATGGCTTTGTCCGCAACTTTATTCATTTGCGCACCTGATGATAAAACCAAGGTAATCGAGCTGGTATCTTCAGAATTACCAAAAACCTGTTTGTAGGTCTCTAACGGAATTTCGATAGCGGCTGCGCCATTTGAAAACATAGTGTCGCCTTCCACTCGTGGGTAAACTCCAACAATAGTCATTACAGCCCCCTTGTCCATCGTAATCCCACGACCTATAGCCTGTTCACTTCCGCCGTAAAGCTCTTCTGCTAATCCTTCATCAATGGTTACAATTTTTTCGATGGTCTCATTGTCGTAGGCTGTTAGTCCACGGCCAACGACCGCTTCGGTACCCTCCGTATCTTTTATACCTAGACGATAATCTTTGGTTTTTCCGCGAACTGATAAAGTTTGCGAAAAATAATACATATCAGAGGTGTAATCCGGTAGAGGATACTCAATTGATTCCACTCCGGGAATTTCTTCCAAAGCAGTAAAATCTGTTTTAGGAATTAAATCCATATTCGAATTGTATAAGTTATAATCATCTGGTGTAAATTGCAAATTCACTTCCAAACGATCAGAATCACCGGCAGATAAAGCACTGATCATTTGCTTTTCATATGCCTTACCAATGGATAGGATCGCAATAACCGCCGCGATTCCAATGATAATCCCGAACATAGTCAAGAAGCTGCGTTTTTTGTTTTTAAAAATGGATCCTAAAGAGGAACGCCAGTTTACGTATAACTTCATTCGCTGACCACCGCCTTGTCTTCGATAATCGCACCATCACGAATCGAAACTAAACGGGTACAATAGGGAACAACTTCTGGATCATGGGTAACCATGAAAATTGTTGCCCCTTCATCACGATTTAGTTCTTGGAAGAGCTCCATAATTTCTTGTGAAGTATGAGTATCCAATGCTCCTGTCGGTTCGTCAGCAATTAAAAACTTTGGCTGATTAATCAATGCCCGAGCAATCGCTACCCGCTGCTGTTGACCACCAGACAACTGTTTGGGATGTTTCTCTGCTTTATCTGCCAGACCAACCTTTTCTAAGGCGGTCATTACTCTCTCTTTGGTTTGATGGAAACCTAAACCACTGTACAGTAGCGGCAGTTCAACATTTTCATAAACAGTATTGTTTTCAATCAGGCTAAAATTCTGAAAGACAAAGCCTACGATTTCGTTACGAACTTTAGACAAGCGATCATCGGAAGAGGTCACTAAGTTTTCCCCTTCAAACAAATACTCCCCATCAAATTTGGTATCAATAAAACCCAAGGTATTAATCAAGGTTGATTTCCCTGAACCAGAAGGGCCCATAACCGCAATCATTTCTCCAGCATCTGCAAAAAGATTAATATCCTTTAGTACATGCAGTGTTTCTTCTTCTGATCGGTAGTATTTATTAATGTTTTTCAACTCGATCATTTAATTCACCGCCAATTCCTGACCATCCTTTAACTCGTCATCAGGATTGGAAACAATCTGATCTTTTGCTTTCACACCTGCTTTAACGACTAAGAAACCGTTGCGTTCTTCCGTTTGGACTTCTGTTTTCTTAACTTTGCCGTTTTTGGCTACGAAAACATACTGCTTCCCGTCTTTTTCTACAACCCCATTACTTGGCAAACGAACTTCATCCAAAGGTAAAGTAATTTGAACGTTGTAGCCGTATTGAATTGGTCTATCTGGTTTTACAGAGAAATCATAATTAGCTACTGAAACTGAGTTCGCACTGGCAGCTGAGCCTTGTGAACCATTCGCAGCAGGCGCGGCAGCTTCCGGCAATTGATTAACGTTGGTAATTGTTCCTTGGATTTCTTCATCTGAGGTTACCGGCTTAACTGTCACACGTTGGTCTTTTTGCAAACGCTGAAAATCATATTCAGAAGCTTTGCCTTCAATTGTCACGTCTGAGCTAACAATTTGAACAACTGCAACACTTTGATCAGTTTTTCCTTTTTCATTCACATAAGCAACACCACCAGTTGTGCTGTTCACAGTAGTATGTGCTTTGTTTTGTAAATTAGAAATTGATTGATTCCCTGACTGTAAATCAACTTGTGATGATTCCACTAACTGCTGTGATTGAAGAACAGCATCGTTGGCAGCTTCTAGAGAACTCTCATACTGAGTAATTTCCCCTTTGTACTGCTCTTTTTTCATAGCAGCCTCTTCACTGCTGTTTTCATTCGTATTATTGTAGTTTGTAATCGCATCATTTAACTGTTGATTTGCTTTTGCTTGTTTAGCTTGAGCTGCTGCTAAGCTTTCTTGTGCATTAGTCAAAGCTAAGTTCAGTTTACTCATACTATTATTCTGTTCATCAACCTGCGATTGATACTCTGGACTCTCATAGCTCAATAAAACAGTTCCAGCTTCCACCTGCTGACCGTCAGTCACATGAATCTGGGTAATTTTTCCTAATGTCGAATCTAGATTGTAATCTTGAGTATCGGAGGCTGTAACAGCACCGTTAAAAGTTAGATCCTCAGCCTTTTTTAAGGTAACTGTTTGGTAGTCACTGGTTTGTTCTGCACTAGATGTACGATTTTGTGAAAATACATACGCACCAACTAATAAAACAATCGCTAACACACCAGCAATGATACTTAAACGTACTTTTTTCTTTTTAGTCATTTTTTTCTTTTTCATAGTTTACTCCTCAGGTTCAGCTTTAAAAAGATGAACGATTACTAATATGACTGGAATTGAAATGATAATACTGCTGACAATTGATGAAATTTGAGTAAATCTTGACATATCCACTCCCATATATTCGCCACTTGGTACAGCAATAAAACCAATTATCAAAGAGATAACTGTCCAAGCAAGCTTAGCATAGTAGGGAATTTTCGAAGGAGACTTTCCTTCTTTCAATTTCTTATTCGCCATAAAGTAGCAGACAAGCAACCCGATGGAAATCAGCAAGCCAATAATTGCAATCGCTTTGGCCATAGGACCATTTAAGTATTCATACATTTGAGCACCATAGGAACCCAAAGCATCATAAGTTTTTTTCGTAGGATTCAACGTTTCTGGCAAACCGAATAAAGTAATAATTAAAGAAATTAACCCAAGTACTAGAAGCACCATATTCCAAGTTTTAGCTTTTCTGAGATGCTTTTCAATGTTTTCCAAGTTTTTCACTCCTTTGCATTTTAATCATTTTACCATAAAAGAAACCGGAAATTATAGGGATTCTCAGAATTTTTTGGTTTTATTATAACGATTGATCTTTTTGTGGGATTTTCCTCTTCTTTTTACTTTTTTGCTGACACAAAACTGATTTTTCATAGTACAATAAATAGGAAAAGAGTTTGTTCTTTCTTCAAACAATTGGGGGTAGTAGAATGGAAACAGTGGTAGAACTTTTTATTGAAAAACAAAAGAAACGCTTAGCTGACGGGAAAATTCGTCAAGAAGAGTACGAGGCTTTCTTAGACGGTGTCAATGATGCGTTGTCTTTTTTAGGTCTACATTATGTAAACGGTTCTGAAACCGTAGAGCAAACCGATCGAAAACCGGTCACATACAATGAGGTCGAAGAAAAATATAAAAAGCTGCGCGAAGTTGCTATGTACAAAAACAGTTTCTTGCGTGTAGCAGATATTGCACGACACACCAGCCGAACAACCGAAGAGTTGTCTAAATTGTCGGGAACGATTCGCGCAGAGCTATAAAAAAACACTTGTAATAGTAGAAAAATGACTATGAGTAAAAAAGGCGTTAAGAAGTCAGCAGGCTTTTTAACCCTTTTTTAATCCAGGCGACAAATTTCTTAAAAAAAGACAATCAGCAATAGATCGACAAATGATCGATTTATGCTGATTGTCTTTTTACTTTCCTATTAAAACTTCTTCTTTTTTAGGTAGCTGCCACCTAAGAATATCAAAACAGAGGCAGCCACAGCAAATAGAAACATTTGTTGGTAAGCTTCGGCGGCGGCGGCATGAAAAGCATTTAGCAAATTATTCTTCTCAATCCCAGCACTCATTTCTTGCAGTTTTCGATAGGCTTGCTCCACAGAAGTAGCCTTTCCCAGATCGATTCCACTAAAACCTTGCAGGACTAATGTAGCATAAATCGTTGGTGCCAAGGTCAAGCCAATCTGACGAGAAACAGATAATGTCCCTAGAGCGACACCACTGTCTTTCTCACTAGCGATTTCTGACATTAGAACGGAGAACGGTGCCCCCATCAACATTCCAAACCCGATGCCAGCGATTGTGGACGACCCAACAAACCACCAAATAGAAGGGCTAAGAAAAGCCACTAAAGCAAAACCAAAAGCAGACAGCAATCCAGAAAGGATAATTGTCTTGGTAGCCCCTTGTTTTGATACCAAAGCACCACCTGCACCTGCACCAACAATAGACCCCAATCCTATGCCACTCATCCAGACACCACTATTATTAGCAGATATACCATAACGCTGCTCCACAAAACTTGGGATAAAAACAAACACGGCAATTAAGGTTCCTGACAACAATCCCATAAACAAAGTTAATACAAACCCACGACTCCTAAGTAGTTGATAAGGTAAGAATGGATCGACACCTTCCTTGACGCTCTTTTCAATTTGAATAAACATAGCAAAAAGGAATAAACCAAGTAAGAACACACCCCATACTTGCGGCTGCAATAAGCTACTGATCAATGAACCACTTTGTAAATTAGTGATTGCCAACATAAAGCTTAAAATTCCTAAAGTCAATAGTACCAATCCCTTATAATCAAGCCTGTTAATCGCAGTTGCTTTGGTTTCAGGAATTACAAGAAATCCGCAGATTAACACAAATACCGCAATGGGCAAATTTATAAGGAACAGCCAACTCCAATGACCTGTAGCATTCAAAATTACACTTCCCAAGTTGGGGCCCACGACTGAGGCAACTCCATTTATTGCTCCCAGAATTCCCAGCAGTCCACCTTGTTTTTCCTTTGGATAAGTGGAGAGCACATGACTAGAGGCAATAATAAAAATTCCTCCACCGCCAATTGATTGTATCAAACGTGCTCCTAAGAAAAAGATAAAAGAAGGACTCAGAGCAACCAGCAACGAACCCAAAGCAAAAATACTAATTTCAATCAGGAAAAGCTTGCGACGACCAAATTTGTCAGCTAATTTCCCTATAATGGGGGTTGAAATGGCCATTCCTAATGTATAAAGAGTAATTCCCCACGTTCCCTGCACTTCACTTACATTAAAGGAGTAGTTAATCGTCGACAGTGCGCTGGAGATAATTCCGTTGTCTAAAGCTGACATAAACACACCAGTGATAAAAATTATTAATGCAAAAGTAGATTTTTTCAATGTTAACAAGTCCTTTCTAGTAGATTATTCTATTGGTAAATCATCTGTAATTGGAATTAATCAGAATAACTGAATTCCAGCAGTGACGAATCGTCACTACTTATTTGCAAATTATCATACCACCGAACTGACGCTTTGTCTCTTATTAATACCTGAAATTTATGAGCATTTTTTGCGAACGAAAAAAGCAAGAGATCATTCACGTAACCATGATCTCTTACTGTCCAGTTTATTTTTTTTCCATTCATTTGAATTGCAACAATTGGAAGATTTTCTTGTTCTTTCAAGTGAAAAAAATGTCTGTATATGCTTGAGAAATTATTTTTGTTGATTTCTTACTCGAGCAGTTCGCTGTTGATATCGTTGCCGTTGCATGCCAATTGATTGCTGCTGCTTTTTCAACTGAGCTACTTCAAATGTCAGTTTCGCCTTTTCTTTCGCATCCGTTACTTGATTAAGCTGCTGTTCCTTTGTCGAAAGTTCTTGATTTACCCGTTTATCCCACTCATCCATCAAAACGGACCAACGATTTTTGTTATCCCCATCCTTTAGAGACTCTCGCAGTAATTGAGAATACCTTTTGGCAGCTGTTCGCAGGTCACCTCCACGATCCTCAAAATACATTGACCGCTGCTCTGGAGTGAGTGTCTCTACAAAATTATCTTCCTCACGGTCGGCCACATTTTGCATGAACGCTAAGATCGGCAGTATTAAATAAATAATTAGTACTGGTTCAATCAAATACCATCCGAATACAAGTAATACCAATCGAGAAATCAAACTGAACATATCTTGACGATTTAATTCATCCACTCGCCGTTTTTGTGACTCAGAATCTTGAATAGCTTGTTTAGTTAAAGAAACTACCATTCTTCTTGCCGTAAACGTAACAATCAAAGTTAATATACCATAAATCAAAAGCGTTTCTTGAGTGGTGTCTTCTATTAATAAACGTGTAGAAGAGGGCACCAATGATAGCAAAAACAACAGCAGCATATAAACGACTAAAATTTTGTTTTTTACTTTTTCAATAGCATTAAACGCGTATGCCATCTGAAACCAGACACTCGCTACAAAACAAAAACTGATAAAATAAATGCCAATTGCCCGGAATAAAGAAGCGTAATTAAGTGCACCATTTGCTGCATATTTAATGGGCAGCTCTAAAACCATAATCGTTAAAATAATTGCAATAATCGCGTCACTAAATAGTACTACGCGCTCTTTCATATTCATCGTCTCCTTTTGGCTAGTGTAATACAAAGAGTGGGACTAGCCAAAAGATACGATTAGCCTTTGATCAGCAGCTCATTATAAAAAGCTTGCCCAACTTCTTTTATTTGAGCTTTGTTGCTGAAAGTCTGTGCTAGCCAGGTTGGCATCGGTTGTGCTACTTTGCCATAAATTTCAATCATCGCTTGAATAAAAGTTTCTCCATCCAGCTTATCAACTGCTTTTCGCAGTGCTTTAGCTGGTTCCAATAAAAGTGTCTCTTCCTTACGTCCACGGTAAATGCGATAGATTGTTGCTCCCTCTTCTGCCGCCAGAGCAAATAGTGGCTTTTCATTTTCGATTAATTGCAGACGTTCCTGCTTGTAACGATCATAGCTTTGCTGCCACTTTACTAATTCTTGAAATACTTCCTCGATTTTCTTCTCACTAACCGTTGCAAGTGAGCTATAAAAATCAATTGGCAATTTCTCAACCCGACGTTCTCGCTTAATCCAGGTCGCCAAGGTTGATTGAGGGATACCCGCTATCTTGCCGAATTGTTCAACAGTTATTCCTAAATCTCTGCGGATGTACATTTTTATGGGATGCTCTATTTCACTAGGTCTAAATTTCATTTGTTTTCACCTATTTCTTTTGCGATATTTTTATTTTATTATATCAGTAATTCATATTTCGCTCAACTTTCCTTGCTGACTAGGGGGGCTTTTACTTGAAATCCCAGTAGCTTATCAGAATTTCTCATAGGTAGGGATGGATGGATTAACTTAGCTTATCAAATACTTTAACTGTTTCCCTTCTTCTTGAGTTATTATTCTGTGACCTACTAACTTACGTAATCTCTCATGAACTTTAATAGGTAATCACCAAGCTTTTTTAGGGAAAATGAAGCTTTCACTCTCAGAAATGATTTGTTATAGTGAAAGAAAAGGAGCGTTGGAGGATGACAAAACAATCTAAGGAACTAATCAGCTATTCTTTACCCTACGGATGGACTCTATTGACACCAGCAGATCTGATTATCACGACAAATGGAGATGGCTATGTAATTGCCGCCGCAAATTACGGAATGAATCATTTTGAACAATTAATCTTGTCGGTTACCGGAGAACAAGCGCAAATAATTTCTGTTCCCCATCAGCTATTGGAATTAACGATAAGTATCACTAAAGAAATTATTTATCGTCCTTTAGATTTTTCTAGTGCTGAATAATCAATAAGAAGTGCATATTTTTTGTCACATTTAGCAGTCGGTGGTATGATTTATTTGTAACACATCCCTATACCCCATATTTCAGTTCCAGCCAACTTGTTTGGCTGGTTTTTTGCGTAAAAAGACTCCTTCATTAAAATCAGAAGGAGTCGAAAAAATTATTCTACTGGTAAATCTAAATGTGAGGCAGCTAAGTCTAATGTGTATTCGATATCTTGATTCCCCCGAATCGTTTTTTCCAAATCGGTTCCATAAACAGCCAAACCGATTTGACGACCTTTTGGCAAATGATACATCGTTGGATGCAATTCAAGCTCAATTTCCACAAACTCACCAGCTTGTAAATCGTTAACTTTCCAAGGATTTTCCCGATTTTGCAAGTTGATATGCCCGCGAGAAATCAGCTTATAGGGTGTTGACGCGCCAAGCTTCAATTCCATGACGTTATCTTCGCGCCAATTATATCCCAACTGTAACCCTTTTGGCACTAAAACATCTGGCACTGGCTTTAAGCGTTTTGCTTCACCAAAATCAATCAATTCCACACTCAACATGCCCAAATCTTGGTTGGAGGCTACTCGAATCGTTACTTTTGGACGACCGTTAAGAAACAGTTCCTCTGATAAAGCAGCTGATTTCGCCAAGTAGCGATGGCCATCCATCGGACCTGCTTCTTTTAATTCCTTTTCCCATTTTTCAATGTTTTTCGTATAGGCAATGAATTGTTCCTCTGGTAATTGATCCTTAAAAGCAACTTGTCCCGTTTGTGGTTCTGCTGCTAAGGCATTATCGCCAAAATACAAAGTTTCCACTTTATTACTGTTCCAATCCTCCGCAGTATTCCAAGTTTCAGCATCAGTATTGGCTTGGTATACAATGTCTGGTAGAATTTCTTTCGCATTATTGTCGATATCATACAGTTTGTGACTTAACCATAAATTCATCATGTCCTGAAAATCTAATGAGGAAATATTATTGATATAGATATGCTGCCCTTGGTGCAGAATTAATTTCTTAGCTACTGGTACTTCTTTTAAGGCATCCCACAAATCTGCTACCTGACGCGGCTTCACATTCCAGTCATTCAAACCGTGTACCATTACCACATCACATTTAATGTCCTTGATAAATGGTAAGTAGTTGCGCTCATCCCAGAAGGTATTATAATTACCAGTTTTACGGTCCTGCCAGTCAGCCATTTGTTTCAAGTAATTCTCAAAGAAAGTTTTACTATGAAGATAATCGCCAGCATTTTGCATTTTACTGTAGGTTTCAATCGCTAAAACATCGGCATCCTCTCCAGGAAACCCACCGGGAGCAATTACTAAGCCATTGTCGCGATAATATTGATACCAGTTGGAAATAGCCGCTTCAGATATAATTGTTTCTAACCCTTCCACCTGTCGTGTGGCACAAGCTGTCGCTAAAGTTCCTAAGTAGGATTTGCCAGTCATAGCTATTTTTTTGTTGCTCCACCAGGCTTTGATTTCAATATTGTCGATCCGGTTAGTGAACGCTCGACGATTGCCTGCCAGCCATTCAATGTATGCCACCATCGCTGTAGTTTGCTCCACTGAGCCACAAGTTTGAATTCCATCGGAGTCTTTAGTACCAATCGCTGCACCATAAACTACCGCAAAGCCGCGAGCCAAGAAAAAGTCATTTAAGGTATGGTTATTCTCCTTCACGAAAGTTTCCGTCCCATGCGTGGCAGATCCAGCCACCTCCCTTTCAGGCGGTAATTCTTTTTCTACTGGATGATACTGAATATCCTCATAGGCAGTGTCATTAGGTTCTTTTCTTTCTAGAGGTTGATTCACATCATAGGTTAATGCTTCCCCCGCAAGTCCGTTAACTCCTTGACTGTATGGACTGGCAGTGAACAAAGTTGGAACCTTTAGACCTTCTTCCGTTTCGCCTGGTCGTAAGATTTCTAATTTCAGCAAATCACGTTTGCCATCATTGTCGGTATCCAGCGGTGCTTCGACATAGACAACTTCCCGAATAATTTTTTCTGTTTCAAAAACAGCTTGAGCCTTACCATTAAAAAAGAATGGTTTTTCGATTTGCTGCTTACGATAAAATCCTAGATTAGCTAATTTATCGATAAAGGCCAAACCATTTTTTGTGTGGCAGTTAAGCAACAGATACCACGCTTCTATGATCGTATCGACTTGATTAAAGTCTCCGCTGCTTGTCGCTAAATTAATTTTCACCAAATCCTCTTGAAGAGTTTCCGGTTTAAAGTCAATTTCAGCTTCAAATTCCAACAGCTGAAGAGCCACTAAATAAAACACCTCTGCTGTAATCGTCTCTTTTTTTTGATAAAAAGTTGCTAAATCTGTTGTTGAGGTTGCCAAATAGTTCCCCATTTTAGCGATAAAACCGCCTTCGTCCTGTACCAAAACAAAGCTTTTCTTCAAAAAATCAAAATATAAATCGGTCGCTGTTTGCGGCGCATCCTTTGCTAAAAAGCCAAGTGCGGTCAATTCTTTCTTTGCTGTTTGTAATGATACTTGCTGTAAACCAAACTGATTCAATTTCATGGACAATTCTCCTTTTATCCTTCAGATAATTTAATTATAACAAACCTGCTGAAATCTGTCGGTTAGAGTTCAATGAAAGCGATTGCTTATTTTAAGTGAATTCTAATGTGCGAAGTTATGAGGAGAAACAATCATTACAAACCTTTTTGGTTTCTTCATGAAAACCCTAGATGAATTCAGTCATATTTCTTAACTATATAAAGGCTGCTTACTTCCAATAACACTGATGCAACATTAGAAGCGGATACGATAGTTACCCTTAGGTATTTACTACCTTCGACACAACCAAATAGATTAACTACCTATACTATTTTTTTCACTTCAAAAAAAAAAGCAAAAATTGCTAAATCGGTTTTTTCTACTATCTGGAATTCTGCCTATACAAAAACGAACAAAAAAGCTGCTCCAAAAGTGAAACAGCTTTCCTAGAATTTAGCTCTTTAGCTGTGCCAAATTCGTTTTCATTTGTTGGAAAATACTACGAGAATACCAGGAAATACCCAAAGTAATGACAGTCAATGCAACAATTAAAATCAGAATATCACTTTTCGACAACAAATCACCCAGCAATCCATACATCAATTGTCCTAAAGGTGAAGCCAAGGTGGAAATGATCATGATGAAAGACATCACTCTTCCCAGTAAAGCTTGCTTAGTTATTAGTTGGATATAAACAATCAGCTGAACCGATAGTAACGTTACTGTTCCTAAAAGAATTGTTACTACTATGACCATTAACCAAAAGGAAAGAGTGTTGCTTGGCATTAATCCCAACGGAATTGTCAGTCCTAAGAAAAGCAAACTCATTCCAATCAAGCCTTTAAAAATGCTGTTACTAGATAATCGATTCGCAAAGGCACTATACACCAAGGTTCCTACTAAACTTCCCAAAGCAAAGAAGGTATTCATTAAACCAAATTGCTCCTCGCTAACACCGATCTGTACTCGAGCAATAAATGGAATCATCACTTGAATAAAGGAAGAAATGAATAAATTCAATAAGAAAGCGACCAAACCGATTTTGACAATTGTTTGTTCGATTTTCAAATAACTTAGAACTTCCTTCAAATCACCAACAACTATTTCTTTCACCTTTTGACCACCCGTTTTCTCCTGCAAACGGGGAATCACTAATAGAACTTCACATAGAATAGCCGCTATAAATAATACACCGCAAACTGCGAAAATCTGGTAAACTGCCTCAAAACGATAAACAATTCCAGCCATTACTGGGCCCAAAATATTCCCAAGCATGCTAATTGAACTGATAATTCCATTAGCTTTAGGAATATCCTCCGGCTGACAAATCAATGGAATCGTTGATTGTACTACTGGCGTTTCAAAAGCTGATACCATTCCCATCAAAACAGTCAGAACCCCAATCATCATCAGTACTTCATTGACCTGTGTCGCTGCCAATAGCATCACCGACAGGATCAAATACAAGGAATCCATCACTATCATTAACCTTTTTTTAGACAAGCGATCAGCTAAAATACCACAAAAAGGCAAGCAAACGATTCGACCAATAATCGATAAGGAAGTAATGACGCTAAACAGTAAAGCCGAATGAGTAATATCTAGAACATATAAAGAAATTACGAATTGAATGACAGTTGTTCCCAAAACGGAGAACAGCTGACTCCCCATCAGTAGTAGAAAATTTTTCTCTTTAATCATATCAAGCCTCCAATCTTAACACCTTGTTTTTAAGTACGCCAACAACTATTAGGCCGAAGATAAATAGGATCACTGTTAGCACGGCGATAACAGACATATTTCCGCTTGAAGCCAAGTTGCTGGGTATACTAAATAGTAGAATTGCTGAAATTAAGACCAAAGGAACAGAGTTCTTTAGCCAGCCGATAAATAGGGCAATTAAACAGATGGAGCTTACTAAAACAGCTGCTGTCAACATTATTGGCAGCTGATTCAATACACTTTGAAAAGTAAGTTTATCCTCCACTAATTGAAATAAGGACTCCGAAATGAAAAACAATGTATTGGTGACAAAAATACTGACAAACACACCTATACTGGTTACTGATAAACACAGAAATAATTTACTGAAAAAAACTTTTGTCCGCGAGACTGGATACCCTAGGGTCAAATAGAGATTTCGGTCAGAATAAGCTTCTAGTACATATTTAACCAGCATCGTTGCCCCCAACATAACATAGCCGGCGACATTGCTAATAAAGGAAATTTGATACAAAAATGAATAACTGTTCATATCTTGCCCACTTGGAGCAGACGAAGGCATAGGTTGCTTGGAAACAAAGGCGACTAAATACAGCAGCATCAGACAAACCAGTGGGATAATTACAGCTGCAATTAAATACGATTGTAATGATTTCTTTTGGCGTTCAATTTTTACTAAATTCATGTTAGTTGCCCTCCATTTTATCAATTAAGTAGTCTTCAAAGTTATTACCCTGCTCTATAATCAGCTGTTGTTTGGTTTGATTTAAGACAATTTCTCCATCGGAAATAACCGCAATACGAGACGCGATGGCTTCAACCTCAGCTAAAATGTGGCTAGACATAATAATGGTTTTATTCATTTCAGAAATTTGTTCGATCAGCTTGCGAAATTCGCGAATCCCTTTCGGATCAAGACCATTCAACGGTTCATCAATAATTAATAAAGCTGGATCATGCACTAAACAACGAGCCAAGGCTAAACGTTGCCGCATTCCTGTAGAGTAACTTTTGACTGGTGTATCATCACTCTTCAATCCCATCAGCCGTAACCAATAATCAACATTAATATTCGACACCTGCATGTAGGCACAATGAATTTCCAAATTTTTTTTGGCACTTAAGCTTTCATAGAAGACCGGGTCATTAATGCTAAAGCCGATTTTTTTACTATCCACCTGCATATTATATTTTTGTCCGAAGAATTGAAATGTACCCCCGCTTTCTTTGGCCAATCCGGTTAAAACTTTAAATAAGGTTGATTTCCCCGCACCATTCTTTCCTAGTAAAACAAAAATCTCTCCTTGGTCAACTGTCAGGTCGATGCCTTTTAATACCTCTTTTGTCGTGTAGTTTTTTTCTAACTGTGAAATAGCAATTGCTTTCTCCATACATAACTTCCTTTCATTTTTCATACTAACGGTATGTAAAGCTTAATAAAAAAATACCTACCATCGGTATGTATATATCTAAAAAAATAGTCGATGTACTCGGCTATTCTTTTTTTAGCAAAGCAAACAATTTGTAACTGTCTTCTAACAGCTCATCATTTATCAAAGGAACCCCAATTCCTTCAAATAGTTGTTTAAAAAAACGCATTTTACGTCTGGCCTCGGTTTCAGTTAATACACTAATTTGAAAGCCAATCCATAAATTCATTGTAACCAGCATCAGCTCCGCTACCTCTCTGGGAAATTCCGTTTGGATCGAGCCGTCTTCAATGCCTTCCTCTACAATCTTAGTAATCTCCGGCGCATATTCTGCAAAAACTTGCAGGTATTGCTCTCCCAAAATACGAGGACTTCGTAATGCGACTGCTGCTGAATAACCAATGGACTGCTTTTTGTACGAGTTGAAGGCTTGCTCTAGTGAATTTTGCAGCCGTTCAAAGCCATTGGCTCCTCGCCATTCCGTAAAAGTTGTTGTATCTCCGGCTTCGGCCATCAAGGTTTCCAAAATATCAAACTTGGACTTAAAGTGATGGTAAATGACGCCTTTGGTCATACCACCTAATCCATCAATTATGTCTTGGATGGAGGTATCATCATAGCCTTTCTCTAAAAACAGCTGTTCTGCTACATCTAAAATTTTTCTTCGGGTTTGTTCCGGATTTCTTCCTCTTGCCAATTCTCCCACCCCTTACATACTGCCGGTATCTATAAGCATCATACCCGGTATGTTAGCACCTGTCAATAACCTTTTTGAGAAAAGTTATTAACGCCAATAAAAAAAGCTGGGAAATTTTCCAGCTTAGTCGTGCACAATTAAGTCCATTGGAAGTGGTCCAGCAATCCCTATAAAGACAAATCGTTCGCCTCCCGTATTTTTCATACCATGCTGTTCACCAGGACGAGAAATAATTAAATCACCTTTAGTAATCTCTACTTCCTCACCATTGCCTGGATAAAAAGTTCCGGTTCCTTGTATACATATCCATAAATCGTCAGAGGTGCTATGCGAGTGTGTGAAAACAGATTGACCAGCCTCTAAGCACCACAATGCTCCTGCCGTTTTATCTGTTTCATAAAAGAAAGTTTTCTTTCCTTCATTGGGATCAAAGCAAAACAGCTCGCTAATTTTAAACAGTCGTTCTTCAATTTTTGATTTAGACATACGTATTCCCCTCTTTCACTCAATTTTTGATAAAAGCAAAACAGCTACTCAATTTCTTATAAGATATTTTCGATAATTGTTTTTTAACAATTTATATTCGTAACCAATTGGTTAGCATTCAAGAAAATCTTCAATGCGCTGTTTGTTGTATTTATCAATGCCTTCAAACACTCTAATGATAGTGAGAGCAATTAACTTTTGCCCTTTTAGAATTTATCTGACTAAATCTTTTCCCTACTGATTGGACATCGAATTGGTTTTCAATTAATAATTGAATCAGCAGCTTAAATTTTTTCTGTCAGTCGTTGTTTTTGTTCAACAATTGGAATCCTAGTTGTCTCCTTCATTTAAATGGTTAACACTGTAAAGCCAAATCATCCAATGATTTAGCTCCTTGAGTTTTGGAATAGTTGCTGCAACTATTCAACTGTTATCTCAGCTTTACACTATTTTGCAGAAAATCATGTGATATATTTCACAAATTTTTTGAATCAATTTGGAACTCTCAGCTTATATGCTTCATCGTCCCCATTCTATTATCATTGTGGAGATTACTAACTAACTATGCTGCTACACCGTCGACCTCTAAATTAATTTATCTAATACACAAATTCTATTGTCCTAAGAATTTAGATATCTTTTTTGAAACAATTCTAAGAGCTCTCATTCCTTCTATTTACTAAATTGCTCGTTAGTAATAGCTTAATCAGCCTTAACGATTTTACTTAAGATCGCAGTGCTAAACAAATTTTAACTATATCCATCTTGATAAAATATTCACAATAGCTGAAAAACCTGTGTTTTTGTTTAGCTGTACCCTTTTCTATAATGCAAAGCTCTTGGCTATCTGCGAAATAATTTACTCGGTCAGTTAGCAAGAAAGTTGTATAATTTCTAAAAAAGACTCTTCCGAAGAAAAGTCTTTTCATAAATATCTCACTCATTTTTTGCTTTATTCAGTATAGCTTTTTTCGCCATTAAAAATACCTCTATCTAATTCACCTTCATCATTTGCGATAATCAAGGCTACCAATACATCAATGTCTACATTTAATAGGGTTCGGAAAACGCCTGAAAACCAGTCAATCCCTGCTAACAAAGCTATACTTTCTGTTGGCAGTCCAAGCATAGGCATCACGGTTGCCAGCGCAACAAGTCCTCCACCTGGTACTACGACCGTTCCTAGGCAAGCTAAAGTAGAAAGCAAAACGGCTTGTGTTAATTGTCCTAGCGTCAACTCAATTTGGAAAAATTGAGCGAAAGTGACAATTGACAATGATAAATACATTGCTAAACCATTACTATTTAGGCTCATTCCTAAGGGCATAACTAATTTATTAATACGATCACTTATTCCTAGCTTCTCACGTCCATCTTCTATCTTTACCGGCAATGAAACGGCTGAAGAGGTGGTTGTAACAGCAATCATGGTGATTCGCCAAATATTTTTCAATAAACGGCTAAAACTTACTTTACAATAGAGTGTTGTAATCCCTAACCAAACAATTAAATACAGCACAGCAGCGGTACCCAATGTTAGCAGGAACTTCATTAAAGTGCCCAACACGCCCACACCAATTTCACCAACAACAGCAGCAATTAGAGCAAATATTCCGATTGGAGCCAATTGCATGATTAAAGTAACCATTTTCAAAATAACACTGTTGAAATTTGATACCCATTCCAACATCTGACGGCCTTTCACATCTTGTTTCACCAGACTAAGTGCTAATCCGAAAAACAGAGCAAATATAATCACTTGAATCATATTTGCTTCTGCCATTGCTGCAATAATATTTTGTGGAATAAAATCTAAAATAATTTCTTGCAGGCTGCCATCATTAACGGTCAAACTGTCAACCGTACCTATTGTGCCTTTTAAACCAACACCAGGCTTAACTATCAGTCCGAAGATCACACCTATAACTGCCGCAACAATTGTTGACCCCATAAACCACACAAACATTTTGAAACCGATCTTACGCAGTTCTTGAATTTCGAGGCCACCGACTGCTTCAATTACTGACCCCATAATCAAAATGACAACTGACATTTGGATTAGCCGCAGGAAAAGATCCCCTACTACCTTAATCCCAATGATGTTTTGTTGAAATATCGCTCCAGCGAGAATCCCCAATACCATTGCAGCCATAATTTGATTTGTTAAACTAACTTTTCGAAGCGTGCCCATAGCTATACCTCGTTTTCCCAATCAGTAGATACTTATTGTTCTCTGGCTTTTTTAAGGTTAGAAATCAAGAAAAGAATAGAGCCGACTACTAGAAGAAGCACAGCAATATAAAAGCCCATCACTTTGGAGCCTGTTGTATCTGAGATTGAACCAGTCAAGGTTGGTGCAATTACAGAAGACATCATTCCGAAGAAGTTGAACACTCCTAAGGTTGTACCTATTCCCACAGTAGGGGCATTTTCACCTAACCAAGAAATAATAATCGGTTCAACCGCTAATTTTCCTAAAAAGCCATACATAATTAAGCCTACCATCAAGAAAGTGGAAGTTGATGCTTGGACAGTTATCAATAACATTGCTGCCGCTAAAAGCTCTAGAGTTACGATAAAACGTACTTTTTTATCCATAAATTTGTCTGCCAATCGGCTAAAAAATAGTGCTCCTGGAATTGACGCGAAAGCGACTAAGGAAGAAGAAAAACCGATGGCTGTTCCTTGAAATCCTCGTTCAGTACCCAAGAAATTAGGTAACCAAGTAACAGTCATATAGTAAGCATAACAAGTAGCAAAGTACAAAATATAAGTAAATAGCATTGCCGGTGTAAATAAAGTCTTCATAGAAACCGTTTCTTTAGGCTTCTCTGTTTTGGCTTCTTCTTTTGGCTGGTTAAAAGCAACATCATCTTTGTTTCCCCGGATAACTAAGCTAAATGCTGCTACCATCAGCAAACTTAATACAACGGAAATATACATCATAATCTGCCAAGGAAGCCCTAATTGAACCACCAAGTAGCTAGATAAGATCATACCAAGACCTGAACCTACTGCTGAACCACTATTTACAATGGCCGTTGAAAAGCTTTTTTTCTCTGCTGGGATGTTTTGAGAGGTTAAGGAATATGCCGAACCATAAAAGGACCCGCAACCAATTCCTGCTAAGAAGCTGCCTAGATAAATCATTGAGATCCCTGAAGCTTGGGAGATAATAAATGCTGCTAAAGCGAAAAATAGAAATCCTGGAATAAGAACTTTTTTCTTCCCAATTTTATCTACTAAAAAACCAGCTGGAATTTGCATAATTACATAGCCCAAGAAATAAAAACTCGAAATTGACCCTAGAGCTGTGTCTGAAACATTCCCTCCTAATGATGCATTGATCTGCGGATAAACAGGTGATAAGGCTGAACGGTAGATCCAGATCGAAACCCAGCCAGAACATAGTAAAACGATTATCTTTTTCCAGTACTCCATACCAATTTTACGCTCTGTATTCGTTTCCATTCTTTTTTCCTCCATACATTTCGTCATTTAAACTATTTTTTCGAACAGTGAAGATTGCTCCACTGTTCGATTTCATTGTAAGATTTATCAGCACGTTATACATTTGGCAGTTGCAACAAATGTGAATTTCTTTTTGTGCACTTTAAACAAATCTAACTTTGTGATTGGTTACACTTGATAAACTTTTAGCGCTGCATTTACTGCTTCACCAGCCTTGACAGAACCTCCACAATAAATGATTGCCGCTTCTAAAGCACCTAACACTTGCAAGACATTTTCTCTACGACTGCTGTAGCCCATATTTCCAATTCGCCATACTTTTCCTTTCAAATCACCAAAAGAAGATGCAATTTCAACATGGAAAACATCCAGCAACATTGAACGAACACCTTCTCCATCATCGACACCCTCAGGAATTAGAATAGGTGTGACTGTAGGCATTTTGGTATCCATATTTCCGAAAAAGCCCAATCCCATTGCTTCGATTCCAGCAACCAGCGCATCATTATTTAGTTGATGGCGAGCCCATACGTTTTCGATTCCTTCATTGATAACGGCTCTCAAACCCTCATGTAACGCATAGATCATGCTAGTCGCTTCCGTATGGTGATTAATTCTTTCAGAATTCCAATACCGCTGCAGCTGACTTAAGTCTAAGTAATTGCTGCTAATATGACGGTCGTTGCGTTCATCTTTGCTTAAACCTAATTCTTTTTGATAACGGCTATCTAGTACCGCTTCTACCCGTGAATTATAAGTAACTAATGACATTCCTGAAGGTACACTAATACACTTTTGAGTACCGCCAATCGCAATATCAACACACCAGTCATCTACAAAAATCGGTACACCGCCATAAGTTGCTACCATGTCAACTACAAAGAAAATATCGCGTTGACGACAAGCGGCACCTATTTTATCTAGTGGTTGCATTTGTCCATTTGCAGTCTCACCATGAACCATCGTCACAATTTTTGGATTGAACTCTTCAATAGCTTGAATAATTTCCTCTTGAGTAAAAGGACTACTCCAATCTTTCTCCAAATATTTGATTTCCGCCTTTGCCCGCTCACAGATTTCACCTAACAAATAAGCAAAGCGGCCATATGCAGGAATCAGTACTTTATCGCCAGGTTCAATCAGCGCAATTAGTGCTGCTTCCAATCCAGAACGAGATGTGCCATCAATAGCGAAAGCTTGCTGGTTTTTGGTCCCAAATGGAACCTTGATCATTTCTTTTACATTGTCCATGATAGTTAAAAACGCTGGATCAAATTGGCCTAGTATCGTCGAAGTCATTGCCTTTAATGCGTTGGGATGAGCTTCTACTGGACCGGGTGTCATAATGGTGCGACTTGGAATTACTAATTCTGAAAACATAGATGAATCTCCTCTTTCTTAATTATCTTTTGTTTGTTTTGCACAATTTTTGCTGAAAAATGGTAATTACTGCTAATTTTGTTGAGTTGCTTTCCCTCTTTCGTTATACTGCTTTTAAAGGAGGACGTTATGAAAACACTCGTTGATTTATTACAAATTCCCCGTTTTTCCGATTTGAAGCTATTAACGAATCCTAAATATGCGGAATTACCCGTCGAAAGTATTGAAATTAGTGAAACCCCAGATATTTCTTTTTATATTCCAGAACATATCCTGCTATTAACCACTGCAATGATCTATCAGGAGGATCAAACCAGAATGTTTGCTTTAATCGACTCCTTAAAGGAGAAGAAAGCGGCAGGTTTAGGTATCAAAGTTGGCCGCTTCCTTGATGAAATCGACCCCAAGGTGATCCAATACGCGGATAGTGTCCACTTTCCAATTGTGTTGGTTCCTACATCCATTCCTTTAGGCCGTCTGCTGCACCAATTGTTAAGCTTTTTGTGGGACAAGCAAACCGAGCAGCTGAGTTATGCGTTAGATATCCAGCGGCGTTTCTCCAATTTACTGGTAAATGATGTTAGTATTGCTCGCTTTATCGCAGATTTTGGACGATCAATCAATACGCCAGTGATTTTAGTTGATCCCTATAAGCAGGTGTATGCAGCTTCAAAACACTTTTCCAAGGCCTCAAAACCAGCAGAATTTTATATTGATCAATTGATATTCGGTCAGAAAAAAAGTGAGTCTGTACTGATTGAGGACCTGGATCAGAAAAAATTCCTTGTTTCCTATTTTTCAGTTGAAACAAATCACTATTTCCCTCATTCACTGGTTGTGTTGAATCCTGAAAAAATCCCTTATCCTGTTTCAAATTTTGCTTTGGAACAAGCTAGTTTAGTCTTGTCTTTTATGCTCTATAAAAACCAGAAGGTTCAGGAGTCTTATGATCTTTTAAAAACAGATTTTCTGACTCGAATGATTGAAATTCAACAAGCGCCCAACCAACATCCCCGTGATTGGTTAGATTTAGGTACCACATACGGACTAGTTAAGGCACGGCACTATCGTGTAGTCTATGCTTCCTGTAAGCAAAAAAATACCAGCGACTCTAAGATCAAATACCAAGAAGAGGTTAGCCAGCTAGGCTTTAAGTGGTTAAGCAGCAAGCTGAAACATCACATCAAGGATGTTAGTCTATTCAAGGTTAAAAATACCCAGCATTGTGTAGCGTTAATTCAGCATAAGCAAGAAAATCTGGAAAGCATCCTGCAAAATATTGCAGATGACTTAACTAAGAGACTTTCGATAGACCTGCAATTTGGTGTTGGAAATATCTATGGCACGATTGATGACGTTGCGAAATCCTATATCGAGGCTAAAACTGCTTATGAAGAGATGTCCTCTCTTTCGATTACTACTTCGATTTATCAATATCAGCAAAAAGGCATGCGCAGTCTATTTGAAAAAATTGGTCCCTCTGATATCGCTTATTTCTGTGAAATCACCTTGAAAGACTTAGCATATCCAAAGGAAGCTTCTTCGATTGAGTTGCGCAAAACCTTGAAATACTATCTTGATTTCAATTGCGAAATCGCTCGTACAGCGAAGGCTTTGTTTGTTCACCGCAATACTATCAAGTATCGCATTGATCAATGCAGCAATCTTATCGGAAAAAATATTCACGACCCGTCTGTGAGCCTAGATTTGAGATTGGCGCTTGACTTATCCGAAGAAAACAATCTGTGATTGGCTAGCTGAAGGATTTCCCTTCAGCTTTTTTAGTTCTAGCTGAAAAGAATACTCTCATCACGATCTTTATCAATTTTTCTGGAAATAACCCAAGGTACAAGAATTGCTGGATTTTTATCCAACAATTCTTGTACCTGCTTCACCTAATAATGCACGATCGGCCTCTTCTAGAGCACAAATGATCGCCGTCTTGCCTTGTCGGGCGAAGTTAATCGCGGCTTCAATTTTCGGCCCCATACTGCCATCAGCAAAATGCCCCTCATCGAAATGTTTTTGTGCGATTTCTGGAGTAATGGTCTCCAATTTTTTCTGATTGGGTTTGCCATAATTAATATATACATTGCTCACGTCTGTCAGCATCATGAAAACATCGGCGTCTACCTGTTCAGATAGTTTCTTCCCCGTACGATCTTTATCAATGACGGCTTCGATGCCGCTCAAAAAACCATTTTCTTTTCTTGAGACTGGGATTCCGCCGCCACCACCAGCTACAACAATCGTATTTTGGTTTAATAAATTTACAATGGCACTTACCCCGTGGATTGTTAGTGGCTGCGGTGAAGGGACCACACGTCGATACCCTCTTCCTGCATCCTCCATCATTGCCCAACCACGTTCTTTTTCCATCTGTTCGGCTTCTTCTTTTGAATAAAAGACTCCAATAGGCTTAGTTGGTTTTTGGAAAGCTTTGTCCTCAGGAGAAACTTCAACTTGTGTCAGTAAAGTTACAACTTCACTGGTCAACCCTTCTTCTTCAATTTTATTTTTAATTGTCTGCTCCATTAAATAGCCAATAAAGCCTTGTGATTCTGCGTTGCAGACATCTAATGGGAATGGTGGAACGATGTCCTTTGCTTCTTCATTTTGACGTAGAATGTTTCCGACCTGAGGGCCATTGCCATGTGTGACGACAATTTGATAATCTAATTTTTCAATTTTTGTCACCATTTCGGCGCTTGTTGTAATATTTTTTAGTTGTGCTTCTACCGTTTGTTCTTGACCCGGCTTCAAAATGGCATTCCCGCCAAGCGCAATGACTACTCTATTTGCCATGGTTCTCCTCCTTAAAAAAATGAATTGTACGTGTAAAACCTGCGAGAAAGTCAGCACCTGATGTGTGTCCGGTTGCTAAAACCGCTTGAATTCCTTTACTAATTTGTCCCGCGTTACTTCCGAACTCAGTGATTAGTTGTAAAACTGATTGGTTGAAACGCTGATCAATACTACATAACAGATAGTGTTTACTGACATCTGTCGTTAAATCAGTGACGGCCATTATTTTATTACGCAGGTAACGTTCCAGCTTTTGGTTTCGACGGCCTAACAATAGGCGCGCAGCTAAATGACCAATAATCATATCATCACCTGTCGGCGTTAGTCCCGGACCACGGCCGATTAAGAACTGAAGTCCACTTCGCTGCACTGAAAATTTATCTGTACACAATCGATCAATAGCTTGAACAAAGTCATTGAATTGGGTAAACACTGCTGCTAAAGGTTCGTGGTTTCCGGTCTCTTTCTTTACTTTCTTGATCTCCGACACATACCTGTCCCAAACTGCATCCGTTCTATCAGCAGATAGTTCTTTTTGGAAAGATTGATAGGTACGAGTGGTCAACAGTAAGTGGCGCTGAGGAAACTTCACGCGTAGCCCTTGAATCAGCAAGCAATCATCAACTTGAACTTCTGCTGCTAATTGCTTAAACTCATTCGGACTTAGATAGATTCCATTAGGTACATGAATCTTCTGATCGGAGGCAATAACGGCCAGGTGCTGTCTTGTCTCATCCTGAATATTAAAGCTGTGTGTAAATTTACTGTGTACCCGCCAGTGCCGCTTAGCAAGTGAGTGATCAAAGATTTTCTGATCTAAACAACTTGTTTCTACCAGCACTGGCACGAGTCTATTCCTTGAATCCAAGCTTGTTTGCATAGGCCAAAACAGCTTTTTCAAAGCAGTCAATAGGAGGTGTTACGGTTCCTGCACCAATTTGTCCCAACCCAGCTTTTTTATTAGCAATTCCGGTATTGATAACTGGTAAAATTCCGGTTTCAACCACTTTTCTAGCATCAATTCCTAAGCAGATTCCTTTAAAGTCCCAAGTAGGTACTGAGAAATTCGGATTGCTGTCAATACAAATCTCAGTCATTTCATTGCTTGTATTTAAGGCATCGTAAAAACCACCTGAGCCAACAAAGCGGGTAACTGCCGGTGCAGCGATCATAGCCATTCCACCAACACCAAAGGTTTCAGTAATGGCGCTATCTCCCATATCAGTAGCTGCGTCTTCTTCACTAAAGCCTGAAAAATACAAGCCTTTTGGCGTATTTACTGGTCCAGTAAACCACTCATCTCCCATCCCGGCGATCCGAATACCAAACTCATGACCATTTCGGCACATTGCTGTAACAATCGTGCCTTCTTGAATTTGTCTCGCACCATCCATAACTGCTTTTGCTGAAGCCATCATGATATTAAGGAAAAATTGATCCGTGTCCGCTAAGAATTGAACAACCTCCAGTTTTTCTTTTTCAAAACCGTTTAGGGAAATGATAGCTGGTGCAACTTCTTTTAAGAAAGCTAGGGAAGCTGCAATATTTCGTTGGTGGAATTCATCCCCCATCGCAATTGCTTTAGCGACAAGAACGTTAATATTTAGGCCCCCGTTTATTGTTTTCAACGCGGCACTCAAAACCGGTGCTAACGTATCCTTCATCCAATGCAGACGAGAAATCACTTCCTCGGAATATGCACCAAAACGTAATACAGCGCCGATTCCTTCGTTCATCGTGCAATATGCCCGGTTGCCGTCTGTTTTGTTTTCTACAACCAATACTGCCATATTGGCAGAAGTAATTCCGCCCATCGGCCCTACTGCATTCACATGGTGACACGGGATTAATTTAACTTTGCCGGACTCTAGCAATGTACGGACATCATCTACGGTTTCACCCCAACCTTCAAATAGTGCGGCTCCGATACAAGCTCCTTGAATTGGATCGACCATTTGATCATAGCGGATGGGTGGGCCGGCATGCAGCAGAACCTTTTCTTCATTTAATTCCTTAATAACCGTTTTCGCAGGAACTACGTCCAATAAGAAAGGAGAACCGGCGACGATTTTAGCGGCTACTGCTTTATTTGCTTCATCAATTGTTTGGTACACTTTTTCTCCTCCTATCCTAATTCCACTTTATTTAAGAAATTCAACGCCTTTTGCAATGTAATATTGCCGCCAGCAATTGGCTGCCAGTCGAATTGAACCACCTGGCCATTATGACCTGTGATCGCTTCAGAGAAACTACGTAACCCAACATTAATGAAGGAACTATTTGTTAATAAATTCAGCATAGCTTCAGACGGCATGTCGGTTGTCTTTGATCCAGCTTTTTTAGCTAAGACCTTTCGCTCCGGCAAAGTGACGGGATGTCCCAGCATAGTTAGAGCTGATTTAACTGCCTGAGCATTACTATGGCACAAAATTACGCCAGCATCTTCTAGAATGGCAGCTTGTTCGTCTATATTTTGCGGATCTTCGTCTGTCCCAACGATGGTAGCAATCACGGCTAACTCTCGACCATCTCTTTGCGCCTTTTCCTTAATTGCTTTGATGGTTGGTGCTAATTCTCGGGCCATATTTTCATGAGATCCATAACCCAATACATCATCTAATAAGATAACTGCAGTCGTTTCTTCATCCGCAGCTGCGGCTAACATTTCTTCACGTTTCGTTGGATCAATCATCGGGTGTGGTTTCCCCTGAGTGTAAATGTCGTCCCCTAGGTCTAAAATTTCATGGGCACCTGCTTTTAAAATATAACCATCTTCATTAGGCTGATCTTCCTCTAAGCCTAACCCTTGTTTTATCAGCATTGCTGCTTCATAGGCCAATGTGCCACCTGAATACAGACCTTTAATCCCTGTTTGTCCAGTTTTAAATTGATATTCCGGAACCATCAGGGTCTCACGATTCGGTTCTACTTTTTGATCATTCATTAATTGAACTGCGATTTCTGCAGCTTCTTCTAAAGTATAAGCGCGGTAAAGATTCTCTTCATGATCGGTTGGTTCTTCCCCTAGAAAAATCGTTACTACTGGTTTGGTAGATTCTCTTAACAAATTGAGTACTTCGTCTCTTACATTTGGTGCAGGCGGCTTGGAGATCACGACAATTACCTTAGTATTTGGATCACTTTCTAAAGTCATCACACTGTCCTTCAGAGTAATTCCACCAACTTCAGCCTTCAAATCGCGGCCACCCGTTCCGATAGCGTTTGTCACACCGCCGCCTAACTTATGAATCAACGTGGTCACTTCCTGAATACCTGTTCCAGATGCCCCAACGACACCAATACTCCCTTTGCGAATCGCATTGGTGAAAGCTACTGGGATACCATTGATGATTCCCGTTCCACAATCCGGACCCATTAGTAACAGCCCCTTGTCATGAGCCAGCTTTTTCAAGCGGACCTCATCTTCTAGAGGGATATTGTCGCTAAAGCAAAAGACGTGTTTATTTTCTTTCAATGCATGCTCAATTTCTAAAGCTGCATGGGCACCTGGAATGGAGAAGATTACCACATTGGCATCTTTCCCCAGAGTTAATGCTTTATCCCAAGTTTTCACAGTCTCAGTTCCCTTGTCGCTGCCGCCCTTGCTTTTTTCTTTCAAATATTCATCGACTACTGTCAATATTTCTTTGATTAGCTGCTCATCTTTTTTAGTAATATCTAACACGATCGCCATGTCATTTGACGAAGCTTTTTCTAGTTCGCTGGTATGCAATCCACCTGCTTTAAGAATATCTTTGTTAGCAGGAGTACCCATCATTACGGAGGCTTTTTTAACGCCGGCAATCGTATTTAATTGATTGGTCAACAGCATAAGTACAATTGAATCTTGATAACTATTTTTCTGAATAATTGTGTATAACAATTTCTTTCCTCACTTTCTGCTAACTCGTTGCAAAACTTCCTGTACCGCCATATTGATTAAAGTGTACGGTGTCACTTTCCAAATAATCCATAATCTTTTTAGTGACTGGAATCCCCTCAGCCATATAGGTATCATATTTTATCTGATTCGTTTCTCCTGGATAATAAACTTGCTGAAAGCCGATAGCCGGGGCAATCGTATGCAGCTCCTCTACCATCGTTTCGACACTGTGCTTGAAGCTAGGTAAATCAGTAAAACGGGTTGGATCAATTAGTATAAATAGTTGACCTAGATTTCTTTTTTCTGTTAAATCACTGTACATTGAGGAAACATTTTTACCAAATGGCAATCCCAATAACATACCCGAAAGGACGTCCACCATCATCATTAGACCGAAACCTTTTGGCCCAGCTAATGGAAGTAATCCATGGACATCATGCGGATTAGTTGTTGGATGCCCTTCACTATCTACTGCCCAATTATCAGGAATATCCTGATTTTTAGAACGGGCATCGAGTATCTTGCCCCAAGCTTGAACGGTTGTCGCCATGTCAAAAACAACAGGCGCTCCATTTTCTCTTGGTACAGCAAAAGCAATTGGGTTGGTACCAAAATAATTTTCTGAACCCCCGAAAGGTACGACCATAGGATCAGATTGACACATGGAAATCGCAATCAAATTTTCCTCGGCTGCTCTTTTAACATAGTAAGAAAGTGCACCAGAGTGACTCATGCGTTTGACACCAACAATTGCAGCTCCAGATTCCTTTGCCATATCCATTGCGTAGTCTAATCCTCTTAATGCAACATATTGACCAACACCGTTGTCGCCATGCACAATCCCCGTACTTTCCCCGGTTTTTTCAAAGGTGATTTCTGGATCAATGGTCACGCCACCTTTTGAGATACGCTCGGCATAATAATCCACACGGACTGCTCCATGCGAATGAATACCGCAGGCATCGGCAAAGACCAGATGCTTTGCAACTGTATCAGCCTGTTCTTTTCTTAGACCTGCCTTGATTAATTTTTCTTGAATCAATTCATGCAATCTTGCAGGCTGAACTTTGATTGTCTCTTCCATCTCACAAACTACTTCCTTTTCTTAAATTTCAGGTTCGCGGTTACAATCTTTTGAATAGACATACGCTAACGGCTCATCTCGACCCACTGCATAAGCTGCTTGATGCACATATGCACTCATAAAAATATAATCGCCCTTTTCCACTGGCAACCATTCATTGTCTAAATTGTACATTCCCTTGCCTGAAAGCAAATAAGCCCCATGTTCCTGATAATGCGTTTCAATATATCCGTGACTTGCTCCAGGCTCAAAGGATAAAATATGGAAATTCATGTCGAAGCATAAATCCTTTGGCAGAAAATCCCAAAGCAAAACGTCCGTCATGCCTTCATATTGAATAGGTTCAATCTCATTGATATTGCCAACTACTTTATAGGCTTCCTGTCCCTTGATTGGTTGGTAACGCTTTTTATATAGGAAGAATTCCGTCTTTTCTTCTTGAGCATTTTCCAAATACATTAATACACCTGCTGGCAAATATACAAAACCACCAGTGGTCACTTCATGTGTTTCTTCCCCATCACCTACGGTTAATTTTCCGTCGATTACATATACTAAGGTTTCAACACCTTCTCCGCCGAAGCCTTGAGTATTTTTACCGTCTTTTTGAAAGGTCATAATAAAATCGACGAAATTTGCACCTAATTTTTTTGAGCCTAAAATGGAGCAATCACAGTTTTCAAAACCAGGAATTACGTTATTGACTAGTCCTTCATGAGGCAATACGGCATAATTATTCTTCTTGATCACAGCCCTTGATTCTAAAAGTCCGTCAACATACCCAATATTGTTATTCTTGTAACCCACACACGTTACCTTCTTTCCTACTCTTTATATGCTAATTCGTACAACGCTTCTGTCAGGATATCTACCCCTGCAACTAGATCTTCTAAGTTTGTTGCTTCCGCTGGGTTGTGGCTAATCCCATTAATACTTGGAACAAATATCATGGCACTTGGGTAATGAGGAGCAATGACTTGTGAATCATGACCGGCACCACTGTGCATCACTTTATACTTCATATTTTTGTTTTTAGCAGCTTGCTCTACCTTTGCAACAATTGATTCATCCATTGGTACGGGACTTTCATCCATCCATAAATCAATTTCTAATTCCAAGCCGTGCTCTTTAGCAACCTCTTTCATAAACGCTTCTGCTTCAGCAGCGAATTTATTCAATGCCCCTGCATCTGTATGTCGGCAGTCCATCGTGAATAAAACTTCGCCAGGGACTACGTTGACAGTGTTTGGTTTTGGTTCTACTTTTCCGAAGGTAACTACTAACGGATCCCCTTCAGCTAAAGCACGATCAATTACACCTGAACAGATTTTTGAGAAGCCATACACTGCATCATGTCGGTAGCCCATTGGAGTCGTTCCTGCATGGTTCGCTTCTCCCTTCAGTTGGAAAGTATAGCGCTTTTGGCCAGCGATGTTATTCACTACACCAACTTGAAACTTTTCCATTTCTAGTACGTTTCCTTGTTCAATATGAATTTCAACAAACGCTTCAATATCATCACGCCGGACCTTGTCCTCAGACGCGAAATCAAAGCCTTGACGATGCATTTCTTCTACAAATTTTATGCCATTGGAATCCTCAATAGTTGCTACTTGTTCTTTTGAGGCTTCACAAACGAAATTCTTACTTCCCCAAAACACAGTTGGAAAACGGCTGCCTTCTTCTTCAGCCATCGAAATGACTTCTAAAGAACGTAACGGTTGTCCGTGTGTTTCTAAAAGTTGTTGAACAGCCAAATAAGCTGCTATCACACCATATTGTCCATCAAGGGTTCCGCCGTTAACAACGGTATCGATATGTGAGCCTGAGAGGATGGTTTTTGAGGGATATTTTGTTCCTTCTACTCGACCAAATAAATTCCCAATTTCATCGAAAGAGGTTTCAAGTCCAATTTCTTTCATTCTTCCTTCAACGAATTTTTGGGCCTCCAGCCAAGAATCTGAATAAAGCAAACGTGTCATACCACCAGTTGGATCACTTCCTATTTTCGATAAAGCGCTGATATTCTCTTCTAATCGTTTTTCTAAAGCCATTTCTAAATCCTCCTTTAGGTTGTTAAAGTAATTGTAATGTCTGTAAGCAGTCGATTCATTGTTCATAAGTGACAAATATGCACCTTCATTTGTGCTGAATAACCATAAATGATTGCGTATAATGAGAGTAGAAAGAAGGAATTCTATGAAATCGCAACATTTTGTGTACAAACGACTGGGTGATTTAGTCTTAGAGATGACTTTTTATCCTCAACAGGCAGAGAGTATGAGAGAAACTACCATTCTTTATTTCCACGGTGGCGGTTTTCTGTTTGGGCAGCGTGATGATTTACCCTACATTAATCAACTAGTGGAAAACGGCATCAATGTGCTGACAATTGATTATCCTTTAGCACCAGAAACTGCTTTAAGCGAAATTGTTTCCTGTCTAGAGGACGCAGTGGACTGGTTCTTAACTCATTTTGAAGATGAACTACAGCTGAGAACTTCTAATTTTTTTCTCTTCGGACGATCTGCTGGAGGATATTTAGCTTCCATTTTAACCACCAATAGGTACAAGGAGCAACTAGGTTTGGTTCGCTTTTATGGCTACCATGATTTTAAACATGCCTGCTTTACTTTGCCGAGTCCCTTTTATGGTCGTTATCCTAAAGTTCCACCAATGGATGCTCAAAAAATTATCAGTAAAGGCAATTCAGAGGAACGCTTCCTTTTGTATTTATCGGCTCGTCAATATGGTAACTGGCTTAGCTATCTAGGAAGTATGACTGAAAAATTGGTGGTCGAAGAAGAACAATTAAAGGAGTTTCCTCCAACCCTCTGTGTCCATTGCAGCCAAGATCCTGATGTACCTGTCGAAGCTTCCCGCCAGCTAGCAAAATCTATTGTGTCCTCAACCTATATTGAAATAGCCGCTGATGTCCATGATTTCGATCGAGAACAAAATCCTCAAAGTGATGACGTTTATGAACGATTAGTAACCTGGTTGAAAAAACATAATTAAAGATATTGATAGACATAAAAATTCGCTGAAATGAGTCTCCTCACTTCAGCGAATGCTTTTCTTATTTTTATATACAACTTTCTTATCCTCTAAATAAGAGACCTCTGGCTGACTATCTTTGAAACATACTCAATTAGACTTTTTTTACTTTTAATTCAATCTCAGTTGATTTAGTACCTATCGCAAAATAATAGCGCATAAAAAAACTGGTTGAATTCCTCAAAAAAGACCAAAAGCACTTAACAGGCTTTTGGTCTTTTTAACAGTCAGCTTGCTGCTTGAACGGCAGCTTTTTTCTTTTGCAGTTTTTTCGCAAAATAAGGAACTTCTTCTGCAGAGGTATAAACGAAATGGCCTGGAGCTACCTCTCTCAGCTCCCTCTGCTGATTATCTCGGGGATCACTTTGATAAGTAATTCGTTGCCGTTGTCGTTCATAAGCTGGATCAGGTAAAGGAATGGCTGACAGCAAGCTTTCGGTATAGGGATGAACACCATAGCGATAAATATCTTCACTGCTGCCCATTTCCAGCAAATGCCCATTGTACATTACACCAATGCGATCGCTTATATGCTTCACCATCGACAGATCATGGGCGATAAACAAATAAGTGAGTCCATGGGATTTTTGCAAATCTTGCAGCAAATTGACTACCTGTGCTTGGATCGATACATCCAAGGCCGAAATAGGTTCGTCACAAACAATAAAACGCGGATCTACAGCTAACGCCCGCGCAATCCCAATACGCTGTCGTTGCCCACCAGAAAATTCATGAGGATAGCGGGAGCTGTGACTGGGATTCAGGCCCACCGTCTCCAACAACTGATTTACCCGCTGGCCTCTCTCCTGTTTTGATTGGACCAGGCGGTTTACGTCCAACCCTTCGGCAATAATATCTTTCACCTTCATCCGAGGATTCAGTGAAGCATGGGGATCTTGAAAGATCATTTGAACATCTTTTCTAAAAGCAGTTTCCGCTTTTTTGCCTTTGATTTTGGTAACATCGTGTCCGTCGTAGATAATCTCTCCACTCGTTGGCTGATTTAGTCGTAAAATAGTACGGCCTGTAGTCGATTTGCCGCTGCCGGATTCGCCAACCAAACCGAATGTTTCTCCTTCATTAATATGAAAGCTGACATCATTGACAGCTTTAACTTCATTTTTCCTTCCTATATTAAAGGACTGCTTGAGGCCTTTGACTTCTAATAAGACTTTTGCCAACCCAATTCCTCCTAGTTAATATTACTGTAATCATTTTAACGTCGTATACTATTTTACTAAGCAACTTGCTCTGTCATTTATTGACATCTTTTGATTGTTCTATTGGTGAACGTTTAGTTACTGCGTAAAACAGAACTGACATCCTTTTGTGCGTGATTGATTTGAAACAATTCCCAGCGGCGTAAAATTTCCTGCGGCGGGGTAACTGTTGGTGCTTGCGGAGCCAACAGCCAGGTTGCAGCCTTATGGGTTTTTGATAATTCAAAAAAGGGTGGCTCCTCTTCGGTGTCAATTTTCAAAGCAAAAGGATTTCGGGGATAAAATGCATCTCCCTTAGGCGGGTCTAATAAATCCGGTGGTGAACCAGGAATGGCAAATAATCGTTCATTCGCATCATCCAAGGTCGGCATCGAGCCTAATAATCCCCATGTATAAGGATGCTGAGGATTGTAGAAAATTTCCTCTGCGGTTCCCACTTCGACAATTTTTCCAGCGTACATGACTGCTACACGGTCAGCAACATTCGCCACCACACCTAGATCATGGGTGATAAAAATAATCGAGGTCTTCATCTTCGACTGAATATCCTTCAACAGCTCTAAAATCTGGGCTTGAATGGTCACATCCAAAGCAGTAGTCGGCTCATCTGCAATCAAAATTTCTGGGTAGCAGATTAAGGCAATCGCAATAACGATCCGTTGTCTCTGACCACCTGAGAATTGATGAGGATAGCTCTTCAAGCGGCTGGGAGCCTCAGGGATTCCCACTAGTTCAAGTAACTCAAGCGCAGCATTCATACTTGCCTTTTTCGAAACTTTCTTGTGCTTTCGCATTGATTCAGCAACCTGTTTGCCAATCGGCATAGTTGGGTCTAATGAAGTCATCGGGTCTTGAAAGATCATGGCAATTTCTTTGCCGCGAATTCCTCGCATTTCTTTTTCTGACTTTTTGACTAAATCTTCTCTTTTAAACAGAACTTCTCCACTGTCGATGTTGGCATTAGCCGACAAAAGCTGCATAATTGCTCGACTAGTAACTGATTTGCCGCTGCCAGACTCGCCAACAATCGCTAAGGTTTCCCCTTCATATAAATCAAGATCAACCCCGCGAATGGCCTTTACCTTGCCGGCATAAGTATCGAAGGAAATTGTCAAATTCTTCATTTCTAAAACTTTTTCCATGCTTGATATCACTCCTTCATTTTCGGATCAAAGGCATCCCGTACACCATCCGCCAGCAGATTAAAGCAAATCATAATGACTGAGATGGTAATCGCTGGAATCCATAACAAGTAGGGCAAATATAAGAAAGTCTTGTATCCGTCATTCAGCAGGGTTCCTAATGAAGCAGACGGCGGTGTCAGCCCCAGTCCGATAAAGCTCAAGAAGGCTTCAAAGAAAATCGCCGATGGAATACTAAACATCATTTGAATAATAATCACACTAGAGATGTTGGGCAAAATATGCTTTAAGGCAATTCGCCATTTTGGTTCACCTAGCGTCATACCGGCTAACACATATTCCTGATCCTTCAATTTAAGGGTCTGCGCCCGGACAATCCGGGCCATCGGAATCCAGTTAGTAATCGCCATTGCCGCAACGATCGAGATAATTCCCGGTTTGAAAACCACCAACATCAGTATCATAACCACCAAATTAGGAATCCCTGATAAAACTTCTAAAAATCGCTGCATGACATTGTCTACACGTCCACCGATTAATCCAGAGATCAGACCGTAAATCACACCAAGAGTGATATCAAATAAAGCTGCAATAAAAGCAATCAATAAGGAAATTCGGGTTCCCATGAATAAACGACTAAGCACATCCCGTCCTAAACCGTCCGTACCAAGAAAAAAATTCACGTTGGCTGGAACAGCTGCTTCCTTATACTTATCGACCATTTGACCAGCCACTTCCGTTTTTCCGTTGAGTCCATCAACATTCAAGCCCGGAATCCGCGGCGGTAAATTAATGTATTCGACATTTTGCTGTGTAGGATTATGCGGGGAGACAAAGATGGTCACCACCGAGATGAAAATAATGATTCCCAAAGCAGCCATTGATAAAACAGCTGCTTTATTTTTCTTTAGCCGCCGCCAAGAATCCTGCAAAAAGGTCAAGGAAGGCGTCGCAATTTCTTCACGTTTCGCTTCGGTATTGCCCTGCAGCAGCTCAAAAGCGCTGACTGGAAGGTCCTTGATTTTGTGTTTCGATACATCCATTAGCCTTTGCTCCCTTCTGATAGACGGATCCGTGGATCAACCAAGCCGTATAAGATATCTACGATAAAAATTACCACAACTAGCATAAAGGAGTACAAAATCGTCACTGCCATAATCGTTGGATAATCATTTGTAGTAATTGACTTAACAAACTGTTCGCCAATGCCTGGAATGGCAAAAATGTTTTCAACCACCAAGGAACCGGTCATTAGAGCAACTGCTAGAGGCCCGATCAACGTTAATAATGGAATCAAACTATTCCGTAAACCATGCTTGAAAGCAATTTGCCAGCGGCTAAGTCCTTTTGCCCGGGCCAGCTCCACATAATCACTATGCAGAACCTCTACCATCTCGGTTCGCACAAAGCGGGCCGAATCCGCTAATGGTGACATAGCCAAAGCCACTGTCGGCAAAATAGTATAGATAAATCCATCCCACTTAGCGATAGGAAACCAGCCTAACTTGATCGCAAAAACGTATTGCAGCAGCACTGCGAAAACAAAGTTGGGAATCGAACGACCCAAAATCGCCATCAAAGTAGATGAAGTATCCACCCATGTATTTTGCTTCATGGCCGAAATGGTTCCTAACAAAATACCGGCCAAGGTTCCAAAAATAATTGCCTGTACTCCTAGCTGTAGAGAAGGTCCAATCCTTCCGGCCAATAAAGCCGCAACCGGCTGATTCTTAAACTGGAAGGAAATACCAAAATTGCCCTGTACTAGGTTTGATAGGTAAATTCCGTATTGGACAATTATGGGTTTATCCAAGCCCACCTGCCGATTTAACATTTCAATTGTTTCCGGGCTTAGACGCTCCTGATTAGTATAAGGAGTTCCTGGTAATAACTGCATCAGGAAAAACGTGACTGTCGCAATCAGCCACAGGGTAATAATCATAAAAAATACACGGTTTAGTAAATACTTTATGTAACTATTCAATGAACCATCGCCTCCTCTTTCACATTCTGACATTAAGCGGTTCCAGCTTTGTTGTGTAAAAGCAACTCACCTAAGGAAGTCATTTAGCCATCAACCTGTATCCTTTGACTTCCCTTCTGATCTTCGATAAATTACTGATAACAAATCAAAAGGAGCCTATTATGAGAAAGATTATCCTTCCCTTTAGTTTGGGGATTATTATTATTTTGGCAGTAATTGGTTACTCAAGCTTTACCAACACGTTAACTGCCCAAGCCTTGTCTGATCGCTTGTTCCTATTTAGCTTGCCGCTAATAATTATCAGCGGCTTTCTATGGGTGCGATCCTCTGGCTTTTTTCGCCTGTTCCATCGATCCTTCCAATTGAATAAGCAAAAACAGAAAAAGACGGCGGCCCCTTCAGGCTCAATACCAGCTGGACCTCTGACTTTTAGTCTGGTCCTTAGTGGTATGCTATTGGGAGTCTCCCTTCTTTTTCTGCTGCTTAGCTAGTACTTAAATTTTATTCTTCAATGGAAGTCCATTTGTAATCCCATGAGGCACCTGCCGGATGATGGACAATTCCTTTTACTTTTTCATTGATTAGATGACCTTCTGCTTTTTGATAAACTGGGGCTACACCCATTTCATCCATGATCAGCTTGTTGGCCTTTTGCAAATCTTCCCAACGGGCTGTTTCATTAGTAGCGTTGGTCGTTCCAGCTGATTCAATCAATTTATCGTAATCAGCGTTGCTCCAGCGTCCGCGATTGTATGAATTACCCGTAGTGAATAAGTTAGTGAAGCTGCTTGGGTCAACATAGTCAGCACCCCAGCCACCCATCAAGACATCGAAATCACCATTGTTTGAGCGATCCAAACGAACAGACAGCGGAACTGGTGTCGGTGTTACGGTAACACCAGGCAAATTCTCTTCAATGCTGCTTTGCAAATATTCAATAATTTTCTTAGTGGAGTCAGCATCAGAAGCCAAAATGTTAAAGTTCAGAGAATCTATGTTTAATGCTTGTTTTGCTTTGTCCCAATGCTCCTTAGCTTTTTCTTTATTATAAGAAACAAGAGTGCCTGCTTCTTTGGCAAAGTCTTCATCAGTTTCTGGATTCTTGGACATATCTTCTGGGACTAAACCGGTCGAAGCAATTGATCCGTCACCTAAAATTTGTTTCGTTAATGCGTCGCGATTAATTGAGTAAGAAATCGCTTTGCGCAAATCTTCGTTGCGGAATGGAGAATTTTCTTCCCGCTGATTGTATTCCAAATAGTAGGTCGACGCTTCTTTAAAGGATTGGTAGCTAGGATCATTAGCATTTTGCTGTGCCAGCTCTCCAGAGAGAATGACATCATCTTCTTGCCCATCCTTAAACAGATTCAAAGCAGTGGACGATTCCTTGACTACACTAACATTGATGTCAGACAATTGAACTGTATCCTTATCCCAATAATTATCATTTTTCTTGTAAGACCATTCGGTATCAGTTCCTGGACCACTAAAGCCTTCTAAAGTAAAGGGACCATTATAAACTGCTTTGTCACTTTTAGTAGCATATTCCTTTCCGTTTTCTTCTACCACCTTTTGATTTTGTGGGAAGAAAGATGGGAAAGCCAATAAGTATTGGAAATAAGGAGTTGCCTGAGCTAATGTAATTTCTAATTCGTGGTCATTCACGGCTTTAATTCCTAATTCAGTCGGTTCCTTTTCACCAGCAGTTATTGCCGCAGCATTTTCTACCGGTTCAAATAAATAGGCATATTCTGAAGCGGTTTCCGGTTTAACTGTCCGCTGCCAGCCGTAAACATAATCTTGAGCTGTTACCGGATCACCATTCGACCACTTAGCATCTTCTCGTAATTTTACTTTATAAGTAAGACCGTCCTCACTAACATCGGCCATGTCACTGGCACCAGCTGCCTGAGGCTTATTATCTTTATCTAAACGGTAAATTCCTTCGTATACATTGTTTAAAGCAGTAAAACTTATTGTGTCTGTGGCCAATGATAAATCAGCTGAAGGCATCTCTTGAGGCACAACGACATTAAAAACACCTTTTTGGCTGCCGCCGCTTGTTCCACTGCTGCTATCTGTGTCGCTGTTACTATTGCCATAGCATCCTGCCAGCGCAATTCCACTTAATGCAATAACACCAAACATCATCATCTTTTTCATATACATTCCCCTTTTTTTAAAATATTCAGATTACTCTGTGTTTTTTGATGATGCTTTGTATTCTAGATAAAGCTTCATTAAAAATCAATTATTTTATCTTAACCATAATGTTAAATAACTATAATAAATAAAACGAATGCACTTCAATCGCTTCTAATAAAGATCAGGATCGATTCACCATTTCTTAAAATAACATAAAAATAATTACCAAAAGAATGAGTAATAGATATATGTTTTTCTAATAATTTTTTTCGAATTAAAAAGATTGTGATTTAATAAACTTCTAACACAATTCGCTTATTAAAAACAAGCTTCGAAAAATAACTTAAACCCACTCTCGCAACGAATCTTTTTTATCAAATTTTCACCAACTATAGTTTAAAAATCAAACAATATTTGTCTCGTATTGTTCATAGATAGACTAATTAGACTAAAACCTTTCCTTACTACTACATTTATCAAAAAGTCTCTATCAGAAAATTTTAATCACTTGCAAATTTTTTGTGCTAATCGAACGATTCGTTCCAATAAATTCGTTCATTCTCTGTACATTCCTTAAGCCCGAACCTCACAAGCTGATGAAAAATCCTACTGCTGGAAGTCCTAAAATTCAAGAAAACAGATCTAAACGAATAGGTAAAAAAACACTTTTTCTATTAAAAATTTCCTTCTCATCCCTCAGAAACTCAGTTCTGGCAATTACAATTGTTTAAAATAGTTTTAATAAAATATCATCTGTAATCTAATTGACAGCAGCTGCATTAAATAACTCTGATAAAAATAAGAAAACACTATTGATTTCTCATATGCCTTTGTAGTAATATGTAAACGTATTCTTATAACAGCTAGGAGAGATAAAATGACAAACTTAAAATTAGGCAAATCTCAAATTTTCGGCATTCGCAAATATAAAAACTTAGAAAAGCTCATGAATGATTACTACCAACAGACTAAGGATTCTGTTCATATCATTTATTGCGCAATCGCTATATCAGTGCGTAACGGTTTAAGCGCTTCAGATTTTTCTTTTGTTGCGAAGGATTTAATCCGTTCACTTTTCTTAGAGAATGAAGAGGTTCGTACAATTCCTCTTTCTTGCGTTTATTTCCGCGATTATTTTAACGAGAGCGAATGGGCTGCTGTTGTTAATCGCTTATTTAACAGCCAAGAAGAATTTGAACAATTAACTGAGAGCACCCGTGCATACATAGAAGACCTGCGGCCATTACTGATCTCAGGCGAAAATCCTACCAAAAAGAAAACCAACATGCTCTCTTACTTCAAGGATGGCAATGGCAAAAGACACAGCTGGAGCCTGAGCAATGTCAACCCCAACATTACTAAAGATCAACACTATGCTTTGCTATCAATTTTAGGAACACTGAATATTTTTGAAAAAGATGGCGTTCGTCGTTTTGTTGAACCAATTTATGCTGATTTCCTAACTTATGAATCAGGTTTTGATCGCAGAAATGAAGAAGAAGCGGCTGATTTGCGGGAAAAAGCAGGAAAATTATTGCCAATAACCATCCAGAGTGCTCCCGTCGAAGAAAATACATTTACTCAAGATCACAAAATTCGAACGTCTAACCAAGAAATACCGCATACCCATGGCCTTCATGAATCGATAAACGAAAGCGACGCAAATGCCAAACGTGATTTCTTATTGAAAGAATTTGACCCTTCCTCCGTTTCTCAAGAAGAACTTCCTGACTTGGCAATGAAGGCCATTCTTGAAGGAAAAAGCCTTCGTGATATGCAGCTAGAGCAGGAAAAACAAAAAGAACAAGTCCAGACTCAAACCCCTTCAGTGAAAAAAATGCTCACTCGAGAGGAACGTATAAAGCAACTTCAAGAGCTGCGAAGAGGAAAGAAACATCAAAATAAACGGCGTGGGAAAAAAAGGAAGTAGCATAATTACCCTTTCCCATAGTGAGCAAGACATTGTGAATCCATTGATCTATTTTTTCACTATTACTGATAAAGCTAGTTTATGAAGTCAGACACTGCAGCTCTCATTATGTTAAGTTGACTATTCTATAATTTCTTTGCACACGAAAAAAAGCCGCCACAGCTGGCGACCTTGAATAGCTTTTTACTCGTGTGGCTGAGACTAATAGCCCTTCTCTTTTAAATCGACAATCAGATCTTTGTAAAATTCGCGAACATCAAAGCCCTCAATATTTTCTCGGGTTAAGTCAATGACATCGGCGTGAGAAATACCGCGTTTCGCGGGTGGTTCAATTAACAACGTCTCATCGAAATAGCCAGCTGACTCTACTGAAACCAGCCCATCATTTCGACCATCGAAATGCTTGACGACTGGGTAAAAGAGATTCAAAGGGAATTTTCCGCTAGAAGCTTTCTTGACAAAAGTTGCAACGCTTTGGTAATAAACACCATCCACATTAGGCATTTGCTGATTGAGTTTCAGACAAGCTTCATCACTCAAATCACTGACAGCTGTCAAAAAGTTAGGATTATAATCTCCCAGTTTTTGGAAGGCACCATTGTAAACAGTCTCAACCACCTTAACTAATCTTGCAGGCGCATTTTTCAATAAATAATTGGCAAAAATACAGCCTTGATGCGGTGTATTAATCGTGGTCAACGAAGCGACATAAGAAACAACGCCGCAATTTGATATAGCATAGCGGCTATCCAGTCCGCCCTTGGAATGAGCGATAATGTTTATTTTCTCACAGCCAGTCTCTTCAACAATTTTCATGATCTGTTCGGCCAGCTGCTGACCACAATAAGCAACTGCCTGTGCAGATTCTTGATTGCCGTAATAAATCTCGGCTCCCCGTTGTTTTAGAAACCGTGGAATTCGTCCCCAGTAATTTAAATACTCAATATCTCGAAAAAATACGCCATGAACCAGCAGGATCGGGTATTTGGTGAGGCACTGCTGCGTTTCTGCTGCTACTTCATCGACTAAATCCTTTTTATATTCAAAAGCTAGTTCTTGTTCAACAATAGCAATCACTTTTAGCAGCATGTAAATATTCACTAAGGGAATCCAGCCGCAAAGCGCTGCGATTATTCGCATTTGCAATCCTAACTGAACAGAAGACAGAAAGACACGAAGCATCCCGTTCCAAAATAAAACGGTCTCCAGTAAAATAAACCAGGCCACTCCACCTAAAAAAACTGGCCAAAAAATCTGCTTAAGCAGCAATAAAAACAGCACCGTTACCAGCATCAACAAACAACTCATGATAAAAATCTTCAACGATAAGCAGCCGCTATATAAAACACTTAGATGCTTACGCTCAAATTGTTTCTTAGGAAAATGATGAATCAGTACTAAAGCCGCCACAAAACCGGCAATAAAAATAATTAGCTTAACCAAGAATCCCGACACCCTTATAGAGGCGATAATCGGAACCAAAATACATAAATTATACAAGAAACCATAAATAAAGGTGTAGCTGGCATCTCTTATCAGAAACGAACGCAACACAATCACCCTTTCCCCAAACTTTCCTTCTCTATAAAGTATAGCATACTCCTTTTCCTGCTACCGATCTTCTTTAGTAGTGTCCTTCCAAGCAACTATCAATTAAGTTGTTTTCTCTCAGACTAAAATACTTTATACTTTTAGCTAAAGCATATTTTTAAAAAGGAGTATTCTGTGACTAAACTTCTCTCTCTAACTACCGAAGTCCTTTGGCAAATTAAACGTAATTCAACGATTAGCTTTAGTAATTTAAGTCTTAGCTTGCTTTTTTGTCTTCTATTTAATTTGCTTGGCAGAGTCTACCTAGTTTTAGCGAAAGCAAAATTGGAAAATCAAAAGGATTTAAATACTCTGAGTCTTGTTGATACACAGCAGCAATTGATTCTTTTTTTATCAATTCTGCAATTACTGACTTTGGCAGCAATTCTAACGGCCGCTGTCTTAGGAACGCTTTACTACAGTACGATTTTCACGAAACATTTTCTTGCTTCAAAGGAAGAATTTATGATAAAAAAATATCTTGGTGCCTTCAGCTGGTATGTCTCCTTCCCTCTCTTTTTAGAAACTTGGCTGGCTCTAATGGTCGGCTTCGGATTGGGTGTTAAGATTATTCGACTGCTGTATCAGGTTGTTGCTGACCATTCAGGACAAACACTGCGGAGCTACCTGATTCAGCCCGTTTATTTCATTGAAGCTGTCGAACTGCCACTATTCGCTGCCCTAACCGTTATTCCTTTCCTACTGACACTTAGCGCCCACAGAAAAATAAGGACTTATTAAGGAGAAAATCATGAAAAAAAAGAGGATTAAACTTAGTTTACTAGTGGCCTACGCAATTTTACTGAGTGCCTGTACACCTGTTTCAAAAATGGCAACCTTATCGACTGAAGGAACTGATTCAGAGGTGTTGCATTACGGTTCAGAAGATTCGATCGCTTTTCCTTCGGCTGAGATCACTTTTTTAGAAAGTGGCAAAAATAGTTCGGATATTTTTTATTGCCAAATTAAATGGACCAATAATACAGAAAAAGCTCTCTCGTTTAATGAAATGTTTCCTACTTTCAAAGCCGAACAAGTCAAAGAGTTAAATGATCCTAATGCACTACCGTTAGAAATGTTAGTGCTGGCGAGGGATAGGAAAAAGCTTGATCCTGGAAAATCTCAAAATCTAACCCTTAAGTTTCAACTGAAAAATCAAGAGGATTTGGTTTACCTGACCTTTGGTACAATAGACAATTTTGAGAAGCATTACGATATTTATCTGTAAAAAATCGTTCGCACCAAGTCCCTAGGGTCTTGAGGCGAACGATTCTTTCTGAATGATTCAAATAAGTGCAATCTCATTTGAATGTATTTATTTTCCTGGATAACTTCCAATTGCGCTGCCATATTGAATGATGTGCCCCTCCACCGCTGCCATAAGTTCTTCTTTTTTCGCGGCTGGATCCAGTTTTAATTTTTTATTTAGAGCAAAGACATGATACTTGTAACGGTGACTTCCGAAAGGGGGCTTAGGTCCGCGATAACGATGCTTTCCATACCCTACCCCTTGGATAGCTTCTGACAATCCTGATACGGTTTTTCCTTGAGGGATCGCTTCTGGAATAATCTGTTGCGGCGGCAAATTCCAAACAACCCAGTGATTATACACACCCATCAGTGGATGATCGATATCATCCATGATTATGGTTATCGAAACCACCTCACGGTCCAACTGAGACACCTGTATTTCCGGTGAGACATCCTCTCCATTGCCAGAATACCGCTTTGGTATCACAGAATCAGACCCAAAAGCAGGAATGGAAACTGACAAGGGCTGATATTTTTCGCTAATATGAATATCCGAATTCTGATTAAATCTGACCAACAGCACTGCAAGCATTAAAACAATTAGAATAGTTCCAACTATCTTTACCATCAAACTTCCTCGCGAAGAGTGCGACGTATTCGACTTAAGGATACTGGGGTGATACCTACGTAAGTCGCAATATGGGTATGACTCACCCGCTGATCAATATCAGGAATTCTCTGTTTTAATTCAATATACCGTTGTGTAGCATTTTGATTAATCAGGGCTGTCTCCCTCATCAATTTGAGACGCAGCGTTTCTTCCAACAAACCAATGTACACCCAAGTCAAGGAAGGTTCTTCCATCATTAATTCCTGAATTTTCGTGTAATCAAAGCAAACCACCTCACACGGTTCTACAGCTTCAAAATTACACATTACCTGTCCAGCATAAACGACATTATGGGTACCAAAGATTCTTCCTTCCTGCATAAATAAATGAGTGAGATCATTTCCTTGATTGTCCAAATAAAATTTACGGACTAATCCCTCAACCAGTAAATAAAGCCGACTTTCTTTGTCACCGGAAGCGACGATTAAATCACCAGGCTGAAACTTCTTCATACTACCTAAAGCTGCAATTTGAGCGACGGTCTCCTCACTAATCGCTGTTTTTCGATAGCGGTTGACCAGCGTTTGAAGGCTTGTTTTAATATCTGTCATGCCAGCTCCCCATTCCTTTTTTACTTTATTGTAAAGGTCTGAGAGTATTCTGTCATTATCATAGGATAAGAACTAGCCTATTTCCGGCCTTACTCGTGCGTTTTCCAAAACTGAATTGTCTTGATTCTCGACTAGATCGTCCACGTACTTGGCGACTTCCTTAGAAATGGCTTTAGTCGATGTTTGAAAGAAAATGCTGGGGGTATTGTTGATCGTGTAGTGCAGAATGGAATCTACCTCATAGAGTGAGTCGTCAGCACTTGGTCTGCACGTTTCAATTGCCCCATGCGTATCACTGCTGATGTCGATAATCAATGAGTGGGGTGTTAATTTCTTAAGGTCTGCCCTAGAAAGGATATGATCCTGCCGCTTTTTGTCCCATTTTACGGCATTGACAACAACAGTGAAATTTCCCAATTCCTTCTGCAGCAGTTTTTCCTGTTGACGGTTGTAAATAACTACCTCAGCGCCCAGCTTTTCCAATATCCGAATAGCTCCTTGAGCAACATTTCCTCTGCCAATCACTGCTGCCTTCGTCTCCTCTGGTAATTTGCCATAAAGTAAATACGCATGCATGATAGCTGCTTCACCAGCAATTTGATTATTCTCCCAAAAAGAGTGCCGGTTGTCCTGGTACATCCGTTCCCAAGCGATCATTTCGACACCGCGTCTATAAAGCGGTTCCAACGAAGCTTGATTTGAACTTGTGTGAATCCAGCCAAACAGCACCTGTCCCCTTTTCAGTAAATCTAAGTAGTCGGCTTCACCAATTTTAGGATCACAAATAATGTCTTGCTTCAGCACCCGATCTCGCTGGAGTACGCTGCAGCCTAGCTGTTCATAAGCCGCATCTTCAATCCCCAAATGTTCACCATACCCTGTTTCAAAAATGAGTTGCTGCTTATTTTGAATGTCCTGAATATCTGATGGCAGCAAAGCTCTGCGCTTTTCATTTGGTTTATGTCCAATCACAAATCCCATGGTTCGTTTACTCATCGTTCTTCCTCCTTGTTTCAAAAATTTCTAATGTTCAAGTAAAAAAATCTATAGTATTTCCCTTCAAAATAATTGTATCATGAAGAGTTTCTTTCACTAAATATTAACTCTGAGAGCCAAAAAAAGAGCTCGCCTCACGATTTTCATCGTAAAGCGAACCCTTCGTTTTAACTGATTCGTTCAATATATTTTTCGTTTTTCTCTAAATGATTGAGGTAAAGCAGCAAACGATCATACAATTGGTTATTGGCTTCTTCATAGGCTTCGCCTAAGCGTTCCCCAATCTCCCGTACATTGCGCTGTCCGTCAATTTGCTGAAGAATAAAGCTGCCGTATTGATCCAGCTCCATCTCAGAAGTTTCAGGAATTTTATACTTTATTTTTCGCAGCATGCGCTGAACCCAAGCATTTTGTTCCTTAATGACGAAGACAATCCCGTCCCGAACTTCGTACTGCAGTTCCGGTTTCACTTGATAAACACGTTCTAATAATTGATCCGTTTCAGCATTTAATGCAGCTGAATTTTTATTTGTCATTAGCTTTCACATTCTTTACTTTTAACAAAGGTAATACAATTGAGATGACCAAAATAACTAATAACAGACCCGCAGCCCAGTTACTTCCTAAGAAGCCCGTTGGTGAACCTGGCGTAACAATTCCGGTTACTTGTAAAATAATTCCGATCAAACCGATGATTGAACCACCCGCGATTAATCCAGAAGACAAGCTGATTCCTAACGTAATTCGCTCTTCGCCAACCTCTTCTGATTCCTTCTTGTTCATGAATTCAATGAAGACACGAATCAAGGCACCCACTAGGATGATTGAAGTAGTTGAAATTGGCAAATAGAATCCAATAGCAAAGGTCATAATAGAAACGCCCTGCAATTGTAATACGATCCCCATTACAATACCAGCAATAATCATGTGCCATGGCAAGCTGCCTGATGTAATACCAGCAGTCAAGGTTGCCATTAAGTTCGCTTGCGGCAGACCAAATGGTGGGTTTGCACCTGTGATTTGTAATTGAGGCGTTAAGATAACCATCATACCAGTTACAATAATAACCCCTACAATGTTGGCAATTACAAAGTAGCGACGTCCTTCATTGAAGTTGCCTCCCATAACGAAAGTCACCTTTTGTGATTGTGAGTAACCACCACCAACAGAAATAGCCAATACGATAAAGGTACCAAACAATAATAGTTGTTGCGTATTTTCAGCTGAAGTCCAACCCATCACAACGAAAACTAAAGTCAAAATAACCATTGAGGCAATTGTCATACCGGATACAGGTAAATTAGATGTACCGATTGTTCCAGTCAAGCGACCAGCAACAATAACGAACAACAAACTCAAGATGATTGACAAGATACCACCAACTAAAGCCATTGCTATGTTTCCTGTAATGACAAAGCCCATAACTAAAGCAACTACTGCACCGATAATTAGTGGCAATATTCCACCGCCGCCTTCAGCATCAGCACCTTCTGTTTTACGTCCCTTCATAGTTGCCGAAATAGATGAAATAATGGTCGGGATTAATTTAATTGCCCCGATTAACCCACCGGAAATCATCATACCAGCACCAATATAACGGACATACGAACCAGAGATGACAGCAAAGTCCGCTGTGTTTAATAACTGACCAGCGTTATCCCAAATAGTTGCGCCACCACCAGCCATTCCCATGAAATAGCCTAATAATGGAGCGATTGCGAAGTTTGCCAAAATGGACCCAGCAAACATCAATAGTGAAACGTCCATGCCAACGATAAATCCTATCCCAGCTAACAATGGGTTTACTTCTGTTTCAAATTTCCATTTGTAGAAGCTCTCATTTACGAAGCTGATGACATTATTCATAATACCTAATACCGAACCTGTTAAAACAGTAATAATTCCGCCAATACCAAAACCGATTCCCATATATTTCAAGGATTCGCCACCGGTATCTGAAGCAACTAACGTCTCCGAAATTGCCATTGCTTCTGGGTAAACCAATTTACCGTGTTCGTCTACTAGCATGTAATCTTGGACTAACGTGAACACGCCGACACCTAGAAGTACTGCGCCAACACCTAAAGCTACACCCTCGAAGAAATTGATTTTCCCACCAACCAAAATAACCGCTGGTAATACGAAAATCATCCCGCTGGCTACCGATTCCCCACCAGATGACATTAATTGCAGTAAATTTTTACCTAAAATTGTTCGTGGCTTAACAAAAAGTGAAATTAAACCTGAACCAATAATTGCTCCGGGAATCCCTGCGGCAACGGTAAGTCCCGCTTTCATTCCTGAGTATGCTGTTGAGGCTGCAAATACCGCCGCTAAGATAATTCCTAGCGTTAGGATAATTCCTGAACCTGATTTTTTCGGCTTGTCCTCTACGTATGGTACGTAGTCTCTCCCGGACACGCCGCCAAATGCGTCTTTCGACAATTTTTTCATTATCCGAAATTCCTTTCCTACCTTTTTCCCCTAAGGTACACACTATGAAGGAGTCCTGCTCTCAAACAGGACTCCCTAAGCCTGTCAATTTATTTTGCCAAACGGTAAATTGCGTCAGCGTATATCGCAGTTGCTTTTAATAAGCTATCCACTGGCATGAATTCGTTTGGTTGATGCATTACGTTTTCTTCACCTGGGAACAATGCGCCATAAGCGACACCACGTTCCAAGATACGGCCATAAGTTCCGCCGCCGATTGATTGTTCTTCCCCTTTGTTGCCAGTATGTTCTTCATAAACGTCCAATAAGATTTTAACCAATGGATCGTCTCCTGGTACATAATGAGGCGTTTTGACGTCACCAATAATCTCGATTGAAACACCTTCGTCTTTCAATACTTCTTTCATATTGTCCAAGATGTCGTCTTTAGTAATTCCTTCTGGATGACGAATATTTAAGGTAACTTTCTTCGCACCATCTTGCGTATAATCAAACAAGTTAGCTGATGAAGTAGTTTCACCCATTACATCATGTTTGGTGTAAGCATTTAATTTCTTACCGTTATAATCTAAATGCATGTAGTCAGCAATCACTTTCACATAATGAACGCCTGAAGCATCCAAATCATGATCAACTAAAAATGTTGCCAAGTAAGTAGCGGCATTAATACCAAATTTAGGTTCTTGAGCGTGAGCTCCTTTACCGATTGTGGTTAATGTGATTTGGCCGTTTTCCTCTTTATATTCTCCATCTACTTCTTTTTCAGCAGTAAATGTTTCAAAAGCAGCTTTTAAGTCAGCAGCCTTCGTTTCATCATTAACCTTCAAGACCGCTGTTGCATCACCAGGTACCATATTGGTACGCATGCCCGCTTTAAAGCTTTCTAAAGTGAACGCACCAGTGTCTCCAGCTTGATTGTCAAAAGTAACTTCGTAAGATAGGATTCCTTTTTCACCATTGATAATTGGGAAGTTGGCATCGGGTGAAAAACCAACCTTTGGCATTTCTTCCACTTCCATATAGCGATGAATTCCTACCCATTCGCTTTCTTCATCAGTTCCGAAAATAAAACGGATCTTTTTAGAAAGCGGTAATTCTAAATCTTTAATAATCTTCATTGCATAGTAAGCCGCAATTGAAGGGCCTTTGTCATCGCTAGAACCGCGTGCGTAAAGTTTGCCGTCTTTCACTACTGGTTCAAAAGGATCAGTATCCCAATTATCATCGACAGGTACTACATCAACGTGACCTAGTAAGCCAAACATTTCTTCGCCGTCACCATAATCAATATGGCCTGCAACGTTTTCAATGTTTTTGGTTTCAAATCCATCACGTTCTGCAATTTCTAACACTTTGCGTAAAGCAGCCGCTGGTCCAGGTCCTAATGGTTCTTCTTTGGTACCATGTTCTATGTCGCGAACACTATCAATACGCAGCAAATCTTCAAGATCTCTCATCAAATCATCTTTGCGTACTTCAACTTCTTTTTGCCAATCAATTGTCATTGTTAATCTCCCTGCTCTCTTATTTATTTAACGGAAATATCCGCCAGTACGAATTAGAAAGTTCGTGCAGTAACACAACTTTTTTTCTCATTGTGATGTTGGCTAAACCTTCTTCCTATCAGTAATCATACCCCAGTTTTTTTCAAAAGAGTAATAATACGAACTAGAAATAGCTTGCTCCAATCGACTTCATGAGAAAAAAATCGTTATTCTAACATTTACAATCCTGCAGTTGTGTTCACCTCCCTAATCGGTTATTATAGCGTAAATAACGTAAAGCGTCATTTGCCCTCCTCCGGTTTTTTAGCAGAATCTCAACAATAAAAAAAACACTAGATACAACAATCCTTAGCCGTTCCTGTTATCAAAACGACTACGAGAAAGTCCGTGTTACCAACATGAAATATCGAAATCTAAGGAAATTATAACGAAAATTGTATCCGTTTTCAAATAATAATTCATTCATATTCGTTCTTTTATTCTAATCAAATTGTTAGGATATAAAATTTGCATGTGAATATAGTGTGAAAACAAAAAAAATATCCTTCACTCTGTAAAAAAACAGATTGAAGGATACGCAAACGAAAAAGTATTTTTTTCGAGAAAAACAACGTTTGTTATTGTTTGATCAAGCTCTCCATCCCTTGCTGTGCGAGAGTCATCTTAGCTTGAGGAATTCTAAACGGCGAGCAAGAAATGTAATTTATCGGCAGCTGATTTAAAAAGGCGATCGATTTTGGATGGGCTGCAGCTTCACCGCAAATCCCAATTTTCAAGTTTGGTTTTACCTGTCGTCCTTTTTCAATCGCGATTTTCATCATCGCGCCCACACCAGCTTCATCTAATACTTGGAATGGATCGTCCTGCATGATTCCTGCATCTAAATATTGTGACACAATCCGTGGCGAATCGTCTCGAGATAATCCTAACACCATCTGAGTTAAATCGTTGGTTCCGAAGCTGAAGAAATCTGCATACTGAGCAATTTGGTCAGCCACCAAACAAGCCCTTGGGATTTCAATCATCGTACCAATTTGATAATTCATGCTTTGGCTGAATTGGGCCAATGAAGCTTGGATTGCTGTTTCAATTGATTCTCGCACACGAGCAAACTCTTCGGCATCAATTGTAAAAGGTATCATGATCTCAGGCTGTATTTCGTAGCCTCGCTCATTCATAACCTCATAAGCGGCTTCAATGATTGCCTCTCCTTGCATTTGATAAATTTCTGGATAAGCCACCCCTAAACGTAAACCACGGAAGCCTAGCATTGGATTAGTTTCAGCCAAATTATCGGTTTTCCGTTTCACTTCATTGAAGGTTTTACCCAGCTCTTTAGCGACTTCTCGGCACTCATCATTGTTTTTAGGTAAAAATTCATGCAATGGCGGATCCAGCAAACGAATCGTGGTTGCTTTCCCTTGGGCTGCTTGATAAATGAATTTGAAATCGTCCTTTTGAACCTGCTTCAATTTCTTTAATACTTCTAAGCGTTCATCTAAAGAATCCGCTAAAATTAACTGTCTGAACTGCAACAGACGTGATTTCTCAAAAAACATATGCTCTGTCCGAGCTAAACCGATTCCTGTTGCACCTAAAGCCATCGCAGTTTCGATATCCTTAGGTGTCTCGGCATTCGCCCGGACCTGAAATTTGGCATGACGATCCCAGATTACATGTAAATCATCTAAAGCGACCGTATTGCTTAATTCTTCTAAGGGAATTTCACCGAAATAAACACTCCCTGAAGTACCATCAACGGATAAAATCGTACCTTCTTGGATGGTTTCTTCTCCCACAACCCCTTGAGAATCTTCCATTGTTAACGCCTCACAGCCAACAACTGAACAAATTCCCATTCCACGAGCTACGACGGCTGCATGGGAGGTCATTCCTCCACGGGCTGTAACCACTGCTTCACTGACGGCAATCCCTTCAATATCTTCCGGCGAAGTTTCTTCCCGAATTAGAATTACTTTTTCTCCTCGAGCTTTAGCTAAGGTTGCTGAATCTGCGGTAAAATAAGCTGCACCAACGGCTGCTCCTGGGCTAGCAGCTAAACCAGTCAAAAATGGTACCCGGTTCTTCAATGCCTCTTCTTCAAAGCTTGGATGCAGTGAAGCCTCCAAGTCTTTGGCCTCTAAGCGCATGACTAATTCTTTTTCAGTGATAATTCCTTCATTGAACAGATCCAACAAGATAGTAATTGTTGCTTTAGAGGTTCGCTTCCCATTTCTAGTTTGCAAGATGAACAGCTTTTCCCGCTCAATCGTGAATTCCACATCCTGCATATCTTTGTAATGCTTTTCTAGATTTTCACAAATCGCTTTTAATTGCTGATACTGTTCAGGTAGATCATCAGCTAAGGTTTGGATCGGCTTCGGTGTCCGCACACCGGCAACCACATCTTCCCCTTGAGCATTAATCAAGTATTCTCCAAAAAGACCAGGCTCGCCAATCGAAGGGTTTCTTGAGAAAACCACGCCGGTTCCTGAGGTTTCACCGAAGTTTCCGAAGACCATCTCTTGAATATTAACTGCTGTTCCCAAATCATCACTGATGTCGTGCAAGCGACGGTAAGTTTTGGCTCGTTGATTGTTCCAGCTGCCAAACACTGCCTCAATCGCCAGATATAATTGTTCGATTGGGTCTTGTGGAAATTCCCGTTGAAGGCTTTGACGATAAAGCTCCTTGTATTCGTTTACAATTTGTTTCCAATGTTCTGCGGTTAATTCATTGTCAAACTCTAGTTGATTCAATTTTTTTAAGGCAGTAATTCGTGACTCAAATTTTTGATTGTCAATTCCCATAACTACATCGCCAAACATTTGCAGCAAACGACGGTAACAATCGTAAGCAAAACGTTCATTTTGACTGTTTTTTGCTAATGTTTCAACAGTTTGATCATTTAATCCTAAATTCAAGACAGTATCCATCATACCTGGCATAGAAAATTTCGAACCACTACGCACCGAGACTAGCAAAGGATTTTTTTTATCGCCAAAGGCTTTATGTGTTTTTTCTGATAGTTGATCGACAGCCTGCAGGATTTGTCCTTTCATTTCTTCAGTTAAAGTATTTCCCTGATTCAAATAGCACAGACAAGCATCCGTGGTTACAGTAAAGCCGGTAGGAACCGGTAGTCCCAATTTAGTCATTTCAGCTAGATTCGCTCCCTTACCACCAAGCAAGCCCTTCTGTTCTTTTGATCCTTCTGAAAATAGATAAACCCATTGAGTCATATGTTTCTCCTTCTAATCGTTTATTTGGTATTAACTTAGTTTAATACGATACATATACAATGTCAATATGTGTATTAATAAAAGATATAAACGCGTATTAACTAGCAGGATGAACAAAAAAACTGCTGTCCAGCTAGAAATGCTGAAACAACAGTGTTTTTCATACTAATTCCACCACAAAACCATGTGGAGCAATCGTATACTCTTCTTTAGTTATCGTTTGTTGAGTAAATATCGGATCACCTTTTTTACTCATTACTTGTTCTTCCGCCGCTTCATTGAAGATACAACGCAAGGTTTTCCCTAGATAGCTGCGCTGAAAAATAATCACTCGATCCTTTTCAGTCGTCCAGCGTAATTGGCCAAAACTTAAGACATCGGCGTATGTTTTACGCAAATGGATCAGCTGCTGGAAAAAGGCCAGTAATGACTGATCCTGATTTTCCCACGGCATACAACGACGACAATCTGGATCGCTTCCGCCGGCTAAGCCAACTTCTGTTCCATAATAGATGCAAGGCGTCCCTTTTTGCAGGAACATGAAAGCAAAAATACTTCGCAAAAGAGACTTGTCCCCCTTACACAGTGTTAACATACGCGCAGTATCATGAGAATCCAGTAAATTAAAATTCACTTCATTGGTTTGATCCCGATACAAAATCTGCTGATGGTTCATGCCGTCCAGCATATTATCGCCAGTAACCTCTTGGTTTAAGAAGAAAGCTTTGATACTGTCTGTAAATGCATAGTTCATTACAGCATGAAACTCATTCCCCTGCAGCCAAGCCTGAGAGGAATGCCATATCTCCCCTAGAATGTACAACTCTGGTTTTTCAGTCAGTACCCGTTGGTGAAATAATTTCCAAAAGTGATGATCGACTTCATTGGCAACATCTAAACGCCATCCATCAATATCAAATTCCTTAATCCAATACGTAGCAATCTCCAACAGGTATTCCTGTACTTCGGGATTTGCGGTATTGAGCTTAGGCATATTCGGCACAAAGCTAAAGGTATCATAATTAATATTCTTGCCAAATTCTGAGTCAGGTACAGGGTCGTAATGAACTGGAAAAGAATGGATGTGAAACCAATCAGCATATTTAGATAGTCTGCCGTTTTTCACGACATCCTGCCATTGCCAAGAATTTGCTCCTAAATGGTTAAACACCGCATCCAGCATTACCCGAATCCCTCGATTATGGGCCTGATCCACTAATTCCTTAAACAGCATTTTATCGCCAAAATGCGGATCAACCTCTAAGTAATCCACCGTATCATATTTATGATTCGATGGTGCGGTAAAAATCGGACACAAATATAAGCCGGTAATCCCTAATTCCTCTAAATAATCCAGCTTATCAATGATTCCTTGCAAATCGCCGCCAAAAAAATCCTCTCGATCCGGTTTTTTGCTGCCCCAAGGCAAAGTTCCTGCTGGGTCATTCGCCGGATTGCCATTATTAAACCGCTCAGGAAATATTTGGTACCAAACCGTTTTGTGAACCCATTCAGGTGCCTTGAACCGATCAATTTCGTGGAAATAAGGCATTCTAAAATACCCGCTGTCCAACTTCATAAATTCTTCCTGATAAGGAAATATTCCTTGGTCGCAGTAAAAGTACTCATTTCCAGCATGGTCCTCTAAATAAAAAGCATAAGATAAACGACGATAATCGCTGGTCGCTTCAATTTCCCAATAATCATGATGTGCAGTCATTAGACCCTTTCCCATGATTTCTTTTTCTAAATACCATTTCTGATTGAATAAGTAGTGATCTCCACTAATTAACGCAACTGTTTTTACATCCTCTTTCGCAGTTTGCAAACGAATGCGCATCTTATCCTTCGCATATAAATAAGCAAATTCACTCTCTGGTCGATGATAAATTGCTGCTATATTCACGCATACACCTCCATGTTTTCTTTTATTCTAACAAAGTTTAAAACACTCATGCCATAAAAATGTCTACAACTTGAAAAAAGTTGTCACATAAAAAGAATTTTTATGATATTATATTACTAGGAGATAGATTCTATCTTCTGCCTCGTTTTTTACGAGGATCACTCCTGGGCGTAGTTGTTAGGGGAAGCAACTACGTCCACTCATTTTGTTTACTCTGATTTACTAAATTTATCTTAAGGATCGAGGGATCATGCCATTGAAAAACTAAGCGAATAGTGAAAGTTGACTAACTGAACCGATTTGGGTAAAGCAAACGGGATTAGTAGGCAAACTTTCAGGATTGGCTTAATTTTTCAAGGCAAGGTCTCTTTTTTGTCGTCTTTTTGCTGTTCCTGAAAGGATCAAAAATTTTTAACGAGGTGAGCACCTATGGCGACAATTAAAATTGAACAACTAACTTTCGGCTTTGATAAGCAAGGATCGACACTGTTCTCAGAGGCGAATTTATTATTGGATACCCACTGGAAGCTAGGGCTAATCGGTCGCAATGGACGCGGCAAGACGACTTTACTTCATTTATTATTAGGGCATTACTCGTATCATGGACGAATCGATCTGCCAGTAGAAGCAATCTATTTCCCAGCAGCAGTCCATGACAAAGAGCGACTTACCTATGAGGTACTTGGGGAGGCTGAAAATTTCGAGTTATGGGAGCTTGAACGAGAGATGAACTTGATCCAGCTGAATTCAGCTGTTTTATGGCAGCCCTTCTCCACCCTCTCTGGCGGCGAACAAACCAAAGCATTGCTGGCAATGCTTTTCACTCAAACGGATCGTTTTCCCCTGATTGATGAACCAACCAATCACTTGGATGCCCAAGGCCGACAGCACGTAGCGGATTATTTGCAGAAAAAGAACGGCTTTATCGTCGTTAGTCATGACCGCCGTTTCATGGATCAGGTCACTGATCATACTCTGGCAATTGAAAAAAGTCAGCTGATTTTGTATCAGGGAAATTTTTCAACCTATGAAGAACAAAAAAAACTACGAGATGACTTTGAGCAGGCCCAAAACAGAAAAATAAAGAAGGAAGTCACTCGATTGAAACAAACTGCTGCCGAAAAAGCAGAGTGGTCCCATCATCGAGAAACCGATAAATACGGCAAACCTTCCGAAAAAGGCAGCGGAGCGATTAACGACACCGGCTTCATTGGTGCACGAGCTGCTCGGGTGATGAAACGCTCCAAAACCCTTAACAAACGCATGGCTGAACAGATCCACGATAAGGAAGGATTACTGAAGGATCTTGAAGAAATTGATTCTTTGTCGATGGATTACCAGCCGACGCATCATCAGCAACTGCTAAAAGTGGAGAATTTGAGTTTGCGCTATCAGGAAGATTTGTTTGCTGCCCTTTCCTTTGAAGTTAACAAAGGAGAAATTATCGCTCTCACTGGTCCAAACGGTTCCGGGAAATCCAGTATTTTTTCTTATCTATTGGGCCAATTTGAGGGTCAAATCGCAGGCAGTCATCTTCAGCCTAAACAGTTGACTATCAGTTATGTTCGGCAAAATTACGAAGACAACCATGGAACCCTTCAGGACTTTGCAGAGAAGCATCGACTGAATTATTCCGCCTTTTTAAATAATTTACGTAAGTTGGGCATGGAGCGTGCTGTTTTTAATAACCTGATTGAAGAAATGAGCATGGGGCAGCGCAAAAAAGTGGAACTTGCAAAGTCGCTTTCTCAAGCTGCCGAACTGTATCTATGGGATGAACCGCTGAATTATCTAGATGTTTTTAATCAACAGCAATTAGAGGAGCTGCTGTTGCGGGTTCGACCCGCCATGCTAATTATTGAGCACGATCACCGATTTTTAGAGACTATTGGTGCTGTACAAATCCCCTTAGAAAAATAATTATTATCCGATTGCTTTTTACTAGTAATCGGTTTTTTGTTGTAAGCACTATTTTTGTCATTATTCTTAAAACTTGTTAACGTAAATGAGTAAACAAATTAAAGGAGGATTTTTATGAAACGTTTTGAAGGAAAGGTAGCGATTATCACGGGCGGTTCTAGCGGGATCGGCGCAGCATGTACCGAATTATTTTATCAAGAAGGTGCAAAGGTTGTTGTTGCGGATGCGAGTGAAGACGGCGGCGAAATTTTGCAGGACTTATCAATCAACGAAGATACTGGTTTGTTTTTACAAACTGATGTCACAAAATATGAACAAGTGAAAGACATGGTCGCTGCTGCTGTGGAGAAATTTGGTAAGGTAGATATTTTAGTAGCCAATGCCGGTATGTCTAATGATGCACCAATCACAGAATTGTCTCCAGAGGACTGGCAAGCAACAATTGATGTGAACCTGACCGGTGTTTTCTTATCTGACAAGGCAGTCGTGGAGCAAATGTTGCAGCAAAAAGAGCGCGGCACTATCGTTAACTGCGGATCAATCCACAGTGTTGATGCCCGCGAAGGCATCCCAGCCTATGCTGCGTCTAAGGGCGGCGTTAAAATGCTGAGCCAAACGATCGCAGCCAGCTACAGCAAAGAAGGCATTCGGGTAAATACTGTGGCCCCTGGTTACATCGAAACACCTCTTTTGGGTAATATGGATGATGAAGCAACACAAGCATTGGTTGACTTGCATCCAATTGGTCGTTTAGGTCAACCGGAGGAAGTCGCTGAAGCTGTGGCCTTTTTAGCCAGCGACCAAGCTAGCTTCGTGAATGGAGCCACTTTGTTAGTTGATGGCGGCTATACCGCAGTTTAAGCAAAAAAAAGTCGATTGTTGTCTTTTTAAACAGGCTGTAGTGACCCCAAAAAGTTAGACTTTTTCGGAGTGGAGAAATCCACTCCATTTTTCTGTCCTTTTATTGATGATTTTAGGCAACTTTTAATGCCGCTTCTCTAAATTGTACTGGACTCTGCCAGTTTAGTTTTCTCTTCATACGCTCATGATTGTAGTATTGAATATAGTCATCAATTGCTTGTTTCAATTCCTCAAAGCTATGATATTCTCTTCCGTGATAGATTTCCTGCTTCAACAGGCTGAAGAAATTCTCCATGATCGAATTATCCAAGCAGGTACCTTTACGAGACATACTTTGGAAGATCTTATGTTTTTTCAACGTATGATTATAAGCTTTCATTTGATAGGCCCAGCCTTGATCGGAGTGAAAGGTTCGTCGATAGAGGCAGTCATTTGTTGCTTGGATCGCTTCCTCTAAAGCTTCCATGATTGCCGATGCGTTCGGTTTCTCTGAAATGCGATAAGAAATAATCTCACTGTTGAACATATCTAAAAAAGGATCAAGATATAGCTTCTTTTCACGAATGATACCGGATTTGTCCGGTTCAAAATATTTTAGCTCTGTCGTATCTGTTGTAATCTTTTGATGGCAGATACTTGTGTAAAAGCGTCGATGAATTCGATGCTTCGCAATCGTACCGATTTTTCCACGATAAGAGTTATAGCGGCGGGATTTCCTCGTAAATGATCGGACTTCAATTTCCAGCTTTCGAATCAACCGTTGAACCTTCTTCTTATTTACAAGGAATCCCCGATTTCGCAATTCTTTTGTCATACGTAAGCAGCCATAATTCGTATGCTTTTCTCTTATTAGAAGCATTTCCTTTTCGATTTCCTGATCTGGATTTTTTCGATCAAACCGTTTTTGCCAATACATAAAGGTTGATTTAGGAAATTTCAAAGATTCAAGAAGCTCAACTAATTTGAATGATCCTCGGAGGCTGTCGATGATTCGTGCGATTGATTCTTTCGTCTTTGTTGGGCTTCCAGTTTTCGCAGCTTCCTCAATTCTTTTAAAAAGGCATTCTCGATCTGAAGGGAACGCACTTGTTTTTCCAATTCCTTGATGCGATCGCGTTCTTCCGGTGTTTCTTTCTTTGTTTTCTTCTCTTCTTTTTTCTTAGGCAAAATAGGTGGACGTCCTTTCGTTTTTGAGAGTCCACTCATTCCTTCTGCACGAAACATTCTCATCCAGTTGGCAATCAAAGCAGGATTATTCATCCCTAAATGATTCGCCACTTCGCGATAGGACAACTCAGTTGTTTGATATAACTCTATCGCATCCATCTTGAATTGAACAGAATAATTTTGATTTTGCCGTTTTCTAAAGAGTCCTTCTTCACCAAATTCTCGATAAGAATTTACCCAACGCCTCACTTGTATCTCATTCTTTACTGCGTATTTCTTTGCCAGATATCCATACCCTCCTTTCCCTTCTAAATACTCATGAATGATCTTTAACTTTAGTTCTAGACTATATTTAGCCATAAAAATACCGACCTCCAGAAGTTAGATTTTTGGTCTAACTTTTGGGGGTCGGTACAGGCAGCAATCGACTTTTTAATTTGAGCACTTTCACTTTATTGCATCAAATGGCAGCTCCCAGAAAAAACCAAAGAAAGATACTGCTCTTTTGAAAGCTTAAAGGAGTTCCCTGCTCTTCTCCAAAAAAAGAAGCAGCGGAAATTCCGCTGCCTGCTAAGCTTTTCTAAAGATATTAATTAACGCCTCATGCACAACCCCGGCAATCACAAAAATAATCCAGCTGAAACCCCAGGAGCCACTAAGAAATGACCAAACAAAATAGGTGCAAACAACGACCGGCCAATAAACTTTTTCTAAAATAATCCCAATTGGTGCTGCTTCACCATATCTTTCCTTCCGAGCATTTGGCCCCAGCTTATCATCATCTAAAATAAAATAGCGATTATCGATAAACTTACTATGGCTGCTGTAGTACAAGCTGCCGTAAACAATCAGAAAAACACCAGTGGCAATGAAAATAAACATTAGAGGGATACCGATCCCATTCATATAGTAACCTGAAAAGAGAAAAACAGGAACTAAACTCAATACACATAATCCTATTCCCAACACTAAACTAAATTGAAAGCTCTTTTGGTAAGTACTTCTCTCAGTTCCTGCCAGCTGCTGAACAGCTCTTGGTACAAAACGGTCATTTAGCGGCTTGCCCTCTGAGGACATCTGCATGCCATTATAAATAATCAACCCTACTCCTGTGGCGATACAAACGAAAAATGCTGCTAAACCTAAGCTGCTGGCATAACCAACAATATTAGCGCCTAAAATAGCGGCGATCGATAAGATGCAAAAGGAAATTCCCAAGCTCAATCCAGAGGCACTGCGCTTGCGTTTCGCCATAAATTCCAGCATTTCCTCTTGGCTGATCGGATCTTGGTCAAAATCAGTTTCAACTTCTTCTTCGTTCGTGCTAAATTGTAGTGTTTCTTTAAGCTCGTCGACGGAACCGAACTCGCTGATCACGGCACCAATAGCCTCGTGCTCACTCTTGCCTTCTTCTCGTAAAGACCAATAATGATCCTCCATAATCGCCAGCAGCTCTTCCTTGGCTCGCTGAACTTCATTCGTTTTTGGAAATTCAATAAACAAGGTTTCCAAATAATTTTTTATTGTGTCCATATTATCCCTCTTTCATAAATCGGTTCACAACCTCTTTGGTCTGCTGCCACTCTACACGTTTATCGGTCAGAAATTTTTTACCAACCTCCGTGATTCGGTAATACGTTCTTTTTTTCCCGTGAGTTACCTCTCCCGGATAAGGTTGAATCAGTCCGTTCTTTTCTAGACGATTGAAGGCCGAATACAAAGTCGTCTCTTTGATTACATACAGCTCTTCAGTTACTTCACGAATACGTTTAGAAATCTCATAGCCATAAGAATCCCCTTCACTCAAGACCGACAAAATGATCACATCATTGTAACCGCGAATGCCATCGCTTGAAATCATTTTGCCACCTCCAAAAATTACTTCATCTGTCGTTGTAATCAGTATAGCGTAATTACTACGACAGGTAAAGTAAAAATACAAACTTTTTTCTGTTGTTTGTTTGATCAATTTATGCCAGAATGAATAATCAGAGAGAAGGGATTAATATGGAAAAAATTGCCATTATTGGGGGCGGCATTATTGGATTAACCCTAGCTAATTATTTGGACAATAAGAAATTTGACGTCACCCTCTATGATCAGTCCACCGGACAAGCAACTGGAGCTAGTGCCGGCATCATTTCTCCTTGGCTGTCCAAACGACGTAACAAGCAATGGTATGCCTTGGCCAAAGACGGAGCAAACTTTTTCCCACAGCTGATTCAAGACTTTGATCTGGATGACAGCATTTATCAGCGTTCCGGGACGCTGCTGCTGCGAAAGCAAAAGCAATTAGAAGAACTCTACGAATTGGCTAAAAAACGTCGAGAAGAAGCTGCAGCAATCGGCGAGATCCGTTTATTCACAGAAACAGAAACAGCTGAGCATCTTCCTTTATTAAAACCAACAGCTGCTTTGCATATTTCGGGTGGAGGACGTTTGGATGGTAAAGCCTACTTGCAGCGGTTACGTTCGCTGGCGAAAAATAAAGGTATTCGATTGGTTAACCAATCGGTAACACTAAAACAAACCGCTTCATTAGAAGTGGTAGTTGATAAGCAGACCGTAAACTATGATCGAATTATTTTAACACCTGGGCCTCATTTGAAAAATCTGCTAAAGCCCTTGGGTTATCACACGGACATTCGTCCCCAAAAAGGACAATTATTGACATTTCAAACAGATTATACTGAATCAGCCAACTGGCCGGTTGCCATGCTGGATGGTGAAGCAGATTTGATCCCCTTTGCTGAGGGGAAAATCTTATTGGGTGCTACTCATGAAAATGATGGCGGCTGGGATTTGACTGCTACCAAAGAAGCTTTTCAGCAATTGACCTGTGGGGCTTCTGAATTTTTAGCTGATCCAGCCAGGCTGTTTTCAACGCCTTATAATTATCGAATAGGAACTCGAGCCTATACTTCCGACTTTGCACCGTTCTTCGGTCTGCTTCGGAACGAGTTACTTGTCGCCAGCGGTTTAGGCTCTTCTGGATTAACTACTGGCCCTTATATTGGGTATCTAATAGCAAACTATTTGAACGGCGAAACAATAACTGACTGGTCTGCTTATCAGAAACCTTTAGAAAACTATATTCATCGATAAAAAGAGGGTATACAAAAAGTATTTAGTTTCTCATCCGAGAGGTAAGCCGAAAACAGCTTCAGATATTTTTATGATTATCCGGTCTATTTCTAAGGAATTGCCTCAGTTACACCGATTACTCATTAAAAAGGCTGCGACGTTTGTCACAGCCTTTTCAGTATAAAATTATCCGCTTGAACCACTCTTTTTTATGGAACAATAGCAACCAATTATTTACTTAATCAAAACATTCTACTCCTGCACGATAAGATCAGGTCAATAATTATTCTTTATATCCGCTCAAACGCAATTCTCCTGAAACATACTCCCCTAAATAAATGGCTGAAACACCTGCAAACTCCCGCTTCTTGACCTCCTCATCCAGCCAATTCTGATCCTTGCCAATTAATTCCAGCACATCCTCATTTGACTGACCATCCACAATAATTGGGTAACGAATGTTCTCATCACCGAACTCAATAATCGTCAGCTGACCATTTTGCTCCAAAATTGCCCGCTTAACCTTTTCTACTTCATAAATTCCGTTGCTGCGCAATTTAAACATCAATTCATTGGCAGAAATCCCGTGCTTTAAACATTCCTGAACATCTACTTGTCCGTTTTGAATCAAATTCACTGGCTTGCCATCGATCAATAATTTCACATAGCGATTATGCTCCTTCATAAATTTCAGCAGCATTACCAAAAATGTCCAAATGACTAGTACCAGTACAAATTGTAAAACCGTAATCGAGTCGTTGTAAATGACACCACCAATAATTCCACCGAGCACATAATTTTGTACCGCATCCATCGCTGAGGATGGCGCCAAGTTGCCTTTTCCCGAGATATTGATTTGAAAAATCAAACAAATGATACCTAATGCAAATTTTAAAATGACTGGATAATATGCTGCCATACTCTGCCCCCTTACTTACTAATCTCTACTTGTGTATTCATTAAATAGGTTTCGGTCAGTCGGTAGGAGCTTTGATCTGCACTCAAATTAACCGTGTAATAAGTATCTTGGATCTTCACTACTACCCCATCAGTTAGTTGAACCGAGTTTACCAAAACATCTTCTTGGTCAATGGCAAATTCATTGGCCACTTCTTTGACAAAGGCTACCATTTGCGACGACTGTGTATAGCGACTTTGATTTTGTGCATAATCGGAATATTGAACCCCCAGCATAAATACCAGCAGTAAGAATAGCATAATACTTAAATCCCGATACTTGGTTTGAATTCGATGACGCATGTACAAGCTGAAGGCCACAATCATAAAAATCAGCGCCAGAAAAATAATGCCATATTTAATGTAGTCGTTTAAACTCGTTTGGTTTTCGATGTAATTAATCCCATAAAAAGTCATCTGCCTTCCTCCTCTCCTTTATTTTAGCGGTTTTCGCTACTTTCAGCAAAAGACTGCTCTTTACTTTTAGGCAGAAAAAGACGAATGTACTAGATGCTTTGCTATACTTATAACTAGCAAAGGAGCGGATAATATGGGAAAACTTGTCTTTTATGGTGCTATTAGTTTAGATGGGTACTTGGCCGGAAAAAATGAAAATTTGGATTGGCTGCTGCAAACACAAGTAGGAGATCACACCAGCTATGAGGAATTTATAGAAACGATTGGAACCGTGGTTATGGGACGAATTACTTATGAAGAAGCCTTGCGGTTAAATGATAATCAGCCGCTGTACGCGGATCAAAAAATCGTTGTTTTCTCCCACAAGCACCAGACGGTTGATGGTCAACTCACCATTCACGAAGATCCCGTCAATTATGTACAACAGATGAAGGCACAAGAAAAGAACGATATTTGGCTAGTAGGTGGTGGTACGTTGTTGCATCCCTTATTAGAAGCTGATCTTATCGATGAATGGTTCATCCAAATCGCTCCAGTTTTGCTGGGTGAAGGTAAACAATTATTTGAGCCTCATGGTCTGGCTGCTCAATTGGAGTTTATAGAAACCCGTCAATTTGGCGAGCTGGTCGAACTGCATTATCGCAAAAAAGCTTGATCGATTGATCAAGCTTTTTTGTACTGGTGGTTAAATAATTCCTGAACTTGTCGAAACTCCCTTACCTCAGGCGGAAAAGTCATTTCTTTTGTCAGTTTATTGGGATAAACATAAGTCTCTAATCCGGCCGCTACTGCTGCCTGTGCCCCTACCGGACTATCCTCAATTACAACAGCGTGCTCAACCATTAATCGGTTTAAACAAAGTAAGTAGCCCTCAGGATCCGGTTTACCTAACTGTAGATCGTCAATTGTAACGAATACATCAATCTGCTTCTTAATCGTTGGATGTGAATCAAAGTAATAAGCTAATTCCAGCATTTCTGAATTCGAGACCACCCCGATTTTCCATTGCTGTTGACGAGCCAACTCTATTAACTCACCAATTCCTGGCCTTAGCTTAGCCTCGGCATAATTTCTTTTCTGATCTACGACAATTTGCTGAGCAAAGCTTTCAGCATCTATCGGCTGACCAATATCTTGGCTAAGCCTTTCATAAAAAGAAAGCTCTGCCGCCGTACCAACTCCCTGCTGGTATTCTGCAAAAGGAATTTGGTAATGAAACTGTTCCATTAAATAATTATTGATGCTCTCGTAAAACAACCATTCACTGTCAATCATCGTTCCATCAAAATCAAAAATAAGTGCTTTTGTCATCTACTTCTCCTTTCACCAATTGTACAAACAACAGTGTTCATGCCTGCGTCACTTTTCAACTCTACAGCTTCAGCATAAAAATCACGACTTGAAAAGTCAATGGTAAAAGAAAGCTTTCTACAATAAAACAGTATTCATTATTCTTCTGGGACTAGCTCTGCTGAGCAAAATGCTGAGCATCAATCTCTACAGGAATAGCTAGAATGTCCTTCAGTTGGATATACAAGGCCTCACCAATTGTTTCTTCGTGATCATTCAAACGATCCACCAAAATTTCTTTGCCTTCCAGTGTCTGGAAAACATACCGTTGGATATTGCCTAAAATAAACGATTCCTTCAAATGAACCGGAATCTTAACCCCCTGAGGAATCGGTTCAAACTGAATTAGTTCTGGCCGTAAATAATAAATATAGCGGTTGCCCTTAGCAGAAAATTCACGGGTATACTGATCCAGCTCATACCATTCAAAACGATTATAGTTGCCAATAAATTCAGCCACAAATCGACTCTGAGGATTTTGATATAGCTCCTTCGAATTAGAAACCTGAGCCACCCGTCCGGCTTCCATCACAAAAATCCGGTCACTGATACGCATTGCTTCTTCTTGGTCATGAGTTACAAAAATCATGGTCATACCCAAAGACTGCTGTATGTTACGTAAATCCCGCTGCAACTGTTTTCTAATTCGTGCGTCTAAAGCACTTAAAGGCTCATCCAGCAGCAATACTTTAGGCTCGGTAACTAAAGAGCGGGCCAACGCGACTCGCTGCCGTTGACCTCCAGAAAGAAACTGGACATTTTTATCAGCATGTTCGGTCATATCAACCAAAGCCAGAATTTTTAGTACCTTTTCATGAATTGCTTCAGCACTCAGCTTCTTAACCTTTAAGCCAAAGGCAACATTCTCAAAAACCGTCATAGTAGGAAACAACGCGTAATTTTGAAAAACGAAACCAATGTTGCGATCCTTTGTAGGCTTGTCAGCAATATGCTCATTGTCCAACACAATCTCGCCGCTTTTTGGTTGTTCTAATCCAGTGATGCAGCGCAGTAGGGTTGATTTCCCGCAACCACTAGGTCCCAAAAGGGTTACCAGCTCACCTTTTTCAATCTGGATTTCGTTAATATCTAAAATTTGTTTTTCATCAAAAAACAGCTTAAGATCATGTATTTCTAAAAACATTTTCCGTCACGACTCCTTTAATATCTTCATTTCCAGACTGCTTCACCTCGGTGTTCTGTTTAACCGTTAACCGTTGCTTCTGTCGGTTGGTCAGCATAAAAGTGGTCAACGCAATTCCCACCATAAACAGCAAATATAAAACCATTACAGCACTTGCCAAATGGCCATTCTCGTTCATCCGCCGCAGCATGTAAATCCGCACTGTTTGAAAGCGACCCCCGATTAGCAGATTCGTCAGCATATACTCTCCGAAAACGGAAGAAAAAATCATCAAGGAAACTAACGTCGCCCCGATACGAATATTGGGAAAAAGCACACGGAAGACGATTGTGGATATTGGTGCACCTAAGGTTTCTGCTGCATCTACTAATTCCTTCAGATTGATCAAGCGCATTTGATTATTAAGACTCAGAAACACAATCGGCAAAGCCGTAACGAATAAGGCGCCCACCAGCACAACGAACATCGGGATTCCCGTTTTGGCATAAGTTCGCAGCAAGGCAGTCACCAAAATCACGCCTGGCAAAGCATACGGCAATAGTACCAGCTTTTCCAGCCAGCGGTTCAATCGAGGAAAATACAAATGAATCCAAATAATTGTAGGAATCATTAGCACTAAGATCGTTAACAACACCACTCCCGCCAGTAAAATCGAACGACCTACAGCAGCAATAAACTCCCCATCCGTCAGCAGCTGCTGGAACCACTTCAAGGTAAAATCACTGGGTAGAATCGTCTTTGACCATTTAGTGGAGCTGGCATATAAAATAGTGCCGATAATTGGCAGAAAATAATAAAGACCAAAGCAGGCCAAAATCGGTTTAACTAGTTTTTTCACGATTGAACCACCTTGCCCTTCTTTTGAATAATCAACATTGCTGTTACCAGCAGTATGCCTAACACCACTGCCAATGCACTACCTAAATTGGGTTTAGCAAATACATCCCCAGACACCAAAGCCGCAATTCGAATCGTTAAAAGGTTAACATTACTGCTAGTCAAGGCATAAGCCGTCTCATAGGTACCCATGCCATTTGCAAACAAAATAACAAAGGTACTAGCAATCGAAGGACGTAAGAATGGTAACGCTACTTTAGTCCAAGCGTAGGTTGATGAAGCGCCCAACAATTGCGCGGACTCCAACCATTCCTTTTTCACTTCCTTCATGCTGGGATATAAGAATAAAACTCCCAATGGAATTTGGAAATAAGTATACGTAACGGTTAATCCCCACCAAGAATATAAATTGAAGTCCGCCAAAAATGGCAGAACCATTTTCAACACACCGACATTTCCCAACAAAATAATGAAGGAAAAGGCCAGCGGTATTCCGGCAAAATTAGCCGCCAAGTTGGAAACAAAAGTAATTTTCTCCTGCAGCTTAGCAGATAAATTCATCAGGCACAGACATAGAATAAATGTACCGATCAAACCAATAATGCTAGAGCTGACAGCAATCAGCACACTATTGACGAAAGCTTGAGTATAGTATGCGTTACTGAAAATATCGCTGTAATTTGACAAGGTCCATTGATTCGTCAAATCACTGCGCAAACTGCCTAAAATCATAAAAATTAAAGGCAGTAATAAAAAGGCACAGAAAACAAAGGATGCCGGAATAAGAATCAAGCGTTTCTTCATCTATTTCATCCTTTCATTAGCACTTGAATGTCCGACATTTTTTCAGACGGTGCAATTCCTAATAACCAGCAAAACAACGGAGCAGCCATCAGTTGCTGAAAGTGGTCTTCTTGCAGCTGCTCCCGTTTGTTTGAAATTAAATAAAAAGGTACTTCCCGATGTGCTGCTAGGGTTCCACCATGCAACCCGTGCTCATCCATCCCATGATCAGCCGTCACTACTACTTGATAGCCCTTTTGCAGCCACTCTGGAATGCAAATAGCCAGTAAGCTGTCCGCCCGATTGACCGCTGCCGAATATTCCCGAGAATCAGCCGTAAACTTGTGACCGACATCATCAATATTCATAGAATGTACCAACAAAAAGTCTGGCTGATACTGATTGACTAAATAATTAGCATCCGCAAATAGATGGGAGTCGGGATACGTATCCTCACTATAAAAAATGCCATGCTGAATCAGTCGTTCCTCCTGGTGCTGAATTCGATCAACCAAAATATTATAGGGGGCTTGATTGTACAACTCGCTGTACCAGTGGTAAGCAGCAGCTCCTGTTTTACCGCCAGCTTGCTTGACTAACTCAAACAGCGACCACTCTTTGGATCGCTGGGCATGGTAATTGCTATAAATGCCATTCTCATAAGTAGGTACCCCCGTCATCAACACTTCATATAAGGGACGGGAATTGCTTGGCATTTCACTTTTCACCTTCAGTAAGCTTGCTTGTTGATGCTCTACTAAGTGATTCATGAACCCAAGTTGGGCGACGGCTGTGTCGTAACGGCAGCCGTCTAAAATAACCACTACTAGTTTGTCTAGCTTACTTTGCATGAGTCAACACCTCGGCCTGCCAAAGTTCTGGAAGTTCTACTGAGGTTTTGTCCCAAGCTTCATTGTCTTCAACCGGCACAGCTGCTTCATAGGCAGAATCCGGTAATAGCTTTTCTGCTACTTCCTTCGGTAATTCTACCTCACGAATTGGTCGTGCATAGCCCTTTGCCAAGTTAATTTGACCTTCATCAGATAAAATATATTCCCGAGCCAATTTTGCAGCGTTTGGATGAGGTGCATTCTTGTTAATCAAAGTAGTGTAACCACTAATGATAGAACCATCCGTTGGTACTGTCACTTCGAAACGTTCTGAATCAATTTGATCGCGATAATTTAGGCCGTTAAAATCCCAAACGACTGCTACATCAATTTCACCCTTTTCCAGATTAGCTACACTAGCATCGACTGTCGATATGCGGCCATTTTCAGCCATCTTTTTGTAGTAATCTAAACCTGGTTGGATATCCTTTTCGTCACCACCGTTAGCAATAGCCGCAGCCAATACAGCGAACTGTGCTTGGTTAGCAACAGTGACATCACCAACACTAACTTGATAATCCCCTTCTTGCAGTTCTTTCCAGCTAGTCGGTGCTTGCTTCACATTATCTTTGTCCGTAATAAAAGAGATCGTTCCAGTATAGCTTAACAACCAATCCCCATTATCATCTTTCGCCCAATCAGGAATCTCTTCCCAGTAACTCGTCTTATAAGGCATGGTCAGCTCTTTGCTTTCTGCCAAAGGTCCAAAGCTGATTCCAACATCCCCAATATCAGCTGTCCCGTTTTTCCCTTCGGATTCAAATTTTGCTAATTCTTCCGCGCTAGACATGTCAGTATCTACATGACTTAAACCATATTCCTTTTCAAGGTCCTCCCAGGTTCCTACCCAGTTGGCCCAAGTATCGGGCATTCCTAAACTGGCTACTTCCCCTTCTTCCTTGGCTTTTTCAATAATCGTATCTAAAGAGTCATCCTCAGCAGCTGATTGCTTTTCGGCTTCACCTGATCCACAGCCTGCTAGTATTACACTTAGTGTTGTCATACAAATTAAACCCATTGTAATGTTACGAAATTTTTTCATTCATCTATCCCCTTTCGATAATTCCACTCTAACAAAGCTTTGTAATAAAAGAATCAATTTCTTGAAAAGTTCTTGTGAACAATGTAAAGGTTGTATATGGTTTGTAAATTTCGGCGAATTTCTGTTAACCTTCCTTAACTTTTAAGTTATGATAATAGAAAAAGGAGGTCCAACATGCAGTATTATGATCAGCATCTTCATACCTATTTTTCTTTTGATTCAGAAGAGCAATTTGAAAGCTATTTAGCGTATCAACCGGAGTTTTTTGTATCCACTGATCACTTTGACCTAAGTAATCCTTCCACTGGAAAGAATGATATTCCCGATTATTCGGCCTACGTAAAAAAACTAGAGCAATTAAAAGCAAGCAGTGCGACCAAATTTTTACGAGGGATCGAGATCGGTGTTGTTCCAGGACAAGAAGATCAGATTATCGCGTACCTTAACCAACATCCGCATGATCTTAAACTGATAAGCATTCATCAGAATGGTCGTTTTGATTACATGGATGACGTCGTTTTAACTAAGGACCCCATCCAAACGACCCATGAATATTTTGATCAAATGCTGAAAGTATTGATGCAATTTCCTGAAGGAGATATTTTGACCCACTTTGATTACGGCCTGCGCCGTTTCACCTTCACTCCCGAAGAACTTGCTGAACATTTTGAAACTCAGCTGATTGCTATTTTCAAAAAAGTAGTTGAAAGAGAATTGGCGATGGAATTAAATGCTAAAAGTTTTTTGAAGTATGGCAATGAAGATCTCTATCGGTATGCTGTCCCGCTATACCAAAGTGTTGGCGGAAAGCTTTTTACTTTAGGTTCAGATGCTCATGTAGCTGAAGACTATCAGCTAGGCTTCAAAGAAATGGGACAGCTCTTAACTGACTGCCAAGTAGAAAATTTACTAGTTGTTCAAGGAAAAGAACGTTACCTTACTCCATTGCCAATTTTATGATCACTATATAATAGAAGAAAGTGGGGAAAAATTTGAGTACACTACGTGACTATAACCAAGAAGCGCCGATCAACCACCTGATTGCCCGGCACTGGGATACTATCGAAATAAAGGAAGTCTGCCAAGGATTGCTATCGGCCATTCCCCAAGGTAATTTGATGGATTACCTAGTGTCTGACAGTTTACAACGAGAGCAGGTATTCGCGTATTTCGCAACCTTTGAGAACCAACCGCTTGATTACCTGCATAGTGAATTTCATCTATTTTATCAAGTGGCTGCACCAGATGACTACACTGATTTACGAGGACAACTACAATTGACTTTTCAAGCTGGAGAAACAGCTTATACTGTTTTGTTAGGAATGGCTCGACTTGGGGATCAAGCTGAGCTTCGCTGGTTAATCTATGATATTCTTTGGCAGGATCAAGGCGTTTTGGTAGCGGCCGTTCCCTTGATTCAATTGGAAGAACCTGATCAGGAGGAAGTTTGTGTTTTAGTGACGGATTTCGGGGGAATTCGCCTACGTTTGTTTCCAGAACAAGCGCCGTTAGCTGTGGCAAATTGGCGGACCTTAGCTAAACAAGGTTTTTATGACGGCACACCATTTGCCCGTGTGATCAAGGATTTTGTCATTCAAGGTGGGGCGCTGGACGGTTCTGGAGATGAAGCAATTTCTAGCTATGAGGGCTTTTTCGCTGACGAAGTTCATCGCGGTCTTTATCATTTTAATGGTGCCTTGGCTTTAGGCAATCATGGTCCTCATACCAATGGCAATCAGTTTTTTATCGTGCAAAATACTAAGGTAAAAACGAATCAGCTGCCTAAACTTTCGCTTCCAAAGAATGTAAAGCAGGCTTATTTGGATCTAGGCGGATTGCCGGAACTGGATGGTCGCTATACAGTATTTGGACAAGTTTATGAAGGAATAGATGTGGTGGAAAGAATTGCTGCACAAGCCACAGATCCCGAGGATTCGCCTGTACATCCCGTATTTATCCAGCAAATACTTTTTGACTAATCGTTAGAAGCTTTATACATGACTTTTTCTGCATACTAAAAAGCTGTAGAGACCTTAAATTTTAGTCTTCTACAGCTTTTTTAATAGATAAATGTTTGTGCCAAGGTGGTAACTGGCAAATGAGGAACGGTTCGAGCCAGCTGATCTGCCAATTCAAACATTTCCGCAAAGGAAGGCGAAGGAATATCCCCCAACGGGTACTCCCGGCCTAAAGTTTGGTAACTATGCATGCCATAACGATGATACGGCAGCAACTCCAACGGTACAAAGTGATCAAGATCTGCCACAAAACAAGCAATCATTAACAACTCTGTAACGTTCATGTTAATTCCTGGGATCACTGGAATCCGAATCCGTACTTCACAGCTTGGGTATTCAATTAGAAAGCGGCGAATATTGGTCAAAATACGTTGATTGCCTAATCCTGTCCATTTCTTATGCAGCTCATCTGTGAAAAACTTTACATCCACGAACAAAGTATCTACATAAGGAGCTACCTTTTTAATTTCACTGTAAGGAACACAAAAGCTTGTTTCCAACGCCGTATTTATACCAATATATTTGGATTTCTGCAAAATTTCTCGAGTAAAATCAGCCTGTATTAGTGCTTCGCCTCCGCTAATAGTAACCCCACCGTCTGAATGAAAGTAAAAGATATCATCCTTTTCAATTTCATCCATTACCTCGTCAGCAGTCATCCGCTGGCCGTAGACTTTTTCAATCAATTTGCTTTGTGACTCAGGAGTAGAACACCAGGCACAACGCAACGGGCAGCCCTTTAAATAAACAACTGTACGTAAACCTGCACCATCATACAAAGCACCCTGTTCTATTCTTAATACTGTTCCTTCCATACTTCACCTGCCACCAAACCTCTTTGCGGGGTTCGGTTAATAATCTCATTTTGAACTTCCTGACTCAAATCAACAAAATAGGTTGTGTAGCCTGCTACACGAATTAATAAGCCCCGATACTCCTCGGGAGCTTCCTGCGCATGCAGCAGCATATCCCGATCCACTACGTTAAAGTGAGCATGGAAAATGCCCAACGAACAAATTGATTTCAACATAGCCATCATTTGAGTAATTCCCTTTTCCGTACGGATTAGTTCTGGAGCAATTTTCATATTCAACAATGTTCCCTGAACAAAACGGTCGTGGGGAATGTTCGACACCGAACGCAAAATTGCATTGGGACCGAGATAATCTGTTCCTCCACTTGGACTAACACCATCTGCTAACGGCGAAGATGCTTTACGACCTGAGGGTAGTGCTCCTACGGATAAGCCAAATAACGTATTGACCGTTACTGGCAGAATACCTGGTGTCATCTTTCCGAATTTACTCCGATAAGATTCAATTTCATCAGCAATAAATGTAAACATTTCGCTGGCAATCTCATCGACTACTGGATTGGCATTGCCGTATTTTGGAACGTCTTCACATAAACAGCGAATAGTTTCATACCCGTCAAAATCATTCTCAATGGCCGTCAGCAGTTCATCCATTGTCAAACACTGCCTGTCATAAACCAGTTCCTTCACCGCCGCCAGCGTATTGATTAAATCAGCTACTCCAACAGAAGTAATTCCGTTGCCACAGGTATATTTAGCGCCGCCTCGTGAATAATCTAGCCCCTTTTCAATACACTCGCGATGCGTCAAGGACAAAACTGGGACAGGTCGTTCCATTGAGAGCTCGTCAATCACATGACTACCCTTCACACAAGCTTCAATCACATAAGTCATTTGAGCCTTGACCGCTTCTTTAAACTCGTAATAGCTGCCAAAGACTCGTGGATCACCGGTTTCAATCGAAATTTTTTCGTTGGTTTTAGGATTTTTTCCATTGGTTAAAACTAGTTCACAAACACTGCCTAAGTTTATGTCCGCCAATGAGGTGTATTGCTTCATTCGCCCCTCTAAACTCGTTTCCACACACCCACAAGGATTCCAGTCAAAGGCCTCTTTCAACGGAACGCCTTTATTCATCAGCATCCGCACACCTACATCATCATTATGGAATGCTGGGAAGCCGGTTCCTAGTTTAATCAGCTCAACAATCCGCCGCAAAAAACGATTGGAATTTTTTGCCAAGCTGTAGCGTACTGATAAAGAAGGTTGAGACAAACGAACCTCTTCTGTAGCCTGTAAGATCAGATAGGAAAGCTCATTCACTGCATCACGGCCTAAGCTATCCACTCCACCAACACAAACATTCTGCAAAGTTGGGTAGCCTGCTACAAAGGTTGATGTCGCCTTATCCTGGAATAAACAAACCTCATTTAATTTCACCCATAAACAATCTAGAAGCTCTTGGGCACCTTCATCTGTCATTCGTTTAGAGCGGATATCTTCTTGGTAGTAAGGATACAAATACTGATCCATCCGTCCTGGATTGTATCCTTCAGCATTTTGTTCTATGAATAAAGACATATGATAAAAATACAGAGACTGCAAAGCTTCGTGGAAGGTTCGTGCCGGATATTTCGGTACCCGTTGACAAATTTTCGCAATTTGCAGCAGCTCAGTTTGTCTTGTACAATCGTTTTCAATTGATGCCAAGCGCAAAGCTTCCTCTCCATAACGAGCCGCTAATATTTCCAACCCTTCCAAGGTAATCAACAAGGCTGACAAGTAGCAATCCTGCTCATACGCTCCTGGCTCGGTCAGATTTAATGCTTGTTTACGAAGCAAGACATGCTTTTTGATCCCAACTAATCCTTCATCAATGATCTGCTTGTAACTAGCAGTCACTTCACCCGATCCTCGCATCAATCGTTTATCGATGAAAATCACACCATTGTCTCGCAGGATTTTGGTATCCTCTGGAATTTGTTTCACCCAAGCGTCATAGGCTGCTTTGCCTTGCCAATAAGGTTGAATTTCTTCCAGAAACATTTTTTTATTCTCTGGACTTAAATAAAAAGGATCCTGAGGCCGAGTACTGATTGTTTCTAATTCATCTGCTAATACTGACCAGCAAGTATCTACGCTTACAAGTCCGCCGCGCAATTTACTACCAGGACAGCCGACAATCAATTCATCCTGAAAAATCTCAATCGTTTTTTCTTCACATTGCGCCTTAAAAGCCTTGGCCTTGCGGACTGCCAATGGCTCCCCTGCTGTTTCCTTGAATACTCTGGTTAAAATTCGGGCATTTTCCAAATCTATTTCTGGTTCAGTCCTTCTGAGTCTCTGCTTCATTCGTTCGATTCTACGAAAATAGTCCTTCATTAAGACAAGCCTCCGTTCATAAACTGCTATTTGTTTCCATTTTACGCCCATCCATTAAAAAAAACAAAAGATATCATTAAAAATTGCGCTGTTTCAATTTGTTTTTTAGGAAAAACAGTCGGTAAAAGCCCATGCTAATAGATTAATTCATACTTTTCCTTGAGCTTAATAAAATGAGTTCTCAATTATAAAAAAACTTTTAACCTTTCATATATATAATTATATTCTATAGTGGTGAACATTTAACTATAGTAACCTTCTATCCATCCGATTCTCTCATATTTATAATCTTTTTCATTCTTAAGATAGTCTTAGCAACAAGAGCTCCCTTAACGTAAAAAATCTTTCCTCTGATACACAAATACTGTATCAGAGGAAAGATTCCATAAAAGATTACATCCCGTTGCGTTTGATTTTTTGATCCCAATTTTTCGTATAAATAGGCTGCTCGTTTTCCGACACATCCATTTGACCGGTAATATAGAAATAGTCTTTATCCGAGGTTTGTGTCGTCGTAATATCCGCATTGGTCCACCAGCCCTCACGACCAATTCGCATATTTTGAGTAATCACGTAATGAGCGGACAATGGATCTTGATTCGATAAGGTCAATTCGCGCTTCAAATTGTGTTCAACTGTCACATCCACTTCATCAAAACGATAAATTCCTTCACCGAACACGCCACCAATTCCATTCGTCATACAAGTCCAGGTATCGTTAACTAAATCGTAGGTAATTTCTCGTTCCACCTTACCTTCTGATAAAATAGTCATTGGTGTCAATGGAGCAGATTGCGCTTCTGGATCTGGCCCCGAAATCTCTGCACCATGGAAAATCGGCAATACAAAGCGAGCATCTTTCAAATTAAGAGTTAAGCTGTAGTCCTCTGGCATTGTCCAAAACATCGGCCAAGCAGTATTAGCCAAAGATAATCGAATTCGATGCCCTGCCTTAAAGCGATGGCCGCAACAATCTAAGCCAACAAAGGCTTGAACCTCTTCACCCGGGGTCAAATGAACCACCTTGTCATGTCCTTGTAAGTGCGTTAAATTCATCACTCCATAAGAAACCCGAGTAGAAGCCCCATCTGGACCAACATCACATAAAGAAGCATAAATCATAGCATTGGGCTTATCGCTGGATAAGTTGATTTCAACCTTTGGATAACCAAAGATTTCCAAATCCTCTTCCAGTATTTCTGAATCGAAGGTCATAGACAAACCATTATCTAAACGCTGGTCCCCCGGAGATTCTCCCGGCACACCAGCACCCATCCATTCATTAGCCAGCAAAGTGTGATTCAATGGGGTATGCAAAACAGCCTTCTTTTCCTGATCGCCCCGTTCATGAACCAAACGTCTATAGGTTAAGCCATAAGCTTTTGAAGTAACTTTTTTTGATGGCCAGTCCTCTAACCCAACCCATCGACCTTTACTTACCGGCACATGAGTAGACGGAGGCATGCTGTCCTCGATCCAAGCTTGAACCATCGGACCGTCCATTGCTCCATTGTCTTTCCCCTTAAGCCAATGATCCCACCACTTCACGCCTTCACCTAAGAAGTTAATCGCTGGTTCTGGTACACCATCGTGGGAATAGACATGAGCCCATGGCCCAATAATTCCTTTTTTCGGCACACTCAACCCCTTCAATAAACTTAATACGGTATTAGTATAAGAATCGGCATAACCATCTATACAGAAGACCGGCACCTGAATATCTTCATAGTTTTCGCAAACCGAACCATGCTTCCAGTAGTCATCCCGCGTTTGATGCTCTAGCCAGTTTGCCATCCACAATGGCATATTTTTCAAGCGATCCAGCCACATTTCTCGCCAGCGATCACCCACAACATTGGGATCAATCGCTCGTGACTGATAGCCCAGCATAATTGCGCCCCACCAAAAGCTGTCATTTAAAATTAAGCCGCCCTTGTAATGGATATCATTATTGTAACGATCATCGGTGTAACCAACCACCATAACTGCTTTTAAAGCTGGCGGTTTGCGGGCAGCAATCTGCAGGGAATTAAAGCCGCCCCATGACTTACCCATCATTGCCACTTGACCATCACACCAAGATTGTGTACTGATCCACTCAATAATCTCCATCGCATCGTCTTGTTCCTGTTTTAAATACTCGTCTTCCAGCAGGCCATCTGACTCTCCCGTTCCCCGCATATCCACCCGAACAACGTTGTAGCCATGACCCGAGAAAAAACCATGCATAGGATTATCTCTTCCCCGAGTCCCATCTGTTTTACGATAAGGCAGGTACTCAAGAATTGTTGGCAACGGCTCTTCTGATTCTGGCAGCCAGATCCGATAAGACAAACGCGTTCCATCAGATAAAGTAAACCACTCATTTTCGATTACTTTTACCTGATAAGGAAATTCTGTTACGATTTTTTTCACTATTGGTTCCTCCTTATTGTTGCGCTTCTTTTAGTTTCTGTTCTTCCTTATATTTCTTGCCATAGGTTCTGCCCCAAATGATACACAGAACAGCTCCAATTACTGCCATCGCAATCATTAAACTAAAGTAAATAAAGTATCCGGTATTTCCTTTAAAGCGATCCAAAATATTTCCAGCTACTAATGGCGCAATAACCTCTGGTAAATAGCCTAGTGTACTAGCTAAGCCGATAGCAACTCCCGATAGTCTTAAAGGAATACCTCCTTCTGACATAAAGGAGAAGAAAATCCCGTAGTTTGAATACATCGCCAAGTAAACCATACTTGCAGCAACAATCAATAGAACCACCTGGATTTGCCCGCTCATTCCTGCAATTGAAACCATGAGCAGTGTGCCTAATCCCATTACCACAAACCCCGCCATCATTACCGTTGACTTACTAATTTTATCAGCCAAAAACCCTCCAATCGGAGCTGCTACCAGCCGACAATATTGGGCCAAAACTGTCACTATTGCCGCAAAAACTGCGGATGTCCCGATAATATTGGAGGCATACGGTGTGAAGTAATAAATCGACATATTGAAAATATAGCTTGTGAACATCATTCCAACAATCAACCAAATCGCTGGCATTTTCAGCACATCCAGTACATCCTTGAACTTAAATTTCTCTCCCGATACATCTTCAACCGAACGTGTCGGCTCTTTTACCAAGAACAAAAAGGCCAAACCGCATAGAATCGGAATGACTGAATAAAAGATAATAATCCAGCGCAACCCAGCCGCCTCAGTTAGAGCTTTTTGGAAAAAACCAAAAATAGCTGTAGCAATCGCCATATGAATCACGTTGGTAATTCCTCGCGTCCCTTCAAAAATGCCATATGCACGACTTTGTTCATCATCCGCTGCTTGCATGCGTACAATTTTTAGCAAAGCTGGCCAGAAAGTCAAAAGAGAGGTCACACCCCATAAAGCATAAATAAGAAAAAGTGCAATAAAGCTAGTAAAAAAGAGGTGCAAAAAGCCCCCTAATCCAGTTGCAATCAGTGAGAACACCAGCAATTTCTTCGCCGCAAAACGATCGGCTAAAATTCCTCCTATTAAATAGGAAACAAGTCCCATAAAACCATAGGCACTTCCCAGTGATCCCATTTGTGTGTTAGTCAACCCGTAGGTCGCAATGTAAGCATCATAATAATACAAACGAAAATAGGCCAAACCATAAATAATCGAACCTGCAATTGCCAACAAAACAACTGTAAAAAAATTCTTTCGTAATCCCTGCTTCACATCTGCCGTATCCATCATAACTCCCCCTTTTTTTCTCATAATCGTTTCCGTGCTTGCCGCTCATCCTATCGCACTGTTTGATCGAAGATTCACATGTTTTTAACTCCTAAGAAACAAACATTTCGTTTTCTTACAACAGAATAAAACATTGTGGTGTTCTAATAAAATTTTAACATGAAAATTTTATTAGAACAATGTCTGATTGAACGCTTACATGCTTAAAAAACCTAAGGACATAACTGCCCTTAGGTCGCTCGTGGAACTACTGCCTGCCTTTTAAGCTGCTCCTCCACATCAGTAAATGTTTGTTCATCCAGGGGATTATTTCGCATCCGTTTCCGGTATTCCGTTGGTGTTTCACCTGTACTTTTCTTGAAGGTTCGACTGAAAACAATCAGGCTGTTAAAGCCCACCTGAACGGCAATTTCCTCTACCGATTCTTGCGTATACGCCAGCATAAAAGCCGCTCGGTTGGTGCGGACTCCATTTAAATATTCCTTAATCCCCATATCCATCTGCTTGCTGAAAACTCGCGATAAATGACTACGGTTCACAGCCAAATATTTAGCAATAGCTTCAACAGTTATTTTTTCTGCATAGTGCTGCTGTATGTATTCAACTGTTGCCAAAGCCAATGGTGAAGACAGTTCTTCAGCTGAAGCATTGATTTTTCCCCCATCCTTAAGCAAATCCCCTAAGAAATGATAGGTTTTTTCATTCAAAGCTATTTCATTCAGCAAACTGTCTTGACTAAACGTAAGACAGTCCTTGATTATCTCTACATATTGATGGGTATTAGAAGAAATCATAGTAAAGCCCTCTTCTCCAAAAGCCGAATGGCGAATAATTTCTTCCGTCGTCTCACCACTAAAAGCTAGCCAGCCATACAACCAAGGCTCCTCTGCATCAGCACGATAAAAAGTCGTCAATCCAGGACGAATGAGAAAAAGATCTCCTTTTCTTAGTTGAAATTTTTGATCCTTAACATGGTAAGTCCCCTTGCCCTCCAATACTACGTGCAAAACGAAGCATTCCCGGATCGCTGGCCCAAATGAGTGATAGGGCAAGGTTCTAGAAATCCCACAAAATTGAAACTGCAAATCACCAGAAAGATAGTGCTGACCCTTTTTCAAAAATAATGCCTGCTCCATATTTGCTCACACTCCCTACTACCAGTATAATAAGATGCAACAAAAAGTTAAATAGTAATCACAGAAGTAAGTTAAAAAGGAAGCGTTTTTTTGATACTATTTGGTATATAAAAGCCGATATTGGATCAAAATGCTCATTCAGAGATATATGAAAGGATGTTTATAGTGAAAATTAGTAATACAGATTTTGGTGGAGGCTATCGATTAATTACTTTAGAAAATGAACAAGGCATGCAGCTTGCGGTTTCCGATTTAGGGGCCCGAATTGTTCATTTAAGTTTTCCAGCTGCTGGAAAACAACGAGAGCTGATCTTAGGCTTTGATTCAGCTGAAGAATATTTAGTCAAAGATCCTTACATCGGTGCCAGCATTGGGCGAACCGCTGGACGAATTGAAAATGGTGTCTTTGAGCTGAACGGGCAAACGATTCAAGTCGACGTCGATAAAACCACCCACCATTCACTGCATGGCGGGCAACCTGGCTTTGAAAGTAAAAAATGGACCTATACAATTATCGAAGGTCATAACGAAGCCTCTGTTTTGTTTTCCCTAATCAGTCTTGAGGGCGAGCATGGTTACCCTGGAACTTTAGACATAGAAGTCAGATATACGCTAACTGCTGATAATCGTTGGCGCATTACAACTCGAGGAATCAGCGATCGAGACACTTTATTTAACCCTACCAATCATGTGTATTTTAATTTATCTGGTGATTGTACGGAGGCAGTTGATCAGCACCATCTTTGGCTAAATAGTTCCTATTTTGCAGAACTGCGGCAGGATACTATTCCTACAGGTAAAAAATTGCCTGTTGCCGGAACTGCCTTTGATTTTACTAAAAAGAAAGCTTTGGCTGAGTTGTTCATCAGTAATTTTGACCAGAAGCAATTAGCTGATGGGATGGATCATCCCTTCTTTTTAGATCAAGCAGACTTGAACGTCCCAGCTGCAATTTTAACTAGTCCTGATGAAAAAGTGGAACTAACAGTCAAAACTGACGCGAGCAGCGTGGTTTTATTTACTGCTAATTTTGGCGACAATACTCCCGAAATGCATGGACAGAAGATGGCAAACCACGGAGGAATTACTTTTGAAACTCAAACAGCTCCAGGAGCAGAGCAATTTCCAGAGTTTGGATCCATCCAATTAACTGCTTATCAACCATTAACAACGATTACTGAGTTCAAGATAGAAGGAAAAGAGGAATAATTATGGAAATGAATAGAAACTTAATTACCAAATTTGCGGAGGTCTTTGGACCAAGGGAAACCAGTCATTACTTCTCGCCTGGCCGGATCAACCTAATTGGTGAGCATACCGATTATAATGGCGGCCATGTTTTCCCTGCCTCCATCACTTATGGAACTTACAGTGTCGCTAGTCCTCGCGAAGATAAAAAGGTTTTGGTTTACTCAACCAACTTTGATGAATTAGGCGTCATCAGCTTTTCTTTAGATGATTTATCTTTTGACAAAAATGCCGATTGGGCGAACTATGTGAAAGGAATGATTCTTAAAACTAAAGAAGCCGGCTTCACAATTGATCACGGGTTTGAACTGCTGGTAGACGGAACAATTCCTAATGGTGCGGGTCTTTCCAGCAGTGCCTCATTAGAATTATTGGTGGGTGTCGTTTTAGAGGACCTTTTTCAGCTCGATATCGACCGCTTAACCTTGGTCAAGCTGGGACAAAAAGTCGAAAATGAATTTATCGGGGTTAACTCAGGTATTATGGACCAATTTGCTATCGGTTTTGGTGAAAAAGATAAGGCCATTTTACTCGATACAAATACTTTAGAATATGAACTGGTGCCAGTAGAACTTGACGGTTACGCAATCGTTATCATGAATACCAATAAACGTCGTGAGCTGGCTGATTCAAAATACAACGAACGTCGCGGCGAATGCGAAGAAGCTCTTTCTCGTCTGCAAAAGAAATTGGATATTGACTCATTAGGTGATTTGGACGAAGAAACCTTCGAAGCTAATCTTAATTTATTAGGTGATGATATTTTAATTAAGCGCGCCCGCCATGCAGTGACAGAGAACCAACGAACATTGATTGCTAAACAGGAATTAGTTCAAGGCAACTTAACCGCTTTTGGACAATTATTGAATGATTCGCATACCTCTTTGCGTGATGATTATGAAGTTACCGGATTAGAATTAGATACCTTAGTTGCAGCAGCACAAAAACAATCTGGTGTGTTAGGTGCACGTATGACCGGTGCCGGCTTTGGTGGATGCGCGATCGCTGTCGTTGAAGAATCAGCGATTCCAACCTTCAAAAACAATGTTTATGACGACTACTTGAACACCGTTGGTTACGCACCAGAATTTTATGTCGCTCATATCGGCAGCGGCACTACAAAATTAGGATAACTTTAGTTAACGCCAGTTAATTCTGGCGTTTTTTTGTTCTGCATCCTGAAACATCTCTAATAAATCACGTGCGTCCCCTTGAATATTTACTTCAAAAGCGAACATTACTAAGTAAAAACGAATCTTTTTTCACTTTTTTATCACTACAAGCGCAGTTTTATGATAAAATGGCAACAAAATAGGAGGGGTTGGATGGACGCATTTTTAACGAATTTTAATTCTATTATTTGGGGAGCACCGATGATTTTTCTAATTTTGGGAATCGGAATTGTGCTCACCGTAGGTTGTCGAGGCATCCAAATTCGCCGTTTGCCATTAGCTTTAAAGTATATGGTGAAAAACGAAGAAGGTGGTCAAGGTGACGTAACAAGTTTCCAAGCCTTATGTACGGCCTTATCTGCTACAATCGGTACTGGTAATATTGTTGGGGTGGCAACAGCGATCGTAGCTGGCGGGCCGGGAGCTTTGTTCTGGCTGGAGCTGGCCGGATTATTGGGAATGGCAACGAAATACGCGGAAGGCTTGCTGGCGGTAAAATATCGTACCTTTGATGATCATGGCAATGCCTTGGGTGGCCCCTTTTACTACATTGAAAATGGTCTTGGGAAAAACTGGCGCTGGTTAGCAAAAATGTTTGCTTTCTTCGGTGCAATTGCTGGATTGATCGGAATCGGAACGCTTACTCAGATCAATGGGATTACTTCAGCTGCTGAAACATTCTTTGATCCGAACCGATTGAATACCGTTAGTCTGTTTGGCAATGAATATACTTTAGCTACTATCATTTCAGGGATCGTAGTAACTATTTTAGTAGCAATCGTTTTAATTGGCGGTGTGCAGCGGATCGCCCGAGTCTCTGAAATTATTGTTCCATTGATGATTGTCATCTATGTTGGTCTTTGCTTGTTCATGATTATTTTGAATATTGGCAAATTGCCAAGTGTTATTGTAGAAATTATTCAAAGTGCCTTTGGTTTACGAGCTGTTTCTGGTGGTGCACTGGGTGCTATGATGATTGCCATGCAAAAAGGGATTGCCCGCGGGATTTTCTCTAACGAATCTGGTTTAGGTAGTGCACCTATTGCTGCTGCTGCTGCCCAATCAAAAGAGCCGGTTCGTCAGGGTCTTGTATCTATGACCGGAACTTTTATTGATACACTTATCGTCTGTAATATGACTGGGATGGCAATTATTCTTACAGGTGCTTGGGAGACTGGTTTAGAAGGGTCAGCTGTAACAATCTATGCTTTCACTGAAGCTTTACCTCTTTCCCAGACTATCGCTTCATTATTGCTAATGATTTGTTTGGCATTCTTTGCTTTTACTACCATTTTAGGCTGGAACTATTATTCTGAACGCTGCTTAAGTTATCTAACCAACGGGAATACGAAATTCTCTTCTGCTTTCCGAATTGTTTACATTGCAGCAGTATTTATCGGCCCTTACTTAACAGTAACAGCTGTTTGGACCATTGCCGATATCTTCAACGGCTTAATGGCCTTTCCAAATATTATCGCACTGATTCTTCTAAGTCCGGTAGTATTTAAGGAAACAAAATCTTATTTTGCTCGTTTGAAAGAAGCAGATGGCGGAGAACTTCCTTCTGTGCCATTATCTGGTGTTTCTATAGATGAGGAGTAATAAAAAATAAGAACTGAAGGGTATCAATCATCCGATTGGTGCCCTTTCTAGCGATTTACTTAATAAAATACTATGATTATCTTAAACTCGAAGATACATAAGAAAGGAGGATCAGTGTGAAGAAAAATTCAGGACTGCTGTATGCTTTTAGTGCATACATTTTATGGGGCTTTATTCCCCTTTATTGGAAACTGCTGCCCAATGTTGGTGCAGTAGATATATTGTTTTATCGAATTATTTGGTCACTGGTCTTCATGATTATCTATTTATTGTTCACTCGGAAAGTACCAATATTTCTCCGTGAAACAAAAGAATTGTTTAAAAATCCTAAGGGGACCCTCGCTATTGTTGCTGCTGCGATTTTTATTTCTATCAATTGGGGTGTCTTCATTTATACTGTAAACTCCGGTCACGTCCAGCAAGGAAGTCTGGGGTACTATATTAATCCTCTATTTAATGTATTGGCCGCAGCGATTTATTTGAAGGAACCCTTAACTCGTACTGCTAAGATTGCCACCTTTTGTGCTTTTATTGGAGTGGTTCTATTGACAGTACAAACCGGGGAGTTTCCTTGGGCTTCGATTATCTTAGCTGGCTCTTTTTGTCTGTATGGACTGACTAAAAAGAGCCTTAAGCTAAGTGCCGTAACCAGCATCACCTTAGAAACCTTGATTATTGCTCCATTTGGTTTAATCTATTTGTTCTTCTTTTCGGAAGCAGGTTTCTTAGGCTACGACACTACGACTAATCTTTTGGCTATGGGTGCAGGTATCGTTACTGCGATTCCGTTGCTGCTATTTGCCAATGCAGCAAAGCAGTTATCCTATGTAACCTTAGGCTTCGTACAATATATTAATCCCACAATCATGCTGGCTCTGGCAATTTTCTTGTTCCACGAACCCTATGGTCTGCCGCAGTTTATTGCCTTTTCCTTCATTTGGTTGGGCATTCTAGTTTTTATTGTCGGCAATCTTTTGCAAACCAAACGAATATTGAAACAACCTGCTAAAGATCTTTAAATACAAATAAACCCAGCCGTCTCCACTAAAAGGGAAACGTTGCTGGGTTTTATTTTTCTATTAGCCTTTTTTCTCATTTGAAAACCAACTAATTGGTTGCGGAACAAGTATTTCTCAAAAAGAAATTACTGATTTATCTAAATAACTGCTCACTTAATTGTTTATCACCTAAAGAAATGTCCTACCTGGTTTCACTCCTCTTGACTAATACAACTTTCTTCACTTCCCGGATCGTGTACATCTATTCAAAAAATTCCGCCCTCTGCTAAAATATACTTTTCGTAAGCGAAACTATTTTTCAATTCATAAATAAGACTAGCCACTGCTACCTTACAATTAATTTGCTAATTTTATCTCATTTTGGCGCATAGTCATCCGTTTTGAACAAATCCTCTGGAATCGTTTGTGAAACGTTACTAATGATAAACAGCTTTTGTTCCTCTTCAGGTCTGTTAATATTACTAATCCCAACTCCGTAAAGTTGTGGGGCCTCATCTAGATAAAGTTTAATCACTTTTCCCTCACTATTTTCATATTGATGATAACGAACCTTCAGATCATTTGGCAATTTTTCATTTCCGCCGTTTGTTCGTTGGAAACCCTTCAAATTAAGATAATTCATTATTGGCACACGATGCCAACGGCTGTTAGCCAACTGCTCATCCGTTGAAAAAACTATTTCTCTATTTGGAACAGCAATTGCCAAAAAGGTTCCATCCTTGACGACTTCCTTACGATCAATTTTGTTGCTTATTTTTTTTGCGATTGACTCCATCTCGTAGGTTACATGAACTGCCGCAGATTGTTGCGGATTATAAACATATGTACCTCGGGTGTTATTCTCTGTCGAAACAAACTTATTGTACTGATCAACCGTAAACTCTTCATAATCAAAACAAAAAGCTTCATCTTGGTATATCCACGCCAAAAGTGTACCTGGATAATTAGCAGCCAGCTGATCTCCTTCTTTTTTTTTACTCATGTGACTACTTTGCTTTTCCTCATTTTTTGGTTGTCTAGCTGCATCCTTTTGAGAACAAGCACTAAAAAAAATTATACTAAGTATTAGCATGATTCGACTGAATTTCCCCATTTATTACTCCCTTTTTTACCCTTTAATTCATTATACATCGCTCACTTTACTTTATGTAGCTAAAAAATACGGGAAAACCGATAGAATCAGTCTTCCCGTATTTTTCTTTGCTTAAATTAAATGGTTATCCTTCAAAACGTCACTGATATAGGTACCTTCAACCTTCTTTACAAAACGCTCTACTAACTTGCGTTCTACAAATGGCATATCCATCTCAGTCAGTTTCTTTTTATCCGTTAAATAGTAAACAGAATTTGCTAGCGTTCGCAAATCATAGGCTGAAGCAAATACCTCTGGTACCCCACGCTCGACATCCAGCAGCTGATATACAGCCTCCATCGCTGTACGTACCGAATATTCTGTAGTAAAAACAGTATCCCGCTGCGTTTCAGCAAAGTTTCCAATAAAGGCCAAATTGGTTGAACCGTTAGGAATAACTAGTGGACGATCGCCAGGTTCCCGCAACATAAAGTAAGAGGTAATAAACGGCATATAAACTGGAACGACTCTGCAAGATTCTTCTGAAAAACGTTGAATATCTTCCTCTGGTACTCCAAGATGATACATCAGCTCTTGAACAATCTCTTTACCAGAACATTCTTCAATCGGCTTCTTAATATAATTACCCGGAGTATTGGAAAGCAATCCATACACCCACGTAACCGTTTGCTGGTCCTCTTGTTCTTTAAAATGAGGCTGACGATGGGTTGCAAAGCTCATTAACCAATTAGAATCCTTGATGGTAATAATTCCGCCAGTAACAATCCGACCCGTCCGCAATTTTCTTTGGGTTAACCGACTAATATAAGGTTCAATATCAAAGTTCTCCCAAGTAACAGTTGCTGAAACAAACCAGCTCTCATTCGGTAAATTATCACAAAATACTTCAGGATGACCAAATTCAGATGACTGTTGGGCTAAATTTTTCCAAAGCTTCCAACTACCGCCTAAATCATGTGTTATGGGTGCAGGTGTATAATGATCCCCTTCGGTTGAACTTTCTGTAATGGAGCCATTGGTAACAAAAACCAAATCTTTTTGAGTTAAATCAATGGTTTCGGCTTTACCCGCTTTGGTCAAAACAATTTTTTTTGCTGTCTTGCTGTCAGACTGAATATCTACTTCAATGTTCTCGATTTTTGTTTCGTATTGAAAATCTACTCCTTGATCCTTTAAGAAGCTTAATAGTGGTTTGACTAATGATTCGTATTGATTGTAGCGTGTAAATTTCAAAGCTGTGAAATCAGGTAGTCCTTTAATATGATGAATAAAACGCATAACATAGCGGCGCATTTCAATTGCAGAATGCCATTTTTCAAAGGCAAACATTGAGCACCAGTACAACCAGAAATTTGAGGCAAAAAATTCTTCACCAAAAACATCCTCAATCCGCTTACCAATTAACTGATCCTCCGATGTCATAAATAGTTCAACCAATTCTCGTTGAGCCTTTTTTGATAATGTAAATTCTCCATCATCAGCAGCTCGTTCACCACGATTATGAATAATTCGACAGTTAGACGAATTAGGATCATCGTGGTCTAGCCAATAAAATTCATCTAAAACTGATGCATTGTCAACTTCTAAGGAGGGTACTGAACGAAACAAATCCCATAAGCATTCAAAGTGATTTTCCATCTCCCGACCGCCACGAGTAACAAATCCATCATGAGGAATAAACTTGCCATCCAACGAACCTCCAGAAAGAGACAACTCTTCAAAAATGTGAATATGCTCCCCCTTCATGTGTCCATCACGAATTAAGAACACAGCTGCTGCCAATCCAGCCAGACCTGCGCCTACAATATAAGCACTTTTATCCTCTACGCCCTCTGGTTTTCTGCTTTTAGCAAACGCTTCGTAATTCCCATTTGTATACCTCATTAGTAAAGTCCTCCTTCTTTTTATGACTCTCTTAAAGGGTAGCAGTCTCCTCAAATTTAGACAAAAATTTGAGCTCCAAATTAGTATGTTTTTTCGCATAATAAAAAACAACCAAAATCAATACCTAAACCTCGAGAGCTGCTATCTTTTTGTGTCTTCGTTACTCACTGACCTCACCACATTATTATTACCACCGGTCTCAGTAAGTTAAACTGCTTGCACAAGCGATTTCCCTGCTCTTTAAATTAACTATTTTTGTTTAAAAAGGTTCTTCTGTTCAACTTTTTTCAACACCAAAAGTATTTATTCCCCCTTCTTTATTGTTTATTTCCCTACTCATATTGTGTTCGTCTCAGCAATAACCTATACTTTTAAGCAAAGAAATAGAAGAGGTGACCTGATGTTATTAACTGACAGAATGAAACGATATCCTTTTTCTCCCAATGAAAAAGTCGTTATAGATTTTATTTTAGAGAAGAAGACTTTAATCAAGGATTACTCTGTGAAAGCTATCGCTGCGGAGACCTTCACTTCCCCTTCGATTTTAGTGCAGATTGCTCAAAAACTAGATTGTGCCGGCTGGGTAGAATTCAAAGAAAACTTCTTAACAGAAATCAATTACCTGCAAAAATATTTTCAATCCATTGATGCCAATCTTCCCTTTTATGTCAAAGATCCAATGATGACAATCATTGAAAAAATGGGACAACTGCATGTGGAAAGTATTCAAGATACACTGTCCCTGATTTCTCATGATGACCTTCACCAAGCCGTTCGGATCATGGAGAGAAGTAAAAAAATTCGGATATTTGCGGTAGATCATTTGAACTATGCAGGAGAAGAATTTGTTTTTAAACTGGGACGAATTGATAAAGAGGCTGAAATTACTCTCATCTCTGACAATCAATTTCATGCTGCTGCCATGGCTTCTCCCGATGATTGTGCCATTTGCATTTCTTATTCTGGCGATACACCAACCTTATTAAAGACAGTTACACTTTTACAAGAGAATCAAGTGCCGATTATCGCAATCACCAGCATCGGCAATAATCGTCTAGCTGAGTTGGCTGATGTTGTCTTGAATACGACGACTCGAGAAAAATCTTACTCTAAAATTGCTGATTTTTCTTCATTGGCTTCGATCAATTTTATTTTAGATACTTTGTATGCCTGCTATTTTTCATTGAACTACCAGCAGAATTTAGATCACAAAGTCAGAATCGCTGAAATAATCGAAACAAATTACGAAATCGAAAATGCAGCAAGTAAAAAAGATTAGCTTTCGCAATAGAACCTTGAGTAAGAAGCTCCATAGGTTAAGTACAAATTGCTTTCTTCTAATGGCTCAATAGATTTTGAGTGAACTACCCGCCACTTAGCTAAACCTATCAGTTCTTCATGCTTGAAGTGGGAGCTTCTTGGGAACAGAGCTTACTTGCAAGAGTATGTCTTTGTTTGCAGCGGCTTCTCTTTTTTACCAAGCTATCCCCGTAGTTCCTACGGTTCTTGATTTGGTTATACGAGGGCTTGCAGTCGAAGTCCCTCGTTTAGAATGTTGATACTGGCATTGATGTCTCGATCATGGTGAGCCTGACAAACCGGGCAGGTCCACGCTCGAATCTGAAGTGGTTTCTTACCATCCTTGTGTCCACATTCGGAACAAAGTTGACTAGATGGATACCACCTATCTACCTGAAGCATTTCTCGTCCATACCAGTCGGCTTTGTACTGGAGTTTCGCCACAAAGCTGGACCAAGAGACATCCGAGATACTTTTGGCTAATTTATGATTCCGCAATAGACCCTTCGTATGTAAGTCTTCAATACAGATCACATCGTGGTTTTTGATAAGATCGGTACTCAACTTATTTAGAAAGTCGTGGCGTTGGTTTTTGACTTTTTCGTGCAATCTTGCCACTTTGCGTTTTTGTTTTTGGTAGTTCTTGGCTTCACTTAGCTTTTTACCTGCTTTCTTAGCTTGTACAGCTCGACGAGAAAGCTTTCGCTGTTCACGTGTTAACTTCCGTTCCATTTCGGCGGTAAAGCGATGGTTGTCAATCTTCTGTCCATCCGAAAGAATGGCAAAGTCTGTAATCCCCAGATCGATGCCAATAACCGAATTCGTTTTAGGAAGCTCGTGAATGTCTTCTTTGCACAACAAAGAAAGGTAATATTTACCGCTTGAATGATAAGAGATTGTTACGGATCGAATATTTCCTTTTGGTTGGCGATGGCGTTTTATACGGACAAGGGATTTTAGCTTTGGTAGTTTGATATAGTTGTTTTCCACTAGAGAAATGGTACCGTGTTGATTATTGGTAGTGTAACTTTGAACCGGACTGCTTTTGCTTTTGAATTTAGGGAAACCGACACGTTTATCGCGAAAGAAGTTGTTGTAGGCCTTGTCCAAATTCAACTGAGCATTCGCTAAGGCAAGACTATCAACTTCTTTCAGGTAGGGATAGTCGTTCTTGTATTTGGCTGGGGTAGGCTTTTTCAATTTTTTGGAAGGATCATTCTTCATTACCGCATAAGTCTTTATCCGCTCATCCAGCATCAGGTTGTAGACTTTTCGAACACAACCAAAAGTCTTGGCAAAGAAGATTGCTTGTTGTTCTGTTGGATAGATGCGGTACTTGTAAGCTTTTAGTTGTTCCATGATATCCACCCCTTTTGTCAGTTCCAAAGAAGCGAACGTGCGTTCTTTTAGGTGATTATATCATGCGAAGAATAGCGTAGCAATAGCTTTTTATCTTTTTTTAGTTGCACCGTCCCCCTAAACAAAAAACGGCATTCATCATCCACCTATAGAGGATGGGCGACTTCTGCCTGAAGTTCTGTTAAATGGTTTTCCATCAAGGCAAACCCTCGTAACTGGCACAAGCTTGAATAAAACTCTTTTTATGTATGTTTACTTAAAACAGATATGCCGACTTCGCCTGCCAGACTTCGTAAACTCTTAATTGACCAATGCGCTAATAACAAAATTTTATAAACTGCAAAAAGCAGGACTGGCAAAAAAACGACTAATGGATTTGTATCGCCTCCAAAAAATTAGACCAAAAATCTAATTTCTGGAGGTCGGTACATTACTCCACTAGTCGTTTTTCACTTCTTCCACAGCTTCAGAGGAACGAGCATGCAACTCTTCTTCATCTAAAATTAGAAAGCTGTGATTTTCTCGCTCCATTAAGCCTTCTTCACATAAATTTTTCAGCAAACGAAACATATGCCGATAGCTCATGCCAATTGTCGCTGCTACATCTGTCAAATTATCTTGAAAATAGCCTTTGTATGCTCCCTGCAAAATATACGAGCACAAACGCTGTTCGCCTGTATAAAGAGCTGTAGAAACATAGTTTTGCGAGCTTAACAATAATTTTTCCGACAAGCCGCGAGCCAAATGTTGAACAAAGGTGAGATTTTGCAGCAAAAAATTGCGCTGGTGTTGATAAGGAATCACTAGGCACTCTACCTTAGACAAGGCTACAACTGATGCAGTACCAATGTCACTAGTACTTGCCAATTCCATATCACCGATTAAACCACCAGATAAGTAATAGCTTAGTACTAAATCCTTGCCGTTTGAAGCTGTCGTACAGACCTTAGCCTTGCCGGAAACAACCATGATTAAATGCTGATAAGGTTCTCCTTCATTATGAATTGTTTCTCCTGCCTTATACCAGTGAATAAAACAGTTGGTATCATGATCCGAAAGACCATACTTTCTCAATAATTTCCGATGAACATCGGTGAGTTGATAATTTTCCATCTTTTTTCTCCATTTTTTTCTCAAGTATGACATATGTCCTACTTGAATTGCAAACAATCATCTACAATAGGGTCATGGAGGTGTTCAATATGTTTTATTTACTAGGATTATTGTTGCTAGTCGCCTTGATTACCTGGAGATATCAAACAAACCAAACGAAAAAAAATGCTTATTTCCAACAAATTGATGCTTATGAAAATAAAAGAAAAGAAGCCATTTTAGAAAGAGCCAAGATTATGGCTGTCGGCAATAAGGCGCAAGCACAACACACTAATAGCAACTACGTACAAGCTGCTTCACTAAAGAAATCAGCTTAGCTGAAGCAGCCTTGCTATCGTAAAAATCAAAAGTAAAGCAAACCCCTTAGCTTTCCTCCCCTTTCTCGTTATAATGAGAAGGAGGAGGTTTTTTGTTATGAAAATTGGCTTTTTTGGTGCTGGTCATATGGGCAGCGCAATGATTCAAGGTTTAATCGCTTCAGGGAAGATTCCCGCGCAAGATATTTTAGTTAAAGGGGGCCGAAGTCAAACAGCGAAGAAACGGCAGAAAGAATTAGGCTTTACTTTGGTTGATCAATTAGAGGACTTAACTGAAGCTTCTTTATTAATCGTTGCAGTGAATCCGGCTGGGGTCCTGCCGATTATCCAGTCTTTACCTGCTGCTGTTACGGATAAGAAAATTCCATTGGTTTCAGTAGCGGCTGGGGTTGATATTGCAGAAATGACTGAGGTCTTAGGATCAGATTATCCCTTGGCTCACTGTATTCCCAACACTCCTGTGTCAGTAAATGAAGGGGTCTTAGGCATCTCCTATAGCGAACAATTAAGTGCTGCTGACAAAGAAATAATTGATCAAAGCTTGCAGCTGCTAGGATCACTAATTGAAATTGATGAGTCCTTGTTAGGCATTGTAGGTTCTGTGGCTGGTTGCGGACCAGCATTTGTCGATCTGTTTATTGAAGCATTGTCTGATGCCAGCGTTTTTTACGGTCTAAATCGTGAACTTTCTTATCAAATTGCCGAACAAATGATTAAGGGAGCTGCCGAGTTGGCTCTCCAATCCAAGAAGCATCCCGGTGAATTAAAAGATGGTGTCGCAACCCCCGGCGGTACAACAATTAAAGGTGTTGTCGCTCTAGAGAAACACGGCTTTCGCAATGCAGTGATTGAAGGCGTTAAAGGAACCATAGAGTAAAAAACTCAAGAAATATTTGCATAAAATGATACAAACCGAACGACCATTCAGCTAAACCCTTCTATTTCAAAGGAGTTATCGCTAAAGGTCGTTCGGTTATTTTTTTAAACTATGGCACTTGCTAAATGGTCATTTAGCATTGCGACAGCTTTTTTAATGTCTGAATCTAAGCTGAACAAACCACTGGAACCAATAATAAAAATATCCGCTCCCGCATCCAGCATGGTTTGATAAGTTTTCTCGTTGCAAGAACCGTCGATTTGAATTAAAAATGATTGATTATTTTCTTCTCGATAATTCTTCAGCCAACGAACCTTATTCAAACTCTCTACAATAAATTTCTGACCGGCAAATCCAGGATCTACTGTCATCACCGTTACAATATCAATTAAATGCAAATAGTCTAAAATTAACTCCATAGGTGATTCTGGGTTTAGGACAACGCCCATTTTTTTATCTTGCGCTTTAATTGCTTGACTCACCCGAAATGCATGTCCATTTAAATGTTCGGCATGAATACTAATTACTTCCACCCCTAGATCTAATAGTGGTTCTACATATTCGACTGGATTCGTTACCATTAAATGCGCATCCAACGGAACGTCAGTATGGGCTTGTAATTGTTGAATAAACCATGGTGATAAAGTCATATTGTTTACGTAGTGTCCATCCATGATATCAATGTGGTAATAGTCCATCACCGTATTCAAGTAGGTAATTTGTTCACTGAATTTGCCTAAGTCCATACACATCAGTGAAGGTGATAATTGTACCATTCGCGTTCCTCCTTAATTAGTTAACCGATTGTCCACCATCAACAACCATTTCAGCACCGGTCATAAAGCGTGAACCCTCTGTAGCCAAGAAGACTACTGCGTCGGCAACTTCTTCAGCAGTACTGATTCGGTTGTACAACGGAATACGCTGCCCCATTTCTTCCATTGTGCGTTCGGTCGCTTGAGCAGCATGTTCTGCCATTTGAGTTTTGATATAGGCGGGATGTACAGAATTTACCCGAATACCTCGCGGCGCTAATTCGATTGCGGCAGCTTTAGTTAGTGAAGCCACGGCTCCCTTGGAAGCTGCATAAGCAATGCGGTTTTTAGACCCCAAGAAAGAGGCGATTGACGCAGTATTAATGACACTGCTGCCTTCACTTAATAAGGGAAGCATTTCCTTAATTCCTAAAAACATACTTAACGTGTTCACCGCCATGGTCTTCTCCCAAAGCTCAACAGTTGTATCCTCAATCGTATCTATTTTAAAAATTCCAGCATTATTAAATAAAACATCTAATTTCTCAAATTTTTCCTGTATAGTTGCTGCCGCTTTCTTCCAAGCAGCTTCTTCCGTAACATCAAAACACATTGGGTAAACACTGTCGGTACCGTATGCTTCTACTAAGACATCCAATCGTTCTTGATTATTGTCGTTAACAAATACCATAAAATTTTGATCAACTAATTTTTCTACCACAGCCCGACCTAAGCCGCCAGCTGCTCCAGTAATCATTGCTGCTTTCTTTTTCAAAACATTTCCCTCTATTCTAAATTTGCATGATTGGCTTTCAACTCTTCAAAGCTTATTCCTTTTTCTTCCATCAATTGCAAGGTCAAAACATCATGGAACAATAGCAGAGCTTGCTCGAACACAGTAGTCATAGGTTGAATAGATGTAAAAACCCGCGAACTTTTCGATGGGCTCTCAAATTGAACAATGACGTCCGCCAATTGAGCAATAGAGCTTGTTGAATTGGAAGTTAAATGAACAATACGAGCATCAAACCCTTTAGCTTTTTTGGCAATTTCTAAAGGAATCACTGATTCCCCTGAACCGCTGCCTACTACTAACAAATCATTCCTAGTAATCGGCGGCTCATTCAAATCTCCAACCATGTGACAATGAATGCCCAAATGCGTCAAACGTTTTACGGCGGCTTCCAGCGCTAGCCTCACACGTCCGACACCGATAAAGAAAACTTGTTCTGCTTGCAAAAGCTCCACTGCATAACTAGTTATCTGTTCCTGAGAAACTTTGCCTAACAATTGACCTAATTCTTTCATCACTGCTTGAGTATTTTCATAATATGTCTTCATGCAGCATCAACACCTTGTTGTAGAATTCTTTTTTCTCGTGAACCATATTAAATGCCTCGATCAATTCCTCGATTGCTACTTTATGAGTAATCAATGGTTCTAAAATCAGGGTTCCAGCCGCAATGGCTTGCGCAGTTACCTGCCACTCATTTTTAGGAATTTTATCGTAAATACTATTAAACATACCGACAATCGTTCCTTCCTTACGCATGAACTGATCATAAGTCTTCTGTTTCAGCATCATGTCAGAGTGAGGATTGCCCAGCAATACCACCCGACCAAACGCCCGCATCGACTGGACACATTGATCAAAGGCTGCACTGGAGCCAGTTGCTTCCACTGCCACATCAGCTAGCTTTCCATCTAAGGTCTGTTTAATGAACTCTTCGATTGGAATTTCCCCGCTGTTGCAAACAAACTCAAAGCCTAGCTCTTTGGCAAAATCAACTTTTTTCTGATCAATGTCAGCTAGTAAAACCTTGGCTGCCCCATTGATCTTAGCCCACTGCGCTACCATCACTCCAATTGGTCCAGCACCGAAAACAACAATTGAATCTCCTAGTGTTAATTGTGCCTTATTGATAACATGCTGGGCAACTGTAGCCGGCTCTACCATAGCCCCTTCCTCAAAGCTTACCTGATCTTCCAATAGAACCAAATTGAATAACGGAACAGCTAAATATTCTTCAAAACCACCATCGGTTCGTGAACCAAAATAATTATAATTTGTACATTGGGCATAATTTCCTGATCGACAAAATTCGCATTCGTTACAGGGCAGTAACGGAAAAACGGCAGCTTTTTTACCTAGATAGTTTTCCGGAACCTCCTCACCCAAAGCAACAATTTCCCCCGAAAACTCATGACCTAAAACCGTTGGAAAATGGTAAGATCCTGTAACAAAGGTTCGCGGAATATCCGACCCGCAAATACCGCAAGCCATGATTTTTAACAGCACCTCGCCTTTTTTCGGCGAGGGCTTTTCTTTTTCTACTAATGTCAATTGACCAATTGAGACTAATTCAACTGCCTTCATCAAGTCCTCCCTCTAGCCTTTAGGAACTCCCAGCACACCAAGGTAAGCCAACGTAATTCCTAAGACAAAAATGATTAGAATAATCAAATTGATGTTCACTTTCTTACGAACTAACCAGTACACCAGCATAGTTATCCCCAAAGGCACCAAGCCTGGCATCAAGGCATTTATTACCTGTTCTTGAACATTCAGCTCCACTCCTTTGATATCTAAGATCAATGGAATTTCCACATTTACTCGCGAAGCAGTCATACAACCGACTACCATCAAACCGATCATACTGAAAATTTCTGTCAGACGAGCAATTGTGCCTTCCCGCAGCATAGTTAAAATAAACGATTTCCCTTTTTGATAACCCAACCGGTACATATTCCAACCGAAACCAATTAAACATGCTTTATAGGCAATCTCAAAAAAGATTGGTCCTACATAGCTGCCGTCAATCGCCAATGAGCAGGCAATCCCTGCTAGAATCGGGTAAACAATCCCCTGACTGACTGTGTCTCCAATCCCAGCGATCGGTCCCATCAATCCCGTGCGAAGGGAGTTGATTGTTTCATCTGTGATGTCTTCGGCACCGTTAGCTCTTTGTTCCTCCATCGCTGCAGCTACACCTGGAATCATGGTTCCTATAAAAGAAGGCTCCGTATTGTAAAAAACAAAATACTTTTTCAATTCCTTTACTTGTCTTTCCTTGTCATCAGGATACAGCTTGCGAATTACCGGAACCATGGCATTGGCTTGACCTAGAGCCTGCAATCGTTCATAGTTATAGGCGGTTTCACTAGAATAGGTTAAGGCCCAATTCTTTAACATCTCTTTTTTAGTTAATTTTACTTCCATCTATGATTGCTCCTTTCCAGCTGGTTTCATATCCAAGAAACCGGTGTTGTAGAATACAAAACCAAGAATTGCAGCAATTGCAGTGATTGCCATAACATCCAATTTCAAATAAACGGCTAAAACAAATCCTAAAAAGAAGAAAGGCATGATTTTTTTGTTTCCCATGAAGCTGATCAACATAGCAATTCCTAATGCTGGCATAATTGCCCCGACTACCTGCATTGCTGTAACAAAAGAATCAGGAATCATATTCAATAAATTCTGCATCGGTTCAGCGCCAAAATAAACTAAGATGAAAGCTGGAATTCCAGTAATCACAAAATTCAAAATTCCTGAAGGAACATAATTCATCATTCGCATGGCACGAATATTGCCATTGTCTAAAAATTTTTCTGCTTGGTGAACCCATAATGCATTGATAGACATTGTTAGCTGGAAGGTCAAAATTCCGAACAAGCTAAATGGAACAGCGAAAGTTACTGCCAAGCTTGGATCTGCACCAGACAGAATAGTCATTGCTGTACCAAATACTGCCGCCACCGGCAAGTTTCCTGGCATCGTTCCTCCTGCAGTAATCCAGCCCAGGTAAGCCAAGTTGATGTACGCTGCCGCCTGCATCCCTACTAGTGGCTCTCCCATTGCCAAAGCTACCAAGAAACCAGACCAAATGGGATAAAGCCACGATCGAGTGATCAAGTGACTAGGCCACCAGTTACAAACTGTCGAAATAATGGCAACTAAAATTGCAGATATTAACATTTTTTCTCCTCCTTTTTTTGCTGCTGGAAATTTTAAAGAAATTTAGAAAGGTCCGTTTCCTTCTGATCAGGGATAATATGAATCATCACTGGAATATTGCGATCGATCATCCGTTTGAATACCGCCCGTTCCTCATCTGATGCTGAGATATTTTTATACAAGACACGTCTTTCTGCTTTTGCTCCCATACCACCAACAATTAACTTATCAATTGCTATACCACTTTCTAGCAGTTTTTCAATCACAGCTGGCCCTTTGACTAAAATGATCAAGCGCTTGTTTTTATCCCCTTGCTGATTTAAAAAAACTACTGCATCATCTAATCCCTGCACAACGATGTCAATTCCATTGGGGGCTGACATTTTTAATACTTCTCGCATAAATTCATCTTTGGCAACGTCATCGTCAATAATCAATATTTGATTCGCTCTTGTTTTCTTTACCCACGCAGTCATCACCTGGCCGTGGATCAAGCGGTCATCAATTCTGGTTAGTACAATTTCACTCATGTTGTTCCTTCCTTCCCATTGTCTCAAATAATTCCTTAATACCCTCTTTGCCCACAGTTTGAATATATTGAGCCAGCTGATCCAGCTCCATGGTTTCACGACTGCAAATTGCTTCGATCACCATCGGTAAATTTACGCCCGTCACTGAACGATAATTTACCTTCCCTTTTAACAGATGATAATTTTGTGCAGTCACGTTGTAGGGACTTGCTCCGAAGATGTCGCAAAAAACTAAAACACCTTCTCCCTGATCCAATGCCTGTATTTTTTCAGCCGCTGCATCCTTGAATGCTTCAATACTTGTTTCATGAAATAAGCCCAATGAATCAATATTTTCTGCTTTTCCTGAAATCAACTCCGCTGCTGACAAATAGCCTTTTGCCAGTTCACCATGAGTAAGTATCAATAATCCAATCATCCTTTCACCTCCTCACCTCTCTATAAAGCAAGCCCTGTGCCAACTTTGTGAACTGCCTAAAAAGAGCCGCAAAACAACCTTTTACTTAATTGGTTGTCTTGTGACTCTCACTTAATTCGTCTTTTTACTTCATGTGTGCTGCACTGTTTGGTTAGTGTGCTGTCGATTATTCACTTGTGTGCTGTTAAACTGTCATTCCAGAATTTACTTCAATCAACTCCATTAAAAAGCTGACTTCACTTTCTTCAATTGAAATCGCAAACCGATTCTCAATCGGTATGAGCATTTCCCGTAAATAGGCGTGCAGGGCGGGGTTCTGTTGAATAATTTGCTTTGTTTCCTCTCGTAAAAACTGTTCTTTGCGAATTGCTCGCTCCAGCATACTGCTCGTGTGAAACAAAAACTTGATCCAGAAATCTTCATAATGATTAATCTGGTATTGTTCACAAATTTGCTTCGCTTCTACCTCTAACAAATCATAAATAGTGGCTCCATCTAAGAAAATTAGGCTTTCTTCCAAAATACAAATGATCTTACCTCGACGATCCTCTCCAAAAATTTCACTGCCTTCCTCCAAATTCTTCTCCTGAAATTCTTGCACACTATTTCCGATATAGCCGCTCTGCTCAACAATATCTTCAGCCAATTTTCTCAATGTCATTTTGGGCAGTAGTGATTTTCTTGTTGCCTCAATTGCCATAGGCGTCGTAACCATCTTTATCGTTTCAGTTGTAATTCCGGTCTTTTTAGTGATAATATCGCCAAACATATTCAAAGAGCCCATGTCACTAAGAATGACTACACCTTTGCCTTGATCAATCTTTTGAACAATCCCTGTTGCTTTTTCCAAGGTTTCACCCACAGATTGAGAGAGTGGCATGTTGAGACCTACTGCGTGTTCAACATTCAATAGCTGATTAGCCGTTGCCGCAAAATCTGTCGCAGCAGCATTGCCATGAGTCAGGATTAGCACGCCTATTTTTTTCTCCGTGTATTTCTCATTCATCGCCTTCAAATATAGCGAGATAAAATATTTTTCACTCTCAGGCAGTTCAACCTCCAGCTGTTTGGAAATTTCTTTGCAAATATGCTCAGCTACCTCCAGCTCCTTTTTCAGTTCAAAATCATTTTGACGTTTGTGCTCCAGAAACGAATTGTCCCGAAATGAATAGCCTTCAGAAATTTTTTCGATTAACGTATCCAAATGCAATGCCAAACTTTTAATATTACTTTCGTCCAGATGATAGTGATTGACCTGTGCGATTTTTTTCAAAATATTAACAGTGACCTCATAGTTTTTTCGTGAAACTATTTTAAAAATAGGCTGCTGACGATTTTGCTGCTTTTCCGCCAATTCTTGAGTCTTGCCATGAATAATCGTTTTTAGAGGCGACAGCGAGCCCTTCCCTTCCAGATAACGTTGATAGGTTTGTAGAACATCGTGAGAAACACTCTCTTCCTCATCCACTAATAAAAACGGATTTGTATTCTTTTCCTGCTGCGGCGTAAATACCAGTTCATCAATTTTTAACAGCTTCAACTTTTCCCGCATTTGCTGATCATTCATTTCATTAGAATGAGCATAGTAAAACTGATCAATTAAATAGGTAGACAGATGGGAAAGCTTCACCTGAACGATCTCTTGTTGATTGGAAATGCTGTCAACTAAAGCATTGGCACACAATAATTGCACATCATTTTTAATCTGTCCAATATTTCCAACCGGATCATATTGCAAAAAGAAACGAACCACATCTTCATTAACCTGCAGTTTTCGATTAATTTTCTTGGATTCCTGCTCGAAGCAAAAATAAATCAGTTTGATTTTTTCTGTTAGTCCTCGTTCCTTCACACTAGGCATATTAATTGTTAAAGGAATTCGCCGTAAAAAGGTTGCCAAAATTGTTCCTTGAATTTCTTCAGTGGTCGCCCCAATAATTAATACCTGGACTCTGCGCGACTGTGTTGATTCTCCTAAACGATAATATTCCCCTCGATCCATGATAGAAAAAAGCATTTCCTGCCCTTCTGGCGCCAGGCGATGAATTTCATCCAGAAACAAGATCCCCTGATCTGCTGTCTCAATCAAACCTGCCTTATCAGTCTCTGCACCAGTAAAAGCCTGCTTCACATGGCCAAACAAATGATCCAGCAGCAAATGCGGATTATTGGAATAATCCGCACAATTGAACACTACATAGGGGGCATTTTCAGTTAAGGTTCCTACCCGCTCAGCATATTGGTACATAAAACGAGCAAACGTGGTTTTTCCTGATCCAGAAGGCCCGGTCAAAAGAGTATGCAATCCGTTAGGTGGATAGAGCAATGCTGCTTTTGCCTGTCGAATGGCATTTTCTAACGAACCATCGTAGCCAATTAACTCAGTAAACGGATAATCAACCGGCAAGCTTCCTTCCTCTGACAAAAGCTGCTTGCTCAACTCATTAAAATCAAGCACCTCGTCGGTAATAAATTTATGCCCGGTTGCTTCCTCCACCAGCTCTTTAGAAAGAAAATGAACAGGGCGACCAGAAAATTTCAAAACCTTCCCTTCCTCAGCTAACCTGTTCAAATCACGACTAACGTTATAGCGTGCAATATGTAATTCTTCAGAGATTTGTGTAGAATCTAGCTTTAGGTCTTTTTCTCCTGCAACAAATTTCCCGGTTTGTTCAGTAATAAAATCAAAAATCAGTTCCTTTCTCCCCATAAAGCAACCCCCTTTTATTACCCACATTGTACACAGTCACGTAAGCACTTTCAACTCTATTTTCCTCCGTTACAAATTGTTCAGCAGAAAAAAGTTCCCTCTAGAACCTTTTAGAGTCTGTTTGTTCTGCAGCTTTACAGTAGAAAACGAATGATCCCCATATAATTTAATACCGTCAAAACAACACAGCCACTAGTGACACCCAATGAAACTACTAAGAATACTTGAATAATTCGATGAATTGATTTTTGGATGTGGTTATCGACTTTTTCATAAAAATTTTTGGTATAAATAATAATCATCCAAATTACCACAACCACAGCAGCTAATTGCAGCAAGACATCTGCAGAGAACACGATCATTCCATTATTCATTTGTAATCCCTTTAAAGGAAGTGACAGTACAGAAAATAGCGAGGCTGTTAAACAAATAATCAGTAAAAAAATCCCCTTTGAAATCATTTGATTCAGAGTCGTATCCTCTTTGATTTTTTTCATCAGCTGTGGATCTCCTTTTATTAAATAGTCCAAAGAGAGGTCAAAAAGCACACTAATTTCAAGTAACATAGAAACATCTGGCAGGCTTTTGCCAGTTTCCCAGTTGGATATCGTTTGTCTTGAAATATGAAGCTGATCGGCAACCTGCTGTTGGGTCATATTCAATATCTTTCTCTGGTCTTTCAATATCTCTCCAATCATTCCTATCCCCCCTCTCCTACAATCATAAAAGCAAAATCCTGCATTAGCTAGCAATTCTCGTTTGCAATTGCCTTTTTTATGTCAAAAAGCGTTGACATCTTCTATTTATTCTGACGGTTGTAGTAAAAGTAAATGACCCTTTTACTGGTAAGACCTTAATAAAAAAGACAACCTGTCAAATGGGTTGTCTTAATATAATCATTGATTCATCTTACAAAATCAGCTCAGAGCGATGTAATTTCATATACATGGTGGTCCACAAAAATTCGATATGATTGATCTTTGAATTGCGTCACAAAACAAATCGACCGTATTTCTTTCGGTAAATTGGGGTCCAAAACTAGTTGGTCATTTATTATTTGCAAATTACAAAAACCATAAACCAACGCCATAAAAGTACCACCCATTGAAGCCGTGTGAATCCCATCTTTAGTATTCTTATGACTATTGTCTAAGTCAGTTCGAGCATTTTCTAACAAATATTGATAGCCCTTCTTAGTACTACCTAACCGACTATAAACAGTTGAAAAAATCGAGTAAGACAACGAAGAATCATGGGTCGTTACATGATCATAATAAGCAACACTCTTCCGAATCGTTTCTTGGTCAAACTGATCTTGAAACAGCATTAAGGCTAGTACAGCATCTGCTTGCTTTGCTATTTGATAACGATAAATAGTTAGAGGATGGTAGTTTAATAAAAGCGGATAGTGGGTTTCCTCTGGTGAATACGGCCATTTACTTTTGTTCAAAAAGTCTCGATCCTGAGCTATGATGCCCAGCTCTTTTTCATAAGGCAAAGCCATTATTTCCGCAAAAATTTGAAAATCACTTATTTCTTCTTCCTCGAGGGAAAGCTTTTTAGCCAACTCTTGCCAGGCACCTGGATCACTCTTTTGAATAATCTTTCTTAGTCTTGCAATCCATTCAAATTGATAGGCGACTAACTTGTTGGTATAGTAATTGTCATTAACCAAAACTGTATATTCATCCGGTCCAGTAATTTTATCAATATGGAATTGATGATTCTTTATATAACCAATTTCAGCAAAAATACGAGCTGTCTCAACCATCACCTCAAATCCACAATCGATCATAAACGATAAATCATCTGTGTAGCGATAATAACTGATAAAAGCATAGGCAATATCAGCATTGATGTGATGCTGGGCAGAACCGCCTTCAAAAAAAGGCGAGGACTCTGTGCCTGAAATAGTTCGCCATGGATAAAGTGCCCCTGTTCGATAGCCGTAAAGTTCTCGATTTTCTTTGGCTTTTCCTAAAGTATGGTAACGAAATTCAAGCAAGGCCTTGGCCAGTTTAGGCTTCAAATGCAGAAATACCGGGAAAACGTACATCTCGGCATCCCAGAAAACATGCCCTTCATAACCACTTCCACTTAATCCCTTGGCAGCGATACTACTTTTTCCATCAGTTCCTAATGACTGCAGCAAAGCAAAGGTGCTATAGTTTACACTTTCTTCCAACTTTTCCTGGCTATCAATCTCAACCTTGGCTGTCCGCCAAAATTCTTTTAGATAATCTTCCTGTAAAGCAGCCAGCTCGTCGAAGCTTTTTTCAATCCCACTATGATTGTCGGTACGAAACTTGTAACTTAAGTTCTTTTGATAACTGTTACCTTCTAAAGACGAAAATACAGTGATTCTTTCTGCTTCGATGGTTTGTTCCAGCTTGCCAGTAATTGACCATTTTAATTCCGCTGTCAGATGTGATTGTTTTGTTCTGAAACGACAGGTTCTTTCAGCTAAATCGATCTTTCCAATTTGAATTGTTTGAAAATCATGACTCATTCTAGGATCATTTTTGTCGATAGTCCGAATTGGATAGAAATTCAGATGTGTGGTCAGTTCTATCGGCTCATTATGATTCAGTCGATCAAAATCAATTTTCATTGAAAACAGATTTTTATGAATAAAGGAGGCTAAACGAGAAATTTTGATTTTGGTTTTCAAACCTTTTGGTGAGCTCCAAAGCAACTCACGTACGGTCAAGCCTTTTTCCATATCCAAGTAACGAACTGATTGACTAACTTCTCCTCGTTCAATCGAAAACGGCTCTCCGCCAATAGTTATTAAAGTTGTTTGACCATCGATAACACTGATCATCGTCTCACCAGTGGGAGTAAAACCAAACATTTTTTCTGGATAATGAATGTCCTTGGTTTCATAAAAACCATTCATATATGTTTCACGGTTGGTAGCAAATTGCTCGTAATAAGCTTCTTCTAAATTCCCTCTCAGACCAATTGAACCGTTTCCGTTAAAAAACAAGCTTTCTGCTTTTTCTAACGTTTCTTGATCGTACTCATTTAGAAAAATTTTCATCTTTAGTTCCTCTTTCCTATAAAAAATTGTAGAACAGACCCATACGATCTGTCCTACAATTCCCATTTATTAAGTATTTGCCGCTAAGTTCTCCGTACTTTCCGTGGTGGCTGCTTCACCAGTTTCCTCTTTTTGAAGAATCAAAGTCAAGACAAAGGATAAAACTACTGACATTGCCATCATAACCAACCCGGCAATTACGTTAGAGGTCCCTTTTTCACCAGAAAAACCTAAAATCGCCATTAAGCTATTTTGAGGTACATACAACGTTACATGCATCAATCCAGCAAAACAGCCTGAAATTCCCGCACTAATACAAGCTGCAATTAATGGTTTTTTGAATTTCATAGTGATCCCATAAAGAGCTGGTTCGGTAATTCCCATGATCGCCGAAATTCCAGCGGCCGTTGCAATCGATTTTACATTCTTTTGTTTCGATTTCACAGCTACTGCTAAGGTAGCCCCTCCTTGGGCCAAATTCGCACAAATTTGAGCGACTAAAATCAACGATTCAGTACCAGTTGCGGCAAACGAAGCAACAAAAATCGGCGTCAGCGCATGGTGCATCCCTGTCATAACGATAAACGGCATGGCTGCTGCTAATAAAGCAACCATTATGAAGCCCAGCTGTCCTTGCAGCAGATTGATTACCCAAGCTAAACCTTGACCAGCATAATTGCCTAAAGGTCCAATCACAATTAAAGCTAGTGGTGCAGTGATTAACAGAACTAACGTAGGGTTCAGTAAAATCTTTAACGATTTAGGCGTTACTCTATCAACAGCCCGTTCGATATAGGACATTATCCAAATTGTTAACAATGCAGGAATCACTGATGCCGCATAAATGACCCCTTGAATCGGCATCCCTAGAAATGAAATCGGATCTCCTGAAGCAACCCAAGAACTAAAATTAGGATGCAGGAAAACGCCTACAACAATAATTGCAATTGAGGTGTTGACTTTGAATTTATTTGCTGCGAACACGGCTAGTAAAATAGGCATAAAGTAAAACGCACCGTCACCTATAAAATCTAATACTCGATACGTGCTAGATTCGTTGGACATCCAATTAAAAGTCGTTGATAAGGACAGAATAACCTTAATCATCCCTGCAGCGGTTAGTGCAGGAATCATCGGTGTCATACAACCGGTAATCGTATCCACTACTTTACTGAAAATGCTTGCTTCCTTTGAAGAAGTCGCAGCGGTTGTTGCGTTCTCTTCACTATCTCCATTGGTAATCCCCTGACGAATAACCTCAGCAAACACTTCCCCTACATGACTGCCAATAATTACCTGTAATTGAGTTGTTGTCGGATTAACTCCAACCACTCCCTCAATGTTCCTTAATTGTTCTTCCTGAACTAGTTCCGAATTTTTCAGGTTGAAACGTAATCGTGTAGCACAGTGCACCGCAAAATTTATATTATCCTTTCCCCCAAGACTTCGGATAATCTCTCTTGATAATTCTTCATACTTTCTCATTTTATTTACCCCTCTCTATTCAAATGCATACTTTCCATCCGTCGCAATCACTTGTTGATAAAAATAGAAGCTGTCCTTTTTGTATCGTTCGTGGCTGCCATTATTTACATCATCTTGATCTACATAGATAACGCCATAACGTTTACTGATTTTCCCCTCACTAACACTTGGCAAATCGATGATTCCCCACATTAAATAGCCGATTACATCGATGCCATCTTCTTCAACAGCAAGCACTAGACTTTTTACATGCTCCTTCAAATAATGAATTCGATAATCATCGTGAACTTTGCCTTCAGAAAATTCATCTTGGGTTCCGATTCCGTTCTCAACAATAAACAACGGTTTTCGGTAGCGATCATGCAGCTGATTCAAGGTAATTCGCAATCCCAAAGGATCATCCTGCCAAACACTTTTACTTTTTGGCAGATATGGATTTCTCAGGGTGGTGTCCCCGTTCGTTGCAACTCGATCAATGCCTGTTTCTTCGGCGGCTGTACAAGCACTGGAATAGTAGCTGAATGAAACAAAATCTACTGTATTTTCTCGTAAAATTTCTTGGTCTGCTTCACTGATTTCCAGAGAAAGATTATGCTGCTTACAATACGTAGAAAAGAATCTAGGATATTCGCCGAAAACTTGAACATCTGAAAACAACAGATTTTCTCTTTCCTGCTGCAGTGCTGCAAATACATCTTTTGGATCACAAGTATATGCATAGGTTTTTCCAGCAGCCAGCATAGCACCAAACTGCATTTTAGTATCAATTTTTCTACCTGCCTTGATGGTTAAAGCATTGGCTAGAAGCTGATGATGTCCCGCCTGATATTGAGTAGACAAATTGTCCTTACCTTCTTCGAACAAAATACCGCCACCAATATATGGGATGTGCAGGACCATGTTCATTTCATTAAAAGGAATCCAACGAGTAATTCTCCCTTTAAAGGCTGTCATGACTGTCTCAGCATAATGAACAAATAAATCCACAACCTTCCGATTTCCCCAGCCATTGTATTTTTTTACCAAATGCACAGGTAATTCAAAATGGGAAAGCGTTACAATTGGTTCAATCTGATAATTTTCCAACTCCGTCAGCAGCCGATCATAGAAGGCCAACCCAGCTTCATTTGGCTCCTGTTCCTCACCTGTCGGAAAAATTCTTGACCAGGAAATAGAAAAGCGAAAGCTGTTCACTCCTAACTCGCTAAGCAGTTTAATGTCCGATTGGTACCGATTAAAAAAATCATTGCCAAAGCGTCCTGGATAAACCTCACTCCCCTGAGTCTCAAGAAGTGAAGACTCCTGATTCTTATATACTGCTTTCAGTCTACGCTCATCCAAAGGTAGATAATCAAAGTTTGATGGCAACCTTCCCTCTGCTAAATAATTCCCTTCACATTGAGCAGCTGATACTGCTCCTCCCCACAAAAACCCAGATTCTTTTTCCATACCTCGTTACTCTCCTTTATAAAGTATCCGTTTTCAAAACTCTCTATACTTTTATTATAGTCAGCAAAATTTATTTTCATTCCCCTAATTTTGTTCATTTATTCTCAAAAATTGTCGAAAGGCAACTACCTTTCTCGGTAATTGCCTTAGTCAATCTTCATTCGATTACGATATTCCAAAGGAGCAATGTCCATTGATTTTTTAAATAGCCGGTAAAAAGTTTTGTCACTTTCAAAACCAGTCCGAGTAATAATTTCTGAAACAGAATAATCACTGTTGATCAACAGCCACTTAGCTTTATCAATTCGATAGTCATTTAAAAAGGTCAAAAAGGTTTTCCCAGTATTTCGCTTAAAGAATTTGGTAAAGTAAAATGTACTATAGCCGGAAACATCTGCAATGTTTCGCAAGGTGATATCTTCTTGGTAATAGTCTTCAACATAACGAAAAATTTTGTCCAGCTTTTCCAGAACATCCTTCGTAGCCAGTTTGTTCATCTTCTTCGATTGTTTGGTTTGTTTTGGAATATCACGAATCAACAAGCTGATCAGCTGAAAAATGGCTGCCTTCACTACAAATTGATACCCAGTCTGCTGAGTGTCCATTTCTAATTGAACCGACTTCAACAATTGTCGAATAATCTCTTCCTGCTGTTGTTTCCAATAAAGACTAACTGGAACTAATTCGGAAAACAATTTCTGCAAATCAAGATTTTCTTTATTTAACGATGCAAAATAAGAAAGATCAAACTGATAAACCAATCGTTCACTGCCTGGTGAGGCTAAAACGTAGTGAATCAATCCACCACTAATAAAAGCAATCTCCCCTTCTGATAATTTGTAAGGGATATCATCAATTCCCAAAGAAATCGTTCCTTTGGTTACATAAATTAATTCAACCTCACGGTGCCAATGAGGCGTGGTTAAAATATTGCCATCATTGATCAATGTTCGAAAAGGAAAATCTTTGTCTAGCTCCGGCATTTCCAAATAAATTGCCATATTCCTCACCTCGGTTTCATTCTGACGGATAAATCATAGAAAGTAAATGTTCTTTTTTGACTTCAAATCAAAAAGGACGATCAAGTAATAATGACCGTCCTTCCATTTCATATGCTATTCTTCACCTAAAACAATTACGCGATCAACAAAATCTTCGTAAAAACCATTTTCGTGGGAAACGACTACCACAGTGCCTGGGAATTTTTCTAAAGCCAGCTGTAGATTTTCTTTGGTTGCCTGATCTATGTGGTTTGTTGGTTCATCGAGAATTAAAAAATTACTCTTAATCATCGTCATATCAGCCAGCTTTACTTTGGTTTGTTCCCCACCACTAAGGGTTTTCAAGCTTTGTTGAGCTAGTTGGCTGCTTAAGCCTGAACGAGATAACTGACGACGCAGTTCTTTGTTATTGGCCTTTGGATAACGATTGCTCAAATATTGGAAAGGAGTTTCCAAAGGATTTTCCCAAGCTAATTCCTGAGAAAAATAATTGATTTTCGTATGGTTAGGAAAATGGAAGCTGCCGCCCAACGCTGGAATCTCACCGATCAACGTTTTGATCAATGTTGATTTACCAATGCCATTAAAACCACGCAAAGCAACTTTTTCGCCATAACGGATGGTTAATTGTAATGGTGCTAATAATGGTTTCTCATAACCGACTAACAATTCATCAGTTTCTAAAGCCAAGGTCGTCACTAATGGTACTGGTTCAAATACGATATTAGGAGTTGGTGCGTCCGATGGTGGTGTTAGACGTTCTACCTTCGCCAATTGCTTTTCACGGCTTTTCGCCATAGTTGAACGAGAACCTGCTTTGTATTTCCGAATATATTCTTCCGTTTTCTTGATATGGGTTTGCTGTGCTTCATATTGACGCATGTACGTCTCCGCCCGCAATTCCTTTTGCTTCGATGCTTTTTCCAAATTCCCGGTATATTTCGTCAACTGACCAAACTCTATATCCATAATATGCGTAGTTACAGCGTTTAAGAAATCTTGATCGTGAGAAACAACCAAGAACGTTCCCGGAAAATCCTTCAAGAAGTCCGTCAACCATTGCACATGATCATCATCCAAATGGTTCGTCGGTTCATCCAGTATCAACAGATCTGGTTTTTCTAGCAACAATTTAGCCAAAAGAATTTTCGAACGCTGACCACCACTCAAGTTTTTCAAGCGACTATCCATACCAAGAATGTTAATTCCAAGTCCGGTTGCCAATTCATCAATCAAGGTATTCATTTGATAAAACTCGCCCTGGTCTAGTTCATTTTGCAGCTTGCCGGCACGTTCCAACAGCTTATCATTCATATCAGTGGCATAGTCTTCGTACAACTTGATAATTTCTGCTTCCTTAGCAATATCCTCGGCGAAAGCCGTTTGCAGAAATTCTTGAATCGTTAACGTTTCATCCACATTAACATATTGGTCTAAATAGCCGACATGAAATTTAGGCGAAACAACAATTTGTCCTTCATCTGGCAAAATTTCACCCGTAATAATCTTGATCAAGGTACTTTTCCCAGCACCATTCCGCCCAATTAGGCCAACATGCTCGCCTTTATTAATCTGTGCATTAATTTTTTCATACAGCAGCTTGTCGCCAAACTGTTGGGTAATATCTACTAAATTCATCATAACTTTTCTATCTCCTTATTTACTGTTTCATTCTAGTATAGGTAAACATCAGCGATTTTAAACAAAAAAACCGCAGACAACAGCAATTGTCTGCAGCTACAACGTCTTTTTCCAAATCGAAAACACCTAAGCAAGACAAATAAACCTGCCTACTCCGGGCATTTTCGATGAAGTCTCAACCTTTATTGTATGCCCCTAACAATGCTTCATCGTATCCATTTGTTAAGAGCTGATTTTCTTGTAAATCTAAAATAATAATCGTATATCATCCGATGTTCCCTCTTTCGCCAAGAATCATAACATGTTAAAAGGAATGTGTCAAAAAGATGAAAAAAGTTTCTGTAAAACTAAAGTATATATACTTAGCGAGCCTTCATAGTAGAGTTATAGTTGATTCTATTAACTATAGTATGATTAATCAGATTACTAATTGCCAATCTTTACTAAAACATTCTCATCAAAACTATTAAAGTTCACTTCCACTAAAGGATTTGGGATAGATACCTCCGATAAATGATTCTTTTCAAATGCTCCATAGCCAATAAAGCTAACACTTGGTGAAAACAGCACTGTTTCTAGTTTATTTTGACTAAAGGCATATTGACCGATAGAAGTAACCTTTCCAGGTATTTTAACAGTCGTTAATTGATTGTTTTCAAATGCGTAATCACCAATACTCGTTAGCTGACTTGAAAGGACAACCTCTGTTAACAAATTATCACTAAATGCATGCCACCCTACAGTCTCAATCTTATCAGGGATAGTTAGCGCATTTAGTTTATTTTCAGTAAATGCTTGATCCCCTAAGAACGTTAAAGTGCTTGGAAGAGAAATCTCTTCCAGATAGTTATCTGAAAAGGCCCCATCTTCTATAGATAGCAATCCTTCCGGCAGTTCAAGTTTTGCTATTGAGTTCGCATAGAATGCTCCTTGCTCAATTACTTTGATATCTTTAGGTATTTTTAGTTCAGTAATCAGATTCTTTCCAAAAGCAAATTCTCCCATACTAGTAACAGTATCGGGCAGCTCAAGGGAGGTTATTGAATTATAATCGAAGGCTCCATCTCCTATAGAAATAACCCCCTCTGGAATAGTGACTTCACTTATATAGTCATCCGTAAATGACCATTCGCCGATTGTTTCCAGACTAGCCGGAAATTTAACAGACCTCAAATTTCTACATGCTCGAAAGGCTCTATCACCAATCGAAACGAGTCCTTCAGAAAAAACTACTTTGTCCAATTCAATTTCATTAAAGGCATCGTTTCCCACATGTTCAACCGAATACGTACGTCCATCTCTTTCTGTTTTACTTGGAATAATCACTTCAGAGTGTTTACTTCCAGCTGTAAAACCTGTTACTGTCGCAACATCACCTTCAAAAGAATAAGACAAATAATTTTCAGTGTATCTAAATACTATTGTTTGATTCTGTTTTACATTGGAAATAACTAGTTGTCTATCTCCAGTAATATCATATCCGTCAATGTTAGGGGCTGTAGCAGTAAAATTGCTTCCTTCTTTAGGAAATTCAGTTGTTATATTCTGAATGTCATTGCCATCAAGATCTTGATATTTGATAGTAATCTCATAATTCGGAATCGGAATATACTGTTTCTCATAAACAAAAATTATCGTGCTATTTTTGTTCACATTGCTAATGGTTTGACTTGCACTTTCAAGTACAAAATATTCTTCTATTTCTGGTGCAGCAGCCGTATAGCTGTTTCCTTTCTCCACTTGAGTAACCAAAGATTTTTGAATTTCTCTATTTTCAGTATCTACGTATTTTACTGTAACAGTAAATTTTTGTGTTTCTGGTTTAGCAGTCTCTTTCAAACTGCAAAACGCCTTTTGCAAAGCTGACTTAGCATCGTCTACTTGTTTTTGGGTTGCCTTTTTATTATCAATTGTAGATTTCGCATTTTTTAAAGCAGATTGGAATGTATTCCAAGTTGCAGAAGTATAAGTTCCTTTAGCTGTACCTTTGTACTTGTTGTACAAATTCTGCAAATCCGTTTTCTTCACAGCTGCGGCAGGCTTTTCATCCCCACTTCCACGATGAGTCCCATACCAAGCTAACCCTTCATCCTTCCAACCAGCTCGTATAAGCATATCTTGTTCTGCACCATTGACTGTATAGTTGTGGCTACCTGCTTTTGCATTCGGATTATAGGCACGATAAAGTTTAATTGTTTTCCTTGTATCTGAGAACCAGCCCACACCTTCGTAACGCCAACCAACTTTTACCAACATATCTTTTTCATTTCCATTTAAAGTATAGTGATGATCCCCAGCATTGGGATTGTACAGTCGATACACTGGATCGCCTTTGGTTGGTGCATACCAGCCGATACCTTCGTCTTTCCAGCCAACTTTTTTTAACATGTCTCGTTCTGCACCATTCTTTGTGTAGAAATGTTCTCCACTATTTGGATTGTAGAGACGATACATGTCGTCGGTGGCTGCCTCTACCTCTGATGACAGAGTAAAAATTGCCACAATTGATACCAACAAAAATACTATCCACTTAAACATCTTTTTCATTCTGCGTTCACTCCTTTTAATAATCACTAAAAGTAAAATGGACTCTCTTTGAAACCAAAGAGAGCTCACATTTTTACTATTAATCAAATTTCTTCCGACTCTTCAAAAACATCCCTGTCAAAACTACACCAAGGGTTGAAATACCCATCAACGTTAATACGAAAGATCCTTCTTCCCCCGTCTGAGGAAGTCCTTTAGTTTCCGTTGCTCCTTGTGTATTAACCTGACTGTATTTATCTACATTTACAGTTTTTACTTTTCCATTATTTGATTCTTTGTCAGTATTTTTTGGTGCTGAATTATTCTGACCGCCATCATCTGTATTTTTGTTATCAGAATTAGTATCTTTATCTTTTGTTCCATTATTGTTAGCGTTGCCTGCATTGTTATTGGTTCCGCCATTATTACCTGCTCCTGAGTTGTTTCCATTATTTGATCCGTTGTTGTTTCCAGAACCATTATTACCGCTATTTCCATTATTACCACTGTCGTCTTTTTTGACTAGTTCACTCATTGCTGTCTGTAGTGTTTCAGTCAGCCAGTCTAGCCATGATTGACTAACTTCCTCTGGATAAGTTCCATCAATTATCGCTTGCAAAAATTCATTGACAGGCGTTTCACCAATTGCTTGATCTGCAAGGATTTGCTGCATCTTCTTCCATGATTCTGGTGTATAATCGGCTTCCTTCAGTCCATTAAACTGATTCATCGCTTCTTTTGCTTTTGAAAAATCTTCTGCTGGTTTTTCTCTTTCAAGAACTGAATAGCCGCTGCCTGTTTTATACCCTTGATAAGTGATTTCAATATCTCGACGACCTACACCTTTAAAGATAATACCCTCTTCGGTAATTACATCCTGATCATTTCCAGTAGTAATGACGTAATCATTTTTATTGAGATAGAGATTTTCATACGAACCATCAGAATAACTATGCTGAATCATAAAATTCGAAAATGGTGCAAGCTCTCCGTCAAATGACAGCCCTGGATAAGGAACCAGATTTATGCTGAATAAGTTTTTGGTGCCATCATTTCTTACCAATTTTCTGCGAGCATCCACCATACTTTGATAAGCTGTGAATAATTCCCTTTCATAGACACCATGATCTCTTATTTCTTGTTCTAATAGTGTTTTTGTCTTCAAGTATTCTTGATCAAACAACTGTTTGGAGGCACTAGTATAGCTAGTTGTATCTTGATAAATGTCTTGCAGTGAATCAAAAATCTCTTTGATACGATGTTGTATTTTTTCTCCATACATAAAGTAATGGTCAACAAAATTCAGGTGCATTCCCCCTAAAGGTTGTGATAAAAAATCTATTTCTTTCTGAGAGATATCTGTACGATTTCGAATACTCAAATAATTTTGATAAATGTCATTCCATGCATTCCAGTCATCCCACCAATAGAAATGATCATAAATATCTTTTAATTGAACATATGCTTCATAACCTGCAAGAGAAGCATCATACCTAGACCAATCTAATTCACCTGCTTCAAAAACAGCTGTTAAGGTTATATCTTGATGTATTTCCATTCCGTAACCAGCAAGCCACTCTTGGTTTTCTTTTCGCCATCCAACAAACCGATGTCCTGCAGCTGGAGTAACCCCAGGTAATTCATCGTAAGATAAATAGTAGCCTGTTTTTCTTTCAATTGGATTAGCATCTGACAACAGTCCATTTCCCTCAACTGCAAAAGAGATCGTCGAATAAGTAATCGGAGCCCGTTGATCAACAATTAGTGTGATGTTGTATTTTGCTTCGCCTATTTCATAAACAAGTGGTTCTCCACTTCGTCCGCCGTTTCCTCCTACAGAATAATCGTAATCAAGATCCCAAGCAGACCAAAAGAACTCATCGGAATCCTCCTCTGGAAATGTACAAGTAATAAAGCCTACATGCCAATCTTCTTCATCATATATATTAAAGTTATAGTTTTCCCCATCAGAATTTAAAAAGGGGGTTATCTCACTCGTATGGAGTGTAGCAATATAATCCTTTAATACAATTTTACGATATCTGAATTGAAGATTAATCGTTTTGTTTGCTCCTGCTCCAGAGGGAGTTACGGTATACGTTTTATCGTGATGATTAGTTGTTACCATAGAATAATCATCACCAATAGGGGGTAATGTATCAGCCACTGCATATCCCACTATTTCCGGTGCAGTAATAATTTTTGACTCATTCAATGATACTTGGATTGTTTCCCTAGATAAAACATTGTTTTTGTTGTCGGTACATTGTAAATTTATATTCACCATACCAGCCTTTACTGGAGCTTCTTCTGTTTCTTCATCGTCATCAAATCCGCTTTTTTGAATTTGTATAGTCGATTGCATTCCAGTAACCTCCTCAACTGGTTTTAAGTCTTCCGTTTTACTAGTTGCTGTTTCTGAAACGCCCTCATTGATTTCTTCCCTTTCAGAATTAGTATTTTCTGGAACAGTCACCATTTCTGATTCTTCCGATTCCGTTAGTGTTTGTGAATCCAATGTCTCAAGTGAACTTGGATTTGCACTTGGCAACGTACCGTCCACAAAATTTACTGTATCAGTAGTTGCTTTTGCTGCTGGGACAGTTTCTTCAGCCAGTACCCCTACTGATCCTAATACCATCGGACAAAGTAAGGTAACAACTGTGGTTACTTGATAGAAGTATTTGCCTCGTTTGTTTTGTATTAACTTTTTTTCATGATAACGCATCATTCGTGTATTTTTCATTTCTAACTCCTTTTTAGTACTTCATTTTTGTTTCAACAGTGTTTAACCATTTGGTCATTCGAGTGTTCTTTACCCTATTTACCACCATTTGTTACCATGCTTCATTTTAACAACAATAAAAATTGCCAATAATTTAATTTATTTTATCATCCTCCAACAATCAATTGTCGACCAACCTTAACCAACTTTAGGACCAATTTGGCCAATAGCTGAAAAGACTGATATGGCTTAATTTTTGAGATCTATCTAGCAATTAATTTTCTCATTAGACTATAACTAATCAATTTGACCAAGATTTAAAATGTTATTCTGTTTTTTTAATTTTTGATTTAAAATAGAAGTTAGAAGTGCATTTTTCTTTTAGGCAGGGAGGGAGTTGGATTTGATGGGAACAACTGAAAAAGAGTTACGTGAGATCAGAGAGGTTATTACAACAAATATTTTATTATTAGTTCCTGCTACAACCGATATTACCAACAAAAAATTTGGAGTATCAAAATCATCAATAAATAGCTATCGCAGACGTGAACATATTCCGTCAGAACAAACTTTAAAACTCCTGCTAGATAGAATCAAAGTAATTTGCAAAGCTGAAGACATAAAACTAGATGATGGGCTAAAAAATTGGTTAGAGGATTTCAATAAATCATTGCGAGCTGTCGGTGTCACAAGTGAATCTAATGGAGTAGCCTATATTGAACGTAACGAAAATATTTGTGAAAGAATCATTCCATTTTGTGAAGAACTACTTGCTAGTCGTCAAAAGTCGGTTTCTCAATGGTATTGCTACCGACCTAAAGACAAAGAGAAACTTAAATTTCCCGCTCACCTTTCACCTAAACTCATGGAAGAACGTGTGATTATTGGTAGAGAAAAAGAATGTCTCGAGATTGAGCAAATGATAGAAGAACATACACAGCCCATTCATATCTATTCTGTAGCAGGTTTGGGAAAAACAATCACTGTTTACAAGTATGCATGTGAAGTAACTAAAAGAGAACCCATCTTAATCAGTATTCCCACCAGTTCAGTGAATATTGTTTATGATCTTCTTAACGAGTTAGAGCCTAATCTAGTGAAACATCTTAATACCGATGAAAGCCTCACAAAACATTTGGTCACTGCTTTATACAATTTTGCTGACAAAATGAAACACTATGATAATTATGTATTATTGATCATCGATAATATTAGTAAAGTATCACAGCTGAAATCTTTAGAAAGATTAAAACCATTAATAGAAATTGGTTGGAAAGTTCTCGCTACAACGCGTGTAATACTTGATGAAAATAAACATAGAAAAATCATCGAGTTATTTCCCTTATCTGAAGAAGATTGCCTGAAGCTTTTCAAATATCATTATTTTAAGACTTCTACTGACAAGCAACTCTCTCAAGAAGAGGAAAATAGGCTAAAAAAAATATTTTTAGAGATTGATTCACATACGTATTTAATAGAACTATTGGCAAAACTCGGCCGCCGTAGTGGATCTCAGATTTCTGATTTGGAAAAAACTATTACTCAACAGAAACACGCAGCTTTTTTGCCGGACGAAATCTTAAACTCATCAATACTTGTTGAAGATGAATATACGCACAGAAAGCTTCGAAACATCATTTTAAATTTGTTTGATAATAGTAATTTGGACGTACTTGAAAGACGCGTGTTGGGGTACTTCACTATGACGCCAGATAATCCAATTCTTGAAGATGATTTAGTCAAATGGATGTCGGATACAGAAGATTTAAAATCAATACCACTGAAATCAATATTTACTAATCTTTACGAACAAGGTTGGCTAATGATGGAAAAAGATAAACTAGCAAAACACGGCAACCGAAAATTTAAATGTCATTTTTTGGTTCAAAGTGCTCTAAGTTTAGATGAGGAAATTCGTCAGTCTATTGACTGTAGACCTTTCATTCAGAATGTTATAACTTACATGAATTTCCCTCATGACGGTATCGAGCGGACCAATATTTTTCAAAACCTCACCACTCTTTCGGTTATCGTTTCTAAATATCAGGAAACATCTATTGAACGTTATCAACTAATCAAACAATACTTATCCTGTTGCATTCACTTCAATACTTTTGCTAAAGAATGTCAATCCTATACTGAAGAACTGTTAGAATTGCAGCAGAAATTTTATCCAGATAATTCAATGGAGCATCAGATCGAAAAAGTCATCTGCCAACACATTTATAATGATACTTTTTTAGGAATTTATGATGTACGAGGTAAAATGTCCAAAGTGTTAGAATTGCGTAAACAAACAGCGATTAACGCTGAACAAATTTGTGATAGGAAACCATTATTGTATATTCGTATTAAACAAAAATATGCAAACTCTTTAAGTAAAAGAGGAGATTTTGATGATGCTCTAGCCATTTTAGAAGAAATCGAGAGGCAGATTAAATCAGTAATCAAACAAGGACTAATTGAAAATAAGAAAGAATGGCAGTATGCTCTTTTTAGAAATTATGAGCAGCAAGGTGACATTTATAGCAGTAAACATAAACATCTTAATGATCGTATATGTCTTGGCAAATCTTTGTCAATAAGAATTAAATATCTAGCTTTAGGTGAAGAATTTTTGACCGATGATTCTTATAAATTGCGCTCTTGTCATAATGATTTAGGCTTAACTTATCTCAATCAATATGATCAGTTTAAAAATGACAAGCTTTTGAAAAAAGCAAAAAAGCACTTAAAGTATTCCTATAAGACAGCAATTGAACGATACGGAAAAAATTCGGTTCGGAGTGCTTGGTCTATTGAAAATTTTGCTAGTTACTTTAGAAGAAAACAAAATTTTAAAGCAGCGATATATTATGTAACTTATGCATATCGCCTTATAAAGCCCAGACCAGATTTAAGTAAGAACCGTTCACTAATGATTACTGCTCGTTTTTTAGGAACACTTTACTTAGAACATTTTCTTTTTCAACAGACAAAGGATAGATCGCTTTTAGAAAATGCACTCAATTATTTGAATGAATCTCTCGAAATATCTATCTTTCTTCATGATGGTGAGGATAATCGCGATAGTATTCTTAACAGTGATTTGATTGCTGAGGTTCACGAAGAGTTATCAAAATTAGACAATTAAAAAAACAAACAGATCCCGTTATGTACACTACTTGACACATAACGGAATCTGTTTTATCTGCTTAAATAGTCTATCCTTCTTGATTCATCGCCATTTCCCAAAAATCATATTCCATTTTACTACTAATCACAAAAGCATCAATCATTTGCTGTTGTTCATCTTTCCCACTCGCTTCATACAATCGGTCCAAAACCGCCCGCTCTTTCAATATTCCTTGGGCTGCTTCTTCACCTGAATAGGTTTCAATCCAGCGCTGGTACAATGGATTTGGTGAACCTGATTGAATTAGCCGGACTCCAATTTCCTGATACAACCAAGCACATGGCAGCATTCCAGCAAAGGCTGCGTTAGGCGTCCCGTCAATCAACTGACGATACATGTGAGAAACATAGTGGTAAGCCGTTGGTGCGATTGGTATTCCAGCAATTTCTTTGTCAGTAATTTTAAGTTCGTCAAAAAAATCTTCCCGAACCGCAATTTCTCCTAAACGAAGATTTTCCCCATTCTCTCTCAATAGAGCAATTACCTCTTGATCGTCTGCTTGATCGGCGATTAATTCATAAAGTTTGCTGAAGTGTTCTAAATAATAACGATCCTGCAACAAATAGAAACGAAAAATCTCTGGTGATAAAGTCCCGTCTCCAATTGCTTGAACAAAGGGATGAACAAAGCTTCCTTCCCAGTAAGATGCTGCCTCTTTACGTGCGATTTCTGTAAACATTTATACCCTCCATATTCTTATTTTGGATCTAAAAAAGCACCCTCCTCAAAGTAAGTGCACTAAGGAGACTGCTGGTGAAGGATGACAAAATAAAACCCGATCACAAAAAAAATGATCGGGTGTAATAAAATTCTGTCTAAAAAATGTTACACAATTCCCTGCGTCAGTACTAGCTGTTTCAGGTTCAATGGGTATAATCTCAGCTTCAAAAGCACCCCTAGTGTTCTTATTCGATTAATAAAAGTATAGCATATCCCTTAATGAAAAACGATCATAGGTTTAGCCATTTTATTTAAAAAGTTTCCATCTATGTCCAATAATGGGCTAATCCCCGTAAAATTAATAGGTGCATTGAAAACCAACAATTAGTGAACACGGTTTTTATCATCAGTGATTATTGAGTCGCAGCAGTCATTTTTTCTTCTGAAAGCTTGCTTTTATAGGTATCATTCATTTTGAATTTTTATTTGCGGTAAACTTTTAATGCTGTTTATAGAGGTATTCACTACGTACTAATTAAAGTAAACCTTTATAAAAGTCGATCTATTAGCAAAAATAACGACCATCCTGTTATTACCCCTAACAACATCACAATTCCTCCTGAACTTCTTCTTGTACCTAGTCTAATCCCAATTGAAAAAATATAGTTAGTTATGTCCAAAACGGTTGTTTTTATGGCTTAAATTAACGGCTAACTTCTTTTCTTTTTTTGCGGTAAACAAGCATGACTAAAAAAGACAAGCTCCCATGTGGAAACTTGTCTTCCCTATTAGTCAGGAATTTCAGTGCCTAAGCCTTTCTCACGAGCCTTCTCAACAATCTGCCCCGCTACTACTAAATCTAGAACAGCAGTACCAACTGATTTGAAGATGGTAATTTCTTGATCAGAAGTTCGTCCTTCTACCTCGCCTAGCAAGATTTGTCCTAATTCACCCGAATACTTTTCTTTCGGAATATACTCTTCTTTCAGCGGAGTAATAAAATCTCCTGCTGCATTAAGCACGCCTTCCGTTGTATCAAAAATTACTCGATCTGCTCGTTTGATTAATTCTTTAGGAATTTCAAACATACTTGGAGTGAAGGAGCCGATTCCATTGATGTGTGCACCATCCTTAACCCAAGCAGATTCGAAGGTTGGTTCATTGGAAGGAGTTGCAGTTGTGATGATATCCGCACCTTCTACGCATTCACGACTCGTTTTTGTTGGAATTAACCGAACTGTACAACCTTCTTGACGAGCCTTAGCAAAAGCTTCTGCCCGATTTTGATCTATATCAAAGATTCGGACTTCTTCCAAAGGGCGTGCAGCCATCATTGCTTCCAATTGCTTCTCAGCCTGACCACCCGTTCCGATTAAGGCGCCAATTTTAGCATCTTTTCTGGCAAGAATATCTGTCGCTACACCTTGTACAGCTCCAGTGCGTAACTGAGTCAAATAAGTGCCATCCACCATAGCATTTACCATACCCGTTTTAGGGTCCATCACAATCATCGTACCTGTTACACTAGGTAATCCTCGTTCGATATTGTGCAAATAAGTCGATACTATTTTAACACCCAACGCTGGTTGTTCCCCACCAATATAGGCTGGCATATAAGAACTCACGCCATTTTCTTCACGAATATCCACATTAGTCCGCAGCGGCGCATTGGTCTCTCCTTTAGAAAAGATCATCAAAGCTTGCTTATCTGCTTCTACTGCATCCTTCATGGTGAAGGTTTTGATGATATCTTCCTTTGTTAAAAACAACATACTTTTCACTCCTTGTTATATTAATGAGGTGAATCACCTCATGGTTCCATTCATTTGAGCAACTTAATGTAAGATAAAATTGAACAATTTAAGTAAAGTCTAGAACAAACTGTATTAAGCCTTTTTAAGTACATATAGATAATATTAATCATTCACTAATAGTTAAATTCCCTCTACTTTGTTATCGTCAAATATGCAATAACTGGTATGTAAATCAGAAGCTGTTCCAAAATAATCAGAACGGCACCGATCTTAAAACCAACGGGCAAATTTTGTCACAACAAATAAATACCAGAAATAATTCCAAGAAAAGGGAACGGAAAGAAAAAAGAAATGGCTAGAATGATTAGTGCAGCAATTCGTTGTTTGTCATCATGCGAAAGATTAAACATGGTTAACCCTCCTTGAAGCGTTTCTTTAATTATAGCATGCTGAGAATTGCCGCCAAAGTTTTATTTTGCAGAAAACTATTGATAAAATACGGATTTTCTATAGATTTTAACTATAAATAAAAGACCAAGTATCTTACCATTGATACCTGGTCTAGTTGGTTATTTAGTTAAAAATGTCTCTACGTTCTTAATTACTTTTTGTGCTAAACGAACCTTTGCCATCGAGGTTAATCCAGCACTGTGGTCTCCAGCAAAAACGTTTGGCCGATCCACAACTGCCTCCCCAATTCCATTGGTTGTATCACTAAAAGCATAGGTCCCTGATAAGTAGAGCCAGTTAGCTAATGCTTCAACATCATGAGAGGGTGCAATTGACAAATTCATCAGAATCTTGCCGGGGCCCATTAATTTGAATTGTTCAGATTGCAGCAAGACAACATTTTTATTTAGAGCGGTAATGACGATATCCACGTGAGCTAATAAGTCATTCAATGGATAGTAAGACATCGCCAATTTTTCTTCTAATTCAGGTTTGCGGGTACGACTGTAATACGAAACATCCGCACCGAAAAAGTGGAGTGCTTCAGATACCAGTGATCCCACAGTGCCCATACCGATAACGCCCACCTTCACACCGGTCAATTCCATCGGTTCGTTTTTCCACATCGCCTCTCCTCGCCCTTGAAGCAAGCGAACTAGTTCGCTGATGACATATTCCCGAACCCCTTCGTCACCATAATCTCGAATCCCCGTAACCACAATTCCCATTTTCTCAGCAGTTAGAATATCAACATTGGCACTCTCTGGAGAATATAGACTGCAGCACATGCCAATGTAGCGAATATTGGGACAAGCTTCTAAAACAGCTTGATTAATAAAGCTGGTAAAACTCAACATAACACAATCAGCATCTCCGATTCGGCGAATAATTTCAGCCTCATCCTCTGGAATATCTTCATAGAAGAACGTTTCTTCGGCGTATGCCTTCAACTTCTCGTCCCATTCAGGCAATAGCTTAGTCGGTTCAATCGCAACCATTTTTTTAAACTGTGTCTCTTGCATAAAATCCTCCCTTTCTCTCCATCACATCATATCGCGTAGCTGAGGGCAGAGTCAAACAGAAGTTAAATCAATTAGACAATTGCCTGCTGCAGATTTTCTTGTGTATTATTTTCTGCAGATTCATCCCAATCATGGGCGTCCTTAAGATAGTAGCCTTGTCCCCAAACCGTTATAATTTTATACCAATCAGGCTCATACTTTTCCAACTTATCACGGAGATGCTTAATGAGATTTGAAACATGACACATCCGAGATGCTGTAGGCTCCCCATTCCACAAATACAGCGAAATATCCTTTTTAGAAACCGTTTCTCCTTTAGCTTCTCTTAAGCAATCCAGCAGTTTTTTCTCCTTTTTGCTTAAACGTAAATAGAAAACTTCTTCTTCATTCTTCCCAGCTTGAATTATCGGACGTTCTCGATACATCGGCTTCTTCAATTTTGATACAACAGCAAGACTGTTTCCTAAATCTTCTAGGTCACAATCTGGATTAAGTACTCCTCTGAAAATTTCAGTTGGAGCAAATGATTCCTCAGATGTCATCTTCATAATTGGAACCTGGAAGCTTAACATTTTATTCGCAATAATCAATTGTTGGTCGACTGGCAACGTGTCGCTTAAAATAATTATGTCAAAAAATCGTACCATAGTCAGTGAGTCGGATAACAGTGCTTTACTGATAAACACCTCATTACCCAGCAAATGAAGCTGCTCCTCTATTAGTTTTTCTCTAAAAATACAGTTTGTCAGTACAAGAATTTTCACTTCTTCTTTCTCCTTTCCTAGGGTTAAGCACCCTGATATAAATTACGCATTTTTATCCAATTTCTTTTTCTATTTTCTCTTTTTTGGGCAAAATAAAAAAGCAGGAAAATTTTCCTGCTCTAATAGCAATCTGTTGCTTATTCCCATTTGAAGAAACGAACAGCGATTGCTGTTCCAGCTAACGTAATTATTATCAACAAAGCCACAATGGGCATAATTTGTGCCTGCTCCTGAAAAGTAATGGCTTTAAGTAGTTTTATTCCTTGAGTTAAAGGCAAGACACCTGCAATTTTTTGTAAACCATTGGGTAGAATCTCAAAGGGCACTGTGGCACCTGAAAGAAAAAACATGGGAAAGAAAACGGCCGAATTAATTGCACCTGTTGCTTTTTCACTGGGAGAAAGACTGGCAATAATCAAACCAATCGCATGAACTGCCAGCATCACTAATAAATATGCTGGAATAAATACTGCCCAGCTGCCTTGATAATGAAAGTTAAAAACAACCGTAAGCAGGGTAAAAATTAAAAGCATCGATACCAAACTGAGTGTAAAGCAAAAAAATAAATGAGCTAAAAGCAGTTGAATCGGACTTATCGGGGTTACCTGATACCTTTTTAAAATTTTGCGTTCTCGATAAGAAGACAGAGCTAACGGCAGTCCCATAACACCTGCAGAACAGATACCGACAGTAGATACCGAGGCAAAGATTCGATTTAGAGCCTCATTGCTATTTTCCATAAAAGCCATTAGCACTACAATTCCCACAGGAACACATACGCCAAAAATTACTGAGGACATTTCGCGAATGGATAACTTCGCTTCAGATTTATACAATAACCAAAAAGTTTTCATTTTATCGCTCCTCTCCAATTAATTTGATAAATGCTTCATCCATACTCTTTTGACCGCTGCGAGCAACCACCTCAGCCACCGTTCCGCGTTCAATTTCCTGGCCAGCCTTGATTACTAGAATTTCGTCGCAAAGAATTTCTACCTCATCCATGTAATGCGAAGTCAAAAAAATCGTTACCCCTCGTTCTTGTAAAAGCTTAAGATAACGCCAAACTTCGCGCCTAGCCATCGGGTCCAATCCCGTCGTCAACTCATCCAAGAAAATAATTTCTGGATTTCCCATTGCTGCCAGCAGAATACATAATTTCTGCTTTTCCCCACCAGATAAGGTTTGAAGAAAAGCATTCTTCTTAGTTTCTAATCCAAATTCCAGCAGCCCCTTTTCCCAATTAATTGGCTGCTGATATAAGGAATGAGTGATTTCACAAATCTCCTTTACCTTTAATTGTCCTTGAAAAGCGGACTCCTGAAACTGTACGCCTACTCGCTGAAACAATGCTTTTCTTTGCTTGCGGGGATCCTTTCCTAACAATAGAATCTCCTCTGCCTGACAGCTTTTCGTACCTAGAATACAATCAATCGTAGTCGATTTCCCTGCTCCATTATGTCCTAGCAAACCAAAAATACTGCCTTTTTTTACCGTGAAGCTGAGCTGATTCACTGCTGTTTGATCTCCGAACTTTTTGTTGAGATTTTTTACAATAATTGCCTGATTTGTCATATTTTAGCCTCCAATCACTAAATGAATTCTTAGTATAGCTGGAAAAACAACCTTGGTGGCTTAGTGTAGGGTAGCCTTTTGTAAAATTATTTGATAGAGTAAAAGAAGAGCTTGTTACAGGAGGAATTGAATGATTTATCACACTTCGGAGGTTGCCAAGTTAGTTGGTCTTCATCCTAATACAATTCGACGATATGAAGAATGGGAATTGATTCCCAAGCCTCAACGAGCAGTTAATGGCTACCGAATGTTCACTCAGTACCATATAGAGCTGATCCGCTTGGCTCAAGTAGCTTTCCAAATCGAAGTACTGCAGTCTGGCTTGCGGAGAAAAATGGTGGACGTAATTAAAGCTCTTGCGCTTTATGATTTCAACCTTGCGCGCCAATTGATTCTCGACTATCAATACTTAGCCAATCAAGAGATCGCTCAAGCGCACGAAGCAATTGAAATTGTTGAAGGAATAATTAGACCTGAAGCTGATGAAAATACGCAGCCTCCTCTAACTCGCAGTGAAGCAGCCGATTATTTAGAGGTGACGGTTGATGCTTTACGTAATTGGGAGCTCAATGGCTTATTGATGGTTAAGAGAAGGACAAATCGTTATCGCATATACAATCAGGAAGACTTAAAGCGATTAAAGATTATTCGCACCTTACGAGGAGCCAATTATTCATTAGAAGCTATTCTCCGTCTGCTGCTGACCATGGATCAAAAACGTGTTTCTTCTATTAAAGAAGTGTTGAATACCCCTGAGCCAGATGAAGATATCATTGCTGTTTGTGATCAGTTGCTGACCTCATTAGAGCAAGCAAAGAAAAATGCCGAAGATATCATGCAGAGAATTGATCATTTAGAGGAAACTGCTAAAATTACTCATTGAAAATGCAGAACCATCTACTAAATAATCAAGAGATTATTTAGCAAAGTGATGTGCCCTGTCTTACGCTGCATCCAGTGGAAATCTCTCATTTACAATTTGGGCTATGGAGCAGCATATGTTTTTTTCGTTAATAGTAGGTTTACTTAGTTTTATCGCGTTTAGTTTCCCTTGGGTAGTAAAGCAATGGAAACTAATGAAGGCTAATAATGTAGCCAAGATACTGAAATGTTTTTTATTGATAAAATATATATTATTACTATTGGGACTTTTGGTTCTAACGTATATCTTTACTTTTTTTATATTGGGATCTATGGGGCTCTTGTCCCATTAGGTATAACAAAAAGATCCCTTAGATTAGTTGCGACTAACTACTAAGAGATCTTTTAATTATTTATGTTTTCTAATCAGCAGTTTAGCCAGCAAAAAGAAAATGATAAACACGCCCCACTTTTTACCTATATTCTTTCTATGAGCATACGGTTCTGGATTGCGATCAACTTCTCGCCAATGATACTCCAGCTTGTCCTGAGGGTTATTCCATTCCTTCCCCAACTTTTTCCTTAAAGGATAATCCAAATGAATTGGCGGCAAACTATCTAAGCGTCGATGAACATTATCGTTGCGATCGGCATAGTTAAAGGACTCCCCATTTAGAATCTGCTGTTGAAAATAGTGCCATTCTGCATAAGTAGGATATCGTTCCTTATAATAGAAGAAATCCGTTATTACTTTCCCAGCTTCGTCCATTTCCAATACATTCCACTGGCTGACAAAACGTCCCTCAGGATCCAAAATAAATTCAGAGTGAAAATCCGGAGTAACCCTTTTGCGGTTCTCATTCCCAGCCAAATAATTTGTTTGGTATTTATTATGAAGCCTTGCACGTTCAGCTCTCAGTCCGTGTCCACCTAGACCACCTGCTTTTTTTGGCGCATGAACATAGGCTGCTAGCGCATCTTCATCTGTTGGGCCTGGTATTCCAAATTTTTTTCGGATATATCGGATATTTTGACGATCCAAATACATTCGCAGCTGATGAACTCGGGGATCATCCAGAAGCTTTCCTCGGTAGGCTTGTTGAATTGTCTTTGCCAATAAGTTCAAAAAATCGTCGTGTGGTGCCAGTTCTGGATCAATTTTATAAGGACCGGTAAGCTGCAAAGTCCCTTCTTCTATTTGCGCACCTAACTGTTCCAGTAATAGAACTACCTTTTCAATAGCCGTATGATTGGATGCTCTAAACATCTTAGTATAAATCGTGGAACCGACCAAGCGACTTTGCTGAATTATTTCTTGTTCCTTCTCCCGAGCTTCTTTTAAGGACAAACTGCGAACTGCTCGTGTTGTTTCACTTGAAAGGGCACGTTGCGCTGCGTCGTCCCAAATTATTGGTCTCATTATCTGCTCTCCTCGCCTGTCGTCATCAAAAGAACTATGTTTACGCTAGATGACCAGCATGAACATAGCTCTTTTGCTTTTAACTAAAAAAGTAATTTTTCAATTTGATGTTACTGTCGACATACTGATTATCACACATTAACTGGAAGCTGTTCAAGCGTGGATTAAAATCCATCAGAACTTTTTCAACTAATAGTGGTGCAGCTTCTTTGGAAGAATAAACAGTAAAGATTGGGTTTTCCATTGGTATTAGCTCGACCTCCCCTTCCGTAAATAAAGGGATGATCTGGAACTGACTTCCTTTGGCACACGAATGATCGCTCATGGATGTCTCCTCAATTTCTTTAGTTAGAGCAATCAAGAAAGCTTTTGTATCGCCAACTTTATCTAATAATACTTCCGCTGCTTGATCAGATACTACTATTTGCATTATTTCTCCTCCTCACAGCCAAGCTTATGCTTTTATTTGTAAAGGGTTCACTACTTAGTTGTTTTCATGATTAATCTTAGTTGATGAAAGGCTTTTATCTCTGAATTTTGACAGCCTGCCGCAGCAGTTCCTGTCCGTCAAATAATCAGAATATGTTTATCGTGCAACCTTGCCATAATGTGTAGTGGAAACATAAGTTACTGCATTTTGTTTATAAAGAGGCTTTTTTGAAAAGGCTGTCTTTCTAGCATATTTTAAATAGTACCCTTTTAGAGGAGAGGTAAATTCATCACTCCAAGGTTTTACATGTCCAGAAAAGTGAATAATACTTGGCGCTTTACGCGTTTCTTCGTACGTTTTTTCGCCGGTTGGATTAGGATGCGTTACTTCTTTTTGCATAATATAGCTTTGAGCATTCCATTGTGGGTGCAAAGGCAGCCACTGATCATGCAGAATTGCGTTTAAAGCATCTTGGTCATGAAATTTCAGCTTTTCAGGATTGTTTTTGATGAAGTCCAATACTCGCATCGTAACATTTTCATCTAACCATTTTTTTACATTGATTAGCATTAATCCAGAATTGAAGTACAGCTTAGAATCAGTATCTATCCCCATAAGCTCCAAACGATTATGGAATCCAGCATCTTCAACTGCTGCTAATGTATAGTTACCTAAGTCCATTTTCCATAGTTCGTCAATGTCAGTTACTGCAATCATATCACAGTCTAGATATAACAACTTGTCTACCTTTTTGCCCCGAAATAATTCAGGAATAGCAATTCTGAAGTATGCTGTTTGTGGAATCCGGTCGCTTTCAACAACGTTTTTGAAATATTTTTTGTTGATATTTAAAAATTGAAGGGTTGCTTGATAATTTGCCATCGTGTCCAGCATTAGTTGTTTGCTCTTGTAATCGATGTTGTCGTCAATTACATAAAAATCAAAGGTTGCTTGCTTATTTTTACAGTTTTCTAAGATTGAAACAAACAGGGCAGAAACATGAGGTGCAAAGGCTGCATTACTGCTTGAAACAATCGTAATTCTCTCTTTACTCATTATGCTTTCACCGCTTTCTTAAAAATACTATCTGCTAATAAATCCATATACTGTTCTTGGTAAGGGTGTCCTTCTAATGTGTTCCAAGGTTTATCGTGCCCAGTAAAGTGGACAATCGCAGGTGTTTCATTGCCTTCCTTGTACAATATTCTATATAGAGGGTTTGGGGCCGGATGACGGTTGAAAATAAGTGACGACTGCATGTTCCATTTAGGGTGAAGTGGTGCCCAGTCTTCGTATAAGACGGCGTTCAAGGCATCTTGATCGTGATAAATGATGCGATCTCCGTGATTTCTTAAAAAATCAATCGTCTTCTCCGTAATCTGACGATTGTTCCAACGTTCGATATCAATTACCATGACGCCTGAATTGAAATAATAATCTTTGGAATCAATCCCTAACCGTTCCAAAGCCTTAGTTTGCCCTGGATCAATCACAGCTCCGATGGTCTTTTGCTTTAAATTTTGTCGGTAAAGCTCTGCTACATCATCTAGAATCAATGTATCCGCATCTATGTAAAGCACTTTTTTATAGTTGTATTTTTTCAAAATTTTAGGTAAGGATATTCGGTAGTAGGCTGTCGTAGTAATATGGTCACTGACCAAGAAGTCTTCATACACTTGACCATCAACAGTTAGGTACTGGATAGTCGCCTTGTCTGATTTATTTTGAACTGTTTCCTTCAGTTTTTCTTTACTGGCTGCAGAAATTTCATCATCAATTACATAAATATTCAATGAAACTTCTTTTGATATATGATCCAGCAAAGAACCAAGCATCACGCTCAGGTAAGGAGCGTAATTCTCATCTGATGCAGTTACCACTGGTATCGTATTTTTCTGAGATAACATAAAATATCACTCCTTTGCTTAATTATGTTCGTCTTTTACCCTATTTCTATAACATACATTAGACCCATTCTTTTCTTTTAGCAAAAAAATTGCTTGTTATCCCTATCATTTTGTCACCAAATTCGGAAAAAATTGATCGAATCGACGTTTTTTAGCGGTATAACAACAGTTAAGATTCTTTAAACATTTAAGAAATTACTTGTCTCTATTCAACTATTTTGTCATTATTAAGCATTAAACTTCTCAAATAGCCAAAAATGGACTACCCTTAAAATAGAATATTTTCTAAAAAGGATGGATAAATATGAAGTTAGCAGCAATCGATCTTGATGGTACGTTACTGAATCATCTAGGTGAAATCCCTAAGAAGAACCAGGAGGCTCTGCAAACCTTTAGCCAGCAGGGAGGCACAATTGTCCTGGCTACTGGACGATCGATCCTTTCTGTTAAAAAGGTATTTGCTCAGCTCTCCATAGATGGTTATGTTTTAGCTTCCAATGGCGCCTACATAGCAAAAGTAGAAAAAGGGGAAACGACTTCTGTGTTAAAGCGATTCGATATCCCTGCAAAGACGATTAATCAAGCTTTCCATTTGGCTGAACAAATTGGTGTAACCATTGTAGCTAGTCGTGAAACACAGGATGATCGGATTACTTTTGATGCTGCCCCGGTCGAGGTGAATAGTCCTTATTATGCGCAATTTCAGCTACAAGATTCTTCTACCGAAGAGTTGTTAAAGAAGATCAATGATGGTAGTCTCAATTACTTTAAGCTGGCCTTTAATGATACAGATGTTGATAAGTTAGCCGTTTTGCGGAAAATGTTTGAATCGGCGGGTATTCCTTCAGTTTACACAGATATTCACTGGCTGGAGATTATGGCTGATGGAGTAAATAAAGGCACTTCTCTTACGTTCTTGGCCGACTATCTTCAGATTGATCCAGAAGAAGTCGTAGCCTTTGGTGATCAGGAAAATGACATTGAAATGTTGAAAGTCAGCGGTGTTGGTGTGGCGATGGACAATGCCTTAGAGCCAGTCAAAGCAATTGCCCAACAAGTGACTACCTCTAATGAAGAAGCAGGTGTAGCTGAAGTCTTGGAGGAATATTTATAAGTGCAATGAAAGAGGACAATCTGACGATTGTCCTCTTTTTTGCGTTTTATTCTACATATAAAGTGATGAACTTGGCATGAGCAACCTCAGGTAAACTCACCGTTTGATCTTGCAGTTCCAGTTCTGCTACTGTCTCTTCTTTAAGATTTACCAATTCCACTTTTTGAACTTCTTGTTTAAACTGAATCGCGGCATGACAAGTTTCCTTAAGTTTTCCGTTATACAGTCGAATAATACAGCCCTCCCGTTTCTCGGCCTTCTTGACTACACTTAGCGTCAAATCACCAACAACTTCTGCCATACTATAGCTAGCTGCTAGAGTTTTAGGCTCATCTCCCAAAGTAAAATTCAACCGCGAGTTTAAGAATTCAGCAGCTTGATACAACTGAACCGGAGATACTGCTATCTTGGCAATATTTGCCACATCAGCCTGGTTAAAGCTGCCAGCAAAGTAATAAGCAGAAAATGAGAATTCCAGTCTTTTGTGCAGCTGAGCATCAGGGGTGGCAATAACTGTTTCCCCAGAAGCACGACCTGGACGATACATCAGGTTTTCTTTACCCATGAAGCCATAGGTTCGAAAGATTGTTAAACGAATAGTATCGTAATTTTCTCCAACAATTTCATATTCTCTTACTCCTTTTGGCAGAATTGCAGCACCTCGCTGGTCATTAAAAAGACTGACAAACGTCTGGCAGGTTTCAATCGCAATTGGTTGTTCGTTCCATTGCTCTTTATTCGCCTCCCACAGCTTCATTTCTTTTTCAAAAACTACTGGTCGCTGAATCGTGCCAAATTGCTGATCCGCCGTCGAGAATTTTGACGGAATATTGGTATCAAACAAGACACAAATACGATGACTATCAACAGACTGATTTTCTGCCTCTAAATGGAAATCAATAACTGGCGAATCCTGCTTCATTGTTACTTCCAGTGAAATCGGCAGCTGGACGGTTGCTTTTTTTGCTGCTCGTTCTTCCAAATTAGCTGGTACTTGCAGCACAAAAGAACTTTTAATCGTTTTTAGTACGCTCGATTCATGCACCTCGATTACCGGTTCAAAATCAATGGATGAGATTACCCAATCCTTTTCCGGTGGAGAATAATTAAAGGAATCGCCATCATCACCATTTTCTTCGATAATCCCTTGTTCGTTATAAAGTACCTGAGCTGCTTTGTCGAAGATGTCAAAGGAACCATTGGCATTTACGGTAATTCGATAATAGTTGTTTTCAATCGTACGATTAGTGGTCCTTTCAAACGTCTGGTAACTGTTACCGGACAGATCAATAGTTAGCTGTGTGTAGCCCAGACTCGGCAGCTGACCGGCAGCTACCGCAATTTTGGCTTTGTAAACCTTTGTAGGATGGTAATAATCCTTGGTTGGATTTAATATATTTCCTTGATTCAGCACATAATCAGTCTGATCAATCATTTCCAACACAGTGTAGGAAACCGACTGCCCTGCTTCATCTAGAATGACGAATTCTTTTTGCGGTAAGTAGACCTCCGCTTCCACAACTTCATTCCGAGGATGATCATAAGGGTTAAACAACGTAAAAGTTATCGGTGTATTCTTCGACTCTTTAATCGTTGTCGCAATTTGGCGCATGGTCAATTCCACTAAATTCATAGCAATATCGCGAGCCTGCTTATAGCGCATATAAACATCCTCGTTCGTGTTGTCGGATACACAAGAACCAATGGAATCATGCGCAGCATTCTCAAACATCAGCTTCCAAATTTCCTTAACCGTTTCCACTGGATACTCAAAACCCAGCTGCTTCGCAATGGTTAATATAGGTTCCATCACATTGGTTAAGTAATGCTGAATCTGTGTATTTAAGGCCTTTAAATCAGAGCGGGAAGAGAAGATGGTCTTATGAATCCGCATCAGCTTTCCGTTAATCAGCTCACCAGCAATTTCCTCCAGCTCTGGCTGCTGCTCTTTAATGGCCGCGATATACTTTTCGATGGTCGATATATGCAATTCGTATTCGTCCTGATACAACGCATTTATTTGTTCGATTAGTTCCGGTAAGTTTTCGCGAACTGGCGCTTGGTCGAAACCGTTTGGAAAGTACACTTGATCAGTGGTGCTGCGCGACCAGGTGGTTTTGAAAGGTTCTTCGTGAAGAAAATCCGCTAAAGCTTCCTTGTTCTCAGGAATTGCTCCGCCAATGTAATAGCCGCTAGGTATTTGAAAGGCCGTAACGCTTGAACCGTCCTCCCCTTTCCAAACAAACTCTGTCTGCTTCACTTCGTCATCACTAACACCCCGCCAGAACAGCGTATCCTCAATGCCGAACTGTTGATAAATTTGTGGCATACTAGCTGCTTGACCAAAGGAATCCGGGACATAGCCGACATTCATGTAGTCACCAAACGCTTCACAAACCTGCATACCATAAAGCATGTTTCGAACAATACTTTCGCCAGAAATTACTAGCTGGTCGGTCTGAGTATACCAAGGTCCAATAATCAGTTGACCGGCTTGAACCAATTTTCTTATTCGGTTTCGATCTTGGGGACGCCAGTTTAAATAGTCATCCAATAATGAAGCTTGGCCATCTAAAATAAAATGATCATATGTGTCGTCCTTTTCTAGCTGCGTTAAAACTTTTTGCAAATCGTGCATCAAATATATTTTGGAACGACTAGTGGTAAAATACCACTCTCGATCCCAATGACTATGGGGAACTACGTGTACAGTTTTTTTCATTGGTCAACTACCCTTCTTGTAATAAAAGAGGCACTTGACGATTTCCCACCGTCAGTGCCCGTTTTTTAATTTTCAAAACTAATATCAATATCCTCTATATCGACTTCTTCGTCACCTTCAGCATCTACTTTGTTGAAGTTTACAAACAAAGGGGCTAAAAATCCGATGAAAGCAGCGCCAGCAAATAAACCAACTAGATATGCCCAGCCGTTACCAACTGTAAAGAAGCCATAAATCCCACCTACTGGCGGCATTTTGTCATACATGCCTAAAGCAATCCCTAAACCAGAGGCAATTGCGCCGCCAATCATATTAATCGGCACTAATTTTAGTGGACTAACTAAAGTAAAAGGAATTGCTCCTTCGGTAATACCGATAAAACCCATGATAAAGTTATTACGGCCGGCATCCAATAATTCGGCGTTGAAGCGTTTCTTATGGAAAACAGTCGCTAAAGCATAACCAAACGGTACGGCACAAATGGCCACATTGACAATAATTGCTGGTAAATAGACACCTTCTGCTAATAGAACATTACCGGCCATCCAGGCAGCCTTATTGACTGGTCCGCCTAAATCAGAACCAATCATGGCACCCATAATCATTGCCAGCAAGACTTTGTTCACATCATTAGCAATCATTGAACGAATCCATTCAACTAAGCTAGTATTAATCCAGGCCAATGGTTCTGACAGCAGCGCTCCCATAACGATCGCCACCGATAAAGTAGCAATTAAAGGTAAAATCACTAATGGCATTACACCTGAAAAAGATTCTGGCAGTTTAATTTTATTTTTTGCAATTTTCACTAAGTAACCTGCTAGGAAACCAGCGATTACCGCTCCTAAGAATCCGGCATTCGTACTGGTAGCCACTGCTCCACCAATAAAACCAGCTCCTAATGCTGCTTTGTCACCGATAGAATAAGCAATAAATCCAGCTAACACAGTATTAATAAGTCCGATTCCGGTCCAACCAACTTGTTCAATTGCATATAGTGCATGCTTGAACCCTTCTGCTTCAGCGTATGGGTCCAGACTGGTCAAGCCCATTCCTAAAGCGATCATCTTAGGTATCGCAACTACTAAGGATGCTCCAATGATCAGCGGCAGAACAAAACTGATCCCACTCATCAAGTGTCCTTTTACTTCTGCTAAACTTTTCTTCACTTTGTATTCTCCTCCTGTTTATTGCTAGTTTGCGGCGCTTCTTTGCTGAACCGCTGCGACACATTTTTTTAAAACAGCTTCTGGTGCTTTAATGCAGGTATTAATGTTTACTCTTAGCTGTGGTTTTCCTTCAAAGCGATCTAGGCCTTCCACTTTTTGATCGGTTGCCAGCAAAACAAAATCTGCTTCATTGGCTTCCTTTTGACTAATTTTGTTGACTTGGCCTAAAGAACCTTGTTGTTCAATTTTTACATCGTAGCCTAATTTTACTCCGGCTTTTTCTAAAGCCTTAGCGGCCATTGGTGTGTGGGCCAAACCGGCAGGACATGCTGAGATTCCGACAATTTTCATACGATTTTCTCTCCAATCATTTCTTTACTAATACGTTGAGCCAAAAAGCTTTTATCCTGGTGCTGCTGAATATCCTCAATAAAAGTTTCTTCCATTAAAGCAGTTGCTAAACGGCTTAACATTTCTAAATGCAAGGTACCAGCTTCCTCTAATGGTACTAATAAGGCAAATACATGCTGAACGGCTGAATCATCGAATGTCTCCCAAGGCACTGATTGTTTCAATCGTGCATATAAAACAGTTGGGGTTAAAACATAAGCAGACTTGGCATGGGGAATCGCAAAGCCTGCTTGCAGACCAGTGGAAAATTGCTGCTCTCTCTCCATAAAGGCCGCACTGACTTTTTCGGTTTCTTCTACCACATTTAACTCTTTGGCATAATTGGCCAGAAGCATGAATAGTTCTTCCTGACTGTCGGCTGATACATCTAATAGTATATTTTTTTCGGTAAAGTTCATGTTGAACCTCCTTTCCGGTTGGTTATTACATGCTTAACTTTACGGGATCAAACCTTAGGTGTAAACACTTCCAATTTCCAACATAAGTGGAAATCAATTGATAAAACGCTTTCCAAGTTTGCTTCCACTTGTATTGGAAAATTGCTGGATACCTTAGATATTTCAATCGCTTTCAAATTACGGTATGATGACAATGAAGTAGTCAGTTTGGAGGTGATACCATGTCAAAGTTATCTTATCAACGCTTAGACGAATTGCTAGAACGTTTTATCCAACAACCAAATCCGACTCCTATGAAGGAGTTAACTGCAGCATTTGCGGTCTCAGATCGAACGATTCGTACCGACATTACTAATCTAAACGATACCCTGAAAAATGTGGGAGCTGTTGTCTCGTTGATTCGCGGCAAAGGGTACCTTTTAGCTGTTAACAATCAAGCTGTTTTTGAAGAATGGTGGAAGGAAAGCACCGATTCCGTGGAGACTAGTTTAGCTTCTACAGAAGAACGGCAGCATTATTTATTGTTTACTTTGTTTAAGGCTACTGAGCCGTTGAATTTAGATGCCTTTTTAGATCAGCTTTATGTCAGCAAGAATACCTTTTATTCCTATTTAAAGACAATTCGCGATCAGCTTTTGCCTTATGGCTTGAAAATTGTAAATCGGCCGAACATTGGTTTTGAGGTTGTGGGTAATGAATTTGCCAAGCGCCAAGCGATTAGTGACCTATTAATCGGTAAGGATTTGCAGGAATATTTAATTGGTTTTACCGAAACCGAGCTGGCCCTATTCGATAACATTGATTTGTCATTGCTGCAGGAGCTGGAGCTGGCTTATCTGACTCCTTTGGATTTGCTAGAATCGGATTATTATCACAAGAATATTTTGTCCCATTTCGCCTTAGCTCTAAGCCGCTTGATCGATGGAAAATCCATCTCCGAAATGCCGGTTAAAATACCTCAGTTGAAAAAGAACGCACAACAGTTGATGCAGCAATTTTTCACTAAGCTGGAGGAGACTTTTGAGAGTCAGTTGCCTCAGGAAGAACAAGATTATTTGATCTATTATCTGTCGGTGAATGCCCCTCGTTTTGTAGTAAGCGATCCGGCAATAATTCAGTCAGAATCGATAGCAGATGAAATTGTGGAGGACTTGCTGCAGGGAATTAAGCAAACGTCTAATTATGATTGGACTCAGGATGCGATCTTGATCAAAGATCTGACCTCGCATATTGAAGGCTTTATTCATATGAACAGCTTAGACGCAGGTCACAGCAATCCTTTGCTGGAAACAATTAAACAATCCTTTCCTCTCGCCTATGACCTATGCCTTACTCATCTGGAGTCCATTGGAACCGCTCACGGACTGTATTTTTCTGAGGATGAAATGGGGTACATTGCCCTGCATATTGCCGGAGCTTTAGAACGTAGCTCGATGCTGGAAAATCGTAAATACAAAGTGATTTTGGTTTGTGGTACTGGTCGCGCCATGAGCCGCATTATTGAAGCAAAAATCAATAAACGCTACCAGGACAAATTTGAGATTGTTGAGCGGCTTTCTTACGTAGAACTGCAGCAGCAGCCCTTAGCGACAATTGATTTTGTTATTACCACGATTCCTTTAGACCAGTTGGAAATACCTTTTATTTATATTCGTATGGGTCAGCTAGATAAGGACATTGAAAAAATCGATCAGTTTTTGACAGCCTTTGAAACCCAGACGTCCACTGTTATGGACTTATTTCAAGAGGATGCTTTTCACTTATTCGAGGGAGGAGTTACTAAAGAGGCTTTGCTAAAAACAATGTGTGTGTCATTAGAGGAAAAGGGATTAGTACCTGCAGAGTTTTATGCGAGTATTCTAGCTCGAGAAGCGATAAGCCAAACCAATATTAATCAGCTGATTGCTATCCCCCATCCAATGTCTCTGCTAGCAAATCACTCCCGATTATCAGTAGCAATCGTGCCTGATGGTGTGGATTGGGGCAATCAAGAAAAAGTTCAGTTTGTCTTTCTGTTTGCAATCACCAAAGAGGATTACGAAGACACCGGAGATATTTACAGTTTATTATTAGACTTCATGGCGCGCACAGATCTTCAACAGGCGATTTTATCTAATCCCAGCTTTGAAGCCTTCCTTGCACAATTTAAAGAACTCTAAAGTAAGAAGCCTAGGCTGTTTACTTTAGAGTTCTTGTCACTTTAATCCTCACTTTTAGTATAACGATAAAAGGAGCCGGCAGCTCCGGCAAGCGCCAAGCCAATAACCAAGATAGAAGCGTTGTTTCCTTTCCCTCCAGCTTGAACGTTCAGTTTCTTTTCAAAAATTCCTTGAGACAAAATTTGATTGGCAGTATCATGTGCACTTGCCAGAATTCCTACTATAAATTATTCCAAGTAACAGGATCAATACAAGTTTCTTCATTTGAGTTGCTCCTAACATTTAGGTATTGACTGATCAATCCACTGCTTCATCTATATTTTTTGAAACTTTTCTTGAAAGAAAAATTGTGCAAGTCCCACTCAACAACGATCCTTCTGAAATCTACACTCACGCTATTTTCGTTGTCTAATTGGAAAGAGCAACAAAAAAAGCAGCTTATCCGTAGAGATAATAAACCACTTTTCACAGTATTTCTCAATGATTTTGCTTCAATGTAGGAGTTTTCATCAACTGATTAAACAAATCTTCCATTTCCCGCACCACTCTGATTGCTTAACGACTATACTTTTTTCTAAGAGTCTGCATTTTTCATGACCCTCATCTCCTTTATAAAAAACGTCTTTAGATACCTAACTAAAGAAACAACTTAACCCTTATTCTATTTTAGGATTCTCCTTGTTAGAGCCCATGTAAGTGCCATTATCCATTGGCAGTAATTACTATTAAACAGCTGTAAAAAATTAGCATCGAAAAGCGCACGAATACTTAGCCGACTTTTGATGCTTTTTGCGTAAATTTGTTATCTACAATTCCACATCTAAATGATAAACTAGTGATAGGATTACTATTCATGAAAGAAGTGATACAAGGTGGAATTGCTTTATAAATATGATGTAAAACATTCTCAGTTGAAAAAGGAATTGATGCAGCAGGTAAACAATGGGGATAATCCTTTCAAAGTTGCTTTGTTTGCTGCTACACAGATCTTTCTGTCGATCGTTAACGATAAAAAATATATTGATGATGAAGAAGCAAGTGATTTTTATCATTTTTTATACAATATGACAAAAAATGAATTGTCTCCCAAAGCTAATTACGAAGGTGAAACAGCAGAATTTTTCGATTTATTAGTTGTGTATTATCTCTTAGTAGAGCATGTAGATATTATGCGCGATTTCCCTGATACTGTCTGCTGGGTACCTGGACTAACTCCAAGTCAACGAAGGATCATGCTAACCTGGCCTAAAACATTTGTATTAAGTTTGTTTGAAGTCAAGCAGCAGGGAGAAACCATCGTCTATAGAGATCTGAATACTAGAAAATTGCATGACATAGATTTACCGGCATCTAATATTCATTTAACTGTTGACGAAAATAAGCAAAATACTGTTTTGGCTCTCCTTGTCCCCATCGGAAAGACCTACCTGTCAACACAGCCTATTTTCTATCCGATTGATGACTTTACCTTTGCCGATATAAAGTGGATGGAAAGATATAAGGCGAAAGGATTTGAAGAGAGTTGCTTTTACGGTGATGATCTTTTATCCAGCTATTACAGGTATTCTAAACAGAAAAATCTTTGCATGAAAAATACTCAAGCAACTAGAAGTGAGCTGGAAGATCTCTCTTTTTATCCAGCCAACAGAGTCCTGCGGGAAACAGATCAAGTAATGGCGCAGCGTTTGTTGAAACAGCATGTCTTCTTCCATGAATTTGAGCATTATGCCCAGGCTGAAAAACTATTAACCAAGGTAATTAGTACTTTTCCGCAAATGTTTCATTCCTATGCCAATGCCCTTGACCTGACGGAAGCGTTGCGGCTTTTATTTGTTGGTGAAAAATTAACTGCCGAAGATTTGAGAGACAGCTCAGATGAAGTATCCATTTTCTGGTATACATTGATTTGCCAGAATTTAGAAGAAGATGTGCGAGCAATTGAGGCCTATATTGTACCTGAATTAACTGATAATCCTCCCTTCTGATAAAAAAAGTAAGCCCAAGCCTGTTGTGACCAAGGCTCGGGCTTTTTTTGTTGCTCTAGCAAAAAAGGAGTTAAGATCAGTTATCCCACTATGTCACAAAACGATTTAAAAAATCGTTCAAATTTTAGTTGGATTAGTCCTGACAGCTTATTTCATCAACCAGTTAAACAATCCTTCCATTCCTAACGCAATTATCACACAGAGGAATGCTCCGACAAAAATAATCGGCTCGCCGCCAGTAATATTGATTCCTCTAAGAATGATATCCCCTAACCCTCCGGCACCTACAAAGGAACCAATTGTGGTAATCCCCACTGAAATCACCAAAGCATTTCTAATTCCAGCTAAGATAACCGGGGCGGCCAGTGGAATCTTGATTAAGTACAAAACTTGTAACCGGCTCATGCCAATTCCCCTAGCGCTATCAATATAGACTGGATCAACATTATTCAGACCCACATAAGTATTGTTCACAATTGGCAGCAAGGAATACAAAACCACCGTTGCAATGACTGTATTTTTCCCCAATCCCATTAAAATAAGTAAAATTGTCAACATACCAATTGATGGAATCGTTTGAACAACATTAATCAAACCAATCACAAAAGAGGCTGCCTTTTTATTGTCCGACAGAAAGATCCCAATCGGAAAGCCAATTAAACAGGTCAGCACTACACCAACGATAGAAATATAGATATGACTGAGAAACTGGCTAATAATGTACGAGGAGTTATCACTCAGGTAATTCGTTAAATTCTGGATCATGGGTTGTCCTCCTCAAAATAGTTATTGGCTTCCAAAAATTGACGAGCTACCAAGGCCGGCTCTAAAAGCTGACTGTCGGATTCATCATTCATGCGCTGCATCGCTTCTGTATCAATCGTATTTTCTAGTCGCTCCAAAATTTCCTTCAGCTCAGGATTTTCCTTTAAGGCTTCATCAGAAACCACTAAGCTGCAGGTATACGGTGGGAAAAACTGTCGATCGTCCTCCAGCATGACTAACCCGTAACTACCTACTCGTCCATCAGTAGAATAGCCTAAAATGACATCTAGTTCCTTAGCAGCCAAAGCATCATACAACAAACCTACTTGCATCGGATAGACTCGTTTGAAACGTGTATCGTATTCCTCAGTGTAGGCTTTGTAGCCATCGCCCTCTCTTTTATACCAAGTTTGATCGGTACCTAAGCTGAATTGATCCGCATATTTTTGCAGATCACTCACCTTTGACAGTTGGTATTTTTCAGCCGTTTCCTTCGTTACCATAAAAGTAAACTGATTGGAAAAGCCATAGCTGGGAAACCAATCAAAGTTGTAGCGCTTTTGAAACTCCTCTTGAACAATTGTTAATGCCTTGTCAGGATCTTTTTCAATCGGCAAATTTAACGTTCCTACTAGGTCCGTTCCTGTATAACGTGTTGACGCAATATCCAAATCACCACGTTCCATTGCTGCCTGCATTAAGTTGGCGGAAGCCAGATTGTTCAGATAGACGACCTCTTTGTCCGTATAATGAGTCAAAAATTCCACGACAATATTCCCTAAAATTTGTGATTCCGAGGTCACACCGCCGCACACCGTGATTTTGTCCTTTCGGTTGGATAGATTGGAAAAAACAAACAGGCCAAACAGACAAATAAACAAAAGAAAGACACTTAATTTCTTTTTCATTTACACCCCTCACCCTCGATCCACGGTTAATTGACTTTCGACAAAACGCAAAACAGCATCTGTTCCCAATGCTAAAAACGTGATGGGAATGGTTCCCATCATAATTAAATCAATACGATACAAGGTTAGTCCGTTGAAAATGAAATCCCCTAAACCACCCGCTCCAATATAAGCAGCCAACGTCGTCCAAGAAATTACATATACTGCTGATACCTTAATCCCGGAAATAATCACGCTGGAGGCTAAGGGTAATTCGATTTGCAGCAGCCGCTGCCATTTCGACATTCCCATCCCCTTGGCTGCATCCAAATAGGTCGGATTAACCGACTGAATGCCAACATAAGTATTGCGCAAAATCGGCAGCAGCGAATATAGAAACAACGCTGCAATCGCCGGTACCTTACCGATTCCTAAGAAAGGCACCATAATCGACAGCAGAGCCAAAGACGGAATCGTCTGAAAAAAACCGACAATGCTAATAATCGTTTCTGATCCCTTTTTGATTCGTGTCAGCAAAGCACCTAGTGGCACTGCCACTAAGGTTCCTAAAAGAATAGCGCTGAAAGAGATATAAAAATGCTCCCACAATTTAAACAGGATTTCGACACCATATTGATTCCAAAAATTTTCCATTCTCTTCACCTACTTCAGCTTGTCGTAAATCAAAGACACCAAAGAAGATCGGGTCAAGATTCCTACAAGACAATTTTCGTCATCCACTACCGGCAGATACTTCAGCTCCATGTTAAACAAAGGTGCCACTACATCTGACAGCTTCTCGTTTTGATTGACACTGGCAGTTTCAGTCCGCATGATTTCATAAATGTTAGCAGCCTTATTAATATTGTGATCAACATCCTTTATGTCAATGAAACCTTTTAAGTGCTGTTCATCATCTACTACCAGCAAGGTATCCACTTTTTTATGCGTCATTTGACGAATTGCTTCGATGATCGATTTGCTTAAAGAGATAGCTGCTACCTGAGGCTTCATCAGATCAATTACTCGCAGTTCATTTTCCACGTATGTTTGCTTCTTACGTTTACCTAACAGCTCACCGACAAAAGAGTTAGCAGGGTTTTGGATAATATTATCAGCTGTATCGTATTGCACAACTTTTCCGTGATCCATAATGATGATTTTATCTGCCAGTTTGATCGCTTCTTCCATATCATGGGTGACAAAAACCACCGTTTTCTGCATTTCTTGCTGCAGTCGTTTAATCATCACCTGCAAAGCTTCTCGCGTGATGGGGTCTAATGCCCCAAAAGGTTCATCCATTAAAATAATATCCTGATCAGCTGCCAGCGCACGAATAACACCGATTCTTTGCTGTTGTCCACCAGAAAGATTCTTCGGTTTGCGTTCTAGGTAGTCTACGGGCAGCTCCACTCGTTCAATCAATTTTTCTGCAATCCCTTGCTTCTGACTTTCTGTCCATTTCAACAATTTTGGCACAATCATAATATTGTCGCGAATCGTCATATGAGGAAACAGTCCAATATTTTGAATCACATAACCGATCTTCCGTCGAAGCTCGTCCTCGTTTAGGCTGATGGTATCTTTGCCATTAATTTTGATGCTGCCGTTAGAGGGTTCCACCATCCGATTAATCATCCGCAGCAGGGTAGTTTTTCCGCTGCCGCTAGTACCAATCACGCAAATAAACTGATTGTCTTCAATTGTTAAGTTCAACGTCTCTACCGCTGCGGGTGCGCTCCCGTATTTTTTCTCTACCTCTATAAATTCAATCATCAAGCTGCCCCTTCCCGAACTGTATGTAAAAAAGCTTTTCGAACTAGTGAACAAGTTGGAAAAGCTTTTTTAAATGACAAAAAGGCTAAAGCCAAAATTGGCTGTTAGACCTTCTTGTCACATCTTTCTTTACTTATGCTTCTGGATGCAAAATAGCGAAGCTCTTTTCTAATACCTTATCGGTGTGAACTGTTAAGCCTTGATAAACCTCTTCATTTAATTGCTTATAGATCGCAACATTTTCAGGAATCGGCGTAAAGACGTCTTTCACCTTAACCATCTTTTCTACCGCTTCTTCATAAGAAGGATAAATGCCCAAGCCGACGGCCGCATTAATTGCCGCCCCAACACTGGCACTGCCATTTACTACATTACGCTTAATTGGCAGATTGAAAACATCGGCAAAAATTTGCATCAGTAAATCACTATTAGAGCCGCCGCCAGTTACAATGACCTCGTCAATGGTCTTTCCCAGCTCTTCCGTCATATTGGTAACATTGTTTTTCATAGTATAAGCAATGCCCTCTAAAATAGAACGATACATATAGCGGTAATCGTGATGGGCATTAAAGCCAATCATGACACCCCGTTTGTAAGGTTCCCAAGGATTCGCCAACCAATCCAATACAGTCATTAACCCATCGCTGCCGGCAGGAACATGTTGTGCCTGTTCATTCAGATATTCTTCCTCAGAAATCCCCTGATAATTGGAACGAATACTTATTTTTTCACCCAATAGATCTTTGAACCAGGAAACAGTCCACATTCCGCGACGGATACCGTAGCCCTCATAGGCATATTTACCCGGAATAGATGACATGATGCCCCAATAGTTCACTGGATTTTCTGGCATTTCGGTTCCAGTCACCATGCTGCTGATATAGGTTCCTAAAGAAACAAACGCGCTAGTGTCGCGAATCAAACCGGCACCTAAGCCTTCTACTGCTTTATCACTAGTTGTAGCAAACAGCGGCAATCCTTCAGGCAATCCAGTTTTTTTACTAGCTTCTTGAGTAATATGGCCTAGCACATCGCCAGGTTTTACCGGATCAAACAGCATGTCTCTTGGTAATTTATAGCTATCCAGCACTTCCGGATCAGTAGACCAATCCCAGTTGGCATAATCCACTGGCCATTGGCCAAAATGATTTCCAATATTATCCCTAAACTCTCCCGTTAGCTGATGAGTTAAATATCCGTTTGTTGAAGTTGCATATTGAACCTCTGGATTATCCTGAACATGGGGTGTTGCTGTCCGTTTATCCATCCAGCTGATGATCGGCTGAGCCAATGATCCGTCTTTTTTCAACAGCACCCGGCAGCAGCGAATCGATCCCAACCCAATACCGACAATATTTTCTTTTCTAGCACCAAATTGTTCCATCGCTTTTTGCGAGGCCGCACATAACGAATCCCACAAATCGTCACCCGGATGCTCTACTACTACACCTTCAGCCAAATGCATTGGTCGCAGATTTTCTTTGCCTTCTCCAACCACATTTCCTTCGAGATCAAAAATGACGATCTTAGTACTTTGACTCCCGCCGTCAATCCCGACGATATATTTCTTTTCCATGAAGTTCTCCCTCACCCAATAAATTTTTGATGGCTATTTGACGTGATTAACGAACCAAGAATCCGCCATCGACTGTCATAATATGTCCATTCACGAAATGAGAGGCTTCAGATGCCAAAAAGACTGTCGCACCCATTAAATCGGCTACATCACCCCAACGTCCTTCAGGTGTATGGTCCACAATCCATTTGTTACGTTCTGGATCATCAATCGATGCTTGAGCTACTGCCGTTTTAAAGTAACCAGGTGCAATTCCATTCACTTGAATGTTGTATTGCGCTAACTCGTCGCAATATGCTTTGGTTAACCCAGCCAGACCATGTTTTGAAGCAGCGTAAGCCGGTGCCCATTGACCGCCTAAGAAAGAGAACAAGGAGCAAATGTTAATAATTTTACCGCTCTTTTGCGGAATCATAACCTTAGCGGCTTCATGACTCATGTCAAAGGCAGCAGTCAAATTGATGTTGATCGTTGGGTCCCATTTATCTCGGCCGTAGCTCAAGACATCATCACAAGGACAAATGCCCGCACAATTCACCAAAATATCAACTGAACCAAATTCTTTGACACAGGTATCAATAATCTCCTGCGGCACGCCATCTTTCGTAATATCCGCATGCATATAGAAGGTTTTCGCTCCACGATCCTGCAATGTTTGACTAAATTCTGCATCATCCGGCATAATTGACGGCATAAAAATATTCGCTCCCGCTTCAGCTAAAGCTAATGAAAAAGCTTGACCTAAGCCAGTATTTCCGCCGGTAACGATTGCATTTTTTCCTTTGATCGCAAACATACCCATGTTAAAGTCTTTAATTTCCATTTTTTTACCTTCTCTTCTTTATATTTTGAAGCTATCGCTCCAAGTTTCCTTTTTTTAAAATATGTCTGTTACTGATTCAATCGTGCAGTGAGCCGTTCCGCAAATTCAACCGCATCACCGATAACTGCAATAGTGGCTAAATAGTTCATCGGTGCTCCTTGGTCAGTGTTAACCGAAATAATATCTGTAACCTTTTTAAGACCTTCCACATGCTGCATTGAACCATAAATACCTAAGGCTACATAAAGCTGAGGACTTACCGTTTTTCCAGATTGCCCCACTTGGATTTCCCGTGGGGCACGATTTTGCTCCACCAGCGGCTTGGAAACAGCCACGGTTCCTTGTAGCTGGCGAGCTAATTCATTGAGTTGATTTACCTCAGCAGTATAGCCTGCTCCCGCTGAGACTAATACCTTGGCCTCACGAATATCTTGAGTTTTTTCTGTCACGTCAACCGAAAGCACCTCGATTGACGACGCTTTCAATTCCTTCACAGGAAAATTAATTTGTTCCGGAATCTTTGAGGATTCCTTTGTATGGAAAACGTTAGGATGAACACTAGCCATAATCGGCGTCGAAGTACAAAGAATACTCGCTAATATATTGCCGGAAAATGCCGGTCGAATCAGCTTTCGCCCTTTTTCATCTACTTCAATAGCAGTAATATCTGCCACAAGTCCAGCTTTCAATCGCATCGCCAATCTCGGTGCCACCATTCGGCCAAAATCTGTCGCCAGCACAATGACACTATCAAATTGCCAGTGCTGCTGAACCTGTTCTAAGATGTCCGTAATGACACGACTGTCTCGGCTTTGAATCGACGGATCGTCCACACAAATCAGTGAATCGAAGCCGTTGATTGCCTTGTTTTCCAGATTAATTCCTAAACCGGAAACGGCCAATTCCTCTTCACCAGCCAAACGTTTGGCCGCTTCTATCAAATCAACGGAGTAATCAATGGCCTCGTTATCAACTAGAATGAGTGCTTTAAACATTACAAGTACCCCTTTTCTTTTAGAAATTGGACCACCGTTTCAATTCCTTCGTCATCTACAGACACTTGCTGAGTCATTTCTTTTGTTCGTTTGGCCACAACATTTTTGATTACCTTAGTTGGCGAACCTTTGCGACCAATTACATCAAGAGACAGCTGCAGGTCTTCGTTTGTTACTAGAGAGAATTGAGCATCGACATTTTTATCAATGTTTTCATATCTAACGAAGCCTAATCGCAGATTCATTTGATGTGTTACGCTTAATACACAGGGAGTTGGAATTTTTAAGCGGAAAATTCGTTCCTCCTGCTTTGCTTTTACAATCGTATAGCCATTCGTCCACTCTTCAATTCCAATAATGTTGGAATATTGATCAACCGCTAACAGCTCGGCCACCTGAGGACCAATGTGTCCCGTTCCTCCATCTAACGTGTGAGTACCGGTAAGAATCAGATCGTAATTCTGCTGCGATAAATAGCTGGCTAAAATGACACTGGTTGCCAGTGAATCGCTGCCAGCGAACTGTCTGTCGCTTATCAAAGCGGCACGGTCAGCCCCTAATCGAATCAGATCCTTTAACTCCTTTTCAACCTTGGACGGCCCCATCGAAACAATCTCTACTTCAACCGAAGGATCTTGCTTCTTTCTTTGCAGCGCCCAGGCTATTGCATTCCGATCATCGGGATTTAAAATCAGTTTAGATTTCTCCCGGTTAATCTTGTCCGTCTTGTAGTCATATTCAAATTGATCGGTATCGGGAACATATTTAATGAGACAAATAATTTTCATCGTAACCGCTTCCTAACCTTTGGAAAAGTTCCTTCAAGAACAACAGTACATCCTTGAAGGAAAATGTAACTATTTTTGATATTTGTAGCCTTCTTGCACAGGATAAATGTTACCGTAGTTCATGATACCTTTTGGATCAAAGGCTTCTTTTAAAGTTTCCAGCATATAATAAGCTGATTGATGCTCCTGTTTAGTCCACTCATTGCGGTACTTGCCGATTCCGTGATGGTGACACATTGAGCCTCCCAATTTCAGCGTTTCCTCTACGATAATTGCTTGTATTGGATGATGATAAATACGCATTTCATCTTCCGGTTCGCAATTAATGTCGTAGTTATAAACAAAGTACATGTTGGTTCCGTTAATATAACTGTGCGAAGAATGGCCACCCAACATCGTCAAATCCTTCGCCCGTGGATACTCATTACGAATCCGATCAATCACATTGTTATAGATCTTAGTGATGGTTTCCCAATCAGCTGAAACTTCTGTTGTGTAGCCATCGTGCTTATCATTGTCAATCATGCCTTGAACTTCGTCGTCGATGGTTTGCTGGGTCCAGTTTAATTGGTTAAACCAGTTAGCAATCAGCTGACTGTCTACCTGCTTGTAAACCCCATCCTTGAATTTTTCAACCGCTTCTTCGATTCCTTTACCTGTTGCCTCAACGATGCCTTCTGGTCCTTCTGCCATGAAAATCAATACACATTTATCTTCATAGAAGTGATAGAAATGCTGCCGAGCGTCCTCTGGTGAATATGTCCGAGCAACAGATGGTCGGTACCCGTTGGTAATAACTTCCCGCAATACTTTAATCCCAGTTTCTACATCATTCACTAAATAACCGAAGAATTTGTTGTTATCAGGATAATATTTGAAAATCTTCACAGTTACCTCTGTGATATAGCATAAGGTGCCTTCATTTCCGATGACAATATGACGAATATCTGGTCCGCCGGCACGACGAGAAACGTTTTTAATGCGAGAAATATGGCCATTCGGGAAAACACATTCCAAGCCAACTACCATATCTTCAATTCCGCCATATAAAGTCGAGAATTGACCAATCGAACGGGTTGATACTAAACCACCATATTGAGCAACTGGTTTTGATTGTGGTGAATGACCCGTGGTATAGCCAATTTTTCTTAATTCATCTTCTAAATCCTGCAGTCTTACGCCAGCTTCCACTGTTGCCTGCATATTATATGGATCGATTTTAATAATCTTATTCATTTTGGAGCCATCAACAACTAAGGCTAAATCCTTCCAGTTTTCCAAGCCGCCCTCAGTTGCAGTTTGACCGCTGCGTGGGATAACGTTGATGCCATTTTCATTGGCATACATCAAAAGCTCTTTAACTTCCTCTGCATTTTTAGGATAAACAACCGCAGTCGGTATTGGATTATCTAATACTCGTTTCGCCTTCGCGTACTTGCGGTAGCGATCGGAGGATGCATCATACAATGCCTCATAATCAGTTACCACTTGGTCTTCAGAAACAATTTTCTTTACATCTGCAACAATAGCTTCTTTTACTAATGTATCGGAATTCATTTAACTAGCTCCATTCATTATTTTTTCGGAAGCGCTTTTCCTATGACTTAGTATAGAGAGGTCACATCCTTTTTACATTAAAATTTAATTATATTTTCCTTAAAAACACTCTAATAATAACTTATTATGGAAAATTTTCCATTTTCGTTGCCTTGAGATGACTTTTTGTGCTATGCTGACCTTGTACATAACAGTAGGTGGTGAGGAAAATGCGTTTGCAATTGGATCGCTTAAATGAGCTGGAAACTCAAATTCATCAAACACTCAGTGATATTAGTCAGGAGCGTCCCTCTATGACTATTACCGAGGCTGCGGAGGCAACAGGTGTTTCGCCTTCAAAAATTTCTAAGTTTGTTAAAAAGATTGGTTTCTCAGGCTATAAAGAATACTTCCGTTTCCTAACTGGGAAAGAATTAGTTAAGAAGAAAAAATTGAATTCTGAATTTGCTCGAATCCAAGACTTCATGGAAAATTTTGATGCTGAAACGGTCAGCTACTTAGCTGAGCAAATTAAGACGCACGACAAGATTATTCTCTTTGGCTATGGGCCAACTAGTATTTGTATGGAGTATTTTGGGTATAAATTAACCTATATCATTGATAAAAATGTGATTCAAGCGACCCAATCTTCTATGATACCCAGCCTGTTAACCGAAAATTCCCTGCTGCTGGTTTTCACAGTCGCTGGAAAATTTGCTCAATTTGATCATTTGTTTGAAGAAGCTAAGCGGCATCGTACAAAAGCCTTACTGATTATTGAGGAATTTAATGCCAGCCTGAACTTAGATCAGCAGGAGATTATTTATCTAACGAAATCCCATCAGGATGAGCAGCTCAATTCTCATGAAAAAACCCGAACGGTTCTGATGATGTTTATTGAAGAGGTTATTCGTGAATTAAGCAAACAAAAGGGCTGATCATTTTTGTTGATCTGTTCTTTTTTTATGGAAACTATTCAACAATAAGAATTATTTTAGTCCTTTATCCCTATGGAAAATTACCGTGATAATTTCCAATTGCAGAGCTATTTACACCGTTTTAATGATATTATGATTAAAATTTGATAGCTGTTTTATTATAATAAAAGCGTTGACACCTCAAAAGAAAGCATTTACACTGAATCTGTTACTAGAGAGGATAGAGAGCTCGAGAATTAAGCTTGGTGTTAAGCGGCGTCGGCTTAGTTCGGAAAAACACTTAATGGGGGTTTCTTTATCTATGAACAAAACATTTGTGAAAAAATATGGCACTCTGTTACTCTTAGCGGCTGGTGCCGGGATTATTTTCCAGCTGCCTTATATCCGCGAGACGTTTTACGTACCAATTCAAAAAGCGATGAACTTAACTAATGCTCAAATGGGTATGCTGTCTTCCGGTTATGCGACTATGGCAACATTCTCTTATTTTGTGGGAGGCATTGTTGCAGATAAGTTCTCAGCTCGAAAGCTTTTGACTGTTTCCTTTTTGGCCACTGGCGTTTTAGGAATTTGGTTTTCTACCTTCCCTTCTTTTAACACAGCCCGGCTGATATTTGTTCTGATGGGAATTTCCACGATTATTACTTATTGGTCTGCCATGATTAAAGCTACTCGGATGTTGGGAGACTCTTCAGAGCAGGGGCGTTTGTTCGGCTTGCAGGAAGGGCTGCGGGGAATTTTAAATGCCTTGCTGGTTTTCGGTATGACTGCTGTTTACGGCATGTTCGCTAACGATATCTTAGGAACTGCTTGGGCGATTCGTACTTGTGCAATTGTAGTTATCATTATTGGAATCTTAAACTGGTTTATTATTGAAGATACCGATCAGGCAGAGAATGCTGAATCCTTAAAAGAAGTCATCGTAGGAACCTTTAAGCAATTAGCGATCCCTCGAGTGTGGCTGCTGGTAGCTATCGTATTCTTCGGATACAGCTTGTATGGGATTTTCGGATATATCAACACTTTGGCGATTAATGTTTACGGACTGTCCGTTTCTGGTGGCGCTACATTGGGAGGACTTCGTTATGTAATTCAAGCCTTCGGTGGTATTATTGGCGGGTTTATTGCTGACAAAATCGGCTCTCGTTTGAAGGTAATTATTGGTGGTGCAGTACTGACAGCTATGTCTTATGGACTATTTTTAGTGCTTCCTGCTGAATCAGGTCTATTGACGATTGTCTTGGGAAATTTCGTAGCAGGTATGTTCTTTATCTACTTAATTCGCAGCCAATACTTTGCAATTATTGATGATGCCGGGATTCCTTTGTCACGAACTGGACGGGTATCTGGAATCGTTTCTTGTTTAGGCTATATGCCAGATATTTTTATGTATACCATGATCGGCGGCTGGTTAGACAACAACGCTGGAAAAACCGGTTTTAACATGATGTTTATTTATGCAATTGTGATGGCAGCTGGTTGTGTGGTTACCTGTCTGATTCTTTCTAAAGTTATTAAAAAGGATAAAGTTCCTGAAGAAACTACTTCAAAAGTAGTCTCCTAACTTGTTCAGGAAACTTAATCATAAGGCCAACACGCTCTTCTATGGGGAGAGCGCGGTTGGTCTTTTTTATTTCCGCTGTTTTCACGCTGAACGTATTTTTTCTGCGAACATTTAATGATAAACTGTTACTATACAGTCTTTGCATCACGAAAGGATGGTCATCAGGTGAAACCAATCAACAGCAACGATTTGAAAAAAGAAGTTCGTGAACTGATAGCTGGCGGTGAAGACCCTTACTCAGTTGCACTTTTCGGCATTACCACCAAGTACCTGCTGGAATCGCAAACTAAGATTGATTTTGGCTTTTTTGAATTGCTAGATGAAGTCGATGTGATTGCTGGATCTCCCTCCAGTTTCGAAGGAGATGAAGGGCCTTACTTAGAATTATTGGCCCTCTATTATTTGATTGCTAGAAATACACTGACTTTTTCTCAAGGTGTTAACTGGATGACACATCTGACTCCTGATCAAAGACAGGTAATTTTAAGCTGGCCGAAAAACTATGTCTTAAGTGTTTTTGACTTAATTATTAAGGATGACTTGGTGCTGCACAAAGATCTAAAAACCGGGAAAGAATACCTTATGGATTATTCTCCAGAAGATATCGGCTTACCTGAAGACAAACTAAACATTCGATTGTTAACCATTATCGTACCAACGGAGAAAAACTATCTATCTGCCATGCCCATTTTCTTACCCTTGGATGATCTCTCCTTAGCCAAGATTAAACGGTCTCCTAGCAAACAGGAGTACGAGTTGGCCTTGCTGATAGAGTGTTCCAACTTTTTAGATGCTCAAGCCGAAGACAACTGGGAAAACGAAGAATTTTTACCTGAAGATGTCGGCTTTTATCCAGCAAATCGGAAATTTGGAGAATCAGACAAAGACTTCGCAAGACGTTTGCTGCTGCAAAGTAAATTTTTCCAGGATTTCCCTTACCATACCCATGCTGAAGCATTGATGATCAAAGTCGTACAAACTTTTCCACAGCTCTTTTTCAGCACCTCCAATGCTCATGCATTACTAGAGGCTGTCGAAATACTGTTTACCAAAGCTAAATTCAACAAAATGGACTTCGAATTGATGTCCGATGAGTTAGCCTTTTTCTGGTGTTTGCTGATTAAAGAACACTTACCACGAGAAGTAGAAGCTTTAGCACCTTATCTAGTACCTGACAAATTTGATGACCAACCTTTTTAAATATGAACTAAAAAAAGACTGGAGTGCTTAATTTACTAAGCCTCCAGTCTTAAAAAAGCACCCAACCCTTTGGATTGAGTACTTTCCATTATTCTCTTACCACTACCCGCATCCCTACTGGTACTGTATCATAAATCCATTTCGCATCTGGAACAGACAAACGAATACAGCCGTGAGAGGTAGGTCGTACCCCTAAAGCCTCAGCTTCACTCTCAATATAATTCCCATTTTCATCAATTGGCACTGTGTGGAACAAATACACACCATGATCGCGCCAAGAAACCCAATAATTGGCTCCTTCACCTGAACCCGGATTATAAAAGGTTTCGCCTTTTTCCGTTTCAATCGTAAACTCGCCTAAGGGTGTTGCAGACTCACCAGGTAAACCAGTTGAACAATTCATGGTATAAAGCACGTCATTTCCGCGCTTAAAATAAACCTTTTGGTCGTTGATAGAAACGTCGATCCAATCATCCGGTCCCAATTCTGGATAAGGCTCAGCTTCGGAAGACTCATTTAGCTTGCTTTTCGCCGGGTGCTGTTCTTCCGTCGAAGCCGTTATTTCTGTTGTCGTCGATGACGTTTTTGTTCTGGACGTCTTACCGCTAGTCTCATTAAAAATTTCACTGAGGGAAATTGTACTAATAGAAACCGATCCAGAAGCTGCTATTTTATCATCCGCTTGTATAGTTTTAGCAAAATAAACAGCCATTGGAATAAACAGCATAAGCAGAACACTCATTAAGCCAGCAAATTTTCTCAAACGAATTCTCCTTTCCGTAGAAAAGAATCAATCACTTCACCAAATGATCTTGTTCATTATACATGAGTCAGCTTTACAATAGGATTACAGTTTATTTATGATTTAGTACAATTTAAGATGAAAGGGAATTAATCAGCCAAGACTAATTCAAAAAAGACACAAGCATCGGTTCCCTCTCCTTGCCAAGAAGGCAGATCACCGGCTCCGCAATAGCGATAGCCCAATTTTTTGTACAGCTGCTGTGCTGGATGATTCGCCGCAAAGGTATCCAAACGAATTGCCTGACAATTTTGCTCCTTCGCCAAATGCTCAGCATAGTTCAATAATTGACGGGCAATCCCTTGATTTCTGTAGTTTGGACTGGTCATCAAGGTATGCACAATGACTATCTGCTCGGCTGGTAACTGCGGATTTTGCCAAGCGATTTCTGCATATTCCTCATCTACATCATGGTTTAGAATGACCGATCCAACCACCCTGCCATCCAAAACAGCCAAATGCATCGTTTGTTCCTCAATTGCTTTTTCAGCCGTATCTATCGATGGATAGACTCCTGGAATCCAACTAGTAATCTCAAACTCTATCGTTGGAACCACCTCTGCATAAAAAGTTTGAATAGCTGATAAATCAGCTGCTTTTGCCTTGCGAATCATCATTTTTGTTCGTCTCCTTCATTTAAAGTTTGTCCCGTACAAACGGCATACTCATACATCGAGGCCCACCACGGCCACGAACCAGCTCACTGCCCGGAATACGATGAAGCGTCACTCCGGCTGCTTCCAGCTTTTGATTGGTCATTGGATTTCGATCGTAAACAATCACTTCACCAGGGGCAATTGCTAACGTATTGGACCCATCATTCCACTGTTCCCTAGCCGCTGCGGTGAAATCCCCGCCACCACAACGAATAAATTCCACCGCGGATAAATCTAAATAACGGCATAAGATCTGTTCTAATGAATCTGTCTCTTCAACAATCTCAGGATCCCCCTGCTTCTTAGCAATCGAGTATACTACTAAATGCTCTTCAATCTCAGGATGAATTGTAAATTTATCATAATCGACCATGGTAAAAACCGTGTCTAAATGCATAAATTTCCGTTCTTCTCCAATATTAAAAGCTAAAATATGCTGAAAGCTTGCTTCACTGTCAAAAATATTGCGCGCAATTTTTTCAATTGAACTGACATCTGTTCGTTGGGAAATGCCAATTGCCAATACCTGAGGGGACAGTACTAAAATATCTCCGCCTTCAATTCGTGTATCAAAATCACGATTGTAAAGTAAGTTGATTGATTCTTTACTAAACATAGGATGATGCTGGAAAATATATTTTCCGTATAGAGTTTCTCGGCGACGGGTTTTAGCATACATCTTGTTTAATGACACACTTTTGCCGATAATGGCAAAGGAATCACGGCTAAAATAGAGATTAGGCATAGGATCAATATAAAAAGGATAATTGTCCTCCACCATATCTGAAAGATTCAAATTTTTACTGATAGAAAGCTGCTTCTTATGCAAGCCTGCCATAGTTTGATCAATAAATTCTCGGGTATCCTTGATTGCTAAAAAGAAATCTTCAATCTCTTTGCGAGTTTCCTTACCGGTAACATGGGCTTCATCTAGATACTCCGCTAAAAATTGTTGTTTTAAACTATCTGTGTGTAACGCTTCTGCAGCCAAATCTTCTAAATACAATACATCGATTCCTTGCTCTCGCAATGTATCCGCAAAGAAATCATGCTCTTTTCTGGCCTGCTCCAAAAATGGAATATCATCAAACAAAAGCTGCTCCAAATAATCTGGCATTAAATTTTCTAATTCTTTTCCAGGCCGATGAAGCATCACTTGCTGCAATTTTCCTATTTCGGAAAAATTATTTAAGGCATTCGCCATATCCATGACCTCCCTTAGCTATCATGCTACCAAACCCTCCTCTCTTTCACAACGCATAAAGCTTTTAAATCCCCTGAATTCATCCAATTAAGGAGAGGATTCGAAAGAAATAGTGGGCTATTTCTGAACTATTTTCGGTTTCAGATGAAAAAAAGATGAATTTTCAGTGAGAATCTGGTACAATTCCACAAATAGCTTTATTTGAGTTTGCGGCAAAACTCGAGGTGAAGATATGAGAAAGTTTTTAAGTGAAGTAAACAGAATTGTTGTTAAAATTGGGACCAGTTCCTTAATCCATCCAAGTGGAAAAGTCAATTTTTCGGGAATTGATCAATTAGCCTTTGTGCTGACCGATCTAAACAACCAAGGGAAAGAAATTATTTTAGTCTCTTCTGGCGCAATCGGTGTGGGTATGGACAAATTACGTATGACCGAACGCCCAGATACGATCCCTGAGCAGCAAGCAGTTGCTGCAGTAGGACAATCAGAATTAATGCATTTTTACAACCAGCGCTTCTTGGCTTACAATCAACAAACGGCCCAGGTATTGATGACGCGGGACATCGTCGATTATCCAGAAAGCCGTAAGAATGCCATTAATACGATGGAACAATTATTACACATGAATATTATTCCTATCATCAACGAAAACGATGCAGTGGCCGTTGATGAACTGGATCATTTAACTAAGTTTGGCGACAACGATGAGCTTTCAGCCATTGTCAGCCAGATGTTGGATGCTGATTTATTGATTATGCTTTCAGATATTGATGGATTTTACTCTGATAATCCAAACAAGAACAAACAAGCAGTCCTCTACTCCACTATTTCTGCTATTACCAAAGAAACAATGGCCCAAGCTGGCGGATCAGCCGGCAGTAAGTTCGGCACCGGCGGAATGATCAGCAAGCTGAAGGCCGCCAAACGAATACTGGATGCTCAAAGTGCGATGGTCTTAGCAAATGGCAAGCCACCAAGAATTATTTTTGACATTTTAGATGGTAAAGAAGTCGGAACCTTATTCAAGGGGGAATAGCGATGAGTGGGATAGAGCAATTAGGAAAAAACGCAAAACAAGCCGCTGCTGTATTAAACGGTTTAGATACAAAAACAAAGAATGACTGTTTGCAGGTCATGGCTAATAAGTTAAGAAAGCATGCCAATCGGGTCCTATCAGCAAATCGGCAAGACCTTGAACAGGCTGCCTCAAACGGTACCCGTGAGGTTATGCTAGATCGTTTACGACTAACGCATGCCCGAATTGAAGACATGGCCAAAGGAATCGAAGCGGTCATCGAACTGCCTGATCCGATCGGCGAAGTCGATAAAATGTGGCGCAACGAAGCCGGCCTGCTTATTGGTCAGCAACGAGTCCCATTAGGGGTAATCGGAATTATTTTCGAATCCCGGCCAAACGTTACCACTGATGCAGCAACTCTTTGCTTTAAAACCGGTAATGCTGTAATTCTGCGGGGCGGAAAGGATGCCTTCCAATCCAATGAAGTGCTGGTCACTATCTTACAAGGAGCTCTGGCAGCTTGTAATCTGCCTCGCACCTGTATTCAATTTGTTAATGACACTTCATACGAAGTAGCGAATCAAATGATGACGGCTAACGAATTTTTGGACGTATTGATTCCTCGTGGAGGTGCTTCCTTAATTAAACGGATTACAGAAAATGCTACAGTTCCAGTGATCGAAACGGGTACTGGTAATAACCATATATATGTGGATCAAGCAGCCCAATTGGACATGGCTGCGAATATTATTTTAAATGCGAAGGTTCAACGTCCGTCAGTCTGCAACTCCATTGAGACGATTTTGGTTCACGACACCGTAGCAGCCGAATTTTTACCGCTGGTTGAACAACTGCTGCTGACTAATCAAGTAGAGTTACGGGCCTGTTCAAGATCAATCAAGTATTTAGAATCGGCTAATCCAGCGCAAACAGAAGATTGGGAAACTGAGTACTTAGACCTAACCTTAGCTGTTAAGGTCGTTGATTCCGTAGACGAAGCGATTCAGCATATTAATAAATACAACTCCGGTCACTCAGAAGCCATCATCACTGACAGCTACACAGCCGGTCAACGTTTCTTAAAAGAAGTCGATGCTGCTGCAGTTTATATTAATGCCTCAACCCGCTTCACAGACGGATTCATGTACGGTTTTGGCGCTGAAATCGGCATCTCAACACAAAAATTACATGCCCGTGGACCCATGGGTTTGCCTGAACTAACCTCTACCAAGTATATTATTTACGGTGATGGACAAATTCGGGAATAAAATAATACGGCAGGCAAAAGAGTTGGGAGAGTCTCTTGCCTGCTTTTTTCTTGTATAAAAGATACCTGTTTCGACTGATGAGAAACAGTTAAGTATCCAGTCTGCCCGGCTTCAAACATCTCCTGTCATTTGCTAAACTCGTGCATCACAATCACTTCTCGATAATGTGACGTCTTCGTATCACTTGCAGTAAGTTAATGAGATAGATTGGTATATTTAAAAAGATACCCACAATTAGTATCACCTGAATAGTTATCATGAAAAATACAATAGTTATAACTCTAAAGCGAACTGATTTTTTCTCTAGATAATGGCTAAAAAGCAGAATACCTGACAAAATAGAGCTGATTAAGTAGCCCCCCGCAAATCCTCCGCCAATTGCTAACAACATTTTTTGCAAAAAAGATTGCTGGCCGCCAGTAAAAAAAGCGAATAAGCCTATTCCTCCATAGAGTACAGCACCTGTAATGAAAGCAGCTGAAACATAAATTATATATCTTTTTCTTTCTGCATAAGTCATCCTATATCCCCTTCATCATTTACTTTTATGCATATACATAAAAATATACAAATAAATCACACTAGTCAATAAGAAACGTGCTAGAAAATTTTCTTTATGGGAGCAACTGAAAAAAACAATTGTAAAATCCTTAAACCACATTATCCTTCTTTTGATAAAACAGAAAAACTAGACGCTGTCTGCCGTGACTGAACCTAGAAAATAACCGTCAACTCACCCGATCCCAATTGTATTTCTCACACCTTCACTTTGATAGTTTTGCCATTCTAGGTTTACGCTTATGACTATTTTTATTTTGTGGTGTTGATAGATGCGCAGCAGAATGACACTCATTGTGTCTCCGGTAACGAAAATACTGAGAGAATAATTCCCTATGGATAAACTGATCTTCTATGTTGAAAAATTAGCACATGTAACGTATTAAAAAAGCGTCGAATCACTTCGACACTTTTTCCTTCTTCCCATAAGACAACAAATAGCAAAGCATCCCAGTAATCGCGGTACATGGATATATCCAAGCAAACCAATGATTCCCCCGATCCATTAAATGACTATTACCAACTAATAATCCCGCCAACTGCAACATCACTAAACAGAATCCGCCAGCAATAAGTAGAACAAATCCGACGATAATGATCGTTTCCATGACTTTTCTCATTTTTTCCTCCTTACACAAACAAAGGCAAGTAACCCATCGCAATCAACCAACCGACCAAAGTAATTGGAATAACAAAGTATTTAATCAATGGATAAAAAGTAGCTTCAGGCCGACAGTCAGTTAAACCTGCAGCAATAAAGATAGAACCAGATGCTGGTGGCGAGGCTCCTTCAGTTGAAGCAAAAACTAAAATTGCGACAACAGCTTCTAGCAGTTTACAATTACCTATATGCGCAAATTTTAAAATCAATTTTGCAGTCCTTATCTTCACATCAAAAGCTGCATTTAAAAGGAGGAATTATTATGTCCATCGGAAACCGTGTTTTTTTGAAACGTCACCAAGCCGATCCGAAATTGGTTGAACGCTTTGGTAAACTTCCTACTGCGGATGTCGCCGATTGTCTGTCGCGTACTTCTGCTTTGTCACCTGAAATCAGACTTCAATCCTCACCAGAGAAATACATGTGCGGAGTTGCTCTAACTGTAAAAGCAAGAGCTGGTGATAACCTGATGCTGCATCAAGCAATGAAAATGGCACAGGAGGGCGATGTCATTATTCTTTCTAATGAAGGAGATCGCTCTCGTGCATTGATGGGGGAAATCATGTATAAGTATTTAGCCGATTACAAGAAAGTAGCAGGAATTGTAATTGATGGCCCGATTCGTGACTTGGATGTGTTAGCTCGTGAAAAGTGTCCGATTTATGCAACTGGCTCGACTCCGCAAGCTTCTTACAAGGAGGGACCCGGCGAAGTGAATGGACCCATTTCTGTTGGTGGGATCGCCGTTATGCCTGGCGATATTGTACTGGGCGATCGAGATGGTGTTGTAATTATCCCCAAAAAGGATGCAGCAAAGATTATTGATCAGGCCGAGGCCATCACCGCAAATGATCGGGAAAAGGTTCAAAAAGCGAGTGTCGGTAATATAGATCATTCTTGGCTTACCAAGACCCTAGAGGAAAAACATGTGGAATTTATTGATGAGGAGTATTCACTGTAGGATTTCGCAATAAAGGCATAACAACGAAGGAGAAGCGCTTTCGATAGCAGTCTTCTCTTTCGTTGCTTTTCACCTCTTATCAATAAGTTCGAAAGTATTAAGTCTCAATTATCAGAAAAACTAGTCCGTTTAGCTCAGCAAGACCACCCCTCCTTAAACTCCCATCAGTAAATCATTTATACAGCTTATCCTATAAAATGCTGAGGCAAATTTCTTATCGTTACGTTCTTCCCTCATAAGGACTTAATGGCTATTAACAGATTCACTTTTTATAGGAGGACATCATTTCAACTCTCCTTTATGTTTGCTAAGCTCCCTGTAAATAGGAACAAAAGGTTTTATTGAAGTTGAATAAATGCTCACATCACAGCTTTTTGTTTCATTTTGTCCCTTTTTTGGGACAAAACTGATCCTTTTTTTCTTAGTATGAAAAAATCTATTGAAATCCTTAAAACACATCGATACAATTCAGTTAAATAAATCAGATATTTTTTAAGGAGCGATATGATGTCAACTATAAATCTCGGAACTCGTCAATTATTTTTAATGAAGCGCGAAAATTTATCTAAAAAATTTAATTCTTTTTTGGAAAACAGTGACGATGCGTCTTACGTAATCCAGTGTGCTGTTGCCGTTTTAGTACGCAATTCTTTCACCCCTAGTGACTTTTCAAATTTTGAAAAAGATCTAATTCGTGACCTTTTTCTAACCAGTGACGAGGTTAAAAGTGCACGCAAATACTGTGTCTATTTCCGCAACTATTTTTCTGAGGACGAATGGCAAACAGTTGTAAATCGCTTATTTGATAGTGAAGAAGAGTTTTCACAAACAACTGAACGAACACGTTTACATATTGAAAAACTGTTACCAATGCTGCATTCTGGCGGCTGGGAAGCACCCATAAAAAGAAGCCTAGTGACAGTTTTTAAAGATGAAACTGGTAAAAAACATGGATGGACTTTAAGCAATGTGGATCGTAAATATTCTACTCAGGAAAACTGTGATCTTTTAGCTATTTTGAGTACGCTAACAATTTTTGAGAAAAATGGGGTTCGTCGCTTCGCAGAGTTGGTTAAAAACAGCTTCACTACTATTGATATCGACTATAATAGTGAGAATGAAGAAGAGAAGATAGAAGTATGGACTGAACAACCGAAATCCGCTGCAGACAACACGGGGGTTCACAATCCAGAAGAAGCGAACCTGCCTAGATCCTCAAAAGATACTCACCCAGCAAAGCATGTGGATTCGTCTAAAGAAGAGAAAAAGCGCGAGGCAGTCAATGAAACTGCTGCGACTTCGGTTCAAAAAAATGAAAAGAAACGGCAGCGAAAAAGGCCTGAGGATCATCAGAAAAAACTGTACGCTAAAAATCCTTTCCATAAACAAGAAGAAACTAAAAAGCTAACTCAGCCTAAAAAGAAAAAGAAACGTAAGAAGAAGAGAAAATAGGCAATCCCTAAAAACTCAGCCTTCCCTTACAACTATTTTGTAACTTTAAAAAAGGTTTTTACCTCTGTTTGACATTTAATCTAGGTACTGTATAATTCTAACTAATCAAATTAGTTTAAAACTATCTATATTAGTTTCGGAGGAATTACATGAAGGTTATCAAAAAGAAAAACTTGTATCAACTGACACCTGCAATCTTTCCAGTCAATTGCTTTGTCTATGAGACAGCAACAAGTTTAGTCGTAATTGACATGGGAAATAAACTGTTTATTGAAGAGGTTCGCAAGCTAGAGCTGAAAACAGAAAAAAAGGTGACGGTTTTGCTCCTTACTCATGCTCATGGTGATCATGTAAATGGTGTGGCTAAATTCAAAAAAGTATTCCCCACTGTCAAAGTCGGAATTTCTGTCCGAGATAATAAATTGCTAGAAGGTGATTTTAGTCTTCTAAAAGATGAGGCGAATAAAAAAGTCAAAGGTGGATTACCTAAAGAACCGATTCCAATTGATTTTATGTTTCAACCAGAGCAAGAAATTGAAGGTTTGAGGATCGTTGCCTGTCCTGGTCATACACCTGGTTCTGTTGCTTTTCTCGACAACGAAGGCGTGCTGATTGCAGGAGACGCGCTCCAACTATGTGGCGGTATAGCTGTGGCTGGTATCGTTCGCCCCCTTTTCCCTTTCCCAGCTTTTGGTACTTGGGATGCTAGGACTGCATTAGCGAGTGCCAAAGTATTGGTGGAATTACAGCCTAAGCTGTTAGCAGTCGGACATGGTACGATGCTTGAACATCCAGTTGCCGAAATGACCCAAGCAATTCGCACAGCTGAAAGGAAATTGCAGGATGAAAAAGATTACTAAACAAGAGATAGTTGATGTGACCATAAAAATTTTAGATGAACAAGGGGTGGAGGGCGTTAGTCTTAAGGAGGTGGCCGGAAATCTGCAAATCAAACCGCCCTCTCTCTACAACCATATAAAAAATCGAGAAGACCTGTTAGCACAGGCTGCTTATTTCAGTCTGGAAAATTTTTATCAAGCTCTGATACTGGCCGGCGTTGGTGTAGAAAAAAAAGAAGCCCTTTTTGCGATGTCACAGGCTTATAGAAAGTTTGCAGTTGCTCATCCTGGTCAATATGAACTCATTCAAAAACAAATTTATTGGGAAAATACAGAAGCTGAGCAAATCTCTAATCAAGTGGTGAACCTGCTGCAAAAAATCTTAGACGGCTTTGATCTGCCGAAAGCGGAACAAATTCATTTTATCCGACTGATGCGCAGTTATCTTCATGGATTTTCTTCATTAACCGGAAAAGAATCTTTCCAATTGCAGGAAAATATTGAGGAAAGCTTTATTTATGGATTAAGGATTATCCTTTCGAAACTGCCACAGGAATAAAGGGGGAGAAAATTTGAAAACCTATCAACTGACTGTCAATGACTTAATAATTGATGCAGACTTTGATGAAGAAAATATAGCCGCCATTTTTCACCCACTATTGAAGAAATGGACCGAGTTGCAAAGAACCCAGAAACAGCGGATTTTTATTTTTCTCGCTGCTCCTCCCGGCTGCGGTAAAACCACCCTAGCACTTTTCTTAGAGCAGTTATCGAGGAATTGTTCCGATTACACACCGATTCAAACACTTGGATTAGATGGCTTCCATTATGAACAAGCTTACCTAAACAGCCATGAAACAGATATAGACGGACAAGTCGTTCCGATGAAAGATTACAAAGGACATCCGTCAACCTTTAACGTACCACTGCTGTTGAAAAAACTTACTGAGGCTCGCTGGGAAGACAATAAGTGGCCCATCTATAGCCGTAAGCTTCACGATGTTATCCAAGATCAGGTACAGCTTACTGAGAAAATTATTTTGCTGGAGGGTAATTATTTATTATTGGACGAAGCACCTTGGAACCAACTTCATGAATATTGTGCTGATCGGGTATTTTTATATGCCTATGCTGCTGTCTTGGAAGAACGTTTAATTGAACGGAAAATGCAAGGTGGCCTATCTTACGAGAAAGCACGTATTTTCTATGAACGAAGTGATAAAAGAAATGTCGAAATTGCTTTAGCAAATGATCGCTCGGCTGAAACCATCCTTTATGTAGAAAAGGGGGTTTTTCACCCAGTAAAATTTGAAAAAGAACGTGAGGTTTAGACAGAAAAATGACGTTACTAGCAGGGTTAACTTTAAGCATTCGTTTTATCTTGGAAATTGGTACTGTGATAGGACTGGCTAGTGGAGTCTTTATTCAAAAACCTTTGTCAGAAAAGGTGCTCTTCTGTTTATTGGCTTCCGGCATAACCCTCGTCTGGGCAAAGTATGGAGCTCCAAAATCGGCCACCCACTTAACTGGCATTTATAAACTGATCTTAGAAATAATTGTCTATAGTATTGGAATCTTCGGAATCTGGCGAATTTTTGGAATTCGATTAGGTTTGATTTATGCCTTCTTTGTTGTAAGTGACTTAATGATGATGTATTTATTAGAACTGCAGGGAAACTAAAAAATACAGGATTGAGTATCATGTCTCAATTCAGTGTTTCTTTTTGATCTCCCGTCATTTGTTTTTACAAGCAGCTACAAATCAAATAACCGGAGTCAGTTGATAAAGTCGGCTGCTATGTGAGAATAATCCTGCTTTCAGGATGCGATTCCTCACGAATATCTTCGCCGATTTCACGAAAAGACAGGAGATATATGCTAAAACCCTCTCTTCATTTTGAGGTAAATTCAAAATCCGCACCTATCCCAATCCAACCCCATCATAATAAATACTAACAAAGAAGTGGAAAAGAAATGCTCGCAGCAAAAAAACAGTACATTATATTCTTCCAATGTAATATACTTGAATTTGTAATGTTTATTTAATTTTCGACGGGAGATGGATGGATGAATTACCATTATTCAACAAAAGTACCAACGAGTGACACTGATGCTGTAGGCGATCTTTTGCGGGTAGCTGCAAATCCGGAAATTATATCTTTTGCTGGCGGTTTACCTGCTCCAGAGCTGTTTCCAGTAGAGAAGATTCAGGCAGCAGCCAATCAGGTCTTTCAAGAAAAAGGGATGACTGCTCTGCAATACGGCAGCTCAAAAGGAATACCGGAACTTCGAAAGATTGTCGTTGAACGGTTAAAACAAGACGGCATCACAGTTGATGAAGAACAAATTATGATTTCCACCGGCTCCCAACAAGTGCTGGATTTAACCAGTAAAATGTTTATTAACGAAGGCGACACTGTTATCGTAGAACAACCAACTTATCTATGTGCCTTAGATGTTTTCAAATCCTATGAAGCGAACTTAGTAAGTGTGGAAATGGATGAAAACGGGATGAAGCTGGATATGCTGGAGGAAGCTCTAAAAGCGAATCCAAATACTAAAATGATTTACACTATTCCAACTTTTCAAAATCCGACTGGACGAACACTTTCTTTAGAACGCCGAAAAAAGCTGGCGCAATTGGCAGTTGACTATGACGTGTTAGTTTTGGAGGATAATCCTTATGGCGCTGTGCGCTTTGAAGGAACCCCTTTACCGGCAATTCGTTCCTTTGATAAAACAGGCCACGTAATTTATACGAGTACTTTTTCTAAAATACTAGCTCCCGGCCTGCGTTTGGGATGGGTGGTTGCACCACTTGAGTTAATCAATAAATTTACCATTATGAAGCAGTCAGTTGATTTACATTCAGATAATTTGGCGCAGTATATTTTAGCGGCTTTCTTTGAAAACAATGACATTGACCAGCATGTTTCAAAAATTACTGCCCTGTATAAAGAACGCAAAGATCTGATGATGGCTGCGATTAAAAAGTATTTTCCTGAAACGGTGACCTATAGTCAACCTGAGGGAGGGATGTTCATTTGGATTGAAGTTCCCGGTATTACTGATACCCAAGAGCTTTTTGATCGCTGTATTCAAAACAACGTCGCCTTTGTACCAGGTGAACCCTTCTATTGTGATGAGATTGTACCTGGGACCTTCCGTCTAAATTATTCCAATATGCCAGCTGAACAAATTGATATTGGAATGAAACGTTTAGCTGAAGCAATTGATGAAGTATTGGCGCAGTCTACAATTGGTTATACTTAAACAACAACAGCCGTAAAAAAGCCGTCGGATAATTTCTGACGGCTTTTTTTCTCGTTGACAGTTCAGTACATCAGCTTTAACTTTATTGTACATTCTGTTACTAAATCTATTGGCGCTCTTTCAACAAACTTGAAGCTTCTTGTCTCTAAATCCAGCATTCGATGTTGTTCTAGAAGTACCTCACCTTGTACATGCATTTCTGGAGTAAGAGAAACATGCAAAGGAAATTGCTTGGCTTTAGTCGTTATTGGAGCAACTCCAAACATATAGTTAAGGTAACGGAGAGGCTTTGTCAATACTATGCACGGTCTATATCCCTTTTGCTCATGGCCTTTGGTTGGATTAAAATTCAAAAAAATAATATCCCCTTGCCGTAATTCCGAAAAATGCTTATCAACAGCCATCATTAAAGTATCTCCCGTCCTTGAGAATCATCCCAATCATACTTATCTTCTCTACCCAAAGGAGTACTATCATAATCCGCAAAAAGTTCATCCAAAGTTGTTGGATACTCTTTTTTCGGAATCAGTGTGATTTTGCCATCACCAGCGACCATTTTGAAGGTTACATTTGTATCAAATTCACCAATTTCAGCTAGTTCTTCTTTACCTATCCTTATCCCCTGTGAGTTCCCCCATTTTTTCAGTTCTATGTCTTTAATGATCATAAGAAAACCTCCTTCACACCAAAAGTATATACTTGTATAAACGATATGTCAATTAGATTAAATGACCCCTAAAAAGTTAGGATGAAAAGCAACGGACAAGATCACAGATGTAACTACTTACTTCCATTTTATACAACAACCATCCTTCCCCTAATCTTGAACATTTTACTTTTTTTATAAAAACTATACGAAAACGCAGCGCATCTAATTTTTTTTAATCAGATACCTACAGAGCAAAATCATTTTGCACTCTCTCTCAAATAGAAACCTATCATTAATAAAAGGTCGCAGAACTTAAGGTAAGGATGATTTATTGGTACAGCAAAAAATGCTTCACCTAATCAATAGCTAAGAATTCCCTGCCTAAAAAACTTCCTCAAAAAAAGGTGACCCAATCTGTCTATCGACAAATGTGATCACCTTTTTATCAAGCTAACTTCTACAATTTCTCTCCATTCGTCGAAATTACTTCTTTATACCAATCAAAAGATTTCTTCTTCGAACGATCCAAGGTTCCCTTGCCTTCGTCATCTAAATCAACGTAGATGAATCCGTAACGTTTGCTCATTTCACCTGTCGATGCACTGACTAAGTCAATACATCCCCATGGTGTGTAGCCCATCAAGTCGACTCCGTCAGCAATTGCCTCGCCCATCGCTTCGATGTGACGACGTAGATAGTCAATTCGATAATCGTCTTCAATCGTTCCTTCTGATGTAACTTGGTCAATGGCGCCCAGGCCATTCTCTACGATAAATAGTGGTTTTTGATAGCGGTTATACAATTCATTTAAGGCAATGCGCAGGCCTTCAGGGTCAATTTGCCAACCCCATTCACTGGCTTCTAGGAATGGATTGCGAACACCTCCTAATAGATTGCCGCCAACTTCTTCACTGTCAGGATTGGTTTCATTGATAGCTGAAGACATGTAATAACTAAAGCCGATATAATCAACGGTGTGTTCTTTCAGCAACGCCAAATCTTCATTGGTGATTTCAATGTCTTCCCAAGCAATTCCTCTTTCCCCTAACATACGTTTCGTGTAGGCAGGATATTCTCCCCGTACTTGAACATCGGTACAGAAGAAGTTGAACTCTTGATTTTGAACCATGGTCGCTAATTGATTCGCAGGATTTGCATCAATACTATAGGTAGTTGCATAAATAATCATGCAGCCAATTTGTAAATCAGGATTTAATTCATGACCGATTTTCACTGCTTTGCTGCTGGCCACAAATTGATTGTGCCAAGCCTGAACAATATTTTTAAACTCTCCGCCACCTGTACTTTTTACCATCCCCTGGCTTAATGCTGGAAAATGAAACGCTGAATTGATTTCATTGAAGGTCATCCAGTATTTCACTTTCGCTTGATATCTTTCCAACACTACTTTTGCAAAACATTCGTAAAAATCGATTAGCTGACGATTTTTCCAGCCGCCGTATTCCTTTGCTAAATGTAAAGGCATTTCGTAGTGAGAAATTGTTACTACTGGCTCAATATTGTATTTCAAGCATTCATCAATCAAGTTGTCATAGAACTTAAGTCCTGCTTCATTTGGTGTCGTCTCGTCGCCCTTCGGAAAAATACGCGTCCAGGCAATTGAGAAACGGTAGCATTTAAAACCCATTTCTGCAAATAAGGCAATGTCTTCCTGATAACGATCATAATGGTCAATACCACGATGATTGGGATACGTATATTTTTCAGAGTCTAAAGTCCAGTCAAATTCTTCACTGCTTAACACCTGCATACGAATTTTACCGCCAGGCATTGCATCAGCAACAGATAATCCTTTGCCTTCGCGATCGTACGCCCCTTCTAATTGATTGGCAGCTGTTGCGCCGCCCCATAAGAAATTTTTGGGAAATGTTGTCATTGATTCATCCTCTTTCTAGCTTTCTTAGGCGTTATCCAATTGTAGAAATAATTGGTAGATTGCCCCTAATAAATTGGCCTCACTGCGAAAATGACAAGGCAGGATTTCTAATGGTTCAAAACTGCTTTTCAACAATGGCTGATTGTCACGAGCAAGCTGGTATTGTTGATTGATTTCTTTAATCAGACGATTCTGAGCACTAATGCCGCCGCCAATCACTACCCGAGATATATCTAAAGTAGCTTGCAGATTGAGTAGGATTCGCGCAATAATTTGACAGTAATCTGTAAACATTTTTTGTAACTCGTCATTTTGACCTTGCTCCAGTGCTTCAAAGACTGCTTGACCGTCATTTAAATTTTCCAATCCTAGCAGCTTGCAAGCTTCAGTAACAAATCGTACTGCAGAAGAATGCCAACCAACTAAATTTTCTGGATCTTCTAGCTGCTGATAATTAATCAAAAAACTCAACTCACCCGCTTGGAAATGGCTGCCCTGAAAGAGTTCCCCATTAAGAATCAACCCACCGCCGATCCCGGTCCCTAAAACTACTGCCGCACCATTCTCAATTTCATTCAAATTGCCTAACCATAATTCAGCTAGAGCTGCGGCTTTTCCATCATTTGAAAGAGCACAGGGAATACCAAACTCCTCCTCAACAAGCGCTTTCAAACCAACTTCATGCATGTACTCCAAGGAACCGCCGTGATAGATGACACCATTTTTGATATCGATCTTCCCAGGCAAACTGATACCGATACCCTTGATTTGCTCTCGTACATCACCAATCAACTGAAACAGATCGGCCAGAAACTGTTCCAATGTTGCCGGTGTTTCAATTTTTTTGACGGTCAAAAGATTGCCCGCTCGATTGACTAAACTATATTTGATGTAGGTCCCCCCTACATCAATACTTAAATAATCCACTGAGGCATTCCCTCCATCCTTAAAGTTTTTACGCCGTTTTAGCTGCCGGATTTTCCTTCTTGAAAGTACCACTGATTAATAAATACAATACAGCAAAGGCTAGAAAGCTGCCTCCAGAAAATAGCAGTGAAAATTGGGCGGTAGTATTGTTAAACACACTGCCTACAAAGGATAGCAGATAGGGTGAAATCCATGACCCTAGATTGGTTCCAACCATAGCAATCGAAACGGCTAAATTTGCTGAATTCTTCGGTGCCTTTTCCATAATGGTACCAAACGAGTAGGGTAAGAAGGCTGAGCTGCCTAATCCGCTGATTAACAATCCAACTGTGAAAATCGCCATATTTGGTGCAAATGAAACAATTAGAAATCCTATTCCCATAATAGCATAACTAAAGACTAACGTTAGATGTTTTGTTACCTTCACAATGTGTCCATATAAGAAGTTACCCAAGAAACCAACCAGTGTGAATAAGGATAAGGCAGTGCCTAGAAAAGCTGGATTAGAGAAATTTGCTTCTTGAACTAAAGTACTGGCCTTCAAGAAAATCGCCATCAAAAATCCAAAGGAAAAGAACAAAGCAATACTAGACAAAATCACGAAACGATTTACTGTTTGTTTATCTGCCTCATTTGTTTCTGCAGCATCATCATTTTCAACATCCGGCACGTAAATAGAAAACAACAAGAACGAAACAATCGCTAAGAAATAGATTCCGTATGCATAGTGCCAATCGTAGGTAACTAAGATTCCAGCAATGAAGGTTGTAATGGTTTGCCCAATACTTTGCACTGCACTTTGGTAACCCAACATTTTATTTCGTTCATCACCCGCATAAAATTCATTAATCAAGCTGACTGCCAGTGAGTTAAACATTCCCAGTCCAGCACCTAATACTAAACGGGAAATATAAACGATTGTGTAGTTGGTTGAAAACATCGGTACTACCCCTGCCACCCCTGCTAAGAACAATCCCAGCAAAACGGTTTTCTTGGTTCCTAACGCTCGAACAAGAAAAGCACTTAACAGGACAAAGATCATGACTGTGATATTTGAAGCAGTAACTAAAGCTTCCACCGCAGTAGCTCCGCGATCAGCAAAGGTCTCCTGCATTTTCGAAACGGTAATGGCAATAGAGCCGGTTGAGGTAAGCAGTAAAGAGATTGAAAGCAGAGCAATTTTAAACATTTTTTGTGAAATTTTCGTATTCATTATCTTTTATCCTTCCTTTGCTGTTAAAATAATTCGACGATAGGTCTTCAGACTATGTTCTCCATCATTGGTTACCTCCAGAATTAAATGCAGCGTTTGGCCTGGTTTAATATCTTCTGGTACATAGCAGGTGACCTGAGGCGTATTGGCACCCTCCAGCTTAATCATCGGATGACATTGTATAACTGATTCAGCCGACTGACCAATCACGAAGCCTTCAATATCTTCATAACTGGGCTTTAGCCTATCCATCGGGGTATAGCTGGACGCTTCTTGATAAAACCACCAGTGGTAATACAGCGAACGCTGATTCGGATCTTGGGCTTCACAAGTGATCCTAACTTTTTCGCCGGGTTCTACCTGACGATTCAAAGAACCTTCCAAACGAACGATCGGATAATGGGCAGCATCTTCAAAACGTTTGGCTACGCACCATTGTGCCCGAGCCTTAAAGTCATCTTGAATATCATCCAACCAGCGAGTCAAGGTATATTCCGATTCAAATTGCTGCGTATAAGGATTATAATCCAACGCATCATTGGTAAAAAGATAAGGATTTTTCTCACTGAAACGTCCGCCCCAGCCACCATAAGATGGATCTTCATCATTGCGTAATCCATTGTTTAATAGATAGAAGAAAGAGGGAGAATCCCCTTCAGAAATAAACTCATACCTTTGATATTCACTATTGTTAGCCAAGTAGCTGTCCGATCCTCGCTGCTCCTCCGGCAGCTCTCCTTCCAGGATATTCCCGTCGCCCATCAAGGCATATTTTTCCAATAATGGTCCATATTTGTTTTTCAAATCATAGTTCCAGTCGCTAGATAGCCGAGTGGTCAGGTTCCTGTTGACCTTTTTCCATAGATACGCAAAATGCCAGAAGCTGAAACGGTCATTTATCACTTTGATTTTCCAATTTTCCGCAATATAATCACTGTAGGTTTCGTCCTGATCCAAAATGATGTACAAAACAACCTTTTCTTCAATTCTTTGCTTGAGTGCTGCCCATTCAGAGGTCCTGCTGTATTTTTCCTCCAGAGATTTTAATGCCCGTGCTGTAGTGTTAGTCCCGCCCCACGTTTGAATATACAACAGGCGCGGATCCTGATCTTTTAACAAATAGTTTTCAATAAATTGCGACCCTGCTGTTTCTTTTTCCATCTCACCTTTATAGCTGATATTGCCAATATGATATATTTCACGCAGGCGATCAGGTGCCTGATAACCTTCGGCATGAATACACAGATTGCTGTATACCTTTTCATATTGATCAATAAAATCATTTATCCAGCTTTCACCAGTCCAGCGAAAAGGTTCAATCCCTTTTTCTAGGTCCCCAGCATAATGGTAAACCGAGCTAGTTAAAACAATCCCTTCCGTGTCAATTTCATTGCTGTATAACAGGTAACGCAGAAATGAATTCATATCATCTACTTCACCATCAGTCGTTATAATCGTACGGGCTTTTGCCTCTAAAGCTTCCATTAATATTTCCTCCTTTTCGTATCTGTTTTCAACTACTTCCTAAGTCAGAGCTGAAACTACATTCACTAACTTGTACCATTGTAGATATTTGTCATTTAAGTCTTCACTGGCCTGCGGCACTACTTGCTGACCAGCCAAATTGGGCTGTTCTGGCACTTCTCCAGTTAACAACATCGCACCTAGTGCAGACAATTCCTCAATATCGTTCACAATAATTTCTTTTTGCAGTAAGTTGGCTAACTGTTGAACTAGCGCACTGTTTCGAGTAACTCCTCCATCAATCTTAATGACTGAAATCTTATGACCAGAAACCAATTCCAGCACATCGATCACTGCTTTAACCTGAAAAATAATACTATCTAAAATCGCCCCTAGCATATCCAGCTTAGAAGTAGTCCGTTTCAAACCTATAAAAGCTCCCGTTGCTTCATTATTCCAAAATGGGGCCCCTAATCCCTGCAACCCCGGTAAGAAATACACATCTGCTTGACGTTCTTCTGTCAAGACTTGGTTGCAGAGTGTACTGCTGTCGGCCATACTAGCTACCTGCTCATCGAACCAGCGAATCGAGTCAGCACAGGAACGAATAATTCCTTCCAAGGCATAATGCGTTTTAGTTCCTTGCCTTTGCGCAATTGTCGTCAAAATCCGTTGATCCTGATAGCTATCATTTTCTTCCACCTGCATCATAATCGAGCAGCCTGTTCCTAAGGTTACTTTCACTTCACCAGACTTTAAGCAGCCTTGACCGTACAATGCCGCCTGTGAATCAGCCATAATCCCTTGAATAGGAATTCCTCGATAATGGCCAACAATCTCAGAAGAATCCTTAATTGCAGGGAGATCTGTTGCAGCTCCTCCGCATAGTGCCAACAATTCATTATCCCAAGTATGGGTATGAATATTGTACAACAATGTGCGGCAAGCATTGCTTGGTTCTGTGACAAAAGCGTGCTGCTGGGTCAGATTCCATACTAACCAGCTGTCAATAGTTCCAATAGCCAATTCCCCGCTGCTTGATTTTTTAGCAATTGCGGGCACTTCGTCATAGAGCCATTTCACCTTAGTGCCAGAAAAGTAAGAGTCAATGGTCAAACCAGTCTTGGCTTGAACAAAATCACTTTTCCCTTCGTTAATTAGTTCTTCACAAATCGCCAGGCTGCGGTTGCATTGCCAGACGATCGCATTATAGAGCGGTTTGCCAGTTATTCGATCCCAAGCCACGATGGTTTCTCGTTGATTGGTAATGGACAAGGAGGCGACTTGCTTAGCCTGCAGCTGATTTTCTTCCAATGCTTGATTTAACAATAATTCTACATTGTGCCAGATTTCCAATGGGTCATGCTCCACCCAACCGGACTGAGGAAAAATTTGCCGATGGGCTTTATCATACCGCTTGGCAAGCTGACCGTTTTCAAACAGCAGCAGCTTGGTTCCAGAGGTGCTTTGGTCAATGACTAAGCGATAGTTCTTCATTTTATTTCACCATCTCAGCAGCCTGTTTAGCTAAGGAAGCACCATCCAAGCCATAATGCTTGAAAAGCTCCTCACTGGTACCAGTTAATAAAGCTTCATCAGGAAAACCAATAATTTTATGTCGAATTCCCGTTTCTTCCGATAAAGCCTCAGCCACCGCTGCACCTAAACCACCATAGATACTGTGTTCCTCAACTGAAATCACACGTTTAGTTGCAAGAGCTGCCGCCTTTACTGCCTCACTATCGAACGGCTTCAGAGAATGAATGTTTACTACTTTGGCAGAAATGTTTTGCTCCATCAACAGCTCCGCGGCATCCATCGCCTGACGAACCGTTTCACCAGTTGCAATTAAGGTTATATCCTTTCCTTCTTGCATAGTGACTGCTTTGCCGATTTCAAACTCATAATCTTCTTTATAACAATCCTCTACCGGGTTTCGGCCTAAACGAACATAAGCCGGAGTGTTGGAAGCAGCCAAGGCTTGAAACATTTTCTTGGTTTCAAGCCGATCTGCTGGCACTAGCACCTGCAGATTGGGAATCGCTCGTGTAACAGCGAAATCCTGTAGGGAATGATGACTCATTCCTAAAGCACCATAGCTGACACCGCCACTGATACCTATCAGTTTGACGTTTTTATTAGAATAGGCAACATCGACTTTAATTTGTTCAATACTGCGCATACTTAAGAAGCAAGCCGGTGAAGCGGCAAAGGGCCGTTTTCCCATATGAGCCAACCCGGCTGAGATACTAACTAAATTTTGTTCCGCAATGCCCACTTCGATTAATTGCTCTGGCAGCTGCTTAGCAAAATCGGCTAGGGAGGCTGAGCCACGAGAGTCACTGGTCAAAACTAAAATATCCCCATTCGCCTTGGCTTCCTTTATTAATACCTCACACATTACCTGCCGATTAGCTATGCTTTGCTTAGTCATGAGTTAATTCCTCCATCTCTTTTGTTAACTGTTCCAAGGCACTAGATAGTTCCTGATCAGTTGGAACTTTATGATGCCAAGCTGCCTGATTTTCAGCAAAGGATACGCCTTTCCCCTTGACTGTATGAGCAATCACCAATTTCGGTTTTCCTGGTTGATTGGGTTGCTTTAGGGTAGCAACGATTTCTGCCATATTATTGCCGTCAATTTCATGAACGTCCCAGCCGAAAGCTTGCCATTTCTGATTCAATGGTTCTAACCCCATCACATTTTCAGACGCGCCAGTAATTTGCAGGTTGTTACGGTCAATGATTGCTGTTAAATTATCCAGTTTGTAGTGAGCTGCGGCCATTGCCCCTTCCCAAACGGAACCCTCCGCTAACTCGCCGTCTCCCATCAAAGTATAGGTGTGGTATGTTTTATGATCCAATTTTCCCGCCAAAGCAATTCCTACTGAAACTGGCAAGCCATGGCCTAGTGACCCGGTGTTCATTTCTACTCCGGCTACTTTATTATTAGGATGACCGATTAAACGTGAGCCAAATTGTGAAAAGCTGGCCAGTTCAGTTTGATCAATAAATCCTCGATCGGCTAAAACGGCCCACAAGACTTCCGCTGCATGTCCTTTACTTTGAATGTATTGATCACGATCGGTTTGATTAGGATTGGCTGGATCAATCGCCATCACTTCATAGTAGAGAGCTACTAACAGATCAGTACAAGATAAATCCGAACCAGTGTGGCCCGTTTTAGCATCGTAAACTAATTGCATGACATCTTTGCGAATGCTTAAGGCTTTTTGTTGCAAGTTTAAACTTTCCATATTTACTCTCCTCTAAGATATGCTTGAACAGCTTCTTCAATTGGGTCATAAAAATCCGGTTGAACCCCTATATATTTACATGCCTCATATAAGATCGGTACAACATTCTTGCGAACGGCAGCAACATGATGAATGTAGGGTCCATAAACTAACTTGAATTCCAGGCGGTTCAAATTTTCAAATTCTAAATAAAGATACGTTCCTTGATTGTAAGGACCGTCAATCCCTTTACCAGTTCCCATTAACAACGAATATTCTCCATTGTCGCCATCAAACCGGCAAAGGGTGTACTCATCCTTGATAGCTCGGAAGGCAACCGAACCAGGATAATCGAAAACAAAATGCTTGGGCGGCAAAATTGGCTTGGTTTCAGCAGTGGAATAAGCGAATACACCTAAATGCTGCAGCAGCTCACCGTTCTCATTTTCTGGATGGCGGCAATTCACATCTGCAAAAATTGCGCGATGTTCTCCTAAGGAAGCAGCCTCGACTAATAATTCTGATATGGCTCCGTGCACATCGGTCTCGCAAACGAATGGAATCCCTTCTTCCTGTAACAATGACAAAGAAGCATAAGGCAAAATTCCGATTTCATCCTGCAAAGCGGTCCAGCACTGAATAACTCCTGAATTGCAGCCATAACGTTCACATAAGCTTTGTAATGCGACCTTCAAGGCTGCTACCATTTCCAATTCAGCTTCCGTAATTTGTACTTCCGTCTGTTGCTTAAAGTAATCAATAGTTTTCTGTACCTTTTCATATTCATCAGCTTTGATTCGGTTGATTTCCTGAACCACCTCTTGAATTGGCACAGGTGAAAGAGAAATGTTGTAACGTTCCAATAATTCCCCTTCATTACAAATTACAGTCCAAAAATCAAAAGGACGCGGTCCAACTTGTAAAATACGGGTAGCTTTAAAAGTTTTCACCACATTACAGACTTTAATAAAGTCCTGAAGGCCTCGTTCAAATTCTGGCGCATCAAGGTCACAGTTCTTCATATAAGTAAACGGAACTTTGAAGCGCCGCAATACTTTCCCAATCGCGAACAAGCCGCATTGAGTATCCCGCAGCCGTGAGCCGTCCTCTGCTGGTGTTTCGTCCTTCGGTCCCCATAACAAAACTGGGATATCTAACTTTTTGGCTAAACGAGCACAGGCGTATTCGGTTCCAAAATTAACATTGGCTAAAAATAATCCGTCAACCTCAGCTTCCTTAAACTTAGCAACAATTTTTTCAACCCCCTCGTCATCATATAAAAGCCCATCCTGATTCATATCTAAAATATCTACATAATCTACTGATAGTTCTTTCATTTTTTCTCGAGTTAAGTTTGCATAGTCAATTGCGGCATCCGCACTAAATAAATTTCTTCTTGTTGGTGCAAAACCAATTTTTACTTGATCCATTGGAGCTCCTCACTTTCTTAAACGCTTTCTTTTCAGTAGATTATCATCTGTCCTCAACCGCAACAAGGTAAAACAAGTAAAAAAAACTAATTCTATTTCTTAGTTTAGTAAACTAAGAAAAGAGAAGGCGTTTTCTTGTAAAACAAGTAGACAAATTAATCAATATGAGTTAAAAATAGAAAGATAGCCCTAACCACCGACTAAACTAAATCTCTTTTGTTTAGTTAAGTTCATTTATATAGGAGAAAAGAAAATGAAATTAGAAGATGTCGCACGTTTAGCAAACGTTTCAAAATCTGCCGCCTCCTTAGCCCTAAACGGTAAGCCCGGAGTCAGTGAAGAGACGAGAGAATTCATTTTAAAAATTGCCCAACAGTATAATTATGTCCCGATGCGAAAGCATACGAAGGTGGAGGAAGACAAGCTGTCGATTCGTTTGGTGGCCTGTACCAATAAAGATGTCATTACTGAAGAATACGATCAATTGCCTTTTTTTAAGGAGCTGCTTTCCTACATTGCTACCGAGGCTAGTCGAAATCACCATGTCTTGACGACAAACAATTTGCCAAAGCATCACTTATTAGAGAAATTAACTGAGCTGGAGTCTCATGATCTCAGCGACGGCATCATTCTGTTGGGTACGAATTTAACAGCAGCTCATATAGCTCCTGTCAATCAACGCTTTGAAAATTTAGTGATCTTGGATACTCAATGCAACAATTTAAACTGCAACACCATTACGATGAACAATTACCAGGGGGTGTACGCTGCCACTAGACATCTAGTGGAGATGGGACACGAGCGTATTGGATACATTAAAGGCCTGCCGCGAATCAATAACTTTTACGATCGACGGCGTGGCTTCAAGGATGCCCTAAAATTTTATGACATCAATCCGGAAAGTTTGCCTAAATTTTATCTACCGGCCATGAACCTGCAGCTGATTGATAAAAATTTGGAGAAATTCGACGCTTTCATAGCTGACCTGACTGCTGTTTTCTGCGAGGATGATTACATTGCCATCAGTGTGCTGAAAACGTTGAATTCGCTAGGCTATTCAGTACCTGAGGATCTGTCGATTGTTGGATTTGATGACATTCCTGAATGTCGTGTGACGACACCCGAGCTGACCACCATCCACGTTCCCATCAAGGAAATTGCTATGGAAGCCATCACGATGATTGAAAATGGCCTGACTGCCTCAAAAGTGAAAAAGCAAATTCTGCTAAACACCGAACTGATCCAACGAAATTCAGTCAAAAAGCTTTCCCGAATGTAAAAAGAGCGCCTCATTCTGATTTTAAACAGAATGAAGCGCCCTTTTCAGTTCAGCAGCCATAAGAACAAACATTGGTCGAATGCCCTATTTTAAGTTTCATCAGCTTGTTTGTCTTTCATTTCCTATCGCATTAACAGATTGCATCAACTTACTTCTACTAAGAACGTACTTGCTTATTTAATCTTGCCGATAACTTCACAAGAAACCTTTCAGCTTTTCAAAAAAAAAGAATTTACAGTACAGTTTTGCCGATGCTGTGTTTGCTTTTATTCTTCTTCAAACAATTCAAGCTCAAGGCAAGCCTTCCAAATACCATGGTTTTTAACCGTATCTGTTACATAGCTGGCCTTAGCTTTCAGTTCATCATTGCCATTTCCCATCGCAATCGGAAAGCCTACCTTTTCAAACATGGCAAAATCATTTTCTTCATCTCCAAATGCCAAAGCCTGATCGGAGCTGATCCCCATTTTTTGCAAAATTTCTTCGACTCCACTCGCCTTCGAGACATGCTTATAGTGGATATTCAAGGCGGTTGGGGCCACCTTCTCAGCAATTAGCTTCTCTGTATCTAGCGATGGCAAGTCTTCTTTAGGGCAATGACATAAAAATTGCAGAATATTTTCTGGCAATAGTTCGTCAGCAGAATATTCTAGAATTTCTTCAGGTGTTTCCAATAAGAAGTCTGTTTGCTTCGCCTGAAACTGCTCCACCATTTCCTTTACTAACTCAATGGACAGATAATGATTAGCCACCGGCTCCCCTTGAAAAGTAACATAAGTTCCGTTGGAAGAAATGACACTGTCTACCCCAAGCAGTTCTGCAAAATCAGCGATCTTCTCGTAATTACGTCCAGAAGCAATCACCGGTTCAATCCCTTCCTCCTTCAATTTGCTTAAAGCTCGTTTAGCTGACTCAGGAATTCGTCCATAAATCCCCAGCTCCCTAGGCAGTTCATTATCAGCCAACGTTCCATCCACATCAAAAAAAGCTACTTTATAATTTGAATTCATTAACAACTAGTTTCCTCCTTTTACTTACGACCATCCTTCAGCTTAACAACTACTCGAAACTGCCGTTCTGGGTGACTTTCCATATTTGCATATTGAATTCTCGCTTCAAAAATATCCTCAGAACCAAAATAAAGCATTTGGTTCAGCAGATCATTTTTACCACTGGGAACATAACCTAATTTGTGGTCTTCAAAGAAAACTGCCACTGCATTAGGATCATGAGGATTATCCGGTTTGTCTAAGGTTGATTCTTCCATGACCGCTAAGTGGAAATCTACCCGGTCTCGACTTCTTTCAAAGGTGTGCTCCTTTTGATTGATAATAATGCTCCCGGTTCTTTCCTTTTATTTTACCAATAGTTATACAAAGTTGCTATGTCATTTCTAAACTACTGACTCTCACTACAAAAAAATTACTACCCTTTTTTTAGTCAAAGAGTAGTAATTTTTTGCTTTAGTCTTCCGTCTGGTAATAAGAAATAGCAACATCGATACTTTGAAATTCCTTATCTGTCATAAATTCAAATTTATATTTTTGACCCGGGCGCCAGTTGTTGGCACTCAAATAGGTAGTATCTATGACTACACCTTCACTGTCCAATAGATTAACTGTGGCAGTCAGACTGCTCACATTGACACCCGTAGTGTTTTCAACCGTTGCAGTATAGTTGCGATAGATGATTCCGCTATCCACACCCTCCTCTGCAAATCCAGCATTTTGAAGCAACGTTTGAATCTCTTCCTCAATCTTTTCTTTTTGAGCAACTTCTGTGCCATGGGCTGTTAATTCTTTTAGGGTAGCCTCATACTTTTTAGAAATAGGAATCGTATAGTTCTCTGAAAAATCCACCAGCATTTTCGTACGAGTAGAATAATGCTTCTCCCACTTCTGATAAAAAGAGTCAGACCCAAACGTTTCTGTCACTTCAAGTCCATTTTTCAGTTCATTGATGTAAGCAATTGCTTTTTCTTGAAGCTTTGTATCCTTAAATTGTCCGCTTGTATAGCGATCAAGGATAGTCAATTCATAATTTGTCGCCTTTTGCAGTCCTTCTTTTTCCCCATCATCATTATCTTCCGCATAGCTCCATCGTTCTTCAAGTCCTTTACCTAAAGAATCCAAAAAATCCTGATCCACGTAAATAGGACCTGTTGACTCTGTTGTTTTTCCAGTGTCATTACCTCCGCAGGCTGACAGGAACGTGGTGAAAAGCAGACATGTTGCAACAAACACCATTTTTTTCATTTTTGCTCTCCAATCTATTTAACTACTTAACTGCTTTCTTGATATTTCTTTCTATCGATTATAATCGAACCGTAAAAGAACCCTCGTTTCAATTAATTATATCAAACCTTTTAAGAAAAAATCCGTAAAATTAAAAAAGGCCCTGGAAAAATTCCAAGGTCCCAATTCGCTATTTTAACTGTTCATTCATCTTTTCGATCTTCTTTTTTTCTACAAAGTAATAAACGGTCCAGATAGAAAAGAAAATTGCGGCAAAAATGAAGCTGCCAGAAATTATCGGTCCTAATTTGAATGGAAACAAGTCCACTAAGTAAGCTGTACTAAAAAATAGAACATAACTGCCAAATAAATGAATTGCCGCAGCAGGAAGCAGCGGGAGATTACTGTCATACACTCGCGATAATGCGCCAATCAGCGTTGTCATTAGTAAGCAGCCAATCACCATCCCTCGAACCTTGGCATCGACAAAAAATAGTCCCGAAACCATCAAAATTAAACTGCCTGTCATCAAGCCGATTATTGCTGATTTAAGTATTTTCATGTTGCTTCCTCCTAAAGGGTTAGTTTATTTTTTAATTGTTGGAAATAGCGTCTGGAGATTACGACCTGACAGTCGTCTTGTAAAAAACCATAATAATTACCGGAAAAGGCTACCTCCAACCGCTGCAGCTTGTTTAGGTTTATGATGGTTGATTTAGCTACCCGCACAAATTTCTTGCTGTCCAGCAGTTTCTCCAGGCTAGTTAAGGCTTGCCGCACAACCACTTGCTCCCCATTTAAGTGAATATTTACTTCCTTGCCAAATACTTCCACATAAATAATCTCATCCTGCCGAATCAACTGATACCCATCAATTGTTTTTAAGGAGAGTACTGCTGGTTTACCAGAAAACTCATTCACATGCTCGATCATTTTCTTACCAAATTCAAGATCATAGGTTTTGACTTCTACCTCTGAATCCTGATATTTTTCTGAAACCAACAAATGAACCTTGAATAGTTCCACTTCCATCACCTCTCTACATTCATAGTTTACCAAAAAACTTGCTGCGAAAAATGCCTTTTAGCACAAGCGGTTATATTTCGGTATAAGTGGTGAATCAAGCCTTTTTTCCGAGTCAAAAATAGGACTTAAGGTTGACGTCTTCCGGCTCCATCTCTCCTATGATAGAGAAGTAGAAAACATTCGGATAAATAAATGAAAAAAGAGGAGGTTTTTTTATGAAAAAAAATCTATTGGATAAAACAATTTTAGTCTTGGTCGTTGCTTCTTTAGGTCTAGTCGCAGTTAATCGTTATGTTTTTCAACCGATTTGGAAGGCCGAAGCAAAAAAGGAAATGGTCGCTTTAAAACAGGAGCTGAAGGAAGAGCAGCAAGACGTTAAATCAGAAGTGGTCGATACGGTTAAATCAGTTAAAGAAGAAGTGAAAGATGCTACAGCCACCAGTAAAATCCAACTAAAAGAAGCGCTAAATTAAAACGATCAATCGTCGGAAATAGGCTTCATTCAATACAACAATTCGTTTAGCATTTCAGAAACAAAGAAACGGAACCTTACCTATTTCTAAAGGTAGGGATTCGTTTCTTTTGATTTTTAAGGCGAATTCTCACTTTTACCTTAGAAAAAAGCTGTATAAATTTTTGCAATTGAATGTATAACAATTTATCCGCTCTTGAGCTGCCTTATTTTTTCTAGACTATCTTCTTAGCAACTGTGATAAAATAAGAGAAAAATGGATGGTGAGTTCATGAGCCCATATGTTAATTTAACCCAAGAGAATATCGCCCAAGAACATCTTTGCTGTGCGATTGCCGGCATGAAGCATCAAGCCGGTGTGGATACTAAAAAGGCTTGGCTGAACGATCGAATTCAAGAGGGACACATCTTTCGCAAGCTTAACGAAAACGGCAAAGTCTTTATTGAGTATTCACCTCTGGAAACGGCTTGGGTCCCAGTAGTGGGAGAAAACTATTTGTATATTTATTGCTTATGGGTTTCAGGGAAATTCAAGGGACACGGTCATGGGAAAGCCTTGCTGGACTATTGTATCGCTGATGCGAAAGCACAGGACAAATCAGGCGTTTGTGTTGTCAGCTCGAAAAAGAAGAGTCCCTTTCTTAGTGATAAGAAATTTCTGACCTTTCACGGGTTTGAGGTTGTGGATACGCTAGTGGGAGATTATGAACTGCTGGCTCTTTCCTTTGATAACACTCTGCCGCAATTTGCCGAAAATGCTCGAAAGCAGCAGATTGATGATCAGGAGCTGACTATTTTTTATGGTCTGCAATGTCCTTTCATCCCTAATGGTTTAAAAGAAGTTGAAAACTATTGTACTGCTAACGAGATTCCATTGAATACCATTGCAGTCGATAGTCTAGAAACAGCCAAAAATCTGCCCGGCATGTTTAACAACTGGGCCATCTATTATAAGGGTGATTTCCAGACGATTCATATGATGAATGAAGGCCAGCTGAAAAAGTTTTTAGCCAAACATTCCTAAAAAAGGACGATCCTCTTAGGTAAAAAGCCTAAGGGGATCTTTAGCAAGCGTTCTCTTATTATCGTATCAAAAGTATTTTACTTATGCTCGGATTGGTTGATCAACTGTTTGAATGACTACTGGTTGTTGAACTACTTCACGGAGATCATTGTCTACTTTTATCGACGTTTCCGGCTCTCCCATTAAAGCACTAACGACCGTAAGATCGCCGATCTCTTCCAACAAGCACTTAGCAAAAGTATAACGCAGTCGGCGAAAATGAATGGGGGCCAACTTAACTTTCTCTTCATTCCCATGAAAATATTCAGTAAGCCATTGCGGCTGCCTTGATTGATTGAATTGTGAAAAAACGTAGTGACTTGTTTCCGCAGATTCTTTCAGACGCAAAAAAAGTGGAACAATTTTATCCGGTATGGGAATAATCCGTTGCGCACCGGTTGATCTCCTATCTTCTGCTGCACCTGCCTTAACATATAAAAGATTTTGCTCGCAATCGATATCCTCCCATTTCAATGCAGCGATCTCTTCAGCTCGTAATCCCATATATAAGGCGATAATTGCAGCTTGTCCTGGCAGACTGTTTTTTCTTTCAATGAATTGATCTAAGTCCGCTTGTTCCGACAAGGAGAGCGCTTCGATTCTTACTCTGGTCCTTTTTTTCACGATCTGTTCATAAGGATTCTCTGAAAGAATGTCTAGCTGAACAGCATAATCTAAGGTCTTGCTGAGTAAAGACTTCAATTCTTCAATGGTGTAAGCATCTACTTCTTTTTGCTTCCAATCCATCATTAAATTAACTAGCATGAAGCGATCCAGCATTTGTAGAGGGACCTCACCAATTGCTGGATAGAGATACTTTTCCAATTTATATTGATAACTCCTAAATGATAAACAAAATGGCATAAACTGCTCCGATGCTACCCGTTTGCACCAGTTACGATACGTTATATGACAATCATCCGTCGTTTCGATTGCAGCCCTGTCTTCCTTTATCAGGTTTTCACCCGCTTCTTGTATCTGATTTTCTCTTTGATTAGCGTGGTAATTCCCTAGGCGCTGATCCTTTCTTAAATAGGCTCTTGCACTTCCTACCATAAACAACTTCCCCCTTTTTTTATGACACTTTAACAAAAAAATCCCTATAAATAGCTCTACTTCTCAAAAAAACATACAAGTTTTCACACAAAAAAAGTAGAACTATATATATTATAATCTTTTTCAGAAGTTTTTAAAGCTTAAATTCAAGATTTTACCAACAGAAAATTAGTTTTTTTGTTGCGCATTTTTATAAAATTCTTTTTAACAAAAATTGCTAGACATTTTACTTAAAACAATCAATTATTTTATTCAAAGAAAAAAAGCTGATTTATCCTCAGCTTTTCTTAGGTGAAACCTTGATTGCAATCAAGGAGAGAATGTCAGTCAAATCTTGCTCTGTTCTAATTTTCGGATGCAGCCATCCCCCTTGCTCGCCACAGGGATAGCGCTCCTTCCAGAGCCTTTGCATCTGCGGCTGCAGTTGAGCAAGAATTGCTTCAACCTTAGATGCACCTTTGTCATTAATGGATAACGTGCAGGCAATCCCACCCTCTTCAAAAAAAAGGTAACAGAGCAACGACTTCTTGTGGGCATAACGATAGCCCCAGCCCTCCTGCCTTCCAAAAGGAAAACGTAATTCCCGCTGCAAATCATAACGTTTTTGCAGTGCGTCTTCGAATTGCTCCAGCTGATGAAGAGCTAATTTACCGATAAACATTTGAATTTGTTCCTCAGTCGGCCTTTTTTTCTTATCCGACAAATGTTTTGTTTCTTCCATCGTATCCCTCTCCTCACAAAAGAATAAACCGCTTTCTTATATTATAAAGTAAAAAGAGCTGGCAATCAGAATAATATGCCAGCTCTCTTATCGTAAGTTATTCCATGCGGTAATCCCTTAGTCGGTAGCCTACCCCTATTTCAGTAATCAAATATTCCGGCTCCAACGTATTCTCCTCAATTTTTTTTCGAAGATTAGACATATTTACTCGTAAGGTTTGCGCATCGCCAGCATAAGGTCCCCACACTGTAGTCATCAATGTGTCGTAAGTGACCACTTTACCTAAGTTTTGAAAAAGAACCGTCAGAATGCGAAACTCATTTTTAGTCAGATGAATTTCTTTACTCGCTTTATAAAAAAGCTGCCGTTCAAAATCAATTTTTAGTTCCTTGTTTTCAATAACCTGGGAATCTAACAAGGGGCGACTGGTATGACGCAAAGCAGTTCGGATACGGGCTAACAATTCATTGGTGCTAAAAGGCTTCGTCACATAGTCATCCGCTCCCAAATCCAACGCCTTCACCTTGTCGATTTCGCTATTACGAGCTGAAATAATAATGATTGGCAGTTCCATCCGTTTACGGATAATTTTCAACAGCTCAACACCGTCAATGTCTGGCAATCCCAAATCTAGCAGCAGCAAATCAAAGCTCTCCTCCTGCAGCAGCATTAACGCTTCCATCCCGTTACCTGCGATTACCAGCTGGTAGCGCTCCTTTTCCAGCACCACCTCCATAAAGTCGGTAATGTTGGGATCATCCTCAATTAACAGCAGCTTTCTGACCATTGACTTCCCTCCTTAACACGAGACGAAAAATGGTTCGTCCTGGTTTTGTTTCAATTTCTAATTGTCCTCCATGCGCATGAACGATGGTTTTTACAATACTTAAGCCAATTCCTAGACCATTTTTGGAATCTACTGGAACTTCCTGGTCACTTGTCAGATTATTTTGGATTCGTTGAAATTGAGCTAGCGGAATTTCTCCGGCATTTTCGATTTCAAATGTCGTCCGTTGATCCTGCTGATAGGCAGTCAGCTGAACAGGTGTCTCACCATTCCCATGACGCAGAGCATTCTCAATTAGATTAAACAGCGCTTGCTCGATCAAAATCGGATCAACCCTCAACAAAATAAATTCTTCTGGCAGCGTGACCTGAATCTCCCGCTGCGGATAAACTTTTTTAATATGCTTGTAGACCGCCTCCACGATTTCCTCGAGGGATTCCTCCGTTTTATCTACCTTCATAGTATCCATATTAATTCGGGTAATCGACAATAGATTCTCCACCATTCGAATCAACCATTGGGATTCTTCTTGGATATCGGCTAATAGTTTTTCCCGCGTTTCTATCTTGATTTCAGGATTCTTCTCCATGGTTTCTGCCAAACCAGAAATCGCGGTTAGCGGTGTTCGTAAATCATGGGAAACGGCCCGCAACAGATTGCTGCGAACTTTTTCCCGTTCATTCTCGATTTCAATCTTTTCTTTTTCACTCTTTAAATTAGCTTGCTCCAAAACCACGGCAATTTGGGTTAGGACTAACCGTAGATAGTTGAGCTGACTATTTTCTAAAACTTGATTGCGGTTACGTTGAATCCCCAGCACCCCTAAACTTTGTCCACCAGAAAGGATGGGTAAATAGAAGCCTTTTGAACCCACTAAAGTATCGGTTCCATTGCCCGCCTCCTTCTGATTTTTCGCAGACCAGAAAGCCACAGCGGCTTCTTCTGCACCACCTAATTTTGAACTTTTGTTGTCCGGGACACTGACACTTTTCTTCTCACCTGATGGATTATAAAAAATAACCTCACGATTGAGCAGACGAGATAAATAAGTCGTCGTAATCTCAAAGATTTGCTGAGAATTTTCAGCCAACACATACTGCTTATTTAATTCATATAAAATTTCCATCTGGTGCTCTTTTTCCTTAGAGCGAACCGCTTGAGCTTTTAATCGAACCATCAAATTGCTTATCATTAAGGCCACAATCAGCATAATTACCAAGGTAATCGGATACCCCTGCTTGTACACTGTTAATGAGTATAGCGGCTCCACGAAAAACCAGTTGAAAGAAAGCACACTTAAAATAGAAGAAAGAGCACTCCAAAAGTATCCGGAAGTCAGTCGAGCAACCAGTAAAACAAAGAAAATATAGAGCAGCATCAAGTTTTGATCCCCTACATGCAAATACTGCATCAGCTCGGTGACTACTGTTGCGGCCAAGACTCCGCTTAAAGCAATCCCAAAATCTTTGGCGCCTCCCTCAATCACTTTCTTAGGATAGGCAAAAATCGAGGTTTGAGTTTCCTTATAGGGAATCAAATGAACCTCAGTAGCACTCAAGCGGCGCAGCAGCCGATCTTCAAATTCCTCTGAAAAAAGCGAGTGATACCAACGGCGGCTTAAGTTTTTACCCATTATGATATCCGTTACACCAATCATCTTGGCGTACTCAACAATCGTTTCGAAGCTGTCATCTTCTTCAATGCTAATCACTTGGGCACCCAGCTTTTCTGCTAAAGGAACTCCGGTTGACGTCGTGTCTGAGGAGCGTATCTGGATCACCACCCATTCAGCACCTAAGCCCTGAGCCAAACGAGAAGACCAGCGGATACACTTTTCAGCCATTTTCGGCATAGTTTCATGAATAATCGTTAAAAGCTTTACTTGTACGCCGGTGTTTTTACCACCTACTCGATTAATATGATCAGAAGCCCGTTGAATCGCTAATCCTCTTAACTGCTCCAGCTTTTGCGGTATGAAGAAATTTTGCAAAGCACGTTTGGCGTTTTCGTTGGAATAAATTTTCCCCTGCTCCAGCCGTTCAATCAGCTCATCCGGCTCGACATCAATCACCTTCAACGAGGCTTGTTGGAAAAAGGTATCCGAAACCGTTTCTTTAACCTCGATCCCGGTTACCTCTTCTACAATATCATTTAGGCTTTCGATATGCTGAACATTCACTGTAGTCATGACACTGATACCAGCATTCAGCAGCTCATCTATGTCCTGATATCGTTTGCGATTTCGCGAGCCTGCAGCGTTGCTGTGAGCCAATTCATCAATAACGACTAGATCCGGCTGGCGTTCAATGATTCGGTCAATGTCTGGCTCATATAAAGTCAGCTGCTTATAAGTCACCGCTTTTAACGGAACCTGCGGCAAGCCATCCAAAAGTTGATTTGTTTCTGGTCGATCATGCGGTTCAACATACCCAACCACCACATCTTTACCTAGCGCTAACAGCTCATGAGCTTCCGCCAGCATTGCATACGTTTTACCCACGCCAGCCGCAAAGCCGAAGAAGACCCGCAGTTTTCCTCGATGAGAAAAGGGCTTCTGTGTTTCTGAAATTTTAGTGACCGCCATTTGGGCCGGTGCTCCTTTCCCTACTGATCGTCCAAGGCCAAATTCAAGGCAAGAACATTGACGAATTTCCGATCAGAAAACCAATCTTTTTGGCTGTTTTTCTCGATTATATCATGAATTGCCGCTTCACTTAGTTTTCGCTCACTGGCAATACGGGGAATTTGAAATTCAGCCGCCTCAAAACTAATGTGAGGGTCCACACCGCTGCCGGAAGCAGTCACTAAATCATTGGGTACATCAACAGCAGAATTAGCTTTCTGTGCTTCATTTGTCCGAGCCGCCAGCAGTTCTTTTTGCTTTTCAGAAACTGGCGAAAGCTGACTGACCTCTGGACTTCGACCTGTAAAATAGCCAGCCCCTTCAAAGGTTTGAGCAATTAATTCCGAACCGACAATTTTCCCATTCTTCTCCAGAACACTTCCATTAGCTTGGTTAGGAAACAGCAATTGCCCAACTCCAGTAACTAGTAAAGTATACAGTCCTCCAAAAATCAGCAGACTGAATAATAAAAATCGCAGGCTTGCACCAAGTTTCTTCATTTCCTTTTCCTCCTAAAGAATGATTGCTGACAGGATCAAGTCAATCAATTTAATAAATACGAAGGGAGCCAAAATTCCTCCTAAGCCATACACCAGCAAATTATTCCGCAGAATCTGACTAGCCGGTTTCTCCTGATAGCGGACTCCCTTCAAGGCCAAAGGAATTAACGCCACAATAATCAAGGCATTATAGATGACTGCTGAAAGGATCGCAGTTAATGGACTCCCTAAATGCATCAAATTCAATTGATTCAATTCGGGATAGATTCCATAAAACAACACGGGAATTACCGCAAAATATTTAGCAATATCGTTAGAGATACTAAAGGTGGTCAATGCTCCACGAGTCATCAACAGCTGCTTACCAATTTGAACTACAGCCAGTAGTTTCGTGGGACTGGAATCCAAGTCAATCATATTCCCTGCTTCTTTGGCTGCTTGAGTACCGGTATTCATCGCCATCGCCACATCCGCCTGAGCCAAGGCTGGCGCATCATTTGTTCCATCACCAGTCATGGCGACCAAATGTCCTTTGTCCTGATAGTCACGGATCAAGTTCATTTTATTTTCCGGAGTGGCTTCGGCTAGGAAATCATCCACGCCTGCTTCAGCTGCAATCGCTGCTGCAGTCAATGGGTTGTCCCCAGTAATCATAATGGTTTTAATACCCATCTTTCGCATGTCAGCGAATTTGTCCTTTACGCCATTTTTGACTACATCTTTCAAATAAACGACACCCAGAACTTGGTTGTTCTTCACTACTACCAAGGGTGTTCCACCAGCTCTGGCTATATTATCCACGATCTCATCACAAGCCTCCGGGTAACGATTGCCTTTTTCCTCCACGTATTTTTTCATGGTATCAGCAGCACCTTTACGAATTTCATCGCCGCGATAATCAATCCCGCTCATCCGAGTTTTGGCACTGAAATCAATGAAGCGTACTTCCAATTTCTGAAATTCTCTTTGACGAATATTAAAAGCTTCCTTAGCCAGAATGACAATGCTGCGCCCTTCTGCCGTTTCATCAGCCAGAGAAGAAAGCTGAGCAGCATCGGCTAATTGTTCTTCAGTGACACCCGGAACCGGTAAAAATTCACTAGCCCGACGATTCCCCAACGTAATTGTCCCCGTTTTATCCAACAGCAGGACATCCACGTCTCCCGCTGCTTCAATTGCCCGACCACTCATCGCAATCACATTTTCCTTAGTCAAACGACTCATCCCGGCAATCCCGATAGAAGAAATCAACGCTCCAATAGTAGTCGGTGCCAAACAAATCAATAAGGCAATCACAATAACACTGGAAATCACTTCACCTTGACCGGAAAGCTGACTGCTGAAATCGGTAAAAGGCACTAAAGTAATCGCTACGCTTAAAAAAATAATCGTTAAAGTGATCAAAAAGATTTGCAGACCAATCTCATTTGGTGTTTTTTTTCGTTGGGTTCCTTCTACCATGGCAATCATCTTATCTAAGAAGGATTGGCCATTTTCGGAAGTTACTCGAATCACTAGATAGTCAGAAACGACCGTTGTTCCTCCAGTAACTGCACTGCGGTCACCACCAGATTCCCGAATCACCGGAGCCGATTCACCGGTAATCGCGCTTTCGTCCACTGAAGCTGCACCTTCAACAACGTCCCCATCCGCCGGGATTTGTTCGCCGGATTGAACGTAAACTAAATCACCTTTTTTCAAGTCTGACGAACGTATCTCTGTAAATTCTTCCGCCTCGATCGCTGCTAAAGAATCAATTTTGTACGTCATTACTTCTTTTTTTGCCTGCTTCAAGCTGTCAGCCTGAGCTTTGCCTCGTCCTTCCGCAACTGCTTCAGCGAAATTGGCAAAAAGCAAGGTCAGCCAAAGGAAAATGGTAATGGATATACTGAACCATAGAGGAACACCAGTATCGGTAAAGCACAGCCCGGTGGTCAGCAGGGCACCAACATAAACGACAAACATGACCGGATTTTTTATTTGTTGGCGAGGGTCAAGCTTTTTAAAGGCCTGCCCGATCGCCCATTGATAGATTTTTTTCATCATTTTCACTCCGTTTATATCCTAAAGTATTCAGCAATTGGTCCCAAAGCCATTGCGGGAAGAAAGCTTAAAGCTCCCACCACGAAGATCACAATAATCAACATGGTCACAAAGGTTGGACTGCTGGTTGACAAGGTTCCTTCGTTTAACGCCGATTTTTTCTTCATGCCCATATTTTCAGCCAATAATAAAATGACCAATATCGGCAAATAACGTGAAAGCGTCATTAACAAGCTGCCTAACACATTTATAAATGGCGTATCTGCTGCTAATCCAGCAAAAGCACTCCCATTGTTGTTGGCTAAAGAAGTTGCCCCATACAGTAATTCACTAAAAGCGTGAGGACCACTATTGGTCAACCAGGTCATAACGTCTGGATGAAGTACTAACGCCATCGCTCCGAATAACGTCAATAGCAACGGTGTTAAAATAACCACACTGGCCATCTTAATATCAAAAGCTTCAATTTTTTTGCCTAAATATTCTGGCGTACGCCCCACTAGCAAACCAGCGATAAATACGGCTAGCAGCAAGAAGGCCATCATTCCGTATAATCCGCTGCCGACACCCCCGAAGATTATTTCTCCTAGCTGCATCAGAAATAGCGGAATTGCTCCACCTAAGGGCGTGAAGCTGTCCAGCATGGCATTAACTGACCCGTTGGAAGCGGCTGTCGTGCTAACTGCCCACAAGCTGGACCAGCCAATTCCAAATCGAACTTCCTTACCTTCCATGTTCATGGTTCCTAATGCATTGGCCAGCTGCGGGCCGTAATATTCGTTGACCACCACTCCTACAAAAGCTAACGAAACAAAAACTAAAGATGTAATCAAAATCGTTCGTCCTTGCTTCAAATCCTTTACCCAGAAACCAAAGGCAAAAATTAATGCCGCTGGAATCAATAAAATCGCCAAATTCTCAAAGAAATTCGCTAAAATAGTCGGGTTTTCAAACGGATGTGCTGCATTTGCTCCAAAAAAGCCGCCGCCGTTGGTTCCCAGCTGCTTAATCGCAACTTGACTGGCTACTGGCCCTAAATGCAACCACAGGGATTTCCCTTCCACTCCTTGGTAAGCTGTCCCATTGCTAAACGTCTGTACACTCCCTTGTGAAATCAACACAATTGCCAGCACAAAGGCCAGTGGCAGCAAGATATAAACTAAACTACGAGTCAAATCCTGCCAAAAATTACCGAGCATGCGCTTTTGTCTCTGACTAATTCCTCGTATCAACGCGCAAGCTACTGAAAGTCCAATGCCGGCAGAAATAAAATTCTGAACCGTCAAACCAAAAATCTGCGAAAAATGCGACAGTGTTGTTTCTCCGGCATAAGCCTGCCAGTTTGTATTGGTCACGAAACTAACTGCAGTATTCAAAGCCAGATCAATCGGCAAATTAGCAACCTTCTCGCCTCCCGGCAGCCACTGCTGGGTCGTCAGCAGTACCATCAGAACCACTAGCGAAGAGAAACTCAATAGTAGTACATGAACAAAATAAGTTTTCCCACGCATTTCCTTTTTACTAACAGGTCCAATAACCTTATAAAAAAGCCGCTCCAAAGGCTGTAAAAACCGTACATAACGCGGGATTTTCCCTTGCATTACTTCCTTGATATACCAGCCTAAAGGTAAAGCAGCCGCCAGCAAAACAAAAAAGAAAAAGATGCCTTGATAAATTAGACTGCTCATAGCTCTTCCCCCTTAAACAAAAACCAGAATAAGTAGACCATTAATAGTCCGCCGATTATTCCAAGTAGTACATTCATTGTCTTTTCCTCCATATCGACAGCCACTGCTGCCGCAAACTAGCGGGACCTTGTCCTTCACCTCTTTATCTTAGCCAAAAAGCTATAAAGACAGTGTTAAGCTTGCTGAAATTTCTTTATATCCTCTTTATACAAGCCAGTTCTGAGTTTTATTGGGGATAAATGGACAACTAAACGCGCATTGCATAAAACCCTTTGCTGGAACGAAAAGCAGCTTACCTTTTAGCTAAAAATTCTGAAGGTTAAGGTAGAAGAATTGAGCAGAATAGAGTTGTTCTTTACAAAAAAATACCCAAACGATTAAGGGAGGACTTCGGTGTAATCACGTTCGATCACCCAATGTGTCCCCAATCGTTTGAGTAGTTTTTCAACCTATTTATTTTTACGTACATAATCCATATAGCCAAAGGCAAAAGCCTCTATCAAAATGAAAAAAGACGAGGCTGTCTGCAGCCACCAATCTTTTGGCAACGGACTGCGGCTGGTGGAAGCATACAAATTATAGTCCGACCGACCCGACAACCAGTTGTTCTGTAAACTAGTCACCGATACAATTACCGAGTTGCGAATCGACAACGTATTTAATACATTTTCCAAATGTGTATTCTCACCTGACAGCGATAAAACAAAAATGATGTCCTCATCAGTCAGACGTTCAATAATTCGTCGAAATTCATTTGACTGAGCCGAGGCCGGAATCATTTGGGCCGGCTTGCCAATGAGTAAAAATAATCGCTGCAGCTCAGCAGCCTGACTTTGCTGAGTTACTCCAGTTGAAAGAATGTAAATATTATGACTAAGTTTGATTTTTTGATAAATCTCTTCCCATTCAGCTGCTTCAATATACTCCATGGTCTTTTTTGTATCTTTAATAATCTGCTTGCGAAAATCCAAATGCTGCTCTAGTGTATCTTCGTGATCCTGCCATTTTAAAAAGTTTCGTAATTCACCAAACCCGGTAAATCCTAATTTTTGGGCAAAACGAATAACTGACGACTTGGAGGATAAACAAGCTTTAGCAAACTCCTGAGTACTCATGTTGGGCACCTCTTTGGGATGATCCACAATATAATTGCTCATGGCTAAATCTGTTTCATTTAAGTCAGTATAATTTTGATTGATAATATCCGCAAAGCGCATCGTTTTCCCCTCACCCGTTTTCTTCTATTGTATAAGAAGAGCGTTTGGAGAAGCAAGCTGTTTCCGCAGATGGAAGGCAAAAAACGAATGCCTGAACAGTAACCAGACATTCGTTTATTAGCTATTTCAATTCAGGCCACCAGTCTTGGTTAGCTTCAATCAATTCATCCAAAATTGCTTTCGCTACCTTAGCACTGGGAACTGTTTTTGATAAAGTCAAGGCCTGCCATAGTTTTTGGTAGGATTGTTCTAAATAGGCCTGAACCACCAGCTTCTCAACTGAAACCTGCTGAGTCATCAAGCCTTTTTGGAAGTCAGGAATTTCCCCCATACACAACGGTTCATAGCCTCGCTTGCTGACAATACATGGGACCTCTACCATCGTATCCTGAGCCATATTTGCAATCGCGCCCTTGTTCTCAACAATCAGCAGCATTCTTTCATACGTATTGTAAGCCAATGCCCCCGCAAGCTGAACGATAAACTCTGCGTGCTCTCCTGCTTCAATGGATGTCCCTACCGCTGTTTGTTCATGAGCTACCCGCTGACATTCGACAAAAACATTTTTCTCGCGATTGTCCATTACTTCGTTAGCTCTCGTCCGATTTGGATCAGCATGGGCGACTACATAATCGGGATACAGATAATATTTCAAATAAGTATTGGGCATGGTATCAGGATCGACAGCATACACATCTTTGGCTTTTTGGAAAGTATCCATCCAGCTGGCCTCATCCAACAGTGGGTTGCCTTCTTCAGCAGCCGCAGCATACCCAAACTTCTGGACATGCTCCTTCAGTCGCGGCATTAAATCATTCCCCTGACGGTCCGTCAGCTCCGTCCACCAGCCAAAATGGTTTAAACCATAATAACGATCCACAATTTCATTCTCATTTTTCAAGCCTAAAATATCCGCCATTGATTTTTTAATTGCCACTGGCATATCGCAAATGTTGATAATTTTTGCTTCCGGACGCAGTCTGCGAGTTGCTTCAGCCACAATCGCTGCTGGGTTGGAATAGTTTAACATCCAAGCCTCCGGTGAGTATTTTTCCATAAAATCAATCAACTCAATTACTCCAGGAATCGAACGCATACCATAAGCTACTCCTCCTGGTCCACAGGTTTCTTGACCAACGACACCATAACGCAACGGGATTTTTTCATCCAGCTCCCGCATCTTTAACCCGCCAACCCGAATGTGAGCCATTACAAAATCCACATCGGAAAAAGCGGTCTCTGGGTCGGTTGTCGCCAAAAATGAAATATGAGGTGCCCGTTCTCTAATAATTACTTCGCAGGCCTTCGCTACAACCTCTTGTCGTTCTTGATCATTGTCATAAAATTTCAACTGACGCAGAGGGAATTTATCTTGATTTTCAATTAACATCATGACGATTCCAGCAGTATACGTACTACCTCCGCCAGCAATTACTACTGATTGTGCTTCTAAACTCATTACTTTCGCTCCTATTCTTCAATTCCTAAAATTTCACAGACTGTTTCTTTAAACTCTTGCACACCCATGCCAATAATGACCTGAATATTCTTGCCGTTTGTTACGACTCCCTTAGATTTGGGAAGGTTTTCCAGTAGATGGGTGTCCACTTTTTCAGGGTCCTTTACTGTTACTCGCAAGCGGGTAAAACAGTTAGTCACCAGTTCAATGTTACTAGCACCACCTAAACCGGAAATAACCAAATCCTCCTCTTGCTCTGAAACTTCGATCGCTGTTTGATCAACTAGTCCATTGCCTTCTGCAACTGCTGCTTCAACTACGTCACGTCCAGGTGTTTTAATGTCCAGCTTTTTAATCAAATAAACAAAGGTAACAAACCAAACTACCATCATGACTAGGCCAACAATAATCACTAAATAAAACTTAGTCAGTGATGGACTAAAGACTGAATTGGAAACGACTGTATCAATTAGTCCGTACAGCATATATGTTCTTGCTCCTAATGCCCAAAGCAAGGTTTCTGAAATGGCGGTTAACAAACTATTCACTAGCCATAACAAAGGTGAAATGAACAAGAAAGTGAAATCTAGTGGTTCTGTAATACCCGCAATCGCTGCCACAAACATTGAGGGCAACATCATCCCTTTTACTTCATCTTTTCGATCTTTGTTGGCACAATAAATAATCGCCAAGGTAATCGCAATCGAACCGAAAATCTTAACAAAGCCAAAGGTCGCAAAACGTAATGATGAATCCAATTGAGTAATCGTATTGGCATTCGCCATCTCCGCGTAAAAAATGTTTGCCGCTCCACTGTAAACCTGTCCATTGATTTCCGCTGTCCCACCAAGTGCTGTAAAACAAAACGGCATCCAAAGCAAATGATGCAAGCCAGTTGGAATCAAGAAACGATTCCCAAAAGCATAAATGAAGACACCTAGCAGGCCTGTAGTCAAAATGACATCAGACAATGACGTGATCCAACCATTAATCACCGGCCATACATAAGACAAAACAATCGCTAGTGCCAAGATAATGGGAATCACAATCATGAAGGTCAGGCGTGAACCACCATAAATACTCAAAATATCATGCAATTCTTTATTAGAAAATTTATTATGCAAATAGCCTACTAGACAGCCAACAATCATACCTAGAAAAACATTCATATCAACTACCTGAAACCCTAATACCATTCCTTGGCCTGTTCCGAACAGCCCCATTTCGCCAGCTTCCGCAATCATGTGATTCATAGAAAGCCAAGCATTATTTGCTGCTAAGAAAAACAAAAAGGCAATAAGGGCAATTAATCCTGCTTCCACTTTTTTCTTTTCAGCCAATGATGAGGCAATCCCAATACAGAAAATCAACGACAGGTTATTTAACATACTGTCCATCATCGTTTTAATCAATGTTCCAAAGGTTTGCAAAAAAGCTGGCATGAAGCTCAATTGTAAAATCACGGCCAAAGCAAGAAACAACCCCATTACCGCCATGAATTTCACTGGTACAATGACTGCCCGTGAAAATTTCTGCATCGCTTCTGTCACTTTTATTTTCATTCGTTCTCCTCCCAAAATTTTTCGATACGTATCTATGTCTCTAATTTACCTGTCGCCGCAACCGATTACAATGGATCATCCGTATTGTGGACCTAGGTCCACAGTTTGAAACGCAGCAGTCATCCATCAAAAAATTATTTTGCACGACGCAACAAAAAAAGCAAAACCTCAAAGATTCTGCTTTCGTTACACTATTTCTTGTATGTCTGCTTTTTCACTTTCTTCTCTAGTCAGCTTGTAGATCCATTTACCAAAATTGGCTTTCAGAAAGACTGGGACGCATTTAAACAGCTGATCCGAGTTCAAGGCAAAAACTACCACTGCCGGTGAGGCCTTGAAATAAAAGGCTAATAGATAAGACAGCGGAATCACAATTAGCCAGCTGCTGATTAAATTCATCTTGATGATAAACATTGGACTGCCGCCGCCTCGAATAATTCCTTCGCTGGTGGGCATCTGATACCCCATTCCGACGTAAATGACACTCAAAATAATCAGAAATTGATTCGCCATCGTTTGGGTTTCAGTTGACAAATCATACAAGCCTAAAATCGGAATACGAACAAAAAACAGAAGAATTCCGCCGATAATGCCAATAGCCAAGTACATTTTTTGTAATTTCTTCGAATAGACAATGACTTGGTCGAGATTGCCTGAGCCAATCTCTTTTCCGATAATAATTGCTCCCGCTGAAGCAGCACCCACAGCTCCACCCTTAACCAATAGAAAAAGAACAGAAGCCACACTATTAGCAGCAATTGCGGCCGAGCTCATGTAACCTAAAATCGACGTTTGCAGTCCCGTACTTAATCCCCAAAGTGCTGCAATAGCAGTCATTGGCGCTACTACCCGAAAATAATCTTTTCTCAATAACGAATCGAAGGTCAGGTAATCCTTTACCTTACTGCGCAGTGTTTTATCTCGCAGCTTTAAATAAAGCAGCAGTAAAGTCAGTTCAATTATTCGGGCAATCAAAGTCCCGATAGCGGCTCCCTGAACGCCTAATTCTGGTGCTCCAAACTTCCCGAAAATCAGAGTATAATTAATGCAAATATTTAATAAAAAAGCTGCGATTGACAGATAAAACCCAATCTTAACAACTTCAACACTACGCAAAGAAGCCAGCAAAATCATGGTAATTGCTAAAAAGAAATAGGAAAAACGGACAATCATTAAGTAGTTGATCCCCTGCTCAATAATCGGCTGAGAAGTCGTGAATATCCGCATGACCTGCTCTGGAAATAACGACACCGCCGTAAATAACAGCACCGCTGCGCCAACCGTAATTTTGATCGCAATAGCCACAATTTTTTTGATTGGTTCAATCCGACCAGTTCCCCAGTACTGACTACTAATCATCACGACCCCTTCACCTAAAGCATTTAAGATTTGCTGGTAAAAAAATTGTACCTGATTAATCGCAGCTACACCCGATAAAGCGATTTCACTATAGGCGCCAATCATCATGTTATCAGTTAGATTCACGCTTAAGGTAACAACATTTTGTAAGACAAATATCGTATACAAGGAGAAGAAACGTTTCGAAAACTTCATGCTCAACCTCCTTTTCTTATAAGTATAGCATCGAGCAGAATGAAAATAAAAGAGCTGTAGACGATTGTTTTGTCTACAGCTGATTGTTTTTGCCTTTACCTAACGAATTAAATTCGGTCATTTTCATTCTAACCACTTAAGCAATGACTTTTTCTCTGTCTCTATTAATTGTTTTGGTTCATTTTGATCGAATGGATACCCAGCAAGCAGTTCCTCCCAGGATTAAATGCTAGTGTGAAAAAACAGACCGACCTAATTGATATTATAAAAGTAAAATAAGAAGAAGTATCTCCTGCACGATACTTCTTCTTATCGTTTATTCCTCATCATTGACCTGAAAAAACCGTACCGACTGGTTCATTGTTAATCACCTTATACAAGGATTGAGGATTATTGCCGTTAGTAATCACGGTATCAATTCCCCGTTCCATGGCGAATTTAGCTGCTCGCAGTTTCGTGATCATCCCGCCTCTTCCTCGTTTAGAACCCGCGCCTGATGCTAGTGCCTCAAGCTCAGGGTCAATGCTTCTTACTTGGTTAATCAGCTGGGCATCGGAATTTATTCGCGGATCTTGAGAATACAAGCCATCAATATCAGAAAAAATAACCAGCTTTCTAGCATGACATAGACTGGCAACCTGTGCGGATAACATATCATTGTCTCCAAACAACTTATCTGCTGATTCTATTTCCGAACAATTGATGGAGTCATTTTCGTTAACTATGGGAATGATTCCAATCTCCAGCAGGCTTTCAAAGGTACTTATTAGGTTTTCCTTCCTTTCTGCCACCTTCAAATCTCCATCATTCAATAGAATTTGTGCCACAGTTTTCCCATAATCACGAAAGAATTTGTCATAAAGCATCATAATGTTGCATTGCCCCACAGCCGCTGCTGCTTGCTTCATGCGTAAAGATTCGGGATAAGCTGCCAGCTGTAATTTATTGGCACCAATCGCAATGGCCCCGGAAGAAACTAAAATCAATTCATACCCCAAATTTTGGATGTCCGCCAAAACGTAAGCAAATTGATCAAAAGACCGCAGATCATTTTTGCCGATTTTATTAGTTAATGAAGTCGTCCCTACTTTAACAACCAGTCGATTCTTGTGTAATCCCATATGCTATACCTCAATAATGGTCAGATCATGCTTGCTATAAGGTAATAATTTTTCAACAATATCCTTTGTCGCTATTTTTAAATAACCGGTGGTGGTTCCATCACTGCAGCCATACCACTGATCATTGACTACATCCTGGTCAAAAACAATCTGCACTTTTTTCTCTGGATCAATTAAAACACTAAAAACGGTGGCTGCCCCAATTTGGGTACCCAGCAGCTCTGCCATTCGTTCTTCTGACGCAAAGGAAACACGGGCGATTTCTAACGCTTTACTAAAATCCTTTGAGCGAAAGGGTTTATCTCCTCTCGTTACAAACAGATAAAAATTGGTTTGCTGCCGATTACATAAAAACAAAGTTTTGACCATATTCATATCCAAACGCTCATTAATTTGTAGACAATCCTCCATTGTAATTACTTCATCAGTTGCTACACGTTCGAAAGAAATCTTCAGCTCATCCATAGCTTGATACGCTTGTTCTTGTACAGTTGTCGTCAATTTTGTTGGTGTGTCAGTATAAATCTCACTCACTTGAATCATTTATTCTCCTACTTTCCGGTTGAAATTACTGTAGAATTAGCTTACCATGAATTTAAACATTACAAAAACGAATGTTTATCATCTTTAACATGATGATTCCAGATGAAAAGAGTGAGATACCTATGGATATGAATATTCAAAAATACATAGCTTTTGTCAAAACAGTTGAGTTAGGCAGTTTTACCAAAGCTGCTGAAACACTTAACTATTCACAATCCGGTATTAGCCGCATGATTAACGATCTGGAAAAGGAATGGAACATTACCTTATTGGAACGTAACCGTGCCGGATTGCGCCTCACCTCCGATGGCTTAAATATTTTCCCATTGGCAAAGAAATTATATGAAGAATATGAGGCTGTGCAGCTTCGTCTGGAAGAATTGGGCGGCATCCAAACTGGCGGCATTCGTATCGGAACTTTTTCTAGTGTAGCAACCCACTGGCTGCCGCAATTAATGAGTGATTTTCAAAAAGACTACCCCAATATCGCCTTTGAATTGCTCTTAGGCGATTACGATGAAATTGAAAAATGGATCGTTAATGGCCGCGTTGATTTTGGTTTTCTGCGTTTACCCACGCTACCTGAATTGCAGGTTCAGTATATTGAACAAGATGAGTTGAAGGTCATTTTACCTGAGAATCATCCTCTGACTAGCTTGCCGCAGGTTTCGCTGCAGGATCTTTATGGCCTTCCTTTCATTTTGCTGGAAAAGGATGGCAACTCAGATATTACACGCCTGTTGAATAAGCTGAATTTTTCACCCAATGTCCAATTTACCACCTGGGACGACTACGCCATTATGGCGATGGTAGAAAAGGGATTAGGAATTAGTATTTTACCTAGCCTAATCCTAGAACGAATTCCTTATAAATTAGTAATTAAGGAATTAGATGTCCCAGCCTTTCGCAAAATCGGTTTAGCCTATAAACAAAAACAGATGCTTTCCTTGGCCAGTAAAAAGTTTATTGCAGTATTTGAATAGAAAAAAGCAGTTAACCCATTTAATGGTTAGCTGCTCACAATAAATCTTTTTTCATAATAGCGATAGACGGATAGTGCTCCAATGCAGTTAAATCCATATCTAATGGCACACTGTAAACCATATAATAAGCTTGACTGTCGTCCTGCTCAGCCAACTTTCTCTTATAAGCTGTTTAAGCAATTCGGGAGTAGATTAATTTTATTTTTAGCTTTAATTAAGAAAAGAGACGCAACTATTATTTCTCTTAGACAAAAGAACGGCGATAATTGGGAGCCAGTTTTGTATGATTGATAACTAGAGATTTTATACAAGGAAAGCTGCTCAATAACATAAAGAAAAGCCGCGACATTTTGATATGCTACCCCTATCTAGGACAAGGAAATAATTAAATCCTAGATAGGGGTATTTGTTATGGGAAAAAGAAGGATGAAGCTGAGTCCAGAAGAACGTCTAAAGATTGTCGAGAGTTATCTTAGACATGAGATCAGTTTGAAGAGAGCCACCAAGGAAGCACAGGTTTCCACAGAAACAATCAAACGATGGTGCAATTTGTATGAAAATGAAGGAGCCGCAGGTTTGGTTGCTTCAAGAAAGAATAACAATTATTCGAAGGATTTGAAGCTGATAGCCGTTCAAGATTACTTTACTGGTGGAGGCAGCCAAGTTTATATCGCCAAAAAGTATGGATTAAGAAGCAAGAGGCAACTACAGGACTGGATCAAGGTTTATAATACTCATAAAGACTTCAAATCAGAAAGTGGTGGAAGTAGAATGAGTCAAACCCGTGAGACCAGTCAAGAGGAACGTCTGAAGATTGTATTAGAGTGTCTAGCCAATAATAAGGATTATGGAGCGATGGCAATCAAGTATCAAGTGTCCTATCAGAACGTCTATAACTGGGTGAAGAAGTATGAGCAGCGAGGCTATGACGGGCTTCAAGATCGGCGAGGCCGACGCAAAGCGAAACAAGTCGGCCGAACACCAGAAGAAGAACAAGCAATTGAGCTAGCCAAATTGAAGAGTGAGATTAGACAATTGAGAATGGAAAATGACCTGTTAAAAAAAGTGAGGGAATTGGAGAGGAGGAATCGTTAGGGTAATTTCGAAACGTGGCTGCTTACCAAGCAATCAAATTCTTGCACGAAGAAATGGACTACCCGATAAAACCCTTGTGCGAACTCTTGCGGATAACACGCTCTGCCTATTATCGCTGGTTGAAACATCCAGAGAGTGTACGTGAACAAATCAATCGTCAAATCACAAAAGACATTCGAACAATTCATGAGAAGCATCCAGATATGGGGTATCGTCGAATTAAAGATGAATTGAAGCGGACCTATAAGATAAATGTTAACGATAAACGAGTCTTACGCATCTGTCGTCATGAACAAATCCAATCGAGGATAAAACATCCAGCAAATTGTATTACAAGGCGTGCTTATGCTCCGTACTACAAAGCAAAGAACGTTTTGCGTGGCCAATTTCATGCAGAGGCGCCGAATCAGAAGTGGGTGACAGATGTTTCAGAATTCAAGTATTTTATTGGACCAATAGTCAAAAAACTCTATTTGAGTGCGATTCTAGATCTTTACGATCACCGCATTGTCACGTATGTACTGAGTGACACCAATGATTTGGACTTGGTCTTTGATACGTTTGATCAAGCAGTCGAATTGGAGCCAGAGGCTCATCCAATTTTCCACAGTGATCAAGGGTTTCAATATACCCATGTGAACTTCTTCCGCCGCATCGTAAAAGCCGATATGATTCAGAGTATGTCTCGTGTAGGGAAATGTACTGATAATGGGCCTATGGAAGGTTTCTGGGGAATGCTTAAGCGAGAAAACTATTATGGACGAAAGTTTACCAGTCGCGAAGAACTCGTCACAATGATTACTGACTACATGAAGTACTACAATACTGGACGTTACCAACGAAAATTACAAGTAATGACGCCGATGGAATTTCACAACAATTACTACAAAGCTGCATAAATCACCAAGGTATATTCAAAAAAACTACTCATCTATTTTTGATGAGTAGTCCACAAAAATTTTATACTATTTCACTGTCCTATTGACGGGGTGCGCACCATTTACGTCACAGCTTCTCTCTAGTATTGATTTGGCCAAAACCTCAAAAGCAGCCTCGGAATGAATGGCCGCAACAAAGCATAAAACAGCAGATTACCTACACCATGTAGAGTATCAAAATAGATTCCCTGCACGTAGTAAGGCCAAAAAGCACGGATTCCATAAATAATTGTATCACCGCAAGCTGTTAGGAAACCAAACAGATACCCAGTAAAAAGTGCAAAAATCAACTGGGGTAATTGGTGCTGAGCAAACCAAGGAATTTGAGAGAACCCGCAGCTCACAATAATAATTACGGTATAAGAAAAAACTTGTGTCAGTGTCCAAGGACCCATTCCCATATAAATATTGGTCGTGAAAATCGTCAGTAATACAATTACAAAGCTACGCGAAAACCCTTTGTTGAAGCTGACTAAAATAAAAATAGCAGTAATCGGTTGAACATTAGGAATAAATTGAAAGGCTGTACGCCCAACTACACAAGCCGAAGTAATCAACGCTATAAAACAAATATCGCGAATGGTAAATTTGTTACTCGACTTTGCCATAATCAAACTCAACCTGATCACCATTTTTTACGAAGGTTTCCTGTGCACCTTTTGTTGCCCATTCACCATTGATTGTATAGGTCCAGTAATAACCAGCCTGTTCATCTTGCTTGAGGCCATCAATTGCTGTGATCATACCATCCTTCTCTTCCAGCTTATGTTCCTTTTTCATTAAATCCATCAGACTAGTACCTTCAATTAGTTCTACATTTTTATTGGAAACCTCTTTAGTGTTATCAGTAATCTTGACACTAATTGTGATCTTTTCCTCCGTAGAAGCAGTCGTTGATTGATTAGAGCTGGTCAAAGTATTTCCAGTTGGCGAGCAACCTGTGATCAATGTTAAGGTTAGTCCTAATAATAAGATAATACTCAATTTTTTCATGGGTTGTTTCCCCTCCTTTTTATAATTGAAAATAATTCCTAGCAAAATTTTACTCTACTCTTTAGTGTATCACAAGGGTAGAAAGTAAAAAACATGGCTCCCACCTTCCATCAACAGGTCAGTGAAAATCCATGTTCTCTTTATGAGAATCGATCAGCCTAAATTGATTGCCGAGGCAATGTCCTGTTCATATGCGGTCAACATAGGATAGTTTGTGATGGTGGTCGACTGATCTCGATCTCGCTTTTTTGTGTATTACCAAATGATAGAATACGTTTCCATTGTTTGGCAAAAGAATATTATATAGATAGCACTACCAAAATTCAACCAAGAAGTGTTCAAAAATTGTGTTTTCTATTTTAGTGATCCATCCTGCCACTAGAAGTGGAATAGGATAGTTATTCTACTTCTAGTGGACTGGCCAAGACTATCTCACTTTCATCGTAGCTTCCTAGATTAAGTAAGATTTAGTATTACTAATAGTGCTTATTCATTAGGCTCAGTCGATGGACCATCGTAATTTTTGAAGAAGTTGTAGCTAATTATTCGCTAAGAAAAATACGTAAGCAACAGGTGATAAAGGACCTCTGCATGGAACCCATTAAGAGATGGTTGTCTAAAATTGTAAAAACTTGCAACATCCCTAAATCGACAAAATATCTGTAGACCTCATTGTTTGCTAAATTTAGATTGAAATCGTGTTTCTACTATTATATATGTGCTGAAACCGTGTTTTCTAAGTCTTAATACTAAATCCACTGCTGTCAAATCTCATTTAACGAAGTATTTTGAACAAAGCAGGAAAACATCCACATCCTTCAAATGTGTTTCAGCATCATCGCCATAGTAAAAGATCGTTGTAACGCTGACTTAGGAGCAGCCGCTGAAGGACCTGATTGATGCTTGGTGTATATCCAGACGCAAAATAGCCGACAAAGAAGGATACTTTGTCGGCTGCTTTTATTGACGTAAGGGTTGTACTACTCGAACTTCGTTGTTGCCGTAAGCAATCCATTGCTTACGTTCGTTAAGATAAAAATAGATATTTTTTTGTTTAGTACGTTCATTATGGTCCAGCACAAGTTCATAAACAATGTTACTGGAGAGCCAGTCTGTATAATAAATGCGAACGTTCTCATCAGTTTCTATTTTTTTGCCACAGCAGAAAATCGAATAGTTGGTAAAGCATTCCAAGTCATCATCCAAGCATTCTTCAATATACTGATTTACGATTGTCATTACAGGCCCCCCTTTCGTTCTACTTTAGATTGATTCTTATCATAACATATTTTGATAGCGCTTTCCATAACTAAGATTGTTCTTTTTTAGTCTTTTAAGAATTTGTTCAGTATTTTTCAAACTATCTAGAAAAAAGTGGTGAAGTATCCTTAAGATTTATGATTGAAGCGACCCCTAGAAGATAAGAATCTAACTTCTGGGATCGCTTCATGACTCTAACAATTAAGGGTCTATTTTTTATGGCAATTTTTTTCAGATAGCTTTCGGTTCCTAATCAAATTAAGCAAGCTTAACTACATCGATAAGTATTCTTTACCATTACTACAACGGCAGCTTCCGCCCAATTCCTTCTTGTAGAGCCTTCGAGAAGATCGCTTGTCCCATAACCACATCGCTGACAGAAATTCCTACGTTGCTGCAAACAATCAATTCGTTTTTACTAGTACGTCCTGGATGCACACCGACCAAAATTTCACCTGTCTCGCAAGTAACTGGTGCCAGCCCATCTGGGAAGTAACCCATGTCTGCAAACAATTCATGCTCTTCCTTACTGTCCAAGATATACTTGTCCGCCATATAGCAAATTTCTGGATCCCAAAACGTGTTCAAATCACAGGGGAGAATCGTCTGACCTTTGCCAACCCAGTCCTTTTTCACTACCTTTAAGGTGTCCTTTAAAATAACCGTTGCTGAACTCATCACTTCCGATTGCTTAACCAGCTCTTCTGGGCTATTCACTTTAATAATCGGAATCGTAACTTCACCTTTGACTTCCTCAATCAATTGATCCATTGTTTCGCTATGAATATCATAGATGTAAATCTTTTCTATTTTTTTTAACGTTTTGACAATGTATCTTACATGGGCTACTCCCTGAATTCCGCAGCCAAACATACCAAAAGTCGTCGCATCCGGATGCAGTGCTTTGGCAGCCAAGGCTGTTACAGCTGGTGTACGCATTGCCGTCAGCCACGCTGAATCCATCACTGTAATCGGCACACCAGTTGTGATGTCATTCAAGATTAACAGACCAGTTGTTTGCGGCAAGTTGAATTCTTTAGGATTGCGAGGATAGCATTCGATCCATTTTACACCACAAGCTAAATTGTCTGGAACATAAGCTGGCATGGCATGATAGAACACATCAGGATAAGGATGAATACCAATTTTAGCAGGCATTTCGTAAGCTTTTTTTCCGTGAGCAATCAGTGCTTGTTTCACTAATTCCAGCGTTTCCTCAATATTTGGTCCCACCTTTTTACATTCATCTTGGGTTAACCAAAGTAATTCTTTACCTAAATCCAATTTTGTTTTTAAATACTCATGCTACTTCTGAAAAGATTTAAGCTGTAATTCCGTTGCTTCATACGATATATAAAGTACCTCCAATTTTTATTCTATTTATAAACAGCAGGATAAACTGCTCTCATATCCAATAAATATCATTAAAAATGTAATGAAATCACTATAATTCTAGTGTAAGATCGCTATGAATCCTATGTCAATAAAATATTTTTTGTGCTCATTGCCAGTAATTTATTCAAATTAAAATCATTAATCAGTTCGATTCTTAATAAATGCCGTTAATGCTTCAGATAAAAATAGCGAAAAATCTTTTCCATATTGCTTAAAATACTCTTGAGCCTGTGGGGAATCTCGATAAAAAAGCACAAACTTTTCTAAGCCTTCTTTCTGAAAAGAAGCCCCATAGTTTTCTGTTAACATAGTAACAAAATTTGCTAATTCCCGTTGAACATGATTATCACAAGCGGATAATTGCTGAAGCTTGGAAAGTTTACGAAAGTGAACATCAAAATTTAAACTGCCATTGAATTCTTTCAAATAAGATAAATCCTGAACATTTTCAAAATCTAACGTCCAAATATTCGAAAGTTCAGCCTTCAACGGATTATTATCTATAAAAATATTTTTTATCGCTCGTTCTTCCAAGCCTTTTTCATCACTTAAAATCTGGTCAATTCTTGCTAAACGACCCTTGATTCTTTTGACCTGCGTTAATAACAGTTGCTCTTGTCTCAGTAACGACTCTTTCAGCGGTTCATTTGGATTTTGCTTAATTTGGTCAATGATCTCCTCCAAGCTTAACCCCGTTTCCTTTAACAAAATAATCTCGTGAGCCAAAACCAAGTCGCGATAAGTATACACTCTATGTCCACTAGAATCTCTACTTGGAACGAGCAAGCCAACTTCATCATAATAATGTAAGGTTCGTATCGTTAAGTTAGTTAGTTGGGAAAATTCAGTCATTTTGAACATTTACTTGCACCTCACGTAACGTTATGGAATACACTCATCTTATCATAGTAAAACTCACGGAGGAAAAAAATGAAAAATCAGGTAACTAAGTATTTAATCGAAAATAAACAGCTTCGCCTATACCTATTGTCAGGAAAACAAATCTATTCAACGGTTAAAGATTTGTCTTTGGTTGAAGCTGATGCCAGTCAATTTATAAAAGCCTTGAATATCACTGCCTTGGTGAACGTTTTGACGATTGGTAAGCAAAGAATATCGTTTACTTTTTCATCGAAAAACAAAAAAAATAAGCTCTCAACGGATTCATTTTCCAACCATACGATTACTGGAACAGCTACCTTACAAGAGCGGCCCACTAATTTTAAGAAAGGAACGATCCAGACGATTTCAAGCTTAGAGGGGCAATTTGGAAGTGCCCATACTTCTTATTCATTGATGAAAACTGGGGATTTTTATTCTGATATTGAAGCCTATTTTGCAGATAGCGAACAAACACCTACTTATTTCTACCCTATCTCGACAGAAGAAAATGCGGAAAATATTGTATTGTTGCTGCAGCCATTGCCCTTTGCACAGGATGAAGTGGTGTTGAGTTCTTTAGAAAAAATTGAAGTTCTTAGAAAAGGTCTTGGATTGGCAACAATCGAAACGGTTGAATCAAATTTGGCTATTTTATTCTCAGATCAACAGTTTTTAGGGCACACTTCGATTAACTACCACTGTGGCTGTTCAAAGCAAATGTTTTTGCCGTTAATTTTTTCCTTAAGAAAAAAAGAGGTTGAAGAACTTGCAACACAAAAAGAAAATCTCGAAGCAATCTGTCCCCTATGCGGTAAATCCTATACCTTCTTGCCAGAAGATATTTTGTTTTATTTACAATAGTGTTGTGACCATCAAAAAAACTTCTACTTATCCTTGGACAACCATCGAGATAAGTAGAAGTTTTTTTCTATTTATTAAGGAAACTATTAGTTATTCTACTCATTTTTTCTTGTCCAAGCGAAAAGTACCTAAACAGTACTCTCAAAAATTCACGTTAGTCTGTTTTTCACTAACTGATCTCGTAGACACGAGTTAATCAAATATTCTCTTAAATAAAAAACTCCTACTGATTTTGATGCTGAAAAAAAGCTATGCCTCCAAAAATTCCCAGCAAGCAGCAAATAAAAATAGAAGCATAGGGTAGATAATTGTTTGTATCTAATAAACTGATGGAAGTAACTGCAGACCAGGGAACTAGATTTCGCAGATTTGCTGGCCAATATAAACCGACAAAACCAATTCCTGAAATTAGACAGCTGCAAAGTAAACTGGGGTAAAAAATATTCTTTTGCAAAATACAAATGATCAATAGTGGACTCATAGAAAAAAGGCTTAGCAGACCTGTTTTTAAAACAACCCGTGTAATTTCAGTTAACGAGTGTTGGAAAGATGGGACGCCGAAAATGGCTAAATAACCAGCAAAAGTGATTATTAAAAAGCTGAATGTTGTAACAAAACTCCAAAGCAACCAAATAAGATATTTGCTCAATAAAAATTTCCCGCGATTTGTTGGAGCTGTTAGAGTGTTAATGATCGTGCGTTCTGCATACTCTTTTTGAATCAAAAAGGTGATCACAAAACCATTTAGCACTGGATAGACAATTACCTGAATAGGTACAACCAGTCGATATACCCATTCAGTACCTGTCATTACCAAAGAATCTTTTTCCACTAAATCAATTGCTATCATAAACAATGGAAGAATTAAGGCAATTAATGAGCAAACAGGTAGCAGTTTATTTCTTCTTAACTTCAAACATTCATTTGCTACAATATTATGCAATTCCTGTACCTCCTGTTACCTTTTTAAAATAGTCTTCTAAATTATCTACACATAATTCCAAATGGGTCAGAGCAATATCAGCTTGAAAAAAAGATTTACCTAACTCAGCAACCGGAATGCTCAAATCATAAATTCGAATAAACTTGTGCTCCTGTAAAGCATACTTTTCAATTTTTAAAACAGAGTCCAAATAATGAATAGCCCGATATACCTCAGGAGCTTGAATCAAAATATATTGTTCCGATTTACTTTGTAATTCCTCTAACGTACTCTCTTCTAAAAGCACACCGTCGTGGATAATCCCAATGTCATCAGCCAGGAGAGCCATTTCGGACAAGATATGACTAGAAATAATAATCGTTTTCCCGTCTTCCTCACAAAGTTTTTTTAAAAAGGTACGAATTTCAGCAATTCCGATTGGATCAAGTCCATTGGTGGGTTCGTCCAAAATTAATAGTTCTGGATCATTCAAAAGCGCATTAGCAATTCCCAATCTTTGTTTCATTCCTAATGAGTAGGAGGAAAAAACTTTTTTATCATTGTATGCTAGTCCTACCACTGCTAATGCATTTTCAACAGCTGCTTTATTGATGGTTCCTCTCAAACGAGCAAAAACCTGTAAATTTTCAGTCCCTGTTAAGTTAGAATAAAATCCAGGCGTCTCAATAATCGAACCAATTCGAGGATAAACTGATGACTTATTTTTTTTAAGCGGTTGATCAAAAATTGTGATCTCACCAGACGTAATAGTAGTTAAACCCAAAATCATTTTCATGATCGTCGTTTTCCCCGCACCATTTCTTCCTAGTAAACCGTATATTCGCCCTTTTTTTACATTCAAGCTCACTTGATCGACAGCCGATTGTAGTCCGTATTTTTTAGTCAACTTATTAGTCGTAAGAATTGTTTGTCTATTCACTTACTTACCTCCCTTTACTCTACACTTTAACGAAAGAACCTTGCCAAAACCTTGCTAGTTTTATTCATTAATCATGTTTAAAGCGAAAGTTAACACAAAAGTGGTACCACAAGCTGGACGACTAGATACTGTAATCGTTCCATGAGCCAAAGAAACCAATTCTCGAACAATTGCTAAGCCAAGTCCATTGCTGCTCTCTGTTCTTGAATTGTCACATTTATACAGACGATCAAAAATAAATGGCTGATCTGCCAATGAAATGCCGATACCATTATCAGAAATTTCAATGATTATCTCATTGTCTGATTTTTTCAGTGAAACATTCAGCTGATCCGCTTTACTATGCTTAAAAATATTGGTAAAAAGATTATTCAGAATTCTTTCAAATGCCGATTTGTCCAGCAACAGATAGACCGGTTCTTCAGGAATGTCAAAATGAAAATCTAAATTGCTGTTCTCAAACTTTAGAATCCAATCAGCCAAAATTACTCTAATCAACTCACTTACATTTTGTTCTTCAAAATGATAGATCCATTCACCAGATTCCAGCCTTAACCACTCAAATAAGGACTGGACATATTCATTTAAATACAGCGCTTTTGCTTTTGCTACCTTTAGAAATTGGTCATGCTCTTCTTCTGTCACTGTCCCCTTTTCCAACACCTCTAAATATCCAACTAAAGAAGCCAAGGGCGTTCGAATATCGTGAGACAAACTGGTTACCATTTTCTTATAAGCCTGTTCAGATTTACGAGTTTCCATAAGTCTTTGCTTATTTTGGATGACAATTTCGTTAATCCTATAAACTATTTTGCTGACCACAGAATCTTCATTAGCCAGTAGTCGTCTGTCCAAATTCCCCTCTGTGATTTCATTAAGAATTGATGAAGCCTCAATCAGCTGTTTTTTAGTCTGCAAAATGTAGAGAGTTTGAAAAATGGTCAGTGAACACAAAGCAATAACTAAAACAATCATTCTCACACCCCCAAACTAAAACGATAGCCAATACCGTGAATTGTCTGAATGTAATACAAGTGCTCTTTTTCATTACGAATCTTCTTACGCAATTTACTAATGAAGGACATAATATTTCGATCATCAAAAGCATAATCATCTTGCCAGACCTGAATGTAAATTTGTTCTTTGGTGAAAACCTTCCCCTGATTAGCCGCTAGAAAATAAAGTAAATCAAACTCTTTAGCGGTCAATTGAATTTCTTCTCCATTGACCACTACTTTCCTTAAATCAGGATGAATCGCTAATCCCTTAAACTGCAATACCGTTTTCTTCTTCTGGTTTTCATTGAAAACCGTATATCTGCGAATCAACGAATGAGTCCTAGCAATTAGTTCACTCATCAAAAAAGGCTTGGTTAGATAATCATCGGCCCCCAGCCTCAAGCCAGATACTTTGTCCACTTCAGAGTCTTTCGCTGTCAGCATCAACACTGGGATATGATTATTTCTGCGGATTTCTTCCAAAACTTCTAATCCATTGAGGATCGGTAACATAATATCTAGAATAATCAGTTGATAAACAGCCCTATTTAAAGCTTCAAGCCCACTTTTCCCATCATTGCAAACCGTGACGGCATAATTTTCCAGCTTTAATTCTCTTTCAATCAGCAGACAAAGATCCTTATCATCATCTACCAATAATACATTTTTTTGTCTCATCATTTTTCTCCTCTATTACCAAAAGTCGCAATTGAACATTCATCATTATCAGTATGTGTTTTATTATAGCTTTTCCTTTAATCAATACCAATGGGATTTTAGTTCTTGTTTCTAAGATTTTGTGTTAGCTGCTCGCTATGAAGTTGACGATCCGTCTACTTCCCTATTTACAGCTGGATACATTTCACAATATACTGAAAGAAAGTCGTTCTACACAAAGAGGTCGGTATGAATAAACTACAACTCATCAACCAAAGCATTGACTATATCATTCAACATTTAAATGAATCGCTAACCTTAGAAAAAGTAGCAGCACACTTCCATTTCTCTCATTATCATTTTGGTCGTCTATTTAAGAAACAAACTGGTGAAACTGTCTATGCCTTTATTAAGCGCTTGAAACTGGAGCAAAGTGCAATTGATTTGAAGTTAGAGGTAGATCAGCGCGTAACAGATATTGGATTGAAATATGGCTATAGTTCTTCTAAATTACAGCAGCGCGTTTAAGCAAAATTACGCGACCTCACCTAGTACTTATAAGCAATTCGTGACAGCGCCTCAAGCGTCGAATCCATTTATTGCAGCTAAGTTGGAAAAGTTTTCAAGCTATGAAGACTATCAGGAGAAAATAGAAATTGAGCAGCTGCCGGATCAACTGGTTTATTTTGAACGATTCATTGGAAATTATGCTGAATTAAAGCAGCACTGGTTGTTTTTTTTGAAGGAGCATCAGGGAAAAATCCACGGGAAGACCTTACTGCAGGAAAAATTTTATAGCGATCCGGTTTCGGCGGATGTCGATCGTTGTATTTGTGACCTGTGTTTTTCAGTAGACCAGGTGCAGGATGGTACCACTACTATAAAGGGTGGCACCTATGCTATTTATGCTTTTGAAGGAAATATTGAAGACATTTTCAATGTGCTTTAGGGGATTTTTCGGATCTGGCTGCCCCAAAGCAACTATCGAATGCGTGAACGTTTTGCGATTAATCAGTATCTCTATATCGATTCTAATAATGATTTCGTCAGTATGAAGTTGTGTATTCCAATAGAGAAGCAAAGCTAGTTTAGTATAATGTCCTAAACCTATATCATGAAAAAATTTAGATCTGTGGAGGATTGGATAATGAAAACGAAGAAACAAAAAGAGTTGATTGATTCATTTTTGTTAATGCTTGGAGCTGAAAATGAATCCTTATACCGTGAAATTATTCTCTATTTGTCTGATCTCGGTTATAATCCGAAAAAAGATCGGTCAAATATTTCATTTAAGCATAATTTACACAATAAGCAGATAGTTAAAATAGGAATTCGAGGCAAAAAAGACCCTTTACCATTTTTTGCCTTGCGGTTTTCAGGGTGTAAAGGATATTCGCAACGATTTGTGGATGTTGTTCATACTGCGACTGATAAATTTCCTAACAGAACTCCCAAATGTCTAGAAAAAGAATGTGACTATTGCGCTGGTAATCCAGATACACATGTTTATACGCACACATTTCCAGATGGGAAGAAAAAATCGCATTGTGGAGCTTATGCATTGGAAATATTGGCTATTACTTTTGAAGATTTAGCTGAGATTAAGAGACTCATCCAAGAAGAACATGATTATCTACTGAAACATGAAGTAAGCACAGTATAGGCATGGTGATAAAACATTAAAGTCCCTGAAAAACAAGTGATCGATGCTGCTGAGCTAGCTCTTTCGAAAATAAGCTGAATAATCGCAAAAATGTAAGAAGCTTCAAGGTATTATTGTTCGATATCGATTTCAATAGTCATTGGGTTCTCTCGACATTTTTTGGATTATCCAGCTTATTTCTTGGAACTAGCTACCTCTACTCTGACCTTTTGTCGGTATTCTAAATCGTTGAGTCCGTCACTAGTTCAAAGAATTTTATTAAGACAGCATCTTTTTTACTGTCTTTTTATCTACTGAACTGATGGGGCCGTTGTGGCACTTCAGTTTCCTCTTTTTCAGTTTTACTCGTTTTTTTAGGCCACTGTGCGTTTTCTGTTTCGACATGTTTTGACTTCCCTTATTATAAAATCCGCTCAGTCTACTTTAATTGTAGGTGGAAAATACTGAATAATGATCATGACGATCCTCCTTTTCTTAGCTAGATTACCAGTTACTCTTCATTTTTCATTGGATTCTCTTCCCTTCTATTTCCTTCATTCTATGCAAAAGGAGTGGAAGAAACTTCTGAATTCTTGCTATGTTGCAGATCAAATGTTCACCACCGAAGATGAGATAATTCATTTGTCTATACTTATATTCGAAGGCATTTTGATTGTTTAATTAGCCACTGATCCCCTCTATTTTTATTTTTTCAAATTTAATGGATTCCATCCTTGTCCATATCTTTTTAGCATAGAATAAGTACGGACAGGATGATATAATTTGATGAGATTAAAGCTTAGTCTTATCACTTAGCTCTACAAGTCCTTGTTCTCAGTAAACGACACTTTCGCTTTAACATCACATAGAAGGAGAATATATGCCTACTTTACTAAAAGACCAATACTACAATTACGATTCAGTAAACCAGTTAGCTTTGAATCTTCAAGCTGTTGATCCTACCTTTCCTACCACTGATTTTATCAATGATGTTATGAATGAGACTTGGGAAGAACTGGCATTGAAGGCTCGAATGCGTCAGATTACCTTAACTCTTGGGAAATATTTACCACCTGATTATGAAAAAGCATTGCACATAATCGACCAACTTCTTGCCAATTATCCAACAGGATTCAGTGATTTTTCTTTAATGTATTTTCCAGATTTCGTGGAAGTCTACGGTCAGGCTGAAGAACATTGGGATTTGTCTATTGCAGGATTAGAAAGATATACGCCTTTTTCAACGGCTGAATTCGCAGTGAGGCCCTTCATTATCCAGCATGAAAAACGCATGATGGACCATCTGGCTGTATGGGCGAAGCATGACAACGAACATGTTCGGCGCCTTGCCAGTGAAGGTTGTCGCCCACGCCTGCCTTGGGGTCAAGCATTGACTAGTTTCAAAAATGATCCTACTCCTGTCCTTGCCATTTTAGAACAGTTGAAGGCCGACCCGTCCTTATACGTTCGGAAAAGTGTCGCCAATAATCTAAATGATATTTCAAAAGACCATCCTGACTTAGTAGTAAAAATCGCTCAAAATTGGTACGGAAATAATCCTCGGACTGACTGGATTGTAAAGCATGGCTGTCGAACCTTGCTTAAAAAAAGTAATCACGATGTATTAAGTATCTTTGGATTTTCAGATGCTAATTGCCTAGAGGTTACAGATTTCGCGTTAGATACTGATGCTGTTAATGACGGACAAGATTTGAACTTTTCCTTCCAGGTTGAAGCGAAAAAAACAACCAAGGTGCGATTAGAATATGGGGTTGATTATGTCAAAGCCAATGCCACCCGCAATCGAAAAATTTTTCAAATCGCTGAAACTACGCTGCAAGCTGGAGAAAAAAAGTTTTTTACTAAGAAACGGTCTTTTGCCAGAGTAAGTACTAGAAAGCATTACCCCGGAACCCATTCAATCACCTTAATTATGAACGGCATTGAGCAAGGTACCTTGGACTTTAATGTATTGTCTGAGAGTTAACTTTCAAACCACATCGTCACTTAGAATCGAAGGGCTGTTCTCACATTCATTTTTTTATTTAATAGGTAAGTCTTCTATTTTTTGTGCTAATCTTATTTTGTATTTCAGACTACAAGGAAGCAAAAGGTGCATTCTAAGTACAAAGTAATACCTATATTATGAGGAGCATTTACCCAAATAACCTTGACAGCTCATTATCTATGATGATAGGATTAAAAAAGAATTTAAAGAAGGGAGAGAGCATCATGATTAAGACTAATAAAACAGCTTTAATACAATTGATTGATCAGTTCGTTTCGTTTTATTGCACTAGTGGGTCTTTTTCAGAAGACTCTCCATGCAAATAAAGCTTATTTATCAAACTGTCAATCATCCGATTGGCAGTTTTTTTGTGTCGTTTTTTACCGATCTAAAAATATTTACGGAGGTGTTCCTAATGAGTGGAAAAAGAAAAAATCAGAGAGTCATACTAATGAACTAGAGGAATCCCTTGATTCCTCTAAAGAGAGGATTCAACATGTTAACAATAAAAGGAAAATACACTACAGCAAAAGTATATACAGATACCTTAACTGACAGTACAGTAGGTCAAATCATGACCCTATGCAATCAAAAAATGGCTAAAGATGCTAAAATTCGAATTATGCCCGATACCCACAGCGGTTCCAGCTGTGTGATTGGAACAACTATGACCGTAAAAGATCAGGTAGTTCCTAACCTTGTGGGCGTTGACATTGGCTGCGGACTCTATGTCGCAAAAATTAGAAAAGGCGTAAAGCTAAACTTCGATAAGCTAGATCGGATCATTCGTAACCGGATTCCCAGTGGACACCATTCACACAATAAACCGCAGTATACATTTCCGTTAGAGGATGTTCAAGCCCCGATCCATCGCGGTTGGGCATTACGGAGTTTGGGAACTTTAGGCGGCGGGAATCACTTTATTGAAGTAAATGAAGGCAGCGATGGAATTTATTTAGTCGTTCACAGCGGCAGCCGTGTTTTAGGAAAAGAGATTGCAGAATATCATCAAGAGCTTGCTTATCAAAAACTAGCTCAAAGACGACAAGATTTGAAACAACTTGCTAGGTCAGCGTCCACTCCTAACGAAAAAGCGGATCTATTACAAGAACGGGAAGAAATTAAGATTCCTTATGAGCTGTCTTATGTGTCAGAAAAGGATTTGGATAATTATTTATCTGATATGCAAATCGCTCAACAATACGCCGCTTTCAATCGCCAAAGTATGGCACTGATAATTTTGAAAGCGATGAAATGGGGAAAGTACGTGATTGAAAGCTTTGACAGCCCCCACAATTATATTGATCTACAGCACATGATTTTACGTAAAGGTGCAGCCTCTGCTAGAAAGAACGAAAAAATGATTGTTCCATTGAACATGAAGGATGGCTCGATTATCGGTGTGGGCAAAGGCAACGAAGAATGGAATCAATCGGGACCTCATGGGGCTGGTCGAATGATGAGCCGCTCGCAAGCTCGAGCTTCTATCAGCTTAGAAAATTATCAGCATATGATGCGTCATGTCTGGACAACTTCGGTCTCTAAGAAAACGTTAGATGAAGCACCTAAGGCTTATAAAGCCAAGAAACAAATAATGGCAGATTTGCAGGAGACCATGGAAGTAAAGGAAGTCATTCGGCCGTTGTACAATTTTAAGGGATAGTTGGAGAAGTATTCATTCGCTTTATTTGAAAGCAAAACTTCCTGTTGCTCTTTTTAGCTAAAAGAGCAGCAGGCGTTTTTTTATTTCTGATAATAAGCTTTTACGTAAGCATCAACCGCCAACAGTGCAGCAGCGACTTCCTTAGCAGTAATCACAAAGGGCATTTGATGAATTGTTTCGGCTGAGACGGTGGCCAGCTCACTTACCTTCAACAGATCCTCATAAGAAGCATCTGATAAATACACCTCTTCCAAGGTTATCGGTAATCCGAGAGATTGATAAAAGCGAATGTAGTGATCAATTTCTTCACTAGTACGATTTTCCAAAAATAGTTGAGTCAAGGGTCCATAAGCAACTTTCTCTCCATGAGTCAGATGATGGATTTCTCCAGTTAGAGCGGTAAAGCCATTGTGAATAGCATGAGCTGCACCTAGCCCGCTGCTTTTAAATCCCACCCCACTTAACAATGTATTGGCTTCAACAATTGCCTCCAAAGCTTTAGTAACAACTTGTGCCTCGTTCGCCGCAACCGCACTCAGGCTATAACGAAACAAAACATCCTCACATGCTTCAGCAATTGCCACTGAAGCTAAAGTTTGCTTCCCCCCGACTAAATTCTCACCATTATTTTGTAATACTGCCTTGGCCTCAATCCAGGTTGCCATCGCATCTGCAAGTCCTGATTTCAGTAAACGAACCGGAGCTTGACTGATTATCCATGAAATTCAGCTTTTTTACTATAAGCTCCTTTATTGTCAGAATCTATTGTCCCTTAAGTGTTCTAATGTGACTTCTTCCTTCTTGCCTTCAGATAGCGGTTAGTTTCTGATACCTTATCGTCTAAAGGAAGTCATAGCAATTAAAACTAAACAAGTTACCAGGAAAATTATCAGAACGTATTTCCAAATATATTTAAGCCAGATACTGTATTCAACTTTGCCAATCGCTAATGAACCAACCAAAACAGCAGATGTTGGGGTTACCAAATAAACGATTCCGCTAGCGCATTGATAAGCCATAATGACAACCGAACTAGAAACACCAATAAATTCCCCTAATGGCGTCAAAATACCAATCGTAGCAGAAGCCAAACCTGAGGTTGAAGGAATCAAGAAAGCCATAGGAATATAAAATAAATAAGTCATCAACGTAAAAGCAACTGGTGAAAGTCCGCTCAAATGGATCTCTCCAAAATGTAAAATCGTGGCAGTAATTTGTCCTTCATTCATAACTACTTGGATTCCCCGTGCCACAGCCACAACCATCGCTACTGTCACCAAATCTTTCAATCCCACAAAAAAGCTATCCATAATTTCTGATTCGTTCATGTGGTTTACTTTACCAATCACAAGTGTCATCATAAAGAATAAGGTCGACATTTCAACAAAATACCAAGTTCCCAGCGGAGGAAGGTCGCTTCCCAATAGGTTCCCCAATAGAGGCACATTTTTTATCGAGGTACTCAAAGAGTTAAAAAAAGTGAAGCTCGGATTGATATCAGTCCAAGGAATCAATCCTAAGATCATAATCACGAAAGTTAAGACAAACAAAATCAATATCATTTTTTGGTTTTTATTCATCGGTATAATTTCAGTAGTATAGCTTTTGGCTATAAAGGCTTCTTCCGGACGTTGATTATGCAATAACGATTGACTGGGGTCATTTTTTACCTTCATGGCATACTTGTGTACGAAAATAATAGTGATGAGCAGAACAATGACTAAAAGAACTAACCGCCAATTTAATCCATCTCCAGGTGAAATTCCTGCAGTGGCTGAAGCAACTCCTACAGAAAATGGATTAACAGTTGAAGCCAAAATCCCAGCTGATACTCCTAGGAAAACAATGGAAATTCCCGTTAACACATCAAATCCTGCTCCTAACATAACCGGAATAATTAAAGGCAAGAATGCAATGGATTCTTCAAACATGCCATAAGAAGTTCCTCCCAATGCAAAAAGTATTAGTAGTAAAATCATGACCTTAGTTTCTCTACCTTTATTTTTCTTAATGATAGTGGCTATTCCAATATCCAATACCTTAGTTTCATTTACTACACCTAAAAATCCACCAATAATCAAAATAAATAGTGATACTGGTATGGCTCCCGCCGTTTTATCGTTCCCAATCATCCCAATGATCGGGGCTTTAAAAGCATCCCAAATTCCTTGCGGGTTGCTGGTCACCCGTTGGTAGGTTCCAGCAATTAAATTTCCATTGGCATCAATGTCATACTTGCCAGCAGGAATTAACCAAGTCAGGGTAGTCATAACCAAGATAATGATAAATAAAACAGTGTATGCACCGGGCATTTTAAACGTTTTCTTCTTTCTCTCCTTACTTGTAACCGAGTTTTCTTGCATAAAGGTTCTCCTTCTTTACGTAAACCTGAACAACAGGGCTTTCTCTTCATAAACAAAAAAGGCAGTAAAGCTGTATTAGCAATTACTGCAATGGTAATAACCCTCAAAATATTTAAAACCTTTGCCTAAAGTTTCCAACAAGCCCTTTTCGTTCTCAACTCTCGTTTACTTAGAATCTTTTCAAACTATTCTGATCAATTTTTCTAAATTACTCTTTCATAAAAATTACACCAGTCAAAGCCTTTATTATCAAAAGAAGCCAACGTTCCACTTCCTCGATTAACAAAACCTTTGCTTTCATACAAACGTTTGGCGGGAAGGTTATTTTCCAACACGTCTAGGCGAACTGCTTTACAGTTTGTGTCCTGAGCTAATTCAATTGAAAAATCAAGCATTTTGCTGGCAATTCCACTTCTTTGATACTCAACGGCGGTCATTAACGTGTGGATGAACACTATTTTTTCCAAAGAAACCTGCGGATCTTCCCATGGAATCAGCTTGTGTTCTTCTTCACCAGTATGATTCAAAATAACTGATCCAACAATCGTTTCATTTATTTCCGCAATATAAAAATCGGATCTGCTTAGAGCTTGCTTGACTGTATCTATCGTCGGATAGATATTGGGCATCCAGCTGGTCACCTCAGGATCAACCAATGATACATTTTTTTCAAAGAATTGTTCGATTTGGTTAAAATCTTTCCTATCTGCCCTTCGCACGCTGATTGTCACTTGCTCATCTCCTAAAAGTCTATTTTTAAACCCTATTTAGCGGGTTTTTATAGGTTACTTCAAGACAGCTTTCAATCGGTCGTTCAAACTTCCTATTGTATAACCGCTCTGTTTTTTGATGTTCTAGTAGATTCGTTGGTTGCCTTTTTCAACATGATACCAATCATCTTCAATATTAATTCTTACCCGTTCTAAATAATCTTTCAGCTGCTGCGCTTCCGCTTCTGTAAAGCCATCCAACGCCACTCGATTCGAATACTCATTTTCACGAGCAATAAAGGGATGGACCTCTTCTCCTTTTGCAGTTGGATAGATTTTCTTCGTCCGGTTATTTTTTTTATCCACTGTTTGCGTGATTAAGCCGATTTTTTCCAGCTTTTTTAATGCCTTAACGGTCGTCGCTTTATCCACCTTGATCATATCTGCCAATTCTACTGGCGTAATTCCAGGATGCTCACATATTCTGACAATATAAAGATATTGACCTCTGATCAAATCAACTTCTTTAAACTCAATATTACTAATCGAATCTAACGCTCGTGCAATCATACCAATTTCTCTAAGAATTTCAACCATTTTCCCCATCTCACTTTCTCAAGTCTCAAAAAAATTATATCTATTATTTAGCGGCTTTGCAATAAACCTTGAGACTAAGGTATTTGCTTTTAATTTTATTACTTACTCCTCTTCGTTTATCCTAAAAATTAAGATAGATAAAAATGGATGAATGGCTCGTCTTAGCAGTATTACCAACCGAAGCTTATTCACATTCTATGTGCTGTTGTCTTTTTTCTCAAAACGTTCAGACCATTCTTCACGAATTAAGTCAAACTTGAGTTGAATTAATTGCTTCTCTTTTTCAGCATTAAAGGCCTGAAGCAGAAGAAACAACAGAAGAATTTTGCAGAGGTTCTCTAATCCATTTAAACCAGAAAAGAGAAAATTAATTGTTGTTGTGATCAGAACGAATACATTCAAAGTGAAGAGCAGCGGTACGCTAATCTGCAAAACTTTTAGTGAAAATGGCTTCCGCGCGAAAGGAATTCGTATTTTGTTGAACTCTTCTTTGAAGGTTTGATTGATTTCTTCACACTCAGCTTTTAACAACTCACACATATAGACATCTGCTTTATGCTTCCCCTTACATTTGGCTTGGCGCATGAACACCTAACAATCGCAGACTTTCCTTCAGAATGGTGGCAGCTGCAAAAACAAGCGCCAGTCTTGATTCACGATATGGATCAGCTGCCAATATCTTAGTGTGAGCGTAATAACGATTAAAAGCTTGTGCTAGTCTGATTGAATGTTTAGCCAGTACAGAGGGTTCGTATTGTTCCGCAGCTTGCAGAACAATTTCCGGATAAGACTGGATTAATTTGATCATTTCCCAGCTATCCTCATCAGCTAATGCATAGTTAGCAGCAGAATCAATAGAGAACTGGGCCTTTCTCAATAGAGTCATTGCTCGAGCATAGGTGTATTGAACGTAAGGTCCTGTCTCACCTTCAAAACGTACCACTTCCTCCAACTCAAAGTCGAAGGTATTTAAGCGGTCATTTTTTAGATCGTGGAAGATGACTGCTCCTACACCAACCTGATGAGCAACTTCTTCTTTATTGGGAAGATCAGGATTTTTCTCATTAATTTGAGCTAAAGCTGCTGCCGTTGCTTCATTTAAAACCTCCTCTAGCAAAACGATTTTTCCCTTACGAGTTGATAATTTTTTTCCACCTTGAGTTATCAGACCAAATGCAATATGCACCATATCATCCGACCATTCGAAACCCAGCTCTTTTAAAACAGCCTTTAATTGTTTAAAATGAATACTTTGTTCGTTTCCGACAACATATAGGGATTTTGCAAAATGATAATTCCGTTTTCGATACAAGGCTGCTGCCAGATCACGCGTGATATAGAGAGTCGCACCATCGGATTTTCGGATCATTGCCGGATTTAAATCATAGGTACTCAAATCAACGATCTCAGCCCCTTTGTCTTCCTTCAGAAGATTTTTTTCTTCCAATAAAGTAATCACTTCGTCCATCTTATCGTTATAAAAAGCTTCACCATTCGTAGAATCGAAAGTAACTTCCAGCATGTCATAAATCTTATCGAATTCGGTCAAAGAGGCGCTGCGAAACCATTCCCAAAGGTTAATTGCTGCAGGGTCGTCTTCTTCTAAGCGTTTGAACCAAGCTCGGGCTTCATCTTCCAATCGAGAGTCGTTTTCTGCCTCTTCATGAAATCTTACATACAAACGCAATAATTCATTGATCGGTTCTTGCCTAACTTTTTCTTCTGTTCCCCACTCTCGGTAAGCAACAATTAATTTTCCAAATTGAGTACCCCAATCACCTAAATGATTGATTCGAATCGAGCAATACCCGATTTTTTCCATAATCAAGCTGATCGAGTTGCCGATCACTGTTGAACGCAAATGCCCCATGGAGATTGGCTTAGCTATGTTTGGAGAAGACATATCGACCGTGACATTTTCTTTATTTCCCACTTGGCTATCTCCAAAATGACTGCCTTCTTTTAATACTTGACTCAATACGTTGCTGGAAACCATTTGCTTATCCATATAAAAATTCACGTAGGAGCCTACTGCGTTGACTTTTTCAAAGGGGCCCTCATCAATTGCCTGCACAAGTTCTTCAGCAATTTTTTGCGGCGCTTTTCGATAGAGTTTTGCCAGTGAAAAAACTGGAAAAGCGACATCCCCATGACTGGTAAACTTAGGGGTTTCTAATAAGTTTAAGATATCTTCTTTTGTCAGCTGCTCTTGGGTAATTTGGAAGATGGCTGCGGCAATAAGTTCTTTATTATTCATGGCATTCCCTCCAATATATTATGTTTACACTTTTTGGACTGCCCTAGAAACTCCTATTCATTGAGAAAGGTTGTTCGATCAAAGATGACCTACTAGGCTTCATCCACGATTAATTTTTTACCGCCATTGGGATATTGCGAATAGCAAACCTTAGCTGACAGTTCATTCGGAAATTCCCGATAGCGGTAAATGATGCTGAGCGGATTTGTTAATTGACCACTTTTACTGAGAAGTCCTAAAGCTTTTCAGCACTCAATGATTTTTTTGTTATAGGTTTAAAGCAGTTCTTTCTTCACCAATCAATGGTCATAGTCAGTTGAGATATGTTGAGCGTTGTTCCTACCAATCTGGAAATCCTATTACTTATATTTCAACACACTTATTCAACTCACCAATCAATTGTTTGGCACTTTCCTCTGCGCGGGTCACTATAATCAACGTGTCATATCCCGCTACCGTTGCTGCAACTTGTTCAAAATCAATTTCGTCCATGTAGTTGGCAATAACATCGGCACCATGGGGTAATGTGTGAATAATAACCAGGAAGTTGACTTGTTCGATAACAGTAGAATAATCATTGATACTTTTTCGGAATTTTGTATAAAAATCCTGTTCACTTTGCTCCGAAGCAATTAAGGTAAATTTTTTCTTCCCTTCCTTGGTGTATGATCTTACGATGTTTAACTCTCTAAGATCACGAGAAATAGTTGCTTGAGTCAAACTAATATCCTCAGCTTTTAAATAATTCAGCAATTCGTCCTGTGTTTCAATTTCGTTTTCAATAATAATTTGTTTTATGATTTTATGACGTTCTGCTTTTCTCATAGTATCCTCCAGTATCGATAGTCATTTTTTACTCTAGAGACTAGTACTAGTCTCTAGAGCTTATTTTTTATACTAATAGCATCGAAGCAATCAAAATAATCAAATTACTGATTCCAATCACAATCAACGGTTTCCTCATAAATTTTGTCCAAGTTGAATAATTGATTTTAGAAAGCTCCAAACCACCCATTACTACTCCCGATGTCGGCGTAATCAAGTTGACGAGTCCGCATCCAGCAGTAAAGATCATTACCATGACGTTAGGGTTCAAACCCACATTTTGCGCAAGCGCTCCCATAACTGGAATTGAAACATACGCTAATCCGGAGGTAGATGGGATTAAGAAGGATAAGAACAAATACAAAATGTACGCACCAATTACAAATAAAATTGGAGAGAACCCTTGTAAAAGTCCCGCTGATTTGTCTAAAATAAATAAATCTAAATGAGTAACCTGCATAATGACAGAGGCGCCACGAGCGACCACAATAATTAAGACAACCGATAAAATATCTTTTACTCCATCGATAAAGGTGTCGATGATCTCTTTTTCTGAGAAACCATGAATCAGTGCAATCACTAAACTAGCTAAAAAGAACCACATAGCCAGATCACCGAAGTACCAGTCTCCAAAATTTTGTCCTGTTAAGAATGACGTCCAGCCATTAAAAAAAGTGATACCAAAAGATCCCCATGGAATCAGAGAAACCACCATCACAACAAAAGAAATCATAAACACAATCAGGATCATTTTACGTTTGCGGGTAAACTCAATATTGGCGGATCCCGAATTTTCAAAAGCAGTTTTCATGTCTTGCTGCTCTTGCAGGGAAAGAATTGTTGAGCCTTTATCAGCCTTGACCTTTTTCGCATAACTCATCACGCAAAAAATGCAATAGATTGTCGTTACTGCCCACAGCAATAAACCAATCATCATGATTGTTCCCGCGTTAGGCTGAATACCCACACTTCGCAAGGCATCCATAGCAACGCCAGTAGCAAAGGGGTTAACCGTTGATCCAATCACTCCTGCTCCAGCACCCAGCATCACTGTCCCGGTGGAAACAATCGTATCAAAACCAGAAGCAACCATGGTGACTGCTAGTAGAGAATAGAAGGGAATGGTTTCTTCCGCCATTCCATAAGTTGATCCCCCGATTGAAAAGAGAACCATTAATACGGGAATAAGAACCAGCTCGTTCCCCTTTAGTTTCTTCACAACATGCTGAATTCCTGCCTCTAAGGCACCCGTTCCAGTAACAATATTTAAAAATCCGCCTAGAAAAAGGATAAAGACACAAATATCTATTGCATCTCTAAAGCCATTGAAGGGCGACATTACTAAATCTGAAATTTTTGCACCTACTACTTGGCTAACCTCTTCAGTTCCGCCTGCTGGAATTGTTGGCGTGAATGTTTGTCCTGAGAAGAGCCAAGAAATCACCGTTAAGAGAATAATGATGATGAACAGAATGCTAAAAGATGAGATTGATTTTTTTTCTTTCTTATTTTTTTTACTCATTTTGCTCACTGTAATACAAAAGAGCTCCAGAGGAAAACATAGTACGCTCTTTTAGAGCTCCCTCATATTTTTCCTTTCTGTCGAGTCAGTTTATTTTCTTGAAATGAAATAGTCTGTATCAAGGAATTTTAATTCCTTGTACTGATAATCAATTTTTTTTTGCTTTACCAACGCTTTAATTGTTTGGCTGGCTGTTTCTCTGGTTGTACCGCTATATCTCGAAATATCATTAATCATGATTGGATAAGGAATGACATAATTACCCTCTTGCTCTTCTGCTAAATCCTCCATTAAAATCGATAAGGTATTCTCCACTCGCTCAGTCGCCTTCGAGATAACGGAATATTGGATTCGTCGAATTTGTTTCTCAATCAAATGATTCAAGTTCGAATTGAATAATCTCAGTTGATCATTATTCGATTTAACGATCCTTTCGAAAACCGCCGTTGACAGATAAAAAACTTGAATATCGGTCATGGCAATAGCAGAGAAGTGATAGTTTTGGGCTTCAAACATGCCTAACAATGGAAATGGGCGTTTTTCATTTAAGAATTCAAGAAAATTGTAGCAGGCAGTCTGATCCACTCGCTCAATTCGAATCAGGCCTTTATCTAAAATGAATATTCGGTCCCGTTTGTCATCTGTGTCGAACAAAACTTGTCCCTTTTTGTAAAATCGATAGTACATGTTTCGTTCCATCATTTCGCGGACTTCTTGATCCAAAGCCGAGAAATATGGATGATTATCTATTGCTGTAGACACAGAATTTTTTTCCATAACTATCACTCCAAAACCTATTTTTATCGACTGTTTTTACGAAATTACGGTGGTTCCAACAGTCCCTTTATCAATATCCCCTAACATTTCCAAGGAAGTAATAATCGCTTTGCATTTCGGCTTAGCTTTTACATATTGAATAGCTGCTTCAACCTTCGGCAGCATACTGCCGGGAGCAAAGTGCTGCTCTTCAATATATTGTTCTAATTCAGAAACAGTCACTTGATCCAGCCACTGCTCATCTTCTTTGCCAAAATTTAAGGCAATTTTTTCAACACCAGTCAAGATAACCAACAGATCTGCATCTAATAATTCCGCTAATTTTTCAGAAGCAAAATCTTTATCAATCACTGCTTCGACTCCTTGACCAGAATGCTGTTCGACAGGAATTCCACCCCCGCCGGCACAAATCGTCAACACATTGTTATTTACCAATGTATTTATGCTATACTTTTCTTTGATGGATATTGGTTTGGGACTAGGAACGACCTTACGCCAGCCTCGGCCAGCATCCTCTTTGTAAACAGCCCCCGTTGCTTGTTCCAGAGCTTGGGCCTGTTCATGCGTCAGGAATGGACCAATTGGTTTGCTTGGATTTTTGAATGCCTCATCGTTGCCATCGACAATTACTTGAGTAATTATCGTTGCAACTTCTTGTTTCAGATTGGCATTTTGAATTTCTTTTTCAAGGGCATTTTGTAACCAAAAGCCAATGCTTCCTTGAGTCATAGCCACACAAGTATCTAACGGCATAGCCGGATTCTCTTTTGAATCAGCTGCCTGTTGCTGCAACAACAGATTGCCGACTTGAGGTCCATTCCCGTGTGAGATAATCACTTGCGTTTCAGCGTTAATCAGTTTAATCAAGTGCTGGGCTGTCTGTTCTAAAGCCTGCTGTTGAGCTTTCGCACTTGCATCGTTTGACAGAATTGCGTTTCCTCCTAAAGCTACCACGATCCGTTTCTTTTGCTGCACTACGGATTTCCTCCTCTCTCATTTACACTTTTGGAATAAATAAATTACCTAATGTTGCAGCCATAATCGCTTTGATTGAATGCATCCGATTTTCTGCTTCTTCAAATTGGCGGCCATATTTACTGCGGAATACTTCATCGGTGATTTCCATTTCATTGATCCCAAATTTTTCTTTGATCATTTCGCCGTATTGAGTTTTTGTATCATGGAAAGCCGGCAAACAATGCAAGACAATTAAATCGCCATCCATATTTCCAGTCGCTTTTACCATATCCATATTGATTTGATAATCTTTCAGCAAATTCACTCGTTCTTCAAACTTATCTTCTTCTCCCATTGATACCCACACATCTGTGTAAAGAACATTGGCACCCTTCACACCTTTTGCTACGTCATCAGTAATCATTAGCTGACTGCCAGATTCGGCTGCAAATTTGTTTGCGTAATCAACTACAGATTGTTCTGGTTGTAATTCCTTTGGTGCACAAATTCTTACATGAACACCTAAGATTGCTCCAGTTACCAGTAAACTATTTGCCATATTGTTGCGTCCATCACCAACATAGACTAAGGTAATATTTTCTAAGGTGTTGAAGTTTTCTTTGATGGTCATAAAATCAGCGATCATTTGAGTTGGATGCCACTCATCGGTCAACCCATTCCAAACTGGAACACCGGAATATTTAGCTAAGTCTTCAACAACTTGTTGACTGAATCCGCGGAATTCGATACCATCAAACATGCTGCCCAATACTTTTGCAGTGTCTTCAACCGATTCCTTTTTACCTAACTGAATGTCATTCGCCCCTAAAAATTCTGGGTGTGCACCTAAGTCAATTGATGCAGTAGTAAAAGCTGCCCGGGTACGAGTCGAAGTTTTTTCAAACAGCAACGCAATGTTTTTTCCTTCTAAATAATGATGGGGAATGTTGCGTTTCTTTAAATCCTTCAAATGAATTGAGAAATCAATTAAATATTCCAATTCTTCTCTCGTAAAATCCTTTTCCGCTAATAAGCTACGTCCTTGAAAAACTGATGTCATTTTTATTCCTCCTATAATTTAAATGTCTTCTCTAACAAACGGCATACTCATACAACGTGGGCCGCCTCGTCCACGAACTAATTCACTGCCTGGAATGTAGTTCAATTTCACGCCCGCTTCTTCTAATTTCTTATTGGTGATCGTGTTGCGATCGTACACTACCACTTCGCCAGGTGCGATTGCTAAAGTGTTGGAGCCGTCATTCCATTGTTCGCGAGCTGCTGCGGTAATATCATCGCCGCCGCAACGGATCAACTCAACTGCTGGCAGATCTAGGTAACGACATAAGATATTTTCTAGGGTATCCTTCTCTTCCACAATTTTGATTTGTCCATTTGGTTTCGACAGAGAGTAAACAACTAAATCACCTTCAATTTCAGGGTGAATCGTGAATTTATCGTAATCCACCATTGTAAACACCGTATCCAAGTGCATGAATTTACGTTCCTCACCAATGTTAAATGCCAAGACATGCTCAAAGCTTGGTTCACTTTCAAAAATTTGAAGGGCCAATTTTTCAATGGATGAAACATCGGTCCGTTGGGAAATTCCCACTGCCAAAACATTCTTCGAAAGAACCAGTTCATCGCCACCCTCAATACGAGTATCATTTTCTCGGTTGTATACCAGATTAACCGGATTTTCGATGAACATTGGATGATATTTAAAAATGTACTTCGCGTATAAGGTTTCTCTCCGCCTGGTTTCCGCATACATCTTATTCAGAGATACGCTATTTCCAATAGTTGCAAAAGGATCGCGAGTAAAATAAAGATTCGGCATTGGATCAATATAGAATGGATATTCATCCTGAACCATGTCAGAAAGATTCTTATTCACTCCCACCGAAAGCTGATTTTTTCTCAGTCCAGCCATTGTTTGGTCAATGAACTCCCGATTGTCCTTAATTGCGGAGAAATAACTTTCGATTTCCTTACGTGCATCCGAACCCTTAATATTTGCTTCATTCAAATACTCAGTAAGAAATTGTTGTTTAAGGCCATCACTAGTTAGTGCTTCCGCAGCCAAATCCTCTAAATATAATACATCGATCGCCTTTGATCTCAGTGTATCAGCAAAAGCGTCGTGCTCCTTTCTAGCTTGGTCTAGAAAAGGGATGTCATCAAACAATAAGCGCTCTAGATAATCAGGCATCAAATTTTCTAACTCTTTACCTGGTCTGTGAAGCAGTACTTGTTTCAATGGTCCGATTTCTGAAAAAACATTAATTGCATTTCCCATAAAACATTTCCTCCTTTGTAATATTGGTACAAGCACATACTAACAAAAGGTATGCGCTTTCACTACGCAGGTTTTGGCAAAATAAATGTCGGTTTCTTTGCATTATTCAAAAAGTATGTATATATTCAATTTTTCGAGAATAAATACTCCTTGTGTTATTTCAAAACCTAATATAAATACAGAAAAAAATTCAACTTTTTTTAAATGACATTTTGTCTCAACACTAATCACTGATCATTTCATCAATAGATTTGATTTGGCTCTTATATAAAGTGTAAATTAACTAGTCTTACGATACAAGTCTAGAAAATCTATTAAATGAGCCTTAAAATATAACAATTTATAGCCTCACTCGATTTATCAAATACTGATCTAATGTTCCACATTGTATATTTTTCATCCTATCAAGAACATAGAACTATTCCAAAAAAACAAAAAATAACGATCTTTTTGGATTATCAGAATAATCGCTTAGTGATTCTCGTTTTAATTAATTTGATATCGTTTTTTTATAAAACATTGCTTCGCTCTGACTAAAAAACTTGTACAAGCTTTCAACACTGAACATCTAGCTTGTACAAAGTCTGGCTTTTTCCTGTAAGGACAGTGCTCAATTTTGTTGGTTTCCTTTGATAATCTTCTCTTACTACAAAAAAACTGGCTTAACAGCTGGAAGCTGTTAAACCAGTTTTTATTGATTATTCAATTCTAGATAGCGTGTTCCGTCCGTTCAATAATATCATCCTGCGTTGCTTTCGACAGAACATTGAAGAAAGCCGAGTAGCCAGCGACCCGAACAATCAAGTCCCGGTGTTTTTCTGGATGCTTCTGGGCATCAATTAAGGTTTCGCGAGAGACGACATTGTACTGAATATGATAACCGTGCAGCTTGTTAAAGAAGGTCCGCAGCAGCATAATCAACTTTTGTTTGTCCTCTTCCTTAGCCAAAGTCTGAGGATTTACTTTCTGATTCAATAAGACGCCGCCGATAATTTCTTCGGTTCGCAATTTAGAGACTGATTTCAGTACTGCGGTTGGTCCGTTTTTATCCATATTATGGGAAGGTGAGCAGCCTTCTGCTAAAGGTACCCAAGCGTTTCGCCCGTCTGGTGTCGCCATAGTTGCTCGTCCTTGACCCACATTAGCTGAAATCGATGAGGTCCCTGAATAACGAGTACCACCAATAGGTCCTCGACCAAAACGAGTATTCGGATATTTTTTGACTTCATCAATGTAGCTGTCGTACGCTTGTCGCACCAGTTGATCAGGATAATCATCATCATTGCCGTATTTAGGAACATCAAAAAGAATCATTTGCTGGATTTCTTTACTGCGATCACTTTCGTAATCAGTCATTAATGCTTCCCATAGTTCCTCGGTTGTGACTTTCTCTTCTTCAAAAACCAGCTTCTTAATGGCAGCTAACGAATCAGCTAAATTGGCAATGCCTACTTGCAGACCAGAAATAAAGTCGTAAACTGCTCCGCCCTCTTTTAAGGTTTTGCCTCGACCGATACAATCCTCTGTTAAAGCAGAACATAGAATATCTGGAACTTCCTTTTCTAACCCAAGATCAATCGCATTTTCCACAATCACACTCATGCGAGTCAGTTCTCGCACTGTTTTATCCCAAGCAGTCTGTAATTCTTCAAAGGTTTGCATCTCTTTGAAGTGTCCATTCCCTTCTACAAAACGTTTACCAGAAACTGGATCAATGCCGTCATTCATGGCAGTCATCAGAATTTTAGGGAAATTCATGTAGCTCATTCCAGTACAGCGGTAGCCCCATTTACCGGGGACCGCTGTCTCGACACAGCCGATTGCACTATAATCATAGGCATCTTCTTCTGTGACTCCGATGTTAATAAAGGATGGAATGATAATTTCGTCATTATTAAACGCCGGCATCCCGAAACCAATCTTCATAACTTCAATAGCTTCATCCATAAAATGCTTATCTAGACCAGCATGATAGCGCACCGTCAAGTTTGGTTGCGGCAGCTTCGTTTGTGCCACACTTCGTAAAACCAGATAAGACAAATCATTGACAGCATCTTGTTTATCTCGTGTTTGACCACCGATCGTCACATTTTGGTAAATCGGACTACCCGCACTGCTGAAGGTGTGGGCCTGGCTGCGAACTTTATTCACGGTCAAGGTCTTAATCCACAGGTTGGTTAACAACTCAACTGCTTGATCTTCAGTTATGCTGCCTCTGTCTAAATCAGCCTTCAAATAGGGATACATGTATTGATCGAAACGGCCATAGGATAATGAGTGACCATTTGATTCAATTTGCAAAACTAGTTGAATAAACCACACTGATTGTATTGCTTCTTGGAAGGTTTCCGCCGGCTCGTTAGGTACCTTGGCACAAATTCGGCTGATTTCCAACAACTCGGCCTTTCTTTCGGGTGCTGCAGTCTCTGCTTGTTCCTTAGCCAGTTGAGAAAAACGCTCGGCAAATGTCTTCACCGCATCCAAGACCAGTAAGACCGCATTATAAAACTGATATTTGTTAATACTTTCTGGTTGGGTTAAATCTAAATTCTCTTTTTCTCTTAGAGTGCGTTCTTTGTAGCCCTTGAGTCCAACTTCCAGAACTTGTCTGTAGTCAACTGCTAAATGCGCATCTCCGGAGTTCATCTTGCCTTCCATTCCGAAAAATCCGGTTTCCATAAAGACAGAAACCTCTTCCGGTAGTAAGCAGCCAGCTTTGGCACGTAAATTATTGTTTTCCCAAAATGGCGCAATCGAGCGTAGCTCCTCTTTCGTTTGTTCTGAAATGTAAAAAACATCCCCATCACGTTTTTCAAACAGATCTAACTCGTTTAAAACAAATTCCATGGTATATTCTGGAAAAATCGGAGCATCCTTGTTGGAAGAGGCTTGATTACCTACAATCAATGTTTCATCTTCAATATAGATGGACATTTTTTCTAGAATGTTCTTTAGCATTAGAGCTCGCTTCATAACGTTGGTCTGATTCATGTTTTCCTTATAGGCTTCTGTTGCTAACAGAGCACGTTCAGCACAAATATAAGGCTTCTTAGTCAGTACAGACTCACGATAGTCGTTCATGCGATTGGTTAATGTTCCAAAATAAGGGTAGTTTTCAGCCGAGCTTTTTTCTTTTGTTTGAATACTCATTACGCTTCCTCCTTGTTTTCGTTCGTAAACATTATTGTTTCTTTCGTAACCATAATAGCATGGTAATAGAATACGCGTCAATTGCTATTCAGTCATTTAAAAATAAAAAAAATATTGCACAAATGTGCAATATCAGACAGTTATTACTTTGATATGGTGATTAATTAAAAAAGCTTGGTTCTCTGCACTGATTCCCGCATCGGTAAATACCTTGTTGACTTCATCAAAACCAAATTCGGATACTACACCATTCTGGGTAAATTTGCTGGAATCTGTTAAAACAATCGTATGATTTGCAGCGGTCGCCAGTGTCCTAGTAGTATCACAGCGAGTAATGTCACTGCCGGTAAAGCCGCGCTTTTTATCAAAGCCATCGATACCAACAAAAAGCTTATCAACGAAAAACTCACTAATTACCTTTTTAACCAATGGTCCTACATTTACCTGAGAATCTTTTTGATATTCACCACCAATAAGGATTACTTTAGCGGATTCAGCCTTGCGAATATAGGAAGCTATAAAACAAGAATTCGTAATAATAGTGATATCATTTCGATTGAAAGCCAATTCTTCTGCCAGCAACGTACAGGTAGAGCCTGACTCAATCATAATCACATCCCCATCGTTCACTATTTTACTTGCTTCTAAAGCAATCCTTCGCTTGAGATCATAATTCTGAGCCAAACGGAAATTGATATCGTCGGTATTATTTAGTAAAGCATAGCCATGCTGGCGGTGCAACAACCCCCTAGACTCCAGCTTATCTAAGTCTTTTCGAATAGTTACTTTAGAAACCTCCAATAGTTCTGAAAGTTCATTAACTTCGATTTTTTTCTTTTGACTAACAATCGAAAGTATCTCTTCTTCTCTAGACATTCAATCCCCCCTATTCTTTACCAGATTACCATATTTTCCAGCAGACAACAATCATTAAAGATAACCTATTCACTTTCATTCGAAACTAAAACTATTTACGTAAGGATTTTTATCTGTTAATATGAATTTGAATAAGAAAGGAGCCTTTGCCATGATGGACCAAGCATGTATTTTCAATATCCAAAAATTTAGTATTCACGATGGACCTGGAATTCGAACGGTGGTTTTTTTCAAAGGTTGCCCGCTCCGCTGTTACTGGTGTTCCAATCCCGAGTCTCAAGCTGGTGATCCAGAAAATATGTGGGACACTCAAAAGAAAGATTACGCCACTGTAGGGGAATACAAAAGCATGAATGAAATTATTGATGAGGTCATGAAGGATGAACCTTTTTACGAAGAATCCGATGGGGGCGTGACTCTTTCCGGCGGCGAAGTCCTCTATCAGGCAGAATTTGCGACCGAATTATTGCGGAAATTAAAGGAGAAAGGCATTCACACTGCCAGTGAAACAACTGGGTTTGCCAGACAGGAAGTTTTTGAAAAATATATTCAACAGGTGGATCTGTTGTACTTTGATGTAAAACACCATGATGAGCTGCAACATAAAAAGGGCACAAAAGTATCTTTAGCTCCAATTTTAAAAAATTTGGCATTTGCCTTGGAGCGTCATACCAATTTAATTGTTCGTATTCCCGTTATTCCTGATTTCAACGATGGCAGAGAAAATGCGGAGTCTTTTGCTCAGCTGTTTGATCAATTGGGCATTCAAAAAGTCGAGCTTTTACCTTTCCATCAATTTGGTGAAAAGAAATATGCATTTTTGGATCGAGAATATAAGATGCAGGATATTCCCCAGCTACACACTGAGGAGCTGGCTTACTTTAAAGAAATATTTGAACAACATCATATTGCTTGTCAAATTCATTGATAGCCTTAGGTGAAGTAAGATTTGAATCTGCTTCACCTTTTTGCTGCCTTAAATTATAAAAAAGAAATTGATGTATTTTTCTTGCATCTTTATTTGTAAATTAGTCATTTTAGTAAAAGTTTTATCGCTCGTTCTTTATTGTGTTGTCACTGATTAGAATCAAAAATTATTTTAATATAGAAATCTGATTCTGTCTTTATTGGTTGGAATTCCTTTGTCTACTTTTTTCCACTGCCCTTCCTGATACAGTTCATATCGCTCAAAAGCACAAGGTAATCCTTGGGCTTTGACAATATTGCTGCTGTCCATTAATTGAAAATGCAAATGAGGACCGAAGGAGTTGCCTGAATGCCCAACACGACCAATCAACTGACCCTTTTTGACTTGTTGGCCAGCTGCAACTTGTACCGAACCTGTCTGTAAATGGCACAAAGCGGCATAAACTTTTTCTACCCGCTTAATAATCACATAATTTCCAGCTACTGTTCGTGCATCGTCAATAACGGGATCAAAATGATTGGCATTTTTGTAAGCATTTATCAAATCAGTCCGTAAATTCGTGCGCTCTCGTTCGGGATAATGATCTTCTGCGAAAACAACTTCTCCATCAAAGGGGGCATAAATCTCTTGCCCCCAGCAATAGTAATCACTAATAGGTAATCCGGATACCAAATATTTTGGCAAGCTGCTGCGATAGGCTGGCCAGCCGCTGCGGTTCCAATCCACCTGAATAAAATCATACGCATAGCGTGTTCCCAATCGATCCGTCCCATGACTGGGTATCTTTGTACCAGGTGTATTTGGCGACTGCCATTCTCCCCGCAGAGGAAATTCAACAATTATCGGATCTTGTATTTCAGTGTTCTTCACGGAATACCCTCCTATCTTGAATTGACTAAGCAATACAATTATCAATATAACTAAAACAAGTGCTGCCTTTTTATTCATCTGCTGCTGCATAAACTAATTTCTTCAATTCTTTTAAATACTCATCCAGTGTAACAATGACCGCCTCTTCATCGAAATCTATACCATTGGATGACTTAATCTTCTCCACAATCTGGCTGGTAAAGCCTAAGTTGATCCACAAAATGAATTGCTTACACTTTTCATGATCTAGATCACTGCGAAATTTCGATTTATCAAGATTATCAAACAATTGCTGCTGACAAGTCTTTTGTTTCTCAACAGTCGCTAACCTTTGATTGATTTCAGCTGATTTTGTTTTTGCTGATAATTTGTCAAAATCAAGGATCCAAGGATAGCGTTTGATCAGCTGGAGCTGCAAAAGATATGACCAACGTAAGCGAACAAAGATATCTCCTTCTGAAAAATCCAGCATTTCAAAATACTCCTGCTCAAGCAAATCCGTGAAATAGTCATAAACTGCTAAAAAAAGATCCTGCTTGTTATTCACGTAATGAAACATCAGTGCTTTGGACATTTTAGCCTCTTTAGCAATTACATTGGTAGAAGAATGATCATAGCCTTTTAAGACAAACTCCTTCAAAGCCGCATTCAACAGCCTGTCCCGTCGTTCCTGTTCTAATTCCAATAATTTTTTATCCATTTATTGCTCCTTCCACCTAGCTGTTTACCTATTAGGTCAACACAATTATATCTTTGTTTACCTAATAGGTCAATATTTTTTATAGTACTAGAATTGTCATCTGTATATAATAGAAGACAAATTTCTTAATTGGTGCCTGAAAAAGCCCAAACCCTTTTGGCTTCGGGCTTCGGCACTATTTTATTAAGACAATAAACTTAACAAGTAATAAACAATCCATGAATACCACTGCGTTCCCACAGCCAAGGAGGTGATTTCGGTCGCTTCCCCCGGGATTTGATAGCCAATATCGGCTGCTAATCCAGTCATAATTGGTGCAGCAATTCCCGAAATATACAGGGTAATTGTTGCAATAAATATTCCGGTGATTACACCGCGAAATAGGTTCCCCTTCGAAGGCAAGATTGCAAAAATCATATAAAATGGCAGTGCGGTTAAATCAGCTAACGGCAAAGTTTTGTTTCCGGGAAGAATAAATGCCAGTACTAAAGTAATCGGGATCATCAACAAACCTAAAGACAATACAAAAGGGTGTCCAATTCCTAATGCAGCATCTAAACCAATGTAAATCTCTCGGCCTTCGAACCGTTTCTCCATGAATTCCTGAGCAGCTTCGGAAATGACAATCAAGCCGTCCATCAATAGGGAAACCATGCGTGGAATCAAGACTAGTGATGCAGCAATTGAAACAGCCGTAGTCAAGATATCAGACAAAGGCATTCCGGCAACAGCGGCTAACAAGCCGCCTATTACCAGCCCCATCATCATTGGTTCGCCAAAAATCCCTAGTCTTTTCTGAACATTCTCGGTGGTCCAATTAATCTTGTTAATCCCGGGAATCCGATCTAACAGCCAATTCATAGGATACCCTAACACTGCCCAGCCGGTTGTCTGCAGTGCCGGTAATGAAATTCCTTCCAAGCCTAAAACATCTGAAACATCTTTTTGCGTCATATCTGCTAATTTAAAAATAATTGCCATATTAATGACAGCACTTGCTACAGCCAAAACCATACTTCCTGTCGTCAGGTACAGCGCACTAGAGATAAATAATGGCTGCCAGTAATTCCAAATGTCGACGTCCATCGTTTTAGTCAAATTAAACATTAACATTAAAACATTGGTGATAATGATAGCGATAAAAACAAACGGAACAACGGGTGTCCCCCAGGCAATCGAGGAGCCAATTCCCCAGCCGATATCTGTGGCTGTTAAACTAAAATTGTACCGTTCAACTAAGGCTTTGGTTACTGGTGTGATAGCACTCATCATGACACCGGCCATTACATTAATTCCGATAAACCCAATCCCAACAGTCAGTCCTGCTTTAAAAGAGACCGACAGCTTCCTTCCAAATATAACGCCCAAAATAGTAATAATAATGGGCATCATCACACTCACACCTAAATCAATGATGTATTTGAAAAAGTCAAAAACAACTGACATTTCTTTTCCTCCTTTTTGCTAGAATTCTAAAATCTCACGCAGCTCTTGCTTTGTTTTATCCCGACCAATTCCGGTCAAAAATGAGCGGCCTAAGAGCACTGGCACATCTCCTAAATCAGCAGAAATAGTGGTAGAGCTGATGACTATATCTGGTTTTTTATTAGCAACCTTAGAAGGAATGTCGGAGACAATATATTGACTAATATCGTACTGAATATTATTTTCATCTAAAAACTCCGAAACCTTTTTTACAATAACTGTGGAAGTTGCAATCCCCGTCCCACAGCATACATAGATTCTTTTTCGATTCATTTTTTTCTTCCTTTCCTAGAACTCTTCAGGGAAAAACATGATTTTGCCAAAATTGTCTTCTGGTTTTTTATGCGTGACGGTGTCAAATATTTCTGGTCCCTCGGATAGTTTCAAGCGATGAGTAATCATTGATTTTAATTCCAATTGACCATTTTCAAGCAGCGACATAATGGTTAACCACTCCTTACCAGGGAACGGTGCCGAAACACAACTCCAGGCCCCCCAAACCTTCAATTCACTACGTACAATTTTTTCAAAATAAAAGCGTTCAATCATAATATCCGCATACGGAATTCCCATAAAGACTACACCGCCGCCTTTCTTGGCATAGGCGAATACTTGAGCGGAAGTAATGGGAGAGCCTGCCGATTCTACTACAATATCAGACATCAAACCGCCTGTATAAGCGGTAATTCTTTCTAAAGTCTCTTCCTTCAAAGAGTTTATGGTATGAGAGGCTCCTGCTTCTTCTGCCATTTTTAATGCCTCGTCAGCAATATCTACTGCAATAATTTTGGTTGCTCCGAATATCTTGGCAAATTTAATTGATAACAAACCAATATTTCCACAGCCAACCACAACTACAGTATCGCCAGCAGTAATATTCGTGTGGTAATAGCCATGCACCACTACAGCTGAAGGCTCAATCATAGCTGCCGATTCATAATCCACCGAATCGGGAATGGCCACACAATTTTTTTCAGGTAAACGAATGTATTCAGCATAGGCTCCACCATGGCGAGCACCAATAACTGTTAAGTTTTCACAACGAGCAAACTCCGATTTTTTACAGTAATAGCACTCCTCAACATCCAAATCAGCACAAGTAAGACAAGGAGCTCCTGCCACACGATCACCTATAGATACATGTTTTACCTGCTCGCCAATCTCTATGACCTCACCAGAAAATTCATGGCCCCAAACCATCCCCGAAACATAGGGTCCTAATTTTTTATAGCGTGACAGATCGGAACCGCAAATTCCCACAGCTTTCACTCTGATCAACACATCGGTTGGTTTTTTCAACTGTGGTTTTTTGGCTTCTTCATAACGCAAATCTTGTTTTCCATATAATTTTAATGCTCTCATTTTATGCTCTCCTTACTGTAACGCATTTTCTAAAAGCTTAAATTTTTCGGTTGAATCCCCTGAGAACAGATAGGATCCTACCACAAACCAGTTAGCACCCGCTTGTTGGCAAGCCTTGATATTTTTAGTATTTACTCCGCCATCCACTTGGATATTAATCGGCCGTTCACCAATCAACTTCTTCATGGCCTGAATCTTTTGGTAAATTGGCGAATACAGCTCTTGTCCACCTAAACCTGGATTCACTGTCATCAGCAATACATAGTCAATTTCATCTAAAACCAACTGAATACTTTCTATCGGTGTACCTGGATTCAACACAACTCCAGCTTTTGCTCCCAATTCTTTAATCAACTGAATGCCCCGCAACAAATGAACCGTTGCTTCTTGATGGATGCTAATATACTCCACCCCAGCTTTCACTAATTGAGGAATAAATTTTTCTGGATTTTCAACCATCATATGAACATCAAATTGAAAGGGTAAAATTTGTTTTAAGTCCGCAACCTGAGTTGGTCCGAAAGCAATATTTGGCACAAAACTACCATCCATCATATCTACATGCAGCGTTTCTATCTCTAACTCTTTCAATGCCATAACGTCGTGTTGCAAATTCCCAATATCAGCCCCGAATAAGGAAGGCATGATGCTATTTTTAACCAAGATGAAAATCTCCCTTCAGATTCTCGTATAAATTTTCAATCATTGTTTGTTCGCTGGCATAACTGCTCTTTCGATTAAAATACAGCAGTTGATATTCCCCATTCGACTGACTGGCAAGTTTAACCCACCGTTCATTCTTTGAAGGAATCAAAATATACCAGGGTAGTTTTTTCTTTTCCTGCTTCCAGATTTCTGATAGTTTCTTTACAGGAAGTCCCGGATTCATCAAAATTATTTGTTTGATACGGCCTGGGATGTAATACATGTAAATGACTTTGGAGTACAGAAGCAGTGATCCATAACAAGCGAACAGAACGAGAAACAACAGCTTGTGTTGGATTAAAAATGTTAATACACTTTGTCCCACTTCTCCTAACATACGATCATTAATTTCTTCAAAAAGGCTTTTCATTCTCCCGTACTCCTTTTCGTTAGTTTAATAATTGAAGAACAGCAGCTTCATCTTCAGCCTGAACAAGGGCCCTCATTTTTTCTTCATTCTCAATCAATGAAATTACTGCCTGAAGTGTCTCCAACTGTTTATTAGGTTCTTTAATCGCCAGCATAAAAACGAGACGAACCGGAACCTCCACATCTTCTGCACCCATCTCCTGGAAAATGACTGGTGTTCTTACTACACCGATAGCAATTGTTGCTTCAATTACATGCTTGCTATCGGTGTGAGGAATTGCAATACCATAATTTGTAGTGTTTAATCCCGTAGGAAATGCTGCTTCCCGTTTCTTAATAGCTGGAATAAAACTGCTTTTTACATATCCATTTTTAAACAGCCGGCAGCCAATTTTTTCCAACAGCTGTTCCTTATCCAAATCGATCTGTTCATCAAAAAAAACAATGTTCTTCTGCTTAATCATATTAACTAACTCACTCATTTACCGTTACCTTCCATTTTCCATTATTTGCCCAGCAAGCGATCTCCCACTGCACCACCAGGATGATTAATACCAAACTGCTCTTTTGTAAATTTGGTATAAGTCATCAAGGCTATGCACACCGCATCAAAAATCGAAATAACTGCCAATGTACTCGCTGTTGCCAACATATTAAAACTATCTGGTTCTTTGTCCACTGACACTTTGATAAATAGATCAGCAGAGTGACTAATGGCCGAAGTTTCATTTTCACCAACTCCGACAATATAAGGCTTTTGAGCTTTGATAGAATCCAACAAATGAACCAATTCTTTGGTATTCCCGCCTTTGGAAATTAGAATAACAATATCGTCCTCGGTAATAATCCCCATTGAACCATGCACAGCATCCGCTGGATTCAGATAGACTGCCGGAATACTGACACAGGATAATGAATGCACAATCTTTTTAGCACCAACCCCTGAAGTACCGCATCCGCTGACAACTACCTTGCCTTTTTTTTCACCAATTTTATGAACCAGAGTAGTTAAAACATCCAAATCAACAGTTTCACTTAATTTTGTAATGGCTGCTCCTTCAATAGCTAAAGTATTTAATATACTATCTTTGATTTCTTGGTTATTCATACATAATTCCTTTCTTAATTCACGATTTCTTTCAATAGTTTTAAAATCGATTGCTTCTCATTCGTATTTGTCATTTTTTCTATCATTACCGGTGATTCAGCAATTGTTAAAATATCAATAATCGCTTGATTGTGCTGCTTCTTGTCAATCGGAGCGATCATAAAAACAATTTTGAGTGAATGGCTTTTAGAATAGTAGAAACCCTTGCGTACAATCAGCAGACTAATGCCAATTCTCTTAACTCCTTCGCTTGGTAAAGCATGGGGAATCGCTACCTCTTCTCCCAAAATTGTGTATGGGTCCTCAAAGTCATGGCTGTCAATCACCGCTTGAATGTAGCTTTCCGTAACTGCTCCTTCAGCCAAAAGCGGCTGACCAGCAATCTTTAAAGCTTCTCGATAATCAGCCACCTCATCTAGAATAGTAATTTTATTTTCCGAAAGAAACTCATATAGCCCCATGGTTTTATTACCACTGGTACGAATTCGATTTTCATTTTTAATGGGCAAACGTTCTCCTAAAATTTCCAGAATGCTGTTTTCGATTCTGACTGTTTGAGCATCAGGGATATATTCTCTTATTTCTCCCATAATTCGTTCAACAATAGTCGTACGATCTTCATCGCCAAAAACGTTCTTAAAGACCTGCGCTCGCAATTGCTGCTTTTCTTCTTCTGTCATCGCAGCCTGGACTACGAAGCAATTATCATAAGGATGAAAGTGTCCAATTGAAAAAATAATGTCTACTTTCAAATGACTCTTCTCAAAGGCTCGGTGTGACACGGGTTCATAAAAATAAACTTCGGGAAAAATCGTCATCAATTGAGAAAGCATTAATTGCGAGTAGGTTACTCCTTTTGGACAAATAACAATCGCTGTTTTCATTTTTGGGTACTCTGTTTTTCCCTGAGGTAGAATTTTTGACCCGAATATTAAGGAAATGTACATAATTTCGATATCAGGCAGCGGTACTTCCAATAAATCCTCTAAAGGCTTGAAACAATCCTCAATGATGGTATTTAGAAAATCATATTGAGCAATAACATTTTCCAAAAACTCCTTCTCATAAAGATCATTCTTTTCATTAATCAAATAGCGAATGCGATAATAAGCGGGTGTCAAATGATACATTAAGCTGTTTAAAATCAGCTCGCGATCCTTTAATTCAATTGAGGTTTTCACTTCGAAGTTATCAATACATACATTTAAAGCTTCTCTTAAACGATTGGTGATCGTTTCATTCACAAACTCTGCTGAAATAATTTTTGAAGTCAAAATCTGCAAGGATATATAGATCGTTTCTCTACGTCCATATTGTTCTAAACCCAGAGTTTGTTCGATTAAACGAACTTCTTTCAGTTGATAGATGTCTAATTCTTCTTCTGAAGTTTTCTCATTAACCAACTGTCCATAAGAAATCCGATTAAACACAATCAGTAAAAAGTATGGCAGTTGACTAAACTGTTCATCAGTAAAACGAATTTCCAGCTTTTGCTCGATTGCTTTCAATTTTTTCTCCATCGCTAAGCGTTCCACTCGTGTTAAACCAGAAAATTTAACCAAAAGTTGAGTTCCACTAGACATTTTGTTAACATATAAGAGAGTTTCTTTAATGAAATCTCTTATAAATAGTTCTTTACCAGAAAGTGAATAGCCTTGTGTACGAGAATAAACAACCTTAATTTTGTGGACAGATAATTTCTTTTTCAGCTTAGAAAGGTCTCGTAAAATCGTATTTTTACTAACCTTCAGCTCATAAGAAAAATACTCTAAGGATAAATCTAATGCTTCGTTGAATAACAATAGGGCAAGTATTGTTATTCTTTCGTCTTCTGAATAGAAAAGGTTAGGGTCTTTTCTTGCTTCTTCATCAGTTTGTATGAAGGCAGCAACTGATTCGTCAATGATAAATCCACCGGTTCGTGTTCGTTGTATACTTGGCAATTCATTTTCTTTTAGTTCACTGTTAATTTGACGCATCGCATATTTAATTTGATCCTTTGATAAATTTAGTTTGCTTTCCAACCCCTTTCGCGTAATGCTAGGGTTAGCAATCAATTCTGTCATTATGTTTAAATACCTTTCTTCCATCTTCAAACTAACCCCCTTTTTTCTTGGTACCTATCTGCTGCAAAACAATACATTTTCCTTATGTCCTTATTATAGATTTTCACCTTGAAAAAGTATAAGCGTTTTCATTCAAAAAATTCCCCAGCCATGTACCTCGCTTGGTGATGTTATAGAATGCACCGAATATTTCAAATGAATACAGGGAAAGCTTTAACTCATCTCAGCAAATTCAGTTATATTAATTATACATAGGTTATCTGCCAAGACTGAAATTTTTTTTTGTACTAACTAAAATAACTTTCAGGAACAGAAATTTTTTTAATTTGCTACGAAAATACCTGTACTTTTTCATGCCCATAATTCTCGCAGAATAGTTCCAGTATTCCGCTTATCTTTTATATAGATGATTTATCTACATTACTTTTATGACATGATGGGAAAGCTACTTCTACAACTTTTGTACGATAAAGATTCTTTGTCCAAAAACTTCCAAATTTATTTTGGATACGGTCACTAAACTAACAGCCGTTTGGCATTTTGCCAGTCTCTTTTTATTAACACGCTGCAGACTATTTACCCCCCTCACAAATCCTAGGTGGTTTTAAAAAAATGCAAAAAAATAGTGAAAAAGCATACAGCCTTCCCACTATTCTTAGTGTTATTTTTCGATTTTATTTTAATACTTGCATCACAGACTCTACTGTAAAACCATACTCTTTGATAATGGTATCACCAAGAGCACTCATACCAAATTTATCAATTGACAAGATCTTTCCTTGGGCACCAACATACCGTCCCCAACCGAAGCTTGTATCCATTTCGATTGATACACGAGCTGTCACTTCTTTTGGCAGAAAAGAGTTTTTATACGCTTCTGTTTGTTGCTGGAATAGTTCAAAGCTAGGTATGAAAACGACCGAGACATCTTTGCCTTCTGCGACCTTCATACTGACCAGGTTTAAAATCTTTTTCAGCTGCCACCATTTTATTGTTTGAACCAGAAAGATCAGCTGATCCGCCTCATGAATACGGGACCGCTTTTGATAATTTCTGAATCATTTCTCGGCTGGATACGTGACTAGCTTGACTGGATCCACCTTCATATTTAGGCAGAGCAGCCTCCCAGTCCACCGGCAATTCATCAGTAAAAGCTTGTTTGAATTACTGCGCCAATTCTGGATAGTCCTGTTCATAGCAGATAAACGTTCATCCCATTCAGCTTCAGCTCTTTCACCTTCTTCAATCACCGTTTTCTTATTTTATTGTTTTGCCAGTCATATCTTCATAATCTTTAGCCATGATAGCAAAAGCTTTTGATATATCTTCATCCAAGCCGAATAACCCGCTGCGTCCAACAATATAAATGTCCGGTCCAGCAGCATCAATCCGTTTGAAAGATTTGCGGTTAGAAGAACCATCCATTTCAATTACATAATTGTAGCCTTTTTCTTCTCGTAATTCCCGTAACGCAACGATTTTGTCTAAAGTACTCTCGATAAATCGTTGACCAGCAAAGCCGGGATCAATCGTCATGATAGTAATTTTGTCCAACAACTCGATATAAGGGAAAAGCATTTCAATCGGTGTTTCAGGGTTCAAAACGATTCCCGCCTTTAAGTCGGCATCATGGATTTGGTCGATTAGACGAAAAGCTAAGCCGTCTAATACTTCTGCATGCATACAGATCCATTCACATTTCATATCGACTAATTGCTGCACCCACAGACTAGGATTAGTAACCATCAAATGAGCCGACATAGGCAAATCGGTAATCTTGCGCAGCTCCTCAATGAACCATGGAGATAGCGTAATGTTTGGGACATAATGTCCATCCATAATATCAATGTGATAAGAATCTACCTTGTCATTCAAAAAGGTAATTTGTTCTTTAAACTTGTCTAAATCCATCGTCATTAAGGATGGTGAAAATTCTACTTTACTCATAACAGTCTCCCGTTCTTCCATTTATTTATTTCTAAAAAATTTGAATGTCATCCAAATTAATCTCTTCTTCTTCTTTCTCTACTAGACCTTCATCAACTTTTTGTGAAACGTCTTTTTTAATTACTGCCAGAACTAATCCGGTAACAACTGCATTCACAACAATCGCAATTACACCGGCCATTGGTTTGCTCATGGTTGGAATCATTAATATTCCACCAAACGGAACTGTCGCATCAGCACCTAAAATCATAGTGGTTGCTCCACCTACAAAACCTCCGATAGCAGTTGCTGCAACACCGCGAACAATATCATTCATGACTAAGGGGATAACGCCTTCAACGATGTTGATAACACCCATAGGAACCGCTGATTTCAAGGTTTCAACTTCTAAAGGAGTATAAATAGTTTTTCTAAACAATTTAGCAATAAAGTAAGCTAAGCCAAAGCCAATTGGTGTTGCTGTATTGACTAGCTGTAAAGCTGTGATTGGTCCATTTAGCCCTTCCGCCTGCATAGTTAATACAAAGGCAAAAACAGTCTTATTGATAGGACCGCCATAATCAATGCCACTTAGCAAACCAATCACACCGCCGAATAAAAGCAAGGAAGAATTGCCTAGTCCATCTAAAAAGTTCGTCAATAGTGAAGTCAAGGCCGCAATCGGTGCACCAATTATGTACACCATTATCAAGCCGCCAATAATTGAGGTTAAGAACGGAATAACCAGAGTTGGCATTAGGCCTTTAGCCCAGTTTGGTAATTTCACATATTTTAAAATTGCTAATACAAGATAACCTGCTAAATAGCCTCCTAAAATTCCGCCAATAAATCCTGCGCCAATCGCATTCGCCGTTAATCCAATGATAAACCCTGGTGCGATTCCTGGTTTACCACCGATTGAGAATGAAATCCCGGTTGAAATAACTACCGGTAATAGTCCTAAAGCTGCGCCACCCATGGTCGCCAGTGCATCCCAAATCGAGAATTCTCCTTGAACCAGCTGTCCTTGACTAGTTCCGCCGAATGCCATACCAATCGCAATTAGAAACCCTGCGCCACAGACAATCGGAATTAAATAAGAAATTGCGGTTAATAAGTGCCCTTTAAGATTTAACTCTTTGATTTTTTTCATCGTCCTACCCCTTTACCCTAATTTTGTATTTTCTTGATCAACAACTTCTTTAGCTTTTTCAATTAATTTATTGGGTGATTTTACGGCGACTTCCGTTGGAACCTGAATCACTCGTTTGCCATCAAATCGTTCACGATTGGTGATTTTAACATCCACCGCTAGAATCACAATGTCTGCTTGGTCGATTTCTTCTTGCGTTAATTCATTTTCAATCCCTATGGTTCCTTGCGTTTCAACCTTCATTTCAAAACCCGCTTTTTTCGCGGCATTTTCTAATTTTTCTTGGGCAATGTAAGTGTGCGCAATTCCCACTGTACAAGCGGCTACTCCTACTAGTTTCATGCGAAGAATTCCTTTCCTTTAAGCAAATGCTGCAACGACCTCTTCTGGTTTCGAAGATTTCAACAAGTTATCGACAACTTCGTCATTACCAAGCTTTCTAGCAAATAATGACAATAACTTCAAATGACTAGTTGCTCCTTCATTATTGTTACCAACTGCAAACAGAATAATTCCCTTTACCCCATTGCCATCTAGTGACTCCCAAGGTATTTCCTGTTGGTTAATTCCAATCGCTACTCCAATCTTATTCACATAAGCACTTTTGCCATGAGGAATTGCGATATAATTGCCGATACCCGTTTGTCCTTCAGCTTCACGAGCATAGATGTCTTTGATGAAACCGTCAATGTCAGAGATGTAGTTGTTTGTTAGTAATTCCTGAGCTAAATCTCTCAAAGCTTCATCCTTAGTTGTCGCATTCATATTAGTCTTAACCGTTTTCAAATCAACGATATCAGTTACTTCCATCTTGCATTTCTCCTTTTTATGCCGTTTGTTGTTCAACAACTTCCTTAGCTTTTTCGATCAATTTATTTGGTGATTTGACTGCGACTTCTGTTGGTACTTGGATTACCCTTTTACCATCAAAACGTTCGCGATTGGCAATTTTAACATCCACTGCTAGGATCACGATATCCGCTTGATCAATTTCCTCTTGGGTCAATTCATTTTCAATCCCGATAGTTCCTTGCGTTTCGACCTTCATTTCAAATCCAGCCTTTTTCGCGGCATTTTCTAATTTTTCCTGCGCAATATACGTGTGGGCAATTCCAACAGTACAAGCAGCAACTCCTACTAATTTCATGATAGTTCCTCCTTAGTTGGGGTAAAACAGCCAGCAATTTCGTGTTCACGAGTTGTTTTAGTGCTTGGTTGTTTTCCTTTGATAGCCTTATCATAATAGTTATTTCAGAAAACGCTTCACTCAAAGTTGACCGTTGCAATGGACAATTTTGTAAATAATTATATCATGTTGCTATTGAGAGCCTTGTCACTACAAGTTTAATTAGAAGTTCATCTTTCATGTTTACTTACCCAACTTTTTTACCTATTTTAATTAAACAAGTCAAAAAAGCGAGAAGCCTTCGCTCCTCGCCAAACGTTTTTTCTATTCCTCGATATTATACGCTAACTCTTTTTCTTCACTCATTGTATTAATTCCCAGCTTGTCATAAATCATCGCTTTATAGGCAATATAAGCATTATATTCCAGACGCTCCAGCATATCGTTAGCCTTATTCAGGGAGTCTTCCAACACTAGAACACCGTGTTTGTTCAGCAACATCACCTTGGACAACACATCATCTCCCAAACTTCCCACATGCTTTGTCACAATTTCCGCTAGTTCTGGTGAGCAAGCTGGTGCAAAGGGCAGACAAGGAATCTCACCAAATTTTTGAGTGGCTTCGGTCAGATTCGGCATCGGCAGTCCCATACTGGCAAAAACCATTGACTCACGAGCATGTCCATGTAAGACACAGCCGATTTTACGATTAGTGCGGTAGCAAGCCATGTGCATATTGATCTCTCGCGTTAAGCGACCATCTCCTTCAATAATATTTTCAGCCATGTCTACAACTAAAATCTGATAAGGAGACAAATCACATAGATGGTTCTGCGACATTAATGTAGGAGTCATAATCACATGATCCTCGTTCAGCCGTACACTGATGTTACCACCAGCTGCATTGGTTCCATATCGTTCGTAAACATTGCGGGTAATTTTTGCTAAATGAGCTCTTTCCTGTTGATATAGCATAAGTTTCCTCCTAATTTTGCTGTTTAATTCGAACCTTGGTCTTCAGTTCTTTGGCTTCCGCTAAATTGAAGTAGCAGCTATCTTCATATCGAACTTTACTGGCAGCACAACCGCTTGCCATCATTAAGGACTGTTCAATATCACTTGTCTGATAAAAAGTCGCTAGAAAGGCGCCTACGAAGCAGTCACCCGCTCCTGTATCATTAACCTCCTTCACTTCCGGAACGATCACTTGATACTGTTTCCCTTCAAAATAGCAGATGCTGCCTTGATCACCTCGAGAGGCAATCATTACGGCAACTTTAGCAGAAATTTCATTCAACTTTTCTTCGATAGTTTCCTTTTCCGACAATAATTCCCGCAGCTCCAACTCATTAGGTTTAATGAAGTCGGCGCCTGAATCAATTGCCAGCTTTAAATCCTCACTGGACAAATCGCAGGCTAAAAAACACCCTTTAGTTTTAATTAACTGCAAAAGCTCCGCTAAATCGATCAAATCAAAGCCTTCTGGTGTGGAGCCTGCTACTAAAACCATGTCCTGTGGAGTCAATGTAACCGCCAAATAATTCTTCAGCTTCTCTTTGTCAACCGCTGACACTGTGAAGCTAGGCTCAGTTACCATAGTAGAACCCTGGTTTTCTGGATCAATTAGAATAACTGCTTCTCTCGTTGAGCCATCTGTTGTGATGAATTGATGAGCAATTTCTTTATCATCCAATACCTGCTGAAATTTCAGCAAATTCATTATTCCGGCAAAACCCAGAGCCAGATTTTCCACACCCAATTTTGATATGGCATAAGAAGCGTGGGTACCCTTTCCGCCGATATCGTACAACACCTTTTGTGCTCGATTATTTTTACGTTTTTCCAACTGTCCCTTTAAAAAAATCAAACGATCAATCGCCGGATTTAATGTGATTGTATAAATCATAGTGTGCCTCTCTTTTTAAGCAATTTCTTCGGTACCATTAATTTCGCTCTCACCTTTGTCCGCTTTGGCTTCCTTCATTAAGTCCCGATAGTAAAACACGAAACTGGTCACCCAAATTACCATGATAATCGCTGGAATAAAATTACCTTCCAAGAATTTGAAGACATGAGAGAAAGCATAGGTAAAGACTGGCGCATCAATTGAGCTGTTAGAAATCATTTGACCAGCTGCTAATTCTACTGCCCCTGTCTGATTCGCTAGTTGGGTCATGAATGGTGCAAAAGCTGTCCCCACCCATAAGAAAATTGGTGAACCAATTATACAAAGAATGATCATTCGCAGTAAGTTGCCGCTCGTTACCAAATAAGCAGGCACCGCAATAGAAATGTTGATGATTCCAGCAAATGGTAAAATCTCATTGCCTGGCAAGAACATAGAGAACAGCAGCGTCACTGGAACGGTGAAAATAATTGCTAGCCAGATTTCATTAGAACCACCCATAAACGGCCAGTCTAATCCCACTAGAAGTGTGCGCCCTTCGAATTTTTTGTTCATAAAATCGCTAACTGCCTCTGAGATTGGTGATAAAGCCTGCATGAAATACTTTGTGATTACTGGGAACAAGGTTAAGGATGTAGCTGCCTGAATAGCCAAAGTCAACGTTTCAGCCACACTATAACGAGCCAGCACTCCAAAGACGATCCCTAACAAGAATCCTAATACATGATTTTCTGCAAAAACACCGATTTTACTCTTCAAGGTTTCGGCATCAAACTTACGATCCAACGCCGGAATTTTTCTCAACATTTTGTCAATCGGGTAGAAAATTGCGGCCAGGAAAACCATTTTATGTGTACAGGTCACCCCAGGGATACCTGATAGTTTTTCGATTCGGTGTTGATGAGCATCAGCACTCATTAACTCGAAAACAATTTGGACTGCTGCTACAGCGAATGCCAGGAAAATGTTGCCGGTAATTCCCACCACAGCTACAGCTGTAAAGATTTTACCCCAAACATTCCAAATATCGGCATTAAAGGTATTGGTTCTATTGATTACCAGCATTAGCACATTGATTCCGATCATCAAAGGAAACATCAAGAAAGCATAAGGCCAGGACCAAGAAATCGTAGACATGGTAGTCCAACCGCCGTCAACAATTGGCAGTGAAATCCCGGTTGCTTTTAACATCGCTTCCGCTGCTGGAGTAATCGCTCCAGTCATAAAGCTGATTAGCATGGTCATTCCGGTAAATGCCACTCCCAGCGTAATACCTGCGCTAATAGCGTCCTTAATCTTCATCTTCACTGCAATCCCGGCAATGATAATAATGATTGGAACGAAAATTGCGGCACCTAAACTTAGTAAATAATCGATAACAGTTTTTAAGATATCCATTTATTTGCTCCTTTTCGTTTTATTTGCAAACTTCGATCAGCTTCTGTAACTCTGCTTCCTGCCCCATTCCGGTTAAGAAGGCAATACCGTTAATCACTGGAATCGGATATTCTTTAGTAGTTTTCGTAATAGTAATATAGGCCACACTCGAATCCATATAACGGTCTACTGATTTCAGATCAACTGCCTCTACATAGGCATCTACTCCTCGATCCTTTAATAAGCGACTTACTTTGCTTGCTACCGTTTGTGAAGTTGCTACCCCACTTCCGCATGCTACAATTACTCGTTTCATTTTCCATTCCTCCATTTTCTAATCAATCGGTCCAAAATTGGCCTTAATAATATTGATAATCTCTTTTTTCTGCTCTACACTCATTAATGCACTTACCGCTTCTGTATTGCACAATAACCCCATCAGATTTTGTAGTGCCGTTACCTGCTGCCCATCTTTCAAAACTCCTAACATAAAAATCAGTTCGGCGTTAATCGCCCCTTCGGCAATGCCCATTGGCTCAAAGGAGATACTGTTTTTAGGTCGAATCACTGCAATGAAAGGTTTTTTCAAATTCTCCGGATCAGTGTGAGGGATCGCTACTCCCACTGTGCTGGTCTGTAATCCGGTCGGGTACTCCTTTTCCCGCAAAGTAATGTTGTCATAATAGCTCTCCTTTACGTAGCCTGCCTGCTCCATGTAGGCTGCAAACCATTTAAAAAGATCTGTTTTGCAAGATATTTCCGGCTCTAAAAACACCAAATTTTCATCAAATAACTCTATTCCTGCCATATTTTCACCTCTTCTATTCATTGATTAGCTCAAAAGAAGATTTCAACAAATCATAAAAATCCTCAATAGTTGAAATTTCTTCAATTTGACGAATATTTTTCTCCTGCAATAAGGCATCATTAATCTTTAGCAGCCATTCCACATGCTCATTTTGCTTTGAAGGTGCCAGAGCGATCATCATTTTTAATTCTCGTTCACCAGCAAATTTCACCTTATTTTTTACCAAGACCAATTGATAATCTGGCTTAAACACATCATTTTCCGGCTTCGCATGAGGTAAAAAACAATCCTTGGCAATCATCATGAAAGGGTAGTCCTCTTCAAACAGCTGTAAAGTTCGCCCTACATATCTTTGATTGACACTGCCTCTTTCAAGCAATTTTCCAAAGGCAAACTGGAAAACCTCTTGCCAGGAATCGGCCTCAATCATAGAAAATTGCTCAATTTTTAATTCAAAGGGATTACACTCCTCATCCGTATTCCCCGTATCCTTTTGGTAAAACTGCTCAATTCGTTTAACTGCATTGGCCTTGTTACCGTCTGGAAAAAGATCATCTAATAAACCGTACAACTCCTTGGTTTTCTTTTTGATGTCCTGATTGATCGCTATTTCTACCTGCTGCTGAATTTTCTGCTTGGCTTGCTTGTCTAAAACTGAAGGAATAACAAAGGTTGTAATCTCCGTATCGATCGGAATGGTTGTGAAAATGAAATCTGGCAAAACCTCTGCCTGGGAAATTTCATCCACTGCGTAGGTTCCTGCAAAAGCAATGTTAGGGAACAGCTCCTTCAAATTCTCCTGCAGCAGCTTAGAAATCGACATGCCGCTTCGACACAAAACCAATGCCGTAAAAGGCTTAAAGGATTGATCTTGAACAATTTCCTTCATGGAGCTGATAACGATCATGGCGATAAAGGCCTTCTCTTCATTTGAGAAATGACAGCTGATTTTCTTCTCAATCATGGAAATCCCCTCACTGATCTTCATATACAGTGCACTGTACTCCTCCATAATTACTCTAGTCAGCGGATTACGAATATTTACACTCAACAAACTACGAAAAATCGCCGGCTTCAAATGCAATGCCAGTTTTTCCTTCAAGGTTGCCGGATCCTTGAAATGCATCAGACAACCATTTTCCAGAAAATAAACAAACTCATTAATCGCTGATTCAACCTCACCGCTACCATAAAGCTCATCATTGATCTGTAAAAAAGTAGAGGACAAAATTTGAAGAATCATATACAGCTTGTCATTTTCATTTAAATTAGGCATGCCGCGAAAAACATTCCGATAAGTCGGATACTCGCTGGTGTTAACAATATCGTATTTTTCAAATGGAAAATGCCACTTTATGCGCTGCTGCTGAGCTCGTTTAATCAACGTACTTAGCAGAATCGGCAATTCCTCCAGACTTTCTTCAGTAAAAGTCATTTTGACCTGTGATTGAATTTTCAGGAGCCGATTCTTTAATAGCACAATTTCACTATTACTGGTATAACCTGCCTCCAATAACAGATAGCGGCTAAAGGATTTACGCAATAAGCCTCGCAGCGAATTAACAATTTCATTACGAATCGAAAACTCCGGCCCTTCAATCGTATAACCAATTTTGCGCGAATAGTTGATCAAGATCCCTTGAGTCGTTAACGCCTCCCGTAGCCGTTTTACATCAGTTAAGGCAGTGTTCTTACTCACCAAAAGTTGATCCGCCAGCTCCTGCAAATTAAGGTCCAGTTCACTCAAAGACATATGCAAAAACAACAATTGCTGACGATTCTCTGCATCGTAATAGGGCAGAATTTTGATATTATGCTTTTTCAAATATTTGTAACAAATGTTGCGATCCTGATCAGAAACATAGATTTTCCGTTCATCCAACTTCAGTTTGGCCTGCAATACTGTATTGATTTCCTCAACATCCTTTTTCAATGTGCATCGTGAGATAACCTGACGACTTAACAAGTCCTTGACTGAAATTTTGGACTGCTGAACACATTCTTGAATAATCTGAATTTGTGAACTCTTCATTTTTAAGCACCTCTTACACTAATTATCTTAACTGAAAAAAAAGGTCGTTTTTGAGAGTTCATCACAATATGAAAACGCTCTATTTTCCAAATTGTGATGAACTACTTTTCTGCTAAAATCACCCCTTTCATTAAAAATTAACCGAAACGCCTCGTAAAATAAGCTAGCAGTCTCTATGTTAAACTACGGAAGGTGATTGAAAAAATTTCCAGTCGTTTGAGCCATTTTCCTTTTTAAATAGCAGGCAGTACCCTGATCTAAAGCTTTTGTGCACAAAAAGCCCTCTAAAACTTCAATGTTTTAGAGGACTCGCTTTATTCTAGGATGGAGATTCACGAGAAGCAATGGTTCATTTTGATACAAAAAGTCTAATTAAATCAAAAAAACTTGACTGGTTGTCAACCAATCAAGTCTAATTTGAAAATTATTTCACTGAGCCGCTAGTCATCCCTGAGATGATATTTTTCTGGAAGATCAAGTAAACAATCAAAATCACGATAATTCCAATTACATAGGAGGCAAATGACGGACCGTAATCACTGAAGTATTGCCCTTGGTAATTGTATTGGAATAATGGTAACGTCCAGCTTGACGAATCCTTATTCAAAATCAGCAATGGCAGCAAGAAGTCATTCCAAACCCACAACGCATTAATGATCAAGGTCGTGGCATGCATTGGTTTCATTAAAGGAAAAGCAATTTGGAAATACATTCTAAACTTGCCGCAACCGTCAATTTCCGCGGCTTCATCTAATTCTACCGGAATCGCGGTTTTGATGTAACCTACATACAGGAACAAGGTTTGTGGAACAGCATAGGCTAAGTACAGAATAATCAAACCGGCGATATTAGATAATCCCAATTTAGTCATCATTGAGGTAATCGGAATCATAATTACCTGAAAGGGAACAAAAATTCCTAAAATCAAAAAAGAATACATAAGAGCAAAAGCTTTTTTGCGGTTGATATTTCTGGCAATCGAGAAGGCTGCCATAGGAACAAATAAAGTAATTAAGCAAATGGCTACCACAGAAATCAGCGCTGAGTTGAAGAAATATTGACCTATCCCATCAGCAATAAGTCGTTGATAATTCTCTGTAGTGAATGGATTAGGAAAACCGAAAAAGTTTCCGGTAATTTGATTCGTTTCTTTAAAGGAACTTAGCAGGGTCAAAAACAGCGGAACAAATATTAGGACGAACCCAATAATGAGTATCACATAATGACCAATGGAACCTTTTCTTTTCATGGGAATTCCTCCTTATATTTCGAACCGTTTGGATAAACGAATTTGCATTATCGAAATAATCGCAATTGCTACGAACAATACAATCGCAATCGCATTGGCATAACCATACTGATTATTTTTGAAGGCATAATTGTAAACTAACAAGCCTAAGGTGGTTGTTGAATCACTAGGTCCACCGCCAGTCAATGCGTAGATCAAATCAAATGCAGTTAATCCACCCTTTAGTGCCATAATGAAAACCATACTCAAGGAAGGCAGCAAATAGGGCAATTCAATGTTTGTAAAAATCTGCAAATTGCTGGCCCCATCAATTGATGCCGCCTCAATAATTTCTTCTGGAATACTCTGCAGGCCAGCCAGAAAAATCACAATAGGCATGGCCACACCTTGCCACAGTGCCACAAACAGTACACCCCAGAAAACTGTTTCCTCATTGGCAATCAGGTTTTGCTGCAAAAATTTAATCCCAAACGCTTCCCCTAGCTGAGGAATCCCGTAATTAAACACTTGCTTGAAGATCAAGCCGAGAGTTACCGTACTAAGAACCGCCGGGAAGAAGTAGGCTGTTCGAAAAAAACCTACTCCTTTCATTTTTCGGTTCAAAAATCTGGCTATCGCAATTCCTAGAACAACTTCCCCGACAATTAAGCCAATTGTGAAGATGATGGTGAAGCTAATTGATTTCATAAATTTCTCATCTGAAAGAATCGCCTGAAAATTCGCGAAACCAACCATATTATAGTTAGACGTTAATCCAGTCCAATCAGTAAAACTATAAAAGAAACCTTGCAGCATCGGAACATAAAAGAATACTATTTGCAGAAGTACAGGAACAATAACGAATAGGTACGCCCAGCTTTTATTAAAAAATCCTTTTCTTTGCATGTTCGTTTCCTCCCTGATTATTTCATCGTATCGAAGAAATTATTTAGATTGGATGCCAGCTTATCTTTATCTCCGCTGTTTACATATTCAACAGTCATATGATGGAAGGTTTCTTCTGAAGTCCATTCCTTCTGCAACCAAACAATTTGCTGATCAGTAAACACATACTGATTGACACCTTCCATTTCAGGGAATTTACCTTCTGTATCCACAGAGGTTACCGAAGTTGGTGCTCCATTTACGTCATAGTATTTTTGCATTGCTTCTTTAGAAGTCATGTATTCTACAAACTTTTCAGCTGCTTCTTTATTCTCTGAGCTTTCAGCTATCGATAAGGCTAAATCAGCCGCTCCAACCGTCAACTCTTCTCCTTCATTTTGTCCAGGATAAGCAAACATTCCTATTTCAAACTCAGGCGACTGATTTTGAACTGCCGGCAATGCCCAAATTCCGTTAGGGAAAATTAACGCATCTCCCTTAGCAAATGCGGCAACCGCATCATCATACGTCGCACCAGAAGCATTTTTTTGCCCGTTGTCTCGTAGTAAATCAAGCTCTTTTGTGACATTTTTGAAATCTGCATTGGAAGTTTTGATTGCTCCCTTAGGACTGTGTACCAATGCATTGTTGGCACCATCAAAACCACCATCCGTAGTTGCCCAAGCCAATTGATGATAACCGTTTAACGTCCAAGCATCTGTTTGAGTTAACGATAAAGCAAAAGGTGTTTCCTTTTTCTCTTTGATATCAGCAACCAGCTCTTCAAACTCAGCCCAAGTTTTTGGTGTTTCTAAGCCTAACTCTTCAAATTTATCTTTATTGTAAAAGAAACCCCAAGCATTGCTGGTTAATGGTACCGAGTAAATTTTATCATTAATCGCGTAGGTTTCAGCAGTTCCTTCTTTCAAATTCTTCAAGTAATCGTTTTCAGTTAAATCCTTAAAAACGCCATCTTTTGCCCATTCCTGAAAATCATTGTTTTGAGGATAAACGTTGATAACATCTGGAGCATCATCGCTAGATATTCGCGTTTTCAGCACGGTTGCTCCATCAGGTACATTGGTAAAGTTTACCTTGATGTCTGGATTTTCCTTTTCAAAGTCTTTAATGATTTCATCTAAAGTACTTTGCATTTCCTTTTTTTGATTATAAAACTCAATCTCTGTTTTTCCATTAGAACTAGATCCTCCGCTATTACCGCAAGCGCTTAACATTACACCAGTACTAATCAAAGCCAAACCACTTACAATCACTTTTTTCATATCCATTACTAAACAACCTTCTTTTTTTATTATTGTTTTGTCTATTGTTTTCTTGTGTTTTTAGATTAACGTTTATCAAACAAAAAGTCAATGTTTTTTTCACTTCGTTTTCTAAAAAGCTTTAAAATCGCTATTATAAAGGCATTCAAATCTTACAAAACGCTTCACAAGATTTTTACCCCCGTGTCAGTAAACAAGTATAAGGAATAATGGAATTATAAAGAACTTCGTTAAGAATAAGTAAACAGCAGTAAACACTAACCTACGCAAAAAAAGCCTAGAAAAGATTTCTAGACTAAATTTAGTATGTTTATTATTTTAGTTGCGTACTTGTTCACTTTCTCGAACAATAATCGTTCCTGGTACATTAATCCGAACTGGAGCACAACGAACTCCTTCGATTTTTTCTGCCGCCATCCGTACACTAAGGGAACCAATTTCTTCAGTTTCAATATTGATAGTGCTCAAAGAGGGCGTTAAGAATTCAGCAACCTCAATATTGTCATAGCTGACAATCGAAATGTCCTCAGGAATGCGAATGCTTTTTTCCTGCAGCGCACGATAAACACCTACAGCCATCGGATCACTACCAACAACAATAGCTGTCGGCAGCTCTTTGTTCTGATACGCAGCTATGAATTCTTGTCCTAGGCGCATCCCTTCAATCGTCGTCCAATCGCCAACAAAAGCCGCTGAATATTCTCCCAGCTGTTGCCGTTTCATCCAGTTCAAATAGGTCAAATGACGAATATCATCATATTTGATAATTTCACTACCATTGTTGCTGCGAATCCTTCTGAAACCGCCGATAAAGGCGATATTTCGATGCCCTTTTTGATATATCCGATCCAGATGTGACTCAGTCGCTTCCTCTAAATCGGAATAGACGGTATCAAACTTTTTTGAGACCTTAGCATCATCAATAATAACAACATTCCTGTTTTTACTGTAAATCTCCTCCAGCAGCTGTTCTTCTACCTGTCCAATCACTAGCACAGCTCCCAGCTTGTCGATCCCCTCCAGCTTAGGATTTTGCGGTAATCGATAGACATTTTCGATGCGTAGATGCGCTCGTTTCGCTTCCTTTTCCATACCAATGCGTATGTTGCGGAAATAAGGATCATCCCATTCATTGATTTTCGTAACTGAAGTAACAATTCCGATCGTTGCCACCACTCGCTTGGATCGTTCCTTTTTCTCATACCCGTAAAACTCCACTGCAGCCATGATTTTTTGACGTGTTTCTTTCGTGACTGTCAATGAAGCATCTGCGTTTAAAACCCGCGAAACAGTTCCGGGAGATACACCGGCTTTTTTCGCAACATCTCTAATCCCAACCATTTTTTCTCCCCCTTTCCTGTCTTGCGAATTCTCTTTTAATCTTTCAATAGCTGTTCAATTGTTTGCAATTCTTGTTCCGTAAAGTTAACATTTCCCAAGCATTTAACGTTTGACTCTAATTGCTTCAAACTGCTAGCTCCCACGATGACACTAGCCACCGACTTTAAGCGCATATTCCACGCCAAAGCCATTTCTGCCAAAGTTTGACCTCGGCTCTCAGCCAATTCATTCAGTCTAGCTACCGAAGCCAATGTTTTCTCGACCTTTTCCTCGTTAAGGAAAGGACTGTCTGAACGGCTGGCCCGTGAATGTTCTGGAATTCCATGTAAATACTTATTGGTCAATAAACCTTGAGCAAGCGGACTGTAAACAATCGCACCAATCCCCTCGTTTTCTAACACGTCCACCAATTCATCCTCAATCCATCGATCAAACATATTGTAGTTCGGCTGATGAATAATGAACGGCGTTCCTAACTGTTTGAAGATCTTCGAAATCTCCAATGTCCGCTGAGCATCATAATTGGACACTCCGATATAAAGAGCTTTCCCTTGATGAACCAACAGATCCAAAGCACGAGCTGTTTCTTCCAGCGGCGTTTCATAATCAGGTCTATGATGGTAGAAAATGTCAAAATACTCGACTCCTACCCGCTTCAAGCTTTGATCACAGCTGGCAATAATATTTTTCTTTGAACCCCATTCACCATAAGGGCCTTCCCACATGTAATATCCTGCTTTAGACGAAATAATCAATTCGTCACGGTAAGCTCCAAGTTCTTCTTTCATCATTCGACCAAAATTTATTTCGGCGGAACCAGCTGGGGGACCATAGTTGTTCGCCAAATCGAAATGTGTTATACCTAGATCAAAAGCTCCCAATACAATTTCCTTTTGATTCTGAAAATAGTCAGTGTCCCCAAAATTATGCCACAATCCTAACGACAATGCTGGCAATTTAAGCCCTGAATTTCCTACACGATTATACTGCATTTGCATATATCTTTCGCTGTTTGCTTGATACATTTCATCCACTCCATTATTTTTTCTACCTTTACACTGCTTAGTCTTTCCAACAAGAAAACACCTAATCCATACTAAACAAAAGTAATCGGTTTCAATTCAAGAAAAAGCTAAAATCCTTAATCAATGAACATACAAAAAATGATTACACCTTTTTACCAGAATGTTTATCCAAGTGTTTTCCGCTTTTTAAGATTATCGTTTATTGAGTAAAAAGTCAATATTTTTTTAAATGTTTTCCTTTAAAACCCCGTCATTGCAAACAAAACAATTGGTAATCCATTCCATGAAAAAAAGCAGTTAAGTGTCCAAACTTAACTGCCCAATAATAATTAATTTTCCTTCGGTACAAAGCTTTCTCGGATAATCAATTTTGCCGGGAATGATAGTGTAACGTTCACTTCCCGTTCTTTTTGAATTTTTTCATTCGCTAATCGGACTGCTGCCTTGCCCAATTCTTTAGCATTGACCTTTACCGTCGTCAAATTGGGAGTCAAAAACTCCGCAATTTCAATATCATCATAACTGGAAACAACTACGTCGCGGCCAATCGTTTTTCCTGCTGATTGTATTGCTCGGTAAACACCCACTGACAGCGGGTCACTTCCAACTAATAACGCTGTCGGAAAATTATCTGCTCTTTCTGCCAACAGCTCATCAGCCATTCGTTTGCCTTCCAATGGTTCCCATTCTCCTAATTTGTAAGAAATTTTATCAGATAGACCTTGCTCGTTCATAAATTCCTTGTAAGCCTTCAACCGTTTCTCATTTTCGTCGGCAACTTCATTCCCCTGCTCGTCAATGTCTATATTATAACCACCAATATAAGCAATCTCCTTATGCCCGGCCGCAACAAATAGGGACAGAACCTTCTTAGTCACTTTAGAAAAATCAGTGAACACCAAATCGACAGACAAATCGATATCTGGATTGTCTAACAGAATAATATTACAATTATGGTCAAGCAGCTTCTCAATTGATCCCTTTTCAATGGTACCTAACACCACCAAAGCATCCAAATTACTGATTAACTTAGACTTCTTGAAAACATCCGCAAGGGCATACTGTTCTAAATTGAAATGACGTTTTTTGCATTCTTCCTCCATACTCAGCCGCAGCTCGCTAAAGTACGGGTCATCAATTTCTCGTTGACGCGTAATTGTAGAAACCAAGCCTATCGTGGTCGTCTTAGCCCGGTTATATTTTCTTTTCTTGATGTCATAATTTAGCTCTTGTGCTGCTTGATATATTCTCTCTTTCGTGGAATCCGTGACCGAAAGGGTTTCATCAGAATTTAGCACTCTCGATACGGTTCCAGGACTCACCTGAGCTCTTCGTGCAACGTCGCGAATACCTACCATATTATCAATACCTCATGAATTTTTACTTTAACAATAATACATGATTGCTGATAAGTCAAAGTTTCGCCATGCTTAGCACCCTATTTTGAGTTTACTATTTTACCGCCAATCATCCGTTTTTGGAAATGATCGGTATTATTTACCCATAGAATTACCAATACCACTAAAACCAGTCCAAATAAAATTTTGAAAGGAGCAAAAATACTAGATGAGCCAGAAGCCGTTTGCAAAATTCTTAAGCCAAAAGGAGCCACGAAATTCCCTAGATTGCAACCAATTAAAATAATCGAAGTAGCATAGTTCATTTTACTGGAAGGAGCGTATTTATTCAGCGAATTGTAAATGAAGGGAAAAATAAGGCTTCCCGGAATTCCACTGATAAAATAGCCTACCAACAGCAGCCGAAAATTATCCTCCGAATTACCAATAAGAATAGTCGACAACGCTAGCAAACCAAGACCGATGTACAAGCATTTCTCACCAAATAAGCGATTAACAAAACCAAAGGTAGCACCCGTCAGAATACCAATAATTGGCATTACAGCCAAAAAGTTAGAAGCATTGTAGCTATCTCCTTTTAAAGAAGCCACCATTGCTGGAAACCGTACGCCAATAGCCACGAAAATCATCACCAAAAACAAAGCAAACATCGAAAGCAAGTAGACTTGAGGTAAGACCCTGGTAATTTCCTCCGTGCCTAAAGTAGAAATCTCCTCTTCCGTATCTTGATCATTAATTTCCGGCACAAACAAGCTGAACATTATCAAAATCGGAAATGCCAACAAATAAACACCAAAGGACAACTTCCAGCCAAACGCTAAAAGCAAACCCGCCACAAGCGTCATCATTGCACTACCGATATTTTCAGCTGACCCTCGGAACCCCAGCAAAGCAGCTCGTTTGTTAGGCTCATTCTTATAAAGCAGATTGATAATAGAAACTGCCAATGAATTAAACAAACCAAAGCCCGCTCCCAGCACAAAACGGCTAACAATAATCAGCGGGTAGCTAGTTAAGAAGATCGGAACAACACCACCTATTCCTACCAATAGTAAACCCAGCTGTACGGTCTTTTTCACCCCAATCTTTTGGGCGATAAAACTAGACAGAACCACAAAGATCACTACTGCCAACGCCGGAACAGTCGCAACCAATTCTCCTTGAGTCGTGGTCATTCCTAGGCTGTTCTTCATCTGAGGCAATGCACCATTGATGGCTGTAGCGCTAGTTAACAGCATGGAAATTGCTAAAATTGAAATTTGCGTGATTACCGAATTCTTCTTAACCATTTTTTTATCCTACTTTCTTTTCAAATGAATCAGCTGTGTTTGAAAATCGCCAAAGAAATCTGGGTAGTACAAGCCGATATTCATCAACTCCGAACCCGAGTAAACTGCACCTGACTCTGTATCCTCATATAACCCTTTCTCATCCAAGCCTGCTAAACGAACTTCATTGAAGACAGGCTGAGCATTTGCCAATACCCTTCCAATGAACAACAACGCTTCGTCTTGCTCTTCTGAAACGAACATCCAGGAAGCCAAATTACCCTCAAAAGGACTTTGTAAACGGATAAAATTGCCAAATTGCACCAGCTGTCTGATTTCTTGGTAATAAGTCACCTGCTCCTTCACCTGAAGCTTTTCTTCCTCACTCATCAAAGTTAAGTCTAATTCGTATCCGAACACACCGCACATTGCGACATCCGCACGAGTCTTCAATGACGTAATCCGGCCTGTTTGATGATTTGGCACCGCTGAAACGTGTGCTGTAATTGCCGAGGTTGGATAGGCTAGGCTGGTACCATATTGAATCTTCAATCGTTCGACAGCATCAGTATTGTCACTGGCCCATGATTGCGGCATGTAGTACAAAAAACCAGCGTCGAAACGGCCGCCGCCGCCGGAGCAGCCTTCCCACAAAATGTTCGGATATTTCTTAGTTAGATTCTCCATCAATTCATACACACCTAGGATATAGCGATGTGCTGTTTCCCCTTGGTTAGTTGACGAGAGGGTTAAAGAATAAGCATCCGACATACTGCGATTCATATCCCATTTAATGTAGTCAATTTCTACCTTATCCAAAATTTTCTCCATTTGGACTTGAATATACTCTCGTACTTCTTTACGTCCCATATCCAATAAATGCTGATCTCTTGAGGAAGAGGGAATCCTTCCAGGCTCGGTCATTAAGAAATCAGGATGCTCACGGTAAAGTTCTGAATCAATTGAAATCATTTCCGGTTCAAACCACAAACCGAATTTCAGGCCTTTTTGATGTACGTAGTCAGCAACACCTTTCAAACCATTTTCCAACTTGCCATCAAACTCAAACCAATCCCCTAAAGAAGAATTATCGGAGCTGCGCTTACCAAACCATCCATCATCCAGTACAAACATTTCAATCCCTAAGTCGGACGCTTCGTCGACGATCTCTTCAACCTTTTGGCTAGTAAAATCAAAATACGTGGCTTCCCAATTGTTAACTAAAATCGGACGCTCCTGGTATTGATGATGTCCACGCGCCACTCGCTCTCGCAACAGATGATGATACGTATCACTCATTTTATTAAGACCTCTATCTGAATAGACTATCAAGACCTCTGGGGTTTGAAATTCTTGCTTCGGCTTTAGTTCCCAAGAAAAATTATAGGGATTGATTCCCGCTATAATCCGTAACTGATCAATCTGGTCTTTCTCCAATTCAAAGGCATGGTTGCCGGAATAAACAAAGTTAAACCCAATTACTTCACCAGTAAACTCATTAGTATCTCTTCCAGCAATCGCTACAAAGCTATTCATATGATGACTAGATGCCCCACGACGACTTTCAAAAGTTTGAATTCCTGTTGAAATTTCTTTACGAGAGATTTGGCGCTCCCTAACATGAGCTCCCGGCAGCGAAATCACCTCCTGATACATTCCGTTGTTGGTCAAATCCAACTGCATCGAAGCGATTCTTTCAATGTTGATTGCCGTTTCCAGTCTGTTTCTGACTTTAGTTGAACGTGCGATAACCGCACGATCGCGATAAATTGTAAACAAAAGATCCACATAGATTTCTTGATCACGATCCTTTAGGATAATTGTTAAAGTGCTTGCTTCCTCATCCTCAGTTACATAGGCCGCTGGTAACCCTGCTAAAGCAGGCTTGCCTTCATCAATGAAATGATTAAAATATCGAAAATCATGCAGATTAGAGCCATTTTCTCGTCGAATGATTGAAGCAGGAATTCGATAGTCCATAGAACCATGACTAGAAAACTCTTGCGGCAGCGTGTCTTTAGAATAGGTCCGGTCAGGATGCCCTGGTACATTGCCGGAAAAACCACGGTCTCGATGAGGATAGTTTTTATAGTCTCCATAGCTTGTGACTATTTTGCCAAAATAAATATGACTTAATACATTGTCAGCCTCAATTTTCATAATGTAAGAGATTTCACCATTAGATAAATGAAAGACTTGTTGCTCTTTATTAAAGGTAATTAATTCTTGTGACATTCTTTCTCCTCCGCTCAGTAAACAAAATAATTTTCCTTATTTGTTTACTTTAATGTTTACTAAACTGTTTTGTCAATGTTTTTTTGCTTTATCTACATCTTTTTTTATAAATAGCTAAAGATTACCGGTTTTACAAAATACTTTGTAGAACAAAATAAAAAAGTGATCAGACTTTTGTCTAACCACTTAATTATTCTCACATTTATCAAATTTTCTTGGTTACCTCACAAGGTGAGCCAAAGGCAACTACATTAGGTGGGATGTCTTTCGTAACTAAACTCCCTGCTCCAATTACAGCATTTTCGCCAATTGTCACTCCAGGGAAAATAATCGAACCAGCACCAATCCAAACGTTTCGCTCAATCACTACTGGCAAATTGTACTGGGCATTTTGTTTTCTCAGCTCGGGATCAAGCGGATGAGTGCCCGTAATGATGGTGACATTCGGTCCGATCATTGTATCCTCGTGAATTTCAATTCGGGTATCGTCAACCAAAGTTAAATTGAAATTGGCGTAGACATTTTTACCCAAATAAGTATTTTTCCCCCAATTTGCATGGAGCGGCTGCTCAATATAAACACCTTCACCTTTGGCTCCTAATAATTTTTCCAACTGCTCAGATTTTTTCTCCACCTGATCTGGAGAAATCTGATTGAATTCATGTAACAGACGATTATAGTGCAGCTTTTCTTCAAAAATTTCCCTGTTCTCATAATAGATTTCACCGGCATCCATTTTCCGTTTGATCTCTTGTGTACTATCCATCTTCTCCACCTCGAATTTTCCAGTCATCAAAACGTTAAATTTTGACATGCTAATTGCGATAAGTTTACTAAACCTTTAGCTGATAATCAATCAGTTTCTTTAGTTGATTTTTAATAAAAGGGACTCAGCTGGCAGCATTCTTCATAAAATCCAAGCAAATTAACAGTATTAACCTAAATCAAATTTCATCAAAATTTAGAAAACACCCTTCCAAAAGAGTAAATTTTCTAGTAGAATCTCGTTTAAGCACATCAATATAGGTAACAATAGGAGGTCACTATGCTCAATTATCAGGAAATAAAAGCGCTTTTCCCAGCAGCTGTTTTAGCGGATTCTCCTCATCCGATTGACGAGATCACTTATTTTAAACACAAGAATCAATATATCGGTATACCAAATTCTGATTTTACTCCGCGGGAAAAACAATTGTTAAAACTTTTATTACCGCAATCGGAGTTGTCCGTTGACAATAAACTTTGGTATCAAATCCTTTTTCAGCACAAGACAATTAAAACACAAGAAAGTTATCGACTCATTCAAGTAAAGTTCCAACAGGCAGACCCCATTATGCTGAAAGCTTGGCAAAATGAGATCAAGGAAATTTTACCCGCTTTGGTGGATATTCTTGTGTTAGAGCGACAACAAGCTATTCTAATTGAAGCCTTCAGTGGAGAACCTTTCTCAGCAGCCGATTTGAAAGGTATCTTTTTGGCTCTAGATACAGACTTTACTTTTTCCACCAAACTATTTGTAGGACCCTTTCATCAATCTAACCATGATTTCACTAATCTGCTGCAAGAGGAAAAACAACTATTCACCTTTGGAGATGACTATTTACGGACAGTCAAATGTGTTACCTTGCCTCAATTGAGTGTTCCTTATTTTTCGATCCACAGCGCTCAAGACAGCTATTTGTTGGCCTCTTTGTACAAGGATTGGTTTGCTAGTGATGAACTGTTGGAAATTATTCCTGCCCTTTGGAGTAATCATGGTAATCTCAGTTCGACTGCTAAGGCACTCTTTCTACATCGCAATACACTCCTTTACAAGCTGGATAAATTTCAAACCGAGACTTTTATTGACTTAAAAAATATTGATCAACTTTTTTTATGCTATTTGATTTTAATCAATTATCACTATTAGCTGAGCTGTTTTAACAACCTGACCATATTTATCCAAAGAATCTTGTGCAAGTTGACGTTGTCCTTCTACCCGTTTTTTCGGTATATTCTTGTTAATCAAACACGCTGACAAGAAAGAAGGAACTGCTATGGTAGAAATGAAGCTGCAAAATATTTACAAAAGATATGACAATAATCCAAATAATTCTGTAACTGATTTCAATTTGGATATTGCGGATAGAGAATTTATCGTTTTCGTCGGCCCTTCTGGTTGTGGAAAATCGACTACATTGCGGATGATTGCCGGTTTAGAGGATATTACTGAAGGCGAGCTTTCGATTGATGGTAAATTAATGAATGATGTCGCTCCTAAAGACCGAGACATCGCAATGGTTTTCCAAAACTATGCTCTTTATCCTCATATGACTGTATTTGATAACATGGCCTTTGGCTTGAAATTACGGAAATATAGTAAGGAAAAAATTAAGGAGCGGGTTGAAAATGCTGCTGAAATTCTCGGATTAACCGACTATCTTTCTCGCAAACCAGCAGCCCTTTCTGGTGGTCAAAGACAACGAGTAGCCTTAGGACGAGCAATTGTCAGGGATGCTAAAGTATTTCTGATGGATGAGCCCCTTTCCAATTTAGATGCCAAGTTAAGGGTAGCTATGCGGGCGGAGATTGCCAAACTGCATCGTAGATTAGAAACTACAACTATTTATGTAACTCATGACCAAACTGAAGCAATGACGATGGCTGACCGGATTGTTATTATGAAAGATGGCTTTGTACAGCAAATCGGTTCACCCAAAGAGGTGTACAATCAACCGAAAAATGTTTTTGTAGCCGGCTTCATCGGTTCTCCAGCTATGAATTTTTTCAACGTTTCTTTGAACCAGGGGGTAATTACTGACGGTTATGGCTTAAGACTGCGTATTCCTGAAGGTAAAAACAAAGTATTGCTAGAAAAAGGCTACGAAGGTAAAGAATTAATCTTCGGTGTTCGACCTGAAGATATTCACAGTGAGCAGGTTGCTTTAGATGCCGCAGTAGGTTCCACCGTTACTGCTGAAGTAGTGGTTTCTGAACTTTTGGGAGCAGAAACCATGCTGTACACGAAGATTGGCGAAACAGAATTCATTTCCAAAGTCGATGCCCGAGATTTCCACAATCCAGGTGAAACAATTGATCTGGCCTTCAATGTTAACAAGGCCCACTTCTTTGATAAAGACTCCGAAGAGGTCATCACCTTACCCTGAGGCACAAATCCTTATTCGTCGAATCAACAATAATTTGTTGATTCGGCTATTTTTATTTGGTAAAACATTTTAGTATTTGAGGAATTGAAGAAAAACTTATACTTTCTCTTTCGCAAATGAAAAATTGTAAAAATAAAGGGGTTGCTACTATTTCTTTAACGCGCTAATTAGAATTTATTTAAATAACACTTGTGTTTTCTCTCATTGTATATTAATATTTTGTCGTAACAAAACTAGAGAGAAGGACTTATCACCATGAATTATTCAATGACCACCCAAGAATTCGTCGCCCTTGCTTTAACGAAGCCCTTGCATGTGCTGGATCTTAGAGACCCAGATTTTTTTGATACAGAAGAAGTCAGAACACCTTCTTCAGTCACACAGATTCCTTTGACTCAGCTGCCGAATCGCTATAATGAATTAGATAAATCAGAAACCTATTACCTATTCAGCCAGTCAGGGAAACGAGCGAAAACTATGGCTCGCTTTTTAACGGAAAAAGGCTATCATGCAGTCGATGTAATCGGAGGAACAACCGCGGTATTGAGCTATCTGGAAATTTTCCATCCGGCTCAGTTAAGCTTGGTAAAACACTCAGTGATCGATTGCTTCTCCCAAAGCCTGATCGTAATCAAGATGCTGCGTACAAAAGAAGACTTGGCTCAGCGCTCTGTTGAATTCGCTTAATATTTAAAACACTATTTTCATCGTGAGAATTTTTAGTTATCGTTAGAGTATGGCACTTTCTGTCGGAATACTTTTTCCTTCGCAGATCACTCCTCATCCCGACAATACCCATCTATCTGCTTTCACTAAACCAAAAGATTCTCACCACTCTCAATTCTCACTAAAAAAGTCGAAAAGCTTTAACACTCTTCGACTTTCCTACTAATTCTCTTCAAGAGATCTTATTTTATACACAACAAAAATCGTCATACACAAAATAAAACCTAAAATAATTAGACTGTTGTTGATCGTATCATTCGTTTGGGCCAGTCTGCCGGAATAAACCCGTGATTCTACTTCGGTTGAGCCAGTGACAACTGGCTGATCAGCAGGGATTGATTCCTCCGTTCCCAAGGTCCCAAAAACTTCAATCTGACTTGTCAAATGACTGCCTCCTTACTTAGAGGGATGAGTTTACCATTTTGTTGGAGTGAATTTCAGCCCTAAATCGTAAGTTTCAGTGATTTGACCAGTAACGCTGCCTTGATCAAAACTTCCTGAGTAACCAAAAGTTAAAGAAGTTGCGTTATTAGTGGTTCCAGCTGAAGTCAACTTACCTTCACTATTCGCCAATTCCCCTAAGCTTGTTTCTGCTTCACCAGCAGGAGTTCCGCTGCTGATAACCGCTACATCAGTTTTGGTTCCATTCAAGTTTGCATTCAATGCAACATTCAAACTGGTAATTTTGCTAAGTGCGCCATCTGCTGTTTGGGAAGAAAAACTTGCCACAGATACTGTCACAGGACGACCTGAATGATTTTCAATTGTATAATTTGGGGATTTAATCGTTGTTGATTTACCAGCACTGTAAAACAAGGTTTTGCTCGGCACCGTCACATTGACCCAATCAGTGTTTCCCTCGTCAATTCCGGCATCTGGTTTGGAGTTGTCCGCCCCTAGTGTTCCTTTTACTGGAACTGTACTTGTACCTGCTTCTGTTACTGTTTTGGTTCCATCACCATTATCGGTTTCAGCTGCAGCTGCTCCTACAGCAAAACTTAACATTCCAGCACTTAGCAATAATCCTGTAATAATTTTTTTCATTTTTTTGATCTCCTCTAATTGTTCTTTTATTGAACGACAATTTCCAGGGCGGATTTGACCTGTCCCTGTTGTTTCTTGGTATCTGAATTGAAAATTTCAAAGGTTGCAGTAGCTGAATAAGTCCCTTGATTTAGTTTTTTATCCAAAGTGGCTTCTTTAATTTCCTCTCCTGGTTGAATGGCACCTGAAGTGTAAAGAACCTCTCCAGTACTGTCCAGAGTAACAATTACGTTGGCCGGCTGAGCATTGGATGGTGGGTTTTGAATTGCCAATTTTCCAGTCATACTTTCTTGATCAATTATTGCAGAGGCAACAATCCGCATATTAAATTGACTGTTATCCACAGCTTGCTGCGCATAATCAGCGACTTCTGCTTCGGTCATTTTAGATGCATCTTTTCCCTCTGGTAAAAAATTCCCGGCTATCACTGTGGCTGAATCATTTTCGGAAAAATAGTTGTAAGCAAAATATCCGCCAAGCAGCAGAAGTAAAAGCAGCACTAGATACCACATTTTTTTCCTATTTTCTTTCTTTTTAAAAGTCAGTCCCTCCTTTATCTAACTGAATTTCTATTAAACAGCTTTCCTCTAACTTAACTGCTGAGGTAAGTATCTTGCTGGATTGCTTTTTATCCTACAGCATTCGAGAATGAAGGTAAATACGTTATTTTTTATATATTTTCAATTTGTTTGCAGAAAAAATAAAAATTTCTAAGAACGAATTGACGTATAGTAATCATGAAGTAAACTCGATGAGAGGAAGATTTATGAAGAAATTATCTTATTTACTCAGCATATGTCTGATTTTTTTCATACCAATAAAAACGGCGGCTGAGGAAACAATTGAAAGTCCTGAAACAAGTTCGACAGTTGCGTCTAGCCAAACAACTACCGAATCTACCAATGAAACAACAGATGAAACAACAGAAGCTACGACAAATTCAAGTCAAAGCAGTGGGTCTTCTAGTGAAGAAGCAACTAACGAATCTGTTGACACACTCGAATCAGAAGAGCTGCCTAGAATGGAACGGTCTGCTACGACATACAGTGAAGTAACTGTTCCTGAAGGTTATCACCTATATGCTATCACCAACTATGCCAGCTTCAAATCGGCCATGGCAGATACTACCTACAAAAAAAAGTACCTGCTTTTACAAACAGATATTGTTTATGGTTATGTAAATTTGGCGATCGATACCTTAACCTTTAATGCGGATACAATTATCGATGGAGGAGGGACTGATGGAACACATCAATACGGTATGTTTTTTGGTTACACTTCAAACGATGCAAACTTCAACACGAGTACTTTATTAAAGGTTTCATCAGCTAATTTGAATATCACTTTTCGTAATTTAAGCTTCGGCAGCAATGCATATCCTAATTCAACCACTGCTGGATTAGTTTATCCGTATACTAATGGTTCTTCTTTTGCAGCCAATTTGAATTTAACGATTGAAAATGTAAATTATACTATTTCTGGAAACGGTGCAGTTCCTTTTAACGGTTATTACGGAACCGGCAGCACGATTACTTTTAAAGGCACTAACAGTTTTATTAGCTCTAGTACAGGAAATTACGGACGTGAATTCGCATCTGGCTTTCGCTGGATCATTTTCGATGCAGCCAGCACGAATTATATCAAGGTGATGTCGAATCCTAACGGCGAGGATGCTGTCTTTCGTGGAGAATCGGAGAAAGGGCCCATTGATGTATCTCTCAATCAGAATGCTCAAGTAACCATTGACAATGGAAAAAATGATTTATTTGCTAGTAGTATCGCCACCTTAAATGTTGGGGAAAATGCTCAATTTCACTACAAAACTATCAATGGTGGAGGTTTGCGGGGAACAAGCTATATGAATTCAGGTATTCGCAATGTATCAGATGGAGGACCCACTACTCTGAATGTTGGAAAGAATGCTGAGGTACTTTTCGAAAACAATAAATCGGTTTCGACATCTTGGTCATTAAAGGGAAATACAGTGGTAAATGCGGATGATCCAAAACGAATTTTATTTTCTAAAACTAATGCAGGAACGAATCTATTTACTGGCGGGACAATGACCTTCAATCGAAAAGATGCTGATGCATTTAGGAAAGGACAAATAAACACTCTAATTAATGGAGCAACAGAAGCAGCAAATCCAAAATTATTAGATATCAATCAGTCTGCTTCCTATACTGAAAATAATACTGCCAATCAAGTCACTTTACTTTATCAGCCTACTGCTAAAGTGGCGTCTGTCTCTGCGACTACTAAAGTCGCTCCAAAACAAAGTGATTTAATCCTGGGTGAATCATTGATTCCTACACCAACTGATCGTACCCTGCAGGAAACCACCTATAAGGTTGCAACCGCTGATTTAGTAGCCGATCAAAATCCCAATAGCGAAAGTTCACAAGCAGCTATCGAAATGGCCAGTGGAAATACCTTGAAGGCGAACCAAAGTTTAACGGGTCAAACGCAATTTACGATCAATCAATTAGTTGCTCAAACTTATTATCTTTATACGAAGATTAAGGATCAGATCACTCTAACTGCTTCTGGTCGAACTTTCACTGTCGGTACCACGAGCAATTGGCTGTCCACAACCCAAACAGTTGAACCAGGAATTTTTGTTCAATTACCAGTTCAGGCGGCTTTTACCTCCCCCATGACTGGTGCTTTCAAAAGCACGAGCTATGATGCAATAAATCTGGGTAATACCCCAATTTTGGTTTCCGCAACAGCATTAACTGATTCAACGAACAACCAATTCAAACTGGTGGATCAGCTAACCAATAATTCTAGTTTTGAAGCAACCTTAAATTTGGAGTTAGCTGCTTCTTACAATGCCCAAAAAGAACTAGTAAGCTTGACAAACATAGATACTCGCAAAGGAGTTACCTTACAGCCCTTTTCCGAAACTGGCAGCAAAGGTAGCTTCACCTTAAAAGGCGACTACTCTGGACCACTCTCTGGAGTAAAAAGCAGCAACTATCTGCTGCAATTTTCAATTCAAGCAGCGAACTAGTTAGCAAAAAAACAAGGCGAGATTCGCGATGAGATCGATTGTTAAAATAAGGTTAGTCCCCGATTATCCAGGGATTAACCTTATTTTCTTTCAAAAAGTCTTCGGTTCCATGTTTACAGTATCATTTTATTCTGATTTCCAAGCTTACCAAACTTTTTTAGCCACTTCTTGCAGCAATTGAATTTTCGCCCACTGCTCTTTTGATGTTAATCTATTTCCTTCTTGGGTGGAAGCAAACCCACATTGAGGACTGATCGCCAAATTTTCAAGTGGTACATAGTCTGTTGCTTCTTTGATTCGTTGGACCAGCAAGTTCGGGTCCTCCAGCTCAGGAAACTTGGAGGTGACTAAGCCTAAAACTACTTTGCTATTGGGGTTAGTCCAATAACGAAGCGGTGCAAAGTCCCCCGCTCGATCCGAATCATACTCCAAGAAAAATCCATCGTAATTCGTTGAGAACAACTCCTTAGCAATTGGTTCATATCCACCAGAAAACAACCAAGAGGAGGCGTGATTTCCACGGCAGATGTGGGTGGTGATTATCAAATCTTCTGGTTTGTTTTTTAAAGCATCGTTGATGATTGTCGTACAAATTTGAGCAATCTCTTTTGGATTAATTCCTTTTGCAGTCAATTCAGACCGTTTATCTGTATCGGCCAAAAAGGCCCAATTAGTATCATCAAACTGTAAGTAGCGACAACCTGCTTGATAAAACGCTTGAATAGCCTCCTGATAGGTTTTTGATAAATCCTGATAAAAGTCCTGCAAATCAGGATAAATTTTAGTAATTTGAGAAGATCCATCATTTGCTAATAACTCCTGCCGTAAAATCATGGTCGGGCTAGGAATTGTGGCCTTAGCATAATAGCCAACCTCTGTTTCCACTAAATCCTTCAGAAAAATGAAATCAGCTAAGAAAGGATGTTCTAGATTGAAAGAAATCTTCTCTGTCACTCGGATATTGTAAGATGGAGCCGCCTTACCGTGAAACTGCTGATTGTAGCCTTGCTCTGGCACATAACCTTCAACTCCGTTTAAATTCTCCAAAAAATCAATATGCCAAAAGCCTCGCCGAAATTCGCCATCGGTAATCCCTCTAATACCTACCGCTTTTTGTTCCTTTACCAGTTTGGCAATCTCCTGATCCTCCAGCTTCCGCAACTCCGCTTGCGACAGAGTACCTGCTGCTACCTCTTGTCGTGCCTCCTTAATACTTTCTGGTCGTAAAAAACTGCCTACATGGTCTACTGTAAATGGAATTTTTTGAGTCATTGTCAACATCCTTTTCTTTTTTGTTTTAAAAAATTTGATCAAGCGAGCGTTGAAAAATAAAAAAAGCCCTTCTGCCAGCATGACTAGCAAAAGGACGAATGATCGTGTTACCACCTTAAATTTAGAAGGTTTCCCTTCCCTCAGTTCGACGTCACATTGTGAGATCGATGGCCCTGATATCGGCGGACATTCCGCTTTTGACTACCTATCGTCAAAAGTTTCTCAAAAGCCATTTTCAGCTTGTCACTTCTAACTCTTTTCACCTGCCAGAGTCTCTCTTAAACCGTTCCAAACTTACTTTCTTTCTCATCGAAAAAATATTTTATTAATCAATAGATTATCACTAAATTCTCATTTGTCAAATAGTTTTTCTAATTTTTTGAGCCAAACTTTTTCACTAGGCCTCAAAAAGTGCATCTCTTTCATTTAAAACGCTTGACTCATTTTTTCCAACTTACGTAAATATTTCTCTCGTTTTTCTGGCGTCGAGCCTCGTAAATAAGCAATTTCTGTTAATTTCACTGGCTTAATACCGCACATTTCCAGTACTTGCCGCTTCAACACACGGCCATAGTCTTGTTGAAAAAAACGTGCATAAGGCTTCGGTGTATCATGACTGGTAATAATCCAAGCTTGGCGACCCTTTAATAAACCCACTGGCATCATTCCCCTGTATTCATACGCAAAGCCCTTAGCAAATACCCGGTCAATAAATCCTTTTAAGATTGCTGGCATACTGCTCCACCAAATCGGAAAAATAAATATTAGCTGTTCCGACCACTCCAGCAGTTCCCGATACTTTTTAGTTTTTTCATCCGTAGCTAAATCCCGTCTCTGATTCTGCTCGTTAAAGACTAACAAAGGGTCAAAGCCTTCTTGGTACAAATCTAGCACCTTCACCTGATGCTGACTACTCAAATTCTCTCGAACTGTCTTTAAGACTCCCGCTGAAAAACCCGTTTGATTTGGGTAAGCATAAATAATTAGAATATTCATTAAAAGTCTCCTTCAAAAATAGTTACTGACCATTATAGACTCTTTGCAGGTTAAAAGACAGAGTTATTTAGTATGCCTTAACTATCCCCATCCGTTGACTCAATCGCTAAGTCAATAATTATTCAAAGATGTTGAGGAGCCTCATTGAATTCACATATGGTTGCCCCGGCAATAAAACGAATTTATAATTCCTCAGTCTCTCAATCAAAGGACTAATGGTATCTTGAACTTTTTGATTAAATTCAATGAGAATAAGCGATCACTTAAATGCCTAATCCTGCCAAACCATTTGATATTCTAATTCATTGGTGGCCTGTTCAACTTGACTTCCAGTACATACAAAGTTTTGTTTTTGATAAAAGTGCAGGGCTTGTTCATTTTTAGCATAGACAGATAAAAATAACTTTGTCTGCTGCTTTTTGACTTCAGCCATCAAAGCTTTGCCAATGCCTTGGTGTTGATAAGCGGCTTGAACAAAGATTCCGGCAATATACTGATCCATTAAACCTAAAAAGCCGACAATTTTATCTTCCCGATAATAAGCAAATAGTCTGGCATCAGGCAATAATTCTCTGACGTCCGTATAATTTTTTTGCCAGTATTCAGCTGGAATAAAAGCGTGAGCCGAAAGATTGCTAGCCAACCAGATTTGGGCAAGTTCATCAATTTCACTATGTGTTGGTGTTAATTCTTTAATCATAACTGATCCGATCCCTTCTCTGGTTTCACCGAATAAAAGCCAAAAGAGAAATATTTTAATACCTTACGATATGCTTCGAAGGAGAAGTCAGGCGCATTGGTCAATACATCGTAAACGACCCCAAACTCCTTCACACGATAACCAGTATCCTGCATTTGATTGTTGAAATAGAATTTTTGTCTTCGTTTTCGCTGCGCATAATCAGGATAATCTGGATCAACGGTTTCAATCGTCAGAACAATTCCTGACTCCGCATATTCTTGTTGAATCCAGCGAACTATTTGCGAACCATACCCTTTTGAACGCATGTCAGGATCGGTCGCCAGATAGAAAACGAAGGTTAGCCCTTCGTTATAAACCAAATAAGCAAAACCACAAAAAACCTCCTGATCATAAAACGCTAAAAAATCCACCCGCTTTCTACGTGCAAACAAGCGCATTAGCCAAAAGGGCATCTGTTCATCCTTTGGAAAAGAATGCTTATAAATTTCTACAATTCGTAAGTAAGCGGGCAGCTGCTTCGTAACAGGTTTGGTTGTGAGCATCAAATCCTCCTTTTATAAATAGATCAAAAAAGACTTCTTCAAGCTTAATTTTCTTTTTACTTGCTTGATTGTTGAAACAATGGCAATCCACATAATCATTTTGTAAGCCGCAGTTGAAATCAACGAAATGACCATAATACATACCCAATTCGGCATTTTCAAGCACACACTTCATCTTTTCTACTAAAAACAAGTATAACAAGTCCTTATTCTCACAGCAAATTTCGATAATAAAAAAACGCTGAATCAGCGTAAAAAGGCGTGTTCGACAACTAAGCGAACTAGTATTGGCAAAATAATAATTGTATAAAGCGTTCGACAAATTTGGATACCGGCAATTTTGGGCATATCACCGCCCAACTCTCCAGCAATTAGCGAAATATCCGTCGCTCCTGCCGGTGATGAAGCGAATAGAGCTGAGCGCAAGTCTAAAATCCCCCTCTTGTAAACGATAAAACCAAACAAGATATTAATCAATAAATAACTGATCAGCAAAAGACAAGCAGGAATGAATAGCTGAACTATTTGTTCCAGACTCTCTCTAGTAAAGGTACTGCCAATAATCGAACCAGCCAAAATCTGAGCCAATTGCCGTATTTTATTATTCAACGGTGCCGTATTTTTTAGAAGCTTCAACCCACAAGAAAAAATAAGCGAGAAAATCAGTGCTCCTACTGGTATTTGCAAGTACATTCCCAGCAAGCCGCCAAATCCGGCAATTAGAAGAATCAACAGATTATTCATCAACTCATGATTGGTTCCAAAAGGCACAAGTTTATTGGACGATATATCATCCGCTACTTCCCGTTTCTCGACTTTACCTAAGCGTTTCAGAATGAACGTAATCCAATAAGGCAATATCAGCAGCATTCCTACCAGACGTGCCAACTGCATGGTAGCAACAATTTCTGCCTGTGCTCCCATGTCAATACTAATCAATGACACATCCATGATCCCACCTGGAAGACAGCTCAAGAGCGCTGTGGTCAAATCAATTGAAAAAAAACGAGCAAATAAATAGCCCATCACAAAGGTATTAATGGTGAAAAAGGTCAGCAGTAAAACAATCGATTTTGCCAGTTTAGGAAAGTTTAGCAAATCCTGCTTTGATACTTGCTGACCAATATATGCACCACTGACAATTTGAGCGATGACCTTTAAACTGCTAGGCATAAACATAGCATTCGACAAAATCGAAAAAAGCGCCACTGCCAGCATACTTCCCGTCATAAAAGCGGCTGGCATTTTTAAACGCTTGGCGACTGTCCCACCCAAAAAGCCGACAATTAATGTTCCTACAATTTTTAACAGCAACTGATAAATCTCCTTGTAAAAGTATTAAACTCAATAGCTTCATTTTATCAGTTGATTACAGTTGGCTCTGTTCTTTTATTGTTCTTTTTTAACAAACAGAATTATTCACCGCGGATACCTGAGATCTTCTGTTCGATCCGTTTCGCATCTAAACGATATCTGACACTGCTGGCACTCAAAACAATCAGTACGATAATTGTTATGAAAAAATGGAGCGGAGATCTTGGTAAATGAAGTTTCCCAAATAACTCATAGGTCACATAAATGCTGTTGAAAAGACCAGCTAATGCTACATAGAACCAAGCGGTCGCTTTATCAAAATACAACAGCAACTTTTTGAGATCATTGGCTTCTAATTTCATTTCACGGATAATGATGAGTGCCCGTTCCTTTTCTTTGTGGATTTTTAATGGAGGAAGTACCCAGTAAAGAGGAGAAATTTTTTTGACTGTCTCTAATCTGCCCGAAACCATTTTAGAAAAAGTTATTGCCTGATCTGATAACTCTAAAAAGGCTTGGTACATAGGAAAGATAAACAGCAGCCATCCGCCAGTAAAACCCAATAGATTAATAAAAAGCGCCATTTCTGCACCCCATTTCGTTATGAAAATAGCTAAAATTTATTACCATTTTTCCGATCGGATTCGCGAATTGGTCGAATCACTTTGCAAGGATTCCCAGCAGCAATTACATTGGCTGGAATGTCTTTCGTGACTACACTGCCTGCACCAATAATCGTATTTTCCCCAACTGTCACTCCTTGTAAAACATGGACACCCGCTCCCAGCCAAACTCGGTCACCAATTTTTATCGGTTTTGAATACACAATATGGTCTTCAGCTCGTTCAATAGGGTCTTCCGCATGATTCGCGCCATACATTCCCACTCTGGGAGCAATATAAACACCATTACCGATTGTCACTTGATTGCAGTCTAGAATAATTAGGTCATGATTAATGTACACATTGCTGCCAATAGAAATGTTAAAGCCAAACTCACACAAAAAATTTGACTCAATATAAACGTCCTCACCGATCGAATGTAATAGTCCTTGTAAAATTGATAGATCATACTTGTTTTCCGAATTCACCAAAAAATTGTATCTTCGGCATTCCTGGATTGCTTTTGCCCGAATTGCTTCAACACCAGCATCCATATCATCGTAGGGTTCTCCAGAATTAATCATTTTTTTTACTGTTTCAATGTTCAAAGTATTCAACCTCCTAGTTATTAGTCATTTGAGTATATCATTAAGTAAAAGACTTGTTACAACTAAAAAAAGAAAACAGCCGAATTCGACTGCCTTCTTTTAATAATTTTTTACTGTGCTTTCTGTGCATCCATATCATTTTCCGTTTTAACTAATTCCTCGTAGGTTAAAATGCCATCGTTATTAATGTCCGCTTGCGAAGTCTGTTCGCTAATCACTCGTTCGCCATTTGGCAACACTCGTAAAACTGTTACCTCTTCACCCCATGGCGTAATTAAGACTTTACCAACTTGAGCTTCCTGTTGGGCATTCTGAGCGTCCATATCATTTTCCGTTTTAACTAATTCTTCATAGGTCAAAACACCGTCGTTATTGATATCCGCTTGAGAGGTTTCCTCACTGATTACTCGTTCACCATTTGGCAATACTCGCAAAACAGTCACCTGTTCACCCCATGGCGTAGTTAATACTTGGCCAATTTGACTCGATTGCTGCGCTTCGCTGGACGGCGTCGTTTGTTGATTGTTCGCCGTTGAAGTTGCAACAGTATTTTTTTCTTTTATAAAATCAGCAGATGGTGTAATTTTTACTTTCTGTTCTTTCTTCAAGTCATCCAAGGAGGCAGTAATAGTGATGGTTTTGCCTTCTGCTTCCTCTAATTTGTAATCATAAGTGAATTTCCCTTTGTTATCAGCTGTTACCGTATCATCTTCAATTTTAATCTTAGCCTCAGGATCAGTGCTTCCTTTAATCGTTGCTTTCCCGGTATCGTCCGTTGTAAATTCTTTGGCAACTGTTAATTTGAGACTTTTTACCTCAGAAGTCGATTGCGCCATACTGGAGCTAGTGGTCCCGTTGTCTCCTGAACCACAGCCTGCTAAAGCAACAGAACAACATAGTAATAAAGTTAACCCAATGATTTTTTTCATGGTTTCACCCTCTTTTTCTCTCTGTAATATAATTGTAACAAAAGAAATCTTTTTGTAAATACTTTTTGGCGAAAAAAACTAAATTTTTTTCCTATTTCTCCTCTAATCTTTGATAGCGCTCTTCTTTCAAGCTGCTTATTCATTATTATCTCTGTCTATAGTGTACCATACAACTAAATTAGACCAAATTTTTACTTGTGTATTCTATCATCCAGCTAGCTATCTTTGTGCGTGCTTCGCCATTTCCCAGTAGATATTCACAGTCAGATTGAACCCAACGGCTTGTATCTTTGTTTTATAAAATACACAGAAAATAAAGAAAAAGGTATCCCAACTCATTCATTAAGGTTGGGGTACCTTTTCTTTATTCTAACTATCTACCAATTCTCTGGCTTGTCCATTACCTTCGCTACATGGACTAATCCAGCATAATCAGCCAAGTTAATAGTACTGATCGGTTGAACCATCCACGCATCCTCCAACCCTTTTTTTGTAGGATAAGGTGGAATAAAGCCTTGTGGTAATGCTGGGACAAATCCATGACGAGGATAATAGTCAATATGACCTAAAACAAACACCAAATCTCCCTTTTGCTGCTTTAGCAGATTCAGACCTGCTCGAATCAACTGCCCGCCAATTCCCTTTTTTTGATGGCTAGGAATAATCGCCAGAGGAGCTAAAATTGAAACTGATAATTCTTCAAAACCTTCTAGCCAACCTTTAGTAAACAAAATATGCCCTACTGCCTGTTCTCCGTCGAAAGCCAATAGTGATAGTAACGGTTGTGCCGTTGGATCGTCCAATAATTCATCAGCCAGCACTGGCACTTCTGGGTCATTAAAGGCTAGATCCTCCACTTGAAAAATTGTCTTACGGTCCTGCTCATTTGTTTCACGAATGTTAATGGTCATTTTTTGCACTCTCCTTATTTTTTAGCTATGAGAAGAGCGTGTTACCAGTAGTAAACATAAGCTTGTCAAACAAAGGCCTCCTTTTATCTATTACCTAAAGTATAAAGGAGAACGATTGATACGACAACAAATTTTAGTGCATACCTGCAAGTAGTACAAAGAAAAAAATCAGATAATCATAAACAGTATGAGCGATAATTCCACCGCGAAGGCTGTCGGTTTTCTTCCAGGCATAATTGAATGGGAGACGCGTCAAGCCAATGACTACTAGACTTTGGTACCAATTCCAAGAATAAGTGGTCAAATGCAACGAACCAAAAAATAATGCACTCAAAATGGAACTGAAAAGAAAGGCTTGCTTTTGTCCGAATTGCTTAACTAAATAATAATACAAAGGAAAAGCTACTGCGGCAGTCGTTAGTTCTTCACCAGCCAGTGAGATCCAGGTGGTAAGAAAGAAATAGATATTTTGCAGTAAGCTGTTCTCGTGCAACGATTGCGCAATAGGATTTTCTACCGTTTGATTATTCAACAATAAATTGCCCAATCTTGCAGCAATCGTTGAAAGAACAAAGCTCAGCACTACAAACAGTATGATGTACCTTATTTTGCCTTTTCCCATTGGTTTAAGGAATAGTTTGCAAGCATCAGGACCAAATTGAAAAAGCAGCGCCAATAAAGAGAAAAGAAACAGCCAAATCCAGCTAAGCGGCCAGTCAGTCGTGCGTCCTATAAAACCAATTGCCAACAAAAATGGCGTGGCTATTAATCCCCGACGGTTGGGCCTCGTTTGTTCTATTTCATCCAGCATAATGAAACCTCTCCTTTTCCAAACAGTATACAGGAAGTCCCAAAAAAAGAGATAAAATTAGACTGCTAACCGATTGGCAGCAGTCTTTAGTCGTACTTATTCCATTTCCATTTCTCTTGCCGTTCGTTCTTTGATGGATTTATCAATCAACCACTCGCCTATGCCCACCGCTAAACCAACTCCAGCAACTAAGAACAAAACATAAGATACTGGATTTTCTCCTTCTGGAGGCAGAAAGAAGAAGATTGTACTGAAAGCAAAGAAGATAAATTGAACAGCTGCGACTAATTTTCCAATACCGTCACCACCAGGAATTCGGAAAGGTCGTTCGATATCTGGGTCTTTCTTACGCAAAGTAATAAAAGCGAATGAAAGAATAATATATGGTAAGAAGAAAATAATCGACGTAAAGGACAGCAATGTCCAAAATAAATTAGCATTACTAGAAGAGATTAAGCCATAAAAGACCAGCAATGCGGTTGAAGAAAGTCCCAGTAAAATAGCTGAGCCAATTGGCGCATGTACTTTATTGGTTTTTGCAAAAACCTTCGGCAGCTCACCCTCTAGTCCCGCCTCTAACGCAGCCTTGTTGCCCCCTAAAGCCCAACTGAAAATGTAACCTAGAAAAGCGATAAAGGAAATTACACCAACAACGATTACCACCCCGCGACCAAAAACTTCTCCAAAAGCAATAAACAAACCAGAATCAGGGTCAATACTGTCCACTGGCAAAATAATCAGCATGGCCACTGCCGCAATGATATACAAAACAATTGTACAAATACCGCTAGAGAAAACTGCTTTTGGCACATTTTTGCTAGGATTTTCCATTTCACCTGCTGAACAGCTGATCAAATCGTAACCTGTTAAAGCATAAACATACACCGGAACTAACGCAAAGAAGCTTAAGTCAAAGGTTGGTACGATATTAGCCATCGAAAATTCTGTTTGTGATCCCTTAGTAGTTAAGGTCATTACTGCTCCGATCATCAAAGCCAAACAGGCCAATAATTTACAGATCGTACTTAGCATAGTCAGCCATTTAGCATCCTGTAGATCAATACAGTTGAAACCTACAACAACCCAAGTGCAAATAATGCAAAAGATAACCATGCCCCATACAGATAGATCTGGGAAAAACAGCATTTGTAAAACGGACCCCATTACTACTAACGTCGAAGGAATAAAGCCCGCCACATTGACCCAGTACCACCAGGTAGTCCGAGCTGCCCAACGATCCCCGTAAGCTCGTTTGATCCAAACATAAATTCCTCCTTGATCAGGATAAGTCGA
>NZ_JBIPAO010000003.1:0-625419 GCF_050498925.1 Enterococcus sp. AZ163
GCCCAGCTCGGCACAAATCAATCCATGAGATAAAAAGAAGGTTGCTCCTAACACAACAAAGCAAAAGATTAATGAGGGGCCCATGGATGCCTGAGAAGCAATCAATTCCAGTGAAAACACTGCCGCAAAGGACAGCGAAACAATGTCAATAAACCCCAGTTTTTTTACATCTTCTATTGTTCACTCACTCCTTTTAGTTGAGTCTTTGATCTAGAAAGGCACGCATTTTCCCTTCGTAATACGCCTTAGTCTGATCATCTGCCCGTTTCAATTGTGGATACAAATACCATGCCAGTAATCCCCGCTGAACATGCAAGCGGTTTTCTGCCTCCTGGAAGACCAATGAGCGTGTTGGATGATCTAGAACCTCACTAGTAATTTCCACTTCGCGATTAGCTGGCAAACAGTGCATAGCTTTACAATGATCGGGAGCCATTTCCAGCATTTCCATGTTTAATTGATAACGAGGATAAAAGGCTGCTGTTCGTTCCTCTTTTTCATCCTCATACCCATAATAGTACCAAACATCAGGAATAATAAAATCGGCTTTTTTTACAGCTTCTTCCACATTTTCAGTAACGGTCAGTGTTCCACCAGTTTTTTGCATTTTCTCCTCTACCTTTTTGATTTCTGCATCGCTGATAGAATACTGCTTTGGTGAAGCAATTGTATAATGCAAGCCTAATGACGCAGCCAAATGTGCATGTTCCATTGCCATGATACCGTTTTCGCCAGAATCGCCGACAAAAACTACTTCAACTTCCTCCAACGATTTACCTTTTGGCAGATGTTCCATCATGGTCAGTACATCAGCTAAGCCTTGCGTCGGATGAATGTAATAAGTCATAGCATTAAACACTGGAACAGAAGCGTATTTAGCCAAGGTTAATACCAGCTCATGATCCTCTGTCCGCAGCATAATTCCGTCACACATACTGGACAGAACCTGTGCAGTATCCTTAATGGCTTCATGAGACCCAAAATGAATCTCCCCTGGTTTTAAATAAAGACCATGTCCACCAAGTTCGGCCATAGCAGTCTCAAAAGAAACTCGGGTTCGGGTGGAAGGCTCTTCAAAAATCATCGCTAAGGTTGCTCCCTTTAATAATTGCGGCACTGCATTTTGATGGGCAGCTTCCTTTAGCTGAATGATCGTCGTTAAGATGTCCTGGATTTCCTCTTTGGCTAAATCATAATTATCTAAAAAATGCTTAATTGGATATGTTGGTGTATGTGATAGTTTCATTTGTTACCCCTCCAGTTTATTGTTGTAGGCAGTTTCGCCTCAAAAAGAACTACGCTATAATGAAATAGAAAGCGGGTGATCGGATGACAGCGACCAAAGATTTTTATTCAGCAGCGAATCAGCATTTTACGGAGCTCAATGATTCAGAAAAGCGTATCTTTAATTACATTCTGAAAAATTTTGATCAGATAAAATTCTACAGTATTCGCGAATTAGCCTTAAGATGCTACGTCTCCTCCACCACTATTTTTCGTTTTGCTAAAAAATTGGGCTTCAACGGATATAGTGATTTTATTGAAAGTTTGACCGTAGTACCCGAAGCTCCGCAAACGATTCCCCATTCGATTAAGCAAAAAGATTTTAAAGATGAATATTTAAAAAACATTGTTGAATCTGTTCGAGTCACTGACCAAACCAAAATTGAACAATTTAACCAGCTATTAGATTTGAATCCGGTACTTTACTTAATGGGTGAAGACCTTGATTTACAAGCCTTGCATTATGTTCATTGGTTGTTTACTGCACAAGGTTTTCGCGCAGTTTTGTTGCAGGATCAGGCTGCCGTTCAAAATGCATTGCGACATATTACTGACCAAGATATTTTCTTTGCCTTTGCCTATACTGGCGACAATAGTTCGATCGTCGAAGCGATTGAACGAGTGAGGCAAAATTCTCGTGCTACCATTGTCACCTTTACACGTGCCGTAACCAATGTTATTCAAAATTTGTGTGATATTGATTTTTACGTGTTCAGTGACGAAATTGGGCTGGATCACTTGGATCTCACTTCACGCATTTCCATGCTGGCTATTGTCGAGCTGATTTTCTATCATCGCTTCAATCGCACGCTTGACGAATGATAGTACCCGTTTCAGCTGAAATTGCTTGCGCCACCTGCTCCAAGTCGGCAATAATTGCGGTTTTCCCCGATTCGCTGGCCACAAACTCACAGGCTGCTTCTACCTTTGGCAGCATACTACCAGCAGGAAATTGTCCTTCTGCAACATATCGCTGCATTTCCTTTAGACTAACTTCTTTTAAAGCTTGCTGATTTTCTTTTCCAAAATGAATATAAACATAGTCCACCGCTGTCAAAATGATAAAGGTATCGGCATCGATTAAGGTGGCCATTTTGGAAGCCGCAAAGTCTTTATCAATTACGGCATCCACTCCTTCATAGCGATTCCCATGATAAACCACCGGAATCCCCCCCCACCACAGGCAATCACCACCTGATTAGCATCTACCAATGTTTTCAAACTCACTTTTTCATAAATATCTACCGGCTTAGGTGAAGAAACCACCCGCCGCCAGCCCCTGCCTGCATCCTCTTGATAGATTTCCCCAGTTTTAACCATCAACTCTTTGGCTTGCTCTTCAGAATAGTAGCTGCCAATCGGTTTTGTTGGTTTTTGAAAGGCTGGATCCTTGCCATCCACCACCACCTGAGTCAACATAGATATGACTGGAATATCATCTACGCTTCGGCTAACCAGTTCTTCGTCAATCGCCTGCTGCAAATGGTACCCAATATATCCCTGACTCATGGCAATACACTCTGCAAAAGGCATGACTGCTTCACTAATCATTGCTTCAAAGGCTAGTCGGATTTGACCAACTTGAGGCCCATTGCCATGAGCGATCACTACCTGATGCCCCGCTACAATCAAATCAGCAATTGAACGAGCTGCCAACTGTGCCCGTGATAATTGTTCATTAGCGGAATTTCCTAAAGCATTCCCCCCTAAAGCCACTACAATTTTTGCCATTTTATTTTTCGCCTATTCTAAGGTTTCTAAAAAACTATCCAGCTTCTCTTTAGCCGCCAGCTGTTCGTATTCTGTTCCAACATTTTGATACTTAGTTAAATACACTAGCAGTCCTCGCATTGCTGTTAAGCGGTTTTCCGCTTCGTCAAAGGCTAAGGAAATCGCTGAATCCAACACTTCATCCGTCACTTCTTCTCCACGGGTTGCTGGTAAACAATGTAAAAATTTTACTCCAAGGCTGCATTGCTCTAACAACTCACGATTCACTTGATACTTCGGCATGAAAATCTGATGCCGTTCTTCAGGCGACAATTCACTTTCATACAGACCGTACCATACATCTGTGTAAACAAAATCGGTACCTGGCAAAGCTTGCAATGGATCATCGGTAACCAGCCAGCTGCCGCCATTCTCTTGAACATTCTTTTCTAAAATTGCTCGGTAGTCAGCATTTAATTGATACCCCTCTGGACCATAATGAACAAAATGCATTCCAAGCTTAGTAGTTATAAAACCTAATGAAGCACAAACCTGTGTTGCGTCACCCACAAAGGTTACTTTGCAATCCTCTAAACGTTTCCCTTCTGGTAAATGTTCAACGATGGTACACAAATCGCCAATTTCCTGGGTTGGATGATTATAATCACTCATGGCATTCAGTACTGGAACACTCGAGGCTTTAGCTAAATCGACTACGGTTTGATGTTCAATCACCCGTGCCATCACCACATCAACTAAACGGGAAATAACTTTTCCTGTATCTTCAATCGTTTCATGTCCACCTAGCTGAATCATACCCGGTCCCAAATATTGCGCATGTCCACCCAGCTGTTCCATGGCTGTCTCAAAGGAAACACGGGTTCGAGTCGAACTTTGTTGGAAAATCATGCCTAAGGTTTTCCGTCGCATCAATGGCGGATAGTAGCCTTTTTTTACACAATCTTTGATTAAAAGTGATAAGTTGATGGTGTCCAATAATTCTTTTTTTGAAAAATCCTGTGTGTCGATAAAATGTTTCATAGTCTGCCTTCCTCCTATCCTTTTGGCTGCTGCTGAGTAATGCAGTGAATATTTCCGCCGCCGTAAACAATTTCCCGCGTTTGTACTCCGACAATTTCTCGATCTGGGAACATTTCCTGAATTTGCTTCAACGCTAATTCATCGTTAGGATCACCATACTGAGGTGCAATGATGGCACCATTGGTAATCAAGAAATTCATGTATGAAGTAATGCAAATATCCTCTGCATGTCTAGGAATACTGCCTGTCACTGAATCTACTTCATATTCAGCTCCATAAGTCACCGGATTCACTGTCGTACATAACTTATGAACCTTCAGCTTCCGACCTTTCGCATCGGTTTGATTGCTTAAAAATTGATAGGTTTCCTGTGCCACCTGATAAAAAGGATGATCCTTTTCTTCGGTATAAATACACGCAGCCTCACCTGGTCGAACGAAGCAGGCAACATCATCAATATGTCCATTGGTTTCATCAGGGTCAATACCATCTCTTACCCATAGGACTTTTTCAACGTTGAGATACTCTTGCAGCATATTTTCTATTTCTTCCCGATTTAAATGTGGATTACGACCTTCTGACAATAGACACATTTCCGTGACCATCACTGTTCCTTCGCCATCAACATGAATCGAACCACCCTCTAAAATAAATTCCGGGGTGTGATACGTATCCACATATTCAATTTCACAAACCTTCTGGGCAACTTTTTGGTCATAATGCCAAGGAAAATACAAACCATCTACTAAACCGCCCCAAGCATTAAAGTCCCAATCCACCGCGCGAACATCTCCTTGGTCGTTCACCACAAAGGTTGGCCCACAATCCCGCATCCAGGCATCGTCGGTGGTAACCTCCACTACTCGAATATCCTCTGACAAGCTGTTGCGGCAATGTTCAAATTGATTGGCCGATACACACATGGTCACCGGTACAAATTTAACAATTGCCTCAGCCACCGAAACAAATGCTTTTTGCGCATCCTTCCCGCCATTTTTCCAATTGTCAGGTCGTTCTGGCCAAATCATCCAAATTTGTTTGTGGGGTTCAAATTCTCCCGGCATACGGAAGTTGTCCTGTTTAGGTGTTGATGAAAGTCGCTTTGCCATGTAAAACACTCCTATTCTTTAGTTAAAATTTATTTTTGATTAGATATCCAAAATCTCCGTTTTAGCCGATTTCATAGCATAATGGATCAGCCATTCTCCACAACCAATTGAAAGCAGCAACCCTATTATTAAACTGGCTACGTATAAAAGCGGCTCCTCTCCCTCTGGTGGTAATAGAAAAGAGAAACTGCTGAAGATTAGAAAGAAACAATGTACCCCCGCCACTAGATAGGCCACTGGTTTACCAAAAGGTACTTTAAAAGGTCGTTCAATAGCAGGGTCAAGCCGACGTAGTTTTAAAAAGGTAAAGCTCATTACGATATAGGGTAAAAAGAAAATAATTGAAGTAAAAGCCAATAATGTCCAAAACAGGTTCTCACTAGTACTGGCAGTGACCCCGTAAAAAATCAGTAAAGCCGTTGAAACAATTCCTAATAAAATGGCCGAGCCGACGGGTGCATAGCTTTGATTGGTTTTCGCAAAAAATTTGGGTAGCTCTCCACCTTCTCCGGCTTCCAAAGCAACTTTATTTCCACCCAGTGCCCAGCCAAAAACATAGCCTAAAAAGCCAACAAAAGTTACCATACCAATCATGTTTACCAGCCATTTACTGCCAAACATGGCTACCACCGTATCGAACAAGCCGGAGGTTTCACTAATCGTCGAAATCGGCAAAACAACTAAAATAGCGGTAGCAGCTAATATATAAAAGAGAATCGTAAAAAAGCCGCTGAGAAAAACTGTTTTTGGAACATTTTTGCTCGGATTATCCATTTCTCCAGCTGAACAACTGATCAAATCAAATCCGGTTACGCTGTAAACATAAACTGGAATCAATGCCACAAAGCTTAAATTAAAGCTTGGTAAAAATGAATCGCTGGCAAAAGAATGGTTTACCCCTTGTGTAAAGGTGTAATACAGCCCCCCAACCAACAAGACCAAGGTCACTGCAATTTTGCTAATAGAGCTGATAATTGGCAGCCACTTGGCTTTTTGCAGATCAATACAATTGAAGAAAACGACAAACCAAACACACAAAATACAAATTCCGACAATCCCCCAGACTGAAAGATTCGGTAAAAACATTTCCTTGATAATTGAAACCATTACCACTGCAGTGGCAGGAATGAACCCTGCGACATTCAGCCAATACCACCAGGTCGTACGTGCTGCCCACTTATCCCCATAGGCTCGTTTTACCCAGACATAAATCCCCCCTTGATCTGGATAAGTAGAACCTAACTCGGCACAGATCAAACCATGGGACAAAAAGTACGTTAAACCGATAAATAAAAAATTGAAAATAAGTGAAGGCCCCAACTTTGCCTGTGAAGAAATTAGTTCCAGTGAAAACACCGAAGAGAAGGCTAAGGCTAAAATATCAAAGAAACCCAATTTCTTTTTTGCACCACCCATCTAATCACCTCTTTTCCTTTTTTGAAAGCGTTTGCTTTTCTTTCTTTTACTTTAGCATTGCCGAAAGTGCTCGTCTATTGTCTAGGCAGGGAATGTATCAACGAAACATTTTTTGGAGATCGTTACTTAATGAGTAACGTTGTAGTAACACCATTAAAAGTTGACTATAAAAGCTTTTTTTATTATCCGTTGTTATTCCACATATTTTTTTATAGCTGTTTCTTAGGTACAAAAACAAAAAGAGATACAGGATATCCTGCACCTCAGTAAGTGTATTAGAAAAATATTTTTATTCTTCTTCCTTTGAAGTAACTGCCAGTACCATAAAGGAGAGGGTTGCAATCAAATAAAAAATAAACGATTCCAGTCTGATTTTATCTTAACAATCGAACCAAGAATCGTTTATGTTTTTTGTGCTTTGTTGTAAAAGTAAACGCTTAATCTTCGCTGCCATTACTCAAAAACTATTTTTACTTAGCTTGTTCGTCTACTTAATGCCGCTTCAAGATTATCAAAACAATCATCCACTTGTTGTTGTGAGAGATTTTCGTCTGCAAGAACATTCCAAGCATCTCCCATTGCGTTATGATAAGCTGTGTAATCTTCACGAGGTCCAAAGTCTGCTGGCCCCAGCCCTTGAGACGAATCATATAATGCTTGAAGATCTGTCTTATCTGCTATTAAAATCAGATTATCTAATGCAACTTGTAGCTTATCCAATACTGGTTGTGTCGTTTCTTCTATTGGACGTTCACTATCGAGAATACCTTTCGCTGCATTTAAACAGTTATTTAGTTCGTTCCAAGAAGCTAACGTATAGTCGGCCGAATTCTTGGTCATACCTGTGTCATATAGTCTCTGTAATTGATCTAACAATGTCTGCGATGCATCTGCTTTTGCTGAATCTACCATTCCCTGCAACCTATTCAAGGCCTCATCAACTTCAGATTGAGAACTATTTAAATCATTCATTCTCATATACGCACCCGAATATGCTTCATGAAATAATAAATAGGTTGGTCGATCCTCATAATGGTGTGGTCCTATGCCTGTTGCACTTAGATGAAGATCTTTTAGCGCCTGGAACTTTGCACGTCCAACTAATTCATTAATCCTTTCATTCAGATCATTTAGACTGTCATTTACCTCTTTTTGGGTCGCATCTTCTCGAGCTTCAATGTCCTTGGCCGCATCTTTCGAAGCCATTAATTTATCCCAAGAAATTGGTGTATAGTCGTCTGCTTTTAAACCGTCTAGAGATTTTAAAGCATTCGTCAGTTTGTCTTTATTCACTTTGTTGTAATTAAAGACGATTTCCTTACTGGAAGTGATGTTTTTGATTTCTTGCCTACTACTCCCCACAAGCTCGTAGCCAGAGAAATTCTCGGCATTCGCAATATAGTTAAATCCTTCCTTAACTCTAGTAGTTGATTCTTTCAGTACTTTTGTCCCACTTTTATGAACAGTTTTTATATTGAAATAATCATTGGACCCGTGATGTGCATAGAAAGCGACTTTTTCGTCTTTCCAGCCAACTTGAATCAAATGCCTCTGCTCATTTAGATTAATTGTAAAATTATGGGCACCCGATTTAGTATTGGGGTTATATGCTCTGTAAACAGGAATTCCAATAGGCTTTTCTTTGTTGCTGGTATCAACTGATTTGAATGCTTCTCCTTCTTTGCGCCAGCCTGCTTTTTCCAAATGGTTATATTCATTTACGTCCATCGTATAATGGTGATCTCCGGCATTTGGATTATATAATCGGTAAACGGTTATTCCGCTGCCAGGAGTTTCCCACGCTATTCCTTCATCATGCCAACCAACATTTACTAAAAGGTCTCTTTCACTTGAGTTCTGCGTATAGAAGTGTTCTCCGCTGTTGGGATTGTATACCCGAAATAGTGTCTGAGAAGCTGCCTGTGCCTCATTTGAAGTAAAAAATAGTGCCAGTCCAGAAAGAAAAAGTATGCTCAGCAACAATTTTTTTCTCATAAAAAGTCCTCCAATTTTTATAAGCATTTACACTTAAAATAATATATGTTGCATTTATTATTGTCAATACATGGTTAAATATTCAATTTCATTAAATAAAATTAATTAAATGGCAAATTATCCTACTATGAACTAGCTTATTTATAAAGAACATCAAAGAAACTACTTTATTGCGCATTTGAGCACATGTTCTTCAACTTCTTCAGCTAACTGTTGGTTATTTAAAAATCTTCTCATGCTAAAAAGAGTTTCTTAGAGACAGATACTCTTTTAATCTGAAATTCTCCTATTCAAATCGCACGAAGCATAAAGTGAAATTTTTTAAAAAAATATATTTACAAAGATTTCTTTTGTGTTACAATTAGGTTACAAAAAAATTACTAAAAAGACAAGGAGTAGAAACATGAAAAAACTAGGAAAAGTAGGACTTATTATTGCGATGATTTTTGTATTGGCTGGGTGTCAAACAAAGCAGAAGGAAGAAGCAAAAAAAGCTGAGCCAAAGATAACTCAAACAAAGAAAAAAGCGAAAAAAACGACCACTACGTCAACTTCTGAAAAACAGCAAACGGGTGATACAACACTTGTGCCACAAGCACCTGTTAGAAATGAACCCGCAGCAAACCCGGAGGCAGTAGTAGACAGCCAAGTAAACAACACCAACCCTGTAAACACACCACAGGACCAAACAGCAAGTCCTGCTCAACCAGTGTAGCCAGAAGAGTTTGAAAAGCCTGGTGTTTATTCTCGTGAAGAGTGTATTCATTTTGCACGGATGACTATTAGCATGGGCGGCGTTGATGCAACTCAATTTACTGAGGATCAATTATACAATTATTACGATCAGTGCGCACAGCTCGGTGCAGACTATAGCTACCTTTTGGGATTAGTCGCTCAAGATACTGGTGGTGATAAACAAGCCATGATTGAAAACTATCATCTGGTACATGGCTTGAATCCAGATGGAACAACACCGGAGTAAATCGATTTTTCTTTATAGGACTCTCGTTAAAAGCACCTTTATTTTGTAAAAGATAAAAGCTTCCTTATCCCGAATTTTTGGGATAAGGAAGCTTGATGAATTATTTTGCTGTTCGAATCGTTACAAATTTTACTACCACGTATTCTTCCACGCCATAGATTCCATTTTCGCGACCGAAGCCTGAGTGCTTGATTCCGCCGAATGGGGTAGCCGAATTAGAAATTTCTGTATCGTTTACACCTACCATGCCATATTCCAATTTGTTGCTGACATTGTCAATGGTATGGATATTGGTAGCGAAGAAATAAGAAGCTAGACCAAATTCGCTGTCATTTGCATCCTCAATTACTTTTTCTTCGTCTTCAAATTCGATTAAAGGAATAACTGGTCCAAAGGTTTCTTTATAAAAAATATCCATTTCTTTGGTCACACCATCAAGAACAGTTGGTTCGAAGAAGAAGCCATTTGCATATTCGCCTTCATTCATTTCACTGCCGCCAACCAAAACCTTTGCTCCTTTGGCTGTCGCATCTTCCATTTGTTCGACAACCTTTTCGACACCTTCTTGATTAATCAGTGGTCCAGTCGTTGGATCATCCAATCCATTACCCACGGTCACCTCTTTAACCTTTTCAACGATCATCTTCGTCGCCTTCTCTTTAATATCTTTGTGAATAAAGATTCGATTTGGCGAAGTACATACTTGTCCGTTGTTGCCGAACTTAGTTTCAACTAATGTTTCAACTGCTAATTCTAGATCAGCATCTGGGAAAATAATAAATGGTGCATGTCCGCCTAATTCCATCGATACCTTTTTTAAGGTTGGTGCAGATTGCTCATTTAATGTTTTACCTACTTCAGTTGAGCCGGTAAACGTGATTTTCTTCACCGTATCTGATTCAGAAAGAATTTCGCCGATCGTAGCTGCATCTCCTAGCAAAATGTTAACTACACCTTCAGGAAATCCTGCCTTATCAAAAAGTTCCATTAAAGCTAAGGCTGAAAGTGGTGTATCCTCCGCTGGTTTAAGCACAACCGTACAACCAGCCGCGATTGCAGGAGAAATTTTTCGAACAATCATGTTTGACGGGAAGTTCCACGGTGTAATTGCACCAACTACTCCAACTGGCTGTTTGCGTACTTGCCATTGGTTGGTTGATGGTGAGGGGATAATTTCTCCCATTACTCGCTGACCTTCCGCTGCATTCCAACGCAAGTTCTCAACGTTGGTTTGAATTTCTCCTTTGGCTTGTGAAAGCGGCTTGCCTTGTTCCATCGTCATGATAGTTGCCAGACGTTCCGCATCCTCTTCCACTAAATCTGCCATTTTATTCATTAATTCAGCTCGTTTTGCTGGTGCCATAGCCGACCATTTAGGTAATGCAGCCTCCGCTGCTTCAATTGCTGTATTCGTTTCTTTTTCTCCGCCTTGATGAACCTCAATCAATGTTTCACCAGTTGCCGGATTAATAACAGGCCGTTTGTCTTCTGAGCCTTCGATCCATTTGCCATTAATATAGAGACGAGTTTCGACTTGTGGTAAATCTTTTTTTGCCATATGTCTAATTTCCTCCTTATTATTCGGTGCTTGGTACGTTAATCACCGTAACATGGATAAAATGAAAGCACAAAAATGATGCCTGTTATTGAATAAAAACTCGTTTCCTCTTAATAACTTGGAAAAAGTTTTTTCTACTTGGTTAACGTTTAAGCGCCAAATCAAAAGCCAATCAAACAGATGAATTTCTGCTTAATTGGCTTTTGTGTACTTAGCTTTTAATTAATCCCGATGGCTCTTCCATCCCATTCGCGATTAAAATCTGCGACTGAAACCCAGGCAACCGCTCCCTTGTCATAGGCCATGTTTTTACCACCAGTACCCGCACCGGCATTAGCACTATAATACAACGGATCATGTACCAAGAATTTATTGTCTTTGTAACCAACAACTACCTTGCAATGGTTTCTGTTCGTGTCGTTTGGTTTTTGATAAGAAGAGTAGCCATAATAAAGTACAGGATTACCACCCATAATTCGGTCTACAATTGCTTGTGTATTCGTACCCGTAATGTTGGACACGTTGTTATACCAGCGTTTAGCATAATTAGTCAGTGATCCTGGTGTGATGACCCAACCAAATCCAGCTCCAGTATAAACATTCCCCTGCTGTCCACCTTTATCACTAGGATACATTGGAAGATTATCTTGTACATATTTCAAATCAACATTTGCTCCTTTATAACGCAGCAGCATCGTCATGGCCGCACCGGCACAGCCCCATGGTGACATGACGGGAACATATTGACTCACGTAAGGAACTGACAGCGCTCGTTCTACTGGAGCAATCGGTTGTGCTCCTCCTAGTGTATGCCAGGAAATCCCTTCATAACGCCAACCAGCACGAGTCAAAAAGTCTCGTTCATTGGCATCCATTGTATAATGATGAGCGCCTGCGCCTCGTGTATTCGGATTGTACACCCGATACATAGGCATCCCAGTCCAAGGTGTATGCCAGGCAATTCCCTCATACCGCCAACCGACTGATTTAAGATGATCTCGTTCAGCACCATTTAAGGTAAAAAAGTGTTCGCCAGAATTCGGGTTATAAATCCGGAATAATTCTCTTCCAGATCCGAGTACCCGCATACTAATACCTTCGTAACGCCATCCTAGTCTTACTAAGAAATCTTTTTCGTTGCCGTTCATAGTATGCAGATGTTCACCAGAGTTCGGATTGTACACTCGATAAATCGGAATCGTCGCTTCTGCTTTTGGTGCTGCCGCTTGAGGAGCAGCTTTTACCGCTGGAGCCGCAGCAGGAGTTGTACTGTTTGTCGTTGCTTGAACAGCTGTTTTATCCGTACTGTCTTTGTTATCGGCCGGTTTATTTAAAGTTTCCTCATTAGTTTCTTCAACTGGTGCTTCTGCTTTTTCTTCTGTAGTATCAGGAACTGTTTCTGCTGATTCATCCATTGATGGGTCAACGGTTTGTTCCTGTTTATCTTCAGCTGGAAGAGACTCTTGTTCATTTTTTGGTGCTTCCTCAGTAGAGTCATCTGTAGTAGGCGTCTCTACCGTTGGTTGTTCTATCACAGGTATTTCTGGCAGAACTGCTTCCTTGGAATCCTCTGCGACTGTTTCACCAACACTTTCCTGAGAGTCAACAGTCGTTGGTGCATCAGTGGGCGGTGTTTCTACCACTGTCTCTACTGTCGTTGCTTCTGCTGCATGAACTGTTTGTTCCTGAACAGCTAAACCGCCAACCCCTAAAAGCCCCAGAAATACAATAGGTGCTACTAACCAGGTTTTTCCCTTTTTGTACATTTTAAACCGCTTCTTTTCCATAATAACCTCCTTGTTTTTTAACAAAATAAACACCCTAAAACTATTATACATTATAATATGGGTTTCTATTAAAAAACAAAAGGCAATTAGCGAAATTGTTTATAAACAGCCGCTGTTTTTGAAAGGGAAACCTAATCGAGAACGATACAAAGACGATTATCTGTGCTTTTCAATATTTCTCGTAAACCCGATATAAGTTACTAGGAAGTAGGCCAAGTAAATGATTAAGAAAACCAGCAATGCCAAGCCATAAAATCTAACGGGCGTTCCCTGAACACCTGTGTAATAAACGAAACGTTCACCAGCAAACATGCCAATAAATATACTCAGAATTATCGAAATCAGCAGTGGACACAAGTAATAAATACTTAGCTGCTTTAACACCACTTTTTCCGTTTCTTTTTTGTTTAATCCCAACTGGCGTAAAATGTCGTAACGTTTTTTGTGCTTGGTAGAATCACTTAATTGCTGAACTGCCAAGATGGTCAAGGCCGCACATAGGAAGACGATCCCTAAATACGCCAACATGAAACAGATTGATACAATCACAAAACTGGCTTCCTTTTTGATATTGTCTCTAACGATTGTTGTCCCGGACATCGTTAAAATCTGATCACTGCCATTGCCATAACCCATAGCATAAAGATCCCCATATTGATCCGTTTCAATGAAATTCTTATCTAAGGCTTCCAAATTCTTCTGCAAATTCGCTGGTGCCTCATCAGTAAGATTGGCAATCATTACCCCGTAATAAGGTGTCATTTGGTCAGCTACTTGATCTGGTACCACCAGGATGTAGTCTGCACCATTCATTCCGTTCTGAGCAAAAGGTTCCATATTGGTATCCTGCAGTGATAATGTTTTGTGATTAGCAGTAATAGTAACCGCCTTTTTTACCGACTGCCATTGTTTTTCTAATCGGCGTTTGCCATGTAAAATATAATTTCCCGATTTCAGGCGAACTTGGCTGTAACCAGCTTGCTTTCTTAGGTGATTGTAGTCACTAAGTCGCATAAAAGTATCTTCGCCAAAATAAGTGCCATCAGTCCAGCGACCGTCGATTTTTTTCCCCTTTTGCGTTCCATCAACATGCTGATACAGATAGTCGTTCATCGTTGCCGTCCCATCACGGTAAATCTGGTATTGATAAAGTTCTTTAATGGAAGCTTTTTTTTCAATAGTAGCCCTCTCTTTAGTAAATGCATAATTAGGATTGGAGTTAGCTATAGAAATGTCAAAGGGCTGCTCCAAGGTTACTTGGTTCTGTTGATAATCTGCAAACATCATTACTACCATCCACGTTAGTAATGCCCCGGTGAATAAAATCGTCAAAGTTCCCATGGTAACACGCATTGTTTTAATTTTTGATGACAGCTGCCGCAGGACAAACAGAGTATCTTGTTTATAAATCAACGGCGATTTCTTCTGAATGAAGCGAATAAAGAAAGCCGATAAGCCAAAATACAATAAATAAATGGCGAGAACTAAGCCCAGCGAATAGAACACGCTGCTCTTTAAAGGCATATTCGAAGTTAAGATCAGGACATTGAAGACACAAATGTATATCAGTGAAAGAAAGACCAAAATGCCTTTACGCGTATTTTTCTCGTGAACAATTTTCTCATTTTGCTGATCCGCATGCAGCAGCTGACGGATGCTCATCTTTTTGATTTTTCGTCGGACGTTTTTCATTGCTAGTAAATAAGCCAATGCTTGAATGCCAAAGGTCAGCAAAAGACACCAAGGATTAAAATCTGGAGAAATCTTGTACTCCGCATCCAAAATAGAATAAAAAATGTTTACAAACAACAGCTGAAACAAATACCCAGGGATAATTCCTAAAATAATCGACAGAAAACCTAGCAGATAGTTTTCTCTCCGAAAAAGTTTGATTATTTCCTTTTTAGTCATTCCCAGCAACAAATAGGTGCCGAATTCCTTACTGCGTTTTTCCAGCATGAAGTTAACAATATAGCGAACCAGCCACATGACAATTCCAATAATGAAAAAGGAAGCCATACCAATCATGACGCCAAAAACTATCATATCAGCATACAAAGCTCGCATATCTTTGGAGAAAATCATACCGTGAAAGGCAAACATCAGACTGGAAATAATCGTCATGGTACCCACGTAAATCATATAATCCTTGGCAGAACGCTTAGTATTGCGCCAAATGAGGGTATTAAACATTGCCCCCACCTCCGCCAAACACTGACAGCACATCTAAAATATCATTCAAAAACTCCCGGCGGCTTTTGGTGCCACGGATTAATTCATGAAAAATCTGACCATCCTTTAAGAATAAAATTCGTTTGCAATAACTGGCGGAAAAAGCATCGTGAGTCACCATCAAAATTGTTGAATGAAGATTTTCATTCATAGTTACGAAGGTCTCCAGTAAGGTTTGGGCCGATTTCGAATCCAAGGCACCCGTTGGTTCATCTGCCATAATAACTAGCGGTTGGTTGGCAATTGCCCGGGCACAGGCACAGCGCTGTTTTTGGCCACCGGAAACTTCATAGGGAAATTTATCCCCAATCGTGTCAATACCCAGCTGCTGCAACAAACGCTTCACCTTTTTTTGAATATCTTTGGCCGGGCGACTTTGCAGGCTCATCGCCAGCATAATATTTTCTTCAATTGTTAAGGTATCCAGCAGATTAAAATCCTGAAAAACAAAGCCTAGATTTTCCTTACGAAAGGTCGCTACCTGTTCCTCATTTAAGGTGCTAATGTCGCTGTCGCGAAAATAAATATGGCCTGCTGTCACGGTATCGATAGTGGAAAGGACATTCAATAGCGTACTTTTCCCGGAACCGGAAGCCCCCATTATGCCAGTAAATTCTCCTTCATTCACGGCGAAGCTCACGTTGTCCAGTGCTTTTGTGACATTGTTTTTAGACCCATAATATTTTTCGATTTTTTCAACTTTTATCAGTGTGTTCATTTTTCGCTCTCCAATCTATATCCTGTGTTGTTAAGTTCAGTTTATAGATTTTCTTAGTTAGTTAATATAGAACTAGCTGTAGTGAAGATTACAGTTTTGAAAGATAAGTATTTTTAGGGAAGCTTAAGGTAACAATAGTATACGCTCCTTCTTTAGAGTCGATTTCTAAGCCCAGCTCCAGTTTTTTACAGAGTTTTTGGCACAAATACAAACCGATACCAGTGGTTTTTTCCCGCTTACGGCCGTTTGTTCCAGTGAATCCCTTGTCAAATACTCTTCTTAGCTCTGTCTCAGGGATTCCGATGCCATTATCCTTTAAAGAAAGTCGAGTTGCGTGATCCGTTTCTTCTATTATAAAGGCGATTGCACCTGATCCATCTTTTTTGTATTTCAGTGCATTAGTAACCAGCTGGCCTAAGATAAAGGCTACCCATTTCTCATCGGTTTGAACGAAGACCGAATTTACTAAAGGGTCTACAGTCATTTGATGTTGAATCAGCAAGTATTTGCTTTTCCCCAAAACTTGCAGTACCACTTGACGTAGATCCGTTTCCTTAATAGCATAATCCTTATAGACCTCTTCAGAACGAGCATAGAAAAGGGCCTGCTCAACCATTTCGTCCATTTCAGTTAAATAAATTTCTAGTTTGCGGCGCAATTCATTGGTTTGATTGTGAGCCGTTAAACGCATCCCGGTAATCGGCAGCTTTACCTCATGAATCCATCCTTCAATAAATTCTCGATAATCCTGCTGTTCTTCCTCTATTGCCTGAATTTTTTCAATTACAGCCTTATTAGATTGACGCAAAATCTGCTGATACAATTGATCCTCCAAGCGCCAGCTTTGACCCATGAACTCTTGAATCAAATACGGTTTTTCCAAATTATCCAAAGTGTTAATAATATCTTGAAAATACCTTCTCCGCTGATGATAACTGATAACTAGCCAAACAATTAAAATTGTCAGCCAAAAGCAGGTGATTAAGCCACAAGTCAGCCCGCTGTTGCCGATTGCCAGCAAATACAGCAGCAATAGAAACAGACTGATCCCATTTAACAGCAAAATAAGCAGCTTATCTCTCAAAAAGTTTGCAATTGTCATTCTCTGCTCCTTAATTTGTACCCGGCACCTCGTTTAGTTTCAATAAAGTTAATCACATCAATCTCGGACAGGCGTCCACGAATACGATTGACAGTGACGCTTAAGGCGTTGTCATCGATGAACACTTCGTTATCCCATAAATATTCAATTAAATCTAAGCGCGGGACTACTTCCTCCTTATGTAAAAACAAATAATGCAGCAGCTTGCATTCATTCTTAGAGAGCTCTACAGTTCTAGTCCCTGCTTGTAGTTTGTAGGATCGGATGTCCAGCCGTACCCCGTTATGCTCCAAAACTGACTCCTCAGGCAATTTTGTCCGACCCGTCCGCTTCAAAACAGCCGAAATCCGCGCCAGTAAAACCGATGGATGATAAGGCTTGGCAATAAAGTCATCGCCGCCCATTAAAATACTATTGGTTTCAGTCATCGCATTGCTGTCACTGGTCAAGAAAATAATCGGCACCTCCATAGTACGACGGATTTCTCCACACAAAGCCTGACCATCCTGTTCCGGCAAATGAATATCTAACAAAATTAGATCTGGTGCTAACTGCTGAACCTGCAGAGCAACAGCTTCAAATTTTTCAATAGCAACCACTTCGTACAGTGAATTCCGCAGCAAAGCAGCCAGTTCTTCTCGGATTTTAGGTTCGTCCTCAATAATCATGATTTTCAATCGGTATCCCTCATTTCTCGGCAGCCATTATCTTTTATTCTATGATAGCATTGGCTTTTGTAAATGAACATCCTTTTCCAGAATCAGCCAAAAAGAACCATCCAGCAAAAAGTGCTGGATGGTTCTAAGGTTTAATGACGTTTTCTTCTTACGTAAACTACTCCAACTACAATTATCAATAGAGCTCCGATAATTAATAGAATTGGTGCATTTTGACTCCCTGTTTTAGGAAGATAGGTGCGGTTCAGGCGCTGAGTACTTTGGGTACTTTGCGTACTGCCGCCAGATGTTGTTGGAAGCTTTGTTTCTGTTTCTTCCTTCGTATTTTTCTTCGTTAATGTCAGTGATTCTTTTTCATCTTTGACTTCGAAGGTTACTGGCGTATTGTCTAATACGTAACCTGCTGGAGCTTGTGTTTCTACCAGCTGATATTTACCCGGTGCTAAGTCCTCCAGCACGAAGGTTCCGGCTTCATTAGTAGTCAGATTCTTTTGCAAAGTTTTTCCTTTGTCATCCTGCAGCTCAAAATCGGCTTTGGCCAGGCGTTCAGAGGTTTGACTATCTATCTTGTTCAGAACAACCGTGTTAGGCAGAAGCTTATTGGTTTTCTTGACTTGGACTTCATCTTTTCCTTTAATCGTAAAGGTTACTGGCGCAGCATCTAGTTTATAACCATCCGGTGCTTTAGTTTCTATGAACTGATAATCTCCTTCTGGTAATTCCTTGACTGCTAAGCGTCCGTTGTCATCTGTTGTCATTTTATCAACCATGGTTTTTCCCTTAGTTGACTTCAAGGTAAATTCTGCTCCCGGTAAAGCTGCTCCCGTCACATCGTCTACTTTTTCTAAAAGAACACTGCCTTCTATTCGCTTATTCGTTTTCACCAGCTCAATTGCTTTCGCTTCAGTAGTCACTGTAAATTTGACTGGTGTCTGGTCGGCTTCATATCCGGTTGGTGCCTGGGTTTCTACTAGCTGGTAGTCCCCTGCTGTAAGATTTTCAAGCGATAATTTGCCTGATTCATCGGTTGCTAAATCTGATTTAAGCTGTTTCCCTTGTCCGTCTTGCAATTCGAAAACGGCTCCGGACAATGCTTCGCCAGTTTTGGCATCCGTTTTGATTAATATAGCTGATCCTAGTTTAGCTGGTTCTGCCTTGTTAATCATCTGAACTTCAGCAGCTTTTGCTTGAGCTTTAGTGATAGTAAACTCAACCGGCGTTGCATCGAGTTCATATCCTGTTGGTGCTTGGGTTTCCACTAGTTGATAATCTCCCGGCGCCAAATCCTTAATTGTTAATTTGCCGTTCCCATCGGTAGCCAGATTCGATTGCATCTCGGTTCCGTCACTGGAGTTCAACTGGAAGATTGCACCTTTCAGCATTTGATCCTGTTGTTCATTTGTCTTGGTTAAAACAACGGAACCTGTAGACAGAGTATTGGTTTTCTTCAAATTAACTACTTGGCCCTGCCGTTCAGTAATAGTAAATTTAACCGGTGTTACGTCTAGCTGATACCCTTCTGGTGCCTGGGTTTCTACTAGCTGGTAATCTCCTGCTGTAAGATTTTCGAGCGATAATTTGCCTGATTCATCGGTTACTAAATCTGATTTAAGCTGTTTCCCTTGTCCGTCTTGCAATTCGAAAACGGCTCCGGATAATGCTTCGCCAGTTTTGGCATCCGTTTTGGTTAATATAGCTGATCCTAGTTTAGCTGGTTCTGCCTTGTTAATCATCTGAACTTCAGCAGCCTTTGCTTGAGCTTTAGTGATAGTAAACTCAACTGGCGTTTCATCTAGTACATATCCGGTTGGTGCTTGGGTTTCCACTAGTTGATAGTCTCCCGGTGCCAAATCCTTAATTGTTAATTTGCCGTTCCCATCGGTAGCCAGATTCGATTGCATCTCGGTCCCGTCACTAGAGTTCAACTGGAAGATTGCACCTTTCAGCATTTGATCCTGTTGTTCATTCGTCTTGGTTAAAACAACGGAACCCGTAGACAGAGTATTGGTTTTCTTCAAATTAACTACTTGGCCCTGCCGTTCAGAAATAGTAAATTTAACCGGTGTTACGTCTAGCTGATACCCTTCTGGTGCCTGGGTTTCTACTAGCTGGTAATCCCCTTTTGTTAAACCAGTGATTACAATGCTTCCATCGATATCCGTCGTATATTCGTTGTCGTCTGCTGCTGTTCCATCTGCTTTTTGCAGCTGGAAGACGGCATTTTTAAGTGGTTCACTTGTTAATTTATCGGTTTTAACTAACTCAACACTATTAGGAATAGTTTTAGCATTAGTCACCTTAATAGCATTCATATTCTCCGTTAAATTAATCAATTTGCCAGTTGCATACTCGGCATTGATTTCATAACCGTTTGGTGCCTTGCTTTCCTTCAGAAGGTACTCTCCTAATGGTAACCCAGTGAAAGTAACTTTCCCATCCACATTGGTGTCGGCCTTCAAGCCGGTTTCATCGCCGTCAGCTGTCAGGATTTCAAAGGTAGCTCCTTCTAATACTTTGGATTCATCCTCTTTATCTACTTTTATAACGGATAAATCGGCTGTTTTCACCACACCAGAACCGCTGCCGCTAGTAAAGTTTAGATTTACATTGGCACTGGACTGACGATAGTAAATATTCAATCCGCCATAGCTTGCAGAATCCACCTGAGATTGGTTTTTCACCAAGCCTGGGAATTCGCTAATCGTATTGTAGGTAACTTTGATATTATTTTCAGCTTTGTAATCAGAGAACGTCAGCTTGAAGGAGTTATCTCCAAAGGTTAGACGGTAATGATCAGTACTAATTTTTTCACCAGTTGACGCGTCTGTAACAACAAAGGAAGTCGGATCATAGGCTGCATTGGTCGTTCCTTGTGTTAAGGTATCGGAAATCACCGGATCTTCCACTGACATATTGGAAGAAATATTTCTCGTTTGCAGTGTCCAGTTAGCGACATTCTCCTTAGTTGGATCCTTAGCCGCTGATTTCTGCAGAGCATAATCATAATTGCTAGCATAGACAGTATACTGATAATCCACCGGTGTTTGCGAATCATACGTCACTTCGGCCTTATTATCTAAACGTTGATAAACATACCAGTCTCGTTTCACACGGGTTTTGTATTTTACATACACCCGTTTTTCTCCAAGCTTGGCAAATTCCAAATTGACTTGATTATTCTCAGTATCAATTTTGGTTGGGTAAGCATCATCGCCTTCTGGTACTAAGTTGTAATCATAACGCAAATAGTTTTGAATGTTGGTCAGCATTGATTCACTGGTCACTTCTTCAAAGCGTAGAGAGCCTGGTACCAGCTCAGTGCCAGCTGGCAAAGTATCTGCCATTTTGGTCATGTTGAACTTGGTTCCTTTCGAGTTCAACAAAACCAGCCAGTCTTGATACAAATACTGATCATCCATTGTAGAAGCTCGGCCTAGTTTAGCACCGCCAGTGTAATAAGGATCGGTAAAGACGCCTTTAGCTTCATACTCGATCACGCCTGGTGTATCTCCATAATTTAATGTTGCTTTATTTTTAATATCTGTACGCTGATCTGAGGTTTCCAGTTTCGTCTTAATTGTAATGACTAAGGTATCATCCAGTTGCTGATAATCTCCCAAGAAATCAATTCGAACGCCGCCGTTGAAGCTGTCTGGTGCCCCATTCACATTCGGTTGTACACCGGCTGGAGAACCATTCTCATCAAACCCTGTCAGCTTGTAATCCACGTTTTCGGTTAAAGGAACAAATTCCGTATCAGAAACTTTTTTCTTCACCGTTAAATCAGTATAGGACTTAACTGCCCCAATAAAGTAATCGTGAACTACCGGATTCTTCATGCGATATTTTTCGGCATTGATCGTAATTGTCCATTCCATTGTACGATTGAAAACATCAATTGTTCCAGATTCTTTGGATAATAAATTAGGAATTAGACTAACCTGTGCTTCTTTGTTAACTGTTCCATTAGAGATTTTGTTCTTGATCACTCGTTCTGTCGGATCGGTGATCTTCGTAGAATATCTGACAATATATGCCTGAGTAGTATTCGCTTTCGGTTGCAGGGTTAACGACCCATCTGTCTTAGAAACGACCGATAGCTCATTAGTACCGTCCCCTTGAGTGTTGACCTCGTAATCATTGCCGCCATTATATGTGAAGCCTACCTTTTCAACAGATAAGGAGCCTGGTACAAATTCGACCCCTTGGTCAGCTAAGTTAGTTGTTAACTGAGAGGCAGTGGTCAATGGCTGCTCGTTGAAGTTGTACTTAATTTCCCAATCAATGTTGCCGGTATCCTTGTTGATAGTTCCCTTTGCCTCCAGTGGCTGCAAGGTTACAAAGCTCTTGCTTGCTGAAGAAGAACTGATATTGGTGGTATCTTGATAGGTATACCCATACGCATATAAATAGTTATACTCGGCGCCAGCAATGGATTCGTCCACGTAATTCTTACCATCTACACCAGTAACAATTGATTCAACAAAAACTGCCTTCTTATTCATTGGTTTCGTCAGTTGAATTTCCGCGGCAACCTGATTGGTACCCGCATTTTTTAACGATACCTTGTAGTCGCTGTCAACTGTCAGCAAAGTTTTTTCTCCAACCAAGGCACCGTTGAAATCCACGTCGCTGGTATATACCTTAATGGAATCAAAAGAAAGTTTACTAGTATAATTGTACGCTTCCACTCGAAACATTCGATTATCTTTATTGGTTCGATCTAAATTAAAAGCAGAATTGATTTGAACAGATTTAGGATTCAAATCGTCCATGGCTACTGCTGTAGTATTTTTCCCAGTATCTACACTAGAGGTCATTTCTAAATTGAAAATAGTTTGTGTAGGTGTTGTGTCAAATACGACTTTTTGTGTCTCTTCATCAATGCCGTTAACTTTCTCAAGAGAAGTCGTCAAGGTTAATTCATATTCTTCCGCTGCGACATTATCCTCTAAAAAGGTAATAGTTAATTCTTTTGTAGCAGCATTGATTTTCCAGTTTGCTGATGTCATAGGACTGAAATCACCGGATAAATCCTTGGCGATGGCAATCTGTTGAGGTAATTGGGTCGTGAAGGTATCCCCAGCCTGATAATTCTTATTAGCAAACGAGAACTTCAGGTTTAGTTTAATCCCTGACATGTTAGGCAATGTATCTGATGGTTGAACCTCATCGCCATTAATTTTATAAAGCTTCGCAGACGTAAAGATATTATCCGTAATGGCTGTACGTAATGTTTTAGTTGCAGCAGCAGGTGCTTTCTCTTTAGCTGCAGATATCGACGGTTCTGTCGTATCTGTGCTGCTTTCTTTGGTTAAACTGCTACTTTCCTTATTCACACTGCTGCTCGCTGCTATACTCCCCTGACTGCTGACAGTCGTAGAAGCAGTTGTTGTCTCTGTCGATTTCGTTACTTCAGAAACCTGCGAGTCCTTTGTTCCAGATTCGTCTGTTCCCTGTGCATAAGTGAACGTTGGAACAATGACTTGTAAAATTAACAAAACTGTTAAACTTATAGCTATAAATTTTCTTTTCACTTCCCCACACCTTTCTAACTCTCTGTATATTATATTTAACAATAAAATAACTTTTTTGTTCGCTGATTAACATGTTTTATTATCATTTACTAATTCAGCGATTCTTTTTCTATGTATAAGAAATAAATAAAAAACCACAATTCTCAACCGATAAAAGTTATATGCAAGTATCATACTTTGATTTCCCCTTTTTTTATGAGTTTCTCCTCTAAAAATAAGTTATTTATACATGCTAAAAAAGCCGTTCAATTAATCACTTTAAACAGCTCTAGCCTTATTTTCGATTGAAAGCTATTCAAAAAGGCCAAAACAGTTGTTTTGGCCTCCCTAAGTATAATTTTCCTATTCGAACGCTTTGTTTACATCCTCAAGCATCAGTTTTACTGATTCTAGTCCCCCTCCGCTTAAGTACCAAACATCTGGCTGAAGTGTGATCACTTTGTTTTCTTTGCCAGCAGTTGTTTGGGCAACTAATTCGTTCCCAGCCACATCATTGTCAGTGCTATCTCCACCAATCGCTTTAGTGCGATCTACAACAAATAAAATATCTGGATTTTTATCTAAGACATATTCATAGGAAACGCTTTGGCCGTGAGTAGATGCTTCAATTGCATCATCAGCTTCGGCAAAACCAAAGGTGTCATAAATAATACCAAAGCGAGAATCTTTACCATAAGCGGAAAGCTGGCCTTCATTCACCAAAACAGTTAAGGCTTTATCTTTACTTTCTTCAGCTTTAGTTTTGGTTTCCTTGATACTTGTTTCTAAAGCAGCCAATTGTTCTTTGGCTTCAGATTCTTTGTCAAAGATTTTTCCTAAGGTTTCCACGTTGTGCTTAATAGAGTTCCAAGTGTCAGAAGTGTCTACCTCCAAATACATGGTTGGAGCAATTTCTTTTAGTTGATCTTGGAAATCGCTTTGACGACCGGAAATGATGATCAAATCTGGCTGCATTTGATTGATTTTTTCCAAATCTGGTTCCTTGATACCTCCAGCTGAATCAATCCCTTTGTAATCTGACAAGTAAGCCGGCAGGTTATCTGTTGCTGCACCTACGATACTGTCACCAGCGCCCAATGCATCGATCGTATCCAATGAACCATTATCAAATACCACAACTTTTTTAGGATTTTTAGGTACAGTTATTTTCCCGTTGCTGTCGGTAACCTCTAAGGTTTCCGCTTTAGCTGCGCTGCTTTGCGCCGTTCCGCTGCTTGAATCCGCGGTTCCATCATTGGACGACCCGCATCCTGCTAAACCAAATCCTAACAATAAAATTGACAAACTAACCATATATTTTTTCACATTTATTTCCTCCAATTTAATTAAAATACATACAAAAGCGCTTGCCCTCAAGCTCGCAAATTTTGACGTTCATTTCATATAAAGGATCCAACACACTGCACTGGATCATTTCATCGGTGGTACCATGAGCAAAAATCTGTCCTGCCTTCATAGCTACAATTTCATCCGCATAACTGGCAGCAAAATTAATGTCATGAATCACCAAAAGAATCGTTTTTTTCTCCTCATCGACTAGACGCCGTAAAGTTTGCATCAGCTGAACCGCATAATTCATGTCTAGATTGTTCAACGGCTCATCCAATAAAATGTACTCCGTATCCTGAGCCAAAATCATAGCAATATAAGCTCGCTGCAGCTGACCGCCAGATAAGGTATCAATTGTATCATCAGCCATTTCAGTTAAGCCCAGCTTGTCCAGCGCATGATCAATCAATTGATAATCTGCTTGGTTCAGGCGACCTTTGCTGTAAGGAAATCGACCGAAGCTCACTAGTTCACGAACAGTAATTCGTAGACTTAAGCCATTGCTTTGCTTAAGAATCGACAGCTTTTTTGATAGTTCATTGGATCGCCAGGCTTTTACCTCATTGTGATCCAAATATATTTCACCAGTATCAATCTCAATCAAACGACTAATCATTGACAGAAGCGTACTCTTACCAGCACCATTGGGACCAATAAAAGCGGTCAGCTGTTTCTCTTTAATCGGCAAACGAACTTCGGTAATAACCTGCTTGCTGCCGTAATTTTTCGATACATCTTTGACATCGATCATCCTTGACGCCTCCTTTCACGAATAATTTTCCAAATAAAATAGACGCCGCCGATAAATTGCGTTACGACACTGACCGTTGTTTTCAAATGGAAAACCTGCTCTACTAGAAACTGACTGCCGACTAGAAAAATGATTCCTAGCAGTACCGCCGTTGGAAAAAGGTAGCTATGGCGATAGGTTGGCATCAGCTGATAGGCAATGTTAGCAACAATAAACCCCAAAAAGGTTATTGGTCCTACTAATGCTGTAGCGGTTCCTGTCAACAGACTAACCAAAAATAAAATTAGAATCTGGAAGCGATTTAACGAGAGCCCTAGATTGGTAGCCTGATCTGCTCCTAAATGCAGAACATCCAAGTAGCGATTTACCCCATATAATAGAAGCGAACCCGTCAAAATAATCACTGCTGCCAGAATCAAATGGTTGGTGTTGACGTTGCTGAAGCTGGCAAACAGCCGACCTTGCAGCAGGTCATACTCATTCGGATCCATCATCACTTGAAGGAAGCTGCTGGTGCTGCTGAATAATGTGCCAAAGATCATCCCTAGCATCAGCAAAATAAACAGATCATTTTGCCGCCGCTGCAAAAGCACCTTGGCCAGCAGTAAACTTAACAATGCCATCAGTAAAATACTGATTAAAAATAAGGGCGTTTGTTCCTGTGACAGCATTTTTACACCGCCAACCGTAAAAAACAAAATGGTTTGGATTAAAACGTATAAAGAATCCAAGCCTAAAATATTCGGAGTTAAAAATTGATTCTGGGTCAGCGTCTGAAAGCTGACCGTTGCCATACCTGTTGCCAGCGCTACTAGTAAAAAGGCCGCAACCTTTTTGCCCCTCAGCATCCAGGCAAATTGAAAATTCCCATAGGTGTTATAAGTTAAGTAAAGCCCGCACAACCCAATGGCCACCAAGATTAATACCGCAATCGTTGTTCCTTTTTTTAAGGGAAAAGCTCTCATGCCTGCCGCCTCCTAACCAGTAGATAAATGAAGATAATACTGCCTAGAACGCCTACTGTCAGGCTGACTGGAACTTCGTAAGGCGCAATGACCACTCGCGAAATCATATCACAAACTATTAAAAACAAACTGCCCGACAAAGCAGTAATCCACAAGGTTTGCTTTACGTGATCGCCATAAATCAACGAGACAACGTTGGGTACGATGACTCCTAAAAACGGTACTGTTCCTACCATTATCAAAACCAAACCACTAGCTGCCGCTACTAAGGCAATGCCAAAGGTTTGAGTTAGCTGATAGTTGATTCCCAAATTGACAGCTACATCTTCACCCAAGCCTACAATTGTGAAAAGATAGGCAAAAATATAGATCACAAAGAATAGTGGAATAGTCAGATACAACAATTCATAGCTTCCCTTGGTTACTAAAGAAAAGTTGCCCTGCAACCAGGAGGACATGTTTTGAATCAGCTCAAACTGGTAGGCAAAGAAAGTTGCTACCGAGCCGATGATGTTGCCAAACATTACACCTAACAGTGGAAGGAACACCGGATCTTTTCCCGGCAGTAGCCGACTCAATGCCAGAAAAACCATTGTTCCTAAAAAAGCAAAGACAAAAGCTGCTAAGGTTCGCATCGGGGTTGAAGCATTTGGTAAGAAGAGCATCACCAATAAAATCCCCAGACGTGCACTGTCCATTGTCCCGGCCGTAGTCGGCGAAACAAACTTATTTTGGGTTAAATGCTGCATAATTAAACCACAAATGCTCATGGTTGCTCCTGCTAGAATCAAGCTAACGGTTCGCGGAATCCGCGTAGTTGCCAAAACCAGCCATTGCTCCTGATTCCCCTGAAGTAATTCCTGCAGCATTAAATCCTTTACACCTAAGAAAATCGAGAAACCACTCAAGAGGAATAAAAGAGCAACAATCCATCTTTTTTTCAACGAATCACTCCTTATCTAACTGATAATGATTCTCATTCTCCCTCTCATTTCTAAAGTTTAGGTGAATTTGTCTGAAAATGCAAGATTTTTTTTGCTATTAGGTGAGAATTGTTGTAGGTAACTTTTTGAAATACTCTTTCGTTTACAATTCCAATTAGAATAAAAAATATTTTTAAATCCAAGTAAACATAGCATTAAGCCCTATAAACAGCAGCTGCTATTAAAGGTGCCTTGTTCCATCGAATCGTTGAATTTGATACAGAGATACGAGTTCTAAAGCGAAGAGAGCATGAGTATTAAGTTAATTGATACTATCGATGAATGAGCATAACCACTGCGTACTTGATAAATTAAATCGCACTTATTACAAAAACTTAAACGACGACAGGAAATTCAAATGAAATCACCGATATTGCAGGTGGTTTTCAAAACAGACAAAAAAAACAGACATGAATTCAGCATTCACGTCTGTTAATAAACTCTCCGTTTTTTAAGTCACAAAGCAGTACCTTTAGTAGGAATCAAAAACTTACTAGTATCCACACCTTCATGTTGAAGAAGATAAATTTTTTTAGTGAGTCCCCCGGCGTATCCAGTTAAACTGCTGTTTGTTCCCACTACTCGATGACAAGGAATGATGATCGAAAGCGGGTTGTGACCGACAGCTCCGCCAATTGCCTGAGCAGACATGGAAGTTTTGTTTAATTTTTCGGCTGTACGTTGAGCAACCTCCTTATAGGTCATCACTTCACCATAAGGAATTTGACACAATACTGTCCAAACAGTTTGCCGAAATTCGTTGACGACCGGCTTCAAAGGCAGGTCGAAAATAGCAGGTTTTTCATTGGCAAAGTAAGCATCCAACCAATTTTTGGTTTGAAGAAAAACCGGCAGCTGCTGATTTTGAGTGATTGCTTCCGATAAACCTGCACCATAATATTTTTGATCCTTCATCCATACCCCCACTAGCGTTTGGTCGGTTGCAGCTAAGGTTAAGGGTCCAATCGGTGAAGAATAATCCGTCACATAATGCATCTGCATCTTCCCTTCTTATAATGAATTCCACAAGCTGACTGTAGCGTAACTGCGCCACGGTCGCCAATTTTCGGCTAGCTGCAGCATTTCTTTCGGCTTTAATGGTGCTAAAGCCTTCTTAATTCCAACATCCGTTTCCAGAAAAGCATCCGGCCAGCTCAATGCACGCATTGCTAAGTAATGGGCGGTCCAGTGGCCAATACCGGGAATCGCCAACAGCTTTTCTACTTCTGCTTCAGGAGTGGCTTGAGGGCCAAAACGAATCGTCCCTGCTGACAACCTTTCAGCCAAACTTTTAATCGTTCGCGAACGCGTGGCAATTACACCCAATTGGCCCAAATTTTCTTCAATTGTTCCTTCCAACGTCAAAACCGTTTGCGGCGTAGGAAAGGTGTGCGTTAATTCAGTGAAAGGTGTTTGAATTGGCGTTCCAAATTTTTGAACAATTCTGGCAGCCAATGTACTAGCAGCTTTCACTGTGATTTGCTGTCCAAGAATCGCTCGCACGGCCATTTCAAACGGATCAAGGCAGCCAGGAATACGCGTCCCGCAAGCAAAATTTTCCATATGATTAAGGGTCTCATAAACAACTGTCGGATCACAATACAAATCAAACAATTGACGAACTCTGCTTAACACCTGCGGTAAAACTGGCAGCAAGCTTTCACTAAGGGTTACTGCCAACAAATTTTTGCCTTCCATGGGCTGTATTTTTATCCAACCCGAGCATTCTTTTCCTTCAAAGTTCGCGAGTCGAACGGTTCGCAGATAAGTATTATCCTGGACCCTTTCAACCCCCTCAATCGCCCGTTTCTCAAGAAAGTTTAGCAGCTCCTGCCAACGATAAGGCGGCCGATATCCCAGTGCTAAGGTAATCTTATCCTTTTCCCGCTGATCACTGATGCTTTCTTTACGCAACGCGGTTGGTGTTAGTTGGTAGTGTTTTTGGAATAAAGCATTAAACCGGCGTAAACTGCCAAATCCAGAGGCCATTGCCACTTCTATGACTGACAAATTCGTATCTGTCAGTAAGCTTTTTGCCAGCAGCAAGCGACAGGTCTGCAAATACTGAATCGGTGAAACATGGTATTCTTCCAAAAATACCCGTCGCAAATGGCGGTCTGTATAGCCTAATTCTTCGGCCAGCTCCTTCAAATGAATACCACTACCGCAATGCTCCTCCAGCACTTTGGCAACTTGAGCCGCCAAATTTGTCTGAGCATCCGTTACCGAATTTCCTGGCGCTTGTTCAGGACGGCACAATAAACATGGACGAAAACCTGCCAATTCCGCTTCGGCAGCCGTTTTGAAATAGCAGCAATTCTCAGCCTTTGCCTGCCGTGCGCGACAAACTGGACGACAATAAATCTGAGTAGTAGTGATACCGATAAAAAAGCGGCCATCAAAACGAGTATCCTTCGCTTTAAAGGCACTGTATAGATAGTCATTTGTTAACTGCTCCACAAAACTCACCTCCATTTTAAGTTAGTTTACAGAATTTAAAAATCAAAGCCTTAGTTACTTTTTTATATTATCAAGAAACTTTAACACAAACTAGCCGTTTTCGGACATGAAATCACTTTTCGTTTGTGGAGGCCTGTTTATCATTAAGACAAGTTTTCATTAGGAAAAGGAGCAAAAGGAGCAGTATAGGATTTTTTTGTCCTATACTGCTCCTTTAGTCAATTCAGAATTGCTGCGCAGTGGCTTAAAAGGAAATTCTGCTAATCTTCATCCATAGCAGCTATTTACAGCGCCTTGCGCACTGCATCGGCAATCTTTTCAATTTTTGGTCCATAAACTACCTGAATATGCGTTTCTGAAGGCTTGATAATCCCCATGCTGCCGGTTTGCTTTAGAATATTTTCCTGTACTAGATTCATATCGTCAACATCTACCCGCAGTCGAGAGATACAGTTATTGACTACCTTGATATTTTCACGACCACCTAAGCCGGCAATTACCTGCATTGCCAAGGAATTATCACCAGCCAGCGATGAAGCACCTACTGCTTCATCCTCATCCACTTCTTCTGCAACATCAATCGACAAGTTTTTAGCTGTTAAGTATTTTTTAAAGACAACATAGTACAGTACGGCATAAACAGGTCCTACGACCAAAACCATGTACCAGCGGGAACCCGGCTGCATGACACCCCAGACAATATAATCAATCAAACCGCCACCCGTATTTCCAATTGCCACACCCAGAACGGACATCAACAAGAAGGAAACACCGCCCATAAAAGCATGGAAAAGAAACAATACTGGTGCAATAAACATAAAGGAGAATTCCAATGGTTCAGTGATTCCTGAAATGATGCTGGCTGCTACACCGGCAATCATCAAAGCTTTCACTCGATCTTTTTTGTCAGAAGGACTAGAGCGGTAAATGGCCAAAGCGGCGGCTGGCAAGCCGAACATCATAAATGGCATTTTTCCTTGTCCTAAGAATTGAGTAAACGGACGTAACGTATCAATATCTACTTTATCAAAGAACTGAAGGAAAATATTCAAGCAACCTTCCACACCTTCATAAACGCCCCCTACTGCAGTAGTTCGGAAGATACTATTCAACACATGGTGCAGTCCCGTTGGAATCAACAAACGTTCCAAGAAACCAAAGAAGAAAACACCCAACGATCCAGCACTGCCAATCAGTGTTCCTAAAGCAGTAATTCCGGCAGAAATTGGCTGCCAAACAAACGGCGCTACCTGTCCCAACAAACCCATAACTAAAATAACAACAATAGCTACAAAACGTTTTCCGCCATAAAAGGCAATTGCCACCGGAAATTGAATCTTATGGTATTTATTATGGAGAAAAGCTACAATAATCCCAGTTAAAATCCCCGCAACCGCTCCCATATCAATCGTTTCGACACCTAAGATCGGCGCTACCCGTAGCGATTCAAAGTTACCAAAGCCGGAATTCACCACTGTGCTGGCACTCACCAAAAAAGTATAATAGCCGACAAAGCCTGCAAAAGCAGCGATTCCTTTATCTTCTTTAGCCATCCCCAATGAAATCGAGATCGCAAACAAAACTGGAATCAAGGTAAAGACAACCCCAGAGATCGTTCGCAGCGTATCAATTACATAAAAAACGGCTGGGGTCTCTAAAATCGGTAATGCCGCTACTACCTGATCCTTCAGCAGAGCCCCTGAGATTCCCAAAAGAATCCCACAGGCTGCCAAAGCGGCGATCGGCATCATCAAGCTGCTGCCTAATGTCGAGAAAAAATCCATTATTTTATTCTTTTTCATTCCTTTTTCCTCCTTGTATCGCCGGCTTTATCGTAGCTCAGGCCACATACCTTTATTGGCTTCTATTAAAGCATCCAAAACCTTACGTGCTCTTTTTCCATCATTTATTAAGCGGTTTAGGGTAAAGGCTTCTAACGCTTTTTGATAAGAGTTTTCGTAATAAGCATCTACTAACAGCTTTTCACTAGAAACCTGGTTAACTAATAAGCCAAGATAAAATTGTGGAATAATGCCGACACCCATAGGCCGCGGACCATTAGCGCCCAACTCGCAGACAACCTCCACCATAGCATCGTCCTGCATGTTAGCAATTGCTCCATTGTTTTCAACAATTAAAATGTGTCGATTATTTTTGTTAAAGGCAATTGCAACCGCAACTTCAATCATCATTTCAGCATGAGCGTCACTGATATCATCAAACTTATCTCCCAGTGTCCCTGCTGAGATAATTTCCTCACATTCCGCAAAAACCCGTTTTTCCCGGCCAGCCATGACTTCATCAGCTCGTGTGAAATTGGGATCTAAGGTTGCTGCTTTGTATTCTGGATATAAGTAATACTGGTCATACGTATTTGGTAAAAATTCTGGAAAATCCTTCATCATCGTTTCCACCATGCCATAAGTATCTAACCAAGAAGGATCTCGCTGCTCGGCATCCTGTGGCAGAAACCCTTGTTTTTTAATCAGCTCCTTAATCTTCGGCAGCAAGTCTTCACCAGTAGTTTTATCGTAAATATGAGTAAACCAACCGTAATGATTCAGACCAAAGTAAACCGGATCCAAATCTTCCCATGAACAGCCCAACAAGCGGCTGCAAGAGCGGACAACATTTTCCGGCTGATCACAAATATTTAAAATTCGTCGATCCGCAGGAAATTCTCTTCGCAAAGCTTCAGCGACGATCGCTGCTGGATTGGAATAGTTGAGAATCCAAGCGTCCGGTGCGTACTCTCGAATCTCGTGAACCGCTTTAATCATTTCAACAATCGAACGCAAACCATAGGCCATGCCACCAGCCCCACAGGTTTCTTGCCCAACTAGTCCCATACCCAACGGAATATGTTCATCCTGCGCCCGCATCGGCAAACCGCCCGCCCGCATTTGCATGAAAACGAAATCCATTCCTTCGTAAGCTTCTTTGCTGTCTGTGGTGTACGAAAAGTCCAGCTCAGGAAATTGTTCCCGATACAAAATCTCACCAAACTTGCCGACTAAATTCTGACGCTCCTGGTCAATATCAAACAATACTAATTTTTTTAACGGAAAGTCCTTTTTCATCCGAACAAATGATTTTAAAAAACCTAAAGTAAAGGTACTGCCTCCACCGACGATACATACGTTAAATTCTCTCATGATTTATAGTCCCCTTAGCTTGAATTGAATTCACTATTAATGGCCAGTTAATATAGTCTTACTATGCCATCGATTGAAAACGAATACAATATCCTGTATTATTTTACTAAGTGATTACCGATTTAGTGCTTTGTCACAAATAATGTAACAAATTTCAACCAAAGGAGTATAAGTATGTTAACAGACCTTTTAGATAATAGAATAATGACCAGCCTTAATCCTAATGAGCAAGCTATTTTTCAGTATATTTATACGCATCCTCAAATAGTTGAGACAGCTACAATTCGCGAATTAGCCAACCAACTAACGGTTTCCACCACAACTATTTTGCGCTTTTGCAAGAAAATCGGTTTATCTGGCTACAGTGAATTGAAGTATTTGACCAAACAAGCCAATTCCTCCATTCCTCAGCCTATCCTTAAGCAAAAATCTGATGCAGCGCTTTTGCAGGAGATGGCACAAGATATTGAAAACACCTTGTTATTGATGAAAGAACAAGATGTCCATCAAATGATTGAGCTCTTGAACAGTTCCAAACACATCCATCTTTACAGTGGCGGTGGTATTTCCGCGCGGGTGCTGGATTACTGGGAAAAAATGCTGTTTTCTTATGGCCGGCAAAATGTCTATCGCTATGAAGCCTCTCGTCTGGCCTTTCATATTGCCGAAACCTTGACCGATCAAGATGTGCTGTTTGTTATCAGCTGCAGCGGAACCTATGAACCGACCATTCGTATGGCTAATCTAGCCAAAATGCGAGGAGCCACGGTTGCAGCTATAACGCCTTACACCGATAATGTTTTGGCAAAAACTGCAGATCTGAACTTTCGGTTTTTCGGGCGATCACGGCAAAATAAAAATACTGAATTTACTTCACGATTGCCCATTTTTTTCGTAATTGATACTATCTTTAAGGCATACTACACTTCATCAGAGGAGGGTATTTCCCATGAATGATTTTTTCGCTGCCATTGAGATCGAAAAATTATCAGAAAATGAGCAAACCATGTTGAAATACATTCAAGATAATTCGACGTTAATCGCTCAGATGAAACTTCATGATTTAGCCAGCAAACTATTTGTATCAGACACCCTTGTAGTTCGTTTTTGTCAGAAGCTGGGACTGACGGGTTTTAGTGAATTAAAATACTTAATCAAAAACGAACTGGTATTGCAAAAGAAACGCCAAACGGTTTTTCGCGAGCAGATCGATCAGCAGATCAATGATTTTAAATACTTTTTAGCGTTTGCACCTTTGGATCAGCTGCATACGATTGTTCAATTGCTTTGCAATGATCAGCCTTTGTATATCCACGGACGAAGTCTCAGTTCGATTCCCGCTAAGTACCTGCACACCGTTTTAAATACCTTGAACCGCCGCTGTATTCTAGTCGAAGATTTGCATTTGCTCAAAAGTATTAGTCGGACGATTCATCCAGGGGCTACCATTTTAATCACCTCTGCAAATGTTCCACTGGCCGTATATCAGGAAGTTTTTGACAATAGTCGCCAGAATCAGGCTAAAACTATTTTGATTACTTCGCAGGAAAATGATCAAACTGCAAATTTAGCGGATTTTTGTTTATTTAGTAACGATACCCCTCTGAGCTATAATGAAACGGATGCTAACTCGCGAATCAATATGCTGAGCCTGATCCAAATCATTATTGAGTTAGCTAGTAAAGAACTGCTGGCTGAGGAACCCACTGCTTTCTAACAGTAAAAAATACCTGGCTATAATTGAAAAGCTCCGCCAAAGGATGGATTGCAAGCGTCTTTTCGTTATAGTCAGGTATTAAACGTTATTATTTTTTGTCCCAAACAGGAATGCTGGAATTTTCAGTTGTCTCGGCAATGATTTTGGCAACCTCGTCTGTCTGATAGGCAGCGATAATTTTTTGATACACCTTTGAATCTTTTTCCTCTTTACGTGCAGCAATCACATTATAATATGGCTTAGAGCTGTCCGCAATAGGCTCCAAGAAAATTGCATCCTTGGTAGGAATCAGTCCCGCATCTACGGCCATACCATTATTGATTAAGGAAATATCAACATCAGCCAACGCACGAGCAGTTTGATTAGAGTCCAGCGATTTAAAGGTCAATTTTTTCGGATTTTCGATAATATCACTAATATCGGGCAGCAGTCCTTTGTCAGGATTTACCTTGATTAATCCAGCGGTTTGCAATAAAAGCAGCGCTCGACTTTGGTTAGAAACATCGTTAGGTACAGCAACAATTGCTTCATCCTCTAATTCTTTAAGATCCTTAATTTTATTGGAATAAACACCTAATGGATTTAGCGTCGTATAAGCGATTGTTGTATTGTCATAGCCGCTTTCCTCATTAACTGTGTCCATAAAAATTTCGGTTAAACACGCATGCAAATCGATTGAGCCATCTTCCAAGGCTGTAATCGGGGTGCGATAATCGGTAAATTTTACCAGCTCCAGTTGGATATTTTCTTTGTCAGCTAATTCTTTTTTCACATATTCCCAAGGTTCATTGTTTTCACCAACGACTCCTAGTTTGACCACCTTTTGATCTTCCACTGTTTGACTTTTGGCCTGTCCGCACCCGGTTAAGACAAGTACTCCACCTAATAAAACAACTCCAATTGAGAGCCACTTAGTTAACTTCATTTTTTTCTCCTTTTAGTAGTTTTTTATGACTTAAGTATTCTGCGCCTCCAGATTTTCCTGATGCTGCTCTTTAATGGCTTGCAGCAGCTCTGGATTTTGGATTAAGTCCAACGCCGTTTTTGCCAACAATTCAGCACCGATAGCAATTGATGCTAAGCCCTTTTCACTGCGAGCGGCCGCTTTGAATTCCTCACTATGTCCCGCAATGTAATCATCTGAAATCGATACGGTCGGCTGAATGGTAGGAATTACCTGACTCACATTTCCTACGTCTGAAGAACCATAGCTATCAGGAATTTCCGTACTGATTTCCGTTGCTGGTATGTCTAACTCTGTTAAATGTTTGAAAAGAACTTCATCAAAAAGCGGTGTTAAAACCGTATCATCCACCGAGTTTTGGAAGAGCCCAAAATCATACGTACAGCCAGTAGCTAAGGCCGCCCCCTGGACAATCTGATCAAACTTTTGATAAACCTCGTTTAAGGTTTTACGGCTTGCTGCCCGCAGGTAAAAACGAGCTGAAGCGAATTCAGGAACGACATTGGCGGCCACACCACCATTGGTAATTACTCCATGGATTTTTACATCCAGAGGTAAATGCTGTCTCAGCGCATTCACACTATTGTAAACCTGTAAAATCGCATCTAAAGCATTAATCCCTTTTTCAGGTGCCGCTGCTGCGTGAGAAGCTCGTCCGTAAAACTTCACATCGACCGGATCATTAGCTAGTGAAGGTAAAGTCTGACTGTAGCGATGCGCTGGATGCACACACAAAGCTGCATCCACGTCAGTGAAAAAGCCCTCTCGTACAAAACTACCTTTAGCTGAGCCGTTTTCACCGCCTTCCTCTCCCGGTGTTCCGTACACGCGAATTTCACCGCCTGTCTGATCAATTAATTTCTTAAGTGCGCTGGCTGCTAAAAGAGAGGTAGTTCCAAATAAATTATGTCCACAAGCATGCCCAATTCCTGGCAGAGCATCATACTCCGCTAAAAAGACAATCGTCGGTCCAGGTTTTGCGCTTTTATAACGTGCATCAAAACCAGTGCGGTGTCCGGCAACGTCAGTTTTAACCGCAAAGCCCTCTGCCTGCAGCTGTCTGCCTAAAACATCTGCTGCGTGAAACTCGTAATTGCTGACCTCCGGATGGTCGTGAATATCCAACGCCAATTCTTGATAATGGACTAAACGATTTGCAATAAATTCCTGGATAATTTGTGTTTCCTCTAGTGTATTTGTCGTCATAAAAAATTCCTCCAATTATTTTTTGCCAAAGGTTTCCCAAGCTGGGACATTCGAACCCTTTGAGGTACTCTCAATATCTTTAGCCGTTTCTTCTGTTTGATAAGCGGCCACTACTTTTTGATAAACATCGTTGTCTGCATCTTCTTTACGAGCTACGATAATATTGACGTACGGCTTTGCTCGCTCATCAACTGGTTCCAGGAAAATCGCGTCCTTCTTCGGTGCTAAACCAGCATCCACAGCCATACCGCTGTTGATGACTGAAATTGCTACATCTGATAAAGATCGGGCTGTCTGTGAAGCATCCAATTCAGAAATTTCCAGCTTTAGAGGATTATCAGTAATATCAGAAACAGTTGGGGTTTGACCTGCGGCTTCATCTACCTTAATCAAATCTGCGGATTGCAGCAGCAATAATGCCCGACCACCGTTAGTAACATCATTAGGAATCGCAACCTTATCGCCTTCTTTGAGTTCCTTTAAATCCTTAATCTTGTCGGAATAAATACCTAGCGGTGCACTCACTGTATTACCAATAGAAACTAAATCTGTCCCGTGCTCTTCATTGTAGTTATCTAAGAAAAACTGATGCTGAAACGAATTCAGATCAATCGAACCATCAGACAAAGCTGCATTAGGCTGATTATAATCGCTGAATTTTACATATTCTAAATCGATCCCCTCTTTACTCAAGCGTTCCTTAACACCGTCCCAAACATCAGTGTCCGCACCAATTACACCTAGCTTCACAACTTGTTGATCCTTAGCTTCTGTTTTGCCATTCCCACTGGAGCAGCCGGTGATGGCCAGTAATAACACGGCCCCTAAAATAAATGTACTGACTTTTTTCATCTAATTTTCCTCCGTTTAATGACTGATTTTTTTAATAACTAAATTACTAATAAATTGACTGATAAAAACTAATACTAGGATTAACAGTGTAGCGACCAAGGTAACATCGGTTTGAAATCGATTATATCCGCGAGTGATGGCCAAGTTGCCTAATCCACCAGCCCCTACCGCTCCGGCCATAGCTGTCAAGCCGATGACATTGATGATAGTGACTGCAGATGCTCGGATAATTGCGGCTAATCCCTCCACAAGATAAACGCGAAAGATAATACCAGCTGGACTAGTCCCCATCGCCTGAGCGGCCTCAATCACCCCAGGATCAACCTCCAATAAAGCATTTTCGATTTGCCGAGCAAAAAAAGGAATTACCCCAATAATTAGCGGTACCAGCGCTGCCTTTTCACCAATAGTTGTTCCTACTAAAAATCGAGTAAAAACTGCTAACAGCGTCAGCAAAATAATAAAAGGGATCGAGCGAACAATGTTGATCAGTTTATCCAAAATCTCATAAATACCACGATTAGCCAATAGTCCATCCGGACGGATCACCACCAGCAGTACGCCCAAGGCAATTCCTAAAATTCCGGCAACTAACGCGGTCCAAAAAACCATGTACAAGGTTTGCCAAGTAGCCGTCACGAATTCCTGTGGTATTTCACTGACATTTGGTAAATACGTTTCTAACAAATGCATTATTATTCTCCTCCCCTTTCAACCAACCGAATCGGTGATGACTGTTCTGGTCGTTTCAAAATCGTTGCCTCGACTTGGTACTGCTGTAAAAATTCCAACGCTTTTTTCCGTTGGTGCTGTTCTCCTGTCAGGCGAACAATCAAGCGGCCAATTGGTACCTCCTGTAAAATTTCCACATTTCCGTATAAAATATTGGTGCTAACCTGATAGCGGCTATACAGTTGGGTAATCAGTGGTTCACTCGTCTCATCTCCTACGTAAGCAAACTCTGCCAAAATTTCATTAGCCGCCAGCTTCGAGAATTTTTGATGATTCAAAATAGTAGTTAAGGCCTGATCCACATGCAAAGCCGTTCGGATGAAATCTTTAGTTAAAGGCTGCTGCGGCTGACTGAAAATCTGAATGCTTTCGCCCTTTTCAATAATTTCTCCATTTTCCATTACCGCTACCTTATTACAAATTTCTTTAACCACTTGCATCTCATGAGTAATCAAAACAATTGTCAGACCCAGCTTCCGATTTAACTCCTTTAACAAATCCAATATTTGCAAAGTTGTCTTAGGGTCTAAAGCACTAGTCGCTTCATCACATAAAAGAATAGTTGGGTCATTCGCTAAAGCCCGGGCAATCGCAACTCGCTGCTTTTGCCCGCCTGAGAGTTGACTAGGATAGGCCTGATGTTTATCAGAAAGTCCTACCAGCTCCAAAAGCTCGGTCACTTTTTGATAACGCTCCTGTTTGGTTTTACCTGAATATTTCAAGGAAAAATCCACGTTATCAAAAATAGTACGAGCATCCATTAAGTTAAAATGCTGGAAAATCATGCCAATAGACTTCCGCTCCTGCCGTAATTCCTTTGGCTTCAACTTATTCAGCTGGATTCCATTAATCAGCACCTCCCCTTCAGAAGGCTTCTGGAGCAGGTTAATCACTCGAACCAAGGTACTTTTCCCAGCTCCTGAATAACCTACAATGCCATAAACATCTCCCTTTCCAATCCGCAGGTCTACCTGCTTTACCGCAGCGATGGTTTTATTCTTTTGCTGAAAGGTCACTGATATATTTCTCAATTCAATCATTCGCTTCACTCCTTTTTATAAAAAAGACGCCCTCAGATCCCTATTGATTACGGATCTGAGGACGCCTGTCGCGTGTTACCACCTCAATTTAAGTGACACTTTCATGCCACTCCTCTTCGAGTACTATCATACTCTAGCAAGATAACGGCTGCTGCCGTTGCCGTCTCACGTTCTCCGCTCGGGGCAAATCACTCAATGGCCATTTTCCAATTTGCTGTTTCCTATCTCTTTTCAGCTGCCGAGATTCTCTGTAAGGGAAGTCAAACTGTACTTACCATTTCATCGTTTTTCCTATTTTAAAACAAAAAAGCCCCTTTACCAGTCTAGACTGATAAAAGGGCGAATGCTCGCGGTACCACCTTTTGTTTCGAAGTTTCCTTCTGCTTAATCCAACGTCTTAAATTCAAGATATTGGTGTTCCGGGTAACGGTGGAACCGACCGTGCCTGCCTACTTATCGACACGCTATCCTCAGAGGCCATTGTTCATCTTTTCTTCCTTGGTTCTTTTCACCAGCCAGAACCTCTCTAAAAAGTTTTCCAAGATTACTTTTCTCTTCAACGGAGTTGTTTATTAAGTTGATCCAAACTTTACACGAAGAAAAATTCACTGTCAACCAAAAAAATTAAGAATAACGACTATTTTTACTCTCAAAAATCTAAAAGGGTATTTTATCAAAGTTTCTTACCCAATTTTTTTTTGCGAAATAACGATTCTTTTTCCCCAAAAAAATCACTCTTTGATACGAAAAGTCTGAGGGGCTTTTTTCCATAAAATGACTAAACCGATCACTATATACAATAAACTCAGACCTGAGACTAGCAAGGCATAGCTCAATCCAGTAACATTCAGCTGCAGGTTCAAATAGGCAATCCCGTAGAAAATCCCGGAAATAATTTTGTATAGAGGGTTCATCACTTCCATCTCACTAGTAAAGGGCTGCAGCACATAATAGATAAACAGCTCATGAAAGGAGAATAAAACTGCCAGGCTAAATAGTAGTAGTACTAATACCATAAAAAATTGCAGTGATAGGATTTCCGGGTTTAACAAGGTAAAGGTAATAAAAAGCAGTAAAATACCCAAAATAATGGAGCCATTGTAAAACAAGGTTTTTCGGAAACGATAGAAAAATCCCGACAGAATTGTTGAAGCCTCACGATAAAAGGGATAATAAAGCATCGCCACATCACAATTCACGAAGACCATTTGTACGATGGTTTTACCAAAGGAAGCTAAATACATGGTGAAAAACAGCAACGGCAATAAGCCGATCAGCTCAGCTTCTTTCGCGTCCTTCAATACACCAAATAGTGATCCGCCAATCACTAATAACCAGGTAACCCCTATCACTGCCAAACGGATAAACAAGTTTCGCTGCAAAATGCGATGGTACCGTTTGAACAGAAGATCGTTCAAATACTGACTACCGGAAAGTGTTTCGTTGCTGTCAGCTTCCAGCTCTAATTTCTTTTGCATTGACAAGCCTTGTCCCAGATATTGTGAATTCTTGGCTTCCGGTGCAGCAGCGTCCAAATTACGAAGCCGTTCAACCTGCCAAATCAAATAGCCACCCTCATCATCAAAGTACAAAAGCTTATAACCACAAAGAATTGTTAAAATTAGTAAGGGGAGCCAGCAGACAGGATGTAAGAGCACCGACATGACCTTAGCAGTTGGATCAAGCCAAAATTCAGCCGCTACCAGCAAAATGATAGCAAAAAAAATTGTCCATGTGATTCCGCGACGCTGACTAAGGGTCAAGGTATATGTTTTTCTTCCCAACCAATAAAAGAACAAACTAATAGCCAAGTAAGATAAGCTTCCAACAATAATTACTGTTAACGGATTTCGCAGAAACAAACCGTAAATAAAAAAAGCTGGCCAGTATTTCACAGTCTCAACAATGTTAAGCAGCATCAGCCTCCCCCGGACAAAACACTGTCGTGGTAAAGAAAACTGGTCCAAAAAATTCACTTCATTGTTATCCATCGAATACCATATTCCGTTGAAGATGCTCATGATCCCCAGCCAACCTATCCAAAACAGCAAACCCTGTTTTACAATGGTCTGATCTAGGGGTATCAAAACGAATGGCCCTCCCGAAAAAAAACGAATGGCAAAAAAAGAAAGGACATAGCTTAACCCCAGCCACAGAAATTTTGCCCCCAACGTCATTAGAGCCTTCCAAATGAAAATTAGTACGGTCAAAATCTTTTTCAATTCATAGCTGTTGTAGACTGTCACAGGAATTTTTTTACCAATCAATGGCAACTTTCGCAAATAATAGAGCAAGCCGTTAACCTTTTGAGTTGTTTTGACCACGGAAAAAATCCAAGAGATTCTAATTACCTCAATCATGCCTGCTCCTCCTGCGGGTCCTGCAACAATTGAATAATCTCTTCTTCAAAATCCGCGTCATGTATTTTTTCCGAAGGGATTGACTGCAGCTGGTGATGATTCAGCAGCACAATCTCATCGCACAAATCCTGTGCCAGCTGCAAGATATGTGTCGAAAAAATAACAATTGAATTCTTTTTAGCAGCCACAATTAATTCTTTCATTTCATGAGCAGCAACGACATCAAAGGAAGTCAGCGGTTCATCCATCAAAAGAACTGGCGGGGTAATCATCAAGGAAACCACCATTTGTACCTTATTTTGCATTCCGTGAGAAAAATCCTTTAGTAACCGATGCTGGTCTTCTCCCTTAATCCCCACCATTGTTAAATATTCTGAAGGAGTTTTGCTACTCGTCATACGATCATTGTTAATATCCATAAAAAATTTCACGAATTCAATTGCTGTCATAAAAGCTGGCAAATGAGGAATCGTATAAACATAACCAATATCTGTATTAAAATAATCTTTCGGACCGGCTCCCTGATCCAACAAAATCTCTCCGCTGTTTAGCTGCATATTTTTGGCAATACAATTGAATAGTGTCGTCTTTCCAGAACCATTTCTTCCCAGCAAGCCATAAATCTTGCCCGCTTCAAAAGTAAAATCCGCCTTATCAAAAATAATCTTTTCATCAAACTGCTTGGCGATCTTATCTAACACTAATTTCATCATCCAACACTTCTTCCATTTTCGCTCTCTAAAGAACACTTTTTTTTATTGTATCAAACATCATTCGGCACTACGAGAAGATTCTCAGTAGGCTGCCCGCGAACTAACAATCCTGCTATTCTTCAAAAAGATATATAGTTAATAAGAGAGTGTACAACTAAGAATACTTTTTCATAGCTTTTTATTTTCTCTACCCCTTTATTAATAAGAAAGCCCTCTCTGTTGCAACTGCGCTTAACAATGGGCTCTCTCACTCATCACAAATAATAAATAGTTAACTTTGCACTCCGAGTCCAGTAGACTCCATTTCGTTTAAAAAGTTTATTTATCCATTTATTTAGGAATTCGTTGGCTTCAGATGTACGTTTAAAAGAGAAAAATTAGTTGATAAGAAAGAACTAAAATATTCTCATCTATACAGCTTTTTAGGTGAGAATTCCCACTGATTATCAAGTCAAATGACTACGTTCTTATAAAAATTTCGTTTTTTGAGAATATGTAAGGCACAATCTGTATTATTAAAGCCTTCAGCATTTTTAGAAAAAAAACTTTTCACCCATATCTTTTAGCAAGCACAATGATCAACTTATTCCTACTTTTCAATACTGCTGCATTGGTATAATGCACTATAAAAATTTCTAATATCCTTAAAATACGCAGCAACTTACTGTTTCCGGAGTTGATGCCTGCCATACCATACCTTTATGCTATGTACCAACCGTCTCTTATTATTTTTCTATCAAGTAACCAATTAGTACATCCTAAACAGAAAATCTTTATCCTCTTTTAGCTTGCTCTTAAATATTTCTATGTCTAACTAAAAAATAAATGGGCATAGATGTGAGTTCAAAAAAAAGCCCGCGGAAAACCGCAAGCTTTCTCTATGATATATGTGAAAAATAGGTGTACAAGGTTCTTCCCCAAAAACCTTGCTCATTATAAGAAAAGCTCTCATAATGATCTATCAAGATCACACATATCAGATAACTTAATTATACGACAAAAATTAAATAAATAAAGCTATTTTTCGATATTTACAACTAAAAGCTTGGAATATATTTTTGAGTACAGATCAAAACAAATACTATGACCCTATCAATTGCCGCCATGACCTCCATTTGAGCATTGAAGGCCATGAAAATGACAACCCGCGGCTTATTAAAACGGGGATTATTTCAGTAAGTTATCTCGCAGTATTTTTCAGTATAACTTTTCAAAGTTTGAAAAGCTTCAATGACCAAGGACCAAGTTTAAATGCAGAATCTACTATTCTGCCTATTCCTCTATTATTAGCCTTCAGAGTTTTTATTCTTTAAAATTTGGTTCACTAAATAACCACCTTGCCAGCGTTATTATTGTTTAGGATAATCCCTTTCCGAGTGGTCTCAAGAGTCATTCTGTCTCATAAAAATTTATTCTATTCAAAGACAGGTCTAAATAAGCTATACTAACTAAACCAATTTAGAAAGCTATCTTCGCTTTTTCTTTCTTCGTTTTTTATTGACCTTCCGAACTAGATTCTGATTCGTTCGCCAATCCTTATTGGTTGATGGCGGACCGGCTCCATTTTCAGATTCAGAAACGGTTTCTTCTATTGAATCAACAAATTCAAAATTGAAATCTTTCAGCTTTGATCCTTTTGGCAGGGTACTTTTCACAAATTCCCGCAGCTCCTTCTTAGTCATTGAGGAATAATCGAAATCCTTCGGCAAATAGGTTTCCATAACTTGATCGCCATTTTTACAAGGTTTACCATATCTGCTCAGAACTTCCCCAGAGGGCACTAACGGCTTCACCGATTTCATTTGTTCACTTTCAGTTGTATGAGATGTCTTTTTAACTCGTGGTAAAGTCTCACACTGCTGTTTTCGAGCAGTCGTTTCTTCTATCGTTTTTCGGGTAATACTGGTTCGAAACAGACGGTATTTCACTTCCACAACTGTCACAAATCGACGAACACCATCTTTTTGGAGAATGTCAACGGTGCTTAGTAGGGATAAATAATCTTCATGTTCTTGGGTAGAAAGGGTCGGGTCAACATTGCTTAAGGTCCAATTGTGCTTTTTGCCGTTTTCGTCTTCAAAGGTCGAGATTAAGCTGGCTTTCGCTTCTACTTCTCGCTCACCAGAATGAAGCAAAGGGAATTTTTCCATATATAAAAGAGCTTGCTCTGTTAATTCCTTGCGTTTTTTTGAATTGGAGAATAATCGACGAAGTATAATATCCCATTCTTTGTCACTGAAATAAGGTCGAAAATAGACACACAGCTCTCTCACTTCTTGAAGATCTTTGCTTTCCATAAACAGTGAGCGAATTAGATCAGCCGCCAAATAAGAAAAATCAGCAGGACAAAGTGCATTGCGCAGAAGCACAATTAAGGCACACTGAATCACGTAAGCGCCATCATTGGTAATCTGATAAAAATCGCGTATTCTTTTTTCGAGCGAATTGCGCAACATATTATGAAGTTGTCGAGTACCAAGTGGTTTTGTAATCTTAGCCATGTTCACATCTCCCAAAAACGTTTTTTTATTTAATTACACCTTAATATAAAAAACTTACACAGTCAAGGAAAATTTCATTTTTAGTTATTCTATATTTCATCCCATAATAAAAAAACTCTACATAAAAACTTTTATCTAAAATAAACCATGAGAATCCCTTCAGTTTAAATCACTGAAAAAACCTTATATAGAAACAATTACGACTATCCTTTTATTAACTTTCAACAAAATAAGTTATTAAAAGAAGTTGCTTAGAATTCTTTAGAACCTAAGAAACTTTTTTCTATTTCGTTATATAACTAGTCGTATTTTCCATTAACTACAAGAATCTAATTAAAAAACCTAAATAATTAGTTATTTATATAAGAGAATTTGTTAAGTACTAATTAAGAATAATCTATGTCAAATTTGTCACGAATGCTCAAGAAAAGTCTTCCCGATGAATCATCAGTTCAACAACCGATAGTTTCAAATTGACCCTAAGTTAAGACTAGTATTGCCTTTTCACCCCAGCACTCTTATATCGATTTCAATGAAGTTGCTAAATTCTTATCCTTATACACATGAGACGGCGAAATAGTTAAACAAACCTTTCTCTCGTTCCGCAGAAAGGCTGATCTAAATAGTTAAAATTTTCCCTACCTCCGTAGAAACATCAGCTAGCTTTTGATAACGACCTTTCCTACCTGTTATCCGATCTCTTTGCTTTGTTGCGTATCGTAGATTTCAAGTTTTTTAAAAGTTCACTCAAAAAAAGGCGGCTATAGCCACCTTCTACTCCAAATGCTTCGAATAATTCCAGACCTTTTGCTGGAAAGCCTCTCCATCTTCTGAAGAAAAAATACTTAAGCTAGTATTCTTCAGCAAACCCTTTTGACGGATTTTTCGCAAATCTTGTTCTCTCAGAAAAGCCAGCAAAGATGACAGCATCACGCCATGGCCTACAATCAGATAATTTTTATCTCCCTGATAGTCCAACGACTGTAAGAAACCCAGACCTCGATCCAACAATTCTTGATAGCTTTCTCCAGCAAAACCGCTTGGATCATACAGCTCGGGTTGGTGCATCAAATGATCAAATTGGTCATGATCCTTTTGTGCCTCGATAGCGGTCCCATCCCAGTCACCAAAATCCATTTCTTTTAAGTCATCACTAATAATAATTTCCAACTGACTGTGTTGATTTTCACTCAGAATTGCCTGCATTGTTTTAATGGTTCTTTGAGTCGGGCTGACATAAATACTGGCAAAATCGATTTCCTCCAAATACGCTCCGAGCCTTTTAGCCTGCTGGATTCCCTCTGGCATAAGACCAGGATTGGAACGACTTCCGTTAAACAGTTGTTGCCGATTATTCTCGGTTACTCCATGTCTTACAAAATATAAAGTTGCCATATGCTGCCTCCGATCCTTTTATTAAGGATAGTTTCTTTTCGGCAGTTGTGTCAAATTACGGGCTTAGTTAATCATCTGATGTTAGAGCTGTCCTCGCTTATAAGAGTCGTTATATACTTGAAAATCCTGATCATGCAAGGAAATGGCCGCGTCAGCTAACCAGTTAACATTACGAATCAGTGCCCGTCCCTGCATGATTATATCCGCCTGCTTATTCTGCAAAATATACTCGCACAAGCCAGGGTTGTCTAATAGACCCAATGCCGTTACCGGTATCGAAACTGCCTGTTTCATTGCAATTGAAAACGGTACTTGATACCCGTCATGCATCGGAATGTTGGGCCTGCGGTTCAGTAGTCCGCCCGTAGAAATATCTAAACAATCGACACCTTCAGTCTCTAACCAACGGCCAATTTCTTGCCAGTCTTCCAAGCTGTTTTGTTCCCCCGCTTGGGCGTAATCAGTTAGAGACAAACGAACCCACAAGCTGCCGTGGTAATTTTTACGAACTTGTTCCACAATTTCTTGCAGGAAACGATAACGATTTTCCAGCGTCCCACCATATTTATCCGTTCGTTGATTGGTCGAGGGTGATAAAAACTGGTTAATCAAATATCCATGTGCGCCGTGCAATTGGATCATATCAATCCCAGCATCGACACTGCGTTTAGCTGCTGCAACAAAGCTCGCCTGCACACGATGAATTTCTTCAACCGTCAGTTGATTTGGTGTTGCATAATCCTCACTATAGGCAATTTCACTAGGAGCCAGGGGATAAACAGCATCTTTCGCTTTCCGACCTGCATGATTCAACTGAATTCCCACTTTAGTTCCAAAACTATGCAAATCAGCTACTAATCTTTCCAACGCAACTTTCTGTTCTTGATTCCAAAGCCCTAAATCCCGACTGCTGATTCGGCCATCCGGTTCAACTCCCGTTGCTTCAATAATAATCAGACCTGTCTGGCCAATTGCACGAGCGCCGTAATGAGCGAAGTGAAAGGGGGTTGCCACTCCGTCCTCTTTTATAACTTCGTACATACACATGGGTGACATCACCACACGATTTGCTAAGGACAGATTACCAATTTCTACAGGCGACAACAATAATGACATTTTTCTCGACTCCTTCTATTTTATTAACCAGCTTTCGTCCATGTTAGGCTGCTTGCGGTAATGCTTCCCATGAATATCAATTACCGCATGCCACTCCCGACACAATTCCCAGGAAATCTCTTCAGGAATCGGCAGTAAGGCATTACGCATTTCTTCATAGCTTAAATAATCACCTAAGCCTAGTCGCTTAAACAAGCGTTGTGCGTAAGTATCTGCAATAAAGGCTTTTCGCTTGAATATATATAGCAACATCACATCAGCCGTTTCTGGACCAACACCCTTTATGGATAGCAGCTCTTCTCTTAATTCCTTCGTTGAGAAGTGCTCCAAAGCTGACACTTCTCCACCATGGCCCTTAAACCAATCCAGCAATGCCTTGATAGCTTGACTCTTTTGACGATAAAAGCCGGCTGGCCGAATCAATTCCTCTAGCTGTTCCAGCGTTAACTGTTCCAATTGCTCAATCGTCAAATAGGGTTGAAGGTTTTTCAATGCTCGTTCCGCGTTGCCTTCATTGGTTCGCTGAATCAAGATCATTGTAAGCCAATCTGACAACCAATCATCTGATTCCCACCAGTATTGGAATCCGTAATGCGCCACCAACCGATTCAAGACTTCAACTATTTGATCAGTCATCTTCTTTACTCCTTCGTTCTTTCCAAAAGCTTGGTGCCTTCTTTTATTATTATAAAGCCTTTTTCTTAGCTGACAAAGCAAAAAGCCGACTTGTTCTTCCTTGTCGGCCTTTGCATACATCATTTATTCCTCTGGATTCTTAATAGTTGCTGGATCAATTCCCAATGCTTCACACATTTCTTTATTAACGTAGAATTCCAGATTTTCTGATTCCTCTACTGGCATGTCTGCTGGAGTTGCTTCGCCTCGTAAAATTTTAGCAGCCATTCTTCCCGTTTGTGCCCCTAATTCTTCGTAATTAATCCCAATAGTAGCAATGCCGGCTTCTTTGACATCGTTGATGGCTCCAGCAACTAAGGGAACCTTTTTTTCTTTCATTACATCCCCAACCAGTGTTTTTGCACTAGCAAAGGTATTGTCTGTCGGCAGGTAAATGCCATCAACTTCATCCGCAACTGTTTGAGAAACTTGTTGCACATCATTCGTGCTGGTAACTGTGCGAACAACCGGTTCTACCCCAGCTTTTTTCAACGCTTCGATCGCCAAATCTGCTTGAATTTTTGAATTGATTTCACCGGAATTGTACATGATTCCCACTTTTTTAGCATCGGGCACAATCGACAACAGTAATTTGATTTGTTTAGCCACTGGCGACATATTGGTTGTTCCTGTTACATTTCCACCAGGTTTGTCGTAACTGTTTACCAATTTTGCTTCCTTCAAATCAGTCACACAGGTTACAACAATCGGAATATCTGTTGTCGCTGTCAACAACGATTGACCAGCGACCGTGGTTACTCCCAACAATAAATCTGGATCTGATTTTACTAATTTTTCACTGATGCTCTTCAAATTATCCTGACTGCCTTGGGCATTGTGGTAGTCGATCTTAACAGTTTCGCCATCAATAAAGCCCTCTTCTTTCAAGCCGCGAACAAAGCCCTTGTATGAATCATCCAACGATTCATGCTCCACAAATTGCAGTGCCCCAACTGTTTTCATGTCATCTTCAGCTGATTCTCCTTGCCCACATGCACCTAATATCATCAAACTTAAAATACCAATTCCTGCTAATACTTTTTTCATTATTTCCTCTTCCTTTCGAATAAAAAAATCGTCCACCTAGATAGTCTAAGCGGACGATTGGAAATTACGAAAGAAATCAATACTATTTTCGCACTATTCACAGCCACTTAGAATTACCTACGTGGCTGGTGACGCGTTGAAGCACATTAGCCATCATAGATACAAACCTGTCCGTTTGTATCCAGATGAATACAAACGTATCTAATAATAGCTAACGTAATAGCGGTTATTCAGTTGTGAGAGTTTGTTCTTTGTCATGTTAATGACCTCCAACCGATGAGTTGAACATAGTATACAACAAGATAAATTAAATGTAAATGAGAAAAATGGAATTTGTATTAAACATTTTTTTAGCTAGACCAATAAAACTAGAAATCCAATCTTACTTTTTCTCTCGCTGCAGGTAGACTCCATCAACTTAAATTAAAGAGGATATCCTTGAATTTCATTAGAAAAAATTACTTATTCATTATTTTCACTCGGAGTTAAAGGCATGCTCGCTTCTTTCTAACTAGTAGACCAATTTCCTCCCCAAAGAAAAACATCAGAGTCTACTCTAAACTAGACTCTGATGCTATTAATCCAGCCAATCCTCCCCTTGATCCATCAATTCCTGCAGCTGCTCCAAAAATACTTTCAGCTGATAGCCATCCGTTGCTGCATGATGTGCATTAATCGCCAATGGCATGTACCATTCGTCATCCTGCTGAATAAATTTTCCAGCTTCAAAGCTGGGAAAATAATAATCCTTTAGTTGATGATGCTGCAAAGAAAAACTATCAAAACTGAACCAGGGGATACAAGAGATCACATACGCATTCTCTGGTGGCGGTCCTTTCTTCGTTAACATGCCACGATCAGTGCCAAATGTTTGAACATCTGCCAAATAACGCTGATAAAATTCCGAAAAATTGGTCGAATATTCAGTCCATAGCAGGGAAACCGTCTGATCTTCTGGATGAAACTGCGGATAAACCGGATTGAGATAGTCCCAAAAACCCAAAGTCTCATCCTTTATCGCCAATTTCAATTCCTGCAGTTGACTTATCACGCGACTCCCAGCATACAAATATGCTGGGAAAAATTTAATCTGTTTGTATTTGGCTTGTTGACGCAGTTTAGTAACCCGCAGCTTTACTGTAATTGAGTAGCTGGTAGGAGCCATTTGCGAATAATAGTAAAAAGATTCCGCTCTAGGCCAATTTTCCATCGATTGTTTATAAAAAGTGGCCATTGGTTTGCTCCTTTTTGAATAATCCATGCGTAGTACAATAAAAATACATAGTCGCATGACACATTCGCGGCAGTCGAACTGCTGGTTCCTGTTCGGGATACAGCTTTTTCAACTGAATTTGATCACCAGAGACTAGCGCCAGAAAGGACAACGAGTGCTCCTTTTTCATTTCATGGGCAAAGGTAGCATACCAGTCAGCTTCAACTTCTGTTACCTTCACCTGATGCTCCCCTTGTTCTGCCTGAGGCAATAAGGGTTCTAAATGTCTTCCACAACAAGTCATTTCAGTTTTCCCAAATGAAAAGTTGATGGTCTGGCAGGTCGAACAGACAAAAAAACTGACCTTAGTTATATTCCCGTTATTCAGTTGATTTTGAGTTAATTCCCCTGCCAGCAGTTGATTGGTTTCTACTTGAAACAACTGAGAAAGTTTTGTTACCAGTGATACATCGGGGTAACCTCGCCCCCGCTCCCACTTGGAAACCGTCCGATCGCTAATCATTAGAGCTTCGGCTAATTCTTTTTGTGTCCAGCCGCGTTCATTCCGTAAATTGCGAATTAATCGGCCAGTTTGTATACTATCCATCTTCTCACCTCTTACCTTAAGATTACGTGATTCCCACCGGCAAAACAACCAACGGAACGTAGAGTTTTACTGCTTACTGACCACAAAGCAGGCGGTATCGGAATTATCCTCCCACGGCTCACCGGCAATATTTTTATAAAGCTTGACTTGGGTAAAGCCTCCTCGCTGCAACTCTTCTGTCATTTCTTTCGGCGTAAAGACCGTCTCCCAAATATAAAAAGTCTTTTGCTCTTCTTCATTCAACAAATGATGGGCTGCTAAATAGGTTGACCCATATTTTTCCGTACGTTCCAAATGCAGACAGGGTTCTTGGCTCCAAAAACTATTTTCTTCCATTTGCCAGATTTGAGTTGGCTTAAAATCTTGATAACGAACAGGCGTAAACACATCAAAAACCAGTCGACCATCAGGCTTCAGTGCCTGATAAGCCCTTTCTAAAATAATTCGGCGATTCTCATGGGACAAAACACCTAAATCACAATAAATCATAAAGATCAGATCGTAGGATTCCTCCTGCCAATCAGTTTTAGTATAGTCTCCCTGAATATAACGAATCGGCAGGTTCTCCTCCTCAGCAGATCGTCGGGCATAGTCAATACTATTCTGGGAAAAATCAATCCCAGTCACTTGATAGCCAGCTCGTGAAAACTTCTCAGCATAGATTCCCGGACCGCAGCCTAAATCCAATACTTTTGGATAGTCTTCTGGTGGAAATTTTTCTGTCAGCCAAGCCACCGATTTTTCAACAAAATATTTGTTGCGAGTGGCTCCGTCTTCCTGCTCATTTAAATGAGCAGCCAGCATGTGGTTAGCTACATAAGGATCAAGCCAAATATTCTCACTGCTTTTCGTGAACAAAGGGATGTCTTGTCTTAATTTATTTAGATTCATTTTTAAATTCTCCTTTTTAGTAGTTGATCGTTGATTGGTTTTAGATATACAAGAATAGCAACGCAAAAAAACATGAAAAAGCCAACATCTAAACACAACAAATAAACTGATTTCACCATGAAATTTTTCAGTTTATTTGTCTTAGATGGCTTTTCCACGTTTCACTAGCTTACTTTATTTGTAATGCTTAGTGCGCCGGACTACATGCACTTCCTTTAATCAACGATCACTATAAGTTTAGCAGAGCCATTCAGCATGTGCAAGCCTGGTTTTTGTCAGCTAATTTTTCGACATTTCTTTCAAAACGTAGTAAACTACCTCCAAGGAAGTGAACGGAATGTCATTAACGCAACAACAAAAATTGGATACTATTTTAGAATTCCAAGAAAATATGTCTTTGGCAAATCTGACAATTGAAGCAGTTGCTGAAGACTTTCAAGTAGCACCAGAAAAAATTACCCGCATTCTTCAGCTTCAACAAAATTCCATTGAAGATCCATGGATTCTAAAAGAGTACTTAGCCAAAAAGGTTGAAGAAGCTGGCCAAGTTCCTGTACCTTTCACCGCTTTGGTCGGTGATCACCATCAATATTGGTTCTTAAATACTCGAAAAATTGATAAAATGAAGCTAAGCCGCGGAAACGCTTAAACAAAAAAACTTCTCTGACCACTCAGGTTAGAGAAGTTTTTTATCCTTGCAGCTTCACCTAAAAGCCCATTCGCCTTTTTACCTGTTGAACATTTTCTTGATTTGTTAGTTGTTCAAGCAGCCAAAACGCTACTTCCAAAGCTGTTGCTGGCGAAGAAGAAGTAACAATATTTCCCTCTTGAACAATGGACTGACCATGCTGCACCTCTACCCCAAAAGCTGCCAGCTGATCTTGCCGAGGATTGCCGGGATAGGTATAAGTTGTCGCTTTTTTACCAGATAAAACACCACTTTTGGCTACACTTAAGGCGGCCACACAGATTGAAGCGATCGGTTTACCCGCTCCTGCAAAATATCTAATTACAGTCAGAAATCGTTCATTGAACGCATCTGTGTAAAATCCTGCTTCTTCAAAACCGCCAGGAATTGCCAAAGCATCGTAAGAGTCCAGTTGGATTTCATCTAACCGAACATCGGGAATCCATTTCGGCCCCCAAGTACAAGTCAGTTCTGAATGCAGTCCCACCGATACCAGCTCGGTGGAACCATCTCCCTCATATAAATTCCAACCTAGAACATCTGTGAAAACACTTGCTTCATACGCTTCAAACCCATTCGCTAACAATAATAATGTTTTTGTCATTTTTCGTTCCTGCCTTTCCTTCCCTCTATTAATAGCATATAATGAAAAAATACTTGCTTCCATGTACAAAACAAGGTATTAGGGGTGTTTCACCTTATTTATTAAGGTAAAAGAGCCTTTTCACCTTAATAAAGGAGGTTTCTATGGATCAAACTGATTGGAAGATTCTCGACCTACTGGCAGAAAATGCCCGCATGCCGATAAAAGAGCTTTCTAAGAGGGTCGCCTTAAGTAATCCCTCAGTAAAGGAAAGAATTTTAAAACTAGAAGAACAAGGTATCATCGAGGGCTACACTACCAAAATCAACTATCAAAAGCTGGGGAAGAAGATTGACGTCTTTATTCTGATGGAAACCATAAATTGCCAAGCCTTTCGTGAGTTTTGCTGGAGTCATCCTGATGTTATCGAATGCCATCGCATTGCTGGAAAATACAGTTATTTAGTTAAATTTGCGACAGACTCGATGGCTTCATTAGAGGATTTTATTGATCAAACCCTCAAGTATGGCCATCCTTCGACACAAATCGTTTTTTCCTCTCATTACAATGAAAAAATGTTCAAAGCTCCTTAATTAGAAGCCTTGAACATTTTTTTGAGCCTTGTTTTTTTCACTACATAATAAACCGGACAAAGTAGCCAAAACAGTATGGCAAGCCAAATACCCACATCTACGTAAAACGGTGGATTGAACCACAGACGTACCTTGTTTACTCCACTTTTTGCCTGAACAGCAGGCGTGCCAATCTCAGATAGCGTCGGCGAAACTTTTTTACCATTTACCGCTATTCCCGAACCATGATACAGAACAATTGGCAATTGCGTTTGTCCCGCTTTCGACTGTGTCCATTTAACAATTAAAGAATTACCAGCCACGATCTTTTGAAAATCCGGATTGGGATCAACCACTTTTTGTTTGTATAAATTGTAATTGTTGCGGCCAGTTTCTTCATAAACCGGCAAGTAGTCCGGTGTACCTTTTTGCAAAAGTTCTAAACTCTTTTTCAAGTCACGACTGTAGAAGGAGTCACGAACCTGCTGGTCATCTCCATAAACATACGTATGAATTCCTTCTTTATTAGTGTAACGCTCAGTGTGCCAGCGCTGCAAAGTCTGATTCGTGGTATACAAAATCTGCACCGCACCAATCACAACCACCAGCATCGGAATTATCTGCTTCAAACGCTTGGGCCAATTGGTTGTACTGTAGACCTGAGCCGTGAAAAAAACAAACAAGACAGTAAAAGGTGCAAAGAAACGAAACGGAAACTGAATTAACGACACAAACGGAACCTGCTTCTGCACCCAGGTTGTCCAAGGCAGCAAATCACTGGATAAAATCAAGAAAATCAGCGATAAAGCACCCGTCAAATGAATTAAAGGCGTCATCTTCTTGCGACTCACTAGATAGATTGCCAGCATTGCGCCCATTAACGGCACAAAGGTATAAGGATAAAACAGCCAATAATCACTACCGCTGTCCACCGCAAAATTTGACATTTGCTGGTTTACAAAAGGACTAATCAGCTGATTGTTGGTGTATAGATAGAAAAGCGACCCCCACAGATTCGCCGTTAGCCCTAAAAACAGCAGCACCGCCAAACTGACGTCCTTCATCAGCTTCATTTTCTGCTCACTGCGAATGAAGGTATAAACAAAATAGAAGGCATAAATCCCTGCCAGCAGCAAGCTAGAAAATAAATGAATTTGCGTCATCAACGCCATCAGAATCGCCAGCTTCACCACTGGAATCCGGCCTTTTTCCACCATATCCAATAACGGTAACAGACACAGTGGCAAAACCGCCGTTCCCCAGCTGGTAAATCCCTGACGCTGAATCCAGTATTGAATCGAAAATGTCGTCATAAAGAAAATTGCCGCTGAAACCGCCAAACTCTTGGAAATCCCGGCCCGCTTCAGCAAACAATACATTGAACTACCTGATATCAAATAAATCAAAAAATTTGCCAGCACCTGATACCTAAACCAGCTGCCACCGATCAGGACTAACAAACCGTTTAGATAAGCCCACAGCGGACCGTAAAGAGCATTGACAATTCGTCCCGACTGCTGAAAACCATAAAGAGTAATAAAATATTCAAAATTTCCGTTTTTAATTTGCATCGCTGTATCATAAAAGCGATTGAAGTGAAAAACTGCATCCGAACCAACGATCATATCGCGGGTAATCAGGTTAGGCAAAATAAATAAAACCGCCATCAAGGGAATGACCCAGTACGGATAGTTTTTTTTCATGAAAACCAACTCCTCGTTTTTCATTATATGTCACACCTATGTGATTCATGTAATAAGAAGACTTGGTTCAAGAAGCTTTATTAGCAATTTTTCTTTTTTCTTTAATGATTTATGCCGATAAACACCCTCAATAAGTGCGATTGAGGGTGCTCAAAAGTAGTTTTTAAGTCGCTATGTTCTGAATAATTAAAGAAAATCATCTTAACATAGTTAGCACAAAGTTCTGCAGTTTGTCTTACCTTCTTGATATCAGACAGAAAATCCACTAAGTCAACTATTGATAACAGACTCACAATTGACGGATTACAAAAACCGAATGGGTTCATTAACAATCAGTAATGACTTTTATCAGTAATCATCAGTGTCTCTTTATCGTAAGTAACAGTAACAGAGTGGGGCTCGTAATCCCCATCACTGGTTTTATTCCAAGTAGCCATCGATCTTGGCGGCATACCATAGGATTCTTTTTCCCAGCTAGTAACAGTATCGGGCTTGCCCACCAACTTTTCTAATTCTTCATAACTTGAACCATTTTCAAAAGAATACTTTTCACTGTCAGCATCGTAATTCTCGGTAGCTACTTTTACAGAATCATAGATATTTTGTGTCCAACCTTCAGGGAACTCCCCTTTTGTAGAAGGATCTTCGACACCTGGCTCGATTGGCTGATAGGGAATTACACTCTCAGTATTGCTACTAAATACTGAATAACTCAATAGTCCAACCAGCATAATAATAATCGGAATTGCCGCACTGACATGTATCAAGTTTTTTTTCTTTTTAACTGTAGGCAACTCATCAACTTGACTGACGGTGCTCTTTTTTTTCGTGTTCAAATAAATTGTGCCGCAATATTCGCACTTCCAGCCATTTTTTACTTGGTGGAATTGCGTACTGCCACAGTTCATACATTCTTTATTTTTCATGATAAAACCCATCCGATCCATATTCTTCAGGAAAATCATCTGGGTATTTTCCTAACCCTTCTCGAGGATATTTTTCTGGCGAGCGGGTGAAGGATACGTAGCGCACGATCGGTGTCACATACCCCACTCGATCATCCTTAAAATAAACGTTTGGTTTTCCTTGTTTTTCGTAAACGAATTGTTTTGAGTACCCTGCATAAGAGTTGTCTTTAATAAATGCAATAAAAGCTTGAACTTCTCTCCAAGTAAGTTGTCCAGTTTGCCATTGCTCCTTTAAGGATTTAGCTTCGTAGTTGACAGGTCTGTTCTCATCATCAAATTCAAGTCGAATATTATTTTGGATTGCTTCAGAATTTGTGATGATTTCATCCGGCTGTCCCCAAATTCGCAAAATATCCGCAGTAGAATATTGTTCAAAATCTGGTCCATAAGCAACTAGAAAACCAGCTTCATGATAATAGGTTGTTACCGCGAACTCTGAATTAGGATCTTCGATGATCATATCTTTTTTAGGCGGTTTTTTTACTCTTTTCTTTTTTGCGATATCATGATCTTTTTGTGCCTCAGCCAATCGTTCTTCAAACTCATTTGTTCTCTCTCCGCCATATTCAGCAACTGAGGCTTTAGCTAATTTAATTTCCTCATCGTTGAGTGAGAGCTCTGCGATTCGAACAGCTCGTTCCGGATTGCTTAATTGACTTGACGAATAATCTGACTTGGGACTATCATTTGGGATTTCCACATCTTGTTTTGCAGGTATGTTCTCTCCTGAAAAAACTAGTATGAAACTGAAGACGAATAAAATGAGAAAAAGACTAATTATCGTAGGTTTTGCAACTCGTGTATTTTTAGTTGGAACAGGCGATTTCTTTGGTGTGACTGGTGCATCATCGAAATCATATTCTGCGTGACAGTAAGAACACTGGTACCCTCTCTTTGTTTTTTTAAATTGATTCCCACCACAGTATTTACAAATTAAACCTTTCATCTTATCTACCTAACTTTTCTTTAGATTGTGAACAGTCATTGCCTCAACCATAGATTCCCTCTCAACTACACACAAGCAACAATATCCAAGAAGTAACTACAGGAAGAGAAACTGTCGGCATCGTTGATTATTGATTAAATGACTATTTTATCGTGATTCCCCTAAGCATATTGTTTCATTTAAAAATAAGTGCGTGCAGAAAAAGCTGTTCTTCTGTCCACTCAATTGTTTAAGAAATTTGTCCATTTATTTTTAAGCATAGGTTCTGATTCTTCTTGTGTCAGAAAAACATCACCTTATCCTTATATAGTAGCAAAGAGGTCAGGAATCCAATTAAACTTCCCTTTTAGATGCAGGAATCACAAAAATTTTGTCCGCTCCAGTCTCTCAGTAATTGTTTTACACTATCTATTACCGCATCTAAATTTATACAACAAACAACTCCTAATTTTATATCAGAATCCTTGTCTACCAGATTTCCTTTGAACTCAGTAGAAGCAATTTATCTGTGTATAAAAAACATGCCTTTTCAAAACAACTGACAGTAACATTTCAATGGCCTCTCTAAGAATTTCTTGTTTTGTCACAAATTAATAAATAGACGATATTTTCTCCTATACTACAAACTTAATAATAAATAAAATTAATCGAATTAAAGGAGGGATCCTTCCAAATAAATTACAACAATGATTATTTTCATTCGCTGACAATCAAATTTATCCTCTATTTCTTTTCATGCTATTTTTTATTATGAAAACTTGATTAATCCTATTATATCAAAGGAAATAGGAAGCACAATAGGTATTCTTCACAAGATTCTTTTCAGTATAAAAGGAGAATAATCTCTGTACATACTCAACCTAACATAACACCTATTTATTTTTTTGTACCTATATGCGTACTTGATTTGTCCTTAATTCACCTTCATAGATAATCATTAACTAAAAAAATAATTATTTTCTTGTTCTTTCTTACACATTTTTTATGTATGAACATTAACAGCTCCTTTTTATAAGTACTAGATAAGAAATCAAAGCAAAAAAGACAAGAAATTTAGCGAATACGCCTCATTTCCTGTCTTCATGCTTTATTAAGTAAACTTATTTTCCTCTCAAACGCTTGAAAAGCAAGGGATCCGTTCTCACACTTACATCTCTTCCCCTGCCAAAAAGACCTGCTGTACATTCCGCAGCTGCTCAATATCCTGGGTAACATCGCCGGATACCACTAAAATATCCGCCTGCAGGCCCGATTTAAGTTGGCCTGTCACCTCGGTTAAGTCGAAAACTCGTGCCGGATTTTGAGTAGCTGTTTGAATCGCCTCAAGTGGCGTCAAACCATAACGAACCATTAACTCAAGCTCCTCAACAATCGGCACATCAGGCGCCTCCAGCATCACCATATCTGTCCCTGCTAAAATTGTTACTCCTTCATCATAGATCGGTTTAAAATTCTTCGAGTAAGCCTCAACAGAAGCTTCAAAAAAATCTAAATGATGAGAGTAGGTTTCAGTAGATTGATTAGAATGATCAATCCCCACCTCTTGTACCTTCTTGTTGTAATCAGCCAGAAAATGATAAGCAAACATCGTAGGCGTCCAAGTCTGCTGATTTGCCGCCATTTGTTTGCCTTGTTCTACCGTTAAAAAGTTGCCATGTTCAATCGTATCAAAGCCAGCATCAATACACATTTGGATTCCTGGTTGCGTGCCGGAGTGAACCACACATTTCATGCCCAAACGATGGGCCTCCTCAACTCCCGCATTCAGTTCTTCTTGGGTAAATTCACAGATATCGTCACGGTTTGTGGTTAACAGCTTAATCCAATCCGCACCATCACGTTTTTGACGACGAATGGTATGACGAATATTTTCTACACCATCCACCTCTTCAATGCCATCCTCATGGCCATGACCACCAGTAATACAAATTCCACGATCAGTATGCAGAATCCTTGGTGCTTTGACAAAACCTTTTTCCGCTGCCAGCCGCAGCGTTTCTAAAAGAAATTGCGGACCGCAGCAGTCCCGAATCGTTGTTACCCCCTTCTTCAGACAGGTCTCCGCTTGCTTTTGTGCATAATAAGCAATCATAAAATCATTGTAGTGATGCAAATCTGGCTGCGTCCAATAATAGCCCAAATGGATATGAGCATCCATTAAACCTGGTAGAATCGTTGACTGACCGTAATCTCGAACCTCTGCCTCCGGATATTTTTCCTGTAATTCTTTCGCAGGACCCACTGACAGAATCTGATCGTTTTGACAAACCACACCGCCATCCTCGATCACTGTTTCTCCATCACCAATAATAATTTTTGCCGCCTTTAATAAAAACATGCTATCCTCCCTTTCCCTACTAATGTTAGTATATTCACAAAAGTTTACGCTTACAAGGGGGAGGTGGAATTATTTAGCAAAGTCATTTTTTTAGAGATTTAAAAGCTTTCTATTACTCCTTTTTACTTTCCCATACGTGTCTTCTCTGTATTAACCTTATATAAATCAGAAATTATGCAGATTGAAAATTTTTGCACCTCTAATAATTTTTTTACAGTTTGCTTCATGAAAAAAAGCCTGCCTTCATTTTGCAACGAAAGCAGACTGTCTATTCTTAATAGCGTTCATTTAACACGGATAAAGCAACTAGAAACAAGATTACCAAGCTGATACTTAAAATAATATTCATTGAACGCTTGCTGACATCCAAGCCTTTGCCATGGCTGCTGAACAGCGGAACCATAGTTAGCCCAACCGGAATAAAGTAGCGGCCTTGAAGTCCCTCAATGGTTTTCTTGGCATTCACTGGATTCCAGATTTGATACAGTGCAAAGAAAGTCAGCAGGGTGTATAGGATCAGCAACAGCACAATAATTCCTTTTTGATAAAGAGCCAGTGTTCCACCGTCTTCTTTTTGCAGCAGGGAAGCCACAATCAAAATTGAAAAGTAAAAGATAATCCAGTGGGTTGCCATTGGTGCATCCAACAAACCAAAGTCTCCGACTGCTGACCGAGTGATATAATCTCCTTTGATCCCTAAAACATAGTTATCATAAAAATTCGTCAGAAAAATCGACGGATCCTTGAAAAAGGCTGCCACCTGCTTCGATGGGTTAGAAAAATCACGATAAAGCGTTTGCTGATCAATCATGAAGCTGTTCCACCACAGATAAAAACCAATCGATAAAGCCAAAATCAAAATACCCCAGGCAATTTTCCTTCGCACACTTAAAGCTTTATTGGGCAACAAGAAAAACAGCATCCCTAAAGTAATCATTGTCGGCTTCATTAAAACCAGTCCGATCATCATTACCATACTGATCAACATAGCTGGCGAGCTGATTCGTTTTTTGCTTCTAAGATGCAAGATCCAAGACGTAAAGAAAAAACCGCCGGCAATAATCATGGCATCTCCAGAAACCGTAGAAGCTAAAAACATAGCCATCGGATTGAGACCAATTACTGCCCCGCCCCATTTTGAAAAGGGGAAAATAGCTAAGGCTGCAAACACCACAAAAATGTAAGCAAACAGATTGAAATAGCGGGCAATATAATACTGATTCAGCGGTCGTTGATTAAACAGCTTACCCACCCAGATCGCGGTTATTTGCGGAATGTAATTGACAAAGCTGTAGTTGGTCATGCCGCCGGTTCCGATAAATTTATCCGAATTATCGCCATCTGACTTAATCATATAAGGATACTTTTCATTTTCTCCCCATTTTTGAACGGCGTATTCGTTCATGCGATAGATTTCATCTGAAACCTCAAAACCATAAAAGCCCCAGGTTTGATCAGCCTTTTTCGGTGCCTTTCCTGTACGCGTCTCTGGACGCACCTTAAAACGGGAAAGGGCATCAGCCTTCACTAAGTGCCCGACTTCATCGGGGGCCTGCAGCGGTGGAATGATTTTGATGAAGATTAGACCAAATACCATTGCGAAAATTAAAAAGAAAACGACTGGAAATTCCAGTCTTTTTATTGTTTGAAAGATCGGATTTTCTTGTCTTTTGCCCGATCGAAGTTGGGTGGTTGTCATTAACTAGCTCCTCAATAAATTTGTCTATGTCTAATTTATCATACTTCACAACATTTTGAGTGGACTTTTTCTTGATTGGTACAAAAAATCTATACAAGAAAAAAGAAGTCGCATCTTACCGCGACTTCTTCCATCAAAAAGGCTGAATCAATCTATAAAATCAAGTTGATTCCACGTTGCTTCTTTATTCAGCAATATACGAACAGCTGTAATCAGCATATTCCGTTACTTTTACTTGAAACGCACTATTTTTAGGAACAATAAACTCTTCTTCTTCAGTGAAAGTTTGCCATTCCGTTTCGCCAGGCAGCAAAACCGTCATTGCCCCTTGTAAAACAGTCATTAATTCTTTTTCGTTTGTATTAAAGGTATAGTCACCTGCTAACATGAACCCTAAAGTAACCTTACTGCCATCTGCCTGTTGAAGGGTTCGGCTGGTTACCTTCCCGTCAAAATAAACATTGGCCTTTTTCACTGCATCTACATTTTTTAACACGACAATTTATCCCCTTTTTTCAGTCCTATGCTTTTTGTGCAATCGCCAGCTTACGACTCTTTTGAATATAGGTAAAGCCAGAGTAAATAATCACTACGATGACAATCCAAGTTAACACCGTAATATCTAAGCCTGTAACGAATTTCGAAGCAATAATTACCCCCGCAATTCCGCCAATCGTGATTCCCAGACTTACCTTACGAGCATACTCACCTGTTCGAATAAAGTTGATACTCGCTACAGGCATCAATGCACCGCAGGAAGCAGACATGATCGGGAAAGCCACCAAAGGACTCAAGCCCAGCATATACACCATTGCCATACAAGGGGCATACAATCCCACCCCCATCGTCATTAGTGCACCTAAACCAAAATTACCCACAATTCCAATTATCAGTTTAATCCCGGTTAAGCCAGTCGCTGTATTGCCTTCACCTAAAATATTGATCATGCCAGTTTGTTTCAAGGCCATCAAGATTGCGGTCAATATTAAAGCACAGCCCATTACAAATTGAACCTTTTGCTCCGGCAGCTTAGTAACAAATTTCGAGCCGATCCATGAACCAACTGTTGCAGCAGCAACCAAAGAAAACAAAGTCAACGGCTCCACCTTTACCACTGTGATAAAGATAATTGCTTCCAATAAACAGGATAACGCATGACTGACATTTAACGTTCCCGGCAGCTTGCGATCGTCATCCAGCTGCTTGGTCAAGTTCATTAATAAAGTGGTAGGAGCAAATGCCCCAATGCCCAAAGTATCTAAGAAATCAGTAATAAAACCAATCCCGATTGAAACAGGCATACTGCCGCTGCCAAGATTTCTCTTATTCTTAAACAGATCCCGACCTAAAACACTCATGTGCAAGCCTATAAAAAGGACCAGCATTACCAAAACGATTTGTTTCATACTTACCTTCCCCCAAGAGAGAGCCTAGAAAGCATTTCCCGTTATCTTTCTAGGCTCAGATTTTTTTAGCCAAAATCTTGTTCTGTTCGAGCAATAATTTCATCCTGCAGCGCTTTTTCCAAATTATTAAAGTAGTCGCTGTAACCCGCTACTCGTACAATCAGATTTTCGTATTCTTTTGGATGCTTTTGAGCCTTAAGCAGAACATCCCGATTGACAACGTTAAATTGAATATGGTGTCCGTCCAGCGCAAAGTAGCTACGAACCAACGACGCCATATTAATAATTCCCTGTTCTCCAGCAACTACACTTGGCGTAAACTTCTGATTCAACAATGCACCACCAGTTTTGGTTTGATCCAGCTTAGAAGCAGATTTGATTACTGCAGTTGGACCGTTGCGGTCGGCTCCTTTTTCAGGTGAAATCCCATCTGGTAAAGGAATTCCTTTATGACGGCCATTTGGTGAAGCTTCCATCACTTGACCAAAGTAAACGTGGCAAGTGGTTGGCAGGAACTCTACTACCGTTTTAGAACCTTTTGGTGTAGGCCGGCCAGCAATGATATCCTGCAAGGTTTCATCCACTGTTTTTAACAAATCATCCGCATAGTCATCGTCGTTCCCGTATTTCGGTGTTTCATTGTAAACCATGTCATAAATATCGTCATGCCCTTCAAAATCATCCGAGCAAGCTTGAATCATTTCAGCCATCGTCATCGTTTTTTGATCAAACACATTATGCTTCATCGCAGCTAATGAATCGGTGATAGTTGCGACACCCACACACTGAATATAACTCGTGTTATAGCGAGCTCCACCACAGTTGTAATCTTTCCCCACGGATATACAGTCATCGCTCATTACTGAAAGCAGCGGTACGGGCATAAATTCCATGTACATCCGTTCGATCATATTGTTTCCGGCAACCTTCACGTCCACCACATATTTCAATTCTTCATAAAAAGCATCAAACATTTCTTCGTAAGTTGTCATTTCGCGGAAATCGCCAATATCAATCCCTACCTGCTTGCCTGTATAGTGATCGTACCCGCGATACATTGCTAACTCAAAAACTTTCGGAATATTCAAGTAACCAGTCAGAACATACGCTTCTTTACCAGCGACGCCCACTTCCACACAACCTGAACAAATCCCGCTTTCTCTCGCATCATCGACAGATTTGCCTAAATAGCTCAATTCATTCAAAATCGCTTCTGAATTATAAAGCGCCGGTTGACCCCAGCCTTTACGAGAGACCCGCAACGCTTCACGCAGGAATTTCTCTGGTGATTTTTTCGAAATTTGAACGTTCGAGCTTGGCTGCAGCAGCTTCATTTCATCCATTACTTCTAAAATTAAATAGCTGACTTCACTAACTCCGCTGGTTCCATCAGGACGCAATGCACCGGTATTCAAATTACAGAAATCAGTATACGTACCGCTTTCCTTCAACGTGATTCCGACTTTTGGCGGTGCCGGTTGGTTGTTAAATTGGATCCACAGATTTTCTAAAAGCTCCCGCGCTTCCTCACGAGTTAAACGGCCTTCTTCTATGTCTTTTTCATAAAAAGGTTCTAAATGCTGATCCAATTTACCTGGTGAATACGCATCCCAGTTATTCATTTCAACCGTTACCCCAATGTGCACAAACCAGTACATTTGAATTGCTTGACGGAAAGTTTGCGGCGCATGTTCAGGTACAACATCACAGACTTCAGCCAATTCCAACAGTTCCTTTTTCCATTCTGGATCAGTTTCTGTTTCAGCCATATCCCGACATTGCTGAGCATAACGTTTTCCGAAGATAATCATTGCTTCACAAACCAGCTTCATACCTTCTAATTCTTCTCGTTTGTTTAAAGCTTCCATATCACTGTTGTAATCAAGGTTGTCAATTTCCCGTTGGATATCTGCTTTGAAATCAGCGAAGCCTTTTTGATACATTTTTCCGTCCGCAACTGTATGACCAGGTCCCCGTTGCATCAAGAATTCTGTATATAAACCAGCATCAAATAATAAATGCCATTCTTCCGGCAATAACTTATTCATGCGCGTCATCATTGCTCGATCATGCCAATAAGGAATAATGACTTCCTCTTGAATCTTGCGATCTTCCTCTGATACTTTGAAGAATACCTTTTCACGATTGTTCATATTCTCAAAATCGTCTAACGTATGACAACATAACTCTGGGAAAGTTGGAGCTGCCCAAGGTGCATGCCCCTTCTCACCAAGAACCAAACTACCTTTTTCAATATAGTTTGTCCGGTTTTCCATAATATACTTAAATGCTAAACCACGCAAAACGGGGGTTGAAACTTTGCCTTCCCATTGCTTGTAGGCTTCTGTCAGTAAAACAGCTCGTTCCATGGAAATTCTAGGTTCACACTCTTTTTCACTAATTTCTCTTAATCGCTTGATTCGTTCAGTACTGCCTCTTCTCGTTGGTTCCAATGTTAATTCAGCCATTTCTTTTCCTCCTGTACTTCTTTATTATCCACCGATTGTCACTTGATAACCGGCTGTTTCGTATACTTTTTTAATGTGCGCAACTTGTTCATCAGATGGTTTAATAAAATTTTGGGTACATTCTCGGTTCAAACGTTTGTATTTGTCTCGACCAAAGTCATGATAAGGCAACAATGAGATTTCACTCACATGAATTCCTTGTTCATAAAGCCAACCCACAATATTCCTCGCTGTCTGTTCATCTGCATTGACTTCATCCAGCAGAATTAATCGCAAATCGATCACTGCCTTTTGGTCGGATAAATAGCGTAAATTCGATAGAACCATGTCATTTCCAGCGCCTGTATACAGGTGATGCAATTGTGAATTTATGAACTTTAAATCGTACAAAAACAGGTCGGCATAAGGTAAAATTCTCTCGTAATTTTTTTGAGGGGCCACGCCGCATGTATCAATCGCTACCGAGATACCCATACGCTGACATTCTTTTGCCAACTCAACCACATAGTCCATGTCCTGCGCCATTACCTCGCCGCCGGAGAAAGTAACTCCGCCACCAGACTGATCATAAAATATCTGGTCTGCTTGGATTTTTTTAACCAGTTCTCGAATGGAATAGTCTTTGCCGATTACCTCTTCTTTTCCGTATTTGTTCAACATAATCTCTGGACCAAAAACTTGGCTTTCTGGATTGTGACACCATTCACATCGAATGGGACACCCCTTGAAAAAAATCGTTGTTCGAATACCTGGACCATCATGGGTAGAGAATTTTTGAATGTTGAAAATGGTCGGATTTTTTTTCACGTTATTCCCCTCCTACTCACTTGTAATTATAATCACAAAGACAAATCTTTGCAAGCGGTTTTTTCATAATGATGAATTTTTTTATTTTTGATGGCGTTTTCGTTCACGAGTGTGACCACATAGGCATTTAGGGTATTTTGCGTTATACTAATAGTAATAACTTCAAGGAGGAACACCATGAATATTGGAGATAAAGTAAAAGCATTGCGTACAGAACGGGGCTTTACCTTGAAGCAGCTTTCTGAGGCTACCGGGCTGTCTACCGGCTTTTTGTCACAATTTGAACGAGGAATTACCACGATTGCAGTGGAGCATCTCTCAAACATCGCCGAAATATTTGATGTAAAAATCAATTATTTTTTTGAGGATGTTGAAGAAAGTGAACCAATTATTCGCGGCTATGATCAACCAGTTCTGCGGATTTTAAACAATATGATCTACAAAAAGCTTAGCCCTGCTCCTGAGGACAAACAAATGGCACCGAAGTTAATTGAGATAATGCCTCACGAGGATCGTGAATTTCCTGCTTCCTATCCTCACCACGGTGAAGAATTTGTCTATGTATTGGAAGGAATTCTTACGCTGGAGTTGGATAGTAAAAGTTATCAGATGTACCCTGGCGACTCTGCTCACTATTTTTCAACCTTGGATCACAACTGGGATAATCAAACCAATAAGGTCGTTAAGTTCATTGTGGTTCATTTTCCGAATGATTATTGAAACAGTAAAACAACCCCAGTTAAACTATATACTTCTTGACGTATAGTTTAACTGGGATTGTCTCTTAGATCGCTTTATTTATGTGATTACCATCAATTAACCACTTATCTTCCTATTCAATTTCGAGCAATCGCTGCTCACGATTTATTTACTTTTATTCCATCTAGTTCAAGCTGCTTTCTTCACTTTCGGCTGAAGCTTTTCGTTTGCTTAACTGTTTTTATTCATCACTATCAAGTCTCCCTACTTGCCTTGAGTGCAGCGCGCATGCTTAATCGTTAAAAAACTTTGTTATAGTGGAACAAACAAAAAAGCCCTCCAATTTTAAAGAGGACATTTGATGCAAAGAAAACAATATTATACTTTCTGAATATCCTGATCAATTTTTTCCTGCACATATTTAGAAATACTGATATTATTGTTGTTCAGATAGAAATCCTGATATTTTTTGATGGAGACCATACGCTTAACCGGTTCTTCGCTGAACCTTTTCAAAATTGCCGTCAAATTAGTCGCGATTAACGTAATGTATTGATGATCTTCCTTCGTTTTTTCTAACTCTGAAAGAGCCTCTTCACCCATCTCTGGAAAAGGCTCTTTGGCTTCATAAATATCAAACAGCGTAAATTCCAACGAGCTCTTCGCCACCCCAACTGCTTCCGTTAACGTTTCCGCGCTCGCAGCAATTGTCATTCCAGTAAAAGGATAATCGATGAGATAATCGTCTTCGGCCAATCTACTAATACGCATGGCAAAAACAAGTTCTTGCTGGTCCATGGTAAACCTCCTTGTAAAACTTTAGTTTAGATTTAATAGTTTTAGCAGTGTTTGCTCAGTTCCTTTAGATAAATCCTTATTTGCATGAATAGCAATTGTTACCTTTTCTCCAGTTTCAAAATGCTTTAATCTAACATGGGAAACCTTTTGTCTGATCATTTGCCAACCATTTTTTCTTGCTAAACGCAATAGGTCTTTACCAGTCATTGGCATGATGTATCCTCCAATTTCATAATTATCTTATCACAAAAGTATATATTTTTATATACTTTATAATTTTGATTAGTATCTCCCCTGTTTAATATACGCATTCTGCCAAAAAACTATTTTTCACTATACAAAATAAAATCGAACCATCGTATCACTATTCATTGCATCACGCCTCTTCTACAATAAATATATCAAAGAAAAAGCAGGTGAAAAAATGAAGCTTCTAAACTTACGAGAATCACCAGAAATAAAAAATGAGTTGACAAACTATTTACAGGCTAAATGGGGTACTAAGGAAAGCAACCCCGTTTACCTTAATTGTTTGGCTCATGCTGTTAGTCCAGAACTAGCATTGCCAATGTGGTATGCCTTAATAGATGGAGAGAGAATAATTGGCTGTGCCGGATTAATGCCGAATGATTTTATCAGTCGGATGGATTTAACACCTTGGCTTTGTGCACTTTTTATTGATGAAGCGCATCGCGGGAAGCAATTGAGTCGGTGGCTTATCGAACAAATCAAGCAGGACACGCGAAAATTAGGCTATCAGAAGCTTTATCTGTGTACCGATCATATCGGACTTTATGAAAAAATGGGGTTTGACTATATTGGCGACGGCTTCCATCCTTGGGGCGAGCAAAGCCGCATTTATCAAATAAACAGTTAAAAAGCTTCACGAAAAAAGCTCGTGAAGCCCCCCTTTATGCTGACCAGCTATCGTACAGCTTTTGATAGTCGGTCTTTTTCTGTTTATCACCATAAACTTTTTCACTCAGTGCAGCCTGCAGCCAGAAAATGTCATTAATCACTTCGCGAGATTGCTTAGCTTCAGGAACATCTGCCCAGACTGAAATGGCAATGCCTTTAGTTTGGGTCAGGTTGATAACTCGTTGACCATTAGCAAATGTGGTTAATTGAAATTCCGCATTAATTTTTTCGTAGGTAGGATAACTGTAACCCGCCGCTTCACCCAAAACATAATAAAAGAAATTGTCATTATGATTGATGACGCTATAATTTTTTTCGAAATACTTTTCGATCGGTGCCATGTGTTGATTCCAGCGGGTCCAATAAGAAATTTCACAGTCCTGAGTTAAGTGAACCTGTTCCTGACGATTACTTCTATAAAAACCATCATTCCAGACACGTACTGTAAAACCAAGTCCTTTTACATAAGCAGCTAGATCATTTATATAGGAAATAAAGGTCTCAATTCCGCTAGCGGATTTTCCAAAATGTTTCGAGGCAGCCTTTTTCAATTCAGGATAGTTTTCAAGCAGATCGAAATCGACAAACTCATCGGCACCGATATGGAAATAGCGGCTTTCGTAAAATAATTCTGCAAATTCCTGATAAATAGCATGAATGAACGCTGTGGCCTCCGGATTTAAAATATCTACTGCTTTCGTGTCACGTTCGCTATCCTTCATGGGCAGCTGCCACTGTGGATAATGGCGCAAAACCTGCTGCAAATGTCCTGGCGAGTCTAAATCTGGAATGAGTTCCAAATAGTATTGTTTGGCATAAGCAATCAATTCCTTGATCTCAGCTTGAGTTAAATGCTCTGCTGAAACAATCTCTGGATACCGCAGCGATTCAATACCAAAACCCTCATTTTCTGAAAAATGCAGCTGTAAATGCGTGAACTGGAACAACGCCATACTACGAACCAGACGTTTTAGTTCGACTAACGGATAATATTTTCGACCAATATCCAGCATTACAATCCGTTCTTCCAGTTGAGGCTGAAGTATTTCTGGCCAATTATTTTCCATTAATTGACTCAAAATAACTCGAACCGCTCCTCGAAACAGAATCGCTGGATTCCCTCCTAGAATACGAGTAGATTCAAGTTTAGCCTTCATCCCCAGCTCTGAATCTATTTGCAAACAAAAAGTATTTTCCTGGTCATTCACAAAATAATACCCTAGCTCCACAAATAGCTTCGTCACTCGATGTTGGACTTCTTGTGTGACTTTTGTTTCAGCAAGCAGCGTGCATTTTATTTTTTCCATAACCGTTTCCTTCTATCTAAAGAAGCTGACCTAAAAGCGCATTGCTCTTTCCTCAGCTTCCAATTCTTATTTTGATGCTTCTTCCGCCAATAAAAGACTGCCAAGAATTCCGCTTTCGTTAGGCAATCCCCAGCGAACAATATACTCGCTGGCAGCTGGTGTTTCCATGTATCCAGCCATTTGATCGACAAAGGATTGTTGTATTTTCATCAGCATATGCTCTTGATTCATTACTCCACCACCTAATACAATTTTTTCCGGTGCTAAAGTCAATACATAGCTCATTAATGCTTGTCCAATGTAATAAGCCTGCAAATCCCAAATCTGATGATCCTCCGGCAAGTCCTGTCCCTTGATTCCAGTGCGAGCCTCTAGCGAAGGTCCGGCTGCCAAGCCTTCCAGACAATCCTTGTGATACGGACAGCTTCCCGCGAAATTATCATCGGGATGACGCTTAACATGCATATGGCCCATTTCAGGATGACCAATTCCCGAAAAGATTTGCTGATCGACGACCACACCGCCGCCAATTCCGGTTCCCACAGTCAAATAGATGCAGCTTTTTTCCCCTTGAGCAGCCCCCTTCTTCAGTTCACCATAAGCTGCCGCATTGACATCCGTCGTCCAAGCCACTGGAATTGAGTAATGCTTTTTAATGCTGCCAAGAAAATCAAAATCAGCCCAACCAGGCTTAGGCGTAGCTAAAATATAGCCATAATTGTCTTTTGCAGGGTCTATCCCAATTGGCCCGAAAGAACCAATTCCCATCGCTGCTAATTCGTAAGGATCAAAAAATGCGTAAACCTTCGTTAAGGTTTCTTCCGGTGTTGTAGTAGGTATACTAACTTTTCTAATGATATTCTGTTGTTGATCGCTGACGGCACAAACAAATTTTGTTCCACCAGCTTCGATACCGCCAAAGTACATACTTTTTACTCCTTCATTTCCAGCGTTTTGATTTCATAAGGCTGAAGGGTTGCTTCAAATTCTCCACAGCGCTCCTCCAATAGATTCAATTGATAGGCAGGGGCTTGACCAGCTTTTTCTACGAATAAGTTTGTCGCTTGATCACTCAAATTATACCCGCGAAGAATCAAGGCCTCGTCTTCCTTGCGCCGTTTAAGAGCCGTTACTTCAAAGCGATCTTCTTCAAGCAATAAATAATTGTGCCTAGCCTTCAATAGTCCACTATGAACATTAGTTTGTCGGGTAGTTAATGGAACTTGTGCACTATGAGCCTGCTTATAGGTTTGGTAACGACTAGCCGGTTCGCCATGCAATTCAACCCCAAAGCTGAAGGTATGCTCTCCTAAACATTGCGCTTCAGGAGTTGGGAAATAGCCCCAGTCACCCATTTCACCGACACTTCGTAAAAGTGTCAAGGCAATTGTATCATCAATAATTTCATACTCATTTAAACCAAAGTTAGAAACCGTCAGCCCATATTGTTGATTATGCAGATTAACAAAAGCATGCTGATGCTGCGGATTAGCTGGGTTTTCCCAATGCTTAGATGGCTTAGTTGGCCGGACAACCGTCTCATAAATACTGTCAGCTTCGTGAGTGTCTGCTGTGATCATCGTAGAGAACAATACCCGCAGACGATGGTCTTTTGCCTGATTATTGACCCTCGTTTCAAAATTCACCCGCCGATTATGATTATCCAGCGTTATCTCTGTTGTCAAAATGAATGGAATCCGTTTATCTGAACGCTGTGCTTTTCGCTCTCTAAAATCAACCACCATTTGCTGTTCCAAATCGAGTAAATCCTCTGCTGCTTGTGGAATCTTCAACTCATGGACTAAACGAATTTTCCCAGTCAACGGCGTATCTTCTAAAACTTCTATCCGATAATCAAAGGATGTCGATAAAATCGCTTGATCATTTTTCGGCTGTTTGAAAATATACTCATTAGCAATATCGCCAACATCTTCAAAAACCAGCAGGTTATTCACGGTCCGACCTAATTCTTTGTCTGTTAAGCTGATTGAGCCATCCCCAGCAATCGTTACTTTGACCTGTCCATTTTCTAAAACACGGCCTTCTTCTTTAATTAAGCTGCCTTCCATCGCATCTACAGCCCCTTCAACCAAGCTAAAGCTTTCCCAAGAGAAAGGCGGTAAATCCTTCACGTCAATAGTTACAGTCACATATTTTTCCATGTACGGAATGCGGAAACGGTCCTTCGGCAAATCGTAATCAAAGCGAATCCGCTCTTCACTAATTACAGCCGGTATCGTCTGACCCGTTTGATTAATGACATGGTATTGCTTCCTTGCCTCTTGCGCTAAAGTTTCATAGCCATCAGAAGGATACTGCTCTTGAAACGTAATCCGCTTCAACTCAAGATCAACCTGAGCAGGATCGCTTTTTGCTGCACTGGCGGTATTAAACACGATAAAAGGGGAACTGCCTTCAGGAAAATCGCTAGTATCAATCGTTGAAACCAATTGTTCAACTGCTTCCTCTGCCAAATATTTCCCCACCTCATTGGCTTTCTCAAAACGCAGCAGCATTTCTCGATGTACTTCGTCCACGGAGCATCCACAAATGCTATCGTGAGGATGGTTTTGCATCAAGGTTTTCCAAGCATAATCCAACTGATCATGAGGGTACTCTCCAGTAACTTCAAAAGCCATCGAAGCCAACGGTTCCGTGATATTTTCCAGCTGACGGCTGACTTTGGTATTCCAATGCTTTAAATAAACTCGGGCAGATGACGTATTGGCTAAAGTAAACCAGCCGTCGGTCTCCTGACTGGTCAATTCTCCAGTTACCTGCCCAATTTCTTCTGGTAAATCTGTTTGAACAGCTTCTAAATATTCAGCAAAACTAGAGTGAACGAATTCATAGTTTGGATACAATTTATTAGCTAATGTGATTGCTTTTGATATATCTTTTTGTACCGGCTGGTGATCAACACCGTTCATCATCAGTAAATGATCCGTTGAAGCATATTTTTCTGCATCTGCCAATTTTTGGTCCCAAAAAGCTTTCGCCGCTGTCTCTTCTGCCGGAATCTCATTCCCGTTGCTGTACCAGTTAGCAAACAGCAACCCAAAAATCTCGGTTCCATCTGGTCCCTGCCAGTTCATTTCAGAATATTGTGAAGTATAGCGGTCCTCCAAAACTTCGTTATCAAAGCCAATCGGTTTCACCCCACGACCAAATGCAGCCGCAGCTAAATTGGCTTGCTTCATCATTTGCGGTGTTTGTCCCATGTTACCAAAAGTGTCGGGAAAATAACCCAGCATCACCGGTGTTCCCCACTTTTTACTTTCCTCCATACCAATCAGCATATTCCGCGCATTTGATTCAGAGCTGATTAAAAAATCATCCTGTAAAATGTAAAAGGGGCCAATTTGCAGCTTGCCAGAGGCAATTGCTCGCTGAACTGCTGCTTTTCTTTCCGGACGTACCTGCAAATAATCGTCCAGTATAATTGTTTGTCCATCTAAATGAAAGCTGTGGAATTCTGGATCGTGTTCAATTAAATCCAACAAATCGTCCATCAGCTGAACTAGACGCATGTGATGCTGCTCGTAAGCCATGTACCATTCACGATCCCAGTGACTATGCGAGATGATATATACTTTTTTCTTCATTGAAATGCTCCTCATCTATTTTTCTACTCGTATATCAAAGTAATCCATCACCAGCTCACAAAACATCATATTAGCCCACGAAAACCATTCGCGCGTATACTGATTTGGATTATTTACATCAAATCCTTCGTGCATCAAATGAGTGCCGCCGTCAGTTGCAACCAGCTGATTCAAAATTCTTTCCTTTTCACCTTTATCATTGGTCGTCATGCCTTCCATTGCCAAAGCAATTGGCCAAACATAATTTTCCGGCGTATGGGAGGACCCGATCCCCTTAGCAAACTTTCCTTCATAAAAATAAGGATTTTCCTTACTCAATAAGGTCTTACGGGTAGCAAGGTAAGTTGACTCGTCTATTGAACCATAGCCTAAGTAAGGAGCCGAAATTAAATTTGGTACATTGCTGTCATCCATGATTGTGGCATGGCCTTTACCATCCACTTCGTAGGCAAAAATCGTTTCTCCAGCTTGGTTAATTGTTCGGCCGTATTCCTCAATGCCACTTTGAATCTCAGTTTTCAACTTGTGGGCTCGGGCAACAACCTCTTCATCCTTCAATACTTCAGTGAACAATTCTTCCAAGTACCCCAGTATAACTACTGCAAACATATTCGAAGGAACCAGATAGCCATATTGGCACGCATCATCACTTGGTCTAAATCCAGACCAAGTCATACCAGTAGGAACAACCTCCGCTCCTCGACCTTGGTTAACTAGTGTATCTTCTTGACGAGTAGTCTCTCGTTCAAAGGAATACAGCGATTGATTATGATCTTGTTCTGTTTCAAAAACTGTCAAAAGCTTGTCAATGCCTCTAACAAAATCAGCATTAAACTGATCCTGTCTACCTGTGTTTTTATATAACAAGTAAGCTAGCTGAACGGGATAACAAAGAGAATCAATCTCATATTTTCTTTCCCAAATCCAGTCGTTCATTTCTGTGTGGTCAGTTTGATGGCCCGCCCCATTCGCGGTTTCGTTAAAAGCATTGGCATAAGGATCAATAGTTATATAAAAAAATTGTTTCTTCACCAACCCAGCAATCATATCTGCCAAATCAGAATCTTCTTTAGCTACTACTAAATAAGGTCGAACCTGCGCCGTTGAATCCCGCAGCCACATCGCTGGAATATCTCCCGTTAATAGAAACGTCGTGCCATCCTCCTGACGTTTTACTGTTGTCAGAAGAGTGTTAGCAAAGGCCGCATTAAAATTTTCTGCCCAATCAGTATGTTCACTTCCACATTTCTCAGTAATTTGTTCCATAAAGCTAACGATGGATTTTGGTATATCTTTGTAGGTCATATTCTGTCTCCTTTTTGTAATTTGATATATCATTTACGCAATTGATTATATCCTAATAACCGATCATTGTCTACGCTTTCACCAATATTTGTTTAACTATTTACAGAAAGCAAAAGTATGTTAAGATAGTGATATGATATATCAAATAGGAGGAGACCATGGAACCCTTATATAAAACGATTCTCAATGATCTTAAAGAACAAATCAGCAATGGAACCTTGCCTCTCGGCAGTCAGGTTCCTACCGAAAAAGAACTGTCCGATACTTACGGTGTCAGCCGGATCACGTCTAAGCGGGCCTTGACTGAGTTGGAGCAATTAGGGCTGATTGAACGAACACGGGGAAAAGGCAGCTTTGTCAAAGAACCGTCTCCACAAAAAAATTCAACCAAACGGATTTTGTTTTTACTGCCCTTTTCCAATGATCTGTCTCTAGGAAACTTTTCAGAAGGACTGCTGCCAGTGGTTCAAGAGGAACAATTTGAAGTGATGATGACGAATTTTGACTTTCTAACCAGTCATCAAGCCAGTGATATTGCCCAGGAATTTGACGGCATGATTTATTATGCCGATGATGAAAGCCAGCATCTGGATTTGCTATTTGATCTTTCTTTCCAGCAATTTCCAATTGTCGTGTTGGACAAACAGCTGCACGACTTGGATCTGCCAACAGTACTTTCGGATAACTTAGCTGGAGGCAAGGCCGCCTGTGACTACTTAATTGAACAAGGCCATACTCAAATTGCTTATATTTTTGGTCATCTCCATCCACCACAATCGACTAGGCAGCGTTATTTAGGGTATATCCGCAGCCTAAAAGAGCAGCAATTGACTTTTCACACTACTTTAGAAGAAAAGCTGGCCAATCCAGCTAACGTACTTGAGTATGTAGAAAAAAATGGGATCACTGCTTTAGTTTGCGAAAACGATTTAGTTGCGATTGAAGCGATGAGAGTGTTAAAACAGGGCGGCTACCAGTTACCGCAGCAGATTTCAGTAATCGGCTTTGATGATATTCAAGCCGCTTCATTGGTAGATCCGGCATTAACAACTATTTCTCAAAATTTTAAAGAAATCGGAGCCCTAGCTGGTCAGTCCTTAATAGCGTGGATTAAAACCGGGCAGCAGCCGGACAGCCGCAAAGTAGACGTAACCTTAATTACCCGAAACTCAACAAAGGAGTATGCAACCAATGATTAAAACGATTGATACCCGTCATGGAACCGCCAACCAGCACAGTTTTTCCAAAGGCAACTGCCTGCCATATACTGGCGTTCCCTTTGGCATGAACTATTTTGCACCGCAAACGACCGACCAAAATGGCAGCTGGTGGTTCCATCCCAATGATCGAACTTTCCAAGGTTATCGCTTAACCCATCAGCCAAGTCCTTGGATGGGAGATTTCAGCCGCATGCTAATGACACCATTTAGCGGGGAGCTGGCAGATATTTCTTTATTCCATGCCCAAAGCTCTTACCGTCCAGAGGAAGCAGTTTTTGCTCCTTATCAGTTAAAAATTAATCAATTGCACTACGGTATTGATTCCATCTTGGTTCCTAGCATGTATGGTGCTATTTTAGAATTAACTTTCAGTCAAGAACAAAATGGACTTCTATTGACATTACCTGGTATGAAAGATGTTCAACAGATAAATGATTCTGAACTGCAGTTAAGTATTGTTAATTTCAGCGGATGTGAGGATGAAGACTTTACCTTTTACTTAACCTTTCAGTTTGCTGAACCCGTTTTATCTTTTGTTAAAACTACCAAAGACAGTGACACTTTTATTAAATTAGATTTCGGCTCTGTTAAACAGCAAACGATTCACTTAGGTACCTCTTTTATTAGCCAAGAGCAAGCTGCATTAAATCTGGAACGAGAAAAAGAAAAATCCCTAGCTGAATTTTTGCAGACCAGTCAACAAGAATGGACTTCTTATTTCAATCGCATTCAGGTTGAACACCCGGATTCGCAGCAAACAAAAACCTTTTATCACAACTTGTATCGAATCTTTTTGTTCCCACAAACCTTCTATGAGATTGATGCAAGAGGTCATAAGATTCACTATGATACCTTTAATCGCAAAGTTCAGTCTGGTGTGTTGTATACTAACAATGGTTTTTGGGATACTTACAAGACGGTTTATCCTTTATTTTCTTTGATTGCTCAGGAGAAATATGGGGAAATGCTGGAAGGTTTTTTAAACAGCTACGAAGAAACTGGCTTTTTGCCAAAATGGTTGTCACCAGATGAACGTGGTTTAATGCCCGGAACTTTAATTGATGCGGTAATTGCCGATGCTGCAGTGAAAAATATTCGACCGGATTTAATGCCCCGCTTTTTAAAAGCTATGGAAAAGGGGGCTACCGTTCAAAGTGAACGCGCCAATTACGGTCGCCAAGGGACCCTGGATTATTTAAAATACGGGTATGTTCCCAGCAGTTATCATGAATCGGTTAATCACACGCTGGATTATGCTTACAGTGATTTTTGTATCAGCCAAGTAGCAAAAACATTAGGCGACAAGGAAATGGCTCAAACTTATGCTCAGCAGTCGCTGAATTATCGGCAGATTTCCGATCCAGCTGTCGGATTAATGCGGGCGAAAGATGCAGAAGGGCATTTTCGTAAGGACTTTTCACCAATTCGTTGGGGTAGAGATTATGCAGAGGGCAGCGCTTGGCAAAGCAGTTTTGCTGTATATCAGGATTTCCAGGGCTTAATTCAGTATATGGGAGGACAAACGGCCTTCACTGAAAAATTGATTGCGCTTTGTAATCAGTCACCGGATTTTGATGTAGCCGGTTATGGTTTTGAAATTCATGAGATGAGCGAAATGGCTGCAGTCGAATTTGGCCAGCTGGCGATTTCTAATCAACCAAGCTTCCACTATCCTTATTTGTTCAGCTATGTCGGCAAACCAGAAATGGCTCAGCCCCTGATCAAAAATCTGTTAACCGAGTGTTTTAGTTCCGATACTGACGGTTATCCTGGCGATGAGGATAACGGCAGCATGGCCGGCTGGTACATCTTCAACTCGCTGGGATTTTACCCGGTTAGTCCTGGTACTGGTGAATATGTGATTGGCATGCCATTGGTCAAGAAAGCTGTCCTGATTTTGTCAACGGGGGAAAAATTAACCATTACAACCTCTCCAAATCAGCGACAACAGCAATTTATCCATCAAACGAAACGAAATGATCGCCCTCACCAGCAACTGTTTTTTACCCACGATGATTTGATGACTGGTGGAAAAATTGACTATCAGCTAGGCATTGTACCTCATCCTAAAGAATACAAAACAAGCGACTTCCCCTTTTCGCTGAGCAAATAAAAAATCGGCCGAAAAAATCCCATCAAAGATTTTTCGGCCTTTTCCTATTTCATAACCGCTTCAAAATGAATCGCTGCTCCGATTAAATTAGCATCATTTTGATACTGACAGGCAACTACCTCGGGCATTATTTCTTCCACTGATTCAGCAGCTAAATAATGATACAAGCGTTCCTTAATATTCGTAATCACATCTTCCCGCGTTGAAACGCCGCCTCCAATCATAACGATTTCCGGATCAAGCGCCACCTGCAGATTATAGAGAGTCAAGCCAATTGCATCATACATGGCTGCTAAATATTGCTTTGCTTGTTCGTCGCCAGCATCTGCGCGAGCAAATAACTCCATGCCTGTTAGTTGGATTTCCGTAATTTGGCTAAAAGCATTAGCCGTATTAACCGCTGTTCCCAATTTGCTCAGTATCGTTTGACCATACGGCTTCATCAAGCCAAATTCTCCCCCAAAGAGATGACGCCCCTTGTGAAGCTTACGATCAATAAACACTGCTCCACCAATACCGGTTCCAATTATGATAAACACTGCATGCTTAGCGTGCTGTCCAGCACCTAGCACCATTTCACTAATTCCAGCACAGTTGGCATCATTTTCAATGGTTACCGGCAGACCAAGTTCAGCTTCCAGCTCATCAAAAATGGGCCGAAAATGCAAATACCCCAGTGCGCTTACCCCTTCAATCTGACGAGCGGCCACATTCACTGCTCCAGGAGAGCTGATCGCCACCCCCGTGACCTTCGGAATTTGCTGCAGCCTCTCCTTCATAGCCAGAACCATTTCCTCAAAAGTTTCCGGTGTAGCAAAGCTGCCCTTTTGCGACAGCTGATCGGACTGCCAGCGAGCATACTTCACTGAAGTTCCACCAATATCAAATACGGCTAAAGCCATTTGTTTTCCTCCTCGCTGTTTACATTGGAATAATCCATAAAATATTGCTCACGAAATTCCTTTGGAGTGATCCCATTGAGCTTCTTGAACATTTTCGAAAAATAGTTGGTGTTGTTGTAGCCAATCTCATCAGCAATCTCATTGATATTCTGATTGCTGTACAGTAAAAGCTGTTGAGCCTTTTTAATTCGTACCTGATTGAGATATTGAGAAAAGCTGCTGTGCATTTCTTTTTTGAACAGCTGACCTAAATAAACAGCATTCAAATGTAATTCATCGGCCACCATCTTCAGTGTGAGATCCTGAGTATAATCCATGCGCACCAGTTCAATCACCTCCTGAGTTGCTTCAGAAATCTGCTTTTCTACCGGCTGTTCACTGACCATGTGCAGTACATCCTCCAATACCTGCTTCAATTGGTAGACCGTGGTGCTTTGACGAATTTTTTGGATTGTCTCTTCATAAATCACCTTAGTAACGGTGGGGTACTGCCGGGAAATATCAGTAAACAACAAGAAAGCAATATAACGGGCATTTTCTGGCTGCAGGTGTTGGCTGTGAACTTCTTCGAATATTTTATCCAATTCCTGCTGAATTGTTTTCGCATCGCCGATCATCAGAGACTTATTAAACACCAGAAAAGAAAACTCCTGCTCATTTAAGTTCTCTACCAATTCCAGCTTCTGATTCGGCAGCAAATCGGGATAAAAATTATTCAATTCCTCAATCTGCAAGACCTTCTCATAACTTTCATATACATTCTCCCAGTCTAGAATAGTCTCCCCTGTGTAAAAGGCAACTCGTCCACCATACTGTCGCTTCAAATCAGCTAAAAAACGTTTCAACTTCTCGGCATCTCCTTGAAAAATCAAGGTAATTTGCTGATCCTGCTGCGGACCTCCAGTGATAATCAATCGTTGGTTTTTGGTTTTCAATTGCTGGATAATCGCCAGCAATTGATCCGCCTCGCTTAAAATCTTAATTACCGTAAAAGGTCCTTGGATTGGTGTGCCAAAACTCTCCATCAGCTCAAAAAAATCATGCTCATTTAGATCATCGTTGAGCCAACGAACGATGCTGTTTTCACTATATAGCTGCTCTTGCTCCTTACGGTGCTGTTTTTCCTTTAACTCCTGCTGAATTTTCTTGACGATTTCGGTCAATTCCTCCTGATCAACCGGCTTCACTAAATAGTCCTTCACACCCAAGCGGATTCCCTCTTTGACATATTCAAATTCCTGATAGCCAGACAGAAAGATCGCTGCAAATTCATAGCCGCGGCTGTACGCTTCCCCAACCATCTCAATGCCGTTCATTTCCGGCATGGTAATATCACTCACAATCAAATCTACCGGATTCCTGCTCAAATAATCCAACGCTTCGAGACCCGTTCGAGCTGTGGCAACAATTTCAAAGCCCAGCTCCTGCCAAGAAATAATCTGCTTCAGACCCTCTAAAATCATATATTCATCGTCTACTAGCATTGCTTTATGCAACAAGAGCTTTCCCCCCTTTAATCCGAATAGTCACGATAGTCCCCTGGTTCAACTGTGCGTCAATGTGCATCGTAAATTCCAAGCTAAAGGAATTCTTCAAGCGCTCATAGACATTGCGCATTCCAATCGATGAATCCTGAAGATTCTCTGGCAGGAACAGCTTCTGCCGCAATTCCTTTAACGCTCCGTCCTCCATACCTTTCCCATTATCGATCACCTGAATCACGATATCTTGCCCTTCAAAAAAGGCCTTCACACTAATCGCGTTGTCATTGCGAGTATAGTCAATTCCATGGACAAAATAATTTTCTATTAACGGTTGCAGGCTAAATTTCGGAATCACCAGCTGCTCCAATTCTTTTTCAATCGTAAACCGGTAAGCTACTCGATCGGGATATCGCATTTGATAAAGATAAACGTACTTCTCACAGAATGATAATTCTTTTTTCAACGTTGTGGTTTTTTCCTGAGTTGTATTATTTCGCAGCAAAGCCGAAAAAGCATACACTACATCAGCTAATTCTTTTTGCTGCTTGCTCAAAGCATACATCCGAATATACTCCAACGTATTATAAAGAAAATGTGGATTGATTTGCGATTGCAACGCCCGCATGTGAGCATCCCGCTGTTTAATTTCCAGTTCGTAATTTTCCTTAATATACTGATCTAAGCTGCCAATCATAAAATTAATCGCCTGGGAAAGATCAAAAAGTTCATCCTGAACCAAGGCAAGATCGATTCTTTCCTGAAAGTTCCCTTCCGCTACACTGTGAGTAATAGCCACAATCGTTTCCACCTGCCGGAAGTAGCGTTTGAAGGTTCGGTGAAGCACCAGTAATAAAACACTAGCCAACAAACAGCCCAACAAAATTATTAAGCTGAAGGTTTTTAGATTTTTCCACCAAAGAACGTTTTTGTTTGCCACTAGAACGTAGGAGTAGGCTTTACTGGTTTTCCGATCCAGCACATAGTAATTTTTGTGAATTATTTTGGGAACTGCACTGTGACGTTCGATCCCTTTCACCAGTGTTTTGTATTCAGCAGCCGTCACTTGATGATGAGTAGAAAACATTACTTGATCCGCACTATCGACGATAAATACATCAATTCCTTCATCCATCAACGACTGAGCTGAGTTGCCCAGCACCGCCGATTCTGAAAAAACACCATAAATCTGGCCAATGGTTTGAAAGCTGTACTGATCAACAATGGGACGATTAATCAAAAAGCCATTTTTTTCCGGCAGTTCTCCCTGCATTTTCTGTCCATTGTGATTTTTTCGGTCAGCCTTCAAATAATTCTCTGAACCATCCAATGTGACATATAGCTCTTCCAGATCCGGAAAAGCAGTAAAAAAGCCGCTAATCGTAGAAGAAACCCGGGTATCCTTCTGATAATCATCCCAATACTTTTGGGTAAATTCAAAATACTCCGAGGGCGACAAATTCAAATACTTGCGCACATTATCTACCGCCGCATTTGAACTAGCTAATTCCATGTAAAGATAACTCATGGTGGTGTCCTTATCCGTTGCATAACTGTGAATTCGATTCTCCAAGATGTTCATTTCACTCATCAGCTTCTTGTAATTGGAATCCGCAGTAAAAACGCACAAAGCAGCCACCGTTAATAGAATAATTCCTACTAACAGAAGGCTGTATACTCGCATCAATCGATTCATTAAATAAGTTTTCTTAGTCAAACGGAATCCACCCTTATCCATTGACAGCCAACTTCTGATCCACTAACTGGCGATTGCTCTTAGTAGCATAACCACTCCAGATAATCAGCAATGCAAAGGTCGCAAACAAGAATAAACCTTTAAAGTACCAAGTGACTGCTAAAATACTAATCACTCCAAAGAGCACCTTCAAGAAAACACCAAAATTTAAGAAAACACTGATAAAAGCCAGCTTCAGCAGATTGACGTTGGAAATCTCGTAGCTCGTTTCGTACAACGTTATATAGAGAAACAGCACCGTCACTAAAAGCAGCACAAAGAACAATAAGACAGCAATAATCAGCCAAAGCAAGCCTTGAATTTGCGCCGCCAAATAGAGATTATAGACTAACACCAAAGTAAGTACTGCAAACAATCCAAAGTGTAGATTTCCTCGCTTAAAGTTCGACTTCCAGCCGGTTAAAAAGCGCTTAAAGGTAATTTCTTGATAGTTCATTCCTTGCTCTGTCAGCAAATCATTCATCGTTTGAAATGCCGGTCCGATGCCTAAAACCAGTCCCCCCATTAGTGAAAATAAAAGGAAAAAAAGATTTAATTTGATAATGGTCCATATCACATAGAACAGTCTTTGAACCCCGCTGCTTGCCATAACCTTCACCTCATCATTTTTTTGAAAATGTTCAAGCCTTAGTTCACAAGGCTGTTATAAACTAAGGTTTAAACACTTGTCATATACTACCACGAATTCCAATTAAGAACAGCGACCATGACAGAAGCCTTTAAGCTAGGAACTTACCACTTGGCCCAAGAGTTCAAGTACCCTCTTGGAACCAAGCACGTTTTTCTAATTCATCCTATTTCTATTACAGCCTAAGTATTCCTTAGTTGCTTTCTTCCATATATTGATCCAGTTGTGCCTGCATTTCTTTTTGAGCTTTGTCCCAGCCTGCAGTTTTTAATTCTTCAATTAATTTTGGCAGATTTTCTTCAGGGTCAATTGAACCAGTATTCAAATTCGCTGCGTAACGATTCATCACATTCATAATATTGGTCAATTCTGTTTTGAAGCTGTCCGTTTTCACGTTGAAGCCTAGAATTGGCGAAGTCTCTGCTGTTTCAATACTTTGATCACGTTTTTGAATCATTTCATCTGTCACAGTTTCAGAAGTATAAAGCAGCATGTTGTTACCCGTGTTCCAAGCATCCATGTGCGCTTTTGGTTTGTAACCGTCCAGTAATTTGATCTTTTTATCGCCAACTTTTTCCCAAGCTTCACCTTCCACTCCCCAAACCAAGCCGTTTAACAAATCAGGATCTGTGTTTAACAGATTCAAGAATTCTACCGCTTTTTCTTTGTTTTTCGAAGTATTGGAAACAACAAAGTTTGCCATTTGTGCCTGAGCCGTAGTCTTCAATTGAGAAGTTAAGGGACGAGAAGTCAATGATTGACCAGCAGCCTGTGACAAGATCGTATCACCATAATCCAATGGCCCTTGAGTTTCTTCACGGGCAAACCATGTGTTGCCTTCTAATGGATAAGCTTGTGTATCCGTAGCCGCATCTGAAGGAATCAAACCAGCTTTGTACCACTGATGTAGGACCTTCAAATTGTTCTGGAATTCAGGATCTTCGTACTGGTTCACAATTTTCGGTGAACCATTGGCATCCAATTTCACCGCAAAAGGATAATCCTTGCCTAATGGAAAATCAAAGTTGCCGGAAGCTTTAAAGTTTTGACCAATTGCAAAAGCAGCAATGTTTGGTTCCTTTTCATGAAACTGCTTCAATACTTCGGTAGCAGATTCATAAGAACCATCAACTTTACTGATATCTAAATTGTATTTTTTCACGAATTGATCATTAAAGGTTAACACCTGCTGTGCCCAAGTATTGCCGTATACCGGAATCGCATACAATTTGCCATCGACTTCGTTTCCCTTTTTGTACATTTCGGGCAGTTGATCCATGTATTCCTTAGCATGCGTTTGTGAAAGTTCAGTTAAATCGGCGAAAGCACCTTTTTGCGCATTGGCTACATATTGATAAGCAAAAGCGATATCGTAGCTTTCTCCTGAGTTAATAATCGTTGGCATTTTCTTGTCCCAGTCTCCCCAGCTGATATATTGCAGGTCGATGGTTACACCAATCTTATCCTTGATTTGCTTGTTGGCAATCTTCATTAATTCATCATAGTTATCCGGCTTATCCCCCACTTGATACATTAACAAGGTTTTGGAATCACCACCGCCAGCTCCCTTTGAGTCATCTGATCCGCCGCAAGCAGCCAAACCGACTGTTGCTAAAGCAATTGCTGCTATCCCTAGTACTTTTTTCCACGCTTTCATCATTCCACTTCTTTCTATTCGTTTATTCTTTGACACCGCCAATAGTTAAGCCTCCAACGAAATAACGTTGGAAGAATGGATACGTTAAAGCAATCGGCAAGGTTGATACCACCACAATCGCCATCCGAGCAGACTCACTCGGCAGGGCTGCCAAGCCACCTTGAATCTGTGCACCTAAGCCGGCATTTCTTGCCAGAAAGTCCAAATTATTTTGAATCTTCATTAGTAAATATTGCAATGGAACCAAATTATCTCTTTGAATATACAGCAAGGCATTCAACCAGTCATTCCAATATCCTAAAGCCGCGAACAAACTAATTGTCGCAATGCCCGGAACCGCCAACGGTAAAACAATGCTCCTAAAAATACGCATTTCACTGGCACCATCAATACGAGCAGACTCAATAATACTGTCTGGTACTGTCTTTTTAAAGAAAGAACGCATTACCAGAATATTGAACGGACCTAAGGCCAATGGCAGAATCAACGCCCAAATCGTGTCATTCAGACCTAACAGATTCTTAACCACTAAATAATTGGCAACCATCCCAGGTGTGAACAGCATAGTTACTAGAGCAAAAATGGTAAAGAAACGGCGAAACGGAAAATTGGACCGTGAGATAACGTAAGCATACAACGAGGTCATCGACGCATTTACTAATGTTCCTAAAACCGTAACAAAAATCGTTACTCCAAAGGCCTGAAAAATTTTCTTGCTCATTTCCCCCGCAAAAATGTAACTGTAGGCTGCCGTTGAAAATTCTTTTGGCCAAAAGCGATACCCCATTTCCGCCAGCGATGCTTCCTGAGTTAACGAAATCATGATGACAAAGATGAATGGCAATACACAAGAAATCGCAAACAAGGCAATCACTATATTGAAAATTAAATTGACCGTCGGATTAAAGGAACGAACTTCAACTTTGTTTACTTTTCTCTTTTTCATTGAATTCCTCCTTAGAATAGTGCTGAATCCGGTTCGATTTTTCTAACAACAAAATTAGCAATTAATAATAATGCAGCTCCGACGACTGACTGATACAAGCCGGCTGCCGACGACATTCCGATATCTCCCGTTGAGGTCAACCCATTATAGATGTAAGTATCTAAAACAGAGGTTACTTGATACAACGCACCAGAATTACGGGGTACATTGTAGAACATACCGAAGTCAGCTCGGAAGATCCCGCCGATGTTCATGATTAAAAGCACCAGCATCATCGGTACAATTTGCGGAATAGTCACGTTTTTAATCTGCTGCCACTTGCTGGCACCATCCACCATCGCTGCTTCATAATACGTCGGATCAATTCCCATCACGGAAGCATAGTAGATAATACTATTGTAGCCCAGACTTTTCCAAACATTCATGATAACAAAAATCAGCGGCCACCACGTTGGATCGCTGTACCAGTTAATCGGGGTTTTTCCGGCATTGGTCAGCCAATGATTGATAATCCCTTTATCTGGACTCAAGAAAGCATAAACGAAATACCCGATAACTACCCAAGATAAGAAATACGGCAAAAGAGACATTGTATGATAAACCTTTACAAATTTCTTATTGCGCAGTTCACTCATAATAATCGCAAAAGCGATTGCGAAGAACAAATTAAATGCCAAGAAAACAATGTTGTATAACAGTGTGTTTCGGGTAATTAACCAAGCATCCTGTGAAGCAAACAAGAATTTGAAATTATCAAAGCCTACCCATTCACTGGTCATCAGGCTGTCAATAAACCCATTCGGTGAAATGTGAAAATTCTTAAAGGCCACCACATTGGCAAAGACTGGTATATAAAAGAAGAATATAAACCAGATGAACCCCGGCAAAGCCATTAAGATCAAGGCTTTATACCGCCATATATTCTGCCAAAATCCAGCTTTCTTTTTTTTCTGCATTCCTTCAACTCCTTTCGAAAACAATGATATCGCTTTCCATCAGCAGAAGTAATGAACAAATTTAAGGTATGTCGCAACAAATTAAAGGAAAGCTCTAAAAGCTATTTTTGATCGAAAGCAATTGTGATAAAAAGTAGGTAGCTGCTTTTGCAGGCTTTTTCAAACAAAGAAGATTTTGCTTCATAATTAAATGAAAGCGATATCCCACCAAGCTCTGACTGGAGTTTGGAAAAATTTGGAAAAGAATCGTCGAAGGGTAAATAAAAGGAGGAACCACCAATGGTTGAAATGGCTTTAAAAAATATTTATAAACAATACGACAACAACGCAACATATTCCGTCACTGATTTTAATCTAGCTGTAAAAGATCAGGAATTTATCGTCTTTGTCGGTCCTTCCGGCTGCGGAAAATCCACTACTCTGCGAATGATCGCAGGACTAGAAGATATCTCAGAAGGTGAATTTTTAATTGACGGAAAATTGATGAACGACGTAGCACCTAAAGACCGCGACATCGCTATGGTTTTCCAGAATTATGCTTTGTATCCTCATATGACAGTATTCGACAATATGGCTTTTGGCCTGAAGCTGCGGAAAATCAATAAAGAGGAAATAAAATCGCGGGTGGACAATGCGGCAGAAATTCTAGGTTTAACCGAATACTTGGATCGAAAACCAGCCGCTCTATCTGGGGGACAAAGACAACGGGTGGCCTTGGGACGGGCAATCGTTCGGGACGCGCAGATTTTCTTAATGGATGAACCCTTGTCCAATTTAGATGCTAAACTGCGGGTAGCCATGCGGGCAGAAATTGCTAAGCTGCACCGTCGCTTAAAAACGACCACGATTTACGTAACTCACGATCAAACTGAAGCCATGACCATGGCCGATCGCATCGTGATTATGAAAGATGGCTTCATCCAACAAATCGGCTCACCAATTGAAGTCTATAATTCGCCTAGAAATGTTTTCGTAGCAGGCTTTATCGGCTCACCAGCTATGAACTTTTTCAATGTAATTCTGTCTAAAGGCATCATTACTGATAATCAAGGACTGACTTTGAAAATTCCTGAAGGCAAAAACAAACGCCTGATAGAAAAAGGTTACGAAGACAAAGAGCTGATCTTTGGTATTCGTCCTGAAGACATTCATACCGAACAAATCGCTATTGATACCACACCAGATGCAACAGTAAAAGCCGAAATCGTAGTTTCTGAATTGCTGGGTGCTGAAACCATGCTTTACTCCCGGGTGGGCGATACCGAGTTCATTTCCCGGGTCGATGCTCGCGACTTCCATCAACCAGGTAAAATGATCGATTTGGCCTTTAACCTGAATAAGAGCCACTTCTTTGATAAGGATTCTGAAGAAGTCATTGAGTTGAGGTAAAAAAGCTGAGGAGAAATCCATTATAAGATTTCTCCTCAGCTCTCTTTTTATTTCACTGTACATCTTACTTGTTTAAACAAAGTCACATTTTCGTTGTTTTCAGTGTCGTCCTCGGTTTGGTAAAACTGTACTTTTGATTTATAATCTGTGGAATGTGCATCTTCTAATCTCTCTATGCCAATAGAATACTCTTGATTATTCTTTAATGAATCAGCCAGTACCTGCTGATTGGCAACATAGACAAAAGTTGTTTTCTCTTCATCAAAATCAGTCACCATGAACCCGATAATGTTGTTCTCAGGCGAAATTTCATTTGTTAACAACTGTACCTCACCAGTACCAATATCCATCTGCTTATCTATTTCTTTTTTCACTTCTTTAGTTGCTGTAGAGCACCTAGCTAGTAAAAAACTCCCATCAACATCCCGATTAATGTAAACTTTTTCATGCCAAAACTCCTTTCATTCTCACAAACAATATACGTTTTTTTTCACAAATTAACTATCTGTCTTAGGTCCGAAGTTAACAGAAATTCTCTCTTTCTAAATTATCCAATTTACTTTATAATCATCAACGAGGAAGTGAAACGATGAGCCCTATTAACGCTAACGAAATTGTTGATAACATGAAAAACCAAAAAATAAACTATGACCGAGTATTACAAAAAATGATTAGTGTCTGGCAGCAGCAACATGCTCGTCCCAAAATTCTAATTCATTCCTGCTGTGCACCCTGCAGCACCTATACCTTAGAATTTTTGACCCAATATGCCGATGTGACAATCTTCTTTTCAAACTCCAACATCCATCCTGCCAGCGAATATCAAAGAAGGATGCTGGTCCAGAAAAAGTTTATTGATGACTTTAATAAAGCTACCGGCCAACAGGTTGATTTAATCGTCGATGAATACAAACCCAACGCCTTTATTCAAATGGTTCAAGAAAATCAGTTAGCCGAAGAAAAAGAAGGTGGGAAACGTTGCACCGCCTGCTTTAACATGCGCTTAGATTTAGCCGCCAAAGAAGCACTCGAACGGGGCTATGATTATTTTGGCAGTGCCTTGACGATTTCTCCAAAGAAAAATAGTCAGCTGATTAATCAGATCGGAATGGATATCCAAAAAATCTACGATACCAATTACTTGCCAAGTGATTTCAAAAAAAATTCTGGCTATCAGCGGTCTATCGAGCTGTGCAAAGAATACGACGTTTACCGTCAATGCTACTGCGGCTGTGTTTTCGCTGCTAAACAACAAGGCTGTGATCTAAAAACTGTTAACAAGGAAGCTAAAGAATACCTTTCGCAGCAGGAAACATCTACGAATAAACTAGAAGTATAATTGCCAAAGAAGCGGTGACACAAGTAAAAAGATGATTTCAATTTCCGAACAGGAAATTTAAAATCATCTTAGTAGAAAAGCTTAAATGACTACCCAAAATATGCTCAATTTTGTCATCTCTAGTGTTGGATAACTATTTGCTTTTATGTGTTATTTTCTTTTCCGATTGCACTTTTTTTCTTTTGATATTTTCTTCTTTTAATCGTTTTTGAGCATCTTCTGTGGATTCATTCTCTTTTTTCAAAAAAGTATCTACAAATTTATCAGCTATTTTATTGTGACTAGCGATAACAGTATCCGCAATTTTGTCATTAGTAGACATAAGCTTGTCGGCTATATTTTTGTTGGTTGAAGATACAGTGTTTGCGATTTTGTCATTTAAATTATTCATAATAAGCACCCCTTAATTTGTTATGTATTTATCTTACTCCTGAAAAAAAGACGATACAATCAACAGAATTGGGTAAAGTGTTGGTACACGAGGTGAAGAATATGTGTCGAGAATCCGCAGTAAAGAGAATTAAAAAAAATTTTATTTTGTTGCTTCAAACCAAGGAGTTACACGAAATTAAAGTTGCTCAATTATGTAAATTAGCGGAGATAAACCGCTCTACATTTTATGCTCATTTTATAGACATTTATGATTTGAGTGAAAAAATAACTACTGAAATAGAAGATAAATACCTTTACATGGTCAACTTAGCAGGTGATAGTGTAGGACTAAAGCAAGCATTTTTTGAATTGTTTGCAGACGTTAAAAAAAATCCGAAAATTTACCAAGCTTATTTTAAAATTAATCCAACCAAAGGACTGCTTTTTAAAGAGCACGACGAAAAAACAGGCGAGCGACACAATGATTTCCTAAAATATAATTCGATTTTTTTTAGAACAGGAATAACAGCTGTGGTAAAGCTTTGGTTAGAAAATGTTTGTGAAGAATCCATTGAAGAAATGACCGCACTAGTTTTAAATAAATACAGCTTCTAGAACTTTTTGAAAATGAGCAATAATCTATACTAAGTAGGGTTATAGACGGCAACTACTTCTCAAGAGGGTTGCGACTTGAAAAGTCTTCTGCTTAATTGCTTTTAAAGCTATTTTTTAAATTTGAATATCTCTACTGGTACATGAGAAAAAAATAATTTTGGAATGTGAAGATACTGGGAGAATGCACTAAGACAATACTTACTATTGATAGTACTGTTCGGGAAGTATACATGAATAACGTAAATGAACTATTGCTAGGCTGCTTAGATTTGGCTAAGTTCACTGTTCAGATGCAGTTCAACAATTCGGACTTTTTTCTCTGCCGTGCGGTGCATTTTTTCAATTCCCCACAGTAAATACCCGTAGCTAAGACTTAATTATTTCTTTGTCCTAGTTACGGGTAATATATCACGTTGGGCTTGCTGCTCTTATTGATCACTTTAACGTCAATAAATTGAAAAAAGCAGAGTTTTGTCTGTTTGTTCAAAAATCTTTATTTCATTTAATTGTCCTATCAAAGAGGAACTCCACTACTGTTGAAACAGCATTTTTCCAGACATCAACTAATAATTTTGTCATCAGTCTGTATTGTGTCTCTTTTCCTTCAATTGATCATCTTGCAAATTAATGCTGTAGATGCCATTTGAACGAAACCAGTTATAGTACTCATACACACCCATTTCAGATTGCGCAACTGATTCCATGTCGGGATAGCCGAAAATTTCAACCAAATCCTCTCGAGTATACGTGTCCATTAACTGCAAAGCATCAAAATCCGCTTGATTGAACATTTGATCTTTCATTTTTTCATTACTAAAGTATAAATTTTTATTGACGACCTTATCATTCTTGTAACTTACACTGAGCATAGGCATAGGTGATTCCCAAGAAAAATTCTGCCAAGTATACGTAAGTACCTTTTCGCCTTCCAAATAATCTTCCATCTTCATATTGGGAGAACCTAGAGAAGAATTGACCTGCTTCCTTGTGCTTCCACCTTCCCCTGTTTCCTCTTTGCCAACCTGAATAGCTTCAAACGCCTCTCGTAACTCACTAACCGAACCAATCTTTTCGTTCACCTGTTCATCTAATTCTGAAGATTCTATGTCTTTTGTACTCGTGGTTGAATGAAAAGGCTGCTTAAAATAAGTATAGGAAACTACTGCTAGAGTAATACAGAGTAAGCCTATCCAAAAATATTTATCGCGATAAAATTTCTTATTCCATTTTCTCACAGTTCAATCTCCTTTTTGCATTTAGAAACCGTTCATTCCTTTTTTTCGCTAAAAGCTGAAGCTTTATTTCATTTTACCTAAAGACGCCGCTTAAATGAATACTTTCTCACTATTTAACGATCTTTTCTCATGATCTTATCTTATTTTTTTCCTTTTTTTAAGGTATTTATAAAGGATTGCTAAGTCATAGGAATTTTCTTGGTTCACTTTTACTTAATATCTATACAAAAAATAATGGCTGGGAATATCATCATTTGGACGAGTTTTTGACCCATTTCGAATAAATCACATATATCATTTGATGTTAGAATGTTGATTTAACGGTGTTTTGACACTCGATGAAACGAGTAAAAACATAGCAATTGACAAAGTTACCCGCCAGAATTCCGACAAGGGTTTTAAAATTCAAAATCGTTTTAAAAAAGATTGCTTTCGTTTCGATATCTCTTTTTGTTCGAAAATATAGCAATGTACTTAATGAATTAGTTCTACTTTAAAAAAAGTCGAAAAAAAATGTTTCTGCTTTTTAAATTGATGTATAATACCTATATGACTTAAAAGTACTGGAGGTAATTATGAAAAAATTTGAACTAAGTGAAGTGATTTATCAAGCTATTGTCGATGGTACGCTAAAAGGGTATCTGCAATACCTTGACGAACGTAAAGAAAAAATAGCCAAAATGAATGTTAGTGGTGCCTACGCTTGGACTAAAGGAAATCACATTGATGATCAAGTATCTAAAGTTGGACAAAAAGCTGGTATTGATTTTACAATTGAAAAAGCTGGCTATACTTGGGAGTATTTACAATTTACTTTAAGTGAAGAATCAGAAAACTTTATGTTGATTGTAAAAAATTCTCGCAGAATCCAACAATCATTTGACGGAGACATCAAAAAGGAAAAAAATTATCTTGTAGACCTATCAGATATCAATCTACCCGCATTCAAAGAATCCGGTCTTACATTTATCAAAAGGCCAGAACAAATTGAATTAGAGTTAAGTGATCCTGAGGAAGTAAAGGCAGTCTTAGAAGGCCGTTCTCTAAATGTTGAGCATAAATATTCCCGTTTTTACATTGTCACTTATGAAATCAACGATGAGACAAAAATTATTGACTCTATTAATCTGATGATGCCTAATAGCGAAACAATGAGTTTGATTCCAGTAGCAGACTTAACTAGCTATATTACGACCAGCCCATATGAAATTACGTTTGATGATGTAGCACCAATCAGGGAAGAAAAAACAACAGATCAAACGATCTTTTCCGGAGAACCAAATGCTTTTGGCCTTTCTGTTGCAGCAGAAGATGAGGAAAAGAAAGAATAGTAAAACCTAAATAAGGATGTGTTAATCATGTTTTTCGGAGAGCAATTACAAAATGTTCGAGAATTGAAGGGTCTCTCCAGAAAAGATCTTGCTGAATTAGTTAATGTCAGTGAACAAGCCATATGGCAATATGAAAATCAGTATACTGTGCCTAAATTTGAAATCGTAAATGAATTCAAGAGAATTTTTTCTGTTAAACCTCAATTTTTCTATTCAAAACCTTTCACAAAGAATATAAGTACTATTGAACATATCGCTTATCGAGCAGAAGATCGAGAATCTAGAAAAAAAGCGAAGATGGAAACAACCTATTTAGACTTTGTTAGTCATTTCATTTTTGAGTTTGAATTTAGTGTAGATGCACCTCAAAGTTCTATTTATTCTCTGAGAGAAGCTTCAGAAAAACTTTATTATAATGGCGATTCTAAAGTTACTGATAAAAAGAGTATTTTGCAACACCTTGCAGAAAACGCGAGAAGCACTTTGGATATACAAAATAATAGAGATCTATTGTATAAGTTAGAAATGTCTGGAATTTCAATTCTTGAAAAGAATATGGGATCTCATATTGATGCATATAGTACGTGGACGAAAGAAGAACGTCCCTTTATTATTTTAGGAAATATAAAGAAATCATCTGTACGAAGAAATTTTGATTTGGCACACGAATTAGGTCATCTTTTGATGCATAGATTAATTGACATGGATAGTCTTTCCAAAGATGAACATAAGGTCATTGAAAAAGAGGCCAATGATTTTGCTTCTTATTTCTTAATACCAGAAGAAGAATTTGTAAAAGATTTTAAACAAATTAAAAAGAAATCGAATCCATATTCTTATGTCGAGATGAAAATGAAATATATGGTTTCTATCATCGCTTTGGAATACAGAGCCTACAAATTGGGGCTCCTAAGTTATGAAGAAAACAGGTACTTTTACGCATCACTTAATAAATACAAAATGAGACAAAAAGAACCTTTGGATGAAGATATTCCTGTCGTTAAACCGGGTAAAATACGTGCGCTTCTCAATTTTGTATTTGAAAATCATCTGCTAGTACTGAATGATTTTTTAGACAAATATAACATCGAACTTCCCTTTTTAGAATCTCTACTTGGGATTGATGAAGGCTTTTTAACGAAGTTTAAAGCGACTATCAGAGAAGACTACTATGGGTCGAATGTCATTCCTTTGTCTCCCAGTGGAAACTAAGAAGAAATCGAGTAGCTCATCCGTCGCTTCGCCTTAGTGCACGCGAAAGAGCAGAGCTGTTCGTCTTTTGAACGCATAGAAAAGATAACTATCCATCAATTTTGTATCACTTTTTGCAGCAAACCTAACAGTTATTCGAAGATTCCGTTCATATGGGTTAAAGAATATCCAATGATTATTGGCTCTCAATAGGATGAAATTGTCTACTGCGGAACAAACAAAAGAATTTCTTTCATAGAAAATAGACACGTCTCTAAAATCCACTAAAGATTTTTAGAGACCTGCCCATTTTCTTTTTTTTGAGACTACTTATGTCAGCGCCTATTTGTTTATTTCAGTAACGGGTACGCTCTTTTTAGCTGAAGTAATTTGTTCAATTTTTTCACCAAAGAAGTTAATTAATGGTCCGGTAAAAAATGCAGTCAACACTGTCCCCATACCTATCGGAGCTCCTAACAGAAAACCGACGCATACACACCCTAAATCGGTTAAGACCCTTATTTCCCGATATTTTAATTTGGTCTTGCTCTGTTCTTCAATAATCTTTGCCGCTGCATCATAGGGGGAAATCCCCAAATCGGCCCGCATGTAAATGGCTACTCCTAATGTGCAGCACAATAAGCCGATACACATTGCTAGTACTCGAATATAGATATTAAGCGGCAGTAAAGTAAGCAGGGACAGGACAAAGTCCGACAAATAGCCCACTAAGAAAATTCCCAGTGCTGTGCCCAAATGAATAGACCGCTTGCTGAAGCGCAGCATAAAGAGTAGAAATAGCAAATTCATTACCATTTGAACGGTGCCAAAAGGCAGAGCTAAAAACTGAGCAATACCGATATTCATTGTTACAAACGGGTCTGTTCCAAAGCTGCTGAACCGCATCCAGGCAATGCCCAGTGAAATAATCATCACGCCAGCTATCGTTGCAAGAGCTCGATTGACTAAACTATGCTTCATTAGGAAGATCACTGTAAAGCTGTGCTTCAGCCTTACTCTCCTTTTCAGTATGAATATCTAAAACCTGTTTGGACAGATTAATCAGTCGAGTTCCTTTTAACTTATAGAACTTGCGGTACACAACATAACTGATAATCACAAACACAATTGGAATGATACAAGTCAAGATCCGAATACCCCAAATTGCCGTAGCCGATTGTGCTACATTCGGAACATACCCAACAATTGATAACCCAACCCCAGTCAGTAAACCAGCAACTGCTTGCGCAGATTTCATTAAAAAGGTTTGTGCGGAACAAATAATGCTTTCATTCCGGGTACCAAATTTAATTTCACCATAATCAATGCAGTCTGCAATTGAAACAGTCGTTACGCCCAATGAAAGGCCTGAACCAAATTTCAAGATTAAACCAGAAGCCATCGCCAAAATCACATTTGTCGGTGCAATAAACCCAGACACCAGCAAAAGAGTCAATCCTGCCACAGGTAGGGCACAAGCAAGAATGTAAGTTTTTTCCCTACTGATTTTTCGACTAATTTTAGGAAAAAGCATTAATCCCAGCATCTCTGCAAAAATCGTAAAGAAGAAAAGTGAAAATAAGCGTTCACTGCCTGCGACATATTTAAAATAATAAATCATGAATCCATTCAAAATCTGCATTGATAAATTAAAGGTCAGCAGAAAACCGATAAAAGCCAACAGCTGATCATTTTTCTTAATGACATTTACCGCCGTCTTTATGGTGATTTTAGGTGCATTTTTTTGATCAAGTGTAGCCGCTTCAGGAACATTGGTTACAGTAATCCCAATTAATACAATAAAGATCACCGCAATAATTACTGCAATCATTTGAAATCCTTGAAGCTGATTTCCGCCACCTAGTTTATTTACTATTTGGAGACCGAATGTTCCCACTAGTAAACCAGCCAAGCTGGCAAAAATTCTCGGAATAACTGAAACCTTCTCCCGTTCCTGTGGGTCATTTGTCAAATTAGGCAGCCATGACCAATAAGGAACATCCATTATCGTATAGGTCATCCCAAATAGTACATACATGATGGTGGCGTAGATATACAGGCTGTTTCCAGTTAAACCAAACGTCGAAAAAAGTAAAACAAATACAATGGCATTTAATATGGTTCCTATCACCAGCCAAATTCGAAATTTCCCATGCTTCGTTCGAGTATTATCGATAATCATGCCCATCACAGGATCATTAATCGCATCCCAAATGCGTGCTCCAAAAAACAAAGCCCCTACAAATGCAGGTGTTAAGTACAAAACATCTGTAAAATAATAGGCTAAAAAGGTACCGACAAAGCAGATAATAGCATCTTTACCCAACGCACCTAAACCGAATGCGTATTTCTCTCTAAATGGTACTTTCATTAATCATTTCTCCCTTCATTTCGGTATGCGCTTACCTATAAATCTATTATAGGTTGATGAAAGCGGATACCACAGAGTATAATGTGATTAAATACAGTCAGAATGTTAGGTGGAAAATAATGGAGAAAACGTTTGTTAAGACTTACGCCTTTGATACACAAAAAGATTTACGCCTTTTGTACACTGGAAAAGCGATTTGTGGTGCGTTGCACAGCTTTGGACCAGCAGTCAGGCCAAACCATATTGTGCATATTGTAACCAGCGGGAACGGGAGTTATCATGTGGATGGACAGGTTTATCCTGTAAAAGAAGGACAAGGCTTTTTGATTCCACCAGATAAGCGAACCTTTTACCAAGCCGACAGAGAATCTCCCTGGAGTTACTATTGGATGGCCTTTTCTGGTGAAATGGCAACCTTTTATTTAGAAGGCTTAGGATTAGATGCCAAGCACCCCATTTTTAAAATTGATCAGATGGAACAATTAGTCGCTATCATTGAAACGACTTTTTCTTTTGAAGACACTTCGGTTCAATCAGAGTTAATGCTTTCTTCATTGCTTTACAAATTTCTCTCTTTGCTGCAGCAGTCTAATACCAGCACCGTTGCTGTCAACAAGTCCGTTAACCCACATGTCCAGTACGCGATTGACTATATTAAATCAAATTACGCAACTGACTTAACAGTCAAAAATTTGGCTGAAGCCTTATCCTTAAATCGAAGCTACCTTTCAACAATCTTTAAAAGTGAAATGCAGACTACCCTGCAGCAATACATCACTGAGTATCGTTTAACAAGGGCCGCTGAATTATTAGGGATCAGTCAATTACGGATTGAGGATGTTTCAGAATACAGTGGGTATAAAGATCCATTGGTCTTTGCCAAAGCTTTTAAAAGAAAATTCGGCAAGACTCCCTCCCAATATCGCAAAAGTGAACAGGAAAGACAAAAATTATTTGAACATTCTTCTTTCCTCGTCGACCATGAGTAATTAGCAAAAAAACTGCTTCAATTCACCTAGTTAGATAAATTGAAGCAGCTTTTTTGTTGTTTTCGTTAGTCCTCCTGCTATTTTGCCTGCAGCACGATTATTCTAGAATCAAAATCATGGGAAGTTTTTCGTCCATCAATGACCTGCCCACACGACGTATCGCTAGTTACAAAACCAACATTCATTAACTCATCACCGAAATAAGTCTTTCCTGTTTGAACGTTAGTATATTCAACTGTTGGGACTAAGCCCTTCAGCTGCAAACGCGAGAACGGTCCATTGACTTCATTTAAAATCTTATAGTATCCCAAGATACTAGTTTTCTTATCAGCTGACACCACCATCCAAGCACAATAATTTCCCTCGAAGGGACTAACCAACCGATAAAAGTCTCCTTGGTGAATGATTTTACGGTAATCCTTAATAAAACAGATTTGCTGCCTGACAATTTCCCGATCCGCTTCCGTCAGCTGATTCAAATCCAATTCGTAACCAAACGAACCAAAAGCCGCTACATTCCCTCGTGTTTCCATCGATACTTCCCGGAAAGACTGTTCATTTGGCACTGCCGAAACGTGTGCCCCCATCGAACTTAATGGATAAACCAATGACGTACCGTATTGAATTTTCAATCGCTCAACCGCATCTGTATCATCACTCGTCCAGCCTTGAGGAGAATAGTAAAGCATCCCTGGATCAAAGCGACCGCCTCCTGAAGCACAAAATTCAAACAGAATATGCGGAAAATCTGAAGTCAATCGTTCATACAGCGCATATACTCCCAGTATATAGCGGTGGAATAACTCCCCTTGGCGTTCGGCCGGTAATTTTTCCGAGTAAGCTTCCGTGATGCAACGATTCATGTCCCATTTAACATAGCTGATCTTTGCTTCCCCTAATACCTTCGCAACCATTTGATAAATTTTTTCAACTACTTCTTCTCGACTAAAATCTAAGACATACTGATGGCGGCCATGAGAAACTGTGCGGTCAGGTACTTTGATGATCCAGTCAGGATGCCTTCTATAAAGTTCACTATCCTCATTAACCATCTCAGGCTCAAACCACAAACCAAAGGACAAACCAATCTGATTGATTTGTTCTGCCAGACCAGCTATCCCGTTAGGCAAAAGCTCCTCGTTAGCAAACCAATCCCCTAAGCCAGCACGCTCGTGTCGGCGGCCGCCAAACCAACCATCATCCAACACGAACAATTCTACGCCATCCTCGAAAGCAGTCTTAGCAAAATCAATCAATTTCTCCTCAGTAAAATCCATGCCCGTTGCTTCCCAATTATTAATCAAAATTGGGCGCTCCTGATCACGCCACTGGCCACGAGCCAACCGTTTACGATACAACCAATGGTAGCTTTGACTCATTCCATTCAAGCCTTTGCTGCTATAGGTCATCACCACTTCTGGCGATTGAAAGCCCTCTCCCGACTCCAGCACCCAATCAAAATTGAAAGGATTAATTCCCAATGAAACCCGCGAAACATTGTAAGTATCTACTTCTACCTGGGCAAGAAAATTTCCCGAATAGACTAAACTGAAGCCAATTGCCTCCCCCATTTGCTCAGTACAATCAGGTCGCTTTAATGCAATAAAAGGATTTTGATAGTGACTAGAAGATCCCCGAGTACTCTCGATACTTTGAATCCCTGGTACCAGTTTTCTAAACTGCAAATGTCGTTCTCTTCCCCAAGCCCCTGAAAGCTGCAGCAGCTCATAATTACTATCTAGTAAATCCAAACTCATACTCATTATCTGCTCCAGATGAAGCTTTTGCTCTCCCCGATTAATTACCTTAACCGATCGAGTCACAACCGGCTGCTGCTCAAAGATAGTATAGCTTAGCGTTAGCTCCAAATTTAGCAGCTCATCCAACAGCTGAATCTCTAATGTTGCTGCTTCGTCCTTCTGTTCAACATAAGTTGCCGGCAACTGATCCAGTTCTTTCTTTCCATCAAAAACAGTATAGTCTTTCACCACAAATGACGAAATGCGGCTGCCATTTTCTTGCAGAACCGTAATCGCCGGATGACGATAATCTGTTGAGCCATACACTGGATATTCTTGCCGTAAATGCTCTCTTGAAAAGCTGACATCCCCCTTGTTTACATACGCTGTATTCGGACGATATTCTGCTTCAATTAAATGATCAAAGGAGTCTCGGTCTGAAATCCGTTTTCCATAATATAAATTTCCTAATGTCCCATCTGACAATACTTGAATGACATAACTTATCTCATCATTGAATAGATGAAACATCTTTCCCTCTTGATGAACTGCAATCGGCATAATACGTTCCCCCTCAAATTTGATTTTATTGTAACCCCTTTCTTAGCGGTTAAGGAGTTCGATTAGTCAGTTAAATCAGTCAAAGTGTTAGGTAATTTATTCTTTAACAAATTGAGATCCGTTTTAGGAAAATTTTCTGTTCCAACCAGCAATCGTATAAGCAAACTTTACTTTTGTATAAATATAGTTTACCATAAATACAAGAGGTGATTTGATTTGAAAAAAAATATAAGTGACTCTATCACCAATAAGGTTTATGAATATCGAGTGCTAGCCCGACTGTCTCAACGGGAATTAGCCCAACAGGTGGGCGTTTCAAAACAGACCATTTTTGTGATGGAAAAAGGTAATTATCTGCCATCTTTGCTTTTAGCCTTTCGTATAGCCAAGTTTTTCAATGTTGATATTACTGAGATTTTTGAATATATTGAGGAAGGAGAAGTGAACCATGAAGACCATTGATCACCTAATTATCAGTAGAGGGGAAAGTTTCTCCAACAATCTTTTGATTTTCGCTTGCATACTTTCTGTTGTTCTTGTGCTGAGTATTTTTTCCCTGCTGTTCAAAATGGGGGATGACGAGCGTTCTAGTCTTTTAGCTTATCAAACAGCTGCTATTGTTTTATTAGTCAATTGTGCCCTAAACAACTTTTTGCTATTTGGTTCAATTCAAAATTGGAAATTGTTCATTTGTCTAAATTTCATGTTGGCCTCCTTTTTTGGTCTTTTGTTTATTAGTAAGAAGTACTATCAATTTTTGAGGTGATTAGATGGCTGAATTTGAAAAAGATTTTATGCTGAGGCAGGCTAAGGATTTAGCTAAAGGATTAGGAAAGTTTCTAGAACAAGAATCCATTGACGAAATTCTTCAGATGGACCAGGCCAGCAATCAGAAGGAGCCGTTGGATCAATTCATCGAAAACGAATTAGAGCGATTTAAGGAAGAACAAGAGGCTGCTTCAAAAGACTCTCTTTCTGGTAAAACTTAACCGACGAAAAAAGCCGTTCCTCAACAAAACAGGAACGGCTTCTTACTATTTATAAAAGACTTTTAATAGACTTTATACTCTTGTCCAGTCTGTTTCCCAGCCACGCTCTTCAAAAACGCTGTCGCTACGCGATCTGCCGGAACCGGAACAAAGCCTTTAAAAGACTCCTTCAAGCGATCATAGGATTCTTCTAAAACATTTGGACTCACGCAGTTAATCCGAATACCTCTAGTGTAATCAATCGCTGCTGCTTTAACAAAAGCAGCTACTCCTCCATTCGCCATTGCAGAAGAAGCACCTGCAGCAATCGGATCATCCTTCATCACTCCAGTAGTCAGAGTGATACTTCCATTATTGTGTAAATAGTTTTGTCCAATAAGCGCTAAATTAATCTGACCGAGTAGTTTGCTTTGAACCGCCACCATATTATCTTCCGGTGTCATCTCTTCAACTAAAACTTTTTTGGCTGCTCCTGTAGCGGAAATAATCGCATCCACATTGCCAATCTTTTGAAACATCTGCTCGATACTTTCCGGCAAAGTGATATCTACTTGAACATCTCCACTCGTTCTTCCTGCTGTCAAAACTTCATAATTTTCCGCCTGCAATTTCGTTACGACAGCTTTTCCAATCGTACCATTGCCACCGACTACTAGAATTCTCATCTAAACACGTCCTTACCTTCTTTTTCTCAGAATACCACGAAAAGCCTATAAAACCAACATTCTACTCATAGTAGAGTCGCTTTTTCGTATTTTTTTCTCCATTGCTACAGCTTTTTTGCTATGCTTAGAACAAGAAGCTACAACTACAATTTCTTGGTAGGAGAGACAACCAATGGAGAATTTTTTAGCAAAGAAACTAAAGCGATACCGCAAACAACATGAACTTACCCAAAAACAATTAGCAAGTATTCTCTATGTGTCGGACAAAACCGTCTCGAAATGGGAACGAGGAAATGGACAGCCCGATATAGAAACACTAAAGAAAATTGCCCAACTATTGGAAACTACTATCGACAATTTATTAAACGAACGAGAGCCGGTTTATTACTTTGAGTATAAGAGTACATGGATGATTGGCCTGTTGCCGATTCTGCACGTTGTGATTCCCAATTTTCTGGAGCTCATTCGGACATATGGATTTAAGTATAGCTACTTTTCAATCTTGAAAAAGCTGCCACATGCAAAAGGAATTATCAGCTGCGGCTTTCTTTCTACCGGCATTTTTTCATTGGGAATTTTTAGTCGAGGATTTTTTTCAATTGGGATACTTTCATTAGGTATGCTGTCCTTTGGCGTTACTTCAGGGGGGGGAATAAGCTTCGGCAGCCTGGCGGTAGGACCGATAGCCTTTGGAAATTTTGCTTTGGGACTCTTAGCCTTTGCGAATCTTGGAATTGGTTACTTAAGTATCGGGAATCTAGCAATCGGCAGGATCGCTATTGGCAATCACGGAGCTGGTACTTACGCACTATCTCTTGGAGGTAACCTTCATGATAAAGAAATACTGGCTGCTCTGCATCAGCTTCAGCAATTAGATATTCCCACTATGGTAAATGACCTGCTAATTCAACCAATGATCACTTTTATGCAAACACCTTGGATAACTGTGGTTTTCGCTAGTATAGTTATTCTACTGAGCCTGATCACTATTGGGGGGCTGGGATTAGGCTTAATGAGAATTATTCAACATAATCGCAATGAAAAAAGATGGGTGTAGAAGAAAGTCGTGGGTGTAGTGTCCACGACTTTTCGATTTTTAGTAAGCGTAAGATACGATTGCAGAAGTTGTCCTGCACATATATACAAAAAAAAGCAGCCGACTTTGTATAAACAAAAATCGACTGCTTGTATTTATAGTTATACTTCTATGACATTCGAATCACTAATTTGCAACTTATAATTGACATCTGATGGAAAGCTATACGTAAACCCATCCACTTTACATGGACTTCAATAATATAATCCAGTGGTTTGAGTAACTCGGAAATATTGATTTCTAAACAACTATCAAATATCTTGCACCTTTGTTCATATTTGACATCACCGTTGTTGACCAAGTAGACAGTTGCTTGGTATTTATCCAAGTATACGATCTGTTGTTTCATACACCATATCATAATATCTGTTCCATATTTTTATTGCCTGATAATTATGTTCTCTGCCATTCTCAACACTTGAATTAAGGAGAAAACGTACTAAAGTTGTATCTATTGTTCGATTATCAGGAATCACAAATCCAGTTATTGGACGATAAGTTATCCCTTTAGAATTAACAATCTTTCCCCCTTCAGGTCGACTTAATACATCTTCAAAATAAATACGAATAATCTCATCTGGAACATTGACAGTTATATTTTTAATTTCTCCATTATTATCCGAAACTAAATCATCACGTAAAACATGTCTTTTTCCTTGAGCATCATAATAGAGAATCTTCAAATGTGCATTTCTGATAGGAATGGCTTCTTCTTTATCCTCTGAATAAATCATTGTTAAAAATCTATCTATCACGACTAGTTTTTCTGCTGCGTCTAATTTACTGTCTCCAATGGTGAAGAAAACCAGACCAAGTACCAACAAACAAAATATCTTATCCTTCTTTTCAAATCAATCTCCTCCACATAATTTTTAGGAGATTACCTATTACATCCATCGCACATAAACGTACGTTGTTTTTGGTGAAAAAAAAAGGACATCTTTTTAGCCTCACAAAGATATTTTACCTTAACTCATGTATATGAACGTCAGATAACTAAATTGATAGCTATTTGACGTTCATAAATCAATTTTCAAAATTTGAGAATCTATTATGAGCTAATTTTTTTATTGATTACGTAAAAGTCAACTTTACATTATCAAAAAAACTTTGTCGCTTAAAAAAAACAGTAATTACAATCAGCATTATATGCATGGTATACTTTTCCTGAAATTACTATCAATCACATCAAACTGTTTAATAGATCATCCAAAGTTATCATCTTTTCTCCCAGCTTTGGCAGTAATACTTTATGCTCGTCAAACGCAGTTAAAAATTCTTCCGGTGTCGCATTCCCTGAGAGTGGCAAAGCCAAAATATTGTAATCCCACCATTGACTTGTTTGTAATTTTTCAATGGTTGCTTCATCAAATCGATACCTTAATACCTTTGCCGGTACCCCACCAACAATCGCATAGTTCGGTACATCCTTTGTCACAACGGCATGAGCTGCGATGACTGCACCGTTCCCTATTTTTACTCCCTGCTTGATCGTTACATCCTCGCCAATCCACACATCGTTTCCGATAATTATCGAAGATTGGCTTTGGCTTACTGGAACAGGCTTGAATGTCGCCTGTTCACCTAAATCTTTATAACCATTTTTCGCAGGGTAATGCCTGCCATAAACAATATGAGAAGTAGAGAATCGATTCGTGGGATGTTGAAAGCCCATCATTTTTACATTCGGGGCGATACTGCAATAGCGACCTACTGTAACATTTGTAACCAGACTAGAGGAAGAATACGTGTAGCTTCCCATGCTGCACAGCTTGCTTCCTACATCAAAACTGGTATAAGGTTCCAGCTGAAGTGTACTTGGAACAATGATTGAGTCCCCTGGTTGGAATCGTCTTCCTGTGGTCCAACGTTCAAAGGTAATGCCGGATGCTTCAAAATAATTGAGTAGTTTTTCAGTGACTACCAAGTGTTGAAGGAACCTTACAGGGGTGATAGCAGGACGTTCCACAAACTTTTGAATAATGTGAGTGTTACGAAATTTCCCGATCATCACAAGTTTTCCGTTCTCAAGTACTGCATGGTTAATGATTGTGGAAGGTCTGTTTTTCCTATCATAAATAATGAGTTGATTCTCTTCTATTCTCCAATGATGCTCATTAAAATTACTGTTATAGCCAGATACCATGCCTGATGAATGAAAATGAAACTGATTGGTATTGAACTGATCATTGCTGGTCATTCTAAAGTAGCCATTATTTATTCGATGAAAATACTCGCGGATCATCACACATTCCTCACTTACCTGTTTTGTCTTTAAAAATAGTCCTCTAGAAAATTGCTCACAACGGAAGATTCTCTCTCATTTGAATAATTCGATGTCCAACCTCTCTTGAAATAAACTTCGCAGCGGTATTAGAGCTTGCCAAGAATAATAAATACAATGCATCCTTAAAGCTGATTCGATCTCCTTCGAACATTTTAGGGCCACTTCCTCCAGTAATATCTGAAGAAACAATCATGCCAATCTCATTCAAATTTTGTATATTCTCTACAAGCAAAAGTGCTGTCATTACCTTAGACAAGGCTGCCGGAGTAACTACCTGTGTTTCATGAATCCCTATCGTTGAATTCGGAAGCTGATTCGTATAATAAAGAGGGTTTCCATTTGGCACTCGCAGAGCCATTCCAGAAGTCGCTTTTAAGGACACCTCCGAGCCTACGTTCCCAGATTTATTTTTGCAGGCTGTGATTAATTGATGAACGGCTTCAAAACGATCATTTTCACCCGTTACTCCAGTGGCTCCCATCACAACAGCTAGGTAGAGATCACCCGATGATGGGTCAACAGTTAACGTAATGACATCCAAAACATCTCTTCCAATCGTTCCAGTTTTACCACCAAGAACAGTGTACTTCTCTTCTAAGAACGCATTTCGTAAGGTCGTTTTCACCGTCTCCTTCCGACTGTTTCCACCCTCAATGCGTACTGTGTAATCTTTGGTACCCCAAATTTTTACCAGCTTATCACTTCCCAAAACCTGTATGCCCAACTTCAAAAAATCTTTCGCCGTTGAAACTTGTCCATCTACCTTAAAGCCATGCATATTCTCAATCTTTGTCTGTTCCATTCCTATCTCGCAGGCTTTCTGATTCATTTCTTTTAAGAAAGCGGCATGTGCTTCACGATCTGAAGCTCCGAAACCCTTTCCGCTCAGTCTGTTTATTTTTGTATCCAAAGCTGCAAACAACTGCCGCCCGGTCGAAGCAACACCAAACTCATCTTGCGTGTCTGGCAATGCTTCTAGGAACGCTTCCGCAGTTGGCTCATTCCCCGCCTGATAGATCGCAGTGAGATCATATACTGACAAGCGTCGAACGTTTCCAGCACCATTGGCTGATTCCATACTTCCAACGGAAAGAGTGTACTCCTGACTAGGAAAGCTGCTAGTCTTTACGATACCGACAATAGTTTCATAGCCTTTGCTTTTCGTTTGCCTGCGAACCCCGAGTCTTGAACTGCCCGAGATAAGCCTGCCATTGACGTGTACGCCAAAAAGACCGTTCACATATCTGGTCACTTTTACGTCAAACATAATGAAGTAACAATGATTTTCTTTCAAAATTAGCGATTGCTGCAGCTGTGCACTTCCTTGACTATCCATGGTTAGATTCATCCATCCTTGGTCATCTTCATCAAGCACAAGCTCTTCACCAAGTTTCTCCCAATGAGAGAATCGATTTGTCCACCAAGCATTAGTCAACAAGTTTCTTGAAAGCATTTCTGAATCGTTTCTTTCCTTCAGCTGCACTTTTTCTATCGTTTTACTTGCCATCATCTTCCCCTATTTCTTTTCTGCTTGTTTTTTGATCATTTCAGTTACTTCATAAAAGCCCGTTTCACCGTGAGAGCCCTTAATAAATACAATGGAATCTTCTGTTACCTCAGCCATGATCTTTTCTACTACCTGTTCCTTGGTTTCACACCAAGTCACAGGTGCAATATCCACTGGAAGATCCTTAAAAGATTTTCCGTAAAAGATCGCTTGATCTGGATCAGCTTGATTAATGTGGGGAATCAATCGTTCGTGATGAAACCTGGCTTCCTCTTCATTGCCTAAATAATCTACTTCGCCTAATACTAAAAGACTTTTGCCTTTATAAAAAGATTTCTTACTGGTAAAAAAATCGATACCGTTCATCATAGATTCGATAGCAGAATTATGGGTATCATCAATCACCGTGACATTTTTTTCATTTAAAGTTAGCGGAATCGGACGCAAAACTCGTTTCAAGCTGTGAAAGTCGGCTAACTTAGGTGCCATCTTTTCAACTGAAGAACCCATACAGTCCAGTGCCAATAGTGCCCCCATAGCATTTTGAATTTGTCCATCACTATCGGTCGTCAAAGTAAAAGTCACTTCTTTACCCCGGAAGGAAATACGGACATCGGTCTTCTCTCGGGACACTTTTTTCTCAAGCAGATAGCAATCAGTCGTTTTATCCTCAAAACTGAATAGAAGGACATTCAACTTGAAGAGCCGAGCCATCTCCACAAAACTAGCCAAATGATCTTCATCCATATCCTTGTTAATCACTACATACCCGTTTTCCTTCACACTAAAGAAGAGTTCTTTCTTTTTGCACAAATTATTTTCTACTCCATCAACAACATGCGCACTGCCGAAGGAGGGAATAATAACCACGTCTGTTTGCCAGATAAAGGCATTATTGCCATAGCCCAGTCGATTCATACAGGCACCGGCAGCTTCGAATAGAACAAAATCGTAATTATCATTGATCTCTACTGATAAGCTGAACGTTGGGTAATGCAGATTCGCATTGCCCATATTTGCCAGGATAGTTCCCTCATCTTTTAGTAAATGCTCCATAATCAGACGAGTGGATGATTTTCCAACACTTCCAGTCAATGCACAAAATTTTCCATGGTAATTCCACATTTGATACGCGGCATAATGGTAAGCAAAGGTTAGACTATTGGGAACAATGAACTGAGGGATTGTATCCTTCAGTTTGAGAATGGGTTCGTCAGTAATAATGATCGATAAATGCTTTTCTACTTTGTATCGCAGAATGATCTCATTGCCGTGAAAATCCCGTTTCGCCTTGGGAATGATCGCCCGATAACTCTCTGCCGATAGCGCGATGTAAGCCACATTTTGCCAGTTGTTTCGTAACGTCAAGGTGGGATCGCAAACCGTGTGATCAATGACTAAATTAGCACCCCGCTCATCATTAAGAAAATAACCTTCAAAGGTTTGTTCTAACCATTGTTTGTGGGGCAGATTCGGCTCTTTTTCCACCAAATACTCTTTGGGTGCAGATTCTGGCTGCATCGCCAAATCAGCCGTATGGTTGTAATCTTTCCCATTAATTACTAAGGTACAAATCCGCTGATCTGCCTCCTTTTTGAAAACCAAGCAGTCGCTTTGATCGGTTCCCCAAAAAATGCTGCCAAGTACTCCTGCTTGATCCCCTAGCTGAGATTGCGCTTTATATACTTTTCCATGAATCAGATGATCCCGATTCTTGAGATAGTCGAAGCTTTTATCTGATAAACGCAAGAACTCTTCACCAATTTGATAATAGTCATATAAATGAGTCAGCTGCGGAATCATTTTTCGGCCAGTTGGTGTCTTTCGAGAATAATTAGAAGCAAAAATAAATTGGTTGACTCGACGCAGGGTTCCTTTCAGTCCACCATAGACATCAAATAAAGCCACAATACAATCCGGTGCATTGAGAGAAATAGCCTGATTCAATAACTCCCCTAATGGCCGTTTTTCCCCAGATTTTCCGTGGGTGGATCGTCGAGCCGCGTACTCTTTTTCAGCCTCTATGGAAAAACAAATTTCCTGATCTGGCGACAACTTGTTTGCCTCCATATCCTGTAAAATGGCTAAATAAAGCAATAAATGAACCGTTCCCCACGGGGATTGTCGAACCCCTGAAGGCCGTTTTCCGATGAATTCTTTGGTGCTAAATGTTAGCACGGTAGGCTGGAAGATTTCTTTCTCCATCTGTTTCATGTAATCTGTCGGTCATTTTAAGTGTGAAACGACCGTACTCCTCTCGTTGGTTGAATTTTTTATCTCGTTAAAGAAAGCAGCGCTTTTTTGGTAAGCGTGGCATTCTCCTTGTTTCTTCGTTTTTCATAGATCGTTAACATCTTAGTCATAGATTGATTAGTTAGTGCCACTTCGGTCCCTAATTCAAGAAGCCTCAGCGCCCGGATATCTCGACCTTTTTCTAAGTACTCATCAGATAACTGATACAGATAGTTCGCTAGCTCCTTACAAGAAAATTGAGCACGCATCACTGCCTCAAACTCTGCTTTCTCTAAATAACGATCCAAAATAAACCGAGTCCGGCTGTCAGAATAGAAATCCTGGTTTGTTTTTTCTGAGTGTAAGGACAATACCCGGTTAAGCATATACTGGCAGGTCTTGATATTCGCTGTTTTTCTTTGTACTTGAACATCAAAGGACACCTGAATCAGATGTTCCAGACTTTCTTGTGTCTTTGAATCAGTGATCATGCCCCTGCGCAACATGCGCGATAAAATCAACAAGGCATTCTGATTTTGCGTCCGACCAAACGGCAGGACCATTTGTTCAGCTGAAGAAAAATCTAGCTTCGAATGGTTCAGCCAGTAATTGTATAAAAAGACATCCACTCGTTCCTTGTCTTTTAATGCTTCGAGGAGTTCATGATTCTCTTCTTCGTCTAAACCAACAAACTGATAGGTCAGTACAGGCTCTGAATACTCCCGTTTTTGTTCCGCTACTTTCTTTCGCCAATTTCTCTCTCTCAGCCAATTAGCGGATAAGCCCCAGCCTTTGTTTTTGGCAAAGATTCTCAACTCATCAAATTCTTCATTGGTCGCTGCATTGAATAATTCCTCTGACCACAGTGCTTGGCGAAATGAATCGTCTGAAGCCTCGCCGCTGCACGTCTCTGCATCTAAAAAGCTGTGTACTACTTGATTGTTCATCAATACACTTCCTAAAGGACCGTGAAGAATACCGTTTGGTCGTTTATCTAAAAACAGATCTTTGAAATGGCAGGTCGTCTCGTACTGATTGCCATTGACCTCCACCAAATCAAAGTAATGTGCCTGAATCAGTAAATACGCGGCATACACACGATAGAAAAATGCTGGAAAATAATCCTCTGCCTCGTCTCGTTCAAAGTATTCCTTCATCCCCTTAATCAGAGGTCTAAAGTTAATCAGGCGGAAATAATCACGAATGATCGGAAATTGTCGCAGAATTGGATAAACGAACCATTGAGTATTGGCTACTAAATCACGACTGACATACAATTCCGCGATGTCAAAATTCACCAATTTTCTAACATCCTTCGCATGTCCCCAAAAAACAAAATCACTGAAGTTGAAGATACGATGGGTTTTGGCACCGATAACGGCAATTTTGTAGTCAAAGACTGCAGGCATCTCTCTTTGATGACCTCCTTTAGAAAAGGTATTCCCAATCCGTTCAGGCTCTTTGGTTAAATAGGCGTCAAACTTCTTGATATGATTCAATGCACGATCGGTTCGTACCTTCAACACAAAACAATCCGCTGGCAAATGATCCAGTGCCGCCTGAAACTGCAAGGCTTGCCGCATATAATTAATGGAGGTACTTCTGTTTAAATCCACCCGTCTTTCTAATGGCGGTTGTTCGATAATTTTTATGTGATTTTCTTCTAATTCCTGTTTTAATTCTGGAAAGCGGTCAAACTCACCCTGCCAAGTACTCAACAGGATACCCTCGATTGTTTTGGCTGCTCTCATCTTCAAGAGCTTATCGATGGTTAATCGAACTTCCAATTCTTCCCGAATAGCGCCACACATGACAGCCCACGTTTTCTTCATCTTGTTTTCCTCTCCTAACACACTTGTTTTGTCAGTGTGCCGTCTTCTCGATTGATCTGCCAGCCCAGTTCTTGCAGGTTGGCTTCACCCCAGGTTTCTAGGATTCGATTGAAATCCTCCATATCCACTTTCCGAGGCTGCCATCTGGTTAGTTGATTTTCAGCATAAATCATCTGTGCCTGAAGAATCATTTGGTCATCTTCAAGCTTCAACTGCGTAACCATGCCATAAGGAACTGCCTCCAGATGAGTGTCAAACTCGCCATTACTATTGAAGACAAAATTGCCCAAGCTATAAAGAACATCCACGCCATCGACTTGTTCAATGGGTTGAATCGCATGAGGACCGTGCCCCATAATTAAGTCCGCACCTGCTTCGACTAAGCGTCGTGCTAAGAAACGTTGTGTTGGATTAATGTGTTGGAAATCAATCCCCCAATGGCAAAGAACGATTACTTTGGAGGCAGGAAATTCCTCTTTTGTTCGTTGAATCGTGCGGAATAATTGTTGAGATAAACAATTTCCTCCTAAGTGATTCCCTTGGGCATACATGCCAAACTCATTGTATTGCCCATTTCTAAACCAATAACCGTTAAAAATGAATAGGTCCTGGCTTTTAGTTTTTAACCGATAGGGACAAAGTGCTTCAAGAGAGGTATGTCCCGAACCAATTGCCGCAATTTTCTGTTTTTTCAAGGCAGCGAGTGTGGATAGGATGCCCGCGCGACCAAAGTCGTTGGTATGATTCGTAGCTAGGGTCACTAAGTCAATGCCATGCTTTTTGAAGGTTTCAGCGGTTATGTCTGCTTTTGCCCCCAGCACAAATTTCTTTTTCCTTTTCATTGGAGATACGGTCGGATCATCCACCAAAACAGCTTCCAAATTGGCAATAGTGAAATCTGCTTCATCTAAGAAAGATTGGACCTTCTCAAAGGAATAATCATAGCCTTCTTCAGTCAACGGATCCCACTGATTCCGTTTGATTCTTCTTTCGGAATACCATTCTCCTAAATACGTGTCTCCAACGACTGTCATAGTGACGTTCTTTTTCCGAAACGTTTTTTGTTTTTTGTTTTCTTTTACTAGTTTTTCAATACTGATGTCTTCATAGTCTTCTTCAAACCACAGTTTTAGAAGCTGCTGGTCCAATTCAAACGTATTTTCTGCTTCTAAAACAACTACCAGTGTGTGCTCATCAAATGCGATACTGTTGTTTAACCATGAAATTCGATAGCCTACTTCTCGTTCACCCACCAGATGTCCCTGCTTCTTAAACAGTTTGCCCTTGTGAACACATTCGATGTCGATAAAATAAGCCAATAATTCCTTCGATAGCTCCATGAACGCTGCACTGATTTTCTTTACATCTTGGATGGTATAGCTTTGAGGATCGTTTCTTTTTTTCCGTCCCGAGATATTTTTACAACAGTTTTCCGTTAATTCATGTTCAACAACAAAGGCATCAATTGCCTTTTGACAACTTTTTTTCGTTTGCTCTCTAAACAGCTTGGCTAACAATAGGCTGGTGTCTGGTCCCATCGTACAAACATGCAGTCGAATCAATTCGCTTAAAGAAATAAATTCGCCCTCATCAAATTGAACCGCATTCGGTGAACGCTTTTCTTTAGCGACTACCTCATTCACTTTGACTTGGTCAGTCAGTAATAACTCACCTGCTTCCACTGCCTGAAGCACCTGTAAAAGAACCAATAAACTGCCTAGTCCTTTGTCTCCAATTGGTTCTGTTTCCGTTGTATAGTCGATCGATGTGCGATTGTCTTTTGAATAGTGCATCATTTAGCTTTCCTCCACAAAGTACGCATTATTTTTGATAAATATTTCTAACTCCTCTGGCGTCCCCAATGCCGCATAACTGTTCTGAGGTAAAAATACCGGATGAATAGTTTTCCCCTGCTCAATCAAATAGTTATACAAAGGGGCAATATAAATCTCGCCATACTCATCCAATAATTGAGCGGACATTGCTTCAAAGGCTTCAGAGAAATCCTGCCATGGGTGGAAGTAATATAATCCTACCGAACCCCAAGAAGAAATCGGACGCTTTTCAGCCATCTCTGTAATCCTTTCCTGAGTTTCATCCAGTTTGGCAAAGGACCAGTGAGTGCCTTCTGCTTTAAATAAGGGAACACTGCCATCCCCTTGAAGAATGGCCTCCTTGGAAAGACATTCAGGGTTAATGGTTGTATCAATGTTGTAAATCAGAATATCTTCATCCTTATCTATAAGTTTCGCTACCTGCATAACCGTATCGGCTTGCCCTTTCGTCACTTCAGCCAATTCGATAATTTCATAAGTTTTAATTCCCAATCGCACAATTTCTTCTCTTAAAGACTCTGGAGAATAGCTGCCCTTTCTGACAATAAAAAGAAACGTTTCGTCAAAAAACTGTTTCAATGATCCGACTGCCCAAGAGAACAAGCTGCGCTCCCCAGCCATGATTTCATGTTTAGGCTGTGTATAGCCTTGTTTAGTAAAACGGCTGCCTCGACCAGCCATCGTGATAATTACCTTCATTCGTTTCCTCCATGTATCTACTTTCCGCCTTGAGTAAGGATTATTCTTGGCAGCCCAAAACTTACCTAACGGAATTTCGGTTCCGTAATTTATTCCTATCTAATCAAACGTTTACCAGGTGCATCCTTTTAGGTGTATTTTCGGATGTCTTCAGCTGTAACAACAGTCAACTCAGATACCTTTTTCAACTTATTCTGTACCTTCATCTCCTGAATCCTATCAATAAAATATTCGATACCATCACTAGCTTTGATCCCATCAAAAGTCCAATAGCAATAATCCCACCAATTCAAGTCCAGCAGGTTTTCAATAATCGGCTTTCTGAAGCGATAATACAGAATTTTGGCCGGTACACCACCAACTACCGCATACGGCGGAACATCTTTGGTGACAACTGCACCCGTAGCAACTATTGAACCATGCCCAATGACAATACCTTGTTTAAAAGTTACGTTATCGCCAACCCAAACATCGTTTTGAATTTGTACTCCTGAAGGAATCTGCTTGTACGGAATGGCTTGAAAATTTCCTTTCTCAGTTCCAGCAGCTAGCGGTACACTTACATTAGCTGGATGAACAGAATAAGAAATATTTGAGGTAGTAAATCGTTCAATAGGATGCTGTACACCCATAATCTTAAAATTCGGTGCAATTGAACAATAGCGTCCAACTGTAGTAAATTCAGTCAACCTGCTATGGCTATAAGAACAAGTCCCCATTGAAGTGAGAGTATTTCCTACTCCAAAAACACAATGAGGTTCAATTTTCAAGTTCGTAGGATAGCGTAAAGGTGCTCCTTCTTTTAAGCGCCTAAATTTATTAATGCCAAAGTAAACATGATGTTCCTCTAAAAAATCACCTAGTCGATCAGTATATTTGGTTAAGGGCATAATTAAAATCCTTTCAAATACGGTGCCAAAAGCTTCATCGCCTGCCCAAACATCACCTTCTGCCGCTCTGGATAATCCGCGTGTAAGGGAATCATCGACAAGAACAACAATCCTTCAATCAAACGAACCTGTTCGATTGGATACAGCTGGGCAATACTCTTGTTAACCAATCCCGTAATTTCCTGTTGTAAAGCTGTTTTATGAATCGTGTAGGAATAAACCATCGCAGACTTTTCCGCTAAGCTGAATTGATCCGTAATAATGTGGTCATAGGCCCCCTCAAAGCTGTGCATAATTTTGGCAATATCATAGAAATCATCGCCATAAATATCGAAAGAACCGAATTTACCCCGCGGATCAATCAGCTTCACCAGCTGATTACTTACTTCAAACAGAATATTACTCATGCAAAAGTCGCCATGAATGATTGAAGCGGGTTTTTCACTAATTAACTGATGGTGTTCCAATAAACTAAGTAATCGCTCCATCATTCCCTTGACTGGCTGATAGGTCACACCATTAATCGTTGGTGCTGCTTCATAGAACACTTGAAACGCTGGATCTTCCATCAAACGTTCGACTCGATCCACGGTTTTCTGGTAGTAAATAGCCTTCAAGTCCTGCGGGTCCAGCTGCTTCTTCTCAGAGTGCTGCTTCATTTCCTGACGAACAAACATCAGCTTGTTCATAATCTTTTCCCAATCACTGATCTCTAAATTTCCGTAGATGTATAGATTATGCAGGGTTTCATAGGGATAATATTCCATCTCCACACATGGCTGGTTTTGATCCAAGGAATAATTGTAGATACGAGGTGTAAAGAACTGCAGCGCCTCCGGCATTTTGATGTACCATTCAATTTCGTGTATCAGCTTCGTGGTATCGTCACTCTTCTTGGTTAAGATTCCACGCTGGTCGTCAATCGTAATCGAGTTGAAGAATCGCGCTTGAACCAGTTTTTTCGTTTCTAAGTACTCCCTCTCATGGCCTAAGTCCAGCCACGCATCGGTTGAAATTAATTCGACTAAGTGATCCGTTTTGTCGTACTGCTTAATGGCTTCATAAAAGGAGCGGCTGTCATCTTTGTGGTTTTCCCACCGATCATATTTTCCCGACAGTAAGGGTACGCAGTCGTGAAATACTTGTCCGCTGCGAAAGCCAAAAACTCCCGCCACCAGCTGGTCCGTCGGCTTGTCCTGCGAAGAATCATTTTTACTACTGAAGAGCAGCTCCCCATCTTCACGAACCACACTGGTCCACGGTGTCACGTTATCCCGTTGACCAATCACAATGAAGTCTTTTGCCGCAAAGAAATTCTCCTTCACAATCGTATCGCCAAAGTGAATCGTCAAATGAAAATCATCGTTTACAAAGGACAACATCCGACGCAAGCCATTACTGACGGCTTGAAATAATGTGCGACTCTCGCTATCCGTTAAATACAGCTCATAAACTGACTCTGACCGTTGTTTAATTAACTCATTCGCTTCTGCCTGACTTTGATCAGATAGAATAAATACAACGTCCTTCTCACGGTATTGTTCTAACAAACTATCCTCGATTGTGCCCTCCTCAAAAGGCAGCATCAGCGGGTAGATCGATCCAAAGCGTGTCTGCATATTTGCCGAAATCTTTTTCGTATTTAAAATCATCACTGCTTCCATCGGTCATCCTCAATTCGTTGTAAAATTTCTTCTTCCGTCCATTCCAGGAATTCACTGGGACGAATGGCCCGGTCATCGACATAGAAGCCTTGACCACACCAAGGTTTCCCTACATGCAGTTCATCGTAAGGAATCGCCCATTTCTCCAGCCATTCTGTAAGCACAGGCACCATATTTGCCGTGATCAATCCCACATTTCCCTGATAGGTACGCATTTGTCTGGCGGTATACAAAATAATTGTGTAGCCCTTTTCCTTGTATTGCTTCATTTGATCCACCACTTCTTGAATTGGCTCAAGATCGGTATATTCCTTCTCACCCTTTTTCTCACAAAAGGTATTATCGATATCCATCACAATGGCTCTCATTTGCCACCTCAATTCTAGCGTTTCTCTTAGTTGTCTTCTGACTCAATCGTTAGACACTCATTGGGCTTAGCCGCTCAGCCATTCCCGAATATTCTGCATACCCGCTATCATTCTGACCCGTTGTCAGATAGACGAAAAATTCCGGTGCCAAGGCATAGCCCTGTCCCCATTTCGTAATGAGGGAATCCCCTTGGTAGCCGATTTTCTTGAACTTGCTTTTAATCTTAGTGGCAATACAAGAGAGTTGACTGCGATTCGAATCGGTTTCACCTTCCGACCACAGCACTTCACAGATTTCAGCACGAGAAAGCATTCCCCCTTGTGCCTCTAGCAACAGCTGAAACAGCCGCTCTTCCTTTTTAGAGAAATAAATCCGTCCCGTTGCGGTTTCCAACGTCCGATTCTCCATTCTCTGAACCGGCGGACATTCTTGGCTTTTATTTTCTAGCCGTTCTTCGTAATAAGTACTTTGCAACAAGACTAATTTTTCCCGCATGCTATCAAATGAAAGTGCTTTTGACAGATAGCCAAAAATACCGGCTTCTTTTTCTTCTTCATTGCGTTCGCTTTCAGAAGTCAGGCGAAGCGCCATATTTTTACCTTCACTAAGGGCCGCAATAATTTTACTCACCTCTAGATTACTCATTGTTTCACTCAACAAGACGATGGGGAAAAATTGAACGATCGAAAGCATCCGATGATTATTGAAGGTTTCAGCGGAACAAAACACTTCGTAGTTTAATAATTGCAGCTGCTTTTGCAGCTGCTGCTCAGCCAATATATTTTTGGTAAGAATCAGTATCCTATTCATACACATACACTCCTTGTCTTTCCTTTGTTGGTGGGTCATTCCACAAGACTCATTGAAAACTCTGGGGTCAAACAATACCCGCTGCCCCAAATCGTTTGTAAAAGATCGTCACTAAAACCAGCTGCTGCCAGCTTCTCTTTGATCTTTTTCACTAACACAGACAGCTGGGACATGCGCGAATGGTTCAACGGCTCTTTCCAGAGGTAGTCGCACAGTTCCTCGCGGGAAACAATGCCACCATTGGTCGTTTGCAAATAATGAAAGAGCTGTTGCTCCTTTTTCGTTAATGTTTTTATAAAATGCTCCTGCAGCCTTTCGGTCATCGCCGAATGCTGGTGCAAGGCCACGCGCTGTTTTTCTTCTGTTTGTTGAACCTGTTCCATTTTCTCAGCCAAGCAGTGCCTCCTGTTTTTGTTTCTTTCTCAATAGGATCGAATCGGCAGTTGAAAAGCTTGGGCGGCTTCCTTCGACAGTCGCTTCATGGGTTGAACGTCAACCAATTCTCCTTGAACCACCAAACGACTCGTCGCATACAAATCCCCACAAGTGATCAACGTTAACAGCTTCCTCTCTGGAACGATCGCCAACACTTCCGTCTGCGTTGGACGGACTTTCTCCTTATGCACCGTTTGATAGGTATAAACACTGGATAGATCCGTTAAATAGATCACATCTCCCAACTGAATTTCTTCAAGCGGTGTAAACAAAAGCTCCGCTTGATCCGAACGATGACTGGCCAAGGCATAATTTCCTGTTCCCATTTCCTGATCAGGTGACAGAGTCCCGGCACCATATAACAACCCTTCATTGGATAATCCTTTAAAAATCGGCAGCCGAATCTTCACACTAGGAATCGCGATACTCGCAATCACTGGCAGCTCCTTTTTTCGTCCAGCCAGTTGTGATTTCACAACCGCCTCTGAGCTGAGCGACTTCACTTGATCGAAATCAAAGGGCGCCTGTTTCTGTTTGTTCTTCGCTAATTGCTGCTTCGATAGATGTCCAATGTCATAAGCTGCACCCGTATCCTTTATAAAATAATTGATCAGCGGTTTATTAAATAGAAGAAAAAGTCCGACAACAATCAGCAAAAAAGAACAAAACTGAACGATTTTTTTCTTCATATCTTCCCTTTCTGTAAAAAAAAAGCCATACGATTGAAAAAAACGAACGATCCGTCTAAAAAGATTAATTCTTAGTTCTAGAGAGATCGTTCGTTTCCTTACTGTTTCCTACTCTTCATGATCGAAAAATTCATCAATTGTATCTTTGGTCTTGCGTTTCTTACGCTTCAGCTTGTCCTTCAGTCCAAGCAAGCCAAGTCCAAGCAAGCCCAAACCAGCAGCTGGATAGGCTGCTTCTTTCACTTCGGTCCCTGTCTTCGGTAATGAACCAGCTTTCACTGTCTGAGAAGGTCCCTTCTTCGGAGTCGGTTTGTCCGTATCTGAATCACTGTCTGAATCTGAGTCGCTATCCGAGTCTGAATCGCTATCTGAATCCGAATCGCTGTCCGAGTCTGAGTCGCTATCTGAGTCCGAATCACTATCTGAATCTGAGTCGCTATCCGAGTCTGAGTCGCTATCCGAGTCCGAATCACTGTCCGAATCCGAGTCGCTGTCTGAATCTGAATCGCTATCCGAGTCCGAATCACTGTCCGAATCTGAATCGCTATCCGAGTCTGAATCACTGTCCGAATCCGAGTCGCTATCCGAATCTGAATCACCATCAGACTTCACGATATCCTTCACCTTTTCACTTTCTTTTTGTTCTTCTCCAGGCTGATGGCCCTTCAAAACAATTTCAACTACATCGCCATCTTCCAAGGTAATCCCTACTAAGCGCGCGAGATTCTGAATATAATCATTCAAATCAATCGAGAAGCTGCTTCCAGGAGTCACAGCAAAATCAGCAATAAATAATTGACCATTGATATAAAGATCGATGGTGTAGTATCTATCGAAATCCGTATTCTGATTAGGCACATACCCAGTAATCACAGAACCACCTACGTAATTTGGATTCAGTGTTGGTGGAGTAACTACCCAATCGTCATAATCAACATCCTCGTCTGAATCGCTATCTGAGTCCGAATCGCTGTCTGAATCTGAGTCGCTATCTGAATCGCTGTCTGAATCCGAATCGCTATCCGAATCTGAGTCACTATCCGAATCTGAATCGCTATCTGAGTCCGAATCGCTGTCTGAATCTGAGTCGCTATCTGAATCTGAATCGCTGTCTGAATCCGAATCGCTATCCGAATCTGAGTCACTATCCGAATCTGAGTCGCTATCTGAGTCCGAATCACTATCTGAGTCTGAATCGCTATCCGAATCTGAATCACTATCTGAATCTGAGTCACTGTCTGAATCCGAGTCGCTATCCGAATCTGAGTCGCTGTCCGAATCTGAATCGCTATCTGAGTCTGAGTCACTGTCCGAATCCGAGTCACTGTCCGAGTCCGAATCGCTATCTGAATCTGAGTCACTATCCGAGTCTGAATCGCTATCTGAATCTGAGTCACTGTCCGAGTCTGAATCGCTATCCGAATCTGAATCGCTGTCTGAATCTGAGTCGCTATCCGAGTCCGAATCGCTGTCTGAGTCTGAATCGCTGTCCGAGTCTGAGTCACTATCCGAGTCTGAATCGCTATCTGAATCTGAGTCACTGTCCGAGTCTGAGTCACTATCCGAATCTGAGTCGCTATCTGAGTCTGAATCGCTATCCGAATCTGAATCGCTGTCTGAATCTGAGTCGCTATCCGAGTCCGAATCGCTGTCCGAGTCTGAGTCACTATCCGAATCTGAGTCGCTATCTGAGTCTGAATCGCTATCCGAATCCGAATCGCTGTCTGAATCTGAGTCACTATCTGAATCTGAGTCGCTATCTGAGTCTGAGTCGCTATCCGAATCTGAATCGCTATCTGAGTCTGAGTCGCTATCCGAGTCCGAATCGCTATCCGAATCTGAGTCGCTATCTGAATCTGAGTCGCTATCCGAGTCTGAATCACTGTCTGAATCTGAGTCGCTATCTGAGTCTGAATCGCTATCCGAATCCGAATCGCTGTCTGAATCTGAGTCGCTATCTGAGTCTGAGTCGCTATCTGAGTCTGAATCGCTGTCTGAATCTGAGTCGCTATCTGAATCTGAGTCGCTATCTGAGTCTGAGTCGCTATCCGAATCTGAATCGCTATCTGAGTCTGAGTCGCTATCCGAGTCCGAATCGCTATCCGAATCTGAGTCGCTATCTGAATCTGAGTCGCTATCCGAGTCTGAATCACTGTCTGAATCTGAGTCGCTATCTGAGTCTGAATCGCTATCCGAATCCGAATCGCTGTCTGAATCTGAGTCGCTATCTGAGTCTGAGTCGCTATCCGAATCTGAGTCGCTATCTGAGTCTGAGTCGCTATCTGAGTCTGAATCGCTATCTGAGTCTGAGTCGCTATCCGAATCTGAGTCACTATCTGAGTCTGAGTCGCTATCCGAGTCTGAATCGCTGTCTGAATCTGAGTCGCTATCCGAGTCTGAATCACTATCTGAATCTGAGTCGCTGTCTGAGTCTGAATCGCTGTCCGAATCTGAGTCACTGTCCGAGTCTGAATCGCTGTCCGAGTCGCTGTCTGAGTCCGAGTCGCTATCTGAATCTGAATCACTGTCTGAATCTGAATCGCTATCCGAATCTGAATCGCTATCCGAATCTGAGTCACTATCTGAATCCGAATCGCTATCCGAATCGCTATCCGAATCTGAGTCGCTGTCTGAGTCCGAGTCGCTGTCTGAGTCCGAGTCGCTATCCGAGTCTGAATCACTGTCTGAATCTGAATCGCTATCCGAATCTGAGTCACTATCTGAGTCCGAATCGCTATCCGAATCTGAGTCGCTATCCGAATCTGAGTCACTGTCTGAATCTGAGTCACTATCTGAGTCCGAATCACTGTCTGAATCTGAATCGCTATCCGAATCGCTATCTGAATCCGAATCGCTGTCTGAGTCCGAATCGCTATCTGAATCTGAATCACTGTCTGAATCTGAGTCGCTATCCGAGTCTGAGTCGCTATCCGAATCTGAGTCGCTATCTGAATCTGAGTCGCTATCCGAGTCCGAATCGCTGTCTGAATCTGAGTCGCTATCCGAGTCCGAATCGCTGTCTGAATCTGAGTCGCTATCCGAATCGCTATCTGAGTCTGAATCACTGTCTGAGTCCGAGTCACTGTCTGAATCTGAGTCGCTATCTGAATCTGAGTCGCTATCCGAGTCTGAGTCGCTATCCGAATCTGAGTCACTATCTGAATCTGAGTCGCTATCCGAGTCTGAATCACTATCCGAATCTGAGTCGCTATCTGAGTCGCTATCTGAGTCTGAATCGCTATCCGAGTCTGAGTCGCTGTCTGAATCTGAGTCCGAATCACTGTCTGAGTCCGAATCACTATCCGAATCTGAGTCGCTATCCGAGTCCGAATCACTATCCGAATCTGAGTCGCTATCCGAGTCCGAATCGCTATCTGAATCTGAGTCACTGTCTGAGTCCGAGTCGCTGTCCGAATCTGAGTCGCTATCCGAGTCTGAATCGCTGTCTGAATCTGAGTCACTGTCTGAATCTGAATCGCTGTCTGAATCTGAGTCACTGTCCGAATCTGAGTCACTATCTGAGTCTGAATCGCTGTCCGAATCTGAATCACTATCCGAGTCTGAATCGCTGTCCGAATCTGAGTCGCTATCCGAATCTGAGTCGCTATCTGAGTCTGAATCACTGTCTGAATCCGAATCGCTATCTGAATCTGAATTGCTATCCGAGTCCGAGTCACTGTCCGAATCTGAGTCGCTATCCGAGTCCGAATCGCTGTCTGAATCTGAATCGCTATCCGAATCTGAGTCGCTATCTGAGTCTGAATCGCTGTCTGAATCTGAGTCACTATCTGAATCTGAGTCGCTATCTGAATCTGAGTCGCTATCCGAATCTGAATCGCTATCTGAGTCTGAGTCGCTATCCGAGTCCGAATCGCTATCCGAATCTGAGTCGCTATCTGAATCTGAGTCGCTATCCGAGTCCGAGTCGCTATCTGAATCCGAGTCGCTATCTGAGTCTGAATCGCTGTCCGAATCTGAATCACTATCCGAGTCTGAATCGCTGTCCGAGTCCGAGTCACTGTCCGAATCTGAGTCGCTATCCGAATCTGAGTCGCTATCTGAGTCTGAATCGCTATCCGAGTCCGAGTCACTGTCCGAATCTGAGTCTGAATCGCTGTCTGAATCCGAATCGCTGTCTGAATCCGAATCGCTATCTGAGTCTGAATCGCTGTCCGAGTCACTGTCCGAATCTGAGTCGCTATCTGAGTCTGAATCGCTATCCGAGTCCGAGTCACTGTCTGAATCTGAGTCACTATCCGAGTCTGAATCACTGTCTGAATCCGAATCGCTATCTGAATCGCTATCCGAGTCCGAGTCACTGTCCGAATCTGAGTCGCTATCCGAGTCCGAATCGCTGTCTGAATCTGAATCACTATCCGAATCTGAGTCGCTATCTGAGTCTGAATCGCTGTCCGAATCTGAATCACTATCCGAGTCCGAATCACTATCCGAATCTGAATCGCTGTCCGAATCTGAATCACTATCCGAGTCCGAATCGCTATCCGAATCTGAGTCGCTATCCGAATCTGAATCGCTATCTGAGTCCGAGTCACTATCCGAATCCGAATCGCTGTCTGAATCCGAGTCACTGTCTGAATCCGAGTCACTGTCGGAGTCTGAATCGCTATCTGAGTCCGAGTCACTATCCGAATCCGAATCGCTGTCTGAATCCGAGTCACTGTCTGAGTCTGAGTCGCTATCTGAGTCTGAATCGCTGTCCGAATCTGAATCGCTATCTGAATCCGAGTCACTGTCGGAGTCTGAGTCGCTATCTGAGTCCGAGTCACTATCCGAATCTGAATCGCTATCCGAATCTGAGTCGCTATCTGAGTCTGAATCGCTGTCCGAATCTGAATCGCTATCTGAATCGCTATCTGAATCGCTATCTGAGTCACTATCTGAGTCACTATCCGAGTCTGAATCGCTGTCTGAATCTGAGTCACTGTCCGAATCCGAGTCTGAGTCACTGTCTGAATCCGAATCACTATCCGAATCCGAGTCGCTATCTGAGTCTGAGTCACTGTCGGAGTCTGAATCGCTATCCGAGTCTGAGTCGCTATCCGAATCTGAGTCACTATCCGAATCTGAATCGCTATCTGAGTCTGAGTCACTATCCGAATCTGAATCGCTGTCTGAATCCGAGTCAGAGTCGCTGTCCGAGTCTGAGTCGCTATCTGAGTCCGAATCACTATCTGAATCCGAGTCGCTATCTGAGTCTGAATCGCTGTCCGAGTCCGAATCGCTGTCTGAATCTGAATCGCTATCTGAGTCCGAATCACTATCCGAGTCCGAATCGCTGTCTGAATCTGAATCACTGTCGGAGTCTGAATCGCTATCCGAGTCTGAGTCGCTATCTGAATCTGAGTCACTATCCGAATCTGAGTCACTATCCGAATCTGAATCGCTATCTGAGTCTGAGTCACTATCCGAATCTGAATCGCTGTCTGAATCCGAGTCAGAGTCGCTGTCCGAGTCTGAATCGCTATCTGAATCCGAATCACTATCCGAGTCTGAATCTGAGTCACTGTCGGAGTCCGAATCGCTGTCGGCATCCGAGTCACTATCTGAATCATCATCTTTTACATAAGTGATCTTTGTATCTTGTTCTGGATTGGTTATTTCCCTTTTCGTATACCCTAGGCTAGGGTCCGTTTCGTCGATCAGCTCTAATTCTTCTCCATCTTGTGTCGCTACATAGCCAGGTTCATAAGGAATTTCAGGTCCTTCCAGAATCCCACTTGCATCCTCTGGGTCATTGACATAGTCAATAAGCGTTTCTTCTCCATCTTTTTCAAGAACGTATTGGCCTAATTTACCATATACATAGGTAATTGTTGGTGTATCTTCCGCACCAATGATTCCCTCTGACGATCCACCTTGTTTCTCTACATAGATATAGCCAGTAACCACTTGAATCTTTTCTGTAATCGTGTCGCCAACCTTTACTGATTCAGTGTCTGTATAAATTGTTTGGCCATTTCTGTCGACATACGTGTAAGAAATCGTCTTTGCTTGCCCCTCATAGATATAGGTAACGACTGTTTGGTTATCTGCCAGAACAGTTTCTGAATTACTATCGGTTTCCACAAGATCGTAGCCAGGGATTGCTTCTTCCTTGTTGGCAACAGTATCATCAAAACGTTGAGTATACGTTACAGTTGGATGGACTTCATCTCCGTGTTGATTCAAATATCGATAAGTAACTGTTGAGTCGTTCCCTTCATAGATATACGTAATGGTCGATGAACCATTAGGCTGGGCAATAGTATCTCCTTCTCTTCTAGCAAAGGTATACTGCTCAAAAGTCTTTGCTTCAGGGGCAATAATTGCCTGACCCACTAGATACTCCGAGTTAACTTCATCAGCCGTTAGTTCTTTGCCCGTATCACTTACGTAACGATAGGTAACCGTGGTTGGATTTCCTTCATAAACATAAGTGACTCTTGACGCATCATTTTCTAAAACGGTTTCGGACGAACCTGCTTGAACTTCCTTGAAGGTATAGTTAGGAATCTCCAATTTATTCTCAGGAACTGCTGCACCTACTTCTCCTTCAGCGGTTGTGTCCTCAGCAATTGGATTCCCGAACGTATCCACATAACTATAGGTAACATTCGCTTTCGCTACCCACTGATCGGAAAGAGGTCCTCCTTCTGTTCCGTATTCCATAATATCTGCCATAATATCTAGCGTAAGGTTTTCAAAAACACTCGCATATTCAATCAATTCTGCCGTTGTTACTGTAGGTGAGGTTCCAGCAGCTTTAGTTGCGTCAAATAAAGTTTGGTAAGCAGTTCCTAAATAGTTTTGATAAGTTGCTTCGATACTTGGATTTTCTCTAAAGTCAGTAGCCATCGCAGTATTCGCTTTTCTCACCGCAGCTCTACGGGCATCTATCAGTTTAGTGATGAGTGTATCCAATTCTCCAACGGCAGCTTCAAGTTCTTTTTTGTTGTTCAATTGATCGCCAGCTCTAACTTCCAAAACCGAATTAATCTTGTCCATTACTCCTTCTTCATTGCTAACCAACTCAGCCTTATCAAAAACAGGCTTAACAATTCTGTTGTACACATTTGTGGCATTGGGCGACATGCCTTCTGGTCGTGGAATAAATTCCCCAGAATCATTGGTAAAGAATGCCATATTTTCAACAGTCTCAAATGTAAAATTAGTTTCATTAGTCAATGTATCTTGTAAATCATTTCCTGTTGCATAAACGTTACCGATTGATAGTGAGCTAATAAATAGCGCGATAAATGGACTACTTGTGAATATAACTTTTCTGCCATATTTACGATAAACGATTTTTTTCTCTTCTGATGGCTGATACCTTTTTTTCATCTCATCAAAATTCATCAACAAATTCCCCCTTTAAACAAGTGAGGTCACACAAATTCACTTGCTTTACTTGTGCGCCCTCACAAAATGGTTCCATTAGCTACTTACTTATTCTGGTTTTTCATTTCTTCTTTTCTTTTTCTTTGAAACCTCATAGAAAGTAAGACCTAATCCAACCATTCCCAATCCAGCAACAGAATAAAGCAGCTGGCTTTCTTCTGTACCCGTACTAGGAAGTGATTTCTTGCTCAAGGAAGTGCCTGACGACCCGCTTGTCCCTGTACCTGGAAGTGTTTTAGGTTTATCGGAATCTGAATCACTGTCTGAATCTGAGTCGCTATCTGAGTCCGAATCGCTGTCTGAATCTGAGTCGCTATCCGAGTCCGAGTCGCTGTCTGAATCTGAGTCGCTATCTGAGTCCGAGTCGCTGTCTGAATCTGAGTCGCTATCCGAGTCCGAGTCGCTGTCTGAATCTGAGTCGCTATCCGAGTCCGAATCGCTGTCCGAATCTGAATCACTATCCGAGTCCGAATCGCTATCCGAATCCGAGTCACTGTCTGAATCTGAATCGCTGTCTGAATCTGAGTCGCTATCTGAGTCCGAATCGCTATCCGAGTCTGAATCGCTATCCGAGTCCGAATCGCTATCTGAGTCTGAGTCGCTATCCGAGTCTGAGTCACTATCTGAGTCACCTTGAACCACTGTACTCGCAGTTTGGCTTTCTTTATCTTCTTTTCCTTCTTGATGCCCTTTGACTATAGCGGTCACGACATCGCCTTCTTCAAGTACTTTTCCAGTCAGTCTTGCGTATTCATTTGCAATTTCAGCTAAATCATAGAAGAAATTCCCCTCAGAATCCACGGCTACTCCACCAACAATCAACTGGCCATTGACATATATGTCAACTGTGTACGTCCGATCGTAATCCATATTCTGACTTGGTATATTTCCAGAAATAACGGTATCTCCACCTTTATTAGGATTTAATGTTGGCGGGTTGACAATCCAATGATCATAATCAGCGTCCGAATCTGAGTCGCTATCTGAGTCCGAATCACTGTCTGAATCCGAGTCACTATCTGAGTCTGAGTCGCTATCCGAATCCGAGTCGCTGTCTGAATCTGAGTCGCTATCTGAATCCGAGTCACTATCTGAGTCTGAGTCGCTATCCGAATCCGAGTCGCTATCCGAGTCCGAATCACTGTCCGAATCTGAATCGCTGTCTGAATCTGAGTCGCTATCTGAGTCCGAATCACTGTCTGAATCTGAGTCGCTATCCGAGTCTGAGTCTGAGTCGCTATCCGAATCCGAGTCGCTATCTGAGTCCGAATCACTGTCTGAATCTGAGTCGCTATCCGAGTCTGAATCGCTGTCTGAATCTGAGTCGCTATCCGAATCCGAGTCGCTGTCTGAATCTGAGTCGCTATCTGAATCCGAGTCACTATCTGAGTCTGAGTCGCTATCCGAATCCGAGTCGCTATCCGAGTCCGAATCACTGTCCGAATCTGAATCGCTGTCTGAATCTGAGTCGCTATCTGAGTCCGAATCACTGTCTGAATCTGAGTCGCTATCCGAGTCTGAGTCTGAGTCGCTATCCGAATCCGAGTCGCTATCTGAGTCCGAATCACTGTCTGAATCTGAGTCGCTATCCGAGTCTGAATCGCTGTCTGAATCTGAGTCGCTATCCGAGTCCGAATCACTGTCTGAATCTGAATCGCTATCTGAATCCGAGTCACTATCTGAATCCGAGTCACTATCTGAGTCTGAGTCGCTATCCGAGTCCGAATCGCTGTCTGAATCTGAGTCGCTATCCGAATCTGAGTCGCTATCCGAGTCCGAATCGCTGTCTGAATCTGAGTCGCTATCTGAGTCTGAGTCACTATCTGAATCCGAGTCACTATCCGAATCCGAGTCACTATCCGAGTCTGAATCGCTATCCGAATCTGAGTCACTATCCGAGTCTGAATCGCTGTCCGAATCTGAGTCACTATCCGAGTCTGAATCTGAGTCACTATCCGAGTCTGAGTCGCTATCTGAGTCTGAATCGCTGTCTGAATCTGAGTCGCTATCTGAGTCTGAATCGCTGTCTGAATCTGAGTCGCTATCTGAGTCTGAATCGCTGTCTGAGTCTGAGTCACTATCTGAGTCCGAATCGCTATCTGAGTCTGAATCGCTGTCTGAATCTGAGTCGCTATCTGAGTCTGAATCGCTGTCTGAATCTGAGTCGCTATCTGAGTCCGAATCGCTGTCTGAATCTGAGTCGCTATCTGAGTCTGAATCGCTGTCCGAATCCGAATCGCTGTCCGAATCTGAATCGCTATCTGAGTCTGAGTCACTGTCTGAATCCGAGTCACTATCCGAGTCTGAGTCACTGTCTGAATCCGAATCACTATCCGAGTCCGAATCGCTATCTGAATCTGAGTCACTATCCGAGTCTGAATCGCTATCTGAATCTGAGTCACTGTCGGAGTCTGAGTCACTATCCGAATCTGAGTCGCTATCTGAGTCTGAATCGCTATCCGAGTCTGAATCGCTGTCTGAATCTGAGTCGCTATCCGAGTCCGAATCGCTATCTGAGTCTGAGTCACTGTCTGAATCCGAGTCACTATCTGAATCTGAGTCGCTATCTGAGTCTGAATCGCTGTCTGAATCTGAGTCGCTATCCGAGTCCGAATCGCTGTCTGAATCTGAGTCGCTATCCGAGTCTGAATCGCTATCCGAATCTGAATCACTATCCGAGTCCGAATCGCTGTCTGAATCTGAATCGCTATCTGAGTCCGAATCGCTGTCTGAATCTGAGTCGCTATCCGAGTCCGAATCGCTGTCTGAATCTGAGTCGCTATCTGAGTCCGAATCACTATCTGAGTCTGAGTCACTGTCTGAATCTGAGTCGCTATCCGAGTCTGAATCGCTGTCTGAATCTGAGTCGCTATCCGAGTCCGAATCGCTGTCTGAATCTGAGTCGCTATCCGAGTCCGAATCGCTATCTGAGTCCGAATCACTATCTGAGTCTGAATCGCTATCTGAGTCCGAATCACTATCTGAGTCTGAATCGCTATCTGAGTCTGAATCACTATCTGAGTCTGAGTCACTGTCTGAATCCGAGTCACTATCCGAATCTGAGTCGCTATCTGAGTCCGAATCACTATCTGAGTCTGAGTCGCTATCTGAGTCCGAATCGCTGTCTGAATCTGAGTCGCTATCTGAGTCTGAATCGCTGTCTGAATCTGAGTCGCTGTCCGAATCCGAGTCGCTATCTGAGTCTGAATCGCTGTCCGAATCTGAGTCCGAATCACTATCTGAGTCTGAGTCACTGTCTGAATCCGAGTCGCTATCTGAATCTGAGTCGCTGTCCGAATCTGAGTCCGAATCACTATCTGAGTCTGAGTCACTGTCTGAGTCTGAGTCGCTGTCTGAATCTGAGTCACTGTCTGAGTCTGAGTCGCTGTCTGAATCCGAGTCACTATCCGAATCTGAGTCGCTATCTGAGTCTGAATCGCTGTCTGAATCTGAGTCGCTATCTGAATCTGAGTCGCTATCCGAGTCTGAATCACTATCCGAATCTGAGTCGCTATCTGAATCTGAGTCACTATCCGAGTCCGTGTCGCTATCCGAGTCCGTGTCACTATCTGAGTCTGAATCGCTGTCCGAATCTGAATCGCTATCCGAGTCCGAATCACTGTCTGAATCTGAGTCACTATCTGAGTCCGAATCGCTATCTGAATCTGAGTCGCTATCCGAGTCCGAATCGCTGTCTGAATCTGAGTCACTGTCTGAGTCTGAATCGCTATCATCGTCACTTTGTTCAAATTTTATTTCCATATCTTCATCTAGCGCACTTACCTCTGGAGCTTTGTACCCTTTGGTTTCATCCGTTTGATCAAACCATTCCAGTGGGGTGCCACCACCATCTACCGGTGTGTAACCCTCTACATATGGAATAATCTGATCTGGATTTCTTTGTGTTGGATCTGTTTGGTGATTCTCATACTTAATTGATTCTTGAATTTTAGAACCATTTTCATCCACAAAAGTATAGCTACCCATCTCTTTATAGGTATATACAACCGTGGCTGCACCACCAGAATCAATTTTCCCTAAACTTTCTTCACTGGTATCAAATCCAGTAATGGTTGTTTTATCTAGATAGTACCCTTCAATTACTGTTGCTCTGTCAGTAATCTCATCTCCAACAGCAGCATTGACATTAATTGCCGGACTTAACTCTCCTCCACTACTATCTTCAAAGGTGTAATCAAGTGTTGCGCTATTAGGTGTTAATGTTAATACCGTATCTTCTGTCGCATCAGCAGGTGTTATGGTGGCACCATTTTGATGAATAGTTCCATTCGGTCCAACTAGATGATAACCAGCAGGCACACCACTCACAGTTAGATTGGCAACTGTTGTTAAATTAGCATTGACTGTGTAGCGGGCATCTGCTAAAGCAGATAAATCTCCTGAACCTTTATATGCTGAAGTATCATAATCCCACATTCCAACCTGCTTATAATGATATTCAACTGTTTGTTCTTCTTCACCAGTTACAGTATAGAAATTCATAGCACTTTGATTGGTTAGAACATACCCATCATTTCTATGATTGCTAGCTGTAATAACTAAGGAACTACCTGTTGTCCCTTTCATATCTCTTTCATCTAACTGAGTTTTTTGCCCTTCAGCATCAACTAAATAATCCACTACCTTGACTTTTCGTTCCAATGCTCGATAAATGAAAGTAACTTCTTCATTTGTATCTTCGACAAATGTATACGTATAAGTTCCGTCTTCATTATCAACAAAACCTGTCGGAACCTCTTTTACTTCTACAAACTCATATCCTGCGATTTCTTTTGGTGTAATAGCTGCGGTTACATCTGGGAATCCACTAGCTATCGCTTCAGATACATCAGCAAGGCTGCCGTCTTCTGTTTCATAGTTTGCTACTAAGGAGCTCTGCTCTCTTACTGTTACAATATTTGGTTGTGAACCTATTTTAGACGGAGTGGATACACCATTAACTGAGTCCCTATAAACTACAGTCATCATATGAGGTACAGAATCATCTTCAAGTGTGAACTCAAATCGCTGGGTAGTGCTCGTAGGTACAGTGCTATAGGTCGAGTTCACTTTGGCTTCGAATTCCGGTGTGTAACTTATCCCATATATTAAATTAAAATATTCAGCAGGAGTTCTTGCTCCGCTTTCTTTAAATTCACGTGAATCAGTAAGTTTGGCTCCATTCGCACCTGTACCAATGTTTCTAGCAGTTATAAAAGTATTGTCACTTTGCCTTACCACCGTATAGGTATTGGCACCTGCTTTCTCAAGAATTTCCATTATTTGTGTCTCAGTTGAATTTACAGGAACTTCTACAAAGTTGAATTCCGTTGTGTAGGTTGTTGCCATAAAATACTGAGCCCCTGATTCGTCTGGTACAGGCATCACCACGTAGGCATTTCCCAAAAGAATTTCATTTGGATCTTCACCAGTATATGAAGCAATAGCTGAAGTAGACTCTATTTCAATTTTTTGTAACTGAACTATATTTTCGGGAACATCCTTTGGCTCTTTTTCTTGTAGTGAGCTTCCCGTTTTATTATTATTAATATAGAGATAACTGCCGATTAAAACATTTGGAGCAGTAACAAAATTGGAACTTAATGTATATCCTGTAGTTGTTTCTGGATAAACAGTCACAGCTGCCGAAGTTGTGACTGTTTCCAACAACTGACCTCCGAAAAAGATATTTATTGGGTTATAAATAGCTTTCTTCAATTCCGCACTGTAATAAATAACAAATCCCTGTCCGAGACCAGTGTAACTATCAACTTGTCCAGGTAAGGAGATTGCAAACTCCTTCTCACCACTCTCTTGATCCATATCGGAAGTTACAGTAATTACAAACCCGACATCATCAGATTCATACTCAATTGTTCCAAGTCCGGGAATTGTACCATTGGTTCTTGCAAATGCCCCTTGACCTTTAGCCATAGGCAAATCACTTCTATCAGAAGTTATAGGTATGATTATTTTATCCCCATTTTTGGGCTTTGCTAGTTCACTATTTAAATTCATTATGAAGCTAATACCACTATGCATGGCCTGACTTGAATAACTAGATGTTACAGGATTACCATCTTTATCAACTCGATGTACTGTATCTTTATCAATACTTATTCCAGCATCTTCATTTACTACCCAAGTTTTCGTCCCATCCGGATTCTCCGTAGCTCTTGGTTGTGGTCGTTGAGGCATATCCGTTCCTGCTGCAACAACCTCATTACTCTGTTGCGCGACTTCCTCCACTGGATCACTACTGGCAACCGTTCCTACTCCTTCACCAGTGGCATCCACTACTTCATTTTCTGCGGCATGAGCCAACAGATTGCTTGCTGGACTTGCCACTGTACCAACCAGCATTGCCCCAGCAACGCCGCCTTTAACTACCCAATTCTTCTTAACCTTGTGCATCCGGTATTTCTTGATTGGTTCATGCCGGTACACCATTTTTCTTCTTCTACTCATACGTTTTGCAACTCCCCTTTTTGCTAATTTCCCCTTTGATTCTTATTTACTCCGTGTAAAAATAGGTATAGAAATTGATCAGTCCACTTAAGAAGTGTTCCTGATCATCAATCCGCATGCGGAATTTATCGTGTCTGGTATAAAAACCATTCACAATCTTATCTGGTCGTTTCATGAATAACGCCATTTCGGGATGCATGACGCCTTTTTCGATTTCGATTACCGCTCGCTTAATAGCAACTTGTTGCAAGCGCCAGAAATCCGTTTTCGAGACAAATTCAGTGAATTGCCCTTTTTTATAGTCATCGGATGCTTTTAACTGATCCGTCGTTTTGATGGCTGCCATTAATAGTTCCAATAAGGTTGGATACGCGGTATCCCGATGCTCAATGAAACTTAAATTCTCAAAGGCATTCTTTAAACCAAACTCATAATATTTTTTGTCTTTCAAGTACAACAAAATTTCGTTCGTGGCGTAGCTCAACCAATGATCGTGGTAGCGTTCATAGTTCTTCGCTACAAAGCGATCAAACAGTTTTTTCGCTAGTTCCAAGTGTTGTGGATTCTTAGTGATCGCATACCCTCGTAAAATACTAAAAACTGCTTCGCCATCGTAGTAAATAATATTGAATTTCTTCTTGGTCTCAAGATTCTCATTTAAGATATGGGTGGTTTCACCTTTTTCATCGACAAAGTGCCGTTCCATCCCTAAAATCAGTTGATTGATCGCGGCTTCATATTTGGTATTGCCAGTAATCACTTGGAACTTCGCTAAAGCCAAGACAGCTAAGGCTTGGGCACCTAATTTTACAGAGATCCCTGAGCCCGCTTTTTCCTTAATGTATAAGGCATCTTCTGTTTGAATCGTTAGATTAGCTAATCCCCAATCCAATCCTTGTTCCGTGGCCTTCAACTCTTCGGTTTGTTTCAGATATTCCTGCGCTTCCAACAAAGCATACAAACTAGAGAAATGCCGAACGGAATTGTACCCGGTCAGCTTATAATCATAAGTGGGATAGTAGCCATAAATGAACTGGCCGGAATCCTGTATTTGTCGCTGTAAGAAAGCGGCTCCTTGGGTTATTGCCTCATCAATAGCCGGCGGCAGTGTTTGATAATCGACGGTTCGCATTCCGGCCTGCTCCTGCTGGGTGGCTAAGGTTAGCCACTCGCCATTTTCCAAGTAATGCCCTTGCGTATCGAACACATAGAATTTCCGCTGAGCGATTTTGTTCTTTAGTGTCTGTCCATATTTTTTCTTCATGTAGCTGTCGATATTCTTTTGATCAAAGGACAATTCAGGTGCATTAAAGCCCACCCGATGATTGGCTGAAGGCTTGATCAAGGCATTGCCCATCAATTCTTCTGCTAGAAAAGCCGTATTGAATTTCTTGTCAAAGGCAATACCCGACCGAAAGTAATTGTTGCGGGTGACGACTGACAGCTTGCGCATGAGTTCTAAATATGTGCATTCCTCGATTGTTTTGACTACATCTACTCGGATGTAGGTCTGCTTGTCTTTCGCTTTCTTTAGTTCTTTTCTTAGCCACTCCAGGCAGTCCTCTAAACGTGCTGTGCGGATATTTTTTACTTTGGCGCGATTATTCCCTTTAGAAACCGATAAAAATACCAGTCGTTCTGCTGTCTCAATCGGCACTTGTTTGATTAACTTTTCCAATTTGGTTACTTGCTGCTCCACTCAAAAACGTTCCCTTCTCCAACAATCTCTTACCGATGTTTAACGCCATCGGCCGCGCTTGGGTCCCCATCTGTTCACGATTGGTTTACTCTCTGGTGTCACACGCAGCGGGCTGTCATCTGTATCGGCTTCCCAAGGATACAAGCCGTTCTCATCCTTTTCGTAGATGGCTTCAATCCGTTGATTCTCTTCTTCTGCGGTAATTTGCCGATGCTTGTACCGATTTTGTAAATACCGTACAGCCATCATGGTAAACGTGAGGGCAATCAGGATTCGCTTAAAATTAAATCCGCCAGCCCCCACAGCACTATCCATAGAAGAAAGCCATGCTGTTTGAAGTAGTTGTGTCATCATTGCCTCAACTCCTTCATTCGATCGGCCAGTAGGAGGATTTCCTTCAAGGTCTTGTATTCTTTAAAGTCATAGAGAGACACGACCTTATGAGTGAAAGTTTCCCCTAGCATCAGGTAGCGCAGCACAAAAGGATCATAGATGGACGTGAGTCGCGGCTCTTCATTCTTCACTTACATGACCTCTTTCTCCCGTTCCAACACCTGCGTGGTGGATGGTTGTCTGGCTTGTGTTCCCTTTCGGACTGTTTCATTTTTCTTTGTTAATGCTTCAATGCTTGCCGTGTATTCTTGACTAATTTCCTGTCTGGCAGCGGTCATCATTCCAGCGAAAGTCAGAATCTCGTCATGGATCGAGGCCTTCAGCTGCAACAAGTCGTGCTGTTTCCTCTCCAACAGGTGTTGTTGGGCCGTTAACTCTGCCGCCCATTGCTCCTGCTCTTTTTGCAGGGCACTGATTTCCAGCTTGCTGCTGAAGAGGTTTTGCAGGCGCTCTTCTTCGGCTTGGTTCATCAGGGCTTGTTGTTGTTGTTCCGCTTCGGTTAACAACGTCTGCTTTTGTTGCTGAGCGGTGGTTAAAATACTGGTCTTTTTCCGTTCGGCTTCTTCCAGTAGTTTATTGGCTGCTTTCTCAGCTGCTTCCAGTGTTTGTTGGGCAATTCGCTTCATCTTGGTGATGTCTTGGTAGTCTAGATGCAGTTGCTTGAATTGGTCCCACTCGGCTTTTTGTGCTCTTAATTGATTCAGTGTCGCTTCTAACTGCTGAATCTTCTGCAACAAGTCGTTCTTTTCCGTTTCTTGTTGGGTAGTCAAACGGTTTTGTCCAGCTTGTTTTGACGTTAGCTTGGTCTCTAGTTTTTCCTTTTCTTCAATCAGGCGACGTATCCGTTCGTCATAGGTCTCATAGTCATCGGCCACGTTTCGCAAAAAATCATTGACATCACTCTGCCGAAAGCCGCCTAAAGCATTCTTCTTAAAGGTGAGCTTGCGCAGTTCAATTGCTTCAAAATTCATTGACTTGTTTCCTCTCTACGCTTGGATTTGGTGCAGCTTGTCATCAAAGGTTCCTGCCCAGTTTTGCCATTTCACATCGTTGATTTTGGCTAATGCGGCTTTATAATCGTAGATCAGCGTATCGCGGAAGTTGATTTCTTCCCGCTTGGCTGCGCCGATTGCTTGTTTGGTTTGCGCCATCTCTTCTGCTAGTAGACTTAACTCATGCTTGGTCTGTTGCAGCATCATTTCCTTTTCTTGTTCTAGCTTCACTAATTCTTGTTGGCAATGGGCCTCTATTTCCTGCTTCCGTTGTTCGGCTGCAGCCAAGACCTGATTGGCTTGTTGCTGGATCGCTCGACGACTGGTTTCGGCTTGCTTTAAAAGGTTCGTCTTCTCTTCTTTGGCTTCTTTGATAATGCGGCCGCGTTCAACATGGGCCTCTTCAATGATCTTAGCCCCTTCTTGTTCGGCACTGCGTTCAATTTCTAACGCTGTTTCCTGCGAAATTAGGATGGCCTCTTGGAAGGTACTGCTGGGCTGCTTGGTCGCTTCTTGTTCTTTTTCCCAAGCTAATTGTTTCAAACGTCCTTCCAGCTCTTCCGTTCGCTGTTTTTGTTCGTGCAGCTCGATGACATAGCGCGAACGTTCTTTACTGAACTCGTCTTCCTGCTTCTTCTGCCGAACAGTGATCATTTCGATATCTTCTTGCAGGTCTTCCTTGTCCTGTTCAAAGCGCCGATAATCTTTGGCGACATAGTGCAGGAAATCGTCGACATCATATTTCCGGTAACCGGAAAAGGATGCCACTGGAAACGTGGTTTTTTTAATCTTTTCTGAATCGAATTTCATGGAACTCCCCCTCCTAAAACAACACTGTTGCTGGATCAACCAGCCGCTCCACCGCTAAGGTTGAATCTAAGCACAATTCAAAGTGCAAATGGCTGCCGGTACTGTTACCGGTTGAACCAACAAAGCCAATCGTTTGTCCTTGTTCGACCCGCTCTCCGGCATTGACTGCGAAGTTGCGTTGATGGGCATACAAGGTTGTTTCTCCATTGTCGTGTTGAATCACGACGTAATTGCCCCAAGAGTAGTGGTACTCTGCAACCAAAACTTTTCCTGCTTTACTAGCAAAGATTGGCATGCCTTCACCAGCGGCTAAGTCAATACCTCGGTGAAATTCACTGCCGCGCATTCCGAATGGACTTGATACAACGAAATCATTCAATGGTAGTAAATAACCTGATGAAGCCACTTGATTGGTGGCTTCAGATTCCTCTTTCGGCTGATCGTATTGCGTTAAGTTATAGGTTTCGATTAAGCCATTTAGTTTCTTGTTGTAAGAAGTATCCGTGGCATACTTGCCTGTTAAGAATGCTGTCGCTTCTTCATAATTTTCAGTAGTCGTTTTCCAAGCACCCTTATAAAAATCTTGATTACCAGAAATCCCTTCTTTCAACAATTTCGCATAATCTTCAAAGCAATCTTCGTAATCGTCATAGGCTCTGAAGCTGGCTTGGATCGTGGTCATGTTGCCACCACCCGTATCTTCTTGCGTGGCGAAACTAACGCTCTTGCCTTCGTGTGCTCCCTTAATTCCAAATAAGTTATAGTTCGGTGCTTGTGCCAATTGACTGCCGCCCGAACCGGATTCTAAAATGGCTTGAGCAATCATGACCGACGCATAAAGTTCCTGTTCTTGCCCAATCTTTCGTGCCGGTTCGCCAATTTCTTCAATAAATTCTGTCGTCGTTAAGTTCCGATCAAATTTGATTGAACCATGACTAGCAGTAGTTTGTTGCGGACCAACGGGCACGATATTTTCTGGGGAGTGCACAACAATCGGTTCAGTTACTGGCTCTTGGACCGGTTGTTGTGCAGGCTGTTGCACGTAAATGACTTCAAACTCAGATTGAGGAGTGGGGGTCTCTTTTTCTGGTTCAACTGGTTTGGACGGTTCTGGTGCCGAGATTTCCTGTTCAGGCTCCGGCTTTGGTTTTTCTGGTTCAGGCTTTGGATCTGGCTTCTCTTCCGGTTTAGGGGTAGGAGCCGGTTTTTCTTCTGGGTCGTCTGGATCAGGGATAGGAGTAGGTACTGATTCAGTCTCCTCCTCGTCTTCCGAATCAGGCGCTAACACGTTTTCTTCCTCTTTAACTGATCCTCCATCAGAAGGAGCAATGACCGTTTCCTCATTTACAGGTTTGGAATCTTCCTTTGTCTCCGTTGGAGCAGCTGAGGAAATGGTTGGCTGTTCAACTACTACCGACTCACTGGTCGACGCTGCTTTCCCGCTGATCGTATTCTCCGTTGAAAGGGTGCCTTCCGCCGCATGAGCCAACACAGAGGTGCTGTTTATGGCAATTGAAGCTGACCCCAACAAGGTTGTGGTTCCAATAATCCCTTTCCTTAGTGTCGGATGTTTACTACGTGATCGAAAGACTTCCTGTTCCCACATTCGCTGATACCTTTGCCTTCTTTTCAACTCTTTCCTCTCCTATCCATCTCCATTGGTTGCTTGAACAACCAGGGTGCTTTCTATATACTTAACTTATTTATAGGTAAATCTGGATTACCGACTTGAGTAAAATCTAACGAAGTCCCTGGCTCATTTAAGGCAATTTCACTGACTTCGTACGTTAACCGTTGCACAAGCGCTAATAAGGGGGTGGCTAATTCCGCAATTTCAGCCTCGGTCAGGTCTTCCTGGGTTTCAACCTGTTTATTTTTTATGTGATTAATTTGAGTGATGCCGCCTGAAATCTTAAATTTCTTAACCGTTAATGAGAAATCTAATCGGGTGCCCACTGTACTTGTGTGGTGTTCTTGTGATTCTGGATGTTCCGTTTCCAAAGGAAGAATACTTAGATTGAGGAGCTGTTCCTCTGTATCTTCTTGGATGCGATCGTAATGAAATGCTTCCACTAGCGGGTGGCGTCTGTGAATCTCCATTTTGTTCCCTCCTGACTATCTGTAACAACTTAATTTATTACTACTTAACGATGAAATAAATAAAGAAAAATGGTCGCATCAATTGCTTTAACGCCATTTTTAATTGGAAAAATCGATTCATTTAGTCACTGATTGCCCCTCTTAACTCATGAAATTTATTTCTTGGTTTTAACAAGACCAAGAGAACCAGCGAACAATCCTATGAAGACAATAAAAAACCGCCAATTGACGGTCTTTGACGGTTTAAAAAGTTTGTGAAAAATAAAATGAAGAAAAATTAATAAATAATGAGAGAATATTTCGGATAAATTTTTCAATTTACTGCGTTGATCCTTGAAACGATTCTTCAGGGAAACACGTTTTAGTGAGACAGACATCTACACCCAACAAAGTAAGCGTTTTCTTTAAAAATGAAAAAAGAGTTGCCCGATAACTAAAATACTTACTTTTTGTAAGCTATTAGCTGATGGCTCGTTCCATCTGTTTGACCACCTTGATTCGTTGCTCCAGCATCGAATCAGTATAGGTGTCTAACGTTAACTTCGCTGAGCTGTGGCCCATGAGCTGGCTAACACTCTTGATATCCCCTTTGCTCTCGATGCAGCGGGTCGCAAACGTATGGCGCAGCTGATGGAAATGGATATGTTCCAGCTTGGCTTTACTCCGCAGCTTATGAAAGTGATAGGTCAATAGACGCGGCTCTGCCGGGTTTTCTTTGGTTGAAAAGACAAATTCCCCAGTTGAGTCTGCTTGATGCTTCAACAATAATTCTCGCAACAGACCACTCATAGGAATGTAACGGGCAGAAGCTTCTGTTTTGGAGCTGGTATGAATCAGCTCTGTTTTACTCTCCTTGTCTAAAACACAAAAGACACGTTGAAAGGTTGAATGGACGTGAATAGTATTGTCATCAAAATCAATGTCCTGCCAAGCCAACGCCGAGGCTTCGCCAATGCGTAAGCCGGCATGCAAGGCCAGAAGTATTGGCAATCCTTTACTGGTCTTTTCTGTTAAGGCAACGGTCTCTAATGCCTTTTGTTCTTTTTTTGTTAAGGCCTGATGCTTATTTTTAACTGCCTTTGGCAATTTTACTGAAGCAAAGGGAGCAGACTTCAAAAGATTTTTGGTAATGGCAGAATGAATGCACTGATTGACAATTCGGAAAATGACTTGAATCGTCGAATCCTTAAGTTCCTGTGCTTTTAATGATTCCAGCAGCTCTAAACCAGCTGCTTCATCCAGTTCATTCAGCGCATAGTTGCCAATCACCGGCAAGACGTAATGCGTTAATTTGTGCTTGTAGTTGGCATGGGTTGATTGCTTCACGTGCTCTTCTGCCTCATAGAGCCAGCGCTGTCCCCATTCTTCTAATAGGATGCACGCTCCTCCCTGGGTTTCCTGGATCAATTGATACTTTAGCTTCAATGGATACAATTTCTGGCGGACTTCTTGAAGGGATTTGCCGTATACCGAGCGGTATTTCCGTTTTCCATTCGCTTTTTTGCCAACAGAATAACGCCCTTCCCAACGTTTGTCCTTTCTTCGATAGATATTTTCTCCTCTGCGCATAAATAATTTCCTTTCTATAGAATGACGGAATTTTTGACGGTAAATAGAGAACCCTGTTCTACTGCCATTCTTTATTTCTTCTTTTTCCAACAATAAATAAAACGATTCAGATTAATTATTTTTTTAAAAGATATTGCGTATTCTAAGCGCATATTCTATAATTAATTCAGTTAAGAATAAATTTTACAACTGATTTTGTTTTGATTTCTCGATTCCTCTTAATTTTGTTAAGACTAAGATATATTTTCTGCTATGAATGATAACTTTTAACCTCTCTCCACCACAAAAGCGAGTTAAAACCTCAATTATTTCTCATTTCATTATAATACAACGATATAGTTTATTGGAATTTACAAATAGAAGTTTGTGAATTTTTCAGTTTATAAAAGTTATTAACTAGTGTTTTTTATTAATTACACTATTCCCAAATGAATCGGTTAAATGTACTATATTAGTATCCCCTTAATAACTGGGACAAGTAAAAATTATACCCTAAAAAATGATCGGAGTGAGAATCAATGTTACCTATAAAAAATGAAGAATTATGGATGAATGAAAGCGATATTTTGTTAAACTGCCAAGAATGGGGTCCTGATTGGGCGCGTGAATTAGAGCGAGCCGATCCTATTTACCCAACCTTGGATATCATGCAGACTCACCTTGTCCTACCAATCCCTGGGCAAAATGCAACCCTCACCTTTTATGATGAGAACCAGTGTTACCATTCTCCCTTCAAAACGCTGACCACCTTACGGCGGAAGGAAGAAGCGCTAACCTTCTATGACTACCCTCTTACCAGTCAGGTGTTCACTCATTTACACCAGCATTTAAACGTTTTTCAGAGCCGCCTGCATCCCATGGTGAATGCCCTGTATGTGCTTTTTCCACTAACCACCATTGAGCATACAATCTGGATCAATCCTTTATCCATTGACACCATTTGGGAAGACTCTGGCCGAACCTACATCAAGATGGCCAGTGGCCCTGGAGCGATTGTCAAAACCCGCAAAGAAACCATTATCAAATATGCCGCGAATGCAGCTCTGGCTTTTGCCTGTTCTGAACGGGATCTACCATGGCCAACGAAACGATCGCGTTACGGAACACCACTGGACTATTTACAATTGCCAGACACACCGTTTGGACTCCTGTTAAGCAAGCAGCCAGTTTTACAGCAATTTCCTTTCGAGTCCGGTATTTATTATCACCAATATTCGACTCGCTGGACGACCCACTATCAGGCTGAAGCAGAGAGAAATCGCGGCTTCGATGCCTTCCCTTTGGATGAACAGTCCGTATGATCAGACAAAAATAAATAACTAGAAAATAGAGGCAGTTTCCCTTTCATCAGGTGAAACTGCCTCTTTGTTTGTTCTTAATTTTTTCGTATTTTGTTATTTTATCTTTTTTCCAAAATAGCTTAAACCGACCTTTCCGTTGATATACCAAGGTTTATCGGCTTTTCCCCACAAAAGGAGAACACCCCGATTAAAAAAACTTTTCTGGTACCCCAGCCCCTTTTTTCACTTTTCCAAAAATCAAAAGCCTATTAAATCAAGGTTTTGATTTTTGAAAAGGGCCTGTAAGCCCGAATTATACTCTGGGGTCCCTATAGCTTTTTTTTGAAAAATTATTTATTGTTTAGTCACCGGCCGGGACACAAAAACGAAAAATAAAACAACACCATTGGAGGAATGAAAAAAATGATCCAACTACTAGGAACAAAATTGCAGGTCCAAATTGAACAGAATGGCGAAGACAAACAAAAGAAAGTCAATTTCAGCAATATCGTCAATAATCCAGCGGAAGCCGACATCGTAGCATTAGGGGAAATAATGGCTGACCTAGCACCTGACGGCAGCTCGTTGGACAGCGTGATTGTAACAAACCAAACACGAGTTACTAAATAAAGGAGGTTAACTATGCCTACAACTAAACTAGTCGCTAGATTTCAAACGGAAGATGGAAAGAAGCAAACTTGGTCTTATGAAACGCCCAATAAGAGTAAAACAGCAGAAGAAATGAAGGAAACACTTGAGAGAATGACTCAACTAAATCTGTTTCAAAAGCATGGCATTCGTCAGTTTGCGGCGATCCAAAGTGCTGAATTTATTACTACCAAAGAAACAACGATCTTTTAGTCACTTATTATAAAAGCTTCGTTCGCTTAGACATTTTCGAAGTCATCACTAAAAACATACTGAAAACATTAAAAATAGCCCCGCAGTCTGAGTCCTGCGGGTGCTAAAGGAGGAATTAATCGATGTCAGAACAGCCTTTTACCACTCATCAGCTGTTTCATTCAAAACAAGAAAAATTAGAAGAAAAAATTCTGAACTTCTATCAAGAAACACAGGATAGTACTGTCACTATCCAAGTTTTACTAGCCGCTAAAGTTCGTTACCAGCTAGGCGACACAAGCTTTCACTTATTTATGAAGGGATTGGTACGGCATTTATTTTCCAAAGCAACGATTAACCGTGCCCTTCGCCGTTACTTCTTTTTCTTTGCGGACTATTTTACCAAAGATGAGTGGCAAAAGCTGACTGCGCGATGTTTTCCAGCTGAACCTGTCACTACTGAATTATTTGAAGTCACTGAAGCCCATACCCTTGGAACTGATCTGTCTGCAGCAGAAAGTTCCTGAAAATAATAAAAAAAGAAAAAAGAGGAGAGATCTATATGTTAAAACTAAATGCTTCATTTGAAGACGAAATGGGAAAAAGACACCGTTGGTCTTACAATGAACCTAATCCAAATCTAACACCTGAGGAAATTCGCACGTCATTAGAAACCCTAACCACACTGAAGTTATTTGAGAAAGACAATGTGAAGCAATTTCAAAAGGTGGTTTCTGCTAAATTCGTAGAAACGATTGAAACACCACTCTTTGATTTATCAAAACCAGCCCCACAAGCTTATGTAGCAGATCCAGATAATGTATTTACACCGCAATTTGTGATTGAAGAAGTATCCCAAGTCTCTGAAGAAGTTACTAAAATTGATGAAGCTGCCATCGCTTTAGAAGAAGAAAAAGCTGTAAAAACACTGGCTGCACCCGCTGAACAAGGGCCAGTAGCTCCTGTTTCAGTGAAAGCAGTAGAAGCTGCTGGTATGAAGAGAACCGCTCCAGCTGTTGTTCCAGCAAAAATTTCTGTGCCGCTAGCAGCTGTTTCTGAAGAAATGAAATTTAATCCTCTTCCAAATGATTCAGCTAAACAGCTGCTTGAAGCGACTGAATCACACGAACCTGAAGCTCCTGTTAAACCGATCAACCCGCGAAAGGCTCAGGTAGATCGAGTTCGAGCCTTCCATGAAGCCAAGAGGAAGAAAAAAGGGACGAAGAAGAAACGCTAAACTGCCTTTCTTCCCTGCCCTCACCTGTCGTAAAGGGGGTGACACTTAATTGAGCAGTGTTTCTGGCGGTGGCTGAACTCCCTGAAAGGAGGGATGCTTGTATGCTTACCCTAGGAAAGGATTCTCCGCCATGACTGTGTTTCAAGCGTTGACGCTGGCAATTGCCTTTGCGACCTTGATCATCACCATTGATCGACAGAACAAGAAATAGATTCTACTCTCACAGTCACCGTCTTAAATGGTGCTACTGAGGTGCCAGCGCGCGGCACCTCTTATCTGAGTAGAGGGTTACTATTTTTCTGCTACATAAATGAAAGCTGGATTGAAGAATTTGTTCATTGACATCAGAATATTTTTTAGAAGGATCTAGCTGCTTCGGAACTCTCAGAAGATATCAGGAAACTATTGCAAAAATAAGTGGCAAGTAGTATGTATTTGGCGGGTGCCTTAGAAATCTTTACTTGAATCTACTGCTCAATGAATTTGAAAAATATTTACTTCATACCCAATTCCAAGTCGGGATTTTTATTTTTCGATTTTTCTCTATAGCATTTTAAACTTAGAAAACCTTTCAACCGAAAAAAAACGACTCAAGGAACTTGATCATTTCCTTAGAGCCGCATTCATTTACACATAATGGATTGTTCTGTACTATCTATTTTCATACATGATTATTAGAGTTCTTTATAGCTTTATGAGCTTGTTTCAACAAGAAACAGCATTCGTTTTGAGTCCTCAGAAGTCGAAAGCAATCTTTGTAATTGTCTTGTTATGCTTCTAAACTTCTCAAAGATTTAATCAGATTATCGTAAGTCTCTTCTTTTTTAAATAAAGCTGAGGTTCCTAAGACAAATCCATCCACACTCATTTTGAGCTGGTTTTCTATTTTATCAGGCGATAGTGCCCCATCTGTATAGATTTCAAAGGAATAGGCTTTTTCCTCTCTTAAATTGGCAAGCTGTTGAATTTTTGCATCGACAAGATCAAGATATTTTTGTCCAGCAAAGCCTAAATTAACTGTCATTACAAGAACAGCATCCACCATTGGCAATAGCTCTTGAATAGTGCAAATAGAAGTGCTGGGACTTAGGACAATGCTTGCTTTAAGTCCCTTTTCCTTTATTTTTTGAATTGTTTTACTGGGTTCAGGATCTACCTCTGGATGAATATGAACCATATCCCCTGAAACCAATTCAAAATAATCGATAAACTGATAAGGTGATTTCGTCATTAAATGGACATCCAATGGTTTCTTGGAGACTCTTTTTACTGCTTGGATATCCTGCTGTCCTAATCCAAAGCTTTTGACGAAGTGTCCGTCGATTACATCAATATGATAGCCATCGACACCTGCTTCATCTAATTTTTTTATTTCCGAATCAACTTGAGAAAAATCAAGACACATTAACGAAGGCAATAATTTCATGACGGATCTCCTCCATTCACATTAAATAGTTGCTTTAAGTCGGCAATACCTTCACTGCCTGCGGTGATCGCTTTTTCTTTAAGTTCTTGAACATTTCCGACTGTCTGACTGTTAACGACCGCTTCGATTAACATCGGGAGATTCACACCAGCGACGAACTCGACATTGGGCGTATTCTCGTTCAGTTTATTTAAAATTAAAGCACTCCGATTTGATGGACTGCCACCCAGCAGGTCGATAAAAACCAAAACTTGTCTCCCTTGTTCTAAAGAAGTAAAGATTTTCGATTGAATTTCTTGTTCTAAATGCTCTACATCATCGCCATGAAAGAAGCCAACATAAGTGATGGGGGTTGTTTCTCCGACAATGAGCGTTACTGTTTCTTCAAAAGCTTTGCTTAGTGGTCCGTGTGTAGCGACTACAATATCAATCAAGCTGCTCACTCCCTTAGTTATTCAATAAATTTAGCAATTGAATGGATTCTCGATTTTTTTTGATTTCTTGATAATAATACAAGGTCTTTTCTATATAAGGTGCATCCTCTTTGATTTCTAACAGTTCAGCCAGTAATTTTCGGTGGTCACTAGGCATTTCGGGTTCGGTGATCCCTTGTAGTTCTTCCCAATAAACCAATGCCGCAGCTGCATTAAAAGGTAAAATCTCTGTATCCAACTCATTTTGTCTAATAATCGTATAGGGTGCATAGATTCGTTCGGTTTTGCCAAGCTTACGTTTGGCTGCCCGACCGTTTTTAATACAGAAATCGATAATTGCCCGATCCTTAAACTTAGTCATCGCTTTGTCAGAAAAGTCTTTTTGCTCTTCTAGGGGAATGTTAAAATATTTTGCCAAGCTAGGATTCAAGCTTTCCTGAAGCTGATCGATCATCGTTAAAATTTCAGGATCATTTGCGGCGTCACCAAATAATTCGTAGCCTTTAAGATACCCTAAATAGCTTATGATCCCAGCAAAACAGTTATACGTATAAATTTTACGTTTTAAATAGTTTTCAAAATCATGGATCTTTTCTGCTCCATTAAAATCAAGTGTGCCCTCAAAATGATCGGTATCATAAGGGAAGTGGGTGATATTTTGTGACAAAATGTCCAACCGTGTTTGTTCTAGATTGATTGTTGAACAAAATACCGCCGTTTGTGACACGTTAAAATTTAAATCCTGTTCAAATACTTCTACTAAAGCTTCGTGAAGAACTTTTCCAGGGTTAATGCCGTTTTCACAGGTTAATAATTGTGGCAGGTTTCTATCCGACTGCCAATTTTTACGGATCGTTGTGGCAACGGCTTTTAAGTTTTGTTCACCTACAGCGGTAAAAATCATGTCTGCTGTTTCCAAAACTTCGGATAAATCATCCTCCACATGATAGCCGGTAATCTTTTTTACAATAAAAGGGGTGCGATCTTTATTGTAAAAATGAATGGAAAAGAAGCCATCTTGGTTTATTCGCTGGATCAGTTCCTTATCCTGATCAACGAAGACAATTTCTACGTTTTTTTCAACTAAGTATCTTGCTGTGTAGCCTCTACCTGTCTGACCTGCGCCAAAAATGACTACTTTATTCATCTTCCTTCACCTGCTTTATCCATTCTTTTTCTTTCAACTCATCAATCGCCGCAAGTACCAATTTTAATAAAGCATCATTTTCTTTTAGTCCAGACAGCTCCTCTAACGTTTTGATATCTCCCTTTTCTTTTCTCATCTCCTGCAGCTTTACGGAAACCGGATCTTCCTCGTTATCATAGTAAAGCGCAGCTGCGATTGCTTTAGCAAGTGCCCTAGGCTCAAACCCTGAGTCTAAGGCCATCTTTGCAGGGCCGATTAAGCGATCGGTCGGCGATAACTTGCGAATTGGATCTCTAACGATACGATCCACAGCATCAATAATTGTTCGACTTTGGTATTTTTCTTTGGCAATCTGAGAAAACTCCAGCTGACTCTCTTCTGATACCTGCAATTGAGCGATCAACGCTCGATTTATCTCATCGTATCCTTGATCAAGTAGTTCAACTATTTCAGGATCGTTCGCTGCGTCACTCAATACTGTATACCCTTTTAGCGAACCTAGGTAGGCAATCAACGCCACACTGGTATTATTTGTATAAATTTTTTGATACAGCATCTTGCCAAACTGCGGATCAAACTTAAAATATTGCCAGTCAGGGAGTTGATTAACCGTTATTCGTGCTTGATCGACGGGAATCTCCCAATAATCCTGCACCCAGGTATCCATCTGGTTTTTCAGATCAAAATCCGCTGGTGCTGAGGTTCCTGAAGCGCGAATTACAGCTTGGCTAACATCATTTCCGTCTTCAAATTTGTTTTGCTCCGCTTCAGATAAACCATTTAGAATCGCTTCGTGAAGTTCCTCCGCTGGTGTGAGCCAATTTTCACAGGTGATGAATACATTTTTGGGAAGCTGATTTTGCTGATACAACTCATGGTAAGCTTCTGAAATTTTTTCTCCCACACCTGCCAGATTTTTACCGCCTACTGCAGTGAAAACAACGGTGGATTCTGCCAATTCTGTTGCCAGTCGTTCTTTATCAGAGAGTAAATATGCCTGATAATGATCAATAACTGTATCCTTTTCTGCGTTTCCCAAAACATGAACGGTGTACGTTTTATACTCATTTAGCTGTTCCACCACCGATGGATTCACATCAAAAAATGTCAGCTCTACCTGATTGCGTTTTAATAGCGACGCCACAAATCCTCTACCTATTCTACCTGCACCTATAATAATTGCCTTCATCAATACTTCCTCCCCGTTCTAAATAAATCCAATCAAAACTCCTACGACTGCAATCATGACTAAAATCAATAGCAATTTGGTAGAGCTAAGATTCTTCTTCATTAACAAATACAAGGTGAGAAAAATAATCGACAATGGTAAAATCCCTAAAATGATCTTATCGAATAATTCTTGGATAACCATCTTATTGGCTCCTAAGTTAATGACCGCCGAAGAGGAAAGCTTCACTGTATTTGCAGCTAACCCGCCGATTGTCACTGCCCCAACACTGGTTGCCATCGTCATATACTTTTCTAATAAACCGCCAGAGAAGATTTCGCTAATTCCTTCTTTTCCTTTCGTAAATAGTTTGCGAAACCCAAAGTAAGAAATACCGTAGTTAATCCCTAGTGTCGCCACCATATAAAAGATTGGTCCAAAGAAGCTCCCGCCAGTCCCTAGCGCAATCGCAATAGAGCCGATAATTGGAACTAAAGTTGCTTGTCGTAATGTATCCCCAACACCGGCCATAGGTCCCATCAAACCAGTTTTCATACCTGAAATATCTTCGCTTTCAATAGGAACACCCGCTGCTTTTTCTTCTTCCATGGAGAGAACAACGGCTAAAATAAATGGCCCTGTTAACCAAGGCTCGGTATTATAGAATTCCATATGGCGAGCCATCATTTCTTTTCTTTCCTGCTTGTATTTGTTGGCATCTGGATACAAGCGTTCCATGACATGGATCATTGTCCCTGCCATCGCCGGACCCTGCATTCGCTCCCACGAATAAGTCGTTTGTGCTAAGCTGGTCCAGTAAATAAAGGCTTTGTTTAAATCCTTTTTCGTTAATTTACGGGATTCGTCAAAAGTCATCTCATTCATTTGATTGTCCATTTTTAGACCTCCGCTTCATCTTTAAATTTTAAGTCTGCATAGAAATAAGCAATGATCGTGGCAAAAACTGCTAATAGCATCATTGGCAATTCTGCATAAACAACTAAGAAATAGCCCAACAGGAATAAAGGAATGATTCCTTTTCGATTCATAATTACTTTAAGGGTTAAGGCAATCCCCAGAGCTGGTAAAACACCGCCGATAGCACTAAGAATACTCATCGGTGTTCCTTCTAGAAACGTTAATAGGGAAGAAACAGAGCTGCCTCCCAGCTTTAAAATCAGCATCACAGGAATCGCGCTAATCGCAAAAGTAGATAATTGAGACGGAACTAAATGAATGAACATGATTTTATGATAGGTTTCTTTTTCTACCATACGATCCATCCATTGAACAAAGAATGAGTTGATGGTTTGTCTGACATTCCAAATCAGTGTTCCAACTAATCCAAAAGGAACGGCTAGGGAAATCGCTACTTCTGGTGAAGAGCTGGACATAATGGCTAAAGCGGTCCCAACTATCCCGGCAATACCTGGTTCGCTGGAAACAGATCCTCCCGGTGAGATAAAACCAATAAAGAATCCATTGATTGTCGCACCGATAATTAATCCGGTTAACGGGTCCCCCAAGATAATACCTACGATCGTCCCTGCCACAATCGGCTGCCGGACAGAAACACTGGTCAACCCTGTTAACCAAGGACTATTTGCAACAGTAAAATAATATAGAACGCCAATTAAAAACGCTTGAATAAGTGAAATTTGCATGTTGGTTCCCCCTCTTTAAAGAACTGACGAAAGTTGAACTTTGTTAGTATCCGGTGTTACTTGGAAAAAGACATCTAATCCTTTTTCTTGCAGCTTAACCAAGGCAGCTTTTTCATCCTCTGAAGCTGAAATATTACGATACAATGGACTTCTTTCAGGCTTGGCTCCCATTCCGCCAACACCTAAACTTTGAAAATTGACACCCTTTTCAACCAGCTCAAGCACTACATTTGGCGTTTTCACGAGAACAAATAGTTTTAGCTTGGGATCGTCTTTACTTAGATAGTCAACCGCTTGTTCAATCGTTAGTACCTCCAACTTAATCTTCCCAGGCATCGACTGTTTCATAACCATCTGTAAAAACGTATCCTTGGCTACTTGGTTATCAATAATGACCACACAATTGGCTCCAGTCGTTTGAACCCAAGCGGTCATAACCTGTCCATGCACCAAGCGATCATCAACTCGTGAATAAACAATATTTTTCATACATTTTTCCTCCTTTGTTGTTACTTTACTAAAAGCAAGTATCGTGCCAACTCGCTAAAACGCGCTTCAGCATACCTAAAGAAAGCAAAATGCACACATAAAGGAGGATTCTCCAAATGTGTGCATTTTATTCCTTTGATGTGTGCAGCTGCGAAGACCGCATTCTAACTTGTGTGCACGGAGCTATCCTTCGAGATTAATGATTATCTCGATCAAATACGCCATCTCATCATCACTTAGTTTAATTGTGTATGCATTTTCGATTAGAATCATTTCCGTACGAAGAACTTTATAAATGTGTGCATGCTGTGAAATGTCCTCCGCCGTTCTTGGATTGACGAGGGGTTCTTTCCGAATTCCTCGCTCGATCATGCTGTGGCAATGGAACTGCATCTTGATATAAACCGCATCTGTGATGACTAATTTCAAATGACTGCATATTTTACTGATTGCTTCATTTATTAACGGAATTGATTTTTTTGTCTCAATAAAGTTGGTCGAATCTTTGATCAACTCGAAGATTCGAGCATCGTATCGCAAAACTTCTGCTAAATCTTTTTTCTCATCTTTATAGGCACTGATAACTGAAGCGGCCTTTGCCCCTTCCAAATAAGCCGCATCATGAGCAATTTGCTTGATAAGTTCATTTACAGTCATGCCGGGAAGTAGTGATTTTCTCGTTGCTTCTAAAACAATCGGTGTGCTAACAGAGCTGATCAGCTTTACATTCAGTCCTGTGCGCTCTGAAACAATTCGATCTAAACTCACTAATGACCCCATATCTACAAGTAATAAGAGTCCATTATGATAGTTTTCCCTTTTTATCTCTTTTATTACTAGCTCAACTATGTCGGTAAACGAGTCTGTTAATCGCATATCTATCGCTTTCGCGTGATCACAATCTAGCAGATCATTTGCTACCTTCGCCATACTGCTGCCCGTGCTGTCTCCATGCATGACAATCAGAACGCCCACACCATTATTTTGCTTTGAGACTTGAACAGCTTCTAAAAACATGCAGATTGCCAAAATTTCGTGATCGGGTAATTTGATATTGATGTGTTTTCCTAAAGAATCATAGACAATTTGATAGATACCAAAACGATCGGAATACTTTTTTTCGCGCGTTTTTGCGGGTGATTCCAATCGTCCTGATTTTAGCTTAACTTTAACTGATTCAATATGAAGGGCCAAGCTATATCGGACTTGATTATCGAAGAGCAGTTTTCTTTCTTTACTTACCCGATCGAATAGTTCTTTTACTCCATCGAATACTTCTGGAGAGATTATTTTGCCTAATTGAAAGGCTTTATTATCCACTGGCAATTCGATGGAGAAAAACTCTTCCAATTTTCTTTTAATATCGGTTGTCTCAAATGCTTGATCCGCACTTGCCATTTCAGAATACATATTTAAGATACTTTGATAAAGGACTTGCTCCTCTTGATAGGTATCAATCGAGAGAGATTTCCCACCGATTGTCTCACGACTAATATTCTTCCCATTAAAGAATATTTGAGAACCTACGCTATCCAAGAAGTTGCTTGTTACTACTGCATTGCGCTTTTCTTTGGCAAATAAAATTCGTTGTTCTTCATTCATTTGCATGTGACCACTCGTTACTTCGATCGTTTCTGCATCACTGATAATCGCTTCAGCAAACGCACGGGCACAGATCATTTGAATATCATTTTTAAGCTGTCCGATATTTCCCACACAGTCATAAATGCAGAAAAACTTGATCACATCCTTGTGAACATTCATTTGATTTTGGATCTTGGTGGATTCATACTTAAAAAAGCTCTCAATCAGCTGAAATCTTTCTTCTGTTTTTTTACTCTTCAACCCTTCCAAATGAATAACGTTCGGTATACGTCGTCGAAAAGTCGCTAAGATACTCTCATCGACATTTTCTGTAGTCGCTCCAATTAATAATAGATCCACTTGGTGCTGCTCATTATTATTCTCTCCAAGTCTCCGAAACGTCCCATTATCAAGGATCGAAAAAAGCATTTCTTGACCTTCTGGAGGCAGTCGATGGATTTCATCCAAAAATAAGATCCCCCCATTGGCAGCATCCACTAATCCACTTTTCTCTTTATCCGCACCTGTAAAAGCTCCCTTTACATGGCCAAACAAGAAAGAGAGAAGCAGCTGAGAGTTCCCAGCATAATCCGCACAATTATAATAAACATACGGTGCGTTCTCTTCTAATTGGCCGATATCTAAGGCATATTCATGCATTGTTTTCGCAAAGGTAGTTTTTCCGACACCGCTTGGTCCCGTAATCAACGTATGGATTCCCCTAGGCGGATACAATATCGCTGCCTTCGCTTGGTTGACAGCATGTGAAAGACTGCCGTCGTAGCCAATCAGCTTTGAGAAAGCATCCAGCTTAGCATCTTCCTTGTGTTCCTTTTTGTGAGAGAAAATAGCCTTCCACAAATCATTCACATCTCTCCAGGTTGTTTGCTCTAACGCTAAAAAGTTATAAATATATTTGACTGGTTTTCCCTTAACCTTTAAGAAACGCCCCTCATTGACTTCTTGATTCAATACTTTACTTACTCTTGTTCTCTCAAACCCCAGTGAATCTGTAATATCTTTCGTTTCCAAAGAAATGAGCAATTTATCTTTTTGATTGATTTTTGTATTTTGTCTGACGTACTGTACAATTTGCTCACGCATCGGACACCCTCCCCATTCTGAAAATAAAACGATTTCTTTAACCTTATCATATTTAGCAAACAAAAAATATTCATTTTCCAGATGACGTTTTGATCCTTGTCCTTGCCGCCAAAAAGACCGAATCAACGGTTGATTCGATCTCCTGCTCTCTTTTTATTCAAACAAATGCCCAACTGAACTAGTAGTTACGCGTATTTCTCTTCCGAATCATTCTTCAATAACTGAGAAATAACGTGGCAGAAATACATGTGTGCATCCTCAACTACCCCGTAATTCTTTGATTGAATCACTTCACAGTAATCTGAGTAGGTTTTCATTTCGCCATTGTAATCACCTAAGATCGAAAAGACCGTCGCATCATTGTCTTTGGCATATTTGAATGCGCTGACAAGATTCGGTGAATTACCTGACACCGATAAACCAATAACAAGATCCTTTGGTTTTAAATAGTTTTTCAATTGCTCAGTAAAAACCTCTTCATAAGCGACATCGTTGGACAACGCCGTCACAAGCGGACTGTTATCTACTAAGCTCTGAATATGCAATCGCTTATCCTGCTCCACCGTAATATTTTTACTGAAATCTGCTACCCAATGACTGGAAGAAGCGGCACTCCCGCCATTTCCCAGCATAAATATTTTTCGATCCTCTACTCGTGCTTGATTGATTTCATTTTTCAAGGTTTCGATAAATGTTACATCAATTTCGGAGATCGCGTGAAAAAAATCTTGATTATATTCCTCAATATATGTTTTCGTGTTTGTCATGTTGTTGCCTCCTAGTTTAGTAGTTTTGCAATGAAATCAGAGAAGAGTCCCACGACCGTGAAATCGGGATCTCCAAAGGTCATATTATTTGAAAGTCCACCTACCACCGCCATAAAGACAGCGGGCAAGATGGAAATCAGCAAGCCATTCATTACCGCACCGGCAATTGCTCCTCTTCTTCCCCCTGTACTATTGCCATAGATAGCCGCTGTCGCACCGGTGAAAAAATGTGGCGTCATGCCTGGAACAATCACGGGTAATTTCGAAAAGCTAAGTAGCAGCATTCCCAATAGCCCAGCTAAAAAACTTGAGATAAAGCCAATAATTACTGCATTCGGGGCGAAGGGGAAGACGATCGGGCAATCAAGAGCCGGTTTTGCTCCTACGATTACTTTGTCCGCGATTCCTTGGAATGCGGGAACAATTTCAGTCAAAGCCATTCTCACACCAGCTAATACAACATAAACCCCTGCCGCAAAAGTAATTCCTTGAATTAAAGAAAAGACGACAAAGAATTGCCCTGAGCTTAATTCAGTTTCAATATATGCAGGCCCTGCAAAGAATCCAACAATTACAAATAAGATGGTCATCGTTAGAGAAATTGCGATAGAAGAATCTCTGAGAAAGGATAAGCCTTTTGGCACATTGATATCTTCTGTCGATTTGCTCTTGTTTCCAATAATGCCGCCTAATTTTGAAGCGAGAAGATACGAGACTGTTCCTGAATGACCAATCGCAAAGTCATCGGAATCTGTTATCAGTATCGTGTTTTTCTGGATAAGTGCTGGCCCAATTGCCATATAAGCTCCTAGAATAATAGCACCGATAACTACCGCCAGCCACGGAGTAACTCCACTAAAGATCATTGCGAGCATCCCAGACATGTACATAGTAAGGTGTCCGGTCAAATAAATATATTTAAAACGAGTGAACTTCGCGATCAACAAATTGACTGCCATACCAAAAATCAGAATGAAAGCTGCCGTGCTGTATTTTTCATTGGTCAAAGCACCCATCGCATCTGTATTCGTTACCACTCCTTGAAGCCCAAAAGCTTGAGTGAACATCTGATTAAAAATCGTTAGTGTTCCCGAGATAATTCCCGCACCGGCTCCCAGCAAAATGAACCCCATAATCGTTTTTATCGTCCCAGTTAGTATATTCGTAAAGGGTTTTTTCAAAAGCAATAAACCGATAAAAACAAATATTCCAATCAGGATTGAAGGAGTTCCTAAAATATCGCGTACAAAAATATCGAGCATTTTATCTCCTCCTTATAAATCGAATCCTTTTTCAATGGCCGCCTGCAGGTCTTTTTTACTCATTAAATTAACCAATCCTTGAATGTTTTTCTTTCCATCTTCAAGGTTTTCTACAATCGATTTATCGCCAATATAAAGATCAGCGACCTCACCCTTCGCAGAAGTTAAGTCCGTATGGCTTACTTCCATCTCTAGACCCATTTCGGCAAGAACTTTTTTGATATTCATTTCAACCATAAAGCTGCTGCCTAACCCATTACCACAAACAATTAAAATTTTCTTAGTCATTTTCTGTTCCTCCTTCTTTGATCAAATCCATGATCGACTGCTTGTTCTCACATTTAAATAGCTCTTCCGTTTTTGTTTCATCAGAAAGAATTTCCGATAATTGCGCTAATGCTTTCAAATGTAGAGAATTGTCAACCGTTGCCAAAATAAAGATCAAATTCACGTCTCCTTTTTCTCCAAAAGAAACGCCTTCCTCAAGCTTCAGCAAACTCATCCCAAGCTGGTTCACACCGTTCTCCGGTCTACTATGCGGAATAGCTACACCTGGTGCAATAACAACATATGGACCGAATTTTTCAACATCCTCGATCATTTTTTCAACGTAGCGAGTTTCAATTTGTTTTCCTTGAATAAGCGGCTCAGAAGCCAGTTGGATCGCTTCTTTCCAATCACTTACAGAGTGTAAAAATTGGATATGTTCTTCTATTAATAGGTCTTTCAACATAGGTTTCCCTCCAGCAGTTACAGATGTCCGATTAAATATAAAGTTCGTCAATTCTTTTCTTACTTTTTCTTCATCATGAATCGTTGCGTAACTTTCAATAATATCCAAGACCCCGTCCATGTAATGCCTGATCTGGTAGCCTGTGATATCTGTTCCTAATTGTTTCCGAATCGCCTTTATTTGATCAATTCCCAAGAATGGCTCGATTTGCATAAAGGGATGATTCGTAGCCGTTTCTAAATAAATCGTTGATAAAACTAAATCAATCGGATTCATTGATGGTTCTAAGAGTGTGAACTCTTCTTTCGAGTAGGGGCCAACTACATTAATTTCTGGTATCTCATTCGTCAACTGAATCGATAATAAATTCGCTGTTCCAATTCCACTGGCACACACGAGAATCACTTTCTTCTTTTCAGTCTTTTCAACGTGGTTTTTGATTTCTCCACCAAAATAGACCGTAATAAAGCCAATCTCATCTTCTGAAAATTTTCTTTTTGCATACTCTTCTAATGAGCGAACAGACAATTTAGCAATGGTGAAGATATCTTGGTACTCTTTTTTTAGTTGATCCAAAATTGGGTTAATGTTTGGAATATCGTAGATCAACCGGTAGTAAGCTCCATAAAGATGAGAATAGAATTCTTCTAAAAAACTTTCTTTTTGATTAACATACACCCCTGACAACCGTTCAAAAGAGGCCACGATCCGCACAGTGATACTAAATAATTCCTTATCAATCGACGTATTTCTCTTTCGATTTCTTAACCCATTCAGCTGTCCACTAATCAAAAAGGTTTCAAAAAATTGAAGTTCACTGGATTCAGTCGTTTTCAAAAGCTGCTCAGCAATCTTTATCTCCGAAGATTCATCTTGCGGCTGCTCTTCACTAATGAGGGAGTTTTCAATTAAGCTGGTATTGATTCGAATGTTAATTGATCCAGCAAATACACTCAGCAAGTATCGGATTTCATCTGTATAGACAATAGCGTATTTATTTTTTGCTTGATCAATGATAGCCAAGCAACGGGTCACATCTGATCTAAAAGCTTCTGCTTCGACGATAAATTCATCAAACACTGACAAGATTTGGTCTAATCCGTAGTGAGAACGATAGGCATAATATTGAATTACTCTGAAGAGAAATTTCCTCGTTTGTTTTTCCGATTCTGGCTTTAGGTAATGACCGTCCTTATCCACGGATAGTTGGATAGCTTCTTGTGACGAGAGTGTTTTTAAATCTTTCAGTACGGTATTTTTTGTAACTGCGTTCAACTCTTCCAACCGAGAAATAGTGACGGCTTTGTTTGAGAAAAACAGGCATAGAAACGTGCGGAATTTTCTTTCTTCGGCATCAAATCGAGTAACTATGATTTCTTCATTTGTGAGTTCCAGACTTAGCTTTTCAACCGTTGCTTCTTCAAGATAGTAGCCGGAAATCTTTGAATATTGAATCGGAACCAGCTGATATTGTCTCAACCATTCATTGATTTTTGAGATATCATAATAAACTGTTCGCTTAGAGACAGAATATTTTCTGATGAACGTCTCTACAGAGATATAGTCAGGTGAAGTTTTCAAATCATTCAGCATGTTTTTTCTTCTCAGCGTCAGCATAATACCGCTCCTAATTAGTTTATTTTTCTACTCTTATGATACCATGCACAGCTCGTGAACTTTGTCATATCAAGGTTATTGCTCATTTTAGTTTCAGCGTTCTGTTCAATATGGGATACTTTCCGTTCTCTTTTCTACTTCTTCGAATTCGTTTGCCCTCCTTTTCATTTATTATTGTATGTTCTTTGGTTTTCGGATGTAAGTTGAATCCCTGTACTATAAAACAGTGCAAAATAGTTTGCTTGTTATGACCTGTAACTATTTTATTGCAGTAATTGTACTTGGTTCAAAAAAAGGCGAGCTTCTTTTTTATAAACTCACAAGTAAATAGGCTCTTGAGAACCTACTATTATGGCAGGTTGAATTTTAAATTGCACTTCTCCTAATGGACAACACTGTAAAAAGACTGAGCGATGAATACGCGTGTTGATTACTAGGTAAAAATATTCACAGTATACTGTTGCACTATTGATCAATCAATCACCAAAATAAGGTACCACGCTCAGCAGATCATTGTGAGTGTTTTGCTATAATAAGACGCTATAAGTATGTGCTAATTTTCTTTTTAGGAACTTATATGATTCAAAATGCAATATATACTTTACAAATAGTCAGATATAAAATATACTAGGTTTATCAAATTTGGCGAAAGGATATACTCATGACATGAAGAATAAACGAATGAAGATGGCTAGAATTGAATGTGATGTGAGTCAAGAAGACCTAGCTAACGCGATTGGCGTTACCCGACAAACAATCGGATTGATTGAGGCTGGCAAGTACAACCCAACATTGAAGCTTTGTATTGCCATTTGTAAAACACTGAATAAAACCTTAAACGACTTATTTTGGGAGGATTACTATGAAAAAGAATAAAAATAAAGATGAACGAACCGTACAATTGAACAACAAAATTCAAAGTGAAGGCTTTGCTTTAGTGATTGGCGTATTATCCCTATCCATATTTATTAAGACATATATTTTGGACATGCCAGTTGCAGAATATACGACTGAATTAGTCATTATGGCTATTGCTGTCCTTTACATTACGATTCGAAGCTCAACTTTGGGTTTTAACTCTTTTGATTACCCGATGAACATGAAAAAATTGATTGTACCTTTAACAATTGCTATCGGATTGCTTATAACTGTCGTTAGTGGGGTTAGAAATTTTTCTCTTTATGGTAATAAGTACACCGGCATAATGGATGGACACTTCCTTGCTGTTTTAGGAGTCACTTTCGTCTCTTCAACTATTTTCATAGGCGTAATTATTGGCGTTTTGTATTCTATTGGCGAATTTGGACAAAAGCGTTTAGAAAAAAAGCTGTATGATGAGGATAAGTAATTCTGGACTTGTGCTTATGAGAAGCAAAGTTTTAGTAGCAATTAGAAAAAAGAGCACTAGGATAAAATAGCATCCTTCACCGAACAGCTTAGAAAATCTCAATAGTAAAAAAACTGAGCAGATGTTTTTAGACACCCTGCTCAGTTTTTGTATTATTCTTTTACGTTTGGTTTCGCTAATAAACAACAAGCTAACAAAGATTTATTTCCGCATTAAGGGAGTTGAATTCATAAGAGAACCTAAAAAAGCTGATTATGGTACTGTTGCGGTATTCAAAGACTTATACGGAAATTTATGGGATTTAGTTCAATTTGATACGGATTATCCAATGAGTAAACAAGTTGAATATTAGGTAAGCATTCTGTATACCTTTTTTCCTTGCCTCAATGATAACTAGAATTAATAATTCATTCGTTAAAGCTATCATTTATTTGATAGATTTTTTTAGCCATTAAAAGTTAGCTGATTGCCCCAACTGGATGATCTATTTAAATTCAATATGCAGCTCTTTACCTACTTTTGTAGCAATCTCATAGAGAATGCTAAAGCTAGGGTTCATTGAGCCATTTTCAATACGAGCAATTGTACTTTGTGGCTTGCCTACTCGTTCTGCTAACTCTCTTTGAGAAAGACCAAGCTCACTTCTTAATTGTGTCAAAGCAACCGCAACATCCAAACGTTGCGACTCCTTTTCATATTCAGCGGCGAAAGTCGCACTCTCCGCTTTTTTCTTTGCAATTAGTTCATCAATCTTGTTCATAATTATTTTCCTTTCTCATATTCTTCACGCATCCGTCTAGCATGTTCAATCTCACTTCTGGGTGTTCGTTGCTGCTTTTTAGTGAATCCATGAGTTATAAGATATTCGTTTCCGACCTTTTGAAAATAGATTGCTCGTTGAATATTACCTCCGACTTTTGATCGTAGCTCGTATAAGTCAGAATCTAGTTTTTTTACCCATTCCATTCTTTGAGCAACCAGCAATCCATGATCTTCGGCTCTTTTGATTACTGCTAAAAGTTTTGCAGAATCTTTTTCTGGAATTAAATTCAAAAAATCTTCAAATTCACTTGATCCATCTTTCCTTCTAATAAAATCAAACTTTGGCTTTTCCATACTCTGATGATAGCTCATCCGCTATCATTTGTAAATAGTATGCATCAACTAATTAGACTTAACGTTCGTGTTTATACGGAAAATATTCGTTGATTGGGCGCCTACAGCTGTACGGATCATATTCCTCAAATAATGTTAGCTGATCTGCTGCATAATCGTCTTGTAATTAATTACGAATATATTCTCCTTATTTCGTCCTACTGTGTCCACATAATAGCCTCGACACCAAAACTTTCGATTCCCATAACGATATTTCAGATTGGAGTGACGATCGAAAATCATCAAACTATTTTTTCCCTTTCAAATAACCTATGAATTGAGCAATACTTATTTTGGGCGGGAAGCTAACAAGTAGGTGGCTGTAGTCTTTACAAGTATTTGCTTCGAGAATTTCTACTCTCTTTCGTTCGCATAATTCTCGAATAATCTCACCGATGCTTTGTTTGTATTTTCCATAGATAATTTGCCTTCTATTCAAATTGTCTAAATTTACAGGCATTATCGAGATAAGATTAAGCTTCAAATGATCGTTTTTTATTTTTTATAACTAGAATTTTAGTATAATTTTAGAAACGCAGAATATTCTAACTTTTATAGTGATGTCTATACTTATCCCTTGGTTGTACAATTTCTTACTACCGTCTAGAAGAAGTTGGAAAAATACAGTGTAAGAAGTCGCAAAATACTTGTTAATATATTCGGATATTGTGCTTCTAGATACCTTTATTCCGCAAAGCCAAGAAATCGCAAGAACATTAATAAATCAACGTTTCCGTGTTATAATATTACTTATAAATATAGCAATCCAACAAATTATCCCTTATCCTTACTAGTTAGTAAGAGCTGGATGAAATATATAGAAAAGGGTTTGATAGTTTTGACAACTGTTAAAATGGAGTTAACAGACGACGAAAAGAAAGCTTTAGATGATTTAGGCTTGACAAGTGGTAACGAGATCAAAGCATTCATCTTTCGTAAAATAATCGAAGACAATGTTTTTCCAACTATCTCAAATCCTAAAAAATCTAAAAGAGTTAGTCTAAAAACTTATGGTGATGGCTCTCTTATTGTCCCAGATGATGCCCCAGAACATGTTAAGGAGTGGGTGAAGCACGGCTAACTATGATATTTATCTAGCTACTGTCCACTTTCCAGATGATTTTGGGAAGAAAGATAGACAAAAGGACTGGGAAAAGCTGGATTAAAAACTCACTCTATCCTTGATATAAGTATATTATTCGATGCTCTACTTGTTGAGATTAAGCAAAGTCAAAGCCTTGGTAAATTAGCTCAAAATGATACTGTGAGCTTGATTAACAAATTCAACGAATACAACAAATAGTAATCTCTCTCTACGCCTCTTATGCTCTCATTATTTACGTGGGCATTTTTCTTTGTCTATTTTTCGCTTTGGTTTTTTGACTGAAAAGTGCGCAACCTCTTAACAGGATATGTCAGCCCAATCCCACGGACCGATCATGTTAACCCTTATTCTTTAAATTTCACTGTAAAAAAACTTATACCTGCTCAAAGATGTTAAAATAGACTATAGCTATTGATTGAAAGTAGGAATTTTTAAATGAAAAATAAATTGGGTGGTTGGCTTAATGGGCGAATTGGATTCATTTTCCTGTTGGTTTTATTGCTATGGATGAAGGCGCTATTTGCTTATTTTGTAGAGTTTGATTTAGGGCTTGATAATGCGCTGCAGTATTTTATCTTGCTGATTAATCCATTGGCTTCAAGTCTTTTGATTCTTTCTTTTTCCCTCTATATAAGAAGAGAAAAGCTGGCCTACATTACAGCCTTTGTTTTATATGTGATACAGCTGATTCTACTGTTCGCCAATATTATGTATTATCGGGAATTTACGGATTTTCTGACAGTCAATACGATGCTGGGGGTAGGCAAGGTAAGCGGCGGCTTAGGTGAAAGTGCGCTGCAGCTGCTTCATCTTAGCGATCTGTTGTATTTTATTGATTTGTTCATTCTGCCGTTTCTTCTGTGGAAGAAAAAGCTTCAGATGTCTACGCAGCGAATTCGAGCTCGTAAAGCATTTGCGGTATCTCTTGGCGCACTCTTACTTTTTTCGGGCAATTTGTTTTTAGCTGAAACTAGTCGGACTGGCCTTCTCACTCGGAACTTTTCTAGAAGCTATTTGGTGAAATATTTAGGAATGAATGTTTACACAGCACTAGATGGCATCCAGACTTACAATACCTACCAGGTTCGGGCTGAAGCGAGTCCTAATGAGCTAGTGGAAGTTCAGGATTACACTAGCGCGCATTTTGCAGAACCGAATAGCGAGCTGTTTGGTATTGCTAAGGGAAAAAATGTGATTTATATCCATTTGGAAAGTACACAGCAATTTGTGATCGATTATAAATTAAAGGATGAGAACGGCGAAGAACATGAAGTGATGCCTTTCATTAATCAGCTTTATCATGATAAGAGCACCTTTAGCTTTGAGAATTTCTTCCATCAGGTTAGTGCTGGTAAGACCAGTGATGCTGAAACTCTGCTGGAAAACTCGTTATTTGGTTTGAGCCAAGGATCGTTGTTTAGTCAAATGGGGGATAAAAATACCTTTTATGCTGCACCGGCGATTCTGAATCAGACTCAAGGCTATTCTAGCGCCGCTTTCCATGGCAATGCAGGGAATTTTTGGAATCGAAATGAAACGTATAAGCGGTTTGGCTATCAGAATTTCTTTGATGCTTCCTATTATGATGTGAACGAGGACAATTCCTTCCAATATGGTTTGCATGACAAACCTTTTTTCCAGCAATCGGTGCCTTATCTAGAGCATTTGCAGCAGCCGTTTTATACGAAGTTTATTGCGGTTTCAAATCACTATCCTTATGCTCCGCTGAAAAATGATGAAGCAGGCTTCCCAATGGCGGCTACCGAGGATAAAACCATCAACGGCTATTTTGCTACGGAAAATTATTTGGATCGTTCAGTGGAGGAATTTGTGAATTATCTGAAGGCTAGCGGACTATACGAGAATTCTATTTTAGTCTTTTATGGGGATCATTATGGTATTTCAGAATCACGCAATCAAAGCATGGCTGGTTTGTTAGGAAAAGATAGTCAGTCTTGGAACAATTATGACCAGGTACAGATGCAGAAGGTGCCGTTGATGTTCCATATTCCTGGTCAAGAAAATGGCGGTATTCGATCGACTTACGGCGGACAGGTAGATGTTTTGCCTACCCTGCTTCATTTGCTGGGGGTCAACAGTCAGGAATATCCTTTCCTAGGTCAAGATTTGTTTTCTGCTCAACATAATCAAATGGTAGCCTTTAGAAATGGTGACTTTATTTCTCCTGAGTACACGTATCATCGCGGTTCTCTGTACCATACACAGACTGGTGGGATTATCAGTGAAATGCCTAGTGAGGCTGAAGCTGTGAAAGAACAAGTGGCGACTCAATTGGAGATGTCTAATAAGATTAACAATGGTGATTTATTGCGCTTTTACAATAACGAAGGTCTTCACCCAGTGGATCCTACTGACTTTGTCTACAAGAATTCTTTGGAACGTTTAGAGACTGAGGAAAAGAATTTGGCTGAAAAGTCTACCAGTGTTTATTCGCAAAATGGTGGACAAACAACCAAAGATTTGTATGAGTCGAAGAGCTATAAAACGTATGAGCTAGAGAATGATCAATAAAATAAATACTGCAAAAGCTGCGTAAACGTCTCAGAAGTCGGTTACGCAGCTTTTTAATTTGCCTATTGCAATGGAGTTAAAATTAGGATTGTCTTTTAAAAATGGTAGCAAAGTACTTGAACTTCTTTTGTCTAACGTTCAGACTGAACGCAAAGCTATTTTTCTGGTGTAATGTATGGAACTGTTGGGACAGTTACGCCGATTGAACTGCCTCTGATATAGGATTGATTCTCTAGCTCAGTAAGGTTCTGGGTTTGCCCGGTTACCATGACGCCCAGTACTGGCAACTCATCCATTTTCTTATCTTTGTTTTCCTTAATAAAGGCAGCGGCTTGCTTATTACCAGCGGAAGCAAAATGTGTGTCAAATGAATCAAAGAAATTATCTTTATCGGCTGAATTATTTTTTGCATCGTTGCTCAATTGGAAGCCATACACCGGCATGCCGGAAGGCCCAACACGTTCATCCCTCTCTTCCGAAAATAAGTAAAGCCACACAACATTGATGTTTTCTGGCAGCATTTCTTGCACTTCACGGTAAGTGTACGGTCGATCAAAGGAAATGGCCACTTCGGCAACATAATTATCCATTTTTTTTAGTTCAGGTAATTCATTCTTCACATTATCATAATACTTTTTAATACTAGGATGATAAAATGTCGCCACCTTTTGTTTAGTCTGTCGATTGTACTCATAGGAATTTTGGTCTGAATGGTACCAAGAATTTGTCAACTCATTATAATCAATCGAATTACGCCAAGTTGTATATTTACTGCGTAAGCTGCTCCAAGGTACGATATACCCATCAATATTTTTGGATTGGTTCGTTACAACATCTCCACCCAAGAAAGAACTGTTGGCAATTACTTGAGAATCGATTTGAGTATTTGGTGCAGCAATTGTTTGATAATTGAACAAGGCTTTGTCTAATTTGCGGTAATTATTTGTTGCGATTTTATCTAAGGCAACGATCAATAAGCCTAAACTAACCAGAGTAATCAGTATTGAGATACCTGCAATTCGTACTAGATTTTTTCTTTTTGCTTTCTGGATGCTTTTGTTTAAATCCATGATCAGTCCTCCAAGCTTTTCTTTAATTTTTTCCGACTTCGGTATAGTTTCTTGCGTACATTTTCGATGGATATCCCTAATAAATCAGAAATGTCGCTATAGGACAGTTGATAAAAGTATTTAAGCAGGATTAACTCTTGTTCTGCAGCAGTCAATGAATCAATCAATTCAAATAATTTCGAGTGTTCTTCTGAAAAGTCTGATTGAAAAACATGGTAGTTATGAACGAACCCCTGCTCCCTTCTTTTTTTCCTATAAATGTTTATATAATTGTTAAAAGATACTCGAAAAAACCACGGTCTCAAATTGTCTTGCGTAATTTCGGGAAGAATCGAAAATATGGTGTGATATGTCTGAGATACCGCATCTTCTGCATCCTCAAAAGAACTGCCTCTTTTTACCAAGAGGTTTGTCATCTCTTGCCCCAACGAAAGCAGAACTTCTTCAAATTTCACATCCTTTTTCATTTGATTTTCTCCTTTCACCTATACAACGTCTGAAGGTACCAAAAAGTGGACAATAAAATTCGGAAAATACTAATTAAGGCGTTAAAGCTTTAGATACAATTATTCAACCTACTAATTCCTCTTGTAAGACCTCCCTTAAGCATACCATGTCACTATCCCTTCATACTTATTTTTCAAGATAGGAAAGAAAGTCGCTATGGTTCGCTAGCATTGAATAAGTTAACTAGAAGTGATCTGCTGGAGAAGTTAAAAGAAGTTATTCATTCTGCTGTGGTACCTATCGTTGCCATTAGTATTTCCATTCCAGGAAAAGTCTTTCAAGGAACCTTAATATCGAGCTGGAAGCAGGAATTGAACGGTTGGGATATAGTAGGAGATTTAGCTAAGCTAACAGATGTACCTGTCCGTATTCAAAATGATGCACATTTGTTTACGATTGGTTATTCGCTGGACCAAAATATTCTGGAGGGAACGACCATTGTTGGAATATACTACCCTCCTCATAGTATGCCTGGGGTAACCATTTTATCTGATGGTCAGCTAATTGAAGGGGAAAAATCGTTGGCTAAAGAGGCAAAATTTCTGCCGTTTTTGATGGACTCGGAGCTGCCAGCTTCTGAAGAGACCTTTCTGAAAAATCTGGTGAATCTCGTTTCAATTTACAATGTGGTTATTGCTCCAAAATATTTTGTCATTTCTGCAGGAAAGACTTCACCACAGTCGCTAAGTCAGACCTTGACTCAAAATGAGACCTTACTTCAACAGCCTAACACACCTAGTTTTTACTTTGATGATCAGGTTACTCATAGTATTGAGTCCGGATTATTCTGGCTAGCTTCTCAAGATATTAACTTTTAACAACAAAATAGACCCGTTAGCTGTGGGGGAGCTAACGGGTCCATTTCTTCTATTCTTTTTCTTTATGTTCGTCGATCTTCTTATTCATTTTTCCAGCAGCATCATCGGCAGTATCCTCAGCTTTTTCTTTCGCTTTGCCCATGCCTTGCTGAATCTTGCCTTTTAGTTCATCTTTATTGTCACCTGTCGCTTTACCTTTTGCTTCATTTAGTTTTCCTTTAATTTCTTCTTTGTTTGTCATAGTAATTCCCTCCTGTTTTTACACCTTTAATTATACGCTTGAAGTACTTCTTGTTCTAACAATGTGCTCGCAAGTTAACAAGCAGGAGAAAGAGCAGATCTATCGGCCTATGTTACACTCATAATGAGGTGAAGATCATGCGCAATACTTGGTTGGCTGAACAGCTGCAGACGTTAAAAAATGAGCAGAATCAGCTGGTAATTGAAGAAGCACTTCGTTACATCGAACAGTTAGAGGATGACAACGAAAGTTTACAGGTGGCTTTAGAAGGAAACATTTGGAGTCCCAAAAAATGGAATGAAAACAGATAGCCGTGCTGGTTTGCAGCACGGCTATTTCTATGGTTTGATATACGCGTACCCTTCATGCTGAAGACGGACAAGGGCCATCACCCCAGCGGGGACAACCTCGATTTCCTTTGCCAGATCTTCTTTTTTTATATGGTGGGCTTTCATGGCGTTGTTGCAGGCAAGATAGCTGACTGTTGGACAGTCTTTCATAAACTCAAGCTGAGCTGGCAGCAAATAGCCTTGAATGGCCTCCCCGTTAACAACTAAAGTAATTGCCGCATTTTTATCTGCAGCTAACAGGTTTTGAATATTATGACGGGCTTCACTAAGCTTACCTAATTCATCGACATGGAACACAACTCTCATCTTCAATTTCCCCTTACCTATATATATTTGCACGTTCTTCCATTAGATTAGCTGAAATAAGTAAAAAAAACAAAGCATACGAATGCGTTATTTTTCTTTATCGAAATCACAGAAAGTTTTTACTTTGCTTCTTTTGATAATTTGTAAAAAAATTTACTTTAAATACAAAAAAATTGTTTACATGAGACGTTTTTTTGTTTATGTTTAGATTGGTGGTTTAAAAGATGTGATGGAGGTTGTAAGGTGTCTTATCAAGAGATGTTTTTTACGTTTTTAGGTGGCTTAGGAATTTTTCTATTTGGGATCAAGTATTTAGGTGACGGTCTGCAAAAAGCAGCGGGGAATCGTTTACGGGAAATACTGAATCGATTTACTTCAACCCCTCTGCGAGCAGTCCTGGCTGGGCTTATTGTTACTGGATTGATTCAAAGCAGCTCGGGTACCACAGTTCTAGCCGTCGGATTGGTTAGTGCTGGATTTATGACTTTAAAGCAGGCGATCGGGGTTATCATGGGGGCAAATGTCGGCACCACTGTAACCGCATTCATCATCGGCTTTAATTTGAGTGAGTATGCTCTCCCCATTATGGGTATTGGGGCTTTGCTGCTATTCTTCACTAAACGCAAGTCACTTCAGTACTTAGGACAAATCCTGTTTGGTTTCGGTGCTCTGTTTTTCGGACTGGAATTAATGGGCAGCAGTATGGACCCCTTAAAGGATTTGCCACAATTTAATGACTTAATGATTCGAGTGTCTCACCTGCCGATTTTAGGCGTGGGGATTGGAACTTTACTAACGATGGTCCTGCAAAGTTCCAGCGCAACAATCGGAATTTTACAACAATTATATATGCAAGGAAGTTTAGGACTGTCTGCTGCATTGCCGATTTTGTTCGGTGACAATATTGGAACGACAATTACAGCTGTTATCGCCTCTTTAGGGGCTAGTGTTGCAGCTAAACGAACCGCCGCTTCGCACGTCATTTTCAATTTAGTTGGTGCAGTTATCTTTACTTTATTATTAACGCCCTTTACACACGTAGTAATTTTTTTAACAGATACATTTAATTTAAACCCGGCCATGCAAATTGCTTTTGCTCATGGATTATTTAACGTATCCAATTTAGCGATTCAATTCTGGTTCATTCCACAAATTGAAATTATTGTGAAAAAGATCATTCCAGGTACCGAAAAGAATTTGAACATTCGACCAACTGCCTTGAGCGATTCCCTGATTTATACTTCGCCTAACATGGCGATTGAACAGGCTTCCAACGAGGTCATTCAAATGGGACGTTATGTGCTGTCGGCCTTGGATGCTGCAAAGAAATTTTATCTGGATCCTAAGAATGAATGGCAGGAAGATGTTAGTCAATATGAGGAAGCCATTAATCGCTTTGATGTTGAATTAACGGAATTTCTTGTGAAGATTTCTACAGCTGAATTGTCCGATTTAGAGAGTCAGGAACAGGCGATGCTGATGGAATTCACCAAAGACTTTGAGCGAATGGGGGATCACTGCATCAATATCATTCGTTACATTGAAGAATCCATTGACCGCGAAGAACGACAACGGCAAAAAGACAAGCGTAATAAGAAACCCAGCCCACGGGATAGTTATATCCTCTATGACGAGGATCTGGAATTGTTGTTTGATAAGGTACGGAAAAATATTCGTGATGCACTGACTGTTTTGGAAGATGATGATGTTGAATTAGCAGAAAGGATGCTGGAGCGGGAAAAGGAAATCAATCAATTGGTAGAATTGCTGCGTTCGAAGTATATTCGCTTGATGAATGCCGGTGAAGGTCGTGCTGGAGATAGTGTCGTATTTATTGATATCAGTTCGAATCTAGAACGTTCTAGTGATCGGACCTTGCATATTGCCAAGTATATTTTGGGAAATAAATACAGCTTTAAAGCAGACACTAAGAATTTCCAATATATTGAAACAGAAGATATATAAAAAAAGCTGTCGCATCACTGATGCGGCAGTTTTTTTCAGCCATTAATCCTGCAAGGTCATAATCACTGGACCATCTTTAGTAATTGCAATGGAATGTTCATATTGCGCACAGTATCCCCCATCAATTGTGCGAGCTGTCCAGCTATTTAGATCCATCTGCATCTCCCAAGTATCTGTTGCAATCATTGGCTCAATGGTAATCGTCATGCCTTCTTTTAAACGCGCTCCTTTACCAGCTATACCTACGTGAGGAAAAATCGGATCCTCATGAATCGATGGTCCAATCCCATGGGCTAGAAAATCACGGATCACGCCATAGCCTTTGCCTTCAGCGTAGGTCTGAATAGCGTGCCCAATATCCCCCACACGATTTCCCACCTGTGCTTGTTCAATTCCTCGCATCAATGCTTCATAAGTCACTTCCATTAACTCTTTATGTTTATCAGAGATTTCACCAACTGCATAGGTCCAGCAGCTATCCGAAATTGCACCATGGTAATCGACACAGAAATCAACGTTAACAATGTCACCGGATTTCAAGCAATAATCCGAAGGAAAACCGTGACAAATTTCGTCATTTACGCTGGTACAAGTCGCATACTTATAACCTTCAAAACCAATTTGTGCAGCCACAGCTCCTGCTTCCTCAATCCTCTTTTGGACGAACTGATCAATTTCATTGGTCGTGATTCCAGGTTTGATGAACCCTCTTAATTGTTTATGTATGCCTGCTAAAATTGCACCTGATTCTTTCATTTGTTCTATTTCTCTTGATGACTTTAATGTAACCATGTAACACGCTCCTTTTTTAATTGCAAGATGCTTCCCCATCGCAAAGACTAGCTGGATTATCTCACTATACTTTGGTAAATACAACTGTTTGAAAAGGAATAAGCAGCAGACACGGATGCATCTGCTGCTTGTAACTAGTCCATTGCTATAACAATTCGATAAGTTTCCGGAGTTAGGGCTGCCTGTATCCCCTCTACAATAGAAACGAGTGGATAAGTGCCGGAAATAAACGGCTTCACGTCAACAATCCCTTCATTTAACAATTTCATAGCAGTGATAAAATCGTGGGTATTGGAATTGGCCGTTCCGACTAGCTTAGTCATTCGACGGTGCAGTTTATTCGGGCTGACACTTATCGGTGTATCGGGATGGTAGGAACTATACAGTACCACTCGTCCATACAAAGCGCTCATCTCAATTGACTCTTCTGCCAGCTTGGAAACACCCACTGTGTTCAAAATAATATCAGCACCTTTATTATCTGTTAGCGCCAAAACTGCTTCTACGACATTCACTTGATTCGGATTGATTAATTCATTAAAGCCTAATGTTTTTAGAAAGTCTAAGCGCTGCTCATTTGGTTCTACTACAATTACCCGGCCGCCTTTATTACGAGCTAAAATTGCATGGAATGCACCCATTATCCCAGCTCCGATAACCACAACACTTTCACCTAGTTGAATATTTGCTAACTCAACACTGTGCACAACGCAAGATAGGGGTTCTGTCAAGGCTGCTTCTTCATAGCTTAATTTATCAGCGATTTTGAAAAGCTTGCTGACAGGAACCGCCAAATATTGAGAAAAGCCGCCCATACCACGTGTATCCAAGCCGCCAACCATATTTTCATAACTGAAATTTTGGCAGCTGCTTTCTTCACCAATTCGGCAATTTTCACATTCACCACAGGAAGTCAGCATCCCAACTACCACCCGATCACCGATGTTCCACAGCTTTAGATCAATATCACTACCGACTGCGGTAATAATTCCAGCTTCTTCGTGCCCGCCAATGAAAGGAAAATCAACTTGATTGATCCCTTTATAGACCCGCTGCTCCCAAGTACAAATTGCGCAGGTTTTAAGTTCGACCAAAACCTCGTTGGCTTTAGGAACAGGTTTTTTAATATCAACTACCTCTAATTTTTCTACTTCGGTGAAAATTGCTGCTTTGCATGTATCCATTATATTGTTAGCTCCCTTCGCTACTTAGAAAATTCCGATGATCGCGCCGATAGTTGAGATTAAAACCAGGATCAATAATACCATGGTAGATTTCATTTTTTTATTTAAAAAATATAGTGCCAGCATTGTTACCGTTAGTGGCAGCATACCTTCTAACAGCTTATCCAAAATATCTGTTTGAACATTCAACTTTAAATCACCAAATTTGAAAACCATGCTCGTACTCAAACTGACATAATTAGCGGTCAAAGCACCGATAACCACGCCACCCATAACTTTCGCTCCCAGCATCACCTTTTTTAGTAAATCGCCATTCATTAATTTCTGAATACCTTCTTTACCGTAATTGTAGCCTTGCATCCATAAATAATAGGCAATCCCCAACATAATGACAAACATAGAAATAATATAGAACAACGGACCAAATATATTCCCGTCTGATCCGATACTAATGGCAATCGACAATAGAATCGGAACCAAGGTCCCTTGCCACAAGGTATCACCAATCCCTGCTAAAGGTCCCATTAAACCTGTTTTAATCGAGTTAATGGCATCACCAGTAATCGGAGCTCCAGAAGCCTTTTCTTCTTCTAATGCAATAGTCAATCCACCAATAATTCCACCAAAATGCGGTTCGGTATTGAAAAATTCTAGATGCCGATTGTAGCTTTCTCTCAATTCTTCTTCATCATCCCCATAAAGCTTGTTAAGCACTGGCAACATTGCCAATAGAAACCCTGAAGACTGCATTCGTTCATAATTATAATTAGAATGAGAGAAAAAGGTCCATCGCCAAAAACTCTTTTTTAACTCTTTCTTGGTTAATTTCTTTGCTTTATTTTCCATTCTGCTTCCCCCTACTCTAGTCCGGCATTTCCTTTAAACAATAATTGTGTATAAACAAAAGCAATGATGAAGGCAAGTATTGATACGGCAATAATCGGTAGACCCAAATAAACTGCCAATACAAAGCCTAAGAAGTAAAACACTGCGGTGTCCCTGCTCATAATAGATTTTAAAATCATCGCGACCCCAAGTGCCGGCAGCACGCCGCCAATTACTTCTAACACATGCAGTGGTTTTCCTTGCAATGCATCCAGAATATCCTTCACCACTCCGGAACCAAAATAAGTAATAATAAAGACTGGAATAACTGAGATTAACAGCAAAAACAATTGTGGCATAAACATTTGAATTCGTTCGATTTTTTTGGGATTTAGTTCGTCAGCAGCCTGATCAATCATGTGTAAGAAGGATATATCAACGGTCATATGAGCAATCCAAATGACTGTTCCCAACAATCCAATCGGCACTGCCATTGAGACCGCTACTTCTGGTGAAGCATTCGCTGCCATTGCTAATGCGGTTCCCAACGTTCCCGCCAAGCCTGGGTCCATCGGTACTGTCCCACCGGCTGAAATATAAGCCAAATAAGGTAAACTAATGGCTGCACCGATCATACACCCTTGAACAACATCCCCTAAAACCAATCCGACTAACGTGCCGCAAATCAGCGGCCTTGCTAAAACCGTGCTTCCAAGCAATGTTAACCATGGTGTTCCGTTAATACTCAAATAGTAAATAAAGCCAATTAAAAGTGCTTGAAATAAATTGATTTCCATATTTTTCCCCCATTTTTCTATAAGTACTGTTTAATATCGGCACTGTTTTCTTCCGGTATTACTTGAACAAATACGCGGACTCCTTTATCGGCAAGCGTTTTGAAACACTGACGCTCAGAATCACTAACAGAGATGTTTCGGTAGAGCTTACTGCGGTCTTTTCGAGCCCCCATACCTCCAACATTTAAAGCCTCAATTACCACTCCACCATCAATCAGATTCTCAATCACGTGAGGATTCTTGGCTAAAACAATGATTTTATTGTCGTCAGCTTGTTGTGTTAAATATTCAATCCCTCCGTCCTCTGTTAAAACAGATACCTTAATACCGGCTGGTACTGATGAAGCCATAATCATTTTTAAAAATTCATCCTGTGCCACTTCATTGTCCACAATGACAATTTCGTTGCCCTTGGTTTCATGTACCCAAGCAGTCATCACCTGTCCGTGAATTAAGCGATCGTCAATACGGGCAAATACAATATTTCTCATGCTTGTTCCTCCTTTTGAAATGCTCCTGCTTCAACAAACAATTCTTTGATACCCTCTTGTCCTGTGCTCATAATATGGAGCGCTAATGTATCCAGATCCTTGCTGTCTCGCATTAAAATACTTTCAATCAGCATCGGAAAGTTTACACCCGCGATTGAGCGGTACGACTGCGGCCCTAGTTTACTGGCACAATAGGCCGTTGCTTTAAAAGGACTAGCACCATAAAGATCCGTGAAAATCAATACCCCAGATCCATCATTTAATTGTTGTATTTTCGTGATAACCTTTTCATTGAATTCATCAATGTTATCACCAGGATAAAGTCCTAACCACTCTAGTTTTTCGGTCTCTCCGACAATCATTTTGCTACTTTCGATAAAGCCCCTGGCTAATTCGCCATGTGTCATTACTAAAATACTGATCATCTCTTTTCCTCCTCTTCACTTTCTATATAAGCAATTGCTGTGCCAAAAATCTGGTACACATCTTTTTGGCTAAATACGAGAGTTTTTTCTCGATCTGTGACAGATCAGTTGTTACACATCATAAAAATGATCTGTAACAAGTTCAAAACTATCTGTAACAAGAGATGTGTAACAAATAGTTTTGTCTAAACGAAGGTTTTCACCATCTTGGTTACATATAAAATTTCGCTTTCTGGCAGGCTGATCCCGTATATCCGTTCCAGCAGTTGCAACTCTTTTTCAATCTGATAGAAGTAATTATCTTTATCCTCGCTTCGTAATTCGAAAGCCAAATTCTCTTTACGAATAGAACGTTCAATCATTGCTAAGCAATGGAAATAGAATTTAATAACTAACGTATCAATAATTTCAAACGCTAAAAGCTCCGATAAAGAAAGCAAGATTTCGTCTAAGATTTCCGAAGCTCGCCGGATATCTAGAAAAGTGACACTTTTTTCCAAAGAATGGTAAAATAAATGATCTTTATTTTTGATTAATCGTCGGCTGGAGTAATCAAAAATGGTTGTATTCTTTCGATGACTGGTGAAATAAGTACTCTCCTCTAACAGTTCATTGACAAGGCTTTCAATTTCCAGATTAGTAAACAATGCTTTTCTGGTAGCTTCAATTAGCAGAGGTGACGTGATATTGTCTACTACTCGCACGTTGATCCCCAGTTCTTTCTTCAATCTGACAGAAAAAGTGCTGAGAGAACCCATATCCACCAGCAGCAGAACTCCTGCTCCTTGGTCAATCCGTCGCACAATATCGATGGATTTTTCATAGACACTTTCGATCGTATCCTCTAGGGGCATATCCAATCCTTCTGCATGGTGGATTCCCAATAAATCGTTGACCATTTTTGCTAAATTCGTTGCCACACCCACTCCGTGCATAATAATCAGGATACCAATTGGATTTTTGCGTGTATCTTTATAAATAGTCTCTAGAAATAGTTCAATAATTTCCTGTTCCTCTAAAGGAATTTTTATTTGGAATTTTCGATTAATACTTTTAACCAATTTTTGAGCATAGGGATGAAAAGCTGTTTGTTTAGCTTCCTCAGAAATTTTTCGCTTGCTAAAGTTACGTGATCCGGAGTTGCATTTTAGAACTAAGGCTTCTACATGCAGAGCCAAATTGTAGGTCACTTTTTGATCACAGTTCACCTCTAGATCCGCCGATATTTTCTGAATGGTTGTATTGACAATACTTAATACTTCCTCTGAAACTAGTTTCTCAATCCCTTTATTACTGAGAGGTTCTCGACTTTCAACTGCATCGATCTGAATATTAAAACGCTGATTCATAAAGAGAGTCATCTTCTGCTGAATTTCCTTAATAGATTTTCCCTCCTTCAACAGCGTCGAATATTTTTCTAAAATTTTCTGATAAAACGAAGAGTCAATGGTACTCTCGATCGGCAGCTCCACTTTAGTTCGTCGGTTTAACATAATTTTATTTCCCATGTAATAAGTACAGTCTTGAAAGAAGCCTCTGTCCTCTATATCTATCTCTGGCAACAACGAGCGATCTAGCTGATCGATGCTGATTTTTATCTGGTCATAGCCCTGAATAACTGCTTGGGCAAACTCTTTGGCACACAGAATTTGGATGTCATTCTTCAGCTGACCAATATTTCCCGGACAGTTGTAACGAGTCAGGCTTTCCACAATCTGTTTTTCCACAAAGATTTCTTTCTCAATTTTTTCTGATTCTAAACAGAAAAAAGAATCCACCAGTTGGATTCGTTCCTGTAAGGTCCGGTCTTTCAAATCTGGCAGCTTCAATACCATTTGAAACCTTCGTTTAAAGGTATGGAGCAGAGAACTCTCGATATTTTCAGTTGTTGCGCAAACAATCAGCACATTGACTGGATGGCTCTGACTGGAGGTTTCTCCCAGCTTTCGGTACTGCTGTGTATCAATAATCGTAAATAACATCTCTTGTCCCTCTGGCGGTAACCGGTGAACTTCATCCAAGAAAAGTAATCCATTATTAGCTTCCTCAATTAACCCATCCTTATCAGTATCTGCTCCTGTAAAGGCCCCCCGAACATAACCAAACAAGACAGACAGCAGTAGTTGAGGATTGTTGGAATAATCCGAGCAGTTCACGTGGACAAAAGGACTTTTACCTCTAAACTTACCGATCTCTTGGCCGTATTTGTACATTACCTTGGCAAACGTACTCTTACCTACTCCGGTTGAGCCCAGCAAAATGGTATGCAGACCATCAGGCGGATACATAATTGCAGCTTTGGCTGAGTTAACTTGGTTTTTCAAACTTTCACTTGTACCAATAAACTCAGTAAAAATGGAGCTTTTTTTAGTTGGAGAGGGTTCCTCTTTTCTGATTCTTTTAGGTAACGGTGACTCCTCAGATAACATATTCAAGATGTAAAGGACTGGTTTACCTGCAACTTTTTTTAATTGTCGGTTTTGCACTAATTTGTTCAATTCCCGACTAACGGCGGTGCGATTCATATTTAAGGCTTGAGAAATCTCTAACGTCGTAAAGGATACTTTCGATTGATCACTCTTTTTTTTGATCCAAGCTAGAACTTGTTCTGTTCGATTCATACATTCCCTCCTCAAGAAATATAATTAAAGTAAACTTCAATAAGACTGGCCTACACATTTTTCTGTGAAGGCCAGTCTTATTTTTATGAAAAACGTTGAGTTGTTGTTTCGGATTCAACTTTGTCTTGTAATGGAGATGCTGTTACTTTAAGGACCTTATTCAGCTCTTCAATATTCTTGCGTCCAATGGTTCTTAACCATTCGCGAGCAGCCTCTTCCCCCTTTACAATAAAGGGTTCTACACCATTTGCCCAGGTTGCACGACCGCAAAGAACACCGTTAAATGTTGATCCAGAATCTTTAGCAAAGTGTAATGTTTTCTGGAATAATTCTGCACTGACACCCGCACTTAAGAAGATAAATGGCAGATCAGTTGCTTTACTTTGTTCCTCAAAAAGTGCTGCTGCTTCCGATTTAGAGTAAACTTCAATTTCACCAAATCCTTCGACAAACTTCATATTGACAGGAACTTCGACCTTCAATACATCCACGTTATAACGAGGATTGGAGAACTCCTTCATCATATCATTCACTTTATGAGGTTTTACTTTGGCATATTCTTCTGAAGAGGCATCCATAATAGTGGCATCATAAGAAACCAGCTCCAAGAAGAATGGAATTCCTTCAGCCACACATTCAGAACCAATTCTTTCCATATAGGCCTTCTTTTGATCATTGATTTCATCGGCTTCATCGATGTCATAATACAATAAGAATTTGCAGGCGTCTGCTCCAGCTTCCTTCAGGCGCTTCACGGACCAAATATTTAATGAATCAGGCAACCGACCCGGAGTTGATGCATCGTAGCCTGTTTTTTCATAGGCTAGCAGCAAACCGGCATTTTCTGCTCGGGCTTTTGCTGCTGGCAAACCATATTCTGGGTCCAGCAAGATTGATGTTGCATACGGCGTTAATTCTTCTGAGACAATTTTCTTGAAATCGATAATATCTTGATCAGTCGCTGTTTCTTTGTATTTAGCGATCATCTTTTTCAAAGCACCACGCTGATCAATGGCTAAAGCACCGATTACTCCATCCGCATTACAAGTGTTCATTAAGTTAGTATATTGAACTGCATTTAATTTTTTCACGATTAGTTGGCTCCTTCTAATTGGCTTGAGATTAATTGGGCTAACTCTTTGCTTGAGTTAGTTCCGATAAATTGTGTTTTGAACTCTTCCTTCATTAACATGCGCGCTACTTGGGAAAGTACCTTCAAGTGAGTCGTACCGCCTTCAGCAACTGGGATAAATAGTGCAATCACATATTTCGTAGGCTTGCCATCCAGACTGTCCCAGTTGATCCCGTCTTTAAGTTTAACCACGATAATTGCTGGCTGACTGATCGCATCGCTTTTAGCATGAGGAATCGCAAAGCCATCCATCATTCCCGTAGTTCCTTCAGCTTCGCGTTTTTTTAACGCATCATAAACGGCTTGTTCATTATTGGCTAACTCTTTCTCTACAATGGTTTTCGCCAGAAATTGAAAGGTCGCTTCCTGGTCCGGCAAAGCCATATCGGTAAAAATCAATTCTTCATTTAACATATCTTTTTCACTCCTTTATGCTTTCTTCACTCGATTTTTTTGAATCAATCCTAATAAGACACCACCTACAATTGAACCGATTAGAATAGCAACGACCCACAAAAATCCATGAGTAACTACTGGCAAGACTAAGAATCCGCCATGCGGTGCTGGTACTTGAACTTTAAACATATAGGTCAAAACAGCTGCAATTGACGAACCAATCATCATGGTTGGCAGTACACGCAACGGATCTTTCGCTGCAAAAGGAATCGCTCCTTCTGTGATATGAGTAGAACCCAGAACAAAGTTAACCAATCCCGCATTTCGGTCATTTTTGTCAAAATATTTTCCAAACAGCAGTACGGCAAAACCAGTAATTAGCGGTGGAGCGATACAGGCTGCGGATACACCGGCCATAAAGGTTGTGTTTCCTTCTGCTAATAAGGCAGTTCCTGTTACATAAGCGGCTTTATTAATCGGTCCACCCATATCAAAGGCACACATACAGCCGACAATTATTCCTAAAACTAAGGGACTTGAATTTTCAAACCCGGCCAGAAAGTTCATCATCGCTTCATTGATAGAGGACATCGGACCAGAAACCACTGACATAATTAATCCAGTTACAGCAACACCCAAAACTGGATACAAGAAGATTGCCTTCAGCCCATCCAATGATTTTGGTAATGGTGTCAACAGCTTACCTAAGCCTAAAATTACATAACCGGCCAAGAAACCTGAAACAATTCCGCCTAAGAAGCCTGTTCCTCCATCAGCAGCAATCAATCCACCTACAAAACCAACCACCAAACCAGGACGTTTAGCAATGCTTTCGGCAATATAGGCTGAAAGTATTGGAACCATCATGCTCATAGCAAAACCACCAATGCTGTTTAAGCGAGCGGCAAGTTCGTTATATTGCGCATTGGTTGGATCAGCTGAGTAAATCCCCCACAAGAAAGAAATCGCAATTAGTACTCCTCCGCTGACAACGAATGGCAGCATATGGGAAACACCATTCATTAAGTTCTTATAGATTGAACGGCCAATTCCACTGGAGCTTTTTTCATGTTCCTGTTCAACCGCTGTTGTATTTTCTTCATGAGAAATTTTACCCTTGCCTGCTAAAGCATCATCAATTAGTTGTTCCGCATCTTTGATCCCTTTGGCTACAGGTACATCAATGACCCGTTTCCTTGCAAAGCGTTCAGCATGAACATCTTTATCCGCAGCAATAATGACAGCATCGGCACCAGCAATTTCTTCGGGGCTCAGTTCATTTTCGACTCCAACTTGCCCATGGGTTTCCACCTTAATGGTGATTCCCTTTTTCTTAGCAGCCTGTTCCAAAGCCTCCTGTGCCATGTACGTATGGGCGATACCGGTGGGACAGCCAGTAGCGGCAATAATTTGATATTTTGTCATTGCATGTTCCTCCTATTCGATTGTGATTTGTTTTTCTAATTCTGCAACATCCGACAGATCAGTTAATCCTTTTCTAAAAGCAGTTGAGCTCCCGGCTGCAATACTTGTTCGTAAAGTTTCAGCCGGGTCATTTTCTTTAATTAGTCCTGCTAAAAAAGTTCCTAATAGAGTATCTCCGGCACAGGCTGAGTTAACCAGCTTGCCCTTCGGTGAATTTCCTCGTAGACAGTGCTCCTGATTGATAAAAATGGCTCCTTCACTTCCTAATGACAACAGCACATTTTTAGCTCCTGCAGCAATCAGCTTTTTCCCGTACGTAACATACTCCTCTTCTTTCAAGCGCTCCTTGCCAAACCATTCGGCTAGTTCATCTTCATTTGGCTTTAATAGGAACGGTTTGTAAGGCAAGCATTCCAAAATTTCCGTATAGCTGCTGTCGATGATCAAGTTCACCTTATTTTCGAAGCAAATTTTACTAATCTCGATCAAAATACTCGGCGATACCCCCCGCGGCAAACTGCCGGAAACACATAGATAATCTCCCGACTTAAACTGACGAATCTGTTGAAGCAGTGTATCAATGCTTGGTGAATCAATTTCTGGTCCTTTGTTCACCAGCTTGTACTCGGTCTGCTCGCTATTAACTTGAGTAAAAACGTTAATCCGGGTTATTCCGTCAACTGGAACAAAATCGGTTTGAATGTCCTGCTTGTTTAAAAATTGTTCAATATATTCTCCAGTAAACCCGCCACTAAAACCCAGGGCTGTATTAGGAATCCCCAGCATTTTTAGCAATAGGGAAACATTGACGCCTTTTCCATTAGCCTGAATGTCGTCATCGATTGTTCGATTGACTACTTTGGGGATTAACTGCTCTGTTTCGATGTATAAATCAATCGCCAGATTCATGGTACAGGTATATACATTTACCATTTCTTTCCCTCCATCTCTGTGACTTCATTATGCCTTAGAAACTTCTGGTAATGTTTTCTAAAAAAGGGGAACCAGCCGGAAACATTTCCTAAACAGTTGGCAATTCATCTTTTTACTTTGCCTATGCCAAAAAATATCTTAGAACGGTTTGCTTTTAAAAATAAAAGAGCTTACAATATGATAAGAATTAAGGAGGGATCAAGCATGGATAGCAAGTTGAGTGAGGCAGAAGCTTATTTGTGGAAATACATAACCAAGCATATGAATGATATTCCAAACTTGTCGATTGTAAAACTGAGTGAATTAGCCAATGTTTCTACCAGTACAATTGTTCGAACCATGAAGAAAAAAGGCTATGAAGGCTTTACTTCCTTCAAACACCACTTAAAAGAACAAGCCAGCTCCACAATCAATTTTGCTAAAGTAGATCGAGTAGATGAAGAAATCCGCCGCTCCATTTTGAAAAATGAGCAGGAAGTAGTTCGTACCATTAACATGCTGGATACAGGGATTATTGAGGATGCGATTCAAAAAATCGGCAGCTCGCAGCGGATTATTCTTTTTGCCCGTGCCTTCTCTGAACTAATTGCCGAAGAAATGAAAATTAAATTCCAGCTGGCAGGAAAATATTGTGAACTGCATACTGATCCTAATATTATCAAGACCATGAGCACTCGTTTAAGTAAAAGTGATACCGTGATTTTTGTTTCTCTGAATGGCGAAACGGAGGAATTGGTGGTTGCTGCTAAAAACTGTTATAAAGAGGAGATCACAACGATTTTGATCACTGCTAATAATGACAGTCGACTGACTGACCTTTGTGAATTGTCCTTAATTGGCTTCAAATCAGAAATTTCTTTTTTCCCTGATTACGAAGTCCGCTCCCGTCTGCCTTTGTCGGTAATTGCTAGAATCTTGCTGGATTCCTATGCAATACGGGTAAGCCGCAACAAAGAAGACAATTAAAAACAAAAAACGGAATCTCCTGTGATTTTCTCCAGGAAATTCCGGTTATTTTATCTATTAATCTTCTACTGAGACAGGTACAATCTCAAATTTTGTGACATCCACCAAACCTAGATCAGTAATCTTCAGGCTGGGAATTACCGCTAATGACATAAAGCCTAGAGTCATAATCGGATCAACTTCCGTAGAAATCCCTAGTTCCTCATGAGCAAGCTGATTGATAATTGCTTCCTGCTGAGCTACTTCCACACCAGTCAGATCACTCATCAAACCAGCGATTGGTAAGGCTAACTGCCCAATGACTTCTTGATCATTGACTAATACGACTCCACCACCTAACTCTTTTAAGGCTTCTACCGCAACCGTCATGTCAGTGTCGTTCGTTCCGGTAACAATAAGATTATGGGAATCATGGGCGATAGACAACCCAATCGCACCTTTTTTCAACCCGTAATTTTTAAGCAAACCAACAAATACATTTCCAGTATTATGATGACGCTCAATCACGGCAATCTTGGTTACATCTTGATGAGCATCGTAAATAAAATCTCCCGACGCATCTCGTTGAACCGATACAACCGCTTTGTTGGTTAAGGCTTCTTTCGGTACGACCTCAATTGCTCGTGCTTTGTCAGAAGTTAGATGCATTTGGAGCTGAGCTGAGTGAAATTGGTCAATATGAACACTAGATTGAACGTTTTCTGTAGACACTTTCTGAAGTTCGGGTAAGTATTCTCCATTCTTGGCTACTAAAACACCGTCAATGTAAGTTTCTTCGACTGCAAACTTTTCCAAGTCAGAAAAGACGATAAAATCCGCCTTCAAGCCGGGAGCTACTGCTCCACGATCTGGTAATTGACAGCATTGAGCTGCATTAATCGTCGCCATTTGAATGGCGCGAATCGTCTCAAGACCCTCTTCAATACAAATTCGAATACTATTGTCTAAATGACCCACTTCTAAAATTGAAGCAGCCTGTAAATCATCGGCCACTAAAACACAACGGTGAGAATTATTCACTGTTACGCCTTTTATTAGCGTGCGTAAATTCTGCGTTACTGAACCTTCGCGCAAGAAGGCATACATCCCCCGAGCGATTCGATCCTGCAGCTCTTCAATCGTAGAGGACTCGTGATCGTTAGTGATCCCCGCTGCTGCATAAGCATTCAGATCCTTGGCGAAAACCATCGGTGCATGACCATCAATTCGTTTCCCATGATTTTTAGCTACCAAAAGCTTATCCAAAATAGCATCTTGCCCTTGAATAACGCCGGGAAAATCCATGAATTCCGCTAGACCATCCACTACTTGGTCTTTCATCGGTTGAAGCATGTCTTCAGCTGTAAGTACTGCTCCCGCATTTTCCATATTTGTGGCTGGAACACAGGATGGCAGCATATAGCGAATATCCAGCGCTGTTCCTCGGGCAGCTTCTAGCATATAATCAAGACCTTTTAAACCTAAGACATTAACAATTTCGTGAGGATCAGCTAAAACAGTGGTTGTCCCATGAGGCACCAACAATCGTCCAAATTCTTCGGGTGTCACATAAGACGACTCTACATGAATATGAGACTCAATCAAACCAGGGGCCAAATATTTTCCTTGCAGGTCATAACTCACTTTGCCCTCGTAATCACCGCCAATTCCGGCTATGACACCATTCACCACCGCAACATCGCCCTCCAAAACTGCGGCTTGATAAACGTCTATAATTTTAGCCTGTTTAAAAACGATATCTGCTGGTACACGCCCGGCAGCAACATCGATGATTTGCTTTAACTGTTGTTTGTTCAATTGGGTCACTCCTTAAAAAACATTTTCTCTATTATAACAGGAGTGCTGCGTATTGAGTAAAAAATAAAGAGGCTCCTTCAAAACTCTGCCTCTCACTTTTTGACAAGTGTTCTCCATTATTGAAGCTGCAGCTTAACTACCCCTTTTAGCCAGTTATGTACCACTTGATCTCATGCAGCATCCCTTTTAAAAACCTTCTATTACTATCATTACTAGCCAAGCTCTCTTATTATTTAACAGAGTTTAAGAAGTCCTTGTCTTTAAAACAGAAAAACATCAACATATACTTAACTGTTGATGTCTCCTGAAAGTTATGAATCTAGATAATTATTGACTAGATGCTTCAATACATGTAAATTGATCGGACCCTTATTTAGTAAAAATCTATGACTCATACAAACATACTTTTGGTCATGATCAGCATCAATTATTATTAAAACCAGTCAACCCTCTCGTAATTATTTACTGCTTAAAACTCTTGTTGAGTGACGCTCAATTAGGGTCACTGGTAAAGAAATGTCTTCCGCCTCTTTATCCGGCTCTTTAATTCGCTTCATTAACAGTTGAGCAGCCGCTTCCCCAAGCTCTTCAATGGGCTGGGCAATAGTCGTTAAGCGAGGCGTAACATACTCACACATTTCAACATCATCATACCCAACCACACTGTAATCCTCTGGAATCCTTTTTCCTAAATCTTCCAGTCCTCGATAGAGCCCAAAAGCTGTCTCATCATTAATGGCAAAGACCCCTGTAGCTTTTGTCTCTACTACTTGTTTGGCCACATTATAACCGCCGGACTTGTTCATACTTGTGTCTAAAATTGTAACTGTCTCTACTTGATTCTTGCAGGCCGCTCTGAAACCTCGTAGACGATTTTGTAAATTTTCTGGTCCTTCAACAGGCATGACAATTGCCAGCTGCTTATGTCCTAATCCAAGTAAATGTTCAGCTGCCAATCGACCCCCCTCAAAATCATCAGATACAACGGAATCAATAGCACCTTCTGTCCGATTTTGGTCAATGACAATAAAGGGATGATTATTGCCATGAAGCATTTCACATAATGCCTTGTTGGAAATGACTGGCGTTGCAATAATAAAGCCATCTACTCCACGACGCATCAGTTCTTCTAGATAGTCATGTTCCTTTGTCATATCGAAGTTCGCATTGCATAAGACCGTAACAAACTTTTCTTGATAAAGTGCTTTTTCGACTCCGGTCATTAGCTGGCCAAAGAATGGATTAGCAATATCTGAAAGCATGACTCCGATCGTTTTGCTGCCCTTGATTACCATTCGTTGGGCAAAATAATTCGGTGAATAATTTAATTCCTTCTTAGCCTCTATCACTTTAGCAACTGTGGCTGGACTAAATTTGTGGGCGTTTCCATTTAAAACCAGTGATACGGTAGCGATTGATACCCCAGAAAATCTTGCTACATCTTTAATTGTGGCTTTTTTCCCCATTATCCTGTCAATCCTTTACTCCATTATCTACAAACCTATCCCATAGATTAAACGTTTTATTTCAAAAGATGTACCGCTCTCAACCGATCCAGGTGGTGTAGTATCTTAATTATAAAATGTATTGATAACTTTTCAAGTACTTTTGGATAATTTTTGTCATGTTATGGGATTTTTCTCATTATAAAGCTAATGTTGTTTGTCTTGGAACTTACGTAAAAAACTGTGAAGCCTTAACGCACTTCACAGTTCTCTCCTAAATTAAAATAGCTATTGTTTGATACGGCTGCAACTTGAACTCAGAATTCAGTTGAGTTGCGCGATAGTTATCAACTAAAATTTCGCCAGTCAAGAACTCATCAGGCAAGTGAACGATCGTCTCCTCAGCAAAAAAATTATTTAAGACGACTAACTTTTGTTCTTCATGTTCTCGAATAAAGCCGTATACGGATTCATGTTCAGGAGCGAAAGCTCGATAACTGCCTTCTGCGATAATGGGATACTCTTTGCGCAAACGGATCAGCTTTTGATAATAAGCAAAGATTGATCCTTCTTCCAATTCAGTAGCTGCGTTAATCTCTTGGGCATGATTTCCAACCGCTAACCATGGTATTCCTTTAGTAAACCCAGCATTTGCTTCATGCGTCCATTGCATTGGCGTCCGGGCATTGTCTCGTGATTTACTTTGTACAATCGCAAAGGCTTCTTTTTCCGAGTATCCTTTTTGAGTCAGTTCTTGATAAGCATTCAAAGTTTCAACATCCACGTAATCAGCCATTGATTCAAAATCAGGATCAAGCATACCAATTTCTTCACCCATATAAATATATGGCGTCCCACGATTTAAATGAATTGCTGAGGCTAACATCTTTGCCCCTTCGATTCGATAGTTTTCCACATCTACAAATCTGTTAAGGGCCCGCGGTTGATCATGGTTATTCCAAAACCAAGCGTTCCAGCCGTTGTTTTCGCTCATTTGTGTTCCCCAAGTGTGAAACAATCTTTTTAATTCTGAAAAATTAAAGGGAACGTTTGTCCACTTTTTACCCTCTTCATAATCTACTTTTAGATGATGAAAATTGAAGGTCATAGATAATTCATGACGCTCTGGTTGAGTATACAAAATGCAGTTTTCTACAGTCGTAAAACTCATTTCTCCTACAGTAATAATCTCAGGATCTGCTCCATAAGTTGCTTCATTCATCATACGTATATACTCGTGGGCAATCGGACGATCTGTGTATTCTGGTTTACCCTCACTAACAGAATTATCTTTTAGAACCTCGTCTTTACCGATCAAATTGATTACATCAAAACGGAAGCCTTTAATCCCTTTATCCATCCAAAAACGTACAACCTTAAATAACTCTTCCCGAACTTCAGGATTACGCCAATTCAAATCTGCTTGCGTAACATCAAACAGGTGTAAATAGTATTTCCCAGTATCGCCGAAGGGTGCCCAGGCATTGCCGCCAAACTTCGATACCCAATCAGTAGGCTCTTCCTGAATAATAAAATACTCCTGATATCTTTTATCACTGGCCAAAGCCTTTTGAAACCATTCATGCTCGATTGATACATGATTTAATACCATATCCAGCATTACCCCAATTCCATGCTCTTCAGCAGTTTGAATTAGGTGTTCAAATTCTTCCATTGTTCCAAATACAGGATTGATGGCAGTATAATTGGAGATATCATAGCCATTATCTCTTTGTGGACTTGGATAAACCGGATTTAACCAAATCATATCTACCCCTAATAATTTTAAATAGGGCAATTTCTTTAAGATCCCTGCCAAATCACCAATCCCATCACCATCGGTATCTAGATAAGATTTGGGATAAATTTGATAAATTACTTTGTCCTTAAAAGACATCTTCTTCCTCCTAAAACGAGGCAGTTGTTTCACCAACTGCCCTTTGTTAATTATAAGTGTGTAACGGTCATTATCGTCTCAGCTGGGGTAATAGGCGCTGCTTCTAAAACCGGATCAACTTGAAATTCATTCGAGTTGGTTACAATAATTGGGGTTTGAACTTCGTAACCCGCTTGACGAATTGCTTCTAAATCGAACTCCATTAATAATTGTCCTTTAGTTACCGTATCTCCTTGATCTACTTTAGCAGTAAAATATTTACCGTCCAGCTTGACCGTATCAATACCTATATGGATTAATACTTCGGTACCGTCATTACTTAACAAACCGATCGCATGCTTCGTCGGGAACAATAGGCTGACCTGACCATCAAATGGCGCAAAGAGCTTTCCTTCCACAGGGTCAATCACTACTCCTTGCCCCATCATACCTTCAGCAAACACAGGATCTTTGGCTTGATTCAACGGTTGTACTTCGCCGTTTAATGGTGCAAACAATTCTAGAATCTGACCCTTTTTACTAGAGACAGGTTGATCCACCTCGTTTAGGTCAACAGACAGCTCCTCACCAATCCGATCGATTTTGTTAAAGATACCCGCACGTCGGAAGAATAACGTCAATAGGAATGGCACAACAATCGTAATCAGCATCGCAATCCCAAAAATCACATAGTCCTGTGGTCGGATCGCTAAAATTCCCGGCAAACCACCGACACCGATAGACAGTGCGCGAACTTTGAATAAAGTGACGAACATCCCAGCTATTCCGCTGCCAATCATCGCCGCAATGAAGGGATACATGTATTTTAGATTAATCCCAAACATCGCTGGCTCAGTAACCCCTAGCCAAGCAGAAATCACCGATGGAACAGATACTTGCTCTTCCTTTTTATTACCGCGGTGAGCATAAACAACCGCCGCAACCGCTGCTCCTTGAGCAATATTCGATAAACAAATCATTGGCCACAAATTAGTTGAACCAAAATCGGCAATCAGTTGAGAATCAATCGCCAAGGTGGTATGATGCAATCCAGTAATAACCAATGGCGCATAAACTGCGCCGAACACTCCTCCGAACAACCAGCTAAAGCTTGAAGTTAGTCCAGCATTGACTACTGCTGAAATCATCGTTCCGATTTTCCATCCGATTGGTCCTAAAATCACGTGAGCCGCCAAAATGGTTGGCAGTAATGAGAAGAACGGTACAAAGATCATTGAAACAGCTTCGGGAATATGCTTTCTAAAGAAGCGCTCTAGATAAACTAATAGGAAACCTGCCAACATCGCTGGTATGACCTGAGCTTGGTAGCCGATTTTCTCAACTGTTAAAAAACCAAAATTCCAAGTATAATTTGCAGCTATTTCAGCAGCTGAAGTACCATTTACCGCATAGGCATTCAATAGTTGTGGTGATACTAGGGTAATCCCTAATACAATTCCTAGAATTTCCGTTGCCCCCATTTTACGGGCGATACTCCAAGTAATTCCTACTGGTAGAAAATGAAAGATCGCTTCCCCAGGGAGCCATAAGAAGTTGTTCACAGCATCCCAAAATTGCGAGGATTCTGTGATTGTTTGTCCTCCAAGGAATCCCATCGGAACAGCTTCTAAAATGTTGCGGAACCCTAAGATCAAACCACCGACAATAATGGCAGGTAATAATGGCGTGAAAATTTCAGCTAAAACAGTAATGGCACGTTGAACAGGATTTTGATTTTGCTTAGCAACAGATTTGGCGGCCTCTTTTGAAACGCCTTCAATTCCAGAAATAGCAACAAACTCATTGTAAAAAACTGGCACGTCATTCCCGATGATTACTTGAAATTGTCCTGCATTAGTAAACATTCCCTTGACACTTTGAATATCACTAATCTTCTCTTCATCCGCTTTCTTTGGATCATTCAGTACAAATCTCATCCGCGTAGCACAGTGGGTGACCGCAGAAATATTTTGTTTCCCTCCAATGGAAACTAACAGTTCTTTGGCATCCTTTTCGTATTTACCCATCTTTTTCCCTCCAATTTAATAACTTGTATGGATAAGTTATTTCTGCCTTAACTATATGAAATTATGTTCAAATTGTAAACCGCTTACAATTTTGGCCTTTTGTTTTTAATTAGAATTATCTCATTTTATATAGCTACAAGAAAAAATTCACTGCACTTTCTTGTCTACTGTTTACCAACATGTATCTCCTAAAGCAAACAAGTCATCCTTATACATCAAAAAAAATAAGTTTTTTCTAATGTTCTAAAACCACTTAAGAAAGCGATTTACTTTTCATTTGTTTTAATTTATACTTTAGTTGCTTATCCGTACAAGTGAATATCAAGATTGGGTTAAAGGAGGTATCTGATGAAAACTTATGAAATGGTCTATCAGACAATCGAACGAGGTATTTTGAAAGGAATTTATTCTCCTGGCAGCTATTTGCCTAGTGAGAACCAATTACGCAAAACGTATGCTGTTTCTCGCGATACAATTCGCAAAGCACTGTCTCTACTGATGGCGAATGGATATATTCAAAAAATGCAGGGTAAAGGTTCCCTTGTACTGAAACGCGAACAGCTGCGTTTTCCAGTTTCTGGTTTAACCAGCTATAAGGAACTGCTAAATTCTTATGGTTATGAGAGTACCACTGCTGTTGTAAGCCTAACAAAAGTAACCATAGATGAGGATATGGCACGAATAACCGGTTTTGAGGTTGGAGAAATTTGCTGGTCCTTGATTCGTACTCGACAAATTGACCAGAAGAAAGTGATTTTAGATAAGGATTTATTACTGGCCTCCTTGATACCAGAATTGGATACAGAAATTGCTAAAGATTCTATTTATCGTTACATTGAACAGGATTTGCATATTTCTATCAGCTTTGCAGAAAAAGAGATTACCATTGACAGTTTGACAGATGAGGATCGAAAGCTATTAGATCTGAATCATCACGATATTAATATTGTCTCTGTTAAAAGTCGTGTCTATACTTCGGAAGCTCAACAATTCCAATACACTGAAAGTCGGCATCAGGTAGACAAGTTCCGATTTTTCGATTTTGCCCGCCGCAATCCTTCTACTATGTAACGAATAAAGGGCAGGTTCCATTGCATCACCCTGCCCTCATTTCTATTCGTTTTTCTCTAAGTCATCCCAATGTCGTTTGTACTGTGAAGCTGCTTTGGTAATTTGGTGAAGATCACCTGCTAAAAGATTTCCGCCAACCCCTACCATTACTGCACCTGCTGCATGCCACTCTGCTAAGTTATCCAAGTTCACGCCGCCTGTAGGCATCAAGTTTACCTGAGGCAGCGGACCCTTAATTGCTTTTATCATTTTTGGTCCAGCACTGCTGCCAGGAAATAGCTTGATTACTTCTACTCCACTTTTTAGAGCTTGCTGCATTTCCGTAATGGTAGCACAGCCGGGAAGGTATGGAATTTGATACAAATTACAAATCTCCGCTGTGGCCTGATCAAAAGCAGGGCCAACGATGAAGTCTGCTCCTGCCATAATCATACGTTCAGCACTCGATACATGTAGCACTGTACCTGCACCAATAACGATTTTTTTATTTTTAACCTGCTCCTTCTTTAATTCCTGAATAACTGATTCAGCTTCAGGAACAGTTAAAGTCACTTCAATTCCGGTAATTCCCCCCTTAATCAGTGCACGGCACACACTAAGAGCTTCATCTTTATTATTTCCTCTAACTACAGCAATTACTCCTGATTGCCTTAATTGCTGTAAAAGGTTGATTCGTTGCACTCTCTTCACTTCCTATTCTACGTTCACATGTTCATGCAACGCGTCCTGATTAGAGGTGTCATCACGTTTTGCCAGCATTAAAGTTAAAGCATCCAACGTAATATGAACAGTTTGATCAAACAATGAAGACAATAGTTGAACAGATCTTATACCTGCTCCGGTTTTCGTTGCTCCTGGCACTACAATGACCTGATCCGCTAATTCTGCTAATGGAGAGTTAGGGTCACTGGTCAACACCACAATATCCAGACCTATTTTTTGGGCAGTCTTTGTATCAGCTACAATACTCTTGGTCGTACCTGATCCAGAAATAGCGACCCATGTATCGCCTTTTTGAATGGACGGTGTGATTGTTTCCCCCATTACGTAATCAGTATACCCAATATGCATCAAGCGCATGGCAAAGCCTTTGCCTTGAAAACCGCTGCGGCCAGCTCCAATCACAAAAATTCGTTTATCTTTTTGAAAATAGGATAAAGCAGCCTCTAATTGGGTTTCATCTACCTGCTTCATTACTTCGTTAATTTCTGTCATGATGGTTGTTATCGTGCTCAATTTATTCCCTCCATAAATTGCTCTGCTGCTTGCAGCGGTTCAGATGCTTTGGTGATTTTTGAACCTACAATGACAATTTCTGTCAGTCCTTGCTTAGCTAATCCTTTCGCCTGTTCCAAATCAATTCCACCAGCAATCGCGAGATGCTTAATCGTTGGATACTTTTCGTGAAAAGTTTTCACACTAGCTACAGCGTCTAATTTATCTTTGCGATCAATGGAGTGATGCAGCGCGAAAATTGCCTGATCAAAATTTGTTAGCTGAGTAATCTTTTCATCAGCTACCTCCAGCAGGTCAATCATCATGGTTTTTTGCTGCTCCTGAGCAACTTCATAGCAAGCTTTTAATGTATCGTAAGAAGCAGCACCCATCACTGTTAATATATCTCCACCATAATGGTACCCTTGACGAAACTCGTAGGCTCCTTCATCAATTGTCTTTAAATCCACTAATAGTTCGGTGTCTGACAAAACAGTTCGAATTTGCTCAATTGCTTGATTGCCGTAATCTTTCACTAACGACGTTCCCATTTCTAAAATATCTGTTTTTCCATTTAAAGATTTGGCTAGTTCGACAGCTTCTTCAAGGGTAACTCGATCGATGGCTATTTGTAATTTCATGCTGGTTTCACCTCATTTTTTGCTAAAAAATCTGCTAACTCTTTAGGCGTAGGATAACCATCATTATCTCCTGGTGATTGAACAGCCAATGCACCTACCGCATTTGCTCGAGTAACTGATTCTTTCAGGCTTTTTCCTTCTATTAAAGCAGTAATTAGTCCTGCAGCAAATCCATCCCCCGCACCCACGGTATCCACAACTTCATTAACTGTAAAGCCAGGTATTGTAAAGCTGGTTCCATCTTTTTGCTTCACATATGCTCCCTCTGTTCCTAGTTTTACTACTACTGTTTGTGTCGCAGCACCGTTAGCCAGATAAAAGTCAGCAATTTTTTCCGGATCTCGACTTCCCATAAGAATCTCTCCTTCATTAATACCAGGTAAAATGATTTCAGCATGAGAAGCCAATTCATTAATGGTTGCGACCATTTTCTCCTGTGTTTCCCACAATTGAGGCCGCAGGTTTGGATCAAAAGTTGTCCGTATTTGTTTCTTCTCTAACAATTGAACAAAATGTCGGAATGCAGCCAGCGCTTCACTAGAAATTGCCGGAAAAATACCAGATAAGTGCACCATCTTTACTTCTGAAAAATCAATGTTATCTAAAATTTCTTGATTGAGGTGAGCGGCTGCTGAACCTTTACGGAAATAGAAGATACTCGGGTCTCCTTGACTGACACGATCCTTCAATTGAAAAGCAGTCCAATAATCTTCCGTTTGATCAATATAGTCGGTCCCTACCTGATTTTTGCGCAATTGATCAATAATAAATTCACCAAATGGGTCTTTTCCTAAACGAGTAATATATTCTGAAGTATGACCTAAACGTGAAACTCCTACTGCTACATTCACCTCAGCACCGGCTAAAAATTTTTGGAAATTCTGTGCATCTTTTAAACTTTTGTCTACCTCTGTTGATCCAAATAAAGCAATCGGTTCACCAATCGTTAAAAATTCACTCATCATTTATTCCTCTTTTCTATTAAAGTAAGATATAAGCAGTTGCTAGATTCAAAATAGTAGCCATCCATGCCCATGGCAGGCCGGTTAACAAGAAAGTCTTCGTATCCAATTTCGCGTATTGTACTGACCATAAATTCCAGGATTGAGTTATACATGCTGAGACACCCATCATAGAAGGTACTACCAGCAATCCGTACAAGAAGTATTGATCAAACATGCCGGTTCCGACTAAAATGGCAGCAGTCGCTGCCCCTGCTCCATACAGCATCAAAGGTCCTCGGAAGTAGGATAGTGGCGCGATTATGGCAATAATAATTACGAGAATCAGTTTGCTGTCTGGAATGATTTGTTGGAAAACACCTGTGAATCCTGACATTGCATGAACAGCTGCTGACTGAAACATCGTTAAAACAAACAACATAATCAGTAATCCAGCAATGTCACTAATCGCATGCTTCGCTGTTTCGTTCATCATCGTAACAAAGCGGGTATAGCTTTTCATATTTCCGGTGGCAGCAAAAGCAATAATAGTAGACAACAGCAATGCTGGTACTGCATCCCATTTAGCAAAAATGCTCAAAGCTACTGGTAACACTGGTAAAATATAGGTCCAAATAGGTACTTCAGCAATTTCTTCGCTGGAGTCGCTAGTTATAATTTCCGGCGTACCATTACGAATTTTTTTCGCATTAAATAAAATAAATAATAAAACAATCACCATTTGTACACCCATTGCAACGAAGCCAAAACGTTGGTAATGAGGGCCCCACTCAACTTGCGGAAAGAAAACTTGAAACTGAACAAAGAGCACATTGTTCACATACATTGCAGCCCCGATTGACATGGTGAAGACTAAAACAGCAATATTTCGTGGTACCCCGATCGAAAACATAATCGGGAACAAAATGACTCCGACTGCAATTGCTGACCCAACACCATAAGAACTGGTAAAAATCAACGCAATAACTAATGCGATTAATACCGTTGCTAAAACTGGACTTTTTTTACCCACGGTTTCTGTTCGTCGACTAATACTACCAGCAATTCCCGTATCCACTAGCACGCGGCCAAACCAGGAACCGAAAATAATATAGGCAGCTGTTTTCCCGTAATTTAAGACTGGTTCAGTGAAAATTTCTTGAATTGCTTGGTTAAACGGCACTCGGCCAATGATAGTCCATAAAACAGCCATGACAAAGAATCCGACCGTTAAATTACCGCCCTTCATCGCGTATAAAACAAAGACGATAAAGGTAACCGCTAACAATATTCCGACAATTGCACTACTCATGTTAGTCACCTCCTTAATATTGGTTCAATTCACTTAAAATCTTTTGATACGTTGAAATTGGTTTGGTGTGATCATCAATAAAAAATTCATTTTCCATACTATTAAATCGCTGGGCTAAATAATAAGCACTTAAGTAAGCCGCCAATGCTTCCTTAGCAGCATCCTCCATTTTTTGCTTTTCAATGATCGGTCGATTAATCGTATCCATGAAATGATAAGCGAAGGTTTCAGGATCGATTTTTGTTTGTTGGTCACGCATGTTTTTAAGCCTCCTCAAGTAATTGTTTGGCAGTCAAGATTTGTTTATCTGATGTCGTTGGGTACTCGATTGCTACTGGTATATTCTGTGGCAAAATTTCTAAAATTTTGCGCCATTTAATGACCCCTTTGTCCAATTCGGCGGCTTGAGGTTGATTGTTCTCATAAGCAACATTTTTTACATGAATGTAACGAACATATGCGGATAGTTTTTCCGCCGCGACCTCTTCAGACTCCCCAACAAATCTCCAGTTTCCTAAATCATAAACATAACCAATCGCTAGCCTCGCAATATTAACCGCTTCCATAAATGTTAAAATTGCCTGAATAGTTCCAGATGTCTGTGTTTGATCATTCTCAACATTAACCTCCACGCCTTCTTCAGTAAGCGCTTGAAGATTAGCCAATTCAATGTCCTTATGGAAATCACCAATATTCCACTTAATGTGTTTGACGCCTAATTCCTTAACTTCCATTAAATACTTGGTTAAGTTAGGATTGATCTCTCGATTTACAAATACCTCATCCGGCACACTATAAAACAACTCAATGTCATTTTTTTCAGCCAACTTTTTGATAACAGGTATTTCTTCTTTTATATTCTGAAAATACTCTCTTCTTAATTCGACTTTGTTAAAGCCTAACTCTTTCGCCTTCATTAACAACTCTGCTTGGAGTGCACCTGCTTCTGCCTCTTTTGCAAAAACAAGTAAGTTTAATACAATTTGTTCTCTCTTCATAAAACAGCTTCCTTTCAATGTGTTAACCGGTTTCTATATCAATATAGTAAACCGGTTTCCTAAAAGTGTCAACCGCTTTCAGTCTAAAAACAAAAGTTAACTGCATATAAAAAGAAGCTGAGTATGGAAAACGGTTCCCATACTCAGCTTCTTCGCCTTAATACTTTCTTAAACAATAACGGTTAAATCGATTTTCGCCAACATAATTTTGTTGGTACTATAATTTCATCGACCACAGATTCTTCATCCTGCAGCAATTGAAGAATCTGCTCAGCAGCAGTTTGCCCGATCGTCTGAGATTGCTGTTCAATACTGGTAATACCTGGTCCTACTAGCGCTGTTAGATTCCAATCATCAAACCCGGTAACCCCTACAGCCTTAGGAATATCAATTTTTTCCTCTACTAAAAAAGTCAACAAAGCCATTAATACTCGTCCATTAGAAGCAAACAACATCGTTTTTTTTGGCTGCATAATTTGTCGTCGAATCCGTTGATCAAGTTTATCTTCTAGAGTAGTTTCCAGCAATTCCGTTTCCATACCAGCCTCGTCTGCAAGTGTTTTAACGGTCTCATAACGAATTTCACGAGTTGTTGCTTCGTGCAAAGGCTCACTGACAACAACAATTTTTTGATAGTTTTCTTGAATAATTACTTTCATTATTTTATTAATTGCGGAGACATTATCAGTTATCACGGCCGGCCACAACACCGGAGAAGTTTGCCTATCCACCAGCAGTAAAGGAATGTTACGTTCTTTCAAAAATTCGTAGTGCTGCGAATCACGAGAAGAGGGCTGCAAAATGATGGCTTCAACACTTTGATCCATCAGCTTTTCCAGTAAATCATGCTCTTGCTCAACAGAGTTGGCTGCGTCCATAATAATCATTTGATAGCCTTGCTCCCCTAGCACTTCACCAATACCTTTTAATAGTAAGGAAGAGTACATATTGGAGATATCGGCAACAACGACTCCAATTAAATAGCTTCGCTTTGACTTTAGTGCTTGGGCCTGACGATTTGGTCGATAATTTAATGCTTTAATAACCGCCGCTACTCTTTCTTTTGTTTCGTGCGACATGTTACCGTAATGACCATTTAAATACCGGGAAATAGTAGTTTTAGACACACCGGCTTGTTCAGCTACTTGATTAATCGTCACTTTCTTCTTCATGTGTTTACCTTCTTCACTTTGGTGTTTCTTCTATTTTAGCGGAAGCTGCCCAGTTTGTGAAGGTTTAGTGTGCCAGCATTTCTTGTGCGATGTCCATTCCTGACAAATTGCTTGGATAATAGGTTGGCCAATGATCCATTTCCTCCAATAGCGCATCTTGGCTCTCGTTGCCACAATAAATATGAAAATGTCCCGATTTTTCTGGCTGAACTCCATGATCGCTAAATTGAATGTACTTGAACGCATCTGTGTCACCTTTTGCTTCAAATAAGAAACGAACTCCTCGATTCCCCGCTTTATAATTTAATATTTTATATCCAGCAGATTTATACTCTGCAGATTTCTCAGTTCCATCATCAAAAATAAAGGTCATTTTATCTCCTTTAATTTTGATTTCTTTGACATCGGTTTGATAACCCGTTTCATAATAAGCCTTATATTCCTCTGCCGTTTTGGAAGAATCCTTTTTGGTTTTGTATTCCATCACTTGATCCAATGTTCCATTTTCTAAATAAGGATAGACCGATTGCCAATTTCCAGCCCAGTCAGACAAAGAACGATCCTTTACATCACTGTCTTCGAAATAACCATTATAGACTGTCTTTTCTTTAGTTGGTGCCAAATTCTCTTCTTTAGGATTTTCGGTATCGGTTGTTTTCCGCAGGGCCTTCAAGTTTTGCTCCATAACGGAAACATAGTCTTCTCCATCGTCCATTTGTTGCTGAGTTAATCCTTCTAACGGATTTAATACTTCTGTTTTAATTTTCGTTTCAGCTGCTAAGGTTTCTGCGACGCTGCTTTTCGCATTCTCTTCAAAGTAAATATATTGAATCCCATTCTTTTCAACAAATTCTTTTAGTTCAGCCAATCGAGCAGGAGAAGGCTCTTCCTCAGCTGACACTCCTGAAATTGGTACTTGATTTAGGCCATATTCCAAAGCTAAATAACTGAATGCTGCATGCTGAGTCACAAAACTTTTTTGTTTAGCGTTAGAAAAAGCGCTAGAGTAATCAGAATCAAGCTTTTGTAATTTTTCCACATAATCAGCTGTATTTTTTTCAAACGTCTTTGCGTGTTCTGGATAGCTTTCACTTAATTGATCACAAATTGCTTCTACTTCTTTGATTGCTAAACTTGGGGCCAGCCAAACATGTGGATCTAATTCATGATGGTGACCTTCTTCACTGTGGTCATGATCATGTTCTTCTTCCTCACCGCCCGGCATTAACAGCATATCTTTAGTTGCTTTAATAATTTTTACATCTTCTTTTTCTAAAGAATCCTCCACATCCGGTACCCACATCTCCATATTTTCATTGTTGTATACTAAAGCATCTGCATCCTGAATCTTAGCAATCTCTTTCGCTGAAGGCTCAAAATCATGGGAATCCGTCCCAGCCGGAACTAGCAGCTCAACCTTTCCTGCATCCCCTACAATATTTTTGGTGAAATCATACATTGGATAAAAACTGGCTACGATAGTTAACTCGTCTTTTCCTGAATTCTCTTTCTTTTCTTCGTTATTTCCACAGGCACCTAGTACACCTGCTAATCCTAGTAATGCCAACCACTTCCATGCTTTTTTCATTCTTTCACATGCTCCTTTACGGTTTATATTTACAAATCGTAATATTTACGTTTTGCCGCATGGGTTTAAATTTAGCATAGACTAATTTCCTTTGTCAACAAAAAATAAAAATTTCTCTCAAAATGAAAAAACAAAAAATCTAAACAATATCCGTACTCTCTCTGCGATCCAATCAGACCGTTTCGCAAATTTTGCGTTTTAACAGAGTTGCTACTAAATATAGTTCAGATTTATTCGTTTTGTATTTTCGAAAGCTAGCCATCAATAATTTCAGTCTGATTATCCTTGTAATGCTTCACACTCAAAGTTTCAAAAACAGCCATTACCGGGTGATGATAATCTAACTGCTGCTGGAAATCGTTAAGCTTAGCCGTCAGAGCTTCATAACCTTCTATTTCTTCTAAAAAGAAGTAGCCTTTTAAAGCCAAGCTTTCATGATTAATCGAATCCACACAAAATAAACTGCCAGAGCGGTTATTTTGTATATTTTCAGCGGTTCTTCCATCCATATTAATATAGAATTTGAAATAGTGGAAACCGTTGCGTTCTAACGGCTTCGAAACTGCAATTACATGAGGAAAACCGCGACTATCAATTGTCGTTAAGGTAAACATGTCTGCCCTTTTTATTAATGCTTCAATTTCTTTATCCACTAGAATCCTCCTTTAAATTTAACTGTTTTCCTTTGGTTCGGGCACGTAAAGAGTGAGAAACTTATCCAGCCAATCCAACTCAACTGGCAAAGTTGGACCCTTGTCCCCATCAATCCGTGCAACAATATCCTGTTTTCCTAAAGGTGTAAGTTTCAGCTTTTTTGGTTCCAGATAAAGCAAGCTTTCTGTATTTTTCAATTTGCCGGTAAAAACAAAACGAGCTAACTGAAACAGCTTTAAGAATGTCATATTATGCAGCATACTGACGTGAAATGACTCTGATCCATCCTGAACGTAGTTCATACCGCCAATTGAGTGGGTGGTGGTAATTAAAGCAAACCAAACTTTTAAATTTTTTTTGTAAGAATCGGCCTCAATACTTACCTTGTAGGATCTTTTCTTACCAAATTGTTTCAACGCCTTCAATGGATAGACAATTAAACCAAATTTTTGTTTTTCCTGCTGCCGTACTTCATTGGAGATATCCGCAAAGGTACCAAAAGCAAATGAGCTGACAATCGCTTTTTTGTGCTCATCACATGCTCCAATTCCCACTTTTCGTGTGTGTCCTTTAACAATCACATCCATCGCTTGTTCTAAATCCATCGGAATGTGCCATCGTTTAGCAAAATTATTAACTGTCCCTCCAGGAATAATTCCAAAAGGCACCGTTTGATCCGCCTGTACAAATGCGGTAGCAACGATATTCAAGGTCCCATCTCCACCAATTGCTACTATCGCCTCATAATCGGATAAGTGCTCCTTGATTTTTTTGATAGCTGCCTCTGGATCAGGTGCCGTTAAAAATTCTGCTTGCTTATTGGCAGCCTTCAATTTTTCCTTAAGTTTGTGCGCTGTTTTTTCTGCCTCCCCATCTCCAGCATTCGGATTAAAAAAAATTGCGTATGTCATGTGAATCCCTTCTTTCATCAATCTAACCATACCATGACCTTGAAAAAAAAGCCGTTAAAATGATTATTTCTTACTCAAATAGTTTCCTTTCTCAGAAAAACTGCTATTATAAAAACTAGAAAGGAATGACTGTTATGTTTGAACCGAATAAAAAACGACGCAGCGAGGTATCCGCTGAGCAATTACCTGAACAAATGCAAAATGAATTGTGGCATATGATTTTCATGCGTCCTCATAAAGGATTGCCCTTAAGCTCACCACAACGCTTTAACTTTTTTAAAAATCCCAATAAAACTTTAAGTGTGGTCCATTCACAAAGTGAACCTTACTTTTCCGATAGCGTGACTGCACCTTACATACAGGCTTATGAGCACGTCTCCTTCCCTAGCCGTCTATACGTGTATGATACCGGAGAAGAATTAGTAATGACTTTAGAAGAAAAAAACTGAGTTTCTGTAAAAAGGACCCTCAAATGCAGACTAGAAATCTAACGTTTGAGGGTTACTCTCTATTTAATTACCATGACATTGCAAGAAGAGTGGTTGACTACATATCCCGTTGTAGATCCCAACATCCACTGACCTAATCTATTTAGTCCCGTTGCTCCCATCACGATCAGGTCGCTATCAAAATCTTCTGCCGCCTTAATAATTTCCAATTTGGGATTTCCAGCAGCAATCTGTGTCTCCAACGGAAAATCTACTTTTTCTTTCAGTTTAGTAATCATTTGCTGCGCTTTTTTTTGCAGTTCTTTTGTAATTTCAATCGAATTAACACTGGCAGTCCCTCGAAAACTAGTCACATCAATTACTGTTAACAACAGCAGTTGTGCCTGATTGCGTTTAGCAATTTGAGAAGCTTCTAAAAAAGCTTTTTCAGCCAAATCCGACCCATCTACTAGAACTAAAATTTTGCGATACTCCTTCACATTATCACCTTATTTCACAACTAAGACACTACAAGAAGCATTATTTACAACGAAGGAAGTTGTTGATCCCACTAAAGCTCGTCGAATCGCTCCTTTACCTGTTGGCCCCATAACAATTAAATCAATCGACTGACTTTCAGGAATAATTGTAGCAAGGTACTCTTTGGGGTTCCCAATTTCGATCACACTCGTTACTTCTTTTACTTGTGCTTGTTGTGCTTCATTAATTTTTTTCGCTATCTCCTTTTCGACCATTTCTTTTTCTTCATAAAGAATTTTCGAATACGAAAAGGCACTGTTACTAAGATCCTCTTCATTGATAATCCAAGCGATAAACAATGATGCTTGGTTAGCTAAAGCGATTGTAATGGCTTCTTTAAAGGCTTTTTCGGCTTGTTTTGATCCGTCTACAGCTACTAAAATTGTCTCATAATTTCCAAATATTGTAACCGCCTCCCTTTTCTTAATTATAGCATAATTTTGCTAAAGTACTCTTTGGGAGAGGCTCATTTTATTGCTCTTCCTCTCTATGAATGCTAAGATATGACCAAATTTTCTGAAAGGAAGCTTTGCAATGGATAGAAAACAACGAAAAAGAACTCATTTAGTTATTCACACGGCTTCTTCTACCGCAGCCGCCATTGGTGGAGGGATGGCTCAATTGCCTATCTCCGATGCGGCCGCCTTAATTCCTGTTCAAACAGCTATGATTATTGCTTTAGGCAAGATTTTTAATAAAAAAATTGAAGACGGTGCTGCAAAAGCCTTGGCAACGCAATTCATTGCTCAGCAAGCTGGAAAGATGACTGCCCGTTTCGTCGCTGGTAAAATTCCAGTTGCTGGTACGATTGTTAATGCCACTACTGCAGCAGCTATTACCGAAACTTACGGCTGGATGATTGCTAAAGAGTTTGCTGAGGAAGCTCAAGCTTTAAAAAAAGCTTAAAAGGATCGGCTTGAAATAAAAGCTGCCATTCTTTTTATTATACTATGTTTGTGGATGAACACGGTGTTTCACTCGTTCAATGAAGTAGTCTGCATTTAAGAAAGAGGTCCAGGTTCAACTCCTGGCATCCACATTATAATTCACAAGTGAAGCTTTAGTTGGGTAAATTCCGCTGAAGCTTTTTTGTGTGAAGAATGAAATGCTTCCTTTAAAATTCGAGATCATTCTTAAAGTTATTCACTAAATAACCTAATCAGATAATTTTTAGGCTCTAAATTTTTGATGCTTTCGTGGGCATATTTTTTGTCGTTTTAGACAGATGATGGTAAATTGAAGATGTAGCACATATCCCAACTACCCCATTTTTTCCGGTCACGTTTAGTGATCGGTTTTTTTATTGAATTAAAATCACTCTAATCAAGATGTGTTTCTTCTATCCTAAAGGTTACCTAGCTTTTTGTAATAATTTTAGTCACTCGTTAAATGTTATCTTTTCCTGGCAATTTTAGTATGCTATAATTCTTGTTAGATTGACCATGACTTTTAGAACCTGCAGATTACAGATAATTAATTTGTTTACAACTATTACTATCTTTCTCAGGTCCTTTAATTTGTTTACGCATGCTTCATGGTCAATCCCTTTTAAAAAAAACTATTTTTGCGGTCTTTGAGTGCTTCTCTTGTGAACTAAATTACAATCTGATATTATGACACTGTCTAGCTCAATTAGACGAGTCAATGTACTGGGGTAGTCAGGCTTGACTATCCTTTTTTAGGTGAATTTAATAGGTTTAGTGATTGAGAAAGAAGTGAAAAAATGCTCTTTATTAAGATTCCCCTACTAAACGACATTCCCCCGTTTGATTCTCCTGAAGAGTTGCGATTCACTTGTGTTACCAAAAGTCTCAGCGTCCATACAATGACACCTTATTTAGTATCTTGTGGCTCATTTTTCTATGTCGCTGAACTTATAGAAGGTGCTCCAGCAACGATTTGGACCCAACAAGACTTAGAATTCGCAAAAAGGAGTCTTAAGAGAAAAAATGCCGAAATCTATTTTAAACATTCAAATGATATGTACGAAAAGATTTCAAATTGAGTCCTGTGATATTTTTATATCACAGGTACTGAAAAACGGGTAAATAGTGTGGCTGGAACAGCTTCTTGAAAAACAAGCTGAATAACGAAAAGCTAGTTTAGGAGCTGTCCGCTTCCGTCACACACTTCTTTACTGCTCTTCTTAGAAGCTTCTAATTCCAAATCAAATTTCTGGCTGTTTATACCATCTGCTCTCCCCTATTTTGTCATTTTGCAATGAACAAATCTCATTATTCTTACAGAACTCCTTTATTTCCTGTGCTATAATCAACATAAGTTCACCGTTTGAATAAAGGAGTTTGTTATGCATAAAGTTTGTTTACACGATTTGATTACCCGAAAAACTTTTTTGGCGGAATTTTCTTCTATTCCGGCAGTTTCTGAAACGATTCAAATTGATAATAGTCAACGTTTCTATTTAATTCATGGCATTACTAAAAATATTACTGATCAAATGGAAGCTTCTCATGATTTTGATATTTATGTTGAACAGATTAACAAAGAATACTGGGTGAATTCTTTATTGGACAAAACCCAGAATTGTTAATTTTGAGAAACTTTACATATGGAAAGGCGACAATGAGATGACTACATTAACGATCAAGAGTTATCATATAAATAACGTCCAGTTAGGTGAAAAAAATTTAGTCCTTGAAACCGGGAGCCTAACTCTATCACCAAAATTACTATTTTTCGATCATCCTTTAATCGAAGCAATTACTATCAAAATAATTCCTCCAGATAATCGTAACCAATTCACGAACACCATCATGGATGTTATCCCTCTTTCGGCTAAAGCATTAGGAAGTCTAGGTGAGGGGATTACTCATACATTAACTGGAGTATATGTTTTATTGACTGGAGTGGATACAAACGGCCGCCAAATTTGCAATGGTGGCGGGTCAGAAGGTATTTTGACGGAGCAAGTTGCTTGGGGAAGAGCCGGAACTCCGGCGGATGAGGATTTCCTGATTTCCTTTAATGTGGTCTTGAAAGCAGATGCCTGGGTGTCGCGAGCTGGACCTGATGCTGCACATTTAGCGTGCGATCAGTTTTGTGCCGTTTTTCGACAACAGTTGCGTGCTTTTGACCCACAGGTCTATACTGAAAAACATGTGTTTGACGATCACCTCCGTCCTAATGCAAAGCAAGTTGTTTTAGTTAAAGAGGTTTCGGGGCAGGGTGCTATTTACGATACACGATTATTTCCTACCGAACCAGCCGGTTTTCAAGGAAGTAAATCAATCATTGATATGGGGTGTATGCCCCAATTAGTAACACCAAACGAATACCGTGATGGTATTATTCGAGCAATGGATTAAGGAGACGGCGACATGGGTTTAGGTGCAAGTATGAAAGAAACAACTTTACACCATTATCGTGATCCCTTTGTCGAACTTTTAGCTGAAGATGCTGAGATCGATTTACTGGGAGTGATTATCATGGGAAGTGCTGATGACACGCCAACAAAAATATTAGCTAGCAACCGAACTGCTCAGCTTCTTTGTTCCTTAAAAGCTGATGGAGCTATTTTGTCTTGCAATGGATTTGGCAATAATCATGTTGATTACGCTAATTTAATTAATGAAGTAGGAAAAAATAAGCTTCCCTTTGTTGCCATGAGCGTTTGTGATGCCGAGAATTTTGTGGTTACAAATAATTACCTAACTGAGGTATTGCCTTTTTACAAAAGCAATCAAGGAAAAGAGACTGGTATTTTAGCTCAAAACACCGTAACTAAAGAGGATGCTCAAAAAGCAATCGCACGTTTACGGTTAAAAATGCGTCATTCTTAAGAAGCTAAGAAGCTTCTTTTTTTTGAGGAAATCTACTTTACTTTTAGAACGTATGTTCGTATAATAGCAGTGAGGTGATGATAATGTCTATGATCAGTGCAAATTCTGTTTCAACTTTTTATCAAGCTTATTATTCTATTGTTCAAGAATCCGTTCCTTTAGCCCTATTTCTTAGCAACATTGTTGAAAAAATGGACGAAGAGCAACGAGATTATTTTAAAGTAGCGGCCAAACGTACAAAGCAAAATCAGGATAGTTACTTTTTGTTCGAACGTTCAAATGATGAACTTGTCTTTAAAGGGGTTCGCACGAAAGAAACTTGCCTTGCTTTTCCCAGTGGTAGAAATAAGGAGTGATTAGGATGAATACATTAAAAGGAACAGTCAGCCATTTGAAAGTAATAAAGTTCTCTGATTACCCTCTCGTATATTTCCAGCTAGATGATCATCATTGTTTAATCGCTAAACATAGTTTAAATTTCCTTGCTGACGTAGAAGATGGTATGCAAATCACCGTTGTTGGTCAGTTCAATGTTCGGAAACAATTCGTCGCAGCTAAATACGCTGTGTTAGGAAAAACGCGAATTATGATTGATATAGAAAAATTTCAGCAAACACATTTCATTTCATAAAAAAATCGTGAGGAGGAATCAATTGCATTCCTTCTCGCGGTTTCTCTACTCATTCTTAAAGTTTCGCGTTTCTTGTAGTGTCCCGTCACGTTTAAAAATTCTCAGTTCAGATTCTTTATTTTCAGCTATATCTTTCCCTCGTTGGATAGCTTCTGATTTTTTAGCAAACCGTTCGCTGGCACGTTTTGCACCGTCCGAAATGACTTCCCATTGATCTTCCTGATATTTGACTAATACAGTTGCATTAATTAGTTTTTTTGTATTAGGATTGGTTTCATGCGTATCATTTTTCTGTGGATTCTTAGCATTTTCTACTTGACGTAGTTCCTTCTCAGAAGCATCTGTGTACCATTTTTCCGCTTGACTAATCGCAATTGGAATTGCACGTTCTTCTGGATATCCGTCAGCTAAAAGTGCATTACCAATATCAATTGCTTTTTTGCGTGTTACCTTTTCCAAATTTTTCATAGACGCTGGATAGTCTTTCATATTCCAAGGCATTGGATTTCCCCCTTTTATGCTGCACAAATTAGACTTCTTACAGCTCCCTTCTATTGTATCGACTGATCTCTAAAAAAGAAAAAAATTAGCTCAATCAAAAAAGACACTCCTGCGATAGAGTGCCTTAGGGGAAAACATTGCTTACTCTCATAAGCAGACAAAGAAAGAATGAGAGTTTCTTTCTTCTAGATTTATCTTAGCAGATTTTCTCATCCTTTTACCATTTATATTTGAAATAATTATCCTAAATTTGCGTTGCCTATAAACAAAATGATCACTAAGTAATAAGTTCAAAATAAAAAAAGACCGTCCGTAAAAGCATACATGAATGCTTTACAAACCGCCTTTGATAATTTTTTCACAAAATGCTAGAAAAAAATTAAACATGGACGTATTCCAATTCCACTCCTCTAGCGGTATCTTCATTCACCACTACTTGATAGGTTTTGAATAATTTGGCCATTGTTTTTGAATCGAATGCAAGTACTACACTTGCTGGTAAATCAACCGCTTCAGTTACCTCGCTGATATTGACTTCCTTTTTATTTCTTTGTTGGAATTCAGCAAAAGGACGCATCATATTAGCAAACCCACTAGTCAGTGCAATCTCTTTCTTTTCACAACGAATGGCATCTCTCAGTTCGATTGGATTGGCAACAGTTTTTCTCATGTTATCACATCTCCTTTTCCATACTTTAGCATATTAAAAAAAAGAAAGCAATGAATTTGTGAAAAAAAGCACAAATGTTTTACTTGTTTGAGAGTTCGTTCACTATATCTTTATTTAATGCTATACTCAAAAAAAGGAGATTTTTTTATGAAAAGTAGCAAAAAGCAGCTTCAAACAAGAGGCTGGTTAGAAGAGGACGATCTGATAAATTTTAGAAAATGTTCTTTTGAAATGTTAATGGTACTTTTGGATTCAGAACAGTCGCTAGAACGCAGCGCTGCTGCTCGTTTGATCCCACTTACCGTTGATTCATCTGCTAAATTATTAGAAGTAGTCTCTAAAGAAAGAAAACTGTACTGCCGTTTAGAAATGATGCGCAAGCTGGAAACTGGAACGGTAGAAACAGCTAAACAAATGCTGCCTTATCTAGGAAAGATTGGAAGTAACCAACATCAGCAACCGTTGAATACACCTTCAGCTAAAAAATCTTTCCCACTGCCCCGCGATTTGATTGCTCGTTCATTAGGTAACATGTCGACAAGTATTTTACCTACGTTGTTTGAACAGTTGAATCAGTTAGACATGCCCGCATTAAGTGAATTGATCGATGCGATTGGTCTGCTTATTTTTTATCACCCTAATGAAGCATCTGATAATTACTTTAACGAACTTCAAACACTTTGGGAGGAAAGTATTTATGAGCCCTTGCTTCAATGGAAACTAGTTATTTGCTTTTCTTCCTTTCCACAAAGCGAAATGCTGCTTAAAGAAATTATTCAAACGAACGCTGATTTAGCAAGTGAAGCCCAGCGTTCATTAATCTTAAGGAGGCCTATGTAAATGAAGAATCTTAACCGTATCGAAAAACGCATTGCCCATTTTCAAGATTTTGGTAACGAACTCCCCAAGGCGAAGGTTTATTATCGTCTGGATTGGGAAATTTTATATTTCGATCTTTATGGCAAAATGTTTGGTCTAATGACCCAAGAAGTTAGTGAATCTGCTACTATCACCCTTAAAGGCTTACCCGAAAAGAATGAGGAACTGCGAGAACTTTATTCCGATATTACTCCTGGCTATCATACTAATAAAAAACACTGGAACACCATTAACTTAGCTACCACCCAATTAAGTGATGAAGAAATTGAAAATATGATTCGTCTTTCTTATCAGTTAGTGGTAAAAAATTTACCCGTAAAAGATCGAAAAAAAGTAGAAGTGTATCTTTCATAGCACTTCTACTTTTTGGCAATAATTTTTTTAATTAGAGGCTCAGGAACTGACTGGTCAAATCGAATGTTTAATCTCTTTTGCCCAGTAGCGTAACCCAAATCTTTCGCTTCCTTTACTTGTTCAGGTGTCAAATCCTCAGAGAAGCTGACACTCACGTGCGCTTTGTAAGCAGCTATATTGGCCCGCATTTCATTGTATAAGAAAAAAGGCAGTCCCCATTTAATTGTTTCTTCAACTGGTTGAGTTTTCCGTAAAAGACTCACTAATTGAGATAGAATATCTTGAGCCTCAGCAGGTGACTGTTCAATGTAATCCTGAGTATCAGTTGCTGGTATTTTTTTAGGCATCATGCTCGCTTCCTTTCGCTAACACTATAACAGAAATGCCTATATTCACCGAATGTTACGCATAAAATTTGATAATGTCTCTTAACCAGTTGGCTGCGTTCTTGCCAACACGTATTTCATAGTATTCCGTGAATCGTTCATCCAGTATATACATTTCAGCGACTCCACGATGGGCTTGGGAAGAATATTCTTGCCAACTATACTGCAACCACTTTTTGTGTAGTAAGAAGACTTGTTTGGCTAAATCACTAGGGAGTTCCGGTTGTTGACCATATTTCTTCAACTTTCTTAACAATTCTTGTTCCGTTTCTTCTTTCGTTTGAAAATCTGTTTGGGACATCGCTGACCATTTTTTGGCCGCTTTTTTCACTACATCCTCTCCATATTTTTCAAGCAGCTCTTCTCCATACTGCTCTTCGTTTTCCTGCCATGATTGCTGTTTAAACAACTCAAATTTTTCTTCATTTGTCATTTTCTGCTCTCCTTTATAATGAGCCAAGGTTTGATCAACTAATAAGAGCAACTCATCAATTTCTTGGCGTCTTTTCAGCAATTGCGTTTGCTGCTTATGAAGTGCGGTTTCAATTTTAAATTCTGGTTGATCCAAAATTTGTCGAATCTCTTTTAGTGGCAGCCCCATTGAACGGTAGACTAGGATCTGCTGCAAACGATCAACTTCTGTTTGTTTGTATAAACGATACCCTGCTAGATTAACTTCTGCAGGCTTCAACAAATTAATTTCATCATAATAGCGTAGCGTTCGAGGACTAACTCCAGATAAATCAGCCAATTGCTTAACTGTGTAAATCACTGTATTCACCTCCATGTAGTTAATTTACACCTTTACGTAACGGAAAGGTCAAGTCAATTTACATTTTATGCTTTGGTTTAATAAAGTTAAAAATAAAGAATTTACTGTATGCCATTACCTATTGTGTCAATTTTTTTACAGTTCCTTTTTTCATTAAAGGAACGTATCTCAGACCGACTTACTCTAATAGGAAAAAAATCGGTTTGATGATCTTTTTCGTCTGAATGGCAGAGTATGTTTTTCTGAATTATAGATCTAGTTTATTTTATCATGTTTTTGAAAGTTGGATTTTTCGTCCCTGCAAATCTTTTGAAAAATGTCAGCGGTATGATTTTAAAAAGAAATTTTTTTATCCATTTATTTAAAGATAGGAAGAATTAGTAGCTATTCTTTTCTGTAAGACAACCATAGAAATCTAAGAAATAGTATGAACATTTTTGTCATCTTAGCGTTAAAATTGTCACTTTCAGTAATTTTTGAAAACGTTCTCTTTTTTTGCTAAAATTATTGAAAGGAGGTTTCTTATGAAAAAGTTGTTTGTGGGAATGTGGGGTATCCTAATGTGTCTCACGCTATCCGCTTGTGGAAAGTCGGTCACGGTGAACGACCTGAAAGCCCATGATTGGGTAATGGAAACACACGAGCAAGAGGAAGATATAAAATTTATTGCATCCTTTAATGACAAGGAAATGGTTCTTACTATCGACACTCCAGAAACACCCACTGATGCATCTAACGAGTGGGAACAAGCTGGGGAAGAATTAGGTAAGGAACTGATTGAAAATATGGCGTTCCACGTAGCCTATCAATTAGAAGAAGAAACAATCCATCTAAAAAATGAAGAATTAGAATTAGATAATGATTACCGGGTGAAATTAGATGGAGAAAATGTGGTCTTCACTTCAGAAGAGCCCCAGGAAACGGAGACCATCACTCTGATTCCATTAGAAAAGACGAGTAACACGAACAAATAATAACGTATGTATTTTTTCTGTCAAAAACTAGTAAACATCCTGATTTGCTCTCCATAAATGCTTAATATTTGCTATACTATTTTTAATCAATAAAGAAGGAAGGTTCTTGTATGATCGATCATTTGAGTTTAGGCGTTTCAGATTTGAGCAAAAGCAAAACTTTTTACCAGAAAACTTTAAAACCATTAGGTTACGAAGTAAAAGTAGAAATGGAAAACGGTGTTTGCTTTGGTGCTAAAGATGGTGGCGATCTTTGGATTGTTAAAAGTGAACCTAGCAAAACCCATGTTGCTTTCAGTGCAAATACTCGTGAATATGTTGACGCTTTTTACCAAGCAGCTTTGAATGCTGGTGGTGAAACCAACGGAGCTCCAGGTCTTCGTCCCCACTATCATGAAAATTACTATGGTGCTTTTGTGATTGATCCAGATGGTTACAATATTGAAGCTGTTTGCCATAAAAAAGCTTAAAGGAGAAAATAATGATTATTATTAATGTATTACTAAAAGTAAAAGAAGAAAAAAGAGAAGAATTTTTGGTGTTTGTAGAAGATTTAGTCAACAAATCTCGGCAAGATGAAGGTGCACTGTTCTATGATTGCCTAGAAAGTCTGGATAACAGAAATCAATTCATGATTATTGAAAATTGGCGTGATCAGGCGGCCATTGATAAACATAATGCTACAGATCATTTAAAAAAATTCTTAGCAGAAATCGATCCATATTTATCAGCAGATAAAGAACTTAAAAAGGTTGAGTATCAAGGATAAAAAAGACTGATATACTTAAGAAGGAATTCAATGATGATGTGCTCATTATTGAATTCCTTTTTTTAAATTTTTTGGAGCATTGTAACGTACATTTTAAACGATAATGCCATTGATCCTTGAACTCAAAAACTCAAACCGATCACCAACCCAATCGAACAGCTATTTCTTGAAGAAATTCATTGTCGTACCTTTTAATTGTGGACCCACTTAAATAGACATCACTAGCTACTACAGCATTATCTTTACTTGGATAACCGTTTAGATACTTCGATTCGAAAATAGTAGTTATTTGATCTGGTGAATTTGATAAAGTTTCTTCGACTATTGTCAAAAACATTTTATGAAAAACCAATTGATTAATATTCCACTGAGTATTTAAATCATGCGAAACAGGATAGTCCCAAAATACATTTTTTTGATCCAATGTAACATCTGAAATATTCCTCAATACTTTTTTGATTGTTTTGATATCCCATAGAATATTACGTATATGCGTTCTAGTTGCTTTGTTCATAGTATTCTCCTTAGCGAAAAATATCCTGATAATGAAGCAGTCTAAAAATTAAATTTTTTATCCTAATTTTGACCCGTCTCATCATTCAGGATAGTTTAATCCTTTCATTCAATCGGGCTTCTCTTAGCCCCTTTTTTCTTCTTTATCTCTAATTTGTTGAAAAACTTCTCGCAGCTTTTCCGGTAGAGGAATAAACTCGGAAATATTCTCAAGAAATGAAATTCCTTCATTTGCTAAATAGAACATAATAACGATTTCCCGTAAAGGAATCGTATTTCCTAAAATTTTTTCAACCTCAACAGAAACAGCTACTACTGCAAATAGTAATACTTTTTTGATTAAACCTACAAAGCCAATTTCACTGTTGATTGTTTTCAATTTCCAAGCTTTAATCAGTCCAGTGACATAATCAAGTACCACTAAAAAGATTAGTGCATGTAAAATAGCATCCATCCCTCCAAGATAATTTACGAAGAATCCACCAATCAAACCGATAATGATAGATAGTTCGTTTAAATATTTTTCCATGTGTTCACCTCGATTCAAAACTAAAGTATTTCTCAGTTGACTGTTTAAATTATTAATACGCAGATTTTGGATTTTCTGGAGGCGCCCCTCTATACAAGAGAGCTCCTGTTACTAAAATTTTTTTAATTCCATCATTTGATGTTTTAATAAAGAAAACATGAGGCTTCTCAAAGCCATTAAATGTACAATCAGCCACTAACTGGAATGATTCAAAGCCTGCCCCGCCATAATAGTTAGGCCGAACATTATAACCCAAAATAGTAATTACGCTTTTCATATTACTAGGTACTTGTAATGCAGGGTATTTCCCGGATCCTAGTTGTACAGCATTACCCGTTTTCCAAACGCCAGCATTTTCCAATGATGCACTTGACCATCCCAGCCAAATTTCTCCACCTAAATAGATTTTCCCATTTGTTTGGAAGGCGTTTTGAGCATCTGGACTGTTATTTTCAGTATAAGGAATCGCCATATCAACATTTTTAAAAGAGGGCATCTTTGTATAATTTTTCTTTCCATTAACATCTTGATTCCCTTCTAGCATTACAGATTGAGCCTCAATGGTGTCCTTCACATTCTTCGGAGTCATCACCTTATTATTAACTGTTCCTAACAAAGCTTCCGCATCTGTAGCAGCTCCGTAATTAGGTACATTTCCTAATCCAACCTGATTCTTTGTCACAACATGGGGGTTATTTGTGTCATCAGTATGCTGCTTCAATTGATTAGTAACCTCTGCTGATTTGGCAAAACCGCTTGATTCTAAAACATCTAATGGATTCAAGGAGACGACAATCTGAACACCAACATAATCAATATCAATGTTTGAAGAGGTTACACCATTAGAACTATCCGAATAAACAAGTACATTGATTTTTCCTTTAGAATCAATAAAATTGCGATCATTAATTTCTGTTGTGAAATCATTATATTCTTGTGCTGCACTTTGCAACTGGGTAGAATAACTGTCAGTTGATTCCAAATAGATTGCAGCCTTCAGATTTTTATTGTTAGGTGAAGTTGCTTTCCCCCGCAGTGCTAGCGTAAATGAAACAAAGTTGTTTTTTATCAGCTGAATACTTTCCTCTACACTTTTTCCACTAAATACTGTTGGTGCAATCTGTTCAATGGCTTTTACTACATCAAATTTAAATAGTTGCTGCGGAATTACGCCATTTTGCGTTGAGCCTGTTGATAATCCTGAATCATCTCGAGCTACTATTTTGTTGTAAGCATCCTGATTTACTTCGTTCCAAGCTGCTGCAGGCTTTTTCAACGTGGCAGCCGTATAATCTGAATAACCTTGATGAGGATTCGTTGCTAGATTCCCAGCTGTTTTACTTGAAAAATCCATCATCTTAGGGGTATTTACTGAACCTGAAAACATTTTGATCGCATCCGCGGTAGTCAGACGGTTGCCGAAATCTCTGGTTAATCTTGCTTGTAAGGTTGGTTGCTTAATTCCTTCTGTATCGGTACGAGCTTGGACAATTTCAGGATTGCTGTCGCCAGATTCGGCAACAAGTTCGTCAAACTCATTTCTTAGCGTATCAAACTCTTGCTTATTTTGATTGGCTGTACCTACCGCACGATTGGCTGTTTCTACCGCTGTTTTTGAATCAGCGACTGCTTGATCTGCCTTTACATTTGCCTCTGCTCCGGCATTTTGAGCGATTTGTTTGGCATCATCTCCGGCATCGGCTGCAATTTGTTTGGCATCTCTGATTCCTTGCTCTAAGGTTCTTGAATAGTCGTCAACCTTTTGAGCTGACTGATTGGACTGGTCCATGATTTCGTTAATCTTTTGCCGCCCTTGATTAAGGGTATCGGTCTCTTTAATATGTTCAATTGCCATATGTTTTTCCTCCTTTAAGCTGCTTCACTTTAGCAGCTCAATTCAATTTGTAACTTCACTAAAACTGTCCGCCGATTTGACTTTGAATAAATACCCGACAAGTAATTTGCGCTTCTATTCTCGCTAATTTATTGGGTCTAATCTCGATTGTATGATTGCCCCGTAGAATTTTCCCATTGCTTTTTTTCAAACTTCCTACAATATCCAATCGATTTTCATCTAATTTATGGCTATCTTTTAGTAGTTCTCCATCCACATAAATATCTACCTTGCTGGCATTCTCATTGGCTTCATAAATTCCTAGTTGTAATGGATGTGTGTGATTTGGCAGATTTATCTTATGTTTATGTGCCGGTAAATCCACTTGATGATTATGTGCCGGAATCGTCACATTATGAGCGTGGGCGGGAATTGTAACGCTGTGGGTATGCCCAGCTTTATCAAACCTGAAATTATGGGCGTGACTTGGTAAATCCACACTGTGTGAATGATTTCCAGAAGAGCTCGCAGTATAAATGTCTTTAACTGAGCCGCTTCCACCAACAAAAAGACTATTGCCATTGGAAGCATTATAAACATTCGCTGTCTCATCATCCTTCCACTTATGGTTGACAGTATTACCACCTCGAAGCACCAAATGATTATGATCACCAGCAGGACTAGTATTGGTCGTTCCTCCACCACTTTGACCAGTTATTTCGTTTATATGGATATCCCCATCAGAACTGGTTGTCGAATTTCCTCCACCACCGTTAGAAGCAGCTACCGTTATTGCTCGATTGTTTTTACTGCTAATCGTTTTTGCACCGCCATCTTCACTGTTGATAGGTTTCGCTCCTCCATCACGAACAGCTTTCGTATACCCACGATATTTTTTGGTTTTATAGGTTAATTCCACCGTATTGATATGAAATACATCCTCATCTAAATAAAAATCAATTTTCGCTGGAAAGTTGTATTCACAATTATCCTGATAAGAGTAGCTCAATATATTTGTTGCCCCTTGGGAATAAGTTTCATTGATCTGCTGCTTCCGACTCAAATCAGAAACGGTGGTTGTGATGTCTCCGCTTAGATTGCCAAGCTCTAATTCAATATCCTGCGGAGCGCCAAATACATCATTTTTCCTTTCTTTTTTGATTCGCAAATCAATACTGCCAAAATCATTGGTATTAATCATTACGGTATTGCCCAATCTTAATTGATCAATTGCTAACGGCTGATCGGTTAGCTTCATCAGATCAGTCGCTCGAATAGTCCATGAAATTTTAGGTTCCAGCCATTTTTTTAATAGGCTTTCGGCACTGTCTTTTAACGACTGAGCCTGGGTAAAACGAGTATCTGTCCAAACATATTCAATTAATCCATGCTTCTCGATACTTTCTTTGTTTTCAATATAATAAATTCCATTGTTGACAGAAGAAATATTTAATTGGTTGACACCTTCACCCGAACCCAGAGGATAAATGCGATTGACTAAATTATTGGGATCTCTTTCAATTTCAAAGCCTTGCATGTTGTAGCCTTCTTGAATCCGAGCCACAGCGGATGTCTTAGGCTTAACCAAAGAGAGTTCAAACGGATATGTTTGTGTATTCCACTCCCACAAATACTCTTCATCAAAGACCTCTGGAATTGAAAACAGCGCATCTGCTAACCCATTCTCATTTTCCCAAGAGTAGGAAAAGTACTTCGTAAAGTCGCACTTTTTCAATACCCAATGTTTTGTCTTTTGTTTAGCTAAAATGAACTTGATCGCATCCGCTGTTTTTCTGTTTATACACTCGTGATAACCAAAGAGGACCGTATCTAGTAATGTGCACAACGCATGGGTAGCCGTATAGGTAATCGTATTTTGCGAGGCATCTTTTCGAATCGTTGAAGGCATGATCCGATACAAGCCAATATATTCATTCTCATTATCCACTAGCTCTACCCACAACATTTCTTGTAAAAACTTATTTTTAGGTTCATCCAGCGGCATGGAAAACTCGATGCTTCCAATCTGATTTTCAATTTTTTCATAACTAACATTAAATGCATTCTCAAGGATCGCTGTATACTCTCGCTTGAGATTCATTGCCATAAGCATATGCTCAGCCTCCTATAAGAATCGATTTGGATAGCGTATAGTTAGGCGGAAATCACTATCCTTTGCTTGGATGTACAATGGTTCGTTAGGATAAATATAAAAATCATTCATTGGTCGAATCATTGGTTGTCCATTTCTAGTAATATTAAAAAATTTGGTATCAATGACAACATCTGAACGGTCAAAGTCACCTAAATCAACGGTGTCATTCCTAGTCTTAATCCAAACACCTCGCCCAGTTCCTGATAAAGTAATGGTAGGTTTTACCTTCAATCCCTCAACGGTTGGATAAATTTCAATTGGTTTAATTTCTTTGCCTTCATCTCCCATTGTGTAGGCCCGATTTTGAAAAGTGATCATAGTGGATCCCCAGTAAGCTCCACCTTCAATCTTAATCGGCATATTTACGGCTCCAGATCCAGTATTTCCCATTAAATAATTTGCTTGGAAAGTAATAGTCTGAGAACCCCACATTACGCTTGTAGCATCTGAACGAGTATATTTATAAGGATCACTTAGTAAAATAGTAAAAGTGCCAATTACTTGATTTCCTCCTTCGGGCACCTCACCGACGTCCAATTTGCTGCCTGACCAACGCATCTCTGGCTCATCATTGAACCAAATGTCTACATCTTTCTCCGAAAACAAAGCTACATTCAGCCGATTGAATTTATCCCGAAAAGATTCATTGTTTGACGTCGTCAGCTGATACTTGATTGTCAGTACACGATCCGGAATTCTGGCATACACATGTCGTTTTCCGTCACGAATCCCTAATTGATAGCTTTCAACTTCTGTCGCTGCCAGTTCACGTCCGATTACATTTAATGTTCGATATCCGGGAATAAGTTTTTCGAGAAAGTTCCCATTAAAATTCAACGCCTCAGAAGGAAGAGGTCGTTCCTTTTGCGGTGCTGTTGTATCAATAAATTCATATAAACTCAAGGTTTATCCTCTCCTTCCTAATTGACTGTTCCTGCGATCCTGGTGTTTTTGAAGCAGTTTAGGCATAAAGGGTGCTGTTGTTTCAGCAATAATCCTTCCATCTGGCAACGTGACATAAATTGGTTGATCATTGCCGATAATAATTGGTTGATTCATTGATTCCGCTGAAAAATTAGCCCCAATACTTCCCATACTTTGATTCATCGCATAGTCCATCGATTGCATATCGGGAATAGCTGCCTGGGCCAACTGCTCAGAAGTTTTCTCAACGTTAGAAATCATACTGTCCATTCCCAATACAAACCCCTGACCAGTATATTCACCAATCCTTTTAAATACTCGAGACGGTGATTTTATTCTTAGAAATTCTTTAACCTTATCAACAGCCGAAGAAGCTAATTCACCTGCTTTTCGAACAACACTATCAATCATTGAGCCAATGCCCTCAATAAATCCACGCACTAAATCTTTGCCAGCCGCAATCATATTCGGCCCAGCCTCTAAAATTTTAGAAAGTAAATTCGACGCAATTTCCATCGCTTTCTCTCCTACTGCTGGAATTTTTTCAGCAATTGATTGGATAAATCCCTGGATCAGCTGAACTCCTGAGTCGATAACTTGGGGCAGCTTGTCGATTAGTCCTTGAATCAATGAACCCACAATCTCGCCCCCTTTATTCACAACATCTGCCAACTTTTCGCCAATAGTACTTAAAAATTGATAAATAATGCTTGCAGCTACTGGAATCAGCTGTACGACTGTTTTAGCAATTGCGGTAATCAATGTGCCTAAAATTTCAACCCCTTTAGAAAAAATTGTCGGTAAATATTCCGTAATAGCGCCAAGAAAAGCAGTTAGCACATTAGCAATGGTCTCGACAATTCTTCCAGTGTTTTCACTAATCCCTTGTACAATCGCCAGCAGCAGATTCAAACCCTGAATCATTAATTGAGGTGCTGCGCTAATCAAGCTGATTGCCAAAGTTTCAATCATCTGCAAGGCAGCTGGAATTAATTGCGGTAAAGCCGCAATCACTCCTTCGATTAGCGAACTAATAATTGCCACCGCTCCATTAAATATGGGTTCGATGTTGGCAGTAATAGCTTCCATTAGCGATGTTAAAATTTGCGCCCCCGAAGCGATCAAGGCTGGTAAAGCTGTCGTTATGTTAGTCACTAAGCTATTAATGATCTCTGGTCCCTTGGTAGCAATCATCGTAATCATACTGGAGATCTGCTCGCCAAATTGCTGATTGGCTAAACCTAAACCAGCCAAAACGACACCTAAAATTGCTCCTGGGCCTAATACTTTTAGTGCTAGACCAAACACATTGGTTAAACCACCAAGCATGCCGTTTACAATACCTTGAATTGTTTCAAATGCACCTTTCGATTTTTCAACCTCATCCTTCAACTGCACTGCTGGATTTGCGCCACCGCTTTTTTTCTCTCCGCTGCTTGAGGAAGAACATTTACAGCCTGAATTATCCTGGCCATCCGACTTAGCATTATCTTCTTTTTTACTTCCTAATAAGCCAGTTATTTTTCCTACTGACGAATCAACTACGCCGTTAAATTTACTTAAGGCTTTTTCTACTGGTGTAACAATGGCTTTTACATTACTCATTAATTCTAGAAATTTAGAAATACCGCTATTTTCACCTAGGGTTTCAAACGCTCGATTGACTTGATCTACACCGTTTAAAATCTTTTGCCAAGCCTTTGATAACTCATCAACACTTGAATTAACCGATTTCCCTAGGCTGTTTATGGCTTTACCAGAATTTTCCAATTCGTTTGCCGATGCACTAGAGCGCCCTGAGATTTTTCCAGTTGCTGCATCGGCTAAATTAGAAGCCATTCGTAAAATCCCTCGCACTGGCTCGCTTTCTTCTTTCGCTGCTTCTGTTCGTTGAAATAAACTATTCATATTAGAAAGTGTAATTTCAAAATTATACATGTCATCCATCTATTTCCCTCCTTTCGCATTATAATTTGCAATAAAGTCCTGCAACTGATCCTTATCAGCTTCCTTCACCGACACCTCTTCAGTTGCTCGTTTAATTGCCTTTTTATAATCAAAAAACTTATCAAAACGCGTATAAATGGGTTTCCCTTTTTTCGTTGCTTGGGCCATGGCATTAGCCCAAGCCTGTGAATGAATCATATATTGTTCATCCACCTGCTGCAGACGAAAGGCCTTCATTCTTAGTTCATATTCCACAATCGTCATTCGCTCAATATCTTTAAAATGGAAGAAGTTCAGACAACGCAAGGCGTTGATTTGAACTTCCTCATAGTAATCGCGAAATGATCGTGGTTTTACAGAGCTCCTTGAGCTTCCTGCAACGTTTGATTGACTAGGCGTTTTGTATACTCCGACTTTTTTAATTCTTCGATCACATCATTAATAAGTTTTTCAGCACCAACGTTATTTAAGTACTGATCCAATAAATCCAGCGTGATTTTAGGCTTTTCTGTCTCATTTGCCATAAGAAGTGCTTCAAATGCTGTTTGCATATCACCCAACATAAGATTAGTAATGATGGTACCAATCCCTAGTCTCAGTTCAATGCCGTTTTTATCTAACGAGTATTTTTCGTTAATTCTTGCTAAAAAACCGTACCCAAATTTAAAATGATAGTTTTTTTCATTTACCGTAATATCCACAAAAAGATCCTCCTAAGTGTTTGATTATGGTGCTGCTTCAACTTTTACTGTGTCCTTAAATGCGTAGTCGCCGCCGTCACTATCATCAATTACTAATGTTGCATACCCATTTTTTCCGGTCGATTCAATTGACCATTCTAATGAATATTCCACTTTATCTTCGGCATTATCTGTTGGTTCAAAGGTTGTAAGATAGCCTTCAAAATACTTTGCTTTATATTTAGAAACATTTTCACCAGTACCCGCTTCTTTGGTGCTAATCCGCCATAATTGCATCCGTTTTCCAGCATCAATTCCTTTCTCTTCCAATTCATCAATTCGTGTATCTCCTACTTTGTATAACGTAGTGGCTGATGCAGTCGTTTCAACAGCTCCTGGTGTAACAACTGTGCCATCTTTTGTGATCGTCGTTTCACTGCTTTTTGATTTTGAATAGCCGCTTTCTGTTGTGTAAGCCAATCCCCAAGCTGCCTCGTTTCCTTCTTCCTCTGTAAAGCGATAGCGCCACAATACATCGATTCCGTCTAATGCTGCCATATTCTATTCCTCCATTTTCTTTTTTTCTAAAGGTAATTTGTTGCTGATTAACAGACCGAGCTGATTTTTTAAGTCATCGATCATGGTAGTTAAAGCTTCCAATGCAAGCTCATGAGATTGGTCTGTTAATAGCAGCTGTTCTGTAAAACTGTATTGAAATTCTTGCCAAATTCTTTCTGATTGCCTCATAAAAAGTTGTTGGCGATAGTGCAACTCCAACCTTGAAAGCTGCTCTTCCTGTTTTTGCTTTTCTTGAGTCAGCTCTTTTTGTTGGTTCTCAAGTTGTTGAATATAAAGCTGTGTTTCTGCTAAACGTTGGCGAAATGCATTTTTTCTTGCTTGTTCTTTACCCACTCGTTTTTGCAGCTTTTCAATAATTCTTTCTGATTCCAAATGATTAGTCCTCCTACTCCCTCTGCAGCGGTTTACTTGTAACTAATTATTTTCAGATACGCACATTTTTGGTCATTGGGAGACCCCCACGTGTTTTATTTAACGTCCACAACCTCCGGAAACGGACCATTCTGTTGTTTAGAATTGTTGCGCTATTTGACATTACCAATTTAACGTATGTAATTGGTAGAAAGATATAAACGTTATTCTACTCTTACCAAAATTCCTCGCTCAATCGCTAATTTTTCTAAAATACGATAACGTTTCTTATAAATTCCAGCAGTAGAAAAGTAAGTTGCTTTAGCTATTTCAGGCCAACTCAAATAGTTGAATTCTCCCCATAAATAGATATCCACCAGCTCTTTTAGATCTTCACTTAATTGGTTATATACCTTCGTAATATCTTCATACAAAGCTGCATAATACCTGTAGCTTCTATTTCTCTCCTTTAGAAATAGAGCTCCTAATTCTTCCTCTGGGTGGGACATAGAACTTTTCATCCATATATTTACATCATTAGGATGCCATTCATCAGCTATTAGTGCCTCTGCCATTTTACTAGGTAACCTTTTATAAGAACGAAAATCCTCTTCTAAATTTGCTAATTTTGCTTTACTTAATTCTGCCATATTAACTCCTCCTTTTAATCTCTTTTCGAACATATGTTCTTTTTTAGTTAAAAAAAATTTAAATTCCCAATTTCTCCAGTAAGTTAGCAAAAAACTGATCCCGCAAACGTGTTACCTGTCGTGCACTTAAATAGACTTGATCTGCTACACTAGATAAATTGCAATTTTTGTATGGATTCATATACAGCTCTTTAATGATTATGCGAACTTCAGGAGAAGCAGTTGCTAAGGTCTCCTGAATTATTCTATGGTTTCTTTCTAAATTTCTCAGTCTCCTATCTGAAGAAATAGTTATGAGTAATCGGTCGTCAGTGTTCGGCCACTGAAGAGAAATTTCACCCTCCTTTTCCTTAATATACTCTTTCAAGTTAGGATAATCAGAAAGAATTCCTTTCAAATAATCTTTTTTCCATTTTTCCACGTGCGTAACTCCTTTCGCCAATTTTCTCATCACTTCTTTACTTAAATAGACAAATATTCTACAATAGAGAAGACGAATAGATCAGATTGGCCCTTTTTTCCGTTTCCTATACAACTATTGTATACATATATTCTGCATAATGCAACCATGTCGATTTTTTGTCTATGTTTTTTTTAGAAAGAAAGGTTATTCTCATGAATCTATACGAAAAAATAAAAATATTAGCAAATGAACAAGATATTTCCATTCGTCAATTGGAAGAACAATTGAATTTTGGCAATGGCGTAATCAATCGATGGCGAAAAAACAAACCTGGGATTGATAAAATTGAAAAAGTTGCTGATTATTTTGATGTCTCTCTCGATTATTTGTTAGACCGAGCCGCAAGTGTCAACGATACTGATGCTCCAGACAATCATTCAATTGCCAGGCAAATTATGCTTCGTTCGGATACCTCCGATCTCTCTGAAGAAGATGCAGAAGATATTGAAAAAGAAGTTGAGCGTTTCTTGAATTGGCGTCTGCAGGAAATCAAACGAGAACGTACAGAAAAGGATTGATTGTATGTCAGGCGAATTAGAGGAATATGTTCAATTTTCTACAAAAATTAACGAGTACCTTTCAGCCACAATGTTAGGGTTAGAAATGAATGTTGAAAACTATAATCACGAAGCAGTTTGGCAGTGTATAATGGGTGAAAGTATAAAAATCCGCGGTTTTTATTTCGAAGGCAAAGCACGTCAAACGCTCTCCGGAATGATCGTTAAAGATGCGCATGAAACTACCATTACTTACAATAAGCATATGAACCAAAACCGAATTAACTTTACAATTTCACACGAATTAATTCACTACCTTTATCATTTAAATAGAGAAACTCCTTACCATTATGATACAAAGCAAACTTTGAATACGTATGATTATAAATCGCTCATTGAATTTCAAGCCAATATCGGAGCTGCGGCAATTCTTTTACCTGACCCAGTATTTATCAATGTATTAAAACAAGGGAAGAAACCAGCCGACATTTCAAAAGAATTTGGTATTTCCGAAACAGCTTTAAAGCTGCGTTTAATTCAGACAATGCAAGCTGAATTTAGCGCCTCCTATGAAGCTGCCAGCAAAACTAGCTTTAAAATACTAAATCAATTCGGCCATACTGGGCAAACTTTGATGAAGGATCTGGGAACCAATCTCGAAAGAAAAATTATCGATACAAATCCTTTTTATGAGGCTTTGTGTATCTAGATAATATTTTATTAACGAACGAATAGAAAAGAGGAACAATTATGGGATTATTTGATGGCCTGATGGGCAATGCTTCTGAAGTTAAACAAACAAAAGCAGACAAAGAATTAGAAAATGTATTAATACCCAATGAAACAGTTGATTTAGCTTTTGTGTTAGTCAGAGATTTAATCGTTTTTACAGATTATCGATTAGTTATTGTCGATAAACAGGGAATGACTGGAAAAAAAGTTGAATACAAAAGTTATCCTTACAAAAGTATCTCACGCTTCAGTGTTGAAACTTCTGGACACTTTGATTTAGATGCTGAACTAAAAATTTGGGTTTCTAGTGCCCTGGAACCAGCAGAAGTACTACAGTTTAGAAAAGACAAAAATATTATAAAGGTCCAACAAGCGTTAGCTGCAGCGGTAATGAAATAACCAAAGAAGCGAAAAGTTCGTTCACTTTTCGCTTCTTTGGTACTTCTAGTACTTCTAGTTACTTAATTACATCCCAATCGTAAGCCTATGCTTGCCAGCCAGAGGCTGCATTAGAATAAATCAGCAATTGATTTGCTTGGCGCTCTTTCACTAAGAAAGTTCGGGTTGTTTTGTTTTCAATATTGATTGCATCTCCATTTGCCCAGTGAGTTGCTTGAGCACGAAGTTTTACTAAAGCCCCTCGAGTGATTTGATTTTTAGGTGCTGGGCTTACTTGGCTACTATTTACCCAACCAAAAACTTCTGGATTTGATGCCGAGGCCATTCTAGTTCCTTCAGCATTTCCACCAGTAACTTTATATACTGAGTCATATTCTGAAAGACTAATTTTGACGTTGGTGGATACTGCTTTGTACGCGTTCCATCGGGTCGTATTTTTGTTCATAGCAACATATCGCTCAGTAGCACCAGCAGGGATAATCTTATGCTTCCGCTCTAACAAACAATCCCAGTCATAAGCCCATACCTCCCAACCATTTGCCGCATCTGAATATAAAAGCAACTGGTTGTCTTTTCGATCTTTAACAATAAAAGATCGGGTTGTCTTATTTTCAATATTAATTACATCTCCTTGGCCCAATGACTTGCCGCAGCGCTCAGTTTAACAACCTCATTCGAACTAATTGTATTTGATCTGAATAGCATCAAATCTTTTTCTAAAACATTCCCTCCCCAAGCATCATCTAATGTTCGAATGTAAAGAGAACCATCATTATTGATTTTCGATACATTATACCCTCGCATCATATCATCATAGTTAATCGAGTTACCTCCATGCCATTTCGTAGCACTATTAGAAAAGTGTACCTTTTGGCCTACTTTAAATTTAGAAGTTGGAACAGGTGGTGGTGTGGGTGTACTGTTTTTCAACCGATAATAATAAACAGGTAAGCCGCTGTAATCACCCATCCAACCTTGAGCAGGGGTTGTTACAATTCCATTTTTCCCATAAGCAGGAGCTAAAGTACAATGAATGATTGTCTGATTATCTAAAAAGACCCCCGTATGACCACCAGATCCGCCAGATCCGCCAGATCCGCCCTTAACACCGGAGACAAAAAGATCTCCTTTACGAACTTCGCCTCTTCCAATCGACTGCAATACACTACCTTCTAATCGATACAAGCTGTCCGTATTACCTACCGCTGTTCCAGATGGCAGAAATCCTGCCTCCATTAATGCGAAATAAACGGAAGAACTGCAGTCATAACTATTCGGTCCCATTCTGTTAGTCATGGAATAGGTAACCTTTCCTTCTCTTGCCTTAAACCAATTAATTACTCCTTCAATACTTGCCATAAAAATCAATCCTTTCTCTTGTTTCTATTTTAGAAGTGGCCACCTCCTCATATAAATGTACACGAACTTATGTTCTGGTTGTGGACAAAAAAAAGACATCTTGATTTTTTTGATAATCTAAAAAATGCTATCTCCTACTTAGATGGACTACTGGCGCATGAATAAATAATAAGATGATCCGAACTATAAAAAATGATCTCGTCATTTAAGAATGTTCATCTCGTAGAGTTCGGATATTTTTATCGGCATTTTACTTCTATCATCATTCCTTTGAGAGGTTACACTTCAACCATTTTTTCAGCAATTTCCCACTCCGTTATTTTTCCAGCTGTTTTCATTCGGTCATAAATTTTACCATCCTTCAAGAAGATCACACTCTTCGCGCTATTGGCAACTTTATTATCATGAGTGATCATTAGAATAGTTACACCCATTGCTTCATTGATGCGCTTAAAAATAGCTAAAACTTCCGCACCTGCATTGCTGTCGAGATTACCCGTCGGTTCATCAGCTAAAATAATTCTTGGTTGATTAACCAGGGCTCGACAAATAGCTGTTCGCTGCTTTTCTCCTACTGATAAGGTTTGAGGGAGTTTATCCAACAAAGGTTCGATTCTCAAGGTATCAATCAAGGGTTTTAATTGCTGCTCTATTTCGTTGAGATTGCGTTTATCTAAAATAGCCGGCAGCAGAATATTCTCCCGTACCGTAATACTCTCCATCAATTGGAAATCTTGGAAAACAAATCCTAATTTACGGCGCCGAATATCCGATAATTCATCTGGATACAACTCCTGTGTATCTTTCCCCTCAAAGAAAACTTTTCCAGAGGTGGGTGAATTAACCATGCCCAATATTTTTAGTAACGTAGTTTTACCGCAACCTGAACGGCCCATAATACTCACATAATCGCCTTGATCAAGCTGTAAATCGATCCCCTTTAGCACATGTTGTTCCCCGTAACTTTTGAAAACATTCTTAGCTGTAATAATTGCTGTCATCAGATCACCCACTTTATAATTTGATTTCCGCACCAGCGATAACCGCAATACCAAATAAAAATGTACCCGATAATTGCTGATAAAAAGTGACTCCAGAATTCCTGACGTTCTACTTGATTAAAAAATCGTAAGCCAAACATTGTAAAAATAAACCCCATACTTGTACCTACAGCTAATACAATTGGTAATAGAAGAAATAATCGTAGTTGACGATTCACCAATTTTCGCCGATCTCTTTCACGAATGCCTAATAAGCCAAGTAGATTTTGCCGGTCCGTCCAGACATTTTTTTCACTAACATATTTATTTAAAAGTAAACTAAAGCACAGCAGCTGACTGATAATAACTAAAAAGATTAAAACCATCATTTCCAGTTTATTTTCAGTAACAACATTTTGCTTTCGTTGCCCTCTCGCATAAAATGGCTGAATCGACTCGTCCCAGCGACGTTCATCAGCATACTTTTCAGACAAAAACGCTAATTCTTTGACCATAGTCTCTTCGTCAGCTGTACGAATCAAAACCAACTGTCGAGCGAAATTGGGCTGTTCTTTTACGGCTTGTTGAAAATCTTTATTTGATAAAACAATTAGATTTTCTTGCAATCCTCGTTGAAACATTCCGGTTAAAATAGACCGTTCCTCGCTTTGAATCTGACGTATAGGAAATAGATTATCGACATTTGCTGTGTCATACTCTTCCAAAGGTTGGCCAATTCGCAAACGTGGCAACGAGCTTCCTGGATCCCAGTCAATCGGTTGCGCTTGAATACTGATAGTCTGTTGGTAAACTACATGCCAGAATCCCTTTGCTAAGTGCAGTGGTTGTTCATTCATTCCAATTTTCTTCCGTAATAGTTGATAGGTATCCTCTGATATCCCTACATGCTGCCCTTGGATAATCATCACCGGACGTTGTGTACCATACATTTCCGGTTCAGGATCCCCATCGACCGAAGTAATGGGTAACATCGGAAATATGTTCATTTCAGCATTTTGTTCTTCACTAATTTTCTTCAGTTGAAGAACATCTTCAGCTTTGACTTTTGCCATAATAGTGTAGGGAAAAATAGTTGCTTCTTCTGTCATTTGATACGTAATGATTCTAGGAATCAAAATGCCCATACAAAACACTTGCAATAGAATCAAAAGCACAACTAAACTAACACTCTTACGAAATTGATAGAAAAAATCAGTAAAATTCAAAAATTGTTCATAATAGCTGTGGCTGTGTTTCAATAGCTGCTGTCCAAGAGCTGCTCCACCATATACTATACCAAGTAACCCAATCGCTAATGGAGCAAAGATAAAGTATGTTTCTGAAGATTTTCGGCGGCTAAACCATAAAAAGGTAATGACTAGAGAAACTATCCCTACACTTAACCAAATAATTGGATATTTGACATTTCCTTTACGTACATCGACCGATTCTTTATGCTTAAACTGTAAAAGACGCAAAATTTGTTCTTGATGAAAAGCCAATGTTAAAACCGAAAACATCAATTGAATCAGTATCGCTATCACAAAAACTAACCAATCTACTCTAACTATTGGCAGCAACAAAAAAGTACCAAAAACTACAGCTAAGCTAATATTTAAAAGATATTCTCTAATAAGCATCCACAAATAGGTCTTTCGTCGAATACCCAAAAGAATCCAAAGTCCATTATTAGTTGTTCTAAAAGACAAATAAACCCCGGTAACATAAGTTAAAAAAATCAATAATAATAGACCCAATATCCCACCAGACTCAATGAATATCCGTAATAAGCCAGTTTTATTAAAGATACTCTCCTGATTATGAAGCACCGAGAATGAACGATAAAAAACCAATAGTAAAACAACAGAAGTATATGACACTAGATTGCCTACAACCAATATGACGGAATCTTGACGATAAAACAGCCAATTTTTTCGAATGATTTTTTTTAGCAGTTTAGGGTATGTACCTTTAAAGTCTAATCTCTCCTTTTTGTCTTCTTTCATAGTGAGCTTAGCAGCCTTAGTCTCAGCATATTCTCGATCTCGCTCTGGTTTTCCGTCAAGATAACGTGACAGCATAAACTCAATAAATGCCAATCCTGGAACGAATAGCAGCGCAATATTTACTTGAAAGAACTGCAAATAAGCGACCCCGATCATCAGGAAAAATAAACTAACATTTTTCATTTTTGGTAATAGCATATTTCTGTAGTCAAATGTTAACCCAACAGCTTCTGCAAAACTAAAAATAATTAGCAACAGCAGTAAGCCACTTCCAACCATTGCTTGTGTCCCAGAAGCAAAGTTGTGTTGCCAAAATGCCAAAAAATCATGATTAAATAAGCTCGTGAACCAAGCTCCAAAAACTGTATATTCCTTTTCAATTCCTTGGACAAAAGGGAATACGATCCCTAAAATAATTAGGATATATCCAAAAACGATGGAAATCTTATCTATTGGCTTTTTCATTATTTTTCCTCTTCCATTCACAAACTAATAATAACGCTTTCAATAAAAGCTTAACATGCTAATACATAAAAACAACCATGATTTTTTAGTTTTACAAATTATTTACTCAAACTTCATTTATCCAAAACAGATACTCTATACAATAAAAGGTGAAGAGAATCCACTTCAAAACAACGTAGTAGTCAACTATTCCCATTTATGCTATAATTATAAATGGAATTTCGTTATCAGCGTAATAGTTGCCTTTCGTTAGTACAAAGAAAGGAGAATGAATATGACATTCTATAACAAAGAATTAACTTATCGAGTAACTTTGGATACTGAATTGAATCTTTTCATCGTTTTTAATGAAGAGGATGCAAATCAATTTGCTACCGGTGTTACTATCGAACAAGCAGTACAAGAATTGAAAAAAATCGCATAAGGAGTGCAATTCTCAAATGAACGGTTCCAGTTCTCTGTAAAGGCATCTACTAGAAGTCAATAGTAGATGCCTTTTGTTTTGTCTTTTTATCAATATTTGCCATGTTTTTTTACTTTGAATACTGTTCTGCTAACGCTACAATTTACTTGTTGATTGTGCATCCTAATCGGTTTTTTCTATTTCCCCTTTTGCAAAAGATATGAATAAATTAACCTATATATCCTTTCAAAGAACGAGTTTGGGGAGAAAAAAGAACGTACGAAGGATCTATATTTCTCCAATTCTTAATAAGTGTTAAATTCTGACTATTGTGCTTCGCAGCTTCCATAAAAACATGCTATAATAAGTTAATACGAAAAATATTTTTATGCGACACTTTAACTCATTTTGATGAAATTTAATCAATCTGGCGTAACTATAGGGTTACAAGGATGTATTAGAAGGATTTGGGAATACATCGTTTAAACGAGAAATAGTTAATTTTTAGTAATAGTCTACACCCTCAACTTTAAAATATGAATATTGATTAGTTAGATAGCCTTCTCAGTACTGAGAAGGCTATCGTTCATTTTGCTGATATATTGAGCACTGTCGCTTTTAAAAGTATCTTCCAATTAATTTAGTAAGTAATCTGCCTTTTGTTATAAAACGGTTGATTGAGCTGCCAAAGAATGATAAAATTATCTTGTTTCGGGAGTGGATGGGTTCTGGTGTGCCCTCTGGTCTTCAAAACCAGTATGAGGAGTTAGTAGCTTCTTGGGTGGGTTCGATTCCCACACATTCCCGCCAATAATGCTTAGCCAAGCTGATCACTAGTGATTGGCTTTTTTATTTTATCAAAATAAGAGAACAGGCAAAAGTTTAAAGTGTATCGTTCACTATATACTTTTGCCTGTTCTTATACTCATTATTCAGCTGGATATAAATTAGCAGTGGTCTGATTCCCGTTTTGGGAATAGACACTTGTTGATTTTTGACCTTTTTCTTTTTCAACTGCTGCATTTTTATCATCTAAATTATGATAATCATATTTCTTAGCATCCACAGGAGTAAATCCCTGTGGTGTATAAAAACGCAGTAAATTTTCTTGATTTAGCTTATCAGATAAAGATAAAGCAGTCTTCACCTGCTTTTGATCCTTAGTCACTTGATCAGCAATTCCTGCCGCTGTGGGATCAACTACTTGACCTGTTTGATTGTCATAAGTTTGTCCGCCTAGTTCCGTGTATTGCGGAGTAACAAAATCGCCATTTCTAAAGGCAACTACTTGATTATGCTGTGGTGAAAAAAGATCCGTTCCAAAATGAATATAGCTTTTATCATCAATACCTACTAAATGCAACAACGTTGGCAATACATCAATTTCGCCACCATATTGATGTTGCACCCCACCATTTTCGAAACCTGGTATATGAAACATCAAAGGTACCCGTTGCATTTGAGCATTATCAAAGTTACTCCATGTGCTTGGATCTTTTCCTAACGCTTGTGCCAAATCTTTATTATTCGTATCAGAAATACCAAAATGATCACCATAAATCATAAAAATAGAATTCTGGTAAATCCCTGCATTTTTTAAATACGTGAAGAACTGTTGCAGTGATTCATCCAAGTAATGAGCCGTTCGCACATAATCATCTACAACACTATCACCAGTATTCAATGAAGGGAAATTGAAATTTTTGTCATCAGTATAATAAGGTGTATGATTCGTTACCGTTAAGAATTTAGCATAAAAAGGCTGTTGTAAATGTTCTAAATGCCCTGCTGATTCTCTCAGCATATCCTTATCTAAAATTCCATAACCCAAACTTTCATCTGATTGATTGAAGTAAGAACGGTCAAAAAAGTTTTCATAACCTAAATTCTTATACACATGGTCTCGATTCCAAAAACTACCAACGTTTCCATGAAAAACAGCACTGGTATATCCTGCTGATTGATTTAAAATGGCTGGAGCACCTTGAAAGACATTGTCTGAACCCAATTGGGTAAATAGCGACCCTTGCGGCAAACCAAACGTACCCGTTTCCAGCATATTTTCTGCATCACTCGTCTTGCCTTGACCTACTTCATGGAAAAAATTATCAAAGCCTAAGGTTTGCTTGTCACTATAAAGACTATTTAAAAAAGGTGTTACCTCCTGACCATCAACCTTCATTCCAATTAAAAATTGTTGGAAACTTTCCAAGTGAATAACAATCACATTCTTACCCTTAGCCACCCCAAATAAATTTGGATCAGCTGCAGCATAGTGACTGTCCGTGTATTTTTTTACTTCATCTAGACCATTACTAGAAGCATGCGCTCTTACACTATTGGCCATTTCAGTAGTGATTCCATCATATACCGTAAAAGCATCTAATCCTAAATATTTTACAATGTAGGAACGATCAAAGGTTCGCTGCAATAATTGAGGACGATTTGCTTCACTTAAGGATAAATTTACTGTGAAAAACAAAACAGATAATGCTGTCATAGCAATAGCAGCCGGCTTTTTAACTGACGGACTAACCAACGGTATTTTCTTAATGAACAGCCATAATAAAATTCCTAGAAACGTTAAAATATCCAACCAATAAAAAATATCATGTCCATTCATTAAAGCAAATGAGCTCCCTGAAATACCATCCGAAACCTTCGAAAAACCTAAAACTGACTTAACTGTAACGAAATCCGTAAACTCTCGATAAAAAATAATGTTCAAATATAAAATCAAAGTATTCAATACATCCAAGACAAACAAAGTGATTAATGCTGGTTTGATTTTTTTAACGTAAAGAAAAATCCCAAAAATTAGAGTGGTTGTTGCAACCGGATTAATCCACAAAATCATCGTTTGAATGGTTCCCTTGACTCCTAACGAAAAATCTAAGTAATAAGCTAGCATTGTTTTAGCCCAAAATAAGAGACCGACAACCAGTAAAATTACCCAGCGATTGGTAATTACCCGTCTAATTTGGTTCATCAAAACCACTTCTTTCTACTATTAAATTCTCCTCCATACACTATAGACCTTTTGATAAAAGAACGGGTCCTTCTGATAAATTATTTAGGATTTTTACAGTTTATTCTAGAAGATCAGCTATAAATATCCGATTAGTGTAACCAGACTTATTGAGTCAAGAAAACTTTCAGTCTAAACACTTAAAAAATTTTAACCTTTTATCGTTTTTTTTTCATAATTCTATCTGCGTTACATAAAATAACAAATCATCTGAAACTTACTCTTGTTGTTCAATTACTAAGTGTGTATACATCCAAACAGTAATCACATAATAAATCAAATATAAAAGGAAAAATATCCCAAATGGTATCCATAACTCTTGATAAGGATCGCTCAAAAATGCTGTGAACATTTTCAGTCCAAAAAGTACGTGAACCATTCCTAAGAAGCCAGGTCCTAAAAATAGAACTCCAATTTCTCTGCGAATAGATTGTTTCAATAATGATTGACGTGCACCAATCTTATTAAGCATACGATAACGTTGAACATCGCTATAAGCTCCAGATAAAATTTTAAACATTAGACAGCTTGCTAACATTGTCAAAAAGGCTAATCCTAAGAAGAAACCCATAAATTCAAATCCAGAAAACATGATATTATAGGAATTATAAGCAGAAACCTTTTGTGAAAAACTACCAATGCCGTCTTCATCAATTGATGGGTTGTTTTTCTCATTCTCGTGAGCCAAAGCTTGGATAGGTTTTAACTGTTTCAAAAAGTCATTTACTTGAACCAATTGCAACTTATCAATCGATTGATCAATAGCATCAAATTCAGCCTGAGAAACTAGATGCACTTCCTTGCTTTGTTGATCTGGTAATTCTACCGAACGTATCGCATCCTGAGCCGTAATATTATTCTGCATTTCTGAACCTGTATATTTTTTAACCTTGACTGAGCGATCTTGTTTGAACTCATGAGTAGAAATTGGGTTTTGATTGAACTCTTCCGTTAAATAGTACATATTCTCGGCGTCTTCTTTAAATTGATAGTTCACATCTGTCGTTGGATTTAATGCTGACACTTTTTGCTGATCTACTTTTTGAGCATTGTTTAGTACAAGGTCATACGGTGTCACTGCATTGGCCATTTTAGGAATCTCATTGCGGAAACCTAATCCTACTGTTAAAGCACCCAAAGCTAAAGCAACTAGCATGGCTACCATTGACAAAATTCGTGTATATTCCTGCATGCGAAAACTTAATTGTGATAGAGTAAAATTATTTAGTTTCTTAAAGGCAATATTATCTACTTTTTTCAGCATGGACAAAATAAAGACAATGACTGAATGGAATACAAAATAGGTGCCTAATACAATCGTAACCAGTGCTCCCGCAATTCCCAAAAGCTGAAGAACCATTAGTTGATCCATCATGACATAACCAGCTATCAGTAAAATTACACCCAGCAATGCTTCAAAAAACAAGCCCGATTTACGACGTTTTACTTGCAGCGGCGTTTGGTTTTCCCGCAACAAGGTCAAGATTGGTTTTTTAGCAATTACTGTCGCATTTGAAACAGCTGCAATCAAAAATAAAATTGTAAAGAAAACAACGGTCACTAAGAATGCTTTCCCATTAAGCGGTGAAAAGTGTTGAATTTGAATATTGAGTTTAGTTGTCAATAGATGATTCACTACCGAAGTTAATCCAAGTCCCACAATTGAACCACAAATAGTTGCGAGAATCCCAATCAAAAATGTTTCAATAAAAATCATTTGAGCAATTTTTTTTGATTTAGCTCCCAACATCATAAACATGCCATAATCCTTTTGACGCATTGCCATTAAAAAGGAATTGGCATAAAAAATGTAGACTAACGTAATAATCGACAGCAGGACAGTGCCAAAATAGAAGATAAAGACTATTGATGAAACCAACGAATTGCTTTTTAGAAAGGCTTCATTACTAGCCATAGATTGAAACATATAAAAGATGGCTGCTGCCATTATTAAGCCAGAAAACAAGACTAAATAGTCCCGCAAACGGCTTTTTAATCCTGTTAATGATAACTTGACTAACATACACATACTCCTTCTACTGTTCAAGGTTTCCTAAAGCTGATAAAATATCTCGATAAAATTTTTCGCGACTTTTTTCATCCCGCTGAATTTGCTGATAAATTACGCCATCTTTAATAAATAAGATTCGCTGGCAATAACTGGCAGATAGCGGATCATGGGTTACTAATAAAATAGAAACTTGATCCTCACGATTTAATTCTTCCATTGTGTCCAATAAATCTTTGGCACTTTTTGAATCCAAAGCGCCCGTCGGCTCATCTCCTAATAGTATTGTCGGTTGGGTCACTAAAGCCCGAGCGGCTGCCACCCGTTGCTTTTGACCACCAGATATAGCCGTTGGATAACTATCTAAAATATGGTCAATCGACAAACGTTGCGCTATCTTTTGAACCTCTCTCTTAATTATTTTTGGCTTTACCCCTTGTAATGACAAAGGAACCGCTATATTTTCGGCAGCGGTTAAATTTTCTAACAAATTAAAGTCTTGAAAAATGAACCCAATTTCCTTGCCACGAAAATCAGCTAGACGATTTCCTTTTAGAGTAGAAACATCTTTTTGGTTTATCAAAATATTCCCCTCCGTTGGATTATCCAACGTTGACAATAAATTTAATAAAGTTGATTTTCCTGAACCTGATGCTCCCATGATGCCAATAAATTCTCCTTTGTTCACTTCAAAGGAAATTCCTTTTAGAGCCTCTGTCTTTTTTTCATTTTTCTTACCATATACTTTTTTCACGTCTTGTATTTTTACTATTGTTTCCATTAATTTGCCTCCAATAATTTTTCTTGCGCTTTTTTAGGGACTTCTTTTTCTTGTACTTCTTCAAACGAAGTGACCCCCTTATTCTTGTTCCACGTCAATTTCAAAAAAGCTTCTTTACGTAATGGACGTTCTTTTACTGTAGAGAAATCCATACTCTTTTCCTCACCATTTTGATCATAGCCTGGGAGTTGGTATTGATATTTTGTATAAGTTTGGCCTTGACTATCGGTTTCATTCTGCTTTGTTCCATCCGTTGTTACTTGAACATAGTAGCTATCTCCTCCCATAACGACAATATCAGCTATTTTTAGGGCAGCTACTCCAATAACAATCAATGTGATTAAGCCAATTAAAAGTTTTTTCAATTTATATCGCTCCTTTGTTTTTTCTTGTAGTATAGGCTGAATTAGAAAAACGCTCCATCGAACAAAGACAAAAAGAACTAACAATTTTGTCATATAAAAAAAAGACTCAAACATGGATTTTTGCTCCATCGTTTGAGTCTTTTACTCCCATTATGCTAATGTTCTGATCGCTGAAGTTATGAACGCGAATTCCTCATCCTCAATTGTTCGTACATCCAAATAATTTTTTTTGTTTTTTATGCGACTAATTATTGGCATACGACTTTCCCGCAGCTTTTGTTGCAAAGATTCTGCCGAAATAACATCCGAATAAATCGATACGACATAAGTTGGCAACAAATGTTCAGGATAAGAACCGCCTCCGACTGCACTGGCATCCTTTTCAACAGTTATAGTTAAATCATTAGTATTTTTTTCTAGTTTCTCTGCTAAAATTGTTGCTTTGCTCAGACAGTCCTCTTCTGTTAATGACAACATACGTAAAACAGGAATTTCTTGAATTGCTTGCGTTGGATCGAGGTATAATTCAAAGGTTGCCTCCAAAGCACTTAAGGTCATTTTATCGATCCGCAATGCTCGCAATAGTTGGTTTTTTTTCATCTGTTGAATATATTTCTTTTTACCTACAATAATACCTGCCTGTGGCCCACCTAATAATTTATCACCACTAAAAGTTACTATATCACAGCCTTGATCCAGTGCTTCCTTAACTGTTGGTTCATATGGTAACCCAAATTGTCGCATATCAATAAATAAGCCGCTACCTAAATCATTAATCAATGGAATAGCGGTATGATCGGCTATTTTCGCCAATTCTGGTATAGGGACACTTTCTGTAAAACCGACAATTCGATAATTGCTCGTATGCACTTTCAAAATTCCGCCAGTTTCTTCATTCACTGCCTGTTGGTAATCATTTAAATGGGTTTTGTTGGTTGTCCCAACTTCTACAATTTTTCCTCCACTGGAGGTCACTACATCAGGAATACGAAAAGCACCGCCTATTTCCACCAACTCTCCTCGAGAAACCAAAACTTCCTGGCCCTTGATTAGCGTACTCAGAACTAGTAAAACCGCCGCCGCATTGTTATTAACTACTAATACATCTTCAGCACCAGTTAACTCCTTAATAATTTCCGTTAAGTGGCTGTAGCGAGAACCCCTTTCCCCAGATTCTAAGTCAAACTCTAAATTAGAATAGTGAAAACTAATATCTTCTACCTGCTGTTGGACTCGTTTACTTAAAGAGGATCTTCCTAGATTGGTATGAATTACAGTACCTGTTCCGTTAATCACACGACGTAAAGAAAATTGATGTTGTATTAGTTCTTCAGTAATCATTTGTTCAATAGTTGGCAATTGCGGTAAATCTTGACGTATTTGCTGCAGCACTTCTCGACGAATATTACCAAGAACTTCTTGAATCGCTGCTTTTACCGCTCCTCTAGGATACTCCGTGGCTAACTGTTCAATCGCGGGACGTTTCAAAAGAATATCCACTGCCGGCAATTGTGCTAAAAGCTCTTGAATACTTTTCACCATAATCTTCCTACTTCCTTCCAGCAACTTCACTCAATGCCTGTACTACCTGATCAATTTCTTTCTGAGTAGTAAAACGAGAAAAAGAAAATCGAACGGTTCCTCGTGCTGCAGTTCCCAATGCTTCGTGCATCAAGGGGGCACAATGATAACCCGAACGTGTGGCAATTTCATAGTCTTCCCATAATAAATCACTCACTAAAGCCGAATCAGCGTCAGCAATATTTAAAGAAAAAACATTTACTCGCTGCTGATTCATATCTCCATATACAGAAATATTAGGAAGTTCCTGAAGCCTTTTAATGAAATAGCGACCAACTATTTCTTGCGCAGGTGCTGGGTTTTCTAATCCCCATTGGACAGCAGCCCCTAAACCTGCAATTCCTGGAACATTTGCTGTTCCCGCTTCTAATAACGTAGGGAATTCCTTTGGTTGTGTCTTAGAAAATGAACGCATACCATCTCCACCAGTTAATACAGGTTCAACTACTATGTCTTTACGTACACAGACACCCCCTGTCCCTTGTGGTCCATACAACGATTTATGTCCGGTAAAACAAACAGCTGCAATTTCTTCATCGCTTAAATCGATCGATAAAACTCCAGCTGTTTGAGAAATATCAAGAACTAGTAACAAATCGTACTTTTTACAAAAGGTCTTTACTCGCTCCAAATCCAATACATTTCCCGTCACATTACTCGCATGATTGCATACCACTACCTTGGTATCTGGTCGTACTTTCTCCTCAAATTCTTGATAATTTAAACAACCAGTTGATGTTTCACTAGTAACAAAATCTAACTGAGCACCCGCTTGTTCTAACTGATATAAAGGACGAAGTACTGAATTGTGTTCCCAGCTGGTTGTTATTACGTGGTCTCCTGGTCGAATTATTCCTTTTAGCACTTCATTTAATGCAACTGTCGCATTATTAGTAAAAGCGACCTCATACCCTTCTGTGGCATGGAAAAGTTTCTTGATTGCTTCACGAGTTTCTTCAACTACCTGATAAGCCCGCAAAGAATAAAGGTGAGCTCCCCGTGATGGATTACCGAAACTGTCAGCACTCAACACCTCTGTTACTCGTTTAGCTACAACAGAAGGTTTATGAACTGTAGTAGCGGCATTGTCAAAATATAGACTCATCCTATTCACCCGTTTCTTTCGAAGCACCTAAAATCCGATAATTCTCCACTCTTTTAGTAATTTCTTGCTTATCCATATATTCTAAAATCAGCATTGATGATTTACGACTAGAGTTGGTCATGTCACGAAAATCTGCCAGTGTCATTTGTTCTTGTTCCTGAATTGTTTTACGGACCTTTTGAACCGCTTGCCAATAAATATTAGCCGATAATACGTATTCGTGAGTCAAAAAGATAACGGAATCTCCGTTTAGTGCCTCTAATACTTCCTCTGCATTTTTATCGAGTCCATACAAAGTATCTTTTTTAACCGGAGTATGACCATTTTTAGCCAACTCCGTTTCAATTTTTTCTTTCGCAAGCTGTTGGTATTTGTTAAAAGTAACTGTAAACTCAGTAACAGCCAATTTGTCCTGCTGTTCCTTAACTACTTCTGATTCTATCAATAGACGAATCAAAGCTGACAATTCCTTTTCAGTTAAGTGATTCCGCATGCGTGAACGAAATTCCTCTACCGGCATTCCTAAACGTAACCGATGTTTCTTATGATAGTCATTTAAGATGCCGATTGCTTTTTCTTGCAATGCTTGGTAACTACTTTGAGCCAGATAACCTGATTTCGTATCAATGATTTGCTGATCAATTACCATTTCTTTTAGTAATGGCTGTAATTCTTCAATAGACTGCCCCAGATATTCGTGCAGTTCCTTTGATGTAGTAAAAGGCTGTTTTTTATTATTCATGAAATCCAAAATGATCTCTTCAATACTTCCTGCCTCTTTAGCTTTTAAGCTTTCTAAGATTTCTACCTTGAACCGACGGTGTTTAGTTGGTGCTGCATCTAGAACTTCTCCACCAGCAATTGTATGCATTGGTGAATAGGAACGCAATATAAAATGGTCTCGTTCTCTAACTGCCACTTGATCCTCTAAACGTAATTGTAAAAAACCTTCTGTACCAGGTTTAATCCATTCCGTTCCTAAAGGTACCGAACGTGCCATGACTTCTCTAGTTCCAATCAATAAACGAACGCGATCCCATAGGCCAATTCCCATTTCAACTTCAGGCAAACACTTGACTTTTACATCTAACATCCAGGTCGGTTGCAGACTTTCAGAGGCTGACAATACATCGCCTCGCTCCAATTCGTCTTTACTTATATTAGCCAGATTCAAAGCTGTTCGCTGACCCGCCTGAGCCTGCTGAACATCTTGTTCATGAACCTGAATATTTCTAACTCGAACCTTTTTCCCACTCGGGTATACAAAAAGTTCTTCTCCCAACTGAACTGTACCATCCAACAGCGTACCCGTAATAACCGTACCAAATCCCTTAACGCTGAATACTCGGTCAATATTCAAACGAGCGATCCCGGTACTGCTTTTTTCAGACAGTTCCTCAGAGTGAACTTGGATGGCCGTCAATAGTTTTTCAATTCCTGTACCACTAACAGCATCCGTCTCAATAATCTCTACCTCTGCTAACGGTGTATCAGCCAATTGATCTCGAATATCCTCTACTACCAGTTCCTTTAATTCTGGATCAACCGTATCAACCTTGGTTAAAACCACTAAGAAGTCTTGAATACCTAGTAACGTCAAAATATCGATGTGTTCCTTCGTCTGAGGCATAATTCCTTCTGCAGCATCAATAACTAGCAGGACTAAATTGATACCTGGTAACCCAGCTACCATATTTTTAATAAACTTTTCATGTCCAGGAACATCTACGATTCCTACTCGTTGATGGTTAGACAAATCTAAATAGGCGAAACCTAGATTAATAGACATTCCTCGTTTTTTTTCTTCTTTGGTTGTATCCGTCTCAATTCCCGTCAAGGCCTTAATTAAGGTTGTTTTCCCATGATCAATATGGCCGGCAGTTCCAATTACAATATTCGCCATCTAAAGATCCTTTCTTAATTCATAGTCTGTTTTTAATCCTTCTCGTTTCACATGATAAAAGCTTTCAGACTTCACCTGCTGCAAAAGTGTACTTAATATTTCCTCTTCTGCTAACTCATACTTCAAAGAAAAGCCGCAACTGGCATGAATTTTCTCTGGAGTAGGAATAATTCGTACCTTTAGTTGGGCTTCTTTGGCTAGTTTTTCAGCTTTCATAGCTTCATGGGTGGAATAGAAAAGGACCACTCCATATTCTTGCATCGCCTGCTCCTTTACGGTTTCATCACTTTTGGCGCTTGTCGCATCATTTCCACAATACGGTACATGTTAGTGATTTCACCAATGGCTACTTTTTCTGTCAGCTCAAAGAAATTCAAACATGCACCACAGGCATAAATTTCTACATCCTGATCCGCCAAGGCTTGCAAATCTTCTAATGAGTCTGATCCCTCTGTTACAAGACTTACACCACCATTATAGAAAATAATTTGCTTTGGCAATACATCTTGTTCCTTTATAGAATAAATGAACATCTTTAAAAGATTTTTCCCAAGCTCATCTGAACCGCGGCCCATAATATTAGTATCTACCACTACAATATAATCCTCGTTTGTCACTATTTCTGGTGATTCTTTTATCTCTTCTGTATCCACCGCGTCGCCATTACCCTTAGAAATCTTTACTCGATAATTATCCTTGTCGGGTTCCATTTGGTAAATATACCCTAATTGATCCGCCATCTTTTTCAGATTTTGTGTGGCAATCTCATTATCAACCAACGTCTCCACCGCTTCATGTTCCTTTAATGCTTTCTTTGTTTCAATCACTGGTAATGGACATGCTTTGCCAATTGCATCAATTTTATACATGTTATCGTCTCCTTAATATACAATAATTTCTTTTTCTGCTGGCTCTGTTACCCTCCCAAAATCTTGCGCTGGAATTCCCGCTGAGTTCAGTTCAGAAACTAACTCTTTCACCTGTGATTCCGGTACACTAACTAATAAACCGCCAGAAGTTTGAGGGTCAAATAACAATTCTTCAATTGCAAAATCATCTACTACAAATTTTATTTTTCCCGTCATATAGTTGCGATTTCGCTGCCCGCCAGCAGTCAAAATAAATTCTTTGGCACCTTCATAGGCTTCTTGGAAATAGGGCAGCTGATCTGATTGAATTTCAGCAGAAAAATGACTATTCAACATTTCATGTAAATGTCCCGCCAAACCAAAGCCTGTGACATCCGTACAACTAGTAATCTCATAATTACGAATAATGGACATCGCGTATTTATTTAGAGTCTGCATACTTTCAGTTGCCTTGTTGAAACCTTCTTGACTAATTTCATTAGCACTATAGCCTACTGTAATGATACTTACCCCAAGTGGCTTTGTCAGTACTAAATGGTCCCCTATCTGACAAGTATTGTTTTGATAAATATGATTAGGATCAATTGTTCCAGTTACAGATAACCCATATTTTACTGAATGATCATGGATCGAGTGACCTCCGGCTAAAATGGCACCAGCCTCTTGTACTTTCTCCGCTCCACCTCGTAAAATCTCTTTTAAAATCGTTAAATCCTTCTCCTCAGGAAAAGCTACGATATTTAGTGCTGATAATACTTCGCCCCCCATTGCGTAAACATCACTCAAAGCATTAGCCGCAGCAATCTTTCCGAATAAATAAGGATCAGTAACCATAGTTGGGAAAAAATCCAATGTTTGAATAATCGCTAAATCGTCTCTTAGCTTAATGACTGCAGCATCATCTGTTGAATCAAATCCTACTAGTAAGTTTTCATCACTAGATTTTGGTAAATCAGCTAATAGTTCTCCTAAATTCCCAGGACCGATCTTAGCGTTACATCCACCGCAAACAATTAATTTTTCGATTGTATCCATCTGTGCATCATCCTCCACGTTTCCTATTATAACAGGTAATTTTGTTATTCTCTATGTAAGTTTCCTTTGCAGTTTATCAGGAATAATTAATCTTTAATTTATATCCAAAAACTTGTTTCAAAAGGCTGTAAATCATGCTACCATGACAGTGAAGTATCAGATAATTTAAGGAGCACTGCTTATGTTTATAGGATCTATCGTTAACGCATTGTCCGTTATGTTAGGCAGTATTTTAGGAGCCTTTTTAAGAAATATTACTGAACAAACGAAAGAAACCATGACACATGGTCTAAGTCTTGCTGTCATAGCCATTTCAATCCAAATGGCTACTCAGACTGCTTCGTTTATTTTAGTTATCATTTGTATTTGCCTAGGCGGTATGCTTGGAGAATTTTTTAAAATTGAAGACCGCATGAATCAATTTGGTCTCTTACTTCAAAAACGTTTTGCTAATGGTAACGGTAATTTCGCTGAAGGTTTTGTGACCGCCAGCCTAGTTTACGTCGTTGGCTCAATGGGTATCATTGGCGCAATCGAAAGTGGTATTACTGGAAGTAATCATACCCTTTTTATGAAAGCCATTATGGATGGTTTTATCTCGATTGTCTTGACCGCCTCGTTAGGTATTGGAGTCTTTTTCTCTGCATTTGCTGTTCTTATTTATCAAGGAGCACTAACTTTATTGGCTTATTTGATTGCTGAAGGTTTGCCAAATCAGCTATTAGATCCTCTGATGAATGAAATTAGTGCCGTTGGTGGTATTATTATTCTAGGTATTGGACTAAATATGCTAAAGCTGACAACCATTCGAACCTCTAACTTTTTACCTAGCATGATTGTCTTGATTTTGATTATGAGCATTAAATACTATTTTTTTTAACCCATAAAAACTCCAATCCTTACGGGCACAACCGCAAGTAGATTGGAGTTTTTAATATTAAAAAATTAAATTGGTGCTGACTTACGACTTTTACGAATATAAGTAATTCCAGTATAGATTACTACGAAGATGATGATCCAAACCAAAATTGTTAAATCTAGCCCTGTAACAAATTTCGCAGCGATAATTACTCCAACGATTCCTCCCATTGCAATACCCAAGCTTACTCGACGGGAGTATTCTCCCTCTCTAATAAAGTTCACACTAGCAACCGGCATCAAGGCCCCACAAGAACCTGACATAATTGGGAAAGCAACCAACGGACTCAAGCCTAACATATAGACCATTGCCATACATGGCGCATAAAGTCCGACACCAATGGTCATCAATGCTCCAAATATGGCATTGCCGATAATTCCAATAATTAAAAGTCCACCTGACAGGCCGGTAGCTGTATTCCCTTCCCCTAACAAATTGATCATCCCAGCTTGACGTAATGCCATCAGAACAGCTGTAACAATTAAAGCCCACCCCATCCAAAACTGGACAGTTTTTTCTGGTAATTTTGTTACTGTCTTTGAGCCCAGCCATGATCCAACAATCGAAGCTGCGATCAAAGAAAACAACGTCAAAGGATCCACGTCCACTACTGTTATAAAAATAAGGCCTTCCAATAAACAAGAAAGTGCATGTCCAACATTCAACGTTCCTGGCAACTGCTTATCGCTGTCTAATTGCTTAGTTGCATCTAACAACATAGCCGTAGGTGCAAAACTTCCGATACCCAGCGTATCTAAAAAATCTGTTACAAATCCAATCCCGATTGAGATAGGCCAACTACCGCCTCCAAGATTGGTTTTGTGTTTAATTAAATCTCTCCCAAAAACAACAATGTGCAGCAGTGCAAATAATCCTAAAGTGACCAAAACAATCTGTACCATTTTTTTCCTCCTGTTATTTGTATTAAAACATCAAAAACTACTCGTCCTTCTCTAAGGAAGGACAAAGTAGTTTTAGTAATATCTTATTATGCTGCAGCTGGTTTCATACTCTTACGAATGTAAGTAATACCAGTATAGATGATAACTACAATAATGATATACGTTAAAACATTCAAGTCTAAACCAGTAACAAATTTTGCTGCAATGATTACTCCGATGATCCCACCTGCTGTAATTGCTAAACTTACTTTACGAGCATAATCGCCGGTTTTTACAAAGTTTAAACTTGCTATCGGCATCAAGCCTGCACATGAACCCATCATTACTGGGAAAGCAACTAGTGGGCTTAGGCCTAACATATAAACCATCGCCATACATGGTGCATACAAACCGACACCAATCGTCATCAATGCTCCTAAGAAAAAGTTGATTACAACACCAATAATCAATTTGATCCCAGTCAATGCAGTAGCTGTATTATCCGCACCCAAGATATCAATCCAGCCTTGTTGACGTGCAAACATCAAAACAGCTGTAACAATCAACGCCCAACCCATCCAAAGTTGGACTTTCTTTTCTGGCAAACCTGTTACGAATCTTGAACCGATAAACGCACCTATAGTTGCAGAACCAACTAAGGCAAATAATGTAACCGGAGATACATCTACTACAGTCGTAAAGATAAATGCTTCTACCAATACGGGAATCCCATGTCCTACATTCAAAGTTCCTGGTAGCAAGCGGTCATGACTTAATTGCTTGGTAAAATCTAAAAGCATCGTAGTTGGAGCAAAACTTCCGATTCCTAGTGTGTCTAAAAAGTCTGTAATAAAACCGATGATTCCTGAAACAATCCAATTCCCATGTCCTAAATCATCTTTATGCTTAACGCAATCGCGCCCCATATTTACGGCATGTAACAAAATCAACCCAACATAAATCGCTAAAATAACTGTTACCATATCACTTACCCCTCCTTCATCTCTACCCTAAAAGGAACCCATCTTTTAAAGAATCTTTTGGATCAACTAAAAATGTATTGTATCCAGTAACATACGCTGACCCAGAGACACGAGGAATGATACCTTTATATCCACCCACTTCAGCTTCCTTAACAATTTCACCTTTGAATTTCGTGCATAAAATACTTTCGTAAACAAAAGTATCCCCAACCTTCATTTCGCCTTTACCATACAAAGTGGCAAGCTTCGCACTAGTTCCTGTTCCACAAGGAGAGCGATCCACTTGTCCGTCTCCAAACACAACCACATTTTGATAAGTCGCATCTGGGCTAGTAGCAGGTCCATAAAACTCAACTAAGTCAACTGTCTTAATGTGTTCTAAAGTAGGATGCTGAATTTCAATTTGATCATTCACTGCATCTCGAATGATCATACCTAAATCGTTAAATTTAGAAGCATTTTCTGGTTTAATCTCTAATCCGACAGAAGCCGCAGGTAAAATTGCAAAGAAGCTTCCTCCAAAAGAAATATCCATAGTGACTTCGCCAATTTCCGGAACATTGACTTTGACTGCTTCTTTGTATAAGAATGATTCCACGTTCTCAAATGATACAGATTCCGCTGAGAAATCTTCATCTAAGTGTACTGTTCCGCGAACAATTCCGGCAGGTGTATCTTGAACAACTTTGACTTCACGATCGCCTTCTTTAACTTCTACCCAACCTTGTTCAACTGCGGTAGTCATAGCAGCAATTGTGTTATGTCCGCACATATTCAGATAGCCACCCGAATCCATGAAGATAATTCCGTAATCAGCTTCTTCGTGGACAGGTTCCGTAATAAAAGCACCAAACATATCACGGTGCCCACGCGGTTCTAGCATAAGCATTTGACGTAATACGTCTTGTTGTGTTTCTAAATATTCTCTTTTTTCAGCCATTGTTTTACCAGGAAATTTTGGAATTCCACCAATGATTAAACGTGCTGCTTCTCCCGCTGTGTGTGTATCGATTGCTGAGATCATTTTTGATACTTTCATGTTTTTTCCCTCCAGGTTTATAGATATAGCTACTTTCATACTCAAATCAGCCTTAAATCAATATTAAGTAAAAGTATGCTATCTAATTTTTTGATCGTCTTTACGCATTTTCAATTTGATTGAAGCTAATGCCTTAACTGCATCTCGATGATTGATCGTATTTTCCCCAACTATCTCTGTTTCAATACCCTTTTCAGATTTATTAAAATCTAAAACAAAGTCAGTATACTTGTTTTCGACCACAAACTTAGCTTGTGATCCAATGAACTTAAGACCAATCACGCTGATATCTCTTTGTCCAATCTCTTCCAACATGTTCGCAAAATCAACATCTGAGTTACCCCATCCATCGGTTGAAGCAATTACACCATTGGTGCGCATCCCTTCAAGCCAAGCAGCTGCTCTACGGCCAACTAAATGTTTCATTTTGTTGCTTTGCGGTGTTCCCACTACCACAATGCCTTGAAAATCTATGTCAGGGTCATTCGACAAAAGATCTACTAACGGATCTTGAAAATGATGCAGTGAGGTTTCTTTTGTTGATGGGCCAATCCCCATAAAACATTCCCTCCTATCCGAATTCAAACTATACCATTGAGCGTATGACACCATCACGATATTCGTTTGCAGTAAGGTATACTGGCATATTATTCGTATCGATAATTGAAACGCCGCCTCTAAAACCACTTGGCTCTTCTGGAAACAGCAACATGTCATACATTGCACCTTGACCTGCTACTTGCTTAACTAAAGCTACTTTGGGTTTTCCAGGATTACTTTTTTCTTCATAAGTATGGGTTTCAACGGCCAGCTTACCTTCCAACATTTTCATCCGTTCTCTGATTTCTTGAATATAGTGATCTACAATTTCAAACATTTTTAAACTTAGCTCACGGTTAAAAGGCGTTCCTTTTTTCGCAATTAAGTCAATCCAAATAATGAAATCAGTTTCTTTTGGTGTTCCTGCTCGATTCAGCATCAAGTTTTCACGTAACAAACCTTCAGATGAGCCAAATTCATGCATCTGTTCGCCTTCTTCAATTGTCCCAGTCATAACAACAGTGACGCCTGTTAAAGTGTACGTGATTCCTGTCCCCAACGTTCCCAATACCTTCGTGGATATTGGTATAATATCCATGATGGTATTGGTTTCAATATCTAATTGATCAGGTTGGAGAACGTGAATGGTTAGTTTCTGAATATCGGGGCACGCACTGTCAAAGTGTTTTTTGATCTGTAGACGATCATGTGTCATATGAAATTGGTCACCAAGGGTTACCTCCGCCATATGGAAAACTTTGATTTTTAGTGTTTCGCCTCGCATAAAGTCACCTATATTCTATACATGCGCAATGTATTCGTAAGGTAATGGAACGATCTTACCTGGTGTCTCGATGGTTACTAAGTTAGTTAACGTATCTTTTAAGATACCTGTCTGCATTTCAATATTATGTGGTTCTCCAGCATTGGCGCCCATGGGTACCATCGGTGCAACTGCACGTGGTGATCCATTTTGACGTACTACTGGTGGTAATGCTGCAATTAAAATAGTAGGAATTCCCGCTTCCTCAATAGCTCTCTGCACGATCACGGCAGTTCTATGACAGGTTCCTCAGCCAGCGGTCATTACGACAGCGTCGACTTCTTCGTCCACTAATTTTTGTGCGATCTCAGGACCAGTGACATCGTGAAATGCTTCTTGGTCTCCTCCGCCGCCCATAAATGCGTAATGTACTGGTGCTGCTTCTTTGATAAAGCCTTCTTTGACTAATTCATGCAACCGGTCGATCGGGAACATTGCGTTCACGTCGCGGTTTACATCGGCGTTGTCGTACCCGCCGTGAGAGACCATCAATTCGTCGCTTGGTGTGCCGTCTGGTACTTCGCGGTATGTGGTATCTCCTGCTAAATTGAATCGTTTATCACTCTTTAAATGAACGCCTGCTGCCGTAGCTAATGCAACACGCATTTCTTTAAGCTCTTTTGTGACAGGTGTGAAGACAGATTTCGGCGTAATTGGCACGAAAATTTCTGACTGCAACCCTTCAAAGACTGTTAAGCCCATGTGTTAATTCTCCTCTCCTGGTGTCTGTGCTTGCTTCTTCTGAGTTTCCAAGCGTCGACGTTCATGCTCTTTGATGGCATGGACATAATGATCGTTGGGTTCCTCTTCCAAAACTTCTGGATAAGTCATTAAAAAGCCGACTTCCTGACCAATCGCTAAATCATATTCAGAGATGATCATGCGTCTGGGAATTTTCAATTGACCTAAACGTCCTTTAATGTCGATGGTTACACTGGCATCGTGAAGCTCGACAATGATTCCCTCAAACATTTGCTCTGTTGAAATATATTTGAGTCTATCCATAGTTATTCGTCACCCAAATCTAGTCTTTTTCGTAAATCTCTTGACGTTTTTTACTCTTCGGCAACACTTGTTCATTGTCTGCAAGGTCAATTTTCTTCCCTGTCGCTTTTTCAATGATTTCGATGTTGTTCAATTTCACATTTGGGTTCCACTTGCGTTCCGCTGTTTTGATTTCGCCGCCACCCATTAATGTTTTCAACATGGCCAAGTCACGAATCGCATCTTCTTTACACAAGGTGTTATTAGATAAGATTTCGTTTTCGATTCCTTGTTTGGACTTGTTATTATCCACCATAGCGCCCATTTCTGAGTTGCCGACAACCAATGCACCTTGAACAGCTGAATAAGAATCACCGACTACTTTCACGCCGCGTTTACCGATCTCTTCGATATGAGAAGCGAAGTCGATGTGGTTATTTCCGAAGCCTTCGGTTGTAACAATCGCTCCGTCGATATCCATCGCTTCAATCGTCATACCTAGACGTTTTGATACATAGTATTTTTCCGTGTTTGCCTGAGGTGAACCGACAAACATCACACCAACCAAGTCAATTTCTGGATCTTCCATTGCTTCCATTACCAATGGTTCTCTCCAGTAATGACGAGAGGTTTCTTTTGATGCTGGTCCAATACAGGTTAATGCATGGATTCCACCATCTAATACTTCAGTTGGAGCTAACATGATTGGCAAGTTCCCCAAGTCAACGTTTGGCTTCGCGCCAAGGGTGCCAACTGGTTCAACAGGCATAATCAAGTTATCGTGCATCGCACCTTGTCCCATGATTTCTTTCACGATCAAGACACGTTTGTTGCCAAAGCGACGTTTTTGCACGATTTCGTCTGTTTCTGCGACTAAAGCTTCATCAGCAACTTTAATGGCTTCACGAATTTCTTGTGTAATATGATCAGAAGCTTTATGAGCTGCCAAAGGTCCAGGACGTTCCATATTGGCGCCCTCTTTAATCGTTACTTGTGTTTTGATGAAGATTTCGCCTTTTTCTGGGGCACCAGGACGTCCCCACATAATATTGCGATCCAATTCACCTTCGGATGAACCAAATTCACCGATTTGTACGCCGTTGGCGTCTGTTCCAGTTACCACTAGTACGATGCCATCCAAAACACGAGTAACGCCATGGCCAATATCGCCTTCTGCTTTGGCCGCAATCGGTTGAACATCCATAATGGTTTCACTGTATTCGTTGTAACGATCGGGTGTAATAATTTCGAAGGTCATGCTTTCCACTAGCTCTTCTAGCTCAACTGCTTCCGCACACATCTCTTCCATTTTACGTAAAATTAAAGTTGTTCCTTCAATTTTAGTCTCTTCGCCAAATTCTACTTTGTTAATCTTTAAATAATCACGACGAACTGAGCGAATTACTTTTTCTTCTACCTCCGCAGCTGGTGCCTGCGGTGCAGGAGCGGCTGCTTGTTCTGGAGCAACTGGCATTGGTGCAGCTGGTGCTGCAACGCCCATTGATCCAGCAACAGACATAGGGACTTCTAAGTCAATGCCTTTTCCTTCAGCAATATGAATTTTGATGGTACCTCCTGTAAAAGGTGCTGCTGGTGATACAGGCGGTGCTGGGTGAACGGGTGCTGCTGGAGCCATTGGTTCTTCTGCCACTTCTGGTTCTGCAGCAGCTTCTTCCACTTCCTTCACACCATCAAGAATTTCTCTTGTTAAAGGAATCAAAGCATCTGTGGTTTCCTTTAAAGTTGTGCCAAGTACTTGTTCGATTGTTAACGCATTTTCAGGAATTTCCAGCAAGCCTGAATCCTCTAAATCTTCAAAGATTGCTGGATCTTCTAAATCATCTGGTGCGATTACTTTGCCTGCTTCTGCACGGCAACATAATACTGCAGGATCTTTTGCATGTTCTTTCGCAGTTTCTGCTGTGATGGACATTCGTTAATTCCTCCTAATATTTTTCTTAATTTGTCGGTAATTTACGATATAACCTGTGCCCATCCGCTCGCAGTACATGATCTGTATGATGATAAACCGGAACTCCTAACCTAGGAGCTACACCCATGACGGTGTTCGTTCAATCAGAACAGGATCCAGTCATTACTACCTCGGCGCCTTGTTTCTTCAAGGACATTACCGTCTTCGCTTGACCTGGACATATACCTGGTAAGGCACACCTATATCTTCCGTTCACTTCTACCATTCGCTTGCAGCGCTCTGCAGCGACAACTTCGGCACCCATGTTATTCACGATTTCGGTCATTCGTTCTGCGGACCCTCCGCATTCGCAAATCAGCAAACCGACTTTGCGGTGTTCCTGTGGAAACGGCATAGCTACGAGCACGCCCCCACTTGTTTTTGTAATTGGCGTGGTTTCTTCCCCGCTGCGTCCAGTCATCGGTCCACCGATGACGATTTCACCATGAGGTTCTACATAGCCGCCCACATTATTAATCAAAGTCTTGACGGGTGTTCCGATTGGCACATCTACAAAGACCGTTTCTTTTTGTTTTACACGTCCAGAAACAGTGACATCTTTGTCAATGAATGGTTTGCGGTCTTCAATGGCTTCTGCAATACGTTTGATGGTTTCAACATTGTCAATGACCGCACCGACTTCAGTCGGAAGTTGACCAGGTTCTAGAACAATATCCATGACTTCACGAACAATCATCCGTTCATCCCCTGCTGGATAAATATCCGGTAGCTGATGAACATCAATAGCAGTTTCTGTATCTACAGCTTTGATTAACCGCGTTACTAATTGGCGATGCTTACCTTTCACAGCGATGACACCTTTAGGTGCTTTAACCATCTCCATACAATACTTCATGCCACGAATTAATTGATCAATATGCTCATTCATTTGTTTGACATTATGAACTAGCAACGCTTCGCATTCCGCACCATTAGCAATGAATGTTCCCTTTGAAATTTCACAGGACAATTTTAGAAATGTTGGAAAACCAGCTCCACCAGCTCCAACCACACCGGCTTCTTCTACAGCCTTAATCATCGTGTCTGTTTCAGGGATCGGTAAATAGCTGGAAAAGTCTTGTTCTTCATCAATCATTAGGACAACGCTTTCTTCGCTAACATCTACAACTTTTCCCGAAAAACTACTATGAATATTAGCCCCAAGACCATTTGGCTCCGCAACCAACTGGCCTCGTTTAACCATCTCACCGGCTTTGACAATCCCTTTACAAGGAGCACCAACATGTTGTTTCAATGGTATAAGAATTTGTGTCAATTTATTTCACCTCCTCCGTTTTTTACTTGTTCGAACTTGAGCAAATCAGCCGCCCTTAGTTCAAATAAATCATATCACAATGACGGTTTTTAATAAAGACGATTTCTACTATTTATCTCATCTTCGTATCAATTTTATCTTCTAAGTTACTTCTATTTTTAATTATTTTTTTCGAAAAGCAAAAACGATAGAAAAAATCTTGAAAACTTTAACAAATAGCTTCAAAAGAAGAATATACGTTCATCATATCTCTTTCTAATTTCCGTCACACCATATTTTAATCCAGTTATTTATAATGATTACAAATATATCATATGCGTTATTTAGCATTTCGTGAAAGCGTTACTATTTTCGCTTTCAATAGATATTTATTATCAGATATTAGTAAATCTATCGATGTAATTTATATGTGACTCTATACACAAGTTACTCTTCACATTTTCCAAAAAAAAATAGACCTCAAAATGAGATCTATTTTTCAAACCATTATTCTGCTGTTTCCAATTTATCCAGATTTTTACTTCCAAACCATAGAATCAAACCTAAGACGATAACAATTGCGGCTAAAATACCATAGCCTCTTTGGAATTCCGCTGGAACATCGGTTTCTAAGAAAGCATAAATTTTTGGATAAATTAATTGGGCGATAAATACTGCAACCGGCCAAACACCAAGCAATAACCCCATCAATTTTGCCGGAGCTAACTTGGCAATAAATGAATTTCCTAGTGGTGAGAAAATCATCTCTCCAACTGACATTAAAAGGCTGACTAATACTAACCACATGATAGATGCATGACCTTGTCCCACCATATCCGCAACTACCATTGCCACGTAAGATACACCTACTAAAATCATTCCTAACGCTGTTTTCTTAAACATACTCATATCACCTTGTGGGCGAGCAGCTAGCTTTGTCCATAATTTACCTAAAATTGGACCTAAGATGATACAAGTTAGAGCATTCATAGAATCAAAATATGATGTTGGTACTTGGAAGCTTCCGACCACCCAGTTAGCACGACCTAAGAAGCCTGCTCCATCTCCATAACCAAAGTAGTAGTACGCTGGCATATACGCCATATACCAGACCATCCAAAATACAACTGAGAACAAAGTAACTAAAATAATAGCAAAGATTCGTTTTTTATCTCCAGAAGTCAATGGTGCATTTTCTTCACCCGAAGTATTTTTACCAGCCGACTCAAATTGACGCTGATCAATTTTAAATGGTTTCTTACCTGCTTCACCTAATGAACGGCTGTTAAAGATAAACCATACAGCATCGATTAAAAGTAAAAGGCCGCAAATCATGAAGACAAAGTTAAATCCAAAACCTGGGATTAACAATACTAGAAATGTTGTTCCACAAAACGAGCCAATATTGACGAATGAGTACTGAACAGAGAAAGCCTCATTCAATTCATTTTCATCACTAAACAATAGGCCGTTTATACCAGAAAGATTTCCTTTAAATAATCCTGTCCCAATAGCAACTAAAATGATCATTGCCCACACCATGCCCATAGAGTTTGCTTGCCAAGCTAGCATGTAACCGGCACCCATCAAAATCATTCCAACTGCTACACAAAGTCGTGGACTCAACCAGTAGTCAGCCAACCAACCTCCAAACATTGGTGTAATATAGGTTGCTGCTACGAAATAGGCAGAGATAGCTGCCCCCTGTGCACTAGTCATTCCTAATCCGCCAGAAGCAGCAGTTGTTGCGATCCAAATAGCCAGCATGTATTTTGCTGTATAAAAGGCCGCGCGTTCAAAAGAGAAGCCTAGTGAGCAGACATAAAAGCCAAAAGGTTTTTTCTTTTTAACCGGAGTCGTTTCCATGGTGTTCCTTCTTTCTTAAAATATTTTTAGTCGTGTGCAGAAAGCCACGATTCTAACAAATTCATATACTTTTCACGTTCTTCCACAAACGGCATGTGGCGACTGTACGCAAATAATTCCCATTGTGCTCCAGGAATTACGTCGTACATTGTCTTAGCAACAAGTGGTGTAGACAAATCGTTGGTTCCACTGGTAATCAATGTTGGTACATCTATTGACGATAATTTATTCGTATATTCATATGGCTGTAAGGTACCCGTTGGCATGTATTCATTTGGTCCCCAAGCAGTAACATAGCTTTCAGTTCCAGGAACTTTTTTCCGACGTAACGGTTCTGGAGAATCTTCAGTCGGTACCGCGGCTGCATGACGGATCATGAAGCGGTCATTAGCAGCTAGATAAGCCGGATCATCGTATTTGTTCTCAGCTTCTGCTTTAGCAATCGCAGCCTGATCCTCTTCCGTCATGAATTTGATCATGCGATGCTGTTCTTGTGCCCAAAGACTAGCAGAAGAAAGTGTACTAGAGAGAATCATACTCTTGATTCCTTTAGGTGCATAATCACATAAATAGATAATTTCTAGCATCCCACCCCATGACTGACCTAACAGATGAACTTCATCTAAACTCAAATATTCTCTCAAAGCGATCAACTCATTGACCCATGTTTCTTTGGTCCACAAGGATGGATCAGAAGGAACCGCTGACTTGCCGCATCCCAACTGATCATACATGATTAGTTGACGGCCCTCAACAGCCAGTTCGTCAAGAACTTCAAAATAATTATGAGTTGAGCCTGGTCCTCCGTGCATCAAGATTAACGGTTTTTTACCGCCACTTTTTTCTCCAATTATACGGTAATACGTCTTGTGATCTAAATAAGGCATATAGCCTTCTTCTACTTTCATCTTCATCCTCCTTAATTAATCAATGAGTCTGATATTTACCGATGTTTTTTTGATAGTTAACGATTTTTTGAAAGCCTTCTACCCGCAATAACTACGGATAGAAGGTTATTTCAATTTAACCGACAATTTCAAGCTCTTTTGAATAGTGGTTCAAGTTTTCACAACCGTCTTCTGTAACAATAACTAAGTCTTCGATGCGCACTCCTACTTCTCCAGGAATATAAATTCCTGGTTCGATCGAGAAGATATTTCCTACTTCAGCTACATTATCATTAGCTCCTGAAACATCTCCTGCTTCGTGACATTCAATTCCGATAAAGTGTCCTAGTCGATGAGTAAAATATTCACCGTAGCCCTTTTCTGTGATGTAATCACGAGCCGCTGCATCAATAGCTGATAACTTTACGCCTGGTTTTACCATGTCAATTGCACGTTGGTTAGCTTCCTTGACGATTTCGTAAACTTCACGACCTTTTTCAGATACTTTTTTATAGAAAAACGTACGAGTTAAGTCAGAAGCATAAGAATTTTTGATTCCACCGATGTCCAGAATTACACTATCGCCCGGCTTCACTTTAGAATCATCTGTTTCATGATGGGGGTCTGCTGCATTAGCTCCATAACCCACGATTGGATCAAATGAGAACCCGCTGTTGCCTAACTCTTTATAAATCTCACCTAATTTGTCAGCCATTTCAGCTTCTGTTAACTCCTCAGGTAATAGTTTTTTCAGACGATCAACTGCAACTTCATTATCTGCTTGTGCATCACGCATTAATTGCTTTTCTTCTTCATCCTTGATTGCACGAACGGCATCCGTTACTTGAGAACCATTACTTAATTTTGCATCCGGAACGAGTTCTAACAAGCGCAATAAAAAGTGCGCCGGCCAGTTTTTGTCAACACCAATTTTTTCATCAGTATTTATATACTCTAAAACTTTTTTCACCGCATCATCAGTATCATCAATAAATACTTTTTCTACCCCTAAGTCTTCTTCAATCGGAAATAATTTGTTGATAATCAGTGTATTTTTGTTTTCTGGAGTAATGACTAATACTAATAACCTTTCACCGGGATGAATCCAACGACCCGTTAGATAGAAAATGGTTGCTGGATCCGAAACTAATAATTGCCCATACCCTTGTTCCTTCATTTTTTCTATTACTCTTTCCACACGACGTTCTTTCAAAATAGTTCACTCCTTTTATTGGATTATTTGGCCTTTAAGGCTATTTAAAACAGTTGAATACTGTTTAAAATTATTATTTGAACGTAAATAAGAACCTGTTAGAAACCGGCGATCTTAGTAAAATCAAAAGTACAATTGCTCAACTATTCACCTATAACAGTTTTAAAATAACCATAAAAAGAGAAAAATTTCAAGTCTTTTCAAATAGAAAATTGTTTTTTTCTATTTTTCTCACTTACGTAAGTTTACTACAAATTTTTGTCAATTTAAACAATTCTTTTCATAATCCTCTAAAAACCTCTTCTTTTTTTAGCTATCTCATAAAAAGGAGCGTAAAAACCGGGAAATATTTCGTAATCCTCTAAAGCTATTTTTGCTAAGAAAGAACCAACGGATTATATTATAATAAGATTAGAAAAATCTTTATATAACATTTTTATTCTAATTGCAATCTTATGTTGCTTTAAAAAACATTCACTCCTGTATTTTTTACCTGTAATGAAAAAAAAACGAGAAACCTATTTCTAATTTTCACAGAAATGAACAAATGTCTATACACCTATACTAATCACCGTTTTTTAATAAAAAAAGAAGATAGAACACAGCCTGCTCTATCTTGAATTATTTTCAGTTGTATTTCGAATAATCATATTTTATTATTAGCCTTTTGACGACGACGATAGGAAAAAAAACATTTAGGAGACAGTTCATATCCTACTGTAATTCCGATAGAGATAGCAATAGCAATTTTTAGTACCTGAACACCTATCTGTGCCGCTTTAATTGAATCCCCGATAAAAAAGTTATACGTAAAATTGTACACACCCATTCCTGGAACTAAACAAAAAATTCCACAGATCAAAAAAATTGTAACTGGTGCTCGTAAAGCAAATGAAGCTTCTCTTGATAAAACGATTAATGCCAATGAAGCAATAAAAGTTGCTGCAATAGGAGCTGTCCAAAATTGCATTATTAACAAATAAATAAACCAACCTAGTGCACCAATAATTCCGCAAAGCAAATAATATTTCTTTGGGGCCTCAAATAGTATAGCAAAGGAAATAGTACCTAAAAAACCCGCCACTACCTGTAATATCATACTCACCATCTTTATCTTCTCCTATAACCAGTTAAATACGGTTAAAACCAATCCGACACCAACAGATACACATAATGCTGTAATTAATGCATAGATCATTTGACCCCATCCAGAGCTATAGTCCTCGTTAAATAAGTAGCGTATCCCATTTACTACAGCTACTCCTGGCAGCAAAGAAATAATTCCGCCAGTTACTAGACTAGTTAGCTGTAAGACTGGAAAAAAATGTACAAAAATACAGGCTAAAGTACTAACCCAAATACTGCAAGTAATATTCCAAATTATTTGTGACATATTAAATTTAGGTGCCAAAAAGAAACTATAAAATGCCAACAAAAATCCAAGTACAAATGCTCCAGCAGCATCCCAAAAAGTACCACCAAAAATGTAACAAAAGCTGGCACTACCAAAGGCATAAGCAAAAAATTTTAATCCAGCAGAAGCAAAATGCTCTTGCTTAATTATCGCCAATTGTTCCTTCGCTTCTTCCGGTGTATACTTCTTTTCAGCAATACGACGGGACAGGGTGTTAAGTTCTTCAATCCGTCCTAAATTGATCGGCGATATTGGGATATCGCGCACTCGTGCCTGAACTGTTTGGTCTTTTAGGCGAGCCGTCATAAAAATTCCATTAATTAAGACAAAGCTGTCAAACTCCTTCAGCTCCAGAGCATCAGCGACATGGCGGATCGTACTCTCAATTCGAACAATTTCTGCACCATTTTTTAACATGGTTTCACCAATATCATATACAAAATCAAAACGATCACGTTCATTCATACTTCAAGCCCCCCCTTTATTCCTTACAGAAAAACAACGACAGCAAACTGCTGTCGTTGACCTAGTATAGCCTATTTACCTCTTATAGTTCAATCAAATCATGAGAAATACTAATCATATTTTCGTAACCGTCATCTGTTATTAATACTTGATCCTCAATCCGTACACCACCCCAGTCAGGAATGTAGATACCCGGTTCGATAGTCATTACCATTCCTGTTTCTAACACATCTTCATATTGTTCATCGATATACGGCAATTCATGAACAAACAAACCAATGCTGTGACCAATATTTCGATAGGTATATTGAGGATATTCGGTTCCTTCTAAAGGTTTCAAGGAAGCTTGATAAACATCGCGAACCGCTACTCCATTTTTCATCACTGTCTCAGCAGCTTCCAAGCTCTGTCTTTCATATTCATAAACTTCCCGTTGTTTATCCGAGGCTTTTCCAACAACCACCGTCCGAGTCATGTCAGACATATAGCCATTGTATTGACAGCCAAAATCCATTAAGACAAAGTCGCCATATTCCACGGCTTTTTTAGATGGAATACCGTGCAATAATGAAGTATTAGCACCCGAGATTAAAATATTACCATAAGGCTGTGTATCTGCTCCTTCTTGTACCATGTATAAAGAAAGCTTGGCCGCTAATTCTTTTTCAGTTACACCTACTTTGATATCTTCTAAAATACGAGTGAAGGCACGGCAGGAAATTTCACAGGCATTGCGCATATATTGAATTTCTTGAGGAGATTTGATTGCACGCATTTTGTCGATTACACCACCAGCCTGTACAAATTCTGCAGGTGTTTTTTCATTAAAATCTGTATACATATCATAGGTTAAATAATCAGCTTCAAAAGCAATTGTTTTAATATTTTTTTCTTCAACTAGGCGTGCTACTGTGTCTCCCACTGTTTTTCCTGGCAACCGCCAGTTAATAATTTCATAATCAGGCACTTCGATGTCGGCTTGTTCCGTGTAACGCGGATCAGTTAAAAAGAATTGTTCATCTTTAGTTAATAAGATAAATGAATCATCTCCTGTCCAACCGCTGGTAAAACGAACATTAACTCTTTTAGCAATGAAGAAAGCATCAACTTTTTCTTTTTCTAAATACGCACGAATCTTCATCTCATTCATCATTTTACATACCTTCTTTTCTTTTATTCACTGAAACAATTTCTTGTTTCTATTTCTAGAGTAGCAGTCAACCTTTCAAGGGTCAAACCGTTTTCATTAAAAATAAGTAAATCCTCATTTTGACTGCATTCGTTTTTTTGTCTCTGTTTGCATGGGACTTTCATCAATCTCCCGATGTAAAAAGTAAGAAATAACTGTTCTGATGATGACAATCAGTGCTAGTTTGATAATATCCTGAAATGTCGGATTAATAATCGACTCAATGATGTCAGCAATGATAAGTACTTCTAAGCTTAACAATACATAACTACCTAAATAAGCTTTAATAAAATTATTCTCCAAAGCAATTCCTACCTGATCAGCTTTCTTTTGGAACAGATTTTTGAAGAAATCAAGACACGCAGTAAAGGCTCCCCATAAAATAATAAAGATAGATACCATATTCAATAAGAATACAATAACCTGAAAAACTGGCATCATCCACAATAAGAGCTCATGAGTAAGATTATCCATCACTTTTTCCTCCTTGATTAAAAATAGTTGTTCGAAAGGCCTGCATAGTCTCAGTGAATAGATGCTCTGGTTGATAAACTAATTGAATTTGATTATACAAACGCTGGCCCTCAAAAGACAAACAACAAACCTGATCATGATAAATCGATTGTTCCACCAACTTTTTAGGTAAAAAAGTAATTCCCGTTCCTGTGGCCGTCATTGCTAACAAAGCTGGTGAATTGATACTAGTCATCATGGGTACTGCTTGTTTTTGCTGGAGTAGTAACCAGCTATCCAAAGTCTTCCTAATGGCACTTCCTTGCTCTCGTAAAAAAAGTGGATATTGTAAAAATTCTTCTACAGAAACCGTCTTTTGCCTAGCTAAGGGGTGATCCGACCCAGCCACTACCACTAATTCGTACTGATCAAAAGGTTCAACTATTAAATCCTTTTCAGGCACACTTCCCTCCAACAAAGCCAAATCTAAATCTTGATTACGCAAGGCTGTCAAAATACGTTCAGCAGTATCCGCTTGGATTGTGACCTGATGTCCTTGTTGTATGAAAGCCGGTATTAAATCCGGCAACCAAAAATTAGCAATCGTTAAGTTAGCGCCTAATTTCATAGGTGCTTGCTTTTCAAGATAAACCGCAAAATCTTCCAGCTCTTGGTATTCTTGTAAGAAATGCTTGACCCGCTGATAAAAAGATTTCCCAGCTGGATTCAATTGGATAGCTCGCCCAGGGCGATCAAAAAGTCGAACGCCGATTTCCTTTTCTAACTCTTGAATAGTTTGACTGACGGCCGGCTGGGAAATAAATGCACGTTCGGCAGCTTCGGTCATATTTCCAACTTCTGCAACCACCATAAATAATTCTAATTGGCGGATATTCATAATTTTTCTCCTTATAAGTAAATAGTTATCGTTTTGATAATTACATTGTATTTCACTTATGGGTATTTGTCTCGTATACTGTCTTTAAGGGGGTTTTTTTTTGTCTTCATCTTATTTACGACTATTTGGTTATAATTTTTTTATTAGTGCCTTCACCTTTGGAGGTGGTTATGTAACGATTCCTATGATGGACAAATATTTTGTCACTCATGGTGATATTACCAAAGATGAGCTATTAGATTTAGCAACTATTGCTCAATCTTCTCCAGGCGCAATCGCAGTCAACCTATCAGTTCTCGTAGGAAAAAAATCTCGTGGCTACCTAGGTGCTTTTGTCAGTGGTATTGCAGCGATTTTACCATCATTTATTATTTTGTCTATTATTTCATTGGCTTATACCGCCTTTCAAAACAATCCTGTAATTAGAGCAGTACTACGAGGAATGGAGGCTGCTGTGGCGGCAATCATTGTCGATTTGGTAATTGATATGTATTTGGCTTTAAGGCGTGAAAAAAAGCTTTTACTGATGATTTTACCTTTTATTGCTTTCGTAGCTAATGCCTTCTTCAATGTCCATCCGCTTTGGATTTTAGTCGGAACCGTACTGATTTTGTTTATCCAGGCTAAAGGAGGCAAGAAATGAAATTATATTTAGAAATATTTATCAGCTTTTTCCAAATTGGATTATTGAGTATCGGTGGTGGCTACGCGACTTTACCATTAATTCAAGCAGAAATTGTTCAAGAACAGCAATGGCTTTCATTACAGGAATTTAGTGATATTGTCACCATCTCTCAAATGACGCCAGGGCCTTTGGCAGTCAATAGTGCAACATTTGTGGGATTGCGAGTAGCAGGTCCGGTGGGAGCTATTTTAGCAACCGTAGCCTGTGTAATTTCCGGGTGTTTAATTGCTCTTTTTTTAGAACGTCTTTTTACTAAGAATAAAGAAAATACCACGCTACAATTAGCTTTCTCTGGTTTAAAATCCGCCACTGTTGGTTTGATTGCAGCAGCAAGTTTATCCATGATTACTTTAGCCTTTAGCGGTACCCTAAACTGGTTTGAAGTAGATCATGTTAATTTTATTGCGGTCGCCTTATTTCTAGTTTTCTTCATTTTACTGAGGAAAAAGAAAATAAGTCCTATTTCTTTACTAATTTTAGCTGGCGTCATTGGTTTCATACTTTACTAAAAATTTTCTCAGTGTTTCATGTGAAACTCTGAGAAAATGAGTATCCTTTCCCAAATCACTTTAATAATATGAATAAATCTACTGATTGGTAAATTATTGTCCTATATGTAAAAAAGAGGCTGTGACATAAGTCTTAAAAAAATGTCGGTGAAATGACGATTATCGTTCATTTCACTGGCATTTTTGGGTAAAATAAAAGAGTATAGGTGGCTGCCTATACTCAAACTTTAATCCTCGAAAGGACCAAAACACATGACTAATTATAACATGGCTCAGCTTACTTTGAATATATCTACTTCCTATGTTCCCAAAAAAGAGAATACTGCCTGGTTTATTCATGAATTAGTTGAGGCTCTTCAGTTCAAGGAACCTTATCTTTTTGGTAGACCTCGGGAGTACGATCTTAGTTTGATGCTAAAACTCATTTTATTTGCTTATACTCGCAGCGTATTTACTAGTCGTAAAATTGAACAACTTGCGGAAGAAAGTTTGCCAGCACGCTGGTTGACGCAGGAACGTGTGCCTTCTTATCGCACTATTGCACGTTTCCGTATTTCCAACGATGTAGAAGCGTTAGTCAATCAAAGTCTGGAATCATTAACCAGCTATTTACGGGAACGTCAATTAATTGATGACGCCCTCTTTATTGATGGCACAAAGATTCTGGCCGATGCGAATAAATACAGTTTTGTTTGGAAAAAGAGCACACTTCGGTATGATCAAATGAATCGTGAAACGATCTTGGCCTTGATGACCGAGCTAAAGGAAGCCTATCAAGTAAAACATATTCCTGAAGGTTCAGACCTTACCTTGGACCGATTGGATGAAGTTCTAACACGGTTAGAGCTGCGTTTAGAAGAGGTAGAACAGGAAGTACAAGAGACCAAAAAGGTCTCACCTAATCCTGCAAAACAACAACGCCGAACAGTGAAATCACAAAAACGAAAACTAACGGAACGTCGCGAAAAAATGGCTGAGCATCACCTTCGTCTTACTCTTTGTGGAACTCGCAATAGTTATTCAAAGACGGATGTAGACGCTACTTTCATGCGGGTTAAAGAAGACCCAATGCGTAATGGCCAGTTGAAACCTGCCTATAATCTACAGCTTGCCACCTGCAATCAATATATAATAGGTTATGATGTTTACCAAAATCCGACAGACACAAAAACATTACTTCCATTTTTAGAAAAAATGGATTTGGTTGAAGAAACCGTGATTGTTGCTGATGCAGGATACGGGTCAGAAAAAAATTATCGACAATTGGAGGATCAGTACGCACAACATACTGCGTTAATTCCTTATGGAACAATGCTCAAAGAACAAAGTAAAAAATGGAAAACAGATGAACGAAAAGTCATGAACTGGACCTATTATGAAGAAGACGATTATTACGTGGATCTAAAGGGAGTCCGCTTCAATTTTCATGCCTACCGTCAACGAACGGATAAGGAAGGATTCGTAAAAGATTTTAAAGAATATCAAGCGGAGAAATATGATCAGAATAAACAAGTTATTCCAGCCGCATTAACACAAAAAGGATACACCAGAAAAATAAGCGTCAACCCTTCCTGGGAATATTTTAAAGCGAAACAAGTCACTCTGCTTTCAACTCCTGAAACAGGAAAAATCTATGCACGAAGAAAAATCGACGTAGAACCTGTTTTTGGTCGGATGAAAGCTTGTTTAGGTTTCACTCGTTACCATGTTCGAGGTATGGAAAAAGTGAAGAGAGAAACCGGCCTCCTCGTGTTGGCCCTCAATATGATGAAGTTGGCAGTTGCAGGACGAACTTCAGGACTTCTTACATAGAAAAATGCCCCCCCCTCACTGAAAATCATTGATAGATTTTCGGGAGGGGGGCATTTTTTTTATTCGTTTAGAGACTACTTATGTCACAGCCTCTTTTATTTACGTCGGCTGTGACGAGAACGTGAAAAATCTGATGAAGAACTTTTCATCGGTTCTTTTGTTTCCTTAGTATCTTGTTTGTCATCAGTATTCTTATTAAGTATCGGTAAATTAAATCTTGATGTACCTAAAGGAAGCTTTTTAATCAACAGATTACCTAAATATCCAGCTAACCAGGTCCATAAAAATAGTTGAACCGGAAATAGGAATAAGAAAAGGCAAGCCGTTGCAAATGGACGCTTTAAAATGACCGCACAAGAACTTGCTGTAAAAATCGCTACAAGTAAGCCGTTTGAAAACGGAAATACTTGAACTAAAGCTAAAGCAGCAGCTATGCTTGAAAAAATCATCGGAAAAATGATTCCTCCGCGCCAATTACACGCTAAACAAATCATAGTGATAGCTACTTTACCAAAAGCAATCAATAGTATAATGAATACACTCATGGTTTCTGCTTGCCGAGTGAACGACAAAAGACTATGTTCTCCTGAAAATAAGAAATATGGTGATACTAAGCCTAAAATCCCTAAAAGAACCCCAGCAGTAATAGTTAATGGCATTGGCCGTTTAATTCGCTGATTAAAATTCTCTGCTTGTTTTTGCATCCACAAGAAGAACTTTCCGAAAAAGGCTCCTAAAGCAATGGTCGGAATCACTAATAGAATTCCTTGCCATGACCAATTAGTGCTCATTCGTTGGATGGCGAAAACCTGTTCCTGATTTGGAAATAGACTGTAAGTCATCAAGTACCCAATAAAGCCTGTAAACGTAGCAAAAATGAATAATACGTATCTTTTTAACTTACTTTCAGTCAAATTTTGCAAATCATCTTTTTCTAAGGCACTACCGACACCAAACAACGGTGCAGTAAATATAACTCCTAATACCGTTCCTGAAGCAAATTCCAGCAAATCTTTTCTTTGCGGCAAACTTACTTTAAAATGATCACAAAAAAAAGTAATCACGCCGCCAACGATGATCATTAACGAGGCTTCAGGACTAACACTTGCACCAAACAGTAAAACAAGCATGGCACCTAAAATATTGAACAGCAACTGTCCATTTTTATATTCTAGTCTTCCTGTCTCCTGAGATTCAACAAGTGTTTCTGGAAGCATTTTAGGGTATTTTCCAACGTGCTCAATAAAAAAGCCAATGACAATCCCACCCAATGAACAAATCAGTAAGGGATAAATAAACGGATCTCCTAATGCACGTGGAATAATTTGCCATAGTAATTGATTTCCTAATTCCACCATTCCCATAAATAATGCAGCGATGACTCCTACAATCAGCCCTAGCCCGCCACTATAGACGAATGAGGTTCCTGTAAACTTATTCATATAACAGACCTTTCTGAATAGACTCTGCTACATTATAGCAGAGCTTGGGCCTCTTAAGCGCCATAAATAGGTTTTTTTGTGGTATTTTGCCTATTTTTATTAAATTTTTCTTTACTAAACACGTGTTTCACGCCTGAAAGCGTTGTTTCCAATTCTGGTGTTAGTTCATAATGATCCAATAAGTACTGCCGAGTTTTTTCTGTGAAATAGCCGCGCATAAAAGCAAAGAAAAAAGCTTCGATATTTTTAACTTTGTTAAATCGATAGATTTGTTCCAAAGCTTTTGCTACTGCATCTGCCAATCCATTTTTGTAGTACTCATTTTCTTCAAAGGTTAGTACTTTTGCCTCAGCTGGTAGTCCCGCCTTTAAAAATTGTTGGTTACTGACATACTTAGCTTTAAAAATAGTGTCCACAAACCATTTTGCTTTTTCATACTGTCCATCACAAAACGGTAGAAAACGCTGAAAAACTAAATTTGGAATCAATTGTGCATAACGTGCCTGTAAACCGGCAATCAATGCAGACTCTTTATCCACCTGTGGATAACTATTGCTGGCAGGCTCCATGTGTGTTGCATTTGTATTATTTGTTGTTTTTATTACTTGCTGTTTTTCTGTACTTGTCAGTAAATTTTGCGCGCTCGGAGCCGCAAAATTTGCATCTCGTTCAATTCCCCGGTTTTCCCCGGTAGTGGGTTCGATCATTCGCTTACTCGTCGTATAATTTTTGAAAGCCAACTTCACTACGGATCCTTCAGCCGGAGCCTCTGGGTTTGCCACATAAATTCGGTAGTTTTTCAAGCCATGACGAAGCACCTTGATCAAATCCAGCTCTGCCAAGCGATTTCTCAAGGTTGTGATTTTGCGTTCAGATACTCTTAATAAGTCAGCTGCTTCATCATTAGAAAAATAAATGTAAGGCAGTTGATTATCATCCAGCCAACTGCCATCCTGCCGACTGTTGTGGATACTGCAGGTCATACGCATGGTGTACAAAGCGTGCAGCATCATTGCTTCAATAGATAACTCTTGATATTTTGGATTATTGATTAAGTTTAGATCAATGGGCAGATAGTTCCCATTGGGTAAATTGGTTGCTGTCATTGCGTTAAAGGTAGACATGCCAATCGCTCCTTAAATTTTTATCGAAAAAAATTCTTAAGGATTTGAGAGCTGTCACACTATAAATGATTGAGAAAAGAGTGAATTTATAGTATAATAAATAGAGGTTAGTTAAACGCCAATTTTTCTAACCGATTGCTTAAATTTATATGTGACATGCTAATTCGCCAAAATTAGCTCAAACCTTGGGAGTTTAAAGATCGCCAAATCTTTAGACTCTTTTTTTTCGCTGTGCTTTACATGTATTAGAATAATGGATATAAAACGCGTTGTAAAGCGATTTGTTGCCATCTTTTTTTGAGGTTAACTTTTATAAATGTTATGAAGTGTATTATAGTTTACCGCAATTTGGCGGATAACTTTATTTGAGTTAACTTCAAATAAAGTTAAAATCTTTAAAAAGGTAAACTTAAATCAAAGAAGCATTAAGAACAGACGTTTGAAAAGTGTGGATAAACTCTTTGAGAATAGTCACTTTGTCTAAAAGATATCCACAGCTTTGGATTATCCACAACTCCAAAAAAGTAAACCGTAATCGCAAATGCTCCTTTAAAAAAGTAAACTTTAATCATAGTTTCTCAAAAAAAAAGTAAACCACAATTCATCTTTTAAAGATAATTGGAGTTTACTTTTTTTAGTTGTTTTTCTCATCATTTTCTAATTCAGCGAATAATTTCTGATATTTAGGCTTCTCTTTGTACTCTTCCATCGCTGTTTCTTCCACATGATTCAAGAAATCTCGGTCATCCTTGGACAATTCTTTCTCAATGTAGTATTCATACAGCCAGTCAAACATCTTATCCGGTGTATACCCGTCAAACTTAGCATTGATCAGGTTTTGAATCCGAATTTTTGTGCGTGCCGAAATCTTTTGCATCTCCAAAGCCTTAAGCCGCGGATCGTAGTATTGCCGTTTACGTCCCCGCTTTCCAACTTCCTCATCAGCAGAGACTGCAGGTGTCGGGGCAGATGGACGTGATTGCGGTTCAACAAAATGACTGCGATCAATCGTGTTTTCCGGTTTGCTGGTGGTCTTCTTAATTGGTGCATTAGCTAGCAGATCCTTGGAACTAGGCTTTGGTTTAGTGGCTGTCTTTTCGGTCTGCTCTTGATTGGAGTATTCGGACATTTTCTCAATGCCCTTATTCTTCTTGTTCGCCGTCAAAAGCGAGTCTAGCTTCATCTTTTTCGCCATTTAACGTCTCCCCTATTCACCCGATAATAAGTAACGATGCTCATCAATTTCATCTAAAATATGCACAAACACCTCATGCGCCCGGTTATCCCATTGCTCTACCTTGCCATTTTTATTGATATCATAGGTAATCCCAGAGCCGTCATAGCGTTTCAAGCGGCTTTGGTTCAAGACAACGGTGTTCAATAAGTGACCGCCATAGATGCCCTTTGCTGTTTCATAGATCTCTTGATCGACCGAATCTCTTTTTTGCATCATAAATGGAATGATTCCGACTACTTCCAGCTCCGTTTGATACTGTTCAACGAAAAAATTCATGTAGTCGATGTAGTTCTGGGCCCCTTTAAGTGATTTCACCTGGGTCTGCAGAATGACAATAACGTATTCTGCCACATACATCGCAGCGTTTGAATACGTACTGATCGTCGGCGGTACGTCAATGTAAATTACGTCATAGACCGACTTCAATGAAGAAATAAGCTTGTCCATGTATTGGAACTGCGACAACTTATCATTAGGAAACATCGAGATCATGTAATCCGGAAAGTCAGAGAACGAAATATTGGCTGGGATCAAGTCCAAATTCGGCATAATATTATAGATAGAATTAGAAATGTCCCCTGTTCGGACCGCTTCCCAAATTGTTGAATCAAATTCATCCGGCAGCTCGCTGTTGCCAAAGTTCTCTGCAGTCAATGACAATACGTCACTAGTGTTTCCTTGAGGGTCCAAGTCAATAACCAAGGTCTTCCGGTTCTTTCTGAAGGCACTCTCAAAGGACAACATTTGTACGGTGGTTGATTTACCCACACCACCTTTAAAGTTTCCGACAACATATGTCTGAGCTTTCTGTTCTGCCATATACTACTACTCCCCTATCCTGTGTAAGACTCTTTTAAAGTTTACTATAATTCCCAGCAAAATACAATAAGGTTTACTATTAACGAGGAAAACAGGAGGTAAACCGCAATCATTTAAGGTTTACCGTGAATAACAGCTTGAGAGACAAACGGCTTTTATTGCGGTAAACTATAACTATATGAATAAGGATTACTCTATTTACTCATGTAAAGTTTACTTTATTAAGAAATAAGGTATACTATTTTCTAATTAAGGTAAACTTCTTGTTAACAGAAATACTGTAAACATAGCGATACAGACAGCAAAAAGTAAACTTCTAGATAATTGGAGTTTACTCTAAAAATTTTAGAAGTATACTTTATAGTGTAAATCGACTAGGTTCTCTCAGAGATAAGAAGCATAAGGTAAACTTTAGTTAGTTTAATTAAGGTATACTTTCTATCTTCAGAAATACTAATATAACAGTCATCTGAAATAAAAAAAGTAAACCTTTATAGAACATTTGAGGTAAACTCTAAATACTAATCTGACTTGGCTGCTACTGTAGGAAGAGAGTTTAAAGTTTACCTTTACCAGTATAATTAGCATAAGAATTGAAGTAAACTTCAAAAATCAAAGGTTTACCCTAACTCCACAGAAGAAAATGTACAGTATAGAGCGTTTTCGATGGGTATCTTTAAAGGTAAACTCCTAAATATATGGGATAAAAAGTAAACCTTTAACAACATAAAAAAAGTTTACTTCAAATTTAAACACTGATCTGTAGGTGCTTATTTAGAGTATACTGTATAAGTATTTATATATAAGGTAAACTTTAATCATTTGAAGTTTACCGTTTGACACAGACCCGTAAGTACAAATATGTGAAAGTAAACCATAATTCGTTTCATAAAAAGTAAACCGTTAGTAGACAGTTCCAAGGTTTACTTTAAGGATAAACATTGATATAATAACTTTTATTTAAGGTATACTTCATAATGGTATTATTAAAAGGTAAACTGTATATCAATAAAGTAAACCGCATTTGTCATTGTTGAATCATGTAGAGAGTGTGTATTAAAGGTGAACCTCAATAATTAACCATTAAAGTAAACTTTTACTCATATTGTTTTAAAGTAAACTTTTACATCCAGGATTTATTTAACAGCGATTATTTAAGGTAAACTTAAAATAAGATAATTATTAAAAGTTTACTTTATATAAAAAGGTTTATCTTAATTACCCAATAAACAGAGCCATCTCAACAATTCTCTTCCTATAAAGGTAACCTTCAAATCATAAAGTAAACCTTTAATCCGTCTTGTAACAAAAAGGTAAACCTCAAATGATAAAGGTTTACTTTAATGTATATTTTAAAAAACCTTGCTATAACAGCAATAATTCTATAAATACATAAAAGTTAACCGCAAAAAATCCTATCAGAGTCAGACTCCAATAGGATTAAAGTAAACTTTATTTAGTTAAGGTAAACTTTTAAAGGGATTCGACCACCTGAATCGCTTGATAAACCTGCTCTGAAGTAATTGTCGGGTCAATCATTCTAAAGGTTTCTTCTTCACAGGCGGCATGGTCGGTACAAGGCTTCAACGCCTCTGCATCTGTTTGAGTTACATTCAGTTCAGCCAGCTTTAATGGTAAACCAGTTGCTTGATAGAAGTCCTTCAGCTTTATGATTTCGTCAATCTCATTGGTATGAGCCAATTGAACCAAGATACCATAAGCTACTTTGTTGCCGTGCAGCTGATTGTGAGTGGATTCCAAATAAGAAAGGCCATCATGGATTGCGTGGGCGCCAGCTGAACGTCCGTAGGTAGCGGCAAAGCCGCCAGTTTCTCCCGCCAAACCGACAATCGTATCAGTTACTCGTTCAAAGGCTGGCGTGATTTGTTTGCTTTCTAAGTCTTTAATGCCTTGGATGGAATCCTCCAATAGAATATCTAAAATCACCTTCGCACTAGCTATTCCCAAACGAATGTAAGCGGTCTTATCGTCTGGTGACAGCTGTTCGGTGATCCCTTTGATTTCATACCATTTAGCGAGGGTATCCCCAATTCCAGCTACAAAATAGTCCTTAGGGGTAGCTAGCAAGAAGTCATAATCGACTAAGGTTAAGTACGGCGCCTTTTTCATGAAGCCCATCTCTCGGAAAGTGCGATCCGGGTGATACACCGCAACAATGGGAGTAAACGGTGCACAGTTTGAGATCAGGGTAGGGACCATGATAGCATCGATGTTCATTTCATCAGCCACTAGTTTCCCAGTATCTAAGACTCGTCCACCACCGATAGCGACGATCACATCAGCTTCACCGATTTCTTCAGCGATTCGGTGAGCATCTTCGCGGCTGGCACTGCCATTATAGCGAAACACTGGATATTCTAGTTCTTTTTTATAGTAATCTGAAAAGATTTGGTAAGAAATAGTTCCAGTAACGACGGCTACTTTTTTGAATGGTGCTAAGTATTGAGGTAATTCGTGTAAAATATTCTTTCCAGTGGCGTAACGATTGGCGCCAGGACGTACTTCGGTTGCTAGGTTCATTAAAGCTTCAGCTCCTTGGTTTTTGAATTGAAACCAGTCTAAGCTTTTCTATTATTAAAGTCAACTGTGATTTCGATGAAATAAAAAGGTTGACAAATGAAAAATAGATGAGTAATATACGTAACATATCAAAAAGCTAAAAACGTGATGAAGAGAAAAGTATAAATGATTAAGCATCAAAGAGAGTCTGGGTAGGTGAGAGCCAGGCATGTGGAAGCATTTAGAAAATGGTCTCTGAATGGTGACGTCGATAAGTAGGCGTCAACGGGGTAGCGCTCGTTAGATACGCTCTAGTATGCATACGTACTAGTGAAGGCAAGAGTTGTGAGACTTTTGCGAACAAAGGTGGTAACGCGAGTAAACTCGTCCTTTTCTGACTCATTAAAGCAGAAAAGGACGAGTTTTTTTTAGCTTAAAATTAGGAGGAATTCATGATGAAAAAAACGCACAAATTATTAGTAGGAACATTCGCAACAGCTGCACTATTACTGACAGGCTGCGGTGGCGGCAATGCCCAATCAGAAGCTTTAAATGAAAAAGAGGTGACTGTCGGCGTTACCTCTGGCCCGCATCAAGAGATTTTAGAAGAGGTAGCCAAGCAGGCGGAAGAAGATGGTTTGACCATTAATATTAAAGCCTTTGATGATTACAATACACCGAATACGGCCCTAAATGACGGTGATTTGGATGCCAACAGCTACCAGACGATTCCGTTTTTGGATCAGCAGGTGAAGGATAAGAGCTATGAAATTGAGCAAGTCTTTGAGACGGTGGCCTTTCCATTAGGAGTTTATTCGGAACAGATTAAGAAATTGGATGAATTGAAGAGCGGCGACAAGGTCGGTGTACCGAATGATCCCACCAATGAATATCGGGCCTTGAAACTATTGCAGGACGCAGGTGTAATCACTTTGAAGGATGGCGTTAAGGTCCAAGCCACTAAGAATGATGTCGGAGAAAATCCAAGAAACATCGATATTGTGGAGCTGGAGGCTTCCCAGATTCCATCTCAATTAGGTGAGCTTACGGCGGCGGTGATCAATACTAACTTTGCCTTCAGTGCGGGTTTGACAATTAATGATGATTCAATTTATCATGAACCGCTAGTGGACAACCCGTATCCGAATGTATTTGTGGTTCGCAGCAGCAACAAAGACGATGCAGTCGTTAAGGAAATTGAAAAATACTACCATTCAGATGAAACAAAACAATTTATTGAAGAGAAATACAAAGGTTCGGTTGTACCAGCCTTTTAGTGAGGAGGATAAGCAGATGATTGAGTTGAAGCAGGTATCGAAAACTTATCAACAGAAAAATAAAACAATTGAAGCAGTGAAGGAAGTTAATTTATCCATTAAGAAGGGCGAAATCTTTGGGGTAGTAGGCTATTCAGGAGCCGGTAAGTCAACTTTGATTCGCATGATCAACTTTTTGGAGCCGCCTACCCAAGGCGAGGTTTGGATCAATCAGCACAATCTAAACGAATTAACTAAGAAGGAATTGCTGCTGGCGCGCAGGAAGATCGGCATGATTTTCCAGGGCTACAATCTGCTTTCGACTGCCACAGTTTATGAAAATATTGCCAAGCCGTTAAGCCTGGAAGGTGTGCTAGATGAGGAAATCAAGCTGCGGGCAGAAAAGTACTTAACTTTGGTTGGGTTGATGGATCGCAAAGATAATTATCCTGCGCAGCTTTCAGGCGGTCAAAGACAGCGGGTAGCCATCGCCCGGGCTTTAGCCCATGAGCCGGAGATTTTGCTTTCGGATGAAGCTACCAGCGCTCTTGATCCGGAAACCACCGAATCGATTTTGGAGCTTTTGTTAGAGATCAATCAGGAGTTGGGGATCACCATTTTCCTGATTACCCATGAAATTGATGTGGTTCAGCGCATTTGCGATCGGGTGGCGGTGATGGAGGAAGGAGAGATCATCGAAGAAGGTCCGGTGATTGAAGTCTTTACCCAACCGAAAAAAACCACTACTAAACGCTTTATTGGTGCTAACGAAAATTATAATGTGCCAGAGGAAGTGTTGAATCACTACAAGCGCACTGGCCGTCTGCTGTACCTGCAGTTTATTGGTGACGAGGCCACCGAGCCAGTATTAGCCAAAGTGGCGCAGGATTATACAGTAACACCGAACATTTTAAGCGGAAATATTAGTTACTTAAAGGATCAACGCCATGGACAGCTGTTGGTTCAGTTGGCTGGCGGCAGTGAAGATGATTACCAAAATGCCAAAGACTACATCGCATCACAAGGCGTTTTTATTGAGGAGGTTCAAGCATGACACAATTTTTTGAACAATGGGGAGCCGTCATTTTAGAGGGCTTAGGACAGACATTGATCATGGTAGTGATCGGTTTGGGCATTTCCATCATCGTCGGCATTCCTCTAGGGGTGCTACTGGTGTTGACGCGCCCGGGCGGCTTAAATAGCAGTCACGCGTTGTACTCTGTATCTAACTGGCTAATTAATATTTTGCGATCACTGCCATTTATTATTATGCTCTTTCTGATTTTGCCAGTGACCAAATTTATTATGGGAACCACCATTGGTGTCAGAGGTGTGCTGCTGCCGTTGATTGTGTACACGGCACCTTATTTGGCCCGCTTGGTGGAAACTTCACTATTAGAAGTGGACGGAGGAGTGATTGAAGCCTATCAGTCCATGGGCATCAGTAATTTCAATATCATTAAGACTGTTTTGCTGCGGGAAGCCCGTGGCGGAATTATTCGTGGTTTGACGATTGCCATGATCGGCTTGATTGGTGCGACAGCGATGGCTGGCTTAGTGGGTGCCGGTGGATTAGGAAGTATCGCTTACCAATATGGTTTTTTACGGAATGAACCTGCTGTAATGTATGGTACAATTCTTTTATTGATTATCTTAGTCCAAATCGTTCAGTCGATAGGCAATTTTATCGCAAAAAGCCTAGATCGGAGTTAACCATGAGAATTACCTTACTGCAATTGGATATTCAATTCGGTCAGCCAGAAGCTAATATGTTCCATGTGGAACAGTGGTGTGAAACAGCTCAACTTGTTCCGCACAGCTTAGTGGTGCTGCCGGAAATGTGGAATACGGGCTATGATTTAACTCGCTTAGCTGAAATTGCGGACACAGACGGCCGGCAAACTCAGCAGATGCTGTCACAACTGGCTAAAAAGTATCAGATTTACCTTGTAGGCGGTTCTGTCGCCCTTAAACGGGGAAATAAGTATTACAATACTACTTTTGTTTACGGGCCAGCAGGAGAGCTGTTAGGTAGCTATGACAAAGTCCATCTCTTTCGTTTGATGAAGGAAGAACAATTTTTGACGGCTGGTAATAGTAGTTTGTCAGTAAACATGGCAGAGACGGTTCTTTCCAATGTGATCTGTTACGATTTGCGCTTTCCTGAGTGGTTTCGCAAGCAGGCCAGCGAATCGGGGACTCAACTATTTGTTGTACCAGCACAATGGCCACTAGTGCGCATTGAAGCCTGGCGCAAGCTTTTGCAGGCTCGGGCAATCGAGAATCAAGCCTTTGTTGTCGGTGTAAATCGTGTCGGTTCAGACCCTGATAATCAATTTGGCGGACATTCAATGATTGTCGATCCGTTAGGGCGAATTGTTTTAGAACTGGATGATAATGAAGCAACTGGCTCAGCGACGATTGAGTTATCATTAATAGAAGAGGTACGAAGAGGTATTCCGATTTTTCATGATCGGCGTCCTGAACTTTATTAGACCTGAAAGGGTCTTTTTTTTAACCATTGACAGAGAAAACAGTATAATAAAATGAAGAGAGTAACAATTAAGGAGACTACTATGAAAGCAAAAGATTTATTAGCCGCTCTGCAGGTGGATACAACAGGCAAGTTAAATAGCTTATCAACAATGATTTATGTTTACGCTGATATTGGAGAAAAGCCAGTAAAAGAATTGCATTTGGATACAGCGGATGACCAGATTGAAATTAGAAAAGATCTTAAACAGCCTGCGTTAACGATGAAGGAGTTTGTTGACATTCTGAATCGTCACAAAGAAGCCAATTTATATTTGATAAAGGAAGAAAAGAAGCTGATTTATGGCTATCGCCTAATTAAAGATGGAATTGTCATTGGTTAAGAAATTCAATCTAGTTTTGGGAACTAGATTGAATTATTTTTATAATCATGTTATGATGTTGTCAACAAATAATTTGAGGTGAATTGTATGAATGCAGAGTTTAGTCGCAAGTATTTAATTGCAAATGAAGTGTTAAATGCTGTAACACATGGAATTGCAGCTGTTTTGAGTTTAGTAGGAGTTGGTTTCTTATTGCAAAAGGCATCTACTAATATTGACTATGTTTCTTTTGCCATTTACGGTGTATGTTTGTTTGTCTTGTTCTTTGCTTCTACTATGTATCATAGCTTGATCTTTACTAAGGCGCGCAAAGTTTTTCAGGTCTTTGATCATTGCTCCATCTTTTTACTAATTGCCGGCACGTATACACCATTTTGTCTGCTTCGTATCAAAGGGACATTGGGAATTATTTTGTTGGTAGTTATTTGGCTAGCGGCAATTACCGGAATTATTTATAAGAGCTTGACCTTGACGAAAAGAAACAGTGTTTCCAATATGTCAACGATATTATATAACGTAATGGGGTGGGCAGTAGTTATCGCTTTACCTACCTTATATCAAAGTATTGGTATTAAAGGTTTACTTTTATTAGTTGGTGGGGGACTTTCTTATTCAGTTGGCTCTTTATTTTATAGCATGAAAAGCAAGAAATTTACTCATGTTATATGGCATTTGTTTGTTATATTAGGAGCATTGCTGATGTTCTTTGTGGTTTACCTTTATTAATTGAATAGAACCACATAAAGTAAAAAATTCACGGTTCATTTGAACCGTGAATTTTCTTACTTATTTTTTTGCTTCGTCTAAAGCAATTTCGTAAGCTTCAACTTGAGCATATAAGCGTTGGATTTGAATTTCGTTTTCAATGTAGTTGATTGAGTTGCCTAAGCTTTCGCTGCGGCGATCTTCTAGACGTTCAACTTCTTTTTTTGCTTCGATTAACTTACTATTTAGAAATTTTTCCATGATCCTTCACTCCGTTTCTTTTACTACCTCTAAATTAGCACTTCCGTTTGAAAATTACAAAAGAATGGTCTTGAGAATCAACTATAAGTAATCATCTTCTGAGAAATCGGTATTTTCATATGTCCCTTTATCTCCGAAATAATGATTGTAGCGCTGTTTAAACTTCCGGAAGGTGAAGACCACTAACAACTTAATCATTGAATAAATTGGTATCCCGAAGATTACTCCAACTAGTCCAAGTAAATCACCCATAACCAACAAGACAATTAGGATGGTTACTGGATGAATTTTCAGGCGATCACCCATTACTCGAGGAACGACTAAGTCTCCATGGAGCATTTGGACCGCGAACCAGGCGATAACGAATTTAACTACCATAAAGGTTGAATCCTGAAAGGCAATAAAAAGTCCTGGGAAAAAGGCTAAAAAGGCGCCGATGTAGGGAACAATGCTTAGGATACCCGCTGCAATTGCAATGACCGTAGCGAACTCCATGCCAATTAATAAAAAGACTATCCAATAAATGGCTCCTAGTAAAAGAGAAGCAATCACTTGCCCCTTTAAGAAAGCTCCCAACTGCTGATTAGCAATTTTCGTCAATTCCTGCACATCTTTACGGAACCTTGGCGGTACAATCGCAATAAATGATTGATACAGCTTGTGAGGATTCTTAATTAAGAAGAAGGCCACAATCGGTCCAGTAAATAAAGTAATGGCCACACTAGAAACGGCTGAAAAGATCGTGCCTAGTCCTTGAGCTCCTTTTTGCCAATTACTGGCAATAAAGTTGGCAAAGTCCTTCACAATTGAATCAATTGAATTCAAAGCTTCGTTTGATTGAGCAGCGAAGGGTGTATTATCTAACAGATTTTGAACTGTTCCCTGAAAATCATTAAAGAATCCCGGAAGCTGTTCAAATAAATCAGAGGCTTGGCGTTCTACAATTGGTCCTAGCTGAAAGCCGCCAATTACTAAAGCTCCTAAAATCACGATATAGCTTAGTCCGATGCTTAATCCACGCGACAGGCCTTTCTTACTAAGAAAGTTAACAATTGGATTAAACAAATAATAAAGCAGCAGTGCAAAGATCATTGGTGGCAAAATTGTGGTAAAAATAACTACCAATGGGTGAAAAATGAAAGAAATCTTGTTTAATAGGTAGACGGTAACTGATAAAAGAGCCACCAGCCCGATTAAATAGTAGGATGTTTTTCCGCCAAAAAAAGCAACTAACGGCGATTTAGCGTCCTTTTTCAAAAAAAGCACCTCGTTTCGATTTTATTTCTTTTAAGTATAACGAAAGATTAAGGTTGTGTATATGTGAAAGTTTCAATTGATTTTCAATTGTGTAAAAAGGGACAAAATTGCATCATTTGAAAGCGTTTTTCTTTGTGGTATATTTAAGATGTAAATTTACTTTTTGGAAACTTTTACTGTGATAAAAAAGCAAAATAAAGGAGCGGAACGCATGGAATCTTACATTATGTCGATTGACCAAGGAACAACTTCTTCACGCGCGATCATTTTTGATAAGGCCGGAAAAGAAGTCGCTTCGTCGCAAAAAGAATTTAAGCAGTATTTTCCTAAGTCAGGGTGGGTGGAACACGATGCCAATGAGATATGGAATTCAGTTCAATCAGTAATTGCAGGAGCTTTGATTGAGGGCAGTTTAAAGCCTGATCAAATAGAAGGAATTGGGATCACGAATCAACGGGAAACAACGGTAGTCTGGGATAAGGAAACTGGATTGCCAATCTATCCGGCGATTGTCTGGCAATCGAAACAAACTAGCAAGATTGCTGATGAGTTAAAAGATGAAGGACATCAAGAAATGATTCAGAAGAAAACTGGATTACTGATTGATTCTTATTTCTCAGCTACTAAGGTTAAATGGATTTTAGATCATGTAGACGGTTCTCGGGAGCGAGCAAAAAACGGTGAGCTGTTGTTTGGTACCATCGATACTTGGTTGGTTTGGAAGTTAACGGGAGGCAAAGTTCACGTAACTGATTACACCAATGCTGGTCGTACCATGCTCTATAATATTTATAAGTTAGAGTGGGATGAAGAAATCCTGCAGTTGTTGGATATTCCGAAGGTGATGCTGCCAGAAGTAAAATCAAACTCTGAAATTTATGGTTATACTGAAGACTACCATTTTTATGGTAATAATGTTCCGATTGCCGGTATGGCAGGTGACCAGCAAGCCGCATTGGTTGGCCAATTAGCCTTTGAAAAAGGGATGGTTAAAAATACTTATGGAACTGGTGCCTTTATTGTTATGAACGCTGGTGAAGAACCGATCCTATCGGGAAATGGATTGCTAACAACAATTGGCTACGGTATTGATGGGAAGATTACCTACGCGTTAGAAGGAAGTATTTTCGTTGCCGGCTCAGCAATTCAGTGGTTGCGAGACGGTTTGCGCATGTTCAAAACAGCACCAGAATCAGAAGACTATGCGAAACGTGTAGAGGATAGCGGCAATGTTTACATGGTTCCGGCATTTACTGGTTTGGGTGCGCCTTATTGGGACCAAGAAGCACGAGGTGCAATCTTTGGTTTAACCCGTGGTGTGACTAAAGAACATTTTATTCGGGCAACCTTGGAGTCCTTGGCTTATCAAACTGCCGATGTTGTAAAAACGATGGCGATGGATTCTGGCACAGATATCAAATTACTACGGGTGGATGGGGGAGCATCTAAGAATGATTTGCTGATGCAATTCCAGGCGGATATTTTACAGACACCAGTAGAACGAGCACCGTTCTTAGAAACTACAGCATTAGGAGTAGCTTATCTAGCAGGGTTGGCAGTTGGCTACTGGGAGGATATTGAAGAAATCAAGAAGTTCAAGGAAGATGGTATTTGCTTTGAACCGAAGATGGCTCAGGAGCGGACCGATGATCTATACGCTGGTTGGCAGGAAGCAGTTCAGGCGACCATGCAGTATAAGCATCAACCGAAAACTTAAGAATGACAGGCAGCCAAGTCTAAGGTGATTTGGCTGCCTGTTTGTGATTATTTTTAGCCTAAATACTTTTGACTGATAAACCTTGCGGCGTTAACAGCACCATCTGCGTGAAAATTTTCCGCTAATTGTTGTGCTTTGTGCTGATAATCATCGCTTTGAATACTCTCAATGGCTTGACGCAGTTTGGTTTCGGAAAATGGTTTAGGCTTCAAGCGAATGGCATTGCCATAGTGTTCGCAGTATTTGAGATTCATGACCTGCTCCTGTTGAAGACCGAAACCGATGAAGGGTTTACCTGACAGACAGGCTGTTTGAACGGTTCCTTCACCGCCATGAATAATCGAGAAGCTTAAATAAGAACCCAATAAGGGAGCTGGCAGCAGATCTGTGATCATAATTGATGATTCTTGAAATTCAGCGATCGCTTTTTCAGAAAGGTATTGTTTGATCGGTGCTACCACTAAAAAATTTAATTCGCGAAGAACGTTTAAAATATTCAAGGCTAAATCTGAATTTCCCGAGCTGCCTAATGCAAAATAAACAATCGGTCTATTTTCTTGTTGTGCCGCCAATAAGGTATTCTGTAAATTATCAGGTAGCGAATCTCCCAATTGAGCAAAAATCGGTCCAACATTATGATAGTTTTGGGGATACTTTTGCCAGCTGGTAAACTCACGAAATGTGGTAATTAGATTTTCATCCCCATCTAACAAGTCAATACTATACTTTGGCAGCGACAGCTGATGCTCTCTGGCCACCGCCCTAAAAGCTTTCGGCTGCCATTTAACCTTCAATAAAAAAATGTCCAGTAAGGATTGTCGGTCATTTTCCAGCTGCGGCCGCGACATAGCATAGGGTTTAACATAAACCAAAGGAATTTTGGCAATCCGAGCACTAAGAAAAATCGTGACATTGGTTCCGGTAATAATTGCGGCGGGGCGTTTATCAGCAAGGTAGCTCAATTCACTGTTAACTCGGGAAGCAACTAACTCCTTCGTAAAAGGATTTTTCACAGATTTCATTTGATCTAGGTCCATAATCTGCTGCTCCTGTTTTTTGGTTAAGATTGGGGAAAGCAGGGAAAAATCAAAACCGTTTTGACTAATTAGTGGAGCATATGTTGGTGAAAAACCAAAAAAGTGACAGTCACAGCTTTTTTTCAGCTGTTTAGCAACTTCAATCATCCGAGTAGTCTCAGCTAAGTTAAAGGTGGCCGGGGCAAAGACAATTACTTTTTTCAAGGGTACTGCAAACCTCCTTTTATGATAGAAAAATGCGCACCTTTAACAAGATGCGCATAAAAAATCTATTTGCGAAGGTCATCCAAAAATTCGGTTTTTCCAGCCGTTTTTTCGTCCTTCATTTTGATAACACGTGCGGGTGAACCAGCAACAACAGCTCCAGCTGGAACATCTTCAGTTACAATGGCTCCTGCAGCTACCACCGCATCTTTACCGACACGCACGCCTTCCAATACTACTGCATTGGCACCAACTAATACGTTATCTTCAACAATAACCGGAGTAGCACTAGGCGGCTCAAGAACACCAGCCAGAACTGCACCTGCTCCAATGTGTGCGTGTTTTCCAACGGTTGCACGAGCACCTAAGATGGCTCCCATATCGATCATGGTTCCTTCGCCGACTTCAGCGCCGATATTAATGATGGCTCCCATCATAATTACTGCGTTATCGCCAATCTCCACCCGGTCGCGGATCATTGCGCCGGGTTCAATCCGAGCATTTACTTTAGTAAAATCAAGCATTGGAATAGCGGAATTGCGGCGATCATTTTCAACATGACTTTCCAAAATACGATCTGCTTGTTGTTCCAACAATGCTGTTACTTCTTGGGCATTACCAATCCAGATCCAAGAGTGTCCTTGACCGAAAATTTTTACCTTGTCACTTTTAACGCCAGCCAAGTCGCCTTGGACGTAAGCTTTAACCGGTGACATTTTTTCTGCATTTTTAATATATTTAGCGATCTCATATGGATCGGTTAACTTCTCTTGGGTCATGTGTAAATCCTCATTTCTCGTCAATTAGTTGTTCCATGTCATATAAGCCAGCAGGTTTCTGACTGACATATTTGGCTGCTTTCACCGCACCGTTAGCAAAAATGTTGCGGGAAAGAGCTAAGTGGTTTAACTCAATTACTTCATCTGGTCCAGCATATAATACAGTATGCTCTCCAGGGATCGTACCACCGCGAACAGCATGAATACCAAGTTCGGACAGCGGGTTGGTCAGATCATTACCATGGCGACCATAAATATAAGTTTTCTTTTCCTTCACTGCATCATTGACTGCATCAGCTAAAAGCAGTGCAGTTCCGCTCGGAGAATCTTTCTTTTGGTTATGGTGCTTCTCAATAATTTCCATGTTGAAATCATCCTCTAACAAAGGTGTGATTTCGCGAATCGCCTTAGCCAACAGGTTAATTCCGATCGACATGTTAGCCGAAAAGAAGACAGCTGTTTTTTTGCTGGCAGCCAATAGCTGTTGTTTAGTTTCTTCATCTAAACCAGTAGTAGCAATCACAACTGGCAGTTGTTTTTCAACACAATACGCCAACACAGCTGGTGTAGCAGTGTAGTGTGAGAAATCGATCACTACGTCAGCTGCTACATCACAGTCAGCCATGGTTTGAAAAGTAGGGAATTCCGCCGAAAAGGCCTCACGATCGACACCGGCAACAACCTGCATGTCTGTTTCGTTGGTGATCATTTCCTGTAGAACTTTCCCCATGCGGCCATTGGCACCGTTCAAAATGACCTTGATCATGCTTGAACCTCCAAGCCGTATGCTGTCATTTCTTTCTTCAAGCGTTCAACCGTTTCTGGCTGCGCTTCACTTAGAGGCAGACGGAAGTTTGGATCAATTTTGCCTAGCAAACCAACGGCTGTTTTTACCGGAATTGGGTTTACTTCACAGAATAAAGAATGAATTAACGGCAATTGAGCGAGCTGCAACTCTCTAGCTAAATCATAGTTGCCATCTAACACAGCCTGTGCTAATTCGTGAGTCTGTCTTGGTGCAATATTAGCGATAGTTGAAATAATTCCTTTTCCGCCTAAAGCCATCAATGGCAGAACCTGATCGTCATTGCCAGAGTAGACAGTAAAATTGTCGGAAGCTAAGCGACAAATGTCAGCAATTTGCGAAATATCGCCGCTGGCTTCCTTAATACCAACGATATTAGGGATAGTAATTAATTTTTCTACCATTGCAGGAGTCAAATTCATATTAGTACGTGACTGTACTGAATACAAAATAATTGGCAGTTTTACACTTTGTGCGATTTTCTCGTAGTGTAAAAATAAGCCAGTATCTGAGGCTTTATTATAGTAAGGAGTTACGATTAATAAAGCATCGGCGCCTACACTTTCTGCCCCAGTAGATAGTTCGATGGCGTGGTTGGTGTCATTTACGCCCGTACCGGCAATAATCGGTACCCGACCAGCTGCTTTTTTCACAACGGCCTCAATAACACTGATATGTTCATGATTAGCTAATGTGGATGCTTCACCTGTAGTACCACAGGCGACAATCGCATCAGTACCCTCATTAATTTGCCATTCCACTAACTCGTCTAAGCGTTTATAATCAACTGCACAGTCTTCTTTCATTGGTGTAACGAGAGCGACTGCTGTACCTTCAAAGATGCTCAAATAAAACACTCCTTTGTTTGTGATTTAAAAGGATGAAAAAGCTTGAAAAACCAATAGATAATCCTTTAATTATTCGAATTATATACCAAATCATTAGAACCTGTCTATTCGTTTTCTAATCCTTTTTTCGCAAATGAATAAAAACTCAAGAAATTCACATTGAAAAGCATCTTTTATACAAGGAAAAAGAGATTGTCCAAAAGGTGGTTTGACAGGGAGTGTATACTCGCTATAATCAGATCAGAGACGTCTTTCCACGAAGAAAAGATTTTTTTGTGAATACAAGCACATGTGAGTTAATCATGTCATCATCAAAGATTTGTCTTCATATAGAAAGGGGAGGACTGCGATGTATAGAAATTATTCTTGAGTTTGAGAAAAAGCAAAACTTAGAGTTTCTAAGAGAATAGATTGCCTGTTTTTCAAGCTGAATGAGTTTTTGTTTGTCGTGAAAAGACCTCTCCTTCAGTTGGATAAAGCAAGGTAAATAGAAATGGATGAAAAAATGAATCAACCAAGCAAGAAATTAGTAGCGGTTTCTCATTGTATTTTGAATCAAAATGCTGTAATTCATGGATGGGAACGGGCTAGTGGAGCATTTCCTTTCGCTCTTGAACTGCTTAAGCAGGGGGTTGCGATGATTCAATTGCCTTGTCCTGAATTCATAACACTGGGGGCTAATCGACCACCGATGACCTATGAAGAATACGCTCAAATTCCGAATTATCGCAAGATTTGCCGCGATCTGTTATTGCCAATCCTCCAGCAAATTCAGGCTTATCAACAAGAAGGCTATGAGTACCTGGGAATAATTGGTATTAATGAAAGCCCTAACTGCTCAATTACTGATCAGCGGGGTGTTTTAATGGAAGAATTTTTTTCATTGTGTGAGGTGTTCGCTGTTTCCTCAGACTTTTTTGAGGTGCCCGTTTGGTACAGCGAAGATCATCAAGAGAACATGACTGGGCTGTTAGCTCAATTTATGGAAAGAGGTTAATAAATTGAAAAATACCACGAAAGTTTTAGCAATGTGTGCCATTGCGGTAGTATTAAATGTAGTATTGGGAGAAGCGGTATCTATGTTAAAAATTCCTTTACTGTTTTTAGACACGATGGGAACAATTTTTATCGCGGCTAACTTTGGGATGAAATATGGAATTCTGACGGGTGTAACGACAAATCTACTAATGGGTCTAATTAGCGGCCCTTTGTCGATTCCCTTTGCTTTAGTAAATGTTGCGGTAGCTATTGTGGTTGCTCTAGTGGCCAAAAAAGGCTTCTGTTACAAACAGGCCTTGATTGCGGGTGTGTTGTTGGCAATTATTTGTCCTATGATCGGTGCTCCAATTCGGTTAGCTTTATTTGGCGGTTTTACAGGATCAGGAACTGATATTGTTATTTTAGCTTTAAGAGCTTCTGGTAAAGAGATGATTAGTGCTACTTATTGGGGAGCAGTCGCTGGAAATATTGTCGATAAAATTGTTTCTTGTTTAGTAGTTGCTTGGTTTATTAAGCTTCCGCAGTTGAAAAAATATACAGCATCTTTTTAATTGATTACGGGGTAACATAAATTCTATATAATTAAAAAAAGGAATAGCAATCCACTACGAGCTTTTTCACTTAGGTGATTGGCTCGTTTTTATTTACAACTAGCAGCCTTTACACACTAAGAGAGGTTTGGTAAAAGCATATGCTAAACAAAAGATGTTTGCACTCGTCAGGAAAAGGGAAAGGATCGATAATCAGAGAGGAGAAAGCAATAAAAAAGCTTTCCCAAACCTTCATTAACGAGGATGGGAAAGTATTGATTGAGGTTCAATTGAGTAACGGACAATCGCTAGAGACAAAGTTCTTTTGATCTAAAAGTGACTGCATCTTTCGTCGATATTGCAAAGGAGACTGCTGGTATTTCTCTTTAAAGCATTTGCTGAAGTAGGCGGAATTATTGAAGCCGCATTGAAAAGCGATCGACGTAGCAGGTTGATTAGACTGAAATAGTTTGACAGCAGCTAAGGCTAAGCGGGCATCTTTTACGTAACCGCTGAAGGATAATCTAGCAGTTTGGAAGCCCTTTTGCAAAGTGCGAGTCGATATTTGGCAAGCCTGTGCCGTTCTTTCCAGCGATAATGTTGCATCCCATAGATAGGAACGAATATAATCTGCAGCTTGATTCAAAAGCAGTTCCTCTGTAGAGTAGGATTTCTTTTGACCTAACCAGTCTCTCAACAGAGTAAGAAAATGATGTAAAATTAATCTATTTTCTTCCATTGAAATATGGTTAAACTGTTGTTCAAAGATAAACATGCTTTCAAGTAAAAAGCGAGCAAGACCATTTGAGCAATCCAAAACCACACTGGTAGTAATCGGATTAAGTAAATTTCGGGTATAACCGTTTTTTTCAATGAACAAGTTAATTCCTTCAGTTGGTCGTTGGCGATCATAGATGCTGATAGTGTTTAAATCAAAAATACCGATACTATAATCCTTCAAGATATTTTTCTTGTTATCGTCAGTATGAACTTCATATCCATGGCGGATAAATCGTAATGCTAAATACTCTTGCGGAGTATCAGGAATCCGAGAGAAAATACCTTTTGAACAATCAACAACACTATAGGTTAAAATCGCATCATCCAGTTGGTGGATACGAGAAACGGTCAAGCTGTCAGCAGCTGGACTTTTAATAGTATAGCGAAAATTCAAATGAGCCAGTCCTTTTGAATAATCTTGCGCTTTTAAAAAGCGTTGACACTTATGTTCCATGGATACTTGCTCCTCTCGCGTGATTCTTATAGGGCAACTGCGTAAAAGTGATAGTCTTTTTACAATAGGATCGTATACTTAAAGTATAAAGCATGATAGGTTTTTCACAAGCGTTTTTTGTCAGGAAAGTTCGATTGCCTTAAAAAATGTAAGAGGAGGAAACGTTATGGAAACAAAGTATCAAGCACTCTTTTCGCCATTGAAAGTAGGATCGGTGGAGCTGCCGAATCGAATTGCTATGATGCCGATGGGAGTATTTTCTCCACGTTTGTTGAACATGGACACCGTCGCGTACACTAAAGACGGTGCAGATTACTAGATTGAGCGCGCCAAGGGTGGTACTGGGCTGATTATTACCGGATTGATGCCAGTTGTTGACAACATGGGTTTTTGTATTCTAAGTAATCCTGAAGGTTATGTGAAGGACATGAAGTATTTGACCGAAGGGGTTCATGCAGCCGGCGGTAAAGTTTTTGTTCAGTTGACTGCTTTAACAGGTCGGGCTAATCATGGCTTAACGGGTATTACACCGGCTCCAGCACCGATTCAAAATGTTTGGGATCCAACCAAGATGGATATCGGAATGACCAAGGATGAAATTAATCAATACGTGAAGAATTTTGCGGAAGGTGCGAAGCTGGTTCAGGATGCCGGCGGAGATGGTGTGGAAATTCATGCGGTTCATGAAGGATACCTTCTTGATCAATTTGTTATTTCCTTCTTTAACCGTCGGACTGACGAATATGGTGGTTCTTTAGAAAATCGTTTGCGAATTATTAAAGAAATTGTAGAAGCAATTAAGGAAAAATGCGGTGTAGATTTTCCAGTATCCATGCGATATAGTGTGAAAAGCTATATCAAAGATTTTAACCGAGGTGCAATTCCAGGTGAAAAATTTGAAGAAAAAGGTCGTGACTATGAAGAGTCCTTTGTTGTGGCGAAAAAGCTGGAGGAATTTGGCTATGATATGCTGAACTGCGATAACGGAAGCTATGATTCGTGGTTCTGGGCACATCCACCAATGTATATGCCGAAAGCCTGTAATCTAGAAGATGTCATGAAATTAAAAGATGTAGTAGATATTCCGATTGTGTGTGCTGGACGCTTTGATAATCCAGAATTAGCTAACCGGGTAATCGAAGAAGGCAAATTAGACATGATGGGTATGGGACGACCTTTGTTAGCTGATCCAGAAATTGTGAACAAATTTGCGGAAGATCGTTTAGCAGATATTCGACCATGTATCTACTGTCATCAAGGCTGTTTAGGTCGAATATTCCAAGGCAAAGATATTTCCTGTGCAGTGAATCCTGCCTGCGGTCGTGAAAAAAGTTTTGCTTTGACACCTGCTGAAACACCTAAGAAAGTTTTAGTAGTCGGTGGGGGAATCGGCGGAATGGAAGCTGCTCGGGTAGCGGCCATTCGCGGTCATCAAGTAGATCTCTTGGAAAAAACCGATCAACTAGGTGGTGTATTTGTAGCAGCAGCAACACCAGATTTCAAAGAAGATGATCGGCAGTTACTCGAATGGTACAAGAAACAAATGAAGGATTTAACTATCAATGTGCAAATGAACACCGAAGTTACCGAAGCTATGACCAAAGGGTATGATGAAATTTTTGTTGCCACGGGTGCCAATGAAAGAAAATTGCCTATCCCGGGCTTCGAGAGTGAACATGTAGCCTACGCAATTGATGCCCTGCGTCACAAAGAAATTACTGGAGAAAACGTAGTAATTGTTGGCGGAGGTTTGACCGGTTGTGAAATTGCCTATGATTTGGCTCGCAAAGGTAAAAAGGTAACTATCATTGAAGCTAGCGAAACCATTATAAACGCATTTGGTTTATCGGCAGCTAACTATAATATGATGATGGAGCTTTTGGAGTACTATAAAGTAACGGTCATAAAAAATGCGGTTGTTGATAAATACGAAAACGACATTGCCTATGTGACCGAAATGGTCAAAAACTATCCTAACGTGGCCAATCGTGCACAGCACATGTTTGCTCTTGGAGTTCAAGGCATGCCGAAACCCCATGAAATTCCGGCGGATGATATTGTGGTTTCAGTGGGCTATCTACCAGACGATCGACTATATAAAGCAGTCAAAGGTGAACATGTACATTTGATTGGTGATGCTAAGAAGCCGACTAATGTAATGGATGCAATTTGGGCAGCTTACGAAACTGCAATGAGGGTTTAGTTTTGTGCTTATATAATAGAAGTATTCATTAGCTTCTTTTGAAAGTAAAAGAAAAAAGGCAAACTTGAGAAGAACTTTTGTCTCAATGTTTGCCTTTTTGACGTGTTTAGTTTAAAGAAGGCAAAAAGATATTCACCTTCACTAGACAATCTGCGCATTTGTACTATAATATTAGAAACTGTCAATACTATTTTAATCGAATAAACAGAATAATTTCACTGATGAAGGATGATACGATGATTGAGCTTGAGATACAAGAATTAGAAGAATTAGTCACTAAGATGCGCCGAGACCTACATCAAATTCCCGAATTAGGTTTAGAAGAATTTCAGACAGCTAACTATATTCGTGAGAAGCTGGCTTCTTTTGGCATTACAGAAATCTATGAAGTGGTTAACACAGGAACGATTGCGGTAATCCGGAGTGAACGACCAGGTAAGACAATAGCTTATCGTTCAGATATCGATGCCTTGCCGGTAGAGGAACAAACAGGCTATGATTTTGCTTCAAAAACATCAGGAAAAATGCATGCTTGTGGACACGATGGTCATATGTCAACTCTGTTAGGGTTTGCAGGCTATTTAACAAATCACCCGGAAAAAGTTCGAGGAACAATTGTTTTGGTTTTTCAACCAGCTGAGGAAGGACCAGGTGGCGCTCAGTTAATCGTAGATACAGGGATTTTACAAGAGTTAGGTGTAGAAGAAATTGTGGGACTACATGTTTTTCCAGATTTGCCCGCGGGTAAAATTTCTTGTCGTCCAGGACCGATGATGGCGCGCAACGCCGAAGTGACGATTATTGTTAAGGGACTAAGTTCTCACGGCGCTCAACCACAGCAAGGAGAAGATGCAATCGTGGCAACTGGTGGAATTATTTCCGGATTATCCAGTATTTTAGCCCGTAACATCAGCCCATTAGATAATGTTGTTTTAACTTTTGGAACCATTCATGGTGGAGAAGCGATGAATATTATCGCTCAAGAGGTCACTTTACATGGTACGATGCGAGCTTTTGATGATAAGGTTTACGATGAAGTCGTTCGACGGATTGATCTAATTGCTTCGGAGATTGCTAAAGGTTATGGTTGTGAAGCGGAAGTTATTTTCAATCATATGTATCGAGTGGTGGATAACAATCCTCGTATGGTGGAAGCCTTGGAAAAAGTTGCAACTGATTATTATGTGGAAACACCGCCATATTTAATTGCGGAAGATTTCTCAATGTATCAAACCGTTATGCCGGGAATGTTCTTCTTCTTGGGTATCCGTGATGAAGAAAAAGGATACACATATCCTTTACACAGCGGAAAAATGAAATTTGATGAAAAGCACTTATTATTAGGAATTCAAACGTTTGTAAACTTAATCGACGCATTGAACGAGGGGGAATAATATGGAAATGACAGTAAAAAATGGACATTTATTTTGGGATGGCTGTGACACGGTAGAATTAGCAAAAATTTACGGTACGCCACTTTACGTTTTCTCACAAAGTATTATTGAAGAACGCTGCCAGGAATTGCGTCGAGACTTTGTTAATAAATACGATAGGGTTCGAGTTGCCTATGCCAGTAAAGCTTTTTCAACCATGGCGATGCTGAAAATTATCGAAAAGCAAGGCTTCTCATTGGAAGTTCTTTCTGATGGTGAGTTGCATACAGCGTTACAAGCTGGATTTCCAGTAGAAAAAATCGAAATCAACGGCAACAATAAATCACTGGCTGAGCTAGAAATGGCTATCGACAATGGGATTGGCCGGATTATCGTAGACAGCCTACAAGAAGTAGATACGATTTCAGCTTTGGCGCAAGAAAAAAATAAAACCGTTAATGTTTTGTTCCGGATTACTCCAGAAGTGAATGTGGAAACTCATTCCTTTATTTCGACTGGTCAAAAAGATTCTAAGTTTGGTATTCCAATTAATGAAGACATTTTATTCCCACAAGTGCAAAAAGCGATTAACGCAGAGGGAATTAATTTCCTAGGCTTCCATTTTCATGTAGGCAGTCAGTTGTCTGACAATAGTGCTCATTTGGGCGCTGTAGATATTGCACTAGACTTAGTAAAAATGGTGAAAGAACGATTTGATTACGAAATCAGTGAATTGAATTTTGGTGGCGGCTTTGGTGTACGCTATACCGATGAAGATATTCGTCAGCCCTTTGCTTATTTCTTAGCTCCGATGATGGATAAATTGTTAGCGTTCTGTGAAAAAGAAAACTACCCGCAGCCAGCCGTTGTGATTGAACCAGGTCGCAGCATAGTAGCTGAGGCTGGAATTTCTTTGCATACGATTGGAGCGATCAAAGAATTGCCAGGAATTCGTAAATATGTCAGTATAGATGGTGGGATGACGGATAATATTCGCCCGGGTCTTTACGAAGCAAAATATACGGGAATATTAGCAAACAAAGCAGATCAAGCTGTGGCAGAAACAGTAACGGTTTCTGGTAAAGCCTGCGAAAGTACAGATATCTTGGTAAAGGATATTGAGTTGCCAGCAGTTGAAACGGAGGATATTTTTGCAACCTTCTCAACTGGTGCATATGGCTACTCAATGGCCAGCAATTACAACAAACTAGCAATTCCCGCGGTAGTCTTAGTGAAGGACGGCCAGGCTGATTTAATTGTAAAACGTCAAACCTTAGAGCAAATGATCCAAAACGAAGTAATTCCGGAATCACTGAAATAAGCATGCTAGGAGCAACTTATGAGAATACCTTTTAACAAAATGCAAGGTGCTGGTAATGATTTTATTGTGGTTAACAATATTGAACTGAATTTAACTGGCGAACAATTAAGCCGATTGGCAAAACAAACATGTGAACGTCGAGTTTCGGTAGGGGCAGATACATTGATCGCCATTGAAACAGCAAAAAGCGCTGGTGATTTTTATGCTCGTTATTACAATTCTGATGGTTCGGAAGCGGAAATGTGTGGAAACGGTGCCCGTTGTGTTGCCCGATTTGCCTACGAGACTGGCTTAGCGTCAGAAGAAATGGTAATCGAATCAATCGCGGGAGACGTACCAGCACAACGTTTGTCTGAGCGGATTTACCGGGTACAGTTGAATTCACCGACCGTGTTTAAGCAGGACTTAGTTTTGCAGATAGATGGTCGAGATTTGACAGTAGATTATGTGGAGCTTGGCAATCCAGGAATTCCACATTTAGTCGTACATTATCCTGATTTAGCTATGACTCAATTGGAGACGATCCTTGATTTGGGTCGTGAGCTGCGCAATCACCCATCATTTGAGAAAGGTGCCAATGTAAACTTTTACGATCTTTTACGAGATGGACATATAGTTGAACGAACCTATGAGCGTGGGGTTGAAGATTTCACTTTGGCGTGTGGAACAGGAACAGGCTCAACTGCTTATGTTCTAAAAAAAAAGGGCCTGACGCCGGATAATCCAGTAAAGGTAGAAGTATTAGGTGGCCAACTTCAAGTTAATGTCGAAGGTGAGAATCTCTTTTTGATCGGGGATACTAACCGTGTGGTTGAGGGTACTATTATTGATGAAAATTTAAGAGTATAAAAAGCCTAGGCTGTATCCCCAAAATGCAGCCTAGGCTTTTTGTGCGCTACAGTATTTACGATTATCAAAAATTTGAGTTCAGGTCAGCTATTTTTCTGTGGATCGCTTCTATGGATCTCTTAGCTGCAGGAATAAACCGAATAGTTGCTACTCCTGAAATATATTGAGTATTTTGAAGCATCTTAAAAAAAAAGAACCCAAAAGGAATATAGAATAAGTTAAACTATAAATACAGAGTGAAACCAAAAGTGCAGAAGCAAAAGGGGAATAACTCCGCAGCTAATTAGTCATTTTCGTTTATCACTACCAATTTTGTTTTTTTCCTTTTTATATATTCTCTCAGAAGAGTACCTCTAGTTTCTAAAACTGGAGGTACTTTTCGTACCTGTAAGGATTTAACTCCTTTTTTAACGTGACAATTAAAATGAAGATAGATGCAAAATAATAGTAAAGAATCTCCTGCTTTATAGTTTATATTTGTTTAAATACTGCATTATCTACAGCAATGATTTTAACACAAGTCATTTATGAAGCTGATAGCTAGTGTGATTGGTTTTAATAGTCATACTTTAGTACTGCCATTTATAGCTGGAGAAATGAGACAACAGAAAAAGAAGCCAAGGGATGTTTAGAGGCAAAAGTATAAAGGAGAGTATAGGCATATTAAAGAGCAACAGAGAAAAAACATGCTATCATAAAAAGAAAAAAAGGTGATAGCTATGACAGATCAAACGAAGAAAACAGTTCAGATTAAGGAATTAGAAAGTGACCTTCAAGCGTTTATAATGCAGCAGACACCAGAGATGAATCAAGAATCAAAACTTTCCTATCAAAATTTGTTAAATTATCGTTTCCAGTATATCAATCAATTATTGATCCAAGAAATTCACATTACGAATCAATTTGACCATGAATTAAAGCATAAGATTCGTAATGAGCAAGTCCACATTCAAAACGTCAATGATGCCTTGAAAACTAAAGAAACAAGAGGGCAAAAACTTGCGGATGGTATCGCTAAATTTGGAGGCAGCTGGCCATTCATCATTATATTTCTACTTATCTTAGCAATATGGATTGTTTTGAATACGCTGCCTTTGTTTTTTCAACCATTCGACAAATTTCCTTTCATACTGTTAAATTTGGCACTCTCTTGTTTAGCGGCAATTCAAGCCCCTATTATTTTGATGAGCCAAAATCGTCAGGCCGATCGTGACCGGGTAGAGGCAGACAATGATTATCAAGTCAATGTCAAAGCGGAAGTAGAAATACATTTGCTTCACGAGAAACTTGATTATCTGATGTCAACTAAATGGCAGCATATTCTTGACTTGCAAAAGCTGCAAGTTGAGATCTTACAAGAGCTTATGGCTCAAAATAAAACAGATGAGCACAATAAAAATTAAGATAAGAGATCTTTTAACAGAATAAAGGAAGTGAATCTATGGTAGTTGGTCAGTCTTCTATTATTAAGAGCAGAACAATCGAAATATAAGAAGAGAGATTAACAGTCATAGAAAGATTTGTTTTCAAGAAATTTAACGAGTGCTATAAATGCAAGAATGTATTTGTTCCTAAAATACAAAAGTTCTACTTCTGGCTTCTTTTGGGAGTTTTTTAAATCGCTGTGTCTAAATTCCCAGGCCGAGGTCACCCTGACTAAAATAATTATTATCAAAGATGCTTGGCAGCTAGTGTTACAGTACACTCAAAAGGATAATGTGCTTTTGGCAACAAGCTATTGAAGGAAATAGCGGAATAAGAATTAAGGAGTAAAATATCGACTCAGAGTATAACAGCTCTGGGTCTTTTTGGTGTTAACTAAAAAGCTATTCCTCGGTAGATCGTAATTCAGTAGTTTATGATATACTAAATGCAAATCAAATAGATGAGGTGAAGTGATGTTTGTAGGAAGAAAGCAGGAGCTTGTAGAACTGGAGGAACGATTAGCCAGTGAACAGTTTGAATTCGTTGCAATGTATGGTCGACGGCGGATCGGAAAATCCCGGCTATTGGAAGAGTTTGTTCAAGGTAAACAGACCATTTTCTTTACAGCGGATCAATTTGGGCCAGCCATTAATCTTGCTAATTTGAGTCAAGCAATCAATGACTTAACTGAACCAGATGATTCAACTAAAAATTTTGCTACTTTTATGGCAGCTTTTGATGCAGTAGCTAAGCTTGCCCAGGCTTCGGATGAACCAGTTGTCTTTGTTATTGATGACTACCCTCATTTAGCGAAATCAAATGAAGGACTTGCTGAAGAGCTACTAGAAATCATTAAAAAATCTTATCAGAATAGTGGTAATTTGCTAGTGATTCTAACTGGATCACAGGTTTCCTTTATGAAGGAACAAGTTTTAGGTAGCAAGAGCCCTCTTAATGAAAAAATCACTGGACAAATAAACCTGTTGCCATTAACTTTTACTGAGGCTCATACGCTCCTAGCGAGAATCCCTAAGGAAGTTTTTATGACTATTTATGGGTTAACAGGAGGCATTCCCTTTTATCTTGAAATGTTTAATGACAGCTTATCTTTGAAGGAAAATATTTTAACCAATGTGTTGCGTAAAAATACTTTCTTATACGAAGAGCCTAGCAACTTGTTAATGCAGGAGTTGCGAACACCAAATCGTTACAATGATATTATTACCGCTATTGCTGCAGGTGCAACTGAGGTTAGAGAAATTGTCAATAGAACTGGTATTGAATCTGGACCGTTAACTAAGTATTTGGAAACACTGATTGACTTAGAAATAGTTGAGAAAAGAACGGCATTAACTGAAATTGGAAAAAACAAGCCAATTTATGTGATCTCGGATGGCTTATTCCGTTTCTGGTACCGTTATGTTCCTAAATACAAGCAGTTTATTGAAACTGAACGGACAGAGTTGATCTGGAAATACATTGCCGAGGATATTTTGCAGTTTACTTCAAAAACTTTTGAAGATTATTGTCGCAGCTGGCTGGTAGAGAAAAACGGAAGTGAGCGGATGGCCATTTCACTCACTGAAGTGGGTTCTTGGTGGGGGAATCCGTCCACTGGAAAAAATAAAAATGTTCAACAGCAAAAAGTCAATGTGGTTGGACTGGGTACTGAAGAAGAAGATTTGTTACTAGGTGATTGCTACTGGCGAAATGAAAAAATTGATTTGCCAGCAGCTGAACAACTGATAGAGCATAGTAAATATTTTCCATACGCTACTAAAGAATTGTTTTTATTCTCCAAAAGAGGTTTCACTAAGCAAGTGAAGGAATTTGCAAGAGAGAAAAAAATTCGTTTAATTTCATTGGCAGAGATGTAGATAAAACTAGCTAGAAGAAACTGAGTCAACTCAGAGTCTTTCTAGCTAGTTTTTATTCCTGATAAAAAAGGCGGTATTAAAAAATATACAGTAAGAAATTTAGTATCTTATGATCTACTGAATTACGATTATAAATTTTTCCTGCGGGCAGAGCCTACGAACAAATTAGAAATGCGGTCGCCTATCAAAAGTTAAATGTGGTTATTGCCGCTACCCATGCTGGAATTACTGTTGGTGAAGATGGCGGGTCTCATCAAGCAATTGAAGATTTGGCATTGATGCGGGTGATTCCTGGGATGACGATTTTAAACCCTGCGGATGATTTGGAAACAGAAGCAGCGATTGATGCTATTTTGGCTCAAAATGGACCGGTTTATCTACGATTGGGTCGGCTGGCCGTACAACGAGTTCACCAGACCAAACCTGTTTTCGATATCGGGAAGGGGGAAACCTTGACGGAGGGGGCAGACGGAACAATTATAGCAACCGGACTGATGGTACAAGAAGCTCTAGAAGCTGCAAAAATTTTAGAAAAACAAAGAATTAAAGTACGAGTATTAAACTTCTCAACTATCAAACCTTTAGACGAAGAATTAGTTTTGCAAGCTGCTAGGGAAACGCCATGGATTATTACAGCAGAAGAGCACAGTATTATTGGCGGGTTAGGTAGTGCAGTGGCAGAATTTCTGGCTGAGTACCATCCAGCCAATGTCGTAAAAATTGGAGTGAAAGACTGTTTTGGTCAATCCGGGGATCCCAAGCTGCTAAAAGAGCATTATGGCTTAACTGCAGAAAACTTGGTAAATAGAGTGGTTCAATTAAATAAATAAGAATAAGCGGACCATTCGAGAAAATGGTTCGCTTATTTCTGTTGGCTATTTTTCCACACTTTCCCAAAACTCTCAACAGGTGGTATACTAAAGGAAAAGAAAAAGAAGGTCTTATTATGGCATTTTTTAAAGAAATTGGTGAAGCAGTTGGAGCCGTGCGCGGTGGGATAATCAGCGGTGTAACGAATATTGCAGCGGAACTAACGGATAGTGATGATCTAAGAGAAATTAGTAAAGATGTTTTTGAGCGGAACAAAGCAGTAGGTAAAGTAGTCGGTCAAACATTGGATGGGATGGCTAATACTGCAGTAGGTACGATTGGTAAACAAAGAATTCGTCGAGATGATGGACTGGAAGATTTAGGTGAAGTGGTTGAACAAACCAAGGACGGTGTAGTTCGAACGATCAACTTTACTACACAACAGGTTGGAGAAGTATTAGATGGCGTAAAAATCAACGACAGTAAAAAGGTTGTTTCCAGTGCTAAAAAACTGGCTAAAGAATCGGTAGTCGGTTTGTTAACATTCAAGAAGTTTTAAAGGAGGCTGATTTCAGTCTCTTTTTTTCTCTCTACTGTAAGCATATCAGTTAAGCAACATCGAAAATCATGCTACCATGAAGAAAACTGAGACTAGAGGAAAAAACGATGAAAAAAGGATTGGCACTATTTACGTTGAGTTTTTTGCTGGTAATTTTAGGCAGCTGCAGTGATCCGGATTCACTTGAACTAAAAAATGGCACGAGCATTTCGCCAGCAGTTTATACCGATTCCCAGCAAAAACAACAGATAAAAAAATATCCTAAACTATACCAAGCAGTTTATGAAAGCGAGAATCTTGACCAGCCCCGTACGTACATCATTCCTGGCTTAGTTCAGACTAAAACTTTAGATATCAATCAACAGGTATCTACCAGTACGGATATGGATCCTCAAGGTGTGGCAGTGGCGGATCGGTACGTCTTTATCAGCGCTTACAGCCATGATCATCGTCATTTTTCGGTAATCTACGTGATGGATCGGCAAACAGGTGGTTACATCAAAACCTTGGTTTTACCAGGGATGCCTCATGCGGGTGGAATTACTTATGATCCAAAAAGCGAAAATCTTTGGGTAACCTCACAGGTTGAATTGGATCATTCGCAAATTTCAGCGATCTCTCTTAAACAAATTGAGAGCTATGATTTTGATGTGAGTCACCGTCCGGTTAAGTACGACCAGAATATTCAGTTTGAAGACTTTTCCGTTACTTCCTATATCACTTATTCTGACCAGAAACTTTACGTAGGAACTTTTAAGCTGAATCGCGAAGGTGAGGTTTCTATTTATCCATTGGATGAGAAGGGGAAGCTTAAGCCTAAGCGCACAGTTGTCGATGATAATCGGGATTATTACACGATGCCTAGTGAGGCTCAAGGAATTACCTTTTATCAGAATGACTTTTTGATCTCAACCTCCTTTGGTTCTAGTGATTCAGAAATCTTGCGGTACCGCAATTCAAAGCATTTAACTCAGGATCTGACTAATGATGAGTATAGAGGGGAAATTAGAATGCCTCCTTACTTGGAACAAATCACTGCTAACGATGGACAACTATATATTCTTTTTGAATCAGCCTCAACCTATTACGATTACACCTCGGCGCCTCGAGTGGATCGAGTATTGGTAGCGGACATAAAAACATTATTGAATTAGAGACGATAATATCCTTCTATGGTGCATGGCGCCACAGAAGGGTGTCATCGCCTCATTTTTTGACAGAAATCGCTAATGCTGAGGATCTTTTACAATTTATCAAGCGTGTAAATAATGTTTCCCGTTTTCTCACTTTCGGTCATTTCTTTGTCTCTATCCTTACCGCTGAAGGCCTCAACTCCATGAATATGGACCGGAACGCGAGCATCCTTTTTAGCTAAAATATTTTCACAGAGGATCAAGTTATTATCTAACAAATGAATCGGTGATTCGAATGTCCCATGATTTCTTAAAATTCGATCATAGCGACCCTCCCACTTCTTTAATTTTTTTAAAGCAGTGTAATGTTCAGCAAGTGATGTGCTTTCGGGAAAACAGATCAAGGTGTTCTCGCCACAAGCATCTCCAAAAATAGCTATTTTTTCTTCTGGTAATAAGAAAACCATCATTCCTTGCGTATGTCCTGGAATAAGTAGAAGTTCAATTGTTACCCCACCTAAATCGAAGATCATTTCTTCTGTTAACTTTTTAAATCCATTGGCTTGTTGTGACAATACTTGATCCGGCTGCCATATTTCTGGAAGCGGAGTAGGTGCTTTTTGGATTTCTTGGATACGAAACTGTTGGGTGCAATGATAGCTTTCTAAATCGTTATCTAATGGACTTAGGTAAACTTCCTCAAACTGGCTGCTACCTCCAGCATGATCACAATGACCATGAGACAAAATGACCGTGTAGTCGGTAGTTGATAGATCATCTATGAAACTCTTTAAATCACCACAGCCCAATCCTGTATCTAACAGGGCGCCGCTTGTCTCCCCTTGAATATAATAAGCACATACTTCAAAGGCTGTTCGAATTCGGGTAATTCTTTCAGTTATTTTTTCAGAGGTAAAATACATTATTCCTTCACCAATCCTTCATCAAGTTTGAAAAACAGCATGACAACGAATCCAGAGATCAAACCAGCCGTCACGGTCACACCTAATACAATATAATTGTAAGTACTGCCGCCCACAAATCCTGCTAAACCATAGATGCCATTGGATATGTTCAATACATGACCAGTCAAATTTAAAATACCTGCGATCAAACCAGTGATGGCTCCGGCAATGGTTCCAGCAACAAAAGGTGTTTTGTAAGGAACATTCAATCCATACAATAGAGGTTCGCCAACGCCACCTAAAAACCAAGTAACCACGTAACCAAACGTCAAAGTTTTCTTCTCTTTTGATTTAAATTTATAAACGCAAGCCAGTGCCACACCAGTTCCAGCCCATGAAGCTGCTAAAATTCCTGGCATTAAGAAGTTATCGTAGCCTAATGCTGGAAAAGTTGTAAACAGATAGGTAAATAGAACGGGATGCATTCCCGTCATAACGATAAAAGCAAACGTTGCTCCCACGACACAGACGGCTAAAGGTCGTGCGAAGGTATTCAAGGCAATCAAAGCTTCACCTATATAAACCCCTAAAAATCCACCTAGTGGACCAAAAATTATCAGCGTTAAAGGAAGCATTACAAGCAAAGTACCAAAGGGAATCAAAAATACTTTTAGCACATCCGGTGTGTATCGTTTCCAAAACTTCTCAACAAAGCTCATTGCCGCAATCGTCAAGATCATTGGCAAAACAGTACTTGAATAATTCTGCAGCATCGTAGGGATTCCGTAAACAGAAAATGAAACACCATCTTCCGCCATTTGCATAAAATTAGGGTACAGCATCACAGCACCCAGCAGCATTCCAATAGGAATACTGCTCTTTAATTTGCGGGCGGCTGACCAGCCAATAAAAACAGGTAAGAAATAGAAGCCAGCATCTCCAACAAATGTAAACAATTGATAAATATCACTATTTTCTGTGACTAGGCCCAACAATGAGGGGCCCAGTACAACGCCAACTGTTTTACATAGCGACGCAACTAAAAGAATCGGAATCAACGGCGTCAAAGAACCTGAAATATAATCCAATACCTGTTCAAAAATTGCTTTTCCATCTTTTTTATGTTTAACCGTTTGTTCTTCCGTTTGTTCCTGACCGGCTGCTGGTAATAATTTTTCAACAACATCATAAAGACTCGCGACATTCGGTCCAATAATTAATTGATATTGACCGCCTTTTCTAGTAACTCCCATCACACCAGCAACGTTTTTTACTTTTCCATCATCTGCTTTTCCATCATCTCTCAGAACAAATCGTAGACGGGTCATGCAATGTGTCACATTGTCGACATTCCCGGTTCCCCCTACTGCGTCAATAATCTGTGGTGCGGCTTCTTGATAGTTCATCTTTTTGTACCTCCATTTATTTTAGTTGATTAAAATAAAAGGTCTAGCCGGCTTTTCCCGTAACCATCCAGTACGAAGTCATTTTCCCTCCTTAATAGTCAAATTATCCGCTGATTTCTTTAGCGGTTGTTAAACGAATGACGTGAATCATTAAAAACAGGCGCTCTCCTTCGATTTCTTTTTGATATTTTTCAGAGATGACCTGCATAATTGTCGACACACAGACAGACTGATGAGGATATTCCTTCATTAATAGTGCCATCATGTGATCGCTTTTATCGTATTGTAATATTCCTTCTTGAATAATTCGTTGAAGTAAAAAACGTAGATGCAGAACAAAGCGGGCCTTATCAAGCTCGGAGTTTTCGAGAAATACAGTAGTATCCATACATTCTTCAATCACAAGCAAGATTTGATTGATTGTCTCGGTAATCCTAACGGTTTCTTGGATTTCTAAATCCATTTCTGAGTTGACAATGTGTATCGCGATAAAATTGGCCTCAACGTTGGCAACTGGCAAGTCAAAATGCTGCCGGATCATAGCAACCGCCTGGACAGCTAATTGGTATTCTTCTGGATATAGTGCCTGAACATTCCACAAAAGAGTACTGTCGAAGTGAATGCCTAATGCCATTCGTTCTAACAGATTTGAAATATGATCGGTTAATGTGATATAAATTTTGTCACTGATGGTTTTTTCAGTGCCATTTTTTATCACTTCAATAATCTCTTCAGTCAGTTCGATGATATCTTCTGATATATCCATAATGATTTCTTGATATTGGCGAATGGTTTCCGTAGTATCTAACGTAAACACTTTTTCAGTTTTACTTTTATCTGCTTTCTGTCCAGGCTTCTTCCCAAAAGCAATTCCTTTTCCTTTAACAATTATTTCTGCTCCATTGGGGTCCAGACTAATAATCGTATTGTTATTAAGTACTCTTTTTATGATCATTATTCCACCTACTTTATTGTAAGAATAGGGGTTGCACAGTCCACTTCACCTAATGAAGCTTTCTTTTCAATGCTTTTTCCGGCAGTATTTGTGATAATCAGCATCACATCTGTATCATATCCGGCCTCTTTTATACTTGAAAAATCCATGTCAACGAGTAATTCGCCGGCTTTGACCGATTGATTCAACTGAACGTTACTTTGGAAAAAATTACCTTTAAGAGCTACGGTGTCTATTCCTAAATGCAATAACAGTTCAATTCCTTCTGCTGTTTTTAAACCAATGGCATGACCAGTTGGGAATACAGCAGTTACCTCAGCATCTGCTGGAGAGACGATTCGCGGGTCTCGTGGTAAAATAGCCACTCCATCTCCTAACATCTTGGTAGCAAACATTTCATCATCTACCGTTTCAATCTGTTTTAGTTTCCCGATTACCGGACTTAACAAATCCATTTTAATCCCTCTCCTTTTCTAAAAAAATGAACAAAAAAGACCCATTTACACAAAATCTCCACGGATTTTGGTAAACCGGTCATGCTTAGCCGAACTAATAACATTCCTTAATTACACTTTAAAGTTATCATATGTCTTCATTCTTGTAAACCTTTTCTTTTTAAAAAATAAATAGTAAACCCCGCTCCGTTTCGTATATATGTAGTAAAAATCATTAACGAGAACTACATAATGAGTGCGAGTAAACGAAGTAGTTTCAATTCTATTCTTAATGGTTTTCGAGCAGAATTGACATACAGACTGTATGTATGCTAAAGTCAAAGGAAAAATGGAGTGAGGCAGGATGAAGCACAAGGATCACTATAATGATGCCTATGTTGGTGAACTGGCAGGAAAAATAGCGGAGGTTTCCCCAAATTTTGATGCGGCGAATTTTACCAAAGAAATACAGGGACAACTGGAAAACAAAGAACTTTTTGCTCGTTTTGATTTCATTGTAGATGCGATGGATAAATATATGAGTCCTGATTATTTCGAAAATATTCAGATCTTTTATCAGCTGCTGGGCCCGGAATTGGAAAAATCAGAAGGTATGTTTAGCTTTGGCTGGTGGCTGTGGCCGATTGGTCGTTATGTCGAACGCAACGGTAATCAAGATTGGCAGGTGTCGTTGGCTTTTTTAAAGGAGCTAACCAAACGTTTTACCGGAGAGTATGCAGTTCGTCCTTTACTGAAGGAGCATCCTAAGGAAGTCATGGACGAATTGATCCAGTGGACTTTAAATGATAATGTACATGTCAGAAGACTAGCTTGCGAAGGGGTTCGTTTACGTTTGCCATGGTCAGAAAAACTATCGATGGCGCTGGACGAACACGAACGTTACTGCGAAATTTTGACGAATTTAAAGGATGATCCTGAAAAATTTGTGCAAAAAAGTGTTGGTAATAACCTAAATGATCTTTATAAAGACTCTCCTGACAAAGCAGATGCGTTGATTGCCCAATGGCGGCAATCACCTAGCACCAAAGCCCAAGATTGGATTATCAAGCATGGAACTAGAAATCAAAAATAGAAAGGAAATTCTATGAGAAAAGAAGAGGCAACTCGCAAAACAACAGCCTTGCTGACGCAAATCGCGCGTAGGCATTTTACTCAATATGGGTATCATAGTGTTTCACTGGAGAAAATCGCTGAAGAAGGTCAAGTAACTCGTGGTGCAGTGTATCATCATTTCAAAAATAAGCAGGGACTTTTTCTGGCTGTATTGGATCACGTACAGCAGGATGTCGCTGCACAAATCGAAAAAAATGCACGAACCAGTGACGACCCTTGGCAGCAACTAATTCTCGGGTGTATTGGTTTCATTAAAGGAGCCAATGCGCTGGAATGTCGACGAATTTTATTGGTGGATGCTCCTGCAGTGGTTGGTTGGGATGCCTGGCGCAAAGCGGATCAAGAAAACTCAATGAATTCTTTGCAACAGCACTTGATGGATTTAAAGGCACAGAATTATTTAACCGATGAAGTAAATCCAGTATGGATCACCCATGCCCTTTCAGGGGCACTTAATGAGATGGCTTTGAATTATCCAGCCGCAGTTAATGATGAAAGTGACCAAATGATTGTTCAAACAGTTACTCGATTAGTTGCAGGTTTTAAAAAGATGTAAGAAAGTAAGTTCAGATTATTCCTAATAAATGCCCCTGAGCAAGTAGGTGAAACTAACTGCTCAGGGGCATTCATAATGCATACTTTTTCTAAATCCCTCAAGCTAAAATGATAGCTGCTATAGCCTCAGTGACCAGAAAGTTTATGGACACTTCGAATCGAATAGAGCTTTTTAGGAATATCGGCAGTTACTTCATCAATATTGTCTTGACGAAATCCTCCTTTTGCAATAAAGGTTAAGTTATCCTAACTATAGCATAATAAGTTTTTCAGAGAACCTCATCTTTTTAAGTAAAAGAGACGTCAGCTATAGTAGTCATTCCTTCACAATTTCCGACTCGCCATCCAGCTTTAAGAAAAGATAAACGAGCAACAAAATCGTTAGGGCATTCAACACGGGTCCTAGCCAAAAGGTATTATTCCAAGGTGAATTCCAAAGAAAATGTAAAATGATTGGAGCTAACAGCCACAGGTACGCACGTTGTCCTTTTACATGCTTGATTAAATAGAATACACCTAATGTAAAAATGCCCGTATAAACCCAATGAGAACTGACTGATCCAGAGACACGATTCAATGCTTCAGGAATTACTTCGCGCAGGGATTTTTCTGCGGCGTCCGAAATATAAGCAATATCTTCAATCAGCTGAAAACCTAATCCTACTCCCATTCCAGTAAGCAAGGCTCCTTGCGGCTTTTCAATTTTCAACAAATAAAGAAAACAAAGGGCAAATAAACCCTTGGAAAATTCTTCGACAAACGGTGCAGAAAGTGCATCTGACCACTGCTTCAATAGTGCTGAATGACCAAATAGTGCAGTCAAACCAGAGCCGACTGCCTCATTACCAAAAGTGGCGATCCAGCCGCTGGAAAATCCGCCAAAGAGAATAATAAAGGGAAACAACATCAGGGATATCTCCCAACGCTTCGCTGCCGTATGGAACAAATACAAGAGCGGTAGAACGTAAATAAGCAGAAGTAAAATAGCAGAAAAAACTTGCTGATAGTCATGGGTGGACAAACCCAAATCAGCCATATTGCCAAATTCATAGTCCAGACCCAAAAAAGCAATTACCAGTAAGAAAAACAGAACCAATGCTTTCTTCATAATAGTGACTCTAACCTTCCTTCTTCTTCCAAATTGTAGCATGACTGAAGCTAAATAGTGGATTGAGAAGGCTTGAACTGTGGCTCTTTTTTTAACTTTCTCAAATCAACTAAACTTCTCTGAAAAAGATTGTTCAATTCAAATTTGATGAGTAGTTGTGGAAGGGAAATTACTGCGTGTTGAGGGAGTAATCAACTATAACGGTAGATTAAGAGTTTCGTTTTTTTGTTTTGAAATAGAGAACTCATCTGGTTAAACGTTTTTTAAAAACGAATAAACCAAGGACTATTTTATATGATAAAAATAGAATGACTTTTACAAAAATCAGCAGAGAAACAAAGTATTTTTGAAACGATGTTCTAAGATGGACCCAACAACGTTTTTTGATAAAAAGATAATGATACTATTTAAACAAAGTTAGGAGGAATTTAACATATGAAAATTGTTGTTATAGGTGGAGCTGGACATATCGGTACGTACCTCACACCCAGATTAGCCAAAGCAGGACATGAAGTTATATCTATCAGTCGTGGTATCAATAAACCATATATTGAAGACCCCGCATGGGAGAAGGTGAAACAAGTGAAATTAGATAGAAGTAAGACTGAGGATTTCTCTCAAAAAATTGCAGATTTGAATGCTGATGTGGTTGTTGATTTAATCAACTTTACGCTGAAAGATGTAAAAAGCATGGTAGAAGCATTAAGAGAAACAAACCTTTCCCACTACTTATATTGTTCGTCTATTTGGGCACATGGTAGAGCTGAGCTTGTTCCAGCGGATCCCAACGGTGTGAAACATCCATTAGATGAATATGGTTGCCAGAAATACAAAAGCGAACAGTATTTGAAAAAAGAGTTTCGCACCACAGGCTTCCCTGCCACTGTAATTATGCCAGGACAAATTTCAGGACCAGGCTGGACTTTTATCAATCCGCTAGGAAATGAAGATAGTATGGTGTTTCAAACAATTGCTGAAGGTGGGAAAATCTATCTTCCAAATTTCGGAATGGAAACATTGCATCATGTACATGCTTCAGACGTGGCACAGATGTTTGTAGATGCAGTTAATCATAGGAACCAGGCGGTGGGTGAGAGTTTTCACGCCGTAGCAGAAGAATCACTGACTTTATACGGATATGCAACCTTGATGTACCAGTTCTTTAATCGTGATCCCAAAATCGAATTTTTGTCCTGGGAAAAATGGTGTGAGTATATAGATGATGAGTATCATATTGATAAAACATATTACCATATTGCACGCAGCGGTCACTATAGCATTAAAAATGCTAAGAACCTGATTGGCTATTCGCCAAAATATAAAACAAGTGATGTGGTGGAGGACAGTTTAAAGAGTTACATTGAAAGAGGGATCATTTCAGTTCCCTAATAAAGTATTGGAAGAAATGATTTAAGACGTAATGACAACCGATCATTACGTCTTTTTAAGGTGAACTTTTAATCAAAACTAAACTCAGCCTGATCATCTACTATTTGATTTTGAATTTGTCTATGTTCTGTTCTTCGGGCTAAGTCAATTTTATAATCATAGTTTTCTTGGAAATGAATTGCAAAAAAGTTTGAATAGAGAATATCCAAAATTAACGAAATCGATTCTAGTGAAGAAAAACCACCAATTTTTGAGTAGGAAGTTTCCCGAGTGGAGATCCGGAGAATCACGTCAGCAAATCTTGATAGGCTATTTTCTCCAATGCTTGTAATAGCAATAATAGGTACTTTGTTTTCACGTAATATTTTGCATGTATCTAAAAGTTCTCCAGTTTCTCCTGAATAGGATAGGCAAATTGCACATTCAGCAGAAGTCATCATTGTCGCTTCTTGGTACAAGGCATTGGAGACCATTACTATTTCCGCCCGTTTATTTATATGTTTCAGTTTATGAACAAACTCTTCTCCGAGAAATAAGGTGTTGTATAGTCCGAAAACTTTGACATTATTCGCATCCTCGAGAATTCTTACTGCTTTTCGCAAGGTGTCATGCTTTAAAAGTGAAAGGGTATCATTAGCACTTTCAATTTTTAATTGCGTTATTTTCGCAGCAATAGTCATAGGTGAATCCTTTGAACTGAAGGGCTTGTTTGCATCAAGGTTGCTAAAACTGGACTGTAAATAATGAACCTCTTCTAAAAAGGCTGGTTTGAAATCATTCCACCCATTGAAATTCAATTTCTTTGCTATTCGAATTAAAACAGAAGGAGAGGTATAAGTTTCCCCAGCAATTGATTTAGTGGAATAGGGTTCTATTTGTTCTTGTTTATCTAAAATGAAATCAACGACAATTCGTTCATTTGGGGAAAATCGTCTCTGCTTCATTTTTTCTTGTAAAAGCAATACTAACACCTCCTATTGTTTATTTTAGTAAGAGAAACCTTAGAGTGCAAGAACCAATTTAGTAGTGTCCCAAAAGATTAGGTAGTGTCGACAGCCTCGGGGACACTATTTTTAGCTGTTAACCATTGCTATTAAAGGAAATACGATTAGTTTAATATTGGCACGCTACTTGCTTAATAGTAAAGTGAAGAGAGGTGAAGAAATGTATCATATAGTGATCTCATCCCATGGAAGTTTATCAGATGGCTTTCTTGACACATTAAGATACTTTACAAAGGATCTTGAGCAGGTTCATTCCATAGCACTTAGAGATAAAAGTGTCTATGACTATCAGCAAGAAGTGCACGAGCTGATAGAAAAGCTGGAAGGCGATGTTCTGGTAATGGTAGACTTATTTCAAGGAACACCATTCAAAACATTCTATCTGGAGCTTCAAAAAAAAGAGGAAGCAATCATCTTGTCAAATGTCGGCTTTCCACAAGTACTAAATGCCGTACTTATGCAACAGTCGAAATTGAGTGAAATATTACCGATGATTGAAGAATGCGGGGAATTAACTGTTACTAAGTGCGGAGAAATTGTAAATGTTGCCACAGAAGAGGATGAATAGGGGAGGAAAAAAATGGAACCGAATGTATTGCAAATAGCATTTGTTATCTTTTTTGGTTTTTTTATTAATTTGGATCGTTACGGGCTGCACTTTAATTTATGGCAGCCAGTAGTTGGTGGAACGATTGTTGGGTTGATTTTAGGGGACATGCAAACCGGGATGTATATTGGTGCTAGTCTACAGCTGATGACTTTAGGTGTGAGCCAATTTGGTGGGGCCTCTGTACCTGATTATGCAACGGCTGCAGTAGTAGGAACGTTTATTGCTATTACGACTGGGCAAAGTCGTGAATTGGGTGTTACTTTGGGGATTCCTGTTGCGCTATTAATGGTTCAATTAGATGTTTTAAAAATGACCATCAATATCTTCTTTCAACATGAAGCTGAAAAAGCGGTACAAAATGGCAATTACAAAAAAATCGGTATTAGTCATTGGATTGCCACAGTCTTGACTATGTGTTCTACCGGTGTACCAATTTTACTCTGTGTATTGATGGGACCAACACTCGTTGATTTTATTGTAAATCGGACGCTTGAATGGCTAATTGGGGGATTAACTGTTGCAGGAGGACTACTGCCAGTAATGGGTTTAGGGATCTTACTACGCTATTTGCCAACCAGAGACTACCTTACCCCTTTGATTGTTGGCTTTGTACTAGTTGCTTACTTTGAAATACCTATTATGGGGGTAGCTTTATTAGGTGGAGCTTGGGCGCTCCATGTATTGAAGACATATAATAAAAACAATGGAGAAACTGTTGGTGCAATCACCACAACGTCATACGAAGGAGTGTTCGATGAAGATGAGTAATACGGAAAATAAAACATTTACCAAAGCTAGAACCAAATCTTTAGTTCGCTGGATGTTTACCAGCTGTAATTCATTAAATTATGAAAAGCAATTATCCCTTGCCTATGCTTACTCAATGCTGCCGGTTCTGCAAGAAGTATACAAAGACAAGCCCGAAGATTTGAAAAAATCAATGACGGCACACTTGCAGTTCTTCAACTGCACCCCTTGGGTATGTCCGTATATTTTGGGCTTGAATGTTGGAATTGAAGAAAATGAAGGAGCCAAATCATTAGAAACAGTGACTTCTTTGAAAACAGCGTTAATGGGACCTCTATCGGCACTGGGAGATACTGTGATGATTACAATTCCTTGGACAATTTTTGGAGCGATTGCTTCATACATGGCTTTAGAGGGCAATGTTTTTGGAATTATTCTATGGCTGATCGTCAGCTTAGTTTTGCTAGGTCTGAGCTTTCCATTTTTCAAAGCTGGATTAATTTCAGGGATGTCCTTGATTGATTCACTTAATGAAAAAATGGCCAGCATTACAGCTGCTGTTTCTACGATTGGGTTGATGGTTGTAGGAGCATTAATACCTTCAGTCGTCAAAGCGAATGTTGCTTTTCAATATAAAATGGGCGATGTAACGCTGAAAATACAGGATCTTTTGGATCAGATTATGCCGAATTTGGTTCCTGCTTTGCTGGCTGTTTTTGTCTACTATTTATTAGGGAAAAATAAAATGACTCCAGTCAAGGTAATTGGAATTCTATTAGTATTTTCTATCCTTTGTTATGTATTAGGTATTTTAAAATAGGAGGGTAAATGAATGAAAGGGATTAAACATATTCGTATTGATGATCGATTGATCCATGGACAGGTCGCGGGACTGTGGACAAATAATTTGAAAGCAAATCGAATCATGGTCATCAACGATCCGATTGCAGCCGACGAGGTTCAGAAGAACTTATTGAGAATGGTTGCACCGCCAACGGTAAGAACTTCAATCATTGCTAGAGATACTGCAGTAGCAAATATTTCAAATGGAAAATACCACGGACAAAACGTTTTCATAGTGGTAAAGTCGCCAGAGGATGTTCTCTATTTGTTAAACAACGGATTAGACATTAAAGAAGTAAATTTGGGCAATATCTCTTCAAGAGAAAATACTGAAAAGATTAAAGCAGGAATTAATGTTACTGCCTCGGAACGCGCAGCACTTAAAGAGCTTTTAGCAAAAGGAGTCAGAATCACCACTATTCGTACACCTTCTGACCCAGTAGTAGAATTGACCGTCAGCGAATTATAGGAAGAGAGGAGATGGAAGGTTGTTTCTCATTGATCAACTCGATCAATAGAAAATCGTTCGTCTCCTTTTGACTTTTTGCAGACTATTTGGATAAAAACTCTCGAAATTCAGGAAAAGCCTTTATCGAGAAAAATTTTCAAAATCAGAATAAAGCAGAGCAAAAAGATTTTTTTTAAAAGCAGACACTGAGATAACTAAAAAACTATTTAACTATAATATAAAAGCCTTTATGATAGAAATAACTATCCTTATTGGAGGTCAGTTATGGATACAAAACAAAATAAGATTATCAGGTATATCAGAGACACCCAGGAAAAGGCGGAATTTTACACGGCATCATGCATTTCTACAGCACTGAATATAAGCCGCAACAATGCCAGTCACCATTTGAATCGTTTGGTTGAAGAAGGGGTCTTAACGAAAATAAATACTCGTCCGACCAAATTTGTTTATAAAGAAAATCAAGAAAGCAGTCAAGCCTTTGAGGGCTTTATTGGCTATGATTCCTCCTTAAAAAACAGCATTCAAAAGTGTAAAGCGGCGGTTAATTACCCAAAGGGACTGCCATTGATGCTGCGAGGAGAAAGTGGGACAGGAAAAAGTTATCTAGCCAGCTTGATCTTTCAGTATGCGAAAGACAATGGTGTGATTCCTCCTCAAGCACCACTTGTAGTTTTAAATTGTGCTGACTATGCAAATAATCCGGAATTGCTGTCATCAGTTTTATTCGGACATATTAAAGGAGCCTTCACTGGTGCAGAAACCGATAAAAAAGGATTAATCGATGAGGCGCAAGGCGGCTTTCTCTTTTTGGATGAGGTTCACAATTTAAGTGCTGAAAATCAGGAAAAGCTCTTTCTTTTAATAGATTCACAAAAGTTTAGGCGTTTAGGAGATAACGACAATTGGCAGTCGTCAGATGTACGACTAATTATGGCTACTACAGAAGAAATAACTTCTAGTTTATTGACCACCTTTAGACGAAGAATTCCTCTGACTATCACGTTGCCAAAGTTTACCGATCGACCATTGATAGAACGCCACGAACTAGTTTTAGCCTTATTTCAATCAGAAGTCAAAAAAGTAAAGAAAACCATCCAAGTTTCCTATGAAATAATCGAAGGGCTTGAAAAAAGCCAGTATGAAGGCAACGTTGGGGAATTAAAAAATGAAATCAAAGTAATGGTAGCCAAGCATTACTCCCAAACGACCATCGTTATTAATAAAAAAGGTTCTTCTGATCAAAGGTATCAATTATTTTCAACCGAAACAGCAAGTAAGGGACAAGCAAAGAAAAGCAGCAGCTTGTTAGAATTGGCAGATACCTCAGCGATAAAAAACTTTCAGGGATTGCTGAATTCGGTCGAAAATTTAGTTTTTAATATTCACTGTTGTATTAAACAAGAATACGGCAGCTATCAAATTTTCATCGAGAATGAATTTGAAGAAAGCCAGGTTGAGTATGATAGAGATTTGGTGAAAAAGCTATTTAACCAACGAGGGATACCATTAGAACAAATGGAGCTCGACAAATTTATAGAGCTGTTGCATTTTTTCCAACATTTTGATTATGTTTACCCACTTTCAATTGAGCTTAATACCAAAGAACGAATGCAGCTACACAAATACCTTCGATTAGCAAAAACAGTGGTTTCAGAATTATTGGTTTATACCGAAAAGGCTGATCAATTGGTTTTATTTTTCACGGCCTTCTTTTACAAGAAAAAAATCATCACATCGATAATACCAGCCGTAATTGCAATGCACGGATTCAACAATGCAACAAGCATGGCAGCAATGGCCAATCAATTGGTGAATGATTATATCTATGATGGCTTCGATTTGCCGCTAGAATTATCAAGCACTCAGCTGATTGAAGAAATTGTTCAATATATCAAGCAAATCGATACGAAAAATGGCTTGGTTGTTTTTGTAGATATGGGATCTTTAGAAGAAATGTATGTAAAAATCACCCCTTTTGTCGAAGGAGATTTACTTGTGTTAAACAATGTTTCATCGGCAGCCGCGCTAGATATTGCCCTTCAACTGAAGGCGAAGGTTCCCATGAATGAGATTGTGAAGGTAGATACGACGAAATACACCGTTGAAAAACGATACTTTGAGGGGCTGTCTCAAAAAAATAATATTTTAGTGACCTGCTTATCTGGAGAAGGAATTGCGATCAAGGTGAAAGAAATTCTTAGCCATTATTTTGATCATGAAAAAATTGAGATTTTGACTATGGATTACAAAAACGTTCAGCAGCAATTTAAGCGGGAGGATTTAACCATTTTTAAAAATACGATTGCCATTTTTACAACCCCTAGTATGAATGAACAGCGGGTCCCCGTGGTCAACATTGAAGAAATTGTAAATGGACGAGAAACATTGGAACGATTTGCTTTATTTATTGCTGAAGAAAAACGGAAAGACTGTATCAATGAAATTGTTAAATTATTTACGATCGAAGGGGCAACGGCTAGATTAACCTTTTTAAATCCCGAAATGGTCGTTAACGAAATCGAGGAAGCCATTATTGCTTACGAAGAATTTTACGATATTGAGATTCAAAGCTTCATAAGAATCAACCTATTCCTGCATCTGTCATCTATGATTGAACGGATTTTACGGCATGATGAGATCGATGAGGAGCTATCCCCAGATGTTCTTTCGCAAAAAGAGAAATTTGACGATTTCTTAGGTTTTTCAAAGCTTGTTTTCTCAAAAATCCGTCAAAAGTACAATATCCAAATTCCCAAGAGTGAATTTGGAATGGTTTTCCAATTAATCAATGAGTTGATTTCTAAAAAGAAATAAAGGTGGTCACTAGTCATCACTAAGTAGAAAGGACAAACGATGCTTAAATCAATAATAAAAAATACCCAATTAAAAGCCAGCGTTTTTAACAAGCGTTTTTCGAAGAATTATGATTATATGTTAAGCTTGCGGACGGATAATTTATTGCGTAGTTATTTGTTAGAAGCAGGTCTTTGGAGTTATAGCGGGAATTCTAGCACAACCATTGATCCGGAAGAGCAAGTAGAACAGCCAGATGAGTGGCATTGGGGATGGGAAGCTGTCACCTGTGAAATTCGTGGTCATTTTCTCGGCCATTGGTTATCGGCCGCTGCTAAAATTTACGGAGCAACTAACTCACCAGTGATCGCTGGAAAAACCGAAGAAATTATAGCTGGTTTGGCTAGGTGTCAGCAGGCCAACGGCGATGGCTGGGTGGCTTCTATTCCCGAAAAATACATGCAGCGGATGGAAAAAAAGCAAGCTGTTTGGGCTCCCCATTACACCATTCACAAAACGATGATGGGCTTGTTAGATGTTTACAAATATACTAATAACGAAGAGGCACTCGCTATTCTTATTCAGTTCAGTGAGTGGTTTATTCATTGGTGTGAGAGAGTAAATGAGGAGACTTTTCAAAATATTTTGTCTTATGAAACAGGAGGGATGTTAGAAATCTGGGCGGAGCTGTTCGCCATTACGAAGGATCCGCGCTATCGCCAATTAATTGACCTCTATTATCGGCATTCTTTTTTTGATCAGCTGTTAGAAGGAAAAGATGTATTAACCAACAAGCATGCGAATACTCAAATTGCTGAAATTCTGGGTATCGCCCGTATTTGGGAGGTCACTAAAGAAGCCAAGTATCGATCGATTGTAGAAAAATTTTGGGAAATGGCAGTTGAAAAGCGCGGGACTTATATTACAGGGGGGATTTCCTGCGGGGAGCTGTGGACTCCGATTAAAGATTTTTCGGGTCGTTTAGGCAAGGCTCAGGAGCATTGCACGGTCTATCATATGATTCGTTTGGCTCACTATTTATTTAAGTGGACGGGGGATTCTAAATATGGAGATTTTGAAGAATTGAATCTATACAATGGTATTCTGGCACAGCAAAACAAAAACACTGGAATGGTTACTTATTTTCTTGATATGGAGCCTTGTAGTCAGAAGAACTGGGGCGATCCCTTAAAGCATTTTTGGTGTTGTCATGGCACTTTAGTCCAGGCGCAGAGCTCGTATCAAGAGTGTGTTTTTTATCAAGAAGAAAATACGGTAACCATAAACCAATACATTCCTTCCCAAACGATCCTAGAAGCAAAGGAAGGTCAGCTGAAAATAAAGCTTATTCAAGATAGTCAGCTGGGGGAAGGTCCCTTGGAGCGTTCTAATAAATTTGGCAAGCAGGTTATTCAGTCCTATGAATCTAGCAGTGATATTCCCAGCAAACGACCATCAAGCTACCGATATAAAATTATCCTAACAGGTGAAGGCTTCTGTACATTGAACTTTCGTGTGCCAAAATGGTCAAAGGAGACACTTCTATGGGTCAATAATCAACCACGAAATTATATAGCTAATCGAGGATTTGTAACCATCGAAAATCTTACCTCAGTTAGTGAGATTGTAATTGAATTTAAAAAGTCTATTGAAATGGTTACGCTGCCTGGCAATCCTAATCGCGTAGCCTTTATTGATGGCCCCTTAGTTTTAGCCGGATTAACTGAGAAAGATGTACCAATACACATCCATGAGGGGCTTTTCCAGCCACTGAATGAGAGACACCATAGTTTTTGGCGGGACAGCACCTATATCACCACAGGACAAGAAAAAAATATAAAATTTGTTCCCATATCAGAAGTTTCAAATGAGACCTATTCAATCTATTTTGAAAGAAAAGGATAACAAAGTAACATATCTAAGAACTGTTGTCCAATAAATCATTGTTATCACAGCTTCTATATACAGATGATGAAAAAGTGTCAATAAGATAGTCATTTTAACGACACTTTTTCATCATTCAGCAAGTAGCCAGTCAACAATATAAATAATCGGAATCCCATCCACCTGCTCAACCTCAGAGTAGCGGCCAGTGATGACTATTTTTTTGTAGTTATCTTTTATATGAAGTAAATTATCCGTCTCGTGCTGATTATCGGGTAATTCGTAAGTGATTTGGACGTAAAGGGTTTCATCCAATTTTCTGGCGACAAAGTCAATTTCTTTTTTACTCAGCTTACCGACATCAACGGTGTATCCTCTACGTAATAATTCAATGTAAACAATATTTTCTAAGCGATTACTGTAGTTTCCATCTTTTCTCCCTACAGCATTTCTTCTTAAACCAGCATCCACAATAAAGTATTTGCCATTTGTTCTTAAATACTCTCTGCCACGAATGTCATATTGTTTAGCCTGGTAAAACAGATAACCGTTCTCCAATAAATCCAAATAGCGATTAACTGTATGATTAGTGGTTTCGATGCCTTCGCTTTTCAACGTATTGACAATTTTTGACGCATTGACCAATTGTCCAACATTATCGGCTAAGAAACGAATGAGTGATTTTAAAACAGCGGGGTCTTTCACACCTGCTCGTAAAGCGACGTCGTTCAAAACAATCGTATCGAAAATCCCCGCTAAGATGGTATCCTTGATTGACTCCTCAGCGATGACCACGTTGGGAAAACCACTATATTTCTCATACTCATTATAAGCACTATCTACTTTACGAGAAGCTAGATCAATATTTTTTGCTCGTAAAAATTCTTGAAAAGAGAAAGGATACAGAGGGATTTCAATATAACGTCCATTTAAAAGAGTAGCCAATTCACCTGAAAGCATGTTTGCATTAGAGCCTGTGATCACAATATCACTATTAAAGCTGACACGAAGACCGTTGACTACCCGTTGCCAACCATCAACGACTTGAATTTCATCAAATAGAAAATAGATTCTCTGATCATCCTTAGGTAATAATCCGCTAATTGTATTGCGAAATTTTTCTTCGGTAGTGACGGTTTGATACGCAAAGCTTTCTAAATTTATATAAATGATATGATCTTCAGGAACCCCTTCTTGTAATAAATACTCCCTAAAAAGCATCAGTAAAACAGACTTTCCAGCACGTCGTACACCCGTAATGACTTTGATAAAATCAGTATTCTCAAATTGAATGAGTTGTTGAAGATATTCTGGTCGCTGAAACATGAGCAGTCCTCTTTGAAGTAAACTTCCAATTTCGTTTAAAATTAATAGAATTTGAAGTAAAACTAAATTTGTGCCTGATGAACTATCTCATCAAATAAAATCAAATCAAAGCTTACTATTTTATTTCACCTCTCGATAAACGTTGATATAAAGCTTTTTCTCAAGAGGTGAAATAAATTGACTACTATTTTAAAAATTTACGTACTTTGCAAACTTAATAGCCGCTTCTCCTTCTAATGGAATCATTTTAACGGTAACGGGTAAATTGTCGTGTAAATAAGCAGTGATTCCTAACTGTAACGAAGTATTTTTTTTCAATATTAAAATGAAGGTCTACATCATCGGGGTCGATTGACCTTTCGTGAAAATCATCACGTAATTCAATGCCGTTTTGAAAGAATTTATATTTAACGAGCGAACCCATAAAAGATCTTTTGTTATATAAAGAAGAATCATTTCTCCAATCAAATTGGAAATTCATTGTTGTACCTTCTACTTTTACATATAAAGGCTTTAAGTTAGCACGGTCAAATTGAAAATCGCCAAAAGAAGTAAGATCAATTTTTGTATCTATTTTCTTTTCGCTTTCTTGTACTGATGATTCTTTAAAAAGATTTTGCAAATGGATTGAAGGGCCGATAGTTACAAAGAAGCTTAATACATATACGGCAATAGATGAAATAAAAACTTCTTATTATATTTTGTTTTTCCATAGTAGAATATGCTTACTAGTCCGCTTAAAAATATTCATGGTCTTTCTCCTCCAATGAATTTATTTTACGTCATACGTTTTTCTGTAAAGACATTTCTTGTTCTTCCGTTAGCCAACATTGATAAAATTCCTCATTTAATTCATAGCCTTTTCCCCATACGGTAGTAATGACATCATAAGGAAGGCCACATTGTTTAAATTTATTTCTAATTTTTTGGATTAAGCAGGACAACTGACTCAAATTAGAATTAGTAATACCATCGTTCCATAAATAATCACACAAATCTTTTCGTGACAAAATAGTTTCTTGATTTTGTGCCCATAGTAAACGGTCGAATATATTTTTCTGAGATTTAGTAAAATTCATATAAACACTTCTTAAATTTCCAGCGTGTAAAGGTATAACATGTTTTGTAGAAAAGCTTTTAAAATGATCCTTATTACCTATCTTTTCCTCCAATATAATAGCGGCTTCCGCTAATCCTTCCCTTAATTCTTTTACAGAAGGGAGTTTGTTAATCCAATGAAGGATGCCATTTTCTTTCCACATTCTCTTTTCATCGGGAGAAGGAGATTCACCAGCCCGAATAACGACCAATCCATAAGAATTCAAAGTAGGTAAAATATTTACGACTTCATTGTCGCTTATAGTTTCGCTGATAATCACTATTTTAAAATAAGAAATTACAGGCAAAATTTTACCATCTTCTAAAGGTTGAATAAGGTGAGCTGAACATAACACTTCATAGTTTAAATAATGAAGTTGCTGAATTAATGATTCCTCAGATAAAACATTTCTAGTTAAAATTAATACGTGTTTCATAAGGGGGCACCTCTATTTTAAATTTTTAGACTTTCCATATAATTATTGTTTTACCTTAATATGAAATGGATGTTTTGTTCATCGAGCTGTTTTTTTGCATCTTTAAAAACTTTTTCTTTTCTTGAAGGTTCAAGTGTTTGATAGATTTAATCTAATGGTAAGTTTGTAATTTTATATGCCGAAAGGCAATATACTTTTTGGAATAACGGTATAACTATTAATATAAATTTGCTTTTAGCTGTTTTTCAGCATAGATAAGATTTTTTTCGTGAGGGTTCTAATTTGAAGTAAAATAGTTTCCTATAGATGAATTATGGTTTTATCATCTGAAACATTTTAAAACGTTTCAGATGATAAAATCCTCTAAAAAACCTCTTTTTTTCTTAAAAGCAGCATGTGGGAACAAATGATTCAATTTAAATAAATTTCGTTTAGTGTTAGTTGTTTAATCGGTTGTATTTTTTCGTTGAGTTGTTACTTTGCGGCTTTAAAAACTTTTTCTTTTCTTGATGGTAAGCTTGTAATTTTATATGTTGAAGGGCAATGGTGGATGTAGTTTTTTTTGAATACTTTTGAATACCAAAAGATCGTTAAACGTTGCGAGTGATTGTGAGAGGTATTAGTCGCAAATGCTTTTAAACCATTTTTTTGTGAAAAGTCCTGACTTCTTTATTATGTGAATTCAAAGCTTACTATTTTATTCATGATTTGCACAAGGTCTTCTGGCGATTCTTTTTGACCAGTGTTAATCCATTCCTGCAAAACGCCTAATATTGCATTGCTTAAAAAGGTCACTAAATAATGCTTTTCTGTCTCGGTATCCAGTTGGATATTAATGTGGGCAATTATATTTTTCAGAGCATTCTTTTTCAATAATTGCTTCACTTGATTCTGAATTTCTGGTGACCCATGATCAGAAATTAGAAGGGCTAATAGTTCTCCATCATTTTTCAGGTAGTTAAGCATATGCAACATCAAGTCATTCCTTTTGATCGTACTTTGTGAAGCTGTTTGAATGATTTTATTGGCGTGAGCCAGTAGCTCCAGCTGATGTTTTTCAGCTAAATCATACTTATCAAGGTAATGTAGATAAAATCCGCTGCGGCTTATTTCGGCATATTCACAAATATCCTTAACGGTTATCTGATCAAAGTTTTTTTCCTTTAGTAAGCGAACCATAGCTGCTGTAATCCGCTGTTTGGTACGATAATAACGGATATCTTTTTCTTGTTTCATTAAAGAGCACCTCAGTTAGTAATCAATTTTTGACAAGTGTCCATTAAGTCAGTAAATGTCTTGTAGTTTTTTAAAATCATTCTATACTACAAAGAGTACAAGATAATACACACGATGTCCATTAAAATGAGGAGGGATTACACGTGGGGAAAAACACTCAAATCGCTGCAAAGATGACTCAAGCATCCATATCATTTAATCAACGTAAAATATTAGATAACGTTAATATTAAGCTTGATTCTGGTTGTATATTAGGATTAATCGGTCCCAGTGGAGCAGGAAAATCAACGACGATTAAATGCTTAATGGGAATGGAAAAACTAGATCAAGGAACAGCAGAAATTTTCGGAACAACGATGCCAAATCGTCAGATTTTAGGCCGGATCGGATACATGGGACAAAGTGATGCTTTGTATGAGGATCTGACTGCAAAAGAAAATTTAGTCTTTTTCGGTAACCTGATGGGTCTGAAGAAAAAGGAGCTAGACCAGGCAATTGATACAAACATAAACCTCGTTAACTTGACTCAGTTCATAAATCAACCCGTGAAAACCTACTCAGGAGGAATGAAGCGTCGACTTTCCTTAGCGATTACATTATTAGCTAATCCTGATTTGATTGTGCTGGATGAGCCAACTGTTGGGATCGATCCGAGTCTGCGAGTGACTATTTGGGAGCAGCTGCAGACTTTGGCTGCTATGGAAAAGGCAATCATTGTAACGACTCATGTAATGGATGAGGCAGAAAAATGTGATTACGTTGGATTGATCATCGAGGGGCAGCTCTTTGCTTTAGGAACGCCTAATGAATTAAAGAAAAAATTTGATGCAGACAGTATCGAAGAAGTCTTCTTAAAAGCAGAGGTGAATGCAAAATGATTCGATACAAAGCAATGTTGACTCGTGTGGTGAAGGAGCTGACTCGAGATAAGCGTACCTTGGCGTTAATGCTTATCGCACCGATAATCGTTTTGAGTCTTATGAATGTCGTCTTTGATACAAATGCAGAAACCCACGTTAAAATTGGGGTCGATGAGACGGTGCCGGCTGCTCTAACCGACAATTTTCCAACGGACGAAGTAAAAGTGAAAAGGTACCGTGATGCAAAAGATAGTGAGGATAAAATGTTGACCGACAATTTAGATGCATTTGTCACACTAAAAGGCTCTACCTTTCATATTTTGTATCAAAATGAGGACTCTAGCAATACAGCGAAAGTGAAAGCACTGTTCCAAAATATCATTACTACAAGTAAACTGAAGAAACTGAGTGTAGATTTGCAGAAGCTGGCAATGCAAACGGGGCAAAAAGTACATGTTGAAAACTTCTCAATCAAAAATACCTATGTATATGGTGATGCGGACAGTTCCTTTTTTGATAAAATATTTCCGATTCTAATTGGCTTCTTTGTTTTCTTTTTCGTTTTTCTGATTTCAGGAATTGCTCTGTTACGGGAACGAACTACTGGAACTTTAGAACGTTTGCTTGCGACACCTATTAAGCGGAGCGAGATTGTTATGGGGTATTTAACAGGCTATGGGATATTTGCTATCCTGCAGACACTCATTATCGTTTTCTTTTCCATCTATATTTTGGATTTACAAATAGCCGGGAATCTGCTGTGGGTTATCATAACCAATAGTTTGATCGCACTGACAGCATTATCTATGGGGATTTTTGTTTCGACCTTTGCCAACTCAGAATTCCAAATGATTCAGTTTATTCCTTTAGTTGTTATTCCTCAGGTTTTCTTTTCTGGCCTGATTCCATTAGATAGTATGGCAGATTGGGTCCGGTATATTTCCTACATTTTCCCCTTAAGTTATGGAGGAGAAGCTTTAACGAATGTAATGATCAAAGGGCAGGGCTGGTCAGCCATTTCCTTTGATTTAGGGGTGCTAGTTCTCTTTGTTGTCGGATTTACATTGTTAAATATTGTTGGGTTACGGCGGTATAGAAAAGTGTGAAGCAACTTTTTTTCACTCTGACATCTTTCGCGACAAGCTTGATTTTCAACAGCAAAAAGAGAACTGCTCGATTTTCATTGTGAGCAGTTCTCTTTTTATAAGTAAAAAATGAGAAAAAAGAACAAATCCGACACTGGATAAGCTTTTTGCCAAATGATGCACCCAATTTCTGTGACAACCAACGGATGGGGTGTTTTATGTATACTCTCAAAAATTCTAGCAGAAAAAGCAGTTAATTTTCGATCTTAATAGACTATAGAAACTCAAAAATTTAAGTTGAGGACCAGTTGTAACTTTTAATGATTAATCAATCAGACTGCGAAGAAATATTCTCAAAGTGAATAGAGCGTCATTTTTTTGCCAAGCAATTGTAGCGGTTTATTCTTGGTGTTACGATACAAGCGAAAAGAATGGAGGAGGCTCGAATGAAAACGAATTTTGAGAGAATAAAAAGCGATATTGAAAACTTGGCAAAATATAATGCGACCCCAGAACTAGGTATTACACGATCAGCTTATTCAACAGAAGATCGTCAAGCGAGAAATTACCTAATCGATGAAATGGAGAAGCTAGGTCTGGAGATTTGGGAGGATGGGTTTTCCACCTTGTTTGGAAGACGACCAGGTAAAAAAACTGAAGCTCCGGCGGTGATGATTGGTTCACATTATGATTCAGTCGTAAACGGTGGACAGTTTGATGGTACTGCTGGAGTTGTTACGGCACTGGAAACGATGCGAGTCCTTGAAGAAATTAATTTTGAAAATGAATACCCGATCGATCTCATTTTAATGAATGCAGAAGAAGGTGAGACCTTTGGACCAAGTACTGGGGTTTCAAATTCACGAGCAATGATGGGGACTTTAACTATGAAGGAATTAGAAACGGTTAAGAATCGTCATGGTCAGACGAAATTAGCAGCATTGCGAAACTACGGTGTTGAGCCTGATTTGGAAAAAGCTAAACGAGATCCCAAAACCATTAAAAATTTTATTGAACTGCATATTGAACAAGGTCCTATATTAGAAGATGAGGGGAAAGATATTGGATTGGTTGAATTTATTCCAGGAATTGGCCGCTTTAAAGTACGCTTTTATGGTGAGACTGAAGATTCTACAGCACCGATGACTACTCGCAAAGATGCTTTAGTTGCAGCTGCTCGTTTTGTCTTATTCATGAATAATTGGATGTTATCTTTGGGAGATAATATTGCAGGTACTGTTGGAAAATTGAACATTGAGCCAAACTCTAATCAGTTTGTTCCTCACTTTGTCGAAGCACTTGTGGAGATTCGAACGTTTGATACAAAAACCATCACACCAGCTGAGGTAAAGGATAGTATGTCGAAAGAGTTGGTCGAGATTCAAAAGGATACAGGGGTGCGTTGTGAACTTGAGGAAATGGCCCGAATCGGTTACAGCAACCCAACAGAACCAAGTGTGATGGATCAAAGAAATGTAGAAAAAATGAAAGAGATTTGTCATCGATTGGATTATACGTATCGTATTATTAATAATGGGACTGGCCATGATGCTATGATAATGGCGGATTTTGTTCCAACTAATATGATCTACATTCCTTCAAAAAATGGCGTTACTCATCATCCTGATGAATGGACAGATCTTGAAGATGTTCAAAAAGGTGCCGATGTTCTACTGAATCTAGTGATGGCTATTGCGATGGAATAGGAGGCGGTTCATGGGAGTCTTCAAGTGTTAGTTAAGGAAAACCAACAGGTATTTGTTGGAAAGCCATTGCTTGTTTTTGATGCAGAACAGATTCAAGCAGGGAAGCTTTCCGATACGATAATGAGTTTGTTCCCTGAAGAGAAAGAATTCATTTTAGAATTTACGGAACATGAAGTAAAAAGTGGGAAACTGTTATTAAAAGTATAAAATAAACTTATCAAAGCTGTACTTTCGTATTACAATGAAAGTACAGCTTTTAATTTTTTTAGAGGAGGTCTGGGGATATGACACTCGAACAACTGATTAATGAGCATCATGGGCTATTAAATGAAAATGATGAATATGTCTTAGGATTCATTACTCGTAATATGGAAAAAAGCATCAAACAAACTGTTTCAGAATTGGCTAGACAGGCGAATGTATCAGATTCAACAATTATTCGCTTAACAAAGAAATTAGGGTTTAAGGGGTATGGTGAATTCCGTTATTTTTTAAAAGAGGAATACGTACGCAACCAAAAGACAAGAGTGGATATGAGTGATTTATTTCAGCCCACTATCCTTTTGGAGGATGTTCAGGTAACGATTAAACTATTCGAGGATGATAAAAGTGTAGAAGATATTTATGAAGCCATTCGTCGTTCGAAAAGGATTTTTGCTTACGCAACAGGCCATGGACAACGAATGATGCTGAATGAATTTGCCCGATGCATGTGGAATCTAGGAATTTATATAATCATTGTTCCTGAAAAGAATGAATTGAAATTAATCTCAAATGATATTACTGATGAAGATTTGCTGTTTGTTGTCTCATTGTCTGGAAGATTAAATACGTTAGAAGAAATCGTCCGAAAAATTCAATTAAAAGGAACACAATTAATTTCTGTTACACGTTTTGGTCAGAATAAGCTAGCCAGTCTGGCGGATACCAGCTTGTATTATCAAGTCACGAACATTAATAATGTCAATGGATTGAACAATTCTTCTTTTTGTACCTTAAACCTTGCTTTGAGTCTACTCTATGAGGGGTACCTCAATTATCAAAAAATGAATAGCTGAGAGTTCTTCAGCTGTTTGAAGACACGTTTTCGTGTCTTTTTACTTTTGAATGACCATTCAAAAAAAGAACGAACAATCATCCGTTGAATACTGATTTTATAGCCTTCTATCATATTGTTAGCGCTTTTTCAGGGTGCTATACTCACCTTGTAACAGAGAGATAAACGTTTATGTCAATCTAGAAAAAGAAGGTGTTAATTGTGAGAACTTATGTCCAAAAGTTAGGTAAATCATTGATGGGCCCCTTATCAATCATCGTTGCTTCGGGGTTGTTGTTAGGTATTGTATCGATTTTACAGAATCCTACTCTGGTGGGGGAAGGATTTGCAAATGCAACGATTATTCAAGGCATTGTTGGAGGTGTCCAAACGGTTGTCGGGACCATGTTTGGATTATTACCAATTTTGTTCGCAATTTCAGTTGCGATAGGGATGTCACAGGAAGACAAAGAAATTGCAGCTTTCTCTGTAGTTATAGCTTTTATTTTATTCCATGTAGTCATTAACTATTTGTTGAAACTAAAGGGAATTGATGCTGACAATACAACAGTTGAGCACTTAATGGAAAACGGGATGAGTCAGATTCGTGCTGTTGAGACTTCGAATATGTATGAAACTATGTTGGGAACCTTTACTTATCGGATGGGGGTTTTTGGTGGGATTATTACCGGACTTTGGACTGCAATGATCCACAATCGCTACCATACCAAACAATTACCTACAGCATTTAGTTTCTTTAGTGGTAATCGTTTTGTTCCTATTATGATTATCTTGACCATTCCTATTGTATCAATCATTTCCTATTTTGTATGGCCATTTTTCAATACTGCCATTAATGCATTAGGTGGTTTGATTGGTAACTCTGGAGTTATTGGAACATTTTTGTATGGCTTTTCAGAACGATTGTTGATTCCGACGGGCCTCCACCACGTATTGAATCAATTGATTCGGTTCTCACCGATTGGCGGAACAGCTACGATTGATGGGGAAACTATTTCGGGTGCATTAACGATTTTCAATGCTGAACTAGCAGCTCCGGTCAAAGACATGGAAATTATGCGCAATGCTACACGTTTCCTGACACAAGGCACACATCCATTTATGGTATTTGGTTTGCCGGCAGCTTGCTATGCAATGTACAAAACATCTTATTTAACACAGCGACCTAAGATCAAAGGTATGCTGATTGCAGCAGCAGCTACTAGCTTTGTGACAGGGATTACTGAACCAATTGAATTCGCATTTATCTTTATTTCACCGATTTTATGGGTTTTCCACGCCTTTATGTCAGGTTTGTCATTCATGATCATGAACTTACTGGGTGTAGCTGTCGGAAATGCCGGCGGCGGGATGATTGATTTAGCTATTTTCGGTATTCTCCAAGGGACCTATACCCGGTGGTACTTAGTCGTAGCTTTAGGATTAGTTTACGCGGTAGTCTATTATTTCGTTTTCAAATATGTAATTGAGAGATTTGACATCAAAACGCCTGGTCGTTCAAAGGATGATGTTTTAGAAGATGCTGACGAAGAAGTGGCAGGTAGTGAGTTAGGAAGTTTAATTATGCAAGCACTAGGTGGATTCGATAATATTAAGGAGATTGATAACTGTATTTCTCGTTTGCGTTTGGTGTTAGAGGATACAAGTATTATAAATGAGCAGCGGCTAAAGAAAACCGGATCGATGGGCATTGTCAGAATTGATGAGAAGAACCTCCAGGTGGTTTATGGTGGAAAAGTAGAAAATGCGGCACGTTCTTTGAAGAACGAAATGAAATCAATAAAAAGGAATCAGTGAGAGTGATCCTTACTAGGTGAAAAATAGTGACAACAGGAAAATTCGCATTTTTTATTTTTCCTAGGTGAGTGTCACCAAACTGCATTATCTTGCAACGATATACCTTTGTTTACCTCCGAATTAATTGACGTTCTTATCATCAAGAAACAAAAATACTGCAAGGGTAGTGATATCGACTACCCTTGCAGTATTTTTGATTTTGTTCAGCCATATTTACCAATGCTTTAGATGTTGTTGGACATCTAGTTTGCAAATCGAATGAACTCTCACGAAGGTGAAAATGATTCAAGTTACTTTCGTTTTCCTTCATAGCCACTAATTCCATCTGTAATGAGCTACATCGTTTTTTCTTCCTTAAAAAGATCCAAGCTGCCTCTATTAAGATTTTCATCGTTTAAAAGAATTGTTAAAAATACTTTTTCAGTGGCTCGGCGTACTTTACGTGGGACAAATTGTTGAATCCCCTCTTTGTTGTAACCAAGCTGAAGCTTATTTTCGTCGAACATTATAGGATGTTTCAATAAATCAGGATAATCCTCCAGCAATTTAATCAACTCATTAAAGGACAAGTCTTCAAAGTCAATATTCAATTCTCTATAGGATTTCGAACGAATAGAAATAATGTCTTCTGTTCCGTTTTCTGTTTTGCTAAGAAGCTCTTTAAGCTCTTCACTGGTGAGGGGGTTATTGATAATGTTTCTTTCTTCAAATGGAATTCGATTCTCTAACAGCCAAGAACGGGCCTTTTTGCAAGAATCACAATATGAAGCTATATACAATGTAATCATGTCAGTGACACCCCTTTCTGCCTGTAGATAAACCATAGGAATAGAATAACATATCTTTTATAGAAATCCACCATGATCTGATTAAGGTTATCTAATTTTTTCAGGAAAGGAAGGGGGAGGTCACAAAATTCAAGGCTGTCTTCTAACTGTTTTCCGATTTTTTCAGTGATTCTGGGGTTCATTTTTTCTGACATCAGCAGCTGCATCTAGGGTTTAGGCGCAATGAGCAAAAGTTTCTGGAAGTTTGTCTGGGTACTTATCCTAGTTCTAAAGTAAAAATCTCAGACAAATACATCGTCTCATCCTCAGCAATCGCAATTCCATAAGCATCTTCACTTATCATTAAAGTTGATAGTCGTTCAACCTTTTTTTGTATTGCCTGTTTTCTATTTGTTTAACAAGTACTAAAAAGTAGCGCAATACTAGCAAATAGCAAACCTTTTAACTTCTCTCAATCTTAAAAAGTAAAGTCGGGTGATAAATCTCCGGTATAGGGTTTATGTTCAACAAAAACTTTGATCTCTTCTCCAGCTTTATCTTTTCCCATTCGAGTATAGGTAAATTGTTTATCATTTAGTTCAGTCAATTCCAGAACAGCACCATATTTGTTTTCACCTAACGAAACGTGGGCACGAACTTTATTATGATCTAATACTTTAAAATATCCGAAATCTCCGCGGCTTTTTCCCGAAGTTTTATCAAAGAACTCATATTTATTAGTCGCAGCGTCAAACTTAGCTAAACTAATAAACATTTGATTTTCAGCAGTGACATCATTACCGTCTTCATCTACTACTTTTGTACCATTCCATAATGTTTCACCTAATAATTGGTTACCATCTTCATTTGTAACAATTTTTCCTGTACTTGTGGTAAGTTTTTGAGGCTCATTTGTGAAGGCTAATTCTTTTTTCTCGTAGGGCACATGTTCAACAAAGACTTCGACTTCTTTGCCGTTTTGATCTTTGCCCATTCTTTTATAAGTAAATTTTTCATTCGTTACATCCGTCAAATCAACAACTGCTTGATAATTTTGCGAGGTTGAAATCAGAATGCGCTTTGCACCATCTGCTGTTATAAAGAATGTTCCTTCATCTCCGCGGCTTTCTCCGGTTTCTTTATCAAAAAACTCATAATGACCGGTTGTCCCATCATACTTCGCCAGTCCAATAAAATTAGCATTCTCCGCTGTTAAATCGTTATTGTCTTTGTCATATACACGTGTTCCTTGCCAATCCGTTTTTGCTAAAATAGTCGTTAGGTCATCCCCTTTAGTCGAATTTTTATTCTTTTCAGATGTAGTTGCTGTACTTTCAGTGACCTTTTTAGTAGAAGCTGAGTTACTGCATCCTGCTAATGTAACGCCGCCAACTGCTGCTAACGTTAACATTAAAATCAATTTCTTTTTCATAATTGTTCCCTCTTTCCTATTGGATGACCTTAGAATAGCATCCCTTCCTAAACTGCTTCTGTCTTAAATATGAACAAAAAATAAACTCTTTAGTGATTTAAAGGAAATCACTCGCCTTTCTCCACTTCTTTCGATACACTAAATTAGAAATTGAGAGTAAAGGAGGAAAAGCTGTGACGATCAAACGACGTTTTTTTATTTCTTATATAAGTGCCATTATTATTACATTAAGTGCTGTGCTGATCGTACTGTCTTTGGCTTTTTATATTACTTCAGGCACCGTTCCCAGTGTTCCGCAGGCATATAAAATGATGACGAAACAACGACCGTTGACTCAAACGGAAGAAGAGAGTTATATCACACTAGATAAATTGGTCAAACGCTCTCCTGAGCTGCTCACCCTTCCTATGAACAGTGAGTTATCAGAAGCCATTCATTCTATTGAAAACAAAGGCTTAGAAGTCGTCATCCGTAAAAATGCTTCCTTTCCATATTATTCAAAAGACCTGGTTGAAAAATCCTTGATTGTTCATAGCCCTGATTATGAAATGAATAATTTTATGCCGACAGGAACTTTAGACAATGCCGGTCGACTTTATCATTATGTTAAATCTGATTTTCAATATTTAGATGGAAGTAAGGGAAGCTTCATTATTTTAAAAAGAGAAAGCAACCTCTTTGAATTCATCACGCGATGGATCATTTGGGTAGTTATTGTGATTATCATCATTGCCTTTTTAGCTGCTTGGTATATCAATAAAAGATTAACAAAAACAACCATTGAACCGTTAGAAGATTTAGAAAAAGCGTCCAAAAAAATCAGTGATCCTACTCTGACGAATAATCCTTTTACCACAAAAGATGAGCAAAAATTATCATCTGAAGTAAAACAGTTACAAATTAGCTTTGAACAAATGTGGCAAGACTTACAAGAAGCCAATCAACAAAAAGAACTAGACGAAGATAGCCGAAAAGAATTGATTGCTAATATTTCTCACGATTTAAAAACACCAGTTACCTCTATTTTGGGTTATGTTGAGGGACTTTTAGATGGTGTTGCTAACACAAATGAAAAAAGGAACCACTATTTAAAGGTGATCCATGAAAAAAGCATCGCTTTAAATGAATTGATCGAAGAACTTTTCTTCTATTCAAAACTGGATTTAGATCAATCTCTTTATGAGCTGCGACTAACAAATTTTGTTTCATTCATTCAACCAATTTTAGAAGAATATCTCTGGGAGAAAGATATTGAGTTAACAACTGACATTCCAGATAAAAAATTACTGGTTAATATGGATGAAATTCAAATGAGACGTGTAATTACTAATTTAATCCAAAATAGCATAAAATTTGCTCATTCAGAAAAAGACGTATTAAAAATCTTTTTTAGTATTACCTATTCATCTACTGAATTGACTCTCACGATCACCGATAATGGGATCGGGGTTGCTGAAGAAGAACTCCCATACCTTTTTGATCGGTTTTATCGAACAGACAAGTCCCGGACCCCAACGATCAAAGGCAGCGGTTTGGGATTAAGTATCGCTAAACAAATTATTGAACACCATCAAGGAAGTATCTCCATAGACAGTAAGCACAAAACAGGCACGAGCGTAAAAATCCAATTACCTTTAATGAAGGAGGCTCACTAATTTTGCCACACATTTTGATCATAGAAGACGATCCTGATATCGCTGAACTTCAAAAAGACTATTTAGAGATCAATAATATGAATGTTTCGATTGAGCACGATGGGAAAATGGGGTTACAACTGTCTTTAGAAAAAAATTTTGATTTGATTATTTTAGATATCATGCTGCCTAGCATGAATGGCTTTGAAATTTGTAAAGCCATTCGTGAAAAGAAACAAACACCTTTGATCATTGTTTCAGCAAAAACGGAAGATATCGATAAAATTCGTGGACTTGGATTAGGGGCAGATGATTACATTATCAAACCATTTAGTCCTAATGAACTGGTTGCTAGAGTAAAAGCTCATATGAATCGTTATCAATTATTGAGCGGAAATACTTACCAGCCAAAAACAATCGAACGAGCAGATATTTCAATCAATATCGATGCCCATAAAGTTTATGTATTAGAAGAAGAAATTATTTTTACTAACAAAGAATTTCAGCTGCTATTGTTTTTGATGGAACATCCCAATCGAGTATGGAATAAAGAAGAATTATTCGAACGTATTTGGGATTTCGATGTTCTAAATACATAAGTATCGACGGTAACCGTTCATATCAAACGAATTCGTGAAAAATTGAGAAAAACTGAATTGTCTGAATTACCCATTGAAACACTATGGGGTAGCGGTTATCGCTTTAATGCATAAATTTTGTAAAGAGTAGGGAGCTTAGCAAAAAATCGCACTTCTGCGGCAATGAGGAAAAACTTACTTTAAAAAGGCGTTTTAACGAATAAGACAAGACCGTTTATTGAAACAAATAAATATAAACGATTCGCATAAATATATTGGAGTTGGTAAAACTTTCTTAGCACGTATTGGGATAGCTGCGATGAAAGAAATTCTACAATAATCTCCAAAGTATCAGCAGAAAGACAATTAAAGACTAGCAATGATATTCATGGGTAGGGTGTTAGGGTTAGTTGACTCGGAGAATTTATCGAATCGAACAATAGAGAAAAAGGGACATAGGTTGTCGAGTGATGTGTATGAGAGAATTGATCCAATTATGGCAGATGAAATAGATATACAAAAGCATAAGCATAAATATCGATATATCTGAATCAAAAAAATAGAAAAGTGAAAGCTCTCTTTGAGACTTCGCTCTTCTATTTTTTTCATTTTTAGCGTGTGCAACGTTTTGAAAAAGATAACTACTTTGTTATGAAGCATCTCTTTACATAAAAGGTGAAAGCTGGTAGCTGTTACCCGAAAGGCTAGAATCACTTCTCCCTGAAAGTCCAGATCCTATTTTAATCGAATGATGCTGAAAAGCTGACTCAGATCGGAAATGGTGGTTTTCTCGCCTCATAGAATACTGTATAGTTCGTGCTCGGAAATCACTTCTAGTCCTTGCAGCAAACAGTCAAAATGAATAGGAAACAGCCCAAAATAAGTTATGTCCTTCTATACGGATTTCAGAAAATTATTTTACTCTGCTTTAGGTATATAAGATTATCTGAAAATGTGTTTAAAATAAATTAAATGAACTTTTGATTAAGATAATATGTTATAATCTCTAAGGAACTTTACTTTAAGGTGCATAGTAAAGTCGAAATTAAGGAGAAAAGAAGGATAAAAATGAAAAAACTAGTCAATGGGGTCATCTTACTATTATTATCACTCTCAACAATATCAGTAGCAACAACTAAAGTAGAGGCTTTATCCAGTAGCCAAGGTGCGGTATTGTCGACACCAGAAACGAATTCAGAATTTGGTCATGTTCTTTATTTTCCAAATTCAGAATCTAGCAAAATCAATCGCTATTCATTAAATCGAGCGAGAAAATTTTACAGCTCAGATTTGAAGGCTTCCTGGACTACTCTTATTCCACAAGAGCAAGAAGGCTCACAAAAAATTGAAATGAATTCTTTTAAAATGACTTTAAGCTATAACGGCACAATGGCAACAAAGCAAGACTTTCTCGATCATGGCATTGCGTTTCATTTTTACATTACTAAAGATGGAACTAATTTTACTGAAATGACGGATCTTATGGTTCCTCAAGAAGGTTATTATCAAATTCCTGGTGAATTTATTGGCTATCGTTATGAAATGATAAAAACTAATCCAACGGCAACAATTGAAGATACGTTTCAGGTTGAAGCCAATTGTTTAGTTGATGTAGATTTAACCAAAATTACACAGGACCAGTTTGCTGGTCAAGCTGGATTAGAAAATTGGTTAGATTCAAAATCTCCGAATGAACAGCCAACGAGTAATTATCAAAATGTATTCGCCATTCAACCAACGATTAGCGGCCAGGTTAATTATCAACAGTTAGCAGCTGAAACGGATTCTCCAGTGTGGGATAGTTCAAATGCAATTGAAGGGATTACTGTTGATTTATTAGAAGATACGCCCACTGGTGAAAGAATTGCTGCGAGCACTTCAACGGATGCACAAGGGACATTTACCTTCTCTGCTTTATCTGGTAAAAACTTTAGTATTACTGATACGAACAACCAATTAAGCGTTCGTGTTCGTCCAAAAAGTTATAAGGGATGGCTGGTCCAAGACAATACACCGACAGCCAGCAAAAATTTAGTCGTAAATGTTGGCCGATTGTCTGACATCGCGCGCCAATCAGGAGCGTACGCTCTTGCAGAATCAAAAACAACTTGGCTTGCTCCTTTTGATGAAGTTTTAGAAGCAGGAAAAAATGCGACCAATAGTAAATTTATTTTAACCGATTTTGAAACAACCCCACCAACCACTGAACCAAGCACTACTGAACCAAGCACTACCGAACCAAGCACTACCGAACCAAGCACTACCGAACCAAGTACCACTGAACCAAGCACTACTGAACCAAGCACTACCGAACCAAGTACCACTGAACCGAGCACTACGGCGCCAAGTACTACTGAACCAAGCACAACGACATCTACTACTAGTACAACAGTAGGGATAGTAACCAATAAAAATAATACGAATAGAACTGGTGGATTAGGATCAAATAATTCAACCGATCAGAGAAAGCTGCCAGCAACAGGTAGCCAACAGTCGTTCTTATTTATTGGTTTAGGTAGTTTAGTTTTGCTCATTGCAGCTTCTCTTTTACTATTTGCTAACCATAAGAAGGTAGACTAATCGAAAAGACTTAACAATGAAGAACTCGGATTCCTATTTAATTCCTACTAGCAACTTTAACGAAAATAAGCGGCATACATTCTCTTGGTAAGTAACTCAAAAGCACTCTGTCATGAATCCTAACAACTGAGTTATTAAGGATTGCAGTTCTTTGTGACCTGATTTCACCAGAGCATTGAGAAGCCAGAAATACTTAAAAAATTAGTTACAATGAGTTTGCGAAATGCGGAGATTTCGAATGCTAGAAGCACAAAGAGGCTAAAAAATAAGTGAAAAGATGACTTCAAATTCTGAACAGAGAATCTGAGGTTATCTTTTTTCTAATTGAGCTAATTTCATAACCGAGTACCAGTATTTAGCACTGATATGGAACTAACTTAATTAGAAAATATTCGAAAACGGGTGTTGGTTAACTATCTGGTGTTTTTTTATTGCTGAAGACCATCGGGTGGTCAATATCGTTTTTATACATAACCGATTGAAAGAGGAAAGATAGACTACTGAGAGAGCCCACTCACTTTAGGAAAAAATTAGAAATTAGCGGATGATAAATTATATTGTATTCTATAGATCAGTATATTCTTATAGAAGATTGCCTCTATTTCTTAGTTTCGTAATGAGCTTACAAATTAATTCAGTTGATCTTTTTGCGGATTAACAGGATAGGACTTTTAGTTGTAATTGGTTTTGGTTTGTTGCTGAGATAGTTGGCAGTTAGTTGATAAAACAATGTTTCTATGTAGCTTTTGTATTTACATTGCTTCCTTTTAGATATACAATGAACGTACAAAGGATGTGGTATTTATGTCAATGACGACAATTAATTTTAAAGTTGAGGAAGAGGTAAAAGAAGAAGCACAGAAGATTTTTAAAGAAATGGGATTGAATATGACCACTGCATTTAATATGTTTCTTGTTAAAACAATTCAAGAAAGGCAACTACCATTTCAACCAACCGCAAATCGAAAAACAGAAATAGACTGGGAAATGCTCCCGCCAACTATACAAAATAAAATCGATGAGGCTCTTCTTGAATTGAACAATGAGAACAGCTACACGATTCAAGATTTAATGAAGAACAAAGAAAAACTGAGAGCGAAATATGAATGAGACCTATTCTGTCGAAATAAAGCAAACTGCATTGGATGATATGGAAGCTATCTACAGTTATATTGTCCGTAAGTTTAAAAGTATAGTAATAGCAGAACAACATTATGAGGCATTTATTCTTAGTATTCAAGGATTAGAGTATGACGCAGGTATGCGACCCATATACGTAGAAAGAAAAGGGATAGACATTTATCGAAAGTCTGTAAAGAATTACATGCTCCTCTACACAATCAGTAGTAGAAAAGTAATTGTATTGAGAGTACTGTATGAAAAAAGAAATGTTTATACCCACTTAAATTAAATTTAGACTTAGCAAAAGCGGGATTACTAATGTAAGGGAACCAATTTCTATCTTTTATAGCTCGATTTCAGCAGAGTATTGAGAAGCTAGATATGATTGAAAAAACTATAATTAGCTTGCGAAATGTGCAGAATTTAAGCAGCAATATGTTGGCAAAATATACTTTGGCAAATCAAAGTAAAAATAAAAACTATGCTACAATAAAAAATATAAAATAAGAACCAAAAAAATAGTTAGGATAAAAAAAGAAGCATATAAAATTTCTTTTGATAGCCTCTTTAATGGGAATAGCATTGGCAGGGTGTTCAAACAATTCATCCGATTCTGTAGAGTCTTCCAGAGAGACAAGCGATCAGTTGAGCTCCAGTTCAGTTATGGAAACTGCGACAATCAGCAGCGAAGTACCCAGCTCAGCTTCAACAGAATCTACCCCTACTACGACAACTAGTTCAGAGGAACAAATTGTTATAACTGGACTGTCAGAAGAAGCGATATTGAATAATGATTATTCTTCATTAAATGGAACCTGGACAAATTCAAATGGGCATGAGTTAACCATTCAATAATGGTTTAGTTACTTTATCTGGTGAAGGACTTGGAGGAGTAACTGAGTTTTCGCTGAGCAATCCACAGAAACAAAGCAATGTGATCTTTTTGTCATTTGAACCGGCTCCTGCACCAACTGGTATGAGCTTGATGATAGCTTCGAAGGGCACCACTCCGGAAGGCATCGAAGCAGACGGGACAGACTCAAATTATGATCGTATTATGATGGGAAACAATGGAGGTACGTTGTTGTTTGCTCCTAAGGAAAACGGCGGCATCCCAGATACAGCATATTATAGAGGGAAATAACACGCTAAATGATCAGCTCTTATCTTTACGAGTGCAGCGCAAACAGATTGTGCTGCATTCTTTTTTTGTTGCTAGAATTTTTACCTGTCAGATAATAGATATTCATAGCGACTTTATAAAAAACTAATGTAAAAGCTTACCTGTGTCTTTCTTTTTTTAGGATATTATATGTAAAACCTGCGTGGATTTTACAACTTTTCAATAGGATCGCAATCAGTTTCTTCAAAAAACACGGTCAATAATTCCCCATATACTATTTCTTGATTTATCAATCATAGAAGAGACAGGCATCCTATATGCAAGTATCAAAAGTTAAACGTTCTCAATGAATCAAAATCATCTAAACTATCTATAATATTTCTAGCTATTTTGTCAGCAACGATATTCCCAATGATTCCATTATGCGATTTTACATTCAAAAAATGAATATTCAATTCATAAGTATCAATGTTTTCAACAATTTGCTCTTGCACAGCAGTGGTCACGCCTCTAATTTTCATCTGATTTCTAGCCACTTTCTCCAAGTCATCAAAATCATATACTAAAATAAATTCTTTAAACTCATAAAGCCCGATAACCAATTTTAATGCAAATAGGAGTGCTTCTACTTCCCCATCAATATTGTTTTTTTTACTTACTTCGGCCTTTGCAAAAGTGGCAATCGTGGTACTTTTTTCGCATATCACAACAGAAGAACTGTACCGTTTTCGATGAGGAAAGTAAGAACCATCTACATAAATTACGGGTAACGACTTGCTTTCATAGGCTATAATCACTTCTTTATAAAGGCTATTTTTGTATTTACGAATAAATGCTGTACGCTCGTCGAACCATTTTTGTGCGTCTTCCCTGCTTTTGAAGTTATCTTTGCCCCAACTATTTTTTATTCCTTTCAAATTATTATCGAATTTTTTCTTATCTGTATAAATGCCTGCACGCTTGCCAATAACAATTGCGTGGTATTTTTTTTGATTCTTGGTGACTCTCTCAAGCCATTTTTTAGCTTGTCCTTTATTTTTGAAGCCCCCTTTAGCAATTACATCTCTCGAACCAGAACTATACTTCTGGTATTTAGTAATATCAGTATAGATACCTCTGCGTTTTCCTTTAGCTACGACATAGTATCTAGTCTTTTTAGGAGATTTCTTTTTGTCAGTTGCTTTTTCGACCTTTGACTGCTTAATCAGATTCGGTTCGGTAGTTTTAACAAGCTTGTAAGATCTTACAGCAAGCCACTCTTCAGCATCCGCCAATTGTCTAAATCCTCTACTAGAAGAACCACTATGACCTTTAATTCCAGCTTGATAGTCGTCAAAATTTGTGAATATCCGTCCGGTATTATCTGTATATTTAACTGAATAATAATTGTTTTTAGACACGTTATCCTCCTTGAGAAAATTTTTATCTAATTTTCATTATACCAGCAAGTTTATTCAACTGATCTATTTAAGTGAGACCTTGTGTTAAGAAGTTTGTACCCTGTGAGCTCTTAGAGGATTGTCCATTGTTGTGTTGCGTGAAGTTGAAATAGACCGACAGAAGAAGAGACCCGAGAGACACAACAGTAAGAATTAGTGACTGGATTCGTAAAAGCTGTACGCAGGAAGATCTGCAGGAAATTCTCCAATGAAATTAAGTGATTCCGGCAACGATTTGCCATTCTCCCAAAACCATGAAGAAGGACGGTGCGCTGTCTATTCTGTTGAACATCCGGTTTGCCCGTTAAGAAAAGTAGCTGCTGAAAATTTTGTTTGATCGGAAAGAAGAGATCGTGTCGCGACAAGAACTATGCATCCTTTTGTGGGGAGGAATGCTACGCCATCCAATTTGAGACAGCTTTCCAGTATTGTCAACCGGCTCAAAAGAAAGTTCGAGGAAAGAGAAAATGATTCTCACCTATTGGAGCAATGGGTATCAGCTTTCCACTAATTTTTATAAAAAGATGCCCGATCCGTTTCAAAAGATCATTGTCAACTGTTTCAGAAGATCAAAATAAGAAAACAACTAGGAAAGTAAAGTCACAGTACGAACTTTCACTTACCTAATTGTTTTTCTCTTATCGTGAACGAATCTATGAGTCTAATAATAGCCACTAAGACGGGCAATTACAACTTAAAAAACACACTCTACGCATGAAAAGGCAAAAGAAAATGATCCTTAAACGAAGTGATACACACCCATAGAATCAGCATAGGGATAAACAATATGTTAGATTTACCCAAAGAATAAATCTATAAACAGGGAAAAGGGACGTAATTCAATAAAATTACAACTGGTAAAAGCGTTCCTCAAAAGATCAATTACAGCTGATTTATTCAATTATCAAATATCGCAATCGCCAATGCCAACGCCTGATGCACTGTCATGGCGGAAATTCTTAGGATAAATATACCAGCATCACTTTTTTTAAGAGTTTAACCACTTTTTTAGACGAAATAAATAGTTTGAAGCTATTCTAATCTGTTAGGCATTCACCCTAATCTATTATCGAGCCAGATTTTTGCGAAGCCCTTAAAAATATCTGAGGCTGCAGAAGAATAGACCTCCGGGTTTCTTGCAATGACTAGGGAACGGTAATAGTGTTCCTTGATCGGTCGAATAGCGACAGTTACATGATTAGGTATGCTATCCAAGAAAAATTTTGAAAAGATACTGATGCCAAATCCTGCTTCAATAAGTTTTAAAGCCACCAATTCGTCGAATATTTCGAAAGTATATTGTGGTTCCAAACCAAGTGAATGGATAAAATTACCAATTTCAAAGTCAAATCTTTCGCCGGATAAAATGTATGTTTCTTCAACTATACGATTGATGGAAATAGTTGACTCTGTAACAAGTGGATGATCGCAGGGTAAGACCACGACAAACTCATCTTTTAGAAATACTTCACAAGAAAATTCTTCCATACCATACATAGAAGTAAAAGCAATATCAATTTCATTTCTATGTAATTTTGTATAAATCTCTTGCTGGTTGCCTGTAAAAATCTCAAATTTGATCTTTGGATATTTTGCTGTAAATTCTTTCAATATTTTTGGAAGGTAAGTCATTGCAAAGCTTATAAAACTTCCAATACGCACAGTTCCGATTTCCGATTGGGTCATAGAATCTGAGAGCTGTTGTAATTTTTGGTTTTCTTGATGAATAATTTCAAGCGATTTAATAACATCCTGTGCATTTGGTAAAAGCTGCACACCCGAATTTAAGCGTTTAAAAATCGGAAAGCCCATTTCACTTTCAAATGATTTAATTGTTTGACTAATTGCTGATTGACTATAGTTCAAATTTTTTGCGGCCTTGGAAATATTGCTTGTTCTTACAACTTCTAATATAACATCGTATTTCTCCATTTTGACCTCCAAATAGTAATCTTGTTGTTAACTAAAAAGTATGGGCCTTTTTCGATTTAATGTCAATTGCAGGTATTAATAAAAGTGATATCGGCCAACAGGATGCACGGTAAAGTCATGAGTAATTGTGAAATAAAACACATGTTTTTTTAGGTATTAAAATTTATGATAACGGCTATCGCTTATTGTTTGTTTATTAATGTCCCTTCTGTAATTACAATGAAATCGATAATACAACACCTTTAGAAAGGATGAGTTTATGAAGACAATTGATGAAACTCAGGTCAAGGCATTTTTGAATATGGAGAATGTCATTGAAGTAGTGAACAATTTATATTTAGAATGTTCAGCAGGACAGATTTACGCGGGAAATAGAATATATATGCCTATCCGCGGTGGAGAAAATGTGGGGCAATGGCTAGTAGCTAACTCACTGAATCAACCTTTTTTTGGTTCAAAGTTTTCCTCGGTATTTCCTAATAATGTGACGATGGGTTTACCAAGTACAATTTCGAAAATCAGTCTCTATTCTGCAAAAACAGGTGAGCTGCAAGCTTTGATTGATGCGAATTACCTTACCGCTATCAAAACGGGAGCGAGCGCAGCTGTTGCAACGGATTTAATGGCAAGAAAAGATGCTTCTGTTCTATCTATTATTGGTACAGGCTTACAGGCATTTTCTCAAGTGTTAGCTATTCAAGAGGTAAGGAAACTGGAAAAGGTATATGTTTATGACGTGGTTCCTGAACGTATAGAACAATTTATCGCACTATTAGAAAAAGAAAAGAGTCATGATTATCCAATCGTGGCAGCGGCTTCCGGAGATGAATGTGCCGAGCAAGCACACATCATCTGTACATGCACGACGGCTAAAGCTCCTGTCTTCTCAGGGAGAAAGCTGAAACCTGGTACACATGTAAATGCTATTGGTTCTTTCACGCCATTCATGCAAGAAATCGATGAAGATACTGTTCTTAAAGCTTCAAAGATTTTGACTGAGCATGTTGATGGCTTGTGGGAAGCTGCCGGTGATATTTTGATTCCCTTTAATGAAGGTAAGATCACCAAAGAGGATGTAACTGGATCTATTGGGGATGCTCTGACTAAAAAAGTTTCTGCTAGAGATAATGACAATGAAATCACTCTGTATGAGAGTGTGGGTTCAGGCGTCTTAGATATAGGTCTATCAATCTATGTCTATCAAAGTCTTTATGAAGAAGAAAAAGGGAATTGATTATGGAAACACAAATGAGCTATAAACTTGCGCCATTAATGACCATTCACAAAAAAGTATTTCTCTGTATGCTTTTGGGACAAATGGCTTGCTCCTATGCTTTAGGTATTGCTGGTACAGCATTGACACAAGCTTCTGGACCATTAGGGCTTAACAGTTTTTGGATTGGATTAATAGGGGCAGGTACGTTAATTGGTTTAATGGGTAGTATAGTGGTTGGTAATTTAGCCGATCACATTGGCAGACGAATTCTTTTTAGTTTAGATATGATTTTATTTACATTCATTTCCCTTGCCCAATTTTTTGTAGTCGGGCCAGTAAGTTTATTTATTTTGAGAGTTGCATTGGGATTGATGATAGCGATTGATTATACAGTAGGAAGTGCATTATTGACCGAATGGTTACCAGATAAATTAGCAGCCAAATTCCAAAGTTACCTCATTATTTTTTGGAGTATTGGATTTGTTGCCTCTTACTTTGTTGGGAGTGCAATGACTAGTTTAGGGAGTGAGATGTGGAAATGGATCTTTATGTCTTCTGCTCTATTTGGTGCCGTAGCCGCTATTGTTAGAATTGTTCTCAATGTTCCAGAATCTCCAGAGTGGTTAACAACTGTTGGTAAAAAACAAGAAGCTTTAAAATTAATACACACACAGGTAGGGGCAGAATATAGTTTACCGATTGTTGAACAAGGAGAAGCTGAAAAAGTTAGTTGGTCTGAGCTGTTTAATAAACACAATCGAATGAATACCTTAGTAGGTAGTGTCTTTTATGGTTGTCAAGTATTTCCGTACTTTGGTGTGAGCATCTTCATTCCAATATTGGTGAAAAATATGAACATGGGGAATAGTGGTACATCAGGTACTATTTACAATATTTTTGTGGCAGTTGGTGCGATTGTTGGAGTTATTTTCTTTGATCGGGTATCGCGGCGAGCCTTTCTACTGACAACTTTCTATGTACCAGCTGTTGCGGTTATAGGAATGATTATTTTACAAAATGCGCCAATTGTTATTACGATTATTCTATTTTCTATTTTCGCTCTGGGAATGGCGGCTTCTGTCGTTGCAGAGAATCCGTATCCACCTGAATTATTTTCAGCAAGATTAAGAGCTTCAGGTGTAGGTGCCGTGATTGCGATAAGTCGTATTGGTGCCGCTTTAGGAACATTTCTTTTGCCGATAATTGTGGATCGTTTCAGTGCCTATACCGCTCTTGGTGTATGCGCAGCTGTTCTGCTGTGTGGGGGTCTATTTTGCCAATTGTATGCACCTGAAACGTCTAAGTAAGTAATAGTTAAACCAAGTGAAAGGAGGACTGCTCTATGCCCCATATTGCTATTCAAATGTTTCCAGGAAGAGACCAAGTGACCAAAGAAAAAATTGCTGAAAAAATGCAAACGGTATTGGCTGAAGAAATGCAAGCAGATAAAAAATATTTTTCAGTCTCCATTGAAGATATTGCACCAGAAAAATGGAAAGCGATGGTTGAAGATAAAATTGAACCAGAGAATCTGTATATTCCAGCTGAATTTTAGTGTGATAAAAATACAAAATAAAAAGGAGTAAAGATTATGGCATTTAAACGAATGATTAATTGTGTAGAAACACATGATGGTGAACCAATGCGTGTGGTAACTGGAGGCGTTGGGCATATTCCAGGAGACAGTGTCTATGAAATGATGCAAAATCTAAGAAACACCGATGATGGCTTGCGGAAATTTCTGCTAAGAGAACCTAGAGGCTATCCACCACTATGCTGTAACATAGTGGTACCACCGAAGCATCCAGATGCTGAAGCTGGCTTCATCATCATGGAACAAGTGGAATATCCTATGATGTCTGGAGGAAATACAATTTCAGTAGCCACCGCTTTGTTAGAGACAGGGATTATTCCAATGCAAGAACCCTACACCGAATTTAACTTAGAAGCTCCTGCTGGGTTGATTGGTATTAAAGCAAAATGTGAAAATGGGAAAGCTACAGAAGTGACATTCAAAAATGTACCTGCCTTTGCTGCTTATACGGATACAGTGATTGAAGTTCCCCACATCGGACATGGTGTTGAGAAAGTAACAGTTGATGTTGCTTGGGGAGGGATGTTCTATGTTATGGCAGATGTTCGTCAGTTCCCTTGGGTACAACTAGAACCTGATCAAGGACGTGAAATAACTCGTATTTCATCATTGATTTTAAAAGCTGCACAAGATCAATTATCAGTAGCTCATCCTGACTATCCAGGAGTAGGTATTACTATTTCTCAATTATTTGGACCAACAGACGATCCTGATGCAGATATAAAAAATGCGGTAACCGTAGCAAGCGGTGAGGTAGATTTTAATAATCCTTCCACCTGGATTGGTGCCCTTGACCGATGTCCTTGTGGTACGGGAACCTGTGCACGAATGGCCGCAATGTATGCTAAAGGTGAATTAAGTCTAAATGAACCTTTCCGTCATCAAGGTCTTTTAGGTGTAGTCTATAAGGGTGAACTTGTCGAAGAAACAACAATTAGCGACTATAAAGCAATTGTACCTACAATAACCGGATGTTCATGGATTTATGGGTTCAATAACCTTATTTTAGATCCGACTGATCCATTCACTGAAGGATTCACTATTGGAGATATTTGGGCTTAAGGGTGTAATTACAACTTCTCGATTATCGATCGAGAGAGAGCAAAAAAATAAGTTATCAATGCTATAGAGATAAAATTAATAAGTAAAGTGTACAGGAAAAGTTTCGCTTCTGTACACTTTTTTTAGATGAATTCGTTAAGAGAGTCAACAAGTTCATTGGTCATAAACCCGCTTTCAAATCATGTTCAAATAATTCAGAGAAATAGAGTTAGAATGTAAGTTGATACGTCTTGAAAAGCAGTGCTTATATTAATAGAAGAAACTAGTTAGTTGAAGCAAATGATACTCAAATTTGTGAGTTCTAAAAACGTAATATATTTCGATTCAGTTGCATTCATAACTATAGCAATTTAGGAAAGATTGTATTCCTAAGAGCCGTTATTTGTTCATTTAAAACGTAGAATAATACTCTCTTTACCATGTTTTTGCCAGGCTGGTCACTTAATATTTTTAGCTGTAAGGTAATTGGATACTGGGTCAAAGGACTGATATAAAAATATATTTACTATTTTTAACAAAATATGTATAATTATTATTTGATTATCAAAATAATTTTTAGATGGGGTTTCGAGATGAAAAAGGAAGTCAAAAGTGGGGATTTTTTTAGTTTAGCCATGTTAGCCTTTGGAGGCGTAGGTTTAGAACTATTACTATTGTTTATAGAAAGCTTAGTCTATAGCAATTCACTTAATGAAATGACCACTATGCAACATATTCTTCATTGGTGCTTAACAAGCTTTGTTTGGGGAGCATGTACGCTGCTGCTAGCAAGATATGCAAAAAATCACTATTCTTTTGATATTACAGGCAGTAGGGAATCTATAAAAATATCAAAATTAATCGTGGCTATTCTGTTGGTCCTAGTTTGTATTGCTTCAAACGCATGGAGTTGGGGAACGTTAAAAATTTTAGGAGAACTTGCTAAAAAAGGGAGTATTGCTCTTTTTCTTTTCCAATACATCTACTACATTTTTGAAGTTGGACTAATACTATCAATTATTGCTTATGGTCAAAAAGCGGGTGAACTTCGGTTTGGAAAAGTAAATATTCCATGGGGAGGGTTCATCGTAGGCTTAAGTTGGGGATTGATGCATGCATTAACAAAAGGAAGTTTGTTTATTGGGGCGGAGGCTATGATTACAGGTGTTTTGTATGGCAGTATTTATCTACTAGTTGAAAAACGTAGTTGGTATTCTTATTGCTTGATTTTATTAGCCTTTGTTTTATAAAAAAGTGTCATAAAACAATTCTACTATTCTTGAAATAGTATTCAAGTTAGCAAAAGGAGCATGTTAGCAGCATGCTTTCAGACTATAAACAAAGTCAATTAGATAGCGTAACGATGAATATATGATAATAATTATTCAATACTATTTTTCCATCCTTACCCATGCTATACTTTACTAAATCAGAATTTAAAATGGAGATATCTATGGACTGCTATAATTATATAATTGAAAATAGTGAAGCTTGGTTACAATACGCTGTGCGATTTAATGTTATGAATGAGAATAAAAAAAATCTGCAGGAACTGAGAACGCAAGTTATTACAGATGTCAAAATCAAGAAGTACCTGCATGATATTACCGATTTTCACAGTATTCTGGTACGTAACCATAAGAATCCTGATTTGCCTATTCACAAACTGATATTTCTCTTAGATATTGGGTTAGACACAGATGTTCCGGAGATACAAGCTGCAGTAAAGGAAATAATGGCACATAAAGACGAAAACGGTGTATATCAGTCTTTAACCAATGTCCCAAAACATTTCGGTGGCAGCGGTACTGATATATTCAGCTGGTGCCTTTGTGATGCACCTTTATTGTTATATGGCTTACTAAAAGCGGGAATTGATTATGAAAAACACATAAAACAAGGGGTAGATTATCTTTTAAACTTTTATAAGCCACACGGGTTCCCGTGCACTGTTTCACAGGAATTAGGTAAGTTTAGAGGCCCCGGAAGGAAAGCGGATTGTTGCCCATATGCTACATTAATAATGCTGCGATTGCTTATATCGATTTCAGAATATAAGGATAGCGACATGGTAAAAGAATCAGCAGATGCTTTACTTTCTTTATGGGAGAATAGTTTAGAAAGACATCCATATATGTTCTATATGGGAACCGACTTTAGAAAACTAAAAGCTCCTACTATATGGTATGATATTGTAAGCGTTGTTGATGTATTGAGCCAGATTGACTCTGTTAGAGAAGATGTACGCTTTAAAGAAATGATTCAATTAATAAAAAATAAGCAGGACGAAAACGGTTTTTTTACGCCAGAATCTGTTTACCAAAAATACAAGGGATGGGATTTTGGACAAAAGAAGAAACATTCATCTTATCTCACATATCGTTGTTGCTTAATTTTAGAAAGGCAAGTCTTTAAAAGCGATAAAAAGAATTAAATGTATGCTGAATAATTGATGAACTAAATTCATATTTAACGATTAAATAATAATCGCCCAGGTAAGTAATTTATCTAGGCGATTGCATATTAATGCGAATATTGTATAAAGCAAACAAAATAAATTAGTTTGTCTACGGTCTGGGAGCATGTTAGCAGCATGCTCTTTTTGCTCTTTCCTAACAGGGCTTTGTATAGGGTATCCCACAATAGAACCAGACAAAGTAATAGTTCGTTTTCATAAATTTAGATTCCTTATAACACTAGTAACTTAATCTATACGAAAAAATCCATTCTTTGAAATTATAGATGTTTTAACACCTTAAGCCACAAGTTTATTAGTTTCGGAACAGTAAAGATCTCCATGAATAGGGATATCTTGAGATCAAGGTACAAAATAGCGAGCTTATCATCACAACCCCGAAACCTACATCCCAAACCAATAACGATATTAAAAATTCTAATTTTCTCAATCCTGTCTATGCTTTTTCGTATGCTTGACTAAAATTATATAATCTATGGCAAGCTACATAGTTCAAGATCTAATTAAGAATAAAAAAAACTGAGAACGAAATATGAATGAAGCATATTGTGTCGAAATTAAGCCAACTTTCTGGAAGACTTGGAGGCTAGTTCTGCTAATATTGTCCATAAGCTGAACAACATTATTAGCAGTCATTTGTTCTAGGTATTCAGGAAGTAGAGTATGAATCATCTATTTGCCCCGTATTCATAGAAAGAATAGGCATTCATCTATAAAGAATGAAATGTTTATACTAATTTAGAGTGAATTCAGACATAGCAATAAACGGAAATTGCCGATGTAAAAGAACAGATTGTCGCCCTTTTGTACCTCGGTCTCAAAAGGGCAGTGAGAAGCTAAAAACGCCATAAGAAGTTTGCGAAATGTGAAGATTCCGATTGTCAAAAGCACGAAAACCTTACTCAGCCAGGAGTAGTTTTTAATCGCTGGATGCGACAGTCAGCGCGGGAGTTAATGCACAACTGCTATACTAAAAGGTATCATTCTTTTCCATGTTCACGTTTCAAAAAATCTAGAACGCTAGTAAACATACGGTGATATGCCGGATTGAAAACAAAATTATGATACAATAAAAGCGATCAAATAAGAACTGAGAAAATAGTAAGGAGGAAAGAAATGAAGCCTATAAAATTTCTTTTGATAACATCTTTAATGGGGATAGTCTTGGCAGGGTGTTCAACTAATACAACGGAGTCTTCGGATACTTCAAAAGAAACAAGTGAGCAGGGAAGCTCCAGCTCACTTGTAGAAACCACGACTAGCAGCAGCAAATCAACTAGTTCAACGTCAATGGAAACAACGGCTGCTACAACAAGCAGTTCAGAAGAACAAGCTGCTGTGACTGGAGTAGTAGAAGAAGCGATATTGGATGGTGACTATTCTTCATTGAATGGAACTTGGACAAATTCAAATGGTTACCAAGTAACGTTCAATAATGGTTCAGTTACCTTATCAGGTGAAGGGCTTGGAGGGCAAACCCAGTTTTCCTTGGACAATCCACGAAAGCAAAGCAATGTTATCTTTTTAGCATTTGATCCGGCTCCAGCTCCGAATGGAATGGAAATAATGCTCGCTTTGAAAGGAACAAGTCCTTCAGAAGGTATCGACGCAGATGGAACGGACTCAAATTACGATCGAATGATCATGGGGAACAATGGAGGGACGTTATTGTTTGCGCCTAAAGAAAGTGGCGGCATTCCAGACACGGCGTATTACAGAGACAAATGATAGGGAACTGATTATTTTTTATCTTCACGAATGAACCGAAATTAGGAATAAAAGCAAGCACACCTAACTAAAAGAAAAGTTTGTGTGCTTGCTTTTTTGAGATCATGTAGTGTTCAATGTCAAAAATATATAAATGAATTTAGCTTTCATAGGGACCTAGTTCAATTATTCCAAGAAAGTAGACCCATTTGGAAATTTGCCAATCATTGTCAATTTTCTTAAATTCAATTTCATAGCGACCACAGGCATGTTCAGTCGTTGCGTTATCTTTTGTAAAAACGTAAGGATGCTTTCTCTGTTTGTGACCGGCCATTCTATAAGCTAGGACTTTGGCGATGTCTTTATCCACTTGGAGATCGTAAATCAAAACGGGGTGTGCCCAGTAACGATCTTTTTGACGGTGGTACTTGAGACATTCTAGATAATGGCGTTTATTCATTGGACCCCAGGGCGGCATAGCACCAGATAGATCTTCAGAAAGAACTGAATTTACGTGATCAAACGCTAAATTGTCCACACCGAAGTTGTATTTAGAGAAGGCTTCCTCGATTTTTTCTTCTTCAGTCAAGTAGTCCTCAGCATCTTTTATTCTATTCCAAGGGGAGTCAAGTTCACCACTGATACATGGATAGTGTAATCCTGGAGTGGTTTTTACCACAGTATCCTCGAAAAACCATTCCGTTGTAAAGGTCTCTATATCTCCACCATGAGAACATACATCCATTCTCATTTCGTCTATCATCCAATTTTTTTCTTTTTTAATCCAATGATTCGAAAAGATGGCGGTGAACTCGAAAGATTTGGTTTTGTTCGTGCTCTTTTCAAATGAAAGTGCAGTACCTACGACTTCAGCGCTTTGCTGCGCTTCATGTTGATTTGATTTACAGACAAAATTGCACACCCTTGTGTGTAACTGATCGCTCTTTGGAAAATCACGCACAAAACTTTTCACGCCAAATTTACTGTGTTGAGAACCATCAGCATAGGCAGCAACGATACTTAGATAACACTCAATCTCACTATCTATAATCCGATCTAACTTCTTTACCTCTTTTGTTTTCCAAGTTTCAACAAATTCATTGAATTTGTTTTTAATTTCGTTATAGTCCTTCTTTGACATTATCGATCCTCCTAGTATACGCCTTGGTTTTTAATTAAGTCTTTGTACCAATAAAACGAGTCTTTTTTGTATCTTTGTAAGTCCAATAAATCCTCATCTGATCTATTTACATAGACGAAACCATAACGCTTTCGAATGCCCTGATGAGTAGAAATCAAGTCAATCGCTGACCATGGACAATAGCCTATAATGGGTACGCCATCTTCCACAGCTTTAGCAAGCTGACCAATATGCTGTTCGTAATAGTAGATTCGTTCTTGGTCATGAATGGTTCCGTCTTCTTCTAACGTATCAAAAGTCCCAATCCCATTTTCAGAAATTAGAAGCGGTAATTGATAACGATCGTAGACTTCCCGTAGCGTTACTCTGAATCCAACTGGATCAATTTCCCAACCAAAATCCGTTTCTTTCAAGTGAGGATTGTTAACCTGTCTATAGTAACCCTCTTCGGCCATAGCGATTTGTTGATCACCGTATTCACCGGCAGAGTTAGTATTTTCTAAGTTCGCCTCGACAGTCATCGTATTATAATAATTTACTGCGATAAAATCTGGCTTGGCCTGTTTTAAAAGATCCATATCTCCTGCTTCAATTTTAGGTAAATAATCTCGTTCTTTTAAATAGTTCCACGCTTGAAAGTTATATTTCCCATAAACAGACAAATCTAAATACAACCAGTTTCTAATGGCTGTGGCATTCATTGCTGCCAAATAATCTTCTGGGCTGCATGTTTTTGGATAAGCTGGCGAGATATTTGGTGCAGGACCAATTTTTGCGTTTGGAGCTAACTCGTGACAAAGAATAGTCGCTTTTGCTTGGGCGAGCTGCATGTAATGGTTTTGTTGGTATAAACTTCTCCATTTTTTCTCAGCTTCAAGTGAAGTCCCAATGACATTTCCATGTAGAATCATAACATTTTGCTCGTTAATCGAAAGAAAGTAGGGGACCTTTTCACCATACTCTGAAAAGACGATTTTACTAAATTCTTCGAAGGCATCGATTGTTGAGGGATTAGACCAGCCACCCTCAATTTCTAGCGCATAAGGCAAATCAAAATGAAACATGGTGGCAATCGGAACAATACCATAGTTGATACACTCATCAATTAATTTGTGATAAAATTCTACACCTTTTTGGTTAACTTCACCTCTGCCATTTGGAAGCAGTCTAGTCCATGCAATCGAAAATCGGTAAGCTTTTAAACCCATTTCATGAAAAAGCTTGATGTCTTCTTTGTATCTGTTGTAATGATCTACGCAAACTTTGAAGTCACTCGTATTTTCGTAGACTTCTTTAACATCTTGAACACTTTTACCTTTATTATCAGTCTCCCATGCGCCTTCAATCTGATATGCACTTGTTGAGGCACCCCATAGAAAGTCTTTGCTGAATTTATAATTTTGTTTCATTTTATTTACCTCTTTCTTCGAAGTGAAAGAACTTAGTTTCCTTCGCTTTGATTTTTCCTGATTTATCTAGTTTCACCTTATAATTTATCAAATTTGTAAAAATGACAGGACTAATTACAGAAACTTTAGAAGCTAATTGCGCTAAATCGACTGTCATAATTAATTGACCAGCCTCTACCAACTCGTCCTGATTAACTAAAATTTCAAAAGGTGAACCGTTTAGCTTAACAGAATCTAAACCAATATGAATGAGTATTTCTTTCCCTTCATCAGAAAGAATGCCAATGGCGTGCTTTGTTGGAAAAACATTATCAATTTTCCCATTCACTGGTGAATAAATTTTTCCATCCGAAAGCTCAATGGCAAATCCTGAACCCATCATTTCTTCGGAGAAAACTTTGTCTGGCACTTGATCAATCTCCAAGAGGTTTCCTTCCATTGGAGAGAGAATAGATTCTGTTAGTCCAATTTCATTAAGGGTTTTTACTGGGGTAACGGTCTTCTTAACAGGAACCTTTCCATCCATGATGGACTTGATTTGTTCCTTAAGAAAACCAGCTTGAGTTCCAAAAATGATCTGTAGAGAAGTTCCGACCTGCATCACGCCACTTGCACCCATTTGAACGAAGTCGTCCTTGTCTATATTTTCTAAAGAATTTAAACTCACTCGTAAACGTGTTGCGCAGGCATCAATACTTGAAATATTGCTAGAACCTCCTAATCCATTGTAAACAGAGTAGGCTAAGTCATCGACGGGTATTTTCTTGGAAGAAGTTTCAGAAACAGCATCTTCTCTTCCTGGTGTTTTGAAATCAAATACCTTAATAATGAGCTTGAACAAGAAGTAATAGGCTACACCCACGATTAGATTCAATGGAATAATCAATGCCCAGCCTGGAGCATTTTGCAATACACCATAAACGATGAAGTCCATGATTCCACCACAGAACGTGGAGCCGACATGAACACCAAAGATGTTAAGCAGAGGAAAGGACAACGCCATGAAAAATGAGTGAATAATGTACAATGGAAAAGTTGTAAATAGGAAAACAAATTCAATTGGTTCGGAAATTCCTGTAAAAAGTACGGTTACAATACCAGCACTAAATAACCCAAGAATTCTCTTACGATTTTCCGGTTTTGCCATTTTGGTAATAGCTAAGGCAGCCGCGATACAAAATGCAGGAAATAGATAACAACCACCAGAAAAGCTTCCTGCTGTAACAGGTACACCATCAGCAATTTGTGCTAAGAAAATGTTGATATCACCATGGACCACTTCACCAGCGACTGTGGTATAATTTCCAAATTGGAAAAAGAATGGAGGATACCACAGATTGTGCAGGCCAAATGGGATTAGTAATCGATTGACTAATCCATAAATGTAAAGTGTCAAAGGACTTTGCGAATTTACCATAGTATCCGCTAGGCTTAAAATGCCACTTTGAATTGCCGGCCAGACTAGAGCAAATGGGATAGCTACAATACAGGCAGCAAAAATATTAATAATGGGAACAAATCTTTTTCCTTGAAAAAACGATAATGCTTGTGGAAATTTTATGTCTTTAAACTTCTTATATGTCCAAGCAACCGTCAATCCGACAACAATCCCTGCGAATATCCCTGTTTGCAGAGTTGGAATTCCTAACACTGTGGTATACATGGCCGGATCTTTTGCCATAGTTTCTGTTGTTATCCCTAAATAACTTCCAATTGCTGTATTCAAAGTCAAGAAAGACAAGACGGCACTTAACGCCGCTATACCGTCATGATCACTTAAACCTTCTGCGATGGCTACTGAAAATAAAATGGGCAGATTTCCTAAGATGAGTCCACCGATGCTGCTGAATAGAGTTGCTATTGCTACAATCACACTAGAGCCTAACAGTGGAATATCCTGAACAAAGGTTTCATTTTGCATGATGGTCCCTAACCCGAGTAGTAATCCACCAACTGGAATTACTGCAATAACTATCATCATAGCTGGTCCAAATTTCTGGAGCTTATCAAGTATTGTTTTTCCGATAGTGTTTTTCATTTCTTTTCCCTCCAATAAAAAATAGGCGCAAAAGAGACTCAAACCATTTAGAATAGTTTGAATGTCTTCTACACCTAATTTAATAGTTATGCAAAAAATATTTAGTTAACAGCTGTCACTTGCATTGTAGTATCTTAAAAAAAGAAAGTCAAGTATTTTTCGAAAATAAAAAAACATTGACTTTTAAATAGTTATTCGCTTACAATATGCTTAACAGCTGTCAAACAAAAAAATATCGTGTATGACTATTAAATTAGGTACATAAATATCCTCATCATTAGGGGATATTTATGTACTTTTTTGCTTGGAGGTAATTATGGAATATTTAAAAAAATACATTGACTTCTATTCAGGAAATAACAGGAAAGAATTATTCTCTCAGTTTTACAGTTTCATCTCTTCTTTACAGGACAACAATTTTGAGAATTTCGCTGACTTTTTTGTCGAGGATTGTAAAGCGGATATAAGTATGACCGGTCACTTTGAGACGATTGAAGAAGTCAAAAATGGATTAAGATGGCCGGGTCCGTCGATGGACATCCAACGTATTACTATTTGGAATTTTGTGGCTCGATCAACGGGTGATAGGGCGCAGCAAAGCGCGTATGTTCAATGCATATATGGTAAAAAGTCAGGCGGGATCATTCATCCTTTCGTTTTTGGCGGTCACTTTGTTAATACGTTCAAGAAAACGATGAATGGCTGGAAAATTTCTCATCTTAAGTTCGATTTGATGTATGAGAGCGGGAATAATTCTTTTGTTAAGGATCATTGGACTTTAATGGATTACGGGATTTTTTACGGTCACAAGCCGATGATTAATGCGGAACTTGATTCTCCCTGGCATGTGATCCCTCACGATGAGGAAGAACAAAGTGATGCAGAAAAAATATTTGATACTGAATTTAAATTGAACTTTGGTATGGATGGTGGAAATTTTGAGATGACAGCATCGACTTTCACTACAGATGTACAGTTTAAGATGGCTGCTCATAAGAACGTCAATAAGTATAACCCTTCTCAAACGGACGGTGATTATTTTGGAATAGCTGAGTGCAATAACTTTTTGAAATCTAAGCATCATAAGGAACCACGTTTGCAGCATACAGATACCATGGGAGATATCGTGATTAATGGAAACGAGGCAACTGCCTATATGTTTCGAAGTGAATTTAATCGTATCGCAAATAGAATTTATGATGACAAAACCGTCTTTACCAATGTAAATAATGCCCTCCATAGAAATAAATTTCGAAAAGAAGAGGGGGAGTGGAAGCTATCGGAATTTACGTATGATCCTGTTCTTGATTTTGTTGAAGTACCTGAGCATTCTCTTTGTTACGATGACTTAATTTGTGGAGGTAAAAAATGGTCAACTATCAAACAATAATCAATAATTTTCTAATCGCTTATACGAACAACGATTCTGAAGGAATGCAAAAATTACTCTCGTCGGACGTGTCAATCAATTACTCAAATTTAGGGTCAGCAAAGGGGATTGAGGCTGTATTGCGGGCACTTTGTTTTGAGGAAAATTTTGATGTGTTTACTGTCAACACAACGGGAATCATGACCTATACATTAAATGATAAATTTGTAGAAGCTCTAACAGTCCATCACATGGTAGCTGACGAAAAATTCAACACTCTTTATCCCCTTGTTTTTGGTGGTAAATATGTCTTTATAATTGATAGACTAAGTAATAAAATAGAAGAAATTTCTTTTGTCTTAGAATATCAGGCGGAAAATACCAGCTACATGATAAATAAATGGAACTTCTCAACGGGTAAGAATAATTACAAAGGTCTAAACAAGTTCAGCTTGAAGTCTTATCTTAACTCATTGAGGTTTGAAATGCATTTAGACAACAAAGCGAAAGATTACTCCAAAATTCTTTTCTGGTGCCTAGATACTGGTGAGGTAGATATATTAAGAGAGATTGTAACGAAAGATTTTTTGATTCAAAGAGATAAATCTGTTGGCGAAGAAATATTTTCAGGAGCACCAGATAGTTTGGACCAGTATATTTCAGAAACGAGAGCTTATTTTGATTTAGATCAGAATAGCATTGCTTTGAAAGAAGTTCATTTAATCGATTCAGGTTTGATTGTGGAAGGTCAACATTTAACGTCACATAGACTGGGAACAAAGAAACTGAACTCGTTGACTAAATACCATACGTTCTTTGATGAAGATGTATCGATTGAATTAACCAAAACAAATGATTGCGATTTGAGAATCAGAAAAGTTCAAATGAAAAAAGCTGCAGATGTTCACTATAATCGTGTGTCTATAATTAACTATTAGAATGATGGAGTGAAACGATGGAATACGTAAAGGATTATTTGAATTTTTATTCTGGAGAAAATAGAAAAGAGATTTTTCAACTTTTCTATAAGTTTTCCTCTTTTTGGAGAGACAATGCGATTGATAAACTTGAAGAGTTAGTAAGTGAAAATTGTATTTTTGATGTCAGCATGACCGGTCATTTTGTAGGACGAAAGAATTTAAGGAATGCGTTATCTTGGGAAGGTCCTAAATTGGATGCAGCGATTCTTAATTTTTCAAATTTTGTTTGTCGTAGTCAGAATGATTCAGCACAGCAAAGCGCATATACACAACACAAGTATGCCCTTATCGACAAAGATGGCCAGACTGTCCATTCATTCATTTTTGGCGGTCAATTTTGTAATTCCTTAAAAAAAGAAGAGGGTAAATGGCTTTTCTCGCATATTCGCTTTGATTTGATGTATGAGCATGGCAACAATTCGTTGATTAAAGATCATTGGAAGCTGATTGATTATACAAAATTCTATGGGCACACCCCTATGATCAATCCTGAGCTTGAATCACCCTGGAGGGCCATCCCCTTTGATGAAGAGCCGCAGTCAGATGAAGAAGTACTATTTGAGTTAGAATTCAAAAACAACTTTGGTATGGATGGCGGCGATTTTTCATTATGTCACGAAGCTTTTTCAGACGAAATACTCCTGGATTACTCAAGTCATAAGAATATGAACCGAAATGATCCCTTTGCTGCGGATGGTTCTTACTATGGAAGAAAGGCTGCGATAAATTTCTTTAAGTCCAAGCAGCACAAAGAAGCAAGACTGCAACATACAACCAGTATGGCTGAACTCATTATCGAGAAAGATTGTGCTACAGCCTATATGATTCGAAGTGAATTCAACAGAACTAAGAATCATATACTTAGCGCAAGCTCGCTCTCTCTTCATCCTTTGACCGCTATTCATGTCATAAAGGCGGCAAAAGAACAGGGAACTTGGAAAATGAAAGAAATGAAGTATTATCCAATCATGCAACTTGTGGATATTCCCCCTTCAGTTTTATGCTTTGATGAATTTATTTGTAAAAATAACTACTGGAAAAAACTAAAAAATAACTTGGCTATCTAAAAAAAGCAAGGTCCGATAAGAATGTTATTGGAACAATTCTTTGAGTTAAAACTATGGGAGATAAAAAATGGAAAAAATTGAGGATCTTTTCTTACCTCTGGTATTACCTAATGGGGCTACTATTCCGAATAGGATTGCTATGGCTCCAATGACCACTAAAGGTGCTACTTATGATGGTATCGTTCTTAAGGAAGATATAGATTTTTATTCTTCTCGTTCGAGTGTAGGCGGTCTTATAATTACAGGTGCAACAGCAGTGTCAGAGCATGGTGAAGCTTTTTTTTATCAAGCATCAGTTTCAGACGATCGATTCATTGAAGGGCTAAGTAAACTTGCTTCGGTCATGAAAAAAGAGGGGGGACGAGCCATTTTGCAGATATACCATGGGGGTAGACAAGCCGAAGTGTCCCAAAAAAATCTGGGGGTTGTTTTTGCACCAAGTTTCATAGAGTTTCCTTTTCTTGAGTATGACGTTAAAGAACTACAGCTGTGTGAGATATGGTCGATAATTGATGATTTTGGACAGGCGACGAGACGAGCCATTTCAGCCGGGTTTGATGGTATCGAGATTCATGGTGCGAATCATCATCTGATTCAGCAATTTTTCTCTTCTTATTCGAATCGCAGAGAAGATTATTTTGGTGGCAGCCTTAGAAAAAGAATGAATTTTCCACTAGAAATAATCAAAGCAGTAAAAAAAGTTGTATCAGACAATGCCTCAAAGGAATTTATCATCGGCTACAGAATTACTCAAACAGAAATTCATGGTGAAAATATAGGGTATGGAATTGAAGACTCTCTACAGTTGATTGACGAAGTATTGAAAATAGGAATCGACTATCTACATGTCTCTCGTCCAGAATACGGAGATCTAATTAAGCAGTGTATTTCTAACCGTGCTGCCTATATATTTATGCCAAGAGCAGCTTCTCTAAACGAGGTGGTACATGCTGCTTCTGTAGGAGACATGGTTTCAATAGGCAGATTAGCTATTTTAAATCCGGCGTTCTCCAAAACTATAAAGACTAAACCAGAAAAAATTTCTTATGAGTTGACCTCCGTATCAACCATTGAGACATTAGATCTTCCAACAAAATTGAAATATTGGTTTAAGAATTCTGATTCTGGCATTCCCAAATTTAAAGGTACAGAGTTTCTAGAATGATTGAGCACAAGTTATTGAAATAAAAATACACTACTGTTCTGCTATTTGGAGGAAAGGATGGTAGAAATGGGACGATATATAATAAAAAAGGTTCTAACGAACAATATTTTACTTGCCATGGAAAACGACAGGAATGGTGAGGAAGTCTTTTTAATAGGCAAAGGGATTGGTTTTAGTAAAAAATCAAAAGATATCATCGTATCATCAAAGGTCGATACTGTTTTTGTCCTAAAAGATCGTTACGAAAAGGAAATGTACTCTCAATTACTTGAGAACACTTCTCCAAAGATTGCCGAAATTTCAAGTGAAGTTGTTGCACTGATTCAGGAAAATCTTTCAGAGAAACTAAATGAGCATATCCATGTCGCTTTAACAGATCATATTTCTTTCTTAATTAAAAGAATTAAAATGGGGATTCCAATTGAAAATCCGTTTGCTATGGAGCTGCATGCTCTTTATTCTAAGGAATTTGAAATAGCTAAAAAAGTTGTTTCATTCTTAGAAGAAGAATTTACTGTTGAAATTCCTGAAGGAGAAGTAGGATTGATCACTTTGCACATTGTAAGTTCGATTAAGGGAGAATCTATTGAAGATATGCAAAGAATATCCTCTCTGATCCAAAAGTTGATTGAGCTAATAGAGGACTATATTGGTGGGAAAATTGACAAAACTAGTCTAAACTACGGCCGATTAGTGACTCATTTCAAATTTGCAATCGAGAGAATTCGCAGAAATGAAGTATTGGAAATCCCTGCTGAGATGGAGACTCTTTTAAAAGAAAACTATGCACGTAGCTATTCATTAGCCTGGCGACTCGTAAAAGTCATGCAAAATGATTTAAACAAAAAGATCAATAGATCCGAGGTTGGTTATATTGCCCTTCATTTATATAGATTTGGAGTGGATGCATTTTAATCAGATCCTATATTTATTCGGTAATGTTTCATAGTAAGGATTCGAAAGCTGCTGCCATCCAAAATAAAATTGATGAGGCTCTACTTGAATTGAACCATGAGAACAGTTATACCGTTCAAGATCTAATTAATTTAAGTTTCGCACATGAAAAACTTGAGTAAATCCTAACTTACAGTGCTTCTTTGAAAATGAAATAGGGACCTTGACATTAACTGCGTTTCTTTCAAGAAACTACACAAAGAGAGTCCCCTTTGCTTTATAAGGAGTTCGTCTAAAAATCACATTAAGCAAGTAGACTCTTCACTTGTGTTAAATTGAACACCTATCAAAAAGCAATTAGCAAATGAAATTTTTGCCGTTTTTTCTGAATCAAAGCTGTTCTATTCTGTTAGAAATTCTGCGATTATCAAGCAAAAAATGGGTAACACCGCTTTTTGTACACGGTAATATTTTCCCTCGTCTTCAAAGGAAACTCGTTGAATCAAGTCTAAAACAGTGTGATAAAGAATACCAAATCTCACTTACTGAGACAGCTGATTTTCGCAATACATGACACCTTTCTGTTTCAAGAGCTGGCAGCTTCCTCTGCTTATTTTATCAGTTTGTTAATTGATAAATGGTAAACAATCATACTATAATGATGTTGCGAAACGATAGTAATTGTGTTGCATTGCAGCATGAAAGCCAACCCTATGCGACTATGGTTGGCTTTTTTTTACGTTCGTTGTGTGGGATAGATAGCAAACTTGTTCTATCAATCTTACACGGTATTCCTAGCGGACGCTTTTCTTTTTTACCAAATTTAGTTATATAAATTCTTTTAACTGGTTTCGCTGAGTAGTGGTTCGGATTCAGTAGTCCAATGGCTTGGAATCTTAGAGAGTCGCTTTTCCAAATGAGCCACCCTGAAAAAAGTTTTACTAAAACTATAACCATGTTCAAAGCATTCCCACTAAATCCCCTCACAAAACCTTAGGGGACTTAAGAGCCACGTCCAATCCTTGGCGGCACCTGAACCGCAGGGTTTAAAAAGCAGGCTTTTTCATCAAAAAAAACATAATCCCAAAAGAGAACCGCCATTCTCACAAGGATTTTAGATGATAAGAGTATTCTTTTTTTGTCCACCACGTTCCGACCGCCACCACCACTTAGGTGGACAAAAAAAAGCGGGCAAAAGCCCGTTAGATCAATCCTGAAATTGGTTTTTAGCATACTTTGTGGTATAATGAAAAAGTAAAGAGGGGGAGTTAGTGCTCCACCCTCAATAAAGATGTAGACCGTTTAAAGCGGTAGCATGGATAATTTTTGGAAAAGTAATCCCGTCAATCCCGCTAAAGATTATGACGGGTTACTTTTTGTCGTTTTTTAGCAATTTAACAATCAAGCTAATCAAAGCAATGGTAAATGTACCAAAGCCAAGAATGACCTGAATTGTCTCATATGCAGACAAATGCGCGCCTCCTTTCGTCAGATTTCCGGTGTTGTGCATAGAGCACCACCCTCTTTCTTTCGAATAGGATTTGCTACCGCCATAAACTTCCTACCCTTAAATTATATCATATAGAAGCACTGAAATCATTGATGTGACAATGTTTTTAGTGCTTTTTTGTTAATGACTTTAGTCAGTTTTGCTCGCGTTAGCGAGTGAAACAACAAGTTCTTTACGTCTCCTCTCTTAACGATTACAGGCATTCGATCATGGATCAGTTTGATCGAACGGTTCGCCTTCGTCGTTGGTATGGAATATTTAACTGGTCAGACTGAAGACCAAGCCAATGCTGGTACCTGGTTAGTTAGACGTGAGAAAAATTGGATAGTTGACTTTGATAGACGCGTAGACTCCGAAAAAGCTGCACGAGAAATGATAGCTAGAGAAATAGCAAAAAGAATTAAACAGCAGCTGTATGCAGATAGAGTTTGAACAGCTCGAGCAAAGGCCTATCAAGTCCAAAGTGGTCATTACCTATAGCCAAGTTGATAAGCGGCGAAGAAATTATACTCTTATCCCTCTACTCTTAAACAAAACTGACTAGGAGGAAAAGGCAGATGCTGAAGCTGTTGTATCTGCAGTTATATGATTGCTAGAGATTAGTCAAGCTACGGTTGCCAGTGCTGCTTAGTATTAGATAGTTAATAGAACTATTAATATCGCAAAAAATATTTCAAAAAAACTATTAGTAAGTAGGGATTGCTACTCCATTGTCATGTCTTTCCTATTCTGAAAATTGCCAACTGGCATTTCTTAATAAACCTGCGAAACGACAGTGTATGTACTGCATTGCAGCACAAAAGCCAGCCATATTGCGAGAAGGATTGGCTTTTTTTACGCTCGTTGCGACTACGAACATGTGGACTAGATAGCAAACTTGCTCTATTGATCGTCGCCTTTGTCCTTCTCATCTAGCCAGTAAGAAAATAGCTTTGTAGCTATACAAACAATAATTGGTGCAACAATCAACGATAGTAATTGTGCAAACATTCCGGCACTCCCTCACGGGGCAAGCTGTCAAATCATTCTTGGTGTGCTATTCGTATTCGTTTTGTAGAATCAGTCGCAAACTAAAATTAGGGTGCTAAATCACCAAATAATATAAAAAATCAGACTCATTCATAGATATGTATTCTTCCATCCATCTCGCCAATAAATTACAGCCAACTGCCACTAAATATTCTTTTAGATTTATTCAATTTTCAAAGGTCACAGTCCACCAACATACCGGCAGAAAAAAGCTGAATTTCATCCTCAATTATGTAGAACCTTTTTACTCAAAGCAGAGGTGCTGCGCGCATAACACCTCAAAGAGCACCGTTTAAGACGGTGACTGTGAGTAGAGCTCGGTACTATTTCTTGTTGTGTCGATCAAGGGTAATGATCAAGGTCGCAAAGGCAATTGCCAATGTCAACGCCTGATACACAGTCATGGCGGAAGTTCCTTTCCTAGGATGAACATGTCAGCATCACTCCTTTCTTAGAGTTCAGCCACCGCCAGAAACACTGCTAAGTTAGCATCACCTCCTTTACGACAATCAAGGTTAGGTGAGGGACTTAGCGTTTTTTCTTTTTCCCTTTTTTCTTCTTGGTTTCATGAAAGGCTCGAACTCGATCTACTTGTGCCTTTCGCGAATTCACAGGCTTTTGGACTGTGAGACTGTCGGTTGTAGGCGAGGCAGACTCATTGGTCAGAGCCTCTAACTGCTGTGCTGAGTTGCTTGATACAAGATTAGTTTTTTCAACAATAGCTGCTAGAGTTTCAGGTTTAACAGAAGCAGCTGATACGTTAGATTTTTGTTTCATTGGATTCACCATTTTTGTTGCTGGAACTTCGGCTTCCATAGTTTTTGGTGCAACAACTTCTTCTTGTGCTACTGCTTCTATTGTAATTTCTTCTTCATTTACGGCTGGTGTTACTGAGACTTGGGGTGTTTCTTCAGAAATAATGTGAGCTGAAAAGATATTGTTCGGATCAGCGATATAAGCTTCTAGTGTTGGCTTCGATAGATCAAAAATTGGTGTTTCAATAGTTTCAACGAATTTCGCAGAAACGACCTTAGTGAATTGTCGGATTCCGTCTTTCTGAAATAGATTTAACGTAGTTATGGTATCTAAGGCTGTTTTGATTTCCTCTGGACTCTTCGTTGGATCTGGATCATTGTAGCCCCAGCGATGGGTTCTTCCCGCGGCATTTTCAAATACGGCTGCTAGTTTAAACATAGTTTTTTCTCTCCTTTAATTTTTTTATCTTTATATAGTAGTTTTCTTTCAGGAACTTTCTAAAGTACCCTGTTCATTTCCTTCAACAGTTGACGGGACGACTTCCATTAATTCTGTAGTAACATGACTTGGTGGAAAACACCGAGCTGACAAGATCTCCCACTCATTCTCTTCAAAATATTCTCTAAAAAAATAAAAGTAACGGCGCAAGGCACGAGTAATCCGATTGTTGACAAAGAGATGCTTAACTAAATCCTGCAGGAATAATTCAAAATCGGATTCGCCTAACATATGGCGAACTTTCATGGCTAACAACAGTTGAATCGTCACAGAACTATCTTGGGTTTCTTGATAATAGTGGCTGATTTGTTCCTCTAATTTAGTGTGTTTTAAATGAAACAGTTGGTATTGAGTGAATGGTTGTTCAGTCATCGGTGGTTTCCTCCTTCAGCTCCCGCGGCGTTTTAGCCGCGGGGCATACTTGTATTTAAAATAGTGGGGTTTCTTTGGTAGTAACGAATTCTGCACTTTCCACTGAGAAAAACTGGCGGATGCCATCCTTCTTGAAGAGGTTTAGAGCATTTAGTTCCTCTAGGCTTGCTTTGACTTCTGCTGGAGTCTTAGTAGTATCCGGTTCGTTGTAGCTCCAGGTGTGCGTTTTGTCCGCTTCTGTTTTAAAGCGAGCGATCAGTTTTGTTTCGGGCATAACTTCCTCCTTGGGTTTATTTAGTAACACGAGTTTGGTTGGTAACAATGATGTTGTCTAGGCTGCTGCCATCTCCTGCTAGATCAGCCATGACTTCGCCTAACTTTGTAATGTCTGCTTCTGCTGGGTTTGAGACGATGTTGCTGAAGTTCACTTTCTTTTGTTTGTCTTCGCCTGCTTGTTCGATTTGTACCTGTAATTTAGTTCCTAGCTGTTGGATCATTTGGGTTCCTCCTATGAGATAATTTTTTTGTTCCGGCCGGTGACTAAACAATAAACTAAAGGAATAAAAAAACAAACTAGCAAAGTTGCCAAAAACCATATAAATTTTCCAGTCTCGTTTGTCATAATGCTGATTTAATCGCACAGTAAAATTTACCTTTGGAAACTTTCTATCCCTCTTGGAAACTTTGACCTTTTCATCGAATAAGTGTTAAAAGCTGTTACAAAGCCATTTTCATTTTTTTAGTACTCTACGACTAGAGTTAAAATAACGTTTAAGTGGTTTCCGTTTCTTTATCTATCCAAAAAAAAGGAAAAAGCCCCCATCCTAACCTTTGTTAGAATGAGTGCATCACTTAGTTACTCTATTTTCGGAAATTCACCTTCAAGAGATTGATACCAAAGCAGATGTTCCTCCAGTTTATATTGTCTAGAAAATTCACCAGGCGTTAACAGCCATTCCTGCAGCAGCTTTTGCTTAACTAATGTCCGACCAAATGGTGTGGCGGGAATCATCACGTAACTCAACGGATGTCCTTCAGATCTCATAAAGGTGGAATAATCCTGACGATAGGTAGCCAATGAATAAATCGCCTTATTAGTCAAAGCAACCAAGGATTTCTTAACAATAGGTAATTTCAAGGAGAGTCCGTTGGTTAACGTTATAGTAGTGTACCCAGCATCTTCAGCCACTTGAAAAATGGTTAAGGGATTCAACCATGTAGACATCTCTGGCTTGGTAATAGGAAACAACACAAAGTGGGCGTTCACAATAGGTACCTTTTTCGAAGGCAAGCCCTCTAACGATTGACAGGTCCGACGCATCAACTGATAATCCATCAAGCGGTGAGTGGCAAAGAACTTCTCAATCATTTTTAATGGTCCTTCAGTAGCCAAGTAAGGTAAATCATCTTGTAAAACAAAGGTGCCTTTCTCTCCCGGAATAGGGCACACTAAGTGAATCTCCTTCATATTCAAATAATTGAACACAGGAGCTGTGTCTAAGAAATATTCCCAATCATCTGACATTTCTTCTCCCAACACTTTTCCCTCAAATACACGCTTCTTACTTATGACAATCACTCCGATCAACAGGTATGTAGTGCATTGTTTCGAAATCTAAGCTGTGGCTACACAGGGGGAGGGTGGCACAAATTTGTTTTTCATAAAATCCTGAAAAGGGGGATGTTGAGGAAATACCAAGAATTTCTTTACTAAAGTAGAATTCTTTTGTGACAGGAGCGAATCAATCAAAGCCAGCTGCTTTCTCAAATACTGATTAAAAGGTGTATCCAAAAGGTGAAAAGACTCGACTAAATTCTGATGAACAGAACGATACAGGGTGAACGTATAAGCTGTTTCAACTGATAATCGTAGAAAAAACTGACAATCAATAGCCATATCCAAGCTCAGACCATTACTTAATTCGACTAAAACGCCTTCATTTCCACAATATAACTGAAAAATATGCAAAGGATTCACCCAAAGCACCCCTTCTGAATGCGGAATAGCACTTAAGCAAAACGTTGAAGTCACTAAAGAGACCGTTCCCGATGAGGACGGTTTCAACTCAGCATTCACGTAACGATGGAGGGTCAACCATTTTTCCAACACGTCCAATGGTTTCTCTTCAGCATAAAAGAGACCGAAATCCTTCACCACTAATGTACCCAAATCACACGGCATCGACATTAAAGCTGTTATTTCACCTAAGTCATAATAGTTCAGTGGTGAAGCTGCCTCACAAATATGAACCCAGTCTTCAGATAATACCTCCTCTCTTAGCACCTTGTCTTTTAATAACCAATCATACTTCTTCATTTTCAAACTTACCTCCTCAATATGGTGTTACTTCAATAATAATACTATATAAAAAACCATTGTAAATAGACATATTTTCGGTATGGACGAAAAAATAACGATATAAATTATTGAAAAGATAGGGTATATGATTAAATCAGCTGAAAAGTTCGTTTATCAAATTTCATACATGAAACAATCATGTGTTATATAGTTGAAATCGTGTAATTTCCGATGTGTTTCCCATTCCTAATGAAATTGTGGGAAAGAAAATAATGAATCTATAAGTAAAATCGGTGCTTATTCGATGAATTATTAAGCAGCAAAAGTTAGATGATAAATAAAAGGTGTAAAAATAATTAAGGAAGCCTTACGGAGTGAAGAAGATTCTAAAAGGAACAATAAAAGAAGAAATTTTCTTGAGGAGGCATCAAAAGAAGAGCTGAAAAATATGGTCATAAAACGATAGAAAATTCAATAAAAATAACGAAAAATAGATTTGAGTGGAAAGGTGTTTGTAGTGGTTAATCTTATTTTTAGAAATAGATAAGTGAGATAAATGTTGCAATAGTAGTAAAAATTGGCTTTACTCATATTTAATGAGCAAAGCCAAATGAAGTACAAATAAATCGATTAAAAAACATCCGTGATTTTGTATAAGTTATTGATTATTTAGTGATGATTTGATAAATTGACAGTTGGCTTGTTTTCCTGTTTGGCTGTAAAACTGGAAAAAAGTTCAATAGAAGCCTCAAACTTGTTAAATAATAGAATAAACTAATTTAGCAAAACCTTCATTTCATAATTATTGTAAATTATTCAAACCAATAAATCAATAGTTTAAATAAAAAATGTGTGATAATAATTTTTTAGCGAAGGAAATTAGCTATTTGAAGTGAAATTAATGACGGAAATTAGGTTAGAAATTGGCCTTTTTACGTCGTCAAAATAAATCGTCTACTAGAGAAAAAGGGAGTGTTATCTTATGGCGCGAACAGGTGAAAATATCTATCACCGAAAAGATCTTCGTTGGGAGGGCCGTTTTCATAGAGGCCGTAAAGCTGACGGAAAAATTAGGTATGGCTATATTTACGGTAATTCGTATGAAGAGGTCAAAGAAAAGTTAGGTCCGTTACGCAGACAAGCTCAAATCACATTAGAACTTTACGGAAAAAGCGTTGTAGAATATGACGAATGGAGTCAAACGTGGCTGGCAGAACAACAAAAAGTCGTCAAACCAGCAACTTATTCTAGTTACCTAAGCAAGCTCAAAAAATATATTTGGCCGCATATTGGGAAGGTAGCATTGTATCAATTAGATGAGTCCACCATCCATCGCATGATTCAAGCCTGGATTCAAACTGGTTTATCATTAAGTAGTATAAAAGTGATTTTTCGGATCGTAAAACAATCTTTGAAGTATGCAATTCAAAAAGAATTAGTACAGAAGAACCCTTGTGAATGGATTCAATTACCCAAAGGACCGAAAGGAAAAGTGCATGCTTTAACAACCAAAGAACAACAGCGTCTAGAAAAGGCTGTCTTAGCCGAGAAAGATATTCGCACAAAAGCGGTCATTTTAGCAATGGAGACAGGTATGCGGATTGGAGAGATTGCTGGTCTAAAATGGGAAGCGATCGATCTGGACAAACGGATGATCGAAGTGAACTACACGTATCAACGAGTACTATCCGTAACTGGAACCAAAACAGCTTTACACTTAGGACCGCCTAAATCACAGTCTTCTCGGCGAGTAATCCCCATGACAAGCAAGCTGCATCAGTTGTTGTCTAGCCTAAAGGAAGAATCAAACTCAGAGTATGTTTTCTCCGTGAAAGGCAAACCATGTGAACCACGACTGTTAACGTATCATTTTCATCGTGTTCGCAAAAAGGCAAAGCTGGAAGACATTCACTTCCACCAGCTACGCCATACGTTTGCGACCCGTTGCTTGGAATCTTCAGAGGATATCCTAAATGTCAGCATCTTGCTAGGGCATACCTCTCCACAACTGACCACAACGGTCTACTTTGATTCCATCGTACAAAAACGTATCGCTGTGATCGGTTCAATGGAACGTGCACAACAAAATATCGCTTAATTAGTAAGTAACCGATTTAAAAAAACGTTTTCGGTTCTCCTTACCCTCCCTTTTTTTCTTTTTTTGTATGTAATCGCTTTCTGTGGGAAAGAATTCAAACTAACTCTATTTTTTTCAAAAAAATCATTCCTTGTTGAAAAACTCATCTCAAAAAAATTTTTCAAATTCTCTTTTGTTATTTAATATCGCCTAAAGGCAAGTGTGCGCCGTCATTTTACGCCGTAATAAAAAGTGTATCCTTGTGGATCTAGGTATTGAGGTAGAAATCGTGTTTTACAGCCAAACAGGAAAAAGTACAAGACTAAAAAATAGTATACGAATCGTTTTTGATGAACTATCAATAGTTAATCATCCTTACTTAGGCATCAATAAATGAATAGCAAAGATTTATTTCGAACAAAGATTATTAATTTTTTGAAAGCTGACTTTCTTATTCTTAATATAGAACAGGATAAAAAAAGCTTCAAAAAGCCATCAAGTAAAAGTATAGCACTTTTACTGTCATACCGGTATCAATGGGGGAGTAACCTTGATATAGATCTCAAAATAACAACATAGAGGAGAGAAAAAGAGATGAATAAGAAAAAATTAGCAACAGCACTATTGGGTACAGCAATGATGGGTGGTTTGTTGGTGCAGGCAATGCCGGCAGCAGCAGCACCAGTTAGTGGAGGTTCTACTGGGGGTAGCGTTGGATTCACAGGACACACCCCACCAACTCCAAATGGTGGAGATTTAGACTTACTTTGGTATCCAACAGCTTTTGAGTTTGGTAATTCTAACACACACACAACAGCAGCAAAAACCTACACAGCGACAAATGGAGCAACAAAATATGCCGTTGTAAAAGACGAGCGGATCGCAAATGGTACAACAGTTCCTACGGACAATGGATGGAAATTGACTGCAGCAGCTAAAAAATTGGAAGCTGGAACGGATGTACTAACAAATGCAGAATACTCTTTTACTGGCAATGTGTTAAAAGAATACGTAAGTGCTAGTGGACAAGATACTGAAGTTCCTGAATCAACAGGAGCTATCGTACCATTCTCACCAGCGCCTACCGAGGTTAGTGTAGCTGGTACGACAAGTGTAACTTTAAAAGCATCTGGTTTATCAACTGATACAGTAACTATGATGGAGTCGACAGATCCAGGTATTGACGGGAAATTTGCTCTAGAAATGAATGCTATTTCATTAAAGGTTCCTGCAAATACATCAAAAGACGGAAAACAATATGCCGGCAAAATTGATTGGGTATTACAAGATTCTATTTAATAAAAACCAGAAGAAATGGGAGTGGGAAATTTCCCGCTCCTTTTTTCAACGATTGTTTAGAGGTGTGAATATGCAGATAAAGAAAAAATTTGGGTTCTTACTCATACTTATTAGTTTCTTCTTGGTTGTTTCTACAGGAAGTATAAGTGCCAATGCGGAGGATAAAGCAGCATCTGATGTAGCTGATCAAACAGGCTATTCAGTTGAAGCAATTCAGCCGGATACACAAATTGATAAAAGTTATTCATTCTTTTATATTCACGCAGAACCTGACGAAGAGCAGACTATTAAGGTAAAGATAGCGAGCAAAAGAAAAGAACCCTGCAAAGTGAAAATTAGTTTGAACAATGCAACGACAAGTACAAACGGACAAGTTGTTTATGGAAATGAGAAGAACCTCTTAGATGACAGTCTTGACTATCCATTGACTGAAATAGTAAAAATTGTTGAAAAAGAAGTCACTGTTAAGGATTTTGAAGAAAAGATTGTAGACATAAAAGTGAAACCGCCAAAAGAAGCTTTTCAAGGCGTTCGTTTGGGTGCGATAGCTTTTCAAGGAATCGAAGAGGAGTCAACTAGTGGAGGAGTTAATAATACCTATGGCTACAAGATAGGTTTAATGATCAATGAGGACCTTCGACCTTTCAATGAAGGTGGTCAAATAAAGTACAAAAAAGTTCAAGCGATTTTGCGAAGTGGTGAAAAAGTAATTGCAACGACCGTTCAAAATCCTGAGCCAAAAGTGCTAGAAAATGTGACCATGCAAATGAATGTCACGAGAAAAGGCGAAGAAGAGGTTCTGTATTCTAACGGTTTGGCGAATATGAAGCTCGCTCCAAATAGTTCATTTGATTTTCTACTCTATACAGGAATTGAAGATTTGGTTCCCGGAAAATATATTCTGACAGCCACAGCAACAGATGGCAAAGAAAATTGGAACTGGGAAAAAGAATTTGAAATTACTGATAAACAAGCCAATCAAATCAACAAAGATGCAGCATACAAAATCACAATGCCAAAACTTTACAAAATTATCGGGATCATTTTGCTTGTCTTGACTGCAGGCAATATTGCTTACCTGATTTATCGAAGAAAGACACAGCAAGGAGGAGGAAAGGATGATGCGAAAGAAGAGTAAGCAAGCAGGGATCATTGCTTCTGCTGCTTTGATCTGTCTTTTTTTAGCAGGCACGACTGCGTTTGCCAACACTAAAACCTACATTGGTTTTGAAAAATCAACCAGCAGTTCACAAACGAGTACAAGTAGTTCAGATACATCCACAAGCACTACAACCAGTAATTCTACCAGCAGCACCACTGAACCGAGCAGCAGTACAACCGACTCAACAAGTAGCACTACTGAGCCAAGTGCGACAACGGATACTACCAGTACTGGCGAACCGGCTAGTACCACTAGTTCAACGAATCAACAGGGTAAGACATTACCTAATACCAATGGAGGTTCCGGTGGTTCATCTGGCTCAGGCAACAAGTGGCTGCCCCAAACAGGGGAGAAGAAGCAGCTATTTTGGACTGTTTCAGGATTTCTATTATTAGTGTTTCTAACCACAATTGTCTTTATCAGACGATCAAAGGAGGAGAAAACCTATGAAAAATAGGCAGCGAAACCTTCGTCTTAGTTCTTGGCTGATGCTTGCTTTGATGATTGGGTCCATTCTTTCTCCAACAATTAGTTTGGCAAATACCGTTGAATCAACGATAAGTTCAGAAGAACAGACAGGAAATACCTTACAAACATTAAGCAGTGATCCTTTGTTGCCAGAAGCAACATCAGAATCATCTACTGCAAGTTCAGAAATGGAAACAGTAGAAACATCAGATGAAGCAGTAGAGCCTGTGATTACCTATGGTGCAGAAACAATTGATGAAAATGAATTGGAGCTGCATGAAGATCAGAAGAACCCACAACCAAGTATCAAAGACCAGAAAATAGAGCAGGTAGAAGATCGAGTTCATTTTTCCGGAAAGTTGTTTGCAGGAGTGGAGGAAACAGAGAAGACGAGAAGTACAACTGTGGTCACTTCTTTTGAGTTGCAGAGAAAAGCTTCTTCTGGTGAATGGGAAACGGTTAAGGAGTGGCCGGAGCAAGAAGTGGCGATTCAGGAGCAGAATTATTCATTTGAGACTGAAGTTTTATTGGTAGAGGATGAGGTAACTACTTTTCGTTACGTAATAAAGTATAAGATGAATATTTTTGATCAGGAAGACCAGAGTTTAGAAGAAAAGAATGATCAAGGGTATTTATTGGTAGAGGATGAGTATTCTTATAATTTGGATGAGAATGCAGAAAAGACTCAAACGGAAGGGACTCATAAAACAGCCGAAGAATTGGTAGAAGTGAATCGGGTTGAGGAAGTATCAGTCTTTGATCAATCAATTAAAAAAGAGCAAAGTATTCCTGAAATTAGCCCAGATAATTCAGTAAAAAGTATTTATTCTGATATGGGAATTACTCCTTTTGGTGCGGAGACTGTAGAAACAAGCAGTAATGGACAAACTTGGAAGGTAAGAAATGTAGTTGGAGCAGGGAATAAAATTACCTTTGATTTTTTTTGGGATAGTGATCCAATGTCAGGCTATATCGTTACTTCAGTGACTAACTTATTTGTTTATATGAAGGCTTCTGATGGTAGTTATCCATCAGTAGGGACGCCATTGCCAAAACCAGCAGGAGGTTATGGCAAGTTGAATTGGACTTCTGTAGAAATACCTGGACTAACGCCAGGTCAGCGATACGAGTTTCAACTGCATGTGACATTTTACGCTGAAAATTATGGTATTTGGGGAGAAGGCGTATATCCATTTCAAAAAATTTTTGACATAACGGTTCCAGCGCCACCACCACCGCCTAAAGCACCATCAATTTCCAATTTAAAAGCAACTCATAGAGGAGAAAATTATGCTTTAATAGATTCAACGTTTTCTGTTGAGGGAGGTTTCCTAAGCGCAGATATTTCTGTGTATAGTGATGCTGCCTGTACAAGTGAGGTAGGAAATAAAACACCGATAGCATTAAGTGTGACACAGACTCAAATGCTTGTTGAAAATCTTACGCCACATGCGGTTTACTACGCTAAACTTTCTGTGAAAGATGTAATTGGGAATGAAACTACTCAAGTAATCAGGTTTACGACTTCACAGATAGCGGCATACCCGACTTATACAACTGCTGATTTGCATCATAGATTCTATGTAGATGACTATTCAGGTGCTACTTCTATTCAATTTTTTCATAGAAAAGTCGGAACAAGCAGTTATATTCCAACAACAAGTACTGCGACTGCCGAGCATGGAGATGGTAATCTATCTAGATATATAACTGTAGGTAATCTGACAGGCTTAAGTGCTGATACAGAATATGAGTGGTATTCCAGAGTTGAACTGAGTAACGGAACAATTATAGAAACAAAAGTTAATAAGTTTAGAACCTTGTTTGCTCCCAAGCCATCAATTACAAATTTTACCGCAGAGTATAGGGGAGAGAATCATGCAAGCTTTAGTGCAAATTTCAATGGTAATGGTATCGTAGAAAGTTCACCAATTAGCTTATTTAGTGATTCAGCGTGTACTATCAAAATTGGTGATGTAACATATACAAATTTGACTGGGACAAGTTGTAATGGGTTCATACAAGGACTTACACAAAATTCAGTCTATTATGCAAAGTTGTTAGTTCGCAACACAGATGGTGGAGAAAGTACTGCGGTTTTTAGATTTACTACATCACAAATAGGCGCTTATCCAGCGTATACGACTGCAGACTTGCACCATAGATTTTATGTGGATGACTACTCATTTGCTACTTCTGTTCAATTTTTTTATAGAAAAACCGGAACAAGTAGTTATACAACCTTAACAAGTAGTGCAAATCCTGAGCATGGAGATGGTAATTTATCAAGGTATCTATCTATAGGTAATTTAGTAGGTTTAAGCGCAAATACAGAATATGAATGGTATTCCAGAGTTGAACTAAGCAATGGAAATGTCATTGAGACAACTCCAAATAAGTTTAGAACCAATTTTCAAGTTTTGCAAGAATACTTTGATTTGACTGGTACATCTATAAAAAATGAGGCGATTCATGTTACTGGTGGTAGTAGTTACACGCCAACTCCAAGTAGTTCCTTCACCCACTCCAGCCAAGCCTACATCTATAAAGGCTGGCTTAAAGAATCCGAGTGGGATGGCAATAGTGCAACACCAATGCCGGCATTACGTACAGGAACAGTGGATTCGTTAAGAACTCATGGAGAAAAAGTCTACCTAATCTACGACTTAGACTCAAACTCTCTACGTCTAGACGAATACCCGAACAAATTCGATTTCGGTAACCAGCATAGACCTGAGAGCTACAATCAAATCTTCAATCTGGATGCTTCAAAATACGCTTCGACAGAACCAACCGATGGCTTTAAGCTGCGGGTTCGTGATGATCGAGCGACGCACCCAGGATGGAAGTTAACGTCTACCTTCTCTCAACTAGTTGGAGTGAATAATACTTCTGACCAGCTTGTGGGAGCGAAGATTTCCTTTGGTGTTGAATTGAAAGAGATTCAAAATCCGGGAACACCTGGTGAGACAGCGATTACGCCAACACCAGCAATTGCTCCATCATTTGGTGCACCTGTATCTGGCAGTACAGCCACTTTGTCTGCGGATGGTACAGCACTACCATTCCTAAGCGCATCAAATACCAAAGGCGAAGGTGTCTGGGATGTGCTGATCGATTTTGATTCTGTGAAGATCTTTGTACCTGCGGGGCAAGGAAATACAGGGGAAGAATATCAAGGAACGATTCAATGGGATTTGGAAGATACCCCTTAATCAATAAAGGAGCTGCAAAGAATGAATACGTGGATTTTTGGAACGATTGGTGTCGGTACAGTTGTCTTGATTCTTGCGATTGTCTTTTTCGTAAAGGATAGTCATGCGATGCTACAATGGCAGAAAAAGGGCAATTATTTGTTGCCGAATCTTTCGTTAACGATTTTGTCGTTTGTATGGATTGGCTTGGCAGTTTATCTGTATTTAGACGTACAAAATCAGATCAATTTTTTCTTGAAATAGGAAACGGGGTGTCTGCTTGCGAGAGCAGGCACCTAATACATAGTAGAAACTGACTAACGTAAACGATAGCTGTCTACTAAAAGAAAAAAGTACGCATATATGCCAAGTTTTGATAGTAACAAAATGTTCTTTTGCGAAACCGGAAACGGAACAGCAAATTCACTTGCTAGGACATGAAGCCTATGCGACGACATCTGTTTTGTTAGATTTACCGAAGAAACGAGCAGTAGTGGATGTGTTTTTTGCTTATTTTCATTTGATACTTTTAAGTGAAATGATTTCTGAGTATGAGAAACCGGAGCTGCTGGTTCAATTGCTTGAACAAAATTTGAAAATTGTTCAGAAAGTAGCGCATCAGCCATTACGAAAAAATACAAATATTCAAAAAATGACCAATCGGGATACTTCTCAAGAAGAAATCGACCGTATCGCTAATGGATTGCGGCTTTTTGTTTGTCATGCTGCTGGCATTTGGTGATCTTGTATCTTGATTGGCATGATAATAGAATTATTTTCTATCCTGAGAGTTGAAAAGGGAAGGGGACTTCCCTTTTGACTACTTTTTTCAAAGAGTTTGGGTGATTCTTGCCTACATAATTCATTCACTAAAAATAGAATAGAGAGAAGTGTAATCATGAGCCGAATTTTGATGTTAACAAAGTGCCAATACGCGGAAGAAAATCTAGAGAGAATGATTCGAAGACTGGGGCATGAGTTGTTTTGTACGACGAGTATTTTGGACGCTATTAAGTACGGAAAACCTTCCTCAGAGTTTTTGGAGCAATTTCAGATTATCCTTCTAAGCGAGACAATCTCCAATAAAGAGTGTCTAGAAATCATTGGAAGATTAGATGAGAATCAATTCGTCTTCATTCAATTAAGCGGAAAAGTCCTTTCGAAGGATGAACAAGAAAGAAAAGGGAGTGAAGGAATTACTCACTGCTTATCAACTTCAGCCTCATTAGAAATGTTTAGAGAAGTGTTAAGCCAGCAGCCAAAAGGTAAAACCAAAGAAATCTTTTCTCTGAGTGCGAATGGAACGTATCTACCGGAAGACTTAATTGAGAAACTAGCACTCACTAAAATGGAAAGACGAGTGTTTCAGCTATTAATCGACTCAGAAGGACAAACTGTGTCTCGCGAGAACCTCTGCCGCGAAATTTGGAAAGTAGAACCTAGTCAGTCCACCCAATCGCAGTTATCAACATTGATCAGAAAAATAAAAGTCAAAATGAGTAAAACAGGGATAAATAGCGGCTGCATTAAAACACAATGGGGTCTAGGATACATGCTTGATATGAATGTTTTGCGTAGTGGTTCGACTATCGATCACTCAGTCCTATATCAAGCACAATAGATGAAAACGGCTATGCTTACGTATGCATACAGCCGTTTTTTTGTGTTAGAGGAAGTATCAATAAGATTAAGTTAGATCGGAAAATCAAGTGGGGGACTTATTTTGAATTCGGGTTTATTTCCTATGTCCGTTACATTTTTATAAAACTGCTGGAAGTAATGTTAAGGGAAGCGAGTTAGTCTGTTGAACTAAAAGAAGTATGGATATCGGCAGAAAGGCATCTAATGATATCTGTCCTTTGTTTATAGTAAATAATTTGTTACAGCTGCTGCTAAAACAAAATTTCTACAAGTTTATAGCCTACATATTTCAACGAGGAAGTAGAGATTATTATTGAAATAAAGCACTAAGTAAACAGTAGATCAATGGTACAATAATTATAAATAAAATATGTAATCATTTAGAGATAATTTATTTAGTTGTCTGTATGTAATACAGGGAGAGTGACATGAAAAGGTCGGTAGTCGGAGATTTGTACTACGTGACTTAGAAAAAATTTATTCTATGATACCAAGGTTAATGAACTGCCTGATCATCTAATAATTGATGTTGTTGCCATTTATTAACTATGGAAAGGATTCTTATGAAAAAGTATAGGCGAAGGGAAACGAACCATGCGAGTGAATATGTCATAAGAAGGCCCTTATTTTGGCCGATCTTCCTTTTGATCATGTGTTTGTGCTGCTTAGTTCTCTGCTTTCAGGATACAGCATCGATAGAAACCAGTTACCTAATTGATGAAGTAGATCGATTTTTCTATGCAATCGTGGGGTTTTCTATTTGGATACCGATCACGATGGTTATGTTCAGTATATTAGCAATCCACCTCTATTTTCACCTCCGATTCAAGGTAGTGATCCATGGAAAGGGTCTCGCTGTTACCCCACTTTTTGGAGCAACCTACGATCTTCCTTATTCTTCGGTAGAAAAGGTAGTGCATGTAGGATGGTCCACAAAGGGATCTTTTATTGACATCTTCTACCATAATAAAAAGCTTCATATTCCCTATACTTACAACAGACATGGCCGATTCAAGCAGGAGGGATTTGAAGTTCTACTGAGGAAGTTTAAAAGCTGCAATGTTCCTATTAGTGAGCATTTGGATATGCGTGAGAATTGGGGGAAGAAGCACTTTTCTTAAGTTTTTAAACGAGGAGGGACTCACATGCAGATAATTCGTAAATATAAATGGTTCTACCTCTTGAACAGTTTCAGTATTTATATTCTTCCGTTGTTGTTCCTAATAATAAGCGGTTCTTATTTCGACTTCCTGATAGTCAGCGCAACTTTTCTTGTCCCTTTTGGCTGTCTCATTCTTGGAACGGTGTATGGTTTTCTTTGCAAAACAGCGGGCGATATTCCACGGTATGCAATTACAGTTTCCTTATTAATTTTTCCTGCAGTATTTGTGCCCAGCCTTACGGGCGATTCTTTTAGTGAGAAGTTGCTGACGTTCATGCTGCTGTACACCTGCTATTTTGTTCTTACTATTTTTGCAGGCTTGCTGGGTCAAGTACTTCGAGCTTTATTTTTTAAAATCCGTGCAGGAAAATAAGACATTTACATAGCTATTTTCCTTGCTAAGAGGCTGGTTAGACTAAATTGTGTGGGTGTTTACTTGATGAAAACGAAGGATAGGAAGGATTGAAGCGAGGATGATCGAGGTTTCAAGTCAGTTAACAAAAGAAGAGTGGATACACTTCAACGAAATGTATCGAAGCTATGCGTCAAAGGCAGCAAGAAAATGGGTTTTGGTTGGAATGGTTTTGTTTTCTTTTCTACTCCTCTGGTTGGGTATCGGGTTGCTTAGAGATCTCTATTTTACTTTTCACATGGTAGACTTTCCCTGGTCCTTCACGTTTGTATCGTTGGCTTTTCAACTTTATGGTTCTAGAATGCTTCTCATGTTCCTATGCCTGGTCTTTTTCCTTTATTATCTGTATCGGATATACGTTCTCTTTTCTACAAGTTATGTCAGGAAGAAAGTGGGTAAAAGTTTCAAGGAGAGTCAGGGGAGTCGTGTTCAATTAACTGACCAATCCATTGGCACCTATTCTGACACTATTGATTTGCGTTTAAATTGGGAGCAAATAACTAAAGTAGTTACTACTAACGAAGTGATTGCCTTATTTGGCACAGATCCACAATGCATCGTGATTTCGAAGCAAACACTTTCTGAAGAGGAGATTCAACAGGTGGATAAGAAGATAGAGGGATGTTTTTCGGGGACAATTGTTAGATTGTAAGGAAGTCCAACTGGTGTTTGTTGGGGTAACTATACTTAGTGAATAGGAAAGTACTTTTGCGATTGTTGCCCGAGTTGATAAATGTCGAAATTTATAGTGAGTCTGAAGATAAATTATATTTCTAGATCAAGTATCATTTCACTGAAAAAAGAACGTGATAAAGTATGTTAACCACGAAGATAGCTCGTGAGCGGTGGTCTTCTCTTGGAAGGATGTGGTACTTATGAAAGTGAGTGCTGAAATCTACAGAAAGGAGAAGATATTTTGTCTACTAAGGACGTTATTATTTTGATGTTTATAGCAGCAACTGCAAAGAATAAAGTTAGAATAACTTTTTTGTGATTTCATAATAATCCCTCTTGACACTAGCGAAATGTTTAAACACTAATTTTATTTGTATTGAATTTCTTTAGATTGAAACCTGCATGTCCTTTTATGGAAATGCTAATTTTGACATTGTACAGAAAATGTCCCATTTCTGTACAATGTTTTTTTGCTATATACTTTGAAAACTACCTGCTATATGGGGGGGCAAAGAGCCTCAAACGAGTTAGAAAAAAGCCTTCCAAATTGTCAAAAACGTACCACAAACAAATTAGGAGGTGTCCAAATGAAGAAGGACAAAAAAGTTTATTACATAGTGTGTTCTGAAAGTGAAGGAAATTGAAAGGAAAATTGGAAATTAGGTAATTTTGTAAACTTGGATTAGTCAATTTATTCGCTATTGAGGAAGCGCTAAACCAATGAAATCAATACTAAAGTCCAATATATTCTATTATTGTTCTAGTAATTATTAAAAGTGGGATTCGAGAATAGACGGTCAATCCACTAACATCCATTATCTTTTCACTATGACCAATAATAGAAATATCTGAATAGTCTTCTAATTCTGTTTTTTCCTTACAACATAAAGTAACAACATTTGCACCGATTTTTTTAGCAGCTTTTGCCGACTCTAATAACTCTGGAGTGGAATTTCGGACGGAGACAATAATGATAACGTCCTCTGAAGTAACAATCTGATTTGTATTTTTCATCCACATACTATCTTTTACAATGATCGCATTATAGCCTAGTAATTGCAGATACATTTGGAATTCATCAGCTATCAGTGACGTAAAGCCTCTTGAATAAATAAAAATTCGACCAGCCGACTTAATATATTCAATGATTTGAAAAATAGTTGTTGAATTAATCGAATCGATAGTTTCGGTGCATTCCAAATATGACTTAGCCAAAATGTTATTGACAACATATGGAGCATGAACTTCATCTTTTGTTTTTCCTTGTTGAGAAATCTTGTATCTCAATTCATTAATACCAGAAAAGCCACACTTTTGAATGGTCCTAGAAACTGTTGCAGATGAGACAAACGTCTTTTTTGCAATTTTCGTAATTGACAAATCAGGAATTGCTTTCTCATTTTTATTTAAAAAGTCAATGACTACGCGTTCTGAAGCTGATAGATTCTGATAGATTTCTTTTTTTACATCTATAATCATACTTGACCTCCTAATGTTCTAACGTATTATACCATGAATCGATTTTCATAAATCGAGTAAATCACTCTAATTCTGTAACGGTTTTCCTTTACAGATTATAGATTTGCCCCAAAAAAAGCTATATGATGAATATGAATCAAACGTACGTATATTCTAACGTTGATTGTATTCTTTTTGAATGAAATCACAGATGGCCATCTTATTGTTAGGAGATTCGGATTATGCTTAGGGGGAAACGTTGATGTATGTGACATTAAAAGAAGTGTTAAAAGATGCCAGTCAATTGAATATGGCCGTAGGAGCATTTAATACCCATAACTTGGAAATGCTACCAGCAATAATTAAAGCAGCCGGTAATCAGAAAACGCCAGTTATTATTCAAACTAGTTGTGGCACAGCTAATTATGTAGGGCACAGAAACTTAGTAGCTGTTTGTAAATCTATGGCAGAAGAGTATGGAGTAAATGTAGTTTTACATTTGGACCATGCAAAAGACTTTGCTGAAATTCGTAAAGCAATCCGAGCTGGATACAGTTCTGTAATGTTTGACGGCTCTTCATTACCATTCAAGGAAAATATTCTAGGCACAAAACAAGTAGTAAATTTTGCCAAAGAATACGGAGTAAGTGTTGAAGCCGAATTAGGAACAGTAGGTGGAACAGAAGATGGAATCGTTGTTAGCCAAGATGAAGTTTTCTACACTGATCCAAAAGATGCAGTAGAATTTGTGGCTGAAACGGGAATAGATGCTTTAGCTGTTGCAATTGGAACAAATCACGGACAGTATATGTCGAAAACGGACATCAGCTTTGATCAGCTGAAACAGATTAATGATGCTGTTACTATTCCTTTGGTTATTCATGGCGGAACTGGTGTTAAGGATGATGATGTAAAAAGAGTTATTGATCTAGGGATTCGCAAATTTAATGTTGGCACGGAATTATTAGTAGGATGGAACAGAAAGTCTAAAGAATGTTATGACTCTCATAAAGAGAACGTATCTAATAGAGACAATGTTGTTCCTTGTTTAGAAACGATTGAAGAAATCGTAGAACGGAAAATCAAATTGTTTAAAAATTTGAGTGACTGAGGTAGGTAAAATGAAGGCAGGATATTATGTTGGTGATTATTCTTACGAAGTTCGAGACATTCCTGAAAAAGAGCCTGAGAAGGACGAGGTTAAAATCCGAGTAGCTTGGTGCGGATTATGTGGAACGGACGTCCACAAATTTCAAGGAAAGAACGGCGCAAGTGTGGTGAAACCACCGATCATTTTAGGACATGAGTGTTCAGGAATTGTTGTTGCAGTAGGGCCAGAGTGTAAATATTTTAAGCCTGGAGATCGAGTAGCTTGTGATCCGAGTTATGGATGTGGCAAGTGCTCGTGGTGTCAACAAGGTTATCCCAATTTTTGTCTAGTAAGACATGGTGTTGCTAAGGGATTTGCTGAGTTTGTTTGCCCACCAGAGAAAAATGTTTATCATATATCGGATAAGCTGGATCTTAAAGCAGCAGCGTTCACTGAACCACTATCCTGTGCTGTACATGGACTTGATCTTATACAAATTGAAAGTGGTAAGACAGTTGTCATGTATGGTATGGGATCAATTGGCTCGTTGATGCTTCAATTGATTTGTTACAGTGGTGCTACAGAAGTAATTGTTGTAGAAAGAGAAGTTCAGAAGAGAAAGTTAGCTTTAGAACTTGGTGCAACTGAAGCTGTATCAGATCAAGAAATTGAGGCAATAAGTCAAGCAAAAAACATTGATTATGTTGTAGAGTGTATAGGTCTAAAACAAACTATGGAACAAGCAATTAAAATTGCTGGGAAAAATGGCAAAGTGTTACTATTTGGATTGGGTGATCCTGAGGAACCAATCTCATTCAATCAGTTTGAAGCTTATACAAAAGAGTTAAGTATTTTTACGTCTTATTTAAATCCTCATACTTCGGAACGAGCTGTAAAACTTTTAGAAAGCGGTTTAATTAATACAGAAAAAATTATTAGCGCAGAGTTGAGTTTAAAAGAAATTGGAAATGAACTCAAAGAATTAAGATATTCAAGAATAGGAAAAGTGATGGTGTATCTGAGTAAAGAGTATTAGTTATTAGGGAGGAAGAAAATGGTAGTATCCGCGATTTTGGTTGCAATACTGGCAACGATGGGGCAATGGTGGTTCTTCGGTCCAGTCACGAAATGTTTAGTGTATCCACTAACCACTGGAACTTTGGTGGGGTTATTTATGGGTGATCCAATGCTGGGCATGCTAGCAGGAGCAAATATCCAATTAATTTACCTGGGTTGGATTTCAGCAGGTGGTACAATGCCGAGTAATACAATTGTAGCTGGTATTTTTGGTACGGCTATGACGATTTTATCAGGCGCCGATCCAAAAATGGCTGTAACTTTTGCAATTCCTTTTAGTATGCTTGGTCTTTTATTAAATCAAGTATATATGACAGTAAACGCTGCTTGGATTCATAGAGCTGACAAACTTTTAGAAAAGGGGAATTTAAGAGGCGTTAGGTTAATGAACTTTGTTCCTTCAGCATGTATGGCATTTGTTCTATATGGAATTCCAGCTTTCTTGTTAGTTTACTCTGGAAGCAGTTGGGCACAACAATTAATAGATATGGTTCCAACACATGTAATTAGCGCACTTGAAGTAGTTGGAGGAATCATGCCAGCTTTAGGGATTGCTATGTTACTCAACTATTTGGGTAAAAGAAATCTTATACCATGGTTTTTTGGAGGTTTCTTCCTAACAGTTTACTCTGGACTTGGAATGACAGCGATCTCTATTTTCTCAGCAATTATAGCATTGATCATGTATTTGAATAGTAATAATAAGACATCAGATAAAGTAGAGAAGAAAAAAGTAAAACGATTGTCAGTAAATAAAAAGATCGAACCTGTCGAGGTTGTAGATAAAACTGCTGAAGCAGGCACTGCAGCACCAGTTATCGAATACAATAAAAGGTTATCTAAGAGTACATTAGTAAAAACTTGGCTTTGGTCAACGAGTACAGAATCTTGTTACAACTATGAACGATTACAGGCCTTAGGAGCTGCTAACTTAATGATAACACCGATTCGAGAATTGTATGATACAAATGATCGCCGCGCAGAAGAATTAAAAAAATATATGGTTTTCTATAATTCAGAAGTATTTACAATTGGACCGATCATTAATGGGATTGCTTGTTCGATGGAAGAAGCTAGGGCAAATGGTGAAGATATTGAGGCTAAAGATATCAATGCAGTACGAACAGGTTTAATGGGACCAGTAGCAGGTATTGGCGATACTGTAATGCAGGGAATATTGTTCCCAATTATCTTTGGTATCGGTTGTTCTTTAGCATTGGAAGGAAGTTTCTTAGGCCCTATTTTATCCTTTGTAGTTTTTGAAGCATTGATCTTTGGTTGTGGTTATTTCATGTTTATGACAGGATATAAACAAGGGAAAACATCACTACTGAAAATTCTAAAAAACGGAACAATTGATAGAATTATCAACTCATTTAGCATTGTTGGTTTGATGGTAGTAGGAGCTATGGCTGCTAGTCGAGTTACAGTGAACACACCCTTAGCAATTACAGTAGGAGAAGGTACCACAAAAATTCAAGATGTTTTAGATTCTTTGGCACCAGGGTTAATTCCTTTAGGACTAACATTACTTGTGTGGTGGATGTTGAAAAAGAAAATTAACACACTTTACATTATTATTGCGATATTTGTTGTTGGTATTCTTGCATATTATCTAGGCTTACTAGGTTATGTAGCGTAAAATTAAAAGAGGTGATTTAATGGTACATGTTGTAGTGATAAGTCATGGAGCTTTCTGTGAAGGATTGTTAAGTAGTTTGAAAATGATCTCTGGAGACACTTATGGGGTTAAAGCAGTTCCTTTAATTCCTGGAGAAGCCCCTGAAAGCTACAGAGAGAAGCTAGCCAAAGTATTGTCAGAATACGAAAATCCAGTAGCTGGATTTATCATTTTATCTGATATTGCTGGAGGAACACCATTTCAAAGTGCTGCTTACTTATCAAAAGATTTTAAGATTGGTTTGGTATCTGGAATGAACATGCCGATGCTTCTGTCTTTAACTTTGGCAAAAACTGAGGATGATACTCTAGAAGATTTAATGAAAAGGGTAACTGAAGAAGAGTGTGTTGGAATTCAAAGCAAGCTATTTGGTAAAGGAGAGAAAAAACAACGTGCAAAACTTAGTGTTAACAAGAATAGATGATCGTTTAATCCATGGACAAGTAATGACTGCTTGGATTAAAAACAAAGGTGCAAATCAGGTTGTTATCGTCGACGATGGTACTGCCAATGATGAGTATATGATTGAAGTTTTGGAAATGGCTATACCAGAAGAAATTGCCATTGGAATTTTTACAAAAGAAGAAGGGGTTCAATTCTTTAGTCAAGGATTAGATGAAAAAACTATTCTTTTAGTTAAAGGTCCAGATGTTTTAAATTATCTTGTTGATAATGGTATTCAGATTGATGAGGTTGATGTCGGAGGTATGGGAACTAGAAATGATCGAAATGTGCTTTACAAAAATATTTCTACCAGTGAAGAAGAAAACAAACAATTTCAGTCATTACTCGAGAAAAATGTAAATGTATTTATACAGGTTATGCCGCAAGACAAACCGGTTAGTGTTGGAAAATATTTGAACTAGGGGTGCAAAAGATTATGAAAAGAATGGATGGAAAAGTTTTTGTCATTACTGGTGGAAGTAGTGGTATGGGAGCAGCAATGGCGAAAGATTTCGTATCACGAGGAGCAAAGGTAGCCGTATTTGATTTAGATGAAAATAAAGGTAAAGCTCTTGAAACTGAGGGTAATGGAGATTTGTTTTACTACAAAGTAGATGTAACTTCTAAAAATCAAATCAAAGAAGCTGTCAATAAAGTTGAGTCCCAATTTGGACCCTTAACATCTCTAGTGAACTCTGCAGGTGTTTCTAAGATGGTGCCTTTCTTAGAAAGCAGTGAAGAACTATGGGATTTGACTATGGATGTAAACTTAAAAGCGACATTTTTAACTTGTCAAGTGGCGATTGAACGTATGCTAGAACATGGTGGGGGAGAGATTTTGAATATGTCGTCTCTATCTGGAAAAAAAGCAAGTTCATGGCAGACCATTTATTGTGCTAGTAAATTTGGCGTGCAAGGTTTAACGCAATCGATTGCGAAAGAATTTGCTGATCAGAATATTCGTGTTAATTCAATTTGTCCAGGCATTGTGTATACAGAAATGTGGGAAAAGCTTAAACATGAATATGCTAGAAAGCGAAATATTGATCCTGAAGAGGTAATGGACTACTTCAAAGGAAATATTCCTATGCATCGATTAGTTGACATGCAAGACGTTATCAATGCTGCGGTTTTCCTATTGACTGATAGTTCAAGTTATTTAACTGGGCAATCTATTAATCTTGTCGGTGGAGAATGGATGGATTAACAAAGTAAGGAGGATGGCATAAATGATTGCGCTAGATTTTAGTGGTAGAGAGCAACTCTATTATCAAATTTATGATCGGCTGTTTCAAGGAATCATTAATGGAACCTATGCAGTGGGAGAATGTATTCCATCAGAAAGTGAATTAATGAAAAATTATCAAGTAAGTCGAGCAACTGTCAGAAAATCAATGGAGATGCTTGCAAATGATGGATTTGTGAAAAAGCAAAGAGGTCATGGTACCGTAGTCATTTCTGCCCATCCTAAACACTCACCTCAAAGAGTTGCTAATTACTCTAGAAAATGTGTGATTAGTGATGTTGTTGCTCAAAAGAAAGTTATAAAATTCGGCGTGATTTCAGCTCCACAACAAATTTCAGATTCACTTGGCTTTTTAAAAAATACTAAACTGATTTGTTTGGAGAGAGTTAGATATGGAAATAGCGTTCCATATTACTTGGAAGTAAATTACTTTGAGAAAGATTATGTCCCTGAAATGCTAAATCGAGATTTTTCGGAAGAATCTTTACGTGTTTTCCTAGATAAGACTTACAATATCAAATGGGCATATGCAAAGCAGGAAATTCACTCTATGATAGCAGACACTTATATAGCAACTCTACTTGAAGTTAAAGTAGGTACTCCATTACTAAATATCAAAAGAGTTTCTTTTGATATTGAAGATACTCCGAGAGAATATGTTGATACATATTATATAGCGGATAAGTATCATTTAGAAATAGAACTAACGATATAAGGGAATGAGAGACTAGATGAAAAAATCTTTAATATTATTAGCGGGATTTCCAGGAACAGGAAAATCATATTTGTCGAATCTCATTATGGAAAAGTTTCCAGAGATTTATCTCATTTCACCGGATGAATTGAAAGAAAAAAATTGGGATAAATTTGGTTTTGAAAACCTTGAGGATAAAGAAAAATTAATACAACGGAGTTGGAAAGAATACTATAGTGAATTGGAAAATTCATTCCAAAAGGGAAAAAGTGTTATTTCTGATTATCCTTTTAGCGATAAGCAAAAGAGTACAATAGAAAAACTAACTGAAAAATATGGTATTCAAGTAATTACTATTCGATTAATTGCTGATTTGGATGTACTTTTTGAACGACAAAAAATTAGAGATTTAGATGATAGTAGGCATTTAGGACATATTTTAACTTGCTATAATAAGGATAATAAAGAAATAGAACATCAGACTGCCGATAATTTGTTAGACTATCAGGAATTTATAAAAAGATGCACGACTCGAGGATATGGCGAATTTAACCTAGGTCTTTTATTTGAGATAGATGTTACTGATTTTTCAAAGGTTGATTATGATTCGTTGCTGGAAAATCTTGAAAAAGAACTCCGAATTTGAATCATCATAAATACGCTAGGAATAGCAGCCAAGATATTCTACAAGATATCTTAGCTGCTATTCCTAGTGTGTTTATTCCTATGCCTGGTCTTTTTCCTTTATTATCTGCATCGTGATTTCGAAGCGAACACTTTCTGAAGAGGAGATTCAGCAAGTGGATAAGAAGATAGAGTTTTTTTTCGGGGATAATTGTTACTTTATAGAGGATGGGAATGTTCAAAATGTGTTCTTTAGGGTAACTATACTTAGCGAATAGGGAAGTACTTTTGTGATTATTGCCCGAGTTGAAGGATTTACAGTTTAAATGACTTTTATTTGAAATAGTCATTGATTTAGGTGATGGTTGAATCTATTTATCTATCACAGATATATTAACACTAACTCACTTTTTTCATGAGTGTTGCAAATTATTATAGTATATGATCATTTTCATTCACCATAATAACCTAAAGCGATGATGTGATAATCATGAATCTGTTGAAGCTAAGAAGACCTCCGAGAGCTTCAAAAATCAAGCAGATTTCACTTCTGCAGGTTCTCTTAGTTCTTCTTCAGAATGTGCTGGTAATCACTCAACTGAAGAGTATGTTAAGCGTCTTCTAGAAGATCTATTGATGAATCTCTAGGTGCATAAGAATGAAAAAGCAAGTATCGTTGTAGATAGTGTTTGCCTTTTGTTTAAGCTTTTCATTTTTTAATCAATTGCTATACAAAGGAATACATTGAATTTACGAATAGCAGCAAAAGTAGTACAATATATTACAAAGGGGTGGATTAATATGGCACAATTAAATATGAGGCTGGATGATCAGTTGAAGAAAGAATCAAGCGAGATATTTGACAGTTTAGGAATGGATTTGACGACAGGTATTAAAATATATTTAACCAAGGTAGTTCGGGAAAAAGGAATACCTTTTGATTTATCCTTGCCGCAAAGTGAATTGGAGGAAGCATTAAGAGACATTGAAAAGGGCAACTATAAGACATTTTCTTCCAAAGATGAACTGTTGAGAGAATTGAACAATGGAGATTAGAGTAGCCCCGCCGTTTGAACGTAATTATAAAGCTTTAAAGAAGAAACACTATGATATGAATAAGATCGATGAAGTTTTAGGTCTGCTCATTGATCAGGAAATAAATATACTAAGACAGAAGTACAAAGATCATGCACTAAAAGGAAACAGAAAAGGCTTGAGAGAACTTCACATAGAAAGTGATTGGCTGTTAGTTTATCGAATAGATAACGATCACTTAGAGTTGTGGTTGCTTGCTACGGGTTCACATGACCAAATATTCAGAAATACTTAAAGGATTAGAAGGACGAATTTTTGTAAATATAGTTTTCCATTGAATTGAATATGACGAATGCAAGTTGCTTTTTTACTCGTCACTAAAAGGTGATGTTTATGTATATTTTCCTATTTCTATAGAAGAGAGTAGCGTTTTTGTCTATTGTTGAAGCAATTGGACGGAGGATTCAGCTTGGATCATTTGTTCTGTTTTTCATTGGCATAATGTTGACAATTAGTAAGCATAAAAAAACGTCATAATCTTTGGTAGGGATGATGGGGTATTTAGTCTATAGAATTTTGACACCGTTTTAAACGGGCTATGCTTAATAGTTATGCTGATGCATAGATCTTTTTACATATACAGTATGCCGTAAATCCATTCTATTCCAATTACTAGCTTTTCAAATCTACAGGTATAAAATACTACTTACATTTATATTTCTTATCTTTTTCCTTTTCTGCAAGTTATATCAGGAAGAAGGTAGGGAAATAATTCAACCCAGAGAATTTTCAAGAGAGTTGTGTTCAGTTGACTGACCAATTTTTGGGCACTTATTAAAATAGTAGCGCTTTGCGTTTAAGCTGGAACCGGATACCCAAATTTTTTTATACGAAAGAAGTGATCTTTTTTTATGGGACAGATATACAAGTGCATCCTGATTTTGAAGCAAACACTTTATGATTCCATCAATACCAGGAGTGCTCTTCCCTTGATTTAATATCATCTTTTTAGATAAAGCTTTTGCGTAAAATGAATGTGTCATTAGGAAATGGAGTCTTTTAACAAGTCTCCATTTTTTTTGTTGTGTAGTTCTTTACAATACTCAGTTGCAGTCGTTTTATATAGTCCTCAGTTTGTCTCCATTCAACGGTTTTACATGCAAGTTGTCCTCATTTTCGTGTCGTAGAACTTTACTTGTTAGATAACATCAGCTGATTCAAGTAATAGAATACCCTTTGGAAGTCAGCTACCCTTTAGTACGGGGTAAATTTTGAATCTCTATTTCAACGATTACAGCCGAATAGTCGCTTATCCCAAAATCCTACATCCCCAGTACATTGTACGTTCTTCACAGATTACCTACTCGTTGGGAGCACCTGGAACCTACCCTGTTTCGGCAGGGGTGACTCACTCAAATCCCATCACGGTCCATCGAAAGTTCACTTACGTCAACTAAGTATATTTTTCCTAGCAGCATTATCGGATTGTTCTGACAGCTTCACACTCCAAAATTACTTTTAAGCATGATCTGGTATGGATATTACGAGTGGAAGCAATAGCTCTATTAACAATTTTATAGACGATTTTTCAGGTCACAAATCCCCTTGCCGAGGCAGCTGCCAAGAAGTATCATGCCGTTGTAAGATCTACTATGAGGTCCGTTATTACTAAATTTGGTGTGTGACAGAAAATTAAAATTAACTCCAAAAGAAAGAAAAACCTTTATAAAAAATGGTGAAATTGATATACTAATATTAGTAATCATGAAAGGAGTGCTAAAAATAGGTAATAAATATTTAGATGTCTTAGATTGTTGTTGATAATGACAACGAATGTTATATCGTTGCTAACAGCAGTAAACTAAACAACAAAGTAAGCCAATTCGCACCAACAAGAAAAATCTGAAATTGATACGAGACATGAAAATCACAATCTAGAAGAGGGCGCTAAACCGAGGGTATCCACGGTAAATACTGTCGCTCTAAATGAATTTATTAGTATACGAGTTACTGATTCCTTTGATAATGTCACAAATACATCAATAGGGGTATAAGATTCATTTCGTATTTATGGAGGTTTTACAATTCCGAATGATCAAGTGAGTGCTGGGGATGCAGCAAAAATTACGTTGCCAAACACGCTAACTTTTTATGCAACAGAAAGTTTTGATGCTAAAGACAGGGAAGGAAATGTTGTAGCGAATGCGGTTATTGATCCTGATACAAAAACAGTTGTATTAACTTACAAAGACTATCTAGAAAAATTCAGATAATTCTGGCATATTTTTTCCGAGCGGAAGTTAATACTGAAATCATAAAGGAAATAGAGCCTATTAGTGTTGATGTTGATGGAACAGTAATTATTAGTGTTATATGCAATTCAAAAAAAAGGGGAAATTCATATTATTTTTCAAGAAATTATCTTGGGGTACATGGAACATAGAAACGAAATAGTACGGTAATATACACAAGCCGAAAATGGCGAGTATTTTTCTAATTTTTAATCTCAGCACAAATGAAGTATTTTGGGAAATCTTCATTTAGGACTTATAAGCGCAGAGGGGGAAAAATCTCTATAACCAATATTTTCGCTTTTTTTGCCGTCATTTCACTCCTTAAATTATCAGTTCTCCACAGGAAGAACTTGTGTACCTAACTTTTACGTGAAAATGGGCCGATGATAGTGCAGTCACGTGATATCCAAGATAATTCAAAGAAACAATTAATGGGAGGATACAATGAAAAAATCATATAATTTGTTATGTATAGCCATAATATTTTTAGGTCAATTATTTTTACCGGTTTCTGTTTTTGCTGAAACAGCAACTAATAATAGCGAAGCAATTGATACCTGGATGCCGGATAAAAACTTACAAAAAGCAGTTGCTGAAAAGTATAATGTTGATGTCGATCATTTAACAAAAGAGCTATTGGAAAATAATAAAGAATCATTTGTGGATCTTATGTTAACTGACGACCTTAGTGCAGCAAACGAAAGTGGACGTTATTATGTAGAAAATTTGGAAGGGTTACAATATATTTCAGGAATGTTATACGCTGATATTAGCTTATATCATACGACTAATACGAGTATGAGTATCAATCAATCCTATTTTTTAACTATCAAAAATGATTCAAAAAGAAATCATGCGATCTTTAATGAAAACTATAACCCAGATTTCACCAATTTCTCTTTGTTTTGGGATTATTTAAATGATGATAATGCGTATTCTTCTTTTTCTCTATCTGACAATACATCAATGAATCGAATAACTAATTTACGTTTAGAAACATCTATCGATGACTATAGAAAAATAGTCTTGCCTATTTCTGATTTTTATCAAAAAGGAACCCCTTTTTCAGATTCATATAGTGGGGCCCGTTTGTCCATATATCCGTTAGAAGCAGTATGGGATAATGATTTTGATACAACAGAAGAGGAAGAAAATCCACTTAATTTTTTAGATTATGTATATGTTTCTCAAGAAGATACCAAGTTAGTTTATGCTATATATTTGGAAGATGATAACCTTGTCTTTAAACTAAAGAAAGGTGAACTAAATCTATCCGATATAGACTTAGATAAACCGTTTAGCACTAGTTTATCGTTTTATCATATGTTAATACCTACTAGAAGTCTATTAGGCAATTATCGTTTTAGTACACAATTAAACACAGACATATATTTAAAAAAACCTGTGAATGTAGGGGAGAACGTGACCGTTCAGTACCAAGATACTGATGGCAATACGATTGCTCCTGATGTGATAAAGTCTGGAAATGTTGGAGATAGTTATACAACAGAGCAGCTAACGATTGACGGATACTCATTTAAAGAAGTTAAGGGAGCAGCTACCGGGACATTTACCACAGAACCACAAACAGTTACCTATGTTTACACGAAGAATCCTGTTAAGGGCGCTGAAGTAACTGTTCAATACCAAGATACTGACGGTAATACTATAGCGCCTGATAAGATAAAGACTGGAAATGTAGGGGATACTTATACTACAGAGCAACTAACGATTGACGGATATTCATTTAAAGAAGTTAAGGGAGCAGCCAGCGGAACATTTACCACTGAGCCACAAACGGTTACTTATGTTTATACTAAGGATCCTATTAAAGGTTCTGCAGAAGTAACTGTTCAATACCAAGATATTGATGGTAATACTATAGCGCCTAATAAGATAAAGACTGGAAATGTAGGGGATACTTATACTACAGAGCAATTAACGATTGACGGATATTCATTTAAAGAAGTTAAGGGAGCAGCCAGCGGAACATTTACCACTGAGCCACAAACGGTTACTTATGTTTACACGAAGAATCCTGTTATAGGTTCTGCAGAAGTAACTGTTCAATACCAAGATACTGATGGCAATACGATAGCGCCTAACGTGATAAAGACTGGAAATGTTGGAGATAGTTATACAACAGAGCAGCTAACGATTGACGGATATTCATTTAAGGAAATCAAGGGAACAGCCAGCGGAACATTTACGACAGACCCACAAACAGTTATCTATGTTTATACGAAGAATCCTGTTATAGGTTCTGCAGAAGTAACTGTTCAATACCAAGATACTGATGGCAATACGATAGCGCCTAACGTGATAAAGACTGGAAATGTTGGAGATAATTATACAACAGAGCAGCTAACGATTGACGGATACTCATTTAAAGAAGTTAAGGGTGCAGCAGCCAGCGGAACATTTACCACAGACCCACAAACGGTTACTTATATATATACAGATAATCAGGTACCTCCTGTAAATCCTTCAGATAGCAATTTAGTGAAGACTACAGGAAACACTGTACCTGTCAATTCAAAATCAACAATGAAGCTTCTTCCTCAAACTGGTGAATCAAAGACTATATTATTCACACTACTTGGTGGGGTTATTCTAATCATTGGAGTATATATATTTATTTCAAAACAAAGAAAACTTAGATAAAAAAGTTCATTTAATAGTTGGTTTTTGATCAACTGGTGTTGATGAGGGGAAATCAATGGAATAATACAAGCGGCCAGGCAGCTCTTTTGCCTGGCCGCTTGTTTATCGTAGGTATAATCTTAATATCTTCTGTTAGTTTTATATCGTATTTTCAACTCATTATTTGATCTGATCTCTTGAGAGTGTACTCTTAGTATTCTTCTTTCTAGTTTGATACCATTTCAAAACTTACATAAAAAAAGAATCTTGGAGAGTAGTTAGACGCAAATGAAAAAAAGATCAAAAAGGTTCTGTTGCAGGATCAACTGCAGATCGTTCTAAAATTTATGTTCAAATTCTGCAAAAGCTGCGAACAGTAAGGCATCAATTGACCAGTAGAACTAGATTCATCCATCGGAATATTTTCTTGTAGACTATGGAAAGTAACCTCACATTCGTTCACTCTATTTAGAATCGAAATTAAATCTTCCATTTTTCTTCCTAGTCGATCCAATCGCCAAACAACCGAGGTATCTCCTGAGCGAACAAAATCAATCGTTGTTTCTAAACTAAATCTTGTAATTTTTACCCCACTCATAGGATCAGTGAATACATTCAGTATCAGCATTCATTCTCTTGAAGATAAAACGAAAAATAAAATAGTCTGCAAAATAGTAAATAGTAAAATAAATGCCATGGAGTCCAAACGAAAAATTGTAGGAACAGCCTGCAATATTGATACTGGATGGTTTAAAACATTCACACTATTAAATCTTAAAAAACGTCCCAAAAAAACACCAATACTAATCAAAAAGAACAGGATAAAGAGTATTGTCAGATTTTTATTTCGTGTAAGTGAATATTTTTCCGATAATAATCTTAGAATAGCTTGTTCACTTTGTACCCCTAAAATATATAGGCTTAAAATTCCGCCTACTGCTAAGACAAACATCATCCAAATTAAAACATTCTCTGACATAACTAGATTGGACGAAGTATAAAAATTGATGCGATTCAAGTGAACTAAATCTGTTAATAAATAAGCATTGTTAGGAATAAACAGAATATAAAAGATGAAGAATAGTGTGGTTCTTTTTTTTTGAAATCTACCTTTCATGTAAGAATAAATTTCTAATGGTAAGTAGGCTAGTAAAGAGTCAATCAGTAAAAAATGAATGGGTAAATCATACACATAAAATGGGATAAGAGCAATAATGTAGATGCTAAATAGGATTCTGATGTTCTTTAGGTTATTCATAGTTCTCCTTTAAAAAACTGAATTCATTTTGATATATCTTATGTCATTGTTTTAATATAAACAGGCTTTTTAAAATAGTGATTAGTACACAGCTGAAAGTAGCACTGATTGGTCCAAAAGAAAAAGTGATAGAATAGGATTCTTGAAAATAATAAAAGCGTTACCAATAGTTACACTCCATATCCGTTTTTTATCTAACCCTTTTATTAAATTCTAGATTTTACGTACCTTGAAAATTCGGATCTGCACACGGCTGGTTATGAGCCGGATGCTGTTTCAGTGTAGATTAATTGAGCACCTCTGTGATTCAACGAATCAATTTGAAAATCTAAATTTCGTTCAAAAGTTGAAACTCGAGCATAACTAAATAGTTTCTCATGCTAAGAAAACCTCCCTAAACTTATGATAACTAAAGTATATAGGGAAGTAGAATTAGGGACAAGAAAAGTAACGTGATAGACCAAATAATGATCTAAATTTTTATGAAACATTTATAAAGAATACTAACCGTACAAAACTGGCAGAACCCTGCTGTTACATCATAATAAAAAAGAATAGCAGTGATCTGGAATGAATCAATTATAGTGTTAATTTATTGAATTTTGTGTGATTAGATTTTTGGTAATCGCTCACTTTTTACATCCAATCTTCCATGAACGGAAGAGTCCCAACTAATTCATGAATAAATCGGGCAGGATTCTCTTTTTATGTGAGTATAGGAAATAGATATATCCAAAGTAAGTTGAGTAATGTTATAAGTAGTTATGTGTTTTGATCCTTTCGAGGATTAAAGTGTGAGTATAGGCAGTCCACCTATACTCTTTTATTTTACTGGCATTTTTTACTAAGGAAATTAATCGAAAAAAACTTTCTATAATTAAAAATAAACTAAATCAATGAATGTGAGTACTTCTTCCACTAGCTGTTTTGATATAATTGTGAAGAACAAGTGGATAAACTTAGAGATAAATTAACTAAGGAGAACGAAGTAAATGAAAAATAAACTAACGACTTATCTGAGCATATTTTTGATGATGACTTCCTTTTTAGCAGCACCGTTAACGGTGTTGGCAGAGACAAATGATAGTAGTGGTACACAAGCAACACAGTCAGAAAGTATGCAGCCAGCAGAAGCAGCTAAAAGTACGGGAATCACAAAAGAAAAGGCTGATCAACAAGAAAATCCTCTGAAAAAAAGTGAGGAAGTAACGACTAGTAAATCTGATACTTTGAAAAATACCCAAACAGATCAAAAACAAGCATCAGCAACTACTCAATCAACGAACCAACAGACACGAGCGCCAAACCAGACGAAAAGTATACAAGAGCCTGAGGTAAACGCAGAGGAAAATAGTTTGAGTATAACATCATCTTTGAGCTACCCCTCTGGTCAAGATTACGTAGTAGCTACTTCAGATTGGTTGACAGTTGCGATGGATTTAACTTTACCAGCTATGAAAATGGGAGATACAGTAAAGCTCACCGTGGCCAATTCAGATTGGGCATATTCTGACCAGCCGTTTGTTGTTGGCGATTATACAATAATACCTGATAGTAAAAAAGATGGCACTTTTATCATAAAAGCAAACACAGATACCTTAGCGGAGAACATAAAGCTAGATATTAACATTAGATACAAAGAAAATCTCTCTTCTTCTAAAGTAACACAAGAACTACCCATATCTATTCAATATCAAAATCAAGTTAGCAGTGATAACAAATATGTTGAAATTCATCGATTTAAAGATACTATACCCAAAAATGAATTCATCAAAAAAGTAGCGTATGGGATAAATGAAGACGGGAATGCTTTATGGGGATTATATTTTAACTACAATAATTTCAATTTAAGAGGTAATGATACGGTTCCCTTTATCTTTAAAGATATTTCTGACAAAGGACAAAAAATCATTCCGGAATCAATTTTGGCATATGATGTTTCTAAACCTACACTAGAAGTTGATGGGTCTATGGAAAGAAATCCAGACCATGATGAATATAATTATATGGTATCAAAATATTTAATAGATCATGTGAACGATGGAATTCTTGATATTCAGTCGAATTCGTCCAATCCATTGGGATTAGATGATATAACAAAATCTTTTTATATATTTTTTGAAACTAAGCCGGAAAAACAACCAGAAGTGGGAGAAGTGCTTTCGAACAAGGTCAATGTTCAAATAGCAGGGGAAAATGGAGAGACTCAAAAAGATGAGAGCGAAGCTTCTGTCACGATTCCTCCTATTAATAATGGTGAACAGTTTATTAAGATATCGGGCACTAAGACTTGGGCAGACAATGATAACCAAGATGGCAAACGTCCGGATAAGATCACTGTAAATTTATTAGCCGATGGACAACAAATTGCTACCAAAGATGTGACTCAAGCGGATGGTTGGGCGTACGAATTTAAAAATTTACCAAAATTCAAGAACGGCAAAGAGATCGGCTATACAGTCACTGAAAATCAAGTAGCGGATTATAATACAGACATTAAAGGCTTCGACATCACCAACAGTTACACCCCAGGTAAAACTAGTATTTCTGTTACCAAGCAATGGGAAGATGCCAATAATCAAGACGGCAAACGTCCAAATAGTATTCAGGTTCAATTAAAAGCAAATGGCGAAAGTCAAGGACATCCTGTTACATTAAATGCAGCGAATAATTGGACCACGACTTGGAATGATTTGCCGCAAAAAGCCAAAGGACAAGACATTGTCTATACAGTAGAGGAAAGTGCCGTTCCAGGCTACATTACAACAGTGGATGCCTCGGATAAAGGCAATGTGAAGATTGTCAATATCCATACACCAGAATCAACCGAAGTGAAGGGAACAAAAACGTGGGCAGACAATGACAACCAAGATGGCAAGCGTCCGGACAAGATTACCGTCAACTTGTTAGCGGACGGGCAACAAGTAGCTGAAAAAGAAATTACCGAAGCTGACGGATGGCAGTACAACTTTTCCAACTTACCGAAATTCAAAAACGGAAAAGAAATTGTATATACTTTGACTGAAAATGCAGTAGAAAATTATACAGTAAGTATGGATGGGTACAACATTACCAATACGTATTCACCAGGAGAAGTTAGCGGAACAGTGACCAAGCATTGGGAGGATAGCAACGATCAAGCTAGGGTTCGTCCAGAAAGTATAAAAATCCAACTTTATGCTAATGGGAAGGAACAAGGTAAGCCAGTGGAAGTCAAAGCCAAAGACAACTGGACATATACTTGGACACATTTAAAAATCACTGATAAAACTGGAAAAGTGATTCAGTACAGTTTGAAAGAAATTGGTGTTCCAACTGGTTACACAGCAGCAATCACTGGGGAAAATACAGGAAACTTGCTAATTACTAACACATATACACCAGTAAATTCTACCAAACCAAACCAACCAACAAAACCAGAAAATTCAACTATACAAAAGTTCGAAAAATGGTTGCCAAAAACAGGGGAAGAAAAAGCAGCCTGGTTAACTATAATTGGCGCGTTCTTAGTTTGCAGTGTCGTTGGGTATCTTTATTTTAGAAAAAAAGCCAAATAATATTGAATAAAAAACGAACGATTATTATCTAAAAGATATTAACCGTTCTTTTTTTTAGTCCTTTTCTTTCTTGTCTTGTACGGTTGTATGAAGAATCCCGAAATGTTTAAAAAATCGCTCGATAGAATATATGCTTTGGTTTAGGATAGGCTGTTGATATACTTTTAAGTTTGGAATAGTCCAAAACAAAAATGCAGGGGCGGACGGTTCATCACTGAAGAATCCCACCTTAATTCCTAAGGAGTGGGAATTCAGTGAGTGAAAAATAAGCTAAAGACCTTTAAAACTTGCAATTATTATCATTTTACAATATTTTGTTTAAATTATATATTTTTTTATATGTCAGACTTTGATAGATGTACTCTTTTTTTATAACACAGGAAAGATTTTAATATCTGAGCTATAGGGACAGTCTTTACAGTTATTAGAGTAGTATATTTATTTGTTAAAATTGTCAAGAAGTCATTTACATGTGTCCCCGTCTTTTTTTCTTCGTTGAAAATAGGAAGAAAATAATTTTTTTGTTGAAAATAAAGAGAAAATAACTTATGATAACAAAACAGAAAAAATTATTTGCGTAGTATAACGAAAAGGGGAGGAATACGGTTGGATTTTTTAGCAGCGCTGTTTGAAAATGATTTGCATTCTCTAGATTTGATGAAAATTCCGATCTTATTAGGATTGTTGATTGTTGGAATTTCTGTTTTTTCGCTGAAAGGGATTGGGCAAATTGAAAAAAATAAAAGGGAAAAAAGAAATAAAGAAAAACGGTAGTCTGTATATATGGATACTGATTGTTTGGGGAACCTTGAGCGCCTTCGGTTTAGTTGCCTTCATTAATACAATTCTGCAGAATAGAGCAATGCATGTATCTGTATGGACAATTATACTTTTAATTGTAAATACTATTTTCATTCTATATTTTTGGTTGAATGGAACCAAAGATATCGTTTACATTTTCTTTTATCAGTTTAAGTATAAAAAAATGCAAAGGCAAGAACTAAAGGTGTTGGAAACAGAGTTGCTACCCAAATACAAGGATGCGCGTGTTTTGTTGCTTTACTGCACTTGTAATGATTTTATAGAAGAAAGCTTATTCGCTTCTATGAATCAGAAATATTCAAATTATAAAACAGTTATTCTGGATGATTCCAGTGAAAATCAGTACAAAGAACGAATTGATAATTTTGCTCAACTTCATTCAATTGAAGTGATAAGAAGAGAAAATCGTAAGGGGTATAAGGCGGGTAACTTGAATAATTATCTAGTCGGTCGTGAGGATTATGATTTTTTTGTTATTTTAGACAGTGATGAAATTATTCCAGAACATTTTATTGCTAAGGCCTTACAATACTTTTCCTATTATCCAGAAGTAGGACTGTTACAGGCAAATCATATATCGACTAGAAACAGAACGAAATTCATGGAACGTTTTTCTGTAGGAGTGGATGCACATTGGCCAACCTATCAAGCAATGAAAGAAAGATATGGGTTTATGTCATTTTTAGGACATGGAGCAATGATTTCTAAAGAATGCTTTGAATCAGTGGAACGGTTTCCGCATCTTGTTGCAGAAGATTTGTGTTTTTCCATAGAAGCTAAAATTAAAGGATATTTTACAGCGTTCTCTACTTTTATTGTATGTGAGGAAGAATATCCAGTAGATTACTTTGCCTTTAAAAAGAGGCACCTGAAATGGACAGGGGGAAATTTAGAATTTATAAGCAACTATGCAAAAAAATTATTTTACAGCAAAAATTTACGCTGGTTTGAAAAATTGGATGTGGTTCTATTCACGTTTAGTTTGCCAATGTCTACAGTATTCTTTCTATTTTTGATTATCAATTTAATCCTGCTGCCGTTATTGGGTGTGAGTGCAGGATATCCGTTATGGCTAATGACACCGACAATCATATTCTTGTACGCGCCCACAATTAATGACATGGTCTATTTATTAGGACGTTATCCGTTCTTTAAAAGTATTGGATACTTATTTTCTGCATTCCTTCTATATGGTTCACTATATTGGATCAGTTTTTATGGAGCAACAAAAGCATGGATTGGGATTAAACCAAAATTCATTGTAACGCCGAAAGAAAATCGACAGTATTCATTAGTAGAAATAATAAATGGCAATATTCAAGAAATTCTATTTTCTCTTGGATTGATGGTTTTGTCTGTTTGGTTTACGAAAAGTCTATTGCCAGTTATTCTAATTGTTCTCCCAAGCCTATCTGGAATTTATCTAACTTCTTTGTGTAAAGAAAAGAGGTTAGATAAAAATACAGGTGATAAAAAAGAGGAAAATAGATCAATGAATACTGAAGAATTTGAAGAAGGAATTGGTTAATCGTTAGAATGATAGTTGCAGATCGTTAAGTGTACAGAAAAAGAGGATTTATTGATAAGTTTATGGGTATAAAACCAGTGAAATTTCAAAGTTACAGTCCAAAGAAAGTGTACAAACACATAATTTTTGTACACTTTCTTTGTATGTCTTGAAAAGCACTTGCTATCATCGAGTGGCGACTAAACATATCTTTAACTTAATTGGTAGAGCATACGACTCATAACCGTTGGGTCACAGGTTTTGATAGTGCAAGGGTACATGAAATCCAGAATCTAACAAAAGTGTTAGATACATAAATGAGTAAAGTCACATATTTTTGCTATGCTTACATAAGATGCGAGATATCTGAAAAAATATTGGAATAATAGTTATAGAAGTAATAGCTGTAGGTCATTTTGGATATAAGTATTACTCAGAAACGTATAAGACTGAAGTTGCTTACGCTATCATTCCAAATGAAGTATCAGAGAAAGAACTCGCAGCAGATGCTGATAGGAAATAACTATTCCTATAATTACAAGTTTGGATTCGTAAAGAAAAATGGCAATGTTCAGGAAGTCGAGTATGACTTGTCAAAGCTTAGATTAGTAAGAAAAGGATAGTTTTTGATTCAAAGAAAGTATTTCTGAAATGACAAAATCTTTATTTGTAAAGTTAAACTGGTCCAGTTGATAAGAATTGAGGTGATAGGATGAGCACATTTGGAATCATTGGAATGGTCACTTTTTTAATCGGAATGGCTATTTTTTTATTCGGTAAACAATTTATTCTTTTGAGGGCTTTTTTTGGTGATAGAAGCATGTTTTACCAATTATTTTGGGGAACTATTATTGCTATAATCGGATTAGCGATAATGTACTTCGCCGGTGTATTTCATTAACAATTACCAAATAGATCATATGGAAAATTAATTTCATAAAAAAGACAGTTTAAACTACCTATCTTTAGCTAGCACAAGTTTTCTCCCGTTAACTGCAGCAAGTGGTTAGCTCGTTTTTTAAACAAGCTATCCATGCGGTTAAATTATAGACTTGGATTTTCAATTTAAGTGCAACACATAAAAAATAACTCATAAGGAATATTCGACTAAAATAGGTTTGTCTAAAAACACTACCAGGGAGAATTCAATTATAAATTCTTATCACAAACCACAGATTGCTGTTTCATCGTCGTACACTTCCTGCTTCGAAAGCTACTAACATGTATTTCTTTACAAAGTATGCTGTAATTTACTTGCGAATATGGAAGATTTCGGATGCTAGAAACGCGAAAGCCTTACTCGGTCCTGAGTAAGGCTTTTTCTCTCACTGGATACAACGTACAATTTGCGAGTTATAGTGAAGCTGTTTTTTCAGTTGTCGACCCAAGTATCTAACTGGTGAACGACTAGTGTGTTGCTAGAATTACGAAACCCACGACACAATGAAAATCATGCGAACCGAAGTGAAGGTAATAGCTGTAGCTGAATATGGCAAAATTTTTTTTAAACAGGTGAAGTTGACGAGAGTGCGCCAGAGTATATTAAAGAAGCAAAACAAAAAATTGATTATTATCAGCTAGATAAGGAGGAAAAAGCAATGATCATGAGAATTGATAAGGCCAAGGCAATAAAGAATGTCGAATTAGCTACAGCTCGTGAGGAAGGGCTGGATCAAGGAATAGACATCGGAAAACTAGAAGTTGCAGTAAATCTCTTAAAAATGGGTATGGCGTCAGAACAAGTTGCTCAAGTGACCAGATTGAGTCTGAAAAAGATCAACGAGTTGAAGAAAGAACAGGGCTAAGGATCGATCGTAATTGTTGGTAACACAATTTTAATGCGTTGATTTGCCAAGGGAAAGGCATTGAAGAAAAATGCATTCTACCAGTTACGAATTTTGTTTTACAAGAAAATACCTTTGCTGAAGTTTTACAGTTTTAGTTACAGGAATTAATGGAATGACTTTTTTCAGTAAGTCATTCCTTTTCATTTTGCAGCAATTACGAGATGTTTGTTCAGTAGTTTGGAAAAGTACGTACAAGCTTCTGAAAGAAGTAGTTTGATGATAAATTAGGTACTTTGATACTTAAACCACGAAATAGTGTGTGGAAAATTTGTGTTTTCCGCAAGCCGTTGGTAGTCAATGCTTTGTTTTCTCCCCGCATGGAAGAACGAGTCACTAGAAAATTTACTTTTTAGTAAAGGAAAGAAGCTATTCAATAAATGGTGCGCACCCCGTCAATAGGACAGTGAAATAGTATAAAAATTTTGTGGACTGCTCATCAAAAATAGATGAGTAGTTTTTTTTTGAATATACCTTGGTGATTTATGCAGCTTTGTAGTAATTGTTGTGAAATTCCATCGGCGTCATTACTTGTAATTTTCGTTGGTAACGTCCAGTATTGTAGTACTTCATGTAGTCAGTAATCATTGTGACGAGTTCTTCGCGACTGGTAAACTTTCGTCCATAATAGTTTTCTCGCTTAAGCATTCCCCAGAAACCTTCCATAGGCCCATTATCAGTACATTTCCCTACACGAGACATACTCTGAATCATATCGGCTTTTACGATGCGGCGGAAGAAGTTCACATGGGTATATTGAAACCCTTGATCACTGTGGAAAATTGGATGAGCCTCTGGCTCCAATTCGACTGCTTGATCAAACGTATCAAAGACCAAGTCCAAATCATTGGTGTCACTCAGTACATACGTGACAATGCGGTGATCGTAAAGATCTAGAATCGCACTCAAATAGAGTTTTTTGACTATTGGTCCAATAAAATACTTGAATTCTGAAACATCTGTCACCCACTTCTGATTCGGCGCCTCTGCATGAAATTGGCCACGCAAAACGTTCTTTGCTTTGTAGTACGGAGCATAAGCACGCCTTGTAATACAATTTGCTGGATGTTTTATCCTCGATTGGATTTGTTCATGACGACAGATGCGTAAGACTCGTTTATCGTTAACATTTATCTTATAGGTCCGCTTCAATTCATCTTTAATTCGACGATACCCCATATCTGGATGCTTCTCATGAATTGTTCGAATGTCTTTTGTGATTTGACGATTGATTTGTTCACGTACACTCTCTGGATGTTTCAACCAGCGATAATAGGCAGAGCGTGTTATCCGCAAGAGTTCGCACAAGGGTTTTATCGGGTAGTCCATTTCTTCGTGCAAGAATTTGATTGCTTGGTAAGCAGCCACGTTTCGAAATTACCCTAACGATTCCTCCTCTCCAATTCCCTCACTTTTTTTAACAGGTCATTTTCCATTCTCAATTGTCTAATCTCACTCTTCAATTTGGCTAGCTCAATTGCTTGTTCTTCTTCTGGTGTTCGGCCGACTTGTTTCGCTTTGCGTCGGCCTCGCCGATCTTGAAGCCCGTCATAGCCTCGCTGCTCATACTTCTTCACCCAGTTATAGACGTTCTGATAGGACACTTGATACTTGATTGCCATCGCTCCATAATCCTTATTATTGGCTAGACACTCTAATACAATCTTCAGACGTTCCTCTTGACTGGTCTCACGGGTTTGACTCATTCTACTTCCACCACTTTCTGATTTGAAGTCTTTATGAGTATTATAAACCTTGATCCAGTCCTGTAGTTGCCTCTTGCTTCTTAATCCATACTTTTTGGCGATATAAACTTGGCTGCCTCCACCAGTAAAGTAATCTTGAACGGCTATCAGCTTCAAATCCTTCGAATAATTGTTATTCTTTCTTGAAGCAACCAAACCTGCGGCTCCTTCATTTTCATACAAATTGCACCATCGTTTGATTGTTTCTGTGGAAACCTGTGCTTCCTTGGTGGCTCTCTTCAAACTGATCTCATGTCTAAGATAACTCTCGACAATCTTTAGACGTTCTTCTGGACTCAGCTTCATCCTTCTTTTTCCCATAACAAATACCCCTATCTAGGATTTAATTATTTCCTTGTCCTAGATAGGGGTAGCATATCAAAAATAAATCAGCCTTTTGTTTCAGGCTGTTTTTTTGAATGCTTTTGATGGGTGCTTTGGTAGATAAGTTCTAGCGAAATGAAATATATTCTGTGACAATCGATTATGCTTTGTCCTTTTAGAAATTCCCACAGCACCTATCAAAATTAGGTGTTTTTTTTTGCATGAGCATATCAAAAAGTAAATCTACGTACCAACGTGTACCAAAACCACTTGATTAACGAAATATTCATCTAGTACGGCAACGGGTTTAGGAGTGTTACTTTTTTCTAATAGTATAGAGGACTGTTCAAACAGGCGGCGTTATTTATACAGGAGAGTTTGTCTTGCCTTCAAATTGCACACTTAATTCCGGTCGAATAAGAAGGTACGTAAAACCTAATAAAATGTTCTAAAAGTTATTTCTCTTGTCAAGCATATCCTGATTTTATATATCATTTTCTCTTGAGTGGAGTAATTAGTTTATAGATTTACTTATGATATACATAATCTGTGCAAGGTATTTCGGCATAATATACATTAAAAGATTGAAATGAAGAAAACTGTATAGTAAACTTAGAGTAATCTTAGTTATATTTTATTTTTAAGGCAACATATTTTTCTTTAATTAATTTTTCTAGATATAATTATTTAATCTCAATGTTCATACTAAGTAAAGGGAAGAAGGGGATGAAACAAAAGATGAATACTTTTTTTAAAGACGAAAAAAATATTTTTTGTTTGTTTGTTATTGTTATTCTCTTGTTTTCTACTTTGGTTCCAACACTTTCGCTCGGTCAATCACAGGAAACGACAACTCCTTCTTCTGAGCTTTTGAGTGAAAAGGTGAGCAAGTATGATGAGTTGTTATCCAGTACAGAAAGAGTGGAAGAAGCGTCCGTTGAAAGCAGTACTAACGGATCAAGTGAATCAATTTCTTTAGAGGAAAGTACAACGGAATCTTCAACCACATCGCAGGAAATCCAGACATTTCAAGGGAAAGCTATTGCAGGAGATATTCTTAGTTCAGTAGTTGTAAACGACTGGGAACTATTTAGAGATAAAAATGGCAGTCGTGAATCATTGACAGCAGAGCCTAAGAGTACTGCAGCTTCGAACCAAGCCTATACCTTTGGCTTCTCTTGGACTATTGTTGCTGAAAAGTTAGAGAGAAACCTGTTGCCTGGCGATTATTTTGTTTTGGAAATCCCTCAAGTTGAAGATTCTAATAGTGGACATTGGTATGCGCCGGGAAGTGCTTGGAGTACAATCACGATTGATACTGAAGAAGGGCCAAAACCAGTTTATCGCTATCGAATTGAACATTCTACAGAAAAGGATAAACAGGTTGTTCGTGTCGAATTTTTAGACGGAGTAGACCAACTTCACATTAATACCTTGGATACTGAACTAGAGTTTCCAGGATTCATGAACTATGTGATGAAGGAAGGAACACAACAAGTAACCTTTGGACAGGATAAAGATGGGAATGCACTAGCAAAAGCAATAACCTTTGAGAAAACACCATTGAATGCTGCGAATGGATTCTCCTACAAGTTTGGAGGAGCAGCTTCCAACAATACGATTCAGTGGGGAATCCAATTTAATGGTGCTGCGAATGTTGAATTGGGCGGAGATGAAGTAAATTACAGTGTAAATGGTGGTGCAGGAAGCCAGAATCAAGGTTTTTATCTAAATAAACCTGATCGAGATGTATGGAATCCTTGGGGAAGTCATTACACGGATGTTGACGCGCCCATCGGAAAAGAGGGCGGCGGTGAATTAGGTGGTTATGTAGAAGATGTATTGCCAGCCGGTGCTGAGCTGGCCGCTTTGACAATTGCTGCGTATATTCAAATACCGATTGGTTTGACACCTGAAAACTATAATCAGCAAACGGGAGTATATCCATCTTCGGTAGCTGGGTATCAATCGTTTGTTTTAGCAGATTACGGGAGTGGTCCTACATATCGCTCGGGTTCGGATACTGAAGCGATCCTTAAACCCAAGGTAGGAACGGGTTTTTCTTTGCTGACACAAGGAACTGGTGAAACGAAGGCAGCATTCAAGCAGAGAATTCAAAGTACACCTTATCAATACGGTGTTTATAAAGAAGCTTCTGGAGTATCAACCGTCATGATGCACTACGGTTCACTGAAGAAAGCAGATAATCAGCAGCAAAAACTTAGCGAATTAACAACCAGTCCATATACAGGCAGGACAATTACGAATCCGATTTCGAATCAATCGGTGAACATTACTGAATTTGCTGCTCAAGCAGCTGACTTCTCAATTAAGCTCGGGTACTACGCTGAAGAGGATCGTGAATTATTAGAAAATTATTACTCCATTACGTATGGTGATTCAAATGTCATCAAAGGAGCAAGTGCATCATACAATATTTCTCTAGCTATTCGTTATCCACCAGATACCCCATCTGGTGAAATAGAAAACACTTCGGAAATTTATACGCATAGTGCGTTAACCTTGAATCGCCCCACTCCAGAAGCGATGCCGAAAAGGAATACCGGTAAGGCTGATTTACAAAATCCTTACGGCAGTATCAGCTTGAATGCCAATCAAGTACTGCTGCAAAAATTTGATGTCGAGCGCGATGCAAACGACGGTTACATTCCAATTAATGGTGCAAAATTCAAATTGCAAGTCAAAAATGGCACGAAGTGGGCGGATGTCAAAAAGAGTGATGAAGTAGTTTATTTTACTACTGATGGCATCAGTTATTATGAAATAGAAAATGGCGTCACGGTAGAGAAAATAGCAAATGGATTAGTGAAGGTTGATTTTAGTGCATTAGGTTTAGCTGATGGGACGTATCGTTTTGTCGAGACCGAGGCTGCAGCTGGTTATGATGAAGAAAACTCTCCTAACTGGAATGGAGAAGCCGTTGTATCAGATGAATTTGCAATTCCTTCAGCTACTTCCAAAGGACCGACAGTAACAGTCTGGAACAAGAAATTACCACAGGCCAAATATACTGTTAAACACTATGTACAGAAAAATGAAGTAAGTACAGCAAAAGATAATTTCAGGCTGGATAAAACAGAAGAAAAGTCAGGTTATATCGGACAGAAAATTATTGGCGAACCATTGCTGGAGTTATTAACCTCTTATAACTATAGTGAGGTTCTATCCATCGAGCATGGATTGATAGAAGGGCGCGTAACTGCAGATGGCGAATTAATAATAGAGTTGTACTATACTATCGCTGCGGAGGTACCTTTCACCTTTTATAAGCAAGGATTAAACGGTGATATGATGCCGTCTGTAGATTCAAACGGTAATCAGCTATTTGATGAAGAAGGTCGAGAAAAAAAGGTAGTTTTTGATATTTATGAGTATATTGGACCAGATCGCCCGGTAACATATCCAGACGGAACAGGACCGAAAAGCAAACCTGGTGATTGGAACAAACTCTATACTGTTACGACGGATGCATTAGGAAGAATTCGAGTTCCTGAGATTAATGATCCTGCAGAGTTAGCGAAATATTATGCCATTGTAGAGGTGGAGACCTATCCAGGGTATGTTTTGCCAGAAAATAAATTAGACCAAAATAGCGACCGAGAAGTTTATTGGGTTGTCCGATTGAGCGATGAGACTATGTTCTCCATGCCAAGTTGGGCGCATGGAACAGAAGTAGACAAGCCGGATTTTGAAAAACCTAGCAGCAATAACAACAATCAGTATATCTTGAAAAATCGTAAGCCTGAGATTTCTTTATTCAAAGTGAATGAACGTAATGAGCCTATGCCGTCGTCTGATAAACAAAAAGTTCAGTTTGATATTTATCGATGGACTGCGGGCGGGTATTTTAATGAGAGTGATCCATATTATTGGTCACCGCAATGGATGAAGCTGGACTCAAATGTGACGACCGATAATCAAGGATACTTTGCGAGCATTGGGAAGACTGGATTAAGTGGTTCTGAAAATAAAAATTTTGATTGGTATGCCATTCGTGAAACCAGTACCTACAGCGGATATCAGCTAGCAGAAGGCTATTGGTTAGTGAAAACTGGTTGGAATCCAACCACGCAGCAGTTTGAAATTTTTGACGTGAAATACAAAGTCGTCCAAGAAAATGCTGGTATTGATGCCGAAAGTCCTGGTCATAAAATCAGTGACGATAAAAAAGATCTGTACTTAACTAACAAAGTTAAGGCAACTAGTTTTTACAAGGAAGATGGGCAACAAAATCCGTTAGGTGGAGTCCATTTCTCACTCTATAAGCCAAAAGCAGGCGAGGCTGGTGAGACGGGAAGCGAAGATCCGGAAGCAGTAAATACAAAATGGGATTTGACAAATCCAATTGAAAAAATAAGCAGTGAAAGCAATTCCGATAAGGGAAAAGTTACTTTTGAAGATATTGTCCAAGGAGATTATTTATTGGTAGAAACAAAGACGCTCCCTGGTTATCAGCTGCCCTTAGGCTCTTGGATTATTACAATTAATTTTTATGGTGAGATTGAAGCGATTAAGGGGCGTGGAGACCCTTTACCGCCAGCATTCCGAGTGGAAGCGGGCAATTACTATTTGCCGAATTACTTAATTAATAGTCTGCCGAAAGCAGGTGGCTATATGAGAATGGCATTAGTGGTACTAGGTATTGTTTTATTGGGTTCTGGGATTATTCTTTCACAGAACCGAAAGAAATCTAAACGAATGAGTGAGAAGGGGAAAGAAGATGAGAAAAAAAATAAGTAAATTAATCACAATGCTATTCATTTTAGCAACAATCTTAGGTGGGGGGCTTTCGGCGCTTGCTGCACCAGGTGCAAAACCAACCAAGGGTGACTTAACGATTCATAAACACTGGGCGGAGACAGCGAACGATATACAGGGCGAGGGTACTGGTGAGAAATTGAACCCAGGAATTACCAATCCTGCTATTTCTGGAATTCAATTTGATGTGTATCAGTTAGCACCAAAGGGGAATCCACTTGCACCTGCCACACCGCCATCGGATAAAGATGGTTGGACGTACACAAGAACAAATAATGAATTAACTGTGGCAAAGGGAGCAGTTGAGCATAAGTACGATTTGACTAAGAAAACTTCAGCTACTACAGGTGGCAAGACCGATACCAATGGTGAGCTAAAATACACAGATTTACCTGCTGGCTATTATTATGTAGAAGAAAACTTAGCAGCTTCAACTGGGTATCAAGTACAAGGTACTGGCAATGAAGACAAGAAAATCACCTCGGGGGCAAAGCCTTTTATTGTAGCAGTCCCAATGACGTCTGCTGACGGCACAGATTGGAATGACGATGTCCATGTCTATCCAAAAAACCAAGGTTTGAACCCCGAGAAAAAACCGGAAAAACCATCGGTAAACGTTGGTGACAAGGTGAAATGGACCATCACGGCTAATGCACCAGCAGACTTTGCAGACTATAATCAATTTGTAGTAACCGATGAGCTGGATAAACGATTGAATTATGTTGGTACACCTGCTCATAGTGTAGTGGTAAAAGGAATTGATGCTAGTTCTAATCTTTTAGTGACACTGAATAATCCTGCTGATTATACTGTTGCTCATACTGCAGCTACCCCTGCTGATAAAGAAAAGATTGTCATTACGTTAACAACAGCTGGGATTGCTAAATTAGCTGCAGCTACTGGGATTGAGAAAATTTCCATTGACTTTGAAACGACAGTCAACGGAAATATTCTAAATGACGACGAAAACAAAATCGAGAATAAAGCCGATATTGACTTTGAGAATGGTTCAAGTGAAACGGGAAAAATTACGACCGATCCTTCTGAAATACACACAGGTGAGATCAAAATCAAAAAAACTTACTCCGGTGGCGACACATCAATTAACAAAAGTGCCCAATTCCAATTAGCAACTTCTGAAGCTGCTGCTAAAGCAGGAGAATACTACCGGGTTGTTCTAGATGCTACTAATACACACATCGAAGACATCGTTGCTCCTGGCGAAACAGGATATGACACGGCTAAGAAATGGGTCGCAATTCCATCGCATGCTATTAAGAGTGAGACGTTAGGACTTGACGGAGATACCTTCTACGTTGAATCCTTTGAAGGTCTTCAAACCTACACAGAAAACGCTGGCGGAACAAAAACGTACAACAAGTATTATTTAGTGGAAACCTTAGCACCAGATAAATACAACTTGCTAGACGGACCAGTAGAGGTAACCTTTGAAAATGCCAATACTCAACATATACAAACAAAGGATATTGAAAACAAACGTGGATTCACCCTACCAAATACTGGTGGAGCAGGTACGTTGCTAATGGTGATTGGCGGAATTATTTTGATCGGTTTAGCAGTTCTGTTAACAATGAATAAGAAAAAAGCTGCGTAATTGAGGTAAAAAAGCCGAGAATTCTCGGCTTTTTCTCTGCATAGGAAAGGTAGGTTGGGGATGAAACGAGCCATTTTAATCATTGGATTATTAATTTCAGGGGTCGGTATCATCGTATACCCATTCTTGGGAAATTATTTTAATCAGAAAAATGCGACCCAAGTAGCTGAGAGCTATCAAGAGAAGGTGGACCAGCTAACGCCTGAGCAAATTGCTGAAGTCTTTCAACAGGCAAAAATTTACAACGAAAATTTATTAGGTCAGCCAGCTCATGATCCTTTCATACCAGGATCAGGCATTGTGATGCCTGCCAATTATTATCAAGTATTGAGGGTTAAGGGAATAATGGCTCAGGTTGAAATTCCTAGTATTGATGTGAATTTGCCTGTTTACCACGGAACCCAGGAGGATGTCCTGCGCAAAGCCGTGGGACATTTGGAAGGTTCTGCTTTACCGATTGGTGGCGAAGGGACCCATTCGGTACTGACCTCCCATACCGGCTTAACTCACGCAAAGTTGTTCACTGATTTAACTGAACTGAAAAAAAGTGATCTTTTTTATGTTCATGTATTGGATCAGACCCTAGCTTATGAGGTAGATAAGATCTCAGTCATTGAACCGGAACACACAGAACTATTAAAATCAGTAAAGGGAGAGGACTACGTGACACTATTGACCTGTACCCCTTATGGAGTCAATTCTCACCGGTTGTTGGTCCGTGGAAAACGAGTTCCTTATGATCCTAGTAAAAAGGTGAAGAAGAAAAAGTTGACTACTGAGAATCATTTGTTGTTAAAAACAGCATTGATAACCAGTGGCATCATGCTGCTATTAGTCTTACTAAATTATTGGCGAAATAAACACAAATCTAGTTAAAAATAGTTATCTTACCTGAAAGTTATAATAAATAAAATACATAAGCTGCCTCCTGAATTTTAGAATATAAAATTTGGGAGGCAGCTTATATGTACATCAAAATTTAGTTAGTAATTGAAACAGTATGAATTAATTTTCATCTAATCGTTTGAGATGCTTTTGATATATTAAGAAAACTTTTTCAAAGAAAGAAATTTTAGCCAATCTAGATCATTTCAACGATAAAATGTAATCCTTTTTAGCTATATTACTATATAATAGAAGTATGAGGTTACAAGAGTTTTATTGAATATACAAAGAAGGTGAATACGACTATATGAAAAAGTTTGCGTTAGGGAAATGTTTATTATTTATGGTTCTCACAATTAGTATTGCTGCTTTGAGTGCTTGTGGGGAGGAGAAACCGAATATCCGTAATATCTTAATAGAGAACTCGGATAAGTGGCAACTAGTTAGTGAGCAAGGTTCGGTTGAAATGATCTTTGGGGGGAATGGTATCGCGGAATTGTCCAACGACAATGGCGAAGGGCAGGCCACCTATGAAATTAATGAACGTCAGACGGAGATAGAGCTTCAATTTATGCAGGAAATTTACTCAATCAAAAGTGGAACTATGAAAAATATTCAGGTAGAGAATGACGAATTAATTCTCGCTGACTACACTGAAAAAGACAGCGAGGCAAGTGTACCGATTAGACTTGAGAAATAGCAATTTAATAAATAATACCCAAAAATGGGATACAATCAGCCATTCGTTTTATGCGGGTGGCTGTTTCTTAAAAAAAGATTAGGTATATAGTAAGTGATAACATGCTAATACGTACACTTATTTAAAAAAAGAGAAAAGACTAGTTAGATTATGTATGGGATAGAAAATTTTGGTTAAAAAAATAGTCCAAAGTCTCATAAAGTTGATTACAACAGGCATTTACTAGGGTAAACTATAAGTAGAACGATACGGGGGAGGGGTTGGTAAAAATGAATCTTGAAAACGAGAAAGCGGGAATTCTCGCAGGGTTAGAACAGCTTTACTTGAGAAATAAACAGGAAGAAGGCTATTCACAGCTGATGAATTATTTAGATTCTATTTCTTCAGTATTTATTGCTAAGCGGCCGAACTCTGAGCTGCTGCCTAAACTACGAACTGTGCCAATTGCTCGACTACGTAATGGAAACGAAGTAGTGCTGCTTTCTCCTAGCCTGCCTCTATGGATAAATAAAACTGAGCAAGAGGACGAAGCGGATGCTGAAATTGTTGTATCTGGATTGACTCGCTTGATTGAAATTGAATGGGCGATTAATGATTAAAAATAGATGCAAAGAAGCTTACGGCAGTAGCCTGCTAGCAAGTTTTTGTTATTTATAAAAAAGAGAAGCTGCAACCAGCTTCTCTTTTTAGGGCTCAATTTTCCACTTTAATCGTTACTAGCCTTTTAAAAACACTTAGGTCTTCCGTATCTTTCACTAGAATGGCGATCGATCGGCCTTCAACATAGGCTTTCGAAGATCTTAGATTTTTTAGTACATCAATTGGCAAATTGGCTTCTTCAGCAGCTGCAACAGCTTTTTCACCAAAAACAAAAGTGGCTTGCAAATGAGCATCCTTTGGTATCAGGTAAAACATTGTACGTTTATTTGACTTTACTACATAGGTCCAACCAGCTGCTTTAGTGTAGAATTTCCATTCTCCTTGTGTGATTCCACCGAATTGTTCTACAAAATGAATGGCCTCGTTCCAAAGAAGCTGTGCTTCTTTTAATACGGACAGCAACATTGTATCATCTGGTGTAGTAGCTTTATCATCAAATATACTAACGGCCATGAAAAACTGCTCCTTTCTGAATAACCTACATTTATTATATCAATTCAACATGACAAGATATGTCATGTTGAATAATTTTTAATTAAACTGTGTTAGGATTATAGAAAAAGGAAGAATTCTATGCAAATTCAACGATTATTTGCCCTGACTCATTATCTACTGGCTAATCGCTCCGCAACTGCTGCGGAATTAGCTCAGCGTTTTAACGTATCCCTTCGAACTGTATTTCGAGATATTGATATTTTGAGCAGTGCAGGAATTCCGATTTATACTTCGCAAGGAACAGGCGGTGGGATTTTCATAGATAATGATTTTGTCTTAAGCAAAACAACTCTTACTAGTGAAGAGCAAAAAAAGATTTTACTTTCACTAAGCAGTCTGGCAGCGACTAAACAAGATGACCTATCTTTTTTATTAGAAAAGCTATCAGGCTTGTTCCAGAACCAACCATCTGATCTGATCGAGGTAGATTTTTCCCGTTGGGGACGCACAGGTGAAGACAAGGACAAATTCAATAAAATCATTTCAGCAATCAGTAGAAACCAGATGCTTGGTTTTTCTTATATCAATATGCAAATGGCACAGAGCAATAAAATTGTGATGCCAATAAAGCTTCTTTATAAATCTCAAGCCTGGTATTTAATAGGCTATTGCCAGGAAAAGCAGACGTATCGAACCTTTAAAATTACTCGAATGTCTGAGGTGTTTGTAAAAGTAGAAACCTTTGATCGGAAGAATCTGCCAGTGAAAGAACTGGACAAAACGGAACAAATCTCTTACACAATGATCCCCCTCGTTTTAAAATGTTCAGCCGAAATGGTGCATCGCTTATATGAAGATTTTCATGAGTCACAGGTTACCATAGCAAAAGATGGAACCGGCACATTGCGAGCGGAGGTTCCTGATACACCATGGCTTTACGGATTCATTCTTTCCCTGGGGGGTGAAGCTGAAGTTCTTTCACCGTTACGTTTGAGAAACAAATTATGCCAGATGATAAAAGAACTGATGAACAGGTATAGTGAGGATTAGCTTTTTATTCAACAAAAGAATAAGGAAAAACACTTTCAAATCAACAAATGATAATGAAACAATTCCATTAGATGTTTAAATAATATACTGTAAAAAAACTGCAGGTAAGTTATAATTACTTGCAAACTGATTTCATAGTTTCATGGGAGGTAATAAGTAAGTGGCAAAGTTTTACGCAATTCGAATTGGAAGAAAACCAGGAGTATATACAACCTGGAACGATGCACAAAAGCAGGTAAAGGGCTTTCCTGGTGCAATTTTTAAATCGTTCCCGACAAAAGAAGAAGCACAGCAATTTGTGAATATGAGTTCAGAGAAAAAAACAGTAAATCCTGATGAATACCAAGCATATGTAGATGGCTCCTTTAATAAAGCTCGGCAGCAATATGGTTCTGGTGTCGTTATTTTAAAAGGTGAAAAAGTGATAGAGAAGCTTTCCTTCGGTGGAAATGATCCTAAATTTATCTCTAGTTATCAAATTGCTGGCGAAGTGTTTGCTTGTATCGAGGCAGTAAGATGGGCAAAAGCAAACCAGATTGATGAGATTGCGATCTTTTACGATTACCAAGGAATTGCTTCTTGGGCTGAAAAACAATGGGCAGCTAACGCAGCTATATCAAAGGCGTATGTTGCTTTATTTGATGAAGTGTCAAAAGACTTAAAGGTGCGCTTCGTTAAGGTAAAGGGACATTCCGGCGACAAGTTTAACGATTTAGCGGATGAGTTGGCCGACAAAGGTACACGGATGGAAATAGGATAGCTTTGCTGATTCTTTGTGACAGTAAAGTTTCCAACCTATAGATGGATTGCCAGTTGTGAAAAGGGCTTTAAGCTGTAAATTGCTTAAAGCCCTTTTTCTATTTGTACCAACTTTATTTTGTGAACGATAAAATCGCCTTTACTATTTTCTAATGCCAATCCGCAATTCGCTAACTCTGAACCCGAATAGACTTGCTCGGTGGCAGAGTCTTGATACAAACAGTCTTCTTTAAGAAACGGAATTTTTATTAATAGAGACAGTTCATATACTTCATATTGATTGCGAAAAACGTAAACTATCGCTTGTTCCATTTCTTTATCAGTAAACATCCAAGCACAATAATTACTGCTGAAGGGAGAAAGTAAACGATAAAAGTTTCCTTGTGTAATTAGCTTACGTTCTTCTTTATATTCCTGTAGATGATCACGAATAATCTCCTTTTTTTTAGGAGAAAGGTCAGTAATGTTCATCTCATAGCCCATATTCGTGGAAGATGCTAGGGCCGCTCTAGTTTCAAAGGATATCGTTCGATTGGTTTGATGGTTCGGTACATCAGAGACATGTCCTGTCATAGCTGAAATTGGAAACAAATAACTAGCACCGTATTGGATCTGTTGGCGATCTTTTCCATCGGTATTGTCACTAATCCAGGTTTGGGGAAAATAGTAGAGCATTCCAGGATCTAACCTTCCACCACCGCTAGAGCAATTTTCGAATAAAACGTTGGGATAAGTTGTCGTTAATTCATTCATAATGCGATAGAGTCCCAAAATATAACGGTGAGAATATTCAGAAGCCTCAAAAGACTGGAGCTGGGAAAAGGGATCCGTCATATGTCGGTTCATATCCCACTTAATATAACTCACATCAAATGTGTCAATTGCTTGAGATACAGTGTCAATAATAAATCGTTGAACTTCCCTATTAGTCAAATCCAGTACGTATTGACTACGCCCTAAGAGCGGTTGATAATTTGAGCTTCTCATGACCCACTCAGGGTGCTGTTGAATTAAGGTTGTTTCCGGTGAAATCATTTCTGGCTCAAACCAGAGCCCAAAACCAATATTTTTTTTCTTTGCGTAGGCTACTAACGGCTGAATACCTTTAGGGAACTTCTCTTGATCAATTACCCAATCACCGAGGGAAGTTTTGCTGCTGTTTCTCTGGCTGTACCAACCGTCATCTAGTACTACGGTTTCAAACCCCAGTTCATCAGCTGCATCAATTAACTGCTTGATTAAGGTCTCATTAACATCGTAATAGGTCATTTCCCAGCTATTAATCAGCAGCGGACGTACTTGATTTTTCCAAATTGGAGGAATCAAATGATCTGCAAAAAAACGATGAAAGCTTTGCGAGCATCCGTTGAAACCTTGGTCACTATAGGAGAGCAGGGCTTGCGGACTTTGAAACGAGTCACCAGGATTTAACTGCCAGGAAAAGGTTTCGCTATTTAAGCCAATTTGCAACCGCAAATGATTGTACTGATCACGTTCCAGCAAAACCTCATGATTGCCGCTGTAAATTAGGGTCATAGCATGAACGTCCCCTTTATTTTCAGTTGCCTCCTTTGATAGTGCAAGATAGGGCGGATATTGTGGGCCGCTGGCACCACGAGAGCTGCCAATTTTGAATAATCCATGTTGAATCGCACTCCGGTTTAACTGATACTCTTTTTGATGAGTCCCGTAAAAAGTTGTGACGAGTTGATCATCATAGCTAGCATCTACCGAGGCACTGAAAAGCCTAGTAAGCTTTATTGATTTTTCGCTTTGATTGTTTACTTTCGTCGAGCGAACAATCACCGGAGAGTTTTCGAAGATTGTATAGGACAAAGCAAGTTCAATTTGAGCGATTGGATCAAACAAATAAATAATGAGTGTTTGAGCTAGTTCCTCCGTATTCCTAGCATGAGGGAGATCGTCCAATTCAATGGCTTTGTTGATAATTTCATATCTCTGATAATGAAATCGAGTAATTCTTTCGCTATTCTTATGTTCAATTTGGACAGCAGGGTTTCGAAAATCACCTTGGTGAGCAACGGGAAGCTCAAAAGGCAAAAATTCTGGTGAGACTTCTGGTTTTTCATTATCAGGTGCAGCTGCAAACGTTCGTTTCTTTAAAATGGGACGGTTACTAAAATGATAACTGCTCAGGCGTTTTCCCCAATAGCGATGGATTAAATAAGTTTCTTCAATGACTTCCATAATGTAGCTGACTTTGCAGTTGTGTAAGCTGAAGGTGTTAGTTTGTGAACAATAATGAATCATGTTTTTCAATGGGGTTGTTGCTCCTTTCTAAATTCTGTGGGAGAATAACCAATTTCTTTTTTAAAGAACTTGGAAAAGGATAAGGCATCAGTAAAGCCGACTGAGCTGGCGATTAAACTGACGGGATCGTCACTTTCCATTAAAAGCTTTTTGGCTTTAGTAGTTTTTAGGTTGGTTAAATATTTTTTTGGCGTAACGCCCATCTCTTCTTTAAATCTTAAAGAGAGGTAATTAGGATGAACACCGATAAAGTGTGCAATATCTGAAATTTGAATGTCATCGTGATAATGTAGATCCATATACCGCATGGCTTGAAAGGCGGCAGAAGCTTCGTGAATATTGGCAGAATCATTTGGTTGAACTTCCTCCAGCAATGTTCCGACAATATTATACATAATCCCGTTAATTTTAAAGTAAGAGGAACGATTGTTGTGATTCAGAGATAGAATTTTACTGATTTCCTTCTCATAAAAAGCTGCATCCGAACAATCCAATACATAATTTTGCTTGCTGGATTGAAGTAAGGTGTGAATAAAATTACTTGATTCAATGCCAGTAAATCCAATCCAGCAGTATTTCCAAGGCACCTGATTATCGGCTGTATAGGTGGAAACAACATTTGCTGGAACAACAAACAGCTGATTCTCAAAAACTTCAATCGTACGATTCTCAACCTCCAGCAGTCCTTTGCCCTCCTTTACAAAATGAATAAAGTGATAATCCCTTCTTTTGGGACCGTAGCTGTAACCAGGTTCACAATATTCAATTCCGCTGTTGTACAAAATGAAGTCTGAGATACTTTTTTTTGAAAAATCAGTAAAGCGATCCGTGTATTCTTTTAAATTAGTATCCATGCTTGCATTATACATGGGAACTCTGCTAAAAAGTTTCGGATATTAGAAATTTCCATGTTTTCCTTATTTTTTTCCATATCCTAAACGGGGGAATTGATGATAAGATCTCATTAACCTAGGTGATGTAAACGCATTAATATGAAATAATAAGAGGAGGAGCTCCTGTTTTGAAAAGGAATGACAAAAATTCTTTCCATATAGAGCCGGTACAAGGATTATTAAATGATCCGAATGGATTGATTCAATTTAAAGGAAAATATTATTTTTTTCACCAGTGGAATCGCTTTGATACAGATCATACTTATAAAGAATGGGGTTTATTTACTTCAACTGATTTAGTCAATTGGGAGAATCCAGGCACAGCAATTGTCCCCGATCAGAAAGAAGATAAAGATGGCATTTACTCAGGAAGTGCTGTTGAGAAAGCTGGTATGCTGTACGTATTTTATACTGGAAATACTAAAGAGAATAACGTCAGAAAAAGCGCACAAAAAATAGCGATTTCTTCTGATGGAAAAACGTTTGTAAAAAAAAATCAGGGAATCAAAACCCCTGAAGGTTTCACGGAACATCATCGTGATCCGAAGGTTTGGCAAAGCCAGGGCAAATGGTGGATGATCGTTGGTGCTCAGACAACCCAAAACGTAGGAGCAATTACCTTGTTTGTATCACTGGATTTGTTACATTGGGAATTTCAAGGAACTTTTTATACTGATTCAGCTTTAGATCAAATGTGTGAATGCCCAGATGTATTCTCATTGACCAATGATGTGGATATTTTGACCGTATGCCCACAAAGACGAACATCCATAGAAGAAAATGACTTGTCACTATCGAGCTATGCCGGATATTTGATTGGAAAGATTGATTACAAGAAAAAGAAGTTTGTACCTGAGAGTGATATACTTCTGCTGGATTATGGCTTTGATTTTTATGCACCGCAATCCTTTGAAGATGATAAGGGTCGTCGTATTATGGTGGCTTGGATGTCGCGAATGAGTGAATTGGAAGAGGCGCAATGTCCCACGACTAAGTCAGGATATGTGCATTGCCTTACGATGCCACGAGAGTTGAAATGGCTGAATAATCAATTACGACAGGTTCCTCTTGAAGAGTATAAGCAACTGAGAAAAGAGGAGCAAAAATATACTACTGCTAATGCGGTCATCAAAAATTGCCAGAAAGCTTATGAGTTATTGATTGATCTTGGTGATTCAACCCCGACTTTTTATTTGACTTTAAATGCTGGGATGAACTCGCTAGAATACAAAAAAGGACTTTTGCAAATTAGCAGAATAAATTGGGTTTCAGGCAAAAAAGAAATGAAGGAGCTGGCGTTAGAGGAATTGCATAATCTTCAGATTTTTTGCGATAATTCAACAGTGGAATTTTTTATAAATGAGGGACAGTATGTGTTTTCGATGCGTAGTTTTTGTGACAGTTTCTCTCGAGAAATTACTTATCAAGAGTTGGGGAAAAAAGGGTCGGTTGTAGTTTACAACTATTAAGGAGAATGATGAATGAATAATAAAGAAATCGCAGCTAAAATTTTAGAGCTGGTAGGCGGAAGCAGCAATGTTCAATCGGCTACTCATTGTGCGACTCGCTTAAGAATTATTACCAATGATAAGGAAAAAATTGATATCAAGGCGGTAGAAGATATTGATAAGGTGAAAGGGAGCTTTTTTAACTCAGGGCAGTACCAGGTTATTTTAGGAACCGGCTTGGTGAATAAAGTTTACGACGAGTTTCTTCCATTGATCGATAGTTCGGAGCAAGCTTCAGTTGCAGCGACTGATGTGAAGCAAAAGCTGACCTTCCAGCGAGCCGTCAGAATCTTCGGTGATGTTTTTGTACCAATTATTCCAGTGTTGGTAGCTACTGGATTATTTATGGGATTGCGGGGACTTTTTACACAGGAAGCAGTTTTAGGAATTGTTGGTTTAGCACCAGAAGATATCCCTCAGCAGCTCTTAATGTTTACTCAAATTTTAACCGATACGGCATTTGCCTTTTTACCCGCGTTAGTGGCTTGGTCAACCTTTAGGATTTTTGGAGGCACACCAATTTTAGGAATTGTTTTAGGTTTAATGCTGGTTAGCTCTGTTTTACCCAACGCCTACGAGGTTGGACAGCAAGCGGCAGAACCATTAGTATTTTTTGGTTTTATCAATGTTGTGGGTTATCAAGGCTCTGTTTTGCCTGCTTTTGTTACCGGAATTCTAGGATCTAAAATTGAGATTTTCTTGCGCAAGCGAATCCCTGATTCATTGGATCTGATCCTGACACCCTTCTTAACGCTATTAATTGGTCTTATTCTAGCATTATTCATTATTGGCCCGATTTTTCATGAGGTCGAGATTGGTGTTCTGCATGCAGTTGAATTTTTACTTGGGTTACCACTAGGAATTGGTGGCTTGATCTATGGCAGTTTTGGTCAGCTATTAGGAATTTTTGGGATTCATCATATTTTAAACTTTTTGGAAATTAGTATGCTGGGACAAGACGGCTGGAACTATTTGAATCCAATTGGTACCTGCGGAAATGTTGCTCAAGCAGGAGCAGTATTAGCTGTGGCTATTAAATCTACTTCGCCAAAAATGAAGCAAATTGCTTTTCCATCCGCTCTATCAGCGGCATTAGGAATCACTGAACCAGCTGTTTTCGGTGTAACTTTACGATTAATAAAACCGTTTGTTATGGCAATGATTGGAGGGGGAATAGGAGGCTTTTTAGCATCAATTCTCCACTTGCGGGCAACATGAATGGCTTTAACTGGAATTCCAGGGACATTGTTATATTTAAATGAACAATTACCATTTTATATTTTAGTGAATTTGGTTGCGTTTGGAATAGCCTTTGGGTTGACTTGGACGATTGGATATAAAAAGGACCAGCAGTTGTAGAAAAGAAAATAATTCTTGAATATTTTACGAGAAATAACAATAAAGTTGTGGTTATTGGGTATAGTGTCAACTATTCTCGATTAACTCCAACTTTTTTTGATGGAGGAAGTATCGTCATAATCTAGGAAAGAGTGAGAAGTCACACAAAATGATTTATTATTTAAAGGGTTGTTGTACTCAATGGCGTTATTATTTTTTTAGCAGGTAAAATATACAAGTAAATCTAAGTATAATTTATGAAAATAGAAAGCAATCAGTTTCCTTTTTAACCCAGAAAAAATCCATATAACTTTTTTGAGCTTTCTTAAATACGAACTATCCAAATGATCAAATACTGTTTATAATAAGACACATTAATCAGAGTGTTAGTGTGGGGGGAGTCAGACATGAACTCAGTAGAAAATTTATATAAGTTGTTGCTGGAGCACCTGCAGCTGGTAGAGGTTGTAACGACACAAGATGTGGAGCAGCTGACAGGGATGAAACGCAGCGTGACGAGTCTTTATCTAAACCAGCTGGCGGATCAGGGACGTCTGGTAAAAACGAATACGCGACCAGTGAATTTTCGGCTGCCGTCAAAAAAAGGGAATTCGTTTCGGACCTTCATTGGTTACGATGGTAGTGTGAAAAATCAAATTGAACAGTGCAAATCCGCGGTGACTTATCCTCCTCACGGCTTGCCGATCTTGATCCATGGCAGCAGCGGAGTGGGCAAAAGTTACTTGGCTAAGCTGATTCACCAGTATGCAATAGAAAAAAAGGTTGTTACGGAGGATGCCCCTTTTGTGGTATTGAACTGTGCCGATTATGCCAATAATAAAGAATTATTGTCTTCTTTATTATTCGGTTATGTCAAAGGGGCCTTTTCGGGTGCGGAAAAGGATACGCATGGTTTAATTAATGAAGCTGAGGGCGGATATTTGTTTTTGGATGAAGTACATAATTTGTCGGCGGAAAATCAGGAAAAGCTGTTTTTGTTAATTGATGAGAAGAAATATCGGCCAATGGGCTCCAATGCTGAATGGCAGCAGGCAAATGTTCGCTTAATCATGGCGACTACAGAAGATCCTGAGTCGTCCTTGTTGGTCACTTTAAAGCGAAGAATTCCTTTTGATGTTTTTTTACCGGATTTTAGCCAGCGGTCCTTTTCCGAAAAAGAAAAATTGATCTTCAGCTTCTTGGACGAGGAAAGGAAGCAGCTGGATTGTTCGTTGCAAGTGGGTGAGGACTACATAATTGAGTTAATTCAATCAAATTATCGCGGAAACATCGGGGAAATCCGTAACCGGATCAAAGCCGATTGCGCGAAAGCCTATAACAAAGCGAAGACAGATGAACCGCTGGTGATTGGAACCGGACATTTTCTCTCCATTAAGGAAAAAAATAAAGAGTTTACCGAGACTTTTCAAGAAGAGGAGACCTATATTGGCAACTTCGGCTTTATTGGTTTTGAAGAGGCGGGTCAAAAGGCGCAAAACTTGATAGACGAACTCTATCACTCTTATTTTCTTAACAAACATTTCAGCAAACGCTTAAGCTATCAGTCTGACTTGGAGCGGTATGTACAGAAGAAAATGGCTTTGCAGAAGTATCTTACCAGTAAAGGTGTGGAAATAGAGGAGGCCGATTTAAATAAGATTATTTTACTGGCAGTTCTGCTGCAATACGATCCTTCCAGTGAATTAATCAATATTAAGGATGGATCGGAGGCACGCTACAACTATCACAAATTTTTCAAGCTGGCTGAAGGAGTTTTGCAGGTGTTGTTCTTGCAAAATACCTCGATCAATGAAAATGGCTTGAGTGTGCTAGCTGCTTACTTGAACCGAGTGCTGGAGATTAGTACCAAAATCAATGCCTTGATCATTATGCATGGGCATAAAAATGCTCAAACTTTAGCTAACACAGTTAATCAACTGGTAAAGGACTTTGTTTTTGAAAGCTTTGATCTGCCAATGGATGTCTCGGCGGAAACGCTGATTGCGGAGGTCAATGAGTACATCAAAAAATACAATACCTCAGATGGACTTGTTCTTTTGGTGGATATGGGTTCTTTGGAGCAAATGTATCAATCAATTCAAGGCAATGTGACCGGAGACCTTTTAATTATGAACAATGTGTCGACTTCCTTAGCATTGGATGTTGGCTTGAAGCTGAGCCAGCGTCAAAAAATTACTCAGCTGGAGCAGTTAGCACTAGAGGATTTTGCGGTGTCGAAGCAATATTTTGCCGGTGTTTCGCAAAAAACCAACTTATTGATTTCCTGCATTTCTGGTGAAGGAATCGCCTTAAAAATTAAAGATATTCTCAGTAAATACGTGAACACAGATGAAATCGAACTATTGTCGATTGACTACAGCAAATTGAAGGAGCTGCTGCAAAAGGATCAGAAAACCTTATTTAAGGATACGGTAGCCATCTTAACCACTTCACCAGTGGAAAAAGCAGTGGTACCTATTATCAATATTGAAGGGATTATTAATGGAGCGGCTAATTTGGATTTATTGGCTTCCTTCTTTCAAGCCGACGAGCTGAAAAAGTGTACCAATGAAATCATCAAGCTGTTTACCTTGGAAGGGGCAGCAGCACGGCTGAACTTTTTGAATCCGGCGATGGTCATTGATGAAGTAGAAGAAGTAATTGAAAAGTATGAAGAGTTCTACCAAATTCATATTGATAATTTTATGCGGATCAACCTTTTTCTGCATCTATCAGCGATGATTGAGCGTATATTGACTGGTGATGGGATTGACGAGAGTGACGAGGGAATTACGGCTCTTCCGCTATATCAACCCTTCAAAGAAACCTCTGCTCATTTCTTTACAGCAATTGAACAAAAATACAAATTGAAGATTCCAGATGGCGAGCTGGAGATGATTTTCCTGATCATTCAGCAGCAGCTGTGATTGTGTGAAACGAAAAAAGCTAGTGTTAAATCTTTTTTTAACACTAGCTTTTTTGCTTGTTTTGCTATACTACCGGGATTCTTGCAGGAAATGTAAGCAAAAAATAGTTGGCACGGTACTTGCTTTTATAAGAATGAAGAGAGAGGTGGAGATCAATGTTTAAGATTATTATCGTTACTCACGGAAGCTTAGCCAGTGGATTTGCGGATACATTGGAATATTTTTTACCAGAGGAGCGGGCGGTTACAGCAATCGATTTGGGAGGTAAGAGTTTAACAGCTTTCGAAGCGGAAATCACTGAGGCAATCAATGGAACGGAGTTGCCGATCCTAGCTTTGGTCGATTTGTTTCAAGGAACACCATTTAAAACTGTTTACGGACAATTAGTGCACCGTCCGGGAAGTCAGGTAGTTAGTAATGCCAATTTTGGCAGTGTGTTGACGGCAGCAATGAACAGAAACAATCCATTGTCTGAGGTGATGGAAGAAATTCTTGCAGCTGGTCAGCAGAATATGTATGATCCACAGCAATTGTTAATGATTGTCAATGAAGGCGACGAATAAGGGGAGGAAAAATAATGGGCGTTTCATCAGTATCAACGGTATTAGTAATTATTTTCGGATTTTTAATGAATTATGAGCGTTGGATCACATGTGTTGGGTTATGGCAGGCATTAATGTGTGGTACGATTACTGGTTTGATCTGTGGAGATTTACAAACAGGATTATATATCGGTGGGACCTTGCAGTTGATGACGTTAGGTATCAGCAGCTTCGGCGGTGCGTCTGTACCGGATTATCCGGTAGCGGCAATCGTCGGAACATACTTGGCGATTACAACAGGTGCCAGTCCAGAAGTGGGTGTAACAATTGGAGTTCCTGTGGCAATTATTATGGTGCAGCTGGACGTGTTGAACAAAACCTTGAACATCTTTTTCCAGCATGGTGCGGAAAAGGATGTTGCGAAAGGCGACTTCCATCGTATTCCAATGTGGCAATGGCTAGGCAATATTTTCACGATGGTTTCAACTGGAGTTCCAATCATGTTGGCAGTTTTATTTGGCCAAGGCTTGGTGGAAAAGGTATTTGAAATCATTCCTGAATGGTTATTGACGGGCTTGCAGGTAGCCGGCGGACTTTTACCAGTAGTGGGTATTGGTTTATTGTTAAGAACGATGCCGGTGAAGCAAAATGTGGCACCGTTGATTGTCGGATTTGTGTTTGCTTCTTACTTAGGGATGCCAATTTTAGGAATTGCGCTATTGGCAATGGCTTGGGCCTTTGTATCTTTTAAAAATAGTCAAAAGACCGCAGTCAGCACAGCGGCAGTACCAACAGATGGGGGGATTGAAGGCGATGAATAATGACATTTCATTCAAGAAAAAAAGAACAGCGATGCTGCGTTACTGGTTAACTGGCGGCTGCGGATCCTTTAACTACGAGAAAATGCAAGGACTGGGGTATTGTTATTCCATGTATCCAGTTCTAAAGGAAATCTACAAGGATGATCAGGAAGGGCTGAAGCAATCGTTACTGACTCATTTACAATTCTTTAACACGAATGCGATGTTTACGCCTTTTATTATGGGTGTTAACATTGCGATTGAGGAAAATGAGAAGGAAAAATCCTTGCCGACCGTTTCATCGCTAAAAACTAGTTTGATGGGACCTTTAGCAGGCCTAGGTGATACATTATTACTATCGACACCTAGTGCAATCTTCGGGGGCATCGCAGCTTCTATGGCGGTTCAAGGAAATCCGGCGGGTGTAGTTCTATGGCTGGTGGTTATGATTGCTATTAAATCATTGATTTTTCCATTTTTCAAAACAGGCTACAAAACTGGTTTGAAGATGATCTCAACTCTAGAAGAAAAAATGCAGCAGGTAACTGCTTCTATTTCAACAGTCGGGTTAATGGTCGTGGGGTCCCTCATCGCGACTGTTGTTTCGGCTAATGTGAAAGTTTCTTACAAATCAGGTGATCTAATGTTACACGGACAGGACATCCTGGATTCAATTATGCCGAATCTTATTCCTGCGTTATTGGTTGCTTTAGTTTACTGGTTATTAGGGCGAAAAAATATGACCCCAGTTCGAGTGATTTTAATCGTTATTGCTTTGGCAATAGGTTTGTCGCTTATTGGTTTATTAGGTTAGTTAAATTAGAAAATTGAAGATAGAATCTAGGAGGAAAATAATGAGTACATTAGAAGGAATTATTCACATTCGAATTGATGACCGGTTGATTCATGGACAGGTAGCCGGCTTATGGACCAACGAATTAAAAGCTACCCGTTTAATGGTGATCAATGATCAAGTGGCTACAGATGACACCCAGAAATCTTTGCTGCGAATGGTCGCACCAGGAACTGTGAACACCTCAATCATTACGGAAGAAACGGCATTTGCCAATATTTCAGCAGGAAAGTATGCTGGGCAACGTGTGTTTGTTATTTTAAAATCACCGGTTGAAATTTTGAATCTGTTGGACAGGGGCTTACCAATCAAAAGAATCAATGTCGGCAATATGTCTTCCCGTGACAATACTGAAGTCATCAAACAAGGCATTTCGGTAACAACTGAAGAGAAAGCGGCCTTTAAGGAATTGTTGGAGAGGGGCATTGAAATCACAACGATTCGCACCCCTAGCAATACGGAAAGCTTTTTGAAATTGTCAGACTTAGCTTAAGGAGGAACTTATGTTAGAGCTGTTGGATAATCAACGAACCTTTCATATTCAAGTGAAGCACACGAGCCTGGTTCTTCATGTTCTGCCGACGGGGCATGTGACCGTCATCTATTGGGGGAAAAGACTGGGATCAAAATCCTTGGCTTATGTCATTCAAGACATCGGTCGGGCAAGCTACATCTCTGATACAGATGGAATAAAGGACTTTAAGCTGGAGCAATTGCCGCAAGCAATGCCAACTTACGGAAATTCTGATTTACGCACGCCAGCCTTGGTGCTGGAGTATGCAGACGGCAGTCGGATCACGAATCTGCGTTACAAAGACTTCAAGGTTTATTCAGGTAAAGAACGGCTGCCCGGAATGCCGACGATTACGAGTGGCGAAGAGGTGGAGACAGTAGAAATTTTACTGGAGGACTATTTGCAGCAAGTAACAGTTAAACTGATTTTCTCCGCTTTTTACGAATACAACGCAATTACGCAATCTGTTGTAGTAACCAATTTAGGTACAAGCAGCGTAACAATTGAAAAAGTAGTCAGCAGCAATATTGATTTTCTAGAAGCAGCATATGATGTTTGCTACCTGTCTGGTGCATGGGGACGAGAAACGCATCGCCAGGTGAGACCCTTATCTCAAGGAGCATTTTTACTAGATAGTAAACGAGGAGCCAGTGGCCACGGACAAAACCCGTTTCTGGCCTTAGCTGATAAGCAAGCCAATGAAAACAGTGGATCGATCTATTCCATGAACATGGTTTATAGTGGGAACTTCCAGGCAATTGCTGAGGTAGATATGCACCAAAATACTCGGATGCAGATGGGAATTAATCCGTTTGATTTTGCTTGGCAGTTAGTACCGCAGGAGTCCTTTTATACACCAGAAACGGTACTGATTTATTCCGATCAGGGCTACAATCAATTATCGGCCATCTATCATCGCTTTTATCGGGAATGTTTGATGAAGAGTTCCCATGCAGAAAAAGTGCGACCGGTTTTAATTAATAATTGGGAAGCTACGTATTTTGATTTTGATAAACGGAAGTTATTGTCTTTGGCAAAAGAAGCAGCCGATTGTGGCATTGAATTGTTTGTACTGGACGATGGGTGGTTTGGCAAGCGATCGGACACGACAACTTCTTTGGGTGATTGGCAGCCTAATCATCAAAAAATTGACGGCAGCCTGTCAGGACTAATTGAGGAAATTGGCCAATTAGGCTTACAGTTTGGTCTGTGGGTAGAGCCGGAAATGGTTTCACCAGACAGCGAATTGTACCGGGCCCATCCAGACTGGATTATTCAAGTAGCAGGACGAGATCCGCAGCTCGCTCGCCATCAATATGTATTAGATATGGCTAATCCGGCGGTACAGAATTATTTGATTACTGAACTATCGACTTTGCTGGAAAAAGAAAACATTGCCTATATAAAATGGGACATGAATCGTAATATCACTGACAGCGGATCAAGCTATTTAGCCGTTGCTCAGCAAAAAGAACTGAGTCATCGTTATATTTTAGGACTATACCATGTGCTGGAAGTATTAACGGAACAATTTCCAGAGGTTCTATTTGAAAGCTGCGCTGGTGGAGGCGGTCGCTATGACCCAGGCATGCTGTATTATATGCCGCAAACCTGGACCAGTGACGATACTGATGCGATCGAACGGTTGCCGATTCAATCTGGTACATCGCTGATTTATCCACCTATTTCCATGGGTTGTCATGTTTCAGCTGTTCCCAATCATCAAGTGGGCCGGATTACTTCAATGGATACTAGAGGAATTGTAGCTATGCAAGGGAATCTCGGGTATGAGCTGGACTTGACCCAGCTTTCCACCGAAGAAAAGCTGCTGGTAAAAGAGCAAGTGGTTCAGTATAAAGAAATTCGCGAAATCGTCCAATTGGGTCAATTGATACGATTGACAGAGATTGAAAACCAAAATCAGTATGCTTGGCTATACCGTTCAAAAGATGCAACAGCTTTCGCAGTCAGTTTTGTACAAGTGTTGGCCAGAGCCAATACGGTTCCTAAACGACTGAAATTAGCCGGTTTAGATGCTAAGGCTTATTATCAAGTAGGGGAACGTATATGTACGGGATCAGAGCTGATGTCCATCGGCTTAAAGCTGGATAAACCAATCGAGGATTATGCTGGACAGCAATGGTTGGTGAAAAAGATCGAAAAATGATCAAATGGAACTATTCACAAATAGACAATATCGAAATAAAGCCCGCGTGTTGATATACTACCCCGAACTAGGACAAAGAAATATTTCTTAGTTAGGGGTTTTTAGTATTGGGAAAAGAAAGATGGCTGAGACTTCAGAAGAACAGGGAGCAATCGTCGAACAGTCTTTGAATGAAAAGATTAGTAGAAACCAAGCCATACAAAAAGCTCAAGTGAACGAATTGATGATTCAGAAAGGGTGCACTCTCTAAGGCAATGAAGAGCCGACTGAGTTACTTGCTACCAAGAAAACAAGCATTATTTCAAAGAATGAAAGGATTTTTTTGGATTCTCAAGAGAGAAAGCTAATACGGGCTGTTAGAGTAGCCTCCAAATCAATTAAGATGAATTCTCAACTTCATTTTAGGTAATTAGCAGAATGGTGTAGTCTACTCATCCCGCATCAGTTCTCCAGCGGTTTTAAAGAATTCTTTTTCGCCAATTCGGCCTAAGACAAATTCCTTGCTTAACAGATACATTTGAATAGTGACTGTAGCCGACGTTTGCAGCTGCTGCACTAATTCTTCCTCATTGGGTAAAGCTTCAAAAACAGATTGTTTCCTAGAAAAAGCTTGATAGTAACGTAACCCAAATTTACGTTGTGAAACCGCATCGAGGTGAATGCCATCGGGATTAGGGGTTAACCCTTTCGCAGTTACAAAATAGCAATTGTCTTCTTGGTCGGCGGCCTGCTTTAGCAGCTGATTAATTTCTTTATATTCAACAGCACTAGCTCCAAAGCCACTTTTGCCTAGATAATCTCCTAGCCCTCCAATCACAATGGGGATTTCAGGCGCGTTTAACTCTTGCCTTAAATAATCAAATAGAGCCTTCAATTTAGGTGCATAGGTTTTGTATAACTGGTTCAGGCTGTCACTTTCTCCTTGATGCCACAAAATACCGACCAGTTCACTGTTTTCCAATGCAAACTTAGCTTCAGAAATTGCATGGCGGGTCAACGAGCTGTCCAAGGCCCATTCATCAATTGTGCTGCCGCCTTCAGCGCAAGGAATTAATCCCAATTCCTCATCGGGATGCTGCTTCACCCACTCTAAAGCAAAGGAGGCAGCGGGGCCAACTCCGGCGACCTCCCGGTCAAAATGGATCGGCTCAACCATCATTTGCCAGCGTCCGTTGCGCAGCATTTGAATATGTTCGTGATAAATAGGTGTCACTTCTTCGATAAATCCGCGTCCAGCCATATTTGACTGACCAATTAGTAAGATTGATTTCATTCTGCACTCTTCTTTCAGTTATTCAAGCAATAATTTATTGGGGAAAGTAAAACGAATTTCATTTTTTTGCGTAACTTAATTACGAACCGATAAATAGAGGCGTCGAAGAACTCTAACAAACACTTTCTTCTCCACTCCTGTTAAATAATAAATCGCTGTCTTACGACGTCTTTATTCTATCGGTCCTGTTTTCAATTGACAACTATATCGATTGTTTTCCACTAAAAGAATATTTAATCGAGATCAGAACGGGTGGTTCAGGTCTTTTTTGTGCTTAAGGACTTTGCTGAGAAATCTAACCCCATGCTATACTAAAAAGGAGCCAACTTGCTATCAAGATAAGTATAGATACAGTCATAGACAGGGGAGACTACTTATGACACAAATTTTTCTCGTCGAGGATGATCTGACGATTGCTAAAAATTTAATGCTGCTATTACGGACCGAAGGATTTACAGTTACGCATGCAGCTACCCGTAATGAAGCGCTAAGATTGTTAATCGTTCGTAAGTTTGATTTGGCGTTAATTGATATTTCTTTGCCGGATGGGAATGGGTTTACAGTATGTACTGAAGTGAAGGAGGTCCAGCCTATTCCGGTTATTTTTCTGACTGCTTCAAATGATGAAGCGAGTGTCGTGACGGGATTAAATATGGGGGCAGATGACTATATCACAAAACCGTTTCGGCCAAGAGAATTAGTCGCTCGCATCAAAAATGCTTTGCGCAAGAATGGTGGCAAATCAAGCGCTTTTGAAATTCAAAATGTACAAGTAAATACAGCCAGCGGGGTTGTAAAAAAGGCTGGCAGTGAAGTTTTTCTTTCTGCTTTAGAATATCGCCTACTGCTAGTGTTTATTAACAATCCGACAAGCATTATTCCTAGAACACGTCTGTTAGATGAATTATGGGATGCCGCAGGAGAATTTGTCAATGACAATACATTGACGGTATATATTAAGCGACTGCGAGAAAAAATAGAAGAGAATCCTGCTAAACCAAGGATCATTTTAACGGTTCGGGGGATGGGCTATCGCTTAGGAGGCAGAGATCATGCTCCGGAATAAAGAATTTCGCTCGTTTATTTTATTGTTTGGATTACTGACTATCGTTTTTACAATCATTGGCTGGAAAATCACTGAAGCGGCTGGAATCTTAGTGTTGATCTCAGCCGTAGTTTTTGATGCGGTCTTTTTTGTTTTTACTCAAAAGCGGTATGAAAGTATTGCTCGCATTTCTGACCAAATTGACTTGGTGCTGCACAATGAGGAACGTTTATTTATGGAAGAATTGCAGGAAGGAGAGCTGTCGATACTCCAAAGCGAAATTACCAAAATGACTCAGCGAATCCGCGAACAAAATGATGCTCTGAAAAGAGAAAAGGCTCATCTTGCGGATTCTTTAGCGGATGTGGCTCATCAGCTTCGAACACCATTAGCTTCTGCCAATCTAACTTTGTCATTGCTGGAAAATACAACCAACCAAAATGAACGAAAGGTTTTGATAAGGGAAACCGAGGAGTTACTGCTGCGGATGGATTGGCTGCTAACTTCTTTATTAAAAATTTCACGTTTGGATGCAGGAGTGGTTATGTTTAACAATGAAACAATTGTTCTGAGTACACTGTTGGAAAATACATTGCGGCCGCTGGCTATTCCAATGGAACTGCGGAACATTCGTATTCGGATAGAAATTCCGGAGGCGGTTAGAATCATTGGAGATTCAGGTTGGTTAGCAGAGGCGCTGCAAAATATTTTGAAAAATTGTATGGAAAGCTTGGATGAGGGAGGTCAAATTGATCTAGTATGCAGTGACAATCCATTGTTTACTGAACTGGCAATTCATGACAGTGGTCCTGGCTTTCGTCAGGCAGATTTACCGCATCTGTTTGAACGATTTTACCGAGGGGAAAAGGATAAAGCTACTGGTTATGGTATTGGATTGGCTCTTTGTAAAATGATTGTTACTCAGCAAAATGGAACAATTACTGCTAAGAATCATCCTCAGGGGGGTGCTCTGTTTACTCTCCGTTTTCCAAAGTGACGAATCTCTCACTTAAAAGTCACCCAGTTGAAAGCTAGAGGTTCTATGATAAAAGAAAAGAAAGGAGCCGCCTATCATGGAGCTTTTAAGAATTGAAAATTTGAGTAAGGTGTATGGCACAGGAGAAAATCAAGTTGCAGCTTTGGATAAGGTTTCGTTGAGTATTGAAAAAGGAGAGTTTGTAGCTATTATTGGTTCTTCGGGTTCTGGAAAATCTACCCTGCTACATAGTATTGGTGGAGTAGATGTACCCACCAGCGGAAACGTGTACGTAGATGGACAGGATGTTTATGCGCAAACGAATGAAAAGCTGGCAATTTTTCGGCGCCGCCAGGTGGGCTTGATTTATCAATTCCATAATTTGATTCCAACTTTAAATGTGGTCGAAAATATTACCTTACCAGTATTAATGGACAAACGAATGGTTAATCAAGAACGGTTGAAGGAATTATTGGCATTATTAGGTTTGGAAAAAAGGCAACATCATTTGCCTAATCAGCTTTCAGGAGGTCAGCAGCAGCGGGTTTCGGTTGGTCGTGCTTTGATGAATGCTCCGGCGGTTATGCTGGCGGATGAACCAACGGGCAGTTTGGACAGCCGTAACGGTCATGAGATTATTCAATTGCTGAAGCTCAGCAACCGCAAGTATGGACAGACTCTGATCGTGGTTACCCACGACGAAAGTATTGCTTTACAAGCCGATCGGATTATCGGTATTTCCGATGGTAAGGTGGTACGGGATGAGAGGACGGTACGTCCATGAATATTTTCAACAAGATAACGCGAGAGAATATGAAGAAAAATCGCACCCGTACTTTAGTAACAATCATTGGGGTAGTTTTGTCAGCTGCGATGATTACAGCGGTGGCGACTTTTGCGATTTCACTGCAGGATTATACCATACGAGGAGCCAGTGAAAGATACGGCAAATGGCAGGTGGCGTTTCCTGACGTAACTGCTTCTTTTGTTGAAAAGCAAGCTAATAATGCAGAAGTAGCTAATACGGCCAGCATTGAAAATCTAGGCTATGCAGCACTGTCTACCAACAAAAATCCCAATAAGCCCTATCTATTTTTGACGGGTTTTAATCAGTCTGATTTTGATCAGCTGCCGCTTAAATTAATTTCTGGCCGACTGCCAAAAGATAGCAGTGAGGTGCTTATTCCTGAACATTTAGCCTCGAATGGCGGGGTACATTTTGCAGTAGGAGATAAGATTACTTTAAACCTAGGGGATCGAAGGCAGGAAGATCGAGTTCTAGGCCAGCACGATCCCTATCTTACCGAAGGGAAACCTGGAGAATTTAAAGAAAAATTGGTGTCCAAAATGGAGAAAGCTTACAAAGTAGTGGGAATTTGCCAACGGCCCAGCTTTGAGGAATTTGCTGCACCTGGATACACGTTAGTTACAGTAGCCGATCCTGCTGTTCCGTCAACCAGTCGTAGTCTTTTTGTCACGCTTAAGAATCCGCGTAAGGTTAAGGCCTACGCAGAAAAGATTGCCGGTAAAAAATCCTATGTTTTAAATGAAAATGTCCTACGGTTTATGGGATTATCTGAGGATACGATTTTTAACACCCTGCTCTTCTCGGTTGGAGGAATTTTAGTATTATTGGTGATGATTGGGTCGGTGTTCCTCATTTATAATTCCTTTGTTATTTCTCTAAATGAACGGATACAGCAGTTTGGGATTCTTTCCTCAGTTGGGGCTACGCCGAAACAGTTGCGTAATTCTGTATTGTTTGAGGGGATATGTATCGGTGCTATTGGGATTCCAGCAGGTGCACTCGTTGGATTGGGCAGTATTCGCTTAGTCATTTCCCTGGTAGCCAAAAACTTTAGCAATATTATGTATGCGGATGTTCCACTAAAATTAATCATTTCGGTGCCTGTCCTGCTTTTTGCTGCAGGGATCAGCTTGATCACTATTTTGATTTCGGCTTACTTGCCAGCTCGCAAGGCAGCGAATACACCTGTGATGGAAAGTATTCGTCAAACCAACGAGGTAAAAGTAGAAGCAAAAAGTATTCGAACATCGAAGGTTGCTAAAAGGCTTTACGGTTTGGAAGGAACCTTGGCACTAAAAAATTTCAAACGTAACAAAAGACGTTACCGCAGCATTGTGTTGTCATTAACCTTGAGTGTGGTATTGTTTGTGGCAGCTCGTTCATTCGGGGCACATTTACAGCAGGCTGCGGAACGATCAGTGGTTGATAGTGATTATGATCTTGTTTTTACCACACCAGATATGCCAGAAAAAGAACTTTTTCAGCTGTATGAAGAATTGAAAATAGTCGATGGCGTTAGTGCTAGTTCGTATCAGGCTATCGTAAATTACTCCACAGTAGTGCCAACTACAGAACTATCGGCGGCTTATCGAGAAGGGCTTCAAGATTCAAAAACTAAAACCCATGCATTTCCACTGACAATCCAATTTATCGAAGATAGTGAATACCAAAAGTTCCTGCAAAGCTTAAACTTGCCAGTGAAAGAATATATGGGTACAAATGCCAAAATGACTGCGGTAGCGAAGACTAAAACTGAAAAACAAGCGAATGGAAAAAGCGATTTGCTCAATCTATTTGCACAGGACAAACAGACACTGACAATCACGCCTAAAACAGAGGATCCAAATGCGGTTCAACAACAGGTGGAAGTAACCTTTGTTGACACCATCCCACTTGATACTTTGCCAAGCCAGCCAGGAGAAAGCAAACCTTATGTTTTCATAATTGTAGCCCCTTATCAGCTGAAGGAACAGTTTTCTCCAGTGGGAATTGACCAGCAATTAGGCTTGACCTTCTTATCGGATCAACCAGCACAAACGGTGAAGGAAATGGATGCTATTATTCAAAAAAAAGGAATCGCGGCGGCCTATACCTTATACAATGCAAAAGAAATCTTTGATCAAAATCGCAACATCATTTTTGTAGTCAATGTTTTCACCTATGTATTCCTGGTGATGATTTCGCTAATCGCAGTTGCGAATGTATTCAATACGATTTCTACAAATATTAAGCTGCGCAGAAGAGAATTAGCTATGCTGCGTTCAGTGGGAATGTCGGATCGAGGATTCAATAAGATGATGCTTTTCGAATGTGCTTTTTACGGCCTACGAGCGTTACTACTAGGAATACCTGCTGCATCAATCATCGCTTGGCTGATCTACAAAGGAATGGTCGCAGGGGGTGCTGAGATAACCTTCGTATTTCCTTGGGAGAGTATGTTGATTAGTATCCTAAGTGTCTTTTTGATTGTACTAATCACAATGTTCTATGCTGTCAGCAAATTGAAAAAGGAAAATATCATTGATGCTTTGCGGGATGATTTGGCGTAATTATTTCCAATTAAAAATTTTCGTTGACTTTCCCCTTACTGGAACCTTTACCATAGGATCAGAAACGGGGGAATGAAAATGGCGAACGAAAAATTTATGGCATTAGAGAATACGATTCAGACAAGGTATGGGAACACAGCAGGAATTACTGTAGTAAAGAACGGTGACTTCGTTTATGAAAAGTATTTTGGCGACTGTGACGCAGAAAATTTTATCCATGTTTTTTCAGTCACTAAAAGTGTCATTTCAGCGTTAATCGGAATTGCATTAGACAAAGATTATATCAAAAGCCTTGATCAGAAAGTGTTGGAATTTTTCCCGGAATACCAGGTGAAAGAAAAGGAAAAAACGATCAAAGAGATTACACTAAGAAACCTGCTTACAATGACAGCACCCTATAAGGAAAAGCTGAATCCTTACCCAGAATATTTCACCAGTCCCGATTGGGTGGAATTCTCATTGGACATGTTAGGCGGTAGTGGCAAAATTGGCGACTTTCAATATGCTCCATTAATTGGCCCAGATATTTTATCAGGCATCTTAGAAAGAGTGAGTGGACAAACAGTCTTGGATTTTGCTTGCGAACAATTATTTGCTCCGATGGACATTTCGGTGGCGGAAGCGATTGTCTTTCGCAGCCAAGAAGAACAGATGGCTTTTTATGCTTCCACCACTACTAGCGGCTGGGTTGCTGGCCCAACTGGAGTAAATACAGCGGGTTGGGGTTTAACTTTGACGACTAAAGATATGGCAAAAATCGGTCAATTATATGCGGCTGGTGGTGTTTGGAACGAGCAGCAGCTGGTACCTAAACGATGGATTGAAGAAAGTACTCAGGAGCATAGCTGCTGGAAGGAGATGAACCTTCAATACGGATATCTATGGTGGGTATTGGGAGATGGATCTTTTGCGGCACTAGGCGATGGAGGAAATACGATATATGTAAATCCACAAAAACAGCTGACAGTAGCAATTTCAGCTTTGTTTGTTCCGGAGGCAGAGGACCGGATTGATTTGATTAAGACTGAAATTGAGCCATTGTTTGAATAAAAAATACCAGACTGGAATGAACTCATTTCCGTCTGGTATTTTTTTCTATTCTTCATCTTCGATATACTCCAAAATATCTCCTGGCTGGCATTCCAGTACCTTACAAATTTCGTTCAAGGTCGAGAAACGGATAGCCTTAGCCTTGCCGGTTTTTAGGATGGAGATATTGGCATTGGACATGTCAACCCGCTTGGCTAGTTCCCCAGAGGGCATTTTCTTCTTGGCTAAAACAACATCTAGATTTACTTGAATCATGAATTTTCCTCCTCAAAAGGTTTAGATCGTGAGTTCGTTTTCTTCAGCAATCAAATTAGCTCTTTCCAAAATCTTAGCTAAGGCCCAAACGATGGCTGCTCCTACCATATAGGTTAGATCTAACGAGAAACCTTCCGTACTAAAGCCCTGTAAGTGCGCCATTACATCGGGTAAGCTGCTGGCAAAGGACAAGATCAGCAATAAAGCCGCAACTTTTTTAGCAGTAGTTACATTTTCGGAAACGAAGATTCGATCCATTTCCAAATTTTTGAAAAAGCTACGAGTGAAATAGAATAGTACGCCATTTAAAAGCAGGACCACCATCAGAGAACCGAGAATCAATGGTGAAGCAAACAGCATCGGTGTCTTCGTTCCATAAATCAGTTCACCTTCAGGAATGGATTGAATAAAATTATGAACCTGCGGAGAGTTCAATAAAATCGCTACCCCGATCACTGTGACGGCAGCAACCACCATTAATCCAATTGCTAAACTAAATAAAATTTTTAATCCTTTGTATACATTCTTTTCTGCGTTCATTTTCATACACTCCTTTTTTTGTGTGAAACCTTAACCTTGAACATAGTATATCCTTATGATTAAATTAAGTCAATAAAAATATATCGATAATCGATAAAAAAGTATTGCTTATCACTAAAAATATATCGAATTAATGATTTAGAACTGGCGGAAACAGCGGTGTAGGGCTGTCCTAGAAAGTTTTGGGATAAAAAGCAGCTGTAGGGAAAATTTTTTTAAATTCGTGATTGACAGCGTTTTCCAGCCGTGCTATGATTTATTTATAGATATATGAGGAGTGTAACTGATCCGATCAGGCACCACCAAATCTACTGTAGTTATAACTACTTTAGTTTGGTGTTTTTTTGTTTTTCTGGCCATAAAGATAAGAGGTGATCAACATTTATTCGATGATAAAATCACTAAACAATAATCTCGTTTTGGCAGTGGATGAACACCAAGAAGAATTTGTATTGTTTGGCAAAGGTATTGGCTTCAAGATGAAGAAGGGAGACATTGTTGATCAAAGTTTAGTGATAAAAACTTTTCAAGCAAAGGATCGGGAACAAGATTTTAGTACTTTTTTCGAAGCGATCTCACCAGAGGTATTAACTGCCTGTGAGAAAATTATTGAACAAGGAGAGGCGGCATTAAACAAGAAACTCAATGCCAGCATCATTGTTTCATTAGCTGACCATCTACAGTCAGCAGTAGATCGTTTCCAAGAGAATCAGGTAATTCCTGAAAACGCGTTGCAGTGGGAGATTCCATTTCTATACTATAAGGAATATCAGTTGGGAAAAATGGCCTTAGAAATTGTCGACGAAGTAGTTGGCATCCAACTGCCTAAGCTAGAGGCCTCCTTTATAGCTTTGCATTTTGTCAATGCTCAGGATGGTTTGGAATCGATGGATGAAACCTTGTTAATCACGGAAATTACTAAAAGCATTGTAAAAATTATCCAATCGTTGTACGATGTGTCACTGAACAAGGAAAGTATTAATTAATCGCGGTTTGTGACCCATATCCGCTATTTCATGAATCGACAGCTGCATAATAAGGTACTAGAACCCCATTCAGATAATAAATTATTTGAAATTATTCAAGCTCAGTATCCTATGAGCTATGCCTGTGGCTTAATGGTTCGGGAAATGTTAAAAAAAGACTACCAAATGCAAATTGATAATGATGAAATGGTGTATTTAATTATCCATATTGAACGAGTGGTTTCTGAAATGAAAACTGAATAAATGTAAACTAGGTGTGTAACATAATTGGCATTAACCTAAACAACTATTCTGCGGGAGCAGTGTATTTGTTTAGGTTTTTTGTTTGCTGTCAAGGGAGGATAAAACGATGACGAATAAAGAATTAGCTCGAAGAATCATTGAAAAAATGGGCGGGAAAAACAATATCACGCAAAGCTGGCATTGCATCACTCGGCTGCGCTTTAACGTTCGTGATAAAAACGCGGTAAATCTGATGGAGATCAAAGAGCTGGAGGGTGTGATTGGTGCCCAATATCAAGGAGGACAATTCCAAATTATTATCGGTAATGAGGTCGTCAATGTCTTTAATGAGGTCAGCAAAATTCTCGGCTTGAATCCAGAAGCGGGTGCCGAGCAGGGGGCGAAGGGGAACCCGATTGAACGAGTTTTTGATGTTATCTCAGGGGTATTTACTCCGATTTTACCAGCGATTATTGGAAGTGGGTTACTGAAGGGCTTCATGGCAATTTTGCTAGCTACCAGCCTGCTGTCCGATCAAAGTGCCACCTACTTGATTTTGAACGGGATTTCGGATGCGGCTTTTAAGTTTCTGCCTTTTCTCGTAGCTTTTTCAGCAGCGAAGAAATTCCAAACGAGTGCTTCTGTAGCCGTGGCTCTAGCTGGGGTATTAATGTATCCATGGCAGGAACTGATTAACAATCCAGAAATTACTAACTTGAGCTTTTTAGGCTTTATGAATGTGCCGGTGGGCAACAGCTACGCCTCTTCGGTTTTACCAATTATTTTAGGTGTTTGGCTGTTAAGTTTTGTGGAAAGGTTAGCCAAGAAGGTAGTACCTAATTCACTGACCATTGTTTTTGTTCCACTGATTTGTTTGGTTATCACTGCGCCTTTACTATTGACATTCATAGCTCCACTGGGAACGATGATTGGAACTTATTTGGAACGTTTCTTTACAATGCTGTTTGATGTAGCTGGTCCTTTTGCAGGGGCGTTATTGGGAGGATTAATGCCACTGATTGTGATTACCGGCATGCATTATGCCTTCTTCCCAGGCTCCTTTGCCAGCTTCGAAAAGTTTGGTTACGACATCATGCTGCTGCCGATGAGCTTGGTTTCCAACATGGCCCAGGCTGGCGCTACATTAAGTATTTTCTTCAAAACGAAGGATTCCAAGATGAAGCAAGTGGCCTTCTCGGCGTTTGTGCCCGCGATGTTTGGGATTACTGAACCGGCGATTTATGGTGTAACCATGAAGCTGAAGAAACCATTTTACGCTAGCCTAATCGGTGGAGCTGTCGGAGGTGCAATCTTTGGTGCATTTACTGTAAAGGCACTGAGTTTTACTGTTCCAGGTGTGTTGGCTTTGCCGACATACTTAGATGAAGCTTCAAACAACTTTATCTTTGCTTTAGTTGGCGTGTTTGCCAGCTTTGCTGTTTCTTTTATAATGACTTGGATTTTGAAATTTGAAGAAACCGAGACTGCTGAGCAAGCACCAGCTAGTGAAGTGATTGCCAGAAGCGGTGGTCCTACCCATATTGTCGCTCCTATTACTGGTGAGGTGAAGCAGCTAGCCGATTGTCCGGATGCTACTTTTGCAGGTGAGATGGTTGGTAAGGGTGTGGGGATCATTCCGAGCGAAGGAAAGGTAGTGGCACCTTTTGATGGGGTAGTTACTTTAACCACTGAAACCAACCATGCCATAGGGGTGACTTCAAACGATGGTGTGGAGCTGTTGATTCATATTGGTATTGATACGGTTAATCTAAAGGGAGAAGGTTTCTCTAGAGAAGTCAGCGAAGGAGACGTTGTCAAACTGGGGGATACATTGCTGCAGTTTGATCTCGAAAGAATTCAAGCAGCTGGCTTAAGTGTCTATTCGCCAGTGGTTGTAACCAACACAGCAGATTTTCTGGATTTAGTTTCCGCAGTTACGACGGGCAAGGTGTCGTCAGGAAAAGATGATTTAATTATTGGGATCAATTGATTTTAGATAAATAAAGGAGGAATTTTTAATGAAAGAAATGCAAACAGGTTTTCCAACAGGTTTTTTATGGGGCGGCGCAACTGCGGCCAATCAAATAGAGGGGGCTTATTTAGAGGATGGGAAAGGCTTATCTACCTCCGATTTTGCGGCGTACAAGGATCCCTATCAAGGAGAAAAGATCGATAATTTTACTTTTAATGTGACCTCGAAGGAATTGGCAGCATATAAAGCGAATCCAGAAAAGTATCTATTCCCGAAACGTTGGGGCATTGATTTTTATCATCGTTACCAAGAGGATATCGCACTATTTGCGGAAATGGGCTTCAAAACCTTCCGCTTCTCTATTTCTTGGGCGCGGATTTTCCCAACTGGAATGGAAGAGGTACCCAACGAAGCGGGTTTAGCTTTTTATGATAAAGTAGTTGATGAGTGTCTAAAATATGGCATTGAACCGTTGGTAACTATCTCCCACTATGAAATGCCCATTGCTTTGACGGAAACGTACAATGGTTGGGCAAGCCGTGAGTTGATTCCATTGTTTGAAAAATTTGCTGGGGTATTGTTTGATCGTTACAAAGGCAAAGTGAAGTACTGGATTACCTTTAATGAAATGAATATGAACCTAAATAGTTTGTATACCGGAGCAGGAATTTTAGAAGATTTAATCGATCCTGAGGAAAAAATGCAGGTGACCTATCAAGCTTCTCATCATCAATTTGTGGCCAGTGCCTTAGCCGTGAAGCTGGCACATGAGCGTATGCCAGAAGCAAAAATCGGCTGTATGATTAACCAAATTGAATCCTATGCTAAAACGACTAAACCAGAAGACCAGCTGCAAGCGTTAAAATCTAATCAACTAAATATGTTTTATCCAGATGTTCAAGCTCGGGGCGAATATCCGTCTTATATGGCCCGTTATTTTGCAGATAATCAGATTGAATTGGTGATGGAAGCCGACGACGAGAAGATTTTGCAGGAAGGAAGGGTTGACTTTGTTGCAATTAGTTACTACATGTCTCACGTGACCGAAGCTAGAGATGATGCAGCTGAGATAGCAGGTTCTTTTGATAGCCCAATTAAAAATGAGTATCTTGAGCTGTCTCAATGGGATTGGCCAATTGATCCAATTGGTTTACGGATTTCATTAATGAAGCTGTATGATCGCTACCGTCTGCCGCTGTTTGTCTGCGAAAACGGCCTAGGAGCAAAGGATGTACTCACTGAAGACAACAAAGTGCACGACGATTATCGCATTGATTATTTGAAAAAGCATGTTGTTCAAATGAAAGAAGCGATTGAAGATGGTGTGGATTTGATGGGCTACACTACGTGGGGCTGTATTGATTTAATTAGCTGCGGCACCTCACAAATGTCTAAACGTTACGGTTTTATCTATGTTGATCAGGACGATCAGGGGCTGGGGAGTTTGAAACGTTATCGTAAGGATTCCTTTGAGTGGTATAAGAAAATTATTGCAGAAAATGGGAATGAAGAACTGAAGTAAAAAGAAATTAAAAGCAAACAAAAATTGACTATTTATGTCAATTTTGTTTGCTTTTTACTATATTTTAAGCCGAAATATGTTCATTTTAGTGAGTTTCCTCTATAGTAGGACTAAGAGGTCAAAAAAAGGAGAGGATTCCCTTGGCAAAAGAATGGACGAAGCAAGAAGCTAAACAATTGCTGGAACAGCACCAGCAGTTTTTTGCCACTCACCAAACCAAAGATCTGAATTTTCGTGTGGCACAATTAAAAAATTTGCGACAAAGTATCGTGGATTATGAAAAACAGTTAATGGAAGCTTTACAACAGGATTTGGGGAAACACCCCTTAGAGTCGTATGCAACAGAAATCGGTTTTGTTTTAAAAAGTCTCAGCAGCATGATCAAAAAAGTTCCTAAATGGGCGAAGGATCAACGGGTCAGCACGCCATTTTTCTTGTGGCCCTCCAGTAGTCGGATTCATTATGAACCCTATGGAACAGTATTAGTGATCGGTCCTTTCAACTATCCGTTTCAATTATTGATTGAACCATTAGTGGGTGCTTTGGCTGCTGGAAACTGTGCAGTGATTAAGCCTTCCGAACTGACACCAAACTTTTCACGAGTGGTTAGTGATATGATCAAGAACACCTTTGATTCGAAGTATGTTTCAGTCGTTGAGGGTGGTGTTGACACTAATAATGCATTGTTAAGTTGTCCTTTTGACTATATCTTTTTTACTGGCAGCGAAAAGGTTGGTAAAATAGTGATGCAGGCAGCTGCAGAACATTTAACACCGATAACGTTGGAATTGGGCGGGAAAAGTCCAGCAATTGTTACCGAAAATGCTGATGTTCGCCTAGCTGCTAAACGAATTATTTGGGGAAAAACGATTAATGCCGGACAAACCTGTGTAGCCCCTGACTATGTGGTGGTTCATCAGCAAGTGAAAAAGGCGTTTATTCAAGAGGTTTGCAATGTGCTGGAAGAATTTTACGGTACGCGTATTGAAAAAAGTGATAGTTATGCTCGAATCGTCAATGAGAAGCATTTTATTCGATTAGCTGACTTAATGGAAGAGACACAGGATGAATGGCTGTTTGGTGGAGAAATGAATCCCGACGATTTATACATAGAGCCGACTCTTTTGGAGGCTTCTTGGAAATCTGCTGCTATGGAGGAGGAAATTTTTGGACCGATTTTGCCAGTGATTTCCTATACCAATCTAGATACAACCATTTCTGAGATTAACAAAATGGCCAAACCATTAGCGATGTATATTTTCTCCCAAAACAAACAGCAGCAGGATAAAATTATTAATGAGACCAGCTCAGGTGGTTTATGTATTAACAATACCGTAATGCATCTGGTTTCAGACAACATGCCTTTTGGCGGTGTGGGCAGCGCAGGAATCGGGTCTTACCATGGCAAGTACAGCTTTGAGACGTTTTCCAACGCCCGCAGTATCTTGTCATCAAAGAAGCTAGATACACCGTTTATTTTCCCGCCCTACACGGAAAAGAATTTGGCGTGGATACGAAGGATATTGAAATAAATAATACAGCCTCGCAAAGGTTAAGCTGCGGGGCTGTTTGTTGTGCAATGGGGTATGAATTATTTACTGGGTTGAGACTTATCAAAACGATAGCTGGCAACAATATATTCAGTGTGAGCATTAACAATTTTTGCAAAGCTTTTAATGCCATTTTTTTGAAAGCGGCTCAAAAAGGTCATAATGTACAGAATGTCACGTGAATGTCTCGAAGGAACAGCCTTTCTGTCGATCCCTCTAATTTTTAAAAGTTTTCGTTTGCCGGCGCCATCTTTGTATTGAGCGATCAGGGTAGCTTCCTCTGTAACCTCACGACTGCCAGAAGAAAGATAGGGCCCTATAATTTTTAAGATTGGGTCGTTTCTTGAAGCATAAAACAGGTATTCTTCGGGGCTCTCAAATAAACGAGTGATTAGTCTGCTCCATTCATCATTCGTAAAATAATCGCGAAAGAAGAAATACAGATTTCGATTTTCAGGAAGCTTTTGTCCCGTTAAAAACAAGGAGCGAATGAAATCCTTCATAAAAAAAGAAAAATCATCTTTGCTGTAGGCATTACGAACTTGGACAGAAAGAGCGCATTCGATGATGTAGGCACTGTCCTCGGTCTCCGCATAGTATTCTAAAAAACGTTCTTCTAATTTTTGGCGAGTCGTGTTAAAAAGTTGGCGTTGCTCAAGGGGTTTTGTTGGCATTATAATAACTCCTTATCATTTGGTGTATAGTTCTATTATGAATAAAGGTTTGGTAAAAAAGCAAGAGTAAATAAAAAAAGTTGTCTCTGCGTAACATCCAGCACATTTTTCATTATTCAATGAGGTTTTCAGAATAATGGAGCTTTAGAAAAGTCCCCCTCATTTAGAAGGTTAGTATCTCTCCCTCATAAATCTAAAGTGTACAAATTTTCCCCAAATAGAGGATCAAAATTTTTATCATTAGATCACTAAAAAACCAATTGTTCGGATACTTTTTTAATAAGTCACTCAGATTCACGCTGGCTGATTTTCACAAAATTACAAACACCTTTTTTTAGCTCAGACAATAAAGTCAACATAAGTGAATGTTTGCGGATGTTGATTGCTGAAATATCGATAGCGGTATTATTTATTTTTACATCATGATAATTTATCGAACTATCTTTGAGCTGCTGAAGTGGATTTGTCGAAAATGTCGCGTTTGTCAGAGGAAAGCAAGGATTTCAGTGGACTAACGGTTTGGGTGCGATCAGTAGCTTGTATCATTTAGTCTTTCAAGTTTTTAAAGTATCGTTCAATTACAGTAGGCATTCGTTGTCTAAAAAATAGGTACGAAAGAGAAACAAAGCTGTTTTTTTAAAGAAAATAGTCTACTTGTGTACAATACGAATCGAACGGATTCTTTTGCTAGAAAGGAAAAAATTTCTTGGTTTAAACAATGTGCACTTGGACAGTAATAAGCACATTCGAGTCTATTTTTAATTTATTTCAGGGATAAGAAGACTCTTTTATTAGTAAGAGATGACCTCTTCATAACGAGTGCTTCACCTGATTAATTCAAATAGATTTTAGTAATTGAATTGAATTTTTATAAAAGGCTCATATTTTTTTAGATAGAGCAAAACTCATTGAAATAGTTATTCTGAAATAGTAAACAACTTTATCAAGGATTCTACATTCCATCCTGATCTAATACAAGTATTCAGTCTTTTCCCACTTTGGTGAAGGAAAATTATCAAGAACGATTGTGTTTTAGGAAACTGAGGCCCCTTTTTTCCTCTATAATAAAGGATGATATTTTTACAAACAGTTGTTGAAGCAGCATTTTTTTCTGCAACAAGTGTACGAGATGTTGAAGCGACTTGTTGCAACGAATTGTAATATTCAATCTTTTAATCCCCACTTATAATTAAGCCATGATCATGATAACGCTATCAGAGATGAAGGCCTTTATTCCAGATAGTTAGGAAGTGTTTATCATTATGCTTACAAAAAGACAAAAAGAGTTGCTGGAATTATTGACGCAAGAAAATAACTTTCAGACAGTTGAGTATTTTGCAAGCAAGCTAGGGGTTTCTAAACGGACGACCCACATTGAATTGGGAATTATTGAAGAATATGTTCAAAGTTCCGGAGAGTATCTTGAAAAGAAGCGTGGAGTCGGAATTGCTTTAAGAGGTCTAAGGGAAGTGGCGTCCGCCAAAGAACACAATGAAGGAAGTGATCTATACGATACGTTAAGCCGTAGAATTCAAATTATGAATATGCTGCTGTTTGAAGAAAAAATAGTAAGTTTTAATCATTTGTCGGAGAATTTTATGGTGAGTAAATCTTCTATCATTAAGGATTTCGAATTCATCATGAAAATATTAAATGTAGGATCCAACATCAAATTATGTAGTGATATTCATGGTACCTCATTAATCGGCTCAGAAGAAGAAATTCAAAAAGCGCTGCTGCAATTTAATCGGTATTTGTTAAGTAATTCCGATATTTATTCAGATGACGATTTTGCGGAGAACATCAAACTGCTGAATACTTATTATGGAGAAAGCTTGATCAGTGTTTGTTCTAATATTTTGTACACCTATGTCAGAGAAAACGTAAATGCGATTTCTGATTATTATGTTCAAAATATTTTGAATATTTTTATTATCCTCGTCTTCAGAATAGCGAAGCTCAATCATCTGGAGGGACAAGCAAGCAGTACGTTGGAAGCCAATATTTTCTTTGAAGAAAGTGCTGTCAGAATGTTGCATAAAGCAGCCTTACGATTGGGGCTTTCTTATACCAATGAGGATGTGCAATATCTTTCATTGCATTTAGTATCCAATCGTTTTGAACCATTACCAGAAGATGAGATTGATGAAGTAATTGTGGATCAGCTGCTTGCTAAGGTTTCTGAGGCCTTGAATATCAATTTCTCTAGCGACCAGAAGCTGGAGGAACAGTTAAAGAATCATATCCCGCCCATGATCTACCGTCTCAAGTCAAATAATAAAACAGAAAACCCGTTTACATCGCAAATAAAGAACGAGTTCTCTTTAACCTTCAATGTGATTTGGGTTGTTTTAAGTGAGTATGAACAAGAGCTGGGAATTAGCTTTAACGAAGATGAGATTGCCTTTTTAACCATGTATTTTCAGGCAGCTATTGAACGGGCCAGAATGAATCGTAAAATTTTGATTGTCTGTCAGATGGGAATTGCTACCTCAGAATTATTAATCAATCGAATCAAAAATGTCTTGCCTTCTTTGGATACTTTTGAGATAGCTTCAATACCTGAGTTAGAACACACAGACTTTGATCAGTATGACCTAATCATTTCGACCATTAAAGTGGAGATTCCAAGAAAAAAGGTCATTCTAGTTTCTCCTTTCTTAACGAATAAGGATATTGATGAGATCAAAAATTCTGGTTATCGACCAAACAAGGTGAATAAGGTTGTTAAATTTGCTAGGAGTCATCATTTAAAGAAATTTACCAGAAAAGAAACACTGTACGTAAATTCAGCATTTACTTCTAAGGAAGAGCTGATTACTCAGATCGGTGATCAGCTGGTTATTCAAAATATTGTTGAGCCAAAATTTATTGAAACGGTTCTTGAGAGAGAAGAGGTAGGAGGAACAGATTTGCCTTCCGGTACGGCAGTTCCTCATGGCAACTCAACCTGTGTCAATCAAACGACAATTATAGTAGTAAAAAATAGTAAGAAGTTCAAATGGAACAGTTATTATGTGGATATTGTTTTTCTGATTTGTATTGCTAAACAAGATACCTTCGAGACGAGAAATATCTTATCAGATATCTATAACATTATCGATAACAATGAACAATTAAAAGAATTACGTGAAGCAGCCTCGAAAGATGAGTTGTACAAAAAACTCGGGAGTGATTAGTATGGAAAAAATTCAGGAAAACAGCAGAGATGTTATTTCAACGGATCTCATTTTTTTAGACAATGAATTGAACAATCAAGAGGATGTGATCCATTTTATTGTGGAGAATGCGGAATTTGTTGGATATGCAGCTGACGCAGATGAATTGTATCAAGCAGTGAGACGTCGAGAAGAAGAAATTCCAACCGCTATTGGCTATGATATTGCGATCCCTCATGGAAAAACGGAAGCAGTAACAAATCCATTCATTGCTTTTTTAAGAGTGAAGAGAGCTTTTCAATGGACGGTTCAAAGTGAAGAGAGGGTCCGTTTAATCTTTCTCATTGGGGTTCCAAAAAACAGTGAAAGCAAACTGCATCTTAAATTCATTTCAGAAGTCAGCAAAAAATTATTAGATGATGATTTCAGAGCCAAGCTATTAACAGAAACAGACAAAAATAAAATTTTTGAACAATTGAGTTCAATCTCAATCTAAGGAGGAATTAGGATGAAAGTAGTAGCAGTTACAGCGTGTCCAACAGGGATCGCCCATACGTATATGGCTCAGGAAGCTATTGAAAAGGAATGTAAAAAACGTGGGTATGAGGTTCAAGTAGAAACCCAGGGGAGTATGGGAATTGAGAACGAATTAGAGCAGGATACTATTGATGAAGCAGATGTATTAATTTTAGCGGTGGCTATTGATGTGGAGGATGGCGAGCGTTTTGAAGAAAAAATTGACTCTGGAAAATCACTTTCTGTTGACCCTGGAGAAATGATTAAACATCCTGATAAATACTTGGATCAAGCTGAAAAACTATAAAATGGACAGGGAGAGAAAAAATGAAGAAAGAAAATAAATTCTTTAAAGACGTTCAAAAGGCCTTCAATACTGGGGTTTCCTTTATGCTGCCATCTGTAGTAGTGGGAGGTATCTTTTTAGCGGTGGCTTTAGCAACGGGTACTGCCACTGATGCAGGCATGGAAATTACCAGCCCTTTTATGCAGAACTTGAATGATTTAGGGGCTGCTGGTTTTGCGATGATGATTCCGCTATTATCTGGTTATATTGCTCATTCGCTTGCTGGTAAGCCTGGCTTGGTCCCTGGAATGATTTTAGGATTTGTTGCTAACAATCCAATTGGTACAGGCCAAGTTAAAACGGGCTTCTTGGGCGCAATGATCATGGGGGTAGCAGCAGGATACTTTGTTCGTTGGTGTAAAACCTGGAAAGTACCGGCAACCATTCGTACCATTATGCCGATTTTGATTGTACCTGTTGTTTCAACCTTTGTTTTAGGTATGTTTTATATTTATGTCATTTCAATTCCAATTGGCGCAGCAATGGATTGGCTAGTACAAGTTCTGGGACAGATGCAAGGTGGCAGCGCAATCCTGTTAGGTGTGATCATTGGTGCGATGACGGCTATCGATATGGGCGGTCCTATCAATAAGACAGCAACAGCGTTTACTTTAGCATTAATGGCTGAAGGTGTTTACGGACCCAATGGCGCTCACCGAATTGCTTGTGCTATCCCGCCTTTAGCATTAGCGATGTCTACTTTTATTGATCGCAAAAAATATACTTCCGAAGATAAAGATTTAGGCATTTCTGCTTTCTTTATGTCCTTAATTGGTATTACAGAAGGGGCTATACCTTTTGCGGCCAAGGATATCAAACGTGTTCTGCCTGCGATCATCATAGGTAGTGCAGTAGGCGGAGCGATTGGAATGGCTACCGGGGTAGAAGCCCTAGTTCCTCACGGCGGATTCATTATCCTGCCTGTTGTTAATGGCAAAGTCTGGTATGCTATTGCCATTATTGTTGGGGCCGCTATTTCAGCCGCCATTCTTCACTTTACTAAACCAAGCCTAGTAGACGAAAAGACTAAGGTGAAAAAAGAAGAAACCAATAAACAAATCGAAGTAGCTAAATAAACATTCTGATAGTGCCGATTCCTGAAGGGAGTCGGTACTTTTTACTTGATTTACTATGAACAGCCAGCGATCATCCTTTATTTTCGTTTTTTTCCTCGTTTATTTAACTGATTCAGCAGCCCCTGTTTGCTTTGTTTATTGCGATTCTTTTGTTCCAGTAGTTTTTGGTATCGTTCTTTGTTGCTGAGCGGCTTTTCAGGTGATATAGGTACAGTCCTTTTTTCTGGTTCTAGCTGTATCTCTTCTTTAGTTAACGCCGTTTTCAACTGGTCTTCTTGAGCTTGATAGGTTTTCAGTGCCGAATCGGGTATAGTGGAGCGATCGATCGTTTTCAAGGAGTCTTTTTGTCCTTGAGTGTCTTTTTTAGTGGATATTTTGTCAGTTGATGTATCAATTCCTGCTTCTTGCCCAGCGTCAGTTGCTTCACTAGTTGACGTAAGTTCGACTTTTGTGTCTGATTCGTGAGCGCCTTCTTCTATTTTTTGAGTGGTAATTGGCAGTAGCTTACCCGCCTTAGCCTGTAACTTCATTGCTTCTTCTTCAGATCGACTGTCAAAGCTTGGTTCATAGGTCATGAAATCAGCATAGATCGGCTCCACAAATCGTCGCACACCGTCTTTTTCAAAAATGGTTAGTGTACCTAGAATTGATAATAAGGCATAATGCTCTTCATTGGTGATGTTGGGATTGACATTGCTTAGACTCCAGCTGTGTCTTTTGCCATTGGCATCCTTAAAATAAGAAATCATGTTGGTTTTCTTTTCGGTAGGAAATTCCCCAGAATTTAATAAGGGGCGAAGGTCTTCTAAGTATAAACGAGTACTTTCGGTAAGCTGCTCGTATTCTTCTTGGCTGCTAAATAGACGATTAATGACGGTTTGCCATTCGCTATCATTGAAATAATCTCGAAAGTAGACACAGGAAAGAGGGATGGAAAGTATCTCTTCATTCTCTAGGAATAGTGAACGAATTAAGTCCTTAGCCATGAAAGAGAAATCAGACGTACTCAGTCCATTGCGTACAGATATCGCAATAACAGAAAAAATGACACGAATTGCGTCGCGAGATTGATGGAAGTGGTCGGTTATTCGTTTCTCCAAGTTAGCACGGTTTCGCATGCCAAAAATTTGTCTGTTCTCAAGTTTTTTTACGGTTACCATTAGTCCATCTCCTATACAAACTTTCTTTTGAAAACATTTTATATTAAATGCCTTTATTTTGTCAATATTACGTCGCAATCACTTATCTTTATAAAAATAATTTTTTTAATTAGTATTTTTAGATTATTTCGAACAGCGTAGGATATTAATATTTTGATAATAATTTGCCGTGTATTTCGCGTCTTATTTGATTATTTATCGATTATGAACTAGTTATCTCTATCAGAAAAGCCTGGAAAAAATTTTTGAGAAATTTTTTTAGTTCACTTTTTTTTGCAGCAAGTTTAGTCAGCGATACCCAAATCAAGAGTAAAAAAAACTGTCCACAGGCAGTGATACTCCCATGTTGAGAATAATAAAAATAACAAGTGTCAAGTCAATAAATTTTTTTTGATACTAGCAATATAAAGAATTCAATAATCCGGTTTATTGAATGGTTGGTCAACTTATACCAAGATTACTTACAAAGAATGCTCTGAGTTCAAGGAGGAACTCAAGAAAATTCACTTCGTTGTTAAACGATTCGTAAGCGATCTCAATAGCTGGAACGCATTTAGTGATAGTGACTTGAGGGGAATGATTATTAGAAACTATGAATGTACAACGGACCTGGTCGTAACGACTGGCGATTTAGTGTAAAATAAAGGAGATCGAAGCATGGTCACGTTGATTGCTTCAAGCTTTCTTATAATAACAGGAGGAGACAAAATGACTACCATTATTTTTGATGTAGATGATACTTTATACGACCAGTTAACACCTTTTCAGCTGGCTTTTGAGGATGTTTTTCATGATCCAACCATTCCAATTGAAGAGCTGTTTAAATACAGTCGTATTTACAGCGATGAAGTTTTCCAACAGACTGAGGATGGCTTGATTAGTCTGCTGGACATGCAGATTTATCGTATAAGAAAAGCTATGGAACATTACGATCGTCAAATTACTGATCAAGAAGGAACAGAGTTTCAGAAAAACTATCAGTACTACCAAAGTCAGCTTCAGTTAGATCCAGACATGAAGGAAGCTCTAGATTTGTGTGTGCAGCACAAAATTCAGATCGGCATCATCACCAATGGTCCGTCTAAGCATCAACAAAAAAAGATTCGCCAGCTGGAATTAAAAAAATGGGTGCCTGAGAAGTATATTTTTGTTTCTGGTGAGCTGGGGATTGCTAAACCAGATATTCGGGTTTTCCAGCAAGTGGAAGAAGTGATGGATTTAGACAAGGCCAATACGTACTATATTGGCGACTCTTATCCTAATGACATCATCGGGGCTAAAAGAGCAGGATGGCAGGCTATCTGGGTAAACCGCCGCAATCATCCGATTCTTTCCGAAGAGTATTTTCCTGACTATATTATTGATTGCAATACTAAGATTCAGCAGCAACTTCTTGCGCTAATCACACCAAAAAATTAAGACTTGCCCTCGTTTAAAAAATTGTTCTTAGCTAAATGCAGCTGAGGACGGTTTTTTCTGCAACAAGTCATTACTGGCTGCAACAATTCCCGTTTAATGCACCGACTTGTTGCAACGAAATGTAATATTCACCAGTTGCTTTCCAGCCTATACTTTAAGTGTGATAAGGATCTGTTATCAAAAAAGTTAGGAAATGGAGAGGGACTTAACATGGAAAAATTACCTATAAAGGCAGTTGTAGAGGGACTATTAAATTTACAAGCTACGGGTGAAAGTGCAACACTTCTTGGAATCGGCCCAATGTCAAAAAATTGTGTACAGGCAACTTTGGAGTTATCTAAAGACGATGATTATCCGGTTATGTTTATTGCCAGTAGAAATCAGGTGGATGCCGATGAATTAGGCGGCGGTTACGTGAATGGCTGGAACCAATTCACTTTTGCTAAAGCAGTAGAAGAAGTAGCTGCAGAAATCGGCTATGACAACTTATACTATTTATGTCGTGACCACGGTGGACCATGGCAGAGAGATAAAGAACGCAACGACCACCTGCCAACTGAAAAAGCAATGGAATTAGGTAAAAAATCTTATGTGGCAGATATTGAAGCCGGTTTTGATTTATTGATGATTGATCCAACTAAGGATCCATTTGAAGTAGGTAAAGTGATTCCTTTAGATACCGTTTTAACACGAACCGTTGACCTAATTGAATTTTGTGAACAAGAGCGTAAAGCCCGTAATTTGCCAGAAATCGGTTACGAAGTAGGAACAGAAGAAACGAACGGCGGCTTAACTTCAACTGAGACTTATGAAACATTTATCCTGCGATTAAAAGAGGAGTTGGAAAAACGTGGATTGCCAATGCCAACCTTCATCGTCGGACAAACCGGAACCTTAACTCGTAAAACTGAACAAGTAGGAACTTTCAATTTCAAAAATGCTTATGACTTGGCACAAATGGCGAAATCATACGGTGTTGGATTGAAGGAACACAATGGCGATTACTTAGATGATGTGACATTATTAGAACACATTCCATCACAAATTACGGCAACCAATGTGGCTCCACAATACGGAACGGAAGAAACACGAGCTTACTTAAACCTAGCTGCTGTTGAAGCTAAACTAGTTGAGTATGGTTTAGTTGAGGATGCATCAAATACACACGAGGTGCTATTGAAGCATGCGATCAAGAGTGAACGTTGGCGAAAATGGATGGTTGGCGCACAAAAAGAATTGACAGTAGATCAAATCATGGAACAAAATGATGCGCAGCTTCAGGCTGATATTTTGGATATCGCGGGTCACTATACCTTTAATGACGACGAAGTTAAAGCTGAAATCGAAAAAATGTATGCGAACCTGAACGCACACAACATTGACGGTCAACGTTATGTAGTCGATCACATTAAGCGCCCCATTCGCGACTATGCAGAATGCTACAACTTAAACGGTGTGACAACTCGGATTAAAAAAAACGTTAGATAGACTAAAAAGTACTGCGTCGGTGATTAAACGGTGCAGTATTTTTTCTTCTATCCAGAAAGGAACTAAACGATGAAAAAAGCGTTTATTTTTGATATCGATGACACCATTTACGACCAGCAACAGGCTTTTCAACAAGCCTTCGAGAATCAAAACATTCAAGATAGTGAGAAGATAGACGGTTCACAGTTGTATAAGCTGGTGCGTGAGTATGGCGATGAAAGTTTTCAGGATGGTTTTGAACAATCGAAATTGCGAAGTATGCAAATTCATCGTATTCAACAGGCTCTACAAGACTATAAAATAACTATTGATGACAATCAGGCACTGGCCTTTCAGCTTGACTTTGAGAAGTTTCAAGAAGAAATCCAACTGTTCCCCGAGGTTGAGCAGCTGTTTGATACTCTGACCGAAAGGAAAATAACTGTCGGGATCATTACTAATGGGACCAAAGAAAAGCAAGCGCTAAAAATTAAAAAGTTAAGGCTGAACCAGTGGATTTCTCCAGAAAATATGCTGATTTCTGAAGAGGTGGGGGTTTCTAAACCCAATATCCGTATCTTCAAAACGCTGGAGGAAAAGCTGACAATTCGGAAAGAAAATCTATACTATATCGGTGATAATTTTTTGAATGATATAGTAGGAGCACAATCCGCTGAATGGAAAACCGTGTGGGCGAATTATCGCGACCATCAAACTACTGACGAAACAGTAATTCCAGATTATGTAGTTGAAAGTCCAAGAGCGTTGATTCAGACAGTAAAAAAGCTGGCTGCTGGAATGAAATAAGGACAAATTAATTGTTGAATTGGGTGTGGGGTTCAGTTTGTTGAGTATTTCTTTCCGTGAAAGGGGAAAGCTGATACGTTTTTATTGGTTATGGAATCTTAACAGATGGATAGCTGCATTTTTTTTGAAAGATTCACAACATTCTAAAGGGTTTGTAAATCCGGAAGGCTTGGTAATCATAATAGACTGCCAAAATACTGGCAGGGCCATCAGAGGAAACTGTTAGAAATTCACACTGGACAGAAAGACTGCCAAGCTCGAGTATGTCAAGCCAACCCTGATAAGACAGAATTTTTTTCCAGTAAGCTGGACTTCTCAACCTTGATGTCTTTAAACAAAGATTCAATTCCTTGCATGTGGATTGACTGAAGAAACTTTTTTTGAGTATGAATTTAGTAGTAAATGACAAATAAAAACAGCCTAAACTGAGACTGCTTTCCAATTCACCTTCATTAAAATTGCTACTCATCCTCACATTGCCAAACTTTGACCCCAGCTTCAGCATACGCTTTGGTGTCTTTTCCAGTTGTAACCATCGTATCCAGCATACTGACTGGGCCAATCACATAATTTGAAATCGTGTCTAGCTTTTCTTCTGTGACTAGGCTTATGGTTTCCATAGACGATTCTGACATATATTTTTTTAACAACGATTCTTCAAGCGTAGGAACGGTTAGACCAGTCACAGCATCAATGTTATACATACCCATTAAATAATAATCTACTCGGATTTTAGCAATTTTATCGGCCATCTCTAGCCCCATGTTCACCATGTATTTATGATTTAAAGTGCCGCCCAAAACAATAACCTCCAAGTTCTGGTGCATCTCCAAAGCCATTACGACTGGCGGACTGTTGGTGATAATGGTTGCTCGAAAGGATTCGTTTAGGGCCTTGGCGAAAGCTAGATTGCTGGTTCCACCATCAATTAAGATAACACTGTCCTCGTGAACTAGCGAGGCTGCTTTTTTAGCCAATAAATTTTTTTCGTTGGTTTTGCTGTTGACTCTGTATTGGAACATGGTTTCTGGCGGACCGATCTGAATGGCGCCGCTGTGAATCCGTCTAACCAGCTTCTTTTGATCCAACTCTCTTAAATCTCGGCGAATCGTATCCTCGGAGACTTTTAATTTCGCCGCTAAGTCTTTTGCTAAGACTTTTTTTTCTTCATTTACCAATTCAACAATGCGCTGCTGCCGCTCCACTCTCTTCATTCATTTTCCTCCGTAAAAAAACACGATAATACAAAATCTATCTAATTAAATACTTGAAAGCTTGATCCCACAAGCTTCCAAGTCTATTTTTAGCTTTAGCTTTATGTCAAACAAAATTTTGTTGCCTTAGGTAGCAAAGTGACCACTTTACAAGGAGTAGCATTGAGCTACAGTACTTGTTTTGAAGTGATTGTTTACTACGTTATTATTGTCAGAACGCTTAATAATGGAGACTCATTGTCAACTGCGTCGGTTACTATGTGAGAGGCTTTTCATAGAGCTAAAGTTATTCCTCTAGTAAGTTATGCTGCCGCTATAATTATATCAAATACGGCCTTAAATTTGGATATATGATCATAAAAGTGCAAAATATTACGCAAACATGCAAAATTTCAGCTTGTTTACATTTTTTCAGGTGATATAATGTCCGTAAAAATAAAAAAGAACTCGGAGGATAAACCAATGGCATTATTATTATCTGAAAGTGCTTTTACCGATTATATGGACTCGCTTAAATCTAATGCTTCTAAAACAGTCGGAATTTCTTTGATTTCCCTAAATCTTCGTTCTCTGAATCCCACCACAAATATAATCTATTTGTCGGATAATTTTCTTTTTGCTGCCAGGTATAATGAAAAAAGCGGCAGTTATTCTGATGGATTTTTTCTTAAGCAAAAAGAGATTGTCAGCTTTGAACTGACTAAAGGCATTCTATCAGATATTTTGTTGGTGAATACCACAATTGTTTTGGAAAATGGAGAAACCATGCAACTGAAGATGAGCTTTCCCAAAGCTTCCGCCAGTTCTTGGCACCGTCAAAGTCTAAATCGTTTGCCAGTATTCATTAAAGAGAATTGGGAGCGTCCTTATGAAGAGAATTGATCGAATCTTTCAATATCTGTTGGAGGTATGGGGAGATAGCAGGGTGGAAGATTTGCAGAAACAGGCAGGAAGTACGGCTAAGGAAGTCTCTCAAGCCTTAGAAATCGCCCGTTCCAATGTGAGTGCAGAACTGAATAAACTGGTTAGAGATGAACGAGTTGTAAAGATTAAGTCTTATCCTGTAAGGTACATCCCACTAGAAATTTTATTGAACAATCATCTAATGGAAATCTCCGACATGAATTTCGAAATTGAGGATTTCGTCAGTTTAGATGATGAAAAACCGGTTAAAATTTCTCCGACAAATAAGTCAGTATGCAAACGTGCGAGTGATCCTTTTCAATTGGTGATTGGCCACAATGATAGTTTGAAGAAGGCAATCTCTCAAGCGAAGGCCGCGATTCACTATCCACCTAATGGTTTGCACATGCTTTTATTGGGACCGACTGGCTCAGGTAAAACATTTTTCGCGAAGAAGGTTTTTCAATATGCGCAATATGCTGGTATTGTTGGCGAGGGGAATCCATTTATCACCTTTAATTGTGCAGACTATTACAACAACCCTCAGCTGTTAATGTCGCAGTTGTTTGGTTATGTTGAAGGAGCCTTTACCGGGGCTGCTTCTGAGAAAAGTGGGTTAATTGAACAAGCCGATGGGGGGATTTTACTGTTGGATGAGGTTCACCGCCTTCCCCCCGAGGGACAGGAAATGCTATTTTACTTTCTAGATAATAAAACTTTTTCCCGTTTAGGTGAAAGTGGAAAGAGCCGCAGCGCCAATGTGCTGATTATTTTTGCCACTACCGAGAATCCGTCTTCCGTGCTTTTATCTACCTTTACCCGCCGTATTCCTATGACGATTGAAATTCCACCTTTATCTAAACGCTCGCTGCCGGAAAAAATTGAATTGTTGAAGTATCTGTTTAGAATTGAAGCCAAACGAATTGAGAAAACTCTCAGTATTGATATTGATGTCATGAATGTTTTACTATCAAGTGCTAACTTTGGCAATGTGGGGCAATTAAAATCGCAGGTCCAGCTGGTTTGTGCGCAGGCCTTTGTAAATAATCTTAATTCAAAAGATAAAATTGAGATTCACGTACAGGATTTGCCCAGTCAAGTAGGTCAGGAGTGGATGACCAGCCGCTCCAACATGATCGGCACCAAAGACATTTCAGACTATTTAGATGTGGTTACATTGGTCTATCCTACGAACGATGAAGAAGAAAATCATGAGGATGCGGACTTTAATATTTACGAATCCATTGAAAAAAAAGTCAAAATTCTGCGGGAGGAGGGAGTTTCTCAGGAGGATATTTATCAGTACATTTTGACTGATCTGCATATCCATATTCGCAATGTCGTTGAAAAAGATTCACCTAACTATTCGTTGCAGAAATTCGTTAATCCTAAAATCACGAAAATTGTGGATGTACTAAAAGAGCAGGCTGAACAACAGTTGAATCGAAAATTTGATCGGCGTTTTAATTATTATGTGGGCATGCATTTGGATGCCTATTTGAAAAGAGGGGAAAAAACCAATTTGTCTCTTTCAACTAGTCATAAGGAGATTATCGATACGAACAAAAAGGAATATGAGGCAGCCTTGACCATCTGTAAAACGCTGCAGGAAAGATACGATATTCATTTGCCAGAAATCGAAGTGGTGTATTATACCATGCTGCTTTCTTCGATAATTTCGTTGGAGACGGTCAAAAAGGTTAGTGCACTGGTTGTAACCCACGGCAACTCCACGGCAACTTCAATGGTGGATGTGGCTACGGAATTGTTGGGCTATGCACCAATTGAGGCCGTAGACATGCCTTTGACGGTGTCTCCAGCTGAAATTATTGCTATTTTGTGTGAAAAGGTCAGTAAAATTGACAATGGTAAAGGAGTGCTGCTGCTGGTGGACATGGGATCCCTAGCCATTATGGATAAGAAAATCCAGAAGGAGACGGGAGTGAAAGTACTTTCGATCCCCAATGTTACTACAGCGGTTGTCTTAGATGTAGTCAGAAAAATCAGTTACACCAATTTTGATCTGCACTCTATTTATAGTTCAGTCAAAAAGGATTTTATGAATTCGCTGCAGCTCTATGAAGACCGTAGTCAGCGTCCGAAGGCAATTCTATCGATTTGTATGTCTGGAGAAGGAACGGCTAAGAAGCTAGAGCAAATGATTAACAGTATTATTTCACGGAATGGCAGCGAAGTAATTGAAGTGCTGACGGTTTCGGCTTTAGAGATGAAGCAGAAGATTCCAGTACTGGTTGAACGATACGAACTTATGGCAGCAGTGGGAACCAAAGATCCCGAAGTAGATTGTCCGTTTATTTCACTGGAGGCTTTGATCGAGGGTCAGGGGGAGCAGTTGTTGCGGTCAATTGTTTCGGGAGAGGATCTGTCTAGTCTGCCATCAGACAACTCGCCCAATGGCAGCATGCTGATTAAAGATCTTTGTGAAGAAACCCTGCGCTCTTACTTAGTCTATTTAAATCCAATTCATATCACTGATTTATTGCTGCAATGGATGAGTGATCTGGAAAGCTATAGTGAAGCTGCTTTTTCGAATTCGACCATTTTGAAAATGGTCGTCCATACTTCCTTTGCTTTTGAGCGGGTGATCAAGGGAAATTCCCTAGAATACTCAGAGGAGGTTACCCCATTGTTAGAGGAATACCTTCATAAAGTGGAAAAAAGTATTGCTAGTGTTGAGCAGAAGCTGGATTTAGTTTTGTCACGGGATGAGAAATTGTTTATCGCTGAAATAGTAAAAGAGATCAGTTGAAGTAGTATCAAACCTGAATAGCAGTGAACAAAGTGTATCAATTTCCGTTTGATACACTTTGTTTTTTGTCAAAAAAAGCACTCAGTCAATGCATTTTTTATTGATACAACCATTTTGGCACGTAAATTGCTATTAATTAAGTAACTGAAAAAGAAAGGAGCGAAAAAATGTCAGTAATCATTGTTAGTGGGCATGGAGATTTTTCGTTGGGTTTGCTGGATGCCTTTGAGATGGTCTTTGGTACCGACGAAAAAATCAAAGCCATTCCATTTAAAAAAGGAGAGGGAATTCCTCAGTTACAGGAGAAATATCATGAGCAGCTCCGTTTATTCCCAGAGGAAGAAATTCTGTTTCTGGTGGATATCTATGGGGGAACGCCATACAACGCGGCTACTCAGTTGATTTTTGGACAGGAGAATTGTGATGTTGTGACGGGGGTAAATTTACCGATGTTGTTGGAGACTGCAGCGCAAAAGGATCAAGCTTTAGTTGAATTAACTAAGGTAGCTAAAACGGCTGGAGAAAGCAGCGCCAAGGTTTTCTCGGAGGAAATCAGCAAAATAACGCATACAGATTTGGAGGATGATGAGTTATGAAAATTGAATTAGCACGAATTGATGATCGGTTTATTCATGGGCAGGTTTTAACCAAGTGGGTGAAACTGCGACCAGTAGACCGGATTATTGTAGTATCCGATGCGGTAGCCAGTGATGAAATGCGTAAAACCTTAGTTTTATCAGTAGCACCATCAAATATTAAAGCAAGTGCGGTCAGCGTTGATAAAATGGCTCGTGCGTATAAATCACCCAAATACGCAGATGCCAAAGCAATGCTGCTGTTTGAAAATCCTGAAGATATTGTTCGTTTGGTTAAGCAGGGGGTCGACATAAAGGAAGTAAATGTCGGCGGCATGCGTTTTGAAACCGACCGCAAGCAAATAACGAAAGCAGTCAGTGTGAAGGATTCAGATATCGAAGCTTTCAAAGAGCTGGATCAGTTGGGAGTAAAATTGGAATTAAGACAATTGCCAGGAGATCAAAGTGTTGATTTTATCCGTACGCTGAAAAATGAGCTAAACAAATAAAAGTGAGGAGTTGTAAAAATGAGTGTCATTCAAATTATTCTGTTAATGATAGTGGCAGGTATCACGGGTGTGGGCAGTGTTTTAGATGAAGCGCAAACACATCGTCCTTTAGTTGCCTGTACCTTAGTTGGTTTAGTGTTAGGGGATGTGACGACAGGCATTATTTTAGGCGGAACATTAGAAATGATGGCTTTGGGCTGGATGAATGTCGGGCTGGCTATGGCTCCAGACACAGCGATTGCTTCAGTTATTTCAACCATTTTAGTTATTACGGCTAATCAGGGTGTTGGGGAAGGAATTGCTATTGCTGTACCTTTGGCAGCAGCCGGTCAGGCCTTAACCATTTTCGTTCGAACGATTACAGTATTTTTTATTCACCGCGCGGATACGTATGCTGAAAACGGCAATTATAAAGGAATTGAAATTATGCATGTGACGGCCATGGGGTTGCAGGCACTGCGGGTGATGATTCCAACCTTGATTATTTGTTTAATTAACGCGCAAGCAGTTCGGAATTTCCTTGGTCAAATTCCCGAAGTGATCACTGGTGGATTACAAATTGGTGGCGGAATTATTGTTGTAGTTGGTTACGCCATGGTAATCAACATGATGGACGTTCCTCACTTAAAACCATTTTTCTATATTGGGTTCCTGTTTGCAGCATTTACAGAATTTAATTTAGTTGGCTTTGGCGGTTTGGGATTATGTATGGCCTTCTTATTCCTGCAATTGAAATACCGCAATGAAGAAATGGTAGTCCAAACAGCAACTGCAAATGCCGGAATGATCGATGATGATTTAGATGATGATCTGGATATGTAAGGGGAGGAACGAAGATGGAACAAAAAGGATTAACTAAAAAAGATATCAACAGCATGTTTCTGCGGTCAAATTTTCTTTTAGGATCAATGAACTTTGAGCGAGTCCAGGCAATGGGGTACTGCTTCACTATGATTCCAGCGATCAAACGTTTTTACCAGCCGGGACCGGAAAGAAATGCTGCATTGAAGAGGCATCTGGAATGGTTCAATACTCATCCTTGGCTGACAGCACCTATTTTTGGAGTAACGGCGGCGATGGAAGAAGAACATGCTTTAGTGGGCGAACAGCAGTTGCCCGGCTCATCTATTTCCGCTATGAAGATTGGATTAATGGGTCCGTTGGCAGGTGTGGGAGATCCGATCTTTTGGGGGACTCTTCGTCCAGTTTTGGCAGCGTTAGGTGCTTCTTTAGCTTTAAGCGGCAGTATTGGTGGACCACTATTATTCTTTTTATCGATCAATGCCATTCGTTTAGCAACCAAATATTTCGGTTTGAAATACGGCTATGAAAAAGGAAATGAAATTATTAAGGAAATGGCCGGCAACCGTGTGAAGAAGCTGACCGAAGGAGCATCAATTGTCGGGCTGTTTGTTATGGGGGCCTTAGTCAGTAAGTGGACGACGATAAATATTCCGATTGTGGCTACCAGAATTACCGGCGAAGATGGGAAGGTTGTTACCCAAACGGTTCAAGACATTTTAGATAGTATTATGCCGGGAATGCTAGCCTTAATTTTAACCTTATTTGTGTCATGGCTATTGAAGAAAAATGTAAGTCCGTTGTTGATCATTTTCGTCATTTTTGGTGTTGGTATTTTAGGAAAAGCGCTTGGATTTTTAGGATAGGAGGATGGGTCAGAACGTGAAATTACAGTTAGCAATTGACGAGTTAAATTTAGAAGAAGCCTTGGTTCAGTTGGAAGACTTAGTTGAATATGTTGATATCGTGGAAGTAGGAACTCCTTTTGTAATTGATGCCGGCAGAGAAGCCGTTCGTCAAATCAAGAAAAAATTCCCACAGCTAAAGGTTTTATGCGACGCCAAAATTATGGATGCAGGTGCTTATGAAGCACAGCTGGCTTTCAATGCGGGTGCTGAATATGTAACCGTGTTGGGAGTAACTGACGATTTAACCATTAAAGGTTGTGTGGAAGAGGCCACCAAGCAAGGCAAGAAAATTATGGTAGATATGATTTGCGTGGAGGATTTGGCTGCTCGAGTTCCTGCTGTAGAAAGTCTGGGTGTTGATGTGATTGCCGTTCATACTGGAGCGGATCAACAAGCCGCGGGTCGGACGCCTTTACAGGATTTAGCAGAAATGAAAAAGCATGTAAAAAAAGTTAAAGTCGCGGTAGCTGGTGGTATCAGCAGCCATACCATTTATGATTACTTAGCACTTGAGCCAGACATTGTTATTGTTGGCAGTGGAATTTTGAATGCAGAAGATCCGATAAAAGAAGCGCGCAGGATATCTGAAGCGTTGAAAAAGGGGTCAGACAAATGATAGATGTTAAAAAGAATACAGCTATGATTTTGGAGGAACTGACGACAAATTTGGAAAAAGTGGATGGTGCACAGTTGAACGAATTTGTGGAATTGATTCCTAAAGCCAAGAAGATTTTCGTTGCTGGTGCTGGCCGTTCCGGGTTGGCGATTCGCGGTTTTGCGAATCGGATGATGCATCTAGGATTTGATGTGAGTGCAGTGGGAGATATTACGACGACCAGTGCTCATGAAGGGGACCTGCTGATTATCGGTTCTGGTTCAGGAGAAACCCAAAGCTTGGTCGCGATGGCGGAAAAGGCTAAGAAGAACGGGGTAAAGGTGGCTCTTAACACCATTAATTCTGAGTCAACCATTGGACAACTAGCCGATGTGACATTCGTTCTGCCAGGAGCTTCACCTAAGGTTGAGGATGAGGAATTAGTGGGGAAATCAGTCCAGCCAATGGGTTCCTCTTATGAACAACTGAGTTTTTTGATTTACGATGCTATGATTATGACTTTAATGGATTTAGTTAATGAAACGACCGATACTATGTTTCCACGACATGCTAATCTTGAATAGGAAAAAGGAGAGCAATGCTTTACTGGATTGAGTCAGCCTCTTCTATCACAAAAGATGTGTTTCTTTTAGTAGCAAATCCGATTCTCATTAAGCAAAGCATAGTGATAGTTTAGCTGTTGTTACTTCAGCAATAGTTATTTTAGCTAAAACGATCGTTACAGGTTTGGTAGTTGGACTTTTTAACCAAAAATCTTGAATAGCTTTCTGCAAAGCAGCTTCTACTGGATTTCCAGTTAGAAGCTGTTTTTTCTGTAAATCTCAAAGGCTTTAAAAAAGGATAAGCTTTACTAGCACAAAAATGTCACACCTTCCTCTGAAATATTTAGCACTATCAACGATAGACTCGGGGCGTAAAACAACTTATGATAAGTATGTAGAAAGCGCTTATACAACTAAATGAAATGATTCGTTAAGGAGGATATTCAATGGAAGGTAAAGTTTCCGTTCCAAGTAAAAGTGTTGATTGGAAAACGAAGGTACAAAAATTCGGCAGCATGTTAAGCTCGATGATTATGCCCAATATTGGCGCATTTATCGCTTGGGGATTAATTACAGCCTTATTCATCCCAACCGGTTGGTTTCCTAATGAGACATTGGGTCAGTTGGTAGACCCTTCAATCAAATATTTGCTGCCATTATTAATTGCCTACACAGCAGGTGCAAACGTATATGACCGACGAGGTGGAGTAATTGGAGCCGTTGCAACGATGGGTATTATTATCGGATCGGATATGCCGATGCTGATGGGAGCCATGGTCATGGGACCTGTCGCTGCCATCATTATTCGTAAGGTCGATAAATTGTATGAAGGAAAAGTTAAACCAGGCTTAGAAATGCTGGTAGACAATTTCTCAATCGGTATTGTGGGTGGCATACTGATGATCCTGGGTCTAATTGCCATTGAACCAATTTTCAATGTCATTTTATCAGGCCTATCAACTGGAGTGAACTGGTTTGTTGACAAGAACCTGATTCCTTTAACTAGTATCTTTGTTGCCCCAGCTCAAGTGTTGTTTTTAAACAATGCAATCAATCATGGAATCATGTCACCATTGGGAATTGAACAGGTGGTGGAAACAGGTAAATCAATTTTATTTCTAGTTGAAGGAAATAGTGGTCCATTGGTAGGCGTTATGCTGGCTTTTTGTTTCTTCGGTAAAGGGGTGGCTAAGAAAACGGCGCCGGCTTCTACCATTATCGTAATGTTTGGAGGAATCGCTGAAGTTTACTTCCCGTACATTTTGATGAAACCAATCTTAGTTTTGGCTCCAATTTTTGGAAGTATGACGTCACTAACCATCTTCCAGTTCTTCGGCGGCGGAACGGTAGCGGTACCGTCACCAGGAAGTATCATCGCTTTTCTATTAATGACACCGAGAGGCAGCTTCATTGTAAATATTGTCGGTTACTTCGCCGGAATGGGGGTCTCCTGCCTAATTGCCAGCTTCCTGCTGAAACGCGACAAAACTATGGTGGACGATACTGAAGAACTGATCGAAACCGAAGTGGGACCAATCAATGACGGAGCGGCTCTAGAGCATGCTGTTGCAAGCGCTCAGACTGGTCAAGCAATCACTGGAGAAATCGATCCAAGTCGAATCCATAAAATTGTGGTGGCCTGTGACGCCGGAATGGGTTCTAGTGCTATGGGGGCTTCAATGCTGAAGACTAAGGTTAACAAGGCCATGCTAAATATGGAGGTTATCAATAAATCCATCAATAATATCCCAGATGATGCCGACTTAGTAATTACCCATCAGGATTTGTTGGATCGGGCCATGGAAAACAATAAAGATAAACCCAACATTCAATATCTAACCTTGAGTGCCTTTATGGATGGTGCCGAATATGACGCCATCGTTAAGAAATTAAAAGATGAATAGGTGATTAATATGATCATTACTCCTCGAACAAGAGAGATTTTGCGACTACTAATGGAAAATTTGAATAGTTATGTTTCGGTACATGAGATTGCAGAGCACTTGAACGTGACCAATCGGACGGTCTATCGTCAGCTGGAGGAAGTGTATGAAGCAGTGGAGCATTACGGTCTAAAAGTAATCAATGAAGCTGGAAAAGGGATGAAACTGTCGGGTTCTTCAACAGAAGTAACTGCATTGAATACTTTGTTCGAGGGTGAGGATCAAGATTATGAATTAACAACGGAGGACCGAATCAACGCGACACTCTTCTACTTGCTGCATGAACAGGAATATGTGAAGGCTCAGTATTTTGCGGAAGCCCTCAATGTTTCGGTTCAATCGGTTCGCAACGACCTGCAGCAAATAAAAAAAGAGTTAGACTTCTATGATCTGGACTTAGTTGTAAAAAAAGGAGACGGCTTTCTAATCACTGGCTTCGAAACGAAAAAACGAGTGTTGCTGTCCAATATTTTCCGCGACCATATTTCTTTTGTGGAGCTAGTTCACTGGATCGAACAGGAGCGAAGCAGTTCAATCTATTTTAAGCTGCTGAGTGATACTCACTATCATTCGGTCATTAAAAGAAGCTTCCAGCTTTTGGAACAGTTGTTCCAAAAACACCGGATTCAAGTGACGGATACCATGTTTCAGGATTACGTTTTCCTGATTTCTATCATGGTTAAACGACTTAACTGGGATCACAGCAACAATTATTATTTAGACAATATGGTCAAACACAAAGACCGTCCCATCGAAATTTATCAGGAATTCAAGGAGCTGATCCAAAAGACTTTTGAAATTACTTTAAGCGAAAGTGAAGAAAATTATTTGGAATGGTTAATCTCTATTAATAATAATTTCCAAAGCTTGGAGCTTTCCGAGGATATTCAAGAGCTGGACTTAGTCAACAAGGTGCATGATTTCATTGTCTTTGTGGAAACTAGTATGGGCTGTCGGTTACGGACGGATGCCCATCTGCAAAAGGCCTTATTTGAACATCTGGATCGAGCCTTGGCACGAACCAGAAGCGGTATTACCATTAAAAACCCGATGCTGAAGGAAATTCGCCGCAGCTATGAAAAATTGTATTCAACGATTAAGATTGCGACAGAATACGTGTTTAAAGAAGACAAGTTTCCCGAAGACGAGATTGGTTTTTTAGTTCTCCATTTTGCTGTGGCCTTAGACAAGGTTTTGGATAAATCAATTACGGCATTAGTGGTTTGCTCCAGTGGGATGGGGTCATCGAAAATGCTAGCGAATCGGTTAATCCGCGAAATTCCCGAAATTGAGATAAAAAAGATTGTCAGTTTTCTTAAGCTAACCCAAGAAGATTTAGAACAATACGATGTCATCTTCTCCACCGTATCATTACCATTGGATGTTCAGGATTATGTGATGGTTTCGCCACTGCTAAACAAGAAAGAATTGGCGGAGGTCAAAAAGCTGTTGGAAACGATTCGCTTCAGTAAACTCCATCGTAAAGAGTTGTTGATTCCCAAAAGACCAGTGGATGTTTCCCAGCTTCCAGCGGAACTAGAGGAATTAAGCTTAATTGCCAAGTACAGCAGTCAGGTGTTGAAAAATTTTCATACCATAAAAATTGATCCTGAATTTCAGGATTTGCCGATTTTGAATATCTTAGGAACTTACTTGGTGGAAAAAAAGTATACAGTGGATGCTGAGCTGCTGGTAGATTACGCCGAACAAGCTAAGTTGGAATCGTATTTCGGCATCCCAAATACTCGCCTAGGTTATATTCACTGTCAAACCGACAAGATTGAGCAGCCCTTGTTCATCGTTTTTGATTTAGAAAAAAACATTGTTTTCTCCTCTATGGAAAAAGAATTGATGGAAGTAACCAGTGTGATTTTAGTCGTATCACCAAAAAAAGATCAAGTCATTGTAGCGGATTTGTTAAGTATGATTACGATGCTGATTATTGAAACGCCTGAATCCATTCAACTATTTGAGCAATGTGAAGAAAGTAAAATTCGCGACTTATTGGGTGAACGAATTAAAAACTACGTTACCGAAAAATTATTATAGAGGTGAAAGAACATGAAAGAAATCATGCCATTAGAAAACATTAAATTGGGTATTGCCTTAGCCGATAAAGAACAGGCCATCAAAGCTGCTGGTCAGGTGCTGGTGGAGAACGGCTACGTCGATGAAAACTATATCGACTGTATGCTGCAAAGAGAGGAAGTTGTTTCAACTTATATTGGCAGTCAAGTTGCAATTCCTCATGGTGTGGACGGCTCTCAACAGTACATTAAGCATTCGGGACTGTCTTTCCTACAAGTACCAGAAGGTGTATCTTTTGGACCAGATAAGGAAGCCAAGCTGTTAATTGGTATTGCCGGTAAAAATGATGAACACCTGGAAATATTGGCAAAAATTGCTGGACTATTAGGTGAAGAAGAAAATATCGAGAAGCTAATCAATGCCCAATCTAAGGAAGAGATTGCTGCATTATTTGAAGGAGTGGTTTAAACGTGAAAGCATTGCATTTTGGAGCCGGAAATATCGGCCGAGGATTTATCGGAGATTTACTACACAAAAGCGGCTACGATATTACCTTTGTAGAAGTGACTGACAAAGTGGTACGTCAATTGAATCAAGACCAAAGCTATGAGTTGTATATCTTAAATGAAGACAATCGAAAAGTGGTGATCAACAACATCCAAGCAGTCAGCTCTCTGACTGAAGAACAAAAGGTAATCGAAGCTATTTGTGAAGCTGACCTAATTACAACCTCAGTTTGGGCAGATAACCTGCCAAGAATTGCACCGATTTTAGCCAAAGGTCTACATGTCCGTCATAACCGTGGGCAGTTGCCGGTTAATGTCATTGCCTGTGAGAATGCGTTGTTTGCTTCAGATATTTTGCGAGGTGTGCTGCTGAAGCATGTGTCTGAAGAAGTATTGTCGGAGATTGCCCGATTTGCTAATACCTCAGTAGACCGTTTGGCTTTGGGGAAAGAAGTTGATGGCAAAAGCTGTGTTGAAATTGATTCTGCTTTTGAACTTGTTATTGAAGAAAAACCATTATTCCGTAAAGAACCGATTAAGGGTGCCACCTATGTTGCAGAGCTTCAGCCATATTTGGAACGAAAGCTTTATATTGTCAACTGTGGACATGCAGCCTTAGCCTATTTGGGGTTTGTCAAAGAGTATCCAACTGTACAGGATGCCCTGAAGGATCAAGAAATTAAAGCAACGGCGGTTGCAGCAATGGAGGAATCGGCAAAACTGCTGGAACAAAAATATGGTTTCACATCACAGGAATTATCTAAGAAAATCGACGAATCAATTGCTCGTTTCTCGGCCACCTTTGTGATGGATGATGTCTTAAGAGTCGGACGCTCACCGTTAAGAAAATTAGATCCAACTGACCGCTTAGTGGCACCAGCTGTTCAATTAGCTGAAAAAGGTCTAGCCAACGATGCCTTGGCAAAATGTATCGCAGCTTTATTGAAATTTGAAAATCCAGCCGATGAACAAGCAGTAGAACTGCAGCAGGAAATTCAAGCTAACGGTATAGAAGCAGCATTAAGCAAATTTAGTAAAATCGAAAAAGATACACCGTTGTTCCAAAAAATTTTAGAAGAATATAAGGGGTAGGGATAAACCATGAAATTACAATTAGCAATTGACGAGTTAAACTTAGAAGAAGCATTGGTTCAGTTGGAACCATTAGCAGAATACGTAGACATTGTTGAAGTGGGTACACCATTTGTTATCGATGCTGGTCGTGAAGCTGTCCGTCAAATTAAAGCCAAATTTCCTCAACTAGAAGTATTGTGTGATGCTAAAATTATGGATGCAGGTGCTTATGAATCTCAATTGGCTTTCGATGCAGGAGCAGAATACGTAACAGTCTTAGGAGTAACAGACGATTTAACTATTAAAGGTTGTGTAGAAGAAGCCAACAAACAAGGCAAACAAATTATGGTAGATATGATTTGTGTGGATGATTTAGCAACTCGCGTTCCGGCTGTAGAAAGCTTAGGCGTGGATGTGATTGCAGTACACACCGGAGCAGATCAACAAGCAGCCGGTCGGACCCCTTTAGAAGATTTAACCGAAATGAAAAAGCATGTTAAAGAGGTCAAAGTAGCAGTAGCTGGTGGAATCAGCAGTAAAACGATCAATGACTATATGGCCTTGAATCCCGATATTGTGATAGTCGGAAGCGGTATTTTGAACGCCGAAGATCCGGTTAAAGAAGCACGTCTGATTGCAGAAGCTTTGAAAAAGGGGTAAGCAGAATGGTGAATGTGAAAAAAAACACAGAGATGATTCTAAAAGAGTTAAGCATTAACTTGGAAAAAGTAGATGGTTCACAGTTGAATGCTTTTGTAGAAATGATCCCCAAGGCTAAGAAAGTTTTCGTGGCTGGAGCTGGACGTTCTGGATTAGCGATTCGAGCGTTTGCCAATCGTATGATGCATTTGGGTATTGATGTAAGCATCGTGGGTGATATAACAACTACCAGTGCCCATGAAGGAGATCTGTTGATTATTGGTTCTGGCTCAGGGGAAACCCAAAGCTTAGTAGCGATGGCGGAAAAGGCTCAGAAAAACGGGGTAAAAATCGCTTTAAATACGATTAATCCTGATTCAACCATTGGGCAAATGGCTGATGTGAAATTTGTTTTACCAGGAGCTTCGCCTAAGGTTGAGGATGAGGAATTAGTAGGAAAATCAGTTCAGCCAATGGGTTCATCCTACGAACAATTAAGCTTCCTGATCTATGATGCCGTGATTATGGCCCTGATGGAATTGGTCAATGAAACCACAGATACCATGTTTCCACGTCACGCAAATCTGGAATAACAGGAAACTGCTCAGGAAGCAGTTTTTCTATCGCAAGGTTTAGGTAAAAAAAACTAAAAAATGGAGGGTTCATTTTTATGGCAGAACATGTATTTTATGTACCAGCAACAAACATCATGGGTAGAGGGTGTATCAATAATATCGGTGAACACATCAAACCGCTAGGCTTCAAAAAGGCTTTATTGGTTACCGACAAATTTTTAAGCAGCAGCGATATTTTGCCGAAGGTTACAAGACCATTGGATGAAATTGGTGTAGAATATTTGATTTTTGACAATGTAAAAGCAAACCCAACTGTTGCCAGTGTGGAAGAAGGTTTAGCTTTATTAAAAGAAAACAATTGTGATTTCATTATTTCATTAGGTGGTGGTTCACCCCAAGATGCTGCCAGCGGAATTGCTATCTTGGCTACTAATGGTGGTAAGATGCAGGACTATGAAGGTATGCATAAAACTACCAAAAAAGCGCTGCCGGTTGTGGCCATTAATACCACGGCTGGAACCTCAGCCGAGATTACAATTAATTATGTGATTACTGATGAAGATCGTGGTGTGAAAATGATCATGATTGATCGCAACAGCTTGGCACTGATGTCGGTAAACGATCCAGAATTAATGATAGACAAGCCGGCTGATTTAACAGCGGCTACTGGCATTGATGCCTTGACTCATTCGATCGAAGCTTTAGTTACCCCAGGAGCTTTTCCGGTTACCAATGTAGTTGCAGAAGCAGCAGTAAAACTGATTTTTGACAACCTGCCAACTGCGGTTAAGGATGGTTATAATTTAGATGCTCGAGAAAACATGGTTTACGCAATTTTCTTAGCAGGGATGGCCTTCAACAATGCGGGCTTAGGTTATGTTCACGCAATGGCTCATCAATTAGGTGGTTTGTATGATTTACCACATGGCGTATGTAATGCCATGCTGCTGCCGATTGTCGAACGGGAAAATGCCAAGGTTGTACCTGAACGCTTCCGTCGAATCGCTGAAGTCATCGGCTTAGATACTGCCGGAAAATCCGATCAAGAATGTGCTGATTATGTCATCGAACAAATCAAAGCTCTTTCAAAAGAAGTCGGTATTCCTGAGAAATTGTCTGAATTAGGCGTTCATGAAGTTGATTTACAAAAATTAGCTGAGAACGCTCAATTGGATGCTTGTGCAGGGGCCAATCCATACTTGCCAACTGTAGAAGAAACAATTGAGCTGTTCAAAGAGATCCTTTAAACTCTGCGAAAAAACCAAAAAAACACCTGACTACTATATCCTGCCGATTTATGCAGGGTTAAGTAGTCAGGTGTTTTCTTATCAATCAATCAACAACAACTTCTTCTTATTGTATTCCCTCCGAACCTTCTCGGGAATATCCTCAGAAATCAGAAAGCTCAGATCATCCACCGGTCCGACAATCGCATTGCTGATGGTGCCGAATTTATCATTGGTAATCATGCCTAGCACCTCAGTCGAAACGCGAGTCATTTGCTGCTTAATTTCAGCTTCCTGCACGGTTGGGACGCTGGTTCCGGCATCAATGTCGATATTGTAGATGCCCATCACGTACAAATCGGCACGAATGTTTTGCAGGTTTTTATAAGTTTCTACCCCCAGATTAATCATCGACTGCTTGTAAAAGATACCGCCGATATTGATTACCTCAACTTGTGCGTGCTGTGCCAGCTCGACTGCAATTGGCGGGCTGTTGGTAATAATAGTGGCTCTAAAGTCATGAGGAATTTCTTTTACCAAGGCTAAATTTGTTGTACTACCATCGATAATAATAACCGAATCTTCTTTTAAAAAAGGGAGTGCTTTATGGGCGAGAACTCTTTTTATTTCGCTATCAACGGTTTCGCGGTAAGAAAAATCAGTTATTGGCGGCCCAACGCGCAATGCACCGCTGTGCACCCGCTTTAACATTCCTTGGCTATCCAGTTCCTTCAAATCCCGACGAATAGTATCTTCAGAGACAGTAAAACGTTGACTCAAGTCACTCGCAATAACCTTTTGTTCAATATTTAAAATATCGATGATTTTTTGCTGTCTTTCTTCTTTCAACATGGCTGATTCCTCCATCTTTTGCTGCTTTTATTTTCCCACGCATGCTGGTTTGTGTCAATTCATTTCCGCTCTATCAGCATAAACGGGCATATAATGCGCAAAAATATGCATGTTTGTATTGACTTGTGCTAGTGGAGCGTTTACAATGAGTGTGTAATCAAGAAATAGTTCATTGTTAATTAAGCGCGCGAATGAATTATTTTTTGTACATGACATTCCAATGGAGGAGCAGGAGTAATGAAAAACCAAGTGAAGTTGTCCCCGTCAATTATGTGTGCTGATTTAGTAAATTTAGAACAAGGAATGCAGGAACTTGCAGATATCGGAATTGATACACTGCACATTGATGTAATTGATGGCAGTTTTAGTCCCAGCATGCCTTTAGGATTAGAGACGATTAAACGGATGCGGGAAGTATCCTCAAGGAATTTTGATATCCATATTATGGCTAATGACAATGAGTATTTTATCCAAGAAATGCTGAAAATCGGAGTGGAAAGTATTACGTTTCATCACGAAACCAGCTTACATGTCGATCGCTACATTCAATTAATCAAACAAGCTGGAACAAAAGTAGGGATAGCCTTAAACCCTGCCACTTCATTAACAGTATTGGACTATGTGCTGCCGGAAATTGATCTGGTATGTTTGATGTTAATTAATCCAGGATTTGCTACCAATAAAAATGAAAAACAAGTTCCTTATGCCGCCAAAAAAATTCGGGATTTAAGGACAAGAATTCAAGAAGTGAACCCAGCAGTTGAGTTACAGGTGGATGGTCGGGTTTCCTTAGACAGTATTGCTCATCTCGTTGAAGCGGGAGCGGATAATTTAGTTCTAGGCAGTACCAGCTTATTTGTCAAAGGTGCGACCTTGATTGAAAACAAAGAAAAAGTTTTACAGGCAGTTGCAGAAGGGGCTAGGGTGAGAGAAAATGTCATTTAGAACATCGGAACAAAAAATTGCGGAAGAATTAACTGCTACTTTGGCAGGTATTTCAGAAGAACAAGTAGATCAGCTGATGTTGGCGATTCAACAGTCGGAAAAAGTTTTCTTCGTAGGCGTTGGCCGAGTGCTGCTTTCCCTAGAGGCTGTGGCAAAACGTTTGGCTCATATTGGAATTCAAACGGTGGTTGTCGGTCAAATTACCGAACCGGCGATTACTGCCAAAGATTTATTGATCGTAGGATCAGGCAGCGGCGAAAGTGCTTTCCCTTTAGCCATTGCAAAAAAAGCGAAGAACTTCGATGCAATGGTCGCTCATATTGGTTCGAATCCCAATAGTTCCATGAAAGAGTATGCCGATATTTTTGTTCGAATTCCAGTTCAAACCAAGCTGAATTTAGTTGGGGAAATTCCATCTATTCAACCTATGACTAGCCTTTTTGAACAGTGTCTTCTATTATTGGGCGATTCGATTGCGTTAACCTTGATTGAAGAAAAAGAGATAGACATGCATGGCCTATGGCGCTATCATGCGAATTTGGAGTAGGTGGCGAAGATGAGAGCAGTTCATTTTGGAGCCGGAAATATCGGCCGCGGCTTTATCGGACAAGTTCTTCATGACAATGGCTTTGAGCTCTGTTATGCAGATACTGCCCAGCCGTTAATTAATCAATTGAATCAAGACAGGGGCTATTTGGTAGAGTTGCTGACTGAGAAAAAAACTACTTTGTTTATCGATCAAGTATACGCCTTAAATTCAATTAAGGAGCCAGAAAAAGTTATAGCAGAAATTCAAACTGCTGATTTAATTACAACTTCGGTGGGAGCAAACAATCTCGCTAGAATTGCCCCACTTTTAGCACAAGCTCTGACAAAACGATTCAAGGAACAGCAGCAACCCATTAATATTTTAGCCAATGAAAATATTATCAATGCCAGTTCATTGTTGAAGAAGGCTGTAGAAGAGCAGCTGGATGAAAGTGGTCAGGCGCTTTTTGATCACTATGCTTTCTTCGTGGATACGGCGATAGACCGCCAGGCCCTTTCAAAAGAGGTTGATGGAAAAACAGTTGCAGTGGTTGAACCTTATTTTGAATGGGTAATTAGTCAGCAGCAGTGGAACCCAGCAACCAAATTTTCAATTAAAGGAGCCACATTTGTTACCGATATGCAGCCATTCATTGAACGAAAGTTGTATATTGTCAATGCAGCCCACGCTGCTTTTGCTTATCTGGGTGCTTTGTTTGATTATTCTACTGTCCAAGCAGCTATGAAGGATGCCGATTTGAAAAAAGTGGTTCAAGGATTTTTGGCTGAGAACAAACAATATTTTATAAAAAAATATCAAACCTCAGAGACTGAAATGGATCAGTTTATTGAAAAAACCTTAAAACGTCATGGTAACCAGCAATTATCTGATAGTGTGGATCGAGTCGGTCGTTCACCCATTCGAAAGCTGCAACCAAACGATCGTTTAGTTGCACCAGTAAAAGGTTTGGCAGAATTAAATCTCCCCTATCAAAATGGGTTAAAAATTATCGCTGCAGCTTATTTGTATCGCAATACTGATGACGAAGAAGCAGTTCGATTGAAAAGACTGATCCAGGAAAAAGGGTTCTCTTTAACTGCGACAGAAATATCGCAAATAAAAGGTCCTTTATTAGAAGAATTGGACATGGTTTATCAAGCGACCAAGCAAGACAAAAAGTATTTATTGGAAGGAGAAAGCCATGCTTAAAGAACAGCTGCAAGGGAATTGCCAGTTTCTACAACAAGCTGAAACGTGGCAACAAGCAATTGAAATTGCTGCTAGACCATTGCTGCAAAAGGGCATCATTCAGCCAAGCTACATTGAGGCAATGATTCAAAATGTAAAAGACAACGGGAACTATATTATTATTCTGCCTAAAATAGCCATGCCTCATGCCCGGCCTGAATTAGGCAGTAGCGGCATTGGGATCAGCTTTATGAAGCTGGAGCAGCCGATTATGTTTCCGAAAGAAGAACCTGTAGAGCAATTTTTCGTATTGGCTTCGAATTCGCCAGATGGACATCTGGAATTGATGGCTGATTTGGCTGGGATTTTAAGCGATACAGAACGATATGAAGCGTTGTTGGAGATACAAAATGAAGAAGAGTTGTTAGCGGTAATCGAAGAGTAAATCTCAAGGAGGAATATAGATGGAAATGTCGAATGATAAAAAGCAGGTCTCTGCCAGAGCAAGGGTGCAAGCCTTTGGTGGATTTTTAACCAATATGGTTTTACCGAATATTGGTGCTTTTATTGCTTGGGGAATTGCGACTGCGTTGTTTATCCCCACAGGTTGGTTTCCCAATGAGTTGCTGAACGAGTTAGTTGGTCCAACTGTTAGTTATTTATTGCCATTATTATTAGCTTACACGGGTGGACGTATGGTTGGCGGTCAGCGGGGAGCCGTTCTAGGAGCCCTTGGTACAATGGGTCTAATTATCGGTGCTGATATTCCGATGTTTATGGGTGCGATGGTGGTGGGGCCATTAGGCGGCTGGATTATGAAAAAGACCGATAAATTTCTAGATGGAAAAATTCCAGCTGGTTTTGAAATGGTCGTAAACAATTTCTCAATTGGGATTCTAGGTTTCCTATTAATGGTCTTGTCTTATTTGCTGATTGGTCCCACAATTCAAGCAGCCAATCAGGCAGTTACTAATGCAATTGAAGCGTTGGTCGCTACAGGATTCCTGCCACTGTTGTCAATAATTAACGAACCAGCAAAGGTTCTCTTTTTGAACAATGTAATTGACCAAGGTGTGTATTACCCATTAGGAATGCAGCAAACCTTGGATGCCGGAAAATCCATTTACTTTATGGTGGCTTCTAACCCTGGACCTGGATTGGGCTTGCTATTAGCGTATTCCTTCTTTGGTAAAAAGGCAGCCAAACGGACAGCACCTGGTGCAATCATTATCCACTTCTTCGGTGGGATACACGAATTATATTTCCCATATGTCCTAATGAAACCGATTACGATTCTTTCAATGATCGCTGGTGGTATGACAGGGATTATCACTTTCCAACTGTTTGGTGCAGGATTAGTTGCTGGACCAAGTCCAGGCTCGATTTTCTCTTATTTAGCTTTGACACCAAAAGGAAACTTTGTGGGAGTAATCGCTGGTGTAACGACAGCAACGATTGTATCGTTCTTAGTAACATCAGTTATTTTAAAAGCAGATAAAACGGCGGATGAAGATGAGGATGCTTTTGAAGCTGCTGCTGAGAAATCTAAATCCATGAAAACAGAAGGAAAAGACCTATTGGCTGGTCAAGCCGCTGTTCCAGCTAATTATACAAAAATTTCGTTTGCCTGCGATGCCGGAATGGGCAGCAGTGCGATGGGAGCAACAACCTTTAAAAACAAATTGAAAAAAGCTGGAGTTTTGGACATTGAAGTTAAAAATTATCGAATTGAAGATGTTCCTTCGGACAGTGACCTAGTTGTGGTTCATCAGGATTTAGAAGAGCGAACACGCAAATCACATCCTAATATGCGAGTAATTACCCTAAAAAATTACTTGCAAGATCCAGTGATTGATCAGCTGGTAGAAGATGTGGTACAAACGAAAAATCTGAGCTAGATGCTATGAGCACCTGCCCTACTGTGAGCACAGTAGGGCGGTTTTTATACTCAGTTAACCAATCACCTGAATCCCTTCTTGCTGATACGGTATAATCAAATTATCTGGTGCAGCCTTCTCTGTCACAATGACATCGAGGGCCTTGGCCTCATCCACAAAGTAAGTAGATGAAGAACCAATTTTATCCGCAGTAATAAGAGTAATGATATGGGAGCAAGTTTTGTTCTTCCTATTTTAATTTACTAGTATCCTTCGCTTTATTAAACCAGTAAAATAGAAAAGTGACAACAATACATAAAATACCCAAAACGCTCCAATATGTTTGATTCATTTCTCCTGTATTGGGATATTTTTTATTGGCACTAGTATCTGTAGTAAATTTACCTAAACTATTCGTTTTTGGTAGCTCTTTGTTGTTTTGCATTATAGTAGCTTTCTCACTAAGTTCAGCAAATCTATCAAAGCTATAAATATAAGTGACTATCTGTTCCTGATCAGTAAAGACACCAGTGGGGTTTCCCTTGACTTCTTTAAAGGAGTATCCATCAATATCTAACTTTTTAGTCGTATAACTCTCGCCAATGTTACCGGAAAACACTTCATTTTCATGAATGGATTTTCCATCGGTATCTTGATATTTAGCGGTGACCTCTTTACCTAAGATAGAAGGAATATCAGAATTTTTGTTATAGATATAAGTGACTATCTGTTCTTGATCAGTAAAGACACCAGTGGGGTTTCCGTTGATTTCTTTAAAGGAATATCCATCAATATCTAACTTTTTAGTCGTATAGCTCTCGCCAATGTTACCGGAAAACACTTCATTTTTATGAATGGTTTTTCCATTGGTATCTTGATATCTAGCGGTGACCTCTTTACCCAAGACAGAAGGAATATCAGAATTTTTGTTATAGATATAAGTGACTATCTGTTCTTGATCAGTAAAGACACCAGCGGGGTTTCCATTGATTTCTTTAAAGGAATATCCATCAATATCTAACTTTTTAGTCGTATAACTCTCGCCAATGTTACCGGAAAACACTTCATTTTCATGAATGGATTTTCCATCGGTATCTTGATATTTAGCGGTGACCTCTTTACCTAAGATAGAAGGGATATCAGGATTTTTGTTATAAATATAGGTGACTTCTATGGGTTCGTTATTTTCAATAGATCCAACTGCATTTTCAGGTAGTTCAGTATCTTCTAGAGTATAACCAGGAATATTAAGTTTGTACTCTGGTGTTGTTACATCATACTCTTCACTAACATTTCTGTCAGTATTTTCTACTGGTTCATGGATTTTATTTCCGTCAGTATCTTGGTAATTTACTATGATTTTGGCAGGAACAGGTTCCCATACATGTGTATCTGCCCATTCTTCTCCTACGGTGTTATTATTAACTTTTGAACTCATAAACTCAGTAGCTGTCCATCGTTTACCTGTAGGACGATGTTCTGTCCCATCCCCGACAGCTCGCCAAAAACCGGTATAAGCAGGATTGTCTTGTGGCGGATCAGTCAATAATTGCGCTGTGCTTGTTTTATAATTAGGACCTAAAACCAATTTTTTTAAGCTCCAACAAGCACCAAAGAACCCCGATTGATCTGAGTCATAATTAGTTAAATCCCATGTAGACAAATTTAATTCTTGCAGATTGAAATCACCAGAAAAAACACTATCCAATCGTCCGTAACTAGTAGAGTTATTTGAAATGTCAACATTCTCAATATTTTCTATGTGTTGCACATTGGTCCAAAACGCGAATAAATAGCTCGCAATTCCCTGAATAGTTAAAGGGCCTTCTATTATAATCTTCGTAACTTTTTCAGGGTCAAGACCTCTTTCATATAAATGGTTCACTAAACTTTGAGGTTTAACAATCGTACCTCCAGGAACGTAAAGTGTTGTTCCATCACCTGATAGCTTCAAAATTAACTCCGAATCTACAAGACCGCCCTGTTCGTCATCATAGTATTGCCATGGGAATGATTGGTCTTCATTTTCTCCAGTTGTCGTATTTATTTTTGCATTTTTGTCAATGTCTTCTTGCTGCTCGGAATTATTGACCGGTTCTGTGTAGTTAATTTCTGGTATGCTGGATATTTGCTCCGTAGAGAGTAAATATCCAGCATACACTTTTTCTGAATTATTCTCTTTCTCATTCGCCAGAACTACCCAAACATTTTGAGTCATCATGCTAAAAATACCGCATATACCTAAAAATAAAAATAATATCTTTCTTTTCACTTTATCAATAGCACCCCTTTTATCATCAATGGAAATATTTATATAAAATTATATAGGCGCCACATAGGAACGAAAATAAATGGACTTTGTAAATTAATGCAATATATCTGGCACCTAAATAACATATGGTATTCATTCTCTTTATTCTAATTCCAGCACGACACTAGGTACTTGATTGCCATAGTCCTTATCGCGGGTTAGACAGTCTAACACAATCTTCAGCGAATCCTCTTGACTGCCTCCACTTGTAAAATAATCTGGTACGGCCGCCAGTATTCATTCTCTAAGACAATTTTTATTCTTCCTCGTAGCGAGATGACCAGTGGGACTTCCATCCTTATATAAAACACATCATCTTTTGAGAGCAGACAGATCAATCTGAGTTTGCTTTGCGGTACTTGTTAGACCAATTTTGTGGTTCAATCTCAAACAATTCTCTGGACTGAGTTTCACTCTTCTCCCGTGAAAAAGTCCCTTATCTAGGATTTAATTATTTCCTTATCATAGATAGGGGAGTATATCACAATCAAAGAATCTTTTTTTATTTTTTATTAATTGATAGTAAGGATACTAAATAACTAGGGCTTTTATCACTATATGAGTATACATTAATGTTTGTTTTGTATCAATAAGTTTATTTATTTCGGATAAAAAAACAGAAACGTTAATTTCGGATAAATTTATATCTTTATTTCCATCCCTCAAAAATGAACCGTTAAATTAGGAGGAATTATCCATGTCAAAAAAGATGGGAATAGTTATAGAAGAAAAAAATGAGCATTGGAAGGAAGATATAAAAAAATGGAAATCAGCTGGGGAAATTCAGTATGGCTATGTTTGTGTCCACAGTTATGCGGAAATAAAACAACAATTGCATAGAAAGAAAGTCCATTATGGATCACTCATTGCTGAGAGTGCATCACTAATAAGAAGTTTTGCTTGTTAGGTCTGGAAAAAGATAGTTGGTTCTCAAACAGTCTACTTAAGCAACTTATCTTTATAAATCTCAATGAGTATATTTTTAGGATTGGTTTAGCTTGGATAATTTATTAAATTGAACATGAGGGAATAGAAGACGAAGGATTGGCGAGTGATGAATATGAGGGAATTGCTTTAATTATTGTAGATGAAATTGATCGGTTAAACCTTCAACACTTCAAACAGTTATGGAATATCTACGATTAAAATGATAGTACTGTGATCTTAAACAGTACACCCAGTATAGAAAAACGATTAAGCAGACTTCTTCAACTCTATTCGAGAATCCATTTTGCACACGAATTTGATAGTTATGGATGGTTTGAACCTCTTCTGTCTTATCTGTTTATTTAGTTAGTTGAAAAATGGGTTAGCATCATCGAATTTTTCGTAGAGAATTTTAAGTTAAAAATTTGTATAGCAAAAAACTGTCACATTATTCTGTTAAGAAAATTGTGACAGCTTTTGTTCGAAAATCTGTTGCAATTAGTTTTGGTAAAGGGTTCTACGATTCTCCCCGAAATAAATTCTTTATTAATTTCCAGAGGTTTCTTTATGGGTTAAATCAGTGCTAGCAGCTGCTCGACAGATTCTTTTGTGGTCGCCCACGAGGTAGCAAAACGCACGACCGTATGAGTATCATCATACTTTTCCCAAAAAGAAAAGCGAACTTGTTGCTGTAAAGCCTTCAACTTTTCGTTTTCTAGAATAATAAACTGCTGATTCGTTGGCGAATCAATTAAGGTTTGGTAACCTTTTTGCGTAAAGCCTTCCTTCAATAATTGCGCCATTTCAATCGCATGTCGACTAATATCAAAATACAAATTATCACTGAACAAGGCTAAAAATTGAATTCCCAATAAACGGCCTTTGGCTAAAAGCGCCCCGTGCTGCTTAATAATAGAAACAAAATGCTTCGGCAAATTATTCTTGGTGAAAACCAATGCTTCGCCACATAAAGCACCGACCTTAGTTCCGCCAATATAGAAGACATCACATAGACGCGCAATATCAGCCATCGTTACATCTGTTTCCTCACTCATCAATCCATAACCCAAACGAGCCCCATCCAAATAAAGTGGAATCTCAAACTCTCGACAAGCTGCTGAAAGTGATGCAAGTTCTTCCATCGAATAGAGGGTGCCATACTCAGTTGGATGAGAAATGTAAACCATTCCGGGTGCCACCATGTGTTCGTGGTTGCCATCGGCGTAAAAAGTTTCCACGTAGTCTCTGACCTGATCGGCATTAATCTTTCCTAAGTTATGGGGCAGCGTTAATACTTTATGGCCGCAAAATTCAATTGCTCCAGCTTCATGAGTGCTGATGTGTCCGGTATCGGCTGCCAAAACACCTTCATAATTTTTCAAAAGTGCAGTAATCACAATCTGATTGGTTTGCGTTCCACCGACTAAGAACTTGATCTCTGCTTCTGGACAATCTAATTGTTCTTTGATTTTCTCTTTCGCAAGTTGAGTAAAGGTATCAGTTCCGTAACCAGATTCCTGCTGCATATTGGTTTCTAGTAATAGCTTCAGCACCATTTCGTGAGCACCTTCAGAATAATCGTTTTCAAATGATAGCATTACATTTCCTCCATTTCGTTGGGAACTACTTGATTCAAAATTGTTTCAATCGTGCCCATAGCTGTTTTCAGCTGAGTAATTTCCTCGGCATCCAAGGAGTGAAGCAGCTCTAAGATCTGCTTATCCGACTGCTCTTCAATGAAACTGTTCAGAGTTTCTCCTTTATCAGTAAGAAACAGCCGAAAAATTCGTTTGTCCGCCGGATCGTTTTGTCGCGTAATATAGCCGACTTTTTCCAACTTATTGACTATGCGGCTTAAATAGCTGCGGTCCATTCGCATGAATTTTGCTAAATGATTGGCGGTAGTACCTTTGTTACGGGCAATCTCACCAAGAATCCGCATTTCAATCATGGAATAGTCCAGATTAAAGACTTTCTTGTCAAATACGCCTAGAATCCGAGTATAGTAGCGATTGAACTGCCGGATATTTTCAATAGTCACGGTTATCGCTCCTTTTGTGTTAGATCAAGCATAGAATTTTTAGTGGACTTTGTCAACTATTGTTTTTTGTTCGATCTAGAATGGATAGGTGTACAAGAAAAATAAGATCAAGTATCGCGGGAGGAAGAAGCTAGTTGGTTGCCGATTTATGGATATTAATTGTCATTTGATAGTGCAAGCGGTCACCTAATCGCTGTGATTGAAATAAAATTTAGCATTGGCGAGTCGAATAATCATTTAGACAACATACAACAAAACCCGACTGACAGAACAATAGCTTCCGTCAATCGGGTTTCTTCTATATAGTAATTTCGCCATTCACGGCTTCTTCCTTAAAGGTATCAATGATCGTAAGTCCCGAACTGGTTCCAATCCGTTCTGCACCGCAGGCCAGCATTTTTTTGAAGGTTTCGGCATCACGAATCCCACCTGCTGCTTTTACCTTCACCTTGGGACCAACCTGTTCCTTCATCAGCTTAACATCTTCAAAGGTTGCACCGCTTGGAGCAAAACCAGTCGACGTTTTAATAAAATCAGGTTCGACTTCTTTCGCAATTTTGCATAGCGCGATTTTTTCTTCATCTGACAAGTAGGCATTTTCAAAGATCACCTTTGAAACAACTTGATTTTCTCGGCAAACTGCCACGATTTGTGCCATCTCATCCTTCAAATAATCCCAATTTTTTGTCTTCACTTCTGTTAGGTTAATGACATAATCGATCTCAGTTGCCCCGAGTTCAATCGCATTTTTTGTTTCGAAAACCTTCGCAGTAATAGAAGTTTGTCCAAGTGGAAAGCTGATGGCTGCACCAATTTCAATATCACTGCCAGCTAAATAGTCACGACAAAGTGCGGATTGTACCTGATTAATTGCTACCATTTTAAAGTGGTAAGCTTTTGCTTCTTGGCAAAGGGTCTTCATATCCTCCCGGGATGCGTAAGGTTTTAAGTTGGTGTGATCAATCATTTGTGCTAATTGGTCAATTGAATAAGTTGTCATGCTTTTTCCTCCTTTATGTTATTACATAAATGATCATAAAGTAGAATTTGACAGTTGTCAAGACAAAAAATAATTACATTTAGATGTTGACATCGCTTTCTTATCAAGGTATTATTTGGATATGCTTTAAAATGTTATTACATAAAAGGAGATGAATCAGCAGAATGCACATTATGTTAGTTACACATGGTATGTTTTGTCAAGGTATATTGAACAGCTATCAAATGATAGCCGGAATCAATGAAAAGATCCAGGCTATCAGCCTAACAGATGAGGGAATAGGAACGTTTACTCAAATTTTTCAACAGAAAATGGATGAACTGTCAGAAAAAGAAGTGTTAGTTATTACTGACATAAAGGGAGGAACACCTTATAACGAAGCTCTGAATTACTATCTTAATCATCCTGAAAGAGTCCGGGTGGTGGCAGGATTAAATCTACCGATGCTGATTGAAGCTGGATTAGCGTTGGAAACCAGCACGCTAGATGTGCTGTACGAATTAGCTTTATCAACTGGAAAAGCTGGTGTTGCGGGTATTGATGCAGATGACTCAGAAGACGACATCGAGTTTTAGCTGGGGTGAACAACTTTTTCGTTATAAGTGATAGTTAAGAGGTAATAAATAAGTGAGTAAGAGAGAAAAATAAAAATTTGGAGGTAATATATCATGACAATTACATTAGCAAGAATTGATGATCGAGTAATTCACGGTCAAACGACTACTCGTTGGACCAAAGCACGTTCGGTGCAAGGTGTTTTGGTAGTTGGCGATGACATTGCACAGGATGACTTGCGTAAGCGGGTATTAAAAGCAGCAGCAGGCAATTTAAAATTAGGTGTTTACACGACAGAGCAAGCAGTTGAAAGTATTCCTAAAGGTAAAAATTCAACGAAAGATTTCTTTCTCATCAGCAACTCTCCGCAAACCTTTGCCAAATTAGTTGAGATGGGCGTAGATTTTGGCAAGAAGCTGAATGTCGGACCTATGAACACTCGTGAAGGAGCGAAGGTATTGGGACGGACGGTAGCGATTGATCAAAAGGACTATGATGCCTTTGAATACATGGATCAGCAGGGAATTGAGATTGGCTTCCAGCTGCTGCCGGATGATGAAACGAAACCTTGGAGGGTTATGAAGGAAAAATACAATTCGTTAAAGGATTAACTACAGGAATGAGGAGGAAAGAAGATGGAAGGAAGTTTGTTTTTACCAGCACTGTTAACGGGAATTTTTTGTTACTTAGGAGCGATTGAAAGTCCTTGGTTATTCGGTATGAGCGGCGGGTTTTACGTGGTTGGTCGTCCGTTAGTTGCAGGCTTGTTGACGGGAATTGCCTTTGGTGATGTGCAAGCAGGTGTCTTGTGCGGTTTAGCAGTTCAGGCAGTATTCATAGCAAACCTGTCAACTGGTGGAGCTACTAATAGTGAGATCACCTATGCGGCATACGGCGGTATCGGTTTAGCCTTGGCAACTACTAAGGATCCGGCCGTGGCAGTAACATTATCGATTTTAATTGGCCAAACCTTCGGACTTATTTTTTATAATACTCGGATGGCCTTATATTCTTTCTGGAATACGCGTGCCCAAAAAGCAGCGGAAAACATTGATGATCGCGGAATTACATTGAATCATGTAGTTTATCCTCAAATTACGACGTTCCTTTTACGAGCGGTACCAATTTTTGCGGCAATTTTCTTCGGCCGAGGCTTAGTAGACTGGCTGCTGTCAAATGTACCGCAAGTAGTTACAGATACCATCTCGGTTTTAGGTGGGGTGCTGCCGGCTTTAGGAATTGCAATGTTGATGGGGATTGTTATCAAGGATAAAATACATTTAGTCTTTTTCTTCGCAGGTTTTGTTTTAATGGCTTTTGCAAAATTAAACATGATTGCGTTAGTTTTCTTGGCAGCAATGGTTGCTTATATTGTTTATTTAAGCACCGGGAAAGGTTCAGGCAATGGTGGAAGCAATTCTGCACCAGTGGTTGATGCCGGACCAGCAGCGGATGTCGCATATGAAGACGATGACTTATTCTAGGAGGATAAAGTGATGGAAAAGGTTGAACAACGATTAAGTAAAAAAGAATTACGGCAAATTTGGAAACGCTGGGGTTTCACCCATTTATCTTCCATGAGTTATGAAAAACTGCAGGCACATGCCTGGGCATTTTCTTACTTACCTTTTGCTGAAAAGTATTATAAAAATGATCCTGATGCCAAACGAAGACTGCTGCTGCGTCATTCGATGTTCTATAATACTGAACCACAAACGGGACAATTAATTAACGGAATCGTGGCTTCATTAGAAGAGGAAATTGCGTTAGGCGGCGATGTGCCGGAAGAAATGCCGATCAATATCAAGACAACCTTGATGGGTCCCTTGGCCGGAATTGGCGATTCGATTATTCAAGGAATTATTGTTCCAATCCTATTATCAATCGGGATGGGCTTAGCAGCTGGAGGAAATGCACTTGGACCAGTATTTTACTTGGTTAGCTATGGTATTATCGGTCCATTAATTTCCTATCTGTGCTTCATGAATGGTTATCGTTTAGGCGTAAATGCCATTGATGTCATCATCGGTGAGAATGCCAAACGGATTACTGATGCCTTTAACATTTTGGGGATTATGGTAGTTGGTGGACTTGCTGCATCTAACATTGCTTTAACGACAGCAATCAAAATTCCGATGGGGGATGAAGTACAAAAACTGCAGGATGTTTTGGACGGTATTTTCCCTAGTATTTTACCGTTGGGAATGGTGTTGTTGGCTTGGTATTTATTAACCTCAAAACAATTGACAGCAACTAAAGTGATTCTTGTTCTGACTGTTATCTCAGCAGTTGGCGTCGTAATTGGTGTATTTTAGGAGGCTGTTATGTATATTTTAGAACCGATTTCTAAGGAAAGAATTTGGGGAACGCCACGGTTGCACCAGTATCAAGGGGACGAAGGAATCGCAAAAATTGGTTCTGTGTATTCTGCTAGTGGGATTACAGAAATCGACTGTTTAGTTCGCAATACAGACGCCACATTAAATAGGCTAATTCAGCAAGATCCACAAAAATTTGGTTTGCTGCCAGGAGAGGTTTATCCACTGATTATTTCTTTTACTGCTTGTGATGAAAATTTGAGTATTCAAGTCCATCCAACTGACGATTATTCGCAAAGTCATGAGGGGATGCCATATGGAAAAAGTGAAGCCTGGTATTTTATTGAGCCACCGGAAGCAGGCTGGATTTATGCTGAGCAGCTTGCATCAGATAAGCAGATGATTGCAGAAGCAGTCAAGAAAAAGAATTACAAAAAAGTTCTGAAGGAATACCCGGTAGCAGGTAATGATCTGATTTATATTCCGTCTGGTACGATTCACGCATTGACCAAGGGCTCACTGGTTTACGAAATTCAACAATCTACTGATATTACGTATCGTTTTTACGATTATGATCGAATAGACAGCAATGGCAAAGAACGTGAGCTGCATGTTGACGCAGCGCTGGAAACGTTGATTTTTGATCAGCAGGTAGAGAAGAAAACCTTTGAGCTTGATCAAACAGTCAGCCAAAGAGAATTCACCCTTCAACACTTGGAAGTCTCTGGAGAGGTGAAAAATCCGGCATCAATTGCCAGTATGCTGACCGTTCTTTCTGGTGAGTTGATTTTAGCTGAAAATGTTTGCCGAGCCGGTCAAAGTTTATTGCTGATGCCGGGAGAGGAAGCGATTTTACCTGGTAAAGCTGAATGTGTACTAGCCACCCCCAACCCTTATTGGCGTTATAGTTGATGTGGGGATTGTATGCTATAATAATAAGGATAATTTATTGAGGGGCAGATGATCAATGAGGATCCCATTACACAAAAAAATAAGTGATGATTTGTTGCAAAAAATCAAATCCGGTGTTTATCCTGAAAATGAGCTGATTCCCACTGAACATGAGCTTGTTGAGTTGTATGGAGTTAGTCGGCCGACGATTCGTCAAGCGCTTCAGTCACTGGCTAATGAAGGTTATTTAGAAAAGCGTAAAAAACGTGGTACCGTAGTAACTAAACCGAAGTTTCAACAGGAATTTACGCACGTAATCGAGAGCTTCGATTCTGAAATGAACCGCAAAGGACTGGCGCCCAAAACAAAAATTTTAAACTTTAAAGTAACGACGGCTAGTGATGAAGTGGCCGAAAATCTTCGGATAAAAAAAGGTGACCAAGTTTACAAATTGATTCGCCTGCGATATGCAGAAGATACACCAGTAGTTTTAGTTACCAGCTATGTTCCTTATCGCTTGTTTCCTAATTTTCAACAGATTGATTTCACTCAAGAAAAGCTGTATAAAGCATTGGAGGACGCAGGTTATCCAGTGATAGCGGTTTCTCGTAAATTAGAGGTTCTTAAAGCTGATGAAACTACTAGTGATTTGCTGGATGTTGAAATAGATGAACCGTTGTTTTATTTTCACACCCAAGGCTTTAGCAACGAACGACAACCCGTCGAGTATTCTATTTCAAAATACCGTGGTGATTTGAACTATTTCGTATTTGAATTATCACAATAAAAAAGAAGCTGTTCCGCTTTGTGCTGGAACCAGTCTATTAGATCAAAATTCTAACAGACAGGTTCTAACCATATGGCGGTTCAACTTCTTTTTTTACCAGATATCATATTGTGCATTTTCTAGCCGCCAATGAGTGTGCTCTAAAAAATGACGCAGCTTCTCGCCTTGCCCTTTTTTAAACATCATAAGAATTTCCTCGTGTTCCTGATTCGTAACCAGCAACAGCTCTTTGATCTGCTCTTTTTCAATCCGAGAATATGCTTTTCCAATAAACATTTTCTTTTTACTATCGATTTCTTTCCTTAGCAATCCGTTGTCACATTTCACTGTATATAATTCATGAAATTGATGCTGTAGTTCATTGTATTTTGTATACAATTCATTGTTGATTGCAGAGTACATACTGTCAATTAAGAATTTCATCAAAGCGTAATCATCTTCTGACAGCTTATCAACGGTTAATTCAGCAATTTTCCCATCTAAAACACCAATCAGCTGATAAAGATTTTCAACATCCTTTTCCGTGTAGGTTCGTATCTTAAACCCTTTACGAGGTTCTCTTTCTAAAATATCATCTGAAGCAAGCTGCAGCAGAGCCTCGCGGATCGGTGTTCTGCTGATTCCCAAGTTGTCTACAAGGTACTGTTCAGTTAACCGATCTTTTCTTTTTAGCTTTCCTAAGGTTAGCTGCTCTGATATAAATTGGTATACTTTATCCTTTGGTTCCATAATCATCCTCCCAGCTTCTATTGTACTACAAAATAATTCTTTTTGGAAAAGGCTTGCAAACAAAAAATGTATATTGTATACTCTAGCTGTAAAATAAAAAGAAAGAAGGATGGATTATGTTTAAAAATGTTATCGTTCGTGTGCCGTCTAAAACAATCTCGGAAGGATTAACAAGTGCAGATGAGGGGAAACCAATTTATAGTAAAGCTTTAATGCAGCATGAGAACTATGTAAGCGCTTTGACTAAGACTGGCGTGAATGTGACAGTTTTAGAACCGAAGGATGAATTTCCTGATGCTTGTTTTGTGGAAGATGTAGCTTTATGCACCAGTAAATGTGCGATTATTACTCGCCCAGGAGCAATGAGTCGCCGAAAAGAAGCAGCCCTGCCGGATATGCTGAAAGCCCTTGAAAATTTTTATGAGCACATTGAATATATTAAGGAGCCAGGAACAATTGAAGCTGGAGACATCATGATGGTTGGTGATCATTTTTATATTGGCTTATCTGAGCGCACTAACCAAGCGGGAGCAGATCAAATGATTCAGATTTTAGAAAGCTATGGTTTATCTGGTCAAGCGGTTGAAATGAAAGAAATGCTTCATTTGAAAACCGGATTGGCTTACCTGGAAAATAATAATTTGCTGGTAGCTGGGGAATTCAAAACCGCACCGGAATTTGAAAAATTCAATAAAATTGAGATTGATATGGATGAAGCATATGGTGCGAACTGTATTTGGATGAATGACTATGTAATTGTGCCAGAAGGTTATCCGAAGGTTCAAGAGAAGATTGAAGCGTTAGGATACAAAGTCCTAGTAGTCGATACATCTGAGTTTCGCAAAATTGATGGTGGGTTAAGTTGTTTGTCTTTACGGTTTTAAGACGACTGCAGAGTGACGTTTATCCAAGGAGGAATGCTGGAAAAGGAGAGACAATTCTTAGCATTTCTCCGTTTTTTTACTAGGAGAGGTGAAAAAATTGGAAAATTCAGAGGAAAAGATTGGTCTTTTTCCCCTAATTGGTATTATTGTCAGTGCGATCGTTGGTGCCGGTATCTTCAATTTGATGAAGGAAATGGCCAATACTGCTTCAGTGGGAGTGACAATTATCGGTTGGATTATTGCCGGAGTTGGGATGGGATCATTGGCATTTTGTATGGAGAATTTGAATAACAAACGACCGGATTTGGATTCTGGTATTTTTAGTTATGCTCAGGAAGGGTTCGGTGATTATATTGGCTTCAACTCAGTTTGGGGTTATTGGGTTTCCGTCAACATTGGAAATGTAGCTTTCGGGACATTATTATTTAGTGCACTAGGCTACTTTTTTCCAGTATTCGGGAACGGTCAAAATGTCTTTTCAATTTTAGGAGCTTCCATCGTTTTATGGATTATCCACTTTATGATTTTGAGAGGACTGGATAAAGCTACCTTGTTGAATGCAGTAGTTATGATTGCAAAAATGATTCCGATTTTAATTTTTATTGTTTGTATCTTGTTTGCTTTCAATAAAGATGTCTTTTTTGAGGACTTTTGGGGTAATTTGGCTAGCAACGGCAGCAGCTCTAGTATATTCGAACAGTTGAGGGGAACCGTCTTAGTGACTGTATGGGTTTTTATTGGGATTGAAGGTGCGGTTGTCTTTTCAAGTCGAGCTAAAAAACGTAGTGATGTTGGAAAGGCTACCTTGCTAGGTTTTGCGGCGGTTACATTGATTTATGCAACGGTCACCGTTTTCTCTTATGGCATTTTAAGTCAGCAGCAGCTTCAAGCGCTACCCAATCCAGCGATGGCTTTTGTGTTGGAACACATTATCGGACGACCAGGAGCAATTATTGTCAATTTAGGTGTGATTGTCGCAATTTTTGGGGCATGGATTGCTAACACACTTTTGGCAGAAGAGGTGGCTTATCAGGCGGGAGTTCAAGGATTGTTTCCAAAAATTTTTACTAAAGAAAATGAAAACAAAATGCCGATTAACTCAACGATTATTACTAATGTCACTATTCAAGTTATGCTGTTAAGTTTCTTGGTTACGAATGAGGCGTATTCGCTGCTTTCAAAATTGTCCTCTTCCACGATTTTGCTGCCTTATACTTGTGTCGCATTATTTCAAATGAAATTAATTTGGCAATCCAAGGAGAAATCTACAATCAAAAATATCATGGTAGGAGTAATCGCGACGGTTTACATGCTTTGGCTGATTTTAGCCTCAGGTTCAACATTTATCATCTTAACGATTTTAGCTTTGTGTCCAGGATCAATTATGTATATATACGTAAAGCGGAAAAAAGAAGAACGAGTCTTTACCAATTATGAATGGGTCTTTTTCATTATGGTACTCTTACTATCTATCTACGGATTGTCTCAATTGCCTACACTGTTAGCTGCTTAAAATAATAGAAGAAAGAGGTTGAAAGTTATGCCAGTAAATTTGCAAGGGAAGAGTTTTTTGAAGCTGTTGGATTTTAGTACAGCTGAAATTCAGTACTTTATTCGATTATCAAAACAATTTAAAAACCTGAAATTAAGCCGCACACCTCATCGTTACTTAGAAGGAAAAAATATCGTGCTTTTATTTGAAAAAACGTCCACTCGCACACGTTGCTCCTTTGAAGTAGCTGGAATGGATTTAGGGATGGGGGTCACTTATTTAGATCCTGGTTCATCTCAAATGGGAAAAAAGGAAAGCATTGAAGATACTGCTCGCGTTTTAGGACGCTTTTATGATGGCATTGAATACCGGGGATTTTCTCAAGCATTAGTTGAAGAAATGGCAGAAAAAGCAGGTGTTCCTGTTTGGAATGGATTAACGGATGCATTTCATCCGACCCAAATGATTGCGGATATGTTAACAGTTGAGGAAAACTTTGGCTATTTAAAAGGTTTAAATTTTACTTTTATGGGAGATGCCCGAAACAATGTTGCTAACTCGTTGATGGTAGTCTGTGCGAAATTAGGAATGCATTTTACCGCTTGCGGACCTAAAAAATTAATGCCTGAAGAGGATCTAATTAAAAAATGTCAAAAAATTTGTCAGGAGACCCAAGGGACCTTAAGCTTTGTGGAAGATCCAAATGAAGGTGTAAAGAATGCTCACGTAGTGTATACGGATATCTGGGTTTCGATGGGAGAACCGTCTTCAGTATGGGGAGAGCGGATTAAATTGTTGGCACCCTACCAAGTGAACAAACCTCTGATGCAGCAAGCAGCAAAAGATGCTATTTTTATGCACTGTTTACCTTCGTTTCATGACCTTGAAACCGAAGTAGGTCAACAGATCCATGAGGAATTTGGATTGACCGAAATGGAGGTTTCGGATGAAGTATTTGAATCTAGTCAATCAAAGGTTTTTGATGAAGCGGAAAATCGAATGCACACAATCAAAGCCATCATGTATGCCACTTTGAAATAATGTTGGAGGGGACTATGGAAACAGTAGTAGTAGCTTTAGGGGGAAATGCTTTAGGAAATACTCCTCAGGAACAATTAAAGTTAGTGGGAAAAACCGCTGAAATTATCTTTGCGATTGCTAAGCAGGACGTCAAAATTGCGGTTGGGCATGGAAATGGACCACAGGTGGGTATGATCAATTCAGCTTTTGAACGTGAAAAGCAAGGAACCGCTATGCCTTTTCCTGAATGTGACGCCATGAGTCAAGGATATATCGGTTATCATTTACAGCAGGCGATTAAAAATCAATTGGATGCTGAAAAGGTAAAGCGAAATTGTATGGCAATTATCACTCAAGTCGTTGTCAGTACTCATGATCCTGCGTTCCAACAACCAACGAAGCCAATCGGTGAGTTTTTAAGTAGAGAAGCGGCTGAAACGATATCCAAGGAAACCGGCTTTCGATTTGTTGAAGATTCTGGAAGAGGCTATCGTCGAGTAGTCCCGTCACCTTTACCGATTGACATAGTTGAAATCGACACGGTGAAGCAATTGGTTGATGAATCTGCAATTGTAATAACAGTCGGTGGAGGTGGAATCCCCGTCGTAAAAACAGAGAAAGGCTATCAAGGAATTGCTGCTGTGATTGACAAGGATCGCTCCTGTGCCAAGCTGGCAATAGAATTATCAGCGGAAACTCTATTGATTTTAACAGCAGTAGATCAAGTATATCTCCATTTTAATAAGCCGCACCAGGAAGCACTAGGTCAGGTATCAGTGGAGGAAGTACGTTCTTATGTAAAGGCAGGACATTTCGCAGCAGGAAGTATGCTGCCGAAAATTGAAGCTGCGATTAGCTATGTGGAAGCAACTGGAGGCAGAGCGATTATTACTTCTTTAGAAAAAGCAGAAGCTGCATTAAAGGGAGGAACAGCGACAATTATTACACCTTAGATAAAAGAGAATCAGTCAGAATACATTGACCTTTCACCAGAAAACGATTACCATAAAAGATGGATAGTGACTAGTGCGACTAGGCTAAACCTGTTAAGAGAAGGCTTTCTTTGAGGCTTATTCCTTAACGGGTTTTTTCATGAATCGGGGGATTCGCGAAGTCTTTCTAATTAAATATTCGAGGTGGAGAAATGGAAAAACTAATCTTTTTAGATGTCGATGGAACGCTGTGCAATGATGCCGGCATCATTCCAGAAAGTGCTAAAGAAGCAATTAATCAAGCAGCGTCAAAAGGTCATCAATTCTTTTTGTGTACTGGGCGTTCTAAAGCGGAAATTACGCAAGAAGCATTAGATCTGCCGTTGAGTGGGATTATCGGTGCCGGCGGTGGATATTGCGAAGTAGACGATGAAGTAATTTTGCATAAGGTTTTTGATTCGACCGAATTGCTAAAGCTGATTGATTTTTTAGAAAGCAACCAGATTGATTATTATCTAGAATCAAACAACGGCTTATTTGCCAGCGAAAATTTAAAAACGACCTTAACTAACCTGACTTTAAACGGTGTTTCGGCTGATAGTGAAGAAGGTCAGGCTCGTTTAGGAAAAATTCAATGGTTCATGGATTTATTGATTGAAGACAAAGAACAAATTGACTATGCGGATGTTAACAAGGTCTCTTTCGTGAATCATTCGATTCCCTACGAAAAAATTCATCACAAATATTATGGTGACTTCCAGATGATGCGTAGTACCGTTCCAGCCTTTGGTCCAGACAGTGGAGAAATTGGGATTAAGAATATTCACAAAAAAAGTGCGATCGAGGCAGTCTTGAAGCACTTGAATAAAGATAAGGCTGATACTTACGCTTTTGGTGATGGACATAATGATGTAGAAATGTTTGCCGCAGTTGCGACGGGGATTGCTATGGGCAATGCATGTGCTGAACTATTGGCAGTTGCTGATGAAGTGACAACCTCACCGGATGAAGACGGAATTGCCTTGGCTTTGAAAAAGCATAAGCTTTCTTAAGCTTGGTGACGATAGATGAAAATCGAGTACAAGGTACATTTTTTGTATCTGGTACTCTTTTTTTTATTCAGTTTTAAAATGGTAGATGTTATAATCATATAATGATTGTAATTTCACAAGCATAGTCCTATTCAGGATGAATAAACCGATAGGAAAAGTGGAATGCGAGTGTAATACGATAAGTAGAATAATCTAGTTTTTGATAATAATAGGGTGTTTATCAGAATGGAGTATAACCTGTTGATCTTAAGTCAATGGAGTTAAATAATAAAAAAGGGGTTTTTAGGATGGAAAAAGGCAAGATTTTATTACGTTGGGGGATTATGCTGATAGCATCATTGTTCCTATTTAGTGCATGTGGAGCTGGTGCATATGATGCTAGTGGCTATGTGAAAAGTATGTTGGATACACAAACACAAGGAAAATATGATCAGTATATTGAGCTGACAGAATCTACTAAAAAAGACGCAGAGGATCTATATAATAAGACGATTGAAGCGCAAATGGACGCGATAGATGTAGATGCGCTTTCTGATGAATTATCTGGAAAATACGAAGAACTGTTCAAAAAAATATTCAAAAAAACAAAATATACAGTTGGTGAAGCAAAAAAGGGCGATGACGATAGCTTCACTGTACCAGTAGAAATCGAAACACTTCAGTTGTTCGAAGGAGTCGAGGAGAATATGGCTGCTTTTCAGGAAGAACTGACAGCTGAATTGATGGCCCAAATGGTTGAAGATGGCACTGTTCCGGATGATCAAGAGCTTAACGAAAGAGCATTTCAGCATTTGTATGACTATTTAAATGAAAAAGTAGAAAATCCAACCTATGGTAAAAAATCAACTGTTGAGGTGAAGGTTGCGAAAAACAGCGACGGTTTTTATGAAGCCGACCAGTCAGATTTGGAAGAAATCGATAACAAATTAATTGATACGGCTGATTCTGGTATTTAATAAATTAGTAGAAACCACGAAGTCCTCAAGCTTCGTGGTTTTTGAGTACAAGATAGTATACTTTTATATTTATGATAGTGAACGGTTGGAAAAGAAAGCGAATAGAATGCAAGCAGCGAACTGCTGAGACTTTCAAATTAGCGAGTCTGTTCCATAAGAAGAGCTGGGAAAGCCCTAGTCTTTGCGTTTTGATTATTCTGGCTGTTGGTCTCGCAGGATTAATCCAACAGACCGTAGTATTAAGGCTGATATTATTTATTTCTTAGCCTAGCTCATCTATTATCAAATAAAGAAGCACTTTTCCCATTGTAATCAGCAAAGTACTTCCTTTTTAAATTATCCGAACGGGACGAGCTTCAATATAACCACGATAGCCTTGGGGCTCCAATTGAACCCGTGGGGCGGCCTCATTAGACCAAACACAATTACACTGACTAGGATCATAAGTGTCGATTTGCTGCATCAAATCCACAATTGCCGCTTCAAAATACTTTTCATCATAGGGTTCTCCTTGGAAAACTAACATGGTACAGGCAGGTAAATCAATTAAGTCGAAGCCAGCTGGAACTTCGCCCTCATAATCAGCCGGTACCTCAACTCCTTGAGCATAAAGCGAAGTTCCTTTGAGGCGAAAGGAATCCGGCAACCACATGCCCACAGGTTCATAAAGTGCTTCCTTAACACTTACTAAAATACCCCACACATCACAGCCCGTTTCTTTGGCATAATCAAGATAAGAATAGGCCTTCTTTCCTCTTAGTAAAATCATCTTCCTTGTTGGATATTCCATTAAACGAACATGTAATTTTTGTGCTATCGGCAGATTCTCATGACATATTTCTTCCATTAAATAATAGCTTTCCACCGGATAAGGATGAAACAACTGTATTGGAGGAGTCTTTTTTTGATAGGCTTTCGGAGGGATGCCAAATTGTTTTTGAAAGGCCCGAGTAAAGCCTTCATGGGAATCGAAGACAAAATCCAAGGCAACATCTACCACTTTTCGCTGTTCATCTCGCAAAACTAAAGCTGCCTGAGATAAACGCAGCTTGCGAATGTATTCAAACGGGGAACTTTGAGTGTATTCTTTAAATAATTTGGCACAATGCCAGGGAGAATACCCAGCTTGCTGAGCTAACTGATGCAAAGTAAGTTCTTCATCCAAATGCGTTTCAATATATTCCTGCATGCGAGTTACTGCAGTAGCCTGTGCTAAATTTGCCATTTTATTCCTCACTTTCACAAGGAAGGTCAAGTTTTTTTCAGGTGACCTCTTATACTTATAGTATCAAGTAAAGAGGAGCGTGACAAAATGAAATTAATTAAAAAAACAGTCGAACGTCATATGAACAAGCTTTGTGGAGAAGTTGGGGCACGTGCCACTGGATCAATCGCTAATCAGAGCGCCGTGAATTATGCAACTAAGGTATTTGAAAATTTAGGGTATGAAGTTCTTCTACAAGAGTTTGCATGTATGGATTGGCAAAATGATGGTGCTGAACTAGTGATTGACGGTCAACAAGTTGAAGTTTCTACAGCCGAATATTCACTGCCTTGTGATGTAATTGGAGAATTTGTATGTGTTGAATCACTCGATAAATTGAAATCCGCAGAGCTTGCCAATAAAATTTGTGTCTTGTACGGTGACTTATGTAAAGAAACTCTGATGCCGAAAAGTATGACGTTTTGGAATCCTGAAGAACATCAAGCGATTATTCGTGAACTGGAAGTTAAGCAGCCGCTAGCAGTAATTACTGTCAGCTTCCTGTCAGAAGTACCAGTACCAATTATTCAAGACGGGGATTTCGATATTCCTTGTGCAGCGGTTAAAGGCAATCTTTTACCAGTTTTATTAAACAGCCAGGGAGAGAATCAATTGCGCTTATGTACTGAACGACACCCAGCAGTCGCCACAAACGTAATTGCCACTAAGGGAACCGGCAAAAAGCTATCGTTTTCTGCTCATATTGATACCAAACCAACAACACCTGGTGCGCTGGATAACGGCAGCGGAGTGGCTGCTTTATTAACTCTCGCGGAACAATTGGCTTCGGTCGAAACGGATTATCAGATTGAATTGGTTTTGTTTAACGGTGAAGATTATTATTCAATGCCAGGAGAAATGACGTTTATGGCTGAATCCTTAACTGATCCGACAGCTTATCATTGTGCCTTCAATGTGGATGGTGTTGGGATGCAGGGAAGCAGTACGTCTTATTCTTTTTATGAGTTTCCAGAAGAATTGAAACAAAAAATTGAGGAAATTACAGCAGTTTCTCCACAACTGGAACCGACTGACCCGTGGCCGATGGGAGATCATATACTGTTTGCTGGAGCTGGTATCCCAGCAGTAGCTCTGACTTCCAGCAATATTTACAGCTTGATGGAGGCGGTAATGCATACTCCTAATGACAATTTATCAATCGTAGATTTTGATCGGATTGCTGAAACAGTTGTCTTTTTAAAAAAGATAGTTCAAACATGTTAAAAAACTACGAGCGTTTCTTAGAACAGGGACGCTCGTAGTTTATTTTGTAAAGCGTACACCATAAGGCGAAGTTAACACGGTATAATCTAATTGCATCATATCTCTGGTATAACTCTCGATGTATGGTTGAAACTGGTTTGTCAGTGCCAAGTAATCTCTTTCTTCCTTGCAAAAAACATCACAGCCGCGATCATCGTAAATATGCAGGATAATTTCTTTTCTCAAATTGATTAAAATTGTCGGGTTTACCAGATGAGGGTAACCTGGATTTAGGTTAGAAAAGTCTTGATAAACCAAAGAAGCACCGATTTTTTGCAAAATTAACGGACTTTCAATTGAATACTCTAGTAATCTCAAGGTCCCTTGTTCAAATAAAAGTGAGCGGAAGCGATCTAAACGAATCAGCGAAGGATCGAGTAGTTTCTTCAATTGCTTTCTTTGATAAATATATTGAGCAATTACTATGGTCTGTTCATCAGAAAAAATACTGTCAATTAATTCTCGGACTATTCCAACAGTTTTTGTCAAAGTTTTTGCGGTGATGTTTTCGTAATAATAGGATAAGTTCATCCTAAAGTGATAGCTTCGTTGCTGGTCAAAGGTCAAATAACGATCTTCAGTTGCATAATCGGAGATATAGGCAGCCTGCAGCTGATCGAACACCTGTTGATTGAAGGAGTGAGTCATCATTTGCCTACTTTCTTATTTAATTGGTCTGTTAAAACAGGGCCATTGCTGTCAAAGTCAGTAGCCCTAAATAAATCAAGAAACCGATTCTATTTCGCGGATTGGGTGTCCAGCCATAACCGATCCCTTTCGGTAAAAACAGCCTTTTTTCATCAGCTGGAACAATAATAAAGCCAAATATGATGGTAATGGCAATTAAGATAAAACTGAACAAAGCAACCATGTTTATGTTAGCTGGAATAATATGCAGCCGATTTCCTGCTAGTAATAGAAAATAGAATACAATCATCAAGCCCAGCGCCAAATGATTCAACTGTTTCGTTTTTTTCATAACAATTTTTCCACCTCTTTTAATAACGGAATAGATGTTTGACCACCAAGCTTCTCCACTGAAAGAGCCGCTGCAACGGAAGATAGCTGAATAATTTCAGTTAATGACAGCTTTTGATGAAGAGCATAGGCAAAAGCACCGTGAAAAATATCTCCAGCTCCAGTAGTATCGATTGGCTTCGTTGGAAAGGCTGGAGTATGTATAATAACGTTATTCTCTAGATAAATACTGCCATGCTCTCCCAAAGTAATTACCAGCTGATTGGAGTTTAGCTCCGCCAGCTTTTCAAAGGTTGCTTTAAGTGTCTCTTTTTCGTCTAAGTCGATGGTCACTCCCGTATATTGGAAAGCGAAATCCTGAGAACAAACGAGATAATCAACGGCTTGAAATAGCTGCCAACACTCAGGCTTATAAGTCCCAGCATCCATCATCGATATCGCTTGGGGATATTTTTGAAGCCCTGCTAAAGAAACATCCTTTTCGTGTCCATCCAGTAATAGCACTTCGGGGTCTTTTTCCGGCCAGTGGGGTTCGAAATAAGCTTCCTTTAGTGGTGCATTTAAAATGGTTCGTTTTCCGCTTTTCTTATTGACTATTATACTACTGATACTAGTTTTTTGATTCATTTCTTGACGGATTCCCGCGGTTTTAACCCCAACATGCTCTAAAGTTCGCAAAATCTCCTGACCAAATAAATCTTTTCCCACTCGGGCGATCAACGAAGTCTCCGTTCCCCATAATGCACAAAGATATGCGGCGTTGGCGGCCGGGGCTCCCATGCATTCATGGCGATCATACGTGCGATACTTTTGATTTTCTACGATAGATTCTTCTATAGGAAAAGTAATATCATAAACGGCCTGTCCAATACACAAAATACTCAAGGTAATTCCTCCTTATAGTCCGCTGCATTCAGGTTTCTATTGTTAGTACTAGTTTAGCATATTGGCAGCAGCGAAAAATGAGGTTGTGACAAAAGCGTTCAGCTCAGAGAAATAAGCCGGATAATCCGAAAATAGCTTTTCATATTTTTGTGATTATTCGGCTTATTTCCGAAAGGGCTGCTTTAGTCACACCGATTATTCGTTATAAAGAGGCTGTGCTGCTTTATGTCACTGCCTCATTTAGGCCATTGATTGAATAAATTAAGCCTCACCATATTTTTTTACTGGGCGAATATATTTCCAGTAACGCGCGGGATCATGATACATATAAATGATTCTGCCCGAAGAAGTATCATAGCTGTACCCAGTGCCGTCAAAATCAAAAGAAATCATAGCTGTTTCCATTTTTTCTTCAATACTTCGGTTTTCTTGTTCATAGTCAAATGAGCCATGTTCAAAAACTAGATATTCTGCTTCAGGAATATCTGTCAAGGTCATTTGTTCAGGTACTTCACCCGCATAATTTATCGGCAAACGCGCGCCATAACATTCAACTCGCGGAAATCCCCAGTCACAAAGTCGTCCAGCAGGATCGTTAATGTAAGCCATTAGCTGCCCGCTGCCACTGTTCGATTGGCTGCCGCCATCATCATCCAGCTTTCCCTTAATACTATCCAGCAACCCAGAAATCGTATCGCAATCCTGTCCGGGAATTTCACTTTGCTTCTTCCAAAAATCCCAATAACCGTTGCTCTCATTATTGCTAATGTGTAAAAATTTGTGTGCAGGAATCGTAACAAAATAAATCTTGAGCTCCTCTGTTGTTTTTTGCATACCTATCTCTCCTAATCCTAAAAAGTAGCGGTCAAAGGCCAGGATTTTTGTCCGAAGAATGACTGGTTGAGGATTTTTTCGGTATTCACTGGGGGCAATACCAAAAACTTTCTTAAAGGCCCGAGTAAACGCTTCGTGAGAAGAAAAGCCATACTCAAGGGCAATAGCCAGCAGGCTTTTTTCACTGTCTCTTACTTCCTTTAAAGCAAAGGCCAATTTACGCTTCCATAAATAATCCCGAAACGACACGCCGGCAATTTCCTTAAATTTTCGTGTCGTATAAAATTCTGAATACCCCAGTTTGCGAGAAAGAAAACGCAGAGTTAATGCTTCACTATAAGAATGTTCAATGCAAATATCAATCTCATCAACGATCAGCTGGATTAGCTGCTGCCATTCGTACAATTCTTCCACCTCTTTTCGACCACCCTGCTGTTACTATAAAGAAAATAGTAAGCTGCCGCTTGATTTAAGTTGTGGTTGGCAAGTTTTTTGCACAAGACTTGCTTAACAATATAGAAAAATCTTCGAAACAAGATAGCCTCTCAGGGTATTAGATTAAAAATAGGTGAATTTGAAGTAACAGAATCTATATCAGCATAAGAATCTCATCTAAGACATCTTAAAGCAAGATTGCAATTTATGGTTGACAACGCTTTCTGAATCGTATACTATTTAAGCATCAATTAAAAACAAATGGATTGTAACTCTTTGAGGCATTACCATTTCCTTTTTACCAAGGGGGTGGAGTGTGTTCTCGAAGAGTTTTTTGTGTGAGGTGAAATAGATGAAAGTAGTAAAAAAAATCAATAACAATGTAGCAGAGTGCATCGATGATAATGGCAATCATCTGATCGCGTTTGGTAGAGGGATCGGGTTTCCTAAAACCCCCTATGAGCTGAAAGATCTTAACAAGATAACGATGACGTTTTATAAATTAAGTGAACATTTTGAAGGACTGCTGACAGAACTGCCAGAAGAAATCTTAAATCTGAGTGCAGAAATTGTCAGTATGGCCCAAACGGAGTTGAATGGACAGTTAAATCCAACATTGGTATTTAGTTTAGCTGACCATATCAACTTTTCAATCCAACGTCTAACTACGTATAGGGATGTGCGAATGAATTATTCTTATGAAGTAGCACAAATGTACCCTAAGGAAACCGAGCTTGCTCAAAAAGCGATTAAGATGATTCAGCAACAAACGCATATCACTGTACCAAAGGGTGAGATTACTAGTATTACGATGCATTTTGTTAACAGTCAGTCGGAGTATAAAATTTCACAGGAAGAAGCTGTTATTGAAGAAATTATCCAACAGATCACTAGACTAATTGAACAGGAGTTAGAGATCACAGTCGATCGAAATGAATTTAATTATAACCGTTTTTATATGCACATGTTCTATTATTTGAAACGGTTACGAAGCGGAGAAGAATTGTTTGGTCAGGGCACAGAGCTTTTAGATGCTTTACAGAAGCAGCATCCTGAGATTTATTTATTGGCACAAAAGGTTAGTGAGTTGATTTATCAGTTTTATGCTATAGAACCAACCAATGACGAACTGCTTTATTTAATGATTCACATTAATCGACTTTACGAAAAAAATGTGAGGAGCATGTAAAATGAGTAAAGATTATACTGTTTTAGCGAAAGCCATTTTAAGTAATATTGGGGGAGCAGAAAATATATCCAGTGTCACCCATTGTATGACACGATTACGGTTTAATTTAAAAGATATGAGCAAACTTAATGATGAGGAAATTAAAAAAATTTCGGGTGTGATTGGTGCGGTTCAATCAGGGGGACAATATCAGATTATTATTGGACAAACAGTCGGCAAGGTGTATCAAATTTTAATTGATACGGCTGGGTTAGAGCATTTATCTTCCGCGGAAGTAGCCCCAGCCTCCAAAGAAAAAGAACCTTTCTCGTTCAAATCCCTCGGCAATAAAATTTTGGATAATCTGGCGGGGAGCTTGACGCCGTTGATTCCGATTTTGATCGCAGCTTCAATGTTTAAAATGGTGATGTCAGTGTTTGGTCCATCTATGCTGAACTGGATTCATGAGGGAACGTCGCTAGCTACGTTAATAACTTTTGTAGGAGATGCTGGTTTTTACTTTTTTCCGGTTTTTCTTGGCTATACGGCCAGTAAGAAGTTTGGTGTCACACCCGTTTTAGGAATGTTCTTGGGAGGAATAATGATCCATCCAACTTTCGTTCAGATGGCTGCTGAGGGAACCAGCTTTGATGTTTTCGGTCTGCCAGCATCACCGCAAAACTATGCCAGCACGGTGATTCCGATGATTTTGTCTGTATGGGTGATGTCCTATGTCGAACCTTTTTTCAAGAAAGTTGTACCTGCAACATTAAGCACCATTCTAGTCCCAACGTTTACAATTGTTGTAATGCTGCCGATTAGTTTGGTTGTTTTAGGTCCGATTGGTTTTGTCGCGGGTGAATATATTGGAAGCTTCTTATTGTCACTTGATTCAATTGGCGGTTTTTTAGCAGTGGCCTTAATTGCAGCATCTTGGCAATTTTTAGTTATGACGGGGATGCACTTGATTATGATTACAACCATGATTACAGTAATGGCACAAAATGGGCAGGAAGCCTTGGTTAATCCGGCAGCGATTATTTCTAGTATGTGTGTTGCGGGAATGTGTTTTGGAGCATTTTTGCGAATTCGTGATAAAGATCAAAAAGCTCTAGCGTTCAGTTATTTAGCAGCGTCATTTATAGGAGGTGTAACGGAGCCGGGTGTTTATGGGTTGGGTGTTCGTTACCGTAAACCATTTATTGGGTTGATGGCTGGCGGAGTTGTTGGTGGAATCTATGCTGGAATTACTGGTGTGACTACGTATGCCATGATTCCGGTAGCTAACTTTGCTGCTTTAGCCGCCTTCTTTGGTGGAAGCAATGCTAATACAATCAATGCTTTCGTTTCTTGCGGTTTAGGTTTTGCAGTAACAGCGGCAGTTACTTACATTCTTGGTGTGAAGGAGACAGAGACAAAAAATGAATCAATTCTTGAAAAAAGTCCTGCTTAGAGCAGATGATTTGGGTTATTCTGAAGCAGTTAATTATGGCATGGAAAAAGCCGTTAAGGAGGGTCTGATCCAGAGTGTAGGTGTGATGGTGAATATGCCAGCTACTGAACATGGAGTAAATCTTTTAAAAAATGAAGCAATTGCCTTTGGTCAGCATACGAACATTTGCGCAGGGAAACCAATAACTCCCGCACAATTGATTCCATCGTTAGTTGATGACATGGGAAATTTCAAGTCTTCGAAGGTTTATCGTAATGCTAAAACTGACTTTGTGGTATTTGATGAAGTAATGTTGGAGATTGAAGCACAATATCGTCGTTTTTTGAAACTATTCGGCAGGAAGCCGGATTATTTTGAAGGGCATGCGGTTGCCAGTGAGAACTTTTTTAAAGCCATGGAGACTTTCGCAAATAAGCAGGGGTTAAAGTATTCTGGTTTGCCTGAAGGGGAAGGCCCCAACACTTTAAGCTCTGACGCTTTTATTTGGGTGAATGGAACGAAGGTTTATTTATGGATGGAGGCAATGCAGCCAGACTATAATCCTTATCTAAGTTTAGAGAGTATGCTGGATAATCTTCATGATGATGGTGTCGATATGATGATTTTTCATCCCGGTTACTTAGATGACTATATTATTAAGCATTCTTCGTTGTTAACACCACGAACATTGGAGATTACGTTATTAACTGATCCTGCAGTTAAAGAAATGCTGGACCAGCTGCAAATTCAACAAATGAGTTACCAAGATTTGTAATATTTTTATGTAGGGCTAGACTATCTTTCACAGGAGTTTAGCCTTTTTTGTTTTGTTGAAAAGGAAACAAAATAGTTCTATACTGATTGAAACAATCAAAAGAAGCAGGAGGAAAGCATTGTGAATAAAGAAGAACAGCTGATGGTGGGTTTTCGAGAGCTTTTCAATAAAATAAATTGGTTGAATAAACCTAAAATGGAAGAAAGCTTAAAAGGTTACACTTCCTCCGAGGTACATTGTGTAGAGTTTATTGGCAACCATCCTTTGCCTAATGTCACTCAGCTGGCTGAAGGCATGTACATGACTCGCGGTGCTATCAGTAAGCTGACGAAAAAAATGGTGAAAAAAGGATTAATTGAAAGCTATCAAAAACCTGATAACAAAAAAGAAATTTATTTTGATTTAACGGAGCAGGGGAAGAGAGTTTTTCAGATACATGAGGCGCTGCACAATGAGTTTCAAAACAGGGATAAAGTTGTTTTTGATCAATTAACAGAGGAACAGTTTACTGGAATGCTGCACTTTATCGATTCTTATAATGAGCACCTAACCAAAGAAATGAATAGACAGGATACTCATTCGAAGTAATCTCACTGAAAAAGTGGGGTTATTTTTTTGAAATAATTTTGTTGACAAGGAAACAAAATAGCGGTAAAGTAGTTTTTGTTTCCAAGGAAATAATAATTCGAGAGTGGTTTAGAGCTCTTGTGTAAATAAAGGAGAATTTTATGTCACAAAATCAAAGAAATGCTTTACCAAAAGAAACATTGGCTGCTGCTTGGGCGATTGCTTTAGGAGCGATTGCACCTATGCTGGATTCAACGATGGTCAATATCGCGATCGATCAATTAACTAAGGATTTTCACACTACGTTAAGCACTGTGCAATGGAGTATTACTGGCTATGTCTTAGCTTTAGCGATAGCTGTTCCGATTTCTGGTTGGTTAATGAATCACTTTAATGGAAAGAAAGTCTTCATTTATGCTGTTTTGGCCTTTGGACTGACTTCTATATTGGCAGGTTTCAGCACAACAATTACTAGTTTCATCGTTTTCCGGCTGTTCCAAGGCTTTAGTGCAGGAATTATTACACCGCTGATGTTTACTCTGTTGATAAAAACTGCTGGACAGGAACAGGTTGGACGGGTAATGGCCATTGTCAGTACACCGATGATTTTTGGACCCATACTGGGACCAGTTATTGGTGGTTTCATCATTCAAGCTGCTTCATGGCACTGGATATTCTTTATTAATGTCTTTGTAGTGGCTTTGGCGGTGCCCTTAATGATAAAGACAATACCTAATTTTCAACCGTTTAATCGTAATAGTAAGCTGGATGTAGCAGGTATCGTTGTTCTGTCATTGTTAAGTGTGTCTTTTATTTATGGAATTAGTCAAGCGGCTGAGCATGGTTCTTTTAAGAACTTGGAGACACTCAGCTGGCTGTTAGTAGGGGCAATTTCAGGAGTAATTTACTATTTCTATAATCAGAAAAGCAAGAATCAAACGGTTCTGCCCCTCAATTTATTTTCTCATCAACGATTTTTGGCGGCTAGTATAGGACTTTTTCTGGCGAATGTAGCAATTATGGGACCGATGTTGATTTTACCTCTTTACTTCCAGAACTTTCGACACTTTACGGCGATGGAGGCAGCGTTGGCACTGATTCCGCAAGGGCTTGGTATGTTGGTAACGCGTCCGCTGATTGGCAAGATGATCGATAAGATTGGGGCAAGAGATGTGGTACTAGTTAGTTTAGTTCTTTCTTTAATTGGCTCGATTCCGCTGGTGTTCATTACAGAACATACCGGTATGGTGTGGTTATCGCTCGTTTTGTTCATTCGGGGAACAAGTGTTGGAGGCATTAATCTACCGTTAACCACCGACGCGTACATTGGTTTAGCGGATGAGCAGTTACCAGCTGCTGGGGTGGGCATCAACATTGTTGAGAATCTTGGTTCTAGTTTTGGTTCAGCGTTGATTGCCACCGTGGTTGCTTCAGTAATAAGTGGGAAAATACCGAGTACTGCGAATAGCTTGATAGGCTATCAGGGTGGCTTCCTGGTCTCAGTGATTGTTCTAGTATTGATTTTCATTCCTAGCCTATTTCTATCTAATAAAAGAAAAGCAGTTTGATCAAGTGAGACTCGCTGAATCTAAGTTAAACGAGAAAAAGTTCTATGATTATAAGATCAAGAGACAGATTCCCTTATTTTTTAGTGAAAGGAATAAACCGATTTAGATACTTGTACTGATTAAGATGGGCATGCAGTGAAGTTTGTTACAAAAATCATGGGACTCGAATAAAGAAAAGGACCCCGATCATAGTATTTAGAGTCGAGATCCAATCAAGAAAGTATTATAAAGTATGTTTTTTCAGTTTGAATGTAATTGGTATACATAAAAAGGAAGTTGCCAGCAGACTGCTGACTAAGACGGTAACAGCCAAGTTAAGGATACCCATGCGGCTGGCATTTTCGAAATTTCCTAACGTATTCACTAACACGATAGTCAAACTGATTAAACTGTTTGCTAGAATGATCTTTTTGTATGCCTCCTTTTTATAAAAGTATGCATTGATTGAATATACTGACCAAGTTAATAAGAAAAGTACGATTGTTTCCATTGTTTAAAACTCCCTTTGATTTATTTGTTGAACTAATCATAACGAATAAGGAGTAAAGAAAATACTTACAAAAGAAAACGCAAACTTACAGAGTTGAAAGATAGAAGCTTAGAAAAAATTTTATAAGGAAGCTTTCAGTCTATCTTGGAAATTATTTTTACTGATTTGGGGTAGATACGAGCATGAATGGAAGGAAAAATACGTAAGAACTTCAATCTTGAAGGCTCTGATAAGTTTATCTTTGATGCTGAAATCATTTCAAATATTTTTCTTCAAATTAAGGATTTGGTTTGACGCAATATTTTTTAGATTTATCTTTATTTATTCATAGATTTTTCTGTCAAAATGGTATAATAGCTAAAATTAGATAAAAGGAGTTAATGACAACATGGCCTATTATTACAGCACACCTTCTAGAACCTTCAGCGAGTATCTTTTAGTTCCGGGGTATTCCTCCAAAGACTGTACACCTGATAAAGTACTTCTGGAAACACCGTTAGTGAAATTCAAAAAAGGTGAGCAACCAGAGCTGACGATGAATATTCCTTTGGTAAGTGCAGTTATGCAATCTGTTTCAGGTAGTGACTTGGCAGCGGCATTGGCAAAAGAAGGCGGCGTTTCTTTCATTTACTGTTCTCAAACGATTGAAGAGCAATCAGCAATGGTACGAAAAGTGAAGCAAACAAAAGCTGGATTTGTACCGAGTGATACGAACCTTCATGCAAATGGTACATTACAAGATGTGCTGGACTTGAAAAACAGTACCGGCCACGGCACCATGGCGGTGACTGAGGATGGGACGTTGAATGGTAAAATTGTTGGTTTGGTAACTAGTCGTGACTATCGAATTTCCCGGATGTCAGTGGATACACCTATCAAGGATTTTATGACACCTTTTGATCATTTGATTTATGGGAAAGATGGGATTACGTTATCCGAGGCCAACGATCTTCTTTGGGATCACAAACTGAATGCTTTACCGATTATTGATCAGGATCAGCGTTTGAAGTATTTTGTGTTTCGTAAGGATTATGATTCTCACAAGGATAATCCGTTGGAATTACTAGATAGCAAAAAACGATACTTTGTTGGTGCTGGTATTAATACGCGGGACTATAAAGAAAGAATTCCAGCGTTAATTGAAGCTGGTGCAGATATTTTATGTATCGATTCCAGTGAGGGCTTCAGCGAATGGCAAAAAATGACGATCGAATGGGTTCGTCAAGAATACGGAGACAAGGTAAAAATTGGTGCTGGAAATGTTGTGGATCGTGAAGGTTTTCGCTTCTTAGCTGAGGCCGGCGCTGATTTTATCAAAGTCGGTATTGGCGGCGGCAGTATCTGTATCACCCGTGAGCAAAAAGGGATTGGTCGTGGACAGGCAACTTCCGTTCAAGATGTTGCGGCAGCTCGGGAAGAGTATTTTGAAGAAACAGGCATTTATGTACCGATTTGCAGTGACGGGGGAATTGTTCATGATTACCATATGACTTTGGCTTTGGCTATGGGTTCTGATTTTATTATGCTAGGCCGCTACTTCTCACGTTTCGAAGAATCACCAACTGAAAAAGTCAGCATTAACGGTTCTTACATGAAGGAATATTGGGGAGAAGGTAGTGCTCGGGCGCGCAACTGGCAACGGTATGATACTGGTGGAAAAGAAGGACTATCCTTTGTAGAGGGAGTGGACTCTTACGTACCTTATGCTGGTTCACTGAAGGATAATTTGGCTGTTTCCTTGAGTAAGGTTCGTCATACTATGTGCAACTGTGGTGCATTGTCGATACGTGAGCTGCAAAAGAATGCCAAAATCACCTTGGTTTCTTCAACAAGTATCGTTGAGGGTGGTGCCCATGATGTTATGGTGAAAGATAATAATATGAGCAGTGAAAATTAATAATGAACAGGTCCGGCTTATCTTAGCTGGGCTTGTTTTTTTCATAAAACGAGGACCTTCCCTAAAAAAGCGGAAGGTCCTTTACTTATTGCTTGAGTCGTTCAAACAAATGCATCGTTTCTTTGATTAAAATGGTATCCAATTGCTTAGCAGGCGAGTTTCCATAAATCTCTGCTTCGTATATGTTGGTTAAAGTGGTGAATTTACCATCAAATGCAGGATATTTAGCTTCGAAACGTTGAGCATAATCTGCTAAAGGTTCTGATTGCTCACGAGGCAATAGTTTTTCTGCCCGTTTCAATAAAATCGAGTAGCTTTGCAGCAAAGGACGTTTAGCTAATTTCAAAGTTAAGTAAATCTGGCTACGCAGAGAATACTTGTAGACAAAGTAGCCAATTGCTACTAATAAAATTGCTCCGACCAGCTTCAGCAGCAGCCAAATATTTTCTCGCCAATTATTGTTGGCAAAAGTGCTGATTTCTGATGTTTCCTCCGACGGGGCAGTTGCATCAGAAGAGCTGCTAGAGCTGCTACTACTACTGGTTGAAGAACTTGGTGTCGATGATTCAGGCGTTTGGCTGTCTTCGGTTGCTGGGCGATCCGGATTGCTGAAACTTGGCGTTGGTTCAAAGGGAATCCAGCCGTAGCCAGCAAAATAAACCTCTGGCCATGAATGGGCATGAGAGTTGCGAACCGTGAAAACTGTCTTGTCGCCGCTGGTTGCTCGACGATCCCCAGGTGCAAAGCCCTTGGTCCAACGCGCAGGAATACCCAGCGTTCGCAGCATAACTACCATCGAAGAAGAAAAATTATCGCAGTAGCCTACTTGAGACTCGAATAAAAATTGATCTACATAATCTTGGTTTTCTTCGGGCACCGTTGCATCCACCTTCGAGTAACGGAAGGTGCCTGAATTTTTTAAATATTCTTCAATAGCTGTCACTCTTTCCAATAAGGTCGTTTGGTTTTGCGTAACCTCATTGGACAAGTCTCGTACACGGTTTGGCAGGTTTACCGGCAGCTGCAAATAATCTGCTACAGTATCCGTAGGCTGAGCCAGCGCTACGTTTTGTAGAGCATCTTCCTGATACACAACCGGCTCCCACTGGTTGTCCACTTCCTTTTCTCCATTGTTAGAATCAATGAAGTTTATACGGCCGCTTTCGGGCATCTGGACGAAACCGCTGGAGCCCTGAGTTACCCTCAAATTACTGCGGCCATACGGCAAGGGCAGATACATTCCATGATTAAAGAAATGAACGCTGGCGTCTTCTGCTGCTTGGAGACTCTGTTGTGAAGAATTACTGTTAATTTCAATTGTACGGCGGCTCATTTGTCGCGGTTGAATGCCATCACGGATTTCCCACCCTTTGCCTGTATAGGCGTCTTTACTTTCTACCCGCCAATAGCTGCTGGTTTCTTGGGTGGCCTCAAATAAAATCGTGTTATCATCCAATAAAGGCCCGCCAAGACTTTGGTCATTCTCACTAAAGCCGGTTCGTGAGATATCTGAGGTGGTTAACTCACGAATTTTTCGATATAGGCCTTTTTGATTTAAGTAATCACGCACTGGAGCTGTCCAAACAGTTAATGAAGTGCGGGCTGAAGACTGAGGCAAAGCATAGGCAGCCCAACCAGCCAAGAGTGTTAAGCCAGTCATTAAGATGACCATTTTTTTCGGTAACTGATTTTTTGTAAACAAAACGGACAGTATTGCACAACCGAAAACCACAGCGATTTGTCCATTTAGCTGAATCGAATTGAAGATAGATAGGGTTAACAGATAGCCAATCATCAATAAATAGCTTAGCATAAAACGTTCAAACTGAATCATTAATCCAGCTAATAGAATTAACAATGCCAGAAGCAAGGGTAATGCAACAATTGCCGAAACCGCATTGGGTGAACCAATGCTAATTTGCTGAAATTGAAAAATGACTTGCTGCCAAAAGTTACTAAACCAGCTAAAAGATAGCGGCTGGTTTAACGGAACAAAATAATACATGCCTAGAAAATAAAGAAACGAGCAAAAGATGACTTTAAAGGTATTCTCTTCAAAAAAGCCGATAGTTAAGCAGACGGCACCAATAATACTGAAGGAAAGCCAAGTTATCGGCAGGTAATAGACTGTTAAGAATTGTGAAAAGACAACACTCAAGCTAATGAAAGATAACAAGGTAAAAGGTGCTTTTTTTATAATATAGTTCATAAGACTTACCCGCTGCCTTTCTTAGTGAGCCCAGGATAGTCATAAACGGCTACTTGATTGTATTTACGTAGGTGCGCTACCTGTTCCGTAGTTTGCGGCGTTTGCTTAGGTGTAAAAAAGAAAATCATTTTATCTGTTAGTTTAGGTATGACTGGTGTATCCTCCAAGGGGTGGATCTGGGCAAAGGCCAAGGCAGTCGGTTTAGCAGGATCGGTTACATGAGCCCCAAACAAATACTGTTCAACAGGTTCTTCCAACAAATCCTGTAAGGAATAATACAGACTCAACATCGCCTCAAATTCTTCCGAAGGTGCGCCCCAAAAAATCCAGACCATTTGAGCAGTTTGCTCATTTTCATGTTCCCGGTAGATTAAGGTTGTTTGCTTACTGGAGAGCTTCCAGTCAATATTTTTGGGTGCATCGCCGCTGCGATAAGGGCGATAATTTTTAATTGTAAAGGTGGGTTCGCCAAAGGTCTGATTTTGCAAAGTCTGCTGAAGCTGCAAGGTGTGAGCTAACGGCTGCTTTTGCGGCAGAACCAGGATTTTTTTCTTTAATGTAGCCTTATGTCTTTTAGTAAACAGATTGAAAAAATCACTGCTTTGGTAATACAGCTGCAGCTCTTCATACGTGCCACGTTTTTCCGGCAACCAAAGGAAAGTCAGCTGCTGGTAATGATAAAAAAGATACGTAGAAACGGATGCATCAATAGCCGGATTAATGACAGTCACAGTTAATTGAGCAATCGGTAAAATGGCTTGTTTCCGTTCTAAATCAATGGGCAATACCACTTTTTCACCAACATGAGTAATCATGGTTGCTGGCGATTGTACCATAATTCCTCTCAAAGGAACTAAAAGCTGTGCCAAGCACAGCAGAAGAATGAAAGTCATAAATAGAAACAGCGTCCAACCAATTTCATTGTTGAAAACAGCACTATAAAAAAACGCCAGCGCATACAGGATAAAAAGCAGGATAAGTTTAAGCGATTGCTTCCACACAGGCATACTCAGCTCCTTATCGGTACAGGAACTTGGTCAATTAGCTGATGCATCACTTCCTCCACCGACAGACCGCTATGGAGAATCAAGCGATGAGCAAACACAGCTGGCAGCAATTGCTGCAAATCACCTGGCGTCACGAACGTACGGTTTTCGGTTAAGGCATAGGCTTTAGCACTCTTCAAAAAGGCAATGGAGCCTCGCGGGCTAACCCCTAGTTCAATAGCGGGATGATTCCGGGAAGCTTCTACCAAAGCTAAGGCATAACGTGCCACAGAATCGTCAACAAAGACCTGGTCAACCTGCTTTTTCAATTCAGCTAATTCCTGCAAAGTAATAACTGGCTGAATGAATGCTAAAGATTGTTCTCGTTGCCCCGTCAATAAACGTAATTCGTCTTCAAAATCCGGATAGCCAATATGCAACCGGAACAAAAAGCGATCCAGCTGAGCCTCAGGTAAGGGGTAAGTTCCTGCATAACTGACTGGATTTTGTGTCGCCAAAACAAAGAAATGGGAATTCAGCGAATAGGTGTGATTATCAATGGTGACATGACCTTCTGACATGGCCTCCAACAAAGCTGCCTGGGTACGGGGCGTAGTACGGTTAATTTCGTCCGCTAATAAAATCGTCGTAAAAATCGGCCCCGGTCGAAATTCGAACTGATTGGTTTGGGAGTCAAAAATGGAAACCCCTAGAATATCACTGGGTAATAAATCGGGTGTAAATTGTACCCGGGAAAAGTCACTATGGATTGCTTTAGCTAAGGATTTTACGATCATGGTTTTCCCAACTCCGGGAATATCTTCAAACAATACATGGCCACCAGCCAGCAGAGCAGTCACAGTTAATTGAATGACCTTGCGTTTCCCTAAGACTACTTTTTCTATTTCATCAATTAAGGTTTTAATTTTGGTTAAGTTCTGATCAGGCATTCTTTCGCCTCCTTGTTGAGTTGTTTCCTATAATTGTACGCGAAAATTAGGAATTGGCAATCCATTCGCAGCTATTTTCGTCGTAACGTGAAATATTTTACAAAACAATTACAATTAAATAAGAAAATCTTTGGCTGAAAGTATAGATTAAGTTTTATGCGTGATACACGCGTAGGAATAATTTTTTGTGAAATGCAACAAGTGTTAAGAAGAACCGGAGGTAAATTAGATCATTTTTTAAACTAGCTGAATTTGGTTTTATAGATGAAAAGCGTTGTGTGTGCTGGAGGAGCGATCATTGTGGCCGTTCCACCGTTGAGGGTTCAATTTAATAAGTCGGTCAGTGATCATTAATAATCTGGCTTATTAGCAAAACACTAAATACATTAGGTGCGCTATTTAGATTGAGTGCCAGTAGGAGCTGGGTTTTAGGAGCCGTTAATGACACAAAAAATCTCTTTGAATTTGAGTAGTTTTTTAGCTGAATCAAGCAACTAAGAAAGTTTTTGCTTACTTAAAATCGCTAGCAATCTGTAATCGGCCACGTTACACTAGTTGTATGAAGAAAACATAAAAGAGGGAATTCTATGACCAGCAGCCGTTTACTGAGAATCTTGTTAATTTTATTAGAAAAAGGACGAGTCACCGCACCAGAATTGGCAGAGCAATTTGAGACGTCGGTACGCACGATTTACCGGGACATTGATGCATTAAGTGCTGCAGGGATTCCTGTTTATACCGTCCAAGGTCAAGGCGGCGGTATTTTTATTAATCAGGAGTATACATTGAATCGAGTGCTGCTTTCTAATGAGGAGCAGGAGAAAATTTTGATGGCTTTGCAGGAAGTATCAGCAGCAGAAAGGCATCAATCCGATGAGCTTTTGCTAAAATTAGGTGGATTATTTAAAACACCACCCGCGGATTGGCTGGAAATTGATTTCAGTCAATGGGGAATGGAAAGTAAGCAACTGTTTGATCCGTTAAAGCAGGCCATCCTTAATAAGCAGCTGGTTGGCTTTTTTTATGCCAACCGTAAAGGCGAACAGGAGGAGCGAATTGTCGAACCTCACAAGTTGATTTTTAAGAATAAAGATTGGTATTTGCAGGCCTTTTGCCAGCTGCGTCAGGATTTTCGTTTATTTAAACTTCTGCGGATGAAACAATTGCAACCTTTAGAGGCAACCTTTCAGAGAAAATCCGTTCCTGAGTTATTAACCGCTCAATCATCTGCGGCAGATGAGAAAATTTCCGTGAAACTGCTGTTTGATCAGGAAGCAGCTTACAAGGTATATGATCATTACGAAGAATGTATTCAACAGCAGGATGGAAGATTGCAGGTTAAGATTGATTTGCCTCATAATGATGAGCTGTATAATTTTTTACTGTCATTAGGAGATCGAGTTGAGGTAGCAGCACCGATGGAAGTACGACAAGAATTAACGAAGCGCATAAAAAAAATTCTGGATTTTTATGAAACTTGACACTGGTTGTCAGGTTTCTCCTGCTAAGATAAAGGCATCAAAGGAAGCGGGGAGATTCTATAATGAAACATGAATGGAAAAAACACGAAAAAGAGATTTACGGTGTCACGACTAAACCACAGGTAATTCGACTGTCTAAGCAAAAATTCATCACGATTACTGGTATGGGCGACCCTAATGAAGCCGCCTTTTCAGAACGAGTAGGTGTGTTGTACTCACTGGCTTTTCCCATCAAAATGGCGTTTAAGCGTTCTGTCGTGGACAACACTGAAATTAGTTATAACGATTACACCGTATATCCATTGGAAGGACAATGGACCACTACCAATCCAGATGATTTGCAAGATAAGGCCAGCTTTGAGTATATCTTGATGATTCGACAGTCGGACTATATCACAGAAGCACTATTTCAGGAAACCTTAGCCGAAGTTAAAAAGAAAAAGCCGCATGCTTTGCTAGAGCAGGTTAACTTTGAAACTCGGCAGGAGGGGCTATGTGTTCAAGCGTTGCACAAAGGTTCATTTGATGAGGAACCAGCTACTTTTACCAAGATGGAACAGTTTACTCAAGAGCAGAAACTGCAACGAAGCCATCACGAGCATAAAGAAATCTATCTAAACGATGCACGTAAAACAGCACCAGAAAAACGAAAAACGATTCTGCGTTTTCAAGTAGTAGAAAATTAATCGTGTGAAGAGGGTGAAGCAGACTTACTTTTGTAGACTGCTTCATCTTCTTTTTACCCATCTGATCATCGAAAAAAAGGTAAAACCTGATTTTTTCTTCAATTTTTTAGTAAGCATGGAGTCGCTTGTCAAAAAGCTTTATAATGCTAATAAAGCTGAAAACAGAAGTAAGAATGAGGATCGCTATGAATTCACAAAATCATCCATTATCCATAAATCAATCGTTTGCGTTATCGGTAAATGCGTTGCCGCCAGAGCTCGCTGCCCGTTTTGATCTCTATCCCGAGAATAAGCGACGTCCGATTAATAAGACCTTATTTAAAAATGACTATTTCCAACTCACCTGCAACATGAGAGATCAAACGCTAAATGTCTGCTCGCAGGGGGACATTGTTTATTCCGCAATCCCTTACGATACTGCGAGGAATTATATTCAACGAGCAGCAATTCAGTACCTGTTGCATCCTAAAGCGGTTCGGCAATACATTGAATCCCACAAAGCTACTTTAGAAAAATACTTGATGTTAAGTATCTTTCAGGTGACTGGCAAGAAGGTTGAAGAGAACTCTCCAGAAGTACGTCAAGCCCATCAAGCAATTTTTGATAATCCGCTGTTTGAAATCCAGATTTTAGGACGGTTGCTGCAGCATGATGAAACGGGTCCACTTTCAGCCAATTTGGCCGGGAAATTTTTGTTTAGTGAAAATGTCAGAACCGGAATTTCTGAGTATATTGGAGAATATCTCAACTTTGTGGTACAGCTGACACATTCTTTGCCAATTATGACCGATGGCAGAAATGCTCAGTTGCTAGATAACAGAGCGAACCAGCAGATTGATCAAAATATCCATAAGGTTTTGACTTATGAGTCGGATATTAAACCAGGGCTGGAGCTGCTTCCTCAGGAAATAAACCAAAGCATCGAAAGTGCCATTATCTTAGTAAATCAAACGATGCCAGTCCGAAGCAAACCACTGTTACGTTCAGAATTTGGCAAAGAATTAGCTGAGGTTCGGAAAAATTACGTGGCACACAGCGTGAATCCAGGTGAGTTAGAAAGTTATTTTGAAAATGTTCATTCAACGGATAATACTCATTTGATCAATGTGGTTTCTGATATGCATACCTTGGAAGGCAAGTTGCCCTTTACTAACAAAAATTTCAACATTTTGGCAGGAGATGCATCGGATTCTCAGGCTGCTGATGGAGAAATCAAAGGAATTTACGTTATTGGCAATCACGATTTAGTTGATGTGCTGCCAATAAATCGTGATTTTGAGGATCCCCAGTGGGAAAAATGGCGTCCGTTTTTACATTATGAATGGTTTGAAACACTGCTACAAAATCCAGATGATTCATGGCCTATGCTGCCGATCGGTCATCATGATTTTTATGAGATAGTAAAAGAAGAGCTGCAGCAGCGCTTTCCGCAAATGCAAGTGTTGAACAACAGCAGCTGTATTCATGAAGGAGTTCGCTATATTGGCTTGACTATTCCCGTTGCATTAGTGAAGCGTAAAAAGGAACAACAGCAATTCATACTAGCATCGCTGAAAGCTTTACTGCAGGAAGATCACGAGTTGCCAACTGTGATTGTTTCTCATGCACCGCTATTTAATGAGCTGAGTATGCTGACTCCTAAAAGTGAAGCCTATAATAAGGAGTACCATTGTTCAGAAGCTGAAATTGAACAGTTATTCGAGACATACAAGATTATCGGAGCAATTCATGGACATCACCACATTCCAGCCTCTTCTCGTCGTTACCAATTTGTAACGTTTGCTGGAAGAAAACGTTTTGTCATATGTTCAATTTACTCGAAGATTAACACAGGTCTGGAGCTAACAGATTTATTGAGTTCTAAAATTATTAATGGTGAGCAATAAAAAGTTAGATCCAATCCAACTAGAATTACTTAGTAGGATTGGATCTATTTGTATTTTTAGAGCAGATTAAACCCAGAGCGGGATTCTCTTCGTTTCTTCCAATCTATTGACAAACGAGCGAAAACCCCGTATCATTATGCTGAAATCGATACCATAGGCGGTGACTGATATGGCAACAATAAAGGATGTAGCAAAACGAGCGGGGCTTTCTGTTTCAACCGTTTCCCGCTATTTAAACAAACATCCCTATATCTCAGAAGACAAACGAAAAAGAATTCAAACAGCGATGGATGAGCTTCATTATCGACCCAGCACGGTTGCTACTCAACTGCGGTCAAAAAAGGGTAAAATGATTGGAATATTGGTCTCTCGTATTGTTAATCCTTTTTTCTCTCAACTGGTTGATGCCATTGAAAAATGTGCTAAGGCACAAGGTTATAATGTTCTGGTAATGCAAACGTACGATGATCAAAATGCCGAGATCAACATGCTAGAGATGTTGAAGCAGCATGTTATTTCAGGGTTAATCATGTGTTCTATTGAAGGTGATCCTAAAGAAATTGAAGCGTATCAAGAGTTTGGCCCGATTGTTTTATGTAATGAGGCCATTCCTGACTCGAAGCTGCCGCAGATATATACTGATCAAGCCTCTGCCAGCTTCGAAGCAGTGGATTATCTGATTCAAAAAGGCTATCAGCGGATTGCTTATTGTACTGGGGGGACATTAACAACTGGTGGGCATGGGAATTCCCGAACAGAAGGTTTCGAGAAGGCGATTAATCAGCACGGTTTGCCAATGAAAATTGATTGGATTTTTAAACAGGTTCATACGATTCAAGATGGTCAACAGGTGGCCAAAAAAATGCTGGCACTGCCGGAAGATGGTCGCCCTGATGCAGTATTTACCAGCAGTGATGAAGTAGCGATCGGTATTTTAAAAGAATACCTAGAAGCTGGAAGAAAGGTTCCAGAAGACTTGGCTATTTTAGGTTTTGATAATCAGCCATTCACAGATGTATTAGCCGTTCCCTTAACGACAATAGCTCAACCAGTGGAAGCTCTGGGCAAAGAATCGACCAACCTTATGATTGCTAAATTAGAAGAACGGTCGTATGAGGTGGATCAGTCGCAGCTACATTTGACCTTGATCAAACGCAACTCTGCTTAAAGTCATATCTAAAATTACCTCATCCGAATCACGCGGATGGGGTATTTAGCGTATAATAAAGCAAAAAGGAGGAATTTCTAATGCTATATGGACCTGACCCTAATAAGCTCTATCCCAACGAAGCAATTAAGAGTGTTTGTTTTATAAAAAATGCGATTACTCGTCCCACGATTGTTGTTGGCGAGTATACGTATTATGATGATGCAAGTGGTGCCGAAAGATTTGAAGAACGGGTGACTCACCATTATGAATTTTTAGGTGATAAATTGATTATCGGCAAATTTTGTGCCATCGCCAGCGGCATAGAATTTGTGATGAACGGTGCGAATCATCGAATGAATAGTATCACCACCTATCCCTTCAATATCATGGGACATGGTTGGGAAAAAAGTACACCAGCTAGTGAAGATCTTCCATTTAAAGGGGATACGGTCGTAGGAAATGATGTATGGATTGGGCAGAATGTAACGGTTATGCCGGGTGTGCAGATTGGCGATGGCGCAATTATTGCAGCAAATTCCGTTGTAGCTAAGGATGTTCCACCTTATCACATTGTTGGCGGCAACCCGAGCCGCATACTGAGAAAACGGTTTGATGATGAATTAATTGATTATCTTCTGGAAATAAAGTGGTGGGATTGGTCAGCGGAAAAGATTTTCCGGAACTTAGAGCAGCTGTGTAGTAGTGATTTAACTAAAATAAAAATGATTGAGTAAAAGGATTGGCAAACACGCCAATCCTTTTTTAAGGCCTTCGATATTCAAACAAATCCCCGGGTTGGCAGTCTAGTACTTCGCAGATGGCCTCTAAGGTAGAGAAACGAACGGCACTGACCTTGCCGGTTTTTAATTTCGACATATTTGCGTTGGTGATGCCGACTTCTTCAGCCAAATCCTTCAAGCTAATTTTTCGTTCGGCCATCATGCGATCTAAGTGAACAATGATCGGCATGCTGCCACCTCCTTACACTGTGTCATCAGCCAGCTCCTGCAGAGAAATTGCATAACGGAAAATGGCGCTGATGCTGTAGAGAACCAATCCCATAACTAGGGTTAAATTGAGGCTGAGTGACCAAGAGAATTTACCTGATACTAATGAAGCAAATAAGGAATAAATTTGTGGTTGTAGAAAGCCCAGCCACAAAATGGCTTTGGCAATTCGATCAATCCTTTTATACATAGTTTCGGAAAATGGGGTCAAACCTTCTGATAAATCATAGAAAATTTTGCTTCCTGACCAAAAAGCAAAGGTCCAAACTAAAAGTTGTGGCAACATGCTCAACGCATTAGTGGTCGCCTGTTGATGTGCAGTCAGGGGACCGCCAGAATAAAAAACTAAAATGACCAATTTGTCTGCACCCGAAATAATTGAATTTTTATAAACCAACAATTGCACTGCTAGATAAATCCCCATGCATAAACTTCCAATCGCTAAGAGTTTAAATATTCCATCAATTATCCAAAATGTATCACGCGATTTTTTTAAATCCATTTCCTTCGCCCCCTTACCTATAGTATAGCATATAATTATCGTTAAACAATAATTTTTTGTCATTAAACGATAATTTTATGTTGCTATCTTTAAGGTTGAACTTTCAATGAAGATGCTATTTCTTATTCCTGTATTTTTTTATTAAGCAATAAGCAGTTGGTCTACAGAAGATAAATCAACAGTTTTTATTTTTATACTAAGAAATTTCTTGTGTTTTATAACATAAGTGCTAATTAGCTGAGTTAGTTAATATGTGATTTGCAGCGATTTCGAATAGCTTTTCTAATACTAAGAACAACCTTCCGTAGTGCTAAGGAAAGAATCTGTATTCCCAAAGAAAGCGCTATCTATTATTCTTAGGACATAGAAAGAAAGGATGGTGAAGCAATGACAGGATTACCCGATAATTTTTTATGGGGCGGGGCAGTTGCCGCGCATCAGCTGGAAGGCGGCTGGCAGGAAGGTGGTAAAGGAATCAGTGTTGCCGATGTAATGACGTTAGGTGGACCAGGGGTTCCTCGTGAAATTACAGATGGTGTTGTAGCAGGGAAGAATTACCCAAATCATGAGGCGATTGATTTTTATCATCATTACAAGGAAGATATTGCTTTATTTGCTGAAATGGGCTTCAAATGTTTTCGCACTTCCATTGCCTGGACAAGGATTTTTCCTGAAGGAGATGAAGCAGAACCAAATGAAGCGGGCTTGCAGTTTTACGACGACTTGTTTGACGAATGTTTAAAGCATGGTATTGAACCGGTAGTCACTCTTTCACATTTTGAATTGCCTTTTGTTTTAGTTAAGAAATACGGGGGTTTTACCAATCGTAAATCCATCGATTTCTTTGTGAAATTTGCCGAGGTTTGCTTCAAGCGTTACAAAAATAAAGTAAACTATTGGATGACCTTCAATGAAATCAACAATCAAGCCAACTTTAATGAGGATTTTGCACCGTTTACTAATTCCGGTATCGTTTATAAGGAGGGGGATGATCGTGAACAAATCATGTATCAGGCTGCCCATTATGAATTAGTTGCTAGTGCTAAGGCTGTTCAAATTGGTAAGGCAATCAATCCGGATTTTGAAATAGGCTGTATGATTGCTATGGTGCCGATTTATCCGAAAACTTGCAAGCCAGGAGATATTCTAATGGCACAAAAAGCGATGGAAAAACGTTATTATTTCACCGATGTTCATGTTTTTGGCGAGTATCCGGGGTATATGAAGACCTATTTTAATCGTAAGGGCTTTGACTTAGATATTACGGAGGAAGATAGTGTAGAGCTGAAAAAAGGAACAGTTGATTACATTGCTTTTAGTTATTATATGTCTTTTGCAATTGAACATCAGAAAGACAATACCACCTATGATTACGATGAATCACGGGATCTTGTAAGAAATGAATTTGTTCCGGTTTCTGATTGGGGCTGGCAAATTGATCCAGAAGGTATTCGTTACTCCATGAATTGGTTTGCGGATCACTATCGTTTGCCATTATTTATTGTTGAAAATGGATTTGGTGCGATCGATGTCAAGGAAGAGGATGGAACCGTTAATGATCAATACCGAATTGACTACTTAAAAGCTCATATTGAGCAAATGATTAAGGCAGTGGAGGAGGACGGTGTAAAATTAATGGGTTACACACCATGGGGCTGTATCGATTTAGTTTCAGCCAGCACGGGAGAAATGAAGAAGCGTTATGGTTTCATTTATGTCGACAAGGATAATGAAGGCAATGGGACTTTAGCACGCAGCAAAAAATTATCCTTTGACTGGTATAAAAAGGTGATTGCCACCAATGGATCAGAACTATAAGAAGCCTATTATACGAAACGAAAGTTCAAAGAAAAAAAGAACAACTTACGGGGGGATTTAGTGTGAAAAAAGCATTGATTATCTGTGCTGGAGGCATGTCGTCTTCAGTTATAGCGAAGAAAACAACGGAATATTTAAAAGGAAAAGGAATAGAAATTGAGCTGGATGCGACTTCAGCTTCACAAGGAGCGACTACCATCGCCAAAGATGAATACGATCTTTATCTAGTAAGTCCACAAACGAAAATGTATTTTGCCAATTTAGAAAAAGCAGCGAATAAAACCAATAAACCAATTGTTAATATTCCGCCACAGGCATATGTACCGATTCCAATGGGGATTGAAAAAATGGGAAAACTTGTGGAAGAAAATATCTAAATAAAGGTTGATCAACATGTTGAGTAAGAAAGAGACACAAATTCTTAAATTGCTATACGAGAACCAGCCTGGCTATTTAACTAGTCAGGAGATGGCGGCCAATTTGGGGGTATCTGATCGCACAGCTAGGAAATACTTGCATTTGTTGGAAGACACGTTGAAGGAAAAAGCGCTTGGTACGATTGAGGCTAAACAAGGCTATGGCTATCGTTTAATAGTGGGAAATCAGGACAGCTTTCAAGTATTTTATTTACAGGAAATGAAGTCACAGAATTGTTCAAAGGATAGAGGGGCCATTCAAGAAGTACAGGACCGTCAGTATTATATTCTGAATCAATTGTTTTTTGAGCAAAAGGCTGTGTATGTCGACAACTTGGCAGAAGAATTATATGTCTCTCGCTCAACGGTCTCCAATGATTTAGTAGAGATTAAAAAATTGTTGAAGCCTTATGAGATCGAGTTAAGCAGCAAAAGCAATCGGGGGATTTTTGTCGTTGGCAACGAGAAAAATATTCGGCATTTCATTATGAATTACTTCTTTTTGCAGCGGCTGCAAGACAACATCTATACATTTTCCACTTACACCAACCTGCTGAACGGTATTAGCATCGAAGAGATTGTAATTATTGTTTTAGACGAGTGTCGGGAAGCACGCTTAAAGTTGTCTGATTTTATTATATTCAACATTGTGTTGCACATTGGATTGGCAATTAAGCGACTACAGTCCGGCTTTGAAATTGAATATACTCAAATGATTCAGCTGCCGGAGGATTCCTTGGAATACCAAACTTCTTTACGGATTGTCCAACGAATCACCGAAAGCATGTCGGTAGAATTTCCTCATGAAGAGGCGAACTATATTGCGTTGCATTTACGGAATAAAATTACGGCTAAACGGGTATTTCAAAAGACGAATTATACAGAGGCGGAGATTAAGGCACAGCTCCTAGAGGCCTTGGGAGCTTTTGATACGGAAACTGGGTATCAACTGCAGCAGGACACAATCTTGATTGATGGATTGATGATGCATTTTACACCGTTCTTATTACGGCTGCAAAACAATATGAGCATTGAGAATCCGTTGCTGGAGGAAATTCGTCAGCATTACGGCGAACTATTGGACCTGACAATCAAATATTTGTCCAAGATGCGTATTTTTCAACCATATGAAATTACTGAAAGCGAATGGGCGTATTTAACCATTCATCTAACCGCTGCGGTGGAACGGTATCACAACGATCAAAAAGCCAGGGTGTTAGTCATTTGTGCGACTGGTTTAGGTAGTTCACAGATGATTAAAAATCGTCTGGAACGGGAATTTGGTTCAAAAATTTTGATTGATAAGGTAATTAGCTATTACGAAATTGCCGATCAGGACTTGGATCAGATTGATCTAATTATTTCATCAATTAATTTGCCAAACGTGATTCATCATACGCCAATTGTCTATGTCAGTGTTTTTGTTGGTGAAGAGGACATTAAAAAGATTAACTATGAACTATCTGGATTTATGCCGGCGCATTGTACCGCTGTCATTGACAATGAAGCAGATGCTGAGAAAAAGGCCCAGCAAATTGCCTTGATTCATCAATGCTTTCGATCAGAGCTGTTTATCCAACTGGAGCATACTTCCACCAAAGAGGATATTTTGGATCAGCTGATTGATCGGCTGGAGAAAATGGAGCAAAAAGCGATTAAAGAAGCCTTTCATCAACAGCTTCGCTTACGGGAAAGCTATAGCTCTGTTGCTTTCTCGCCTTATTTGGCAGTACCACATCCGATTGAGGCTGTGACAGAAGAGGCCTATGTAGCTGTAGCAGTTGTACCAAAGGGCGTATTTTGGGAAGCGGATTATCCGGAAATTCAGCTAGTCTTCCTGATGTCACCAGATAAACTGGGACGGGTAGAATTGGAAAAGGTCAGCCAGACGTTGGTACCGATTATTGAAGATGATGAGTTTCGTAAAAAACTCGTAGCAAGCGAAGATTACAACACGTTTATTGCGAATTTGATTGAAAGCCTATAGAAATCTATAGAAGAGAAACGGCAGGAGTGAAAGAGATGGATTCAGAAAAACTACAAGAGGTTGCTTTTGAAATTATTTTGAGCAGCGGCGACGCCAGAACTTTGGTGCATGAATCGTTTCAGCATATGCGGGACGGGAAATTTGAAGCGGCACAGCAAAAATTAGAGGATGCCAATGAGTCGCTAATCAAGGCTCACCGAGCTCAAACCGGGCTGCTGCAGGAATACGCAGGCGGCGAGAAAATTGAAATGGAAATTATAATGGTGCACGCACAGGACCATTTGATGACTACAATGACATTGCAGGAAGTTGCCGCTGAAATGCTGGTTTTATACCAGCGCCAAGCAGCGAGTAATTAGGAAAGGGGCTGAAAAGCTTGAGTAAAAAAGGAACAGCTGAATTGAAAAAGGAAACAGCCATAAAAAATTTTCGCTACAATCGTTTTTTGATCCTGCGCTATTTATTAGCGGCTTTCTTCTTCAGCAATTTGTATTGGCTGCTGATGCTGTTTATGAGCCGCAGCTGGTATGGAGTGCTGCCGGTAAGTTTGTTACTTTTGACTCTTCCGGCAATCGCAGAACACGCGAAGCTTTATGGGGAGACGACTGATCAAATCCAGGGGAAATTACGCCATCATAAGTTTTATCAATCTATTCAATTAGGCATGAATCTGGTATTACTGGTCATAAGCTTTACCAGTGGAGGATTTCAACGGCTATACCCTTTTTTGACAAATTCTTCTCAAGCAAGAGCAGCCCTAGTCACTGTTTTATTAGTCGGAATCTTTATGTCGGCCTTTTGTATTCAGCGAATTCGCATGATCTATTTGCAAAAGGATAAGCATTACGGCTATATCAAAGAGTTTGCAAAAACGAATTAAGAAAGTGAGTGAATAGAAATATGGATGGATCAAACAGTAAGCTATTTACATTCTTAGAAAAAACGTTGATGGGACCTTTAGGGAAATTGGCGCAGTTTAAAATTGTGCGGGCAATTATGGGTGCTGGGATGGGAGCCATTCCATTTACTATTGTTGGTTCGATGTTCTTGGTATTTAATATTCTGCCGATGACATTTCCTTTTTTAGAAAATATATTCAATTCAACCTTCTTTAGAGTCAGTGAATTATACATGCTAGCCAATAGTACAACAATGGGAATATTGGCACTTTATTTCTGTGTTGGTTTGGGGTATGAATACACAAAAATTATCGCAGAAGAAGAAGATTTGAACATGGCGCCAATAACGGGTGCATTGCTTTCACTATTCTCGTTCTTCATGTCAATTCCACAATTGGTATTTGAAAACGGTTCAATGGTTCGTGTGAACGATGCAGAACAAGCCATCGTTAACGGCTGGGCAATTGGCGGTGACGGAGTCGCTCGTTTAGGAACTGTCGGGATCTTTACGGGAATTATTATGGCGGTGATTGCTGTACAATTGTACCGTTTATGTGTTGCAAAAAATTGGGTTATTCGCATGCCGGAACAAGTTCCAGAAGGAGTTTCCAGAGCCTTCACTGCATTGATACCTGCGTTCTTAGTGGCCTTTGTTGTATTAATTTTAGTGGGGATTTTAGTAGCCTTTAATACCGATATCTTCCAATTAGTTGCTATTCCATTTGGCTTTGTTACGGGGCTAACCAACAGCTGGCTAGGCGTTATGGTCATTTACTTCTTGGTCCACGCTTTGTGGCTGGTAGGTATCCATGGGGCCAATATCATCTTCTCACTGATTACCCCAATTACATTGGGAAATATGGCGATGAACGCAGATGGTGCGCATATTCCATTAGCTGGTGAGTTTAATAATGCCTTTGTAACTGTTGGTGGTTCAGGTGCAACGCTAGGCTTTTGTTTCTTCTTAGTTTACATGGCAAAATCAGAACAACTGAAGGTTCTAGGAAAAGCTGCATTGGTTCCAGCAATTTTTAATATCAATGAACCCTTGATCTTCGGTGTGCCGTTGATCTATAATCCATACTTGGCTTTACCGTTTTTCTTAGCCCCAATGGCTTCTGCAACGATTGCTTACTTTGCGATCCAGTTAGAAATTATTCGACCGGTAATTGCCAATATGCCTTGGCCTTCACCAGTAGGGGTGGGTGCTTTTATCAGTACAGGTGGTGACTGGAAAGCTGCCGTAGTAGCTGTCATCTGTGCGGTGGTTGCCTTTGTCATTTACTTGCCGTTTATTCGTTCGTATGACAAACGATTGGTTGCTGAAGAAATGGCAAACTTGAAAAAAGCAGAAGCAAACGCATAAAAAATACAACTAAAAAGACGTAGTGCATTGCCTATTGCAAAATTAAACTTTTGGAGGCTACATGCAAACACGTCTTTTTAGTTTTTCTTGCTTCAAGAATACAGTTTTGCGCTTTGGATCAAGTCATTACTCGGCGTATTTGGTGAAATCACCGTCACCTGTTTAGTCGAGCGCAGTTTTTCTTTGTATTTAATCATTTCTTCAGCCCCTGTGCTGTCCCAAATGCGTAGCTGTGACAGATCTAAAGTCAGCTGATCTTCCGCTAAATCCAAAGCATTCAGCTTGCTTTTCATCTTGGTAGTTGTGGCAAAAAATAATTCACCAGAAATCTGAATGGTCGAGCCTTCCTTTTCTACTTTTAGGATTGAAATGCTCCGCACGAATAGCACCGCACTAATTAACACACCCACCAAGACACCGATGGCTAAGTTTCCAGTAGCGACAATCGAAATAGTTGTAACCAAGAAAATCAGTACATCCTTTTTTGGTGCTTCCTTCACATAATTGATGCTTGACCAATCAAAGGTATTGAAAGCGACTACCGACATAATTGCAACCAAAGCCGCGATCGGAACCAGCAGCAGGAAAGGCCGTAAAGCAAAAATCAAAACCATCATAAAAACGCCAGCAACCACTGTTGACAATCGGCCGCGACCTTTGGAATCCAAATTAATAATGGTTTGTCCAATCATTGCGCAGCCAGCAACACCAGCAAATAGACCACTGAATAGATTTGCGCTGCCCTGTGCTAACAACTCCTGACGTTTAGGACTGTCGCTCTTAGTCCGTTCGTCAACAATTTCTGCTGTTAATAAACTTTCCAGCATCCCTACAAAAGCTAAAGCTAAAGAAGTTGGGAAAATAATCTTTAAGGTTTCCATCGACCAAGGAACCATCGGTAAGTGGAAAGTCGAAAAACGTGGCGTGATATCCCCTAAGTCGCCAATGGTAGAAACCGGCAGCTTGCCAACTGCCGCCACGGTCGTTAATACACCAATTACAATCAATCCAGCCGGAATGAAAGTAATAATCTTTGGTGCGAAAACCATTAGCAAAATTCCTCCAATAACTAATCCATACATAAAAATGGAGGCATGGTCAAAATGTTCAAACTGAGCGATAAAAATTAAAATGGCGAGAGCATCCACAAAGCCCAGCATAACTGGTTTAGGAATCCAGCTCATCAGCTTTTGAGCTTGACATAGTCCTAACAGAAGCTGAATCAGCCCGGTTAAAACGGTGGCTGCAAACATATACTCTAACCCATAGTTTTTGACTAAATGAACCATCACCAGCGCCATAGAGCCTGCTGCTGCAGAAACCATTCCTGGCCGTCCACCTAAAAACGATACAATAATAGCAATAAAAAAGGACGAAACCAGACCAATCATTGGATCAATACCCTCAATAATTGTAAAACCGATCACTTCAGGAATTAGTGCAAATGACACTACAAGTCCTGCCAACACTTCCCTGATGGGATTTTCCTTCCAACTCAATAAATACATATTAACCCTCATTTTCTATTTTCTTGCCTTAATTGGCACCAAGAAACAATTATAGCCGTCACTAAGGGTAGGGTCAAATGTAATTCTAATCTTTTTCTCATTCTACTAGTGAAAATTTCTCGCTCTTTGTCCAGTTAACCGAATTTTTCATGATATAATGACACCGTGTAAGGAGGTCAACTATGGCAAATATGAATGATGTGGCCAGCCTGGCCAAAGTCTCAAGAGGGACTGTCTCAAACTATATAAACGGTGTGAAAATCAAGCAAGAATTAGCGAAAAGGATTGAACAGGCTATTGAAGAGCTGGACTATGTTCCTAATCAGGCAGCTCGTTCTTTAAAAAAGCAAACCAGCGATACGATCGCCTTTATTTTACCGACTATTTGGACGCCTTTTTTTGCGGAATTAACCAATTATATTCAGTTGGAACTACAAAAAAGAAATTTAAAGATGCTGCTTTGTAATTCACAAAATAACTACAATTTAGAGTTGGACTATGTAAAAATGGCCAAGGAAGAGAAGGTGCGAGGAATTATTACCATTTCCTACAGTGATATTGATCCGTATATTACTGCGAATGTACCGATTGTTTCCATTGAACGCTATTTTAATCAGCAAGTTCCTTTTGTGACGAGTGATAATTTCCAAGGAGCCCGTTTAGCAGCGGAAGAGTTATACAAAAGAGGTGCCACCCGACTTTTGATGATTTTACGGGAGCTGCCGAATAATCTCGGAATTTACGAACGGATGAATGGGTTTATTGATTACTGCAAACATAAGAAAATCGATTATCAGGTTTACCTAGATAAGGGGAATTCCAAAAACTTCTCTCAAAGAATTGATCAATATTTGCAGGAAGTTTATCAAGAAGAATGTCGCTTTGATGGAATTTTTACTGTTACCGATCGTTATGGAGAATATGTCATGGAATCTTTTCAACGTTTGGCTTGGGATATTCCCAAGGATGTTCAGCTTATTGGTTTTGATGGTGCAAAGAGCTATCAAAATCAACCGTTAGTTATTTCTTCCATCGCTCAGGATATCAAAAAAATTGCTGAAATAAGTGTAGAAGAACTCGTGATTTACGATAAGGACAAGGATTTCCAAGCTAAGCATATCCTGCCAGTCAAATTTTTGAATTTGAAAACTACAAGAGAGTTGAAGTAATTTTTTCAACTTTTTTGTAGTTTTTTTGTGGAAACGCTTGAAATTTGGAACGTTCCAAGTATATAATGTAGAAAATGGAACGTTCCAAAAAACAAGGAGGAGATTGAATGAATTATCAAAAAGCAGTTGCTGAAATTATTGAAGCCGTAGGCGGGCAAGAAAATATTATTCATGCCACTCATTGTGTTACTCGTTTACGATTGACCTTAAAGGATACTAATTATGACCAGCAAAAACTAGAAAACATTGAAGGAGCTAAGGGTGTTTTCTTCAATAAAGGACAGCTGCAAATTGTCTTTGGCACTGGGGTAGTGGAACGTGTTTATGAGGCGTTTATCCAGCAGACTAACATAGATGATCAGTCCTTCAAATCAGCGGAAAAACCTCAAACACTTGAAACATGGAAGGATAAATTGTTTGAATTCTTTAAAGCCTTCTCCGATATTTTTGTGGCACTTATTCCAGCAATTGTTGGCTGTGCGATGCTGTTGGGGGTCCGATCACTTTTTATTACTACTGGTCTATTTGGATTAGAAGGCAGCCTAGCCGATAATTATACTTGGGCGGCAGATACTGCTAGTTTTCTAAATATTATTGCTACTGGCTTAAATTTTCTACCGGTGTTTGTGGCCTATTCGGCGACTAAGCGTTTTGGAGGAAATCCGGTCTTTGGGATTATCTTAGGACTGATTTTGGTTCATCCTGATTTAGGGAATCGCTTTGAATACATGCAGGGAACTATTGAGAATGTGTCATATTGGCATATTATTGGATTTAGTGTTCCGCAGGTAGCTTTCCAAGGAGGAATTTTCCCAGCAATTTTAAGTTCATTTTTTATGGCGAAGTTTGAAAAATTTATTACTAAATATACACCAAAAATGCTGACATTTATTGTTGTTCCTGCAGTTACTATTTTAGTATCCTCACTGGCATTATTTTTAGTTTTTGGTCCATTAGGAGATTTGGTTGCTTCGGGAATTGGTACAGCTGCGGATTTCTTATACGTGAAGGCAGGCGTTTTTGGAGCTGGAATTTTTGCGGCATTGCTGCAACCGTTAGTGATTACTGGAACCCATCATATGATTGGCTCAATTGAGGCACAGTTATTGGCTCAAACGGGCTTTAACTATATTCAACCACTATGGGCGGTTTCCATTATTGCTCAAGGTGGTGCAGCGATGGGGATGTTTTTCTTAGCGAAAAAAGGATCGAAACGTCGTGAAATAGCTTTTTCCAGCTTTATTCCTACGTTAGTTGGCGTTAGTGAACCAGCTATTTTTGCAGTAAATTTGAAGGATTCAGCGGTGCCGTTTTTGTCAGCAGTTGCTGGTGCAGGAATAGGTGGAGCTTACATGAAGATTTTTGACGTGAAGGCGCTTGGTTTTGGTTTGACAGGTATTCCAGGCGTAACAATTGTAAATCCGCCAGTAGTTATTCACTATGTCATTGGCTGTTTGTTATCCTTTGCTTTACCGATCGTTTTCTTATTTATTTACCATAAAGTAAAAGGCGTGGCAGGAGCGGAAATCGGCATACCCAATCCAGTAAAGGACGTGAAGGCCTAAATGCAAAACTTATTAGTAGATCATAAAACAAATGTTTATATAGAAGAAAAAAGAATCCTATTAGAAGAACTGGCTGCGAAAGCAGCCAGTAGTCGTTACTTGCCTAGTTATCATATTTATCCTCAATCCGGCTTAATGAATGATCCTAATGGGTTGGCTTATTTTAACGGAAAATACCAGGTGTTCTTCCAATGGTATCCGTTTGCTCCCGTGCACGGCTTGAAACATTGGGGTCATACCACTTCAGAGAATTTAGTTGACTGGTCTAAACAAGAAGTAGCCTTGTCACCTACCAAAGAATATGAAAAGAATGGCTGCTACTCTGGAAATGCTATCGAATTTCAAGGAGAACTTTACTTGTTCTATACAGCAAATTATAAAACTGGACCCGGTAAAATCCCTAAACAAGCAGTAGCTATTATGGATAAAGAAGGTCACGTTCGAAAACGCACTGAACCAGTAATTGATGGTACGCTCCCTGGATTATCTGGAGAGTTACGTGATCCTTTTGTTTTTGAAAGAGAAGGCTGCTTCTATATGCTGCTGGGGGGCAGTAAATTTGCTGACGAAGTAAGACCAGGCTTTGGTGATCAAGGCGTTTTACTATTGTATCGAAGCAATAATTTATTGAATTGGAGCTATCAAGGGCTAATCGATCTGCCTTTTCCAACTGGCTACATGCTGGAATGTCCTAGTTTAATCCAAATAGACGGGAAGGATATTCTGTTTTTGTCACCAATGGGAATAACTCCTGAACAGGAACGCTTCAACAATCGCTTTGCGTCTATTTATGCTGTGGGGGAGTTAGATATTCTCAACCGCTGCTTTCATTCTGACTATTGGGATCAGATGGATGCCGGTTTTGATTTTTATGCACCTCAAGCCTTCTTAGGAAAAAATCAGCAGCCGCTGCTTTATGGGTGGTTTGGCTGCGGTGAACCTGATTATCCAGTGCAAGATGGTTGGCAGCATGGGCTTACTTTTCCTCAACAAATGCAATTAGAGCAAGGGAAATTCAAACGCTATCCTGCTTCAGAAATCGTCGAAGTATTTTCACAGAAACAGTCAGTTGAAAGCGAAAAAATAAACACGGAAAGCCGCAACTACTGGCTGGAATTAACTAAGGGATTCAAATTTACCATAGGCTCAACCAATGATTATTGGGAATTTCAGTATGACACAGAAACTAAACTGGCAACTGTTTCTCGGGATAATTTGGATAAAAAAATTGATGTAGGCTATGGCGAAAAAAGAAGTGTACGTATTCAAAACCTACAAAAGGTCGATGTGTTTGTCGACAACTCCTTCGTTGAACTGTATTTAAACCACGGGGAGCAAGTCTTTACTTTTCGAGTATTCCAAGATGAGTGCGATACAATTGCAGCTCAGCAAGGAATCTTAGCAGGATACTTACACAAAGCATAGGAAAATCTGGGCATTTCGGGATGCCCTTTTTTCTTACTTAAAAACTTTTTCTAGTGTATAACCAAGTCTGCTTCAACTAAAAACAAGCCTTAAGTTGTCTATTTCCGTTTCTTCTTTCGCTTTTTTTCTTTTTAGGGCTGTTGAAGCTAGATTTTTTGGTTTTATCGAGTTCGGTAAAGGGATTTCGGACATACATTTTTTCTGATGATCCATTGTCTGCTTTCGGTTCTGTCTCTTTTTGTCGTTTTGAGTAGTGCTAGTGGAGGAGGCAAAAACTTTTGTTTCCTTTTCTTCATCCTTAGGTGGAGCAGCAGAACTGGCAAAATGAGTTGTTACAGTCGGTGTTTTTTCGCTAACTTCCTCTGAATCATTGGAGCTGTCTGGGCCTGAATCAGGTGCAGTCTGTTCTTTCCACACTTCTATCTTTTCTTCTTCTTTTTTACCAATGTAATCAATTTCCGTGGTAGTAAAACCGCTTTTCACCAGCTTAGCGAAGCGGCGCACGCCATATTTTTCAAAAATTGTTAAAGTACTTAAAATGGTTAATAAATCACAATTTTCCTGAGTGGAGTATTTACAATCTACATTGCTTAGGGTCCAACCATGCTTTTAACCACTTTCATCTTTACTAACAAACAAACGATTAATAACCAATTCCCATTCGTCATCAAAAAAATACGGTATAGAATTTTCTGGAACTGCTGGAAGTTTGAACCCATAAAGGGTTGAGCGGCTATAAATAATGTTAGGTATGAGACAGCAGAAAAAAATAAAAAGAGACAGAGACTATCTATTGACAATTCCCTTTCAAACATGCTTTAATTTAAGGGAACGTATGTTTGTTTGAATTGAGGGAAGAAAAATGGATCTTTATAAAGGAGAACCAGTACGTGAAGTTTTTTGTATGGATTCCAAAAGTTTTTATGCCAGTGTAGAGTGTGTAGAGCTCGGATTGAATCCGATAACCACCTTACTAGTTGTAATGAGCGGTGATCGTAACGATGCGGGTTTGATTTTGGCTGCCAGTCCGATGGCTAAAAAAATCTTGGGAATCAGTAATGTCAGTCGAGGATTCGAAGTACCGGATCATCCCGATTTGATCATCGTACCGCCAAGAATGACGCTATACATGAAGTACCACATGGAAATTCTGACTATTTTCCGTCAATATATGGCGGATGAAGACATCCACACCTATAGTATTGATGAACAATTTGGCGACTTGACCCATAGCTGGCGTTTATTTGGAGATAGCCCGGAGGAGGTTGCTAAAGCTATTCAGCAGGAGATTTTACGAAAATTGAAAATTTACACGAGTGTTGGTTTGGCGGTAAATCCCTTATTGGCTAAGGTGTCAATGGACATGGAGGCCAAAAAGAATGGCTCCTTGTTTGCTCATTGGACTTACCAGGATGTGCCAGAAAAAATTTGGCCTTTAAAGCTAAGCGATTTCTGGGGGATTGGTCATCGAATGGAAATTCGCTATAACCGTATGGGGTTGCGAACGATGGGGGATTTGGCCCATGCAAATCCGTTTAGATTAAAGAATTATTTTGGTGTGATCAGCCTCCAGCATTATATGCACGCTTGGGGGATTGATCGGTCGATTTTGTCTGAAAAGGATAATTATCCTAAGAAAGAAAAATCAATTGGAAATTCACAAATTTTACCGAAAAATTATGCTCGCAAAGAAGAGATTGAAGCTGTTCTAGCTGAAATTTGCGAACAAGTTGCGCAACGTTTGCGAAAAGCTGATGTGATGGGAGCCACGTTGCATCTAGGGATGGGTTATGCGTATAACGGTGATCAAAAGCGTGGCGGTTTTCATCATCAAACGAAAATGCCGGCAACCAACCAAGGGAAAAAACTGACGCAACAGGCGCTTCAGATGTTTGCCAAATACTGGGATCGCTCGGAGGTGCGTAAGATTACAGTAAATGTTTCTTCTCTACAGCCGGCCAGTGGTTTACAGTTGAATTTATTCGAAGAGCCGCAACAGTCTATCAAAGAAGATCAAATAGATGATATCGTTGGACAAATTCGCAGCAAATATCAATTTCGCTCGATTGTTCGGGCCCATTCATTATTAGAGGGTGCCACCGCCATTGATCGAGCGGGCTTAGTTGGCGGACATGCAGGCGGGATGGACGGAATGTAGCTGATAGATATATAGGAAAAAACACAAGAAACAGCAGTTCCCCACTGCTAAAGAATAATATTTTCTATTTTAAGCCATGAATAAAATCATTTCAGGCATGAAATTAAATGAGGCAGTTGACGCTTTCTTATCACTGCACTCGTAATGAAAAGGGGTTTTTGCTGTGTATGATGATGAAACAGCAATGGAATTATTTTTAGAAGCAAAACAAAATTATCAGGATCGGGGAATGATCAAATGGATTGGCTTTTATCTATCAGATCATACCGCTATTCTAAATAAAGATAACCAACAGCGCTACAAAGAAAATTTACAAAAGTCCCAGCAAACATTGGAAGAAATAGGTCTGTTACTACAGCAATCCTATACACAGAATAAACGGGTTGTTTTGCAGTTGGAGGCTCTGGACAGTGAACGCAAGTATTACGATGACTTGGTAGGTCGGGTAATTGGTCAAAAGGAACAGCTTATCTATCTGGCGACGGATGAGGAGGATATGATTCATCTGGAAATTGAACAAATTCGTCATGTTAGGCTATTGGGTGCCAATAAAATTTTGACCAAGGATGAGTCTGATGCTTGATACAAATGGAGCAGTTTTTGAATTTAAAAGCGAAGAAGATGACCAGTTTACTAAAGATTACCATCGACTGGTGGATTCAGCAGTGCCGCTTTTTGCGGTTAAGGAAGATCTGCTCTATTTAATGGAATCGCAAGGGATCACTTATTTTATGATGCCAGCAGTTATTACGAAGGATCGCAAAGACCATCATTTCTATTTTGAAGTAGAAACTTTTGAAACCTCACGAGTTAAAAAGTATAAATACTTGCGCTGTGATTAGAGAAGGGGACAACAATGAAGCGAGCCGTATTTTTGCTATTAGAAGAATATGCTGATTGGCAAGGTGCTTATCTCGCCAGTCAATTGAATCAACAGAAAAATTGGGAAATAAAAACAGCATCTATTGAGCAGCAGGTTACCTCCTTGGGCGGCTTTACAGTCGAAGTCGATTATTTAATCGAAAAAATACCGAAAAAAATCGATGTATTGGTATTGATTGGTAGTAATTCATGGGGATTTAAACATTCCCTGTTGAAAAAAATTATTGCCCAAGCTTTAGAGAACGGGACGCCGGTTGGAGCCATTTGCGGAGCAGTGGACTATTTAGCTCAGAATGGTTTATTGCGTACTTATTATCACACGGCCAATGACCAAAGAATAGGTCAGAATGCTGTGCAATATACGAATTCTCACCAGTTCATTCATAAACAAGTGGTTCAAGATCGTAATTTGGTTACAGCTAATGGTACGGCTGCTTTGGAATTTACTGAAGCCTTGTTGAAGGCAACGGCTTTTTCTGATGAGCAGACGATTGAGCGAACGATGGATTTGCAACGTATGGGCTATTATGCTTATTATCAAGCTTATGGCAATCCTGATGGCTAATTAAACAGGAATTATTCAGCAGGATTCATAATAAAAAATCCGAACCAGTTTTTCCTTCAATGTGAAGGAAGGGACTGATTCGGGTTTTTGATTTTTATAGTAATTGTGCAAGTTCCTCATCAACAATTAAATCGGTGATGACAGCCATATTCAGCAATGTCTGAATGCTTTTCGCTTTTTCTTTTCCAGTAGCTACAACGACTACCCGGTTAATTTTTTTGATATCGGCTAGTTTAATTCCAAGCATCCGCTGAGCAATTCCTTTTTCCAGCACTGCCCCATTTGCCTTAAAAAAGGTACCTCCAATATCACCAATGATTCCTTCATTTATCAGCAAGGCAGTGTCTTCATCAGAAATATAGTCCAGTTTTTCGTAAGTAGAAGAATGAACGGGATCTCCGACACCTAAGACGGCCATATCCACTTGACGACCTTCCTCCATGACCTCTCTAATCAGATTTGTTTCCACCAACGTATCCCTCACTGCTTGTGTGTCAGCAATGGCTGGGGCATAAAAATAAGAAACCTCGCAATGATACTTCTGTGATAAAACAAAAGCCAAATGATTAGAATGAAAGCGGACAGTGGACAGACCATTACCACCAATCAAGGGAATTATTTTTAACGGCTCCAGGTGGAGATAGTTGGCTTGTTGGACGTATTCAAAAAGTGTGGTTCCCCAGCCAATTCCCAGTCTTTGGATGGACGGCAATAACGGTTCAATCAGCTCCATACATAATTTTCCTGCGGCCGCTTTCAGATTGCTTTCTGTCTCTTTAGTGGCTGAAGCAATTTTTACATTTGCCAGTTGATATTTTTTTACTAGCTTTTCCTGCAGCTTTAAGGAGCGTAAATGACTGTGTTGAATGGTAATTTTCACGATGCCCTTGTCTTTGGCCTCTTGCAGCAGCGCTGCAACGGTTGGTCGGGAGACTTTTAGTAACTTAGCGATCTCGCTCTGGGTAATCTCTTCTTCATAATAATATAAAGCTGCTTTTAGCATCATTTCTTCGCGTTCAATCATACATGTCCTCCTCGACAAATGTTACGTAGTTCGCTGATATATACCAAATGATAACGCTGGATTCAATTGACATTCTTCTATTATCATACTACAATTTTTACAAAAGTAAACGTTAATTTACAAATGTAAAGGATGCGATCATGTGTTAGTAAACTCAAAAGCAATGCTTAACAAAGCAAAGAAGGAAAATTATGCCATACCAGCAACTAATTTTATCGATTTAGATTCGGCCCGAACCTTTGTGACCGTAGCTGAAAAGCTTAACAAACCGCTAATCTTACCCTTTGCGCAAGCTCACAAAGACTTAATTTCTTTAGAAGAAGCGGCCTTAATCGGCAAATACTTAGCTGACAAAGTGTCTGTTCCAGTTGCTTTGCATTTAGATCATGGAGAGGATTTCGCTTTTATCAAGCAAGCAATTGATTTGGGTTTTACTTCAGTTATGATTGATGCGTCAAAAGAAAGCCTGGGAAACAATATCAAATTGACAAAGGAAGTTGTGGCTTATGCTCACCAAAAAGAGGTATCAGTAGAAGCTGAGCTGGGACATGTGGGTGCCGGAACGAATTACGAGAATCACGAAACCACTGATTCTATCTATACCGAAGTAAAAGATGTGAAAACCTTTCTTAAGGAAACCCTAGTCGATTCACTGGCAGTTTCAATTGGAACGGCTCATGGTGCTTATAAAGGAACCCCCGTCTTGAACTTTGAACGACTACAAGAAATCAGTAAAATTTGTGAGGTTCCTTTAGTCTTGCATGGAGGCTCTTCCTCGGGAACTGACAATTTGAATCGCTGTGCTACTAATGGCATTTCCAAGATTAATATTTTTACTGACTTTTTACAGGCAGCGTATCGCAAAAACAAGGATGGCAAGCCTAAGGATTATTTAGAAATGAAACAATTGGCAAATCAAGCAATGGCTGAGGTATTAGAAAGCTGCTACAAAGTATTTGCTACAAAAGACGTGTAAAAAGAGAGGAACCTTTCAAAATGACAGTAGAAATTAAGCAACCATTTTTTGTCTTTAATCCCAAATCTTATCTTTATGGTGAAGAGCTGTTAAAACTGGCGCAGCGAGCAGATGAATTAGCCGCAAAATATCCGGAGTGCACCGTGTTAGTAACCGTGCCTTTTGCGGACATTAGTGCAGTAAAGCAAGCAACCGAAAAAATCGTGGTCACAGCTCAACATATGGACGGTATCACACCTGGTCGAGGGATCGGTCATGTGTTGCCAGAGTCGGTTTATTATGCTGGGGCAAGAGCGGTTTTCTTGAACCATGCTGAACGACCTTTGACTTTAGCAGGACTGACCCAAGCGATGAAGCGAGCTAAGGAATTAGGAATGAAAACAATTGTTTGTGCTGATTCTATTGATGAGGCAAGAGCAGTGGCAATTTTAGGAGCGGATATTATTTTGTGCGAACCGACTGAACTAATCGGTACCGGTCAAACTAGCGGAAGCGACTATATTGAACAAACCAATCAAACCATTAAAGAAATTAATCCGAATATCTTAGTTATGCAGGCAGCTGGTATCAGCAGTGGGGAAGACGTGTATCGCACCATTAAGCTGGGAGCAGATGGAACAGGCTGCACTAGTGGCATTACTAATGCAGCTTCACCAGCAGATATGTTAACCCAGATGGTTGAAGCAGTGGTGCAAGCATACAAAGAAAGAGGTAAATAAATGAAGGTCATCCAAAAACAATTATCCATTAAAACACAAGCTGGTAAAGTCAGCTATATTGATATTACTGCTGATTTACGCAAACTAATTGAAGCAGCTGAAATAAAGGATGGCTTTTGTGCCATTACTACTCCACATACAACTTGTTCAGTCATTTTTGAAGAATATGTCCATGACAAAGACTGGAAGGGAGATGAATATCTGCAGGTAGATCAAAATCGGATTTTGGATAAATTAATTCCCCGTCAATTTACTGAATCAGATTATTTGTATCCTGGACCAGAGCATGTGGCATTTTTAAAAGAGTTAGCAGCCGCTGATCCGAATTATTTACCGGATCCAGTATCCATTTTAAATGCAGATGCTCATATTAAAGGTTCTCTCTTTGGAGCAAGTGAAACAGTCATCATTAAAGACGAACAGCCCTTAATTGGTTCCGTGGGTTATCTATACTTTGTCGATTGGGATCAAAATCGCGAACGGACAAGAACCTGCAACCTAATGCTGATGGGAGAATAAAAAGACCAATCATTGCTTTTTCACAAGCGGTGATTGATCTTTTATGTTACAAATGGCTGAAGAACCGCCGGATTTCAATTGCGGCATTTTCTGGTGAATCAGAAGCGTGAACAATATTTTCCGTAGTACTGCAGGCGAAATCGCCACGGATAGTTCCAGGTACCGCTTTCAATATATTGGTTGCTCCAAGCATCTGACGCACCAATGCAATGACATCATTTCCTTCTAATAGTAAACATACGACTGGGCCTGAAGTCATGTAAGCAATCAGTTCAGGGAAAAAGGACTTGTCCTTTAAATGAGCATAGTGACTTTCTGCAACGGCTTTAGAAATTACACCTTGATACATTTCCTTAATGGTTAAATTTTTGTCCTCAAAGCGTTGGATAATGCGACCAATCAGCTTGCGCTCTACTCCATCCGGTTTAATAATGACCAATGTTTGTTCCATATCTGTTCATCTCCTTTTTTTAATTAATAAAGGAGGTTTAGTCGAAACTAAACCTCCTGAGAACCTAACGTTTGGCAACTGCTACTTTCAGTGTTTCCCATTTCCAACTGGCAACTTCTGGAATATCCGTTCCTTCTGTGCGAATGTAGTCATGGTGAAATTGGAGTGTTTCATCCATTTTAGCAGAAAATTCGGCCGCTTGGGAACCATAAACTGCATTTGCTGCATCTTGTGCTAAGTGGAAGCGATCCATTTCACTAAAGACCCGCATATCAAATGGGGTAGTGATGTCCCCATTTTCTCGGTAACCATGAATATGAAGGTTGTGGTTGTTGCGATCAAAGAAAATATCTCTAACTATGCCCTCATAACCATGGAATGCAAAGACGATCGGTTTGTCCGCTGTAAATAGCATATCAAACTCTTCGTTTCTTAAGCCGCGAGGATCTACATCAGGGTGACGTAATTTCAAAATGTCTACCACGTTGATAAAGCGAATTTTTAATTCTGGGAACTGCTTGTTTAAAATTGAAACTGCCGCTAATGCTTCTAAGTTTGGTTCCGTTCCGGCTGCTGCAATCACTAAGTCAGGTTCTTCATCATTTGCTGTACTTGCCCAGTCGATAATTTTCAAGCCATTTTCAACTAGTTCTTCGGCCTCAGCTGCTGAATAGAACTGTGGACGTGGGTGTTTGCTGGAAACGATCAAGTTAATCACTTGTTTGTCTTGCATTGCTTTGTCCATTACAGCCATTAAGCTATTGGCATCTGCTGGTAAATATTCTCGAATAAATTCCGGTTTCTTTTCCGCTAAATGAGTCAACACCCCTGGATCTTGATGAGTGTAGCCATTATGATCTTGCTGGAATACAGTGGAAGTTGCAATTACATTCAAGGCCGGGTACTGTTTCCGCCATGTATGAGCACTGGCTTTGCGCATCCACTTGAAGTGCTGAGTCAACATTGAGTCCACTACTCTTAAGAAAGATTCATAGCTGGCAAAGAAGCCATGACGACCGGTTAAAACATAGCCTTCTAAGAAACCTTCTGCTTGATGCTCTGATAACTGACCATCGATTACGCGGCCAGCTGAAGACTGCCATTCATCCGTACTGTCTTTTGGTTCCAACCATTGACGGTCAGTTACTTCGAAGACTTTGTTCAGGCGATTCGATTTTGTTTCATCTGGTCCAAAGATACGGAAATTGGTAGGATTTTCTGTAATCATGTCTCGAGCCTGTTGACCAAAAATGATCATGTCTTGGGCCATTACCGCACCTGGTCTAGTTGTATCGATGGCATACTGTTTCCAATCGGGCATTTTCATTGGTTTCGGATCGATACCGCCGTTAGTGATTGGGTTAGTGGACATACGGCTATCGCCTTTAGGTGAAATTGCCTTCAGTTCTTCAACAATTTTGCCATTTTCATCAAATAATTCTTCTGGACGATAAGACTTCAACCAGTCCACTAATTTATCAATATGGTCCATATGTTCAGAGTCCACTGGAATCGGCACTTGGTGAGCTCGGAAAGTGCCGGCAATTTGTTCACCATCCCAAGTTTCTGGTCCAGTCCAGCCTTTAGGTGTACGGAAAACAATTACTGGCCATTGCGGCATTTCAGCAGCTTTAGCCTTGCCTTTGCGGGCTTTAGTTTGAATTGCCTTTATTTCTTCTACAACTGCATCTAAAGTTTCAGCCATTAATGGATGAACTTGCTTTGGATCAGTTCCCTCAACGAAGTAAGGCTTCCAGCCCATGCCTTCAAAATACTTAGCTAAATCGGCATTACTCTTGCGAGAAAGAATAGTCGGGTTAGAAATTTTACCACCGTTTAAGTAAAGAATCGGTAAAACGGCTCCATCGTTAACAGGATTAATGAAGACGTTAGAGAACCAGCCGCTGGCTAATGGACCAGTTTCAGCTTCACCGTCGCCAACTACAGTGGCTGCAATGACTTCAGGATTATCCAAAATGGCTCCCGTAGCGTGAGATAAAGCATAACCTAACTCGCCGCCTTCATGAATGGAGCCAGGTGTTTCTGGTGCGGCATGAGAGGCGATACCACCAGGGAAAGAAAAGACTTTGCACAGATGCTTTAATCCAGCTTCATCTTCGGTAATCTCAGGGTAAATTTCGCTATAGCTGCCGTCGATATAAGAGTTTGACACCATAACCTGACCACCGTGACCAGGACCTTCAACGTAAAACATATTCAGGTCATACTTGTTAATCGCTCGATTTAAGTGAGCATATAAAAAGTTCTGGCCAGAAATGGTACCCCAATGACCAATTGGATGAGTCTTAACATCTTCTTTTTGGATTGGACGTCGCAACAGGGGATTGTCCTTCAGATACATTTGTGCTACAGAAATATAGTTTGCTGCCCGCCACCAGGCATCAACCTTTCCTAAATATTCTTGAGAATCAAAATTGACTGTCATGATAAAACTCCTTTGTAGTAAAATTTACTTTTATTATTTGAGTACAATATACCTTTAACTTGTGAATAAGTAAACTACTTTTTTATAAAAGAACAAATTAAGTAGTTTCAGATCAATGAGAAGACCTTAAAACTATCTGCAGCTGGAATAAATTTTTATCGCAGGGAAAGTATTTCTTGATAGAGAGAAAAGTTTAGAAAATTTAAATAAAATAACAAAGGAAATTTTCAATGATGTTCGCATAACCAGACAATAGGCACTTGTTCTACAAAAAACATAATCCGGAAATAGTAAGAAAGTTATCGTGGATTTTCATACAAAGACAAGGAGGTTCGAAAAAAATTGAGTACGTAATTTTCTAAATCAATTTATAGTAGATATAAAATTAACAGTAAAATATTGATCAATTATTCACAAATAAACAGTTGACCAGCCATTTTTCTTGTGCAATAATACAGAACTATCAGTAGGATACCTAAGGAAATCGTAGTTTGCCATTGAAAAGCACATTAATTTTTTATCACTATTTGTGATTTAATTCACTAATAGAGAAGTCAGAAAGGAAGATAATCGATGCAGAAAAAACATTTAACGCTCCCATTTTATTGTGTTAACTCTCAAGTACTTTGGAAAGGAGAGGCAGCTGTTGAAAATGCTGTTCAAATGGATCAAAAGAGCATTGAATTAGGGTTAGATACCATTTTTACTGCAAGTGTTGATGACGTTGCTCAACTTAATGCAGCGACAAAGCGTCTCTGGATAGGAATCGTGTTTGAAGGTCAATCGTCTGAGAAACTTGAAGAGCTTCGAGAAGCAGGCGCTGCTGTTTTAATTTTTGATGAGATGAAACAGCTAGACCAAGCAATCGCCATTTTGCAGGCGGCGAAAAAGATCGGCTATTTAATTCTGGTTCGTACGGAGGCTCCGTTTGAATTACCAGAGGAGGTACTAGCTTATTTGGATATTCTAAAATGGAAGTTTGACAGCAAACAGTCAGCTGATGCAGTCTTTAAAGAACAATGCAATGAGCAAAAGAGGTTAGTGGCTCGGCTAAAAAAAGAGTATCCACAGTTGGCGATTATTTACGGTGCGAATACAATTTCATCAAATAGGGTATTAAATAGTTTAATGATGGGGCTGGACGGAGTAGGCGAAGTTAGCTGTAACGAGAGCACTCAACAAAAGAGACAGGAAATGTTAAATGTCGTCAACGATTACAAAAAAGTTCAAACCTTTTTAAACGCATAAAAATAAATAAACTACGCAGTCTGTTGCTGGTGAATCTTTCGCTAGCGGCAGATTTTTTTGTCTTTTTTTCAGGCTTAAACTAAATATGAAAGTAAAATCATATGGATAACCGTTATTTTATATTCAATAAAATTCGTTTTCTTACATTAACAAATGTTCAATCGAACGTGACATAATTTACGTATTTTGAGAAAAAGTTGACAGAAAGCGTTGACAAACTAACTTTAGATGCTATACTAATCCTTGTAAGACATATGCCAATAACATTAGCATATGACAAAAAGTTTGGAGGGTTTCAAATGACGTTATATGGAAAATTATTAGAACGGGAAAAAAATGGTGCTCCAATCAAGGTTGGGGTAATCGGTGCTGGTCAAATGGGCTTTGGAATGATCTCTCAGATTTCGACAATTCCTGGGATGATCGTAGCCGGAATCAGTGATATCAACTTAGATGCAGCAAATCGTGCAGCGGAGGCATACAATGCTAGCGCGGATAAGAAAGTGGATATTTTAATTAGCCAAAACTTTAAAGATATTATTCATTCAGACAAGGTGGAAATTATTGTAGATGCAACGGGTGTTCCAGAAGCAGGGGCTCAAATTTCTTTAGAATCCTTGATGGCTAAGAAACATTTAGTTTTACTAAATGTTGAAATTGATATTACGATTGGGCCATTAATGAAAAAATTATATGACTCAACAGATTTAATTTACACTGGTTCAGATGGTGATGAGCCAGCTGCAACGATGCAAATGTATGAATTTGCGAAAAGCATGGGAATGGAAGTGCTAGTTGCTGGTAAAGGAAAGAATAACAAATTAATGGTTCATGCCAATCCTGATACAGCTGCTGAAAAGGCGAAAGCACAAGTAATGAGTCCTAAGATTCTGGCTTCTTTCCAAGATGGAACCAAAACGATGGGTGAAATGAATCTATTGTCTAATGCGATGGGCTTTGTTCCTGACGTAGTGGGGATGCATGGGATTTCAGCTGATTTAGATGGTACTGTGAAGAACTTAGATTTGAAGGAAAATGGTGGTGTACTAAGTAAATTCGGCGTTGTAGAATATGTTGACGGTATCGCGCCAGGGATTTTCTGTATTGTTAAAGGTCAAAATGAAGGCGTAGCGCATGAGATGAACTACTTAATGAAGAAAGGGGATCGAGATCACCACATCTTATATCGTCCATTCCATTTATGTTCATTAGAAACACCAATTACCATTGCTCGTGCGGTGTTAGAGCAAGATACAGCGATTGTTCCAATGGGGGCACCAGTATCTGAAACGGTTTGTGTCGCTAAAAAGGATATTAAGGCTGGTGAGAAGATTGACGGAATCGGCGGCTTCTGTGTCCGTGGTGTGCTGGAAACGCATGAAGACATGAAGAATAATGCCAATATTCCAATTGGTTTAATTGCCGGAGCAGTCGCTAAAAAGGATATTGAAGACGGAGCATTCTTAACGATGGATGATGTTGAATTAGATGAATCAACCACTGTTTATAAACTACGTAAATTGCAAGACGAAACATTTGCTTAAGCAAAAATCCGCTGCAGGCAGAAAATACTGCCTGCAGTAGAAAAGAGGAAATTTAATGCATCAATTGCTGATTGTTCTGTTCGTTTTGATGATGATCCAAAGCTTAGGCAGCATTTTTCAAGTGAAGTATTATCAAGGTTTTATTAAGAAGATCACGGTTGCTTATCAGAATCATGCTTCTCATGAGCTGTATACCGATGTCTCAAAGGGTTCATTGTTTAAGACAATTGTTGCAGTAGTTGCAGATCAAAATAACGAAATTATCAGCTGTTATGTCTGTAAAGGCTTTACTATCTTTGCTCGCTTTAAACAGGAACCGTCTTACCAAGGAATCAATTTAGCAGAAATACACGACAAAAAAATGAAGCAGACACGCTTATCTCAAGTAGAGAGTGTACTTGAGAAGATTTACTTACGGAAGTTGGAAGCGGTTGCTCATATAATAGAAGGAGTTAATTAACTATGGAATATATTGAATGGTTTGGTAAAAACTTTATTGGCTTATTTGAAGCTGGCGGCGAACAGTTCATGGGATTTATGACCGGAATTATACCTTTGCTGATTGTCCTTTTGACTTTCACTTACTCAGTTATTGCATTTATTGGAGAAGAACGTGTTGACAGAGCTATCCGCTATTGTTCAAAATATATGATTTTACGCTATTCTATCATGCCAATGCTGTCAGTTATGATGTTGACTAACCCGATGGCTTATACTTTTGGGAAGTTTGTTAAGGAAGATGAAAAACCTGCATTTTATGATTCAGTGGTTTCTTTCCTGCATCCTGTAACTGGATTATTCCCATATGCGAATGCAGGTGAATTGTTTGTTTACTTAGGAATTGCCAATGGGGTAATGGAAGCTGGTTATAATCAGTCCAGTTTAGCTGTGCGCTATTTTCTAGTAGGGATTGTGGTTATCTTAATGCGGGGAATTGTCACTGAACGTTTAACTAAGTTTTTGATAGCCAAAGAAGCGAAGAAAGTAAACGTGTAAAAGTAAATTTCTTATTATAGGGGGCAAATAAATTATGTACAAATCAGTTTTTGTATCACCTGGAAACGGTGGTTGGGGTGTTGGTTTAACGTTAACGCCAACAGCGACAAAAAATAAAGTTGTATCAGTAACTGGCGGCGGGATTCATCCAGTAGCTCAGCAAATTGCAGATCTAACGGGAGCAGAGGCTTGGGATGGCTTTAAAAATCAAGTGCCCGAGGAAGAAACACTGTGTGCGGTCATTGATTGTGGCGGAACCGCACGTATTGGGGTCTACCCCATGAAACGGATTTCAACAGTGGATGTTTTACCGTCTTCACCATCTGGACCTTTAGCAAAGCATATCACAGAAGATATCTTTGTCTCAGGTGTCAAACCAGAAAATGTGAAGATAACTGATGCTCAGGGAGCAGCACCAGCTGCAACAGAAACAGCGGTACCGCAGCAAGAAGAAAAGTTTGAGGAAAAATACGCAAAAGCCAAAGAAGATCACGCAAAAGAAAATGCTAAAAAAGATGGTTTCTTAGTTCGTTTCTCTCGCGGAATTGGCGGCGTAATGGGTGTATTCTATCAATCGGGTCGCGATGCAGTAGATATGCTGTTGAAAAATATCATTCCTTTTATGGCTTTTATTAGTATGATGATTGGTATTATCAATTACACTGGGATTGGCGATTTAATTGCGGAGGTATTGTCGCCCCTTGCTGGTTCACTTCCTGGCATGATTGTGTTAGCATTGATCTGTAGTATTCCTATCTTATCTCCAATTCTAGGACCGGGTGCAGTAATTTCGCAGGTAATTGGTGTGTTAATTGGGACCCAAATCGCTAATGGATCCATTCCGGTTCAATACGCACTGCCTGCTTTATTTGCTATCAATGCCCACGTAGGGTGTGACTTTATCCCGGTTGGGTTATCATTAGGAGAAGCCAAACCTGAAACAGTTCAGGTTGGAGTGCCAGCTTTGCTTTACAGTCGAATGCTGACAGGTTTTACCGCAGTTATCTTGGCTTACGTTGCCAGCTTTGGCATGTATTAAACGATAGATTAGGAGAATAAATGATGGTAAATACAAAAATTGTTGAAGTCGGATCAATGGTCCCCGCTTTTGAAGAAGAACAGTTAGTCATTTTATTTGGCCCCAGTGCTACCACAGAATTACGAGATATTAGTGTTATTCATGAGGTGCAGGAACAGCCGGTCAATTCAATTCAAGTAGGGGGTCAATTAAAAATTGGCGAAAAGGTTTATAAGATAGAAGCCGTTGGTTCACAAGCAAACCCGAACTTTGATGAATTGGGGCATGTTTCGATTTACTTTAGAAATGAAATCGGTGAAATTTTGCCAGGAGCGATTATTGTCAGCCCGGGAGAATTTCCAACTTTTGAAGTTGGCGATAATATAGAATTTAGTTAGCGAAAAAACCTCCCTTATTTTCAGGGGGGATTTTTCGGTTTAGCAGGAGGGGTATCAATGGTTATTCAGGATGATCGGGATTTAGTTAGAGTTGCCACCATGTATTACAAAGAAGAAATGAAGCAATCGGATATTGCTCAACAGTTAGGTATTTCAAGACAGTTAGTGTCTAAGTATTTGAACGATGCCAAAAATAATGGCATCGTGGATATTTACATTAACAGTCAAAGTGCATATTCGGTGGAGTTGGAGTTAAGGCTGCAGAAGGCTTTTGGTATCAAGCGAGCGGCAGTTCTTGACACCAGTCATCTGCAACCGCAAGAAATTGAGAAGCTGATCATTCAGACGGCTATCTCGACTTTTCGTAAAGATATTGCCAAGGCGAAAAAAATTGGTGTATCATGGGGACGGGTTTTGCGGCGCCTAGTCGATGAATATCCTTATGTGAATCAGTCAGATGCGACGATTATTCCGTTGATTGGCGGGATGGGCTCTGGTCAGGTGGAGGTCCATTCCAATCAGATTGCCCACGATCTGTCTCGCAAGCTGCGAGCGGACTGTAAGTATTTGTACGTGCCAGCTTTAGTGGATAGTCCTGTTATTAAGCAAAATTTGGTTGAAAATGTAACAGTGAAAGATGTGCTGGAGGATGGAAAAAAAGTCGATTTTGCTTTAGTTGGATTGGCAACACCTTTTTCTAAACGCAATACTATGACTGAAATCGGTTATATTGATCAGCAAGATATTGAAGATTTAGCACAAGCGCAGGTTATCGGGGATGTGAATTCACGTTTTTTTGACGAAAATGGAGAAGAAGTATCCTGCCGCATTAATGAAAATGTCATCGGAATCAACCTGACGGATATCCGTAACATCGATAAGGTTTGTGCGATCTGTTATGAAGAAGACAAAAAAGAAGCCCTATATACCGCTATTGATACGAAAATTATCAATTGTTTAGCAGTTACTGATGAACTAGCCGAATATTTACTTGCTAGAAAAGAAACGAAAAGTGCTACATAATAAGCGGCAACGTTGGAGGAATGAAGATGAGCTTAGCAGATGACAAGCGATTGCTGGTGGAAATCGCGTCGTTGTATTATGAACAAGGCTTGAAGCAAGAAGAAATTGCGAAACGGGTAAAGATCAGCCGGTCACTGGTTTCAAAATATTTGGTTCGTACCCGAGAAGAGGGCATCGTCGAAATCATTATTCATGATGATCTTGCCAGTCCTTTTCATGCTTTGGAGGAGAAATTGGCGGGTATCTATAATTTGGAGGAAGTTATTTGTATCGAATCAGCTGGTCGAGGACTGCAAAATAAATTATTAGGTATTGCTGCAGCAAAATATCTGTCTCGTGTCATTAAACCATGGGATACCATTAGTGTTTCAGCCGGAACAACTGTTCATGAAGCAGCTGCTAACTTCCCCAAACAAAGTCAAATGACAAATGTCCGTTTTGTTCCTCTAGTAGGGGGCATGGGTATGGAGCATATTACTATTCAGTCTAACAAAGTATGCGAATTATTTGCTTCCCGCTGTGGCGGACATGCGGTAGAATTACATGCACCGATTACTGTGGATAATCCAGAAGCAAAAAAAGTTTTTATGCAGCAGTCTTTTATTAAAAATGTTTTTGATGAAGGGGAAGCAGCAACGATGGCATTGGTGGGTATCGGTGGTATTCCAATCTATTCTACATTGACAGATGCCTACTTGTCTGATCAGGTAAATATCAATTCGGAATATTCTCAGGAGCGAATGGCTGGTGATATTTGCTACAATTTTATCGACCATTCTGGACAACTGGCAGACTGCTCTTGGAACAAAAGAGTGCTGGCAATTGATCTGGAGCGCTTGAAAAAAATTCCTCGACGAATTGCAGTCTCTGGTGGCAAAGAAAAAGTTGATGGAATCCGGGCAGCTCTCAAAGGCAACCTAGTAAATGTACTGATTACTGATGAAAAAACAGCACGGCAATTAGTAGATAAATAACAAGTATGGGAAAAAATGAACATAAAAGGGAAGATTACAAACTTCTCTTTTAGTTCATCTTTTTTGTTTTGGATGACGTGTTGGCAAGTGCTAATTTCAACTCTTGATGAAAAAGTTTTTTAGAAAACTCTAAAAAGGGTCTGTATTTTCGTGTAGTTTTTTAAAAGACTTTATCATTGGTCGTTTGGCATCACGAATACATTCCAACTTCGATTCTTTTCAAAAGCAGCTAGTTCTTTTCGTGCTTGGATAGTAATGGAAGAAGGATAATCCATGATTTCTAATAAACGCAAAGCGTTTCTAGTTGTAGTCGGCCCTTCTTTAACTAAATAATCAAAGGCAATTCCTTCTTCTGAAGTAATCCTTTCTGAGAAGTGCAAGTTGCGGCATTCATTTTTCAACATCTCTGTTAGTTCGATATCATGGGTAGCAATAAAGGCCAAACTATTGTACTCCTGCAACCAATGGACAATACTGGCTGAAGCAGCGATTCGTTCCACTGTGTTGGTTCCTCGCAAAATTTCATCAATAAAACAATAGCAGCGCTCTTGGCTTGCAACTTTGTTTAACAGGCGCTTGATTGATTTTATCTCGGCAATAAAATAACTGTCACCTTCAATCACATTGTCCTCAACAGCCATGGAAGTCAGGACATGACCTGGTTCCATAATGAAACTCTCGGCCAAGGCGGTGTGAATCGTTTGAGCCAAAATACAATTGATCGCAATGCTTTTAACATAGGTTGATTTTCCAGAAGCATTTGAACCAGATATCAAGGTATTTTTTTGCCAAGTCACTGGATTTGGAACAGGATCGCCAACTAAAGGATGATAGCACTCTTCGGCGGTGAGACCGCCAGCTTTAAATTTCGGTAAACAGGTAGGACCAATTGCCATACGAAAATTCAACACTGCTAAGGCAGACTCCAAATCCCCCATCGCTTCCCATAAATGAAGTGCCTCTTTCTTATGATTCCTTAATTTGCGCTGAACAAAATGGTAAGAAATGAAGGGAATCATGAAGCACATCATTAGACTTTCCACAATCACATCTGCTTCATTAACTCCCTGCCCTTTAAAGGCGAAACCAACTCGGGTAATACTTTTTAAAGCAGTCAACGGTGCCACCAGCTGGGATTGATTGGGCAGCGGGAATTTTTGCAGCTTCTTGGCTGTATAAACAGAATTAACTAAATAGCGCATACTGGTCAGTTCACGTTCCAAGCTGTTCTTTTTAATCATCGAAAGAATAGTATTGAAACAAAGGGAACCGACTAAAAGTAACAGACCAATTGAAGGCGCTATGGCTGTCCAAAGAAGTCCTAACAACGGCAGCAGTCCAATCACTAAATAAAACCAAAAGCTGGCATTTGAGCTGTAAGTCTGCTCCTTTAGCAAATAATTTTTGATCAAATTATTGTCCAGTTTACCTAAACGGGCAAATTGATACTGGATTTTTTCTCGCAGCTCCGGTTGTTTCTCAAAAAAAGCGATCAATTCCTCTAACTCATCTTGAGCAAATTGAAAACTACGCAGCCGCTGATACAAGCTTTCTGAGCCAATGCTGGAATAAGTTAGATTAATTTGCTGAAAAATTTCCTGCATATCCAAGTCATGCCAGGTAGCATCATCAATTTCGCTGTCCCAATCCTGCAGCTGCTTGGTAATTTCCCAGGCAGTAATCAAACTTTCTTCACGATCGTTGCGGGCAAACTCGGGTATTTTTCCCCAGGCATAATGAATACGTTGTTTCAATTTGTGTTTCGACCAGAGATCGATGCAGAATAAAGCAAAAAATATAAGCAGAGCAAAACCAATAATAATTGTGATTTCCTTCATTGGGTAAGACTCCCATCTTTTATTGTTCTTTTAATAATAGAGCAACTTATCTCAATTGAAAAGTGCTGACACGGGAAACTGAAGGAAGGTTCTATACAAACTTTGGGGGATGAATTACAATGGGAGCTAGAGAAAAAAAGCTGGAGGTGCACTATGAAACCTGTTATTGGAATTATGCCATTGTATGATCGACAAAAAGAGAGTCTTTGGATGCTGCCGGGATATGTGGAATTAATTGAGGAGAATGGCGGAATTCCAGTCATTTTACCTCTGACTGATAATTTTGAAACCTTGGATTATTTTTTAGAAACTTGTCAAGGCTTCCTATTCACTGGAGGGCAAGATGTTTCTCCTGAATTATACGATGCAGAAAAATTAGTCGTTTGCGGTGAGACGCATCAAGTTCGTGACACGATGGAAATTTATTGTATGGAAAAAGCGCTAGAAGAAGACATTCCTGTATTTGGTATTTGCCGCGGAGCGCAATTGCTGAATGTAGTTGCTGGCGGAACCCTGTACCAGGATCTGCCGACGGAATATTCGTCAGAAATAGCGCATCAGATGAAGCTGCCTTATAATCGCGGCCAACACAAGGTTCAACTGCCAAAGGGAACTATGCTGGCTGATATTCTTGAGCGGGACAGCTTAATGGTCAATAGCTACCACCATCAAGGAATTAAGGATGTAGGAGAAAAGCTGACAATTACGGCAATTGCTGAGGATGGCTTAGTAGAAGGAATCTATTTGGATGAAAATCAATTTGCACTAGGTGTTCAATGGCACCCTGAATTTTTTGCAGCAGGTACTCAAGAAAATCAGCGGATGATCCAAATGTTTTTGGCGCACTGTTTTTAAACAAATGAAACGATCGGCCCAGATGTTTGGGTTTGGTCGTTTTTTTCTTTGCATCAAAAAATACGCACCGTTTTTCTGTTATAACGAGAATTATAGTATTCGACTCCATAAACCAGCTTTGTCACAAATGAGCGGAAATTTCTAGAAACATGGAAAGCACTGAATCAGTACCAATTAGCGTCGGCTCTTACTGACATTGTGATTCTTGGTAACTTATCAAAAAAAAGTCTGATTGCTCTGTGAGCATCGAATCTTGTATAAGGCACGCCCTAACCGATAGCACAAAACGGAGTTCTCCACCAAAAGTTGGAAAAAGAATGCGACCTGAGGCGGATGGAGCTGTAGGGGTTATCCTTTACACTTGGGATAGAAAAGAAAAGGTGGGAGAAATTGTGAAGGGTAATCGAAAGAACATTGTGTACTTAATGTTGGGACAAATCATTTCTGTTTTTGGAGGAGCAATTCTGCGTTTTGCTTTGTCACTATTTGTATTGGATGCAACCGGCAGGGCGGATATTTTTGCAACGATGCTGGCAGTATCCAGCATCCCGGTGCTGTTTGCACCAATCGGAGGAGCAATCGCTGACCGGTTTGACCGAAAAATGTTAATGGTATTAATGGATATTTCCAATGCTGTTTTGGCCTTATTCTTGTTCTTGGTTATCGGCATGACAGAATCTGTCTTTGCAATCGGGCTATTATTATTTATTTTATCGATTGTCGGTAGCTTTGATACACCAGTAGTGGGAGCAAGTATTCCTTTAATGGTAGAGGAGAATGAATTAGAAAAAATTAATGGCCTATCTAATGGCATCTTACAACTATCTAATGTTGTAGCACCGATTATTGGTGGTGTATTATACGGATTGGTAGGTGCACAAGTACTTGTTGGCAGCAGTATTGTCTTCTTCATAATTGCAGCCATCATTGAAAGCTTCTTGAAGATCCCTTTCCAAAAACGCGAGCAGAATGGGACACTCTTAGAAATTTTGACTGGAGATTTGAAGGCGGGATTTAAAGAAGTAAAAAATAATCCAGTGATTTCCAAGGCGATTGTGATTGCAGCCTTGATCAATTTTGGTTTAACGTCATTCTTTATTGTCGGTCTGCCAATCGTTTTACGAATGGTCTTGCAGGTAAATGAGATCATGTATGGCGTAGGGATGTCGATGTTCAGCTTAGCTAATATTATTGGCGCAGTTTTTGCAGCGGTTTTAACGAAAAATCTGCGCTTTAATAATTTCTATCTGACCTTTGCTTTTTCCGGTATTTTATTGCTGGTGATGAATGTACTGCTTAGCTTTACCGGTGCGGGCGTCGGTTTTATCGCAGTGATGGTCGTTGGTGTAGTCATTGGAATTATGATGAGTGCCATTTCGATCTACTTAATTTCTTTGGTTCAGAGAATTACGCCGAAAGAAAACCTAGGAAAAGTGATGGCGACAATTATTGCTGTTGCTCAATGTGCAGTTCCTTTAGGTCAATTGGTGATGGGCATTCTATTTAAAGGAACGACTTCATCTGTTTTCTTCCCAATTTTAATCGTGGGCAGCTTTATTCTGCTGATTTCCTTTTTATGCTTTACTTGGTTCAAGGAAACAAAAGAAAGCGACATTTATGTAGTGAAAGAAAATTAGGCTTAAAAGCATACTGGTGATTTCATCAGTATGCTTTTTATGTAGGTGGAAGACCTTTCTTGAAAAACTTTGTTGACAATTCAGTTTTGGCGTGATAACCTTTTCATTAAGTTGTTGGTGTTATTACTTCGGGTAAGCAGGCAGCAGCTAAAAATGAAAACTGAAAATGTTGGATGTTATCACAATGTGAGCAGGACCTATTTACCACACAAGTGTAGTGTATGTAAATGGGCTTTTTTTGTGGCTAGCGAGGGAATTTTATGATCATAAAACGGGTTTTAAACAACAACACGGTAATTTCTGCCAACAGCAAAGGCATTGATGTTTTGCTGATGGGGAAGGGAATTGCCTTTGGTAAGAAAAAGGGCAATGCAGTTGATATTGAGCAGGTAGAAAAAAGTTTTCTGCTGCGGGATAAGGATACGCAAAACAAGTTCACTGAGCTGTTAATCAATGTGCCGATGGAACATATTATGGTTTCGGAGAAAATTATTAATTTTGGCAAGATTAAGCTTGGCAAAAATTTGAATGAAATTATTTATGTCAATTTGACCGACCATATTCATTCAGCAATTGAGCGTTATCAAGAAGGAATTATTTTAAAAAATCCGTTGCGCTGGGATATTGCCCGTTTTTACGCCGATGAATATGCGGTGGGGGAAAAAGCACTGGAAATAATTCGCAAAGATTTGGGTGTCACCTTTGAAATTGACGAGGCAGCCTTCATTGCCACTCATTTCGTGAATGCGGAATTGGATCGCAAAGATGATGTTGCATATGAAATTGCTGAAATTACGAAAGCCATTGAGGAAATTATCAAGAATCATTACCATACTGAATTTGATGAAGATTCTTTGGATTACTATCGCTTTATCACTCATGTGAAGTTTTTTGCCCAACGTTTGTTGACGGGAGAGCACTATGATGATGAAGATGCGGAGCTTTTGGAAACGTTAAAGCGAAAATATGTGACAGAATATGATTGTGCCTTAAAAATTCGCGATTACGTTCTGCGGCAATTTGAATATGAACTAAGCTCGACTGAATTACTTTATCTGACGGCACATATTCGTCGGATTACAAAAAACTTATAAACAAATAGGATTGTTATCCAACTCTGGAGCATGACCTAAAGCTGAACGTTTATGACGGCAGCTTTGGGTCATTTTTACTTTCGGCTATTGGAAAAAGCTTCCTACACTAAAAAAGGAGTGACAAAAATGGATTATAAAACGACGGCAAAACAAATTTTTGAACAGGTAGGTGGACAGGATAATATCCGTTCGGCCACACACTGTATGACACGGTTGCGTTTGATTTTAAAAGATGAGGGCCGTGTAAACGACGAGCAGGTTAAAAAAATTCCTGGCGTAATGGGAGTAATGAAAAAGGGTGGACAGTACCAAATCATCATGGGAAATGATGTAGCTAATTATTACCGGGAGTTGAGTAAATTAGGGAATTTCTCCTCAGCATCTGAAGAGAGTTCTGAAGAGAAAGGCAATTTGTTTGAACGTTTCGTTGATGTCATTTCCAGCTGTATGTCACCGTTGATTCCAGCTATGCTAGGCGGCGGAATGATCAAGGTTTTACTTATTGTTTTACCCTTAATCAGCGTTTTGAGTGCTGATTCACAAACATTTGCAGTTTTGTCATTTTTTGGGGATGCTCCGTTTTACTTTATGCCAATCATGTTAGCTTATACAGCGGCTCAGAAGTTTAAAGTTACTCCTATGCTTGCTGTTACGATTGCCGGCATCATGCTGCATCCGAACTTTACAGCGTTAGTTGCAGAAGGAAGTCCGTTAAGTGTGTTCGGTTTACCAATTACTTTAGCCTCTTACGGTTCGTCGGTTATTCCGATTTTGATTATGGTTTGGTTGATGAAATACATTGAAGGTGCCTTCAACAAGGTCATTCCGGCAGTGATGAAGAGCTTTACTCAGCCTTTATTGGTAATTTTGGTTTCAGGCGTGATCGCTTTAGTAGTGGTTGGTCCATTAGGAACCTTCGCTGGACAAGGCTTGTCAGCAGCAATTGTTTGGGTTCAAGGAAAAGCTGGTTGGTTGGCTCTAGGCTTAATGGCTGCCTTCATGCCATTGATTGTTATGACAGGAATGCACTGGGCCTTTGCACCGATTTTCTTAATTGCTTCACCAGCAACACCAGATATTTTAATTTTACCTGCAATGTTGGCGGCAAACTTAGCTCAAGGTGCGGCTGCTTTAGCTGTTTCAGTGAAAGCCAAAGACAAAAACTTAAAGCAAGTCGCTTTAGCATCAGGAATTTCCGCTTTGTTGGCAGGAGTTACTGAGCCAGCCTTGTATGGTGTGACGCTGAAATACAAACGGCCTTTATATGCAGCGATGATTTCTGGTGCAATCTGTGGCGTATACATGGGCTTTACGGGGCTGGAATCTTATGCCTTTGCAGTTCCATCATTGGTGGCTTTACCACAATTCATTGGCGAAAATTCTGGCAACATTATCAATGCCTGTATTGTTGCTGCAGCTTCAATTATTCTAACGTTTGTACTAACCTGGATTTTTGGTATCGAAGAAGAAGTGCCAGCTGACGAAGCAATTTTAGAAGTACCAACTGGCAGCAGCGATCCCAAAAAAGTATTTGCACCAGTTAAAGGGGAAGTGATTCCTTTAGAGCAAGTGAATGATTCGGCGTTCTCGAAAAAAATGATGGGTGAAGGCATTGCAATTATTCCTTCAGATGATACGATTCGTGCTCCTTTTGATGGTACTGTCACAGCAATCTTCCCGACAAAACATGCGATTGGCTTAACCAGTGATGCGGGCTTAGAGCTATTGATCCATGTAGGGATTGATACCGTTGAATTAGCAGGCCAATATTTTGAAGCATTAGTCTCAGTCGATGATCGAATCACAGTAGGTCAGCCGTTGTTGAAAGTGGATTTTGCAGCAATAAAAAAAGCTGGCTATGATACAGTCACACCAATTGTTGTAACTAACTCCGACCATTTTATTGATGTGGTAGCCAAAGATGAAATGAAGACAGCTAATTACGACGAGGCAGTCTTGTACGTTGTGTAAAATTTGAATGAAAATAAAGGAGTAGAACATGAGTAAATTTCCTAAAGATTTTTTATGGGGCGGCGCAACAGCTGCCAATCAATGTGAAGGTGGCTACAATGAGGATGGCAAAGGCTTAACAGGGCAAGATTTAACCCGCAAAGGCTGGCGGGAGGCTCCTACAGCCGAACCGACTGAGGACAATTTGAAATTAGTAGGAATCGATTTTTATCATCGCTACAAAGAAGATATCCGTTTGTTTGCTGAAATGGGCTTCAAAGTTTTCCGGTTGTCAATTGCGTGGGCTCGCATCTTTCCTAATGGTGATGACCAGGAGCCTAATGAAGCTGGCTTGGCTTTTTATGATGAGGTATTTGATGAATGCTTAAAATATGGGATTGAACCTTTAGTTACCTTATCGCATTATGAAATGCCTTTGCACTTAACGCGAACCTATGATGGTTGGCGCAGCCGCAAGGTCATTGACTTCTTTGAACGCTATGTGCAAACAGTTTTCAAACGCTACAAAGGAAAAGTCAAATACTGGCTTACTTTCAACGAAATCAATTCAATTAGTCATGTGCCATTCTTAAGTGGTGGAATCAATACACCTAAGGAACAACTGACAAAGCAGGATATCTATCAGGCGATTCATCATGAACTGGTTGCTAGTGCTCGAGCAGTTAACGCTTGCCATACGATTGATCCAGAAGCAAAAATCGGCTGTATGATTTTGGGGGTACCTGTCTATCCATTGACTCCTGAGCCTAAGGATGTGTTAAAGTCTTTAGCAACTGAGCGGGAAAACTTTTTCTTCTCTGATGTGCAGGTTCGCGGCTATTATCCTAGCTACAGCAAACGATTATTCAAGGAAAACAATATCGAGCTGGATATTACGCAGCAGGACTTAGCAGACTTGAAGCATACGGTCGATTTTATTTCTTTTAGTTACTATATGAGTGTGTGCGAATCGGCTGATCCAACTAAAAAAGCGGGCGAAGGCAATATTATTGGCGGTATTCCCAATCCGTATTTGAAAGCCAGTGACTGGGGCTGGCAAATCGATCCAGAAGGCCTACGCTATTACTTAAATTGCTTGTATGATCGTTATCAAAAACCTGTGTTTATTGTAGAAAATGGTTTAGGTGCTGTGGACGAGTTGATTACTCTACCTGATGGCACGAGAACGGTTAACGACGATTACCGAATTAATTACATGAACGACCACTTGGTTCAAGTAGAGGAAGCCTTAGAAGACGGAGTGGAAATCATGGGATACACCTCCTGGGGGTGTATTGATCTGATTAGTTTTACAACTGCCGAAATCAAAAAACGCTATGGTATGATCTATGTTGACCGTAATCAGGATGGATCAGGGTCGTTGGAACGCTATAAGAAAAAAAGCTTTCACTGGTACAAAGAAGTCATTGAATCAAATGGCGCAAGTTTAGTGCGCTAAAGCTGAAATCTGCTGTTTTCTTCGGAGAATAGCAGATTTTTAATTTAAAAGGCTTTGCATTTGGCTAAGATACATGTACACTTTGAGTGAATAATCTATGACAGATAGCGAGGACTTAATAATGGTAAATAAAAAGATCACCATCAAAGATGTAGCAAGGCAAGCAGGGGTTTCGATTGCCACCGTTTCACAAATTTTAAATGGCAACGCTGAGAAGTTCACCAGAAAAACGGTGGACAAAGTAATTGAAGCAAAAACTGCCCTCAACTATGAACCTGATTATTTTGCCCGGCGGATGATTGTGAAAAAAAGCAAGACCATCGGAGTGCTCGTACCAGATATTACCAATCCCTTTTTCGGTCAGTTGCTGCGTGGGGTGGAGAAGGTACTGTATCGGGAAAATTTTATCGCAATGTTTTGTAACGCTGATTTGGATGAAGACAAGGAAAGCGATTATTTGGAAGAGTTAAGTCGGCGAGGAGTAGATGGGTTTATTATCGCAAGTTCCGCTATTTCCAATCAAGTGATCATGGAAACTTTACGCAAAAAAGATTTACCTTTTATTGTATTGGATCAGAAAAAGGCTGACGGTTTTAGTGATGCGGTATTAACGGATGATTTTCAAGGTGGTAAGCTGGCTGCCCAGCATTTAGCTGAGTTAGGCCATCAAGAGGTAGCAGTAGTAATGCCGAAAGAAGCTCCTGACAATATTCAGAAACGTTTAGCTGGTTTTCGTGAAGTTTTTCCCGCTGCTAAAGTGATCAACAGTGTGCTTTCTAAAATTGGCGGTCGAGCTGCTGCAGCACAGATTCTTGTGGAAGATGTTACCGGTATTTTTGCGATAAATGATGAGATTGCCTTTGGCCTGTATTTAGGTTTAGATGAGGCAGGTAAGCACATTCCTGATGATTACAGCATTGTGGGGTATGATAATATCGACATGTGTGAATATGTAACTCCTCAGCTGACTACGGTTGCCCAACCAGTTTTTGAGTTGGGGCAAACAACAGCAGAGCTTTTACTAGAACGAATTAAACAACCAGAAAAAGAATGGGAAGAAAAAATGTTGACGGTCCATTTAGTCGAAAGACAATCCACCAAAGATGTAAAACAGCACACTTGAAATTGCTTTCAAGATGTGCTATATTTTTGCCATAGATATTTAAAACGTTTTAGTAAAACGTTTTTAAAAAGATGAAACGTACCTGTAAAAAAGGAATGGAGTGAATGAAATGAATACGATTACAATTATTGGCAGTATTAACTTGGACCGAACGATTCGTGTAAAGAAAATGCCGAAACCAGGGGAAACAATGCACACTAAAGAAATTTTTTCAGCCGGTGGCGGGAAAGGTGCCAATCAGGCGGTAGCAGCCAGACGTTCCGAAGCAAAAACCAACTTTATTGGTGCTGTCGGGAATGATGAAGCTGGTCAAATGATGACGGATCTTTTAAGCCAAGAAGAAATTGATTTGACTGCAGTAGCAACTCTGGACAACCAAGCAACTGGTCAAGCATACATTATCGTTGATGATCAAGGGGAGAACAGTATTATGATTCATGCTGGTGCTAATAATGTTTTTACCCCAGACCATGTAAAGAAACATATGGAAATTATTCAAAAAAGTGATTTTCTAATTACTCAGTTTGAAAGTGCTATGGACAGTACGATTACTGCCTTTACTATTGCTCGCGAGGCTGGGGTAAAAACGATTTTGAATCCGGCACCAGCTTTGGAGGAAGTTCCCAAAGAATTACTAGAAGTTACCGATATGATTATTCCAAATGAAACAGAAACCGAGATTTTGACTGGAATTGCCATTACAGATGAAGCCAGCATGAAGCAAGCTGCTGAGCATTTACATCAGTTAGGAATTGAGGCAGTAATTATTACTATTGGCAGCAAAGGAGCCTTCTATGATGTTGATGGGCGCAGCGGGATTGTGCCAGCCTTCAAAGTTAAGGCAGTTGATACAACTGCTGCCGGTGATACGTTCATTGGTGCAATGAGCAGTATTTTAACTAAAAATTTCAGTAATTTAGAAGAAGCAATCAAGTATGGAAACAAGGCATCATCTTTAACTGTGCAGCGCTTTGGCGCTCAACCATCAATACCATACAAGAACGAATTGAATTAATGAAAGGAAGTTTTATTGATGAAAAAAACTAAAGTTATCAACTCCGATATTTCGCGAGTAATCGCTCAAATGGGCCACTTTGATAAATTAAGCATAGGAGATGCTGGCATGCCAGTTCCTCCTATGACTGAAAAAATTGATTTGTCCATCGACAATGGTATCCCCAGCTTTATGCAAGTATTGAACAATGTGCTGGAAGAATTAGAAGTGCAACGGATCTATTTAGCCGAAGAAATTAAAACAGAAAATCCAGCCATGCTGGAGGCGATTCAAAAGCGTTTACCGGATATACCAGTAACTTTCATTCCTCATACCGAAATGAAGCAGGAATTAAACAATGTTCATGCGTTTATACGTACGGGTGAAATGACTCCCTATGCCAATATCTTACTGGAAAGCGGCGTTGTTTTTTAGAGAAGAATCTTATGAAAATGAGACGATTGTTCGGCTTCGCAAATAGTGTTGATAATCAGCAGGTAAGGTTTGCGAAGCTTTATTATTTTTAAGGAGGAATTATTATGAATGCTACGGCATTATTAATCGGCCTAGGGCCATTGCTTGGTTGGGGGCTTTATCCCACTATTGCATCTAAAATCGGGGGACGTCCCGTTAATCAAATATTAGGCTCTACCATTGGTACGCTAATTTTCGCTTTTGTTTTTGCACTCGTTAACGGCTTGAGTTTTCCAACAGGTATGGATTTAGTCTTTTCTATTTTATCTGGTGTTGGCTGGGCGATCGCCCAAATTATCACCTTTAAATCCTTTACTCTAATCGGTTCCTCAAGGGCAATGCCGATCACAACAGCCTTTCAGCTGTTAGGTGCATCACTTTGGGGTGTGTTGGCACTGGGCAATTGGCCGGGAACAACCGCTAAGTTATTAGGTGGATTGGCGTTGATCCTAATCATTATTGGTGCTTGGATGACGGTATGGACGGAAGAAAAAACCAAAGAAAACAGTAGTCTCTTGAAGTCAGCAGTTATCTTGTTGGCGGTCGGTGAAATTGGTTATTGGGCTTATTCCGCTGCACCACAAGCAACTAGTATAGACGGCATGCACGCTTTCTTACCACAAGCAATTGGGATGGTGATCGTAGCGGTGGTTTACTCAGCAATTCTGACATCGAAGGATTCTGAGCCTTCTGCTTTTAAAGAAGCTGTTTCTTATAAACATATTTTCTCAGGCTTCTTCTTTGCTTTTGCTGCGTTGACGTATTTGATTTCTGCCCAACCAAATATGAATGGGTTAGCAACCGGCTTTATTTTGTCACAGACTTCAGTAGTTTTGGCAACCTTAACTGGCATCTGGTTCTTAGGACAAAAGAAAACAAAAAAAGAAATGACTGTTACTATTATCGGCTTGATTCTTATCTTGGCCGCGGCTGCCATGACTGTAATGCTTTAGACTAAAAAAAGTCGCTCTTGGCGGCTTTTTTTGGTACCCTTAGAAAAAAAGGGAGGTGCTGTTTTTGCCGCAAAAAAAAATAAGCTTTCTAGTTATTGTTTTAGGAATCGTATGTATGTTTGCTATTTGGACAATATCTGATCGCTCCAAATCGAACGAAAATGAACGTTTTCTGTCGTACTTTGCTGGTCGGTGGGAAACAGAAGATCAGCAGATGAGCTTAATATTTCAAGAAAATGCGGGAGAGATTCAGCTTATTTCTCAGAACATAGACGAGCAAGAACCGGCGAATCCACAGATAATGGTAGTGGATGAGTATGAAGCGAGCCGTGAACGCTGGATCCTTCGTCTCAAGGAGGATAAAACTTTTTGCTATAGCATTATACAAACTGACGAGAAAGAGATAACTGCTCAATCTTTTATCAACAAACCTGGTGTGGAAGGAACTGCTAAGCCCTTTAATTACAGATGGACTTCAACTGAGTAAGCATTTGATTTATCTTCGAGAAACAAAAAAATTGAAAAAAACAACAAGTTTTATTTGTATTTTACTCCATTTTATATTATCATCAATCCAACATCATATTTCGTGTAGAAGAGAAGAGTAATCGTAACGTGAACATTGGCAGAGACTCCGGTTGGTGAAAAAGGAGAATGGGAAGTTAAGGTGAAGATGAACTCGGAGCATTTAAGCTGTTCACGCAGTTTAAACGGTCGCAACCGTTATTTTGCCGCGTATCTATTTAGTCAAGGCTAAGTATGTACGGGTGAGGTATTAGAGAACTAATACGAATAAGGGTGGTACCGCGAAAGCATTCGTCCCTTGGGCTGTTAAGCATTTAACAGGTCAAGGGATGAATGCTTTTTTTGCATTTCATTGATAAAAAGGAGGAAAATAAGAATGAAAAAAATAGTCGGATTTTTAGCTTTAACGGGACTTTTATTATTAGCTGGTTGCAGTAACAAAGCGACGGGCAGTGATACAGATACATTAAAGGTCGGAGCTTCTCCAACACCTCATGCTGAAATTTTAGAGCATATCAAGCCGCTGCTGAAAAAAGAAGGGGTTAATTTGGAGATTGTGAAGTTTGATGATTACATTCTACCTAACAAATCATTGGCGGAAGGAGAAATTGATGCCAACTACTTCTCGACAGTTCCCTACTTCAATTTACAGAAAGCCGAAAATAATTACGATTTTGCTAATGTGGCCGGTATTCATTTAGAACCGATGGGCATTTATTCCCACGATATAAAAAATGTAGCCGATATTCCAGAAGGTGCGACAGTGATTGTGTCCAATGTAGCCTCAGAATGGGGAAGAGTACTACGAATTTTTGAAGAGAATGGTTTGATTAAGGTTAAGGAAGGTGTTGCAATTGATAAGGCAACCTTTGATGATATTACCGATAATCCAAAAAAATTAGTCTTTAAGCATGATGTAGAGCCTACCCTATTGGCGACAGCTTATGAAAACAAAGAGGGCGATTTAGTTGCAATCAATTCTAACTTTGCTTATGAAAAAGGGTTGAATCCGGTGAAGGACTCCTTAATGTTAGAAGACCAAGACTCACCCTATGTAAATATTATTGCTACTAGAACCGAAGACAAAGACGATCCCCGAGTGAAAAAGCTGGTGGCAGCTTTGCAAGACAAAGAAGTACAAGCTTGGATCGAAGAAAAGTGGGGCGGCTCGGTAATTCCGGTTAGCAAATAAATGATACACAAATTGAAAAAAACGAAGTGGAGGAATGAATAATGGAACGTGCGATTTTTGCTGGAGGGTGTTTTTGGTGCATGATTAAACCTTTTGATGCTTTGCCAGGCATTCATTCAGTATTTTCTGGCTATACAGGAGGACATTTAGAAAACCCTACTTATCAACAAGTAAAAAGTCATCAAACCGGACATACCGAGGCAGTAGAGATTATTTTTGATCCTGAACAAATCTCGTATGAAGAGTTAGTCGAGCTTTATTGGCAGCAAACCGATCCCACAGATGCTTTTGGTCAATTCGAAGATCGCGGCGACAACTATCGTCCTGTGATTTTCTACTTTAATGAAGAACAAAAACAGATTGCTGAAAAAAGTAAGCAAGCTTTATCTGATAGCGGTAAATTTAGAGAACCAATTGTTACTAGTATCGAACCAGCAGCTGCTTTTTACTTAGCAGAAGAAGAACATCAGGAGTATTACAAGAAGCATCCCGAAAATTATGCACGCAATGCGCAACGTAGAAAAACGTTCATTGAAAATGTTTGGGTGGAAAGATAGAAATTTGCTCACAGCTCTTGAATCCCTCGACTTGTTTCGGTAAGATTAGCAGAAAAAAGGGGGAATCGGGTGTGGCAATACAAATAAAAGTAATCAACGATTTAGAAGTAAAAAAATTACAGAAACTGAGTCTTCAAACGTTTAATGATACTTTCAGTGCACAAAATACACCAGAGAATATGGAAGCTTACGTCTCTGAGGCTTTTCAATTAACGAAATTAGCAGCAGAGCTGCAACGACCAGATTCCACTTTCTTTTTCATTTACACAGAGGATCAGCTGGCGGGCTACTTAAAAGTAAATATCGATCAAGCTCAAACAGAAGACATTGCCGAGAATGCCTTAGAGATTGAACGAATCTATGTTGATAAAGCCTTTAAAGGTCAAGGATTAGGAAAAAGACTCATCGCAAAAGCTATCACCATTGCACAAGAAAAGAACAAGTCATCTGTTTGGTTAGGGGTTTGGGAGAAAAATGAACCAGCTCTAGGCTTTTATAAAAAGTTGGGCTTTCAACAAGTAACCTCACATTCCTTTTGGATGGGTGATGACGAACAAACGGATCTAATCATGGTAAAAACTCTGAAATAGAGAAAGGAAGAGAAAATGGACATTCGCTTAGCAAATCCAGCTGATGCGCCAGCTTTGTTGGCTATTTATGCGCCTTATGTAACGGATACAGCGATAACTTTTGAATATGAGGTTCCCAGTGTGAAGGAGTTTACTCAACGTATCACCTCTACCTTAAAAGATTACCCTTATCTAGTGGCTGAAAACGATCAAGGTGAAATCCTAGGTTATGCGTATGCTCATGCATATAAAGAACGGGATGCTTACAATTGGAGTGTGGAAGTGACTGTTTATTTGTCAGAGAAGGCCAAAGGACAAGGAATTGGCAAACAATTGTATCAAGCGTTAGAAACAGAACTGAGCAAGCAAAATATCTTGATACTGACTGCTTGCATTACTGGCGGCAATACCCACAGCATTCAATTTCATGAAAAATTAGGCTATCAGCAAGTAGGTGTGTTTAAAAAAATTGGTTACAAGTTTGAGCGCTGGCATGACGTCTACTGGCTGCAAAAAACGATTGGTCAGCCAGCAATTCCTATGAAAAAAATGATTCCTTATCGAAAAACTAACATTTAGTTTGTTTTTTGTTGTATACTAAATGGATTGTAACAATCTCGGAGGAATTTATGAAAAATAACAAAGTGAGACTTTTTTTTCTTGTACTCATTGCCGCCACTCTCTTTAGAATTATCTTAGCGTACCTCATTCCTGTAAAGGTATATATGCAAGCAGAATATGACGACGCATTATCAATTAATCAGGCGCTGTTCATTTTAGACGGTAAATGGTTAGGGCCTTATGACATCGAAACCTTGTCAAAAGGCTTTTCCTATACCTTCTTTTTGTTGGTCAATCATTTTAGCCGAATTCCGTATCCAATTTTTCTAGTGTTGTTTAATATTTTAGCGAGTGCCGGAATAATTATAGCGCTTAAGCCCCTTATCAAGAAGAAAACTATTCTGGGTATCAGTTATTTATTTTTGATCTATTCACCGATTACCTTGTCTTCGGATTTTTCTTTGCGAATTTATCGCAATAGTTTAGTTTTCGGAACGGTTTTGCTATTATTGGCGGGAATTATCGGTATGTATCTAAGAAGAAGGGCTCCAATGAAAAATCAACTGCCGTGGCTGCTGCTGCAAGTCATGGTTCTGCCTTTTTTCTGGTATTTGCGTGAAGATTCAATTTGGATTGTTCCGCTTTATGCAACGGTTATCCTTATGCTGCTTTTCGATCGACTGCATTATTTAAGAAAAGCAAACAAACCTATGATTGTCGGTTTATTAACGCGAACATTATTATTGGCAATGCCGCTGTTTTCTTTGCTGCTGGTTACTCTAGGAATTTCACAGATAAATTTTAAGCATTATCAAATTTTTACTGTGAATGATCGAACCAAAACTTCTTTTGCTGAGATAACCAAGTATTTGATTCAAATTGATAACAGCAAATGGGACAGTCCTGAAATTGTGAACAATGAGGCTGTTTGGGTATCCAAAAATACGTTTGAGAAGGCCATGGAAGCTTCTCCAACCTTAGCCGAATATCATGATGAGATTCACTGGATGCAGGAAGAATCTTTTTGGCCGGATACTTGGCCGTTGGAAATTGACGAAGTTCCCGGCGATATGACTATTTGGGGACTGAGAGATGCATTTAAGCGAGGCGGCTTGTACAAATCAGGTGCCGAAAATGAACGGGTCTTTAAAAAAATTTCCCAAGAATTACGGACTGCTTTTGATGAAGGAAAGTTCGAAAAAAAGAAAACCATCTTTATTTCGAAACAAAGCAATGGGAAACGTGCAGCAGATATTCCTAAGGTGTTGACCTACGCAGTAGCTGGAATCCGTGAAACTGCTATTTATACAAGTTATAACACTAGCTATGGAGGATCCATTTTCATCCCTGGCTCACCAGCTATTGATATTCTGGACCTGCTAAATGTTCAGCCGTTAGCAATGGCTTCTGTGCAAACCAGCTTTGAATACGAAAGAACCAAATCCTATGTTTTAGTTGGCAATGCTATTATCAAAGTCTACAAAATACTATCACTATTTTTAGTAGTAGTATCACTGATCATCTATCTATTTTCAATCAAGTCATTTATCAAAACAACTAATAAAGGTGAACGGAGTCGGTTGTTTCCATTTTTACTTATCATTACTGGTTTAGGCCTAACTTATTTGTTGTATCTTTTCGGAGTATCCTGGTTTGCAACCTGGGCACCTGGCGGAAAAGGAATTTTTATGTCTTTTTATACTGGTGCAGGTGTTCCTTTAATGCAGCTGATCGAAATATTGTGTATAACTCTATTGATCCAAAACTGGCAAGAGGGTAAAAACAAGCAATTAAATAAGAAAAACGTCAATCAATAGCCATCAGGCAAATGATTGACGTTTTTTTAGCGCAGCATCTGCCACAAAGGATTTAAGAAAGTTACAGCATAAAACAGAGCAAAGAATAATCCGTACAACAGGGTGAACAAAAAGGCATCCCGGCGATGCTCTTTCTCACGAAAGTGTTTCAACAACTTTTGAAGAAACTGGATTGGATGAAACAAATCCCAAGTATAAAAGCGAATATAACGACCTAAATAAATGCCAAAGCTTAGTACAGGGAAAACCAGCCAGGTCAATAACCAGAATAGAGGAGTATTAATACTGGTAATGTTAACAGGATCGAGATAAATAATAAAAGTGAATTGCAGCAAAACAATATTTAAAGCCGTATTCAATACACCAGAAATAGCCAAGCTCAGCACAGCAATAATGTCGTACCAAATCGGCACCTCGATTTTATCCATTTCACGATGGGTTAGGTTTAATTCTGTGACTAAATATCCAGCATTAGGCAGGAAAATCAACCAAATAATTAAGCCAATAATTAAGATGAAGCTACTAATTATTCCTAGCAATTCAAACGAAGTCACAGCTGATAACCAGCCAAAAAATAATTGCAGTGCTAAAGTTCCCAGTAAAATGAACAAAGGAATCACAGATAGCTTAAAATTGTAAATCATTGGTTTGAACAGTTTTGTTTGGAAAATTTTCGGCCGAATGACAATCAGCAGTAAAGCAAATAAGTTAAAGATAATGGTGATAAAGAGCATAAGCGTCATAAAGATCATCCTCCTATTGTCAGAATAACTTAGAAAGACGAGCTGGGGCAAGTTCAATGCTTAAGCATTGAGTTGTATCAGCAGCACAATTAGGCTCAGAATACCCAATGCTGTAATAGCAGCAAATAAATATTTTTCTTTGTTCTTCTGAAATAAAGGCCGTTGATAAGTATGGCTGTTCCACAACCAAAAGCTGAAGCCCAAAGCATAAATCCCGACACAATAGAGCAAGTTCATGAAGCCGGATGAGTAAAGCATGTAGACTCCGTAAAGTATAGCACCAAGAGCCAGAAGTCGATGATTATGAACTTTTTTGTTGTTAGAAAGTCGCCATAAAAAGCCTGCCGATAAAACATAAGGAATTAAAACCATCGTAGTGGCTGTATCAGTGACCGCCTGGAAGGCATCCAGGGCTAGACGCGAGAAAATGAAGACAACCTGCATAATCAAGCCGTTTAGGATCAGAGCATTGACGGGTGCCTGGTGTCGATTCTCCTTACCTAAAAAGGCTGGAAACATCTGGTCGTTAGCGGCATCATAAGAAATTTCAGCCGCTAGGATGGTCCAGGAAATCCAAGCACCTAGTACAGAGATAATCACGCCGACATCGATCATGCGAGCTCCCCAAGGTCCAACAGCAGCATTTAGCACACCGCTTAGAGAAGGATTAGGAAGCTGCATTAATGTTTCCTGAGATAAAATGCCAAAGCTCAGCATTACAATTAACACATAAATGGCCAAGGTGGTTCCGTACCCAATCAAAGTAGCTCTACCTACATCTTTTGCTCGTTTAGCTCGACCAGAAAGGACAACAGCCCCTTCAATTCCCACGAAAACCCACATAGTTTGCAGCATAGCATGTTTTACTTGAGTAGAAAGACTACCCAAACCACCACTGTTCGTTTGAATATTTTTAGCAAACAAATCCACCGAAAAGGTTGAATAGCGGAAATGAGCGATCAAAATAAAAATTCCGATAAAAATCGGCACCACTTTTGCAAAGGTCGCTAGGACATTTAAGACATTAGCAGCTCGAATCCCGCGAGAGACCAGAAGGACAACTAGCCAAATCATCAAACTCCCCAAATAGAATCCCATGGTTCCTTTAGCTCCACCGATCTGTGGGAAAAATTTGCTTAAGGCATCCAAAAAAAGAATGACAAAGGAAACATTTCCAATAATATTGCTCAGCCAGTATCCCCAGGCTGAATTAAAGCCGACATATGATCCAAACCCATCTATTCTTTACCTAGACCAATCGAAAATGTTAAGGTGTGAGGGAGAGAAATGAGGAGGCAAAATAGTGTATGAAGAGAGAAAAGAATGGTCCTAGGAACCAGGTGAAATCAAGTGATGTTTTACTGGAAATGCTAGCGTTATTCATTCTGATTTCGTTAACGATTTATGCCGTAAAAACTGGAAAGTTATTTTGAAGGAGGCATCTGAAAAGGTGCGTTCTTCTTTTTTTATTAATAGACCAATTCAAATAACCACTATAGCGTGCTGAAGTATATAACGATGGGGTCTAATTAACTTTTCATAACAAAAACGCATGGATTAAGACCATGCGTCAGTTGTTAAAGTTTCCAAATCTCTCATAGCTTGAATGATTACTTCCGGTGTAATGGTTTCTTTCATAAAATGGATCATTTCATCCGGAGCAGCAGCCCGCTCAGCCACTTGTTGGTAATCTTTCTCAGTCAACGCAAGTGACATGTCTTGTAAATTAGTCGGCAGTCCTAATTGATGATAGAAGGGCAGCAGCTGTCGAATTTCTGAAACCTTCTGTTCAATCATCAATTGAACTAAGATACCATAAGCTACTTTATTTCCATGAAGCTGCTTATGAGAATCAGGTAAAACCGTTAAAGCGTCGTGGATAGAATGAGCACCAGAGGTTCGACCATATTCATCACCAAAACCGCCTACCATACCGGCTAATAAAATATTCGTTTCGATAATGTCGATAAACGCTTGATTCAATTGCTTTTCTTTCATAGCCTGCAATGCAGCACTGCTTTCAGCAAGCAGTATATCCCGACTTTTTTTGGCAGCAAATTCCGCTACTTGAATTTCAATCGGCTTAACTGCTAATTGTGAGATGATAGCATCAGATTCATACCATTTTGCTAAGGTATCACCAATCCCAGCCACCATCAGTTCATAGGGCGATTCCAATAAAACCTGTGGGTCAATCAAAACTAAATCCGTTGCCTTAGGGAAAATATCATACCGCAACATCACCCCTTCATGATTATAAACAACACTTAAGGGAGTGTAGGCAGCGCAGGTAGCAGCTAAAGTTGGTAAAATAACGACAGGTAAATTCAAACGATAAGCTGTAAGCTTGGTCAGATCAGCGACTTTTCCGCCACCAACTGCAATTAGTGCCTCAGCCTGATCCTCTTTCGCAAGTTTTGCAAAATGGTCAGCGGCTTCATCAGTGCAGTCCTTTCCATAATAATAGAAGGAAGTTTCGTAAGCTGACAAGTCCGGGAAATAGCCCTTTACTGCCTGCCAGGAAGTCTCTCCATGAATAATCATAACTTTTCTTAAATTTCTTCGTTCTAAATGTTTGGGCAAATCCTGCCAAGCTGCTGTTTTCAATTCATATTCTTGTGGGGCTCCACGTACAATCAAGTTTGTTGCCATAATATCCGCTTCTTTCGTCAAATTTTCATCTTTTTAGTATAAGCCTTTGTTCGTTTGAAGTCTATACTGCAATAATTCTAAGGTGCCGGTCAATTTTTATACATAATGAATATAAAAAAGGCTAAAAATATTAAAATATAGTTAAATATTCCTAGCTTTTTTCACTTCGTGGTATAATAATTTGTAGAAAAGGAGGCGTCAAAATGAAAAAAATGGTATTAAGCTTTTTGATGGTTGCTGGTTTTACTGTTTGTGTTGCTGGGTCTGTGCAAGCGGAAGAGATGCAATCACCTGCAGGTCCAGTTCCTATTGAAGAACCCTTTGTTGAACCAACTGAGGAACCCAGCGAAACTCCGGGGGAAGATCCAACTACTCCAGTAGAGGTTCCAGCTGGTAATCCTGTCTACAGAATGTACAATCCTAACTCTGGAGAACACCTTTACACTCCAAGCATGTTTGAATCAAGAACGTTATTTACTTTAGGCTGGCAAGACGAAGGAACGGCTTGGGTTTCACCTAATGAGTATGAAGATTTTTCAATTTACCGTGTATATAATCCTAATGCAGGAGATCACCACTATACAGTAGATGTAAACGAAAAAAATCATCTGATAAAAGCTGGCTGGCAAGATGATATGTTGTCATTCCCATCCGCAAATGATGATGGAATTCCAATTTATCGGTTGTATAATCCAAATGCAAAAGCCGGCGCCCACCATTTTACAGTAAATGGTGCCGAAAGAGATATGCTGGTAAGTGTTGGCTGGAAATATGAAGGAATCGGTTTCTATGCTCTACGCTGAATCGATTAAGTAAAAATTGATAGTTCACAATGAGAGCCTTATTGTATAAAAAGGCTCTCATTTTTTTATGCGTAGAAGTAAAAAAGAAACCCATTGTCTTACTCTCTAACTTGTGGTAGGATAAATCCATTAAAGGATGCATATTTATTCTTAAATCATAGCATATCATTATTATTATTCATTAATTAGGGAGCGGATAGAATGAAACAAAAAGCAACAGCCTTCTTAGCGATACTTATGTTACTGGCAAGTATTTTTCCATTTGTATCAGCACAAGCAGAAGAAACAGATCCGATTTATGAACGGATTCAACAAAGCGGGGAGCTAGTCGTTGGGTTGTCAGCAGACTACGGTCCTTATGAATTTCATGCAGAGGTTGACGGCAAGGATAAAATTGTCGGTTTTGATATCTCGATTGCAGAAAAAATCGCCAAGGACATGGGTGTAAAATTAAAAGTTGAAGAATTAGGTTTTGATGCTCTTTTAGGAGCCTTGAAAACTGGTAAAATCGATATGGTTATTTCAGGGATGTCGATTACGGAAGAACGTCTGAAGGAAGTAGATTTTTCTGACCCGTATTACATCGTAAAACAAAAGGTTTTAGTACGAAAAGATGATGCCAATAAGTTCAAATCAACAGCTGATTTTAATGGTGTACCTGTCGGTGCTCAAAAGCAAACAACACAAGAAGATCTGGCTAAGAATGAAATGACTGGATCAGAGGTTACTTCTTTACAAAAAGTACCCGATTTGATTAACAACCTGATTAACCAGAAAATTGATGCAGTAGTTTTAGAAGAACCGATTGCAGAGGCCTATGTGCAGCAAAGTGATAATGTAGCTATTGCTCCAGTTGAGTTTGAGCAAGGAGAAAAGGTTACGGCCATTGCGCTTTCGAAGAATACTCCTGTGTTGAAGCAGCACGTCAATGAATCTATTGCTGAGATTAATGACCAAAATTTGCTTGATGGCTATTTAAAAGACGCCAATAAATTAATGTTCCAGGAGGACCAAACCTTTTTCCAGAAGTACTTACCTTACTATCTAACGGGTGCTAAATACACTATTTTATTAGCTTTCGTGGGAGTATTATTTGGGATGATTGTCGGCAGCTTGTTGGCATTGATGAAATTAAGTAAAAACAAGATTCTACGCTTTTTAGCCATTGCCTATATTGAATATGTTCGTGGCACGCCACTGTTAGTTCAAATTTTTATTGTGTACTTTGGAACTGGCGTATTAGGCTTAGATTTATCCAAACTAGTTGCAGGTTGTATCGCTGTTTCATTAAATAGTGGAGCTTATGTTGCAGAAATTGTTCGGGCCGGAATTAATGCAGTGAATAAGGGGCAAACCGAAGCAGCACGCTCATTGGGAATGAATCAAAAAGAAGCAATGCGCTATATCGTCTTCCCTCAAGCGATTAAAAATATTTTACCAGCTTTAGGAAATGAATTTGTGACTATCATTAAGGAATCCTCGGTAGTATCTGTGATTGGGGTATCGGAATTGATTTTCCAAACTGGTGTGGTTCAAGGTGCCAGCTTTAAGCCATTCTTGCCTTATGTGATCGTCTCACTGATTTACTTTGTGATGACCTTCTGTATTTCACGTCTATTAGGACTGGCAGAAAGGAGACTAGGGGTTAATGATTAATGTAAAGAACTTAACTAAAACTTTTGGTGAGAATGAAGTATTGAAATCAATTAATTTAACTGTCAATACGGGAGAAGTAGTCGTAATTATCGGTCCTTCCGGCAGTGGGAAAAGCACTATTTTACGTTGTTTAAATTTATTAGAAACACCGACCTCTGGTGAAATTACGTTTGAAGGACAAAATATTACATCAGCGGATGTAAACATTGATCAATTACGACAGAAAATGGGGATGGTTTTCCAAAACTTCAACCTTTTTCCACATATGAGTGTTTTGGATAATTTAACAATCACACCGATTAAAGTTAAAAAGGAAGACCCGGAGCAGGCTAAGCAAAAAGCTCTATCACTGTTGGAGCAAGTTGGATTAAACGACAAAGCGAAGGCATACCCTTCTAGTTTATCCGGGGGACAGCAGCAGCGAGTGGCAATCGCTAGAGCGTTAGCCATGAATCCAGATGTCATGCTGTTTGACGAACCAACCTCAGCTCTTGACCCGGAGATGGTTGGAGAAGTGCTGAGTGTCATGCAGGATTTAGCTGAAAAAGGGATGACCATGGTAGTAGTGACCCACGAAATGGGTTTTGCGAAAGAGGTAGCTGATCGAGTAATTTTTATGGCGGATGGTGTGATCCAGGAAGAAGGTACACCAGAAGAAATTTTTGACCACCCGCAAAATATACGGACACAGGATTTCCTGAATAAAGTTTTATAGAAATAGGGGGAAGTAGGATGGATCAAACAAAATTAGCGCAACGTTTTCAACAACCGGCCGAAAATTTGTTGATGCAAATTGCTGTATTAGCTAAAGAAACAGAAGATATTATTGATTTATCAATTGGTGATCCGGATATCATTACCCATCAAACGATTATTGATGCAGCGTATCAGGATTTAAAGAATGGTGCGACTAAATATACTTCACCAGCTGGGAAAAAAGAATTTTTAGAAGCAATTGCTTCCTATTATAAGAAGAAATACGATCTATCATTTGAGACAAGTCAAATACGAGCAACAGTCGGGGCATTGCATGCCATGTACTTAGTGATGCAAGCCATTTTAGATCCAGGAGATGAAGTGGTTATTCATGAGCCTTTCTTCTCTCCTTATAAAGAGCAAGTGCTTTTAGCTGGAGGAACCCCAGTTTTAGTCCCTACCTATGAAGAAAATCAGTTTCAATTAGATGTGACGGATTTAAAAAAGGCAATTACAGAAAAAACTAAGGCGATCGTTATCAACTCTCCCAACAATCCAACGGGTGCCGTCTTCTCACCGGAAACTTTAAAAGAAATTGCAGAAGTGGCAATCACAAATGATTTATTCATTATCTCTGATGAAATTTATGAAGATTTCGCTTACAAAGAAATTTTTGTTCCTATGGCAAAGTTTGCACCAGACAATACTATTACTATTAGCGGATTGTCTAAAGGCTTTGCTATGACTGGTTGGCGGATTGGGTACATGATTGCTCCAGGTTTTGTTAACGACATTGCTGGATTAATTAATGAAAGTGTCACTTATTCGGCACCAACGGTTTCTCAACACGCAGGGATGTATGCTTTGGAGCATTATCAAGAAATTGTACCAGAAAATGTCGCTATTTTCCGTGAACGTTTAGAATACATTGAAAAACGTGTGACTCAAATTCCTTACTTGTCCTTATCACCAGTTGCGGGCAGTATGTATGCCTTCATTAATATCAGTCATAGTGGCTTGGGATCTGTGGAATTTGTAGAAACCGTGTTGGAAAAAAGTGGTGTACTATTTGTACCCGGAAAAGCCTTTGGGGAAACTGTGGGAGACCAATATATTCGTTTAGCTGCAACTCAACCAAAAGAATTATTGAAAGAAGCCTTTGACCGATTAGAAAAACTGACTTTTTGATGCAATCCTCGTAAAAGTGTGCAAGAATAAAGAGGAAGCACTTGGATATTCCCTTTAAACTAAAAGTGTCGGAGGAAACTATAAAAATGGAATGGTTAGATTGGTTTAACGACAGCATTGGTTATGTGGAGGAACAGTTAACCGAAACGATTGACTTAGACGAAGCAGCCCGCCTGGCAAAGTGCTCTACCTATCATTATCAGCGGATGTTTTCATACATCGCTGGTGTGACTTTAGGAGAATACATTCGTCGCAGAAAAATGAGCTTAGCTGGTGTGGATTTGCAGCAGGGGAAAAAGGTGATCGATGTAGCCATTAAATACGGCTATGAATCACCTACTTCATTTAATCGTGTTTTTAAGACTGTGCATGGAATTACTCCACAAGAAGCTAAGAAAGATGGGGCTAAGCTGACCAGTTATCCCATGTTGACCTTCGCAATTACAGTAAAAGGGGTGCACGCAGTGGAATATCAATTGGTTGAAAAAGAAGCGTTTTATGTTACTGGGGTAGGGCTGGAGCTTGGAAAAAGTATGGAAGAGAATCAACAAAAAATTCCAGCATTTTGGAATAAATTCTCGGCTTCAGGCAAGCTAGAGGAATTATTTCCAATAATGGATCCTACCAGTCCTGGAATATTGGGGATTAGTATGATGACTGATGCAGTGCAAGAGAAGTGGGAATATGTGATTGCTGTTGCTTCAAATGCGGTGCCGTCGGGGTTTAAGCAATATCAAGTTCCCGCAGCAAAATGGGCAATTTTCTCAGGAAGAGGTGCGATGCCGCATGCTATTCAAGAATTGGGCAAGCAGGTGTTCACCGAATGGTTGCCAACTTCAGGCTTTGAATACGCGGAACTACCAGATATGGAAGTCTATCTGGACAATAATCCGGCCGATGCCGAGTTTCAAATTTGGTTACCAGTAAGACTGAAAAGAAGTTAATGCAGAATCCAATGGCTGAATAAAGCTATTGGATTTTTCTCTTTTCTTAAAGCGTTTTCTCTTTCGCTTTGTCCCATGGTATAATAAAATGAATAAATAGCTGGTTTTTCATGAAATACGAAGTACTTTTATTAACAGCAAAAGAGATGTATTTCACAAACTTTTGGAAATTCGATTTTTTAAACATTTTTTTTGAAAAATGTAAAACAAATTGAATTATATCTCTTTTGTTATTTTTAATGAGGAGGACAGGCATGGCACGAAAGAAAGACAGTCAGATTACCAAGCAAGATCTTATGGATGCCGCATTCAAGAACTTTTATGAGGTAGGCTTCGAAAATACATCACTGGAAAAGATCTCAAGGGACGCTCATGTAAGCCGTGGCGCAGCCTACTGGCACTTCGCCAATAAGACAGAGCTTTTTTATCAGCTGGTTTTAGAAATTTTAAATGAAGTTCAGGCTGAAAAACAACTAATTATGGAAGATGAAGAATTAACCTTTAGAGAAAAGGTCGTTGAGGTGATTTTTGTTCCTTACAATAACAGTATGAACTTTAAATTTCTACAGCAGTCGCTAAAAACAATCGAACTTCATTCGGAATTTGAAGAGCTGCTGCAGGAAATTCGTGAATCCAAACATCGTTTATATCAATTTTTCTTAGAAGGATTAACTGAGGAGGGACTAAATCAAGCTGATTCTCAAGCGCTGGCTAGTCTATTTTATAACTACTTCGAAGGTATGTATGGTTCAGCTACTCCACAGGAAGTTAAAGATAATTACACTCTTTCAACCATCAGCCAAAATATTTCATTTATATTTAAAATGATTTAACTGCTAAAGTAACTTGTCCATCGTTAAATAATGGACAAGTTACTTTTTTCACGATGTTGACAGCGCTTCCAAACCTGAATATGATGAGGTTGTAAGAAACATACAACGATGTATGTTTAAATGAAAGAAGGGAGTTTTAAGGGCTATGACAATTGAAGAAATGGTAAAAAATGCACGTGCGGCAATGGAGGAAATCAGCGATTACGATCAAGCTCAAACAGACAAAATGCTTTCGGCAATCTCTAAGGCAGTTTTCGATCAAGCAGAACCTTTAGCAAAGTTGGCCATCGAAGAAACCCGTCTCGGACGTTTGGATCACAAAATCGGTAAAAACCAAGGCATGGCGACGAACATTTTTGGAGCTTTGAAGAATAAACCATCCGTCGGTGTTTTACGTGAAATCCCAGAAGAAGGATTAATTGAGGTTGGCCACCCAGTTGGGGTAATTGGGTCAGTGACACCAACGACTAATCCTACCATCACACCATTAGGAAACGGATTGATGGCACTTAAAGGGAAAAATGCCATGATTGTCTCACCACACCCTCGCTCGAAGAAAACCACTAAAGAAACGATCGAATTAATGCGTGAAGCTTTAGTTAGTGTTGGGGCTCCAAGAGACTTGCTGCAAGTAATTGAAGAACCTAGCATTGAAAAATCTCAGGAGTTAATGAAGTCCGTTGATTTAATTGTTGCGACTGGAGGCCCAGGCTTGGTTAAATCAGCTTATTCAAGCGGCAAACCAGCTTACGGTGTTGGTCCTGGTAACGTACAAGCTATTCTGGATCGAGATTTTGATGTGGATGCAGCAGCGGAATTAACAGTGATTGGGCGTTCCTTTGATAATGGAATTGTATGTGCTTGTCAGCAGAGCTTAATTTATCCAATGGAAAAAGAAGCAGAAGTTTTCAAAGCATTAGAGAGCAAACAAGCAGCGGTTATTACCGATGAGGGTGACTTGGCTAAATTGAGAGAAACAATCTTCCCAGAAGGCCGCGCAAACCCAGATATGATTGGTCAAGACCCAGACGTAATCGCAAAAGCAGCTGGTATTTCCATTCCAGATGGTTCGCAAATTATTGCTGTTCGAGTAGATAAAGTTGGTGAAGCAGAACTCTTCTGTAAAGAAAAAATGTTGCCCGTTTTAGCATTGAAAGGCTACGACACATTTGAAGAAGCAGTGGCTTATGCTAAAGAAAACCTTCTATTAGAAGGAGCTGGTCACTCAGCAGGAGTATTCACTCATACAAAAGAGCATATGGTTTATGCAGGTGAAAAGTTACCAGTCAGCAGGGTTGTAATTAATCAGCCAACTATTGACGCGGGTGGTTCACCAGCCAATGGCTTAAACCCAACAGTTTCCTTAGGCTGCGGTTCTTGGGGCAACAATATTATTTCCGAAAATTTAAATTATAAGCACTTGATTAATGTTTCTCGCGTTGCCATGCCTGTTGAACCGACAGATACCGGTTCCCCATGGGATTAAGGTGAGTTAAATGAAGAAATTTGATGAATTGTTAGCCAATTTCTCTAGTGATCAAAAGATTCGCATTGGTGTTGTAAATGCTAGTGATGAAGTAACCATTCAATCGGTCTTCAATCCAAAGGTTCAGAAATATCTTGATCCTGTTTTAATCGGGCCCAAAGCTACGATTGCAGATATCCTAGAAAAACTAGGATATTCTGCTACAGTTATCGATGCTGACGGAGAAGATGCCTGTGCCGAAAAAGGCGTTGAGCTTGTTAAAGAAGGGAAAATCGACTTTCTAATGAAGGGGCACATTCAAACACGTCCATTCTTAAAAGCGATTGTGAATAAGGAAAAAGGGATTGCCAAAAGTGGGTTATTAAGTCACATTGCTTTAAATGAAATTCCTGCTTACCATAAGCTGCTTCTTACAACTGATGGTGGTATGGTATTGGCACCGAGCAAAGAAGAAAAAAAGGTACTGATTAGGCATGGAATTGAAGTCATGAATAAAATCGGAGTTGAAAAACCAAAAGTTGGTTTGTTGGCAGCAGCAGAAGTTGTCAATCCAAAAGTGCCAGCCACGATTGAAGCACAAGAGATCATGGAAGAGTTTCAAAAAGAGGAACCAGATTCCTGCTTTATTGATGGACCCATTTCTTTAGACCTTTCGTTAAGCAAAGAAGTTGCTGAAATTAAGCACTATGACAGTCCAGTTGCTGGAGATGCCGATATTGTTGTAGGTCCAGACATTACCACAATGAATGTATTAGGGAAAAGCTTGACGATTTTAGCAGGTGCCAAAATGGCAGGAATTATTATGGGAGCTCAAGTTCCTATCGTGATGACTTCCCGCGGCTCCACTGAAGAAGAAAAAGCGTATTCCATATTAGTTGCAATGTATTGCAGTAAAGGGTGAGTAGATGAAAATCTTAGCAATTAATCCGGGTTCAACCTCCACCAAAGTTTCTTACTATGTAGATGGAGAAATCATTGAAGAACAAAGTATTTCTCATACTACCGAGGAACTCCAGCATTTCCAGCGGCCAATTGATCAAATTGATTTTCGCCGGGACATTCTTTTAAGCTTCATGGAAGAGAGAAAGATTGATCCGAAAGAACTGGATGCCGTGGTGGGACGAGGGGGTATTTTACCGCCTGTGTCAGCTGGAGCCTTTGAAGTAAATGAAGATATGATGCATTACTTGAAACACGTAACGACTGTAGAACATCCATCCAATTTAGGTGCCATTTTAGCGAACGAAATCAAGCTGAAGGGCAATGAGAAAACGATTGCATTGATTTATGATCCAGTTTCTGTCGACCAATTCGAGGATATTGCCAGAATTTCTGGACTAGAAGGAATTGAACGCAAAAGTATTGGCCATGCATTGAATATGCGTGCGGTTGCCATGAAGGTTGCACGGGAAGAGGGATTAGATTATAACGAAGCCACCCTGATTGTTGCCCATTTAGGTGGAGGTAATTCCATCAGTATTCATCATAAGGGACGCATGATTGACTCTATTTCTGATGATGAAGGGCCCTTCTCAACTGAACGGACCGGCGGCGTACCATTGAAGCATATCATTTCCTTATGCTATGAGAAAACCGAAAAAGAAATGATGCGGTTGTACAAGCGCGAGGGTGGACTAAAGTCTTATGCTGGAACAAGTGATGCTAGGGAGATTGAAGCACGAATAGCTGATGGGGACGAGGCACTAAAGGTTGTGTATGATGCTTTCATTTATCAGATAGCTAAAGGCATTGGCGGATTAGCGACAGTGACTAATGGCCAAGTGGATCGGATTATACTAACTGGCGGAGTTGCACATTCCAAGCTGGTAGTTAGTGAAGTAGAAAAAAGGGTAGGTTTTATTGCACCACTGGTGGAAGTTGCCGGTGAACATGAAATGATTGCCTTATCTAAAGGCGCAGAACGGGTCGCATTAGGTCAAGAAACAGCGCAACAATTCCGATATAATTAATGAGAGGAGCTCAACTCAATGAAAATCAAAGCAGCGTTAGTAAAAGAAAAAGGTGCACCATATGAAATTACTGAGGTGGAATTAGCCGATGTGGGTGCCAAAGATGTTTTAGTCAAAATAGTCGCTTCTGGGTTATGTCGCTCAGATTATGGTGAAAGAAATGGCAATAGTTTGGAATTTCCTAATATTTTAGGACACGAAGGCTCAGGAATTGTAGAACAAGTAGGTGACGCAGTGACTTCAGTTGAGGTTGGCGACCACGTTATTTTATCCTACGCTTATTGTGGAGAATGTAAACATTGTGCAGAAGGTCACCCATCTTCTTGTGATCGCTGGTTTGCAGTGAATAATATTGGTAAAAATCCACGAGGAGAATATGTGCTTCATACAGAAGACGGTCAGGAAGTGAATAACTTCTTTAACCAATCCTCATTTTCTACCTACAGTTTAACGGATGAATCAAATATCGTAAAAGTGTCGAAAGACGTTGACCTGCGTTTAGTGGGACCATTAGGTTGCGGATTAGGAACGGGAAGTGGTGCGATTCTTAGTGTTTTAAAACCAAAAGTAGGTGAAAGTGTAGCAATTTTCGGAACTGGTGCAGTAGGGTTTGCGGCAGTTATGGCGGCAAAAATTGCAGGTTGCTACCCAATTATTGCGATGGACATTAATGATGCTCGTTTGGATAAAGCGAAAGAATTAGGGGCTAGTCATACGTTCAACAGTAAGGACTCCAGTGCTCAAGATTACATTATGGAAGTAACTGGTGGATCCGGAGTGGACTATTCGATTGACACAACCGGTGTACCTCCAATTATGACGCAAGCGATGCATTCATTAACGAATTCAGGGACCTTTGTTCCGTTAGCTGTAACCAAAAATAATTTTGAAGTGAATACTTTCTTTGATTTAGTTTTTGGTAATAAAAAAATACGTGGTGTCCTAATTGGTGATACGATTGCTAAATTCCACTTGCCAAACTTGATTGAATTCTATAAACGTGGTGAGTTTCCATTTGATCAGTTTGTAAAATACTATGATTTTGAGGACATTAACCAAGCAGAAGCTGACTCATTAGGCGGAGATGTTATTAAAGCAGTTGTGGTGATGGATAAATCATATCAACCGCCAAGCTAGGAGGGTATTACATTGAAAAAGGGAGATATTATTTGGGCCCTGCTGTTTTTAATTGCACTGACATTGTTCCTTGTACCAAGTACGCGGGAAATGATTTTGAGTGCGAGTAATGCTCACCATTACATTAGCGGGTTTATCAAATTTGCGATCTTGGCTACGATGGGCGATGTTTTAGGAAAGCGAATTGTTTCAGGGGAGTATTTACTATCTTCAAAAACTGCATGGAGTGCATTGGTTTGGGGAATCATTGGCTGTATGGTTACTCTAGTGTTTCCTGTTTTTATGGGTGGTGCGGGTCAAGCCCAAGCAGGACATCTATTACCATTCTTTGAGGTACCTGTTGCACAGGCCATTTTTGGAAGTAGTATTATGAATTTGACGTTTGCTCCAGCAATGAATACATTTCATCGATTGGCGGATTTATGGATTGAGAGCAAGTATAATCGTGAAAATGTAACGTTCAAAGGGTTAATCAATAGGATTGATTGGGGAACCTTTGTCACCTTTAACTGGTTGAAAGTTGGTATTTTCTTTTGGATTCCAGTTCATTCGATTGTGTTCTTGTTGCCGGAAGATATTCGTGTAGCAGTGGCGGCATTTAGCTCCATCGCTTTAGGAATAATCTTGTCATTTGCCGCGAAAAAAGGCAGTGAGCCAGCAAAAATTACAGAAGAAGAAGAGCTTGCGTAAATAAAATACTCTCTGGGGAGAGAAAGGATAGACGGATCGTTAACAGCGAGCCGCCTATTTTTTTGTGAATTCAATTGACTGGTTGTTTTATGAAAAACAGACAGAGTTATCAGAAAATTTCAGCAATTCTCTTTACATTCTAATTTAAATGTGGGAACATATGGCATAAATTAAAATAAAATTAGAGTGGGTGAGCGAATGAGCGGTGTCATGATTTTGTTAGTTGCAATTATTTGTTTTATCGTCGCATATGTCGGCTATTCCAAATGGCTTGAGAAAAAATGGGGTATTGACCCTAAAGCAGTTACTCCAGCAATCAGATTGGAAGATGGTGAGGACTATGTTCCAGAACCGGCGTTTGTTGTATTCAGTCATCAATTTTCCTCGATTACTGGAGCAGGACCGGTTACTGGACCGATTATCGCCGCGATGTTTGGCTGGGTGCCAGCCTTCTTGTGGATTTTGTTTGGCGGTATTTTCTTTGGAGCTGTCCATGATTTTGGTGCGTTGTACGCTTCAGTAAAAAATGATGGCAAGTCAATTGGACTGATCATTGAAAAATACATTGGTAAGGTCGGAAAGAAACTATTCTTGTTGTTTTGCTGGCTGTTTGCTTTATTAGTCATTGCAGCCTTTGGTGATATTGTGGCGACTACTTTTAATGGCTTTACCCCTGAAGTTGCCGAAAGTGTAAACACTGCGAATGCTTCAGCAGCATCAATTTCTATGTTGTTTATTATCGCTGCGATTTTAGTGGGCTTTGTAATGAAGAAGGTTCACATGAAGGGTGCAGTGATGCATATATTCGGAATCGTTGTATTGTTAGGCACCTTAGCCTTAGGAATTGCTTTTCCAATTTTTGCGAGTAAGCAAACATGGTTGTTAATTGTATTTGCTTATTTATTCTTGGCGTCGGTTATGCCTATGTGGCTGTTGATGGCACCACGAGATTTTTTGAGTACCTATATGCTGTTAGGTATGATTATAGCGGCAGTATTGGGCTTGCTGGTAGAACATCCAGCGATGGATTTGAATGCTTTTAATGGTTTTGCGGTTGTAGATGCAACTGGTAATGTGAAATATTTGTTTCCAATGTTGTTTATTACTGTAGCCTGCGGAGCGGTTTCTGGGTTCCATAGTCTGGTTTCTTCAGGGACTTCTTCTAAGCAAGTTCGCAATGAAAAAGACATGCGTCCTATTAGTTTTGGGGCGATGATGTGTGAGTGTGTGTTAGCAGTTGTTGCTCTAGTTGTAGCAGGAGCAGTGGCACAGAATGGGCAATTACCACAAGGAACACCATTTCAAATTTTTTCTAGCTCAGTAGCGGGCTTTTTAACTAGGTTTGGTTTACCTGTTCAGGTCGCTCAGTGCTTTATGACTATGTGTGTTTCTGCCTTAGCTTTGACTTCATTAGACTCAGTGGCTCGAATTGGCCGCATGTCTTTACAGGAATTTTTCTCTGAAGAGGGCAAAGAAAAAGGACTTGCTAAGCTATTGACTAATAAATATATGGCAACAGTTGTAACTTTAGCTGCTGGATTTGTTTTAGCTTTAGGAGGATACAACAGTGTTTGGCCACTATTTGGCTCAGCCAATCAGTTATTGGCCGCAATGGTAATGATTGCAGTAGCTGTTTACATGAAAACCTCGAAAAAATCGGGTGTCATGTTCTATATTCCGATGGGGATTATGTTGGCTGTTACCTTCACGGCTTTAGGCATGTCGATTTATGGACTAGTAACTAAACTGGTAAATGCTACTCACTTCTTAGTTACTATTCCAGCAACCCCTGCGGCAGGTCAGTTTGTTTTCTTGTCAGATGGTTTGCAGCTGATTTTTGCTTTCTTATTGCTTGGATTAGGAATTATGGTGGCAACTAAATGTTTGCAGGCACTTTTCCAAACAGGTGAAAAGACGAAGAAAAAAGTCGTTACCGAATAAAAATGAAAGATCGTCTTAAAAGCCTGGCAACCAAGCAGGGAATTAAGACGATTTTTCTATTGTAAATCAGAAGAGACATTGTCAGACAAATGGTTTTCACGTATAGTAGAAAAAAAGGAGTGACAGGATGATTGAATTAATCGATGTAACCAAAATGTATGGAAAAAAAGCAGCTTTAAATAATTTGACGTTGTCAATTAAAAATGGTGAAATTTTTGGCTTTTTAGGCCACAATGGTGCTGGAAAATCTACGACTATTAAAAGTTTAGTTAGTATCATCGAACCCACTACTGGAACGATTCGTTTTGACGGTATGGATTTAAAAGAAAACCGGTTAGATATCAAGAAAAAAATTGCTTATGTTCCAGATACTCCGGATTTGTTTTTGCAGCTAACCGCTAACGAATACTGGGATTTGATTCGGGCAGCTTACGAATTGAGTGGTGAAGAAGCACGTTTACAAGAATTAATTGGACTGTTTGATATGCAAAGTCATGTGGATGAGACGTTAGAAAGCTTTTCCCATGGAATGCGGCAAAAAGCGATTATTATTGGTGCATTGCTACCAGATCCAGACATTTGGATCTTGGATGAACCATTGCAAGGATTGGATCCTCAGGCTGCATTTGATTTGAAGGAAATGATGAAACAGCATGCAGCTAAAGGGAAAACGGTCATTTTTTCTACTCATGTTTTAGATACTGCGCAGCAGCTTTGTGACGAATTAGCAATTCTTAAGAAAGGTGAATTGATCTATAATGGCTCGGTTGATGCGTTATTACAGGATTATCCAAATGAATCTTTAGAAAGTGTTTACTTGAAAATGGCCGGACGACAAGCCCAAGAGCAGGAGGCAGAGGTATGAAGCTTCAGCAATTAAAAGCGTTGATGCGAACGAATATCTTATATGTGAATCCTTCAGCAACCAATCAATCACGTAAAAAAGGGAAGACTGGGAAAAAACTGATTCGTGGAGTCTTAAGTTCTTATATTTTTTCAGGAATCATTTTTCTCGTTGTTTACGTAGGCATTATGTTCATGATTGATTTTTCTAAGTTTCCAGGTTATTTCACTTATTACATGGCACTATTCGGTTTGATTGGTTTTTCTCAAGCAATGTCAGCAATTTTCAATGTTTTTTTTGAGAGTCGTGATTTAGAAAATTATCTCTCGATGCCTTTTCGACAGGGAGAGGTTTTCTTATCGAAATTTTTAGTGGTGGGATTAACCATCGTACCTTTCTTGCTTCCTTTAGCGGTAGTGTTCTTTCTAGCTGCTTGGCGCAGTGGACAAATGATTCTAGTGGCAATTCTTTCCAGCTTGCTATTGTTTGTGGCGTTTGTCTTATTGCTGTTTGGCTTATGTAGCTTGTTTATTTTCGGCTTAACTCAAACGAAACTGTTCGCACGTCACAAAAAGACCTTTACCACTGGAATGCTGGTGCTGTCAATGGTCGTATCAATTGGTGGGATTTTACTAATTAATTTTTCTCAAACCAACACGAGCTACAGTGGCGAATTTGTTGATAAAACAGCCCTAGCACCTTTTATGCCGTTCTTTTATGCGGTTACTGCACCATTTTCAGCTGCAGGTTTGTTAAGTGTGCTGGGTCTCGTTGTTTGTTTAGTGATCATTTTCTTCATTTTAAGAAAATCTATTGTACCAAAATTGTATCAATCGGTTAATGATACCCCACAAGAGGGTAGAAATAAAAAACGGAAACGTAAAGAGAATCAGAATCTAGTTCAATTGATGCGAGGCTACAACATCCAGTTGATCAAAAACCCAAACTTAGTGATGCAGATGCTTTCATCTTCGTTAATCATGCCCATCGTGTTTTTTATCACGTTTATGACGACTGGCGATTTTTCTTTTAAAGGTCTGTCTTTACAATTTTTTGGTGTATTTTTTGTAGTCGGAATTTTTGTAGCAGGCATGACAATCAACCAGACCTCTTTTGTTAGCTCGATTATTTCTTTAGATCGGGAAAACTTTTTGTTTATCCGTTCATTGCCGTTATCTTTTAAAAGCTATATGCGGATTAAATTTTGGTTTGCCTGTACAGTACAAATCATCATCACAGGAGTAGTTGGATTATTGGCAGGACTGGTTTTTCGTTTGCCGTTTTTACTATTGTTATCCATGATGGCAGGGGTCATTCTAGGTACGATTTTAATTTCGCTGCATTTCTTTATTCGTGATTATCAGTTGTTGAATTTAACTTGGAACAATATCAGCGAGCTGTTCACTCGCGGAAGTGGAAATTTTGCCTTAGTTTTTTGGATTTTTGGTGTGATGATCTTGGGTGGTATTGTTATTGCTGCTTACGTGGCGGCAGTGATGTTCCAAATCAATCCATGGCTGTTAAACGGGGGCGTTTTCTTACTGATAGCAGTGATTAGCAGTTTGTATTTGAAAAATAAACAGACTTATTTTTGGAATAAGCTGTCAGATTAAGAAAAGGTGTAAGATAGCGGATAGTCTGTAGAGATATCTGCTATCTTTTTTATTGAGTTGAAGAATATTCTTGAAAAATATAGCTAGCTTTCTATTGAATTACCTTATTCGGTGGACCGCTTAAAAAGGGAAAACTGGATCAATTGGCAGAAGGCATCAGATTATAAAAAAAATTTAATGATAGTCATTACTCATTTGTGTAAACCTAATTTTTATTTTACATCTCCCTATGATATCAATATTTTGGTCACAATCAATTCTTCAAAGATTATTTATCTAAACATTTTAGGTGAAATATAGTAAAATAAGCAAATCAAGATGTTTTTAGTTATCTGAACGAATTTATTGATATGGAGGAGAAGAAAAAATGCCACGTGTAGGAGATAATATCTACTTAAGAAAGGATGGTCGTTGGGAAGCTCGTTTTGCGATTGCCAAAGACATAAACGGCGAAAAGAAATATCGCTCTGTTTATGGTGAGACAAGGGAGGAGGCGCTTGAGAATCGTTTAGTATCTATGTTGAAGCTTGAAGAAGATTTTAAACGAACCCATCGCTTTGTGGGAGACTTACCCAATCAGCCGTCACCATTAACGAAGGTTTATAGTTGTGAGAAATGGTTTATTCTTTTCCTAGTTGCTGAACGTCAAACGAAGAGTGAACGTACACTTGAAAAATATAGAATGCTTTTGGCCAGCTTTATTCTTCCTGCCTTTGGTGAAATGCCTATTAGTATGATTACACATGAGACAATCAAAGAAATGACTGAAGATATGTTTGCTGACAATCGAGGAAAGAAGCTTGCCCACGAGGCAGCCTGGTTAGTAAACAGAGGAATGGCGAAAGCAGTTCGAGAAGGGTTGCTACGGTATAACCCTTACACTTACATTGCTCGGCCGAACCAAAAGGAATTTTTTACTTATTTCTTAAAAGAGGGTGTGCTGACAGGGGTGCCAGAAAGCGATAGCTATCAACTAAAGGCTGCTTTATGCCTCATGCAGGAAACTAGACTCCAGTTAAGTAAAATTTTGTCTCTGCAGTGGAAAGACATAGATTTTGACCAGCGACTGATTTTGCTAAATAAAAATACATATCAAGATGTCGCTATTGAACCGGTAACGAAGCCTGATCTTAGTGAGCTTCCTTTAACGGAGTTCACTTATCAAATACTGAAGGAACTGAAGACAGCAGCAACTGGCAAGTTTGTTTTTAAAAAGGACAATAATCTGTGGACGGAGAGAAACATTAGTCATACTTACTTTGAAATGGACAGCCGGAATAGATAACTAGTACAGTTAAGCATGGTTGTAGAGATATTTTTTATAAGTCAGCAAAAATCCTCCGAATTGCTTTGGTAAATTTATCAGAAATACGTTTGAAACAATACTCCAAAAAAAGTGCCTAAAGCCTGTTAAGTCGACAAGCTTTAGGTACTTTCTTCTGTTTATCCTTCAGGATGTTCAAAATATTTGATTGCGTGCTTGAATACACTGATTACTCGTTTGTCGGACAATTCAACATCCATTCGTTTAGGATGAACAGCAATCAAAGTTCCTTCAATGACTTCACCATCTAATAAAGTAACGATGACGGGTTTTGGTAGACCTAGTTTCTTTGGATCGTGTGCATTTTCCATGTTTCCAATTGGTTGTTCTGACATAATTGAATCATTCCTTCCGAATTTACTTACCTCTATATACAGTAATAATACGAAAGAGAAAAAGTTACAAGAAATCTGCTTATTCAAAAAAATAGTTTCGTGAAAAATGGCTTCATTTTACGAAAAAACTCCTAACCACTCAGCTATTTTAGTATAATAGTAAAAATAAGGAGTGAGTGAATGACGAAACTATTTTTAGTAGAAGATGATCCTACGATCGTGAAGGTTGTACAGGAGCATTTACAGCAATGGGGTTACGAATGTAAAGCTCCTGAGAATTTTCAACAGGTAAGTCAGGAAGTGAAGCAGGCTAAACCGGATTTAATCGTTATGGATATTTCGTTGCCGTATTTTAACGGCTTTCACTGGTGTCAGGAAATTCGTAAGTTTTCCGAAGTTCCAATCATTTTCTTGTCTTCAGCGGAGGAAAAAATGAATCAGATTATGGCAATGTCAATGGGTGCTGATGATTTCATAGCGAAACCTTTTGATCTATCCTTGCTTGTAGCAAAAATTCAAGCGCTTTTAAGGCGAAGCTATGAGTACGGACATCAAGAAACAATTTATCAGCTGCAAGGTTTTCAATTTCATCCTACTGAAAATTTATTGAAAAATGAATTAACCACAGTTCCGGTTTCTCCAAATGAATCGCGAATTTTGCAACTATTGTGTCAGCATCGCGGACAAATCGTGCCCAGGGAGCAAATTATTGAGCTGTTGTGGCAAAATGATGAATTTATTGATAATAATACATTAGCGGTGAATATTACGCGTCTACGCAAAAAACTTGCAGCAGCTGGGTTAACTGATGTGATCCAAACAGTCAAAAATAAAGGCTATCTAATTGAGGAATAATGAATGAAAAAATTAATCGTTCCTTTCTTTTATGAAAGGCGGGTATTGTACTTACTTTATTTGTTAATTATTGGCTTGGCAGTATTTACCTTCTATCTATATAGTTTGCCTTTGCAAGCCTTTTGGGATAGCTTTCTGTTTACCGTCTTTCTGTTAGGCGTGTATAGTCTAGTATCCTTTTATCGATATGCGCGAAGACAAGCCCAATTAAAAATTCTAACCGAAAATCTAGTGCAATCAGAGGCAAAGGCACTTTTTCCGCGAGCAGATACTCAAGCTGAAGTGTACTATCAAGAAATCATTCGTCAGCTTTTGGCAGAAACCAATATAGAAAGATCAAAAGGTCAAAAAGCCAAGCAGGAAATATTCGATGACTTCGGTCTGTGGATGCATCAGATAAAGACACCGGTTGCTGCTTTAGACTTATTAATACAATCAGGTAACAGCAATCCTCAGCAAATGAAGGCGGAATTGTTCAAAGTAAACGAATATCTGCAGATGATGTTAAATTATTTGCGACAAAACCTGGATAATCAGGATTTGATGATTGAAGAATTGTCGATTGATACAGTCGTTAAGGAGGTTTTGCGGAAGTATGCCTTTTTCTTCTCCCAGAAAAATCTTCAGTTGGAATTGAAACAACTGGAAGGTGGAACCGTGCTATCCGACAAGAAGTGGTTGATTTTTATTTTGGAACAGCTTTTGTTTAATGCTATCAAATATACCATCGATGGAAAAATTACAATCAGTTTTATCGACAATCAGTTAATTATTCAGGATACTGGCATAGGGATTCGCTCAGAAGATCTACCACGTGTTTTCGAGAAGGGATATACTGGCTACAATGGCCGTGAACAGCAACGAGCAAGTGGGTTAGGACTGTATTTAAGTCGACAGATTGCTCAAAAAATTGGTTGTCGACTTGCCATTGAGTCTACAATTGGTCAAGGAACCACGGTTTCTATTTTCTTTCCTAAGAGAAGGCCTATGAACTAACCCAAACTTTCAGAACTGTAAGTTTGGGTTTCTTTTTGTAAGTGGTTCTGGAGGGCTATGAGCCATATGATAGAGGAGAGGAGGAGAGATTATGAATGAATTATTATATGTGAAAGATGTACGAAAGGTTTATCAAAGCCAAATGAATGGACTATCCGTTGAAGCACTCCGTTCCATCAATTTTAGTGTTGATTCAGGTGAATATGTAGCAATCATGGGAGAATCTGGTTCTGGTAAAAGTACGCTATTGAATCTAGTGGCAACACTGGACAAACCAACAGCAGGGACAATGACATTAAACGCGATGGATTTAACGAAAATTAAAGAAAAAAATGCTGCAGCTTTTCGTCGAGATCACTTAGGGTTTGTCTTTCAAGATTTCAATTTGTTAGATACTTTTTCAGCTCGAGACAACATCTTACTACCACTTGTATTATCACAAGTAAAGGTTGGAGAAATGGAAAAACGCTTAGCGCCAATAGCTAAATCATTAGGAATCTATCAGCTGTTAGAAAAATATCCTTATGAGCTTTCTGGCGGGCAAAAGCAGCGAGTCGCCGTCGCACGAGCAATTATTACCGAGCCAGAATTGTTGCTAGCTGATGAGCCAACAGGTGCGTTAGATTCAAAAACCTCGGATCAGCTGCTGCAAATTTTTCAACAAATCAATCAGAATGGGCAAACAATTTTGATGGTTACTCATAGTTCAATCGCTGCTAGCCATGCTGATCGTGTGCTCTTTATTAAAGATGGGCAGGTTTTTCATCAGTTGTATCGTGGACAACGGAAAAACTTTCAATTTTTAGAAACGATCAACGAAACTATGACAGCTCTGTTGTCAAAGGAGGGGTAACATGTTTTATATAAAGTTAGCCCTTAATAATTTGAGAAAAAACCATCGAGCCTACTTACCATTTCTGATCTCAATGATCTTTTTGGTGGCTGTGACTACCATGACACAAGTAATTGTAAACAATCCTGGGATGAGAAAGCTGCCGGACAGCTATAGTGCGATGATTATGTTCCGTTTGGGCAACATAATTCTGATGATTTTCTCGGTGATTTTCTCGATTTACACCAACAGCTTTTTATTAAAACAGCGCAAGAAAGAAATTGGCCTTTACAATGTTTTAGGTCTCGGAAAACGCGAATTATATTGTTTAATGTTTTGGGAAAATCTGTTGAGCTTTGTGATTGTTTTAATTTCCGGTATTATTAGTGGGATAATTTTTGGCAAACTAGGGTTTTTGATTTTAAAGAAAATGTTGGGTGTAGGCGAGGCTTTTGTTTTCCAGCTAACCTTTGATGGCTTAACAATAACTGTCGGTTTATTTGTACTCATTTTTCTATTTTTATTTCTAATCAACTGTTTGCAAATTCGACGGACCAACCCGATTGATTTATTACACAGCAGCAAATCGGGTGAAAAGGAACCTAAGAGTCGTTGGTTTCTTTCAATTCTAGGATTGATTTGTTTATTTACAGGTTACGCAATTGCTTTATTGATTGAATCACCAGTCGATGCGCTAATCTATTTTTTTATTGCAGTTATCTTAGTTATTGTAGGAACCTATAGTCTATTTATTTCCGGCAGTATCACTTTGCTTAAGAGTTTGAAGAAGCGAAAAAATTATTATTATAAACCGAATCATTTTATTTCGGTATCCAATATGATTTATCGTATGAAGCAAAATGCAGCAGGTTTAGCAAGTATTTGTATTTTATCCACTATGGTTTTGGTTACGATGGCAACAACGGGGAGTCTTTTTTTTGGTGGAAAAGATATGGTCGAGTCGCGGTACACGCATGATATCAGTGTGAGTGCCTCGGTTCCTACAGATCAGATGGAGCAGACGGCAAAGGATTTAGCTAAAGAACAAGGACTTACCTTGAAAAATTTTCAAGTCCTTCAAATTTCAGATTCAGTGGCCTTCATGCGTGAGGGAAAAGGAAATCAATTTGACTTAAAAATGAATTTGACGGTGGATGATATGACCAAAGCGGCAATTATTTCCTTTGTCACCTTACAGGAGTACAATCGTCTATCAAATGAGAATGTGCAGCTTGCGGAAAATGAGTTAGTTGTTTTCGCTGAAAGCGGCGACATCATCGGCAATCGACTCTCATTAGAGGGAGAAGACTTTAAGATAAAAAAAGTGATTGATGAATTTATTGGTATACGTAAGCAGAACAATCTAAGTGATGTTTTTCTAATTGTATTAAAGGACCAAGCAAAAATGGATCAGCTGATTGATCGTTTAGCCGTTGCTTCTGGCGATGAGCACTTAAGAATTCCAACATATTCTCTATCATTCGATATTGCTGCTTCAGAAAGCAAACGTTTAGACTTCGCTGCAACCTTGGCAAAGAAGTATTCCCAGCAATTTGATACGGAATCCTACCAACTTTCTTCCAAGGATGAGTATGCGCTTTCGAACAAAACGTTTTCTAGCGGATTCTTCTTTTTAGGAATGATTTTCGGGGTAACTTTTACTTTGGCTACTGCGTTAATTATCTACTATAAGCAAATATCAGAAGGTATGGATGACCAGTTAAGATTTGAAATCCTGCAAAAGGTAGGTATGAGTCATACAGATGTGAAGAAGGTCATTCAAAGCCAAGTGTTAGCAGTCTTTTTATTCCCCTTGGTTGTTGCGGTGATTCATTTAGCTTTTGCTTTTCCAATTATTCAGAAGCTGCTGATTCTGTTCGGTTTAATGAACTGGCATATTTTCCTAATTGTCACTATAGCAGTGGTACTCATTTTCGCCATTCTTTACTTCATTGTGTACCAATTAACTGCCCGCAGTTACTATCAAATCGTTGAACGAGAAACCTAAAGATAAAAAAGGAGAGCCCAGAGCTATTATAGCGATGGCGCTTCTTTTTTTTATTCCTTTTGATCGATCGACTCTATTGTTCACGTTCACTATGTCCTCACAACCATACCAATTTAATTGAAACATTTTTCAAAAAGATTAGTCAATGGAAGTATTTTGATGATGAAAGAATGTGAAAAAAATAAAATAAAAAGGGCAATTGTCTAAAATTATTCACTTTGATTACTCATTGAAAACCTTATCAAAAAGTTGCTCAGAAGATATTAGGATGAATCCGAAATTTTCCCATGTTTTTTCTGGCATTTAGATGGTTTTTTTTAAGGAACTATTCTATAAATTCTCATAATACAAGTTAAGATTTTGCACAAAAAAGTGAGATAATCATTTGCTATAACGTGGTTTCTTGTATTTCAAAGTCTTTGTGCAGAATTTAATAAAATATATCAATTATTATCTTATATATATATTTGTTATTTTATAATTTTCTATTTTCTGATTTAATTGATTCAAAACAATGAGAAAACGGCTTTTTTGTCTAAGAAAGCAATGAGCGCTATTCTTGCCGGACGTCTTTTTTCAGAGTAAAGTCTTATTTGGGAGCTCTTATTTTATTGTATTGTACTTGTTCAATCAATAACGAACTGGAACTTATTTTTCTACACAATATAATTAGCCGCCCAACTAAAAAACATTCGAAATGGAGTGATTGAAATGTCCAAAGCAGAAAAGGGCATGACACTGGGAGCACTGGTCCTGATGATCTTTACCTCAGTTTTCGGCTTTGCCAATGGACCAGTCGCCTTTTACTTGATGGGCTATGGATCAATCGTCTTCTATGTCGTTGCAGCGATTTTATTCTTTATTCCGTTTGCATTGATGATGGCAGAGTTTGGTTCAACTATTAAAGGCGAGAACAGTGGAATGTACAAATGGTTGGAAGTCAGCGTAGGACCACGGTTCGCTTTCATTGGAACATTTATGTGGTTTGCCTCTTACGTTGTTTGGATGGTATCGACTTCTTCCAAAGTATGGATTCCATTTACTACAGCATTTGCTGGCAGTGATCAGACCCAAAAATTAGGAATGTTCGGATTAAACTCTACCCAAATGGTGGGTTTACTCGCATGTCTATGGATGGTTATTGTAACTGTGGTATCCATTAAAGGGGTCAAAGGTATTGTAAAAATCACCAGTCTTGGTGGAATTGCCGTAACAAGCTTGAACGTTGTATTAATTATTATTTCTGGCATTATTTTGGTGATCAAAGGAGGCCAATTGGCACAACCTTTTGACCACATTTTACACTCTCCAAATCCTAGCTACCAAAGTCCGATCGGATTGCTCGGTTTTGCGGTATTTGCGATCTTCGCATATGGTGGGATCGAAGCGGTTGGGGGCATGGTTGATAAAACCCAAAATCCAGAAAAAACTTTCCCTAAAGGGGTTGTATTTTCAGCTTTAGTTATTTCAGTTGGTTATGCGCTAGGTATCTTCTTGTGGGGAGTAAGTACAAACTGGGATGCTGTTCTTTCAGGGGACTCAACGAACCTAGGTAACATCAGTTATGTTATGATGAATAACTTGGGTGTTGAATTTGGTAATGCTTTGGGCATGAGCCAATCTGCGGCAATCAGTTTAGGTAATTGGTTCGCTCGTTATACTGGTTTGGGTATGTTCTTGGCATACAGTGGTGCCTTCTTTACTTTGACTTACTCACCATTAAAAACCTTGATCATGGGTACGCCAAAGAAACTATGGCCTAAAAAATTTACTGAATTGAACAACAACGGAATGCCGTCTTATGCGATGTGGGCACAATGTGCGATAGTTGTTGCGATTATCTTGATTGCGTCATTTGCCACACCAGATCCATCAGCGTTCTATAATATTCTAACCTTGATGGCAAACGTATCAATGACCTTGCCATACTTGTTCTTGATTTATGCGTTTCCCAAGTTCAAGCAGAAAAATATGCCTCAAACCTTTGAAGTATATAAAACAAAAAGCATGACAATGGTTGTCAGTGTAGTTGTTTTCTTACTAGTATTAGGTGCAAATATTTTTACGATTTTTCAACCAATTATTGAAGGCGCCGGCGTGCGTGACACCTTGTGGATGATCGCCGGGCCAATCGGCTTTACTATTGTTGGGATGCTTCTCTATTCCAACTACACTCGACGTGAAAAAGAATAGATTACGAATCAGCAGTTAAATCTGCCATTTCTTAATATAAAGGGCACAGGAGCAATCCTGTGCCTTCTTTTCGTCCAATTCTATTCTTCCCAAAAATCTGCAATCTCTTCTAAAATTTCTTCTGACGGTAAAATAGTTGCTTCAACAATTGTTTTACCGGTCTTCTTCAAGTAGTGTTCAATCATGTAATATCCACAAGCATAGCCTGCGCAAAAAGGTAAGCCAACTGGGAAATAATTGTTCATCTTAGCGATCTCATCACCATAAAGATAAGCGGTTAAATTATCCATACCAGAAACATCCATTGCATCTTTAATTAAAGGTTTAATGTAATCGTTTAGGGTTTCCATATCAACTTTACTAACCCAAGGTCCGAGTTTTTCTTTGCCATAAATGGAGGTGGCATAGTTTTCGGCTAAGCCTTCACTAACCATCATTTCAGCCAAAGTAATATCATCCCGCCACTCAACAAACTGGAAGCGAACGTTGTGATTGCACTCATGGGCTAAGGCAGCAGGCATCCGGTCCAAGGTGAAGCTGTTGGGATTAATTGCTCCCCAAATATATCCAGGAATCCCACCATCACCAGAATAGCCATCACTTAGAATGGTGTAGGGACTTTGCGGATCAGCCAGCATAATCGTATAAAGATATTCCTGCACTGGTAAAGTAATTTTGGCTTCTTCAAAACGTCCCAATCCATCTTCAATCGCTTCCTGACAGGTTTGCCAAAAGGAATCTTGTGAGAGTAAGGAAACATTTTCCTTTTGACTCTCATCAATTTTTTCAGCAGCTATATATCCAAGCATAGTGCTGGCCATGATGACATCATAACCGTTCTCTTGCTTTGCTTTGAGGGGAATACGATAAATTTCCAGTTTCTTTTCAAAAGGTTTCATCAGTTCGTAACGATAAATGTCGTTGCGCTTTTCTACGGAGGCTGCGATCATCTTTTGATAGACGTGATCGGCCCGAACACATTGAATCTTCATTTGTTTCATCTCCATTTCTATAGTTTTACTATATCTGTTGACGTTGCGTGAAGGTCAAGGGATTTTTTTAGCAAATTATTGCAAAATAATCTTTGTCATTTAACTTTTTCCTGCTATGATAAGCACCAAGGAAGTGAAGATTTGAACCTACATAATTTATTAACGACGGAGAGCTTATTCTCCAATCTGATTGTTTTTATTGTGGCTGTTTTGTTGACTAATTGGTGGCATAAACGAAAATCAAAGCCGGAAAAAGCCGTTTCTAAACCAACAGCTAAAGTATCTTTTGAACCGCCGAGTACTATTTTAAAGACTTATCGAGATGATACAAAGCGTTTTGGTTTTGCGTATTTGGAGAAACATACACCGGCAATCATTGAGAAACTAACGAAAAATCGAGCTGACCCTTCTTCGGGTATTGACCAAGCTGCCATTGATGAAGTGATTAATAGTTTAAAAAATTTTCAAAAGCAATTTAAACAGGTGGGCAAAGATGCAAATGAACAGGAAAAACGCAAAATTATGGTGTTAAATTATGTGAATAAGACGCTGATTCGCTGGAAACAACTGTCGGAGCAAGATTATGAGTAAGAAATGGCAATTTGCCGTTTCTTTTTTTCGTTGACAAGCTTTTCTTTTGTATTTATGCTGACTGTGAAGAACGATTTAGTCAAAAAGGAGTTTTATTGTGCCGAAAGTATTTTCAGAAGATGAGCGAAAATTTATTGATAAGCGCTTGCGGGAAGAAGCAGCGTATTGTCTCACAAATTTTGGAGTTAAAAGAACCACAGTAGATGAACTGGTAAAACGGGTTCAGATTCCCAAAGGCACTTTCTATCTTTTTTATGATTCGAAGGAAGAGCTGCTGTTTCGGGCATTGTTGGATTTGCATGAACAAATCGAAAAGGAATTAGTCAAACTAATCGACGACTTAACCGATATCCGCAATGTTGAACTAGTTACCGATGCGCTTTTGGATTTATTCAAGCTTGCTGATCAATTTGGCTTACTGCGAATGATGACCACTGGAGAGTTGGATTTAATTTATCGTAAATTGCCTAATGAAGTATTTCAAGCACATTTGGCCGATGATTTTGATGCAGTGGAAGCAATTTTTATTCTATTGGAAGTACCCTTAGAAAAAATTGATGGGTATGCAGCAGCATTTCGCGGATTGTTTGTGACGATGCTTTATAAACGGGAAGTCGGTGAAGTGCATGCTTTTGAAGCGTTGCGTTTATGTATTCGAGGATTAGTGATTCAAATGTTCGAATAGTATCTGTTTGCGCAGGTACTAATTTTTAAAATTTATTTGACCAAAAGAGCTAAAATGGTCAAAAAGGAGGTTTTTAAAATGATCAGTGTAAAAAATTTATCCCTTAGCTATACTCCTCTTTCCTTTATACAAAATATGAGTTTTGAAGTAGCCGAGGGAGAAATTTTTGGCTTTCTAGGTCCGTCATGTGCTGGGAAATCTACACTACAAAAAATTTTGACGGACTTAATCACCAATTATTCGGGAAGTGTTCGGCTGGCAGATATGGAATGTAAGAATCATCCCAACCACTTTTATGAAACGATTGGTGTGGATTTTGAATATTCCACAATGTATGAGAAGTTAACAGCACGACAAAATTTGGCGTTTTTCGGTTCACTATATTCCAAGCAAGCGCGTCCGTTGGAAGAGCTATTAGAAAAAATTGGGTTAGCAAATGATGCAGACAAGCGAATTGTCGAGTATTCTAAGGGGATGCGTTCTAGAATAAATTTTGTCAAAGCGCTCATTCATGACCCAGCCATTTTGTTTTTGGATGAACCCACTAGTGGGCTTGATCCTACCAATAGTAGAATGATGAAGGACATGATATTGGCTGAGAAGGCACAAGGAAAAACTATTTTGTTAACAACACACAATATGACAGATGCTGCGGAATTGTGTGACCGGGTTGCGTTTATTGTTAATGGTGAGATTGCGGCATTGGATACTCCTCAGCATATGATTATGCAAAAAGGAGCAGCAAAAGTTCACTATACTTATTTTGACGAAGGAGAAAAAAAGAATTCGTGTTTGCTGGAGGATTTATCTGAAGATCAATTGTTTGCTCAGCTGATGCGGGAAAAGCAATTAACTTCTGTCCATAGCAGTGAGCCTGACTTAAGCGATATATTTATTGAAGTAACTGGGAGGCAGCTGGTATGAGAATATGGCGGTTGTTTTTGGGAGACATTAAGTTTCAAGTGATTCATGGGTTTTATTTATTGTATGGAATAGTTACTTTTTCATATGTAGTTCTTTTGCTTTTGTTACCGCAAGCGTGGCGAGCCAAAGCAGCAGTGGCGATGATTTATTCTGATCCCGCTGCTTTGGGACTGGTTTTTATGGAGCAATTATCTTGCTGGAGAAAAGTCAACGAGTTTTAAATGCTCTGGCTGTTTCTCCTGTGAATGTGCGGGATTACTTAATAGCAAAGATTTGTTCTTTATGTGTGATCTCAGTGGTTTCTTCCTTAGTGTTAGCGATAATTGGTGGGCTGGGAAATTTATTGATGATCGCTGCAGCTACAATGGTTACTTCGTTAATTTTTTCTTTGCTAGGCTTGATTGTGGGAGCAAAAATCAGTAGTCTAAACCACTACATGTTTGCGATTGTTCCGCTAGAAATAATTTGCTTTGTTCCACCTCTAGTTTATTTGTTTGAACCATTTTCCTGGTTAACACTGCATCCGCTATGTGGGGCAATCGCATTGATTAACGAAAGCAGCTCAAGTTTGAGCTATGATTTTAGTCGACTGTTGCTTTTATCTTTCATACTATTTGCCGCTGCACAAAAAAGTACTTCAAGAATGTGGCAAACGATAGGGGGGGCGAAAATATGACTGCAATCCACACTGGCTTCCTGCATATAATGAGGCAGCTAAGAAACGATTCTTTATTATTGATCATGCTTTTTGTTCCTTTTTTAGCTGGGACAATCTTTCATTTTGGTTTGCCAGTTGCTGAAAGCTATCTAACAAATTTTTTCTCTGTGCCGGTCATTTTGGCACCTTATTATCAATTAGTGGATGTATTGCTCAGCTTGCTAACACCGACCATTTTGAGCTTTGTCGTGGCCTTGATTATATTGGAAGAAGCTGACGATGGGATTGTTCGGTATCTGGCAATCACACCTTTAGGGAAAAAAGGATATCTAATTTCGAGACTGGGAATAATGACATTGATTGCTATTCCGTTGAATCTTTTCGTTACATCTTATTTTAGTATTACGGAGTTGAAACCTTCTATTATTTTGGCATTCAGTGTGTTTGGGGCAGTTCACGGATTAGTAGTTGCTTTAATGATCGTTGCGCTTTCTTCAAATAAAGTAGAGGGAATGGCTATCGGTAAGGTGACATCCTTAATCACAGTTGGATTGTTTGCTCCTTATTTTCTTTCTGACCAGCTGTCCTATTTATTTGCGGCAATGCCCTCGTTTTGGGTAGCAAAATTTGTTATCGAAGGTCAGATTCTATTTCTAATCCTCTCTCTGACTATCAATGTATTTTTCATATGTTTACTCTTCCGCCGTTTTGCAGCGAAGCTTCGATAAGATCGAAAGTTATTATCGTGAATGGTGAAAGTTGAAGGGTTCTAAACTGATCAGCTATGTTGTATTCAAAGCAAGATTCGCTTTTATTCCTTTATCCAACTGGATAGATACAGTCTCTAAACGTTGTTTAATGGTTTTGAGTACTACCATGGCTGAGTTTCCTCCGAAAAAAAGTGTTTTATTGTGAATGTTAAGTACTGTCGAAAGTTCTTCTTTTTTCTATGAAATTATGTCGCAAAAGATAAAAATGCGTTATTATTAAGAATAAGAGAATTATGACTTTGTGTTGAGCCTGGCTAAGGTTCTTCAACCCATGATTTTCTGCAGCTATTTAAATAGTCCAATAGGTTTCACAATAGGACAACCAGGAGGAGATTTTTTTGTTTAACAAGTTATTCAAGAAAAAAATACCAATTTATCAACCAGTTTCTGGAAAAGTTGTTTCATTGCAGGAAGTAGCGGATGAAGTATTTTCCAGTGAGATGATGGGCATAGGCTTTGCTGTTCAACCGGATTCAAGTGAAATCGTCTCACCAATCAACGGAACAATTGACAGCGTTTTTCCGACAAAGCATGCATTAACAATTAAAGGGGACAAAGGCTTAGAAATTCTGATCCATATTGGAACTGACACGGTGGAATTGAATGGAGAAGGCTTTGACATTGTTGTTAAGGCTGGAGATAAAGTAATTGCGCAGCAAAAACTCGCAACTGTTGATTTCGACTCAATTAAAGCCGCAGGAAAAGGTACCGATGTGATGGTGATTTTCCCAAGCTTAGACAAAGCTGAAAAAGAGAAGTTCGACTTATCTAATCAAGGCGATGTAGTGGCAGAGTTATAATAGAAGAAAGACGGTCAGAATGACTGTCTTTTTTACATTTACTTTCTAATTTTAAGTGAATTGATTACGATAAGATAATAGGTATCTAAAGAAATGCTAGGTTTATTCTTTGATCAACTAAGAAAGTGATAAAAGGCTTTAGCTTGTTGAATATGGAACGCTTCTATTGGAATTTAGAATTATTCAATTAAGCGTTGATCAAAGAGGGCATTTCCAATAAAAATCAGAACTGAAAAGCGAGTTCCTTAAACTCGCCAACTACTCTTTATCGTGAATAGCTTGCAACCTATTGCTATTTGCCTAAAAATGAAGATTTTATCATCAAACATTAAGAAACGTGTAAGTTAGACTCTTTATTCGTTTTAAAAGGGGAGTTAGATATACATTGCTGCTTAAAGCGTGTATAGTGATAAATGTAGTAGATTTGTCGTTTAAATCAAAGAGTCATTTCATTCGTATGGGTGTTGTCATTCTTCTTTTTTAGCAGCAAGGTATTGCAAAAAAATTAATTGTGCAAAAAGCACTAGGAGGATACACACATGAATACAGGTACAGTGAAATGGTTTAATGCAGATAAAGGATTTGGCTTTATTACTCAAGATAACGGACAAGATGTGTTCGCACACTTCTCAGCTATCGAAGGAGACGGCTTTAAAACTTTAGACGAAGGTCAAGCAGTGACTTTCGACGTCGAAGAAGGCCAACGCGGCTTACAAGCAACGAACATCATCAAAAACTAATTTAAATCCAGTCAGAAGCGATCCAAACGGTTGGGTCGCTTCTTTTTTCCAATATTGTCAACAGTTTGTTTTTGAACCATAATTTTTTTATAAAGAAAAGGGGATAAGTGAATGGGATTCAATGGATGGAAAAAGACCGAAGCATCAGATAAGAGTCAGGCATTTGACGAAGGGCAAGAGGTATCATTTGTGTACAACAAAGTGACCTGTCATGGAAAAGTACAAGTGTTGCTAGTGAATTCGGCAATTGTCAGTATCGATGAATCACCCAATCGCAATGATCAAAATGAAAAAACTGTGATTAGCTATGGAAAACTATTAATTAAATAGACAACAGGTTATCTAATTCGTCTAAGCGAATTAGATAACCTTTTTTTATTCTTTCATGTTAATTATGAGCACCGCAGTAGTAAATTTACTCTTTTTTGCTGCTGTACCAGGGAAATTTTTTGCTAAATCGGTTATGGCTGGTGTTTATCTAGGAATTGCTATGACTCTTTCTTTAGCCCTAGCTAGTACGGTCAACATGCTCCATCCCGCTTTGGCAAAAATTGCTTTTGCGATGTTCTTTGGTCTAACCTTTGTGCTGATTGTTTTTCTCAATGGTGAACTGTTCACCGGTAATTGTCTAACCACAGCTTTTCCATTGATTAATCACAGTCAAACCCTGTCTCAGTTGGTAAAATTATGGGTGGTTTGTCTATTCGTAAACTCGGTGGACGTGCTGTTGTTTGGCTTTTTGTTCATCCAAAGCAAATCGCTAGATTCATTGATATACCCCTATTTAAAAAGTTTAGTTTATGCTAAACAAGATTTCACCTTAATCAGTCTTTTTATCAAATCAGTTCTCTGCAACTTGATTGTCTGCATTGCAACATATACGGCCTTGAAGATGAAAGATGAGTTAGCCAAAACAGTTATTATGCTGCTGACGATAATGATCTTTGTTCTTTGTGGATTTGATCACTGTATTGCCAATATTGGACTTTACGTAATGCAAATATTAGTTGATCCATCGGTATTGAATTGGAAATTGATTTTTGAGAGCATTTCCCTATCAATTTTAGGGAACGTAGTTGGTGGCGCTGGTTTGCTGGCGTTACCGCTATATTTTAGTTCCCGAGAAACAAAACGAAGCAGCCAAGTAACCAGCGGGTTAGTTGACTGCTTTTTGCTTTATTTTTTCTCCGCCACTATTCGAATCCGATGATAATCTGCCTCCCAATAAGTCTCCTTCCAGCAGCTGTCTTCCAAAGTAGCTTCCACTTCTGACAAGACTCGTTCTTGTTCTACTTCCGATAACGCAGCTAAATCACTAGCGAAAAATTGCTTCAACCAGTTTCTCAATCCTTCCGAACCCTTCAAGGGAGTGGAACGATCGTACTCTTGCAGTAGATGCACTTGAAAACCATGAGCCTCCAGCATCGGCTGATATTCCTCACAGGATGGGAAAAAGAAAGGAGACTGATAGTTTTTCCCAAGCTTTTCAAGTTCTGCTTGAAAAGCACTAGTAAGCTTCCTAACATTTCCCGCTCCGCCAAATTCACAAATGAGAAGACCTTCAGCTTTTACTAGACGCTGAAACTGACTCAATAACTTTTCATGATCAGTAATCCAATGCAAAGCCGCATTGGAAAATAAAACATCATAGGGTTGAGAAGTTTCAAAGGTCAAGGCATTTGCTACCAGAAAGTTCTCACCTGGAAATTGTGTTTGAGCCTGCTGAATCATATTAGGTGAAGCGTCAATTCCCAACACCTGGTGCCCTAATTCTGTCATTTGGTGGCTCAGCTCACCAGTTCCACAGCCAACATCTAAAATATTCATTGAAAATTTTGGCAGCAGTTCCAGCAAATCTGCTCCATATTGAAAAACAAAGTCATGATTCTTTTGATAATTCTGTGCATTCCACTCCATCAGCAGTTCCCTCCATTTTTGGCAATTATCCCAATAAATCGTCTAAAAAGCTATTGAATTTGCAAAAGTATCGCAAAAGTTGATTATTTGATATAGAAGTTAACAACCACTCCATTGAATGTATGTCTATGAACCTCTACAATTAAAGTGAAAGGACGTGATGGTATGCGCATGAACCTTGGTTCGGTCATCGCTGAAAAACGTAAAGAAAAGAGGATTACCCAGCAGGAGCTGGCAGAATTTATGAGTGTTTCAAAAGCATCGGTTTCAAAGTGGGAAACTGGTCAAACCTATCCGGATATTACTTCGTTGCCTTTATTGGCTGCCTATTTTGATATTAGTATTGACGAATTATTGAATTATGAACCACAGTTAAGCACGAAGGAGATCCAACATATTTATATCTCTTTGAAGAAATCCTTTGAAACCAAGTCGTCAGAGGAGGTGTTAGCTTCAGTGCAAAGCTTTGTCCGCCGTTATTATTCTTGTTATCCATTGGTGCTGCAGATGGGCATGTTAATTATCAATCATTTCGATAAATTACCAGGCAAAAATCAAAAAGAAAAGCAGCAAGTCTATTTGAAAGAAGCACTGGATCTGTTTGTCCATGTACGTACACAAGCAAAAGAGCCTGAATTAATTATCGAAGCCTCTCGTTTTGAGGCTTATGTGCTGTTAACCCTACAGGAGCCAGATCAGGTTTTGGAAATCCTAGGTGAGCATACCCCTGTTAATTTTCCGATTGAAAGTATGATTGCAGCGGCTTTTCAGATGAAAGGCCGAAATGAGCGTTCCGTAGAAACGATGCAAAGTGCTTTGTATCAATATGTTACCGTGGTGATGAGTCTGTTCACGAATTATTTACATTTTCTAATTGATCAACCTGAAAAAATGAAGGAGACAATCAAGCGGGCACAACAATTTGTGGCGATCTTTGATTTGGGTCAGTTAAATCCTATCAGTTTAATGAATTTCCAGTTGTCAGCTGTTCATTGTCTCATTCAACAGCATAAGGAAACGGCAGCACTGGAACTATTGAATGAGTGGCTAACGGTCTTAGAAAACACAAAATTTCCAGCAGTCTTACATGGTGATGATTATTTTGACCAGCTTGATGTATGGTTTGAATCGCTGGAAACCGGCAATCAGCTGCCGCGCAATTCGATGATGGTGAGAGAACAATTGATCGAGATTGTTCTACTTAATCCAATGATTCAAGAATTAAAGGATCAGGAGCGTGTGCAACAAATTTTTCAGAGACTAGAGCAATTAAGGAGGAAACACAATGAATAATAATTGGCAATTTTTTATGGATAATTTAGCTTTGCTATTGCCGTTGATTTTACTAGAATTGGTACTGACGATTACGGCATTGATCCATGTATTGAAGCATCCTCATTACCGATTTGGTAATCGTGTCTTATGGATTTTTATCGTAGTCATTATTCAAATAATCGGGCCAGTGGTTTACTTTGCCTTTGGAAGAGGCGATGAGCAATGAGCATTCTGGAAATCCAGCAAATATCCAAGAGCTTTGGTGCTACACAAGTATTGGATCGATTAAATCTGGTTGTACCTGACGGATCGCTATTTGGCTTTGTTGGCGAAAATGGTGCTGGCAAAACGACCACTATGAAAATGATCTTGGGTTTAGAGGAAGCTGATAGCGGAAATATTTTGGTTAAGGGTGAAAAAGTCAGCTTTGGCAACACGCGTACCAATCGATATACTGGCTACCTGCCAGATGTACCAGCATTTTATCCTTATATGTCGGCTAACGAATATTTAACACTTTGTGGTGAACTAACCGGAATGAAAAAAACAAAGTTAAAAAAGAAAGTTCCGGAAATACTACGATTAGTGGGCTTAGAGACTCATAAAGGAAGAATCAAGGGTTTTTCTCGCGGCATGAAGCAACGGTTAGGAATAGCCCAAGCTTTGTTAAACGATCCGGAGTTATTGATTTGTGATGAACCAACTTCTGCTTTGGATCCCAGTGGACGCAATGAGTTTTTGGAGTTGTTAGCTTCTTTGAAGGGACGAGTGACAATCTTATTCTCCACCCATATTCTTAGTGATGTGGAACGAATTTGTGATTATGTAGGAATTTTGGACGAGGGAAAGCTGAAAATTTGTACTTCTTTACCAGAGTTGAAGGCACAATATGCTCAAAATAAAATTGAAGTTGTGTTAGCTGATGAAGTGAAAAGCAGTCTGTTAAAACAGCTAGGGCAACTGCCTTCAATCATCGCTGTAGAAAATCCAAACCAACAAACAATTACTTTAACTTATACGGGCGATTACCAAGAGTCAGTTCAAGCGATTTTCAACTATTTGGTTCAGGTAAACATGCTGCCGATTTCCTTGAAGAAGATTGAACCAACTCTAGAAGATATATTTTTGGAGGTGGTCAAATGAGAGCGATGATTTACTTTACCAAAAAGGAATTCCTTGAAAGCTGGCGTACCTCCAAGCTTTGGATCCTCGCAATTGTTTTTCTAATTTTTGGTGTAATGAATCCCTTAATGGCTAAGTTTTTACCGGAAATCATTAAAAGTACTATGGGAGAGGCGATAGCAGGGGCAATCCCAGCCCCTACTTCCATTGATTCTTGGACCCAGTTCTACAAAAATATTTCTCAGATGGGCTTAGTTGTAATGGTGCTTTTGGCTAATGGAACCATCAGCCAAGAGGTTAGCCGCGGCACGCTAGTAAATTTAGTAACTAAAGGTCTGAATCGGACTTCGGTAGTCTTAAGTAAGGCTATATTTTTGATGGTTCAGTGGACATTCTGCATTAGTATTGCTTTTTTTGTGACTTGGGGCTATACCTTATATTATTTCCCTGATAATAAGAGTCCTCATGTTTGGTTCGCTGTTTTTCCAATGTGGCTCTTCGGTATCTTATTAGTTGGAGTAATTCTGGCTGCATCAGCCGCTTCTCGAAATAGCTATGAAGGACTATTAATGGTGGGAGGATTTGTCGTCATTCTGTTCATTTTACAAATTTTTGATAAAGCTAAAGAATACAACCCACTTAGCTTGATTACGGAAAATATGACTGTTTTACAAAAAAGTAGTGAGCTGGAATTTTATTTGCCTGCGATGATTATCTCAACCGTTCTGTTTCTTTCCTTTGTCGGCTGCGGAATCTTAATTCTAAACCGCAAGAAACTATAGTATACTTGAAAAAAGATAACATGTAGGGAGATAAGATGAAGATACCAGGCAAGCTAGTTACTGTTAATCAGCACCAAATGCACGTTTATTATCAAGCTGCTGGTCCTCTTCGACCAACAATCGTTCTGTTAGCCGGTTCTGGCACTGCTTGTCCGACTTATGATTTTAAGGCCCTGTGGCAATTGTTGAAGAAGGACTATTCTATCGCTGTTGTTGAACGCCCAGGCTATGGATGGAGCGAGATTACCGAAAAACCACGAGATGTCGATACCTTATTGGAAGAAACCCGTGAAGCTTTAAAACAGGCGGGTATCAGCGGACCATTTATTCCCGCTGCTCACTCTATGTCAGGGTTAGAAGCCATTTATTGGGCACAAAAATATCGAGAGGAAGTCTCGGCCATCATTGGGTTGGATATGGCTGTTCCTGCCGCTTATGAAGAAATGGCACTGCCAAAAGCTTTTGGTCTCACAGTTCGTATCGGACAAATACTACGGCGACCAATCACTACCGCAATGGTCAGAAGTCATTCAGCAGTAAAAAAAAGATTGCTGACCAAAGAAGAGCAGGACGATATGAAGCAAATTACTGCTCAGCAACTTCTTAGCAAAAACATGGTGAGCGAAATAAACTACGTGAAGGCAAATGCAAAAAAAGTAGCAGCTGGCGCTTGTCCTCAGATATCGGTCTTATGTATTCTTGCCGACGACAAAAACAATTTAAAGAAAATTCCAAGCTGGGGTAAGATCCACAAGGAATATTTTGCTGCTAATCAACAAACAGAATTTCTTGAATTAAATTGTGGTCACTATGTGCATAACGAAGAGCCGGAAAGGGTTGCAAAGGCGATTGAGGAGTTTGTGAATTAGAAAGCTGACTGAATGGGCTAACAGCTCACTCAGTCAGCTTTTTTGAATGTAAATATGGCTTATTTATGCGTATAACATAATTATTTATCTTTTATAATTAGGGAACGAATCAAGAAAAACACCTTTACTTTCAGAATGATTATTGACACATTTGTTGCATTGGCAGCCTTTATTTTGGGAGGGCCTATCAACTTTGGAACTGTTTTACTAGCTTTATTGATCGGTCCTCTAATAAACCTGTTTAGAAAAAAAGTGACGTATCGACTATTTTCGATGGATGAATAAAAAGACAGCAGCATTCGTTTGCAGAACCTGTGGCTTCAGCTGAACTTGTTCATTCATAATAAAAATAGGTGTGAAGCAAAAAAACATCTTCACACCTAGCATTCTCCTCTATCGTTTTTTTTGCAGTCTAACACATTAGTAATTCAACCTTCGCTCCATCCATTCCACACAAAGCGGCAGCCATTTAGCAACGGGCTGATTAATTTGTTCTCCTTTTTTTGATTCAGCAGAAGCTCTTGTAGACAGTGAGAGTCCGTGACGTCCATTTTCAAAAAAATGACCTTCAAAAGGAATTGTTTGCTTGGTTAAGCCCTCGCAGTATTTTAATGAATGTAAAACAGATATTAAGCTATCATTGACTGTGTGCCAGATGAAAGTATCAGGTGTTTCAGCATTGATATGGGCAGCGGCATCATAAGCTTTCAAAAGCTCAGACTCTAATCCACTCGCATTTGGCCAACCGTAGTCAAAGCCTATGACTGGATAACAAAGCACATTACCTAAAGGCTTCGAGTGACTAAGATTCTTTGTTTTTGCCACTTTTTGCCATTGACCAGCATAAAGCGAAGCCATGTGACCACCCGCAGAGCAACCTAAAAGAAAGACGGCATTAGGATCAATCTTCCATTTGTCCTGCTTGTCTTCAATCTCTTTGAAAATATCAGCTAGCAATCGTGTATTGTTATCTAAATAATCAGGTGTGATCGTTTCATTTTTGGCCAGTACTGGGTAGTTAATCACCAAAGTATGATAGCCATGAGATAGGAAAGCTAAAGCAATCGGCTCAGATTCACGATCAGATATCATTTGATACCCACCACCCGGACAAATAATTACCGCTGGAAGCAGATCCTTACCATGGGAAACATTGTTCCGCAGGTACAGATCAACTGTTGCACAAAAAGCTGGTAATTCAATGGTCTTTAGTTTCATAAAACACTCTCCTTTGCTGATTAAAATAAATTTTGAGTACCAAGAATAACTATTGGTCAAAACAATGCCTAACGAACTGCTGTCTTTCAGTGAAAAGTGTAAATTATCTTAGCCGTTAAAGTAATGAAGTCTGATGCTATTACCGATAGCTTTGATAAAGATATCGCTATTATAATAGGCTATGTTGTAACAGTTTTTGTTGAATGATAAGGACTTATAAAAAACTAATAAACTTTACGGGGTTCTTTATTTGCTAATCAGAATCATACTTAAAACTGATTAGTGAAATATGCAAATCATGTTGCATTCATGCTGCAAAACGCAAGAAGATTACTTTACGGGTTGACGACGAAAAAGTTGTGAATGTCCAAAAGGATAGGCTCACTAGTTGGAGAACGTAAATACAGCTTCAATAATCATTCGTATTCCAAGTAGAATATATTCCTACTAAATTGCCCGCGTAAATTCATGATATACATAAACAAGGCTAGTATGCTGAATCTCCGCCATCTCAATTACTCTATAGATACAAGGTATCTCGGTAAAATTGGAACCATCGTATTAATGACTTCACTCAATAAGCCTGCTTATATTCTTACACCATATCCATCCCCCGTTTTAAACAAAATACAGCGGACCTAGATCATTCAACTTAGTTATACTCAATAAAAATGAGAAGGCAATTATTTTCGGTTCAAGATACAAAGTGTGTAACTAAAAACTAGTTTAAGCACTATATCTTTATTATTTCAGTCGGCACCTTCAATACAATTTAAAGTCTATTAGACACAATCATTCTAAAAATTAATACTGTATCGAATCTGCAGGTATGTTCAAGCGCTCTAAATTCTCCATGACTTGTAAAAAGTTTTTGAAAGAGTAAGTAGACAATTTTTCATGATTGGGTTCTAAAGAGATGAAGTCATTCACTAAAAAAACAGGCAGATTTGCATAATGAGCTGCTAAAAGTCCATTCTTCGAATCTTCAAAAACAATTGTTTGCTCTTTAGTGGTTCCCGAACGATGAACGGCTAGTTCGAAAATTTCTGGACTTGGTTTTCCCTGTGTCACTTCATCACCAAATGAAAAAAAGGAGAAGTCGTTATAAATTCCCATCTTCTCTAATAGACATAGAGCCTCTTCCTTGTGAGAGGAGGTGGCTACCCCACAGGTAATATTTGATGAATGACAATGATCAAGAAATTCTCGCACACCAGCAGTCAAATCGAAGCTGCCGGTTTGAATCAGCTCGTTTCTTTTCTCCATAAAGCTAGCAAAAAGTTTCTCAAAAGGGAAAGCGGATCCAAAATAATTCAAGAATAATTCTTGGATTTGATCCGTGGGACAACCTAAAATATTTTTATAAAACTTTTTAGACAAAGCATAATTTTCCTGTTCAACTAATTCGCTCCAGACAGAATAATAGATACTTTCTGAATTGATTAAGGTACCGTCCATATCGAATATCACACACTTCATAAGGATCTCCTTCAGTCACATTTTCTTATAGTGTATCACGTCCCAAACACTAAAGGAATAACCCACGTGAATAGGCGAGAGGACATCAGTTTACCCCACAACATTATGTAGCTTCTAAAACAATCATCGAACTCACTGCTCGACAGACGATTATGATCTTATGTTAATTATCCATCTTTTAAAAGAGAATTGTAGTCACATAAAAACTGTCAAGTTAGACATCCTTCTTATACGACACGTCTGAACAAGAAGTCTCAGCTTTTTTCTTTCCTATTCTTAGTACTGACTTGTATTCCTTAAGAATTATTTTGGTTGAAAGAGTTCTTGTTTCGAAACTATCAATCCTATTCGTGACTTTACTAAATTGCTCAATAGCTTAATGAAAATTCTAAATAAGTATTTCGCAAAAAAATTTACCGAATGGCTAAGTACTTTTTCATGAGTTCTTCAATGATTTGATATAAATTGTTGATTTCACTGAAAATACTTAGAATATTCAAATTATTATTCAGTTATTCTAGTGAAGTAGCTATCTAGTTATTCCTAAATTTTTCATTAAGCTAATCTTTGTCAAAAATAAAACGAGTAATAGTTATTTTTATATTGAATGGTTTGTTCGGTTAATTAGATAATTTTTACGATTCATCATTTTATTTATCCCTTAACTATCAATGATTTTTGTTTATAAATTTGTGAATAAATCAACAAAGATGGTTTTAGATGGATAGTCAAATTTTATGTGTGAATTTCAAGAAAAAAACGAAAGGAACAGGGAGGTAAATGATATAAGTTTATTGAAAAAAAGTTTTTTATCTGAAAGAAAAGGAATGAACGTAAGAGGTTATAAGGAATAAATGGAGCAAGAAGATATAGTCGACAAGAATACGCAAGAAGAATTTTTTCTTTTTCGTGGCAAAAAAAAGAAAAAAGGTCGACAAAAGAAGAGTAATTTGAGTAAATGGGACATTTTGTAATCTAATTATAATTAAGTGGTACCCTAAGGTCAATAGTTTTTAACAAAATGCTAATCATTTAGCCATTTAGGGGCCGAGGGGTTAAAAAAAACTAACTTTCCCCCGTTATTGCTTAAATTACTCGTTTTTTTACGCCGTCAGTTGCGCCGTCAATTTACGAGGAGGAATTAAAATGAGTAGACGTGGTGAAAACATTTATAAGAGAAAAGATAAGCGATGGGAGGGAAGGTATATAAAAGGCCGGAAAAGCAATGGAAAAATACAATATGGCTATATTTATGCTAAAACTTATCGAGAAGTCAAGACGAAATTATATCCTTACAAAATAAAGTATCAAACTTTAAGAGAAAATAACGGAGTCTCATCCATCATGATGAGTGATTGGATAAACGAATGGTTAACAGATATGGAAAAGATAGTAAAAACTTCGACTTATGGTGGATATTCCTACAAAATGTTTAAATATATTTTTCCTTACATAGGAGAAATTCCGTTAAACGAGATAAATGAGTTGCTTCTCCAAGATATGGTATCGGCTTGGGAAGAGGAAAGTAAGTTATCGCCAGCTTCAATAAGGGTTGTTTTTAGACTGGTAAACAGTTGTTTAAAAAAGGCGGTTGAAAAGCAGTTATTGATTATAAACCCTGCATCAAAGGTGATTCTTCCTAAGGAACCTTACAACAAGGTCGGAGCTTTAAGCACGGGTGAACAAAAAGAATTGGAAAAAGCTGCGCTAAATAAATTAGATGGGATGGGACTAGCAGTACTTCTAAGTCTGCGTACAGGGCTGAGGATTGGAGAAATAGCTGCACTGAAATGGGAGAATATTGATTTTAAGAGGGGAATTATTCGCATTGAAAAAACTTTACAACGTATACCGATAAAGGGTGTTGAGCATAGGACGAAGGTAATCATTGATAGGGTGAAAACACGTTCATCTAATAGAATTATTCCCATGAGTTCCACCATAAAAAAATGGTTAAAAGATCATTACCTTCAAACCAAACATGGCTTTGTGCTATCAAACAATGAAAAGCCTTGTGAGCCGCGCTTGATTACTTATCATTTTCACAAAATTAGAAAGGCAGCGGGTTTGGATCGTATCCATTTTCACCAGTTACGTCATACTTTTGCAACAAGATGCTTAGAGTCAAGAGCAAATGCCGTATCAGTTAGTTCGTTATTAGGACATTCATCTATTAAAATGACTTTAGATATCTATGCGGATTCAATGATTGAGGAACGTATTACCACAATAAAAAATATGGAAAAGAAAATCAGCTAAAACGGTTTCAAAAAAATAAATAAACAATCTAAATTTTTAAAAATGGAGAATAATGAAAGCGCTAACTTTTGTAGTTGTAAAAATTTGCTTTGTGATCATTAATAGTGTTTTTTTTAAAAGCCGTCAATCGCCGTCAATCCACCCTAAAAGAGTCCTTATTATCAATAGTTTGCAGCATTTCTTTTTTTTGCCACGAAAAAGAAAATAGAAATACTACTCGTTAGTAGAAAAATTAACTTCGAGATAATTTGATACAAAGAGTGAGTACTGCCATAAAAGGATGTCCAGTATATTTCAATAGTTAGTAATCAACAATGTCTAAGTGATAAATTACCGTAATAGACCAAACATTTTTTCGTGTCGAGCTACATCCATTATATCGTCGAATGAGAGTAATAAGAATGGATAAACCTCAAAAACCTGAATTTATGTAAAATCTTACGGTTGATAAGCTATTGAAAAAAATGAAGGAAAAGGAAGGTTGTAAATGAACGTACTAATTTTGACAAAATGCATACTTGCAGAAGAGGAATTTACCAGAAGGCTCTATATGCTTGGCTACGAAGTTTTTTGTAGTTTCGATTTATTGAGTAGATTGAAGAACAAAATGTCTTCTGATACGATCACGAAATATTTTCAAATTATCATTATTAGCGAAACAGTACCTGATAATGAGGTAGAGTACTTACTAGAAAATAGAGAGTTTCAGTCATCCACTTTGTATAGAAAATCTTCAACTATGACCGAAGTCTCTAAAAATGAAGAAAGTCCAATTCAAGCTATTCTTGCTACTAATGAATCTCTTGAATCATTAAGAGAAAAGTTATCTCAAAATAATAAAAAAAATACGAGCGATAAATTCGCAAACATTTCACCTTTAGCCAAAGAAAATATAAAAAGCTTTTTCCCCTTTAGCAAGCAGGAAAAAATTGTTTTTGAACTCTTGCGAGAAGCGGATGGAGAAATTGTATCAAGAGAAGAAATTTGTGAAAAGATTTGGTCTAAAGTAACACAATCTAATCTTGCTAGAACATCTAGCATAGTTAAAAGAATCAAAATAAAATTGGACGGTTTAGGAATAGATGATAGTAGTTTACAGACTCTCTGGGGAAAGGGTTATCGCTTAATTAAAGGGTAGTTTAATGTATAAAAAATAGCCAGATAGAATCAATATCATGCTAATGAAATAGCAATTTTTGATATTTTTAGGAGAGTAAACGAGTTGATATGAGTGATAAGAACTTAAGGAAGTATAGAAAAATAGCAGATAAAATAGTCAAATTAGTACCGACTTATAAAGCAATGTCTGATGACGAATTACGTGGTCAAACCGCTATTTTTAAAGAGCAGTTGGAAAATGGAAGAAAACTTGAGAGCTTAATTCCTGCGGCGTACGCAGTAGTCATGGAGGCGGATAGAAGAGTATTGGGTCTTGAGCCTTACTACGTACAAATTCTGGGTGGCATTGCCCTTTTTTTTGGCAATGTTGCGGAAATGAAAACTGGGGAAGGTAAGACACTAACAGCAACGATGCCCATGTACTTAAGAGGGTTAAATGGAAAAGGTAATTTCTTAATTACTTCAAATTCTTATCTTGCTTGGCGTGATGCTGAAGAAGTTGGGGAAATATATAGTTGGTTGGGACTAAGTGTGGCTGTGGGAGTCACCAAAGATGCTACTGAGGAAGAAATTGATAAAGAAGCAGTGTATGCTGCGGATATTGTTTACACTACTCACAGTGCATTAGGCTTTGACTATCTATTTGATAATTTAGCCACTACACCAGAAGAACAATACTTAAGTGAGTTCAATTTTGTGCTAATTGATGAAATAGACGCCATTCTGTTAGACATGGCACAAACTCCTTTAATTATTTCAGGTGCCCCTAAGGTTCAATCAAATCTTTACGAAACTTCGGACTGGTACATAAAGAGTCTAATTGATGGAGAAGATTATCTAACAAGCGAAGATAAACGGAATGTTTGGTTTACTGAGAATGGAATAAAGAAGGCGGAAGATTATTTTGGGATTGAAGGAATTCTGACCGAACAATGGAAAGATCTTTATCGGCATTTAGTTTTGTCACTGAGAGCAAACAAACTTTTAATAATAAATCGAGATTATGTAGTTGAAGAAGGTGAGATCCTTCTTCTGGATGAAGCGAACGGTAGAAAGTTAATTGGTACGAAGCTTCAAGCGGGCCTTCATCAAGCCATTGAAGCTAAAGAAGGGGTCGAGATTACAAACGAAACGCGTTCAATGGGTTCTATCACTTACCAAAATCTGTTCAAAAAGTTCAAAATACTTTCTGGTATGACCGGGACGGCTAAAACAGATGCGGAGGAATTTCGTGATACGTACAATGTAAATGTCGTTGAAATTCCGACAAATAAGCCAATTAGGCGAGAGGACCACTCTGATGAAGTCTATGTAACGAATAAAGCAAAAGTTTTAGCATCCTTAAATGTCGTGAAAAATGCGCTGAAACAGGGACGGCCTGTTTTGGTTGAAACTGGATCCGTATCTATGTCTAATCTTTACTCACTTTTGTTATTACAGCAGAAAGTACCACATAATTTGCTCAATGCAACTACTGTTGCGAAGGAATCATTAATCGTATCTGAGGCTGGTCGTAAAGGCGCTGTAACCGTAGCTACTTCAATGGCCGGGAGGGGAACAGATATAAAACTTGATCCGGAAGCAAAAGAAAGTGGCGGGTTGCTCGTTGTGGGGACAGAGAGAATGACGAGTGACCGAATTGATAATCAGCTTAGGGGACGTGCGGGTAGACAAGGAGATCCAGGAGATACCCAATTTTTTGTTTCAATGGAAGATAAAATTGTCGTCGAAAGTGCGCCCAAATGGGTAGCAAAATCAAGGATACACTTGATTGATAAAACTAAAACTGAAGAAATAGATGCTGAAGAACCGCTGAAGGAAAAGAAGTATGACAAGATAATCAGTAAGTCTCAGGCAAATCGAAAAAATCAAGAGATTGAAAGCAGAAAAAATATCTTAGAATATGATGAAATTATCAGTGTGCAAAGAGAAAAAATTTATACCACCAGAAATAAAGTAATGGAAAGTTCTTCTCTATTTTTAGATGAAATTATCAGTGCTGCTGCCTCTCAGGTGATTGAGCGCTTTACAGCTGACAAATCCAATCTGAACAGAGATCGCTTAATTGACTTTATTTACAATAATATCCAATACAATTTTGTACCGTTTTTATTAGATGGTGAACTGGAGAATTATACTAGGAAAACAGTGGAAACCGTTCTAAAGCAATTAATTAATACACGGATAAAACAAATGCCAGAAATGATCCCAGATGACTTTCAACTTTTGTACTTTAAACGAATTTCTGTTTTAAAAGCGATCGATATGATGTGGGTGGAACAATCAGATAATTTACAGCAATTAAAATCTGTCGTAAATGGTCGAAGCTGGGGACAGCATAAGCCCATTTATGAATTTCAGCTTGAAGCAAGGCGCTCCTTTTTTGAAATGAAGGATGAAATATGGCTTAACATATTGAGAAATCTATTGTTGTCAGATCTAATACACAAGTCTGATGGTTCAATAGACGTCGACTTTCCATAGGCCACCGATATTCTAGTATTCAAAGAAGGACGGAAAAAAATGAAAAAAGACAAGGAAATAATTAAACGGATTTGCTGGAGTATTCTATTGTTGGCAATTGTACAAATCGGTAAGAGTATTGAAGTCCCTGGATTTGTAAATATACCTCAAACAGAAAAAGCGCAAAATCTTGTTTTACGGTTCTTATCAACAACAACTGGCGGTAATTTTGCTAAACCGACATTACTATCATTAGGTATGGGACCTTACATGACATCACTGATTATTTGGACCACAATCAGCATGATTGATATAGATCGAATTAAAAATCTTTCTGCTAAACAAAGAGGCTATATTCAAAGAACGTTGACGCTAATTTTCGCCATTGCACAGGGAACAGCTATAATGTTTCGCTTTCGGACGTTAGGAAATTATGATGCATTTTCAAATATCAGCAAAATGGCTTTCTACATGATGGTTATTTTGATACTTGCCACAGGTGGAATGTTTATTTCATGGTTGTCAGATATCAATAGTGAAAAGGGGATTGGTGCCCAAAGTCTGTTTATCTTGCCAGGGTTAATTTCTAATTTACCAGCGATGCTTGTATCTGGGCAAAGTGGAACATTGAAAATTGGTAGTGAGCAAATCATTGGTTTAATTGTTATTACGCTTATTTATCTTTATATGACAGTCTTTTTATACCATTCTGAATACCGAATATACATTCAACGCACTGGTATTGACAGTCGTTTCAATAACTCGTATGTTCCTATTCGTCTGCTAACCGCTGGAGCGATGCCATTTATGTTTGCGGTAACGGTTTTCTCTATTCCTCAGTTATTACTGCTAAACGATGCGTGGAGCAATACGCTTTTCTCAAGTATTTTATCAAGGTTTTTTTCATTTAACTCTGTGGAAGGCATCTTGACATACGGACTAATTCTCTACGGCTTAGGTATGGGATTTAGCTTTATCAATGTTCGGCCCAATGATATTGCTAAACATTTAAAAGAATCCGGCGACTATATTTACGAGATTCCTCCGGGTCAGCAAACGGAAACTTATATAAAAGGAAAGCTACTAAGAATTTCGATGGTTGGGAATAGCTATTTGGTCTTGGTTTCTCTTATCCCCTTATTTATAGGATTGAGAGTAGAAATTGTGTCAAATTTAGCGTTTTATTTTGGGAGTGTGTTCATGCTGATTATTATTATAGACACCATAACCCAAGAAATGCGCTTCATATTTTCCAAGCGTGACTATAATATTTTTTAGTGAAAAGCGGGAGCGTACAAATCAATGATCTATTTAATACCTAACTGGAAACAAAGTGATAACCATTTGGAAAATGATAGAATGCTCAATATTGCTCGATTGTTCTCCAAAAATGGTGAAAAATATGAATTGTTATTACTAAATTATTTGCCCTTTTTACGATACAAGGCACAAGAGTATACCATCTTTTCCGATCGTTATTGGCGTGCTTATGACGTTCTGCAAAACATTCATTTAATTAATGGACATCCTTTAAGCATCGAAGATCTTGAACTACCAGAAATGATTGAAAAAGTTTATACACCGTTTGGAATAGTACTTCTCAAAGAAGCTAAGATGTATGGGGAGGTACTTTACAATAAGTACGGTTGTATTGAGAGAGTAAAGACTTTTGAAAACGATTGGACAATAGTTGATTCTTATGACGATCGTGGTTTTTTATCTTCGAAGGAATATGCTAATGCTGCGGGTAAAGTAAGTAAACGTGAATACTTTAATGAATTTGGTGAAAAAACAGTCATTGAAGTTTTGTCCGATACACCGAGAGTCATTATTGGAGAAGCTGGAAATGACTTGTTAAAGGAAAAAAGTTACCGAACGATTACTGAAGCTATTTCAGATGTATTAATCCATAAAGCAGCATCATTAGAAAACCAAAAAGAGATTTTAACAGTTACTGAAAATAATATTTTAGAGATCACGAAAGCGATCCAAGATCAAGAATCAATGATTCGAATTATTTCGGATAATGACAATTTAAGAACATTCAACCAAAGTGCTTTGTTTGAAGGGATGAAGACAAGTAAATATATCGTAACAGATACGACCAGCAAACAGCATGAACTGATGAATATAAAGAAAGCTAATTCTTTCCTGGAGAATACGTCAATTACTACAATCCCAATGTTCAATACGGAATTAAATCTGGGAATGAGTAACTCAGTTGTGCAATTGATCATGTACTGGCGTGTAGGGGAAATGAATGAACGTGTCTATGAAGCAAATGAAGTTTTTGTCAATAACTTAATTAAACATACAAAGCATACCCTGGTTTTTGAAGTTCAAACTGCTTTTGAAATGAGTAAGTTGCAGGAACAACAAAAAGAGCTGATTGATAGTTTCTTTGCTATTGACAGTGACTCAGAGGATTTCAAAAAAGCTGAACACTTTATTGAAGCGAAAAGGACGAAACACTTATACAAGGCAGATGAAATAGCAGTAGAAGAGATTCGTAAAAAAAAGTCCTGGACGGGGCTAGTCAAAGCAATAAGTGTTTATCACCGTATTGAATTTCGGATAAATCCAACACTGCTTTCGGTTCAAAATGATTTTCAAAGTGTTCGACTATATATCGATATTAACCAAGAATATAATTTGCAGATGCAGTCGCTTGCTATTAGTGCAGGTATCCCGCAGGTTGTCAAAAGTTCAACAGATTATATAGAAGATAAAAAGAATGGAATGGTTATTAGTCGTATCTCGGAACTAGAAGATGCAATCAATTACTTTTTGAAAAATCTAAATAACTGGAACAACTCGTTAGTGGAAAATGTGCGATTGATTGAAGAATATAGTCCGCATATTGTTATGGAAAAATGGAAGGAGGTCTTCAATGGCTAAGCAGACGAAACTCTTTCATATCAGCCATGAACAAGCGATTGATCTAAATGATATTTCTCCTAAATATAGCTATCAATGGCTTCCTTCAGACTATGATTTCTTATTAGATGAGCAGGAGGAGAAGCTATTTGTAAATGGTCTGTTCAATAAGAGGTATTCTCGAGCAATCTTTATTTTAGAAGAAAAAGCAGTGAGGAACTTAGACAAAAATGATTTACTTAGGCAGCTGCCGCCGTATCAAATCATTTATGATAGGAAGGCGAATCTTACCAGTGACATGAAGCAATTGCTAGCAATAATGGAAGCTAAACCACTTGATATGGAGAACTTTAGTCAAGTGATTAATTTTGTGAATGATCAGTTTACTTTCGGACAATTGGGTTACAAATTATCCCATGATCATTTAATCATCCACGAGGATTTTAAGGGGGCCATTGGTAAGAAAGGCAACTCTTATGTAGAAGTACAGGGTGATTTCTCCTCTGAATTCAAGCAAATTATATCTTGGAAGATGACAAATGTAGTCAAGGGTGAAGAAATAATGGAGTTCTTCGCTGAAACAGATGTTCTATCAGGAGAAGTAGAATTACTATTCAAACTATTTCTTATCAAAGAGAACACGAATCAAATTGTTCAGATAGTAGAGGCACCTGTGAGTAAATTGAAGCGTGGAGAAAAAGTTAAGTTTAACAGTACAGCGGATGTGTATGTAAATGTTGCTTTGTATGCTAAAGGAAAAAGTGGAGAAATTAGAATCGGGCAGATACACATTCGGCGAGCTTTAGCTGATCACAGCACAATGATTCCTGGTGGGCAAAGGCTTTGCGATGAAGAGCAAATGGATGGTGAAATATTGTATTACTTCAATTGCGGAGACTTAAAACCTCCCCTAGCAATATATTTCTCTGGTTACCGTTCAGCAGAAGGCTTTGAAGGAAGAAGAATGATGAGCAGTATGGGGGGAGGACCTTTCATGCTGATTGCTGATCCTAGATTAGAGGGAGGAAATTTTTATCTTGGCAGTGAAGCATTTGAAAAGAAATTAGTAGAGGTCATTCAAAATAAATTGACTGTTCTAGGCTTCCAGAATTCTGATTTAATTTTGTCGGGTTTATCAATGGGGACATTTGGGGCACTCTACTACGCAAGTGATTTGTCACCGAATAGTGTAATTATCGGAAAACCCTTAACAAACATCGGAACGATAGCACTTAATGAACGTGTTCTACGCCCTGGAGGGTTTCCAACTGCTTTGGATATGCTATTTTACAACACCGGAGAAATAACAGAAGAGTCGGCTCAAAAATTAAACAAACGGTTTTGGGATAAGTTTTCTAAAGGAGATTACTCCAATACGACATTTACAGTTGCCTACATGAAGCAAGACGATTACGACAAAGAAGCATTCCCAATGCTTTTTGATACTTTAAAAGAAAATCGTTCAACCGCACGAGTTCTCTATAAAGGATTAACCGGAAGGCACAATGATAATAGCCCAGGAGTTAATAAATGGTTTCTAAAACAATATAGAAATATCCTATTCAATAATTTCCGTCGAGTCATGGATGATTTTGAATAACTGTGAGGTGAGAGGTTGAAAAATTTTTACATGGTAAAGTGGGGAGCTGACTTTAATGATAACTACAACTACGGAACGGATATTCGTTTTGTGGCGTTGGATTATGTTCATTTTTCATCTCCACTCATGCCTTCAGGAACACCAATTAAAACATGGTATTCAAGGACTGAATATCATGTAAGCAGAAAATCACCGATGCTGCCCCTTTTAGAAAATGGGAAGTCTTATGATATTCAAGTGAATGCTGAGTTTGATAACAAAGAAGCTGTACAAGTGGAGATCGAATTTTTCGATATCAATAATGATGTAATTAATAAAATTTACTTTCAAAATCTGAATGGTCAGTTCACTTATCCCGACAATGCGATGAGTTACAAGGTTCAATTAGTCAACAAAAAGCATCAGTATATGCTCTTTAAGTACCTAACTATATCAGATGAGGGCTTAGCTGATGACTGCAAAATCGATTTCATTGAGAAACTAAACATCATTCAAATTAAGAAGAATGAGTATATGGAGCAGACAAAAAATGAAATCGTGGTTTTGAAAAATGCTAAATATAGTACTAGCCTTACTCTTAATGATCATACGAATTATTTCTTTTTTTTAGGAAATACTGAGGAATCACTTTTGTTGCCAGCAGCTGTATATGTATATGAACAGGTGCTGCACAGCAGCCATCAAGTGTTAGTAGATATTTTGCGTGGCCCGTGCTTCAATTCTTTACCTCAAGCATATATGGAATTGCCGGCAGCCTTAAATATTTTAATTCCAACCTCACGCTTGCCAAACATATCGGAGAAACCTTCAGAACGAATAGATCAATTAAAAGAGAAAAACCGGAATAATACTTTGGCTTACCGTGTACTAGAACAAGCAGTAGAAAATAGAAAATCCTCATATTTGGTAAAGAAAATTTTAGATACAGAATCTAAAAATGAAACTAGGAGTGAGACGAATTGAATTTTTTTGTAAATAAAGCAATGGGAATTGGAAATTCAGGTGTTGAACATGCACAGTTTTACCGCGCAAAATGCTTTGATAAAGTTCAGCTTCCTTATAAATATGTGTTCGTTGAATTGGTTAAAAATTTGCATGAGGCAATGAGCAATTGGAAGATTCCAGACGACAGAGTGATTAATATGTGGGAACTATTTGTATTAGGTGAAGGGTATTTGGAAAGAGGGGCTTCAAAAAAATATAAGTTTACAGAAGAAATTTTAGTTGACCATACAAATACTCACAGAATCAAGGAGATAATCACTTCCTCTGGTTTGCGAATCGTGGAACACTTAGAGAAATCTCCGAGTAAGAAAAAAGAAAATATGCTGGTTGTTTCTACCTATAGGATTGAAATTTTTGATTATAAAACGGCTAAAAGAAAAGTGATGTATGAGTATGTAGATCATAAACATAGAGGTAGATTAATCAGCAATATTCATCTTTTTGATTTTGAAGGCAGACACTTTTTTTTCAAAACGGAGGTTCAGCTTCAACGATTCTTTTTCACGTATCTAGCTGAAAAATTTGAAGGTGCAAACAATTTTATTATTGATAGGGGTCAAGAATCAGAATCAGCATTGTTTGCTCATAAGCCTGAAAACTGTACTATTATCGAAATTATTCATGCTGACCATCTTTCAGACCGGGACGTGAAATCGGCACCGTTATGGAATAATTTTTATGAGTATTTGCTGACTCATATGGATATGGCCGACAAAGTAGTAGTAGCAACTAAACTTCAGCGTGAAGATCTATTAGTTGATTTTCCCAATGATAAAGATAAGATTGCGGCAATTCCTGTGGGTGGTATTAGAGATCAGGAAGAAGCAAAAGAGTTTAAAAAGGAAAATCTTTCCCCTATTCAAAAATTTATCACAGTTTCAAGGCTGGCTGCTGAAAAACATATTGATATTGTGATTAAGGCCATTAATGAAGCACGCAAAGAATATCCGGGACTGTCACTAGACATTTATGGACAGGGTGGAGAAGATAAAAAGCTGCGGGAACTGATTAAGTCATTAAATGCGGAGGAGTACGTAAAACTACAAGGACACTCTAATAAAATTGAAGAAGTTTATCCAGAGTATGATGCATTTATTTCAGGGTCTTATTCAGAAGGTTTCGGTTTAACTTATATAGAAGCTTTAGACGCGGGACTTCCAATTGTAACTTTCAAGGCAAGGTTTGGTGCAATTGAACTTATTGAGGACGGCATTAACGGATTTTTAAAAGATTATTCTAGATCTGACGAAGCTTATAGTGTGAAAGAATTGACGGAAGGTATTCGCCAGGTAATTAATTCGGACCGAAATGATTTATCCAAAAACACGCGCAGATCTGTCTCTGAATATCAGGATTTCATCATTGCAAACAAATGGAAGGAGCTTATTAATGGAATATGAGTTAGTAAGTATCATCAAACCAGCAAATTCGATTTGGGAAAAGCAGAAAAACCGACTAAAGACTCATGGAGGAAAAGTGATTTCGATTTCTCCTAGTCCGACTTTCAATAAGCTAATATCCAAAGAAGAAGTTCAAGGGATTAATTTACTGGATTCTCTAACCCAAAGGGAACATCACAAGGATAATTTTCTTTTTTTTAATCAAATACCTACTGTGTATTCAGCTGAGATATTCATGAATGAAGATAGAAGTATTTCTATTGTGAACGATGGTGAAGAAATTGGTCGTGTTGATTTATATCCGGAGACTCGAAGACATGTAAAAGAGGTTCAGTACTTAAACGCAGATGGTAGTACGGATTTTATAGAAGAATATGCTGACGACGGTGGATTATACAGTAATCTTTTCTTTTTCAATAATACTGTACAAGAAATCGACTTTTTCAACAGTAGACAACTTCCGGTAGTAAGTTATTTCTTCTATGAAGGAAAAATAAATTTGGTCGTAGTTAGAGATCCCGAGACGATGAGAGTGACAGCAAAATATAATAGCTTACTTGAGTTTGTGACTGATCAAGTCGCACAATTGGTTACCGAAAAAGATCAGATTTCAATTTCTTATATGGGAATGGAAATGTTTGCTCTTGAAAAAACAACTTCTCATAATATCTTGTATTTAGAAGAATCTCCCTTTGACAACAAAGGAGTAATAAAGGGGAATTTGCTTAACATTTTAAAAGATAACATTAGCTATATAAATGAAGTAAGGATGGCCAACATTTACTACAAACAGTTAAAAGATAAAAATGTTCCTTTAGACAAAGCGGCCATATTAGACGAAGGAGAAGCAGTTTATGACAATAACAATTCCAGCAGATAAGATTAATCAGAAAATGCAAGAACTCATGAATGAAAATTCAGCAACTTTGCTAAAGTTTGATCAAGAAATAGAAAAGATGAACGTGCTATTACAAGAACAGCATACAGATTTTGAAAAAATGCAACAGCTTAATAATCAAATAAAGGCCTTAGCAGAAAAAAGTGGGTCAACCATTGATCAAATTAAACAGTTAAAAAAAGATTTCAATCAAGTATTTGATTCTTATAAGAAGGGGTATGCTGCACTAAAAGAAATAGCATTAACTTTAAAAGTTGCCTATGAAACAGAAAATCTTGTAGCTAAGCATTATTTATTTGAGGAAAGTGAAAAAATTATGCTTGAAATACAGAACACCGAAAATTGATAGCAACTACCATAGAGCTAATCAATGCAATAGCCGGCTTATAGTAAAGGAGCATATAGCATGAGTAATCAAATACCCGCAGATCGTCTGCTTGAAAAAATCGAACAATTATTGACGGAAAATCAATCCTCTTTATTAGGATTTAAAACAGAAAAACAAAAAGCTCAAGAGTTAGTAGCTAAGCAACATGAAAAAATTGAAAAGCTTCAAATGATTCATGTAGAAATAGCTGAAATGGCCGAGCAAGAGGGAACAAGCCTAGAAGATTTCAGAACAACTAAGGAATCATTTAATCGTAGCTATCAAGAATACAAAGAGGAATATGCTTTATTGAGAGAATTATTTTTAACTATATCGGTCTCTTATACTACAGAAAAATATGTGATCAAGCGCTGTTTCTTAAAAGAAAGCGACCAACTGCTAACACAGCTTATAGAAAAAGCAGATCAGCAAGATTTACGCATTTTACAGCTTAATGATTTAACTAGTTCTTTGGACTAGAAATAATGGTGCCAGTATAAAACCGATAGATAAAAAAGATACGTTTCGAAGGAGGTCATCTGGTGAAAAGAGATCAATTGTCTAGAGATATAGAAAGAAAGTTCGAACAAGAGAGCAACAAAGTAGTAGATAATTCACAGGATGAAGATAAGGGCTCCAAGCTTCTGACAATTGTTATCTCTATTATTATGTCCAGTGTCATTTTAGGTTCATTAATCTATTCGCTGATTGAGGCAATTGGTCTGTAATATTTTTTGGCGTGACTTATCTCATGACACTAAATAAGTACCTATGAAGAAAATTGACAGACCTTCATAGATGAAAAAGAGAAGAAAAGAGTCTTATGGTTAACTCTGGGAGTGTGTAATGATGAAAAGTAATCTTTTAAGTATTTGCAGATTAATTAATATGATAAATCCAACGTTGCAGGAACCACAAAATTCGGTTGTAGCTGTAAATATCGACCGTGAAAGACTTGAAGAAATCCGTAAACGAAAAGGAATACCTATACGAACACTCGAACGAAAAATTAATCTTTCAAAATCTCGTTATTATCGCTGGCTTCGTTATCAAAGCGATTTACCTTTAGAATTAATTATTGGTCTAAAGAAGCTATTGAATATGTCCGATCGAGAATTGCTGAATTTATTTGTCAATTCAACGGATGAACAAATTCAAATGTTGAGCCTGGTAATCTATACTTCGATGTCAAACGAAGAGAACGATTTAAAACATTTCGTGGAAATTAGAAGCAGTTTGGAAAAATATCGCAATTCTAATGAAGATAATTTTGCCTACAAACTTATTTTAGCATATGCCGATTTAACCCTGCATTGCAAGGCGAAACGTGAGCCGGGTAATAGTTTGAAAAAGATTGAGGATTATTTCCTCTCGATTGATTATTTTACAATGTATGATGTGTTACTTTATTTAGCGACATTGCGAACAAAAATCGATTACTCTTTGGCTCCTACAGCAATGGAAAAAGAAAGTATTATATTAGAAAATAGCATTCTTAAAAAGCTATCTAGTGAGCAATTAAAAGAATGGAACGAAATTATCGTAGGATGTGTGATTGACTTATCTTTATGTCTGGTAGACATGAATAGTCATGCACAAGCGATACAGCTATTAAATAAAGCAACGGTCATCTTAGACAAAAAGAAAACTACTTCTCATCAAACGAAAGAAGTTTTTGACTTATTGTCCTATCTTTTTATTAATGACAACTTAACAAGCAAGGATGAGGTTATTCAAAAAACCAAACGAGATATACAGCATTTGTCCTTTTATTTACCGGAAAATGAGTATAAGTTTCTGAAAAATTTAACAGTTAAGGAGAAATATGTCTTTGGCTAATTGGCTAACATACATCGTCGAGGGAAAATCAGTGGATTCTGTCTCTAAAGCAAGAAATGATATCTCTTTAATTGGAGATACTATAGAATTTCAAAGATTGTATATTTATCGATATGTGGATAGTAATGAAGATGACAGGGCACTGATTGCCAGAATAGATGGTATTACTGCGGGTGTTTCTGCCGGAGACATGATTGTCTATCAATATCCTAGTTACAATAGTTATCGATTTGAACTGAATTTCCTTCATCAATTAAAAAAAAGAGGAGCAACGGTTGTCTTACTAATTCACGATTCCGAACTGTTGCGGGGAAACAATATTCCAGAAGAGTTAAACTTACTTAATCAATCAGACTGGTTGATTACGCACAGCAAAAAAATGGAGCAGCAATTTATCCTAATGGGTGTAAAAACACCGATGCTGACAAAACCACTTTTTGATTATTTAATTCCTGACAGTATAAGCCTAGATTCTAGTTTGGATAAAAGTATCGTGTTTGCTGGAAATATTCAAAAATCAGTTTTTTTAAGTAATTGGCCAAGTAAAACGAAGATAGCTGCCTTTGGTACTAAAGGTGAGATTCAATTTAGTAAACAGGTAAGCTATGGGGGGACCTATCAACAAGAAGAGCTGCTAAGAAGAATGCCTAAAAATCGTTTCGGCATCGCTTGGGATGATAATTTACAGCAAGGCGGTAACTATCAAAACTATACTCGATATAATGCTCCTCACAAAGTTTCGCTTTATTTAGCTTTAGGTTTACCCGTGATCGTTTGGAAGAATGCCGCTATTGCTGAATGGATATCAAAATATCAGCTAGGCTTCGCAATAGATTCGTTGAAAGAAATAGACTTGCTTTTTGAATCTCTTAGCACAGATGAGTTATTAAAACTAAAGAAACGAGTTAATAAGTTTAGTCAGCTTTTAAGAAAAGGAATTTTTACAAGAAATGCTTTGCTGCAAGTGGAAAGAGATAGTCTTTTTAAAGAAGTGGAGGACAGTGAATGTCAAATGGAGTAACAAAAAATGTTGATAGCATTGTCAATAAGGAACGCTTAGTTGAATTATTAGAACGAGTACAGAGAGAGGTTCAAACTCGGGACCAGTTAAGAAATGAATTAAATCAATATATCTCCAAAATAAAAGACAATCGAGCGGTCACATTAAATGATTTCAATAAACTAAGAACCAAGAACGATGAGTTAAGTGCGAGTTATTCAGAGATAGATGCTATTTGTTCTCAGATAAGCGGTTTTGTCTCCTGCTATAAACTAACAAAGCCTGTAGTTCAAGAAGTAGAAGAGCTAGCACAATTAATTGATCATCAGGAGCAACAATTAAAAAAACTTTCAACGATGATTTTTGATGACCAAGCAATAGAAAAAAGTGAAGACCTGACAGTCGTTGAAGCTGAGGAACAAACAGATCAGCAAGCAAAGTAATTTAGACATTGAAAGATAAGGCGCACTCAGTTGGAGGAAACTATGGTAAAGAAAATAATCGCACTAGATATCGATCAATACAGAATAGGGATTTGTGGGCCAAACTATGAAGAGATTTTTAGTTCGGTATACGCCTATGTGAAAAAGAATACCTGGAAACCATCTTTGTTCAGAAAGCAATCAAATGAATCAATTGGTAGTGAGATATTACTGCAGGAAATGCAAAAGGCGATCTACTGGGGAATTACCAAACGGTACAGTCGTCGTTTAGATGCCTATCAAACCTTCGGCAACGTATTAGAACATCTGGAAAATAATGAAACGGTAATGCTCATTCGCAGTGTATTAGCTTATTTAGCAGATAAGAGACAGGAACTATTTGATAAAACTGAAGATAACCAAATGAGATGCTCATTGTGTATAGGGGTTTCAGCTACAAGCTCCGAGGAATTAAGTAAAATTGAAACCTATTTTAAAGGGGCATTTTGGGCAGAGATTAACGGAGAAAAGATGACTATTTTAGTTGAAGAAGTCACGTTAGTTCCAAAAACGTTTGGTGCTATTTTAGAAAATGCCTGTGAGAATTATTTGGAATGTAAAGAAAATGAAATTACTGCCTTATCTGGACTGAATTATGTTCTAGATTTGAATGATCATTATGTGAACTGTGATGTTTATGATAACGGTGAATTAATTAAAAGTGAACGAATATCGGATGGACTGTACGAGTTTTCTGATCGGATTGTTCAAGAATACAAAACAAGCTGCATGCAACAAAATAAAAATCCTTTTCAAATTGATAAGGATATGGTTTATAACGTGCTAACTGAAGGAAATGAGAATAGTACTTTAACGGTCAATGGGCGACAACAAATTGATTTGAACGAACTAATTAGAGCTGAATCTATCGAGGAAACAAAGAAAGTATTATCTTGTTTAATCAAAGATAACGATTTGCAATATGCGGATAATATCATCATACGAGATTTGGAAAAAGGAATTATTAATCAAAAAAGTGTCGATCGCTATCTTGAAAATTTTGGTTTGTATTGTACAAAGCTCAACAATAAAAGTGCTCGAGGCAGCTATACATTTGCAAGTATCTTTTTAGGGGACAACTTTCCCAGCTATAACGAAGCGGTTCAAGTTGAATCATCGGCAACCAATTTTCAAGAAGAAAGTCAGGAAATTACTGAAACGAGTGAAGATTTTTTGGATACAGTTATAGCAGTATTGGAGTCTTCAACTGAGACGGAAGTAAGTCCTCATACGGAGATTAATGAAGAAAGTGAGTTGCTAGAGGATAACGTTGATGAAATAATTTCTACTGAAGACAATCTATATTCAAAAGTAGAAGGGGATAGCAACACTCAAACTGACTCGAATGATGTCGTGATCCCAGAAGAAAAGGAATTAGAGATTGAAGACATTCTGAAAGAGCAAGCTGAGTTGTTGACTGCTCTGACGGATTTTGATGCGGATTTTCTGTAAAATATGAGGAGGTATAAACTATGACAAGCAAAGCAGTAGTGTATACCATCAACCAGAATAATATTGAATTGGTGGGAACATCTCTTTTTTCACTCATTAAGCATTATGATAGTGAAGAATCTTTGAGTATTTTACTTTTGGTAGATGATATTGTTGAGAAAGATATTACCATTCTACGGGCTTTTTCACAAGCCATGAAAAAAGAACAGATCGAGATTAGTGTTTGGCAAATGCCTCAAGAGTTAAATCAGATAACATCATTCAAAGTGGATGTGGGACCTATTCGATATCATTTGACAAAGTTCTTCTTGCCTCGATATTTTTCTGATTTTGAAGAAATAATATATTTGGATGCTGAGACCTTAGTTTTGGGAAACATTGCTGAGTATTTCTGTGCGTTTACTGATGAATATGCAATGGGCTTAGTGAAAAAAATAAGAGGTACTAAAAATAGTCAGGCTAATTCGGAATCTTTTAATTCAGATAGTATAATTTTTAATACTCAGGAATACAATCAAAGATTTTCTGTAGATGACCTAATAACTACAATTAATACTTGTTCAACAGAGACCACCATGAACGAGCTCACCTATCAAATATTTAAGGAAAATAGTCAATTTTTACCAGCAAATTTTAATGTCACAGATGCAAATGAAGCTTTTGAAGCTGAAAGGTACGAACAAGAATGTATTGTTAAAAATTTCAAGTGCAGTGTAGAAAAAAACAAGCCTTGGAATCATTTAGCCTTATTGAACAACTGGGATAGGGAATTTTGGATAAATTTTACTGAAATGAAAAGTTTAGTATTTAAGGTACATAATAATGCTGAATCTTTTTAATGAAAGAATGAGGTTTATTAGATGAAGAAAATACTTCTACTTTTAGTCATAGCATTACCTCTGATAACAGGTTGTACCTCGGAAACACCAACGACTCAGGCTGCTGACTTAAAAGAAAAGATCGCGAAGCTAGAAGCAGAAAATACTAAGCTTAAAGAAGAATTTTCCAATTACAAAAAACAAGTAGCTAATGATAGTGCGCAGACAGAAACCAGTGAGAGATTGACACAAGAGGTCCAAGTTTATGGTATGAATGAGAGCGTTGATTTTGGTGACGGGGAAACTAAGACTGCTGAGCTTAAAATCATTGAGGCAACTACGAAGCAATCAGCCTTTCCAAAAGGCATGTCTGACCTAAAGAGTTACGACACGGAACGCATGGTAGCGGTGAAAGTTGAGTATACTAATCTAGCTATGGAGCAACCTTTTCTGCCCTATGCACAATATTTTCAAGCATATACAAAAGATGGTGTGAGACTCTCCTTAGTAAATCAACAGATTGGTCAAGCAGAAGTTTTGCCTAATGAATCTGGTATAACACAAATGTTTTGGGAATTACCGGTTGATGGATCAGAATTTAATGAATTTGAAATTGATTTTGTTACTGGTGAGCAAAGAGTCGCAACGTTTGATTTAGAGGTATCACATTAGTGAAGCCAAAAAAAATCTTGAGGGAGCTGTTTGAATAGACAGCTCCCTCAAGATTTTTTTTATTAATAATAGATACGGAGAAGGAGGGATTTGAACCCTCGCGCCGTGTTAACGACCTACACCCTTAGCAGGGGCGCCTCTTCAGCCACTTGAGTACTTCCCCAACACTTAATTAAGTATAGATAAGATTACTGTCTAAAGTCAAGACTATTATCACAGACAAAACTAGTATATTTGCAATTTTACATGTAAATTACCAGTTTGTCTAAAACGTCCCAATATTGGGAGTATTTTATAATTTCCTGATTATGTGTAATAAACTAGAAAAAATGAAGAAGGAGGAATTGTATTGTCGTCGAGAAATAATAATTTGAAACGTCTAAAAAATGCTGACAAGAAAGTCCGATTCAAAATGTATAAGGGTGGCAAACACTGGATGTATGCAGCTATTACAGCTGTTAGTGGGATTTTTGGCGCTTCCATGAATACTATGCAGGTGCAGGCAGAGGAAGGTCCAACAGATACCAATGAAGCCTTAGAAACCAATACTGATAACGTCCTAGCTGTACAAGAAACAACTCAAATACCACCAGCACCTGAGTCTACATCAATAAGTAATGGCAATTCTACATCAGAGAGTGCGACAGAATCAACTAGTGAAACATTGTCAGAGAGCACCACAATAGTTGAAAGTACTATCCAGTCAGAAAGTACAATTGTTTCTGATACAGAAAGCGGTAATTATTCTGAGAGTGAGGTACAATCACCGAATGAAATAAACTCTGATAACAGTCTGCTAGCAATTGAAAGTCAGTCAATGTCAATGACGCCTCCACATATCTCACAAAGTTTATTGGAATCTGAATCCACCTCTTTCTCAGCATTGGCTAGTGAAGAAGGTATTTCAGCAGAGGAAGCGGCCCAACTATTCAGTACGTCACAGTCAGAGATGTTTTCTCTTAGTGCGTCAGTAAGAGAGTCTTTTGCAGACAGTGAACACTCTTTACACAGCAAGCTTGGCTCGGAAGTTGATTCAAGACATGAGAGTGCTAGTACGAGTGAGTCGCTAAGTATGCAGTTAGTTGATCCATCAATCTCAGCAAGTCAAAGTGTATCTGCTTCTGTTTCAGAATCATTAAGTGATTCTGCGCTTCCAGAGTCAATCTCAGGGTCAGTGTCGGACTCAGCATCGAATTCTATATCTACTTCACTTTCTGATTTTGTATCAATGTATGAATCCTTATCAAATAACTCGTTGCTGTCGGATTTCTCAACGTCTGAACAATCGTTATCGTTAAGTGAAATTGTGTCGCTATCAAGCTCTTTATCAAATTCTTATAGTACAGAAAGTTCAGAATGGCGTTCCGATCATTCATCTAGCTCAGAATCAGCAAGTCTATCAATGAGTGTATCAGTTTCTGAAGCACCTCCAGAAAGTGAAACGGAATCAACCAGTGAAACGTCTCTTTCTGCTTCAGATTCGATTTCGACATCAACGTCAAGTTCAATTTCAGATTTTACATCAATCTATGAATCGCTTTCAACTGACTCATTGTTGTCTGATTTTTCAACATCTGAGCAGTCCATTTCGTTAAGTGAAATCTTATCTGTTTCAACGTCATTGTCAGACTCATATAGTGCAGAAAGTTCAGAATGGTTCTCTAATTATGATTCTAAATCAGAATCAATGAGTCTTTCAGCTAGTCTATCAGGTTCTGAAGCAGCTATAGGGGGTGAAGCATCGAATTCAAATTCGCAATCACTATCTAACAGCCAGTCTTTTAGTGACTCATCTTCTAAATCAGAAAGCTTGAAAGAAGAGGAAAGTACAACTAATTCGCGGTCTGATAGTAACGAGGAGTCAAAAAGTACGACGAACTCTGGATCAACAACCAGCTCCGCTAGTTTTTCAATGTCCATGAGTGACTCACTTTCTGAGAGTCATAAGGCGCCTCATAGTGTCTCAACCAGTCAATCATTGAGACATAGTGCAATGGCGAGTTTATCGAATGCAGCTTCTGATAGTCGTTCACAGTATTTAAATGAACGGGAAAGCTTATCGCAATCAGCATTAGAAAAGCAATCGCAAAAAAATAGTGCTGCAGCAAGCTTATCGTTGTCTGTAAGTGAAAGCCAATTGAAAAAGGCTGATGGCTTAAGCAGCACATCATTTTCAGTTTCAGAGAGCCAATCAGCAAGACAAGAGTATTTAACAGACGCTTTAGTGTCTGTCTCAGAAAGTCAATCTGTGAGACAAGACTATCTAAGAAGTACATCAGACTCGGTTTCTGCCAGTCAATCTACAAGACAAAGTAACCAGGGGAGTATTTCTACTTCTGTCTCAGAAAGCCAGTCACAAAGATATGAATCCTTAGCCAGCCTCTCTAATTCTGTCAGTAACAGTATGTCAGAAAGAAGTAGTTTCCTAAGCAGTGCTTCGCGATCGACATCGGATAGTATTTGGAACAAAGAGAATAATAATGCTGATGATCAGTTGATTAAAGGGGACTGGTTAGATGGATATAACAAGAACTATCTATTTGACAAGGTTACTGGTCAACTGTTGATGTCTGATACAGACATGTTATATAGAAGTCCATTTATCATGTACAACCAAGAAGAGGGATATGTAAAGGTTCTGCCTATCGATCCAAAGAAAGATTTTGCAGTAGGATGGAATTATTCTTTTGGAGACGTAACGTATAAAGGAAAAACCTATCAAATAGGTGACAGAATTTATGATGAAGCATTTAAAGAAGGAAATTTTGAAGGATTAAAATACAATTTTATTTCTGAACCCGTAACGTATCAGTACAAGTACGGTTTATCCTATGAACTAGGACAAGATCCCGAGGAAGTAGCGCTTTTCGATGAGGCGGTTAAAAATGCAGGCTTAACATATTCAGAGACATTGATACCAGGTGACCCACTGAATCCACCAACTGAAATTCCAGGATATAAGCTAATTAGAAAATGGGTCTATGCTTCGCCTTCAGTTATGCCTGTTCCTATTGATCATACTGTTCTTGCTTCAGGTACAACCCCAGCAAAATGGCTCAGCTTTGAATATGAGCGTATTATATAGCCGCCAATGAACAAGAAATGACAACTATGGTTATCTCTAGAAGGTACCTCTGGAATTTGTTAAAAACATAGAATTATACCTATAAAACAAAAGAAATGAGTGCAGAATATCATTTCTTTTGTTTTTTTGTTTTGGTATTGCGGAATATAAAGTTAAGTTTCCCAATATTGACACGTTTTAATCCTGCTCTCATTTCCTATGTAATAATCACTTTAGCACTTCAAAAAGTTTATAAAATTGAAAGGAAAGGGGCGCTGTGCTTAAATTATGAGTCGTAAAAATAATTTGTATAAGCTGCTTAGATCGAACAAGAAAGAGCATTACAAAATGTACAAAAGTGGCAAGCATTGGATGTTTGCTACAATAACGGCATTTACGGGTGTTTTAGGGGCTAGTACGCTAGTTACCATGGAAGCACAAGCTACATCAGCGAGTCAAGATGATGCAGGAATGGAGATTGATACGGGAACGGATCAAGTACTTGCTAATCAAGAAACAGCAAGTATACCCGCTCCAGTAACACCAGAAAATGGTGTATCAGAGCCAGTCGTGGATAGCACTACTAATTCGGAGGCTCCAGCATCAGAAAGCAAAAGTGAGTCAGTTGTTGAAACAGAATCAGAGAGTAATACGGGTTCGACTAGTAACACTGAATCAGAAAGTACAATGGATTCTGCTAGTATTTCCGAATCGTTAAGCGTTTCTGATTCTATAAGTATTTCTGAATCTGAGTCAATTAGCACTTCAAAGTTTGAGGAAACCAGTCATTCAAATTCGATTAGTGAGTCAACATCGAATAGTCTTCTTGCAAAAGTAAATAATGCAGCTTCTGATAGTATGTCTGATTCAACGAGTCATTCAGAATCTGCAAGTGCTTGGGTTTCTGACAGCTTGTCTGAATCAATTAGTAATTCTGAAAACCGAAGTGCAGTAAATTCTTTAAACAAAGAGAAAAGTAAGCAGCCAGCAGCAAAAGAACAAAGTGTAAACGAAACAAACAAAGCAAAAGATTTATTTGATCAAATTGTTCCAAATGGGACGGAAGTAAAAGTTGATGCAAAAACAAATGAGCTAGTATTTACCATGAAAGATGGTACTGTACCAAGCAATGCATTGATTCATGCAGCACAAAAATATGCTGCAGCAAATGACTTAATTGCATACTTCTCGGTTAAAGGAGCTAATGGTCGTGCAACAAAGATTAACGTTTCTGCCGATCCAGATATTAATCGTGGAGATTTTGAGGATGCGGTCAATAATCCGGGAGCGTCAAATTCTCCAACATCCGTTAATGTAGCCGTTCCAGATGAAGTTCTGAATGATGCAACATACAAAGCAAATGCAATAGCAAATGGGACGTATGCTAAGGTAACAACTTATGCAGAGCTGCGAGCTGCATGGGGTAATGCTAGCATTACCTATATTGATGTTACAGCTAACATCACTTATAGCTCAGGAGCAATGTCTGCACGTGCTAATGGGGCTAGTGTTATTGTTCAAGGAAACAATAATACTATCGATCTTGGTACTCAAACCTTTAACTGGGGTGGAATTACAAGCTCTACAACCTTTACTTTAAGCAATGTAATAGCACAACAAGGTTTTGGCGGCAATGATGGAAATGGCTACTCCTTGATTAATCCGACAAATGCAACTCAGTTGACGGCAAATGTCAATAACGTGACATTAACTAAAAGTGATTCAAATGGAAATAATCCGATCCATCTTATGTATGGAGTAGGCTCTAAATTAGTGTTCTCAGGTACGAATGTCTTCAATATATCAAATGAAATCACTCGTTCTGTGGGAAGTATTAACTTTGCTAATAACTCTAGCGTTACATTAAATCGTACGTCTAATGATATTGCTTTCTCAGAGTTTTACTTTGAAACACGAGCAGCATCGGGAAGTGTTGGTTATGGGAATTCCATTACGATGGGAGACGGCTCTTCGAATACAGCACGGACTTACAACGGTCAATCGGCAAACTATCCTGCTGTTTACTATTTAATAGATAAGATAACCGTCGGTGATAATTGTAGCTGGACTCAGACGGGATTCCAATACTTTATTAACGGACAACAAGGTGCATCTTCTAGTGCGAAATATGTATTTGGTCAAAACTTTAATTTATCTATCCCTCAATCTACTCAACCTGGGGCAATTCGAATAGAGGGCACTCAAAGCGTTGTATTTAATGCCGGGACAACCCTTGATATTAATCAATGGGCACCTGGAGCCGTAATACAAATGAATAGCGCTGGTTCTAGCGTTACGTTTATCTCTCCTAAGAAGTTGCATATGGCAGTAAATACTACCTCGGGCGCTCCAAGTACGGGACCTTTGGTGAGTGGTGCCGGAACATTTACAATGAACAACTCACAGATTTCAACGTGGCAAGGAACTGATAGCCAAGCAGCAACACCAGGTGGAAATAGAAATCTTAAGTTTACCAATATGACGATTAGAAATGGTGTTACAACCATCAAGGATACAGCTGGTAATACTTCATCCTCTAACATCGTAGACAGTAGCACGCGTGAATTATCCACCACGGCAATTGAGCCTGGAACCGTCAAAGTTAATTATGTAGATCAATATGGTAATGTTGTCAAAACGATAAATGTTCCTATAGATAAAGATGTTAATTATATTGGGCAATATATAGATTTAGTTAACAAAGACTATGCCTTGTCAAATATGCCGCCAAACTACATGTGGGCGATTGCAAATCAAGTTCCTCCGTCAGCACTGACAGACAAGCAAAGCGGTGGCGATAGCACTACATCAGCAGATGATGGAGATGCATATGGACAAGCTGGTGTTGCGATTGTTCCAATGGAAGGTACAGAGTATACGTATAATATTTATGTTTACGGGGAAGCAAATAATTCTGTTCAATATCAATATGTAGATGCTAAAACGGGATTAGTTGTTTCATCAGATTACCTTTCTTCTGGACAAGAGGCTGCGGGTACAAGCAAGACTCCAGCTAATTATGGCAATACAGTTGACTGGACAAACTCTTACTACACAAATGATCTAGTTGCTGAAGGCTACCATTACGCAACAGGCTCGGAACTGAATGGATTCACACAGGCTACCTCTACAACCGTGGGCACTGATCCGGTTCTTGTCACTATATACGTTGCTGCGGATGTACAAACTGTAAATGTTACCTTTGTAAATTCAGATGGTACATCATTAGTAGGTCAGACAGCAAATGTATCAATCAATGGGTCATCTGGTGCTGAAATGAGCTATGCTGATTTAATTTCCGGTTACCTAACACAAGCTGGATACCATGCAGATGCGAACGGCGTATTTACGTTTGACTTTACTGCTAATGGCACAAATGCCAATGATGCTACTCCTCAATCATTAACAATTACACTTTATCCAGATTACCAATTAGCTGGTATAGTTGGTAATAATCAACCTAGCAGTGATCCTGCTACTGGAACAGCTTATGAACAATTACCAACAAGTGTAAATGAAGGAAACTATGGAGTTTCTGGGGTTTCTAACGGAACGATTAGTTTAGGTGTAACAGATGCTGACTTAGCCAGAAATGGTTATATTTATACTGTTACTGGTCCAGATGGAGTTACCTATAATAGTTTAGCAGAAGCACTTGCAGCTAACCCGAAATTTGATACAACTACAAATGGTGCAGGCTCAGTTGATAATTCTCCTCAGGGATTTGTTGTTAACTATGACGTTGATCCTGTCTCTGAATCAACATCAATGTCTGAAAGTGAATCATTGTCGAACTCAGTATCAGACAGTGAAAGTGACTCTACATCTAATTCGATTTCAGATAGCGAAAGTGATTCAATCAGCACATCAATTTCAGATAGTGAGAGTACTTCAAGGTCTGACGATAGTACAAGTAGTTCGATTTCGGATAGCGAAAGTGATTCAACTTCAGACTCGATCTCAGACTCAATTTCGGATAGCGAAAGTGATTCAACTTCAGACTCGATCTCAGACTCAATTTCGGATAGCGAAAGTGATTCAACTTCAAATTCGATCTCAGACTCAATTTCGGATAGCGAAAGTGATTCAACTTCAAATTCGATCTCAGACTCAATTTCGGATAGCGAAAGTGATTCAACTTCAGACTCGATCTCAGACTCAATTTCGGATAGTGAAAGTGACTCAACTTCAGATTCGATCTCAGACTCGATTTCCGATAGTGAAAGCAACTCAATCTCGGATTCGATCTCAGATTCAATTTCAGATAGTGAAAGTTTGTCAGAGAGTATTTCAGAGTCACAATCGTTGTCAATCTCAATTAGTGAAAGTGATTCGACATCTGATTCAAACTCAGATAGCGAGAGCGATTCAATCTCAGATTCACTTTCCGACTCGATTTCAGATAGTACAAGTGATTCAATTTCAAACAGTGAAAGTTTGTCAGAGAGTGTTTCAGAATCAGAATCGTTGTCAATTTCAATTAGTGAAAGTGATTCAACGTCGGATTCAAACTCAGATAGTGAGAGCGATTCAATCTCGGACTCGATTTCCGACTCAATTTCTGATAGTACAAGTAATTCAATATCGGATAGTGAAAGTTTGTCAGAGAGTATATCAGAGTCAGAGTCTCTATCAATTTCGATTAGTGAGAGTGATTCAACGTCGGATTCAAACTCAGATAGTGAGAGCGATTCAACTTCGAACTCGATTTCCGACTCAATTTCTGATAGCACAAGTAATTCCATTTCAGATAGTGAAAGTTTGTCAGAGAGTGTATCGGAGTCAGAATCCTTATCAATTTCGATTAGTGAAAGTGATTCAACGTCGGATTCAAACTCAGATTCGATCTCAGATAGTGAGAGCGATTCGATTTCCGACTCAATTTCAGATAGTACAAGTAGTTCAATATCGAATAGCGAAAGCTTATCAGAGAGTGTGTCTCAATCAGAATCCTTATCAATTTCAATTAGTGAAAGTACAAGCACAAGCACATCGATCAGCGATTCAAGTTCAACCAGCACAAGCACCAGCAATAGCGACAGTGACAGCTTGAGTAATTCGATTAGCGATTCAAGATCAGAAAGTACAAGCACCAGCAATAGTGACAGTGACAGCTTGAGTAACTCGATTAGCGATTCAAGATCAGAAAGTACCAGCATCAGTGATAGCGACAGTGCAAGTATCAGTACGTCGATTAGCGAATCAATCAGCACATCGATTTCCGACAGCACGAGCGATTCAGCAAGTGAATCAGGCAGCTATAGTGGAAGTACGTCAGTAAGTACAAGTGACAGTACAAGCACAAGCACATCACTAAGTGATTCAAGTTCAACTAGCACAAGTATCAGT
>NZ_JBIPAO010000004.1:0-49818 GCF_050498925.1 Enterococcus sp. AZ163
GCATGATAGTCTGATCTCCATACACCGCTCAAGCTAGTTTTATCTTTATCTTTGCTGTTTGAGACTCTATGCGCTTCAATTTCTTGTCTCGTCCAATAGACTGTTTTCTTGAATCCGTTTAGGAGTTCAAAATAACCAACATACCCAATAACGTCATCAGATTTTTTTCCATTAGGATCAAATTCAAATTCTTCTGTCAGTCTATTCCAACTAATTAACTCCCCTTCATAAATTTCAATCACATTGAGTGCTCTATATTGACCACTTCGTTGTGCTAATTGAATGTAGCCTTTGTATCCTAGAATAAACTGAGCTTTCTTTTCCCATTTTTTTGTTACTTTATTTTTTTGATTAAAAGGCACCAAATACGCATATCCGAGATTTTTATCTAATCCAAGGTTTAGTGTGGCAGCAGTCAATGCTCCACTCATAATCGACATAGGTTCACTGTCAGCAAGATAACTGTCGTTAGATACCAATGTCATTACGTTAGCCATAAACCCGTTTGTGTTGTCATGAAGAACTTCTTCAAACTTCTTTCGCATCGTTGGCGTATTCATCAATGCTTTTAATCCTAATTTACTAGGATCAACTTGCTTTTGATTTTTCTCAGCAAGTTGATTCTTTAGAGAATCATTTGTTGCCATATTATCCAATCTCCTTCTCAACTAATTTTTTAAAACTTGTTTCTTTGTAAATATCCGGATCATTTGCTACCTCAGGATACTTTTCTTTGATTGCATCCTTGTCTAAGCCAGTTCTTGATTGTTCTTTCCAAGAGATGACATATTTAGGAGTAATACCAATTACCGCATTCTTTTTACCTAATTCACTTTTTATTTCGTTTTCGACTTTAGCAATTTGAGTCTTTATCGTTTTTTCAGTTTCTTTTAACTGTCTTCGGCTCTCGACAAGTTCATCAAATTTTGAAGGGAGAGTAATTTCATTTGCACCCTCTTCAGCATATCTGTTCTTGATAAACTCAGATGTAGCTTCACTACCATCGATTGGTGGTTCAATTCCTTTGACGACGTTGGTTTCCCAAAATTCAATAAGTCGCTCAGTGATGGTATCGATCAGCTCCTGATCCCGATCAACTTTCTTCCAAATAAACTTCTGACCACCAATTAGAACAGCAATATAGCAACTATCACGGTTTAATACATTCATGTAATGCTGTACCTGGCAAAGATAACTCAGTGGAACTTCTTCCCCGTCCCATTCTTTACCTAGAAAAACATTTGCTGTTTTACACTCCAAAATGGCATTCTCACCAACAACATCTCGATCGATATTTGCTCTTAAAAATGGATGGAGTGGATGCTCAAATACTCGATTTCGTCTTCGAACCTTTTTCTCCGTCCGCTCCTGAAACTCTTTAGCTACAACTTCTTCCAAGACGTTTCCCCAGTATGCTGGTTCGCTATCAGTTTCTTTAATTTCAACTTGTCCGGTCTTTTCCAACCATAATTGATAAGCTGATTTCCATTTATTTAATCCAAGGATGGTTGCAACATCTGAACCGCCTATCCCCTTTTGCCGATCCATCAACCACTCCTGATGCGTCATTGTTAAGGTAGAATTACTCATCTCCATCCCAACCTTCCATACTAATATCAAATTCATCATTATCTTGGTAAGTCACATTCGTAAAAACAGGACAATCTATATCCGCAATTGCAGTATCATAATCAAACATGTTATAATCTCCTTAGTTAATAATTATCTATAGCGTCTGAACTAAGCTTGTCGGCGGTTCAGGCGTTTCTTTTTTTCTTCTTCGTATTCCTTATCAATAGAAATCATCTGAGTTGGTACTAAAATCACAGCAGCAATGCTGCACACGATCGCTAAAGCAACGTTTGTGGGAACGGTAGTAATGATTTTGCTAGTCAGAACTGATCCAACCAAGAAAGCCATCCCAAAGCCTCGAATTATTTTTAGGTTTCTCATGCTAGGCCTCCTTAGCTTCCACAATCTTTTTCTCGGTAACTAAATCAAGAAAATCAATCCCTAAGGCTAAAGACAGTTTTGTCAAAGTTGTTAAATCGGGTCTTTGCTTTCCTTCAATATCATTTTTTAACTGGCTAATCGTTGACTCTGAGACTCCACTTTTCTTAGCAAGCTCTTTATTGCTAACTCGTACCGTGATATTCATATACCAAGATAAGTTGTCTGAAATCGTTCTTGCCAACCGTTGAGTTTTCTTTTCAGCAAATGTTGACATATTCATTAGTCATCACCTCCAAAATATCCGGCATTTTGCCAATCGTTCATAAACATCGAGAACAAATCCATGATTGATATGTTTTCAACCTCGCATAAAGCATTTAAAAATTGAGTTCCTGCAAAAATTACCTCGGCTTGTTCTTTTGCTAACTTGATTAATAGGTTGTGGTCTTTGGAAGTCAAGCAACGCACTTCCTTGCAAAGAACTCTTCTAGCTAGCTTCTTAGCTTCGTCTCTTTCTTCTTCTTCAAGTTCTTGCAAATCATCGCTTGCTGCAAGGTCACGTTTGTATACATCGCCATCCATCGGCCTAAAAATTCCAAAGAACTTATATACAATATTCATAGTTAAATCTGTATCGTTCGCATACTCAGCAATTCTTACTGCATTTTCAGGCGTTACATTGGTTGGGTCTTCTTTAGTCCAATCTGTCGGTGATTGTCTGGACACTCCTAAAGCATTAGCTAAATCTCGCTTTGATACTTCGCTCTTAAGTAGCCATACGATTATCGGCTTCCTTAACTTTCTTGAAACTGTTGATATCACGATTTCCCTCCTTCGTTCTGATTTGACCATCTTTTATTCAGATGGTTCAAAGCCTTAAAATGGTTAATAGGTAATAGATTTAAACAAATGCAGCTTCATCAAGTTCACGTTGAAGTTCTTTTTGAACCTCTTCAACTAATCGTTCCAGCTGTTCGTCTGTAGCAAACTTGATGATGTGTTTTAAGTTGGGCCTAGCGTCTAAGATTGCTTTGATCTTTTCTTCATTGGTCATTTTGCCACCTCCTGTTCTCTTTATGTTCGCTGTTACTGTTTGATATCATTAATTAGGTTGCTCGCGTGAAAGCGAGGTGATAATTTGCATAATGAATATGAAGTACCTTTCGAATTAACATTTAATGCAGAATCAGAAATAATGAATAATCTAATCATTCACGATTTGACCGTCCAAGATGAACTCGTGATTTCTGACAGCAAAGTAAAATATCTTTTTGAAAATGATGTCTATATCATATTGTCTTTCAGCAAAGTCATTGAGTCTGTTTCTGACGAATACAAAAATGAAATACTCTTAGAAAATCCAGAGGCGATTTTTTTAGATGAAGAGTATGTTTCTACTACAATCTCAGCAATAAGCCTTTCAGAGCTGTAGAGAAAATTGACCAAAAGATAAACGAAAAAAGTATTATAGAAACTTCTATGGTCTATCTGACCTTTGAACAATAATTGTTTTTAGTCTAATTTGTTTAGTAAAAACTGGTTTTCCATCTTCACCGATATATTTAAATATGGTTTCTTTGGTTCTAGGTCTCAAAATTGCTGGACTTTCTGAAACGACTTCAATCACTTCAGATTTGTTTCCTTGTTTCAGAATCAAAGGTGTGTAATTGCGAGCAATCTTTTCTCTTTTCATTCGAACTAAATACTGACTGAACTTCATCAGACTGCCTCCTTATTTTTATGTTCTCTTTTTGTTCGGTCATATGTTTTGTTACCCTGTAGTTGGTTACCCACTTGTTTTAAAGTGAGGTGAATATATGACTGAAAAAGAATATCCTTACTCTTACGAAGTCTTTGAAGACTTACATCTAAATAACGAAGAAAAGAATTTCAATAACCTTTCTGTTAAAGATTTATCCGTCCAAGAAGAAATCAAGCTTTCAGAAAGTGAAACTCAATACAACTTCAATAATGATTGTTCAATCATTTTAGAAAAAGAACCTGTTAAACTAGATGGCGATCACATCGTTGGGCAAAAAACTACCCTATATTGCAATAAGCCATTTGATTTACTTGTTGAAGTAAGAGAATTTGACGAACCCACTGATGTTGCTTTTTTGTATTCATCAACGTTCATCCTTAATATCATCGTCTGATATAGGCGGTACTCTACCTTTTTCCTTTTCATATTCTTCAACATTTGGGTAACCGTTGTCTTTAGGAATTACTTTCAAACCTGCCGGCGTTTTATCCTTTCCGTAAGGAAAAGCCCCGATCTCAAGTAAAAGCAACAATTGTTTGTACTCTTGGAGGCTATTCGCCTCGAACGATACGCTGATTTTCATCAGACCACCTCCTTATCTATAAGTTTCTCATTTGTAAACTCGTGGTCAAAAAAAATTTCGTCTGGTTTTTTCCCAAACACATCCGCAATCTTAACAGCTATCGGGTAACTTAAACCACGCTTACCATTTTCAATCATAGAGTAATAGCCTTTTGTTATGCCAACCTTTTCAGCAACTTCCGAAGCAGTCAAGTTATTTTGTTCGCGAATATTTTTTAACTTTTCAATCATTGTTATCACTCCTTTCTGTCAACTAACTGTAAACTTAGTATAGTACACATTTAGTAAACTGTCAATACAAAAATCAACATTTTGTAAACTTAGTTGTTTTTCTCTTGAGTTTACAAATTGTAAACGATAAACTTATTAAGGAAACGAGGTGTAAACATGACTTTTGGTGCTAGACTAAGGAAACTTCGAAATAACATGGACTGGACACAATCACAATTAGGCGAAAAAATAAATGTGACCAAGGCATCTGTATCTGGATATGAAAATGATACAAGAAGTCCTGATAAAGTGACGCTTGTTAAATTGGCTAATCTTTTTAACGTTTCAACTGATTTTTTATTGGGGAATGAAAAGCTTAACAATGAAGTATCAATATCTGGCGAAATTCCAAAGGAATATACAATTCCAATTTTGGGACGTATTGCTGCATCATCTCCAGCTGGATTGGTTAGCGACTACGAAGGCTCTATTGCTATTCAGCCTTCAGTAATAAAAAGATATGGTAGGGAAGATATCTTTGCTTTACGCGTTTTGGGAGATTCAATGAATAGAATTATTCCTGAAGGGTCCATTGCTATAATACACAAGTGTCTTGATTGGGAAGATGGGGATATCTGCGCAGTTACTATTAACGGGGATGATGCTACTCTTAAACAAGTAGCTCATACAGAAAACGGAATCAAGTTCACTCCCCTTTCTTATTCAAAGTTTCATGCTCCTTGGGAGTATGTAAAGGATGAGGATGAGGTAGATGTAATTATTCATGGTGTTTTCCTGTACGGTATTATACCTACGGATAAAATGTAAATTCAAAAAAATGGAGGAGTTTGTATGAAGAAAATTGTTATTGGATTTTATGTTGGATTAAGTAGTCTATTTTTACTATCTGGGTGTAGTTCCCCCAATAATCAGAAAGAAGCGAGCACCGATGATAAGACAGAAACAAGTACATTTGAATCAGATAAAAGCAGTAAAAGTTTAACAAAAGAAAAAACAAATGATAATGCTGTATCCACTGATATTTTAGCTGGGGGAGACTATATTGTAGGAACTGACATCGAACCTGGTGCGTATTATGCTGTTCTTACTGATATGCAGTATGGTTCTGATGATGAAAACCAAAACGGTTATGTTTCAATTGATGTAATTAGTGAAGAACAGACTACTGACAGTTCTGATGGTGAAGATGTAGATTATTCTTTCGAGATGTTAGAAGAAATCGGTGAAAAAAGACGTTTTGTTTTGAAAGATGGAGATACCGTTACTTTTTCTGATAATTGGGATCCAATATCATGGGAAGTAAAGCTATTAAATGAAAAGGATTTTAGAGCCTACATGAAGGACAACAAATAAAAACAGGAATATTAATTCGTACAAAAACTGCGATTATCTAACAATTTTAGACTTCGATTTTTTCTTTTACTCGGTATACCCTTTTCAAAGACACAGAAAAAAAGATTTGATCCTGTGGGGTATTTCTCTATACGGTATTATACCTACGGATAAAATGTAAATTCAAAAAAATTGGAGGAGTTTTTATGAAAAAGATTTTGGGATTGTTTACTTTGTTAAGTTGTACATTGATACTTGGTGCCTGTTCAGATTCCGAAGATTCGGATACATCTGTGTCAACATCATCAACTTTAAAAACCGAAGAATCTAGTAGTATGATTGAAGTTCCAACTACACAATCATCCGAAGAAAGTACAGCAAGTAAAATAGACAAGTTGAACGAAAATTGGTACGCATCTGATTCAAAATATGCAACAATGGAGCCTGTAAAGAAAACAGTTCAGATGCAGATGGACGAACTTAATACTGATGACGCTGTTAGAGCAATCGTTGTAAACAATATTCAGAATTACTTATATGATTCAGGAACTGTGGCTCCTGAAACAGAAATAACTCCAAATGAAATAAATCAAAAGCTTGATTATTCTAGAAGTGGTCTTTTTATTGATATCAGATACGATGGCACTGAACCTAATCAAGATATGATTCAAATGATTACGGATGATTTACTTAACATCTCAGGCCACAAATATACTATTGAATAATTTTTATTCATTGATAGTCAATTAGGATGGTTTTTAATTTGTATGACTAATTGGAGGAAGAAATGGTTAAAGTTGGTATAAGAAAGCCTAGTTTAAAAAAATCTGTTAAGGCACGTACAACTGGTAAAGTTAAGCGTAAATTGAAAAGTTCAGTAAATCCAATGTATGGTAAAAAAGGTGCTGGTTGGGTAAATAATCCGAAGAAAGCAGCTTACAACAAAACTTATAACAAAACTACTAAATCAGTCACAAAACTTGGTTCTTCTAGCAAGCGAAAAATTGGTTTATCACCAAACTATACAAATGGAAAACAATATTATGATGAACAAAAGTCAGGGTGTGGTTGTTGGACATTGCTAATTGCCGCATTGGTATTACCCATACTTGCTCCCTTTTTCCCGGCAACTGCAGGAATCGCTCTTTCGATAATTGTTATTGTCAGCTTAATCAGATTAGGTATGAAACGTAATTCCGAAACCGACATTGATCAACAAGAAAATGACTTGAGTGACATTGAATCTGAAGATGACAACTGGGATGATTTTTAAGAAATATGCCTTCGGGCTTTTCTTTCACCTCAAAAAAAGAACGTATGTTTGATTCTGCAAAACAGAATCAGATTTATCAGCAGAAAATGTGGAGAACTGGCAACAATTCATATGTATTTATTGATTTACTTTACAAAAATCAGAAAGGATAACCTATCATGGCTGAACCTATAAAACTAGGTAATGGAAAGTGGAGAATTCGTTTTAAGTACAAAGATCCACTAACAAATGAATGGAAAGACAAAATGATAACTAAATCAACTAAAAAGGAGTTGAACGAAGCATATATAGATTTTCAGTCTAAGATTATGAAAGGAGAAATTCTGCATGATATCAAATTATTAGACTTTTACGACACTTGGGTCGATACCTTTAAGAAAGGTAAAGTTTCCGCTGGTAGAATGCAGAAGATCAACATAACAAAGAAAAACTTAGAATCTTTTTTTGGGGAAAATCAAACATTACGTGGAGTAACCAAGTTGAATTATCAAAAGTGGATCAATTGGTTGGCAGAACCTGGGAACGTAAATGAAAGAGGGTTAGCAGTAGAAACTGTGGAGAATAGGCATGCTATCGCCAAATCTATGTTTATTGAAGCCTTGGATATGCAATACATCCATTCCAACCCTACAAGAAATATTAAGATAGTTGGTCAAAAAGCTGTTCATCTATCTGAAAAAACTATTTCTTTTGATGATATGAAAAAATTCAAAGAGGCTTTACTAAGTCGAGAAGATTCAGCGAGTAAATATTTTATTTTAACTCAAATGTATACTGGTTGTCGTTATCAAGAAATCGCTGCATTAGCTTGGGAACATTTAAACGAAGATGATGAAACAATTTCTATTGTAAGGGCGTATAAAACCGATGGCGGCCTCAAACGCTTTGGCCCACCAAAAAGTGATGCAGGCATTAGAGATTTAGACGTTCCAAAAATTCTTTTCTCATATCTGAAAGGTTATCATATCAAACAAAGGGAAGCTGTATTAGCAAGAAAGCTAAGGAACCCGCAAGACCTTCTGTTCGTAAATAATAAGAATACCTGGCCCATTTCAGTATCCGCAGTTGACAAGTATATAAAAGAAACATGTGAACTAGCAGGAGTAAAAAGAATATCCAGTCACTCATTCAGACACGCAAAATCAGACTTTTTAATTATGGCCGAAGCAGATCCTATCTACATCAAATCACAACTTGGACACAAAGAGATTACACAATCTTATGAGTATGCCTCTTCTACTAAAGAAAACCGAAATAAAAACAAGCGGAAATCTGAACAATTTTTGAGAGATCTAATATAAGTCATCCCCCAAAAATTACACAAGATACTTATTTTTACTGGTAAAATATCGGTTAACACAAACTACGTAAATGCAGTAGATTAAATGATCATTTATCAGTAAAAAGCACCTGAAAGCCGACAGGTGGCTTACGTAATATCCTCTAAATGCTATTATACCAGCATTTAGAGGTTTTTTTATACTCAAGCTACCCAAAAATTACACATTTTGCCTTCGTTTTCATTGGTAGGCTATTTTTTTCTTTACAAAACCGAACATATGTTTGTATAATGATTACGAGGTGATTGAATGAAAACAATTGAAGAAATTAAAAATTCAATAAGAGTGTATGACGTCAATGAAGGAATAGATGGATTAACTTTCAGATGGGTCTGCGGCAAATGGACTTATTTAGTTATTGCCACTTTCGGAGAAGAGTGGGACCATGTGTCTATCTCTTGCAAAAACAAAAGAGTCATTCCTGACTGGGAAACTATGTGCAGACTAAAAGATTTATGCTTTTACGAAAATGAAGTTGTTATGCAGTTACATCCGAAAAAAGAAAACTATGTCAATGTACGCGTAAACTGTCTTCATTTGTGGGCACCACAACAAACTGCTATACCAACGCCACCGTTACTGTTGGTCTAATAATTATATGAGGGAGTGATTTCATGGAATCAAAAATTGGAATAGTCAGCAGCATTAAAATTCTTAATATGTCGGAGCGTCCATTAGTTTACTTCAAGTTAGACGGAGTAAGTTGCTTAATCGCGGGTCACTCTCTTAATTTTCTTGCTGACGTTGATGATGGAATGAAAGTATCAGTATTTGGTGAATATAATAGAAGAAAACAGTTCGTGATTAAGAAGTATTCGGTTATTGGTAAGACAAAACTCATGATGGAATTTGAATACAGCTCAATGCCTGCGAAGAAAGCATTTGCTTAATATCAAGGTGATCCAATGCTAGAAGTACACCGAAAAGATTTCGCATTCAAGGACGACAAGTTTATCGCCATGTTCCACAAATACGTCAACGCTGATATACCGTTGTTCGCTCTGCAAAAAGAGCTACTCTATATAATGGAGACACAAAAGATAAATCACTTTCGTGTGCCAGCATCGCTAACCAAAAACAATAAGGAAGCCGTCTTTTATTTTGATATCACTACGCTTAAGCAAAATATAACGTTTGATGTCTATAGATTGCGAGAAGTAAAGTTCTTTGACGAAGAAGGAAACGAACTTTTCAGCAAATAAAAATCCACCTCGTTGTCATTTTACAACTTTTATACAAAATATGCACTTTCCCCACAACTTATCGCTAGAATAATTTCGATATGGACACAACCATTATGTACATCCCCACCCGAATACGGATGGGGACTTTTTGTTTCATTTAAATATCTAAATACCAACGAGTTTCAGTAAGGTCATTAAATCCACCTTTGACATCACCTTCAGGATCGTTGGTGCTCCGAATCATTACAATAATTGAATGACCTTCAACGTCATTTTGATTGAATTCAATGCTAAATCCAGCAACATCATTTCTATTGTATACTTTTGCTGCATCGGCTCTTGGCAAATCTTTTAATTTGATTCGCTTCAATTCTTTACCAGTCGTTCGATCTAGAATGAATGCATACTGATATTTCTTCGTACGTGTGCTCCATCCTTCTGCTTTGATCTTCCCATTCACCGCACCAAATCCATCTACGTGACCCTTATCGTTACCAACTTCCATCACTGAATAGTTCTGACCGGCTCGATAAACATCTGTCACTTCAGAAGGATTCGGATCAGGTAGCGTGGTATAACCATTATCAGTAACTCCTGTCAGATCGATATTTCCATCTAAACCGCCACCAACATAAGTCGAAGTGAATTGATAGATTGCTACACCATCCATACTTGGAAATACCGACCATACAGGGCTTGTAGTAACATTGTAGTTTGGATATGCTGCCATCCATAATGAATCAGGAAACTCAGCTAGAATTTGCTGATAATATACATTGGCTAAGGTAAATGGTTTGTAACTGTAATACATGGGGGTATAACCAGCATCTCGAATTCGCCGCATTCCGTAAATGATTGTGTCTGTATTCGCTTGCTTGTTCGAACTAGCTCCATGTTCAAAGTCTAAAGCAACAATAGACCCGCGAGGTGTCTTTACTTTAGGTAAAAAGTAATCCATCGTTGTTTTAGCAATGGCCATGCTTCCGTAAGTGTCATACCAAATGTAAGTATGAGCACGTTTTCCTTGAGCTAGTGCGGAATTAACTTGACTCTCATAAGTCCATTGATTATATAATCCTCCTGAGTTATAACCGCCAATTTGAGCGATAGCAAATTTATCATGTGCATAGCCAAACTGGCCATTTGCTCCCTGATAAATAGCCCAGTCAACTCCTTGATCGCCTTTAGCAGCATTTACTTGAACTTGAAAAATCGGCAACAAAAAAAGAGCCGCTAACAGGCTCACTGCAATACTTTTCTTTTTCATTCGTTTCCTCCTATTATTCACCCTGATCTGAATTGTTATACTTGGCAGCTGACACGCCTAAGATTGTTCCTAGCAAGGTTGCAAACGCCGTAATGACAACTACTGCAAGGTCTGTATAATCCCAGTAGAAGGCTTTTCCTACTACACCCACGAAAGTAGCTGTCGCTGGCAGTACAATCATTGCGACCCATTTCAAAATATCATATGTCTTGTTACTCATTTCCTCCACCCCCTTTCATATCTCGAAGATCATGCTCAGCTTCTGTCATACGACCTTCCAATTTATATGTTCGTTCGATAACATTATTGTGTTTTTCAACTTTCTTCTCTAACTGTTCAATTCTGTATATCGTCAATTTATTGGAAATCACTATTCCAGAAAAAGTACCTATTAATGTGCCACCAATACTTAAAAACGAAAGTAATAACTCAAAATTCATACTTCACCTACTCTCTCAAAATAAATAGCACACCCGAAAGTGTGCCAAGCTTCTTTATTTAAAACACGATCCTGTCTCGCCAGAAACAATTCCTTCAATCATCAGTATCTGATGAGACTTGTCGCCTGTAACATCTTGCGAATCATTATATGCCTTTGTTTTCGCGGTATTAGAAAAAGCACAAAAGACGCCCGGATTAACAGAATCCAAACTCATTGTGTTGCTACCTGTTATCGACCAAATGAAGTGATCAATCTTCACAGTTTTCTGATTCGGGAAGCTTAACCCGATTTCTTTTCCGACAAGTGCACCCGGAGCAATAGAATAACTCGTATTGCCTGAAACCTTATCCATAATGACTGTAGTCGGTACTCCTCCTAATCCTCCTTCTAACGATACCCGGCCTACTACGTGCTCCGTACCAAATAGAAGATGCAAATCTAAATAATCAAACAAGTCTAAATTTTCGCTGATCGAGATAGAAGGTAAATCAAATGCATTCTCTTTCCCACTCCATAATTTAACTGTTCGAACCGATTGTTGCGTTTTTTCATCCAAGCAGCGAACGATCTTCCATAAGCCACAAATAGCGCAGATAATTGCTTTATCAACATTCCACTGCCAATCGAGCAAACTATCTAGCCAGCACTTATACGCATCAACATCGCAGATATCGAGAGTCATTAATGCATTGTGAAGCGAACCTGTTGCCAAATCATTCAGTGATTTCAAATCATCACAATCCGAATTAGAATGTGAGGCAGAAGGATGAATGCCCTCGTCGTTCATAAGATTCTCGCAAATTTTATCAGTTATAGTGGTAAAACAATAATTTGTATCGCCGTTTCTGATATCATTCAACGGTGTTACAACATCCATCGCTCGCATGTTACAGCAACTTGAACCACCGCCACTTTGTTTACAGCTAACACATGCCATCTAAAAACCTCCTATCCTACGTATAATCAATTTTTCTTACTCCTTCAATTCTACTAATCGTACATTCTCCAACCTGTCCATTGCATGCTGTTCCTTGGACAAACTTGTCGATAACATTAGTGGTAAGATTTGTCCAAACAAGGTTCGATTTATCAGGGACTACGTTCAAAACGTTCATACTTGCATTTGTAGCCTTCAAACCAGCACTACCTTCTAATTTGTTGGTACCACTGAAATCCATGCCTGAGTAAGTTGCCACATTAGCGGCATCATGCTGCAGGTATCCCGGCTGAATATCTACAGAATATTGGGTACCGCCGACATTAAAACTCACTCGAATAGCATCGAAGTTTAAAGCTGATTCAGACAAAGTTAAATTATTCCCAGCGTGACCTATGCCTCTCCAAATTTCTTTCGTCACTAAAGTCGAAAAACCACTAGGCAGCTTATTTTTTATTGCGTTAATTTGATCCTGTAAGCTTTTATCGGTATCTTTCAGCTGATTAGTCACAGTGATAATGTCACCAATATTATTCCAGATTGATGTGCTATCGTTCCATAGTTTATTGATTTCACCTTCAATGTTTACAATTTTTTTCTTGATATCCTTAATGTCATTTTCAATGATGTTAATTCGAGAGATGATGGCATTGATTGCTGCCCAAACCAAAGTAAATTCTTTCCAGATTTTATCAATTTCATTCCACAAATCATGGATGTTTTTCCAAAGGCCGCAGATAGCACAGATGGTTGCCTTGTCGACGTTCCATTGCCAGCTTACTAAACTATCTAGCCAACATTTATATTCATCAACATCACAGATATTTAGAACCATCAGCGCGTTATGAAGCCTTGCTGTCGCTAGGTCGTTTAAAGCCGATAAGTCTTCACAATCCGTGTTAGAGTGAGTTGCTGATGGGTGTATACCCTCATCATTTTGCAGGCTATCGCAAATTGCATTAGTAATTTCAATAAAACAGAATTCTTCATCACCATTTTTTATTTTTTCTAATGGTGTCTCTTCATCCATAGCATTTAATTTGCAGCAACCCGATCCGTTACCGCTATAAGTAGTTTTTTTTCCGCAAGATGTGCATGCCATTTAGATTCCTCCTAACAACTTGCCCAAAGCGTCTCCAGTTAACCCGATAACAATTGATACGTGATTCAAATATTTCTCCAATTTGTGTACCTCCATTTTTCCCAAAATAAATAGCACACTCGAAAGTGTGCTAAATCAATTCGAATTTTAGTCCTTTGAAATTTATTGTTCCTGCTTGAGCCTTCACAACAATATGGTAAAGGCCCGCTTTCGTTGCTGCTAAGACTGACTGCTTACCAGTCCCGGAGATAGTGTAATCAGTACCATTCACAACAACCTTAGCGGCGCCTGCATCTAATGAAGCAAACATGTTCCATTGTGCTGACTGCTCTGGCTCTAAATAAACCCAAACATCCATCAAAATATCATTTTCTGTTGCAGTGTAATTCCACTGACTTTTAAAGCCATCAGCATCACGCGTAATATCCTCCACATATCTCAATGAACGACTCGCAAAAGATTTCTGATCGTAGATACTTACAATTCCGCTTTCTGACAGGCTTTTTACAGTAGGTACTAATTCTTTAAAGGTCCAATCCGTCTGATAAGCATGCATAATAGCTGAACCGTGAAGGCCATCTTCGACTAGTTCGCTGATTTTTTCTGGTGCGTTATCCAACAATCGTTGAGTGAATTCGGTATAGTCAATAACTTCAAGATTGTATTTCTTCGAAATGCCTAAGCGTAGTGGCAGATCAAACTTGGTTGTATAGAACTGGCTTCTGCCGCCCCAGTCGTCGCCGCTCTCAGTGTTAGGCACTTGATTGGCCTGAGCTGTCGCAATAATGGGCATCATCCCTTTTTCAATACATGAAGCTACAATTGTATCGAATGCTGTTCTTCTTGTTTCAGTAGAAGAGCCATTGATTCCATTTAGACCACAGCCAATCATAACCAAATCAGCATCAGAGTGTTTTGTAAGCAAGTTTTCGATCTGTCCTGCAAAGTAAGTAATTGTTTGTCCACCAATACTCTCGTTCGCAGAAACTACCTTACCAGAACCGAAATATTCATTTAGCTTTGATTGTATGAGTTGCGGAAATGGTGTAGTACTTCCGTGGATTGGACCAGTATAACCAGCCCAAGTTGAATCTCCCAACCAAAGTATCTTAGATGTCGCACCAGCTGCTACAGCTGAAAACCATTCTTCGATTGATTTAAATTTCGATTCAGTATCTGGCGTAGGCTGCGGCACCCCATTTCCCCAGCCTCCATTTTCCACTCCATTTACTCGAATAATCCGACGTGAAATATCATCAATTCCATAAACCTTTTTGCCATAATATGAAAATACTTTTATATCATCGATACTTCGAGGTGCGTAATCCACATAGTAACTTTGCGCTGTATAGCCACCAGCTGCAGTCTTGGTTTTTGATGGAACCAGAAATAATGTCATTACTGCATTTGCCGGGCTTATGTTGTAAGTGGAGAAGTCAATTTTAATCTCAGATCCATTGCGATAATACAGCCCGCTTCTTGAATCAATTGGTGTTTGTCCTGCTGAGATAGTAATTGTTTTCTCGCTAGACGTTTCAACTATGTCGATGCGGCTAGACGCCCAATTAATGAAAGATAGTGCTCCCGCATCTTGCACGTCATCCAATGGAAAAACTGTTATACGGCTTTTAGGACTCGATTTGTAAAAGCGGCCATTGAAAATTGTTCCAAGAATGATTTGGCTCTCTGGAAAGATACTCGTTAATACCCTAAATTTTTTTGTTCGTTTATCAGCTACCAGATATAACGTCACACCGTCGCTAGAATAAGTTAGCTCGATATCGGCATCTTCAGCGAACCTGAAGTTACCTCGGTTGGAAGCAATCACGGTTCCCTTGCTGATAAGAATACGTTTTTCAAGGATATAAACCGAAATATCACCGTATAAGATAGTTCCCTCAGAATTGTCTCGGTTATCGAGAGGAATTCCATTTAAGGAAATATTCCTATAATCATGCGCGTAGACTATCCCACCATAATATATACAAAGCAGCGTAGCCTTTTCACTTTCGAGTATAGAAGTATTATTTCCCATTTGAACAGTTAGAATGCCATTAATGAATCCTATATATGTTGGGGTGCCGCCTACTTCCATGGGTACTTCTTGTGCTTTACCAGGCATGTCAAACCCACTGCCAAAGGCTACTGCTGTATTGCTGGTACACGTCACTTTGAAATTTACAGTATCAATATTAACCGTTCCTAAAATTGTTTGAGTGGCAATTTTTGTTGGAAAAGCGGTCTTTTGTCTTGTAACAACTCCATCAACAATAGATTCTGTGAGTACTGATTTTGGCCCTACAACAGCAGTTTTACCACCTGAAATGTTTTCTCTCGCTTCTTGATCGAGCATTCCCCATCCAACTTGTCCAACGCCGTTTTTATCGACCTTTTCTGATTCAAGCGAATACGTCTTTTCACTAACAATATTTATCGCTTGACCAGTATCCTGTTCGAATTGTCGAAACTCCGATTTGTCAGCAAATAAATCGTCAGCATCTATTTTCGTATATACGCTCAAATCTTCCGCCGTAATACTTACGCTGAGTTCTCCATTTTCTGATACTGTCAATCCATTTCCTAAAGTAATGAACGGTTTGTTATCGATGTATCCTTGCTGATTTTCTTTTGCGTTCCAGTCAGGTGCAGTATATCCAGAAAAATCCAAGAACACCCATTTATCGCAATCCCATACATATGCTCCTGTTCCATTTTTAAGATAGAACATTGTATCACAGGTTTTGGCATGCTTTTCCGGCTTCCATTCGTCTATTATCTCGAAAGTACAAGCGTTGTATAGTTTTGGTGACACTTCTACTTCCGAGGGATCACAACTCTTAACTCTCATTTCCTAAACACCACTACTCTCAATTTTATTTTTTTCAAACAAGCAGGCCATACAGTTCTCGACTTCCAAACCTAAAAATTTGGCAATCGCTGCTGAAGCGCTGTTTGCTGTTTTCTCATACGTTTTTTCAGCAAATACTTTTAGTTCAGTATCCTGAATAGCCGCAGTTGCATCTCTCATTTCGGCCATGCTCAGTAATTGATGCTTAAACATGCATGAATATTTATCCTGTTGTTCATTTTTAGCTATTTTAGCGGCAAGTGCTAAAGATAGATTCGTCTTCGCATACCGAGCTTCACGAATTTGGTCTCTCAACTGATCAAGGTCCCTAATTTCATCTAGGATGATATCTTTTGCTTGATCATCCGGCTCACTTTCCATATCACGGTTGAACGCACTTTTTAAACGATCAGCGTGGGCTTCGGTTTCAGCATCGTTCATTATTGACCAAATAAGGTCTTCCAAGGCTCCTGTTTGTGCTAAGTAGTTAATTGCTGCCATCTTTTATATCCCCCATTCTTTTTCGTGCTATGCCTTTCGCTTTTTCCCGTTTCCGTTTTTGATCTAACAGAAAATCATACTCAAAATTTGCGCTTTTGGCTTTTAATAGAGAGATCACACCTGCGGCATCAGTCGGATGCCTTTCTAAGTGTGACTCAAGTTTCGAAGTGTTCTTTTTCATCTAATCAAGCCCTCCTCGGTCGACGTGATTGTATTTGATGTAATAGCTGATCTCACACTCGCAAAGCATGTTGCTATTCTGAGTTATTTGAATTTCTTTCAATCCAGGAGACAAAACAACTGACTGCTGCCAAGGGTGTAAGTAATCTAGCAACCTCAAAACATCGAACGTATCATTTTGGCTTGGGTAGTATCCATATCCATTGACAAAAGAGCCATACTCCGCAATGATCGCATCTGTTAAATCAATACCTTGGATTGATATCCTTACCTTCGTTAAATCATAAGTGTGTTCTTTAATTAGCACGCCAAGGTTAAGCGCGTGATGGTGCGGATTCGGCGTAATGTTACTCCCTGATAAAGCCAGTGAAGTATCAGAAGTAGTGACATTTTGTGCTATATTGGTAACAAATGGTCGGATATGCAAGTTAAACGAATATTTCATAATATATTGCATATCGTTAGATATACGAAACGCGGTATAGATTCGATCTACACCGCGTAGCATTGTTTGAAAGTCCGCTTTAGCATCTGTTACAGTGTTTCTTCGTTGCAGCTGCCGCTGTTTTTCAACTAAACTTTGTCCTTCTTGCCTCTTGGCTAGAAAATTCAATACATCATCAATAGTTGCTGTCATCTCTGTACAACTCCTTACTCAAGGTGAGAACATTTGTCTCGACCAAATTATTGTCAAAGCTGGTTTCAATTTGAGTGATGTAGAAATCGTCTGAAGCCTCATAAATCTTCTTACAATACCTACTGCAATGATCGAAAAGTTCGATGCTATTATGGTAATCAAAATAGACGCGATCCAGTACGTTCAAATCGCAAGGTAATTCCCCGATTCGAACTCTGATCACGTCTCTACGTCTTGCGCTTTTTAATTGTCCAACAGCTGCTTTATAGGCGATCATTGATTGTTTAGACCGCTCTTCATCACTAATTGTATCCCCATTTTCTTCGAAGGGAGCAACATCGTTCATGCTTACAGTCTTTTCAATCAATTTTCCCTGCTCTAGGTTAATGCTAAACTCATCAAGTATAGCGAACTCTAAAGAATTACTCGAAGCAATCTTAGTAATGTTCGTATAATAATTCTTTTGCTCCTTATTCGCGGTTGAATTAAGAATGACGATTGGAAATCCTTTAACTATATCGTGCCCTTGTTGTTGCTGATCTAAGTAAGCTTCGCGCAACGTCAAACTTGCTTGAGAACTATCGGATTTTTCACCATAAACTGTAACCACGTTAAATACTTGGTCAAACTCTTTTGAGACAGTTACTTGATCGATGATCTTTAGATGACGTTCTGTCTGCCCATATTTAGAAATGATGTAATTTTTCTTTTCCCCGAAAGCACCGATTTCTAAATAACGATCATGCTTGGTTCCAACACGCCACCACAAATTATCGGTTAACTCTACAGCCTTATTTAACGCCTCTAAGTGGCTTTGTCGGCTAAATGCATAGTTTATCTTTTCTTTGTGAGCTGCTGAATCAGCATCCACAAACCACTCTGTCGAATGGAGGAACGGACTTTGACAAAACACATCGGGAAATGTTCGGTTTTTTACAGTATAGTTATTGGGGATTTGACGATACTCCCATTCAGCTATTTTATGATCGAGTTCAACGTTTGCAGTTTCTGCATCCTTATCCAAGGTTATAGATTTTACAATTCCATCAAACATCTTTTTAAATATGATTACCCTACAATCCATATGACCGTCAAATTTTTCGGCATCATTAATCGGTACAGTAAAGGAGCATGCCGGAACACCATTAGGTTCGATCGTCCAACTGATTCCCCCTATGATATCTCTGACATACTCACTTTTTCCTTTTTTATCTGTACATACAATTATGAAATCATCATCATTGCAGTAATTGTGTCCGATATCCGACCTGGATGAACTATGAGGGAAAAAGATAACTTGAACATGCAGGACCTTTTTCTCTCCATCAGCTCTAACTCTGATTAGTTGGATATAAAAAGGGTTCTTGGACTCAAAATCGATACAAAAATCGAATCCTGACCATTCTACACCTTCGACATTAGGATTTTGAGAAGCGATATCTTTACGACTCTTTAACTCGATTTCAACAGTTTTCAATAGTTTATCGTCTGTTGCATCAAATATTTCTAGCATTTCCTTTGCATTCCCATCGAAATGCGTAGCAGCTCGTTGGGTTGTTTCTGCCTCTAATACTCTTGATTCAGCATTTCGGTTGCTGCTAGTACCAAAATCTAGGGCATTAACATCAATTGTTTGAGTGAAAGGTGTCCACCGATCAATTGGCCTTGCAGGTCGTTCCCAACTCATCAACCAAGCTGTCGTTAAGTCACTAGGACTTGCAGCACCGGACCAGAACTGATCCCACGATCCATAGCCTACACTAATCCATTGCGCTGTATTGCTTTTCGCATACTCTATTTGGAATTTAGCATCTTCATAGCTTCTAGTCATGTGATTAGGAACATCGCCCCAGTTGTAAGAATACGACCATTGGAAGTAACCTTTGCCCATTCCATTGCCTTCAGCGGCAGATGGATCAAGAGCACTTTCTGCTAATGCATTTGCAGCGAGAGCTAGTGTTGTGTTCTTAGGAATGCCAAGTTGCGTACAAATAGATACGAAAAATTGTGCTCGTGATTGCATGCTATTCCAGTCAACGCTGCCAATCGCCCCTGCATTGCCGCCTGAACTTCCGTCACCTGATCCACCAGTAGCAGCTGCGGTAGGATCACTCGCAAAATGCCACCCTTTGAGACAAAGCTTGTTACCAATATAGCTATATTCTTCTAGCTCACCAGAGTTATCCATATTTTCTTTTGTATTTTCCTCAGTTGCTGCATCTTCTGTTGGCGTTGGTTGCGCAGCTCCGGCCAAACGGAAAACAGTTTGTGGAGGATTTGAATAAGAATGAATAGCCGCATAGTTATCAATGGATACGCCGTTGGCTGAAAAATTACAATGAATGACATTGTCTTGGTCTATGAATATTCCAGTATGGCCCGCATTTCCTCCTGATTGTCCTTCTATTCCCCAAACAAAAATATCTCCGTAAGCATACGGAGGATTGACTTTGGAAAAACCAATACTAGGTAAATCCCTGAACATGCTATCTGTGTTTCCGAGTGGCAGGTTTGCTCCACCAGCGTTCAAAGACGCATAGACAGCTCCTGAACAATCTGCCGTACCATCAGCCCCTGAACGGCTTCCTCCTTGCGAATAAGTGACGCCTTTACCCATTAAAGCCCTCATGTTTGAAATTGCAGTCTGCATATTAACCGTCATAGCGCAATCCCCCCAACAAAGACTTTGATTGTTTGTATCTCTTTCGTATCTAAGCCTGAAAGAATAACGTTATTTGTACCTTTTTTTACGCTCCAGGACACAATTCCGTTACTCGATCCAGTTACACCTATTTTTGGATCATTTGAACTACAATCGGGAGGTGTACATTCAGCATTACTAACACAATCTCCATGAAACTTTGAGATATCTAAATAGTCACAGTTGTTCTTCACAAGTCCTGCATTGATAATCGTCTCGCCTATATAAGCTCCTTCGATAATCGACTGCTGGCCATTCCAATTTATTCCTAAATCAGTGAATTTACCGCATATTTCAAGAACAACATCTTCAGTTTCGTAGAGTGTTTTTCCATTGAATTGAAGAAAAGCGGTGTTTGAACCATGTTCAGATTTTGTTTCAGCTGTCGCCGTTTGATCACAGCAAGAATAGCTGATCTTTTTGTTGTTACCACAGTTGCCTATAACTTCGCTCAGTTCTCCTTTTGGAATATCGCATAGCCTATCGCCATGACAAGGTGGGCACCGCTTAACCGGAGCTAATTTGATATTGCATAGGCAGCAATCACACAGCTCACGTTCTAGAGCTGCATAGCAGTCCGTCACATCGCATTGGTAATAATCATCAAAGTATGTTGCTGTATCATCTGCTATATGCCAAATACCTTCAGGTAAATAGAAAGTTACTGTGAAACTTAAATAGCCACGTTTCTCATCGAATCCTTCGGAAATTGACAATACTTTAGCTAAAGACCATAGAAGAAAATCTCCTTGTACTGCCCACAATCTTCCAACAGAAAAAAAGTTATCAAGCACAAATTGCTCAATAACTTCTCTGTCTTCACAAGGGAATTTATTTTTGTCTACCATCACAGTAACATCGAATTGCTTTGAGTTAACTTTTCTTGGACCGCAACGTTCGGGACTGTAATCCCCGTGAGAGTTTGCAAAGGCATTCTTCGAATTTTTAAATTCTGTCACGTTATCCGGCTGTTGATCAATGTAAGCCGTATGGTTGAATACAAGTTCGTTAAACTGAACTAATTTCTTCATGCTATTCTGAACCTCCTGTTTGCAGCCAATACTGCATCCTGATTACCTGAAGTGTAAAGATTAAGATTTTGAGTATTGTTATTGTGATAAACGTTGTTCACCACGCTAGACGTCGTGTGTGAGACGCTCTGAGCCAATCCGGCAAATGTTCTGGAAATCTGACCACTACGCAATTTTTCTAGGAATGGCATTCCAACAGCATCAACAATCTTTTTGGGTATTACATACTCGCCATTATCAAGCAATGGTTTCTCTGGTGAGTCCTGAATTCTTGCTTTATTCCCTGGTTTAACAGAGATTAGGCCACCGCTAGAAAAGTTCGCGTCACTTATTCTTGGCAGCCTACTCGACGATGAATTCGACGACTGACTCGTACTCGTTTGCCTCGTTTCAGTTGTCACCAGTTCCACTTCAATTTTCGTTGAATATTTTCCTGCCAGAGCTGAGTTAATCGCATTGCGAATTTTCTCAGTAAAGCCTGACAAATCAATCTCGTTCATCTTACTAGTAATTCCGTCGCTAAAAGCTTGTCCCACTTGTCTACCGACAGCATTAAAACCACTGTTCATTGTTCTCAACTTATCTAAAAGCTTGCGGATTTTCTCTAATGCAGGAGCTTCGAAGTCTACAGATTTGAATCCTTCAACGATTTTTTGTCCATAGCTTTTCCCAATTGGGAAAAATTCATTGCTCATTGTATCAAGAGTGATCACCAAGGTCTGAAACGCTTGAACCATAGTGAATATACTGTCTTCACCAGTGAAATCTTTAAATCCTTGCAGCTGTTCAAAGATAGTTTTAACCGAAGTGATGGTTGATGTGATATCCACCGTTTGTCCTTCAACAGCCCTAGCCTTTGCAATAATGTCTGGGAATTTTCCTAGCGTGTTGCTTAAGGTACCAAGCTTACTATTTACATTACCAAGGTTGAAAGATTCCTCGCCGCCTTTGGCAAAAGGTACCAGCGCTTCTTTTATTTTTGACAATGTCGAAGATATCGCACTAATGTTGGCGGCCACCGCTTCCCCATTGACATTACCGACCGCACCTTGTGCTGCTTCGATAATCTGTCTCATCTTATCTAATGCGGTTAACATTTGCTCCATCTTTGTTATCGCACCATCGATACCACCATTATCAACAGTATTGTTAAAAGTAGAATTTCCGATAGACGCAAGTTCTCCTGGCTGTTGGCTTATCGACTCGCCGCTCATAGTTCCTGAGACTTCCTGAATTTTAGTGAAAATTTCACTTACATTGGTAAGGTTCGATATTATCGCTTCTTTGTCAATGAACCCTATAGCAGCCTGAGCTTTTTGGACGATCTCTCCCATCTTATCTAAAGCCGTTAAGGCTTGTTCTAGATTGGCTAATGCATCATCTAACCCTTGATTCCCATCTGTGCTGCCAAAGTCGGCAGTTGCTAACGTAGGAATAGAGACATTATCCTGTTGATCATTGCTGAACTTACCGATGGTTTCTTTGACTTTATCGAATACCTGGCTGATGACATCTAAGTTTGCAAATAGACTTGTTCCGTCTATGTTTCCTGCAGCGTCTTGAGCTTTGGTAACAATTGACCCCATTTTTGAAATAATCTCTTTCAAATCTTCTAACTTGCTATCGACAGCTTCAAGACTCAAACTATTTTCTTTTTCGCCGGATTTACTTAGATAATATAGTTTGTTGGATACTTCATCAAAGAAGGTTTTGATCACATCGACATTTGCTGTAAGAGCCGTTCCATCAATATTTCCCGTGGCATTTTGGGCTTTTTCAACAAGCGAGCCCATTTTCTCCATCAGTTCTTCTAAATCCTCTAATTTCTTTAATGTATCTTCTAATTTGAGACTGCCCTTTTTACTACCTGACTTGCTCAAATAATAGAGCTTATTCGATACATCATCGAAAAAGTGTTGAATTACTGAAAGATTTGCTGTCAATGCTGTATAGTCAATGTTGCCTGTAGATTTTCCTGCATTTTCAACGATACTAGCCATCTTAGACATAACATCATCTAACGATTCCATTTTTTTATTAAGTTCTTTTATATCAGTTTTCTTGTCATCTCTCATTAATTCTTTAAAGGCTTTGTTAATCTCGTTGACTAGCTCTCCTAAGATCGAAATGTTAACTTTAATATCGGTAACGTTAATATAGCTCGCAAGTCCATTAATGTTTTCTGTAATCTCTTTTAAGCTTTCAATTGCCTCAGAAACTTTTTTAAATGAACCGCCGCTTTTTGTCATCTCAGTGATAGAGCCGATACCAGATTTGTTGATCTCTTCAACAGATTCTTTTATTTTCTTGAACGTCTTACCGATCTTTTTAGGATCAATGTCTGACTCGCCAATTGTCTCAAAGGATTTCATCATACCTACGAGAGCTTTTAACTTTGAAGCATTTCCCTTTTCTTCTAACGCTCCAGCCCAGGACGATATAACTTCAAAAAGTTTCTTGATCACTGCTACATCGAAATTCTGTAATGAAATCTCTTTCTCCGAATCCCCCAATACCTCTAGGCATTTCTTAATAGTTTCTATATTTGCTTTGATTTTTTCAGTATCAATTTCAACGTCACCTTGAAGTGTTTCAAGTGACTTCATCGTTTCAACAAAAGCTTTAAGCTGTCCCGCTTTCAGGTAATCACGAATTGTATCACCTATTTCAGCAAGAGTTTTTAAGTAATTAACGAATGGAATATAGTCGACAGTTGTACGATCTTCGCTCAAAACAGCTACAACATCATCGATAGATCGCAACTTGGCTTTTACATCTTCTCCTTTGACTTCTTCCATATCAGCAATCTGATTGATTGTATTGGCCATTCTTGCAAATGATTTTAATTGACCTTCCTTCAGCCAATCATTAATCATCGCACCAGCATTTCCAATAATAGTAAAGATATTATTCGCGATTAAACCGCCCGATGTCACTGATAAGGCCGTTAGGACTTCTCCAATCTGTTCTATTTTCTGAATATATTCGCCATTTATCTGCACATCATCAAGAGACTTTACCGCTTTCGCTGTTGTCATTAGCGTCAGACTCAACCCCGCAATAGCTGCTGCACCTGAGCCTATTATTAATGCTGCACCTGGTATTTTAAGAATTCCGCCGACAATAGCAGAAAAAGCACCCATCGCGGTGACGGCTGCTCCTAAATTAAGTAATTTTTTTGGAAGATTGTTGTCTATTTTTATCTTATCTACCTCTTGCAACGATTTAGCCGCAAGCCAAATATTCCCAGCCAATCCAGCAATAGTTAACATTTTCAAACCTAGACTTTTTAAATCATTTATTCCAACAGATTTTAAGGGTACACCTTCTTTGCCACCAAAACCAAAACTAGGAAATTTAAAAGCACCAAACTTTTCAAAGAAACCCACAACTCCTCCGGCACCTTTTGTTATGCCACCTAAGACTTTTAGAGCAACTCCAAGTTCAAAAATTCTAGGAATCAATTTACCTAACTTCTCGGCATTACCCTCACCGCTAACGACATTAAGTAATGGTTTGAACACACTCAAGATTGCTTTAAAGTCTCCCGCTAATGTTTTGAGACCTGACCCTAAGCCCTGAATAAATCCACCATAGTCAAGTTTTGACAAGAACTGATAAATAGAATTAAAGAATTCAAATATTTGATTTTGATTATCTTTAATAAATTTAGATATGCTTTTTAGTCCGTTCTCAAAACTTTTGCCTACATTGTATAAAATATCTGAAATGCCACCTAATCCATTGTCTTTAGCTATTTCGTCTATTGTTGTTATTACATCAGCAACACCACGAGTAACAGCGCTCTTCATTCGTGAAACGCCTGTCTGAATACCGCCAACTGCATTTTTGGCTTGTTCACTGAAGCTTTTGAATCCTTCTGCTCCTTCGGTATTCAGCGTAATCACTCTGTCCATGAACTCATCCATGGAAATATTCCCACTTTGTAAAGCGTCGTATAACTCAGAACCTGTCTTCCCAAAAGACAAAGCTATCTGGTCTAGCTGAGCAGGCATCGCGTTAGTAATGGTTTTCCATTCGTCCATTTCAAACTTTCCTTTTGAATAACCTTGCGAAAGTTGCTCTAATGCTCCAGCTTGCGTTTCAGCACTTGTTCCGCCTGCTAACATTGCATTATTGACTGCTAAAAACATTTGAGTAGACTTCTCAATGTCTTTGTTTTTTGATGTGAAACGTTGTACGGCACTAACACCTGCATCTAATGCGGTAGGCAAGCCATCTAAACCTTCAATCAATGTTTGCTTTGAGTTAGCCGCAGCATCTGATCCGATATTCATATTAGACATTACTTTTTCAAAATTGTTTAATGTGTCGTAACGAGCTATGGCACTGTCTACCGAGCCAGTGACCATATTGATTCCTTTATCGACCAGATTATTAATAAGCCCGAAACCAAACATCTGATTCAATTTAGAAGTAAGTGGGTTAAACTTACTCAAAATAGTGTCGCCTGCTTTACTCATTGTGTTGCCAATACTTTTTAACGAATCACTAACTTTTATGTCAATCTTTTTGGCATTGATTCGGTCGATTTCCTGATCAATTTTATGAATTTCAACATTCGCCGTGCGGATCGGTTGGATTTCCGCATCAACTTCTAATTTTTGTCGGTTAAGACTGGCGATATTCCTATCTAGCTCTTTTAGTTGCTCCTTTGTGTTGTCGACATGTTTCAAATCGGCCTGTAACGATATCTTTTTTGATTGCAACGTTTTTAAGGAACTATCCAATTTTTTTAGCATTCCATCGGCATCAACAACACTTTTAGGGTTAGCTTTTATAGCTAATTTCTTTTTGTTGATGTTATCAATACCTGTGTTAACCCCAGAAATCTCTTTTTTTATTTTACTTATTTCTCCGTTGTCTTTCATACCAAGCTTAATCTCGGTTTTCTGCTGACGAAGCTCTTTCATCTCAGCCGCTATACGTTGAGACTTATCTCTGAGTTTATCAAGCTGAGAACTATCGACCTGGAGCAGATTTTTTCTATCGGTCAATTCTTTCATGGATCTTTGTGCTTGTGTCAGTTGTCCGTAGAAATCACGCAAGTTAGACTTCACGTTAATTGAAAATTGTCCGACTCCACTAGCTGCCATAAATAAACCTCCTTCCCTCAAGATTAATGATTACTAAGCTTCTTTTTTTGCTTCTTCTATTGCCATTGCTTCTTCTGAAATTGCATTAATTTGAGTGATTGCAAGTTTTGCTTTATCGCCGATCCAAGATTGATTTTCTTCTAAGAACATCACTAACAAGTCGAAATTTGGTAACGAAGGAATAAGTGTGCCTTTTACATCATAAACAATGCCTAAGACCTCTGTACTGATTTCATCAAGAACAAGTAGCACCATCAGCCAATCTGATACTGTTGCGTTATCATCATTTATAATATCCATAAGTTCTTCTTTAATTTCGTTAAGAACAGCAATCTGTGTAACTATTTTTGATTTTTCAACTGAATTTAATCTCTTTTTAGGTAAAGTTTCTACATCAACCTGTTCATCATCTTGCATAATAGTTAAGTTATGTTTTTTACCACCTGCTTCTACACTTTCTTCTTTTTCTAGTAAAGCAAGCTCAGCTCTTAATTCTTCTGCTCTATTCTTTGTCATGATTAATTTCCTACTTTCTCATTCTGTCTAGTGTGTCTTGGATAAAATTGTGTGGTTTGTTGCCAGGGTGCCTTACTAGTTTTGCGTAATAGTCTTTGCCTTTTACTCGCCAATGGAGCGCCTTTCCATTTTTTGCCCGTATAATATGCGGTGGGGAACCGTAATAATATGGAGCTACATAGTTAACATTTCCAGCATTTCGTTCATCCGCCATAAGTTTTCCTTCATTGATACCGACTAAATAGCTGGCATCGCCTATTTTTTCCTTTTCAGCAGCATCAGATAGGGCACCTGTCTTTTTGTTTATGACATCTTTCATTATTTCCAGAGCTTCATCTGCCCGTTTTTCCGTTTCTTCTTCTACTGCTTCCCACATCGCTCCGAAAACATCTCCGCCAAATGGATTAGTCACTTTTACCACCATCCTTTTTGTAATAAAAAAAGACCTTCTAAAAGGTCTTTAATAAACTATTTAACTAGCAAAATTTACCGAATAAATATACTCTCCAAGGATTTCTACATCTAAACCCTCACTTGGATCATATACCCATGAACGTAGGAAAACATCTCTACTCTCAGGGACAAACAAGACTTTCTCGTCCTCCCTCCACGCTCTAAAGAGCATCCGTTTATTATCAATACGTACCGCAACTATCTTTCCATCTTGCCATTCGTTCGTTTGATGAACGATTGCTAACGATCCAGGAAGCACCACACGGTTCATTTCTACACCTTCAACTTTAAAAGCAAATAAGTTTTCTAGCCCGTATTCATCAGCAATTAACGGTTGGATCAGCAACTCATTGACTGATTCAATACAATTCATATCTTTCACCTCATTAAGTTTTCTGCTATAATAAGGTTAATTAGCAGTCAAACTAATTAACCGATACGTAAAGCGTTCCAGCGCTTTGCGTATTTTTTATTTAATTTCTTATTGTTCATCAATATCCATCAAAGCGATTATTCCACGTTTTTCTAATAGCTCATGGATAAACAATCTGCCTTTCTGTGTCCATTTTGTTTGCATTTGCACATCAGGCATACCGTTACTTCTAACGATATTTATAGTATCAGATTTTGTATAACCATTATTCATATAGTTCCGGTAAAGAATCCATTGATTGTTTACTTTTCGTTGAACTCGTTCTTCCCGAAGTATTTTGTTTAACTTCTGTGCAGAGATACCATAGTCAGCAGCAATTTGCGTGACTGTAACTGTCTTTTTCGAAGAAAGAATCTTATCCAAATAATTTACCTTTGGCTCATACTCAGCTATTCGTTGCGCCTGTATCTCATTTTCGGCTTTAAGTTTTTCGTTTTCTTCCGCTTGGTCTGCTGCCAGTCTTAAAGCCTCTGCATAATTCTGTGGAATTTGAAACTGGATAACAGTTTGTCGCTCTTTTTGCTCCATTTGATTGAATAGTTGAACATAATATGCTGTGAATTGAGTTCCTTTTTTACCTGTCATTTTGTTAGCAATCATTTCACACCCTTGCTTGGTACATTCATAGCACTTATAGCTTTTGCCTGTCCCAGCTTTATAGGTAGATTCAATAAAGAAATCATCAGAACGCAAATCTGCGTTTTGATCGATATATGATATATAGGTGTCTATATCTCTAACTAAATCTGAATGTCTTTTTTCAACTTTATCCGCTACTTCCCTACTATTAATCTTTCAAGTAATTGAATCATTTTTCTTCCTCACTTTCTTCATAAATCATTTTCCAGTCAATACAAAAGATCTTGCCAATTCTTTTGGCAGTAGCTATTCTTGGACTTCTCATCCCTAATTCCCATGCACTAACTGTTTTTCGAGATACATTGATTTTCTTCGCCATCTCATTCTGAGTCATACCTGTTAATCTTCTTAAGTCTTTAAGCGTACTAGTCATACGATCACCTCCTGCTACATTATGTATACATGATAAACTACATTTTGTAGCATTTCAATAGTAAAGTTTCATTTTGTTGTAAATAATGATTCTATTCCTCCTTTTGTAGTATAATCCAATTACGAATAATCGTATCAGAAAGGGTGATCTCGTGCTTGGAGATAGAATCAAGTTACTTCGTCAAAAAAACAATCTGACACAAAAAGAGTTAGCAACTAAATTGAAACTATCTCACCAAACAATTGGTAGCTGGGAGAGAGACCGAACCGAACCTAGTGCTGAACATCTAAAAAAACTGGCTCAAATATTTGATGTTTCTGTGGATTATTTAGTTGGTTATAAAATTGATATTATTAGTAAAGATCGTAACTATACTCGATATAGAAAAGACATTTTAAAAAAAATCGATGATAGTACCATTTCCGACGAAGAAATGAAAGAAATTTTAACTTTCATTGACTTTATAAAGCATAGAGACGGTGATAGAAGTAATTAGAAGCTGAACTCAGTCGAGTAAAGCTTCTTTATTTTCTTCTTCCTCTCCTATCTCTTCAAAATAAAATGCTTGCTTCTTAGGTTGCTTGCGTTTAGGTGCATTCGGTTGGCTATACTTCCAATTTAAGAAGGAATCTAACGAACGGTCATTAGCAAGCTTTGCGAACGTAACAATTAGTTCGGCAGTAGACCAATTTTCAATTACCTCAAATGGTCTTAATTTAAACTCCTTAGCAATCTCGTACGCAATGTTTATATACGGGTCTTGGAATTGAGTACCATCCAGACCATCCACGATCGATTGGTAATCCACGTTAGTTATTTGTTCCTTATCCTTCGTTACGTTATAAAGCGCCTCGTTAACTAACTGCGGATTGTCCTTTAAAAAAGCTATTGCTAAATCGTGTGAATAAGCTACGTTTTCGCAGAAATACTTGCTTAGAACTTCTGAGAATTGGAATTCTAAAAAACTGTTAACTTCTTCATCTTCGAAACTCAATTCTTCAGAATCACTCATAGCGTCTACTAAAATAATGAAGTTCATCAGGGCAAGTAAAGTATCACTATGATTCTTTGCTGTTAACTTGCAGCTTCCCAGCTCTGCATAATCAAAGTTTGCTGTAGCCGCTTTGTCAGATATCCCTACGAGAGAATAGCTACCGTCCTCATTTTCCGAGATAAAAGGCGGTGCATCTTTATGAAATTGTGTTAAAAATCCAATCAAATCGTTCATACTTTTATCCCCAAAAATAAGGGCAACCCACGATAGGTTGCCCAGTTTTTTTTATTTCCGTTGGTCAATTTTAATGATTGTTCCGTACTTTCCGTATGAGTCTTTCGCCATCGAGTAAGTAACAGTAAAAGTTCCCGCTGCATTTGTCCAAGTAAATGGTAAAGCTGTCAGCATTACGTTATCTGCCTTAATGACATATTCATCGCCGCAGATTGGAGTTACCATTTCCATTTGATAATGTTGCTTGTTAAGGTCTTCTGTCGTGATGTCCCAAGCAGTTCCTTCAATCCAGATAGGATATGCCACAACTACTTCAGTATCTGCATAGGCTTTTGACATGTAGACTTTATTACCTTTGCGGAAGAACTGTTCTTCTGGCAGGTCAATCGTTGTTGTATCATTATCGATGTCAACGTGATAAAGCGTGTCAAATTCACAATTTTGCGGTTGAACAAGTAATCTCGGACATTTGATATCAGCTAATTCAGGAATCGTAAATGATGCGTAGTCAATTCCGTTCAAAGAAACCTCTTTAGCCGTGAATCTATCCCTAGTTTGAACAAGGTGCTCAGAATTCTTTTGACGCTTGGTGATATTATGAAAATCAGCAAGCTCCCCGATGATGTTAGTAGCAGTTAACGAACGTTCAATTGTTGTTGCTGTTTCGTCGTATTGAGGAATGTCACATAAATCTTCTGTCAGCGTCAATGCTGGATCACCAGAAAAGTCGGACACACAGGTGAAGCCGATCGTTTGATCCTTCACCATTCCAAAGATATCCTCAAATAGTTCTGCCGTAGATAAACGGAAAGGTTCAGCCTGCTTCGAGTTAATAACCAGTTTGATCGCTCCATTATCAGCTACCCATCCACCAGATACGATTTCAGCAGGATTGAATAGTTCTACAACAATTGCATTCCATCCAGATTCTTCAAGTGCAACGGTAAATTTGTTTGCTTCTGTACCAGTCATGTTCATAACAGACAAATCAAAGGCATCTCCTTTGTTACCGTTTATGAATACTCTTAAATAACCATATTGGAAATCTTCGCTGTTTGCTTTGATTTCTGTTGTAATCTCTGCTCCAGCTTCGGAAGGCGTAACAAACAACGTTCCAGTCATGTCGCATTTATCAAGTCCGCAAACTTTTTCATCAGGCTTATCAGCATAATTGTACGAATACAAAATGCTAGCTTTTGCAGCTTCGGAAGCTTTGAATCCATAAATGTTGCATCGGTTTGGATCACGCAGCTTATAAAAATAAGCTACAGAGTTAGTATCCAGTTTACCGATTGGGCATGATTTAAAATTAGGTTTACATTTTTCTAATAACGATCCCAACTATTTCCCCTCCATTTCTTTCTTTTTTGCTTGATTAACTGCAAAATTCTTTTGATGCGTCATCGATCCACGCTGCGCACGAGCTTCAAGTTTTTGCGCGTAGGTCAAATCAGTTTTACTTTTCTTTGTTTTTACTTCTACAGCTTTGTTTTCAGCCATTTCTTCACTCCTTATTTCTTTTTAAATAATCCGGTTTCCATAAAAAGTGGGAAGTCATCAAGAGAAACTTCTTGAGGCTTACCGACTTCCCATAAGCGCCCGAATATTTTCTTACGAGTCGTATGAACGTTGACAGGTTTCCCACCACATTGTTTGCAGACTTTACCTTCTTCGCTTTCACCTAAATATTCGATCGTGATCAAACAACCACCGTCCAATCTTTTAATGATTTCAATAAGCAGAGCGAGTACTCATCGATGACTGATTGAAAATACTTAATCGCTAGAAATTTAATTGTTGCTGATAAGTCCTTCGTCCCTTCAACTTCTACAATCGCCACGCTGTCAGCTGCTCCGCAACTAGCACATTCGATCTCTTCAAGATCCATATAAACTTTAGCAATTGCACAAAACCAGCGACAAAGTTCAGGCGGAATTACATCCGTGCCAACAGTATAGTCAATGATGACGTCGTAATTCTTACATCGATTACAGCAGTCAATTACATCAGACAAATCAATCATCAAATCATGAGTATAATCATCGAAAACATAGTCGACTTGCATCTCCTGCAGTTCTAATCCTAACCATGACCGGACTTTGACTTTGATTGTGTCTTTTTGGACCCAGTTCTCTGGGAGGTTGACCCTCAAAATGTTCGGGCAGCAACCTCCACATTGATCAGAAACTGGAACTCTAAGGTTAATATCATGATCATCTATCCAATTGCCACATGTCAGATTTCCCCAATCCTTCAGGGCTGTAATGACTGCTTGTTCCCATTGCTCTTCAGAAGCACATTCAAAGCATTTGCAGCATTCTTTAACCTGTTGGACATATAAATCTAAAGCAGTTGCAAATTCTAACTCTTCGGTATTTCCTTTCATAACGAATCACACTAGGCGATAAAAGGAGCGTAGGAATTAATATTAATCATTCCTTCAATTCCTTGATACATTTCAGGATCGCAACCAGCAGAAATACCTGTGATTTTAAGTAGAGCATTGGCGTCAGTAGCCACTACTCCACCAAAGTTCGTCAAACGATCGCAAGCAGTCCAGCAGTCAGGATATGCCGTTGCGCTCTCATTAAAATGCACAAATGGTGAAGTTTTCTTTTCCCATTCTTGGAGAATAAAGTTCCCAGGCATATCCAAAGGTACTCCTGAGAAGATACCAACAGTCGGAGGTACTAGGTAGATGTCACCATCTAAAGTATCAGGATCAACGTAAACTAGATCAGATTCAATGATTGGCAGGTTGTTGAAATAATATTTTTTAACAGGCATCTGAAAACCATTAACAGTTTCAGTTGATTCTGTAACCGTCCAACCCGTTGGATATTTACCATCACGCTTCTCGATAACTTCTTGTTGAATGGCAGCATACGCAGTACGTGACGCTAAGAAAAAGCCCCCTGCGAATACGCGAGAGCCGATAATATTCATTCGGCACAGGACTTGGTTAAATGCTTCGATAATTCCTACTGAACCTGAAATAGGTAATACATCTGGACGTGCGTACACTTGTGCTAGACCGGAGAATCGTTTGACGATATTTCCATTTTGCTCAACGGATAATAAACCATTAATAAACGTCAACATATTTAACGTAATAAATTGGCCAATTAAACTTAATTGTTCGAATTGAGCCAAAGTAGGTAAAGAACTTTTTGGAATGCCCTCACTAATTAACATTTGTTTGTACGCCGCGTAAACAGCAGATGAAGTGCTCGCGCCACTTACGGCAGCAACCATTCGATTCAATTCTTTTTCACACTTCTCAATGCAAATTGCTTTCAAAATCGTTTCATCTTGGCACACCTGTAAATCACCCGCAATAACGCAGCAGTCATCAGGGTTTGAAGTCATGGCAGAGAAAGACATTTTAGGGATATTTTTTAGTGTTAAATTCCCGTCTGCATCTTCACCATAGATCGGTACATTTTCACCAGCAATGGACGCGTCTCGCATAGCTCTTAATTGCCGCGATAGCGGCGTATTTATCAGGGCTGCAAACCCTGCATCAGATTCAACAATGGACGTAAAAAGAGCTTGGGCAAGATTATTCCCAAGCTTTCCACCTACAATTAAATTTTCGATAGACAGTGCTTCTAAATCCGACTTGACTACCGTTGCTCCATTTTCTTGTGTAATATTCTTATACATTCTAATCGGTTTCACAGTCATTCTCCTTAATATTTAGATTCTACCTGCATGTAAGCAGGCACTTGATTATTTTGTTTCACCGCTACTGTTTTAGTGGTGTCAATTACCGCTGACTCTTCTTTTTCCACTTTAGTTTCTCTTAGTTCAGGGTCAACGGTTGTTTCGATTTCATCGTCCTCTTCAGTCTCCGATTCAATCGTTTCTTCCGGCTCAACAACTTCCTTTGGTTCTGAAACAAGTTCCGAAGTTTCTTCAGCCTCAGCCTTTAATTTATCGACGTCAGCTTTCATAGTAGCTAATTCAGCTTCTAGACGAGCTTCCTCTAACTGTTCTTCAAGTTGCGCTTTTTCAACCGCTAATTTTTCCTTTTCCGCTTTTAAATCATCAATTTTTGCCATTACGTTCTCGCTTTCTAGGCTATCCAAGCCTTCATTATTTTCCTCTGTTTCAATTACTCCATCAAAGCTTACTGGTTCATCAGAGTTCACTATTCCGTTAGAAATCATCTCTTCAACATTGAACCATTTTTCCTCATTGATTAATTGCTCAAGGTTTCCAATGGATGCTCGTTCTTCATAAATTTCTTGTAGGCTACCCTGCATTTTGTCTAACAAGTCAGCTTGTTTACGAAAATCATCAGCATCTCCCCAAGCAACACCACTAGGTTTGTGGACCATAAATAAAGTGCCGCTCATAGCAATACGCTTGTCTCCAGCTAAGAATAATATTGATCCCATACTAGCTGCCATTCCGGTCAAAACTGTAGTGATATTTCGACCTGAAGCTCTGAGCAAATTATAAATTTCTAATCCGTCTATTACATATCCACCTGGACTGTTCAAAAAAATTGTAAGATCTTTGTCATCGTTTTCGTTCAAAAAGTTTGAAACATCATCGGCGGTAATATCGTAACCAACTACTCCAGACAACCTAAGCTTAATCATTTAGGACCTCCAGCAAAGCAATCGATTCATATTTAGCCTGTCCGCAACATTTGTTTTTAGTTGCTTCAGTCTTCACTTTGACTTGTTCATTTTTTAATGCATCATAATCTACCTGAGAAAGTACATATTGAACGCCTTTTAGCAATTTAGAGTAGCTTTGGTCAGCAAGCTTAACGATACGCCAATTTGTCGCTAATCGATCGGTTACCCGAACTTCTACGCCTTTTTCACTGCCAGGATATTCAGGAGACTGTTCTCTAATCATTGCACGCTCGCCTACTGTAAGCTGACTGTAGTCTCTGCCCTTAAGATATGAAACATCATCAACTTTTTTAGTCTCTGTTCGCTCAATCTTAATAGCAGATTTTACTTTTTCTGCAATACTAGTTGGCTGCTCACTTAGAGTGTTCACTTCCGAATCACCTTCTTGATCAACTTTTACAGTTTCTGCAAGTAGAAGATAATCTGCTTTTACTTTTGCGTCTTTGTAATCAACGTTGTTTTCATCGAGGAAAACTTTGAGTTGATCCACTGTCATTTTAATAAAATCCATCGTTCAACCTCCTCTACGGCTCTGGATCAGGCTCAGGATTTTCTGGGCAGTGTCCATAGTTGTCACAGTTTGGTTTTGGTGCAAGAGGTGTAGCTGTCGGATCAATAGTCAACTCAACGAATTGGGATGAACGATTAGTAACGCCAAATTCTTTAGTTCCATCGCTTGAAACAAAAAAATTCATGCCATCATTCTTTAATAATGCACGTAAATTTTTAGCGTCTTCGTTAGTAGTGAATGTAGTTTTTTCCCCGTTGGAATGAAGTACTGCTTGTGTGTATTTAGCCAAAGTATTTTACCCCTTTCTTTGTAATTGCTTCTAAGATCTGTTCAATTTCTTTGATTGGTACTGTTTGATTGAATTGAGATATAATCTCTTTTTCCGAAATCTGAACAATTTCAATAAAGTTCCACTTAGAACTTAGAAGGCTTTTTTCTTTTTTTACTCTTAATGCTTTATAAAATCGCTTAGGCAGAAACCCTGTATGGATTTCATTTGAAACCCCAGAATCAACAATAATATCCATTGAATCATCTTCGTTAACGCGAGCAACATTTTGATATCGAACTTCCGGATAAAATGTAGAAATCTTGCTTAATTCTGCAATTTGTTTCTTCTCGTACTTAACTTTTTGGAGATTCTTTTTTTGGATTTTGTCGAATTCCTCAATAGGTATCGCAATTCCGTTCCCATTTTTCGATTTTAGTGCTAACATTGGTTTCGCTCCTTCCACCCAGTTTCACGACGTGTGGCAGGTCAATTTATCAATCTTTATTAGCAACCGTATCTTCCATATATCCCGCATTAACTTCGCTGTAATCCCTAAATCTTAAATAATACTCATCTCCACATAATTTTTTAGCAATCTTACTTAATGCGTTGGCAGTATCTGACTTAATCGGCGTAAGTGTATTTGCTCTAGCCTCTTTAAGTAAAGCCTCTTTGCTGACATTTCCTGCTTCATCACCAAGGCCAGCAAGTAACATCGGAAAATTGAACACTGAGGTGATAATGTCGTCTTGATTCTCCCAAATGAATTGATAATCCTTAACAGTAGTAACCGGGGAAACCTGTTTTACTTCTTTGTAGGTTTCATCAAGTATGACAACATTCGAATCATCTACTTTATTCTTCTTTATTAGATTAGCCACATGCTCTCTCATTTTTTCGATCGCTTCGTTTACTGTATCCTTTACTCTTTTTGCTACCACTGATACAGGGCTCCCTTTTGAAGCGCTTGTAAGCAAAAAAATGTCTCCATAATCCCGTTTCGTTGTGCTGTCGTAAATCTTCCGATTAATTTCTAATAAAATTTGAAGCTGTTTTAAATCTGAGTTCAGCGCATAACTATCTGACTTGAATTTGATAATATTATCTGGAGATATAATGTACCCGCCTTCTCGCTTAATAAAGCCTGTACTGTCGAATTCAAGTTTCGGCGGAACATCGACTTCTCCGACTGTATAATATTCAATCTTGTCAATGATTGGATCTTTGTCGTTTTCTTGGTACGCAGTAATTTTAGACTGGTCAAGCGCATAAGCATCCTTTCCATCAAAAAATAAATAGCCCTCTCCGAAAATCTCCTTTTCTTTGAGCGCCTTCTTTATTTCGTATAAGTTAGTGTTCCCATTTGCGTTAGTTGAATAAAGAAACGTGCTAAACTTCTCCGTTTCAGTCTCCGATACTTCCGATTCAGCAGCGACTTCTAAATCAGTACCGAAAATTGCATTAACTTTTTCATTAAGCACATATCTAAACTTTGGTATTTCTTTGAATAGTCGATCAAATTCATCACGACTAGCTTCATGTTCGATCATTTCTAAGATGTAGTTTTCACACTCGCCATGACAGCCGCGTTTTTCACATTGTGGACATACAGGATTACTTACCAAATTACCACCTCCTCCGTAATATATATAAATTTGTTATTCAATTAATCAAAAAAGCTTGTGAATTCACAATGTCGCAACAAAGAAAACTCTTGCTACCACTACACTTTTCACCTATACCAATTTAATTTCACAAAGTAAACCTCTGTATCCCTTGGTACCATTACTACTTCAGTTAAGGGTTATTATGTTAACTAACGCCAAAGGAACTTAACAATAGTTATTTTATAGTTTCATTGTTTCGTAAACCGCCTGGATAGCTAACACAAAACTATCCGCCTCGTCAGGAGACTTGCCGATGCGTTGCCTGATAATGTCCTTCGGAATAACTTTAATTTTCTTCGCGTCCATTTCAAACTCAGTTGCATTAAGCTGCCGTTCTAGTTCTGACTTGTCACAATAAGCGATTACTCGTTTTGATTTAAGTTGATCGCTAGCATTGATGTACATTTCTGCACGCCTATTGATCGCTAGAACCGCTTTTCCTTTCGCATGGTCTGAAACCTTAGAACCAAAGTTGATCGCCTTAGTGATGATCTCAGGCACATTAATGACAAGGTAATCAATAATGTGTTGTCCTTGCATCGGATCGACATATACCGCGTTGGCATTAATTGAACGAGCGAAGTTTGCTATATCAGACCCAACCTTTTGAGACGTATAACCATCTATCCAAATATCATCGAAAGACTCAAACCCTAATAGTTTGATTTCAAGGGTAACCTTGTTAAAGGCTACAGCACATGCTCTGGTACCGTCCTGCCCTCTAGTAGCCGCATCAATACCAATAAAGATGTAATCATCTTCGCCAAGGTCAAGCTCTTGATCAGCTGCAATGAGGCTAGGAAAATCCGTTTCCACATCTTTTGGGACAATCCCAAGGTAGTTCCAGCTATACCAAGCTGGATCAGCCTCTTTTGTCGCTTCTATCTTTTCAAGCATTTGTGTTGGTAGCAAATTCTTACCTGTATCATCATCAAGATAAGTTGTATGAATTCGTTCAGCCTTTAATCTGTCTAAGTACTCAAATACCCAGTGATGACGGCTTCTTGGTGGGTTAAAACTATAAACTGTCTTAATTCTTTCACCTTTAATTGAATGGCGCATGAACGTATCGAGCGTCGGATCGACACTCTCTTGACTCTGAAACTGATCGAATTCTTCAAACCATAGCCATGCTATATTATCGATTGCGTTAGCCTTTTTACCCTCTTGCTTATTTAACCCATAAAACTTAATGACAGAATCATTCTGCAAAAACCTAATTTCCAAAGGCTGATACCTAATTTTAAATAGGTTTTCTATTCCCAAATCTTCCGTAACTGTTTCAAACTGTTTGTGCACACCGTCGCGTATCTCTTCCTTTTTCTGCATGAAAACAACAGCATTTGCTTGTTGCCCTCTCTCTGCATGAATCAGAATATCCATAATGATCGCTAAGCATATGTCATATGATTTGAAACTTGCACGACCGCCCGAAAGAACAAAGGTATCTATATCATTTTTGCCTGCTATTCGATCAAATAACGGTTTGTGCTTGCTGATCACATCTCTTGAACTACTGAATCCTAAACTCATAGCTCAATCTTGAACGTCACTGGTTCTCCATCCTTTCCCGAGTACTCGACTTTATCCGCCGATTTAAACCCAGCTCGATCCAGCAAATCTTTAGCAGCCGCAAGCCTGTCGCTGTCTTTTGACATCGGGTCACTCATGACCTCATACAACACTTTTCTAGCCTCTAAAGCGTCAAAAGTAAATTCATCCCACAAAGCTTGAGTTAATGCTTCTTCTTCACTTTTCAAATATTCTAAAACTTTAGGATTCTTAAGGAGTTGCGAGGCTTGGCTAGATGCCGTTTTCTCACTGTACCCTGCATTAATCGCTGCTTGAGTTGCGTTCTTTTTTCGTAAGGCTAAATAATGCTTAACAAAATCTTTTTGTTGATTCCTTATTTCATTATTCGCCATACCCTCACCCCCTTAAGCAAGAAACGGGATTCGAACCCGTGATTAAGGTTTTGCAGACCTCCGCCTTACCTCTTGGCTATTCTCGCAAAATAAAAAGACCACTCAACAAGTGATCATTCTTCAGCCGTTTTAAATTCAACGCTTAAATTTACCTCGAAGCATCCACACAAATTGCTAGTCGTTAAATTTACATCAGATACGTCATCTATATCAATCTGCCCTAATAGAGCGAGCGCGCTATTTAGAACTCCCTTTTGAATTATTGATCTATCTACTTTTACTTCAGGTTCGTTCTCGGTTAATGGTTTACTCATTTCTTTTCCTCCTCAAAATACAATGCCATAAATTCATTGCTCACTTTGAAACTAATAATCTTTGGCTTCTCATTAACTATTTCAGTTCGCTCGACAATGGAGTACTTCCCAGTTTTTTCTTTTACCGAAACAAGCATTCCTTTTAAACAGTACAAAACACCGTTCAAAACTAAATCAACTTTCGAAGTCATTTGATCCCCCCAAAATAAAAAGACCACTCGGATGAATGATCTATCTATTATCTATCTTTCCACATTTCATACATCCGAAAATCTTATGTTGATTATCAATCCCAAGATAGACATAATCGTGCTGACACTTCCATCTTTTCCAAAATGGTAATACTTCTACTTTTAAAAATCTTTTTCTATTTTTTAGCAACTCATTCATACAGACACCTCACTAAAATAAAAAGACCGCGTGAGCGATCTTGTATGTAAAAACAGGCAGCACGTGTCGAAATTAACGAAGAATGGAGCGTTTCATCTCCTCTACAATAATTTGTGCGCCGCCTGAACATGATCGTAAATAATTGAGGAGAGACGGAGCTGTCCCTCCCTTCCTCATAGTTATTTACTCTACTATCATAACACGCTTTTCCGAACAAAAAGGGCAGAAAAAGGGCAAAAAAAGGGCAATTTATTTCCTCACTTTTGATTCCTCCATGAGTTTGCCATTTCTGTATGCTTCAGCAAACTCCATTAATGCTTCTGATTTCAAATTTTTAACTGTTCGTTCAGAACAGGGGATTTCTCTGCTGATAGCAAAGATCGTTAATATGTCGGAATCGCAATAAGATAGTCTTAGCACTTTTTCTCCCATCGCGGAGATATTTTTCAAAGCATATTCAATCGCTAGTAACTCGTTCTCAGCATCTACTCTAATACACGTTGCATCCTCAGCCTTATTGTTAAATGAACCGGGAGTTCTGGGCATATCGCTAATAATTGGCGATCGTAAATTAATTTCATGTTGACCAGCTATTCTCTTCAGGCGACGATAACATGCTAACACACGTTTGGCTTTCTGCTTCGCTTTTTTGTTGTCAATACTATCCAAAAGTTCCAAGACGATCGCTCCTTATGCTATAATGATTAATGACCAGTTAATCCTTTTAGCATTGAGCGAACGCTTAGTGCTTTTTTTGTTGCAAGAATCTAGCTATTCTTGTAATCTGGTTGCAATGACATAAAACGTTGATATAAAGCTTTTTCTATTTTTTACAACTTTAATACAATTTCTTTCGTTTTTTCACAACCGCGGTTCTATTTAACCCGACGTTAGTGGACTCCGAGATTCAATTCCTCAAGTATTTCATCTGGCGAATCACAAGCATTTATTAAATTCTCATGGCCATATTTGTTGTCGAACGTACAAAATACTTCCCCAAAAACATCATCGGATTTGAAATGACGATCTAAAGCTCCTGCTACATTGTAGTAAGGGCTATATCCGTCCCATAATTCATTATTTAGAATGATATATTTACCATCGATCACACTTCCGCAAGCACGAAGAATCTTATCGATTTCATTTGTGTCTTCAGTTCCAACATAGTTTTTAATTCCTTCAAGAAGAGGTTCATAATCATAACTGTGTAAATCAATATTTACTCCCATTCTTAAAATCTCCTTCCTACGGCAATCCTATCCACACGACAATTACTTTTTCCCATTGATACTGTTCAACACGTTCTTTGGCACGGTCTTCGATTGTCCGCCACATTGGATGGCTTTCATGGAATAATTCCGCTGAATCCTCAATCTTTTCTACTTCATTTTCGATAAGTTCTTCTTCATCGGCAGATTTGAAATAAATTTTTACACCATTATTCCAGATATAATCTACTTCGGATTTACCAAACGAACCTGCCCAATGGCAGAAATCATCTCCTGCCACAACTTCGCCATCAACCATCGATAAAATTTTCAATTCAGGATTTTCTTTGATTAAATTTATCAGGATTGTGACATTTTCTTTTTGTATTTCAATTTCGGTTCTCATTGCTGCATCTCCTAACCTATTACTTTGAACTTAGACATCCTATAATTCTTAACAGCTTGATCCATCTCAGCTTTACTCCATGGCCGAAACAATCTTGCATGGTATTTAATCACCATGTCCACGAACTCATAGCGGATTGATTCAATACACTCAATTTGTCCGCAGACACCCTTATATACAAAAGGATCACCGACTCTGTACAGTGGATTTTCATTTGTAAATTCGCACTTAATGTATTTACGTTCAAAAACACTAACTGGTTCATATTTTGAATAGTCTGACTGGCTGCCGATCTTTTGAGCAATACCTTCAACTTCGATTCGTGAGGACTTGCTATACAATCTTTTCATCTCAAGAATGTGGGTCAACACATAGCCTTCATCTTTATAGTCAAAGAGTTCTCCCACTTCAACTGACTGGCTAAACCCTTCTCTGTATAATTTAAATATCGCCTGCATGAGTCGTCACTTCCTATGTTTCTTTTAACGTCGCGTTACTTAATTATTGTTAATCATAATCATGAAATCTTTTTTCGATTCTCGCAGTTTGCCTGCAAAAGATTCTAAAGCGTCACACTCTTCTTGTGTCATATCTTCGAATCCTTCTCCCTCACCATAGATGACCCCATCAATAATAAATGCGATATCCTCTGCTGCAATCTTAATTTTATTCATAAACTTCTCCTTTCAAGCGTCGGTTAGTGGAAATAGTCTTTCCATGTTTTCCCCTCAGATTCCAAGTCTTTGCTGCAATACTTTATAAACTCAATCACTTCTTTGAAGACTTTTACCATCGCAAAAGAAAGCTCCCCTAAATACTTTTTCAATCCGCCACCTCTTCTGCTGTAGCTTTACACCAGTGCATAAACCCTCTAATAAATGGCTGTAGGTTGTTTGTGCTGGCCCAACCAGCAAAACCAATATAGCCGTCACGGTTAAAACTAATCCCTTCACGTCGGTCAAAGTAAGGCCCCGACACTTCGAAAAATGCACTTTTTAGTCCATCACAGTCGGCATCAATCTTCACCGATTTGATTACTATTTTCATAGGCAATGTATCAGTTGTCTTATCAATATTTGCCAGCTCACCAGAAATAAATGCTAGTAGATTCCAGATATCAGCTTCATAAATCTTTTCATAGCTAAGTCCTAATTCTTTAAAGTAGTCTCTGGCTTCATCACTGGTGTATTCTTTCCCAGTCAATATCATTCCGCCACCTCCACTGGTTCGACTATGCCTTTTATTAAGTAAGCAACAGCTTCAGCCTGTTTTAAGTCGGTGAAATGATATGATTCTTCTCTTAAACAGCACCAGCTAAAGTCGAAGGGATGTTCTTCGCCATCAAACTCCTGAAAAAACAACATTAGTCCCTCGTTCAAACTGGGATGATGAGCCTTAACAACCCATTTTGGTTCTTCAACTCGGTAATCGTTCCATATAGCATCAATCATTTTTCTAAGATTGTTACCTTTATGGCACCACTCAATCGTTTTTATACTGAATGGAGTTCCGCTAGAGTAACCTTGGAAAGCTAAGCATATGTCTCTAACCAAGTCTTCTTTTAACCTGCCACCAGTAAATACGTCTAATTCACTCGCTATAAATCGAGGTATTTTGATTGGTTGTGATTCATCTAGTTCACTAATCATTCCTTCAACTTCCTTGAAAAGTTTATAAGCTACAGTCTGAAGATAGTCAGCTCGATCATCATCGCTAACATCTGTAAAATCTAGTTTTTTTATCATCGTTTTGCTGGATTCAATCCAGTTCATTAAGTCCTGTTTATTCATTTGGCACCTCCACGAATGGTATTGTCAGGTCATACAATCTTTTTGCTTCGGAAAAAATCTGTTCAGGAGGATAATAATCCTCTTGCAACTTAACAGCTAAATCATTCGCTTGTTCCAAAGCATCGAGCATCTTGGCATCCTTCTTGCTACGATTATTTAACAGTTCTCTATCACAAAACCTTTGTAGTTGTGCCATGCAAATGACTTTATCCGGCATGTCCATCGCTTGAAACCCCAGCGTATACTGAACTGTTATACCACCAGCATCTCTTTTCCAGAACTCGGCCATTGATTGATAGTTATCCATAATCACGAATCTCTTATTATCTAATCGTGCAATCTGATAGTTGCTACTGTTCATTTAATCATTCCTTCCTTTCAATGCTGAGTTAGTGGACTATCTGACCAATTAAATTATTAGCCACATCATTCATTAATTCGCTTATATAATCTGACATTTCATCAGGCCCAAAGCGAAATCCGTTAGCCCCAGTAACTCCATTAGACTGATTGCTGAAATGTAAATCAGCGGACACTTCGGACAATCCTTTATCAACCTCATCATGTATTTTGCTGGAAATCTTGTTTACAAGTTCATTTCGCTCTTTATCATGCATAATCTATTCTTCCTTTCACAAATGTAGCTACATCAAGCTTGCAGTTAGCTCCCAAAACTCGCCAAGATCACTTCTAAGTGAGCCTGTGAAAACTACAAACTTGCCAGTACCCAATATTTCCTGTGCGGCACGACCTTTGAAACTAGAATATAGTGCATCAACTGTATGAAAATCCGAATACGATCGTTTACTTAATGTTTCATCTACAAGAATAGGATCACTATTAGGCTCCCCACACCATTCAGGCTTATCTGTAATCTCCCAATCACCTACAAAATAATAGCCATCTACTGGCTCTTGTTGGAGCAACAAATCATGGATTTTATCTTCATACTGATCATCCATAGAATAATTACCTCTCTTTCTCCATACTACTGGTGGTTACTAGAAATGTTCTTCTTGCTGTTCCCATAACTCTTGCCGTCTGACCGACCATGCTGGAACTGACTTACTACCGTTATCCTTCCACTCAAGCCACCAGCCTGCACACGGTTCATGGTCTTCTGTTTGCCCTACACGGTAACGCACAAAAGCATCTTCTACCACGTAAGGTACATCTGAGTCCAACCCAAACAACTCTTCGCGCCACGCCTTGATTGCTTCTTCTTTGGTGTATTTCTGCTTATTTAGACCAGCCCAGTTACGCCAATCTCCATAAAAAATTTCTGACTCAAACTTGCTAATTCCCTTAACTGGCATTCTTATTCCTCCCTACTATTCTTGTCTTCGGACGCTTTCACATAAGCATAATCCATTCCTAAGTACATCCCTTCAGCAGCAGCGATACAATCCTCGGCTTCTTCTTTAGTATTATAAGAATCTACATCAAATTCCTCGTCACCATCTACAACCATCAGCTGATAGTACATGTTCTCCCCCTTGCTTTCCTTGCTTTAAAATAGTTCCATTTGATATGGATCAACATTATTTTCTTTGTAAATTGCAAGTTCTAGCTCTTTTTTATCCATTGCAGCTTCATACTTGGGATTAAGCGGTATCAGTTCAACAAGATCATGTAGGTTTATTTCTTTCTCTGGATCATACTTATCGTAAAACTCAGAAAAAGTTGTTTTTATTCTACGACCTTTATCATCCTTCAAATAAACCAAATATCCTCTGGTATATTTGAGATAGTAAAGCTGTTCATCAGAGTTTTTTGAATCCAAATAAACGACCTCCTATTCCTTACTATCCTTGGTTAGCGTACAATGGTTAACTGTCCCAAAAACGGATTTTCTTCATCCTCGGTCATCCAAACTTCAAAGGTCATAGTCATTCCATTTTCTAGCTTAGACACTTCTTTAACGTAACCATTGCTTTTATCTTCGATTTCCTGAAGCACTTCAACTACATCGATCTTCACTTCGGCATCACTAAGGTTTTGATCCGCTTTTAGAAAATTAGCGAATGCCCCACCCCAGGCTTTATCCAAAAACTTATCTTCAGCCGCGCTTAAGTTTTTAGCATCGAATCGTTCACCATACTCAAAATACGTTTCATTTACTGTTTTTTCATCTTCTCCAAAAACCATAGGATTTTTTTCAGCGTTGTCCGCCAACATTTCTGCCATATCTCGAACTGGAATACCCATTTCATGAGCCAAATTTTCAACAATCATACTAGTGAATACCACTCGTAGTTCTTTATCCTCCTTCAAGTTTTGAGTGATTTCTGTTCCCCAAACACCTTTACTATCTTGAAAAAGTTGAATGCCGCCTTTAATTGTTTTATGTGTCATTTCATTTTCCCCCTTAGTCAAACTTTCCAGTTCTCTAATTACTTTTTTTATTTGTGTTTTTGTAAAACTTACCCGTTCGGTCTGAGTAACAACTTGATCCTCTGAATCATATAACCCCAAATCTAAAATGATATGATCACCAGATTTTTTAATTTCGATATATTCATTATCATCGCCGAAAATTGTTGCTGACAATGTAATCACTCCTTACTTTCGGTCTTGATCAGACTATCCTTCAGTGGTAGCTTGGTCATACTCGTTCCAAAACGACTCTATATCATGATCCATTGCTTTTCTCATAAATTCCTTAACGACATCTTTAGAGAATAGTTCAGAATCACAATACTGACTTATCGTTACTGCTAAGGCAGTCTTTTCGGTCTCCCCAGCAATCAGTTTAGTGACATAGCTATTCATCAACCAGCTGACTTGTTCTTTTTCATCCACCACTTATCCACTCCTTTTTCTCTGCTTCATCGGTCGTTAACCGAATCTGTTTAAATCGGATAATTCTCTTTTAAAACACTTCATAAATAATATGATATGGAGTACCTTCTACACGTATTTCCAGCCATTCTAGTATTTCCATCACATTTTCCTCTGACATTTCCAATTGATCTAGATATTCATCTACATACATATCCAGATCAAGTTCCTGTAGTTGGTCTATTAGAATATCATCAAGCCACTCTTTAGTTACGCCAATAGCAATTCCTTTTACCATTTTTCCTTCTTGATACAAAGGTAGAATCGCCGCTGCATCATTATCATCGTTTGGAAAATTTCCTGTTGTCTTTCTAAAATCTTTATAAATCATTATTTTTCCTCCATTCCATACTTTCTTCCACTAATTCACATATTTATCATGCAGCATCTTCATGTCACTATCGCCCAAATCCAAATATTGCAAAGTCGTGTTCATATCATCGTGGCCTAGGAACCTGCGGACATCGTTTAGCTGCATGCCTCGTTTAATTGCCAAGGTTGCCGCTGTTCTACGGAATTTGTGCGGATGTGCGTATATACCAACACGGCCGCCGATTTCTTTCACCATTTTCTGAATTCCACTCTTTGTCATTCGATCACCATCGTATTTCCCGTAAAGAATCGGACCGGTCATATGCGGCTTTTCCTGCAAATACTCTTTCATCGCTACAACAGTTTTTTGCGTTGAAGAAGACCCGGCGTTCTTTCGAACCTTTCCCGATCACGCTACAGCTGTTACTAGCTAAATCGTAATTCTCGAACTCAAGTGCTATTACCTCAGACACTCGACACCCGGTACTCAACAGCATTTCAATCACTAGGCGCTGCTTACTATTTTTAGCTGATCGGCGCAGTAATTCTACTTCTATAGGTGTGAAAGCCTTCTTCAGTCGCTTTTCTACCTTAATTTTTTCAACACGTTTGCCAGGATCGGTTGGAATATAATTCTCGTCGTGCAACCAACGAAAGAATCTGCAGATACAACCACGTTCACGATCTAATGATGCGCTACTAAGTCCATCAACGACATTACGGTTAGCTACATAAAGACGAATATCTGTTGTAGTAATTTCTGAAAATGACTTCCTAACAGTACGCACGAATTTATCAATCGTATACATGTACAGTTCTATAGTTCTGTCAGATAATCCGGCCAATTTCTTCGAAATGAAGAATTGCTTATAGGCGGCAATGTCCGACGTCTCATCGTAAATAACTATTTCATTTTTACTTTCCTCAACTGAAAACTTCGACATTTGAATAGTCATTACTACTTGTAATTTTTGCAATTGGTTAACATTAAGCATCGGTTCCATGTCTGCAATAATTCTTTCAACAAGTATTTCTTTCGCTTCTTTAGTTTTCATAGAAAGTCATCCTTTCAGCAAATAGACGCTAGGTTCTTCAGTGTTTCTTGCATTAATTAAGTGACTTTTAAGTTTTTGGGATTACTTTTGCTTTAGAAAAATCAAAATAAATTCCGCCTTCGTCTAACTTACCAGGATATAATCCATAACTGTTTTTTTGTAAATCCCATCCATTTATTTTTTCGATAAGATGAATAAATCTTTGATTAGACCATGTAGGATTCTTGCACTTTCTATTTTCTTTTTTATAAAATTTTGTTGCTCCAATCGTATTCTTTACACAAGGCACGATCGCCAGAAGCTGTTCTTCTTGGTTTAAATATATTTTTACATGCTCCGTATAATCCATCTGTTCAGACAACGGTTTATTAAATCTGATGTTGTGTTTTGAAACAAGCATGCGTGGTTTTTTTTCGATGTTTCCAATTTCGATTAGTTTGAATTTGTCAGTTAGCTTCATCTTTTATACTCCTTAAATTTTTAATTTTATAAATCAATGTTAGATTTTTAGCTTAATACTTATGTTAAGTATTTCTTCATAAAGACAATTTCTTATGCTGATTTAGCAACTCGTGAACTAATTTGTGTCCTTTTGCCGTAATGGTTGTTGTTCTTGATTTTCCATCGACATAGTTGATTAATTTTTGCTCTCTTAATCTATTCATGTACTTATGAACTGTTGAAGAAGAACTTAGCCCTACGATTTCACAAATATCTCGAACATTTGGAGGGTAGCCGAATCCCTGAATATAGTTGAAAATACAAAGTAAAATTTTGTCAGACGACTGTTTCGCTTGTGCTACCCTTGTTTTAGCTGACTCTTGCTTCATATGCATTCTCCTTAAGCTTTTTCCCATAAGTTCTTAGCTTTTCTAGGTAAAATGCTGCGGGTTTTCCTAGCCATTTATCGGGATTTGAGAAAAGGCTTTTATCAACGAATCCTAAAATATACACTCTGGACATACTAATAAATAGCTTCTCCTGTTCTGGTTCAGTTTCGCAACCATGCAATCTATCAATCATTTTTCTAACGTGCTCATACTCCGCTGATGGTTGCTGGATAAACTTTTGCAGAGCATTTAGCATTTCAAGATATTGCATTCTCATACCCCCTTGTCTTAATTTCATTGGACAATATTTCTATTTCACGCTCCGTTAGATTCCTTTTTTTAGCTAAAGACTCGATACTAGATTCGCCACCCATTTTCTCAGCCCACCAGTAGTCAAACAGCAGTTTTGCTGAACGAGCTTTATTCGATGAGTTACTACGGTTACTTGAGTAATGACCATTAAGATAATTTTGAACCTTTTTGAAAGTATCAAGACCTTTGGACTCCCAACTTTTGAGTACCCTATCAATGTATTTGTAAGAGCGAACGTTGTTTTCAAGCATCTCGTCTATGGCTGCAATGACTATCTCATGCTGTCCATTAAAATCCTTAACCCAATAATTTATTGATTCTATGGTGGTTGGTGCTTCTCCTGGATTCACTTGGTTTAACCAATATGAAACGGCGGTTTGTTCTGAATGTTTAGTATTACTAGATTCAGCAACAGTTTTACTTTTATTTACTTTAGTTTTATTTACTTTACTTTGTTCATTATCAACGTCCGAAACATCACTTGTTGTGTAGTTATTACCACCATTAACTACAGTTAAAGTACCGTTAACATCGTCACTAACTAAAAATTCCTTTTTGATCTTTACCCCTTTTCTTTTGGAGGTCGCTTCAAAGAATCTTTTTTGAATACCGTTAGATGTTAAGATTTTATAGTCATTGAACTTATCTTCATCAAAAAATCTAGATTGGATTGCCTTCGCCACAACTTCTTCAACTAAGCCCTCTTTCGCCCCAACTTCGTCAGCAACTAAGAACACTGTGTCTTCATCCCACCCAACGTAATACCCATTTTCACGGTAAATATTACCCAGCAGGCAAAGTAGTATTTCGATAGATTGTGGTCCACAAGCTCTTCTAATCTTCCTTACTTTGATGTCTTTTAAAAAATTTACATCTAATGAGTAGTAGTCAATACCCTGTTTTGTTGGCCTTGCCACAGCGTCACCTCCTTGCAAGCAGGGATCAACGAATCCCTGCTAAAATGGATAGTCTTCATCTTTCAATGGTGGTCGTTTATCATCAAAAAGACCTGTTTGTTCTTCCTTAACATCTTTTCCGGCCTTACCAGTCTTTTTACCTTGTTCCTCTTCTGTGGCTTCGCTTATTTTCTCTTCTACAGGCTCAGCTTGTTTTATTTCAGGTGCTTCGTCTTCAACAGTTGTTTCAGAAATGATGCTGCCGTCGTCTTGAATAGTTTGGACCGTTTCATCACTGATTGTCGCTTTCTGCATTTCAATAGAAAGGATTCCCCACTTAGATAGCAAATTTCTCAATACAGTTTTTCGAGCCATT
>NZ_JBIPAO010000005.1:0-47999 GCF_050498925.1 Enterococcus sp. AZ163
TAGTTTGATTTTTGATAGCGCGTATGCTATCATAAGTATATGGAAAAACCAGAGTTTCGTTTTATAGAAAGACCGGACGGTACTAGTGAATTCGTTGAATTTCTTGAATCGCTACCAAGCAAAGATTCTAGTAAGCTGCTGGCGACAATTGAATCAACACAAGAGCTTGGATTGCTTGTTGCACAACGAATGGAGTGGGTTAAAAAATTAGATACCAACCTTTACGAGTTGCGTTCTAAGGTTGGAAATAACATTCAACGAGCTATTTATTTCCAAAAAGTAGGAAATAAGTACCTGATCACTCACGGATTTACTAAGAAGACGCAGAAGACACCTAGAAAAGAGATTGAACACGCTAAACGGATCAGAGAGCAATATGCGAAAGGGGAATTAAAATGACAAGCAGCATCAATGATTTAATTGCACGGAAAAAGGCAAGCAGCCCTCAGTTTGCGGCAGAGTTTGAAAAAGAAAAACAAAGACTTAATGTCGCTGTTGCTGTCGCTCAATTAAGAGACGAATTAGGCATGACACAACGTGAACTAGCTGAAAAGGTAGGAAAGCCGCAAAGTACGATAGCACGAATCGAGAATGGATCAATGAACGTCAGCTTTAACGTACTCTACGAGATTGCAACAAGTGTCGGCAAGGAAGTAACAATCGGATTTAAATAAGCAGCAGCTCCCCAGCATCCGATACCGCTGGGGAGCATTTTTGTTTATTGGGTCTAGTTTTTAGCTGCTGGTTTTCCACTTATTTCATTTGCGATTTTTATATCCAATAAGTGTCTTTAAGCCCCGTTCGGTTTTTACTGCAAGATCCGATCATCCTGGTCAGACGTTTGTTCGTGATTTACTGCCTAACGGCTTGTGCCAGGTCGCTATTTCGTTCGTGTTTATTGCTAAAGAAGCTGAAACCCATCAGCAACAACCTCGGTTACATAGACTCTTTGGGGTTCATCATGCAACCGTACAAAAAAGGACCATAGAAAAACGAACGAACAACATGATTTAAATGTTAATCATTCGTTTTTGATTTAACGTTTAGCTTCTTCTAACGTTCTACTTTTTTTCTAAAATAAAGATACCCACCGATACTACTAATCAACAGTGCACCTACTACAGTCCACCAAATGGCGTTTATTTCTCCTGTTTTCGGTAAATGTTTCCCAGGTGTGCTTGGTGTCTCAGATTTTGTCGGTGTTTTTGGTTTGTTAGGAGTTGTTGGCGTATGCGTATTGGTAATTAACAGATTTCCTGTGTTTTCACCTGTGATTGTTGCAGCATAGCCATTAACGACATCAACTTCTTTGATTGAATAGTGAATTCCTTTTCCATCTTTATCTGTTGCGTCTAATTCTTTCCAAGAATAGGTCCAATGTCCTTTTTCAGTTAATTCAACAGGCTGACCTTGTTTTTTTCCATTAGCATATAATTGAATCTTGATACTGTCTGGACGAAGTCCATCTTGATTATTAGCATCTTCCCAACGCTTGGTTACAGTCCCACTAATTTTTCCTGGATTATACGTATTGGTAATATTGTAGCCCTTAATCTTAGTTGTATAATCTTTTACAGTATTTTCAGTCACCGTATAAACGATCTCTTGTCCGTCTTTGAATTTTGGTAGATCCTTAAATTCATAGTTCCAGCCGTCGGCTTCTGTGACTTCTTTTGTCGCCACTTGTTCACCATCTGCAAGGAGGTTCACGGTAATTTTGTCCGGTCGTTTGCCATCTTGATTATTGGCATCGTTCCAAGTTTTTGTCCCTTTGACTTCTGTTGTTTCTGGTGTGTAAGTGTTGGTTAAGAGAATATTTCCTTTATCCGTATCGTTCACAGTCGTGGTATAACCAGGGACTTTTACTTCTTCAATGGTGTAGGCAATGTCTTTCCCATTGGCTTTTTGCGTCAAGTCATTCCACGTTGTAGTCCAGTTGTTGGCTGCGTTTAGTTCCACTACGTCGCCTTGTTTTTTGCCATCCGCTAACAATTGTACTTGGATACTGTTTGGCCGTTTGCCATCTTGGTTATTGGCATCTTCCCATTTCTTCGTCACAGAGACGCTTGTTTTACCGGGTGTATAGCGGTTGGTAAGATTAAATCCTTTAACTTCAGTATTGTAATCCGCCACTTGATTTTCAGTCACCGTATAGACAATTTCGTTGCCGTCTTTGAATTTTGGTAGATCCTTAAATTTATAGTTCCAGCCGTCGGCTTCTGTGACTTCTTTTGTCGCCACTTGTTCACCATCTGCAAGGAGGTTCACGGTAATTTTGTCCGGTCGTTTGCCATCTTGATTGTTGGCATCGTTCCAAGTTTTTGTCCCTTTGACTTCTGTTGTTTCTGGTGTGTAAGTGTTGGTTAAGAGAATATTTCCTTTATCCGTATCGTTCACAGTCGTGGTATAACCAGGGACTTTTACTTCTTCAATGGTGTAGGCAATGTCTTTCCCATTGGCTTTTTGCGGCAAGTCATTCCACGTTGTAGTCCAGTTGTTGGCTGCGTTTAGTTCCACTACGTCGCCTTGTTTTTTGCCATCCGCTAACAATTGTACTTGGATACTGTTTGGCCGTTTGCCATCTTGGTTATTGGCATCTTCCCATTTCTTCGTCACAGAGACGCTTGTTTTACCGGGTGTATAGCGGTTGGTAAGATTAAATCCTTTAACTTCAGTATTGTAATCCGCCACTTGATTTTCAGTCACCGTATAGACAATTTCGTTGCCGTCTTTGAATTTTGGTAGATCCTTAAATTCATAGTTCCAGCCGTCGGCTTCTGTGACTTCTTTTGTCGCCACTTGTTCACCATCTGCAAGGAGGTTCACGGTAATTTTGTCCGGTCGTTTGCCATCTTGATTGTTGGCATCGTTCCAGGTTTTTGTCCCCGATATCTTAATAAATTGATCTCCGTTATTATTAGGGGGGACAGTGACCGAAGCTTCACTATCATCTTTTTGTGTCTCTCCGTTTTCTCCTACTATTTGAATATCAACCTTATTCGAAAGGATTTCTCCAGATTCGATTTGTTTATCTGGCTTTGTTGCAAAAAAGATATAAAAGGATTTTGTTATATCATCAAGTCCAATGGGATTAGAGGAAGTTGACATAATGTCAATAATTCCATTTTCTGTGTTATCCATTAAATATTTTGACAAATTGTAATTGTAATCATCATGTAATGTATTTCTTTCTAATGCTCCGTCAATTTCAACTTTAGGATTCGATACATTATATGCCAGAATTGATTCTGGGATTATTTTTTGTCCCTTATTTGAAATATCTTTAAATATAAAAGGGGCAGTATCTGTTCCTCTTAAATTAAAATTATTGTAATTAAGAAATAATCCCCATAAAGCATTTCCGTTTTTATCTATTCCGTAGGCTACTTTCTTGATAATTTCGTTTTTTGGTACAGTATCTGCAAATCTATGAACTTCGACGCTCTTACTATCATTACTAACTTGATTTTGATATTGAATAGATATTGGTATTTCCTTTATTTCTTTAGAGGATGAAATATTTTCCTTGTATCTAATGTTAATGTTTACCACTATAGATTCTGTTCCAGTATCTGTATTTGCTTTTATGCTAAAAGTTCCATCTTTTTTGCTATCAGGTGTTATTGTATAATCCCCAACAATAAAAGGTTCTGTAGAATAATCCCATTCTGAATTAGCTACGGTTAATTGTATTGTCTCTCCTGTTTTCATAGGTGGTAATGTTAAATTCATAGTTACTTTCAACCAATCTGAAGTGGCTGTCATGTAATTTTGTCCGGGGGGATAACTGATAGATGATGTTACACTTAAGCTATTTTCAAGTATCTTTAACGTAGACTTTTTTATACTTCCAGTTTGATTTGGCGCACGGGTTTGTTGATCCGTTGATTGAGTAGTTTCTGATGCTTGTTTTCGATCTGTTTGCGTGCTCTCTAAAGTAGAGGAATCATTTGTCGTGGTCTCTGTGGTTTCTTTAACCGGACTTTCTACTTGCGAAGCATTACTTACCTCCGTTTCTTTTGTGATCGATTCTTCAAGTTTTGTACTGTCAGCTTGTGTTTGCTGCGTACTATTAGTAGTGCTTGTTGTTTCCGCTAAAACGGTTAGCGGTGTCGTAATGAATGAACTTATCATTACCAACAAACTCAAATATGTGGATAGTTTCTTTTTCATATGATTCCTCCTCGTTCTTTCTAATTTTAGTCACTCAACCAATCTAAATATATCAAGAATAAGTTATTTAAACTATCGAAATCCGACTTTAATTGCACAAAATATTTATAAAAGCAAGCAAATACCATCACTTGCTTGCTTTGTTCTTTATCTTAGAAAGTTTTCTTCGGTTAAGTTCTTTATACAAAGTCCCTAAAGAAAGTTGGTTGGTTTCTGCAATTTCTTTTACTGAATACTCACCACTTTGATACATGCGGATAGCGACATCTAGTTTTTCTTGTGTGACTTTTGGTCGGCCCATTTTAACACCCCGTTTTTTGCTAGCCGCAATACCTTCACGTACACGATCTGCTAATAAATTTCGCTCTAATTCTGAAATCACACTCATCATTTGAAGCATAGCCTTTCCTGTAGGCGTAGCGGTATTCATGTTTTCTTTTAATGAAATAAATTGCACTTCTTTCATTGTTAATTCCTGAACTAACAGTAATATGTCCAATGTATTCCGCCCCAATCTAGAAATACTTTCAACCACTAAAGAATCTCCTGGTCGTAAAATATTGAAAAGTGTATCAATCCCTGGCCTATCTCTTCGGGTTCCTGTATATTTTTCTTGAATTATTTTTTCAGCGCCATAGGCGGTTAATTGATCGATTTGCCGATTTAAATTTTGTTCTTCTTTTGATACGCGTGCGTAGCCAATCATCATCGGTAGTCGTCCTCCTTTATTTTTTTATTATCTAAAAAATGACTTCTTTTTGCAAGGGTATAGTATAATCTTTTTTTTAACGAGTTTTTAGAACTTAGAAACCTTGCTGTTATACGGAAGCCCAAAAATAAATTACTATTCTAAAAATCTCTAGTTTTTTAGAATAATTAAGGAAGTGAACGATTGCCTAGAGCAGTTTTAAAAGAAGAACAAAGAAATTTTTATCGACAATATGCAGGAGAGCTATCCATAGTGCAATTAGATCAATACTTTTATTTTTCAGAAATCGATCTGGAACAAATCAATGAAGCTAGGACGGATAGCAATAAACTGGGTTTTGCTTTACAGTTAGGAACTGTCCGCTTTTTAGGAGGATTTTTTGATTCAATAGAAGATATTCCGATTACGGTTGTTCACTATGTTGCCAGCCAACTAAAACTTAACCCCAATATCGTTAATGACTATACAAGTGCTACAACGATAAAAAATCATAAGCAAAAAATTCAGAACACGTTTAACTACCGTAAACTTACTGGTGAAACACGGAAAAAAATGCTAGCTTGGCTTTTTGAACGTGCAGTGGTCACTAGTGAGCGAGAGAGTGTTTTAATTGACCAATTTCTTCATTTGTTACTCACAGAACATATCTTGCTACCAAAAATTACGTCTTTTGAACGATTAGTAGCGTCAACACTTGATCAAGCAAAAGAAGAGATTTATATGCGGTTGGTAGCCGCTGTTCCGAAGGAAAAAATCAAGCAACTAGAAGATTTATTAGTCCTTGTTACTGCAAATAAATTTGGTTCTTCCATTACCAAGATGGATCACCTCAAGCAATCTCTTACAGAAGGTAAAAGAGAGCTTGAACGAGGTTTTCAACGTTTAAAACAACTAAATGCATTTCAAACAGAAACTTGGGATCTATCAGGCATTCCACACACTAGGTTAAAGAAAATGGCAGAATACACAGCAGTTTCAACTTCTCAATCCGTTCAGCGCTTTACAGGAAATCAAAAGATTGCCCATTTAGTAGCTTTTGTTGCTATCTATAGAGTAAAAGCATTGGATGAATTGCTTCAAGCATTGATTGTTTACTATTCTGAAAAGTTTACACACGCGAAGAACAAAGAGCTTTCTGAAAGGAAACAATCCTTGAAAAAATACGATTCTGCTACCTTATCTTTAACTGAAGCTTTTTCAGAAATGAAAGAAATTGTGAAAAATGAAGCATTAACGGATCAGCAAGCGAGAGACCGCTTAAAAGAGCTATTAACTGAAGAAAGTTTAGAAGATCAATTAGATTTTATAGAACAAACTGCTAAAAGTACTTATGAACCCGTGGCTGTAAAGGAATTGATTGATAAATATCCTATATTTACCTGCTTTTTAACAGACATGATTGAACTTTTACCCTTACAATTTGCTGAAACGAAGCAAGGTAATCAACTAAAATCACTATGGAATTTACTTTGTAACCGTCATCCAAAGAAGTTTACTTTCGAAGATTATTCAGCGGTTAAGCAATTTGTTCCAAAGAAGTGGCAACATTTTATTGAAAATAATCCTGACGAGTGCAATCGAGCGCTATGCATTGTTATTATTGACTTACTAGTTCCTTCTTTGAAAAACCATAATGCCTATATCTCTTATAGTAGAGCGTTTAAAGATCCTATGGCAGAACTTATCTCAGATGACACATGGAAATCCAGAAGAGATCCTCTACTAAAGCAGTTAAATTTATCTGAAAATCCCAAAAAAGCCATTCAGAAACTTTCGAGCGAACTTCATTTATCTTACGATCACACGCTTCAAGAGTGGTCTAAAAATACGATGGCTAGAATTGAGAAAGATCACTTGGTTGTTTCTACTATTCGAAAGAAGAGAGAAACAAAAGAATTTAAACGATTCTTAAAACGAGTAAAAGAGTTGATGCCTGCGATTGATTTGGCGGATTTATTAATGGAAATTAATCAGAGACTAGATCTTACCCAATATTTTTATCATATTAGTCAAAACGAAACCCGAATGACTGACTTAGATATTAGTATGATGGCTGTGTTGCTTGCAGAAGCAACGAATATTGGCATTGGTTCAGTTTCTAAAAAGAATGTAGCAAGCTTAAAACAAGGGCGACTTTCTTATGTCCGCCTAAACTATGAACGATTAGAAACGTTAATTGCTGCCAATAATTGTATTACCACTTCGTATAATCAATTAGATATGGCTGCCTATTGGGGTGATGGAACAGTAGCTTCAGCAGACGGTATCCGCTACGTTACGCCTAGAAAATCAATCTATAGTAAAGCAAATAATAAGTATTACGGTAAAGGACATAAGGGCATTACTTATTATAATTTTGTTTCTGATCACTACATTGGCTTTCAGGGAATGGCTATTCCAGGGACGGAAAGAGATTCTTTATACATTTTAGAAGGATTGCTGGAGCAATCAAGCGAACTGTCCATACAACAAATCTCTACAGATACAGCTGGGTACAGCGATCTCGTATTTGGTCTTTTTGGATTATTAGGGTATCAATTTAGTCCTCGAATCGCAGATTCAGGAAATTCAAAGATCTGGCGGACAAATAAACAAGCTGATTATAAAGAATTAAATCCATTTTCTAAAAATACAATTCGAGTAGATCTAATCGAAAAACATTGGGCAGACATTTTAAAAGTGATTGGTTCATTAAAAGAAGGCCTTGTTTCTGCAACAGAGCTTATTCGGGCGCTACGTAGAGAAAATCATTCAACAAGTTTAGGGCAAGCACTTGAAGAGGTTGGGAAGATTTACAAGACAAAACACCTTCTTCGCTACTATTGTGATGAAAACTATGCTAGAGCGATTCTTAATCAATTAAATAAAGGGGAATCTCGACATAATCTATGTAGAAAAATATATTTTGGGAAGAATGGGAAACTGTATCAAGCGTATTACGAAGGCATGGAAGAACAACTTTCTGCTTTAGGATTAGTTACCAACGCCGTTATTTACTGGAATGCATTATATCTAGAAAAAGTTTTGACACAAATAACTGCAGAAGGGATACCTTATACAAATCAGGATATTGAATCTTTATCTCCATTATTATTTGAACATATTAACTTTGTAGGCCAGTACAGTTTTCAATATGATAAGGATCTTGAGAATGGGAAGCTACGTGCATTAAATCGTACGGAGAGTTGAGAATGTTCGTCTTTAGAAATTCTATGGTCTTTTTTTGTACAGTTGATAATAGGAATTATTCCTATTTTTTTAGAAGAAAAACACAAGAATGTTGGTATAATAGCATTCTTGTGTTTTATTTGAATCATCCTATGGTCCTTTTTTGTACGATTGCATGATGAACCCCGTTAGGTAAATATTTCATATCCGGCTCTTTGGTTAGCCTACCGACAAGAACTACATTATTAATCATGATTTCCTCCTAACTATATAAAACTATTTCAATTTAAATGGTCGTGATAACAGGATCACAGCCGCTGGTTAAGACCAGCTCTCGTCTGCTGCCAACGCAGCATACTCACACGCTAAGGCGTATCTATTATCTCTCTCGATCATTCCTTTTTTCTTGTACTTCTCTTTCGTCATTTTCCTGTTTTGCTTCGTTTTCTAACTCGTCTAAGCGGTCACCTAACGATTCAATTTCTGAATATTCGTAAGCTGCTGCTTCTAGCTGATCTCCGGTTACTTCTTCAAGAACGAGTCTCGCATCTTCTAACTTTTCAAGCTGCTGCTCATAGTATTTAAAGCTGTCGATCAAACGCTTCTTTTGCTGCTCTTGATTTTTAGCAAGCGCAATAATTTTCTCTTTCGGCATATCAGTTCTCAAATTGTTCGTAGCAGTCAATTTCTTTTCTGCTAAATTAAATTGCCGTAGCTCTGACTCATACTGTTTTTCTAACTTTGTCTTTTGCAAAAATCCGGCACCGTCAATCTCTTTAACGATTGGTAGGTACTTCTCGTAAGTTACCAGCAGTTTGGCGACATTATTGTAATTGGTGATCTTCTTTTCTATCTCGTCGATCTTCGTTTGAGCAGCTGACTTTTCTCTATGAACTGCTGCAAGCTTTTGAGCTAAATCAGACGGCTTCTCGATCTTTTCTTCTCTGAAAGTATTTAGTGTTTCTACTAACGCCGACGTGTGCATTTTTTGCATTCTATGTCGCAGCATATTCATTTTTGGTTGAATAAGAACATCCAAATATTTACTTTCTTTTTGAAGCTCGCTGATCACGTCTTGTCCTTTAAAACGTACCGCTGCATTATTCCTTATTTGCTCTTGTGTCGCATTTTCCGGCAAAGTCGGCTTGCCATAATAATTCCAATTTTCGCCAATCCGTACCGTGCAATTTTTGCTTATCTGATCATATTCCACATACTCTTTAGGAATGAAAAGACGTTCGATCCCTTTGTCCGGCATGGATAGCGAAAGCCCACGTTCACTAATGCTTTTTATATACTTGCTATGCACATAAATAGGCATCGGTTCGATCCCTTTAGCAAGCTCAAGACCTCGAATAACACCCTCACCTTTAAGTGTGTAGTTTTCCGCAACCTCACCGCTTTGATCCCTGACCGTATAATCGAATTTATCACCAATCCAAATTGTATAGTCACCAGTGACTTTATCCACATCGACAAAATTACTATTAATAAAAATGTAGCCATCGGCATCCGCCGATTTCAAATTAATCAATAGCCCCTCTTTTGTGACTTTCTCAATTTGTTCATCAAGCAGCACGATAGGCGTTTCCTGATTTTCGATCTTACTTTTTTCTTGCTGCCGGTAACGTTCGCTAATCGGCTCTAGGCTGTTCTCTTGTGAAAAATCGTAATCCGTTCTAAAGTTGCCGTTCAGATTTTCGATGTGATAACTATCGGGTAGTATGCGCTCTTTCAAACTCGAACGTTCAACATCATCAAATTGAAAGACAATACCAAATCTTTTATGCTCTTTAAACGTTATCCCGTGATCTTGCCGCAAGTTAAACTGAAAATCTTCTAAATTATCGCTAGTGGAAAAAGATTCCTCGATTGCTTTTTCTAATTGCGTGACAAGGATTTTATTTGTCTCAACTCGTTCCTGAATTCCTCCAAGAGTGTACGTTTCTAAATCATCTAGTTTATTTCCTCGTGTCTTACGCTGCTGACCTTCTCCGGCTAAAAAATAGGTAATGTGTTTGCCGGAATCGTCCACGTCGATTTTTAACTCAGCAGCTTTAGTTTTAAACTCCTCAATAGAGACCGATTCATCAAGAATCATATTCAACCGTTTTCGGATTTCTGCTCTAAACGTCGAATTCTTTTTATATTTTGAGTAGTTTTTATACGAGTTACGCAGCTGCTGCTTGCGTGGAGCAATAGACAAATCATTTTCAGCACAAAGCCGATTGCTGATCTCTAAAATTTGATTAGCTGTCCGGTAAGGCTGACTTCTAAATTTTTTCAAGTCGTAAAAGGATACGCTGTTAAAAATAATGTGATTGTGAATGTGATCCTTGTCTACATGAGTTGAAATCACGTATTCGAATTTTCCGCCCAGCAGCTCATCGACGAGCTGCTTGCCGATCTCATGAGCCAGCTCCGGCGAAACATCGTCCTCTGGTGAAAAGCTTTGAATAAGGTGGTGAGCTAATACTTCGCTGCCGCCGGTCTTTCGATAATCGCCTTTGACTTCTCTTGCATACTGCCGAGTGATCTCCATTTCTACCTCAGCGAGTTGTGCTTCACAATTGTAACTACTGACTAGTAATCCCTCGTCAGTTTTTTCAGGATTTTGAATATAGTCTATAGCCTTTTTCAACGTACTTTTTATTTGATGAATCGTTGTGACTGCCATCAGACGTACCTCTGAAAATCTCTTGCACGTTTCAATTTATACAGTAGTGCTTCACTGACTAATTTTACGAGTTGATCATAGTCATTTTTTAAATTATCGAAATCGTCCTTTTCAATACTATTTGTCATGTTTGCTTTATGTGCCAGCTGGTTTATATTGTTCCCTATTCGACCTAATTCACTCGTCAACGCTCGTAAATCGGAAAAATCAGTTGTAACCGTCATACCAGTAAGACACATTCTACAAGCGTAATGTGTAAAATTCCTCGTGTTGGATAGGTTCATTTTGTATTGAATCAGGAAGTTTTCTCGTTCTGTAACTCTGAATTTTTTTTGGATATTCCGAACTGAATCATCATACGTATTCGCAATTTCTAGAATTTCATCGGGGGTTTTTTGCATGATTAGCTGGTTGAATTCCGGAATATTATTCGCTTGATTGTCCAATGTATCACCTTCTCACGGATTAAACTTTTTCAAAAAAGAAGCCTTTATAATGTGCTGTCAATGATAAATGTCTGACTGAACGCAGTGAAGGAATTTAAGGAATTGACGGCTAAAAACAAGCCCCCACGCTCACAGCTTGCTGAACGAATCCCAATTCGTTTGGCACGCCCACACACGGCGAGTGTGAAAGTTCTTTTTTGTTACTTTTTTCTACGAAAGAAAAAAGTAAGGTGTTTGCTCTTTCCTATTTTCAATAGTGAGCAAATTTGTATTGGACTTCCTGCCGTTTTTTGGCAGGAAGTCTTATAGCAAGATTTGCAAGATGGTACCATCTTACATAAAAAAAAAGAAGAGAGCGGTTTGGCGTCTCTTCTTTTTTATACTTGGGGCTTCGCCCCAAACCCCGTGATTTTTCTTTTTACCTCAGCATATCTGCTGACGAAAGATCAATCTTTTGGAATTCGTCTTCTGTTACTTCTGCTAATTTTTCAGCTGTCGATTTGTACTGATCAAGCGTATAGGCTCGCTGTTCATCATCTTCAATATACTGTTTGCCTTGTTCGCTTTGCAGCAGCGAAACCATGTTTTCGACTTCTTGCGCCACGCTTGCTTTTGTTTTTTCCTTTGCTAGTGATAGGTGGCTGCTAATAATTTCAACCTCGTGCTGTGTAAAACTCACTTTCATAATTGCCTTTCCTCCCTGTAATATTCTAGCAGCTTCTTTTCTTCGTAAGCAGCTGCTTCCTGAACGAATAGTTTTTTTCTATACTCATTTTCTTGCTGCTGTTGAATGACCATTATCTGGCACATAAATCCACCTAATAGTAGTGCCGGATTTAAAAATATTATTTTGGGTTTCTCGGAAATAGCAGCTAATTGTTCTTCTTCAAAATCGCCTATTTTGCTGCTTCTTTGTTCTTTTCTTTTTTCTCTGAATGGGAAATATGATTCTGAAGAACTTGGTCTTTTTTTCTTACTTGGTTTATCGAATCGGCTTTCTCTTGAAAGTAATTTAGCCGTTCACTTAAAGGCATTTTGCTAATATCCGGTACTTTAACATCTTTCAAATCCTGCTCTTTTTCCTGCGTCACTTCTAATTCTTTTTCTTTGAGGATTGATTCCAAATTGGTGTCAATTCTTTGAATTAGACTATCGGCTTGTTTTTGAATTTTTTCAAAACTAGCCTTCAATTCTTCAAGCTCTTTTGAGCTTGACCAAGCTGCTAGATAAGGGAAACTATAATCTTTCGTGTCGATTCCATAATGTTCGCAAACGACAAAAGCTGTACTCTCTGCTTCTACTTCTTTGGACTCTTTAGTCGTCCTTTCTACATCATTATTTTTGAATTCGTCAGCATGTAAATCAGCATGAGTGATCTCATGTATCAATGTCTTGATTGTCTGTGATTGACTCATACCTTTGTTGATTACAATTTGATTATCTAATGGACGACAGTAGCCTTTAGCGCCAGACTTTATATCATCAAAGGATACGTCAAAGTCGGTACTTTCCTTAATCGCATGATACAAATTCTTGTAGTCAGACACATCTTGCTGCAACTCATTGACCAACTTGGGTAGTGGATCACCGGTTGTTTGACTTACGTCAAATACTGAAACGGGAAAGAAGCTAATACCTTTAACTTCTTTTTCTACTTTCACACCATTTTCGATTTCTTCGACTTTTCGTTTATACTCTCTGCCGCCTATGATCTTGATAGATTTTTCGCCTTTATTAACTTGACGATTAAACTTTTTCTTCCAGGATTGATAGCCTGCAACATGACTAGCATCAGGCTTTTGCATAAAGATTAGTATCGTATTATTTACACTATACCGGTGAAATTGAGACATCGTTTTTAGAAAATCTTTGTACTTATCTGACTCTAAAAACTGTTTAATTCCCTCTTCTGCTTGCTGCAATAACTCTTTACTTTTATTCGATTTTTCAGCGTTCATGAACTTCTCCTTTCTGGATAATTCCTAAGTCACTCATAACTCAGAAACTTCCTTTCTCTGTTTCAAAATGAACGCAAATAAACTGACAATCATCATTCCCAACGTTGTTAATGCACCGCTAGTTTTCTCACCAGTTTTAGGTAAAACTTTCTCATTTCCTTCTTTGTCTTTGATCACGAGTGATCCATCTTTTTGAACCCTAGCTCCGATTGTCTCAGGCGTTACTGTTTTAGTTGATCCGTCGGCTTGCAGCACAATAGGATTCCCGTCTACGGTTGCAATTACTGTTTGATTTCCGCTTGTTAATACAGGTGCTTGGGGTGTCGGATTGGTATTTACAGGCGACGGTGTTGGATTGTTAGCTGTTTGATTTCCCTTGCCTCCATTTTGATCACCTGGTGTCGGTTTTGGATCAGGGTTTGGTGTTGGTGTCGGATCAGGTTTAGGCATCGGATCAGGATCGGGCGTTGGACTCGGATCAGGATCGGGATCAGGGTTTGGCGTTGGACCTGGATCAGGATCGGGATCAGGGTCTGGTGTTGGACCTGGATCAGGATCGGGATCAGGGTCCGGTGTTGGATTTGGATCAGGATCGGGATCAGGGTCCGGCGTAGGATTCGGATCAGGATTTGGATCAGGGTCTGGTGTTGGGTTTGGATCAGGATCGGGCGTTGGTGGAACAGAAGGATCAGTCGGATCAGTAATTTCAAATGGCACTATAGCTATCGGTTGATCCTGTTGTACTTCTGCTGCAAAACTTGTTACTCCCGACGTTCCTAGTATTAAAGTGCTAAACAAGGTTACGACTAAGATTTTTTTCATTGTATTCATCTTCCTTTTCTGAATAGATTTATGGATATTCGCTTTCTTTTGGTTCCGTAATAATCAAATATTTATACTTTGCGTCTTTGTCCTTTTTTACCGTATACGTGATCCGGACGTTTCTTTTTTGCTGATCATCTTGAACAAGCAGCACATAAGAAACCTGGTATTTGTCTCCCTTCTTTACTAACTTTTCTGCAAGAACTGATTGCACTTGCCCGTTTGTCACCTCAGACTTTTTGAACGTTTGGTTGTCTAAAAAGTTTCGGATATTTTCTTTGTTTCCCGAATAGTAGTTAGGTAAAAAAAAGCGGCTTAGTAAATCAATACCTTGCCGATCATTCTGATAATTCTCAACTTCTTCAATAGTCAATTCACTTTTACTGCTAGTAGTTTGAATGTTTGGTTTACTTGTGTCGTTAAACAAGAAAAGCAAAATCATTGCAGCAGCTGCAAACGTGTTTATCACGGTTAGCACGTTAAATAATTTCCCACGATTGGACAAAAAAGAAGCAGCGGAATTTTTTTTAAAATTCGTCTGCTTCTTCTGTGGTTGATTGGTTGTTTCTGCTGCATCAATTAAACGAGCAATTTCTTCCTCAATTTTATTGTTGATTGGCAAAGATAAAACTTGCCGCAATTGGATCTGTCTCTTTTTGTTATAGAGGGTGATCTGTACCGTACCTTGATTTCCGGAATCGAGTAATTTCTTGTTTTCCTGCTCAATTAAAGCAAGGGCTTCGTATAATTCTATTGCTTCTTGGGGAAAGGAAATCCCTTCTTGCATCGTGAATGTCATGTACGACTTTTTTCTGTTGAACAATAGATTTTCACCTCCCTTATTAGTACCAGAATTTTTTGGGTAATCTGATTATCTCACCACTCAATTTGACTAAGACTATGCTTACACTGCCAGCTAAGATAACTGTAAAAATAACTGCCAGCATTATTACTAAAGAAATACCTATAGTTGAAAATATCGCATGCATATCATCAGTTGTATGAGGTGATAATAATTCATGAATTGAAAAACCAATCACACATATGACGCCGAGCGAGAACACTCCTAAAAAGCATGATCCTATTTTTTTGATAATTACTCCTGCAAGTGTAAAAATTAAGCCAACTAGCCAACACACAATCCCTATTAGTAAACAAGGGATTGCAATTAATACGGATATAGTACGTCTCAGACAGATCAATGAGCCAACTCCTCACTTTATTGTTGACTTGATTGTACCTGAGTATTAGCGTTTTTCAAGGCTGAATATGATTGTGTCCTTAAAAGATTTCTTAGTTCATCGGGAGACATTTTGAAGTCTTCAAGTATTGTCATCACTTGACTTGTCTCAAGAACTTCTAACTCTCCCTTTAGTTTTTTCAATTTTTGGTTATCAGCATCAATACGCTTTTGCAGCTGTTCAATTTCTGTTTTCTTTTTACTAATTCGTTCTTCAACTGTTTTTTTTGCCATACTTTCACCTACTCACTACTTAAAATTTTTTTCACTTGTTCCTGGTCGATTCCAACATACTGATTGTCACCTTTGGCAAACGTAGGGACAGACTTTAATTCGAATTTGCTAATATACTTTCGATTTGTAGGATTATTCATATTCACAAGAATAACGTTCTTGTTACTTATCCGATTAAAATAGACAATAGGAAAAACCTTCTTACAATCTGAACAATCATCACGGTAAAAGAAAATTGTCTTGTTGCTGTCAGCTGTAAGCTCAATAGAAATCGAACGATGGAACGTATAGCTCATATGAACAACTAAGCTGCTTGCTGCCGTTATAAGACTGCATACGACAATCAGGATATATTTACTTGATTTCTTCATCAAACACGCTCCTAGTTCAGCATATCGCCTGTGAAACCACTACCTAAACTTTGAATGTGGGTCAATTTCTTTTCTGCTGAATCATAAGTAATCTCGTAAAGCTCCATTCCTTTGAAAAACTCACCACTTGCGTATTCACTGACATATCTACTTTCATAACGTGCAACAACGATCCCTTGGATCTGATTGTCTTTCATTTCATCATGGTAAACACTTGCTTTAGTCAATTTCGATTCATTATTCGCAGCGTCTCCGAACGTGCCCTTGTTACCAAAATAAGTCTTCATTAGATCATCAGACAAATAGTTTTTTACCTTGTCCTTGCGCTGCTCATATGTTTCAGGAGTATAGTTGTAAAGCTCTTGATACGTAGTGTTCACAATCTTCTCGAACTCTTCGTAGCCTGGTTCTTCCGACTCAATAGGATCAGCAGGCTGCAACGTTTCGTTTTCTTCCCCCTTTCTTTCCGCATTCTGTGTTACAAGCTTCGTGTATTTCCCTCGAACCTCTTTGTTTACTTGGTTTAACTCTTGATTAGATTCTGACAACTTACTGATCAGTTGCTTTTGTGAGTCAATTGTTTTTTGGAATTTGAATAATCCAAAAGCCATAGTTGCAGCAAATAGAACTGCACCAAAAATAGTAATGATTTTTCGCTTGTCTAACATTTTACTACCACCTTTTTAATCTACTGGTGCCCCCTTTTTGATTGGACGTGCCAGCGTTACATCTCCACCATTCAATAGATAGCCAAATGACGTATTCACTTGTCCGTAGCTTACGCTGTCCTTGCCGCCACCTTCTTCAATAATCTTTGTTTCCAAGCCATGCCATTTTTCTACCAGAATAGCCGTATGACCATCGTCTGATAAGCCAGCCCCCAGGTTCACGATCACTATATCCCCTGCTTCTGCTTCACTCTCGCTAATTTGTTTCAAGTATTGCTTGCTGCCTTTCGCATCACTTGCCATCGATCCCGTGTACCACTGCATACCTGGCGGAACATTGTAACCAGCCTTATTTAGCACGAGCCATACAAAGCCAGAGCAATCCGTGCCACCGCTTTTATTAGGATTGTTTAAATCGCCTAAATCTGGCGAAGGGTGAGCTTGTACATAGTAGAACCAACCTAGCCAACCTTTCGCTACATCTAAAATTTCGCCGCCGTCGCCACCTTCACCGCAGAGAAGCGATCCTAGCTCGCCATCAGCTGCCGTTGACATAGCAGAGGACGACATAGGATCAGTATCTTTTAGTTTTGCATACCATTCGTTCGCAAATGCTAAGCGGTTCCCCATTGCCGGGACACCGGCTCTCTCGAAAAGAGTTTGCCAGGCTGCTGTCGCTTCTTCTACGTTCGTCATTTTTAAAGCTGCTACTGACGCTTTTTCAGATCCATTTAGTTCATACAGTAAGAAGTCTAACTGTAGACCTAAATCTGACCACTCTTTCCCTTTTTCCTTCGCAAAATTCTTTAGATTCGTTGTACGATCCCTCGTCCATTGAGCAATTCCGTGTCCGGATAAGGGTTTGCTACGATCTTCAATTGCTGCTGGGTCCATCTGTGATTCCTGATGAAAGTTTCCGATCATTCCGACAACACCTTGCGGTGTAGCACCAGGAACATTAGTCATTACAAAGTCGTAAATAGCTTTTGCGTTTTCTTCCTGACTTTTTGAGGTGATATTAGTACTAGTGGCTTGCGTCTCACAATCACCTGTACCGAAACTTAAAAATGATGCTCCGGCAACAACAGTAGCAGCTAAGGCTAAGATCATCATAATTGCCGCAGCTGGTGCAGCTGCTTTAGCAACGATTAGCTTCACAGTTTGCTTAGAAGCGAGCGCCCTTGCATACGCTACTGTTCTTGTAGCTGACTGTTTGACAGTCCGTGACGTCTTCTTTAAACGAGTGATTCCCCACCTTGTTTTACGATACGCAGCAGCGCCTTTTTTAGCCCCTCGTCGTAGCTGCTTCGCTTCTCTAACACCGTTGCTATCTGACACACCCGCAGCGTCCATCATTTCATCTGTGAGAACGTCAAACGCAACGGTTGCTGTTCGATCAAGTATGCTTCTTCTACCGCTTAAACTGCTCTTTTTCCCTGCTGACCTGCTGTCGTGATCCGTTGTTTCCTTGTCTAAGTTACTTGAAGAATCATTGTCGCTTTCGGTACGCTCTCCTACGCTCTCCCTTGTTTTGTCTTTCCCTTCCTTATCTTTTTTATCCCTCTGCTGCTTCAAGCGCTCGTTTCTTTTTAACGCATCAATAGAGTTATATGTTTTCTCTCCTTTTGCCGAATCCTGATCTTGTTTCGTTCCAAGCCTTTTATCTTTTGCCCTTTTTTCGTCTTGTAACCTTCTTTGCTTACTTTTTAACGTTGTTCGGTCTTTTTCCTCACCTGTGATCAGATTGCGATTCTTGCCTTTTTTAATCCGTTTATCAGTTGAACCTTTGATCTGTTTGTTTGAATGATCTTTACTGACAATTCTTCCTTTATGTCGATCCGTTGCCTGGCTTAACAAGTAGGAGCTTTTACTCTTTTTATCCGGCGCACGTATAATTTTATCGGCATGATTTTTCACCATCTTCATCACCCCAAAATAAAAAGGAGGGAGCTAACCAGCTTCTTCCTCTTTTTGATATTTGTAGACATCATCAATTTTTGTGGACATCATTTTGTACAGCTTTGTATCTCTAGGAAAATCATCGTAGAAAGGAATTATCGCATTACCAGCGCAAAGTAAGCCTTCGCCTTCAGCTGCATTTGTAAGATATCTCTCTTGTCGAGCGGACAAATGTAACAAATCTGCTAGCCTTCTACGATCTGTTTTTGATTGATTCAACATCATGATAAAGTCACTGTTAGAAAGCATACGTTCCACATTGGCAGATAGAAGCATGGTAGCGACATTTTGTGTAATTCCCGTTGGAACAATTCCCCATTTACGGGCACGACTCCATAGTTCGAAGAAGTAGGCTTCTGCATATTCATTCGTTACGAGCAGTTGAATCTCATCAATGTATAGATAGGTTCTTTTTCCTAAACTTCTATTTCTCGTCGCCCTATTCCAAACCTGGTCTAGCACAGTCAACATACCCATCGTTTTAAGCTGCTTGCCTAAGTCCTTGATATCGAATACAACAAAACGATTATTGATGTCCACGTTTGTCTCATGAGAAAATACCGAAAGCGATCCGTCCGTGTATAATTCCAGTTGCAAAGCAAGCTGCTTCGCTTCTGGTTCCGGCTGCTCTTTTAACAAACCACTGAATACTTTAAAAGTAGGCATCTCCCCTCCTCGCTCAAAGTATTCTTGATACATCAAGGAACAAACCCGATCAATTAACGATTTTTGTGTACCATTCAAGCCAAGTTTTCCACCAACTAGTAGATCACACAAGGTCAGAGCAAAATCGGTTTTCAACGACACCGGATCATCATCATCGGCATAGTTTTGATTAATATCAAACAAATTGATGTGATTTGGTGATCCTGCTGCAATACGGATAATTTCACCATTGAGTTCGTTTGCCAATATTGAGTATTCTCGCTCAGGATCAATAACAATAACTTCTGCATCCGGTTCGTTCAGCAAAATATTGACTATTTCTTTTTTTGACGCAAAGGATTTGCCACTTCCGGATTTTCCAAATATGAATCCGTTCGGGGCAGACAACATTCTACGATCCAGACTTATGATATTTTTAGTTACAGCATTGAGTCCGTAGTACTTTCCATGTTCTTGTGTCAATTCTTGAGCAGTGAAAGGAATAAAAACCGCTGTACTCGCTGTAGTTAGTGTTCGCTGAATTGGTACGAAATTTTCTCCCCAAGGCAAAATAGAATTTAAACCTTCTTCTTGCATGTAGTCCAGTTTGCCAAATTCACAGTTGTTTTTTCGTCCCGTTTGCATCACTTGCTCAATAAGATCATCAAGTACTTGCTCGTTTTCGTTAGCCAACATAACCAAGAACGTGAAATTGAACAATTTTTCGTTATCTTCCTGCATCTGATCCAACAAATCCTCCGCTTCGTGTAAGCTGCGTTTAAGCTCCGGTGGAATCATTTCAGGATCATAACCCGATTTTAGTGCCTTCTTTTGTTCATCTACTTTTTGCGATTCCATATAGGTTAATTTTCTCTTGACTAATTCAAGAGCATCTAAATGATTGATTGGCTCAATGTGTACCGCAATTTCAAGACTAGAAGGGATATCAGTAATATCCGCTATCAGCTTATCAGACAATTCTGGTGGATAATTTCGCAAATAAAGAACTTGCGCATATTGATCCCCCATCATAAACCTATGCTTTTTATATTTCATATTAAAGCTGTTTGGGGCAATCGCTGAATGGGTTGTCAATTTGCTAAATAATAAATCTTCATAATCAAAATGTAATTTGGTATCTGGTCTCAGAATTTGGTTGGCTAATTCAAGACGATCAAGTCCAGTTAATTCTTTTGTTTCGCATCCCATACCTTCAAATTGACTGATCAATTCATCCTGCAACCGATTCAATGAAGCTTTAACTTGATCAAATTGATTTCCTGATTGAGTAACTGTAAAATATTTTTTCTTCTCTAAGCTGCTATTTCCAGCTGCAAGTTTATTTAGAAGAATCGTATTCATTTCTTCTCTATATTCATCATTTCCATCATTTTGAAGTTCGTACTTCATTTCTTGCTCAAATTCTTTGCGGTCTTTATTCTTATTGATGATATTAAGCTGTAGCTTAGTCTCACCATCGCAACTATTTAATAATTCACAATAAGAACTAAAGGTATTTTCCTGTTCTTCTTGTCCAGCTGTTGCATAATTTATATCTGTGAAATTAAACGTCTTGGAGTACACGCCTTCTCTAATTTCGCATAGTCCGTCTTCTAACATACGTCGATAGGCAAGTGTATGTTGACTCGTTTTGGGTGGGGCATTTCTTCGCTGCCGTATCCCTCGTTTTTTCTTTTGCTTACTAAGAACCTTTAGAACCTTCTTAGTATTTTTATCTTTTTTCAGTTTCTTTGATCCGTTCGAATCGTTTTTTGGTGTGAACATTCATACTTACCCTCTCATTCGTTTGAAAGCGTCGAATCGCTTCTTTTTTGTAATAGCGCAAAACGATTTTTGCATACTGTTCCAAATACATTCCTTTTACTTTTATGAAACCAAAAGCCATCGGCGGCATAGCAGTCAGAATAACCACATTACCTAGCGTATTAACTTCAATGCCTTTTTTGAAGTGACCAAAATATACCAAAACACCAGTTACGGAAAGAGAAACGGCGGTAGCTGCTAGTTGCCGCCACCCCATACCAGCGATAATACGCTCACGGTATTCTTTGATTTCTTTTGGTACTTTCACTTTTATTGCCATCTACTCTCCACCTCCTACATCGCATTGGTAATTGACTTCGCCCAGCGTCCGGTTGCCATTACTGCAAACACTAAAATGACACTATTTGCCAGTATGCCAATCAATGAGTTTAAAAATACCTCAGTGCCTGAACCGCCATTTGCAATATCTTTAAACACCGTAGCCAACAGGAACGGATACATTTGCATCGTTATGAATATGAGGGTTCCCTGCAAAGCACTCGCAGAAAACAGCTTTAAAAAGTTTTTCCCAATGTTCGAGAATTCATCACTCGGAAATGTTGCTATCGGAATAGGCGATACAGATAGATACGCATACATTTCAACAAACCTCATGCTGACAATTGCCTGCACAATGATGACCGATCCAATCGTGACTAGTAGCGCCATCACAAGCAAGATAAAAATTCCCATTTTTGTGGTTGTTCCTTCCTTTGCTAACGGCTTTAAAATTTCCTTCACATCAAGCGCCTTTTCAACCTGTGAACTGTCGAAATTAAGTGCTTCAATTTCTTTCGTCATATAGGTTGTGACTCCAACAATAGCCCCCATAATTACATTAATTTTGTCCATTGCAATCTTACAAAAAGCTACTTTTATCATAGATTTCATCACCATTTCAAAACCTAAATGCGGCGATCCACCAGAAGAACTCTCAACTTTCAATGCTATCCGTTGCAGTTCATACACGATAAAAAGCGCTAAAATATTGTAACCGATTGGCTTCATGACACTATCCAGGATTAAGTTTGCGTACTTATATAGAGCTGGACTAAAACCGCTTAAAGAAGCTGTTAAATGGCTATTATTGGTGCTGAAACTAATCACTTTTATAATCCAAGTGAGTAAAAATTCTAGTGCTGCATCCATTTATTTCCCTCCTGATTGGTTTTTGTATCTACAAACCAGAGATTGAAGAAAACAGTGCTGCTGCTCCCAAAATTAAGCCCCCGCCTGCAATCTGCCAAATACCTGACTGCATCTGAGGTCCGTTATGATCTTTCATACCTCCGCCAGCTACAACCGCTCCCCACAAAAGCCACAAACCGCCCCCAATCTTCGCAAACTGTGTAATTAATGCTAAAATCTGATTAAATAAACTCATTCTTCTATTCCTCGCTTTCGATTTCTGTAATCTCAATTGTTTCAAGTTCTTCATCAAGCAGCTGGTCGAATTCTTCGTGTATTTCGAATGTTTCAACCGCTGTATTCGCTAAAAATTCATCTAGTTCTTTTTCCTGTTCGTCTGGTGAATGTAGTTGATCCTGTTCGGGGGATAAATGAGACGGATCTTCTTCCTTCGAAATTGCCTGTAAGGACTTGAAAACAAATGTCCCTTTCGTTCTTTCAAATTCCTTGTACCGTTTGTGCTTCGTCAAATCTATCTTGTCTGAGAAAAACGGGTTGGCTCCTCGCAACATAAAAATGCACTTTGTATTATCAATTCGTCCAACTTCATCGGGAGCAAGTAAATCTCTTGCTGCCTTTGAATGTTGCTTTGTCCAGGAACCGGAACTCCCTCGTGTTTCGTTTGTATTGAGTAAATCAATCGTTTCTTTCCCTAAGCGTTTAGAAATATACTTGTTGGTTTCTTCCTCGTTTCCTCCTAAAAATAAAAAAGAATCACAGTTTCCTACGATTGCTTCCCAAGTATCTTTGTATAGTTTTTTACTGATTTGAGTTAATCCCTGTAAAATCACATCGATTGAAATCCCACGACTTCGAATAACAGCTATTTCCGTGTGAACGTCTGGTATTTGACCAATGTTTGCAAACTCGTCCATAATTGCTCGAACGTCAACAGGCAACCGCCCACCATAGACATTATCGGCTTTGTCTTTTAATGTTTTAAAAAGTTGCTGGTAAATCATACTGACTATAAAGTTAAACGGTGAATTTGAATCGGGTAACACTAAATAAAGAATCGTTTTTCTGTCACCGATTTTATCAAGTTCCAAGGTATCAAACTGTGTCATCTTCTCAATACTTGGTACATCAAATGGCATTAAACGAACACCTAGGCTAATAAGAATACTTTTAGCTGTTTTACCTGCTGCTTGCTTAAAGTTAGCGTATTGACGAACTGCAAAACAATCACCATGCCGCTTTTCTAAATCTTTAAAAAGTAAATCCAAGCCTGAAACAGATTCTTCATCATCTTCTGATACCCTATTCCTCCGTCTTAAGATATTAACAGTGGTCAAATTTTGCTCTTCTGGACTTCCTTCGAGCAGCAGCAAATGGAAAATCGCACACAGAAAAGACTTTTGAGCATCGTCCCAAAACTTATCCCCTCCACGTTGGTTGGGATCGGAAGTATTGGTCATTAAATTGGCGACTGTTTCTATAATGCCATCTTCATCTTTTATATAGTGGAAACAATTATAGCCATCTGTGTTCATCCGGTTCACTAAGTCATAAATTTTAATTTGATAACCAGCTTCTCTAAACAACTCTCCTGTATCTTTTAAAATAGCCCCTTTTGAATCCGTCACTACGTAGCTGCTGTGCATCTGTAACAGATTAGGAATGACATAATACCTTGTTTTCCCTGATCCTGGACCTCCTACTACTGTCACATTGTTATTCCGTTCAAATTGTCGCTTTTTTCCGTTTAATTGTGTCTTTAGCGTCTTGCGTTCAGTAGCACTAAAAAGTAAATTTTCATCATATTCTTTGTCTACATAAGGCTTTATTTCAGACTTTTCCGCCCACTTAGCACTACCATATTCTTCCCCATGCCGGTAGTTTTTGTAATTCGTCAGCTGGTACATAAAGATCATGAATACCAGCAGCGCACAGGCACCGCCGAAGTATAGTGATTGCTGCGTAAATTCGAAGTAAAGCGGCGTCGCTTTTAGACTTGGAAGCAGCTGGTTCATAGTTTCAGAAATAACAGCAACAAAAGTATCACCATTTGTCGCTTTCAGCACTCCATAGATCAGCGCTGAACGTGCAGCAATATAGAATGTTACTAATGTGACCAAGAGCGCTACAGCAAACGAAGAGGGCTTTATTCTCATCGTTCTTTGCCTTTCGTTTTCGTTTTGTTTTTTGATAATTCTTTTTTGCGGTCCTTATTGATTTTGTCCGCTTCTTCCTGAAACTTATCCAGCTTCTTTGTAAGTGACTCTTTTTTCTTTTCTACCTGTTGATCTTTCGGCTGCTGCGTCTCTCGTGTCCGATCAGCATCTGTTTTTTCCTTGGTAGGTGGCGTTTTTTCCTTTTCTTGATCCTGATTCTTTTCTTGGTTCTGTTCCTGTGCAGCGTCTTTCGTTGGCTGCTCCTGCTCGATGGTTTTATCAGCGTTGAACTTGATCAAGACGTTTTCTAACGCAAGATTGATGATATCTCTATCCTGTGCTTTAAAGAAAACATGAGTTTTATCGGTTTCCTGATTGTGTTCGATAGCAAAATCTACCTTATACCGCTTCAATTCTGCTTTGATTGCCGCTAAATCCTCCTGATTGACATCGACGTGCTCCAGGGTTGCGTTTTGTTTCCTTAGATTTGTGAATCGTTGTTGTCCGGTGTTTTGTATTACTTTAATTCCTTTTAAGGTTGTGTGAGTCGATTGTTTCGTTACAGCCATCATTGCTTTAGTGAGTAAGCGAAACATATCTTTTTCTGACCGCATGATCACTTCTACAACCTTTTCATCATTTACTGCCATATTGATCCTCCTATTATTTTTTGTTTAGACGAAGATTAGCGGTAACGTAAAGCGGACGTATGAATTTTCACCCCCTTTTCTACTTCAAAGAAAAAGCCATTTTTTTGAAATACTTTATCTTTATGCCAGGTACCTCGGTTCCCATGGGCTTTAACCGGAATGCGTGTTTTATGATTGTTCATTGTTAATAAAACAATGTCTTTTACATGAAAAATTGAATCTTCTGTCACTGATTTATTTTCGGTTAGTTCAACAAATTTGTTTACGTTGATACCAATTTTTAACAGGTAGCCCTTTTGATCAAACAGCAAATTTACTGACTTCTTTTCTAATACCAAAAACAGCGTTGTAGCAGGCTCTACCTCCATTTTTTGAATCATCTTTTCACCTCCTAACAAAAAAAAACACCCCATCAGCGCTTTACTGATCGAGTGTCTTTCACATACGTATAATGATCCTTTTTATCGTTGTTTGTTTCAATGTTAGTTACCGAATAGAACCTTGTGTGGGTCCAACAATTTACTTTGTGACAAACTAGTATCCTGGCACATTTCAAGGTGTAGGTGGCTGCCGGTACTATTACCGGTACTTCCGACATAACCAATTAATTGTCCTTGTTCTACTTGATCACCTGGTTTGACCAGGTATTCCGATTGGTGTGCATATAAGGTCGTCATACCGCCGTTGTGTTCAATCACAACATAATTTCCCCAGCTGTAATGATACTCTGCTTTTAAAACCTTACCGGACTTACTCGCATAAATAGGTTCGCCCTGGGCTGCTGCCATGTCTAAGCCCCTGTGGAATTCCCCACCTCTCAAACCAAAAGGACTACTAATAGCATAATTTTTTACGGGCACCGCAAAACCTGTAGCGCTGATCTCAACGCCTTCTACTGCCTTGTCGTACTCGGTTAGCTCATACGTTTCTATCAGCCCGTTCAGCTTTTGATTATATTGCGTATCTGTCGCATACCGCCCTGTTAAATAGTCGGTTGCTTCCTGATAAGTTTTTGCATTTTCCTTCCAAACACCCTGGTAAAAATGACTGTTTCCTGTCAATCCTTCTTTTAGCAAAGTAGCATAGTCATTAAAGCAATCCTCGTAGTTCTCATATACTCGGAATCCTGCTTGGGTAGCATATAGATTCCCGTTGCCTAAATCCTCCTGTGTCGCAAATGAGACGCTTTTTCCGTTGTGTGTGCCTTTAATTCCAAACAGGTTATAGTTTGGTGCCTGGGCTAATTCACTTGATCCCGAAGCAGACTCTAAAATCGCTTGTGCGATCATGACTGACGCATACAAATCTTTTTCCTGTCCTATTTTTCGTGCAGGTTCGCCAATTTTGCGAATAAAACTTTCCACCGATTCGTTTTTTTCAAAGTGAATCGAACCGTCTGCAATCACATGACTATCTGGTACCAAGCGTTCGATTGGAGCGGCGGCTGCTACCTCTGTTTTTGGCGCTGGTGTTTCTACCTGTGGTTCATTCGTTGGTTCTGTTGTCTGAGGGGCTGGATCATCTGCTTTAGGCTCTTCTGAACTAGCGATTGTTTGGCTGTTGCTGGTCGTTATCGTCTCACTGCTGCTTGTTGTACTTGTGCTAGTAGAGGATTCCTTAGTGGAGCTGCTAGAGCTGGTACTTGATTCACTGCTAGACATACTGCTTTCAGTGGTGCTGCTTGTTTCGCTAGTTCCCGTCGTCTTAGTGGCTTCGTTCTCTTCTGCGTGCTTTTCTACCTGTTCAATTGATTCTTTTTGTGGCTGTTCCTCTGCTAGAACATTTATAGGCAAGCTAGAGAACGCTTGGAAAGACAGCAACAAAGCGGTGATAAGCTTAGATATTTTTTTCAACTGCATTCGTCCTTTCTTGTTTTAACTAGCATGAGTGAAATCACTTATGCCTTTTATTCTTTATTGAATATTTTTTGATCACCTCGACGACTATTGTTAGAGTAATTGGTAAAATAATCATGGGCAAAAGTAGAATCAGCCAATTCTTGTGATTTAAAACTATCGGTAGCAACGTTAATCCTATTGCAAGTACTGCAAGTATTATCACTGGAATTAACCATTTTAAAAAACTATTATCCGCCAATGAATCATAAAAACTCATTGCTCCAAACAATATGATCTCAAAGATACCTAAACTGGCAACAAACAAGTAAATTATTTTCGATTCCAGATAACCCATTAAATCCATTATTACCATTCCTTTAAGAAGATGTTTTCTTGTTAATTAATGTCACGATACTTCCTTCAACTGGCAGCTGCTGATCAATAATCTTAATTAGATTATGATCCCCCCGATAGAGATTTATTTAGCTGTAGCTAAACAAAAGATATTCACTTTCTGCTCCTATCACAATCGCTTCTAAATATTTCTTAATTTTTTGGTCAAAAAAGGCTCCTACAAAACTTCGCAAACAGACAATTTGATAGAATGAATTAGTCTATGCTCGTTTTTAACTCTTCATCGGCTGGTTGAATTAGAACTTTATCCCTGCCAGATTGCATATCATCAATCTTTCCAGCAGCAAGTATTGCCATTATTACAAAACCAAACCATGTCCCACACGCAAATGCCAAAAGAATTCCCATGATTAGTTTCCTCCGTTTTTCGTTGTTTTTATATTAATTGCGGTCAAATAAAGCATAACTAACGCATAAGTAATCACTCCAACTAAAAATACATCATCGTTAGAGATAACCTGGAACATACGAATACAACCACGTTGCAGCCAGCTATATCTTGTTCGATTAAGCGGCTGCTTAGACGACTGATTCAAATCCGCTGTTGTTGTGGTACTTGTTTCTTGTTCTTCTGAACCATTCTCTGCCGCTCGTTCTGTTGCAGCTGGTGTTACCTGATGGATTAGCCCTAAACCTTCTTGTACTGATTTGTCAGCATATTTAGCAGCATACATCCCGATAAATTCTCCTTGTACGGCTGCTCGCTTAGTCGTATTTAATCCGCCCTCGCAGCGTATAAGAGTGATCACTGGTTTGGGTGAATCTGTCGGCTCGTCAAGTAAATCTCCCCTTGTCTGATCGACCACTTGATTAAGGATCACCTTGTATTCGTAAATACGTGAAAAATCGGTCGCATAGATAGTAGAATCCATTGCTGCATTGGATAATCTTCCCAACGCTCCGCCACCCTGGACTAAGTTGTGTGCAAACACGGCATAATTTCCTACGCCTAACTTTTGATCCTCTCGATAGGTACCTACGCCTACCATTAAGTTCTGATTCGATAAACCTGCTAAAATCTTCGTTTTAAGCTCAGCACTAGGGATATAAATCGCTCCTACGCCATACTGATCAACAATCGTTTCATAATGAAGCTGCGCTTCTGCGTAATCTCCTGGTGTCACGGGTGTAATAGCATTAGGATCAAACGTTGCTTGTTCATTTTTTTTATTGCGCTGTTCGTCTGTCTCTGCTGGTTTTAGTATTTGGTGTGTCTGTTGTTGAGTGTCGCTTGGATCATTAAGCAACAGACGATACCCATAATAACCAGCTCCTGCCGTCAGCATTCCTAAAAATAGCCATATGCCAGGCAATACCTTAACAATTTTTTTCACGACAACCTCCTTTGAATACAACAGGACACATAAGAATAAACGCCCTTAAATAGGGCGCTTATATCAAAAAAGCTTATTTGCTTTCTTCCTTATTTTTATTTTTTGCGATAAAAACAAAAATAGCACCTGTCACTAAGACAAGAGCTAAGAAGATCCAAGTTGCTGAGTTGCCTAGTGTTCCTCCTGTTTGTGGCAATGTTTTTACTGTCTTTGGTACTACTGGTGTTGCTGGTCTAATGATTCGGACCGTTTGACCAATGTCATTAATGTTTTTATGCTCAGTAATCACTTCACCGTCACGTTTAGTTGTTTCAAAAGCAACTAAATCAACCAAATCACCGTATTTTTCAAATAAATCATTTCCGTTAATTTCTACTTTAACGGTAACTTTGCCATTTTCATTTTCTGGTGTAAATTTGATTGTTCCGGTAACCTCTTTTTCTTTCAGTTTCAGAGCTTCACCGGTATTTTTAACCATCCATACAAGGTCTTGTTCGTATTCAACACCTGGGGTCAAATCAAAATATTCTACTTCATCTTCTAGGACAAGTTTACCATCTTCGGTAATTTCTTTTTTACCATTCACAAGAGCTTTCGTGTTCAGCTTGGGATTCCGAATGTGACCCGTTTGGTCTTTGTTGTTAGGGTCTTTATGATCAGTAACTGGTGTATCATTCGTTGATAATACTTCATATGCGACAACTGCTTTCCCAGCCATTTCAGATAGATTAATTTCAAAAGGAACCTTCACAGATCCGTTAACTAAAGTAACTGGCTTGACGTCAGAAAAGTCAGTTTGAACCTCTTGCGGTTCTTGCCCTTCCTTATCTGTATCTTTTCCAGTGTCCTCGTCCGGTGTCTTATCTGCTTCTTTGTTGTCCTTCTGGTCAGTTTCTTTTGGTACTTCTTTGTCGGTGTCTTTCTCGCCTTCCTTGTCAGTGTCCTTATCCGCATCTTCTTTTGCTTTTTTGTTGTAGTATTCTTGTGCATCAATTGTTGATGTGATTTCTCCATCTACTCCAGCAACAATAACGATTTGACCTTTTACTTCTTTACCTAATGGATCAACAAATTTTTCACCACTTGGAACCATCATCGCTAAGTCCAAGGTGTATGTTTCCCCTGAAATTAGGTTTTCATACTCTACTAAATCATACCCTTTCACTTTAGAAAGTGGATCAGTCAATTTTACTTCGTTTTCTTTGTGATCAAAGAAGAAGAGTTTCGTCTTGATTTTCGGCTCTACGATTTGAATCGCTTCGCTTTCGTCGTTTACATCATCTGCTCGTGCGACCTCTTCCCAGTCATTGGTAGAAGGATTGAAGTAGTCAAGAACTTGTGTGTACACTCCTTTTCTCCCATTTAAGCCGGTTGCATCAAATTCATTATTTATCGCATGAACAAACGTTGAATGTCCTTCTGGGATCTCAAATTCTTCAACCGTCTTCATATCCTGTTCAGATAGGGCTTTTCCTGTGCCAAATTCAACAAAATTAGATGTTAATCGTAGTTTTGCGCCAACTGGTGCACTTTTAGCTTCAATTTTTACTTCGTCTTTTAAGTCTTGACCTTTGGCTGGGTTCACAAATTTAGCGCCATCTTTGTTGGTTGCCTGAGAAGAAATAAGGAAGTCTAAACAAGGGTTTTTCACTTCGATTGCATTATCCCCTGATTTGACAGTGATCGATCCTTTAGCTGTTGCTGGATCAATGTAGTGTCCTTTGAGTGTCTTAATTTCTTCATATGCCACAACCGTACCATTTTTGAATTCATTAATGAACGTGATGTTTCCTTTTTTATCGGTTTTCTTTTCGAATTCTTTATCGCCGGCTTTAAACTTGAAGACAACACCTTCCATATCTTCACCTTTGTCATTAACCTTGTGCAACGTTAGATTCGCATAGCGTGGGTTCGTTACATCAATCGCATTTTCACCGGATTTAACCGTAATAGACCCCTTAGAGGTTGCTGGATCAATATAGTGACCTTCGATAGTTGCTGTTTCTTCCCAATCTACTTTTGTCCCAGCTTTCAAACTTTTGACGACTATTTTTCCATCCTTGTCAGAATTTACTTCATGAACTTTACCGTCATAACTTAATTTGAATTTAACACCTTCCAAGTTTAAACCTTTATCATTTTTCTTGATAAGAGTTAAGTTAGCAAAACGAGGATTCGTAACTTTGATTGTATTTGTCCCCTCTTTGATGGTCACTGATCCTTTAGATGTTGCAGGATCAATGTAGTGTCCAGCTGGAGCTTTCGTTTCTTCAAATTGTACAACAGTTCCTACATTATAATTTGGTGTTGATAACTCACCATTGGTATTAGTTGTCGCTTTCGTTGTTTTCCCATCAGCAATTAAATTAAAATCAGCACCTGCAATAGCTTTTCCTGTATCATCGACTTTCTTTAGTAATAAATTCCCTTCTTTTTGGATTTTTATATTTAGTCTAGTAATATTGGGATCACTGATTGAACAATGTAACAACTCTTGGGAATAAGGGTGGCGATAAACTAAAGTAGCACCTTTATAAGAATCGGGTACATTGTATTCCAGTTGAATTGATCCGTCTTTTACATCACCTGTCGCCTTTAATACAAGCGTGTTTCCATCCGTTGAAACATTAAGATTTGCACTGTTGGTAGCAACTTGGTATGCCCATAAAGAACTGTTTGTATCATCAATTCTAAGAGTTTCCCCTTTTTTCATGGTATAGCTATTATTGTTAAAACTTGGTTTTGTTAAATAAGAATTGATTTTGCGATTTGTTTCTTGTACCCAGGCATTAAATCCTGCTTGACTGACTCTACCCGATGGGTCTTGAATATTACTTGACTCTACCCCAGCACCCATATTTTGAATATGACGTTCCGTATAAAAAGCATTCTCAACTGATGGCTGAGTTTCATATCCCCAATAGGCAATTAAACTAGCAATCACTAAATTTTGTTGATTCCGTTCTTCTGGTGTAAAACCATCGTTTGGTCCAAAATTCAACGGATTACCTGGTGCGACACACCATAAAATATTACCCGCTGCATCACGTTTTGCATAAAATCCCTGATCGTGAATACCATTTGAATAGTCCCAAGATGCTGTTGGAATTGAATAATTTTGATCTACGAAGATAGTTGTTCCAGCAAAAGGAACAATAGACAATGCTTGTCTAGCCATTCGATTTTCTGATTGTAATCCCTGAACTTTTCCTAAAAACTCAGTCCAGTTATCACGTACACTCTCTTTCGTTGATGACAGGAATCTACCATCAGTTGTCATGTAATAACCATATTCTTTCAAAACACTAGCCAGCTGTTCATTTACATCTTTTTGTTCTTCCATTTTTTCAACTTTTTCGGGTTCTTCTATCTTTGGACTATCGTTAGAATTTTGACTTTCACCTATTTCCGGCTTCTCACTATTTACGTCTTCATCTGTAGACACACTTTCAGTCGCTTCTTTAGTTGGAGACGTTTCTTTAATTGTTTTGGTTTCCTTCTCCTCTTTTTCAGCAATGCTACTGCTTGAAATCTCTGTTTTACTTGCTGCTTCCGCAAATACTTGAACGGTGGGTGCGATTTGCCCACTCAAAGTGAACAATAGCATAAGGGAAGCCGCAAGCTTTTTCAATTTATTCATAATTATTATCTCCTTATCTCTCAAAATAAAAAAAGATGGAAAGACAGTTCCTTCCACCTGACAATTGCACCGATTTACATTACGGTGATCGTATACGAATTTTATCTCCCATGTATTTTTCTCCTAACAACAAAAAAGACCAAGAATATTGATTCTTGGTCTCCTATCATCAATCTTATTTAGTTTTATTCTTCGTAAAGAGATACTGAGTATTTTTCACTTCCATCAGAATATACGATAGTAATATTTACCCATCTAGAATATTGGCTTCCCTCTTTCAAACACTCTGCTCTACCATATTGATTTGCTTCTGAATAAGTTTGGAATACTTTTCCGGTATTCCCTACCCAGCCACTAACAATCGTTGGGTCTTTTGGTTTTGATGGCTCCGTTGGTGTCGTAGGAGTGGTGGGTTGATCACTACCGCTGAACATTGCAACACCTTCGTATTTCCAGCCTGCCTTAACTAAGGCATCTTTTTCATTTGCATCCATCGTGAAGTGGTGAGTTCCTGTTTTTTCATTCGGGTTATACAGTCGGTGAACCGGAGTAGAACCGCCGCTTTGCCATGCTATGCCTTCATATTTCCAACCGGCATTTTGCAGATTAGTTACTTCGTTGTAGTTTAACGTGTAGTGGTGATCTCCACCATTGTTTGGGTTGAACACTCTATACACCGGAGTACCTTTGGATGGCACTTCCCATGCTGTCCCTTCATTTTTCCAACCGGCACTAACAACGAACGGAATCTCGTTCCCGTTTGCGGTGTACAAATGCTCTCCAGTATTCGGGTTGTAGGCCCGGTAAAGAGTTGCTGCATCTGCTCCCTCTGCGCTTACTAACGCTGCACCACTTACAACTGCTGTCGCTGCCAAACCAAAAATTATTTTACCTAATCTCAATTTTTTCATTTCATTTTCTCCTTTTCTATTTAATCCCGATCGCTCTTCCGTCCCACTCTTTTACAAAGTCTGTAATGGATACCCAAGCTGTCGCACCACGATCATATGCCATATTCTTTCCGCCTGTTCCAGCTCCAGAACCTGAGCTGTAGTACAAAGGATCAAGCACTAAAAATTTATTATCTTTATACCCAGCAATTACCTTACAATGGTTGCGCACAGTGTCTCCCTGCTTTTGATAAGAGGAATAACCATAGTAAAGCACTGGATTGCCACCTATAATTCGATCTACAATTGATTGAGTTGTTGATCCAGTAATATTAGATACATTGCCATACCATCGTTTAGCATAATTTGTTAATGATCCTGGCGTGATTACCCAGCCGAAACCTGCACCAGTATATACGTTTCCTTTTTGCCCGCCTTTATCACCTGGATACATTGGTAGATTATCCTGAACATATTTCAAATCAACATTGGCTCCTTTGTATCGTAGCAACATAGTCATTGCAGCACCTGCACAGCCCCAAGGACTGAACACTGGCGCATATTGACTGACATATGGAACGGATAAAATTCGTTCCACTGGAGCAATCGGTTGTGCCCCTCCTAGTGTATGCCAAGAAATACCTTCATAGCGCCAGCCAGCACGAGTTAAAGAATCTCGTTCATTAGCATCCATTGTGTAATGATGTGCGCCTGCACCTCTTGTATTAGGATTATACACTCGATACATTGGTAATCCCGACCAAGGTGTATGCCAGGCAATCCCCTCATAACGCCAGCCAACTGATTTGAGTTGATCTCGTTCAGCTCCATTTAATGTAAAGAAATGCTCACCAGAATTCGGATTATACACTCGGAACAATTCTCTACCAGATCCAAGGACACGCATACTAATACCTTCATAACGCCAGCCAAGTCTTACCAAAAAGTCTTTTTCGTTCCCATTCATCGTATGTAGATGTTCGCCAGAGTTCGGGTTGTACACTCGATAAATTGGAATTGTCGCTTCAGCTTTCGGAGTTGCCTTAGGTACCACTGGTGCTTGAGCTGCCGCTTTTACTGCTGGAGTTGCTGCCGGCTTCGTGTTGCTTGTAGATGGGTTTAAAGTCGTTTTATCAGAAATTTCTTTACTTTCTGATGGCTTATTCGCTGTATCACTTTTATCTTTCTCAACAGGAACTTCATTTTCTTCTACAGTAGTATCTGGAGCTTTTTCAGTCGATTCATCAACAGTAGTAGGATCGACCGTTTCTTCCTTCTTGTCCTCTGTCTGAGGAATCTCTTGTTCATTTTTTGGTACTTCCTCTGTAGTTTCCTCCGGAGCAGGTGTTTCTACAGTTGGTTGTTCTGTTACTGGTGTTTCTGGCAGAACTGTTTCCTTGGAGTCCTCTGTAACTATTTCGCCAGCACCTTCGTGCGAGCCTATAATTTCTGTTGCACCAGCGGGCGGTGTTTCTACAATTGGCTTTTCTACTGTTGCTTCTGCCGCATGAACTGTTTGTTCCTGAACCGCTAAACCGCCAACTCCTAGAAGCCCGAAAAATACAATAGGCGCTACTAACCAAGTCTTCCCTTTTTTGTACATTTTGTACCGTTTCTTTTCCATAAATTATCTCCTCCAAATTGAGAACATTACATAAAGTATATACTATTTCAATTAGCGATTCATACTGATTATGATTGAATAACGGTCGATTCTGACAATTTCATACTATTTGAACGCTTGCCGAATCGTATACTCGTTGTTGATTAATTCCTGAACAATTTTGCAAGGATAGACTTTTTTAGTTGTCTTCTTTTGACGCTCCTCAACCAACCAGTCTAATTTTTTTAGACAATCTTCTGACAATGCCAATTTGATTCTTGGTTTATTCGTAGGCAATTGGTGTGCCCCCTTTTAATAGTAGGTGTCCCCTCGTTACTCTAACTTTTCATCGGTGTGCATTCAGCACGTAGCCTTTACCCCACAACGATTGAATAGAATAACCAACCTTACATTCATCTGCTTTCTGTCGCAGACGTTTGCTCAGAGAAGAAAGTTGTGACAAACAAGAGTTTGTCGGCTCACACTCCCACAATACCCGACAACTTTCTTCTCGTGAAACAGGTACTCCTTTATTGGCTAAGAGCAACTGAAACAAGATACTTTCATTTTTACTTAAATGTTTCATGAATCGATCTTGAACTAATTCTGTTTGTTCTGCTGATTCATCTGCTTGACCAGCTTTTGCCTCTTTTTCGGCTAAATACAATTTTTCTCTTAGCTGATCCTTCGATAGTCCAATAGGCACTTGTTCCAGCTGTATCCCACCAATCAATTCTCCAAGCTTTTCTACTTCTAAATTGGTGATTGTGACTCCTGGTATCACTGTATCAAAGATGTATTCAATAGCCTTGATTTCCTGCCCGTTCATCAATTTGTAAAACAGGCTACTTGAACAAAAAACCTCGTGATCCAACTCTTGCAATTGCTGCTGTATTTCCTTTTCAGCAAGTACATTTTTTGTTAACACTAAAATCTTCACAGATCCATTCCTCCTTCTATACTTACAATTCATGCAGCAAAGAATATACTCCACTCACTGTTTAATAACTTCTCTTTTTTCGCTTACTAAAAAAGTAATCACCTTACCCGACTGGTTTATAGCGTCCGTAACCAGAAACTCTAATAGACAGCGGTAAATGCCGATTCGTTCCCGAAAAGGCAAGTGCCTATATGTATTGCAGCTCACGACATAGCATTACTGCTTATGCGCTTCCCCATTACGAAAAGCCAGCTTGGTCTTTCTCCAAGTGTGCGTCAAAACCTAGGAACCTTAGTAGCTGCTCTGATACCCCTAGGTGCTATTGATTGCTTCTTCAAACAATGCCCTTGATTGTTTACTGACTACTTTTAGTGCAGCCATTCATTTCATCAACTTTCACAATTAGTGTTCGCTTAGTGTGACCAATCTTTTCTGATACCACCTATCAAAAGCTGCCCAGGTTCTCGACTCATTCGCCAAGACTTTGACAACTTATAGCCTTACTAGCTGCTGCCGCTGACTCTTCAAGTTACTTGCTTGATCCACAACATTTTCAAGCAAGCGAAAAAAGAGAAGTATTGAATTATTTACTGTTCCATGACTAAAAATTTACTCATGCCTTTTGCTGTAACCAGTAGTGGTCGATTAGGCGCAATTCTTCGAGCAATCAGCACCCCATCCGCATCGTTAACATGTTTAATCCTTGGATAGATTTCTTTTATTGAGACTGTTTCAGTTACCACTACCTGCTTTTTTTTAGCAACATAATGTTCTTGCAGACGTTCTGCCTGCAACCCTTTGATCCGATAGTGTGCAGTAAACCAGCGTTTCTGTTTTCGATCACCTAAATCAATTGATTGTTTTAGCTCGTCAAAAACAGTAACTCGGCAGCCATAATAGCCAATATCTTCAATACTAATTTTCCGAGTGATCATTCTTTCCGCTCCCTTCAAATCCTTTTTAGTGATAAAGCTTTATGAGAAACACTTGTTATTAAGCGGTTATATATTGACCCAATCACGCTTTTAAAGTACCATTTTGCCTATAGTAGCGTTACTGATTGACAAGCTAATCAGTTTCACTACGTAGTTTCAACCTAGGTGAACTAGTTTCCAAAAAAAAACGAAAAGAGGGGGGACGTAGTTATATACCACGTCCCCCCTCTTTTCGAACAACTACGATTACAATCGCCACGCTTTTCTGCATTACATCCTACATTTAAGAGAAATTTAGCCATAAAAGGCACACTGAAAAAAGGTTCTTCTCACTATTTCACCTAAACTTTGGTATAATGACAATTGGCGTGGAGCAATCCATAGCCGCCGAAGGGTTAACGCAATACCTACTCTATTGCGAACAGCATTTGTTTCATGGAGCTACCAACTCCATATTTGCTGTGCCTTTCGGTTTTTTATGTTTCACTTGCCCTATTTCCGCAAATGAAGCGGAAACTAATTCGCATCAAGCATACCGCCGAATCAAATAATCGTCAAGCATGTTTTCTACGAATATAAATGACATTACTTTTCTTTTATTAAATTCAAACTGACATTTATATATATCTTTCTGTTTTTTTTTAACTTTCACCCTCCTTGGCATATCTAAGCTAACCGCGGTTTGTCCACTCATTTTATCATCAATTCTTAATGTAATCAAATAGAAGCAAACAATATTTCGTTATTTATATTCATGTAAAATAAAGCGGAACTGCAAAGAATAACGTTTTTAAAAAAAGAATACATATTTATTTGTTATTAATCGAAAAGGTCGATTTTGATGAAAAAACGGTCGATTTTGACATCGTATTATTGATTGAAATAATATTACAGGAGATAGCGCTAATTTCCTTAAAAATAGTATAGCATCTTTCTAACGCTTTGCAAACACTTGTTCGTATATTTGTATACAAATATTCTACACCACTTATCGAATGGTAGAGACTTATCCGGTAACTTTTGCATTCTTTATGCGGTCAATCACTTGTTCCAGGGCTGCAATCTGCTGATCATAGATTTCTAGGATTGCTGCGTTAGCTGGCATCGGGTCCGCCTTTGCGTTCATCCGGTTCACCTTGATTTTTTCAAGCTCCGTATTTAGCGCTCGTAACGATAACGTTTGTTCTAGTGTTGTCATTTCCATTTATTTAGCCCCCTAGTTTCTAGTCGCCTTCTAACCAGTTGTGCAGCGATACCTCAACCTCTGGTGCCATTGGTGCTTCCTCGGTTGCTTTGATTTGCCGGATAATATCTTGAAACAAATCAGTGAGGTAACGGAAAATGAGGTTATCCATGTTCCGTATTTTTTCATCCTTTTCTTTGAATATCGCCTTCTTAGTTTTGAAATAGATCAAGTTATCAATGTCGATTCCATATTTTTCCTCTACATCCTCATACATGAAATGATAATCCTCTAGCTTTTCAGCATTCGCTTTTGCATTATGAATCGCCTTCATGTAATTAGCTGCTGTCTCAAACTCTCCATGCGAAAATGAAGCGAGCAGTGTTAAAACTTTGCTTGGTAGAAACGTCTTATTTCCAGCGATCATGGATTCTGCAAAATCTTCTAACAGCAATTTATCCTGTAATGATTTTTCCTCGTCTTTTGAGAGTCTTTTAGTGTCTTTATTGTTTAAGTTATTATTATATAGTTCTTGTCCGTTTTTCATACCATGCGGTAAATCGACGTTTGAGGTAGGTATGAATTTCATACCATCATGAGCCGCAAGGGTTTCAGCGTTTTTTTCTTCGTCTTCCCTAGGTATGAATTTCATACCATGCGGTAAATCAACGTTTTCTTGCTGTTCGTCCCCTGTCCGGTCGATCTCCTCAACTAAGTAAATGTCGTTTTCTGTTACTTCTAACTCGGCTAAGTAAAGGCGAGTAGGGTTTTTCTTTCCAGCAGCTTTGTTAAAACCGCCGCTTTTCTTTTGAAGCAGATTTGCCTTTTCCAATTGGGCGTGGATATTTAGAACTTTTTGCTTTCCGCGGTGCAACATCTTTTGCTGCTCAGCAAGTGTAAACGTAAAATAGACATTTCCTTCTTCGTCAACCTGCTTCTTTTTTGCGGCAAATTCTAGTCTGGATTTAAAAAGCATGTAGGCTATTTTTGCATCACTATCTAAATGTTTATAAGTCTCGCTTACTAAGAGAACTTTTGGGAATTGGTAGTACAACTCATTGTATACTCTATCTAACTTAAAATATTTAAACTCACTCATTAGGATATACCTCTTTCAAAAAAGATAATTGATCAGTCTATGTTTTTCATTCTTAATTGCCGCAATTATTGCAGTAACTAATCAGCATCTTTTCTATTATCAAAGATAGTTTACACGAATTGTAATAGTAAAGCAAACCGCATCATACCAAGGGTTACAAGATTTATTGATGTATTACAATATTATTATATCACAATATCGTGATATTGCAACATTACGATATGATCAATTTGTTCGATTTATGCTTGATATAGCAACATTTGGCAAAAAAAATATCACGATATCGCAATATCGTGATATTTCGTCTATTAAATTTTATTTTGTCTCTTCGCTAAGTTGTATCCTTCTATCAGATATTCTTCTGGAATTGCTTTTAGCAAAGCTTCCTCAACAATATCCGGTTTGCTCTTTGAAGCGTCCCCGATCGTTGTCCAATAAATTAATGCTGATTGAAGAATAGGGTTTAAACGTATGCTATCGGCTTTCCTCATACTATTCCCTTGCTTCTTAATCAATGAAGAAATATTTTTTTTGTTAGGATCAAAACTCGGTTCCGGTGCTTCTTTGACAGTAGAAGCTTTTTCTTTAGTATTAGTACCTAATAATCGTGCAACAGTATCACGACTCCTAGTTTCCTGATTTTTAGCCATCTAACTCACCTATCTTTTCTAAGTATTCTTTAGCGAAAGCTTTATAGTCCTCCTCAGCTGTTGAAGCATCGTGATAGCTAAGTAAATCCACACCAGCTGCCTGGCTTTCATCGACTTTGACTGTTCTTCTTATTCTCGTATCAAAAATAGGTGCATTGATAACTTGCGAAATCTGCTCGGCAGAAGACACCATTTCTTTTGAAATATTATATTTCTCATTAAATTTAGTGAAAAGCACACCACGAACAATCAAGTGGTTATTCGTAAACTCTTTAACGGTTTCGATTGTCTCATTTAATTTTACTAAGCCTTTTAGTGAGAAATAAGCAGCTTCAACAGGAACGATAATTTCATCACTAACAGTAAAAGCATTAACAGTGAGAATCCCCAATGAAGGTGGTGTGTCAATGAGAATAAAATCGTAATCATCCATTACAGGTTGCAATGCTTTCTTAAGTCTGTGCTCGCTGCCGACCTGTGTAAATTCTCTTTCAGCAGAAGAAAGGGCAATATCCGCAGGAAGAACATCGATTCCCTTGTAATCTAAAATTGCATCTTTAACGTCGACATCACCCTTTAATACTTCATAAATGGTGGGTTGATCCGCATCGTCGATATCAAACCCCAAGTGATCCGTGAGATTTCCCTGTGGGTCGCTGTCGATCAATAAAATTTTCTTGCCTAGAACAAAAAAGAGGACTGCTGCAAAATTTACCGTTGTTGTAGTTTTAGACGCTCCACCTTTTTGGTTCGCAATAGAAATGGTTCTAGCCATTCGTGTACCTCCCATATTCACAATATTGTTAAATCACGATATAAGTATATCACGATATTGTGATATTGCAATAGAAAATTGAAATTCATGATAGCTGGCATATTAATATCGCATATGAAATATAGACCAACCAGACTAAGGTTGCTCAGGGACAACTATCATTGTCGAGAAGGAAAGATAGAGAACAGAACGCCATAGTAATATTGTGATATTGCAATATCGTGATATCACAATGAACGGAAATAAAAAAGTGAAGTAAGATTACCACATAATCCATAGAATGGTCTGAGTACCAGTAAGCCAAATAGATAGTAGCACTATATATCCATTATAATATTGTGATAGCATTAAATCGTGATATTACAATACTGTGATATCGTAATATCGTGAAGAATAAATAAATTTATGGCAGTCTATTCAAAGACAATTAGACAAGTAGGGGAGTAGCAAAAAAAGTACTTGTTCAAGCTTGCAGCGAGTAACAAGTACTCTAATTTAGCAACGAAAAGCGGAACATGACAATGGATTTTTTTAGTTATATTGCGATATCACAACATTGTAATATCGTGATAGTGTAATGCAGTGAAGGTAACCGCAAGCTAAGGCTCGCTCTCAGGTGTCACTAAGGTGAACCCTCACAGCCGTTTGCTAATGCAAACTCTCGTCTGCTGCTAATGCAGCATACTCACTCGCTAATGCGATTTCACCAGAATTAATTGAGCAAAGTAGGGGAGTTAACTAAACTCTTACTATAACTTTTCAATGCGGATAGCATTACTCTTTTAACTATTTGTAGTGTTGCCAAAGACACAGAACGAGAACGTTCGGTTTTAATTGTGCCGGTACCTGCAAATGGATCTGTTGCAGCTGATCACGGATATTGAAAACACGAACGAACGGCAAGCCAGGATCTGCGGATCTTGTAGCAAAAAACGAACTTTACTAAAGGTTAGGTAGAGAATGTTACAGAAAGCTACTTTATAAGCCTATGTCATAGGACACACATTCTAAGTAACAAAATGTTACAGACAGTCACTTTATAAGTCTATGCCATAGGACACATTTTCTAAGTAACAAATTGTTACGAAGTATGCTATAATGAACACGAAAAGGGAAGTTGCGCTAACAACTTCCCTTTGGGACAGCACCGTTAAAGACGGTGGCAGAACAATTTATTTCTATTTAAAAAATAGTCGTGCTGCTAAAGTGACGGCTATTTTTTGTCGTTTCTTAGCAATTTAACAACCAAGGTTATTAAGGCAATGGTAAAGGTACCAAAGCCAAGAATCACCTGTATTGTTTCATATGCCGACAAAAGGCGTCTCCTTTCTTCAGATTTTCGGAGTATGTTCATAAGAACCACCTCGCTTCCGAAAAGATAGCCACCGTCATTAAAAATAATTCCTTTACTGTCTTGCCTTCATTATACCATTCTTCATTACACCTTTTCCTGTGAACTTGAAATATCGCCTTTAATTCGATAGATTGTTCGTCTAGTTATATCGTACTTTTTAGCGATTTTTGCAATAGCTGTCCCTTTTCCTAGCTCGTCAACAATTGCATGATAAATTACTCGCTTTTGTGGATTTTTAGCAGTAGGGGAGTATTCTTTGGGTCTTCCCTTGTAAATCCCTTTTTCTTTTGCAATCTTAATACCTTGTGCTTGTCGTCTTTTCGACTCTGCACGTTCTTGCTCTGCTATCATAGCCAAAATCTGAATAATCAAGTCTTTGATAAATTTATCAAGTAGAGGGTTTCCAATCGCTTCCGCCATGATTGGCAGACTTGTTATAAGTAAATTCACGTTTTTCTTTTTCAGATAATTTACTGATTCGATAATCTCATCATAATTTCTCCCAAGTCGGTCAAGAGCTTCTACAATAAAATAATCAGATTCTCTGACAAAATCCATTGCTTCTTGAAAAACTGGACGGTCGGAAATAGTTGAACCTGATTGTTTTTCAATAAAAATTTTATCCGCTCCAACTTCTTTCATTTCCTCAACTTGTCGTGCTTCATTCTGATCAGCTGCTGAGACACGAATATATGCTACTTTCACAAAAAGACCTCATTTCAATAACCATTTAATATACACCCTAATGATACACTTTGAAGTAGTGCAGCACAACGACAAACTGGTGTATATTTTGAGTACACCCATAGGTTACAATTTTGTTTCACCTCTATCTGATTTTTCATTGTTTATACCTTTCCATGATTTGTAGAAATAATTTTCCATTTGTACCATACTATTAGTAATTTCATTGTATAATTCTTTTAAGTCTCCTTCTGAAAGCTTTTCGCCACTTTCAAAGTAAGAACGATAAGATTTTGTTATCTCTTTCTCTAATTTATCTATGATCTCATACTCTTTATTATCTTTTTTTTCACCAAATCGCAATTTCAACTGTGCATAAGCCTTTTGAACTTCTAAATATTGGATTAAAAGATTTTCTCTAAAATCTTTTTTGATGAACTCTAAAATCCTAATGTATGCTAAGCATTCACCTAAATAGGTTCCTGTATAATTACGTATCTCATTCAAAAATTCGCGTTTTACTCTTATTTTATCAAAAGAATTTACAGTAATCTTTGCAATGACTAAAGTACATACGGCGCCAATTAATGTTGTTACAAGTCCTGAGTTTATTAGTTTAACAATATTCATATGAGATAAATAAAATAGACTTGCTATATCTATTACTGGATATCTCGAGAATAAAATGATTATAAAGATTATATACATACATTAACACCTTCGCTTAGTTATATTTTTAGTAACATAGTTTAACGTATAAACATCTTCCACATGATTGATAAATACATTTTAACTGAATGTATTATCTTCGACGTTCTGTGCCCCCCTTAATCAATCGATTTACTCAAGATATTACGGCTTCATTCTTAGCCTTTTCTTCCTGATCAAGAGTGTGAACTCTCTATGTTAAAAAAATGAGATAGCCAAACTTTCAATGAAGTAAAAGAAAGAGTGACTCCGATTTCGAACAAGTTAAACGAAATAGATTTATTGCCGGCTATTAGACTTACAGCCAAAAAAGCAATGAATGAAAGTGAAAAATCTATTAGTGTTGAAATATGATCAACCGCCTTTTTAGAAAGCAAGGACTTTTTAGCTGTTTGTTTTATCAGAAAATAGTAGAGCAGGTTGGTAGCAGAAAACCAAATTATATTTGACAAAAGGTCGTTATTCACGGTAGATAAATCTAAACCCGCAATCATAAAGATAAACATTAAGGTGACACCAATGTAATAAGCAAAACCTAGAAGTATAACAGCAATAAGAATAAACAAGCCAATTTTTTTAAATTCTTTAACTACATACAGATAAATCCCTCCAATTATAAAAGCCTATTATATAGATAAATAATATCAGACTTTTGTTCTCCAGTGTCATATTCAGTAATTTTTTATTGACAAGAAAGATAACATTGCTGTACAGTTGTATCGAACATATGTTCTTTTAGAATCTTGGGGGAGATTGCTATGATGTTCAATGATAATTTGAAATTCGACTATTCAAAAGAACCAGCAAGAGACATTATCTGTGCGGACTGCAAGTCATTTTACGCGTCAACTGAGTGTGTCGAGAGAGGATTAGATCCATTAACGACTAAGCTTGTTGTTATGAGTTATCCGGCGAATGACGACGGAACACGCGGTAGCGGCTTAGTATTGGCTGCGTCGCCGGCCGCCAAAAAAGCTTATGGGATAACCAATGTTTCCAGGGCAAGGGATTTACCTTTCCCGTATCCTAAAGACCTACATATAGTTGCACCGCGAATGACTTTATACATGAAAAAGAATGCTGAAATTAACAATATTTACAGGAGGTATGTTGACGAAAAAAATCACTCTGTATACTCCGTTGATGAATCGTTTTTAGACGTTACCGACTCTCTGAAGCTATTTGACTGTTCAACTACTGATCAGCTTGCTAGATTGATTCAGATCGACGTATACAGAAGTACTGGCATTTACGTCACAATTGGAATAGGTGATAATCCAGTGCAAGCTAAAATTGCTTTGGATATCTACTCAAAACACAATTCAACAATGCGCGGAGAAATACGCTATGAAACTGTCCAGGAAAAAATATGGTCAATTGAAAATTTAACGGACGTTTGGGGAATCGGTAAAAAAACGGCAGCTAAATTAGAAAAAATGAACATTCACAATATGCGAGACCTGGCACATGCGGATTATTATCGGTTGAAAAATAAATTCGGCATAATTGGAACCCAGCTGTTTGCGACAGCTTGGGGGATTGATCGCTCCTTTTTAGGTCAAAAATATGAACCTAAAAGTAAATCAATAGGTAACAGTCAGGTATTGAATAAGGACTATACACGCAAAGAAGAGCTGCAAATAGTCGTTCGAGAAATGGCTGACCAAGTAGCAACAAGATTACGTCGTATAAATGCAAAAACTGAATGTGTTAGTTTGTGGTGTGGCTATTCGATAAATTTTTTTGATAAGAAAGGTAAAACCAATTTTCATCAGCAAATACGCGTTCCTCAAACTAATTCCAGTAAAGAAATCGCTAGATACCTCTTATTGCTACTAGATAAACACTACGAGCGACAAGATATAAGATCGGTTGGTGTGAATTGCTCACGATTAACGTATACTTCAGCTTTTCAAATGAATTTATTTGAAGAGCCTGAAAAGCAATTAGACAATCGAAAAATTGAATTCGTTATTGATAACATAAGAAGAAAATATACTTTTGCTGCAATAGTTTATGCTAGCTCTTTACTCGAAGGCGGCCGCGCGATAGAACGCTCGTCTTTAGTCGGTGGTCATGCTGGGGGAATGTCTGGAATCGAGAGCGAGCAACATGGTTAAACGAACGAAAAAGGAATTTCGAGATTACAACGATTATCGGGATCGAGTATTTGGTCTAAAGTGGGGTACTGCTTACGCCATGGACGATTTAATGAAACAAGTAAGGTCTACTGAAGAATATGCTTTGAAAGACAACGCTGCGCTCAAACAAATGAGTAGGGAAGAAATAGATATTGTTCTTTCGGATTCTTTTCTTCAGACAAAAGAGATTCTGATACAATTGAATCTTTGCGACGAATTTGGCCGACTTCAGGACAGCGCTACTGGTTTTTTTCAGGGTGAAGCTTATGAAGACTATTTCGTATTTAATGACAAGATAATCTTTTGGGAAGACGTCCGACATATTAAATTGACTGGAGCAAAAAAATGGTCGGACATTGATATCTTTGAAAAGCAGCAGCTAAAACAATCTAAGGAAAAAAAAGACCCGGCTGAGCTTCAGCTGGAGAAGAACGAATTTTATCAAGAATTTATGGAGGATATTCTCGATGAACCCGATTCGACAATATGAGTTCAAGCTTATTACAATAGAAGAATTAGAAAATTGTCTTTGGGATTTTGGCCCGAATGCAATTGCTGAAGTCAGTGAACCATGCTATCAATTTTATATTGATTTAGCGCTGAATTATCATAATCAACCTTATTACGTAAAGCCTTATTAACTAGAAAAATCCGACCGTGTTAGCAGCGGCCGGATTAATTTGATTTATAAAGCCAAGAGACTGCCCCTAATTGCTGGTAGTAGGTTGTTTGAATCATTTCATTTGCGATATTAGTATTATATTTATCCGTGTGTCACTAGTTCGGTTTTTACTATTTTTACCTGGAGTCCAGGAATGACATTCGTTCGTGTTTAAGTATGGTTATTGGTGCTTCAGTATCTCCTGAAGATACTACCTGCTACTTAAAATACGAACATTGATCATTCAAAAAAACTTATCTTTTTAGAATGATCAACCTAGCAGGTTATTATATAAAAAATTACCCTAATCAGGGTATTTTTTTGACTTCACCCTGATTAGGGTATATAATAGAACTATAGAAAAGAGCTAAAGGAGCGAATAACAATGATTATTGACACTGAACTGGTGAACCAAATGTTTAGAGCAAAGACTTCCCGTGAAATTTCCGAATTATCTGGAATCTCTGAACGGACTATCCAAAAGTACAAGAGTAGCGAATTAAACTGGCTAGGTAAACATTCTAAGCTCCTAGGTTTACTTGCTGCTGGTAACACTGACATTCAGTATGTGCGTAACGTTAATTCTGGCACTGTAATGCTTATTACAGATTATATTGATTTGATTATCCGAGAAACTATAGAAGCCTGGAATGATCTTGATCCTGATGAAAAGGAAGAAGATTACGATAATTCAATTGAAGTTTTCTATAATTCTTATAATGAAATTGACTCGGACTTTCAGACCAGTGATAAAGATGGGAACGAGCTATCCTTAGAAGACCAAGCTTGGAATGATCAAACAATTGCTTACCAATATGAACAAATAAAGAAACTAGTTGAACAATATAGCTAGAGTTCCTAAAACATACCGGATAATCCCGATAAGGATTAAGCAGCATACAATCAACGTATGCTGCTTATTTTGCTTGGTAAAGTCAAAGCTGCCATCAGAATCTTGCTTGGCTTCTGATTTTATTTATTAGTGTTGGTGTCAAAAAAGCTATTCTTCTCATCTTTCCGAAAATATACATTTTTTAGAAAGTTTCTTATCTCTACCTAAAAATCTGAATGCAAAAAGAATGCTGATTCCTTTGCCAGAACAGCATCCTTCAGTAAACTTTTATATCTTTTGTATCGGTCATCAATAACCTAATTTGATTCGAAACAATTTACTCATATTCTACCTTACAAGCTTCAATTTTAATTTCTTCAATTGGTATTAGAAAATTTTCTCTTTTATCTTTTTCAAATGTTGGTATGTGTGTAAAATCAGGATCATTTACGATACTTTTTGCTATTTCATTAGCTTCATTCCAAGTAATTAATTTGAGTTTTAATCTATCATTATCAAACGAGTAATGATCTTCATAGGATTCAGTACTTAGAAAACCTAATAGTTTTTCCGTATCACGTTTGAATATAGCTACAGTGGAGTCTTTGGGTAATCTGCTATTTATATTTGTGATCATGTTTAATTCAAACATCCATTCTATAATATTTTTCTCTGCATTCTAGTATCTCGAATTCCTTGGATAACGTTTCGGTTTACTCTGTATTTGTTGTAAAGCTGAAGTTAATTGATTTAAATTCTGTAAGAGCTGGTTACGTTCACTTTCCATCTCCTTAAGTTGATCTCTCAGTTTAGCGCTCTCGCCTTCAAGTTTAACAGTGTTTTCTTTGAACTCTTTTTCAGCTGCATTTAGTTTGTCGTCATATAATCTTTTCTCAAATCTACTAAGAAACTCTAAATGCTTTTGCTGCTTTTCCAGGCTTTTTTCGTACGTATTTTGAGCAGCTAATAAACTTTTTTCGTGTTGCTCTTTAAGTGTTGCAAGCATTTTTTCGTATGTTTCCTTTTGTGCGGCTAATTCAGCTTGATGCTTTTGTTTAGGCGTGAGAGAAGTACGGTTAATAGGTGCCTTTCTTTGTTGCAGTAAGCGCAATTGATCTTGTGTAAAGGTTAGCGTCCTGTGATCAATTTCATGCTCATTTAAGCGGTTATAAAGCGTTTGGCGTGTAATACCTAATTCTCGTGCTAATTCAGCTAAAGATTGGTAAGTAATAGTTCCATCCATTATTTTAGCCCTCCTATAATATTGTGTAAAATCATTATACCACAAATATGTATTATTAGACAGTAATTTACGTAAATAACTGTTAAATTAGACTAAAATATACGTATAATTACGTCTAATCATACATGTCTATGGATTTTTGATTTACGTTTTTTAAGGGAACCGTCAAATGTGGAGGATAGCTAAAACTTCTTATTAATCGTATTGATAATACAAAAAAAGAATAGGT
>NZ_JBIPAO010000006.1:0-32424 GCF_050498925.1 Enterococcus sp. AZ163
CCAAGGTGATTACAACAAGCCTGAGTTTGAAGATGATCAGCTAGTAAACTATGTTCGTATTGATCGTAACCCGTCATACACCTTCGGCACACAAGGTAAGCAGCTGCTGTTTAATGCTACTGTCTTTTGCTACAACGGGCTAACCGATCCGCTACCAGCATTTAAAGAGCAAGATGTGCTTGTTTTTGATGGTGTAGAGCATACGGTTACCAGCGCTGCTCTTTTTAAAGAGCCATACGCTAATAAAGTTTATTCGTACGAGTTAGGAGTGGTTTAGTTGGCTAAGATAACAGTTGACTTAAGTGGTGTCAGAAGTAAGCTTAGTGACGCTGCTATGGATCGCGGGAGATATGCGATGGGAAATCAAATGATTTCAGATATGCATCCTTATGTTCCTAAAAGATCTGGTGGAGGGGCATTAAGGGCTTCGGTACACTTATCAGGCGATAGTAAATCGATCACCTATCAAATGCCGTATGCTAGAGCACAGTTCTACGGTACAAACGGCAAAGTTGTGTTTAGAAAATACTCTACACCAGGTACAGGGAAAAGATGGGATTTAAAAGCTAAGGCGTTACACTTGCCCTCTTGGAAGAGAGCTTTTCTGAAAGGAGCTGGATTCTAGTGGATTTTATTGACTGTTTAAAAGATTCAATTAACAAAATTCCAAATCTGCCAGTTTCGCTTAAAAAGGGCTATCTTTTAGAAGATGAAAGCTTAGTTCTCTACCCACTTCCTGGCGGCATAGACTTGCATGTTTATTACGATGGTTCAAAGGTTCAGCAATTAAACTATGGAATTGACATGAAGTCTAGAGATGGAAATAAAGTAGAACAAGTCTTAGAGTTTATTACAAATTATTTAGATGGTGAAGAAATAAACGTAATCAGTAGAGACGGATCCTTTGAGTTTAACTCTATCAATATAAGTAACAAACCGTTCATCGATGATGCTTATGAACAAGGCTGGCTCGTTTTCCGGCTGACTATACAAGCTAAAATAACTATAAATTAGGAGGAAATACCATGGCTGAAACAACAGCAAAAATTTATCAAAACTATTTACGTAAACATTTCGTAGGTAATACAAAAGAAGACATTATTTCAATTGGAGCAGGTATTACAGCAATTGCACCAGAGTTTGAAGAAGATAGCGAGGACTTTGGTTATTATGATTTGAATGGCGGCACCTCTAAATTCACTAAAAGCGTAACGATTTCATATGCTTTTGAAGGACATCGAAAATATGGAGATGCGGCGCAAGACTTTATGCGTGAAAAATTATTTAAGCTAGATCAACGGGACTGCTACTTCAGAGTAATAGAACCTGATGGAACTACTATTGAAGGGCCAGCTAAGATTAGTGATGTATTGCCACATGGTGGGGAAGCCAATGATCCAACCGAATTCCAATGCACAATTTCATTCGATGGACTTCCAACCGAATCCAAAACAGAACCTGCCGCTTCTCCAGCTTCGACAAAAACAAATAAATAAAAAGAATTAGGGAGCAGTTTTGCTCCCTTCTTTTGGAGGTAGTTTTATGATAAAAATTGAAGCCAAGAAAAAAATAATCCCAATTGAAATCGGATCAAATACCTTTGAGTTTGATCTGTCCGACGATTCTATTCTCAAACTACAAGAAAGCTATCAAAAAGTTATTGCGGAAATCGAGAAATCCAAAATTGATGAGAATATATCTGAGAAAGAGCGCGTTGAACAAGTTAAGATTGTTCAGCAAAAATCCATTGACTTTCTATTGGGTGAAGGTGCTTTTAATAAAATTTATTCTGAAGTAGAATCCATATCTTCTATCACTGAGATTCTTTTAGAGCTTAATATTCAGCTACCTAAAGAAATTGAAGAAATCATGGCTGCTGAAAAAATGAAAAAATATTTAGGTGAATGATATGTTCTCCTTTGCTTATGGACTTGAAGACAAGATAGAAATAGGTGGGGCTGTTTACGAACTTAATTTGTCTTATGATAGAGTGCTAAGATTTTTCGATATTCTTGCTGATTCAGAGTTAACAGATACATTTAGATTTAAAATTGCATTTAAATTGCTATTGGATGTCGATGACATTGAGCAACTGTTAACCTTAGAACAACAGTATGAAGTGATCCAAGCGATCATTCAGGAATACATTGTAAAAGAGAAGCCTTCTGTAGTTTTGGCTTCGTTCTCAAAAGAGAAAGAAAGAGACAAAGAAAAAGAATACTACTCAGTGAAAGAAGATGCGGATATTATTTTCGCATCTTTTTTTTATGATTACAAAATTGATTTATTGAGTGAGCGTGGAAAACTCCATTGGCAGAAATTTAAAGCCTTACTTAACAATCTTAGCGAATCAAGTAAGTTGAACAAAGTTATTGAGATACGTAAATGGAAACCTAGTGAACATACAACTGCTGAAGAAAGAAAACAGATGGAAGAGTTGCAGGCGTTCTACTCTCTTGACGCTACTCAGAAGGATGCAGAGGAACTTATGTATTTCAACTCGCTTAGCGAGGAGGAGAAAGAGGTTTTTGCGCGTGAACGACTAGCTTGTATGAAAGAAGGAGGTGTGTAGATGTCAGATGGAAGAATTGTTATTGAAATTGATGCTGATGGTAAACCAATTCGAACGTTAAATAAAGATTTAGGGAAACTTGACAAGCAATATGATGGAGCGTTCCAAGACAAACAGGGGCGATGGAGAAAAGCAAATGGACAGTTTATGACCATGAAAGAAAAAGCAGACATGCTTGGTAAATCTGTGAATAGCATGGGCGACGAAGCTCAAAAAGGATTGGGAAAGTTTGAAAGTCCATCCAAAAGAGTAATTACTTCACTAAAGGATATAGTGATAGGATTAGGCTTAGTGAAAGTTGCTTCAGCAGCTTTCGGAGTTTTAAAAAATTCTCTTGATGATGCGATTACCCGGTTTGATACGATGAACAAGTATCCAAAAGCAATGAGTGCTTTAGGTTTCTCTACTGATGATTCCAGCAAATCTGTAAAGCGGTTAGCTGACGGAATAGACGGGTTGCCAACCAGGCTAGATACAGTTGTCTCTACAGCACAGCGGATGACTGCGATTACCGGGAACATGAACAAATCAACGGACGCCACGATTGCCTTGAATAACGCTATGTTGGCTTCAGGTGCTTCTACAGAAGATGCTTCAAGAGGGATGGAACAATATATCCAGATGCTAAGTACCGGTAAGGTGGATATGCAGTCCTGGAGGTCGCTTCAAGAAACGATGCCGATCGGTCTGCAGAAAACGGCTGAAGCGATGGGTTATGTTGGAAAAACAGCTCAAAACGATTTATATGCTGCCTTGAAAAGCGGAAAGGTTACGTTTGATGAGTTTCAAAACAAGCTAATAGAGCTTGGCACTGGTACAGGTGAGTTAGCAAAGTTGGCTAAGTTAAACAGTGAAGGTATTGGAACTTCATTTGAGAATCTTAAAAGTTCTGTAATTAAAGGATTAGCAAATGTAATGCAAGCTATTGACGATGTGTCCAAAGCAGCAACAGGAAAGACGATTGCTCAAAATCTCGATTCTACGAAAGCAATAGTCAATGCTGCATTTGAATCAATGACAAACGCTATACGCAAAACAACTCCTTTTTTCCAGGCGTTCGGGAAGGTTATAGGAGACTTAGTAAAGGCGTTGGGACCATACTCGCCTGCAATTAGGGGCTTTGTTGAAGCGATCACTGCAATGCTGATTGTTAAGAAAGTTGCTAAAGCGTTTAATGAATCCAAAATAGCGACTGATGTGTATGCTGTAGCAGTAAAATCAGCAGAAATTGCAACAAAGTTGTTCACTTTAGCAACAAGTGCATCAGCTAGACAACAACTTGCAAAAACGGTTGTTGAAAAAGCTAGCGCAGCTGCAACTGCGATATCGACTGCTGCATTGTTAGCTAAAAGTACAGCTATAGGGATACTTACAGGAACTACCAGTCTGGCAACCGTTGCTATGACAGCTTTTAAAGTAGCATTAGATGTTTTGTTGGGACCTATTGGGTGGGTAACTGCTGCGGTAGGACTACTAGTTGCTGGTGGAGTTGCTTTGTGGAAACAACTTCATAAAGAATCAGATGCTGTAAAAGAATTAAACAGTTCTCAAGAAGAGCTGCTTACCTCTACTGAACAATTAGCAGATGATACTGAACGTAATATACAGAATCGCCAGGATGAAATAAAGTCAATAGAAACTAGTAAGAAATCATATCAAACTCTTATTACTGAACTAGAGAGACTAGCTGAAAAAGAGAGCAAGACAACCGCTGAGAAAAATAAAATGAAATCAATGGTTGAAGAGCTTAACAACTCAATTGAGGGATTAAATCTTTCATACGACGCTCAAAATGATGCCTTATCACAAACTCCTAGTAAAATCATGGAACAAGTTGCGGCTTTTAACGAACTAGATAAAGCAAGAGAAGCGCAGCAACAGTTGAACGATATTATTGAAGAACGTAACACAATTGAGTCCAAATTATCCGAGATAAACGAACAAAGAGAAAAATGGAATTCTGTAATGGCTCAAAGTCCAATAGAAGCTAAAAAAGCGGGGGATGCAATTAATGAGTTAAACGAAAAGGAAGCAACGCTGAAAGAAACACAAGCAGCTCTACAAACTGATTTTCAGAATACATCACAAATTCATCAAGACGCAATTAATAACGCCGCAGTAGCTGTTGAGAGCGGAGTGTTTAGACAGCAAACCTCATACAATGCACTAAATGAAACGCAAAAAGAAGTAATGGATTCTATGCGTGCAGAGTATCAAAGCCTACAAGAAAAAGCGACGAATGCTTTTGATCAGATTTCAATAAAAACAGCCATTTCTACAGAAGAAATGATTGCGAATATGCAAAAAAATCAGGAAACAATAGCAAATTGGGCGAATAATATTGCTATTCTAGCTGATCGAGGAGTAAACCAAGGTTTACTCGAACAACTTAGAAATATGGGGCCAGAAGGTGCTGCATACACTGCAGAACTCGTGAATTCATCTGACGAACAATTGCAAAGGCTGAATGAAGTTTATGGTAATGGTGGAACTACGGCGATGAATGCACTAAGTCAATCATTACAATTAGGAAAACAGGGGGTCAATGATGAGGTTTCTACGATAATCCCCGAAGCTGAGGCAACGTTGCAACAGAAAGTTGCTGCAGCGGATTTTGGTTCAGTTGGTAGAGATATGACAGACTCTGTTAGAGCAGAGATTGATAGTACCAAACATCAAGTCGCCGAAGCTACTGGAAATATGGCGAATGATGCTGTGAATAAAGCGAAGGAAACAGCTAGTACAGGTAAGTTGAAAGAGGTAGGAATACAGATTCCTAACGGTATGAAGGAAGGAATAAACGCAGGCAAGAAAGATGTCGAAAAGGCTTCAGGCGATATGGCAAAAGGCATATCCACGAAAGCAAAAGACCAACTTGGTGTACACAGTCCTTCAAGAGTATTCAAGGAAATTGGATCAAATGTTATTCAGGGTCTAAAAAATGGAATTGACTCACAAGTGAATTTACCACAACAGGCTATTTCATCAACAATAAGGGGAATGATTTCTTCGACTAATAATCTTACTAGCTCAATGAGCATGGTAGGAAGAAATGCTATGGTTGGTTTGGCAAATGGTATTAATGCAAATGCTGGGTATGCTTATAATGCTGCTAGGCATGTTGCAAATCAAGTAGCAGCTACAATTCGATCAGCATTATCAATTCACTCTCCTTCTCGTGTTATGCGTGATGAAGTAGGTAAATTCATTCCTCAAGGGATTGCAGTTGGTATCGAAGCGGATTCCAAGAAAGCATATAAAGCAATGAGTGACCTAGCAACTGGACTTATAATTTCACCAGAAACAGCTCTAGGGGCTGGCGGTATGAATTTATCAAGTGCAGGAGGTAGAATCATCCAGAATACCTACAATTCTAAGCAGACAAATATAAACCGCGTTTATGAACTTCATACGACCGTAGAGTTAAACGGCAGAGAAGTTGGCCGTAGTGTAGCTGTATACTCCGAGAAAGAATTGAATAGAAGAAACACAATCAAAAACGTTTTGGCAGGTGAAACATAATGGCAGAGTTTAACGTATATTTCAATGGTGAGAAGTTGCCTATCCGAGTGTTAGGCGGTTTCACACGCGGCCCGATGGTCGGAGAGTACGAAAACAAGACAATAGACATATCAGACATGGACGGAACCGAGGTAATCTCTTCACGTATTAAGGAGGGGGTTATTGAGGTTCCGTTTGTTATTCAAGGAGACTTGCACACAGCGCATGATGAAATGATGCGGATTCTGAACGTGGACGAACCCAAGAAGCTGCAATTTTCCGATCAGATGGATAGGTTCTACTTAGCCATTCCGCAAGGAAAGCCGGACGCCGAGGAACTCGTGCAGTGGTTTGAGAAAGGCTCTATCTCGTTCCTAGTACCGTCTGGTGTTGCCTATGCCGAAGAGGAAACGATTGTGACGAATGACCGGGAGGTCGTGACTGAGACGTTTGTTATTGATGGAGTACAGGGAACGGGTAGTTTGTTTGATGGACAGATCAAGACATCCTTCGCTCAAGAACAATATGATGAGCTTGTTGATCCTTCGAGGTACGTACGATCTGAGACTAACATAGTAGATTGTGGCGCTGAAATTCAGTTTAAGTTCAATGTGATTCAAATACTTGAAACAAAATATCCGAATCTTTTTTCTGGACTTACGACAATAAAAGAAAAAGAAGCAAGACTTCATGATTTTATGAAAAATGTTACCCTAATAAGTTCTTGTAGAGGCGGTGGTATGAACGAAGCAAATATAGCAAGCTCGTTAAAATATTACTTGATTCATATCTTAGCATCTGATAATAAATCAACATGGAGAGTTACGACAGGAGCTGTCGGGGCAAATGACTTTAATAATAAGCAAGTGAAGTTAACGGGGTCATATCCTAAACAAATGAATGATGGAAACTATGTTTTTTACATTTCATCCAAAAAGAATGGAAATAGTGATAATGGGGCCATTTCAGATGGAATCACACCAGCATGGGTTGAAGTCAAAGATGTCAAATTAGAAATCGAATTAGAACTTCCGAGAAAACAAACGCTGATAATTAATAATGAAGGAACACATAAAACAGCGCCTGAATTTTCTTTCGAATTTGAAGAAGATAACGGCTATATTGGGGTTGTTCACCAGGATGGCATTATCCAATATGGATCACCTAGTGAAGTAGACGGTGTGACAAAGCAGAAATCAGTAGTGTTGCTACAAGATCGTTTTGACAATAATAAAGGCTGGGAAATCAACAGCACTAAAGCGGTGACTATGTTACCAATGACAGCAAATGGAACTGTGAAGTGGGACCCGATCCAAAGCTTTGTATATCCGACTGATTTTGGAACGGGAGATGGATGGCATGGCGTAACACTCACGCAAGCATTATCACAAGAGGCGGACAACTTCACATTAGAGTCCTTATCAAGGATACAGGATATTTGGGCCGAAAAAGCTGGACGCTTGGAGTTCACTATTTCCGCTGCTGATGGTACACCCTTGTTTTCAATGCAGTTTAGAGATGATTCAGTATCTTCTTCTCAGAATCAATTTTGGGCGTATGTAGGCAACCAGGAAGTTGATCGAGACACTTCGACTTGGCGATGGCGATGGTGGCTAGGTAGCCTAACAGTACGCAAAGCTGGCAACTTGTGGGAGTGGACCATTCAAAACGGCCAAAACAAATGGACTAGGCAATACTTAGATGGTGGGTACACAGTCTCTAACAAGAAGGCAGCACGTATTACAATCGCTTTTGCTGCCTTCGGAGACAAGAAACCAATTGCTTGGGAAGATGTTGCTAAAAATAAAAGCGGCATGGGATGGTCAGAATTACGCTTCGTCAAGGACAACGTTGATTTTTGGGTAGACTTGCCGAACAAGATGAAAGCAGGCGACACAGTGGAAATTAGGAACACTGAGGGTAAGATATACAAGTACTGGCAGAACCAGGAACCTATACAAGACATGTTAGACGCTGACATAGGCAATAACTATTTCTTGCTGCCTGTTGGTGAAAGTGAAGTTCAGTTCCACTTTTCGGATTACATGAGTGAGCCGCCGCTGATCACCGCAAAATATAGGAAGACATATAGATAGGAGGCAAAAGATGCAGTTAATTATAATTGATCGTCAAAGTAAACAAGTACTAGATGTTTTGAGCAATGAAGCGCCTTTTGCTACGCCATTTGATGACTCTTTCAGCGGTGGCGGACTAACAGACAGTTTAGATACAGGTATGGCCACATACTCATTTGAAGTCTTGAAGAAATATACAGCCGCTGACCATCTAGTTAAGGGGAATGAGATTGCCTTTCGTGACAAAAAGGGGCAAGACAGATTATTCCAGATCCTGATTGTTGAGGCTGAGCATGATAAGAAAACCATTCATTGCGTTGATACCAATCTAGTGCTAAACAACAATATCGCCCGGCCTTATGAGGCTGATAAAGAATATAAAATAGCTGACTACATTAACCGTTTCTTGCCTAGCAAGAGCGGTTTTTCTATTGGAGTTAATGAAATACCACACCTATCAAGAAAGCTCGTGTGGGAAGGCTATGAGACGATCACGAAGCGATTGCGGTCTGTAGCGACTCAGTTTGATAATGCTTATATAGGATTCCGAGTTGTCATGCAAGGATCACAAGTAGCAGCAAGATTCATTGATATCTACAAGAAACGTGGCAAGAATATCGGAACGCTGCTTCAATACTCTAAACAAGTGAACAACATTTACAAGACGGAAGACTTATACGAATTGGCTACTGCTTTGATAGGTATTGGGGGTATGGTTGAAGGTTCAGAGGATCAAGAGCACGTTACTTTCAAAGATAGACACTATCAATCGGCTGATGGTCGCTTTGCTAGTCCAGCTGGTGATGATCGGGTTTACGATTTAACAATGGGTCCTTATTGGAAAGAGAATAAGCCTGGTATGCAAACACTTGAGGGATTCATTGAACGAACATTTGAATATGACACACAAAGTCCGCAGGAATTGTTTAACCGTGCGGTAAATCGATTAGCTGAGCTATCGCAGGGAGCAAATACGTATGAGGTAGATGTTGCGTTACTTGATGACGATATTGCTTTAGGAGATACAGTTCGTATTGTCGATCACGACTATCAGCCACCACTTTATTTAGAGGCAGATGTTTTAGAACTGACGCAGCACTTGTCAAACAAGGGAAGAAACACAGCAGTATTTGGCAACTTCATTGAGAAAGAGTCTAAGATTGATGCAGCGCTGAGAATGGCTCAGGAAGCCATGAAGCAAACGCAATTGCAGGCTCTTTATGAATGGCGAGCCTATGCTGATGATGATCAAGGGAACGGTTTTACTCAGCGTTATGTAGAAGGAAAGAAGTACGTAGCAATCCGCTTTGTAAAAAACAAACCGATTCCTTCAAGCAATCCTGCTGACTATGCAGGTTATTGGACAAAGTTTGCTGGTGATGATGGTGAAAATGGCTTGCCAGGGAAACCAGGGTCTGATGGACGAACACAGTACACGCATATCGCTTATGCTAACAACTCAGCAGGCAACCAAGACTTTTCCTTATCGGATTCTAACCGTAAATATATTGGGATGTACGTTGACTTTGAATTAAAGAGCTCAACCGATCCAACCAAGTATGCATGGTCATTAATCAAAGGAGCCGATGGTAGTCAAGGCGTACCGGGAGTACCAGGAGAGGATGGCAGAACGCCCTACCTGCATATTGCCTACGCTAATAGTGCAGATGGGAAAACAGGCTTCAGTACTACCGATTCATTGAATAAACTATTTATCGGTCAATACACAGATTTTATTCAACAGGATTCTAACGATCCTGCAAAGTATTCGTGGACTAAAGTTCAAGGACCGCAAGGGATTCCTGGCGAAGACGGACAGACCTATTATCCGTGGATTGTCTACGCAGACGATGTGAATGGTAAGAATATCAGTCTTGATGGTAATGGAAAGCCTTATATTGGGGCCGGTAGCGGAACTGTTGCAACGCCTTCTTTGAATCCGAAAGATTACCGGTTCAGTTTACGATATGATCACTCATTGTATGAAGACGTGCAAAAGCAAATTGACAGCGTGCCTGTAGTTACAGTTGGTACTACAAGACCGACGAATCCTAAGCATGGTGATCAATTTTGGCAACAAGACGCCGAAGGAGCAATAACAGGCTACTTCAAGTATGTAGTTACAGGTGGTGTTGGAGCTTGGGAGCCACAACTAGTGGACCAAGCCTTACTGAATATCTACGAGTTGAATGCTGTTAATATCAACGGCTCGGTAATCAACGGCTCAAAGTTTACAAGTGAGTTCACTGGTACAGATGATTACGGTCGTCCTATCAACGGAGTGTTATCAATTGATGGAGGAGTTATCAAGTCTGACTATCTTTATCCAAACGAGCCGGGGCGTACAGGATTAATGCGACTGTCTCATGAAGGTTTAGCGAGTGTTGTTTCCAGAGACGGACAAGGAACCGCAAACGCCGGCTTCAACCTAAACACTGTTGCGATGAGAATTTATTCCGATCAATACGACGTTAATTTGTCGAAAACTAATCTGTCTTTAGTAGATAGTATCGCTTTGCGTGAAGCTACGTTAGCGTACGACAAATTAACATTGTTAGATAAAGCTGGAAAAAAATACTTTAAAGGGGGCTTTGAAGGAATATCAGTTGAGCAACGGTTAGGTATAAGCCTTACAAAAATGACCGTTCCTGCTGGTGGCGGACTTCCAAGTATTCAAGCGTGGGAAGTTTTGTCGGCTGGATTCAATGACTATAACAATCCGAGCGAAACATGGATGGACATTAAAGCAAAAATAAACTTGCAAAACAACTGGATGAATAATTTAAATGTATTGAATTTTAAAAATGGGAATTCGAACGTTTCTTCAACTGGAAGCCGTATTTATGTGACGAATGATAACCATTTGGTAGTTGGAGGGAATTGGGGGACCTATTTAGCCGCCTTCAATACTGGATCACCTGTTACTGTATTACACGCGGACAGGAATGCATTGCAAGCCTATAAAAACTTAAACATGAACGGCTACTCCATAACCAATCAATCTGATATTCGATTAAAGAAAAATGTTAAACCGACAGATATTGATCCTTTGAAAGAATTCGAACATATTGAATTTTATGACTTTGACTGGGACCTTGAACACCCGAGAAACGAGGGAAAGAGTACTGAAAAACAATATGGTCTGATTGCTCAATATGTACCGTTTTTATCGGAACACTCTTCATTTGAAACAGACAATTATTTGGTAATTAATCAAATGAAGCAGATGAATTTGACTAGCCATGCTGTAAAGGTCCTGATTTCGAGAAACGAAGAATTAGAGGTTCGACTTGCTGAATTAGAAGAAAAAATGAACAAGTTGCTAGGAATTGAATAGATGTACGAGTTATGAGCAGGGATTTCGATCTCTGCTCTATTTTTTGAGAGTAGGTGAAGTATGGAGTTTTTCGACAAATTGTTAGAGATCAACAGTTTCCTTATGGCCATTGGGTTAGGAGGTATTTACGCATGCTTTCATAAAATCTATAAGGCTGTAAAGGGAAACAAAGATCAAACAGAACAACGTTTCAAGAGTCTTGAGTATGCAAATGTAGCGATACTGCATGACAAGATTTATAAACAGTGTTCTGGTTATTTAGAAGAAGGGTGGGTATCAATTGATGATTTAGAAAACTTAGAATACTTATGGCGAGGTTACCACCAATTAGGCGGTAACGGCACAGGAGAAACATTGTACAAAAAGGTTCTTGATTTACCGAATATACCACCGAAGGAGGAAAGAAAATGAACTTTGCAGAATATTTAGTGCCGCTAGCTATGGCAGGATGTCTAGTACTCGGATATTGTTTGAAACAATTTAAACGGATCAATATCAATGACTACATTCCAACAATTTTAGCTGTTGTTGGCGCGTTAATTGCTGGTAGCGTAAATGGATTCTCAATGGAATCAATTATTATTGGTGCAATTAGTGGATTAGCTTCTACCGGATTACACCAAGCGTTTACACGATTTATTGAGGGATTAAGTGGAAACGGAGGAAAGGAATGAAAAAGAAAAGTATCGTATTGAGCCTATTATTGGCTCTTTTTTTGTTGCCAAATTTTCAAGTGGAAGTAAATGCTGCTAAAGGTGATCAAGGTGTTGATTGGGCTATTTATCAAGGAGCAAATGGCCAATTTGGCTATGCCCATGATAAATTTGCAATCTCTCAAATTGGTGGTTACAATGCCGGAGGGCTTTATAATCAATGGACTTACGAAAGCCAAGTAAATTCAGTGTTAGCACAAGGAAAGCGAGCACATACTTATATCTGGTATGATACCTGGGGAAATATGAGCATTTCTAAAACTACAATGGACTATTTTTTACCCAAGGTAAAAACTCCACGGGGTAGCATTGTAGCTCTTGATTTTGAACATGGAGCTAGTTCGAACAAGCAAGCAAATACGGACACAATCCTTTACGGGATGCGGAGAATTCGAGACGCTGGTTATACTCCTATGTATTACAGTTACAAACCGTTTACTTTAGCAAATGTATATTATCAGCAAATTCTTGCGGAGTTCCCTGATTCATTATGGATGGCAGCATATCCAAGCTACAATGTAACTCCAAGCCCTGTATGGTCGGTATTTCCAAGCATGGATGGAGTAGCAATCTATCAATTTACTTCCACATACGTTGGTGGTGGATTAGATGGAAATGTCGATTTGACAGGAATTACTGACAACGGGTATACGACTCTACCCGATCCCAACCCTTCTGAGGTTACGGATGTTTATCGAGCTGGTCAAAACTATTCAGTGATGGAGGTCGGAAACGATAAAGGTCATTTGGATGGGTTCGGCGCGGTAAATGGAAAGATCAGGGCGGAAGGATGGAGCACACGTACTAAGAAATATCAGTATGCATTCATTCTAGACCGAACGACTGGTAAAGAACTGAAGCGAATCAAATTGAAAGATTTGCCAAGAGCCGATGCAGCAAAAGTATACAACAGGAATGATGTTGCTGGATTTAGCGTGGAGCTGGATCAAAAAGATGTTGAAGGACATTCGATCATTGTAATGATTCGCAGCACCAACGATCCTGCAGGCGATGTTAAGGGCGGGTTCAATGATATTACTGAAACTCGCTGGTATTTAGACATTTAAATGAAGTGAAATCTCATCTAATCGGGTGGAAGGAACATATCATTTGAGTTAATTAATTGTATATTTTATAATGTTTTATAGGTATCACTCAATTAACATAAATGTGCCAAGATATTTATAGACAAAGCGGCTGAGATCAGACATTTGGGGAAGTGTGCTGATGGGAAAAGCCGCTCTGTTTGGATATCAAAAAATCAATATTTACTTTAAAATTAATTATATTATAATAGTTTAAAGACTATTTCAATAGAAGTAGTCTCTTTTCTATCTAGGACAACTGTTTGGGAAGGCAGTTGTCTTTTTTTTGATAGTCGTAGGTTCGAGTCCTGCAGGGGGCATTTTGAAAGACAGATAGAACGTGAGTTCCGTATTGTCAATGTTTTCAAATAGTATTATACTTTTTTAGAATGTATTGACAAGGAGTAGTTAGTTGAGTAAAATACGAAAAGTTGTAAATTATTTGGGCAGAATCCCTCATGGAATAACTCGACCCATGAAGGTAGAAGCTGATGACGGAAAAGCTTATGTAATGAAATGCGCTCATGATTATTGCAACAGTAAAATTTTATACAATGAGTTAGTATCCTTTAGGTTAGGGAAATTATTGGATATTCCAATGCCAGATTGCAAATTAGGGATTCTACCAGAGGAAGTTATACTTAAAAACCAGCGTATGACAGAACTAAATGTGGTTTCTGGTACGTGTTTTTTAAGTGAGTATACGCAAGGAACTCCTAAAATCTCCCCGGTGCTAGCAAGAAGTGTAGTTAATGGTAATGACATATCCAAAATATTAGTTTTTGATCAAATCATTTTAAATAATGATAGGGCAAAAAATGACGGTAATCTTTACTATGATAGGAAGAACAAAAAGGTAATAGCCATTGATCACTCTCATATTTTTATTAATGGAGAAATCTGGTCAGCCTATGAGTTAGATCGATTGAAAAATCAAAGTCCTATAGTCGTTGAAAAATTATTAGGAAGAAACTATCGAGTCTTTTCTAAGCATTTAGCTGGTCATAGCTGTTATAATGAAGTTATGGAAAGAGTAAGAGGTCTATCTGAAAAAGACGTCAAAGAAGTTTTTACGGATATTCCAATTGACTGGGGCATAAGTAATGAAGAGATCGATAGTTCATTTTCTTTAGTATGGGAACAGATGACTCAAGTCGATGGAATTGTTTGCGAATTAGAGAATGCTTATTCTAGAGGAAAGAGAGGACAATAAAATGAGTAAAGAAATAAAAATTAATTATTCAGTATGTAATTACATCCCTAGTATAATTAGAAATGAATCAGTTATATTCGGGATTGTCGTACATTGTCCTTCTGAAGAGTATGCTCAGTTTCACCGAACTAAAAATCTAAAAAGGCTTCGGGCATTCGACGACGAGTACGACAAAAACTACATTGATTTAATGAGTGAAACGTTCTCCTACTATTTTGATTATCCGGCTTTGGATTGTGATGAATATGATGATGAACGTTTTGATAATATAACTTCGGATACTTTTATTTCGGATATCACTAAATATTACGTAAATGAGTTTCAATTTTCCGAAGTTAGAGAACTCATATCGTCAAACGAAACGTTAACAAGAGACCTAAGCGATCTGATTAGAACATATTTATATTATGATAGGCCTAAATCCGAAAGAATTACTACTAGCGAAGTTAAGAGATTACTAAATAAAGAATTATCAAATTTGAATTTGCATGAGTACATTCAAAAAACTAAAGTAGTAGATCTAGCGAACAGAGAAATAGTAGATTTCGAGTATGGGGATACAGCAGTTAAGGTTTTGAGTTTTGATTATAAAAGAAAAACTGATATTGTAGATCAAATAAAGATTTTCCAAAGTGATTTTTTAGATAACAAGAATTATTTCAAATCCAAAAAAATAAAAATAATTATGGGTAATACAAATTTTGATGACCAAAAATTTATTGATGCAGCATTTTTAAAATTGAAAAGCATCGATTCTTCTATAGAGTTAATTCCGATAGGAGAATATACAAATAGGCTTATTTTTGAAGGAGTTTCATAAAAGACCCTAGCGCGAACTAACGCCTTCCAACCATTTACACAACAAGCGACACGGTGTATAATTAATTTACCTTTCAATATCTTACGTATCACTTTCCAACAGCCCACTTCTAACGAGGTGGGCATTTTTGTGCTATACTACCAGTGGAGAGTATTCACAACTCCGTTGTTATCTACGTGGCCACTTCCTAACTTGGCGGGGAGTGGCCTTTTCGTTTGTTTTTTGAATACCCAGTGAATACCCTTTTTAGTATATCGTTGTGTTTTAAGTTCCATGTTAAAAACCAAAAATACTGAAACAAAGCGGTTTTGCTTAAGTTTTACTTGGAGGTAAGTAGCTAATACGGATTCGACTTATCCAGATGCACTATTCAAAAACCTTGATTTGATAAGGTTTTTCTAAGTAATTTCTATTTTTGAATACCCTTTTGAATACCCAATCAGGATTCAAGGTATTTTTGGAAATTAACAGCAACATCTTTCTCCGCTTCTTTAGTAACGTGAGTATAAATGTTTAAAGTAGTTGAAATATCGCTGTGACCTAATCTTTCTTGAACTTGTTTTAATGTAGCGCCTGACTCGAACAACAAAGATGCATGGGTATGTCTGAAACCGTGGGGTGTGATAGCGAATTCAGGATACTTATTTAGTTTCCTAGAAAGGTAATAGTGGTAAAGTATATCATTTTTTTCTGAACTAAAAATCAATTGCTGATCGTCTAAACCGACAGGTATACCTCGGGAGAAAAGGAATTTCTTTTGTTCGAGCTTCCATTTTTTAAGTAAATTAATCGTACCTTTATCTAATGCCAATATTCGTTCGGAACTAGTAGTTTTAGTTGTGCTTATATATCTTTTTTTGCTCAAGTTTGCGACGCTTTTATTTATTGATAAAGAATCTGTTTTGAAGTCAAGATCACCCCATGACAAAGCCAATAATTCGCTTTTACGCAATCCAGTATATGCTAAAACATGAAACATAGCATATACTTGCAGAGGTTCATTTTCTTTGATTAATGTCAGAAACTCATTCAGTTGCTTTTTGTCTAAAAAATTTTGTTCTTCTTTTGACTTAACGGTTCGCTGTTTCTTTGGCATAATAATGCGATCCATAGGATCGTCGGATAGCAAATCGTGGTTAATAGCGAACCTAAATACTTTAGAAGTATAAGATTTTAAATGACTAAGATGTGCGTAGTCTTCGTGCCACTTATTAACAACTTTTTGACAGTGAGCAGGCGTAATCTTCCTAATTTTCATCGAACCAAACGCAGGTAGGATTTGATGATCGAAATATCGTTCTACTCTTTCTGAAGAAGTAGGTTTAACCGTATTTACATATTGCGCAAACCATAGTTCATACACATCCTTATAGGTGCTAAAGTCTTGCTTTGTAAATCCAACATCTTCAATTTCTAGTTGTAATTTTGCAAGCGCTAGTTTTGCTTCTTTTTGCGTTCTGAATCCACGCCTGGTTGTTCGTTTCTTTTTACCTGTCAGTGGGTCAACGCCCAAATATGCATTAAACTGGTAGGCGGTCGATCCGTCTTTTTTTGTGTATTTTTTTATATTGGCCATTTAGTAACCTCCTAGGGAGTAAATTTTCGTAAGTTGTATAATTGTTAAAAGAACGAAAATTATTCTTCAATCTTGTAAGCATCTATGTAAAATGCTGGAACCTGATTATTACTGCCACTAGTTGTTTCGTAGTTAAAGATTTCAACGAAATGAACGAATACACGGAGTTCATCCCCTTTGATTATATTTTTGTAAGTTTCGTTTTTAGATACAAGTAATAGGACCGTTTTTGTTTCTGTTTCTGATAAGTTAACTGTCGCCAAATAATGATTATTCTCTCCATCTGTTTCTAAAACTTGAAATACTTTAGCTAAAAAGTAAGATTTATTACCTATGTTATCATCTGGATACCTTTCAAAATCATCTATCTGGATACCTGTATTATAAGAATCAAAATTCATGTTTTCGTATCTTTCTGCGACATCAATCGCTATATCCTCTTTTGACTTCTCAACAGCAGTTGTCTCTATTGTGGAACTCTGAGAATTCTCATCGGAGCTTTTAGTGTTTTCAGTGTTTGAGCAAGCAGACAGTCCGACAGCAAAAACAAACATTATGAATAATACTTTTTTCATTTTCAAACCTCACCTTTATAATATCTTAACTAACAAATTCCTCGTAAATAGTGTTGACAATCAAATTGATTTCTTGTTAAGTTTAAAACTACTTCACCACCTCTCCAACGACCTTCACAGTGTCATCCTCTGTAACTAGCATGTCTTCGTACTTGCTGTTCAAGGAAACTAAATACATTCCGTTTTCAGTCACTCGAATTTTTTTGAGATAAGATGACCCATTTACTCGGATAACGTATATCTTATCTGTAGATAGGTTAGAACGCTCTACTTCAGGGATTTCTTTACAATAAACTATATCTCCTTCCTTGTATTCAGGTTCCATTGAATCTCCAGAAGCTATATATACCCAATCGAAATTGATTGGAGCGTCAGAAGGAATGTCTATAATATCCCATTCATGAGTGCTCTCGTCAGAAATGTCTTCATAATAGTTCGAAACTCCTAACCCAGCACCTAACACGCCTCTTTTTTCAGCAGTTCTCTGTATTCTATATTTACGTTTTTCTTCCAAGTCAATAACTTTGTTTTGCTCCCTTAATTGAGTTTCGGCAAAGTTGTATACTTTTTTCTGTCTAAGTGGCTCTAGTTTGTTGTAGATTTTTTCTATAGAAGAATTAACAGTTTCATCTGTGTAGAAGTCATCAATCTTGATGTCATAGAAATCTGCTAGAATCCTGATAGATGATAGCTTAGGCTCTTCTTTGCTATTTTCCCATTTAGACAGTTTACCTTTGTTAAAATTGACTGTGTCGGGGTATCTTTTATTTAATGTATCAGCAAGTTCTTCTAATGTAAGACGTTTCTCAAGTCTCAAAGACTTCATTTTTGGTCCCAACATGTAAACACCTTCCTTCGATGTAATTAGTATACTAGAACTGTTTCGAAAACGCAACAGTTTATTTATTCGAACCAAAGTTGTTGACTTCGAAACAAAGTATGCTATTATATAAATATAAAGTTTCGAAAACGAAACAAGGAAGAAGGTGTTTATATGGTTACCCCGATTGAATTCAAATCTCCTTACTACAATTTGAAATCGCTAATCGAAAGAAAAGGTATGACTCAAGTAGAGGTCGCAAAGCAAATGAAAATGGATCGAACGACATTCAATTTGAAAATCAACCGAACTAATGGTCGAGATTTTACTTTTCAAGAAGCAATTAAAATTGCCCAAATTTTAAATGAGAAAATTGAATTATTTTTTTGATTAACTTGTTTCGAAAACGAAACATATAGGAGGTAGAAAATGACTGCACTAAAAATCTTCAATTTTGAACAAAATGTAGTTCGAACTGTATTGATAAATGATGAACTCTATTTTGTCGGAAAAGAAATTGCTGAAATACTTGGATATTCGAATTCTCGAGATGCTTTGAATGTCCATGTTGACCCAGAAGACAAATTAGTTCTAACGTCGCGTATAACGACTTTAGAAAATATTCCTAATCGCGGGCTAACTGGAATTAATGAATCAGGGCTATATTCTCTGATTATGGGGAGTCAATTACCAACAGCTAAAAAATTCAAAAGATGGGTGACTTCGGAAGTCCTACCGCAAATCAGAAAGCACGGAATGTACGCTACAGATGAACTACTAGATAATCCGGATCTACTGATTGAAGTAGCCACCAAGCTGAAAGAAGAAAAAACACTACGCTTGATTGCTGAGCAGCGAGTAAATGAATTGCAGCCAAAGGCGGATTACTACGACCGAATTCTAAACAACAAAGGATTGGTAACCGTTAGTACGATTGCCAAGAACTACGGCATGAGCGCTGTAACGTTTAATAAGTTGCTACATGAATTAGGAATCCAATTCAATCAAAGTGGCACATGGCTGTTGTATAGCAAGTTTCAGGACAAAGGATACACGCATATCGAACCATTCGATTATGAAGATAAAAACGGCAATTCGCAAGTGAAGACGCGCATGAAATGGACACAAAAAGGGCACATTTTCTTATATGAAACATTGAAGAAAAACAATTACTTGCCAATGATTGAACAGGAACGAGTTAGCTAGGAGGTGGCGACATGAAAGAAGAAAAAATTGAAATTCTCAACGAAGAGCAGTACACGAAATTAATTGTAGAAACGAATGATGGAAAAAAAGTAGCAGAAGTCACATTGACAGATGCAACTCCTGCTGACGGGTACAGAATTAGGCTAACACCTCAATATGATTAACCCTTTGGTGGATGCGGATCGTTTCCATGACTATCACGACTTTGAATTTTTCCATCTCGTCCGTGAATAAATAATTCTGAACCCTGATTTTTAGAAATCTCTCTAGCAATTTTTGTTGCTTTGGCTTTTGTATCAGTATGTGCAGTTGCTTTAGAGTTTCCGGCGCCTTTAACATTCCAACCACCTTTGGAATTAGGCACGACATGTTGATTTTTACCCATATTATTATCACCTCACTTTCTATAGTGAGTGTACCAAAAAACTTAGGAGGTGGCACTAATGCCAATGATGGAAGTGACAGAGCACGAAGAAATGATTTTATACGGTCTGCGATCAATGATCGCTAAAAACAATGACGAACAACTAAAAGCAGTTGAAAACACCTATTTCGCTAAGTCTAAACAATCAATCTTTACTACTAGCGAACTTGCTGCTAAGTGGGGATGCTCTAAAAAGCATGTTCAAACAGTACTAAAAGATGGCGGCGTAAAACCTGTAGGCAAACGTGGTCATGAGCATGAATACGACGGATCAGCAACTCAGTTAGCAAAAGAAGAATACGACGCTAAAGTACTATACAATCGCCGAATCTCAGGCAAGCTGAGGGCTATGTAAAGGAGGGATAAGATGTCACTTAAAGATTGGATACTTTTATTTGGAACAGTAATTGTTTTAATGATTTCCATTCCAGTTATAGTAAATAACCATAAAAGACTTAAAAAAATGGAAAAGAAAAAGTAGCTCAAATGAACTACTTCATTGCTTTAATAATAGCTTGTGCAGACTGCTTTATAGCAGTTGCCTCTTTCGTATCGGTGCTTTTTTTTGATGTGTTCCACAATAAATGTGAATGCATATCAGTCTTAATTGAAGATGTTTCTTTGTATATTTTACCCTGTAGATCTGAGTATGTGATGGTTACATCAACCGTTTCTTTGTACTTAGGATCCATAAACGATGTTAATTTTTGTCCTGGAGCTAATGTTCCATTTATTAATGAGTTCATGTTGAATTTCTTATTACTAGAATCTAGTTCTCTACTAAAAGATAAATCAAGTATTTTAGCCGACGTTACTCCGAAATTCTTGATTACAAAGTACTTTGAAAAAGAAGAGATCTCTATTGTTTCAACATAAATTGACAAGTAAGGTCTGTTAGCATCTCTAATACTCTCTTCAGTCATTTTAATGGACTTCCGCGTTTGAAGAATTGCAACTACAGAAACGATTAGAGAAGTGATGATTGCGAATAATTGAATTAGGTCAGTAATTTCCATAAAGCACCCCTATCTTTTAATTCAAAAAGTTTGTTTCTGATATCAGTATTATACCAAAAATTGAGAGTAAATGATAAATCGAAAAATAGTATTTCGTCTTATGCATATCGAACAATAGATGAAATAATCCAAGACTTAGTAAGGAGTATGGAAAATGCGCAGTGATTTCTACTATGTAATAAAGGTGCCTGCATCAGTTGCAAATGATATAGCTAGGCGTAGATCGAAAAAAACGATGCTGACAGGAGCAATGACAGCGACCTTTCTATTAGGGCAATGGCAAGCAGGAGTAGCCTTGTTTGCTATGTTAATTGTGGCGAATTTAGTTCAGAAAAATAAAGCAGATAGGAGGTAGTTGTTTGTTGACCAGAAAAGAAGCGTTGCGCTACGGGAAAATATGTGCGGATCGTTGGTGGAGACACAACAAGTCCACAATCTTAGCCAAGCAACATATAGAAGTAATGAAAAAAGCGACTTCCACCGCCAAGTAGTAAGTCGCAAACTCAAATATTTTTCTAAATTATATCACAGGAGGGATAAAATGTCAGACACAATCGAGAACCCTCAAAAGAATCTGATGAATAAGCTTGTCGATATTACATCAACAATCGATCGGATTCCAAAGAATGGGCACAATGACTTTCACCATTATGATTACGCACTAGAAAGCGATATTAAAGATGTAGTGAGAAAAGAAATGACTGAGAGAGGCCTTCAAATGATTCCAAACGAATTGAGTAGAACTATTACTCAAATATCAGCGAAAAACGGGAGCCAGCAGTTAGTAAGTTTAGAAGTCGAATATACAATTTTTGATGCTGAAAGTGGCGAATCAGTGAAAATGAAAGGTTACGGTGACGGACAGGATTCAGGGGATAAAGCAGTCTATAAGGCTAAAACAGGAGCTTTAAAATACGCATTGACGAGTTTATTCATGATTCCAACTGGTGATGATCCAGAAACACCACTTCAACCGCCGAAAACAATCACTAAAGAGCAATACGCTGTAATTGAAAGTTTAAGTGAAGAGGTAGCTGAACTTTCGAATTCGCAAGCTGGAAAAGTAATTGGAACTTTAAAAGTCGAATTGAAGATAACTAAAGCATTGAAAGAAATAAATGAAGATGAATTCGATAAAGCTTTGAAGCTCCTTCAAACATGGAAGAAACAGTTTGAAGAACGCCAAAAACAGGAAAGAAGAAAACAAGAATTAATGCAGCAAGAAGAAGGCTACGGAACTATTCAAAATATACCTTGGGGGCAAAAACAATGAAAAACGAATTAGCAGAAAAAGACATTAAATTTTCGGTGAATTATACTCCTTCAAAAATTTATATCGAAAACGAAAAACAATTAGACGAATTGATCAATGACGTTACAAAGCATTTTGAAGCTCAAATATTTTCAGACAGCAACATACCAGAAGCGAAAGATGCACGAGCGCAATTAAATAAATATATCAAAATCTTGGAAGATCGGCGCAAAGAAATAAAGAAAGATTTTAAACAGCCACTTGATGATTTCGAAAAAGTCATGAAGGGCTATGTTAATAGACTTGGAGTGTTATCAGAAAAGATCAATTTAAGTGTTAAAGATTACGAGGAAGAACAAAAAGCTATTCGCTTAGAAAAAATACAATGGGAAATGGCTAAACTTGCTGAACAATTCAACGTAGAGGCTAACGTGATCGAGGTTCATTCTAATTGGTTAACTAAAGCCTCCTTTACAGCAAAAGGCGAAGTACGACCGAAGGTTATTGATGAGATCAAGGATAAAATCAAAATTATTGCTATGAAGCGTGAACGAGTAGCGGCTGATAAAGCTACTATAACAGACTACGCGGAAATTGCCGGCTTAGATCCATATGCGTGGGCTAACATGATTGATCAAGGTTGGAGTGTAGCCGATATTCGAGAAAAGATAAAAGCAGCTGTAGAGGAAAAGCGAGTACGAATGCTTGAAGTAGAAAGAAAGCGTGCTGCAGAAGCTGAATATGAAGCCGCTATGAAAGAACATGAACGTTCAAACGCAGTAGAGACAAATACAGGGTTGATTGATCCTGAAACTGGAGAGATTATTGAGAATTCTTCAAGTACAAACAATAATATGTCACCTACAGAATCTTATGAGGAAAATCAGGAGCTTATCACTGCGACATTGCAACTTACTGGAACTGTCGAACAGATGCAAGCTTTAAATAATTATATTGTTAAGAACGGTATTCAAGTGGTGCCAGTGGAATGATAGGCAAGATTATCTCTATGAATGGTAGATACCTAGAGATAGAACTAGAAGAAGCATTCAATCAAGAATATTTGAAGTTACTAGCAAATGGAGACGACAACTTTGTGAAAGTTATTGAGCTAGACAATCGTTCTATTTCTCCACAGCAGAATGCTCTTTCGCATGCTCTTATTTCAGATGTTGCTAAGTGGCAAGGTGAAGACCCCTACTGGAGTAAGCAAGATTTGAAGTATCTCTATTTTGGAAAAAGGGCTATCTGGTTCGAACACAGCAAAGCTACTAAGTCTGAGTCAAAGGAATGGATATCTTTTCTAATTGAGTTTGTCTTGGAGTGGAATGTTCCTATCCCAAAAATATATAGGTATTTGTTGCATGAAACCTCATGGTTTTATCACTGCTTAAAATATCGGAAATGTTGTATCTGCTTAGATCAAGCGGATGTGGCACATGTGGATGTTGTGGGTATGGGAAGAAATAGAAAGAAGATTAACCATTCGGATTTCCGGTTTATGGCTTTGTGTAGGTGTCATCACACAGAAGAACATACGATTGGAACCAGCAATTTTATGAAGAAGTACATGATTACACCACTGAAGCTGAATGATGAAGATAGAAAAAAACTGCGGATTGGGGGTTGATCCAGTGGCAGAGATCAGTTGGATAAAATTAAAAACAACTATGTTTGATGATGAGAAAATCAGGCTGATTCAAGCGGTACCCGAAGCTGATGCCATTCTCGTTATTTGGATTCGCTTGTTAGTTCTAGCGGGTAAAACTAATGATGAGGGTTTGATATATATTCAAAGAAATATGCCATACACAGAAGAGATGCTGTCGACTCTTTTTGGAAAGCCAGTGAACACCGTTAGACTCGCATTAACAACTCTAGGAAACTTCAACATGATTGATCTCAACGGTGATGGTAGCATAGCCATCACCAACTGGGAAAAGCATCAAAACATTGAAGGTATGGAAAAGGTGAGAGAGCAAAACCGTTTGAGAAAACAGAAACAGCGTGAAAAGAAAAAGCTATTAGGAGACGTCACAGGACAGTCACGTGACAGTCACGCAACAGATATAGATATAGATATAGATAAAGATAAAGATATAAAAGATAGTCGTAAATCACGCGAGCGTGTTTACGGGGAGGATTCTCCATATCTCAATTTAGCACATTACCTTTATAAGAAAATCAATGAGGATGCAGCTAGTGAAGGGGATATGACAAAAAAACCAAATTTCCAAACATGGGCCGATGAAATTCGAAAAATGGTAGAACTAGATAAGCGTTCAATAGATAAGGTGAAACGAATGATTGATTGGTGTCAAAAGGACAGTTTTTGGAGCAGTAACATACTTTCAGCCGGCAAATTGAGAGCGCAGTATGACACAATGGCGAAAAAAGCGAACAGCAAGCCTCAGAGCTTTTCTAAGAGGATGAATACCAGAGTGGAACAAATGCCCGCTCACATTGGTAAACAGCTTCAAAACGTCAGTATATCACCTGAGAAAAAAGCTGAGGTGGATAGGAAGTTAGCAGAATATTTAAGACAACAGGGGGAACAAAATGATTAATAACGTAGTTTTAGTCGGACGACTTACAAAAGACCCCGATTTACGATATACGGCAACCGGTACAGCGACGGCAACTTTCACTTTGGCGGTGAATCGTAACTTTACCAACCAATCTGGCAATCGAGAAGCTGATTTTATCAATTGTGTGATCTGGCGGAAGTCAGCAGAAACATTAGCAAACTATGCCCGTAAAGGGACGTTGTTAGGTGTTACTGGACGCATTCAAACTCGAAACTATGAGAATCAGCAAGGTCAGCGGGTATATGTAACTGAGATAGTAGCGGATAACTTCCAGTTGCTTGAATCCCGATCGGCAAATGAGGAGCGGCAGCAAAATACCGCAACTGGTAACGGCAAACAGACACAGTACAACAATACTTCTGGTTATGGGAATAACGCCGATCCATTTAGTGGTAGCACTGTAGATATTTCTGATGACGATTTGCCGTTTTAGGAGGTCATTATGAAAACGAAGGAACAGAAGTGGGCTTGGAGAGAACTATTGAAACTGACCTATGACCCTAATTGGGACCAGATGCCTGAGAATGTTGAACGGCATCAAAAATTAATGGATATATTGCACACTAAAGAACAAGAACCTGTGGATCGAAACGAAAGAATTCAGCGATATCTGGACAAAAGGCCTGGTATGGAGAAAGACATTTTAACAATGCTAGAAGAAAAATGGAAATTAGCAGAGATGAAACGGATTTATCCCATTGATGGAAAAGTCTATGCTTACATCCGCAGAAAATACGGGCTTGAAAATTCAATAAAGATTCATGTTCCTGAAAGAAAAGTAGTACAAGAAACGTATAAAAAATTGGGGATGAAGGGTGCTGCAAATAAGTTTGGAATAGCTTCATCAACGATGCGAAGTTGGATGATTCATCATAACATTCCAAGAGATCAGCGAAAGGGCGGATGTAACAAATCGACATAAAAGAAAAGTTTATTAACAAAGTAGTTTCTGATCTAGAACAAGATTTTAGCGGCGATCAACTTAGAAAGTTGAAGATCACGATGACATTCAACCTATCCAAACTGCAGTTAGAAGAATCTCGGAATGAGGTTATCATATACGACCAAACGAGTGACATTGCAGCATATAAGGCTTTTTTCATTAGTTTAAAATTGCGTGGTTTGTCGGATCGCTCAATCCAACTCTACATGTACAACATTGATAAATTCAACCGATTCATTGCTAAATCATTTAAAGAGATTACACCAAACGATATCCGTAGCTATATTGCACATCGTACTCTAGTTGATAAAGTCGCCAATTCAACTTTAGATCACGAAAGAGGAGTTGTCGTCAGATTCTTTTCTTGGCTGTTTGACGAGGAATACATCACTACCAATCCAGGTAAAAGAATCGAAAAAATAAAAGTGGAGAAAAGGCTGTTAGAGTCTTTCACTGTTGCTGAGGTTGAGTTTTTAAGAGATTCGTGTAGAGGTTTGAAACAAAAAATGGTACTTGAGATGCTGCTGAGTACTGCTTGTCGAGTTTCTGAATTGGTTACTTTAAGAATGGAGAACTATGATCGAGCAGGTGGAACAATATCCGTTATTGGTAAAGGAAACAAAGAGCGAATAGTTTTTATTCACGCTAGAGCCAAAATTTATATAGACGCTTATCTTGAAAAATTTCCTCATGATTATGGTCCGATCATTTGCGGAGGTAATGGAATCGGGTCAAAAATGAGTACTAGCGGAATACAAAAGATGATAAAAACTATTGCTGGTAGAGCTGGAGTTAAGGAAGCCTATCCACACAAATTCAGACGCACGACAGCCACCGACGCAAGTCGCCGCGGCATGGCTTTAAATGATGCCAGAGACCTATTAGGCCATTCCAGCGCCGAAACTACTTTGTTATATATAGACTCAAGCAAAAATGATTTGAAGGCTAAACATGCCCAATTTGTAGGCTGATTTAGTTAAAACAAGGAAGAAAGTATGGAATGGAGGAAAAATAATGATTTATAAAGATTTTAGAAAGACAACAGGAAATTTTCCAAACGATGATAATGATGCAGCGGCGATTCTACCTTTGTATCAAGAAGGAAAAATGGTAAAAGGAATTGCTATTGGCGTAACTAAAGAGTGGCTTGATGATATTCTAATAGACCAACTACAGGAACTTGATCTGGATATGTATGTAGATGAATATCTAGATCAATTGGAAATGTCAGAGGAAAATGTGATGGAAATACTAGAATGGCTGGAAATACGTGTAGAAGGTACTCCATATCATATTATTTATGAAGTGTTTTAAAAGAGAATTATCCGATTTAAACAGATTCGGTTAACGACCGATGAAGCAGAGAAAAAGGAGTGGATAAGTGGTGGATGAAAAAGAACAAGTCAGCTGGTTGATGAATAGCTATGTCACTAAACTGATTGCTGGGGAGACCGAAAAGACTGCCTTAGCAGTAACGATAAGTCAGTATTGTGATTCTGAACTATTCTCTAAAGATGTCGTTAAGGAATTTATGAGAAAAGCAATGGATCATGATATAGAGTCGTTTTGGAACGAGTATGACCAAGCTACCACTGAAGGATAGTCTGATCAAGACCGATTGTACTGACATGGAAGACTTAACCAACTAAAAAAAATATGAGGAGAACATTATGGAAATAATTTTTGAATACAGTGAAGATTTTGAAGCAAAAAATATCAACGCTGCTGAGGATAAATTTATTGATACGGCTTGGGGAGATAAATTAGTTAAATTTATAGAGAAAGAGACAGGGAAACCTTTGAAAAAAGGCGGACATGATGTAATTGAGGTTCTTGAAGAAACAAATGATCGAGACTATATAAAGTCAGTTGATAAGTTAGCTAACGGCATGACCATGACAATTCAGATTTGGGAAAATGATGAAGATGCAAAAGAACCTTTTTATGGCTTGATGACAATTGCTCGTTAACGACCGAGAGAACTGACAAGGAAGAAAGTACAGAGTGGGAGGAGAAATATGGACTCAACAATCAGATATGACAGTAGCAGACCTCTTATGAGACTTGAAAAAGGGGATCAATGTTTCATTACTTATTTAGGAAGCACTTCTGGTACTAGTGATAAAGATAAAGAAAAATATTCAAGTGTTCCAAAAGGGACATTTCCAGCTATTTACAAAGGAAATTATGTTGTCGAGTGTGAGAAATATCCTGAACTGAGCGGAAAGTATAATTACTGGAGAGGTGATCGCTGGGGAACTACTTCTTTACTTTGGGCACATGAGAAGGAAAAAAGATTTTAGTCATTTAACGACCGATGAAGCAGAGAAAAAGGAGTTGATAAGTGGTGGATGAAAAAGAACAAGTTAGCTGGTTGATGAATAGCTATGTCACTAGTCTGATTGCTGGGGAGACCGAAAAGACTGCCTTAGCAGTAACGATAAGTCAGTATTGTGATTCTGAACTATTCTCTAAAGATGTCGTTAAGGAATTTATGAGAATAGCAATGGATCATGATATAGAGTCGTTTTGGAATGAGTATGACCAAGCTACCGCTGAAGGATAGTCTGATCAAGACCGATAGTATGGAAAGGGAAAGAGAAAATGCATATATGGATTTCAGGTGAAACAGTAGATGAACCAATGCTTCATGGTTTCAAAAAAGGAAAGTCGATTATCTTTGAGAATGCGTCAATGAATCCTTATGAAACCAGAGTGATTTTTAAACTCGATCAGGAGCAGTTTGATAGTTTTTATCGGCAACTCTTTGATCTAGCTGCAGAAGTATGGGGAGAGATTGAACTAAAAGAGGTTACAGGCCTTGGAAATGATTACGGCGATTACTACGACAGAGAGTTGGACAATGACGGGTCTGCTTCAATAGGCAGTGAATCAATCAGTTTTAGTCCTCCAGCACCACATTTAGAATCAAATCGGCTTTATAGATTTACGAAGCGAAAAATCGAGACCTATTTGTATGATTTGAGAAAGCATACAAGCTATAAAGATAGCCGGCACACAGCTGAGACGCTCGGCTAACCAAATTCAAGAAAGAAGGAAAAGCAATGAATATTAGTGAAAATGAATATAACGATTTGACAGCAGTAGAAGGAATCCACCAGGACGACGTTGCTCAGCTTATTGACCAGAACGATACTTTTGAAGGGTTAGTCTCCGATTTAAAGGACTACTTCAAATTGGATGATGCTTACTATGCCGAACGGGCAGCACTAAAAGCAATGGTCGAAGAAGCCAAGGGCAAAGCATAGATCAATTAACCAAGGAAAGAAAGGAGTCGATGACAAGAAAATGATACTTTATATGGTTAAAACTGACAGAGATAGAACTTTGATGACAGAGAACAAAAAGCAAGCCTTAAAAGATTTTGACAGGGAAGTTGACTATATAGAATCTGACGAGATTGATATAGATGATCGCTTTGTAAATCTGCTTGAGATTGATTTATATGATTTTGGAGAATCTTATAAAAAAGATTCTGATATGGATATAGATGATCTGATTGATGACAGCGCAGAAGTGATAAAAAATCAGTATTGGGTATTAAATGGTGAAGGATATGCGGAAAGAGCATGCCATGAAAAAGTAAATTAACCACCAGTAGTAAGGAGTGATTGTTTGAGAGCATTATCACTATTTTCGGGAATCGGCGGCATGGACCTGGCAGCTGAATGGGCAGGCTTTGAAACAGTTGCCTTTTGCGAATATGTTGATTTCCCAAGGAAGGTTCTGCAAAAACATTGGCCAGATGTGCCAATTTATAAGGACATTAGAGAGTTAAACAAGGAATTACTTATGAAAGAAGGTGTGATCGATCGAGACAGAACAATTAAACTTGTTCACGGCGGATTCCCTTGTCAACCTTACAGCGTTGCCGGGAAACGACTTGGCAAGGCAGATGACCGTGACCTCTGGCCAGAAATGTTCAGAGTCATTGAGGAGTTGCAGCCTTCTTGGGTTGTTGGCGAAAATGTTGCTAACTTCGTCAACATGGAACTCGAACGAACGCTTATTGATTTGGAAAGTGAAGGTTACGAAACACAATCGTTTATTATTCCAGCTGCAGCCGTTGATGCCAAACATCAGCGAAACAGGACCTTTATTGTGGCCCACGCCAACAGTTTGTGGGAATCACAATCGCAAGGGCGCATCGAAGACATCTGGGGACGGATTGGCAACAGCAGTGAAATTATGGCCGACACCGAGAGCCTCCGTTCGAGGAGACTGTCCATCGGAAAGACGGAGGAAGAGTCCAGACTTGAGCGCAATGGTAAAAATGTGGCCCACGCCTACAGCCAGGGATTGGAAAGGTCCAACAGGTCCGAATTGGAATCACCAAACACTTCCAGATATAGTTTCGAAAAATCAGAGTGGCCAGTTGAACCCAGAGTGGGTCGAGTGGCTGATGGGGTTCCCAATCGGGTGGACAGAATTAGAACATTAGGGAACGCAGTAGTTCCGCAGCAAATCTATCCAATCTTTGCGGCAATTGCAGAGATTGAAAGGCAATTACAATTAGTCCACTAACTCAGGCTAGTATTGAAAAAATCAAGGAGGTATTTATGAATAAAGAAGCAGCGATTAAATTAATAGAAATATCTAGTGTTATTAAATCTGGCAGTTGCGACGCAACAAACAGCACAACGGATGTAATACGAATAATTAGTGAAATAGATGAACCGCAGAAAATCAAAGTGCCGCCTGTAGTTTTCAAATTCTTAAACGACGAAAAAGAAATGTCGAAACAAGAAAGATTAAGCTATCTTATTAGATCAAAAGACGGCGACCAATTCTATCTAACTGAAATGTTACCATGCGATGGAATAATTACTGATTCTGAAGGTGATGAGCTATTCTCGTGGGTTGAAAAGCAATCTTATGAAATGCTATTAAACATTTGGAAGTATGGATTTAAAGTTGAAGAGGCGGAATATTTTATTGAGCTGCCAGCGAAAAACAGAAAAATTTATATGAATTACGACATAGAGGAAAACATCAGCTTTGATCATATTAAGGCAACTCGATTCACCGAAGAAGAAATCAAAGCAATAGACGAACGCTATTGGGCATTTGCAGTACCAGCAGGAAAAGTATAGTCTGACGCGAAAAAAGCCAACAATTTAACTATTGAAAGGATGAATAGAATGGCAATTGAAGTTTTAATTACAGCGGTTTTATGCTTGCTGTGTGGCGGGTTGATCGGATATATAGCACGTGACAAATGCATAGCCAAAAAACAAGTACCAATCAAAGAGTTTGATATTAAGTCGTTAGAGACCTTCAAACCAAAGATGACTTATTGGACAGTTTCGTACAAACGAAGCGGTGCAGTACTTGGAGAAATGTGTACCATTACCGCTCCTACGAAACGACTTGCTATAGAAGAAGCATACAAAAACCTTACCAGCGAAGTTGGAAATAACAGGTTTGCATTAACTAATATCCAAGAGTTTGTTTGTAAGGAGGACAACAATGATACCGAAGTTTAGAGCGTGGAGTAGTAAAACAGCTCTAATGGGGAAATTCAAGCAGTGCTAGAAGGCCATGACCATCATTTTCCATTTAGAGGGCAGACAGCAAAATATATTGATATCGCACGCCAATATGGGGAAGTGGGGGAACACGCAATGGTTTCAATAGAAATGAATGGATATGAGCATCATGTTTCTACAGAAAAATATTCGCTAGTTTATGAGAAAGAGGTGGCGGAATAGATGTGCAAATATTGCGACGGTTCTATTCATGAAATAGAAGAGAAGGATTACGTCCATGTTGATACAGTTGGAAGAACTATTCGTATTAAAGCATACCCAGAGGGATACGAAGATGGCACTTGTATTTATATTAAACGAAATTTTTGCCATGAATGCGGAAGAAAGTTGGTGGTGGAATGACATACTACGCTTTAGTTGACGAAGATATGGCGATAGCAAGACACCTTTCTAAAAACACTTTAGCGGTGTTTTCTGATTTGAAGATGCTTAACAAGCATGCATGGAGGTATCAGGCTGGAAATAAGAAATACAAAGTCGTCGAGTTAGAATTTGGAACCATCTTTGAGTTGGGAAAGGGTATTTAATATTTCCACTAACCGACGCTTGAAAGGAGAAGTGTATGAACAAAATTAAGATTGCAGCAGAGGATATCGCATTTATTATTGATGGGATTATCTATGGTGAAGGAGAAGGGTTCGAAGATATGACACAAGAAGAGTGTGACGCTTTAGAATCTTTTGCAAGACAACTGCGAGAATCGAAAAAAGATTTCGTGATTATGATTAACAATAGTTAGGTAACGAAGACGCTAAAAGAAACATAGGAAGTGACGACTCATGCAGGCGATATTTAAATTATACAGAGAAGGGTTTAGCCAGTCAGTTGAGGTGGGAGAACTCTTTGACTATAAAGATGAAGGTTATGTGTTGACCCACATTCTTGAGATGAAAAGATTGTATAGCAAGTCCTCACGAATTGAAGTTGAAGGGATTGCTCAAAAGATTGGCAGCAAGTCAGACTATTCAAAATATGAACCCACCAGTCTTTTTGAACGTAAATACATTAAGTGCGAATTTACAAGTGAAAATCCACTGTACAGAGTCGGTGATCCCTTTGTATATAAGGGTGTCTGCGGACAAGTTGAGTGTATTGAATCAATCCGCTATGAGTTCGTGGACATGGTGATTAAGTACCG
>NZ_JBIPAO010000007.1:0-25900 GCF_050498925.1 Enterococcus sp. AZ163
AAAAGGATTGTTGAACATATTTCCAGTAGCAATTAATAGGGGAATAAAGATGGAGGAATATATGGCAAAGAAAAGATTGACAGATATAGAAGCAGCAACAAAAAGAATTCTTGAAAAAAAGGGCATCCATAATTTAGAAGAATGGCAAAAGCAAAAATTGAATGAGCGAAAAATGTTAGTGCTTCAAGGTGACGATAAGGAATGGGAAAAAAGCGTTTTAGATCAAGAAATGATGAAAGTTGTTTTAGACAGCTTAAAACAAGGGGGCAATTAATATGTTGGAAAAATTATTATGGAAAGCAAATTTTTGGGTTGTCGGTAGTGTTGGCGACAATCTAGCAAAGTCATTTAATGATGTAGTAAAAGAAACAAAAAAAGTAGCACCACCATTAATGGTTCTTTGTATCGTTGCTGCTGGTTTTCTTTTTATGAGTGGTAGAAAGGGAGCGGATACGGCTAAACCTTGGCTGCTGTATATTTTTGGAGGTGGGGCGCTAATTTTTGGTGCTTTAACGATTGCCTCATGGATTCAGACAACAACGACATTTTAGGATTAGGGATTCTTCTTAGAATCCCTTTTAAACTAGTAATTTTTGAAAGTTCGTGTTTTTCTTAAAAAATTGCGTGGATATTCTTCCTTCAGCTGGAAAATATTTAAGTAAATCCGAACGAATATCCGCCCTGGCATGAATCCTGATGGTGATTATTCTGAAAAATATTGAGGGGTGTACAAATGAACACAAATGAAATTTATACAATACGCTTCGATAGATTGAACAAAGAAGCGAAAAAATTAAAGAAGTTGTCGCTAAAAAAAGAAATGAACCTTTCTTCTGCTGATATAGCTTTGCAAGATTTATTAGTCAGCTGTGCAGAAAGTGGCGTTAGTGTAGTAACTCTTTCTATGTCGTTAGTCGGTATGGAATTCGGTAAAAATTTCGTTTTTGAGGACATAGAGATAGATACTGATGATCCTTCAAGTCTCGATAGTGTGCTTGTAGATGATATTTATCAAACACTTGCATCTGTGAGCAGTGAAGAAGCGCAAGAACTTGAAGTATTGAGTGATACGCTTCTTGAACAATTTCAAGACGAAAGAGAAAATCCTTCTAAGTATAACTTTAGCAAAGACAATAAAATGACTAAATTCAAATCAACTTTGCTATCTAAAGGTCCAAAAGGATTTCCAAAATTAAGCCCATCATTTTTAAAAAATAATGGACAGCAAAAGGAAGCAACCGCGCCAAGTGACACGCATCAAAAGGAAAATGATACAAAGGAAAAGATTCCACTAGATGTCTTAACGAACACAAAAGAGTCTGAAAAGTCTCTAGGTTCACTTTCAGAAGAATCAGCACCTATTGAATATGATGATATTCCAGAAATTTTGACGGCGAATAATCCTGAAACTAGCCAAGAAGTAGATGCTGCAACTCCTACTTTAGAAGTAAATCCTATTAACAATATTCAGACTGAACCTGCTTTTGTAGATATTAATGACTATCTTAATATCGAAAATTCAGAAAAAGTAATACAAAACTATATAGATTTGCTGGAACAAAAAGAGAAGAGAACCAAAGAAATATTTTGCGATCTCTTAGGATTGGTTGATCAAGAAAGTAGATTAGGGCAGAAGAAAAAAGCGCTAATATCTGAAGCTATTGATCCGAAATTTTATCAAAAAGTGAAGACTGATTTTGAGTCTAATGTTTTAGAATTGAAAGAAGCAACATCTGATACTCTTGAAAGTGTCTTTTTTGAAAGTGATTTGAGTGAGGATAACTTCGAAAAAAAGATCGAAGAATTTCAACAGAGTCTAGAGCAACAGCAAAAGGCGAAAATATCAGAAAGTATCGCTCAATTAGAAAAAGCAGAAAAAGACAAATTCGAAGTTGAAAAAGCAAATTTAGTTACCGAACAAGAGGAAGAAATCGCACAGCTGAAAAAGAGACATAAGAAAGATATGGATATCTTCATTAAGAAGCGATTTGCAGAAATTAACGAAATTGTCAGTGACTTTGAAAAGGCGAGGGATCTTCAATTTCAATCAGAATTCGTGGTAGCTGTTAGAGAAAAAGAGATGTCACTAAAACGCTCCGCTACCGAGTCTATTTTACTGACGAAAAAAGAGATTTTAGACCGGATGACAAAAGCTATTCAAGAATTGAAAGTGACTGCTGAAACATCCGAGACAGCCTACTTAGCTGAGTTGCAGAATACTTTAAATGAAAATGAACAGAAGCTTAAAGACGAAGTTCAAAGAGATTTAGAGAACCAGCAGCGAGAAGCTGAATTGAAGTTGATCGAAGAACAAAACAAATTGAAAGAAAGAGAGATATCTTTAAGTGAAACAAACTTTAAAGATAAGGAAATCAAATCAGCGCATGTTGAAAAATCTTATGATGATTTGTTATTAGCCCAATCAACTTTATCTCAACAATCATTAGAAATTCAACGTGAACAAATGAAAAGTATTATGGAAATGTTGAATCAGCAAACAAACAATGTGCCCGCTGTACAACAAAATGTAGAAGCTCCAGCATTGATCAAATCATGGTCGCTTTCGAAGGTTCTTCCATTCGTAGCTTTGTTCACTTTAGCAGGTGGTTCGGTTGCTTATGGTGTTTCTCAGCATATTTCCAATAAGAACATGCAATCTGATCTTGCAGCGACTAATCAAGTTCTGTCAGAAAGCAAAAAGGCTCTTGAACAGTTCATGACAGGCGATTCTTCAAACAGCGAAATAGAGAATAAGAGCTATGATTCACTCATGCGTGAAGGAAAGTACCTCGAAGCTGCAAAAGAATTTCCGTCAAAAGTGAATGAAATCGAACAAGCAATATTTGCAGACAAAGACTTAGAAGCTCTTAAGAAGTTCAACCGTTCTTTTTCTTCTGATAGTGGTTCTTTAGATGAGAATTTATTGAAAGATGATGTAGATAGTGTTGTGGCAAGTTTTGAAAACGACAAAGATTACTTCAAAAATCTTAGCACGGATCGTAAAGAAGCCGTTGCTCTGTGTTTATATCAACGTGGTAAAGATAAGGAAGCGAATAGTCTATTGGGGAAGTAGCAGAGAGAAAAGGAAAGGGGTGATTCCTCTGTGGTTCAAATAAAGACTAAAAGTAAAGATTCTGGATTCGAAATGATTAGGAAACAGATGATTGAGAGAGTAAACATAAATAAACGAAAAAATGTTTCCATAGATGGGGAAGACTTACCCGACGAAAAGCCGAGAGTTCCACAATGGGTTTTTTACTTTTCTCTGACTACTGGAAGTGTCATTTTTCTGCTAATAAACTATTTCTTTTCAACGATATATCTTTTGTTACCGCTACTATTTCAACGATTGAGAGGGATACTTACAAGCGAGAGATACACCAGTTTGTATGATGAGATTGAACCAGTAAAGCTTATCAATGCGTTTAAATTAAGAATGCCTATTCCAGCATATGTTGTGATCCTTTGTATCTCTGCTGGGATAGTTTTTTTTGTATATAAAAAATTATCATTTCGTTTCAAGAAACTTGCTATCGGTCAAAAAGGGGATAGCCGATTGCTAACTATTGACGAAATAAAAAAACAGTATAAAGAGATACCAGACCGCAAAGAAACCTATAAAGGTCGTGGCGGTTTTCCAATAAGTCATCATAAAGGGAAATACTACATAGATACTAACACTGTGAATAACAGGATTATTGGTATTTCTCGTGTTGGTAAAGATGAAATGTACTTGATTCCCAACATTGATATTTTGTCTAGGGCAGAAATAAAAGACTCTTTGGTACTAAATGATATAAAAGGAGAAGAATTTGCAGCTGCAAACGACCCTTTGAAGGAACGCGGCTATATAAACCTTGTATTAAATCTTATTGATCCGTTGCAAGGTATGAGTTTTCAGCTTCTTCATTTGGCAATAACTTACTGGAAATTGCAGGATTACGATACTGTGCAGCTGCTGGTAAACTCTATCACATTTTCTTTATATCATAATCCGAAAGCTACAGGCACTACAGTTCACTTTAACGAGACAGCGCAAGGTGTAATTAATGCGATCATTTTAGCTCTACTAGAAAAAGAAAGCCAAACCAATGAACTACACAAAGTCACTATGTATAATGTCGCCCAATTTTTGATAGAAATGGGAAATTACAAATGGGTGAATCCTGAAACAATGCAAGAAAAGAATGCGTTAGATGAATACTTTCGGCAGTTACCACAAGGAAGTATTGCAAAGGCGCAGTATGCTTCAACAGGTTTCGCTGGAGATCGTGAGAGGGGAAGTATACTTTCAACCGCAATTAGAGGGCTAAGAATTTTTCAATTTGAGAAAGTCGCAAAAATGACATCAATTAATAGTTTTGACTTGAAGCGACTTGGTTTTCCGAAGGATATAGAAATAGTCTTTTCTAAGGAAATGAGCAACCAACGTATAAAGGTGAAATTCATGCGTGGCAAACGACTTCTTGGAATGGAAACCATTAAACCTAGCGTAAATGGAGTTGCAGTTTTGAACTTCAACTATGATTTGAAAAATGGAGATATCTTGAAAATTGTTTATCAGGATTCCAAAAAAGCTATATTCGAAAATAGCTATTCAATCGACCTATCGAGTTTAGGTGAAGACTATAAAGTAAAACTCACTAAGATAACTGATCATTTTGACAAGCTACTTTCTATTGAAATGACCTACTTAGATAAACCGATTGCTGTATTTATGATTATTCCCGATGCAGACAAATCACTACATCCTATTTCAAGTATCTTTGTCTCTCAGGTTTATCAAGAGCTGGTCAAAAATTGCACAATAACAAGAGGTGGTTCTTGTCACCGATGGGTAGGGCATAAGCTGAATGAATTTGGTCAAATGCCAGTGATTAGCAATTTAGAGAACATCGTAACTGCTTGTTTGGGTCGTAATATTTACTTTGATTTCTATGTTCAGAGTAATTCTCAATTTAATAAATATGGAAAAGATGAAGGAAAGACAATCAAAGAAAACTGTCAAAATACCATCTACTTAATGTCAAAGGATAAAGACACCATTGAAGACGTTCGAAGAGAAGTTGGAAACAGGACAATTGCTGAGTCAAATTCGAGTGAAAAAGCATTGAGCCTAGAGAATAATGCGACAAAGAAACCAGAAAGCGAATACTTGCTTACCTACGAGCGATTAAGCTCGTTGTTAGAAGGAGAGACGGTTGTTACTAGAACGTTGCACAGGAAAGATTTAGAGGGAAATAGAGTGCGACCTTATCCGATCTTTAACACGAAAGAAACAATTATGCCGTATCGTCATACTTTCTTAGCAGACGAATTTGATACTAAAAAAGATTGGATTAATTTTGATATTGAATCAAAACACAGAGACTTAGATTTAGAGGATTTTGCAATTGACTTCAACAAATACATTGAGGAAATTTTTATGTTTGATACGTCAGATGAAGAAGTTGAATTGGTAGAAGAAGAACCTGTCATTATTGATCAGCTCTTCAAATCTTATTCGATTTCTTTAGAAGATAGAGAAAGGATATTGAAAAAATTATCTGAGTCAGCAAGTCAAGGAATTGTTGAAGTTAAGCAGACGATTCAAAATTCAGAAGCAGCTGAAAGACTGATTGATTTTATCAAAGAAAATCATACTTAAAGGAGGACTTCGATTGGATGCGAACAACACACTAAAGAGATTATTCGTTGGAATGTTGCAGGAAACTTTTAAAGAAAGTGAGAGTTATTCGGATTTTAAAGTTGCTATTGTTTCAAAAGAAATAAAGTCAAAATTCGGACGATATACACCCAATGACCGAATGATTGAAGTGTTCAATTTATCAAGAAAATCAACCTCAGTTTTGATAACCGGCATACATGAATTAGCGCATCATGTTGAGTTTATGGAAACAGGAGAAAAGACACACAAAAAATCGTTCTATTCATATTACCATCAATTACTTTTGACAGGCTTACGTTTAGGGTTGATCTCGGTAGAGGATCTAAAATATTCTGCTACCGATTCTCCTGACTTATCGAAACTGGAAGAATGGTATGGAGATATTGACTCTTGGAAATTCTCAAAGAAAAGGGATTCAGAGGCCTATATTGTCGTTTTCAATTGCTTCAATGAAAAAGACGATTTAAAGCAGCGTGGTTATACCTATTTTCCTCACAACAAATCATGGAGGAAAAAATTTCAGAACGTTCAAGAAGCAGAAAAAGAACGAAAGTTACTGCTTTTCACGCTACATTTAAACGAATTAAATATTAAACTTGGTGATCTTTCGACTGCATTATTTACGCAACAATATACTCTGGCAGTTCATGGGGCTTTCAGCAAAAAAGAGACTCTTTCTAAGCTAGGCTACGGATGGGAAATATTCAACGTAAAAAAAGCTTGGGTCAAAAGGATTTTTGCGGATCAATACGAAGAAGAAGTACGAAATTTGAAAGAAGCAAGATTGACTTTCAAAAATTTGAAAGTGTAAGGAGGTGTATCTATTTTGCTAGATTTTCTACAGAAATACGCTGATTGGATTAGGCATGCGGATATCCTTTCTTGGATATTTCACACAATTAAATGGGGTTTTACTAAATTTCTTTATATTATCTCGACTGGTTCGGAGGATTTAATCGACAATGTTTTTTCAATTTTCGGATTTATGGATTACGGACCAGTTAAGAAGGCGTTCTCTGCTATGCAGACAGTATCCTTAAGTATTTTAGTGCTAGCGCTTGTTTGGATTGGTTTACGAATGATCACTAACCAAAAGGTAAAACTAAAGGATACTGGTATTCGCTTGATTGTTTTAACCAGCTTAATATTTCAACTTCCAACAATCATGGATTTTGGATTTAATGCTGCTAAGACTATGTTCAACGATTCAAAGCAGCTGGTCACCAGTGGGGCAAAAGAGAGTTTGTCCTACAAGATAATTCAAACTAACACAGCTGATATGAATTACATCGCCTATCAAGGATTTAAAAAGCTGGATAAATCAGAGACAGTCAAAAATAAAATGACAGAGAAACAATTTAAACTCGTCCAGCTGAATCAAGTTTTGACTATTAGTGACATAGAGGAACTTCAAAAAGAATCAAAAAATGAAGATGTAGAAAACCTGAAATACTACATTGCGATGAAGCAGAATGGAGACGGATTAGAGGAAAAGGAAATAGAGAATGGTTGGTTTGATATTTTTGACGAAGGGGTGTTTCGTTTCACTGCTACCTTTGGTCAAATGAATGTCGCTTTATTTGCGCTTGCCCTCTTCAATGCACTGCTCTTTAGTAAGTTAGTATTGATTGCTATTGACTTAGTTTTTGCTAAAGTTGCTTATCCACTTGTGGCGTATTTGGATGGTGAAACAGGTCAAAAGCCAAAGCAACTGTTGTTAGGAATCGTTTCTAGTTTCGCAACGATCGGCTTTTTAGGAATTAGCCAATCATTATATATCGCTTATTTTGCTTTCATTGGTACGTTGAGTTTTAACTTTATCGGATATGGCATTTTAGCCATCGTAGGGGCATTCGGATTCTTAAGAGGATCAGATACCATTGCAAGACAGTTCGGGATCAATACAAGCCTTAAAGAGGGTCTAGTAGGAGCTGCTGCGGTCTATGGTGCTTATAAAGCAGCAAAAGCAGCGCCAGAACTTGCGAAAGGTATTGGCGGATCGCTTCAGGCTGCTAAAGACACGATCAAACAGACTCCTAAAATGGCGAAAGAATCGTTTGATAAATTTCAAGATAAAATTGCTAACCCTATGGCGAATGCAGCTGGTAATGTAGCAGGTCATCTTTCCGAACGTGGGTTTAAGGGAACCGCTCATGACATGATTGATACATCTATGAACAAAGCAAGTGAAGCAGGAAAGAACTTTTCTGCGGGTGTTACTCAACCAGTGAAAGATGTTAAAGAACAATTTGACGAGGGTGTCGATGCTGGAATTTCATCTGGTATGAATCATCGAGCAGGGCATAATCGTAGAAAAACTGATCAGTCTGATCCAAAACAATACTCAAGTAATCCACGTACCACAACGAATTCAAGTGATGTTCCAGAATCAAATACAGGTAGCAAAGTTGGAGAAGGGCAACAACGAGTGAAAGATGTTCCCGTATCTTCTAAGAATTTTGTTCAAAACGATAAATCAGAAGCGGCAAGTTTCCAAGCTGAACCAATTGGATCAACATTAGAAAAACAAAAAAACTCAGATGGTGGAAATGCGACAGCAGCAACTAATACCAATTCTAACGTTAATGGCCAAAATTCTACATTCAACGAGTCTACGGTTGATCAAAAAAACAAAGTGAATATGAAAAATTCTACTGAGACAAGCGGGATCGGCAGCGACGGAAACGGGCTACACTCAAAACCGCCAATCAATACGAAAGCAGGGGAAACTTCTAACTCTGATGTAACGAACGTACAAAAAACGAATGTCAGTCAGCAACATATGACATCTACTAATGCTGAACCGAGAGGGACAACGCATACACCAGCACCAAGCAACAGTAACCTATCAATCAGTAAAGATAGAACGGTATCTGTTGAAGTTAAATCAAATCATCATGAATTCAGCACAAAGAAAGAGAATTCTTACAGTGATCTTTATAAGAATTTGAAAAAGAGAAAGTAAACAGAGGTGATCTAAATGGGAGTATATGGAAACATGCTTATACCTAAAACGTTAAACGCAGCAATAAAACTAGCATGGTTTTATCTAGTCGATCTTTTAATCGTTGGGGGCTGTATTGTAGTTGGATATTACATTCAAGAGCTATTGGTTTTCCCTCCGAAAACCTTCTTGATGTTACAAGTAACGAATATTTTATTTGGGATTTTTCTATGTTTGCCAACGAAGCATAAACCGAAAACAAGAACTATTCAGATAATTATTCAAGCGATTTTGAAAGATAGAAAACGATATCTTTCAAGTTTTTATCGAATGTAAAGGAGGGTTTAAATGGTACAGACTAAGGCAGTTAAACAAAAAACAGATAATCGAGTGGAGAATCAAAAAGACTTGTTGGAAATCGTCGATGTGTTCCCTTACAAAAGGATGGAGGGAACATATCTTGTAACGAAGGATAATACTTATCAAACATTGATGAAGATTGAAACAAAAAACATCTACAACCTTAGTGAAGGTGAGCAATACGATATGATGGACGCGTTCACTAACTTGTGTCGACTTTATGTAGAAGACTTCGGGATCGTAAGCCTAATGTTTCCTGCGAATACAAGTAAAAATCTGGAATTTTGGCGAAAAAAATTGTTGATCGCTCGTGAACAGAAAAATATTACACAAATGATGATCAACAACAATCAGATTAAGCGCATGATGTGGGTTGAAAAAGCTCTTGCAAATCATGAATTCTATGTGTTTGTATATGGAAAATCGAAACAAGCTTTAGAAACCAATAAAAAAGCTTTGGTTCGAAATAGTTCTTTGGAGCTGTCGATCGCTAATGTATCACCTGAAACTATTGAATTGATCTTGTTTAAGTTAAACAACCAAAATACAGAAATCTGATGTGCTTAAGAGAAGTTCGTTCCAAAAAGTAATTTCTGGTAAACGTTCTTCTCTAAAAAACACAAAAAGGAGTAGAAAAAATGGACGAAACAAAACGACAATATTTAATCCTCGTTTTTAGTAAATTCGGGAAATTTGCTGCAACAAGCATTGTAACAATTTATAGCATTCTGGCTTCATCAAAAATTATTTTCAAAAGGTTGCAGGAAATAACGATTTTCGGAGATATGACCATCATTGATAAAGGAACGACTGCTGGAGGTAAGCTGGTTCAACAAACAATCCCGATAACAGATTTCTTAATTGGGATTATTTCATTGATTATAACTATTTATCTGGTAGCCTTTGGGGCTAAATTCATTTACCAAATACAAATAACTGGAACGATTAACTTCAAAAAAGAAGTTTCTAAAGGTGTACTAATTTTGATGTTTATCGCTTTTATCTGCTTGGTTGATAAGGAGGATTTTTCACCTGCACTTCCTATTATATATTCATGGGTATCACTATTAATCCTTATTGAAATTCTCAACATGGAAATAGTAATCATCCAAAAAAAGATATGTTTCGGTTCTACTTTCGAAGAGTTTTATAATTTTGATCGAGCTATCACTAGAGATGTGAACAACTACCTATCCCCAAAATGGGAACAATGGCTAGTTCCTCAGAGAATCGAAAATAATAGTGTCGCATATGCAGTAAAAGAAACAGATATGACAAACAATACGACGCAGATAATTTGGCATTCAAATAGACCAAATGAAAGTATTAATATTGTATTTCGCTTGAAATACACACCATTTGCAATATCTTTACACAAAGATATTGGGAACTACTCCGAGTATGGGGAATTAGCTAGTGCTGCGCCAGCAGTTAAGGAAAGGACTGAAAAAGATGAGTGAGGTATTTGTATTTTTTGAGCTTTTGCTCCTTATGGGGTTGGCCGCCAGTATCAAGATGGAAGCAACGTCAATTTTTAGAGCAATCGTATTTGTAATTTTTTCTATAGGGGTAATCTCTTGCATAATGGCGGATGGATCATCAGGTGTTTTTTCAGGAATCCATACATTAGCTTTGATCCTTTGTCTGTTGCTGATCGCCCAAAAGTGCAGAATCATTATTCCGTTCGCAAAAGAAGCAAGACAAAAATTTAATGATCGAAAAAGGAGTGGAAATTGATTGCTTACAAAAAAGAGAATTCAACAACTAAAAAATGATGGATATGATCTTGATTTTATCCAGAGAGTGAAGCCACAAGGTGGAATCACTCATAAGAATAATTTCTATACTCAAACAGGTGACGGCTATACGACTTGCTTACATGTATACAATCTACCAACACAAGTACCTCCATTTTGGCTAATGAATTTAACCGATAACTTAAATACAATTACAAAGATAGACATAGCGACAGCCAACAAAGAAAAAGTTTTAAGTTCCATTAACCGCACATTATCAGAGTATAAGGACCGATCAGAAAATGAACGAACCTATACAAATCGAAATGACGCTTTAGACGAGTTTATCAATCTTCAAGATTTTGCTAGTAGGGTGACTCAAGGCGGCGAAGTAGTGAAGCTGATTCATATACGAATTTTTATTAGTGACAGTTCGTTAGAAGCATTAGAAAGCCGAAAAAAAGAAATTGTAGACAATTTAGGGAACTATAAAGCGACAACCTACCTTTTTGACGAAAAAGAGGAATGGTTGTCGCTTTTTGAATCCTCTGAGGAACAAGAAAAACACTTTTGCAGCAAAGAAGGAATTGCTGTGCCGGCTACTGCGATAGGTGGTGGATATCCCTTTAATCATCAGTATTTGATTGATTCACGTGGAGGGTATATCGGTCAGACAGATACAGGCGGTGCATTCATCTTTGATCCATTTAATGTAACAGAGAACAGAACGTCTTTTAGTGGTATTGGTGTTGGCTTACCAGGATATGGTAAATCTACATTATTAAAAACGATTGAAGAATATTTGGTTGGAAGACAAACTATCATACGTGGATTTGAAAAAAACGGTGACTGGTACAAGCTTATTGAGTCTCAAAACGGGAAGATAGTTGATCTTTCAGGAGCAAACAATCAAATGATCAATCCGTTGGAAGTGTTAGCAACTAAAACGGATAAATCAGGACTGTTCCTAGATGAATTGGGTTCTTATATGCAGCATAAAGCGAAACTGTTAAATCAAATCCGATTCTTAAATCCTAAAATGGGGGAAGTTGATTCCCTCATGTTCGGTGGAATTATTGATAGCTTTTATATCGCTCATAGATTGCTGCCGCATAACTATCTTCTAAATCGAGATACGATTCATATTACTGGACTTCCTTCTACTCAGTATCCAACAATGCGTGAATTTAGAGATTTCTATTATGAATTTATCACTCGTAAAGAATACAAAACAGGAACTACGGAAAAGAAAAGAGCGTTGGAAGAGTTCGGGATCGTACTTGATGCAATGGTCAATGATTACGGAGCTTTATACAATGGGCACACCACTTTCGATGATTTCTCTAAAGAGCAGATAGTCTTTTTCGACATTGACGGGATCTCTTCGCTAGATAAAAAAGTGTTTAACAGTCAGTTATTTACTGCTATGACAATGAATTGGAATCAAGCAATGTTGAATGGTCGTAAGATGAAAACACTTCTTGAGAATCGAGAAATTACAGCAGATGAAGTGACGTTTTTCATGAACTTCATGGACGAGTGTCAGAACATCTTGAATATTCACAACTTCTTTGCTGTCGATTATGTTGTTGATTTCTTAAAGGAAATGCGAAAATTTTCAGCTGGAACATATCTAATGACTCAGTCGCCACAGGAGTTATTGCCAGAGAGCAGCGACAGTATTTATATCTCAAAAATTAAACAAGTCTTTGAGTTGTGTCCAACGAAAATGTTTCTACATTTAGATGATTCTGTCGTTGGTAGATTGAAGGAAGTTCTCGGAACAGGATTCAAAGATTCTGATTATCAAACCATGCGTGAACTGAAAAAGACACAAGTCTTATTTAGTTTTGGAAGTGGTCAGACTTATAAAGTAAACGTTGATCCAACAGAAGAACAGTTAGAACGATTTGCAGGAGGTCATTAAAACTAGGAGGTGTTTGTTAATGAAAAAGAGAGATAGTTCGATGATCGATTCAGCAATATTCTTTAATCACAGAAGCGTATGGACGGAAAAAGATGATGCTGAATTAATGCAACTAAGTGAAAGTTATCCTGACAGAGAGATAGCTGTTTTGATCGGTCGAACCATTCCATCTATTTGGAATAGACGTAATTATTTAATTAACGCTACTGCTGTAGGTAAGGAAGTGAAAGGGTGAAATTCTTCTTATATCTATCTAAATGGCTTCGTGGTGAAGCTAAGACAAGAGAAAAAGGTTATGTCTTAAAACGAGTTGCCGTTCTTTTTACAAGCAGCGCGGCAGCTATTTTTTTATTCTTAATTACACTAATAGCACTCTTTCTGCTACTGATTGCTGGTAATAAGGGGTCTGATGATGGCAGCTTTACAGAAGCTGTCTTTCCTGATGCGGTTGAATCATGGCGCAGCGTAGTCGTTAAGGAATGCAACAAGAATGAGATACCCGAAGCTGTAGACAATATACTAGCGATAATCTCGGTTGAAACGGGAGGAAATGCAATTTCCTATCCTGATATAATGCAATGCTCAGAGAGTCAAGGAAAGGCTCCAAACTCGATTAAAGACCCTAATGAATCTATACAAGTCGGCGTGAAATACTTTGCGGACATGTATAAAGGTACAGGAAAAAAAGACGTTTGGAATGTCACACAAGCCTATAACTATGGCGGCGGATATTTAAGTTCATCTGGAGATACGTACACTTTTGAAGCAGCAAAAGATTTCTCTTTTAAAAAATCTGGTGGTGTTCAAGTCACCTATACAAACCCTATTGCATTAGCAATGGGGTATTCCTATAGATACAACTATGGCAACATGTTTTATGTTCCACTGTGCCAACAATACTTTACTTCTGGTGGAAATGGAACAGGCGGATCACGTTCTAAGTTTGTTGAAATTGCAACCGCACAGGAAGGTAAACCCTACGTTTGGGGAGCAGAAGGTCCAAATAGTTTTGATTGTTCTGGTTTGGTTATGTGGGCTTTAAAACAAGTCGGAGTCGTATATCCTCACTATACAGGTGATCAATGGGGGAAAGTTGAGAGGATTTCAGAAGCACAATTAAAGCCTGGAGATTTGATCTTTTACGGTACTAATGCTTCAAGACATGTATCAATTTATATCGGACCCAATAAGACATTTGAAGCTATGAGTCCATCTCAAGGGATTGGATATAGTACCTATAAATCTGCAAATGATATATGTGGTTATGGTCGGATCAAAGAGTTATCCGATAAGTCTTCTAGTGACGGTGGTGGAAATGATAAGACGTGGTTATGCCCAATATCTAACCCAACGGTAACGAGCGAATACGGATATAGAGCTTCTCCTTTAGGTGGTGGTGGTGAGTTACACAATGCAATTGATTTGGTAAATGGTAATCCGAATACGCCAATATTTGCAACGATGAGCGGAACAGTTGTTGAAGCCAGCGGAAATTATTTTGGTTGGTATGGAAACTATGTAGTGATCAAACACTCGAATGGAAAGTATAGTGGTTATGCTCATTTATCAAAGATAAATTGTCAAGTTGGTCAAAAGGTTAAGCAAGGAGAGACCATCGGTTTGATGGGAACGACAGGACCATCTACAGGACCGCACTTACATTTCCAAATTGGAAATTATACAGGCGGTGGCGGTGGGAACTGGGAAAATCCTAGAAATTATGTGAAGTTTTAAAAGGAGGAAATATAGTGAATAAACGTATAGCTGGCGGCTTGTTAATTGGACTGGTAATAAGTTTTGCACTTAATATTTACCTGATTAATTCCACTGAAAAGCAGAGTGATATATCAACGCTAGAACAAAAACACAGCGAAAAACTAGAAAATAAAGATCAACGGATTAAGGAATTAGAGGAAATAATCAATCGTAAATCTGATGAAGGTGAGAAAGAAGACAGCAAGAATCAAGCAGCTGTTCGGGAATTTTTATCAGCTTTTTACACTTTCAAAAAAGAAACATCTACTACCAGATTTGAAAGAATTAAAGAGCTGACAACACCAGAATTATACAAAGAATTAAGCAAGTTACCGAAAGAAGATGCAGACGTTAATCAATCAGACACAAGTGTAACGATTGACGATATTGAAATATTTTCTGATAACAATGGGAAGTATTTAGCGAAATATTCTCTCTCATTTGTCATGGTTGGAAATCAGAAAAATAAACAAGACGCTATCGCTTTGGTAGAAGTGGCAGAGGGAAAAGTATCAGCATTTACGCAACCGGCTATTTAGAAAGTAGGTATATGATGGAAAAAATTAAATTGATTTTAGCCAGTGTTCAAGCAATATACAAAAGGTTTAACGCAGCTTATAAACAAAAAATTCAGTATAAGTATTTCTTTATTTTAGCCCTATTTTTAGGAGTGTACATTTTCATTTTTTACACTGGCTTTTCTGATTCAGGAAGAAATGACTATCAAGTTTATGCAATAGGAGACACTCAACCAGTAACTAGTTTCAATTATGAAGTTGCTGGAAGAACTTACGATCCAGAAACGAAAAAGTACAAACTTGATCTTTGGTTAAGTTCAGATAATGCTATCGATTTATATTCTATACAAGCCAAAGCGACAACAGTTGCTAAAGGCGATCCTGAAAAAAAATTATCAACTAAGGTTGTCCGAACAGATGGAAATTTTGTCTCTTTCGTGATCTCTGATGTTCCCAAAAACTTTGAGTTTATACGGACAGATATTGTATTTAAAGATGAAAGTACCGACGGTAATTCATCGAATGAAGAACCATTGGAAGTACGTCTTTACTCTAAGGAATCTGGTACAAAGGCAGACTCTTTTGAAGCAAATCAAAAATCGTTAATTGCCGATTCTGTTGATTATGAAATCAAAAAAACAAGAATTAAAATCAAGGAAGATGAGAAAGAAGTTTCTAACAAGTCAACAAGTATTAGGAAGCTTGAACGGAAAAATGAGAAGTTGGAAAGTGATTCCAAGTTCCAATTAGGAGAGGAATTAGAGAATACTCAAACCGCAATTGATTCTAATTCAGGAGACATTCGCCAGTTGGAAGAATCAATAAAGGAGAAAGAAAGTCAAATCGGATTAGCAAAAGAAAAAATCAAAATGTTGAAGAAAAAGGCTGGAAAATAGGGTGTGCGGAATACGGTCTGTAATGGGAGTTTCTACGGTGGGTAACGAGGGCAAAGACCGACCGCATACGGTGTTTTTGCCGTCCGCTTTTGAACTGAAAGTGTTGCGCTCTTGCAACGCTTTACGCTCTTGAAAACCCAACAGGCACAGCCTGTTATCACTTCGTGCTCTTCGAAGTGTTGCGGGTTTTCCTTATGCCCTTTCCTTTACGCTTTTTTTAGAACTGGATTATTTGAATTTTGGAAGGATGGTGTTTAGTGAAAGATGGCGAATGATAGAGGGGCTGTGTATATACGTGATCTCGATCCAACTCTAAATTTTAGACTTGAACAGCTAGCAGATGAACACAAAACATCGGTAAATAAAATGGCAAAAGCTCTTTTGGAAAAATCCTTGAAAGAAAGCATCCTATCAGATGAACTTAGTGAGTTAAGAGATATGAGGAATGGCATTGAATCCCTGAGCGAAACAGTGCGAGAATTCCTCTCCTATAATATTGAACTTGTCAATTTGGCGATTAGTAATGGTGAGGGGGAAAGGTAATGTTTGAAAGAAAGTATTCGGTCAATGAGGAAGTTTTAGAAGTGTTAGAAACGATAAAAAATGAAGTGCCAGGCATCGACAATAATAGTCAAGCGCTACGTTACATTGTATTAGAAAACTATCGAGACTATGAAGACGAAAAAAATAAATTAGGCAGCATGGCTCGTGATGTTGCAATTATCGTCGAGCTAGTAGCTGGGTTATCAGATTCCCTCAAAGCAGATATTGCGGATTCAGAGCTTTCAGAAACTTATGCGATAGCAAAAGAAATCATTAAAGCAAGGAAGAAAAAGCAATCGGCAGCATTTCGAAAGAGAGGGTAGTTTATGGCTAGTCCTGCGATAATCTTAACCTCTGAATTTACGGTAAAAAATAATTATGGTTCATACATTAGTTACATGGATAGAGAGCGAGCAAAAGAAAAGAACTTAAAAAAATTGACGATCGAAAAAGAAGCCGAAGATCTGTTGGCAGAAAATTTTTTTCAGACTCAAAACTTTGCGGCTTCAGAGGGATCATTCGAAAACTATTTAAACTACCTATCAAGGAAAACGGCTTTAGAGAAAAAAGCCAAACTCACACCAGATGAACAAATGAGCTATCAGTTTGTTACTAATCGACTGACTGAAATAGAAAAAAATCAATCGAGTATTTCCGCTATTAGTAAAGAGAATGATCTAAACAAACTTAAGACTGGTATGTTCAACCAAGAAATAAGTGATATGAAAAAGCGTGAAGTACAGTGGCAGAAAAAAATTTTTTCTGATTCTGGAAAAAAAGGCTGTGTGCTATTCAAAGATGTTTTTTCTTTTGATACCAACCATTTAATCAAGTTAGGGATTTATGATCCTGTCAATGATCACTTGAACAGACAGCCTTTAATTCAAGCGACTAGAAAAGCAATGGCAAAAATGCTTAAACAAGAAAAGCTAAGTGATACGACTGTGTGGGTTGGTGAGATCCATTACAACACGAAGCATTTTCATATTCATGTAGCGACAACTGAACAAATGAATACTCGCAAAGATAAAATCGTTGTATCGGATGATGGCGAAATGATCAAGCAACCTAGAGGAAAACGGAAGCTATCAACTTTGAACAGTATGAAAACTACTTTTATGAATAGTTTGCTTGATCGTTCAACTGAATTAGAGAAGATTTCAGCGCTGCGAAACGATTTGGTAAATACAATAAGAGAGCAGACAGACTTGAAAAGCAATCAAAAAATGATTGCAGAACTTATTGAAAACATGCCAGCGTCAAAAAAGGAGTGGGTCTATAAACGTCTTTCAAGTGACAACAAAGAAAGAGTCGATAAAATTACTGAATATCTGTTGAAAGATAATCCGAAGTATCAAGAATACAAGCATCTTTTATCTGAGGAAGGGCGCTACAGAAATTCACTCTATAACAAAAATGATTCACAGAATGACTACTTAAAAAATCAATCGGCAGATGTCAAAAAGAGGTTAGGGAATGCTCTTTTGAAGAATCTGAAAACATCCGTTGACGAGTATAAAAAAGAATCAATTAAGCAAAAAGAAAATTCAAAAGAGAGTGGCAGAAAAAAATTTTTTCGGGAAGAAAATATAGTTCCTACTTTGGCTGAATCATTCAATAATAATTTGAATCATTATTCAAAGCATAATCGTAAAATGATTTTGGATCAAATGCCAGAAGCAACACATGTGAGAACAAAATTTGGGTGGCTGGCTGAGAAGAGAAACATCGTAAATGAAAATCCAATTGTGATAACCAGACCGATACTTAAGCATGATAAAATTATCGGTTTTGAGCCGCTAGAAGTTTTTGATATCAGTCAGACAACTAAATTTTCTATATCAAGAGAATTTTCAGAAACAGAAAAACTTGATAGAACAGAACCAATCAGTGAAAAATTTTCTGCTTTAAAAACAAGTAAAATCGAAGAAAATTTAAAAAGATTTTCTGCTGGAAATAGGGCAGCCATTTTGAAGCAATGCCCCAAAGCGAAAACTGTCTTTCCAAAATGGGAATGGTTTTCAAAAGGATATAAGGTAAATGATTCAGTTGAACCATTGATAATTTCCGCCCCGCTAATTGATAAAGCTACCGATAAGGTTCTTGGGTTTAAAGAGGTCGAAGTTTACGACATATCCCAAGTATCCAAGATGACTTCGAGGGAACACAGAGAAATAAAAAAAAACCTTGAACAGATGAGGAAAAAGTATGAGATCGGACAATCTGATTCTTACAAAGATATTCAGCTTAGAGATCACATTCCTGTTGATCGGAAAATACAAAACAACTTAAAGCAGGCGTTGAATAATGAATTTGAGCGGCAGCAGCAGTTAAGAGAGTTTGAAAAAATGCAGCAAAAAATAGAACAAATAAAACAGCAGCAAGATTTTTCTCTTTAGAGGAAACTTGCTGCTGTTTTGTTTAAAAGAAAGTAGGGAACTTTATGAATTATTGTTTTGTGAATAAGATCGATTTTAGGCTTGAATTGATGGAAGTACAAAGTATTGAGACTAAAAGAAAGAAAACAATTTTACTAACTTCTGAGGAAGTAAAATCACTATCTAGCCTTGTCGACTCATTGGAAGATGATACGGAACCTTTGATTGTGCAAATTGATGCAGCTGGAAAGGTGGTACTCTAATGGCTTACAAAAAGAACTATCAACGAAAAACACGTGCTCAAATTGACGAAGAAATTCAATTGTTTTCTGATAAAGCGCTAACCAATATCAAAGCATTCACAAATAAACCAGAAGATATTTTGGAACTCTCAGATTTTATGAGCAACTTTTATCATTATAGTAGTAATAACATGGCTATGATTCACTCGCAATTTAAGGGAGCTTATGCAGTAGGTAGCTTTAAAAGTTTCTCAGATGCAGGGTTTAAAATAGATAAGGGAAGTAAAGGAATAAAAATCCTTGTACCTGTTGAAGTGACACTGTTTGAAGATCAGGAGGGGGCAACTAAAAGTATTTCAAGTGCGACTGCTGCTGAAAAAGCAAAAATAAAATCTGGTGTGATCGAAACAAAAAAGGTTCGTCGATATAAGCTAGGAAATGTATTTGATATCTCGCAAACAAATGCAAAGCCAGAGGATTTACCTAAAATATTCCCGAACCGTCACTATAATTTTGATTTACCAAGTAATTCCAAACATTTATTTGCTGCTCTTGAATCAATAGGGGATAAAATCAACGTACCTTTTGGGATAGACCATGATCGAAGTTTAGGCAATGCAAAAGGGGCATATGCCAAACTATCAAATGGGTCAGAAGTAATTCTTATGAATCCCAAAAATCTTCCTGCTGAAAATATTTCTGTTGGTATTCATGAGTTAACTCATGCCAAACTCCACGATTTTAATGATAAAAGGAAACAAGCCCTTAGTCCAAGTGCAAAAGAGTTTCAAGCAGAGCTTACTTCTCATATCGTTTCGAAACATTTTGGTATCGATACAACAGAAGCAGCAATTCCATATATTGCAACTTGGACCAAGAATGGAGAATCTTTGGACCAGAAAGCAGAATTATTAAGAGAGGTTCACGATGCAGCAAGAAACTTGATTTCTGAAATTCATCATGAGCTGGAAATACAACAAGACATTGAGACGGAAAGAAAAATATCAGCTGAAACTACTATTCCTGTAAAGGAAAAAGAGTCGCATGTTCAGTCTGAACCAGCTGCTAAAAAATCATCTTCGAAGAAAAGAATCAGCGAAGCGGATGTAGTCAGAGCAACAGAAGTCGATTTATTGGACTTTGCTAATTCGCAAGGATACCAATTCAAAAAAGATAGTAATAGATATTATCGAAATATTGATCATGACAGTCTGATAATTGATAGACAAAAAAATATGTTTAACTGGAATAGTCAAAGTAAACATGGTAATACAATCAACTTTGCCAGAGAAGTATTAGGTATAGAAAACTTTCATGATGCAGTCGCAACTATTCTTGGTGAGGATATAAAGAAGCATGACTATATCGAAACAGTGGTAGAGCCGTATGTTTATGATCCCACTAAAGAAAGCAAGAATTTTACAAAAGCAAGAAATTATCTTGTAAATGAGCGAAGAATAAGCTCCCCAATAGTCGATTGCTTGCACAAAAAAGGATATATCCGACAAGACAAACGAGGAAATGTCATTTTCTGCTGGGTAGACAATAAAAGGATTGTCGGCGTATCAGAACAGGGTACAATACACTCGGATAAATTTAAACGTGGCAGCTGGAAGCACATCCAAGAACGTTCAGGACATGATAAAGCCTTTAACTTTACTATCGGTCAGCCTAAAAATTTAAAGTATTTTGAAAGTTCAATTGATGCTTTAAGTTACGTAACACTACACCCCAATATTCAAGATACGAAGTTTATTGCTATGGAAGGCGTGAAAGACGCAGCTTTTAAATACTATTTAAAAGATACTATCAACGTACTAGGAACGACACCAGATAGCATTAAATTGTGTGTTGACAACGATACTGGAGGTAGAAAATTTGCTGGCAAAGAGTCTTTATTTGATTTCTACAAGAGTCTTGGCGGGGATCGCTTGGCGAAGATCGAAACGGAATTTCCTCCTATACCAGAAAATAAGATTGGCATTGATAAATGGGATTGGAACGATCAAGCGAAATACATGTTTGAAAAAAAGATAGCTAGTAGAAATCAATCATTAGAACAGGGGTTTGAGCGAGAACAATCTATGTGAAAAATGAGGTGGTTATGTGTACTTTGAAGGGAAAGCAGTTTGTATTTCAGGGAAAATATCAGGATATACACGAACGGAAGTTATAGAATGCTTGGAGCAATTGAATGCTGTATTCAAGCCTAATGTTTCTAATCAACTTGATATTTTGGTATTAGGTCATACACAGATGAATCTATTTTATGAACAAAAAAAAACAACAAAGCACATAAAAGTCGAACGGCTAATTGAGGAAGGTTCTAAAATTGAAATATTGACAGAAGAAAATTTTTTGAACATCGTAATGGATAATGAAGAGATTAGGTACTAATATTAAACTTAGCCAATAATACGTATCGAGCAGTTTATGTACCGGATGTTCACCTATTCAATAAAGTGGCTGCATGTACCAATGATCAATGCGATTTCAAAATATGGTTGAAAATGGCTGACAAGAACCTTACTAAAACAAACATTCAGCAGCTAGTATCAAAAGGAAGAACCAGTTCATCCGTTAAAGGTTTTACAGGTAAGAAAGGAAAGTTTGATGCATTCGTCATACTAAAAGAAGATTTTAGCCTGGGGTTCGAATTCCCGGAAAGGAAGAAGAAAGATGAAAAAAACAACGTACAAAGGAAAAAAAATTGATCAAGAAAAAGAGAATTTACGAAAGCAGATCCAACAAACAAAAATGACGAAACAGAAGATTGAAGACCTGAAGCGGCAGCAGCAGTTACGAAGAGACCTGGAGTGGGATAGATAATCTTGTTGTTACATATAAATCCTCGGGGTATGATTAAGAGGGCTTAAATGTAACGGAGGAGATTCACTATGAAAGATAAGTTACTTCAGCTGTTAGAAAAGAGAGACGGAAATTTCAGTCAAGAGAAATGGAGCGGTAAAAATGATAAATAATACAGTTTTAGTTGGTCGATTAACAAAAGATCCTGATTTACGTTATACGCAAAGTGGAGCAGCTGTTGCTACGTTTACATTAGCAGTAAATAGAAATTTCACGAATCAAGACGGAAAACGAGAAGCAGACTTTATTAATTGTGTAATCTGGCGAAAATCAGCTGAAACTTTGGCAAATTATGCGAAGAAAGGAACATTAATAGGAGTTACGGGCCGTATACAAACAAGAAACTATGAAAATCAGCAAGGGCAGCGTGTTTATGTTACTGAAGTTGTAGCCGAAAACTTCCAGCTGCTAGAATCTCGGAGCACAACCGACAGCCACGAAACTTACAATGATGCGAATGAAAGCCCAGGTGAGAATCAAAAAGATCCCATTGATTTAACGAAAAGCCTTAAAGGAAGTGATATTGATATTTCAGATGATGATTTGCCATTCTGAGGGCTTTGTCAAGCCTCGGTCATTAAAAAACGAAAAAGGAGATCAGCATGACAAAAGAGCAGCAAGCAATCATCGATGAAATCGAGCGGACAGTTGAATTGGGCATCTTCACCCCAATGAAAGCCATCGTGCGCTACATTAGTTTTTATCAAGGTGGCGCCTATGAAACGCTGGATGAAGCCGCCGCAAGCCAGGTATTAAAAGAGCTGGTCAATAAAAACTTGTAGCAATCGTTTAGTTGTAACCTTTAAGTATACCCCTATTCTCTATTTTTAAACGGTCAAGAAAACGTTGTACAATTGTTAAAAAATGACCCGAGCTAACTATAGAAGGAAGGTGATTGACATGCCTAGAAAGATTCTTAAGATTGATTACGAGCTGACTATTCCATCAGAAGAATTTGAGGAAATCAGGGTAGGGAATAAACTGTTTGAAATTAAAAGAAACGACGAATACTTTCAGGTAGGGCATCTGTTGCTGTTGAAAGATCAGAGTGAGACAGGATTGACCGGTAAAACGCTCTTGGTAGAGGTTACGTATGTAACCAATTATGGACAAAAAAAAGGGTTCGTTGTTTTTGGATTTAAGAAGCGAAAGAAGCCGGCTAAAAAAGACATGAAGCTAGTGGGAAAAGAGAAGAAACAAGTAAGAAAGAAGCGAAAGAAGGCGCAACAATCCGTTAGGAAAGGACAAGACTTTCGAAAATTTTTAAACCGAAAAAGAACGGATACGAACAGAGATAGAGACAGTATAAAAGACTAAGGACGACGGTTCTCTCTACAATAACAAGCGAAGCAAATTACCTGGTTATCTGGTGTTTGCTTCGCTTGTTTTGACGATATAATAGCTGTTTTGGTGATAACCAGCAGCAAGCGCAATGTAAAAGGCGAAGCGGTCTTCCCCTTCTTCATTTATGAGTTGCTGCCCTGATCCCCACAAGTGGTCAAAAAATTCTTGTCTGCTTATGTAGCGCTGCTCGTAGTATCGTATGATATTCACTTGACTACTCCTCTATGAATGGTTGGTAAAACTCGTCTTTGACTCGCTCCACCTCTTGTATCTTATCTGTCTCTGGGGTAGAAGCTGCTGGTTTCAGCGACTCAAAGAAGTCAATGTCTGACCATTTTTTATTGTCGGTCAATCGGGCATGGCGCACGTCCTCCCATTGAATGAGTTTATCATTGAAGACAAAATAGTCTTCGTAGGCTTCACCCTGGAATGTACCAATCAAGGGATCAAGCAGCCGTCCGAACTCGTCACGTAGGTGAAGCTGGATAAGCAGCTCTTTTGTTTGCAAAAAAGACTCTGAAAGAACGAGATCGATTGCTGCACGCTCCATTTCTGGCAATGCAGCATGATCCTTGAGTGCGTAATCTTCGTTGGCGTGCACTTTCTTCATGAGATCGTCCATCGCAAAAGCGGTACCCCACTTCAAGCCGAAGACGCGATCTCTAAAGTCGTTATAGTCTCTAAACTCTTTCTTAGTACGCTTGACCATTGGGATCACCTTCAATTCCAGACATGCCCCCGGCATGTCCACCGACAAGGCTTGATCGTTCGATAGCTCTTGCGCCTTCTAAAAGAGAGTGGGCACGTACAATCGATTGAAAGCCGTATTTTTTACGGACATTGTCAATGACAAAATCGATCTTATGATCGTCCAGCTGTTTTTCTGGTTCCTGGAACAAATTCATTTGAAAAGCAGTTGTATAGGTAAGTCGGGAACAATTTACGCCGATGTTCCTTATATCCTGGCGCTTATAGTGCTTATCCAATAGGATCAGCAAGTATTCCGCAATCTCTTTACTTGAATTCGTTAGTGGCACACGTATTTGTTGATGAAAACTGGTCTTGCCCTGCTGGTCAAAGTAATTGAGGGAATAACCGCACCACAAGGACACGCATTCTGTTTTAGCTCCCGCACGTCGTAACCTGGTGGCAACTTGATCCGCCATTTCTCGAATGACGATTTGCAGTTCTTCTTTCCGTGTATAATCCTTGTTAAGAACCTGACTATTCCCGATCGATTTTGATTTGGGTTCATATTTTTGACCTAAGAAGCTCCGGTCAATTCCCCAGGCGATCGCGTACATTTGAGTACCAATGATGCCAAATTTACTTTTTAACCGGTAGTAATCGGCATGTGCTAGGTCATACATGGTATGTATGTTCATTTTGTGGAGTTTTTCGGCAGTTTTCTTGCCGATTCCCCACACGTCGGTCAGCTGATCAATCGACCAAATCTTTTCTTGTACAGTTTCATAACGAATTTCCCCTCGCATCGTTCGATTGTGCTTGGAATAGATATCTAAAGCGATTTTCGCTTGTGTCGGGTTATCTCCGATGCCGACCGTTACGTAAATTCCAGTATTTCTGTAGACATCGATCTGAATTAAACGTGCCAGCTGATCGGTTGTTTCGCAATTATACAACTTCAACGAGTCGGTAATATCTAAAAAGGATTCGTCTACTGAGTAAACGGAGTGGTTCTTCTCGTCAGCATATTTGCGATAGATGTTGTTGATCTCTGCATTCTTTTGCATATAAAGATTCATTCTAGGCGGAACGATCCAAAGATCGTCAGGATACGGAAAAGGTAAATCCCTGGCACGAGAAACATTTGTAATGCCATAGGCAGCCTTTGCGGCAGGCGAAGCGGCTAAGGTCAATCCGCTCCCTCTTGTGCCGTCGTCGTTAGCAGGATAGCTCATAACAACTAATTTAGTGGTTAAAGGGTCTAGTCCCCTTTCCGCACACTCTACAGAGCTATAAAAGGATTTACAGTCGCAACACAAAATGTCCCTGGCAGGTTCCTTGTTATAGTCAAATCTTGGATTATCGTCAAAAAACATAGAAACTCCCCCAAACTAATATAGAACATATGTTCGTTTTAAGTTTATGATGAATTTCTACTCTTGTCAATTCTGAAAGTCTTTTCTAGAGCATTACCAGCAAAGAAAGGATGTTTGTAGTAAGAAAACTTTGGTATAATAGACCTGCTAACGAAAACTGATTCGTGAACGGTGGCTATCTTGAGAGGTGGTGGTGCTTATGAAAGTATCCACTGAAATCTATGAAAGGAGACGCCTTTTGTCCGCATATGAGACAATCCAGACAATCTTAGGCTTTGGTATGTTTGCCATTGCTTTAGTTGGTTTGGTTGTTACCGTGCTAAAAAACGACAAAAAAAAGTAACCGTTCAGCGATCCCAAGCTTGACACGGATACTTTTTTTTGTATAAGTAAAACAAGCTGCCGTTCTTGAAACGGTGTTCAAGTTAGCGACTAAGAGGCATATTACTAGTATGCCTCTTTTTCACTTTCTATTTTATCATGGGTTTTGGGAAAAGTATAGTGATGAAAATTCTTGATTAAGTTGATCGCCTAATCTAACAGCTTGTACGTATGATTTCAAACCACAATAGATTATCCCCTATTGTGCTTTTTCAATTGCTTATAGAAATAAAAATAGCCAAGAACCAATGTAACACAATCCCATTGTGTTACATTT
>NZ_JBIPAO010000008.1:0-14228 GCF_050498925.1 Enterococcus sp. AZ163
GCAGGAAAAACTTATGCAACAGTTGAAGACACTCGAAAGAGAAAATTCGGTTGAGGAGCTCATAACTCATCAAGCAATTAAATTAGAAAAAAAAGATCGTTCACGACGTAGGTATGCGGTCTACTTACTTACCTATAGAGATGGATCAGAATATCTTGTTTATGGGTCTTCCCAACAAACCGCCTGTAACATAGTAGGAAAATCAGAAAACAAGCTCTCTAAGGCACTTATAATAAACAAAGAGTATCTTAGTAGCTATTATTTGGAACGAGACAACGGAGCACTCACTCCCCTTAGTTTATACTTATCAGAACGGTCACGAAATAAGAGCTACCTTATTGCAGAGAAACAACAAACAAAAATTAAGGCTTCTGGCGTGTGCTTTAATGAGGCTCCGATCCAATTTTTCAAGTACTCTCCTGGTGCACTCAAACAGTTGGCCGTCTTTTGTGATCATTTACCTATCGTAAAAAACAAAAAGTTCAAATCAAATGGACGAGTTACTGTACAAACAAAACGTGGAGGCATCGGTTTAGGTTCCGGACAGCTATTAATAAAAATAGGACAGGAGATTTTCTTTACTATGGACAAAGAGGAGTTCGAACAAAATTTTGTTGTAGAAGAATCGCTGGTATGGGCTGAAAAATAGATAGTAAAAAGGTACTTAGTCCCTACTCTATCTCAAAGTTCGTTTTTTGGTGCAAGATCTGGCGTACTTGGGTGCACGTTCGTTCGGTTTTGGCGTGAACGTTCCCGGCTTCAGGAAGTACCACAGCTGCTATTGGCTGGATAAAACACGAACAATAACCCAAAAAAATTCACTAAAGAAATTGTAGTTAAGTAATGATATAATGAGTGAGACAGTAAAGTAAACAGTTTAAGACGGTGGCAAATCTATTCAGAAAAGAGGTGGTTCTTATGAACTTACTTCAAAAATCTGGAGAAAGGAGATGCCTTTTGTCTGCATATGAGACAATACAAGTGATTCTTGGCTTCGGTATGTTCACCATTGCCTTAATCAGCTTGATTGTCAAAATGCTAAGAAACGACAAAAAATAGCCGTCACTTTAGCAGGTCGACTATTTTTTGATTCAAAAAATTTAATTTTCTGCCACCGTCTTTAACGGTGCTGTCCAAAGGGAGGTTGTTAGCGCAACTTCCCTTTTCGTGTATATTATAACATATTACCCGGTAATACGAAAATAAATTACCATGGGACTAATAAGAAATTATAAAGATACTTCCCTATCCCAATATACTTGTAGATCACCAGTCCTAGATTAGCACATCAATGAGTATCTTCTAAATGATTAAGAGATACTTATTTTTGATAAAAGTATCTTTAATTCAAAACATAAACCCTATTTATCGGTATTTAACTTTGATTGTAAGATACTTTAATTTGAAAAAAAGATCTTTAAATCAGAGTTTATTAATCCTATTTTTTTGATAAAACTACAGAGAAATTATCTTTTTTTTTCTGAGCCGTTCAATACTTATATAAACGACGTATTGAAGCTTAGCTACACTGGAATATTGTACTAATCACCTGGACACAATTTCATTTAGATTGTACTTTGATTAAAAGATACTTCTTCTGTTGATTAAAGTATCATTAAATCACCTGACAATTATTTGATTGGAAACTATTACATTTTTTGATTTAAGCATCTTTTAATCATAGGGTAAATACTGATAAAACAGCAATAATCGTTGATTATAAGATACTTTAATTTGCTTTTGAATAAAGAATCTTTCAATCAAAAAGATTGGATTGATTGCGAGATACTTATTGCAATTTAACGATCCTATAGGTATACTGAATTAAAGATACTTAATCAATGGGAGGTACGAAATGAATAATAGTCATAGTATGTCAAAAAAGTATTCAGCAAGGGTTTTCTTAGTTGGAAATTTTAAAGGTGGTACAGGGAAATCAACAGCAGCTCAGATGCTTGGGTTTGTTAATGCTTATTATAGAAAAAGAAAGACGTTACTAATCGATTTGGACCCGCAGCATAACGCTTCTGACGTAATGCTATACACTGCAGAAAATATGGGGAATAACAAGTATTCTGATTTAGAAGAATTGCCAAAAACAATCTGGAATGTCTTGGTCGATGGATCATTAGATGGTGCAGTATTACCGTTGTTTGATAATTTTGATCTTATTGCGGGTGATATAGCAATGGCAGACTATAGTGATCTAATGTCCGCTCAATATCCAAATGATAAGTTAGCACAATTTAAGTACTTTGTTGATACGCTAAATCCATTAAGAGAACAATACGATGATATTTTTATTGATGTCCCGCCTTCACTGGGTACTGAAGTGAGAAGTGCAATGTATTTCGCGGATTATGTAGCAATCATGCTACAAACACAGCCTAAATCGCTAAGAGGAGCTGCTGATTACATTAGTTATATGGAGTTCTTCAGCGATCGGTACAATGCTCACCTGAAGGTTGCTGGAATTGTTCCGTTCATGCTTGATCAAAAAACGAGCACAGAAAATTATTCTTACAATCAAGCAAAAGAAATGTATGGTGACAATCTATTGAGTACTATTGTCTATCGAATGGCTCGCCTAATTCGATATGATGAAACTGGAATAACTATGGATCGTAAGAAAGATGGAGATTTAATGCTTGTTGATAAAACTCCACAGCAGCTGTTCTTAAATATTCTTGATGAGCTTAATGAACATGTCAGCTGGTTTGAGGAGGAATAATTATGGTAGAAAGACAATCTTCTTTGTTTCCGAGAAAGAGACGATCAAGTTCAAGTAATTTGCAGAAGACGAAAGAGTTCGCGGATCAATTAGAACGAAAAAAGCAAGAAACACAATCCAGTCCTGATGAAGAAAGTAAAACTTTACCAATAAAAAGTGTTGAAAGTTCAGAGTCAATTTCGAAGAAAAGAGATCGTGATGTAAAAGAAACGTCGACACTAAAAAATCCGAATAAGAGTCATAAAGGAGTTGCTGGAAGAAAAGCTGAATATTCTGACCCAAGGTTAAAAAAGGATAGAAATGCAAAAATTTCCTTATCGACTAAGGTAAGAATTGAAAGATTGATTTCTCGCAAATATGATGGTAAGACAGTAGGTGATATCATTGATATGGCCTTAGACAATCTAGTTTCAACTTTTGATAGGGATGATAGGGATTCATTATTTGAAGCGTATAAAGAAGACATGGAGCTATTAAAGCCAATCGTGATAGCAGAGAATGAAAAGTTGAAGGCTGCTGGTAAAAGATTTATAGAGTTAACAGATGAGGTTGATAAAGACACCCTAAAGGAGCAGAAGAATACTTGGGTTAATAGCAAGTTTGATTAGAGTATCTTTAAACCAATCGAATAAGATAGATAAAAGTATCCCGGAATCAAAATAATCATTGATTCCGGGATACTTTTTTGGTGAATACTAGATACTTTAATCAAGCAGAATCTGTTTTGTAGCTTTAAAAAAAACTTGATTAAGAGATACTTTAATTGAGATTAATTTTGAATTAAGTATCTCACAATCAATGATAGATAAAATTAAAGTATCTTTTAATCAACTTAGAGATTTTGAATAAAAGATATTAAATCAAAGTTTGTATAAAAAGCTTTGATTTAAGCAATTGTGTCGTGGTATGATTCCATTGAAATCTGATAGGTTGAAAAAAAATATAAAAAAAGACGAGACAAGTTTTTGATTGGTAGGTCAAAAATGCACATCGTCTAAAAGTGTTCTTCTCTCTTTTTTTGAGGAAAGAAAAGTGATTGGTAGTCACTTTTTGCTATATATCAGTCAAAAATATTATAGCTTTTTCTGAAAAAAAAATCAACAGAGTAAGGCTTGTTTGAGTGCGCTAATAAAGGGATTTAGCATGAAAATGGGCTCTGAAAATAGATTCGAGAGAACACTAATATTTAGTGTTCTCTTTTTTTGATGACTGGAGGCGTTCTTTTGGAACTGTCAAATATTTACGCAGAAATTTTACAAAGTGGTTTGAGAACTTATAAATATAAAAATAGCAAGATTAAGCCGGCTGGTGCAGCTGAAGGGAACAAAGGGGCTATTTTTGGTTACCGTTCTAAGGAGCATATGATTCAAGGGAGAGGCCTTGTCATTACTTCTAAAGAAGCAGCAATAGAGAATGGGGATCAACTTACTCATTGGACACCAAACGTGTATAGATTTGGAACATATGCTGACAAAAGCCGCCAGTTTACGAAAGGGCATAGTGAAGGAAATCTGCGTCAAATCAATACTTTTGTTGTTGATATTGACGTTACCGGTGAAAAATTTAATCATGGTGAGATTGTACTTGCAGCCTTTGATCGTATTGGTTTGTTACCAACGTTGATTGTAGATACACCTGGAGGATACCAGGCTTATTTTGCCTTAGAAAAAGCTGTCTATGTTACTAAGAAAAGTAACTTCAAAGTGATCGATGTGGCAAAGCGGATCTCCGAGAATATTCGCAAAGAACTTGCTAAAGAATTACCAGGAGTGGACCTGGGTTGCAATCATTTTGGTATTGCGCGAATTCCACGTAGCGACAACGTTCTTTTCTTTGAGGAATCTTACCGGTATTCTTTCCAAGAGTGGATCTCTTGGTCTATGAAAAAATCTGGAGATAAGCCAGGAGTGGTGATCCCGTTCCCAACTGCTAAAAAAAATGAGATACGTCAGGTTGATGAAAAGTGGTTTGACTTGCTGCTGCATTCTGAAAAATTAAAAGGATCAAAAGGCTTATTGGGTCGAAACAATGCTGTTTTTACCCTTTCTTTAGCATACTATTCTTCAGGATATGATAAAGCCACTTGTGAGTACAACATGATCATGCTGAATGAACGCTTCAGCAATCCTTTGAGAGAATCAGAGATCCTGCGAATCGTGAAAAGCGCCTACTCAGGAGAGTACCAGGCAGCTTCAAAAGATTTTGTCCGGGAGCTTTGCCATGCTTGGGTTTCACCAGATTTGACAGATGATCAGCTATTTAGTAACAAAGCCGGTTGGTGGAAATTCAAAAAGGATCGAAAGGATCGAGTGAAAAGTCACTCAAAAGAATGGCAGCAAGATATTCTCCATTACCTAAACGAGCAAAGTTATACCTATAAGCCATTTGTTTACTCTACAAAGAAAGAGATTCGTGAAGAAATTGGCGTGCCGGAGAGAAGTTTTGATGCTGCACTGAAAAAGCTGAAAGAGATTAACCAGGTGTTTTATCGAGTTACGCGCGGCCGCGGCGGCGGAATCATGATAGCTTCAGTTAGAGCGTTGATGCGAACAATCATCTTAACCAAAAAAGAAGTCCGCGAGGCTTATTTTCAAGCGATTAGGGAAGCTTTTGGTGTGGCCGGTACATTAGTTCAAGAGATTTTTGAACAGCTATTACCGATGGGAAATGGATACATTCAAATTGAATTGCTGAAGGCGGTTCCTGGCTGAAAATAAAACCCGCAAACTGCCTATACAATATATCTATGATACTGCTTTGTCTTTCCGTGGTGTTGTGAATACTAAGTAATTTGGAAGTCCTTTGATTGCATTCGCGATATTTATAAGGCGTTTGTTGCTGTCTGCTCTTAACCTTTATTCTTTTTAGTTTCTTTATTGTTGATTGATAGAGCTTGCTGCATTAGCAGCTTCTTGGGTTTTTGGATTAAATGAAACTAGCTTATTTTAGCTGGGCCTTAGCCCAATGTTGATTCTAAATTTCATCTTTGAACGTTTTTTGCGAACATATGTTTGCATTCGGTTAAAAATCTGTTATAATTTTATGTGAGATTAAGACGTTAATTTCATTTTGAGTTAATCGCCATGGCTAATTCCCCAGCAAGAGATGACTTATTTTGCCAGTAAGATGCTAATTTGTTTAGTGAAATCTCTATCCAGTATTGATAAAAAAGATTGCTAAAATAAATAACGATAGTTTTGTTTGGTTAAATACTTTTGTTTTTGGGAATAATTGTTTAAACATTCTAAAAATGATTGGTGAGAGGAGACTGGATATTTTATAAAAAAACAAAAAAATGAGTTGTAAGGTTTGAAGAACGGTGAGGAGTGAAGTTTGAGCGGTTTGTTTCTCAGAGGAATCACAGAAATATTGCTTGACTTATCAGCAATAAAAGGATTAGACTGAAAGCGAATTGATTCTTGCTCCTCAAGCAAGATACCAAAGTGTTTGAAAAAAATAACCAAAGGCTCAGCTGATCTCAGGAGTTTCTCAGGCTCCGTCATAGACCAGCTGCAGGCAGTAAGTGGAGCTTACTGCGTTAACCTTCGGGTCATGGATTTCTCCAGACATTCGTCATTATATCAAATATGGATCGGTATTGTTAGGATTTTCATCGAAAAAGGAGAATAAGTTTTCTCGAAATTCCTAATAGTGTCAGTCAAATTAATATAATGATCAAGTGGAACTTGGGGAAATGATACACATGATCTGATAAAGGGAAACGTAGTGTAGACTGCGTTTCCCTTTTTTTGTTGTTTTTCGAGCAGGAATCAATTCTTTAAGTTTTTTTTATTCACATCACATATAAACGCGTAAGGGAGTGAAAGTATGTCGAAAGGTATTGTTGTTAAGGTAACGGACCTAGAGAAAAAACGATGTAGGGTCCAGTGTTTCAATAAACACACATGGAATATTCGCCAGGGTGTGGCATATAGAGTAGTTCCTACCGGGAACCTGGGAGAAGAAGTTGAGCTCTATGAGGTACCAGTTAGTAAGATCTTTAACCAAATAAAATTTATTTGGTTTAGAGGAGATTTGGTAGCCAGATGGAACGGTGAAGTAGTTGTAACGATGGGTGATAATAAATTTGTAAAAATTAGAAGCAAAAATAGCGACAAAATCCAATCTGAACTGAATAAGCAGGCTTTCAGAGATGCAGTACAGTATGAAAGACGTAAAAAGATGTTGGATCAAGCGAGAAAGATCTATTCTAAACTGGATAGGCAAGAGTTCCAATGTTGGGTTTTTGGTATTCGAGATTTTTGGTATACGAAGAAAGATACTTGAATGCCAGGGTTGATTTGACTTCATTTTAAAATAAAAAAGGGGGAGTGAGACGATGATTATAAAAATTGTGATTTTCTTTGTTGGTTTTTACATTGGAGCAGTGATCATGTCGGTTCTGGCTATGGGGAAAATATCAGAACTTTATCGCCGCCTAGAAAAATGAGCGTACGAGCTTAAACACCTTTTGTTTGCTAGGCTTTCAAAACAGGAACTAGCAAAGATTTTCTAACACAAAGAATCTGGATTTATACTCGCTGTGGTTGTTGATAACGAACACGACAGACAGTATATATTCGGAGGATAATTGAATATAAAACTAGCTAGACTTACTCCAAGCTAATCATCAGCAGCTACTAAAGGGCTTGGAGGAATACCTGCAATCAGCAAAATGTTGAATAGGTGTGCTGCTACTATCAGAGAGAGAATTGCCAAGATCTGTAAGAGTTTTACAGGGAGCGATTAACCATACTCAAAGGTTATCTTGTGAAAATAACCTTGTTTCTCAAAGTTTGGACGTAAATGGATGCTTAAACGTCTGAGGTTACTGTTAACTCAGTGACTATCACATTGTCTATGCAAAGCTAGTAAACAAAAGGTGTTTAGGAGTATATAACGTTTCATCGAGTGAGAGGATGATTTTGAAATAGAGGGAGAAAAATGATGCCAGAAGAAAAAAAGGTTACGATTCGTTTGTTGGTCGTGTTGTTGGTCGCAAGTATTGTCATGTTAATTGTCTCATGGATCAATCAGGTCGGTATCGGGATTTGTATCCTGTGTATCATTTTGAACCTGGCTGGTATGGTCTTAATTACTTTCGATCGGGAGGAGGAAGCCAACGTTGGAAAAGTTAGAACCACTTACACTAGACGATCTGACACTAAATAAGTATTGCAGATTGCAAGGAAAAGGGTACACCACCCAAGAGATCTATCAAGCTTTATTAGAAGGATCGAAAAACGAAAAGAAGTCTGTCATAAAAGCAGAATTTCTTTACTGGCGGAAAGCTCATGGTTTTTCGTCAGCAAAGAAAAGATAAATAAGATTCAAAAAAAGAATGGAGGCAACCGATGCAAGAGAAAAAAACAATCACACTTCCAATTGGGAAGACAGTTAATCCGGTTTTTGATGGGCAAAACAACCTGTCTTTTCTGAAAGTCTCTCCCAATATGACGGCCTCGTTGATCGATAATAACGTAGTGGATGAGCAATCAATTTTAGAAGTGGCAGAAGTGATCTTGTTATCAAAGTTTCGGATGAAAACAATCATTCCGATTCAGTCTGTACGTATAATCTCGAGTGGTACGTACTGTCTATATGTGAAAAATGGTGTGAAAATTAATCGGGGCAGAATTGTTCAGCCACGAGGCAGGCAAAAAAGAGGCGGATAAGTGAACTGGTCTTTTGTTGGTGGGTCCATTTCCACTAACCACCAGAAGAACGGAGTATTAATGTGTTAAAAAAGTAAGTATCAAGAATATTAAAAATAGAGGCACACCTAATTTTATTCCAACAGCACTGATTTTATTTCCAAGTGCTCGTTCTGATCTATGTGCAGAATCGTTTCTATATTTTTTTAACTTATAGGTTGTCCGCGCTAAAAAAAGCCCATGATTATAACGAAGTAATAGGGATATGAACAAAACTAATCCCAGTATAACTAACATATGTAGAGAAAATTTATGAATAGCATACATTGGAATGAGACCTCCTGAAAAGTTATTAAGTAAATTATATCGCACAGATGGGGAGACATTCCAATGTTTTAGCAAATTTCCATTAACTCAGCAAATGGAGGAAACAGTCCACAAATGGGCTTTAGAAGGTCTTTTTAAAGGAGATGAATGGTCTTGTCAAAAAGACTACTGACGTACAAGAATGATGTTCGAGAAAATTTGATAGGTTATGAGGACGAGAAAAATCTTATCATGAATCCCTCAGCCCAGTTGGAATGGAGCCTAATAGCTAAGTTTGAAAAAAAGAAAGGTATTAAGATCGAAAATTTAACTGACGATAACGAATTTTTTGTTGGAAACAGAAAGAACTCGAAAAAAGAACAATCCCTGTTTATAAGAAGATAATTGCTTTTTTACTCAGAAAGTAAGCTAGCGGAGGAAATCGAATAGATTTTATGTCCGCACATGACCGATTGTACTGACAAGGAAGATACAGCAGATAAAAGCTCCATATCATGGGGCTATCAATGAGGTTTTCAATAAAATGTTAAAAAAAAATAGCACAAAAATCGTACTATCACAGGTTAGCTATTTATTTGCAACTTTTCTCCAACCAACTTCAAGTAGGACTACTCTTATGAATAAATAAATAAAAAAGAGAAATAGAATTAATTGAATTGGGATGTTGATCTTTATAATCAAAGTCAAAAGGAACAATATCAAAGAGCTAATTCCAACGGTTAACCATGTTTTACCAAAAAATTTGTTCGAATACCGGAGGTATTTTTGCTTATCTACTTTACGAAATAAATATGTAATATCGTTCCATGGAGTATTGGGCGTAAACATTGAGATACTACCAAAGAAACCAATAATACAAAGACCAAGTAGTAAATACTGAAATTCTTTCATATTAAATCACTCCTGTCTATTTTACATTATATTAGCATTAACAACTAAAATTAAAAAGATAGATTCTAGCGAATACTATCATAAGGATGGATACCAATATAGAAATGACTAAAAACTTATAATCAGAAAAAAGCAAATAAAAAAGTTTCCGCTAACGGTAGAAAGTATGGACTAGAAACTCCTGTAAATGGGGCAATTCAGTAGAAAAACGGAGCTAATTCAGTTAGCCCCGTTTGTAAAAAATATTCTACTTGTTCTTCCAATTTATTCGGATATCTGCTCTCTTAAACTGAACAATAGTATTGATCCATCCAAGGCCAGTTACAAAAGCAAACATTAAGAAGCTTGAATCCTCCATAGCATTTTTCGAAAAAGAGAAGATTACTCCTACTGTATTTAGCATTAGCACGCTAAAAAGTACAACAAATATTGTTTAAAACTGTTTTAACAACTTTTTCTCGTCTGACAACTATACTCCTCCTTTATTTATCATTATTATAACTATTCAGTTAAGTATAGGACATTAAGCAGTTGGATTCAATCGAATAAAAATATAAAAGTTCCAGTAACGACCGATGAAGTAGAAAGGAAAAAAGACATGCAGAATCTAATTGAAGATTTTAACAGGAACGGACGTCATATAGAGATTAATACAATTGATCAAATTTCCAACGGCTACGAGGATTTAGTAAAAAGAGGGATTTATCCAAAGTATATTTATACTTTTCTATTGATAAGCGATGATGGAAACCCATTGGATGCTATTTCTGTTAATGATTTTAGTGAAAATTCTATTCAAGACGTTAGAACGAGCTTTAGAAAAGCAATTGAAAAGTTTTCTTAACAAGACCGAAAGAAGATATAGAAAAAACCATCTACAATTAGTAAATGGTTTAAAAATCATGATTATTGAATTAGAGATGTATTGTAAGCTTCAAAAGGGATTATTGTTTTTATTTGGCGTTAAGTATTGAAGTGATATCATACAAATACCAAAAACGGCTGAACTAAGTATTAATGAAAATAGTGTATTTAATAAGTGACCGTTAACTAGAGCTTGGGGATTCCCTAAGGTGTTTATAGTTACAATAATCAAACTAGAAGCTAACAATGCACTTTTTATGGACTTGATGTACCCTTTTTCCAAAAAGTATTGCATCAATCCACTAACACCAGTTGCTAAGAATAAAATATATAAAACGTCCATGTAAAACACTCCTCTGTCTTTGATAATCTGATCATAGCATTGGGACTAAAAATGTGATACTTACAGCCTGCACACTCAACTTACAATATTGTAAGTTGAGAAATTATTTGACGCTCAAGAGTGGAAATTTGGGAAATAGGTTCCACTAGCGAAAGATTTTGCGGAATAAAAAAACTCATTATGAAAATAATGAGTTACTGAAATTAGTTCAATTTTTTGAAAGTAATCAGTGTAGCACCTTTAACTTGGAAAGAAGATGACATATATGAATAAGTTACTAATTCCCAACCTTCTTTAGCGCGCTCATTGATAAGATTGTCTAACTCAATTAAGTCGCTTGCTTCTGCTTTATCCGTAGCAAATTTAGTTTTTGTGTACAATATTTCAGATTTATAAGTGTACATGTAATCCCTACTTTCTTTCTTATTAATTATCGATTATACACTACAAAGTAAAAGAAAGATAAGAAAAAAATGATATTAGAAACAACAAACCAATTAGATAAAGTCGGTAAACGACCGATTGTATGTAAAGGAGAGGCATTGCCATGAACAACTCTCCTTATCTAACGTATTTACAAGGACTCAAATGAGTGGAAGAAGGCATTCTCTAATCTTCAATTGATTGATCAAGTACAAGTTGAATGTCATTTTTCATTCCGGGGTGTCTTTCGTATTCTGATTCAAGTCCTAATTTGACTAATTCCTGTATTGCTCTAGATCTTGATGAATACTTTTTTACTTGTTTGTAGGCGTCAATTTCTTTAGTAAGATCTTTTGGAGTTGTAATAGGTACACGGTCAGTTTTATTTCGATTAATAGACATAGTAAATCCTCCTTTATGAACATTATAAAGTGACGTCACTTTGCTTGCAATAGCTTTCTGAATATGTTACATTACTTTTATGAAGTGACGCTACTTTTGTTTTGACTAAAGATCCTTGTGGATCAGTAGGAAAGAAATCAGAATCGACCTAAATTTGGTCATAACGGAGAAGGATTATTTTTTTGGTTAAGGTATAATGTACGTATGATTGTTTTAAAGGTTATTAAAAATTTAAGGAGGAGAATTAAGATGAAAAAGATTTTATTGAAGGTATCGTTGTTAGTTGGTTTAGGATTAGGAGCATTTGCAGTAGGGAGTGAAGCTGCTGACGCAGCAACCTTGTACCGTGCATACAATCCGAACACTGGGGAACATCTATATACAGCAAATGGGAACGAAATTCCATTTGTGGTTAATGCAGGTTGGAGAGCTGAAGGAAATGCATGGGAAGTGCCTGCCAAAGGGACTCCAGTCTATCGAGTATTTAACCCAAATAACGGGGGAGATCATCATTATACTTTGAACAGAAATGAAGTAACAAACCTAACCAATCAAGGCTGGCGAGATGAAGGAATTGCATGGCAATCAGGCGGTTCCACACCAGTTCACAGACTGTATAACCCTAACGCTAAGACCGGAACACATCACTTTACAACTGATGTGAACGAGAAAAACAACTTAGTGAGTGCTGGCTGGAAATATGAAGGTGTTGCAATGTATAGTGGAGGAGATCAGGGCACAACGAATCCTACTAATCCAACAAAACCTGTGGAGCCAAAGTTAGTTTGGACAGTTTGGTTGGAAATTGATAATGGAAATGACCAATCATACGTTATAAAAGAGGGTTCAAAGATTTTTGGTAGCGAAACAGAAGCAACAAATTGGATTGATAATTACGCGGATAATTTACCTTTTGGGGTATCTGCTTCTAATTATGGAGTAAAACAAATATTTAAGTAGTCCGAAGCACTTAGAATTTTTCTAAGTGCTTTTTTTAATTTAAAAATTTCACCAATATCTGGTGTTAAAATAAATAGCTATGAATGAAGGAGGATAGAGTTCCACATGAATAATCGTTTAAGACAACTATTTAGTTGTCTTTTTATTTTATCCAAAGGAGGAAAAAAGATTGCAGACTCAATTTATTAAAAGCAAACTTAATTTCTTTTCGGTAGGCTTGATCTTCTTAGTATCAATTATTTCTGTATTATCGGGAGGTATACTAAAAGCAAGTGCTTCAGAAGTTAAGTTTGAACCAAAAGTACAGGAAACTAGTAGCGGAAGAGTATTTTATGATACCGCAAACTTATATACAATGAGAGGTACAAGGAACGGTGCACCCTGGTCAGATGTTACAGCCAGTCTAGCGGTTCAATATCCTGACGGCCACAATGATATGGTGTTCTGTAAGCAACCAGGAGTACCATTAACAGGTGGTATGTGGACCGATGGATATACAGGAGTCGAGTCAGATAATGTGTCTAGGAGAGCCCAAATAGCTTCATGCATCTGGCAATATGTCTTTCCCAACAAAACTCAACATGAAGAAATTACTGCGCGAGCAGTATTTTGGAATAACTTACCAGAATATAATTTGGATATTACATCAATAGATCAAATTCCAGAGTATCCTCAGTTGAGAGCTAAGCTTGATAAAGCGATTGATGACTATGAGAAGAAACCGTCATTTCATCAACAGACAATTAAGTTAACCTATGGTCAAACCACGAGGTTAGATGCCGGAACAACAGATCTAAACCTTTTTGATAACGTATATGCTAATACAGCAAATGTGGATTTTAAGGTATCGAATGATGGAACATACGCAAATGTAACACCAACAGATATGAATGCTAGTTCAGGGATCTATCGTGCTAAAAGAAGCTACATGGAAGGTACGCCGATCGTTTGGACAAAACCAGGATCTCAAACAGTAGTAACTCCGAGGATAAAAGATCCTAACCACTATGAAGTACAATTCGAGATCGATACAAAAGGAGATATCGAAATCGGCAAAGTAGACAAAGATTCGAATGCTTATTTAGCGGATACTAAATTTAAAGTTGAATTTAGTGGAGAAAATGCACCAGCTACAAAAACAGTCACTACCGGCAGTAATGGGAAAGTTAAAGTTACAGGTATTCCAAACGGTGTGAAATACAAAGTAACTGAAATTGGCGTACCCAAACCCTATGTTCTAGCTTCGGCTATCGGAGAAAGTGATACCTATGAAGGCGTTGTAAAAGCAGGTGGAACGTCCGTCGTAACAGCACGAAACGTCAAAGCTACAGGACAAATCGTCATTGAAAAATCTGGTGTAGAAAGTGGAAAGGAAACTTGGAACGAAAATTACTCACGTGCAGGAAATGTGTTTGAAATTCGTGAGAAGGACAAAGATGGGAAGGTAGTCGAAACAATCACGTCGAATGACCAAGGGGTTGCGACTTCTAGTAATAAGTTGCCATTAGGAACCTATTACGTTTCTGAGAAAACGGCGGCCATCGGATTTGCGAATACGTTTAAGCCGGTCACTGTGAAAGTCGAATACAAGGATCAAAAAACTGCTGTCGTTCGTGTGGATGACAAAGGGACG
>NZ_JBIPAO010000009.1:0-12033 GCF_050498925.1 Enterococcus sp. AZ163
TGTTCCCTTGTCATTCACTACAACAACCGGTGTCTTTTGATCTTTATATTCAATTTTTACGGTCACTGGTTTAAAGGTGTTCACAAACCCGTTAGCAGCAGTCTTTTCGGAGACATAATAGGTTCCTAAAGGCAGCTTGTTGCTAGAAGTCGCAATCCCTTGGTCATTTGAAGTGATCGTTTCTACTACCTTGCCGTCTTTATCTTTTTCGCGGATCTCAAACACATTCCCAGCACGAGAATAGTTACTGTTCCAAGGGTCTTTTCCACTTTCAACACCTGTTTTTTCAATCACGATCTGCCCGGTAGCTTTGACGTTTCGTGCTGTCACGATGGCCGTCCCCCCTGCTTTCACAACACCTTCGTAAGTATCGCTTTCGCCGATAGCCGAACCCAAGACATAGGGTTTTGGAACACCGATTTCAGTTATTTTGTATTTCACACCATTTGGAATATCTATAACTTTAACTTTTCCGTTACTGCCGGTAGTGACTGTTTTAGCAGCTGGTGCATTTTCTCCACTGAATTCCGCTTTAAATTTTGTATCTGGCAAATAGGCATTCGAGTCTTTGTCTACTTTGCCGATTTCAATGTCCCCAGTGGTTTTAATATCCCATTTGACCGAATAGCTTGCTGGATCGGAAATTCTAGGAGTAACAACTGTTTGAGAATTTTCTTTTGTCCAAATTATTGGTGTTCCATTAGCAAAACTTTTCAAGGCAGCATAAGTACCTGTTACCTTGGTCGGATCTGTTGGAGTAACATTAACCGATAATCCATCAGGAGCAATTTCAAATCTAACATTGGAATCGTTGGACACAACATTATCATAGGCTCTTAAATCTACTCCTCCACTATTTAGTGTTTTCGTTTTTCCATATTCCAATTGAACTGTACTTTTGTCAAAACTAGGAGCTTTTTTATAATCTTCAACTGCATTCATCAGTGTTTGCTTCAGCTGAGGAAATTCTGGAATTTGATCAATTGATGTAATGTTGAGATCATATGCTTTCAAATAACTCCAAACCACCGCTCTTGTAGCAATCTCTTCGTGTTGTGTCTTATTTGGAAAAACATTTTGCCAAATACAAGCGGCAATCAATGCGTCTCTATCTACCGCAGATGATTCTATTCCCTCATACCCATCGGTCCACTGACCACCTGTCAATGGAACTCCTGGAGCTACACAAAAAACCATTTCGTTATGACCATCTGGATACTGAACAGCCAATGAAGCTGTTACATCTGACCAAGCAACCCCACTTTTTGTACCTCTCATAGTATATAAATTGTCAGTATCGTAAAAAACTCTACCTGTTACTGTCTGTCTCGTAGTTCTTAACTTAATATCCTGGTCTTTATCTTCAGTGGCATGAACAACACTCTGACCACAAAGAAAAAGGATTATAGCTAAGATGATGCTAAAAAATCCTAAGAAAGATTTTTTCATTATCTCGTTCTCCTTCCAAAAAAAATAGCTAATCGAATTCGATTAGCCAACATCATTAGTAGAATCTGTTCTATGAACTATTTAATTTCATTTTATCCCACCTTTCAATTTATATAAAAAAGACTCCACAATTTTATTGTGAAGTCTGAATTTTAACTATTTTATTTGAAAATTTGTCTGTAACCATAACTTGGTGAAGACACGCTATTTTCGATCAATACTTTTCTAGCATAATCATCAATCCAAGCTTTAGCTTCACTTTCCGTGTTGAATATTTTTGAACCTTCCTTAATCCCATATTTAGCATCTTCTGAATGTGCAACATCAAACCAAACTGTCCAAACTAACTTAGGCTCAACAGGCTTTGTTGGATTAGTAGGATTCGTTGTACCCTGATCTCCTCCACTATACATTGCAACACCTTCGTATCTCCAGCCAGCACTCACTAAGTTATTTTTTTCGTTCACATCAGTTGTAAAGTGATGTGTTCCGGTCTTAGCATTGGGATTATACAGTCTGTGAACTGGTGTGGAACCGCCTGATTGCCATGCAATTCCTTCATCTCGCCAGCCTTGATTGGTCAGGTTAGTGACTTCATTTTTATTCAAAGTATAATGATGATCTCCCCCGTTATTTGGGTTAAATACTCGGTAGACTGGAGTCCCTTTGGCAGGCACTTCCCAGGCATTTCCTTCAGCTCTCCAACCTGCATTAACCACAAATGGAATTTCGTTCCCATTTGCTGTATATAGATGTTCCCCAGTGTTCGGATTGTATGCACGGTACAAGGTTGCTGCATCAGCAGCTTCACTCCCTGCTGCAAATGCTCCTAATCCTAAACCAACTATTAATGCTGCTTTCAATAAATTTACCTTTTTCATTTTAATTTTCCTCCTTGGATTTTTAATTACCTTTAAAACAATCATACGTACATTATACCTTAACCAAAAAAATAATCCTTCTGCGTTATGACCATATTTAGGTCGATTCTGATTTCTTTCCTACTGATCCACATGGATCTTTAGTCAAAACGAAAAAGTGGCGCCACTTCACAAAAGTAATGTAACATATTTAGAAAGCTATTGCAAGTAAAGTGACGTCACTTTATAATGTTCATAAAGGAGGGTTTACTATGTCTATTAATCGAAATAAAACTGACCGTGTACCTATTACAACTCCAAAAGATCTTACTAAAGAAATTGACGCCTACAAACAAGTAAAAAAATATTCATCAAGATCTAGAGCCATACAGGAATTAGTCAAATTAGGACTTGAATCTGAATACAAAAGACACCCCGGAATGAAAAATGACATTCAACTTGTACTTGATCAATCAATCGAAGATTAGTTAATACTTAAGATAAGGAGAGTTATTCACGGTAATGCCTCTCCTTTGCATACAATCGGTCGTTAACTGACTATCGAATTTCCTGCACTTGTTGATTCGTTTTAATATTTCACATCTTGTCAATTGCATTCTGCTTCATTGGATTTTTTACGGCTATTAGTGATTTTTCTACAAATAGTCCCATTTAATGAATTATTCTCCGAGAAGAACCCCTTCAATGCAGGCTCCTTTTTCATAACTGATTGGCTCTTAGCAGTATCGTTCTTCAATAGTGCCACTAAATAATTAGCCTCTTTCTCAGTTAAATTAATCGTAATCATCTCTGCCCTCCTAATTCCGTTAATTCTTCCATTTGCTGAGTTAACTGACTTGTTTCAATCTCTTACTACTGCATTCCCTTTTTAAATTTTTTTGATAATGATATAATTAATAAAAAAAGATTGAGGTGATTTAGAATGAGCCAAGTACAGTTTCTACTTGTTGCTTTTTGTGCTCTCGGTTTTTTTGGTAGTCTTTCAATACTTACACCTAATGTTCCTTGGCGTGATTTTACTATTCTCTTTCGCAAAGAAAAGAAAGAAGAGTACCTCAAATTTTCCAATAGCTTTCTTGGAAAAACTTGGCTAGTTGTTGGCTGCTGCTCACTAATTTTACTTTCAGTTACTTTTGTTATAAGAATCAACATCCGTCCTCAATTAATTATAATTTGTTTTGTAGTCTTTTTATTAGTGATGAGAATTCTACTGGAAATAATTTGGCAGAAAAATAAAATAACTTCTAAGAGATAGTGCGATTTTAGTGCTATCTTTTTTATCTTCTTACTATTCCACTATCCTGGTGGTTAGTTAACTGCATAATCATTTTTTATTGCCAGGAATCGCAATAGCACTTCTTGCCTTTTGTACTCTTCCATACATTTCCAAAGCTCAACTAATTGACGTGGAACCCACGACCTCCCAGCTGCTAACTCATTGATAATGCCAGTCGGATGAAAGCCGTACTCTCGAACTTCTTTTGTTTCATCTAACATCCAATTAAGCAAAATATCCTGATTTTCTGTTAGATTGCTATTCAGAAAGCTGAAATTTCTCAGCTTTATAAAATCACTGGTTCCTTGTACTTCTTCGATAGAAAAAGAATCACATCGCCCAATCGGTTTACCATTGTTGTAAATTAGACTCATACTTTTCTCCCTTCTATCCTTGGTTAATTGCCTGCTTCCAATTTTTCAATAAGGACGTTTAACTCATGTAAAGCTCTAAAAGCGGTCATCTTATCCATCTGTTTGTTAATTCCCTTGCCGTTTTTTATAGCCTGCAGTTCCTTAGCAGCTTCTTTCAATAAATCAAGGTTTGCCCCAGATGTATTGATACTTTTTTCTACCGAGTAAATTGTATTGATTGACTGCTTTACACCTTCCACATATCCGTCGACCCACATTGGGTTTCTATCATCGTTCACATCAATTCTATTATCAGTGGGTTCAGCTTTTGCCATTTCAAGTAATGTTTGAATTATTTTTTGATTGATCATTATTCTTCCTCGCATTTCATTTTTTATTTGGCGGTAAAATCCGCCAGGACGTTTCAGAGGTTGGATCGAAGAAATTAACCTCTTTACCACACTTAGGACATTTGACACCTAATAACGTTCCTGTCGGATGAGGTTCAAGTGTTCTAAGATACAAACGCCACCATCTATTGTCTCGGGTAAGTCTGAATTTCCAACCGCAATCAGTAGTTACATCCCATTTAGGAGTTGTACCTTCATCCACAAAATCTCTTTCATAGTTGCAGTACTTCATAAGATTTCGCCTCACTTCAAATTCAAAAACTGAAGATCAATAATGTTTATTTGGTCAAGCGTTTTTAACTTCATATCATCGTCATAGGCCTTGTCATAATAATCCCGCTTGCCTTTTATATTTTCAGGTGGGTTGCAGATGATTTCTGGTTTGGGTAAATCTGGCATATTCACATATACTTTGATCCCCCAACCATTAGTAATTGCTTTATCAATTTTTTCTAAGAACTCTTCTTTTTTCATTTGTCATCCTCTTTCTTATTCCGTTCTTTCGGTCATGTGCGGACATAAAATCTATTCGATTTCCTCCGCTAGCTTACTTTCTGAGTAAAAAAGCAATTATCTTCTTATAAACAGGGATCGTTCTTTTTTCGAGTTCTTTCTGTTTCCAACAAAAAAATTCGTTATCGTCAGTTAAATTTTCAATCTTAATACCTTTCTTTTTTTCAAACTTAGCTATTAGGCTCCATTCCAACTGGGCTGAGGGATTCATGATAAGATTTTTCTCGTCCTCATAACCTATCAAATTTTCTCGAACATCATTCTTGTACGTCAGTAGTCTTTCTGACAAGACCATTCATCTCCTTTAAAAAGACCTTCTAAAGCCCATTTGTGGACTGTTTCCTCCATTGCTGAGTTAGTGGAAATGGGCCCACCAACAAAAGACCAGTTCACTTATCCGCCTCTTTTTTGCCTGCCTCGTGGCTGAACAATTCTACCTCGATTAATTTTCACACCATTTTTCACATATAGACAGTACGTACCACTCGAGATTATTCGTACAGACTGAATCGGAATGATTGTTTTCATCCGAAATTTAGATAACAAGATCACTTCTTTTACTTCTAAAATCGATTGATCATCCACTACGTTATTATCGATCAACGAGGCCGTCATATTGGGAGAGACTTTCAGAAAAGACAGGTTGTTTTGCCCATCAAAAACCGGATTAACTGTCTTCCCAATTGGAAGTGTGATTGTTTTTTTCTCTTGCATCGGTTGCCTCCATTCTTTTTTTGAATCCTATTTATCTTTTCTTTGCTGACGAAAAACCATGGGCTTTCCGCCAGTATAGAAATTCTGCTTTTATGACAGACTTTTTTTCGTTTTTCGATCCTTCTAATAAAGCTTGATAGATCTCTTGGATGGTGTACCCTTTTCCTTGCAATCTGCAATACTTATTTAGGGTCAGATCGTCTAGTGTGAGTGGTTCTAACTTTTTCAACGTTGGATTCCTCCTCTCGATCGAAAGTAATTAGGACCATACCAGCCAGGTTCAAAAAGATACACAGGATACAAATCCCGATGCCGACCTGATTGATCCATGAGACAATTAACATGACAATACTTGCTACCAACAACACGACCAACAATTGAATCGTTACCTTTTTTTCTTCTGGCATTTTTTCTCCTTGTATTTAAAATCATCCACTAACTCAATGAAATGGTACATACTCCTAAACACCTTTTGTTTACTAGCTTTGCATAGACAATGTGATAATCACTGAGTTAACAGTAACCTCAGACGTTTAAGCATCCATTCACGTCCAAACTTTGAGAAACAAGGTTATTTTCACAAGATAACCTTTGAGTATGGTTAATCGCTCCCTGTAAAACTCTTACAGATCTTGGCAATTCTCCCTCTGATAGTAGCAGCACACCTATTCAACATTTTGCTGATTGCAGGTATTCCTCCAAGCCCTTTAGTAGCTGCTGATGATTAGCTTGGAGTAAGTCTAGCTAGTTTTATATTCAATTATCCTCCGAGTATATACTGTCTGTCGTGTTCGTTATCAACAACCACAGCGAGTATAAATCCAGATTCTTTGTGTTAGAAAATCTTTGCTAGTTCCTGTTTTGAAAGCCTAGCAAACAAAAGGTGTTTAAGCTCGTACGCTCATTTTTCTAGGCGCCGATAAAGTTCTGATATTTTCCCCATAGCCAGAACCGACATGATCGCTGCTCCAATATAAAAACCAACAAAGAAAATCACAATTTTTATAATCATCGTCTCACTCTCCCTTTTTTATTTTGAAGTGAAATTAAGTTAACCCTGGCATTTAAGTATCTTTCTTCGTATACCAAAAATCTCGAATACCAAAAACCCAACATTGGAACTCTTGCCTGTCCAGTTTAGAATAGATCTTTCTCGCTTGATCCAACATCTTTTTACGGCTTTCATAGTGTACTGCATCTCTGAAAGCCTGCTTATTCAATTCGGATTGGATTTTGTCGCTATTTTTGCTTCTAATTTTCACAAAATTATTATCACCCGTCGTTACAACTACTTCACCGTTCCAGCAGGCTACCAAGTCCCCTCTAAACCAAACAAATTTTATTTGGTTAAAGATCTTACTAACTGGTACTTCATAGAGCTCAACTTCTTCTCCCATGTTCCCTGTAGGAACTACTCTATACGCCACACCCTGGCGAATATTCCATGTGTGTTTATTGAAACACTGGACCCTACATCGTTTTTTCTCTAGGTCGGTTACCTTTACAACAATACCTTTCGACATACTTTCACTCCTTTACTCGTTTATATGCGACGTGAATAAACAAAAAACTTAAAGAATTGATTCCTGCCCGAAAAACAACAAAAAAAGGGAAACGCAGTCTACACTACGTTTCCCTTTATCAGATCATGTGTATCATTTCCCCAAGTTCCGCTTGATCATTATATTAATTTGACTGACACTATTAGGAATTTCGAGAAAAATTATTCCCCTTTTTCGATGAAAATCCTAACAATACCGATCCAATTTTGATATAATGACGAATGTCTGGAGAAATCCATGACCCGAAGGTTAACGCAGTAAGGCCTATACTTACTGCCTACAGCTGGTCTATGACGGAGCCTGAGAAACTCCTGAGATCAGCTGAGCCTTTGGTTATTTTTTTCAAACACTTTGGTATCTTGCTTGAGGAGCAAGAATCAATTCGCTTTCAGTCTAATCCTTTTATTGCTGATAAGTCAAGCAATATTTCTGTGATTCCTCTGAGAAACAAACTGCTCAAACTTCACTCCTCACCGTTCTTCAAACCTTACATCTCATTTTTTTGTTTTTTTATAAAATATCCAGTCTCCTCTCACTAATCATTTTTAGAATGTTTAAACAATTATTCCCAAAAACAAAAGTATTTAACCAACCAAAACTATCGTTATTTATTTTAGCAATCTTTTTTATCAATACTGGATAGAGATTTCACTAAACAAATTAGCATCTTACTGGCAAAATAAGTCATCTCTTGCTGGGGAACTAGCCATGGCGATTAACTCAAAATGAAATTAACGTCTTAATCTCACATAAAATTATAACAGATTTTTAACCGAATGCAAACGTATGTTCGCTAAAGCGTTCAAAGATGAAATATAGAATCAACATTGGGCTAAGGCCCAGCTAAAATAAGCTAATTTCATTTAATCCAAAAACCCAAGAAGCTGCTAATGCAGCAACCACTATCAATCAACAATAAAGAAACTAAAAAGAATAAAGGATAAGAGCGGACAGCAACAAACGCCTTATAAATATCGCGAATGCAATCAAAGGACTGCCAAATTACTTAGTATTCACAACACCACGGAAAGACAAAGCAGTATCATAGATATATTGTATAGGCAGTTTGCGGGTTTTATTTTCAGCCAGGAGCCGCCTTCAGCAATTCAATTTGAGTGTATCCATTTCCCATCGGTAATAGCTGTTCAAAAATCTCTTGAACTAATGTACCGGCCACACTAAAAGCTTCCCTAATCGCTTGAAAATAAGCCTCGCGGACTTCTTTTTTGGTTAAGATGATTGTTCGCATCAACGCTTTAACTGAAGCTATCATGATTCCGCCGCCGCGGCCGCGCGTAACTCGATAAAACACCTGGTTACTCTCTTTCAGCTTTTTCAGTGCAGCATCAAAACTTCTCTCCGGCACGCCAATTTCTTCACGAATCTCTTTCTTTGTAGAGTAAACAAATGGCTTATAGGTATAACTTTGTTCGTTTAGGTAATGGAGAATATCTTGCTGCCATTCTTTTGAGTGACTTTTCACTCGATCCTTTCGATCCTTTTTGAATTTCCACCAACCGGCTTTGTTACTAAATAGCTGATCATCTGTCAAATTTGGTGAAACCCAAGCATGGCAAATCTCCCGGACAAAATCTTTTGAAGCTGCCTGGTACTCTCCTGAGTAGGCGCTTTTCACGACTCGCAGGATCTCTGATTCTCTCAAAGGATTGCTGAAGCGTTCATTCAGCATGATCATGTTGTACTCACATGTGGCTTTATCATATCCTGAAGAATAGTATGCTAAAGAAAGGGTAAAAACAGCATTGTTTCGACCCAATAAGCCTTTTGATCCTTTTAATTTTTCAGAATGCAGCAGCAAATCAAACCACTTTTCATCAACCTGACGTATCTCATTTTTTTTAGCAGTTGGGAACGGGATCACCACTCCTGGCTTATCTCCAGATTTTTTCATAGACCAAGAGATCCACTCTTGGAAAGAATACCGGTAAGATTCCTCAAAGAAAAGAACGTTGTCGCTACGTGGAATTCGCGCAATACCAAAATGATTGCAACCCAGGTCCACTCCTGGTAATTCTTTAGCAAGTTCTTTGCGAATATTCTCGGAGATCCGCTTTGCCACATTGATCACTTTGAAGTTACTTTTCTTAGTAACATAGACAGCTTTTTCTAAAGCAAAATAAGCCTGGTATCCTCCAGGTGTATCTACAATCAACGTTGGTAACAAACCAATACGATCAAACGCTGCAAGTACAATCTCACCATGACTAAATTTTTCACCGGTAACGTCAATATCAACAACAAAAGTATTGATTTGACGCAGATTTTCTTCACTATGCCCTTTTGTAAACTGGCGGCTTTTATCAGCATATGTTCCAAATCTATACACGTTTGGTGTCCAATGAGTAAGTTGATCCCCATTCTCTATTGCTGCTTCTTCAGAAGTAATGACCATGCCTCTCCCTTGAATCATATGCTCCTTAGACCGGTAACCAAAAACAGCCCCTTTGTTCTCCTCAGCAGTACCAGCTGGCTTAATCTTGCTATTCTTATACTTGTAAATTCTCAAACCATCATTCAAAACCATTGTTACCATATCGTTTGCCTGGTACATATAATCACCTACTATTCTCAAATTAAAAATGCATGACTAAAAAGTCATGCATTTGTTTTATTGATTCATTCTCATACTCAAATAAGCCTAAAACAATTGAGTTTTTAGCGCTTTTTTGATATTATGTAATCAATAAATTGGATTTTCCAAAAGCATGAGCAGCCATTAATTCAGGGTCGAAGTTGAATTAATGACTGTTTTTTTTTTACTATCTTCAAAGTATATTATCAGCAGACTTTTGTAAATGAAAAAATACAATCAACTTTATCACCAGTATACCAGTGTATAAGTATACCAGTATACTGGTATACCACAAAAGTATACTGGTATACTTTTTGTAAAGTATACCAGTATACTACATCCACATTTAACTTGTACTACTCCCGTGAGATTAAGACAAAATTTGAAAATATACTAGTATACTAGTATATAAGTATACTGGTATACTAGTATACTTATAAGATCTATGTTCTTTATTTCAAAAGTATACTAGTATACTTTTGAAATAAAGTTTTCTATTTGCTTGCTCTTGATACTTCACCGTGGTATACTATTGCTAACTTAATAAGAGTATACGGAGGATATAGTATGGGTAAAGTTTATGTTGTCGGAAATTTCAAAGGTGGTGTAGGGAAGACCAAGACTGTTACTATGTTGGCTTATGAAAATGCTACCCAATTCAACAAGAAAACACTAGTTATCGATTTAGATCCGCAAGGCAATGCCACAACTATTCTTGCAAAAACCGGGAACGTAGAGGATATTTCAAAAAATGTCACTGATGGTTTTTTACAAGGGGATTTGTCCAGTCAGATTACACCAATCATTAATAATTTAGACTTAATTGCTTCAAATACCGCATTTAGGAATTTGTCTAAAATTCTTATTCAAAATTTTCCTGATGATGAAAGTAGTCAAATCACTTATTTAAACAAGTTGATTGAACCTCTTAAAGCTGATTATGATTCCATATATATTGATGTTCCACCAACAATTTCAGATTATAGCGACAATGCTATGTTAGCAGCAGACTATTGCATCATCGTCTTACAAACACAAGAATTATCATTAGATGGAGCACAAACATACATTGCTTATATGCAATATTTAGCAGATAATTATTCGAACAGCCTTCAAGTCCTAGGAATTATTCCATGTATGCTCAGACCTGGAGGACGTGTGGACAACAAGGTATTGAATCAAGCACATGAACTTTATGGTGGCAATGTAATAGATACCATAGTTAAATACCAAGAACGGCTCAAGGTATATGATGTTGAAGGAATAAAAATAAATTATTCATACACTGGAAAGCCTGATGGTTGGGATTTAAAAGCACATCAAGTCTTCATAGACGTTTTGAATGAATTAAATGAGCACGAAGACTATTTAGAAAGAGGGTAAAATTATGACAAAAAAATTTACTCCCTTAATTGATAACTCAAAAAGCTCTACCCCTGCTAAAACAACCCTAGAAGAAAAACAGGTTGCTATAAAAGGAAATAAGGACTTTGGCCGGATTGCTGGTGACTCTAATACAAAAAAGGTTGCTCCACAAAAGAAATTAATGATAAATGAAGAAGATCCACGATTGAAAGCAACTATGACCCAGAAGGTATCTCCTGCTGTTAATTTGAAAATTAACACATTAAAACCCTTTTTAGGTGAATTAGAGAATATGCCTAAAGCTACAGTTAACGAAATTATCGATCTATTGATTGACAGTTATACTGGTACTAGATTAACTACTAGGCAGCAAGAAGCATTTAAATCCATGTACGAAATGCAATATGAAATGATAAAAAAATAGTATACCAGTATACTGGTATACTTTATCGATATTTATATAATTAATAGCATATTGAAAATTTCTGGCACTAAAAGATAGTTTGTCTTTTATCATACCAAAATTTATATGGTAATAAGTTTTCGTATTACCGGGTAATATGCTATAATATAGACGAAAAGGGAAGTTGCACTAACAACCTCCCTTGGGACAGCTTCACCGTTTAAGACGGCGGCTTCGGTTAATTACTTAAAAATAATCGTCCTCAGCGAAAAAGCGACGGTTATTTTTTTTTGTCTTTTTTTAGCAACTCGACAACCAAGCTAATTAGAGCAATGGTAAACATACCAAAACCTAAAATCACTTGGACCGTCTCGTAAGCAGACAAAAGGGCATCTCCTTTCTTCAGATTTTTTGCGTAAGATCATACGCACCACCTCGTTTCAGAAAAGATAGCCACCGTCATATTCGCTTTTACTGTCCTGTCTGTATTATACCATTTCTCACCCAGTTATGA
>NZ_JBIPAO010000010.1:0-10392 GCF_050498925.1 Enterococcus sp. AZ163
CAAAAAGAAAATGTCACAATCCTGATAAATTTAATCAAAGAAAATCCTGAATTGAAAATTTTACCGATGGTTGATGGCGAAGTTGTGGCAGGAGATGATTTCTGCCATTGGGCAGGTTCGTTTGGTAAATCCGAAGTAGATTATATCTGGAATAATGGTGAAAAAATTTATTTCAAATCTGGCGATGAAGAAGAACTTATCGAAAATGAAGTAGAAAATATTGAGGATTCAGCGGAATTATTCCATGAAAGCCATCCAATGTGGCGGACAATCGAAGACCGTGCCAAAGAACGTGTTAACCAGTACCCGTGGGAAAAAGTGATTGTCACATGGATAGGATTACCGTAGGAGGCTCAGCAATGAAAGTTGATGATTTAATATGCGAGTTATTAGTTATGAGAGATGCTTGCGGCGGCAATGCCGAGGTTTTTGTAGTAGATATGAATTTTTGTGAAGCACCAGTGTTGAAATCAATTAGCGAAGTTGATTCTATGGTAGGTACTGCAGAGGATGACGAAGAGCCGGGTGTAAAGATACCTGTAATCGGAATTTAACCATTCCACTAACGTCGGCTTGAAAGGAGAATATTACATGGGGAGAGATCAAATTAAGACTCGATTTGAGCAATGCAACACGGAAATCGAGGAGCTCAGAATGATGTTTCGTAAAAGTAAGAACACTACTGCACGCGAAGCGATCACCCTCCAAATAAAGAATCTGGAGGCTGAAAAGTTGAAGCACCGCATTATAGCAAGAGCGCAAGGAATTGACCTATAAACAATAGCAAAGAAGGGGGAGCTTTATTGGAAACGCAAGTAATCGAATTGTCTGAGAAGTCAATGAACAAGATTGTGGATGCTGTAGTCGAAAAGATGACAGCAGCGCAAGAAAAGAAGCGGCGTGCCGTAAGAAACAACGCCTATCACAATATCAGGGAAGTGCTAAAGAATTATTATCAACTGAAAACGCATTGTAAAATTGTGGATCAGCAGGTAGAGGAAGAAGTAGGCTCGTTCTGGTTTGATTGGCGATTCGATGTGAACAGCCTGTTAGAGCATAAGGCCAAGACAGTAAAAATTATGAAGCATGTTGATTTTGCTCTAATGGCCTATAAGGAGTCAGATCCTGATGGGTATAAGCTACTTGAGATGAAATACCTAGTGCCGCGGCCGCTGTCAGATGAGTTTATCGCAACACATTACGATTGTGACCGTAGAACAATCAAGCGTCGGCTAGACAAAGGGATACAGGAGGTTGCTAAGTATACCTTTGGCATCGAAACTGTAATTAATTGGTTTTGACGTGCCCAAAACGCGCCCCACAATGGTACATCCTTCGTGTTAATATGATAGCGTAGAAATTTAGCAGACCACCTCAAGCAAATTGAACACCAACGAAAACTGTCAGACATGACTACTCCTTTTAAGTATAGCGATTTAGCAAGAGGTGGAAAGCTAATATAGGCAGCACAAAATAAATCTAAGGAGATGAGACATTCCTTTCTTTTTATTTCGACACGTGCTGCCTGTTTTGTCGCTGTGGCGGAAAGGGTAGACGCAAATACAAATTCACGAGGATGCAACAGTTAACGGTTTGCGGTCATGCGAGAGTTGAGACTACGTGCCGAAAAAGTGGCTTCAGTTGGAGAACATTATACTCAAATCGTGAAGAAAAAGACCGCATGCAAGGTTCGATTCCTTGCCAGTGACTTTAGCAACCGATGATACAAGTGGTTCGTGGAGGAGCAGCACAACGAAAGTGCTATGTAGGTTGCACAATACATACAAGATCGCTTAGGCGGTCTTTTTTGGTTTACAAGGAGGTAATAAAGATGGGATTTGACAAATATTTCCTACAAACATACGATAAAACCTATAAAGGAGGAAATCGTATGAAAAAAGTAGTTGTATTTATCAGTCATATCAGCGAAGAATCAGAACTAGCGGTTATGTTAAAAGAAGAAATAGAGAAAAAATTTGTAGGCTTTGTTGAAGTCTTTGTGTCTTCAGACGGGGTAAGTATTAGCGCTGGGGCTGAGTGGTTAAACCAAATAACTAATGCTTTAAACAATGCATCAATAATGATTGCATTGTGTAGTAAAGATTCGGTAAAAAGACCTTGGATTAATTTTGAAATGGGAGCTGGATGGATGAAGGGCATAAAAGTAATTCCTGCCTGCCATACTAACCTATTGATTGATCAGTTGCCAAGTCCTACTGATATGCTACAAAGTTTATCTTTGAGCAACCCAGATCATGTAAAACGTATTTTTCGAGCGATAGCAGAAAGTGCGGGAGCAGACCCAACAAATGTAGGATTATATGAACTAGATGATCTTTGTGATAAAATTTCTGATTTTGAATATGAATATGGGTTCCTCAATAAAGCAAAAAGTTTAGTCGAGCAACTTGAGAAAAAGGTGGATTATTTCAAAGTTTTCTTCTCAGAGGCAAGAGTTGGAAACACTTATCAAATTATGCTGAGTGAATCCGATTATGTTTTTAACAAAGATCTTTTGGGAGAATTAGAAAGAATGGATATACTAAGAGTTATACCTGAACCTGGACAAGAGTCAGCATTAATATTTACAAACACAGGATCTGGAAAATCTTACCATGCAACTTTGCTTAGCAATTACTTGAAAATCATCTAACAGTCTCCTCGTGAGGCTGTTTTATTTTGCGTTGAAAGAGAGGTGCCGTGTGATGTGGAAAAATGGGAGTTAGCATATAAAGATTACCAAGAAGGTATGAAGTATAAAGAGATTGCCGCAAAGCACGGTGTCTCTATCAACACAGTAAAGTCATGGAAGACCCGAAAGTGGAAAGAGCAGGAACAGAATAAGGGCGCACCTAGAAAGAAAAAGAGTGTGCACACAAAACAGGAAAAGGGTGCACACAAGGAACAAGCGCAACTCGTAATAGAGAATGATGGCACTGAAGATATAACCGATGTGTTGGAATACTATGGTATTAACGAACAACAAAGAAGGTTTGCTGACAATTATATCGAGTCTGCTAATATCTATCAATCGGCTATTAAAGCCGGTTACAGTGAAAGTTATTCGAACTCATTAGGATATAAACTATTGGGAAATATTGGTATTAAGAATTACATTGATGATCGTATGCGCGTGTTAGCTCACGGGAAGGTTGCTACCCAGCAAGAAATATTGCAGGGATTAACCAGGATATTTAATAGGCAAGAGAGCGAGCATCAAGTTGTCACTCTTAGGTCTAAAGAAGAAAAGTGGGTTCCCGTTGGAGAAGATAAGCAGCTTAAAAAACAAACTGTAGAGACTGAAGAGCCTAAGATTGTAGCTTACCCTACAAAAGTTAGTGATGTGATCAAAGCAGGTGAATCTTTGCTGAAACGATTAGATTTATTAGGTAATGATGAAGGTAGCGCAGGTATTACCATTATTGATGAGTGGAGTGGTAGTGATGAGTAAGACTATCTACATTCAGAAGGAAGTAAACCCACACTTCAAATCAGTTTGGACGAACCAGAAGCCTTATGTGGTGTTAAAAGGCGGGCGTAACTCTTTCAAGTCCTCAGTGATTGCCTTATTGTTAGTTTTCAAAATGTTAGCCTATTTGCTTAAAGGGGAGAAAGCTAACGTTGTAGTAATACGTAAGGTCGCTAATACCATACGAGATAGTGTTTATCTAAAAATACAGTGGGCTTTGAGTAAATTCTTTATCTCAAGTCAATTCAGCTTTACTGTATCGCCCTTTAAGATCACTCATAAGAAGACAGGTTCAACCTTCTACTTCTACGGGCAAGATGACTTTCAAAAGCTTAAATCAAACGATATTGGCAATATAATTGCTGTCTGGTATGAGGAAGCAGCTGAGTTTAAAGATGCTGAGGATTTTGACCAATCAAATGTAACGTTCATGCGGCAAAAGCATCCGTTAGCTATGCAGGTTCAATTCTTTTGGTCATACAACCCTCCTAGGAATCCTTACTCATGGATTAATGAATGGGTAGAAACGTTAAAAGGCCATCCTGATTACTTAATACATGAGTCAAGTTATCTAGATGACAAACTAGGGTTTGTTACAGGACAAATGCTAAGCGATATAGAGCGGGTAAAAGAAAATGACTTCGATTATTACCGCTATTTGTATCTAGGTGAGCCTGTAGGACTTGGAACGAATGTTTACAATATCAACTTATTCCAACCGTTAAACGAGCTGCCGGATGATGATAGGATTGTCAGTTTGTACTATGCTACTGACGTTGGTCATCAAACATCAGCTACAGTATCGCTTTGTTTTGGACTCACAGCAAAAGGCGATGTCATTCTGTTGAATATGTATTACTATTCGCCACAAGGCAAGGCTGTTAAAAAAGCGCCTAGTGACTTATCAAGCGAATTGCATAAGTTCGTTACTAAGACGGCTAATCATCACTCAATAGGCAATGCAAAGATTATGCAGCGAACGATTGATTCTGCTGAAGGAGGTCTAAGAAATCAGTATTTCAAAGATTTTGGGCAGCGCTGGCATCCAGTAGCAAAGAAAAAGAATATAGATATGATTGATTACGTCCATGACTTACTTGCTCAGGGGCGTTTTTACTATTTAGTGCCAACAATAAAAACCGGGTTATCAAATTGCGATGACCTGACTCTTTTTATTGAAGAACACAAGCGATATCAGTTTGATGAACGCTATTTAAATAGTGACGATCCTAAAGTATTGAAGGAGTTTGATCACAGCGTAGATGCCTTCAAATATGCTTGTTTAGATAATGCTCGGGCTTGGAAGCTGAAAAGGTAGGTGAAGTGTATGGGAGTAATTCAAAATATTAAAAACTTATTCAAGAGAGGGGGCTATGCTGTGACAGGACAAACACTAAATTCAATCAATGACCATCCTAAAGTAAACATCGATCCTATCGAGTTGCAGCGGATTGAGCGTGACTTTCGAGAATATCGCAACGAGTATGACAAGATCGTTTATATCAATTCGAACAACGAGATAAAACGTCGTGATTACATGACTATCAATATGCGAAAACTTACCGCTGAAATGCTGGCAAGTCTAGTGTTTAATGAACAGGTTGAAATATCCGTTGATATAGACGAAGCGGATAATTATATCAAGCATGTTTTTGAACACAACGACTTCAAAAAAAATCTTTCTAAGTATTTAGAGCCAATGTTTGTTGCTGGTGGTTTAGCTGTTAGGCCATATGTTGACACCGCTACTGGTGAAATGGAATTCTCTTGGGCACTAGCAAATGCCTTTTATCCTCTACGTTCGACTTCAAATGGTATTGCTGAGGGCGTTCTTGTATTCAAGACCTTGGAAGTAGAACAAGATAAGACAATTTACTACACTTTGCTAGAATTCCATGAATGGGAAAACGGGAAGGTAGTTATCACGAATGAGCTTTATCGCTCAGAAGATGCTAACAGTTATGGTTCGAGAGTACCTTTGGGGCATAAAGGGCAGTATAAGGGTTTGCAAGAAACAGCAACCTTAGAGTTTATGAAAAAGCCACTATTCAATTACTTAAAACCTGCTGGCTTCAATAACTTTAGTCTGTATAGTCCTCTCGGGATTGGAATATGTGACAATGCTGTAAACACGCTTAAGCAGATTAATGATACCTATGACCAATTCAACTGGGAAATTAGAATGGGGCAGCGGACAGTCGTTGTTAGCGATCATGTATTGAATTATGTACCTGATGAACAAGGCAACTCACTACAACCTGTGTTTGATCCAGATGTAAATATCTATCGCCCTATGAGGATGGATGATGATAAAGAATTAATCAAGGATATCACTAACGACATTCGCGCTGATCAATACATCACAGCTATTAATCAGTTCATGAAGACACTAGAAATGCAGATGCAGTTATCTGTAGGTACGTTTAGTTTTGACGGCGAGTCAGTAAAGACGGCAACCGAGATTGTTAGTGAGAACTCATTAACGTATCGAACCCGTAACATGCACTGCAACGAAGTAGAGAAGTTTATCAAAGGATTAGTCGTATCAGTTCTTGAACTAGCATCAGGGACTGTCTTAGAAAACGGGGTAAAGCTTTATACAGGTGAAATACCTAGTTTCGAACAAATCAGCGTAGATTTTGATGATGGAATCTTTGAGAGTTTGGATCAGAAGTTAGACTTCTTCAGTAAAGCCAAGACAGCTGGTTTAGTTCCAATCACTAAAGCGCTAGAGGGAATCTTCAAAATTACTGAGGAAGAATCATATGAGTGGTATCAACTGATTCAAATGCAAGAAACAGGATTGGATCAAAGCGAGATACAAGCTTTTATGGAACGACAGGAGCTAGGGGATGATGAGTAATGATCACACCTCACCAATTAGACTTATGGTCCAGTAACTTTGCTGAACTTTACAACTCCTTAGAGGGTGAAATACTCCGCATTATGATTAAGAGGTTGTCTAGCGGCCATACAGACATTTTAGAATGGCAAACAGATGCTTTGAAGGATTTACACCTATTCAACAATGAGGTCATTAAGGAGTTAGCCAAGGTCACAGGAGTTGCCGAGTCAGAGATTAACAAGATGTTTGAAGCTGCAGGCAAGCAGACGGTGACCGATATTGACAAGATTATGCCGTATGAAACCAAGCCGATGCCGAGCAACTTGGACAATATCATCAAGAGTTACGCGGATCAATCATGGTCTGGAATTGATAATTTAGTCAATCAAACGCTTGTTACGACTAACTACGGCGTAGGAGCAGCAACACTAGCCTACCAAGGAGTATTGCGGCGAACGCAAGCATTGTTTAACGCAGGACTATTGAACTTTGACAAATCATTAGAAAAAGCGATCCAAGAATTAGCCCAGAAAGGCATTCGCAGTGCTTTTATTGATAAAGGCGGGCATTCTTGGAGCATAGAGCGGTATGTTAGAACTGTTTTAAAATCTACGTTAGCAAATACGTATGACACTTTACGAAAAGACCGTATGGCTGAATATGGCGTTCACACGGTGATTGTCACGAGTCACATGGGGGCACGTCCAGCTTGTTCACTTATTCAAGGTCATGTTGTTGATTTAAGAGATAGCGTGCCACCTGGAAGTGAGTATAAAAGTATTTACGATCCGTATTGGAAGGCTGAATATGGAACTCCAGGCGGTCATAGAGGTGTAAACTGCAACCATTTGCACATTCCATTTATACCTGGCGTTAATACGAACAACCAGCCTTCCTATGATGCAAAGGAGAATGCGGAAGTCTCTAAGCTTATGAAGAAACAGCGAGAACTAGAACGCGCCATTGTTAAGCTTAAAAAGAATCAGATGGTAGCTGAGGCTATGGGGCACACTGACAACGCGGCTGAGTGGGGTCGTAAGGTTAGAGCGATGCAGAAACGAACCAGAGAGCTTGTAGCTTCAAACGAGTACCTAAGCAGGAATTATAAGCGTGAGAAAGTCTATACGCCGCTTAATACTTTGCTGAAGGATTTCCGGTATGACGACTTTTAGGAGGGGCAAAGATGGCAGAACAACTATTTCAATGCGGCTTTTGTAGTGAATTAACACCGCTGATTATGAAACAGGACAAATTAGGTGAGGGCATTCAACACAACTACGCTGAATGTAAGCAATGCAATGGAAAAGTGACTCATAGCTACACCAATAAAAGGATACGCGGATTAATGGTTAGGCAGCAGCACACTAAGCCGGGTAAAAAGAAGGCAGAGCTTGCAGAATTGATCCTGAAGGAAATGGATGAACTGAAAAAGAATTACGAATAGGGAGTGAAGTTGATGGAAACCCAAAAACAAGTAAAACAACGCAACTCACAAGATGATTTCATGGAGTTTTTCAAAGGACTTGATGAAAATTATCAGAAATACCTTATCAATGAAATGAAGAAGAAACCACCGGACAAACAACAGGCAGTAGCACAGGCAGATAGTGCCGGATTGGTTGGTGGTCCTAAATCTCGTTAGCCGCGTCAAGGCTAGTTGGAGGCAGCATGGAATTTAGAGAGTTAAAACGAAAAAAAGAGCGAGGCGTATCGAATGAAGAATTTATGGATAAATCTAAAGAATTCTTCGTAGATGCAGAAAGTATTGTAGTGGTCGGTGTAGATCAAAATGGTATCATATCGACATTTTACACTCAAAGCACATCATTAGGCGCTATCGGAATGATGGAAGTAGCTAAATCACAACTTATTGATGAAATGGAAGTCTAGCAATCGCTAAGGCTTTTTATTTTGCCCTGAACATGGCGTTAAACTGTTCAATCCATCGTGGTCGTAGCCACGTCAAAACTCGAAAGGATGAAGGATATGAAAAGAGAACAGTTGAAAGAATTAGGTTTATCAGATGAACAAATCGGCTCAATCATGGCATTACATGGTCAAACAGTTAATGAATTGAACAAAAGCGTAGCTACTGCAGAGCAAGAGCGTGACCAGTTCAAGGAGCAGCTGGCAACCAATCAAACCGAGCTAGATTCACTAAAGGAGTCTGCAAAGGGGAATGAGGAACTTACCCAGCAACTAACTGACCTACAAGAAAAGTTCAATTCTGCTAAAACTGAATCTGAAACGAAACTCGCAGAGCAACAAAAAGACTTTGCTATCAAACTAGCGCTTAAAGAAGCACAGGCGTTAGACGAAGACATTGTGTTAAGTCAATTAGACAAAGACACAATTAAGGTCGTTGATGGCAAATTGCAAGGATTTGAGGAACAATTAAAAGGATTGCAGGAAAGTAAGACATTTTTATTTCAGCAAGAAGAAAATACGCCAGCAACACCCAAAATCGTTGTCGGCGGTAATCCTCAGGGGGCTCAAGAACCTTCTGGAACGATGAAACAACAAATGAAGTCTGAAGCTTTCAATTTAACACAGTTTTTACAAAAAGAAGGAGAGAAATAATTCATGGCAAATGAAATTACTAAATTACTAGATGTTGTTACACCAGAAGTATTCAATGCGTATATGGATAACTTCACAGAGGAAAAATCCGCAATCATCCAGTCAGGAGTTGCGGTTGCAGACGCGGAAGTATCAAAAAATATTACTGCAGGTGGGTTATTAGTCAATATGCCATTCTGGAATGACCTGGATGGTGAAGATGAAACACTTGGAGACGGAGAAAAGGAGCTAGAAACAGGTAAGATCACTGCTGGCGCTGATATTGCAGCAGTAATGTACCGTGGACGTGGATGGTCTGTTAACGAACTAGCAGCAGTTATTTCCGGTGATGATCCTTTAGGGGCACTACTTGGTAAAATTGCTTCTTGGTGGTTACGTCGGGAACAACACGTTCTTATTAATGTATTAAATGGCTTATTTGCAGATGCGGATACAGGAGCTTCCATTCCTGCTGGGCCATTAAATGGAACGCATTTGTTAGCGAAAAAAACAACGTCTATTTCGGGTGAATTAGTTTTGGATGCTAAACAACTGCTAGGAGATTCCGCTGATCGTTTAAGCATGATCGTTATGCATTCGGCAGTTTACACGGCATTACAAAAGCAAAACTTGATTGCTTTTATTCCTAATGCTCGTGGAGAAGTAAATATTCCTACTTATTTAGGCTATCAAGTCGTGATTGACGATGGAGTACCAGCGAGTGGCACAGGTGCCGCTAAAGTTTACACTTCTTACCTGTTTGCTTCAGGTGCAATTGGGCGAAACACAGGCACTCCTGCAAAGCTTACAAGCTTCGAGAAAGCTCGTAATGCTAAAAAGGGTAATGATGAAGTCTATACACGTCGAGCGTTCACAATGCACCCATACGGTGTTAAATTTACAAATGCCGATCGTGAATCTGGTGAAATCACACCGACAAATAAAGATTTGTCTAATCCTAAAAACTGGGAAAAAGTTTACGAAGACAAACAAATCGGCTTAGTTGCTATTCAACATAAATTATAAGAGAGCTTTTGGCTCTCTTTCTTTCTGAGGAGGGAGATCATGAGTTATCTCAATTTTAAAGAATATAAAGAGTTAGGTGGCAGAGCTTCAGAAGAGAAGTTTGCCGATTTCTACATGAAGGCTGAGGCTCTATTAGAAAACATTACCAACAATTTCTATATTAGAAATGATATCACCGCAGATGTAGAGTTTCGTTCGAGTCGTTTCAAGAAGGCTCTGGTAGCTCAGATAAACTACTTTACGGAAATGGATGCTGATACCTTCGAATCGTTAAACAAGATGCCACAGAGCTTCCAGATTGGCTCTACGTCAATATCAAACGGCAGCCGCTATAATTCCAGTGGGGCAAATGAAAGTAAGTCGCTTGTTCCTGATGATGTATATGTTTTCTTGGAAGGAACCGGCTTGTTGTATCGAGGTGTTCGCTCATGTTGATACCTAAGCCACCAAAAGAAACGCTTGTTGATTCGATGGTATATAGATCATATAAAGG
>NZ_JBIPAO010000011.1:0-6069 GCF_050498925.1 Enterococcus sp. AZ163
GTTGGCATCGTTCCAGGTTTTTGTCCCCGATATCTTAATAAATTGATCTCCGTTATTATTAGGGGGGACAGTGACCGAAGCTTCACTATCATCTTTTTGTGTCTCTCCGTTTTCTCCTACTATTTGAATATCAACCTTATTCGAAAGGATTTCTCCAGATTCGATTTGTTTATCTGGCTTTGTTGCAAAAAAGATATAAAAGGATTTTGTTATATCATCAAGTCCAATGGGATTAGAGGAAGTTGACATAATGTCAATAATTCCATTTTCTGTGTTATCCATTAAATATTTTGACAAATTGTAATTGTAATCATCATGTAATGTATTTCTTTCTAATGCTCCGTCAATTTCAACTTTAGGATTCGATACATTATATGCCAGAATTGATTCTGGGATTATTTTTTGTCCCTTATTTGAAATATCTTTAAATATAAAAGGGGCAGTATCTGTTCCTCTTAAATTAAAATTATTGTAATTAAGAAATAATCCCCATAAAGCATTTCCGTTTTTATCTATTCCGTAGGCTACTTTCTTGATAATTTCGTTTTTTGGTACAGTATCTGCAAATCTATGAACTTCGACGCTCTTACTATCATTACTAACTTGATTTTGATATTGAATAGATATTGGTATTTCCTTTATTTCTTTAGAGGATGAAATATTTTCCTTGTATCTAATGTTAATGTTTACCACTATAGATTCTGTTCCAGTATCTGTATTTGCTTTTATGCTAAAAGTTCCATCTTTTTTGCTATCAGGTGTTATTGTATAATCCCCAACAATAAAAGGTTCTGTAGAATAATCCCATTCTGAATTAGCTACGGTTAATTGTATTGTCTCTCCTGTTTTCATAGGTGGTAATGTTAAATTCATAGTTACTTTCAACCAATCTGAAGTGGCTGTCATGTAATTTTGTCCGGGGGGATAACTGATAGATGATGTTACACTTAAGCTATTTTCAAGTATCTTTAACGTAGACTTTTTTATACTTCCAGTTTGATTTGGCGCACGGGTTTGTTGATCCGTTGATTGAGTAGTTTCTGATGCTTGTTTTCGATCTGTTTGCGTGCTCTCTAAAGTAGAGGAATCATTTGTCGTGGTCTCTGTGGTTTCTTTAACCGGACTTTCTACTTGCGAAGCATTACTTACCTCCGTTTCTTTTGTGATCGATTCTTCAAGTTTTGTACTGTCAGCTTGTGTTTGCTGCGTACTATTAGTAGTGCTTGTTGTTTCCGCTAAAACGGTTAGCGGTGTCGTAATGAATGAACTTATCATTACCAACAAACTCAAATATGTGGATAGTTTCTTTTTCATATGATTCCTCCTCGTTCTTTCTAATTTTAGTCACTCAACCAATCTAAATATATCAAGAATAAGTTATTTAAACTATCGAAATCCGACTTTAATTGCACAAAATATTTATAAAAGCAAGCAAATACCATCACTTGCTTGCTTTGTTCTTTATCTTAGAAAGTTTTCTTCGGTTAAGTTCTTTATACAAAGTCCCTAAAGAAAGTTGGTTGGTTTCTGCAATTTCTTTTACTGAATACTCACCACTTTGATACATGCGGATAGCGACATCTAGTTTTTCTTGTGTGACTTTTGGTCGGCCCATTTTAACACCCCGTTTTTTGCTAGCCGCAATACCTTCACGTACACGATCTGCTAATAAATTTCGCTCTAATTCTGAAATCACACTCATCATTTGAAGCATAGCCTTTCCTGTAGGCGTAGCGGTATTCATGTTTTCTTTTAATGAAATAAATTGCACTTCTTTCATTGTTAATTCCTGAACTAACAGTAATATGTCCAATGTATTCCGCCCCAATCTAGAAATACTTTCAACCACTAAAGAATCTCCTGGTCGTAAAATATTGAAAAGTGTATCAATCCCTGGCCTATCTCTTCGGGTTCCTGTATATTTTTCTTGAATTATTTTTTCAGCGCCATAGGCGGTTAATTGATCGATTTGCCGATTTAAATTTTGTTCTTCTTTTGATACGCGTGCGTAGCCAATCATCATCGGTAGTCGTCCTCCTTTATTTTTTTATTATCTAAAAAATGACTTCTTTTTGCAAGGGTATAGTATAATCTTTTTTTTAACGAGTTTTTAGAACTTAGAAACCTTGCTGTTATACGGAAGCCCAAAAATAAATTACTATTCTAAAAATCTCTAGTTTTTTAGAATAATTAAGGAAGTGAACGATTGCCTAGAGCAGTTTTAAAAGAAGAACAAAGAAATTTTTATCGACAATATGCAGGAGAGCTATCCATAGTGCAATTAGATCAATACTTTTATTTTTCAGAAATCGATCTGGAACAAATCAATGAAGCTAGGACGGATAGCAATAAACTGGGTTTTGCTTTACAGTTAGGAACTGTCCGCTTTTTAGGAGGATTTTTTGATTCAATAGAAGATATTCCGATTACGGTTGTTCACTATGTTGCCAGCCAACTAAAACTTAACCCCAATATCGTTAATGACTATACAAGTGCTACAACGATAAAAAATCATAAGCAAAAAATTCAGAACACGTTTAACTACCGTAAACTTACTGGTGAAACACGGAAAAAAATGCTAGCTTGGCTTTTTGAACGTGCAGTGGTCACTAGTGAGCGAGAGAGTGTTTTAATTGACCAATTTCTTCATTTGTTACTCACAGAACATATCTTGCTACCAAAAATTACGTCTTTTGAACGATTAGTAGCGTCAACACTTGATCAAGCAAAAGAAGAGATTTATATGCGGTTGGTAGCCGCTGTTCCGAAGGAAAAAATCAAGCAACTAGAAGATTTATTAGTCCTTGTTACTGCAAATAAATTTGGTTCTTCCATTACCAAGATGGATCACCTCAAGCAATCTCTTACAGAAGGTAAAAGAGAGCTTGAACGAGGTTTTCAACGTTTAAAACAACTAAATGCATTTCAAACAGAAACTTGGGATCTATCAGGCATTCCACACACTAGGTTAAAGAAAATGGCAGAATACACAGCAGTTTCAACTTCTCAATCCGTTCAGCGCTTTACAGGAAATCAAAAGATTGCCCATTTAGTAGCTTTTGTTGCTATCTATAGAGTAAAAGCATTGGATGAATTGCTTCAAGCATTGATTGTTTACTATTCTGAAAAGTTTACACACGCGAAGAACAAAGAGCTTTCTGAAAGGAAACAATCCTTGAAAAAATACGATTCTGCTACCTTATCTTTAACTGAAGCTTTTTCAGAAATGAAAGAAATTGTGAAAAATGAAGCATTAACGGATCAGCAAGCGAGAGACCGCTTAAAAGAGCTATTAACTGAAGAAAGTTTAGAAGATCAATTAGATTTTATAGAACAAACTGCTAAAAGTACTTATGAACCCGTGGCTGTAAAGGAATTGATTGATAAATATCCTATATTTACCTGCTTTTTAACAGACATGATTGAACTTTTACCCTTACAATTTGCTGAAACGAAGCAAGGTAATCAACTAAAATCACTATGGAATTTACTTTGTAACCGTCATCCAAAGAAGTTTACTTTCGAAGATTATTCAGCGGTTAAGCAATTTGTTCCAAAGAAGTGGCAACATTTTATTGAAAATAATCCTGACGAGTGCAATCGAGCGCTATGCATTGTTATTATTGACTTACTAGTTCCTTCTTTGAAAAACCATAATGCCTATATCTCTTATAGTAGAGCGTTTAAAGATCCTATGGCAGAACTTATCTCAGATGACACATGGAAATCCAGAAGAGATCCTCTACTAAAGCAGTTAAATTTATCTGAAAATCCCAAAAAAGCCATTCAGAAACTTTCGAGCGAACTTCATTTATCTTACGATCACACGCTTCAAGAGTGGTCTAAAAATACGATGGCTAGAATTGAGAAAGATCACTTGGTTGTTTCTACTATTCGAAAGAAGAGAGAAACAAAAGAATTTAAACGATTCTTAAAACGAGTAAAAGAGTTGATGCCTGCGATTGATTTGGCGGATTTATTAATGGAAATTAATCAGAGACTAGATCTTACCCAATATTTTTATCATATTAGTCAAAACGAAACCCGAATGACTGACTTAGATATTAGTATGATGGCTGTGTTGCTTGCAGAAGCAACGAATATTGGCATTGGTTCAGTTTCTAAAAAGAATGTAGCAAGCTTAAAACAAGGGCGACTTTCTTATGTCCGCCTAAACTATGAACGATTAGAAACGTTAATTGCTGCCAATAATTGTATTACCACTTCGTATAATCAATTAGATATGGCTGCCTATTGGGGTGATGGAACAGTAGCTTCAGCAGACGGTATCCGCTACGTTACGCCTAGAAAATCAATCTATAGTAAAGCAAATAATAAGTATTACGGTAAAGGACATAAGGGCATTACTTATTATAATTTTGTTTCTGATCACTACATTGGCTTTCAGGGAATGGCTATTCCAGGGACGGAAAGAGATTCTTTATACATTTTAGAAGGATTGCTGGAGCAATCAAGCGAACTGTCCATACAACAAATCTCTACAGATACAGCTGGGTACAGCGATCTCGTATTTGGTCTTTTTGGATTATTAGGGTATCAATTTAGTCCTCGAATCGCAGATTCAGGAAATTCAAAGATCTGGCGGACAAATAAACAAGCTGATTATAAAGAATTAAATCCATTTTCTAAAAATACAATTCGAGTAGATCTAATCGAAAAACATTGGGCAGACATTTTAAAAGTGATTGGTTCATTAAAAGAAGGCCTTGTTTCTGCAACAGAGCTTATTCGGGCGCTACGTAGAGAAAATCATTCAACAAGTTTAGGGCAAGCACTTGAAGAGGTTGGGAAGATTTACAAGACAAAACACCTTCTTCGCTACTATTGTGATGAAAACTATGCTAGAGCGATTCTTAATCAATTAAATAAAGGGGAATCTCGACATAATCTATGTAGAAAAATATATTTTGGGAAGAATGGGAAACTGTATCAAGCGTATTACGAAGGCATGGAAGAACAACTTTCTGCTTTAGGATTAGTTACCAACGCCGTTATTTACTGGAATGCATTATATCTAGAAAAAGTTTTGACACAAATAACTGCAGAAGGGATACCTTATACAAATCAGGATATTGAATCTTTATCTCCATTATTATTTGAACATATTAACTTTGTAGGCCAGTACAGTTTTCAATATGATAAGGATCTTGAGAATGGGAAGCTACGTGCATTAAATCGTACGGAGAGTTGAGAATGTTCGTCTTTAGAAATTCTATGGTCTTTTTTTGTACAGTTGATAATAGGAATTATTCCTATTTTTTTAGAAGAAAAACACAAGAATGTTGGTATAATAGCATTCTTGTGTTTTATTTGAATCATCCTATGGTCCTTTTTTGTACGATTGCATGATGAACCCCTGATTCAACAAATCCCAGGTAGCAATCTTGGTTGGAATAGAACTATTTTTCAGCCCACACCAGCGATTCTTCTACAACAAAATTTTGTTCGAACTCCTCTTTGTCCATAGTGAAAAATATCTCCTGTCCTATTTTTATTAATAGTTGTCCGGAACCTAAACCGATCGCTCCACGTTTTGTTTGAATAGTAACTCGTCCATTAGACTTGAATTTTTTGTTTTTTACGATAGGTAAGTGATCACAAAAGACGCCCAACTGTTTGAGTGCACCAGGAGAGTACTTGAAAAATTGGATTGGAGCCTCGTTATAGCAAACGCCAGAAGCCTTAATTTTTGTTTGTTGTTTCTCTGCAATAAGGTAGCTCTTATTTCGTGACCGTTCCGATAAGTATAAACTAAGGGGAGTGAGCGCTCCGGTGTCGCGTTCCAAATAATAGCTACTATGATACTCTTTGTTTATTATGACTGCCCTAGAGAGCTTGTTCTCTGATTTTCCTACTATATTACAGGCAGTTCGTTGGGAAGACCCATAAACAAGATACTCTGATCCATCTTTGTAGGTAAGAGAGTAGACCGTATACCTACGTCGTGAACGATCTTTTTTTTCTAATTTAATTGCTTGATGAGTTATGAGCTCCTCAACCGAATTATCTCTTTCGAGTGTCTTCAACTGTTGCATAAGTTTTTCCTGA
>NZ_JBIPAO010000012.1:0-3148 GCF_050498925.1 Enterococcus sp. AZ163
TTTTTTATTGATCGGACTTCTATCGCTAGAAGAGAAGATCAAGAACCAACCGTAAGGTTGATAAGGTTAAGTGAATAAGGGCGCACGGTGGATGCCTTGGCACTAGGAGCCGATGAAGGACGGGACTAACACCGATATGCTTCGGGGAGCTGTAAGTAAGCTTTGATCCGGAGATTTCCGAATGGGGAAACCCAACATCTTTGATAGGATGTTACTTTTCAGTGAATACATAGCTGATTAGAGGTAGACGCAGAGAACTGAAACATCTAAGTACCTGCAGGAAGAGAAAGAAAATTCGATTCCCTGAGTAGCGGCGAGCGAAACGGGAAAAGCCCAAACCAAGATGCTTGCATCTTGGGGTTGTAGGACTCCGATATGGTAGTTTATTCAAATAATCGAAGGACTTGGAAAAGTCTGCGAGAGAGGGTAAAAGCCCCGTAGATGAAATTTGGATAGCACCTAGGAGGATCCTGAGTACGGCGGAACACGAGGAATTCCGTCGGAATCCGGGAGGACCATCTCCCAAGGCTAAATACTCCCTAGTGACCGATAGTGAACCAGTACCGTGAGGGAAAGGTGAAAAGCACCCCGGAAGGGGAGTGAAATAGATCCTGAAACCGTGTGCCTACAACAAGTCAAAGCCCGTTAATGGGTGATGGCGTGCCTTTTGTAGAATGAACCGGCGAGTTACGATTACTTGCGAGGTTAAGTCGAAAAGACGGAGCCGCAGCGAAAGCGAGTCTGAAATGGGCGAATGAGTAAGTGGTCGTAGACCCGAAACCATGTGATCTACCCATGTCCAGGTTGAAGGTGCGGTAAAACGCACTGGAGGACCGAACCCACGTACGTTGAAAAGTGCGGGGATGAGGTGTGGGTAGCGGAGAAATTCCAAACGAACTTGGAGATAGCTGGTTCTCTCCGAAATAGCTTTAGGGCTAGCCTCAGAGTGAGAATGATGGAGGTAGAGCACTGTTTGGACTAGGGGCCCATCTCGGGTTACCGAATTCAGATAAACTCCGAATGCCATTCATTCATCTCTGGGAGTCAGACTGTGAGTGATAAGATCCATAGTCGAAAGGGAAACAGCCCAGACCACCAGCTAAGGTCCCAAAATGTATGTTAAGTGGAAAAGGATGTGGGGTTGCACAGACAACTAGGATGTTGGCTTAGAAGCAGCCACCATTTAAAGAGTGCGTAATAGCTCACTAGTCGAGTGACCCTGCGCCGAAAATGTACCGGGGCTAAACATACTACCGAAGCTGTGGATCGTACCAATGGTACGATGGTAGGAGAGCGTTCTAAGGGCGTTGAAGGTAGATCGTGAGGACTGCTGGAGCGCTTAGAAGTGAGAATGCCGGTATGAGTAGCGAAAGACAGGTGAGAATCCTGTCCACCGTATGACTAAGGTTTCCTGGGGAAGGCTCGTCCGCCCAGGGTTAGTCGGGACCTAAGCCGAGGCCGAAAGGCGTAGGCGATGGATAACAGGTTGATATTCCTGTACCCGTTGTTTTTGTTTGAGCAATGGAGGGACGCAGTAGGCTAAGGAATCAGACGATCGGAAATGTCTGTCCAAGCAATGAGTCTTGAGGTGAGTCAAATGCTTACTTCTTTAAGGACAAGTTGTGACGGGGAGGGAAATAACAGTACCGAAGTTCCTGATGTCACACTGCCAAGAAAAGCTTCTAGTGAGAAAACAACGGCCCGTACCGTAAACCGACACAGGTAGTCGAGGAGAGCATCCTAAGGTGAGCGAGCGAACTCTCGTTAAGGAACTCGGCAAAATGACCCCGTAACTTCGGGAGAAGGGGTGCTGATCTAACGATCAGCCGCAGTGAATAGGCCCAAGCGACTGTTTATCAAAAACACAGGTCTCTGCAAAATCGAAAGATGACGTATAGGGGCTGACGCCTGCCCGGTGCTGGAAGGTTAAGAGGAGTGCTTAGCGTAAGCGAAGGTACGAATTGAAGCCCCAGTAAACGGCGGCCGTAACTATAACGGTCCTAAGGTAGCGAAATTCCTTGTCGGGTAAGTTCCGACCCGCACGAAAGGCGTAACGATTTGGGCACTGTCTCAACGAGAGACTCGGTGAAATTTTAGTACCTGTGAAGATGCAGGTTACCCGCGACAGGACGGAAAGACCCCATGGAGCTTTACTGCAGTTTGATATTGAGTGTCTGTACCACATGTACAGGATAGGTAGGAGCCTTAGACGCCGGGACGCCAGTTTCGGCTGAGGCAATGGTGGGATACTACCCCTGTGTTATGGCCACTCTAACCCACAGCCCTAAACGGGCTGGGAGACAGTGTCAGATGGGCAGTTTGACTGGGGCGGTCGCCTCCTAAAGAGTAACGGAGGCGCCCAAAGGTTCCCTCAGAATGGTTGGAAATCATTCGCAGAGTGTAAAGGCACAAGGGAGCTTGACTGCGAGAGCTACAACTCGAGCAGGGACGAAAGTCGGGCTTAGTGATCCGGTGGTTCCGCATGGAAGGGCCATCGCTCAACGGATAAAAGCTACCCTGGGGATAACAGGCTTATCTCCCCCAAGAGTCCACATCGACGGGGAGGTTTGGCACCTCGATGTCGGCTCGTCGCATCCTGGGGCTGTAGTCGGTCCCAAGGGTTGGGCTGTTCGCCCATTAAAGCGGCACGCGAGCTGGGTTCAGAACGTCGTGAGACAGTTCGGTCCCTATCCGTCGCGGGCGTTGGAAATTTGAGAGGATCTGTCCTTAGTACGAGAGGACCGGGATGGACTTACCGCTGGTGTACCAGTTGTCTCGCCAGAGGCATCGCTGGGTAGCTATGTAGGGAAGGGATAAACGCTGAAAGCATCTAAGTGTGAAGCCCACCTCAAGATGAGATTTCCCATTTCTTTAAGAAAGTAAGATCCCTGAGAGAAGATCAGGTAGATAGGTCAGAAGTGGAAGTGCAGTGATGTATGGAGCGGACTGATACTAATCGATCGAGGACTTAACCAAAAAAACTCGGAAGAGTTTATTTTCTGATCCAGTTTTGAGTGAGCGAAGTTTACTCAAGTAAATAGTGTGGTGGCGATGGCAAGAAGGATACACCTGTTCCCATGCCGAACACAGAAGTTAAGCTTCTTAGCGCCGATTGTAGTGAAGGGTTTCCCTTTGTGAGAGTAGGACG
>NZ_JBIPAO010000013.1:0-1672 GCF_050498925.1 Enterococcus sp. AZ163
GCATTGCTGCATCCTAGCTTATCCTTAGAAAGGAGGTGATCCAGCCGCACCTTCCGATACGGCTACCTTGTTACGACTTCACCCCAATCATCTATCCCACCTTAGGCGGCTGGCTCCAAAAGGTTACCTCACCGACTTCGGGTGTTACAAACTCTCGTGGTGTGACGGGCGGTGTGTACAAGGCCCGGGAACGTATTCACCGCGGCGTGCTGATCCGCGATTACTAGCGATTCCGGCTTCATGTAGGCGAGTTGCAGCCTACAATCCGAACTGAGAGAAGCTTTAAGAGATTAGCTTAGCCTCGCGACTTCGCGACTCGTTGTACTTCCCATTGTAGCACGTGTGTAGCCCAGGTCATAAGGGGCATGATGATTTGACGTCATCCCCACCTTCCTCCGGTTTGTCACCGGCAGTCTCGCTAGAGTGCCCAACTAAATGATGGCAACTAACAATAAGGGTTGCGCTCGTTGCGGGACTTAACCCAACATCTCACGACACGAGCTGACGACAACCATGCACCACCTGTCACTTTGCCCCCGAAGGGGAAGCTCTATCTCTAGAGTGGTCAAAGGATGTCAAGACCTGGTAAGGTTCTTCGCGTTGCTTCGAATTAAACCACATGCTCCACCGCTTGTGCGGGCCCCCGTCAATTCCTTTGAGTTTCAACCTTGCGGTCGTACTCCCCAGGCGGAGTGCTTAATGCGTTAGCTGCAGCACTGAAGGGCGGAAACCCTCCAACACTTAGCACTCATCGTTTACGGCGTGGACTACCAGGGTATCTAATCCTGTTTGCTCCCCACGCTTTCGAGCCTCAGCGTCAGTTACAGACCAGAGAGCCGCCTTCGCCACTGGTGTTCCTCCATATATCTACGCATTTCACCGCTACACATGGAATTCCACTCTCCTCTTCTGCACTCAAGTTTCCCAGTTTCCAATGACCCTCCCCGGTTGAGCCGGGGGCTTTCACATCAGACTTAAGAAACCGCCTGCGCTCGCTTTACGCCCAATAAATCCGGACAACGCTTGCCACCTACGTATTACCGCGGCTGCTGGCACGTAGTTAGCCGTGGCTTTCTGGTTAGATACCGTCAAGGGGTGAACTTTTTACTCTCACCCTTGTTCTTCTCTAACAACAGAGTTTTACGATCCGAAAACCTTCTTCACTCACGCGGCGTTGCTCGGTCAGACTTTCGTCCATTGCCGAAGATTCCCTACTGCTGCCTCCCGTAGGAGTTTGGGCCGTGTCTCAGTCCCAATGTGGCCGATCACCCTCTCAGGTCGGCTATGCATCGTTGCCTTGGTGAGCCGTTACCTCACCAACTAGCTAATGCACCGCGGGTCCATCCTCGAGTGACGCAAAAGCGCCTTTCAAAAGAAAACCATGCGGTTTTCTTTGTTATGCGGTATTAGCACCTGTTTCCAAGTGTTATCCCCCGCTCGAGGGTAGGTTACCCACGTGTTACTCACCCGTTCGCCACTCCTTTTCTTCCGGTGGAGCAAGCTCCGGTGGAAGAAAAAGCGTTCGACTTGCATGTATTAGGCACGCCGCCAGCGTTCGTCCTGAGCCAGGATCAAACTCTCATAAAAAGTGTTTGAAACAGTCTTGCGACTGTTAAGCTCAATTTAAAAATTGATTCGCTAGCAATTGCTTGCTATGTTGTTTGCTTCTATA
>NZ_JBIPAO010000014.1:0-1382 GCF_050498925.1 Enterococcus sp. AZ163
TCGCTGCTTGTCGTAGCTTTTGTATCTTGGACCTTGTGCAATTTGTGAATCCAATACTTTTTCTGACCAATTTGTGATTCAGGAAATTCTTGACTTACTTTGTCCGCAAGCTTTTGATCCTTTGTCGCGTCTATTTCCTGATCACCATTCAGCGTAGTAAACAACGTTTCAATTTTTGGTTCCTCTTCAGGCACATTAGGAATTTCTGGCGTCACTGTTTGTTCTTTGTTGTCTAAATCGTTGTGATCTGCCGCTTCTTTCCCATTGCCCTCTTTATCCAATTCGTCGAGTGCTTCTGTCCAAACATACCTCGTATTTTCATCATCGTTTGACGTATCTACGATAGTTTCAACGACTTTTTCCATGGTTTCTTTTTCAGCGACAAAATCTTCGTCTGCTTCATAGACAACTGTGGCGTTTTCTTTGTCATCATTTTGGATTCTCCACAGTTTGATTCCTCTTAGGCGATAATTTCCGCCTTTATTCAGATCAGAAAGGCTGATCGTATCTTTCATCGGTGTTTCTTTTCCTGGCACAAATGTTTGTTTCCCATCTACACTTGCTTTAGTGGAAATCTGAGGCGCTTTAACCAAATCGTTGGTAATCATTAACTTGCCTAGAGAAATATGGTTGGACCCTGCATTGATCTTACTTTCTTCAACAGTCAGCGTTTTGATTGGTTCCTTTTGTCCTTCTTCTGTAATTGTCACATTGTATTCACGTTTTTCTGTATCGAACGTAGATTTTAAGATCAGGTCTGTCATTTTCTTGTAGCCATCTGGTGCGGCTACTTCAGAAATACGATAATCGCCATAAGGAAACTCTTTGAACGCCCAATAGCCATCATAACCGTTCGCATCTGTTTGTGTTTCAACTTCTACAGGTTCACCTTTTGTTGGATCAATCGGTGTCAGAGCAAACTTGATCCCGTTGTAGCCAGAATTCACTTTTCCGGATTTGGATTGCAGGTACTTAAAGCCGTCGATTGACAATTTAATGACCTTTTCTTGGGAAGTCACGTCAGTGGAAACAACTTTCGTGTCTTGATCTTTGTACTTCAGTTCAAATTCACGTTTTGTTGAATCAAGTTGGTACCCTTCGGGCGCTTTCGTTTCTAGCCAATAATAGCCATTTAGTGCTAAGTGCTTCACTCCAGCGGTCTGATCTTTATCGTCAATACGAATAACAACAGAATCATCGTCCATTTTTACTTTCGTGCCGTTTGTCAACTCAGGTTTTACCCGATCCGTCCATTTCACAGGTTTACCATCTTTATAGAACAAACCGTACTCAGCACCTTCAAACGAAGCCCGGCCTTGTGTGTCCTTCTTGGTTTCTTCATCTTCTTTAGTTAAGATAGAGGATCCGGTCACTTCTTGGTT
>NZ_JBIPAO010000015.1:0-1236 GCF_050498925.1 Enterococcus sp. AZ163
TGCAGCTGCCACAAAAGACCCTAAGTCTGAAGTGTTAGAAACCATTAAAGACACACGAGAAGTCAAGAATGGAAAAGAGGAATTCACGGTAGACTTCCAATACTATGCGAAGAAATACAATTTGAAAAAGGGCGAAAAACTGGTTGTAACGCATGAAGTGTTTAATGATGAAAAGCATACAGACAAATACACCGAGCACTTCGATTTAAATAATGAGAAACAAACCATCCGCCCTGAGAAAGTAGAAGAAAAACCAGTGACTCCAGCTGTAAAAGAAACACCAAAGGAAACTCCAAAAGAGACTCCACAAGAAAAAACAATGCCTCAAACGAGTCAAAGTAATAAGAAATCTGTCTTGCCAATCTTCTTAGCAAGTGTTGGTGTGATTGCTACGGGTGTGATTGTTTATGATGTTAAATTCCAAAAGAGTCGTTGATGGCTTATGGTAGTAAAAAAAATTACAGTCAAAAAAAGAAAATATCTTAGTAAAGGAGCAATGATCGCTATTGCTCTTTTATTTATTCTGTCAGCGGGCGCTTATACAAGTTATCGTCATTTTCTGGCACGAGATTTGAAACAGGAAAAAGTGCATGCTGCGGAAGTAAAAAGGAACGCTTCGTTGAATGAAAAAACTTCTCCAAAATTGATTACTTATGATCTAAACGATGTTGTAGAAGTAAGCGCTGATGATGTGGTAGCCGCCAATTTTAGGAATGCTAGAGGTACCAGCAAGAAAATTCTAACTGGAGGAATGTACATGCCAGATACAAACATCCATTTAGGCATCTTTAAGGGGTTTTACGGCGATAACCAATATTTAGGTGCATGTACCTACTATGATGCTGAGAACAGCAGCGAGAGACAATTAGGCAAAGGAAATTATGTTTTAGTTGGTCACAATATGGCAAGTAGAACATCTTTATTTGCTCCATTGAAAAACTCGAAAATTGGCAGTTATGTTTATTTAACTGATTATCAAGAAGTATTCACTTTTCGAGTAACCAGTAATGATGTGTTCAATGATACAAGGACGGACTTGTTAGAAGATATTCCTGACGACGAAACACCGATTTGTACCCTAGTAACTTGCTACGGCGGTGCTGGTACTAAGAGACGTCGAATCGTGAAGGGTGAGTTGATAGAACAAAAAACTCTTTCTAATAGTCCAGCTCATGTTAAAGAAGCTTTTCAAGTGAATTAAATCAATGAAAAAAGAATAATATCCCCCCTACTTTA
>NZ_JBIPAO010000016.1:0-1223 GCF_050498925.1 Enterococcus sp. AZ163
AAAGTAGGGGGGATATTATTCTTTTTTCATTGATTTAATTCACTTGAAAAGCTTCTTTAACATGAGCTGGACTATTAGAAAGAGTTTTTTGTTCTATCAACTCACCCTGCACGATTCGACGTCTCTTAGTACCAGCACCGCCGTAGCAAGTTACCAGGGTACAAATCGGTGTTTCGTCGTCAGGAATATCTTCTAACAAGTCCGTCCTTGTATCATTGAACACATCATTACTGGTTACTCGAAAAGTGAATACTTCTTGATAATCAGTTAGATAAACATAACTGCCAATTTTCGAGTTTTTCAATGGAGCAAATAAAGACGTTCTACTTGCCATATTGTGACCAACTAAAACATAATTTCCTTTGCCTAATTGTCTCTCGCTGCTGTTCTCAGCGTCATAGTAGGTACATGCACCTAAATATTGGTTATCGCCGTAAAATCCCTTAAATATGCCTAAATGGATGTTTGTATCTGGCATGTACATTCCACCAGTTAGAATTTTCTTGCTAGTACCTCTAGCATTCCTAAAATTGGCGGCTACCACATCATCAGCGCTTACTTCTACAACATCGTTTAGCTCATAAGTAATCAATTTTGGAGAAGTTTTTTCATTCAACGAAGCGTTCCTTTTTACTTCCGCAGCATGCACTTTTTCCTGTTTCAAGTCTCGTGTCAGAAAATGACGATAACTTGTATAAGCGCCAACTGACAAAATAAATAAAAGAGCAATAGCGATCATTGCTCCTTTACTAAGATATTTTCTTTTTTTGACTGTAATTTTTTTTACTACCATGAGCCATCAACGACTCTTTTTGAATTTAACATCATGAACAATCACACCCGTAGCAATCACGCCAACACTCGCTAAGAAGATTGGCAAGATAGATTTCTTATTACTTTGACTCGTTTGAGGCATTGTTTTTTCTTTTGGAGTTTCCTTTGGTGTTTCTTTTACAGCTGGAGTCACTGGTTTTTCTTCTACTTTCTCAGGGCGGATGGTTTGTTTTTCATTATTTAAATCGAAGTGCTCGGTGTATTTGTCTGTATGCTTTTCATCATTAAATACTTCATGCGTCACAACCAGTTTTTCGCCCTTTTTCAAGTTGTATTTTTTCGCATAGTATTGGAAGTCTACCGTGAATTCTTCTTTGCCATTCTTAACTTCTCGCGTGTCTTCAATGGTTTCTAACACTTCAGACTTAGGGGCATTTGTGGCAGCAGCG
>NZ_JBIPAO010000017.1:0-926 GCF_050498925.1 Enterococcus sp. AZ163
TTTGAAATAGCTCTATCCCTTGCGGCTCTAAGGAAATTTAGAAATTTCCAGAGTCGTTTTTTATTCGGCCACCTTTTAATGTAACTTAATCAGTGCTATAATGCGATTATGTTACATTTGTTTGGAGGGATAAAAATGGAGTTTGTCGAACCGATTCGAGACAAAAAAAAGATCGATGCGATGAAGGTGATTTTAGCTGACGATCGTTTCGGTGATCGAAACGTGCTCTTGTTTACATTGGGAATTAATACCGCCTATCGGATATCTGATTTACGAACACTGAAGCTGGAAGATGTTTTAGAAATTTCAAGAAACAAAGTGATCGCTAGAGAGCGCCTGGCCATGAAAGAAAAAAAGACCGGTAAAAACAATTCGGTGTTTATTTCAAAGAAGTTGAGAAAGCGTATTGAGAAATATACACAGGATCATTTTCCTGAAGAGTTGGCCACAAGAAATTTTGATCGCTATCTCTTCCCTTCTCAAAAAGGAGTAGATCAACCGCTGGCTCGTGTTTCACTATGGCGGATATTATCAAACGCTGCGGATCGTGTGGGATTAACGAATATTGGCACCCATAGCATGAGAAAGACATTTGGGTACTTTATGTATAAGAACAAAACAGATCTCACATTGATCCAAGACCTATTGAATCATAGCAGCCAGCGAGAAACCTTACGCTATATTGGAATTACTCAAGAGGAAAAGGATACTGCTGTACGAAGTTTGGATCTTTAGTACTTCTTTCCAGTAAGACAGGTTCTAAGACATAGATAGGCTAAAAAGGTTCAGCAAAAACGTACTTAGCCCCTTCCCTATTCCTACGTTCGGTTTTTAGTGCGATATCCTGTGTGCCAGGTGGCATGCTCGTTCGGTTTTTGAGCGCACATTTCCGGCTGCAAGAGGTGCAGCAGCTGCTGCCGGCTAGG
>NZ_JBIPAO010000018.1:0-850 GCF_050498925.1 Enterococcus sp. AZ163
ATCGAAATAGCTCAATCCCTTGCGGCTCTAAGGAAATTTCTAAATTTCCAGAGCCGTTTTTTATTCGGCCCGCTTTTAATGTAACATAACTAGTGGTATAATGTAATTATGTTACATTTGTTTGGAGGAATAAATATGGAGTTTGTCGAACCGATTCGAGACAAAAAAAAGATCGATGCGATGAAGGTAATTTTAGCTGACGACCGTTTCGGTGATCGAAATGTGCTCTTATTTACATTGGGAATTAATACCGCCTATCGGATCTCAGATTTACGAACACTGAAGCTGGAAGATGTTTTAGAAATTTCAAGAAACAAAGTGATCGCTAGAGAGCGCCTAGCCATGAAAGAAAAAAAGACGGGTAAAAACAATTCAGTGTTTATCTCAAAGAAGTTGAGAAAGCGTATTGAGAAATACACACTGGATCATTTTCCTGAAGAGTTGGCCACAAGAAATTTTAATCGCTACCTCTTCCCTTCCCAAAAAGGAGTAGATCAACCGCTGTCACGTGTTTCACTATGGCGGATATTATCAAACGCTGCGGATCGTGTGGGGTTAACGAGTATTGGCACCCATAGCATGAGAAAGACATTTGGGTACTTTATGTATAAGAACAAAACAGATCTCACATTGATCCAAGACCTATTGAATCATAGCAGCCAGCGAGAAACCTTACGTTATATTGGAATTACTCAAGAGGAAAAGGATACGGCTGTGCGAAGTTTGGATCTTTAGTACTTCTTTCCAGTAAGACAGGTTCTACGACATAGATAGGCTAAAAAGGTTCAGCAAAAACGTACTTAGCCCTTCCCTACTCCTACGTTCGTTTTTTAGTGTAAGATCCTGGAGA
>NZ_JBIPAO010000019.1:0-691 GCF_050498925.1 Enterococcus sp. AZ163
TTGGGGTTCATCATGCAACCGTACAAAAAAGGACCATAGAAAAACGAACGAACAACATGATTTAAATGTTAATCATTCGTTTTTGATTTAACGTTTAGCTTCTTCTAACGTTCTACTTTTTTTCTAAAATAAAGATACCCACCGATACTACTAATCAACAGTGCACCTACTACAGTCCACCAAATGGCGTTTATTTCTCCTGTTTTCGGTAAATGTTTCCCAGGTGTGCTTGGTGTCTCAGATTTTGTCGGTGTTTTTGGTTTGTTAGGAGTTGTTGGCGTATGCGTATTGGTAATTAACAGATTTCCTGTGTTTTCACCTGTGATTGTTGCAGCATAGCCATTAACGACATCAACTTCTTTGATTGAATAGTGAATTCCTTTTCCATCTTTATCTGTTGCGTCTAATTCTTTCCAAGAATAGGTCCAATGTCCTTTTTCAGTTAATTCAACAGGCTGACCTTGTTTTTTTCCATTAGCATATAATTGAATCTTGATACTGTCTGGACGAAGTCCATCTTGATTATTAGCATCTTCCCAACGCTTGGTTACAGTCCCACTAATTTTTCCTGGATTATACGTATTGGTAATATTGTAGCCCTTAATCTTAGTTGTATAATCTTTTACAGTATTTTCAGTCACCGTATAAACGATCTCTTGTCCGTCTTTGAATTTTGGTAGATCCTTAAATT
>NZ_JBIPAO010000020.1:0-330 GCF_050498925.1 Enterococcus sp. AZ163
AGTATCAGTACGTCGATTAGCGAATCAATCAGCACATCGATTTCCGACAGCACGAGCGATTCAGCAAGTGAATCGGGCAGCTACAGTGGAAGTACGTCAGTAAGTACAAGTGACAGTACAAGCACAAGCACATCACTAAGTGATTCAAGTTCAACTAGCACAAGTATTAGTAATAGTGACAGTGACAGCTTGAGTAACTCGATTAGCGATTCAAGATCAGAAAGTACCAGCATCAGTGATAGCGACAGTGCAAGTATCAGTACGTCGATTAGCGAATCAATCAGCACATCGATTTCAGATAGTGCGAGTGATTCAGCAAGTGAATCAGGT
>NZ_JBIPAO010000021.1:0-267 GCF_050498925.1 Enterococcus sp. AZ163
TTTTTTTAATCAATTCCATTTAAAAAAATCAAGCTATAAATCAGCAACTTAGTTATAATAACTTAAATCATCTGAAGTGTCAATAAGTATTTTGAATGAATCGCAAAAAATTTACTCATGACTTTGCTGTTGGAATAACATTTACCAACGTTTTGTATCATATCAATTAACGCAGAAAAAGTCAACAGCTAACTCAATTTTTTTTACCATCATTATTTTAAACAAAAAAAGACCATCCAAACTTGGATGATCTAACTTGCGCGGCAA
>NZ_JBIPAO010000022.1:0-255 GCF_050498925.1 Enterococcus sp. AZ163
GGGCAGCTACAGTGGAAGTACGTCAGTAAGTACAAGTGACAGTACAAGCACTAGCACATCAATCAGTGATTCTAGTTCAACCAGCACCAGCATCAGTAATAGTGACAGTGAAAGCTTGAGTACCTCGATTAGTGATTCAAGGTCCGATAGTACAAGCAATAGTGATAGCGAAAGCACAAGTGTAAGCACGTCACTAAGTGACTCAAGCTCAATCAGTACAAGCATTAGTAACAGTGACAGTGCAAGTCTAAGCAT
>NZ_JBIPAO010000023.1:0-226 GCF_050498925.1 Enterococcus sp. AZ163
ATCGATCAGCGAATCAATCAGCACATCAATTTCGGATAGTGTGAGCGATTCAGCAAGTGAATCAGGCAGCTACAGTGGAAGTACGTCAGTAAGCACAAGCGATAGTACAAGCACCAGCACATCGGTTAGCGATTCAAGCTCAACTAGCACGAGCATTAGTAACAGTGAAAGTGCAAGTCTAAGTACGTCGATCAGTGAATCGATCAGCACATCGATTTCCGACAGT
>NZ_JBIPAO010000024.1:0-222 GCF_050498925.1 Enterococcus sp. AZ163
AGCTGGTTTAACTTTTTATACTGATCACAATATGCACAATTTTTATCACTACCTATAGAGTGTGACAGATCGGGGTCTTCTTGATGCACCTTTATCACTTTAGTCAACTCAGTAGTGTGTTTCTCATACTCATTTTGGGCTTGCTGATAATCTGACAGCGTCATTTAGTAGACCTTCTTTCTATTTGTTGCTATTGTTTCTGTAGTGATTGTTCGTGTTTAA
>NZ_JBIPAO010000025.1:0-206 GCF_050498925.1 Enterococcus sp. AZ163
TACTTCCACTGTAGCTGCCCGATTCACTTGCTGAATCACTTGCACTGTCGGAAATCGATGTGCAAATTGATTCGCTGATCGATGTGCTTAGACTTGCACTGTCGCTATCACTGATGCTGGTGCTTTCTGATCTTGAATCGCTAACCGATGTGCTTGTACTTGTGCTATCGCTTGTACTTACCGACGTGCTTCCGCTAAAGCTGCCT
>NZ_JBIPAO010000026.1:0-206 GCF_050498925.1 Enterococcus sp. AZ163
GATTCAGCAAGTGAATCAGGCAGCTTTAGTGGAAGCTCGTCAGTAAGTACAAGTGATAGCACAAGTACAAGCACATCACTAAGTGATTCAAGTTCAACTAGCACAAGTATCAGTAATAGTGACAGTGAAAGCTTGAGTACCTCGATTAGTGATTCAAGGTCTGATAGTACAAGCATTAGTAACAGCGACAGTGCAAGTCTAAGCAC
>NZ_JBIPAO010000027.1:0-201 GCF_050498925.1 Enterococcus sp. AZ163
TGCACTGTCGCTATCACTGATGCTGGTACTTTCTGATCTTGAATCACTAATCGAGGTACTCAAACTGTCACTATCACTATTACTGATACTTGTGCTAGTTGAACTTGAATCACTTAGTGATGTGCTAGTCCTTGTACTGTCGCTTGTACTTACTGACGTACTTCCACTATAGCTGCCTGATTCACTTGCTGAATCGCTCGT